>NZ_VEWL01000002.1 GCF_006376685.1 Ochrobactrum teleogrylli | reverse complement strand
CATCCGCGCCACTTTGGCCGGGTCGGTTTTGGTGATGGTTTCGCCCAGAAGCGTGATCTCGCCGCTTGTCGGCTGCAAAAACTTGGTCAGGAGATTGAACACCGTCGTCTTGCCAGCCCCGTTCGGGCCGATCAGCGCATGAACGCGGGCATGTTCCACATCAAGATCAACATTCTTCACCGCATAAAAGCCGCCAAACGACTTGCCCAAGCCGCGCGCCGACAAAACAGGACGCGCAACGGCCTGCGATAGAGAAGTCGAGGTCGCCGGCCCTGCTTCACGCAGAGCCGTCACATTGCCAGTCGAAGCTGTCATCCAAAAAGCCTCTTACTGCGTCACAAGCGGGCAGCCGCTTTCCGAAGGCTTCATGTAAGCCTGATCGCCGGGGATGGTTGCCAGCACCTTATAATAATCCCAAGGCGCCTTGCTTTCATCCGGCTTCTTCACTTCCATCAGATACATGTCATAGATCATGCGTCCATTGGCGCCGACCTTGCCGTGACGGGCAAAGACGTCTTCAACCGGCATTTCATGCAGCTTCTTGGCGACGGCTTCGGTTTCATCCGTGCCTGCTTCCTTGATCGCCTTCAGATATTGTGTGACGGCAGAGTAGGTGCCCGCCTGGATCATATTCGGCATACGGCCGGTGCGGTCGAAGAAGCGCTTGCCGAAGGCGCGCGATTCATCGTCGCGATCCCAGTAGAAGCCTTCGGTGAGCGTCAGGCCCTGTGCGGCTTCGAGGCCGAGACCGTGCACTTCCGACAGGGTGAAGAGCAGGGCGGCGAGGCGCTGGCCGCCAGCCACGATGCCGAATTCTGCGGCCTGCTTGATGGTGTTCGACGTGTCGAGACCCGCATTGGCAAGGCCGACAACCTTGGCGCCTGAAGCCTGGGCCTGCAGCAGGAAGGAGGAATAATCCGTGTTGGACAGCGGATGGCGGACGGAACCGAGCACCTTGCCGCCCTTCGATTCCACGAATTTTGTGGTCTGCTCTTCCAGCGAATAGCCGAAGGCGTAATCGGCGGTCAGGAAGAACCAGGTATCGCCGCCCTGCTGCACGAGCGAACCGCCGGTGCCGACCGCAAGCGCGTGGGTGTCATAGGCCCAATGGAAGCCATAAGGCGTGCACTGCTTGCCGGTCAGTTCCGACGTGGCGGCACCTGTATTGATGGTGATCTTCTTCTTGTCCTTGGACAAGGCCTGTACGGCGAGGCCGACGGACGAGGTCGTCAGTTCCATGATGGAATCGACCTGTTCGGTGTCGTACCACTGGCGCGCGATGTTCGATGCGACGTCCGGCTTGTTCTGGTGGTCGGCGGTGATGATTTCAATCGGCGCATCCAGCACCTTGCCGCCGAAATCCTCGGCGGCCATCTTCGCCGCTTCATAAGACCATTTGCCACCGAAATCGGCATAGACGCCCGACTGGTCGTTCAAGATGCCGATCTTGACTTTACCATCGGAAATTTCCGCAGCCGACGCGATGGCGGTTGCAGCCAGCAGTGCTGCCGTTGCGAGTGCAAGACGCTTCATAAAATACTCCTCCCAATAATTCCCTTGACCCCTCGATAAAATCGAACGGTATCCTCCAGAGAAGCGGCCTTTTCCAGGCAGGATGACCGACCTCCTCAGATCCATCATCTTTGTGCTTCCGCCCGATATGTTCCTCCATTCGGGTTTTCGATTGGAACGGTAGCATTGACAAATGCGTACAAGAACAACAATTTTTGAACAGCGTCTGTTCATAAATGTACAGATGCCATAGGGAAAATGCGGGCAGACTATAGGGAGCAGTATGTGCGGCAGTTTACATGGGACGATCTGCAATATTTTCTGGCTGTTGCGCGCACGGGGCAGCTCTCCACCGCGGCGCGGCAATTGCGCACCAGCCACGTGACGGTGCTGCGCCGTATCGACCGGCTGGAACAGGCGCTGGCCACCAAATTATTCGAGCGCAACCCGCGTGGTTATCTGCTGACGCCGATGGGCGAACGTCTGGTCGAACCTGCGGAAATCATGGAACGCGAGGCCATGAAGTTCCAGACCGAAGCCACCGGCAATCTCGCGGCGCTGTCGGGCGTTGTGCGTCTTTCGACGCTTGAGGGTTTCGGCAATTTCTTTCTGGCCGACCGCCTGCCGGTGCTGGCGCAATCCTATCCGAGCCTGTTCGTGGAAGTGGTGACGATCCAGCAGATCATGTCGCTTTCGCGCCGCGAGGCGGAACTGTCGATCACGCTGCATATGCCGCGCAACGGGCCTTATCACAGCGAGAAGCTCACATCCTACCGGTTGTTCATCTATGGCCATCGCGACTATCTGGCCCGGCATCCGCCGATCCGCAGCAGGGACGATTTGGCGCGCCATCCCTTCATCGGCTATATCGAGGACATGGTGTTCACGCCCGGCCTTGATTACATGCGCGAGATCCTGCCGGGCCAGCGCTGCACGTATCAAAGCTCCAGCATTCACGCGCAGCTTGTCGCCACGCAGACCGGCTATGGCCTGTGCGTTCTGCCGTTTTTCATAGCCAGCAAGCATCCCGAACTGGTGCCTGTTCTGCCGCACGAAATGCATCTGGAACGCGAATACTGGATGAGCTGCCACGTCGATGTCATGGCAGCGCCGCGTATCCGGGTCATCAGCGATTTCATGGTTCGCGCCGTGCGGGACTTCTCAGGTGATTTTCTCGGCGAAAGTCTTTTGCCTGCGGTCAGAGATTGACGCCCGTAAAGGCGATAAAACACGCCACGGCGAGCGCGATGCAACCAAACAAAATAATGGATAGACTGAGCGTGTTCATGGTCCCCCTCCACTTTACGCAACGTAAAGTGGGTATGCGGGGCTTCGGCGTTCGAGTCCAGCTGGAATATCTGCCAGTCAGACGAAAGTCGTAGGCGCAAAATGAAAGCCCCGGACGAACCGGGGCTTTGGATTATTTCTGCTTGGCGAGGCCTTGTTCCCGCATCTGGCTCAGTGACATTTTTGGCGAAAGCGCTTCGGGATCGATGCGGATTTCGATCAAGGCGGGCTTGCCGGATTGTTCGCAACGCTCGAAAGCGGCTGCAAAATCGGCTGTCGCTTCGACCGTTTCGCCGTGCAGGCCGTATGCCCGGGCGAGGGCTGCGAAATCGGGATTGGCGAGGCCCGTGCCGGAAACGCGACCCGGATAGGTGCGCTCCTGATGCATGCGGATGGTGCCGTACATGCCGTTATTGACCACGACGAAAATCGCCTTCGCATTATATTGCGCGGCGGTCGCCAGTTCCTGACCGTTCATGAGGAAGCAGCCATCACCGGCGAAGGCCACGACGGTGCGCTCCGGCGCCGCCAGCTTGGCGGATACGGCAGCCGGAACGCCATAGCCCATGGAGCCGTTGGTGGGTGCCAACTGGCTGCGATAGGTGCGGTACTGATAAAATCGATGCGGCCAGGCGGAATAGTTGCCAGCCCCATTGGTGATGATGGCATCGGCTGGCAGATGCGCGCGCAGCCATTCCATGATTTCGCCCATCTGCACCGCGCCTGGTATGACCGGCGTTTTCATGTTGTCGCGATAATCGGCATTGGCCGTCTCAGCCCATGCCTTGCTGCGCGGTGCGGCGATGGGGGCAAGCTTTGATGCAGCGCGGGCAAAGGCCGGCATGCTGGCATTGATCGGCAGATCGGCGTGATAGACGCGGCCCAGTTCTTCGGCACCTGGATGGATGTGGATCAGCTTTTGCTGCGGCACCGGAATGCTGACAAGCTCATAGCCCTGCGTGGTCATTTCGCCAAGCCGTGCGCCGACCACCACGAGAAGGTCGCTGTCGCGCACGCGCTGCGCAAGCTTCGGGCTGATCGATGTGCCCATTTCGCCCGCGTAAAGCGGATGGGTGTTGTCGAACATGTCCTGACAGCGGAACGAAGCCGCCACCGGCAGATGCATGTTTTCAGCGAATGTTTGCAGGTCGCGCACAGCTTGCCTGTCCCAACCGCCACCGCCGACGATCATCAGCGGGCGTTCGGCCTTTTCGATCAGTTGCACCATGTTCTGCAACTGGTCCTGACCCGGATGCATTTCGACCTTCTTATAGGCCGGGGCGTTGCTGACGGCGGCATAAGATGTCAGCATATCTTCCGGCAGGGCAATCACCACTGGGCCGGGGCGTCCGTTGACGGCGCGATGAAAGGCCTGACTGACCAGTTCAGGAATGCGGGCGGCATCGTCGATCTGCACCACCCATTTGGCCATCTGGCCGAACATGCGGCGGTAATCGACTTCCTGAAAGGCTTCGCGTTCCACCTGATCGCTGGCGACCTGACCGATGAACAGCAGCATCGGTGTCGAATCCTGAAACGCGGTGTGTACGCCGACAGAGGCATTGGTCGCGCCCGGTCCGCGGGTGACAAAGCAGATGCCGGGCTTACCCGTCAGTTTGCCATGGGCGTCGGCCATATAGGCAGCACCGCCTTCCTGACGGCAGACGATCAGTTCGATTTCATCGCGCACATCGTGAAAAGCGTCGAGCGCGGCGAGATAGCTTTCTCCGGGAACGCAGAAAACACGGTCCACGCCGTGAATGCGCAACGCGTCTACCAATATCTGGCCCCCGCTACGCGTATTGGGTTTGCTGGTCATCTGATGCATTTCCTCACTCTCAAAATGCGGACGATTGTTCGTCTCTTGTTTGGATGGCATGCGATCCGTAGGTTACCGACATAACAGCATAGCCCCCGGCGCGAATACAGACTAAACATGATGACCAAAACGGATGATCTCATGTCGGGAGGACAAGATGGCGCAAGCAAACTCTGGCAAGATTCGTGTCGGCATTGGCGGCTGGGCGTTCGAGCCGTGGGATGAAAGCTTTTATCCCGAAAAATTGGCGAAGAAGCGCCAGCTGGAATATGCGTCCAGCAAGATGACCTCGATCGAGATCAATTCCACTTATTACGGCCCACAAAAGCCGACGACTTTCGCCAAATGGCACGACGAAACACCGGAAGGCTTTGTCTTTTCGCTGAAGGCGCCCCGCTTTTCGACCAATCGCCGCGTGCTGGCGGAAGCGGGCGAAAGCATCGAGCGCTTTCTCACCGGCGGGGTGATGGAGCTGAAGGAGAAGCTTGGCGTCGTCAACTGGCAGTTCATGGGCACGAAGAAATTCGATCCCAAGGATTTCGAGGCCTTCCTGAAACTCCTGCCGAAACGTCTCGATGGGCGCGATCTGCGCCATGCGGTGGAAGTGCGCCACGACAGTTTCAATGTGCCGGAATTTACAGCGCTTCTGCGGGAATATGGCGTTGCGGTGGTTATTGCAGGCGATAGCGCATTTCCGCAATTTGCCGATATGACGGCACCTTTCGCCTATCTGCGCATCATGGGCACCAAGGAAAGCGAGCCGCTTGGCTATAGCGAGGCCGAACTCGACCAGTGGGCGAAGCGGGCAAAAGCGATTGCCGAAGGCCAGAAGCCGGACGGGCTGAAAACCGTCACGCCGCCGGTGGCCGATAATATAGCGCGCGATGTCTATCTCTATGTCATCAGCGGCTATAAGGCGCATAATCCGCACGCGGCCATGGCCTTGATTGATCGGCTGAAATGATGCCTCGTGACGGCTGTTGATTTTCATCTGAGTCGTCCGAGTTCCATCATGCCGCATCTCGATCTTCCCGCCCTTCGCGCCTTCGTCGATACTATTCCGCAGAACTATAAGGGGCCGGGCGGTGTCGTCGCCGTCGTCAAGGATGGCGAAGTTGTCCACAGCCATGCGTGGGGCTTTGCCGATCTGCGCACGCGCCAGCCGATGACGGCGCAAACGCGGATGCCGATCTGTTCGGTCAGCAAGCAATTCACCTGCGGCGTGCTTCTCGACAGCGTGGGCGAGCCGGAAGCGCTGGACGATGCGCTTCGCACTTATCTTGCCGATTTCGTGGGTGAACGCCCGCGCGTGCGGGACCTGTGCAACAACCAGTCGGGCCTGCGTGATTACTGGGCGCTAACAGTGCTGTGCGGCGGCGACCCGGAAGGCGTGTTTCTGGCCGAAGATGCCCAGACACTGCTGCGCGGCCTGAAAACCACGCATTTTGCGCCGGGCAGCCATTATTCCTACTGCAATGGCAATTTCCGCATTCTGGCCGATCTGATCGAAAGCCATACGGGCCGTTCACTGGTCGAGCTTCTGGCAGCGCGGATTTTCCAACCGGCTGGCATGAAGACGGCGGAACTCATTCCCGATACGGCGCTTTTCACCGAATGCACCGGCTATGAGGGCGATACGGTGCGCGGGTTTCTGCCCGCCACCAACCGCATTCACTGGATGGGCGATGCGGGCATTTGCGCCTCGCTGGACGACATGATCGCCTGGGAAAAGTTCATCGACGCGACACGCGATGACGCGAACGGACTTTATCGCCGTTTGAGCGGACCGCAGGCGTTCAACGATGGCGCAGCCGCCCCTTATGGCTTCGGCCTCAAATTCGAAGAGGTGGGCGGCAAGCGTCTCACCGGCCATGGCGGCGCTTTGCGCGGTTGGCGCTGCCAGCGCTGGCATTGCGCCGATGAGCGGATTTCCACCGTCGCCATGTTCAATTTTGAAGGCGGTGCATCCGATCTTGCAGCGAAGCTGATGAAGCTCGCGCTCGGTGTGTCATCGGCGGAATCGCAACGCGTTGAGGCCGATGCGGGCTGGTTCGGCTCATGGTTAGATACCGAAACCGGTCTGGTGCTGAGCCTTGACGATGCCGGGCGCGGGCGCATGAAGGCGCGTTTTGGAACCAGCCCGGAAGTGATGGATGTGGTGAGCAAGGATGAAGCGCGTTCATCCACGACGGCTATCCGTCGCGAAGGCGATGTGGTCCATCTCACTCGTGCGGATGAAAATCTCTCCCTCACCATGCATCGTGTGACGGGCGAGGCCAAACGTGACATTCTTGGACGTTTCCGCAATGAGGAGCTTGGGGCGGACTTGGCTCTCGTGGCCGAAGGTGGCGCGATCTATGGCGCCTTTGAAGGCTTTCTTGGCAAAAGTGATATGTATCCGCTTTATCCGGTTGGTTCCGATGTCTGGCTTTTGCCGGTGCAGCGTTCGATGGATGCGCCGTCGCCGGGCGAATGGAAGCTGGTCTTCCGTCGTGATGACAAGGGCGATATTATCGCAGTTTCGGTCAGCTGCTGGCTGGCGCGGGCTATTGATTATCTGAAGGTTTCCGACTGAACGAGGAAATTCATGAGCGAGCTCAAGGTCAGAACCCGCGAGACGGGAGCGGTTGCCGCAATGCCGGATGGCCGGTTGCCGGTGATCACCACGCCGACGGGCGGCAAGGTCGAGCTTGTGACGAGCGTCAGCCAGCCGGGCTTCAACCCGCTTGATCTGCTCTATGCATCAGTCGCCGCCTGCATGGCGCTGAGCGCGCGGATCGCTGCGGGCAAGCTTGGCCTGCGCGAAAAGCTGGGTGATGTCCGTGTCGAGGTGACAGGCGACAAGACGCATGAAAGCCCGTCGCGCATCGAGCGGTTTCATATCGCGTTTCACTTCGTGGGCGATCTTTCAGCCGAAGAGAAACAACACATCGCCGAACTGGCCGAGGAAATCTGCACCGTCAGCAATACGTTGCGCAGCAATCCCGCCTTTGACCTGAAGGTCGAGTAGCAAAAAGCCCGGTCGGAACCGGGCTTTTCCTTGAGGTGGTTGGCTATCACACCGCTTCGTCGTTGGCGGGCTTTTCCCAGAGGTTCACGCCGCCTTCGACCGCATATTTATCGATCTCTTTCAGTTCGTCTGCCGAGAAGGAGAGATTTTCCAGCGCCTTGACGTTTTCAACGATCTGTTCTGGCGAGCTGGCGCCGATCAGCGCCGAGGTCACGCGTGGATCGCGCAGCACCCAGGCCAGCGCCATCTGAGCAAGGCTCTGTCCGCGCTTCTTGGCGATTTCGTTGAGGCTGCGGGCGCGCTCGATATTGCCATCGCTCAGATGGACCGGACGCAGCGATTTGTTGCCCGGCTGGTTGATGCGCGCATCTGCCGGAATGCCGTTGAGGTAGCGATTGGTCAGCAAGCCCTGCGCCAGCGGCGTGAAGGCGATGACCCCTGCGCCGACATCGTCGGTGGCCGACAGAAGATCTTTTTCGATCCAGCGGTTGAACAGGTTGTAGGACGGCTGGTGGATCAAGAGTGGCACGTTGCGCGCAGCGAGGATTTTGGCGATTTCGCGTGTCTTGCCTGCCGAATAGGACGAGATGCCGACATAAAGCGCCTTGCCCTGTTCGACCGCGCTTGCAAGCGCGCCAGCCGTTTCTTCCAGCGGCGTATTGGCGTCAAAACGGTGTGAATAGAAAATATCCACATAGTCGAGGCCGAGGCGCGACAGGCTCTGGTCGAGGCTCGCAAGGATCGCCTTGCGCGAACCGCCGCCGCGCCCATAGGGGCCGGACCACATTTCCCAGCCCGCCTTGCTGGAAATGATCAATTCGTCGCGATAACGACCAAGATCGCTTTTCAGGATCTGGCCGAAATTGCGTTCAGCCGAGCCCGGAGGCGGGCCGTAATTATTGGCAAGATCGAAATGGGTGATGCCAAGATCGAAAGCCTTGAAAAGCATTGCCTTTTGACGGTCGAGCGGAATTCCGTCGCCGAAATTGTGCCAGAGGCCAAGCGAAATGGCAGGCAGGACGAGACCACTGCGCCCGACGCGGCGAAAGGTGGCGTTGTCGTAGCGATCGGAAGCGGCGAGATAGGACATGAAAAACCCTGTCGTGCATGAGGTGCGTTCGGTGCACCTTGTAGGAATTGTCGGAAGGAATCAGGTTTCTTTCCGGCGGCAAGTTAAGCTCAAACGAATTATAGGTCGAGGCCGTGGCGGATTTCTTTCAAAATCCGCACGACTCTTCTCCTTCGTCAGATAACGTTGCGGATGCGTTCCACCCCGAGCTTGATGACGCTTTCCATCGCGGCGCGGGCTTTTTGCGGATCGCGGGAGGCGATGGCGTGGGCAATGCGCAGATGATTGGCCGCACATTCGGCGATGCCTTCATGCGATGCAGCGGGAGAGGAAAGCTGGAACGACACGGCAAGTGCTGCCTCGATCAGCCCGCTGACCGAGCGCATGAACGGATTTCCCGACATGCGGGCGACCGCGAGGTGAAACTCCAGATCGACCTTGGCGATCGTTTCGGGCGTGTGCTGCGGATTGTCGAACTTGGCGGCGAGCGCATAGAGTTCCACGATTTCGTCGCTGGTGGCGCGCTCGGCTGCGGCTGCGGCTGCAGCGGGTTCGAGCGCCATGCGCATTTCGGCCAGATGATCGACGAAGACCTCGTCGAAGCCGGCCTCGAAACGCCATGTCAGCACATCGGGGTCGAAGAAGTTCCAGCTGGCATGGCCCAGGACACGGGTGCCGACCTTGGCCTTGGGTTCGATCAGGCGTTTGGCGGCGAGCGTCTTCATCGCCTCGCGCAGTACCGTGCGGGAAACGCCGAAGCGCAGCGACAACTCGTTGTCGCCAGGCAGGATCGAACCTTCGGGAATGGTGCCCGCGACGATGCCGCGCCCGAGTTCCCCCACGACGACAGCGTGGCTGTTATGCCGCTTGCGTCCGGTTATGGCCGTTTCCAGCAATCCCAATTCAGGCCTCCTTCATGCGTTGACGCGCCAGTCTTAAGTCGGAGAACCACAGGAGTCCTCGTTGCAGAGCGATGAACAGGAACAGCAATATACCGATTGCGATTTTCGTCCACCAGGAAGACAGCGTGCCGTCGAAAACAATATAGGTCTGTATCAGCCCCTGTATCAGAATGCCGACAAATGTTCCCGCAACCAGTCCCGCGCCGCCGGTCAGAAGCGTTCCGCCGATGACCACCGATGCGATGGCATCCAGTTCCACGCCCACCGTCGCCAGCGAATAGCCGGACGAGGTATAGAGCGTATAGACGATACCGGCGAGGCCGGAAAGCACGCCCGACATGGTGTAGATGCCGATGGTCGTGCGACCGATGGGAACGCCCATCAGTTCCGCAGATTGCTGGTTGCCGCCAAGTGCATAGATGTTTGCGCCAAAGCGTGTGCGATGGGCAAGAATGCCACCGACGATGAACACGGCCAGCATCAGCATGGCGATGAATGTCAGCCTGCCGCCGCCCGGCAGGCGGAAATAAAGCCCCTGCAACGTGTCGATGAAGGGGTGTGAGATCGGCACCGATTCCGTCGAGATCAGGAAGGCCGCGCCGCGCGCGAGGAACATGCCAGCCAGCGTCGCGACGAAAGGCGGAATGCCGAGATAATGGATCATCATGCCCATCCATGCGCCGAAAAGCGCGGCGATGGCGAGAACAAGCGCGAATGCGAGCAGAGGATGCACGCCGAGTTTTCCGACGAGAACCGCGACGAAAACGCTGGTGAAGGCGATGACTGAGCCGACCGAAAGATCAATGCCGCCGGAAATGATCACGAAGGTCATGCCGACCGCGGCAATGCCGAGAAAGGCATTGTCGGTCAGGAGATTGCCGATCACCCGTGTCGAGAGCATGTTCGGGAATTGCACTGCGCAGATCGCATAGGCGATCAGGAAAATCGCCACAGTGGTCAGAAAGGGCAGGTTGCGAAGAATTCTCATTGTCCTGCTCCTTGATGAGTGTGTCGGGTGCCGTTGACGGTGGCGCCCTTGCGCTGCGAGCGCAGGAAGCCGATCAGGTTGACGATGGCCGCCGACTGGAAGGTGAGCACCACGATGATGATGCCAGCCTTGATGATGAGGTTGAATTCCGGCGGGAAGCCCGCCATCAGAATGCCGGTATTGATCGACTGGATGATCAGTGCGCCGAGCAGCGAGGCGGTGATCGAAAAGCGTCCGCCATTGAGCGATGTGCCGCCGATGACGACCGCCAGAATGGCGTCGAGTTCAAGCCACAGACCGGCATTGTTGGCGTCCGCGCCACGAATGTCGGCGGTGGCGATCAGGCCTGCAAGCGCTGCGCCGACGCCCGAAACGGCATAGACGCTGAACAGCAGGAACCGCGCCTTGACGCCCGCCAGCATGGCGGCGCGCCGATTGATACCGGTTGCCTCGATCAGGAAACCGAGCGCGCTGGAGCGCACCGCAATGCCGACGACCAGCCCGGCCAAAAGCCAGATCAGTACCGGAATGGGTATGCCGATAAATGAGCCGGAGCCGAGCGCGGCGAAGGCGTCATTGTTGAAGGTGAGGATTGCGCCTTCGGTGATAAGCTGGGCGATGCCGCGCCCCGCCACCATGAGGATCAGGGTGGCGATGATCGGCTGGATATCGAAGACGGCGACCAGAAAGCCGTTCCACAGCCCACACAACAGGCCGACACCGAGTGCTGCCGGGATGACGACCGCCAGCGGATAGCCCGTAACGATCAGCGATGCGGCGAAAGCGCCGCTGATCGCCATGACGGCGCCGACCGAAAGGTCGATGCCGCGAGTGGCGATCACCAGCGTCATGCCGACGGCCAGAATGGCGACCGGTGCTGCGCGCACCAGAATGTCGATCAGGCTGCCATAAAGGCGACCGTTCTGGAACGAAATGTCGAGAAAGCCGGGCGAGATGACGGTGTTTGCGGCAAGAATCAGAATAAGGGCTGCGAGCTGCGGCGCCAGTCTTTTGAATTTTCTGGATATGCGGGCAATCATGCTGCAGCTTCCTTCTGGCTTGCAGAAGCAGTTTTCGGGCCGGTCTCCGCAATGGCGCGCACGATATTGTCGGCGGTGATTTCCGCGCCCTTCAGTTCTGCCACATGGCGACGGTCCGACAGAACCACCACGCGATTGGCGACGGCGGCCAGTTCCTCGAATTCGGATGAGATGATGACGAGCGCCATACCCTGTCCGCAGAGTTCGCCGATGAGTTTCAGGATTTCGGCATGCGCCCCGATGTCAATGCCCCGTGTCGGTTCATCAAGAATCAGCAGGCGCGGGTCGGTGGCGAGCCAGCGCGCCAGAATGGCCTTTTGCTGGTTGCCGCCGGATAGAAACTTGATCGGCTTGTGCGGATCGGGCGGACGGATATCGAGCGCCTTGATATAGCGGTCGGCCAATGCCGCCTTTTCGCGCGAGGACAGCGGCTTCGACCAGCCGCGTTTGCCCTGCACGGCCAGCGCGATATTTTCCGCCACCGAAAAATCGCCGATGATGCCATCGGTCTTGCGCTCTTCCGGGCAGAAGGCGAAGCGCTCCGATATGGCCGCGACGGGTGAGGGCAGCTTGATCTCCTTGCCATCGACGGTGAGCTGGCCGCTATCGGCTTCATCGACGCCGAACATGAGAAGCGCGGTCTCGGTGCGGCCCGAACCGAGCAGGCCTGCAATGCCCACAGCTTCGCCGGGCTTGATGGCGAGATCGAATGGCGCAACGCTGCCTTTCTTGCCGTAGCCCGCAAAGCGGATCGGCGCGACCGTATCGTCGCTGACCTCCTCGGTCAGCTGACGGCGCACGGTCTCCTGCAACTGGTGGCCGAGCATCATGGAAATGAGATCGGTGCGCGGCAGTTCCGACAGGTTGCGGCTGCCGACCAGACGGCCATTGCGCAGTACGGTGGCGCAATCGGCAATCGCATAGACCTGATCCAGAAAATGCGTGATGACGATGATGCCGAGTCCTTCGGCCTTCAACTGGCGCAGAACCGTGAACAGCATTTCGACTTCGCGCGCATCAAGGCTGGCGGTCGGTTCGTCAAGGACAAGCACCTTGCCCGACAGATCGACGGCGCGCGCAATCGCGATGATCTGGCGTATGGCGACGGAATAGGCCGAGAGCGGCGCGCTGACGTCGATGTCGAGACCATAACGCGCGAGGAGCGCGGTTGTGTCCTTTTCCATGCGCCGACGATCCACGAAGCCGAAGCGGCGCGGCTGGCGACCGAGAAAGACATTTTCGGCGACGGTGAGGTTTTCCAGCAGGTTTACCTCTTGATAGACGGTGCCGATGCCGAGCGTCTGCGCTTCCGCCACGGAGGCAGGCGCAACGGGCTGGCCGTCAAGCAGGATCGACCCGTCAAAGCCATGATAGGCGCCGGTCAATATCTTGATGAGGGTGGATTTGCCCGCACCGTTTTCACCCAGCAAGGCATGGATTTCGCCGCGTTTGAGCGCGAAATCGACATGGTCAAGTGCGGTGACGCCCAGAAAGGATTTGGTGATCGAGCGAGCTTCGAGAAGCGGTATAACCGACGCCGGTTGAGCGCCTGTTTCGGGGCGAGCCATGGCAGTCTTCCGTTTGCGAATTGCAACGATACCCTTCGCCAAAACGGGCCGAAGGGAAACCGGGCCGCCGAAAGCTGGCGGCCCGAATGACACGAAGATTAGTAGCCGAGGCCCTTCTTGGCTTCGTATACGGCCTTCGGATCGTCAGCCTGTGTGTAGAGCTTGGATTCCGTCTGGATCCACTTCGGCGGAACGGTGCCCTTATCCTTGAACGCCTCAATGGCGTCGAAAGCCGGACCGGCCATGTTCGGCGTCAGCTCCACGGTGGCATTGGCTTCGCCATTGGCCATGGCCTGGAAGATATCCGGCACGGAATCGATCGACACGATCTTGATGTCGGTGCCCGGCTTCAGACCGGCTTCCTTGATGGCCTGAATGGCGCCGACGGCCATGTCGTCATTATGGGCATAGACTGCGCAGATATTCTTGCCGCCGCCTTCAGCCTTGATGAAGCTTTCCATGACTTCCTTGCCCTTGGTGCGGGTGAAGTCACCGGTCTGCGAACGGGAAATCTTGATGTTGTCGTGACCCTTGATCGCTTCCTCAAAGCCCTTCTTGCGGTTGATCGCAGGCGACGAACCGGTCGTGCCCTGAAGTTCGACCACATTGCAGGACTTGTCGCCGATATCCTTCACCAGCCAGTCACCGGCAACCTTGCCTTCATGGACCTGATCGGAGGTCACGGCGGTGAGATAGAGATCTTCCGGCGAATCAATCTGGCGGTCGAGCAGGACGACAGGAATTTCAGCTTCCTTGGCTTCCTTGAGGACCGCGTCCCAGCCGGTGGAGACGACCGGGGCGATCAGGATCGCATCGACGCCCTGTGCGATGAAGCCGCGCACGGCCTTGATCTGGTTTTCCTGTTTCTGCTGGGCATCGGCGAATTTCAGCGTATAGCCGCGCTTTTCAGCTTCCTGCTTGGTCAGGGCGGTTTCTGCGGCGCGCCAGCCCGATTCCGAACCGATCTGCGAGAAACCGACAGTCAGCGATGCGGCGGATGCGCTTGAAATCAGTGCGAGCGAAAATGCGGCTGACAGAGCCGCGAGACTGCGTTTCATAATATTTCCTCCCAATAAGGCCCTCCCGGCCTTGAGGGATATGAAGCATATAATATTACTTTATGGCAAGCGCCTTTGAAGAAAATTGCGCGATAATCGCCTGCGACAAACAGGCATTTTGATTATTAGAATATTAAAATCAATGAGTTGAATCTTGTGGAGGGTGTTGAAGACTGCAAGTCTGTGTATGCGGGGTCTTCGCTTGCTTGACAAAGGCGGCCTTGGCAAAATAGTCATATTAATAAGGTGAGCCGTCGCAAGGCATGAAAGTGTTTTCAAACGGCCGGTATGGAGTTTCCGCGATTCGTCGCGGTCTGGGAGGTTTAATGTTACGTCTGGTACAGTTCCGCGATGCGGGCGGTGAAACGCGTGTGGCTGCATGCGGTGATGAGGGTGCGGCCCATATCGTCAAAGGCGCTTCGACGACCTATGAACTGGCCTGGGCGGCAATTGGCGCGGGAATCAGCCTTGCAGAGCAGGTGGAGCGCAATGGCAAGGGCGAAGCCGTCGATATCGACGCCGCTCTGGCTGCGGGCCGCGTGGGCCTGCCGATCACCCATTCCGATCCAGCACATCTGATCGTTGCAGGCACGGGCCTCACGCATCTTGGTTCTGCTGATGGTCGCGACAAGATGCACAAGGCTGCGCAGGCTGCCGAAAAGCCGACCGATTCGATGCGCATGTTCCTGATGGGCGTCGAGGGCGGCAAGCCGAAGTCCGGTCAGACGGGCGTGCAGCCGGAATGGTTCTACAAGGGTGACGGTTCTGCGCTCGTCGCCACCGGTGGCGAACTGGTTTCGCCTTCCTTCGCGGAAGATGGCGGCGAAGAGCCGGAACTGGCGGGCATTTATCTGATCGGCCCGGATGGTCAGCCGCATCGTATCGGCTTCTGCCTTGCCAATGAATTTTCCGACCATGTGACCGAGAAGCAGAATTATCTATGGCTTGCCCATTCCAAGCTGCGTCAGGCATCGCTTGGACCGGAACTCTTTGTGGGCGCACTGCCGGACCATGTCGAAGGCGTGTCGCGCATTCGCCGCGGCAATGACGTGATCTTCGAAAAGCCGTTCCTGTCCGGAGAAGCGAACATGTCGCACACAATAGCCAATCTTGAACATCACCATTTCAAATATGAGCTGTTCCGCCGTCCGGGCGATATTCACGTGCATTTCTTCGGCACGGCGACCCTATCCTTCTCCGAAGGCGTGAAGACGCAAACCGGCGACCAGTTCGAGATTTCGGCCAAGCCGTTCCGTTATCCGCTGGTCAACAAGCTGGCTCAGGCGACGGCCAAAGACGTTGCCGTGAAAGCGCTTTGAACATGGCTACCCAATCCAACATCGCCTTAGCAATCGTCGGTCTCGGCAAGATCGCGCGCGACCAGCATCTGCCGTCCATCGAGGCGGTGGATGGTATCGCGCTTGCCGCTGTCGCCAGCCGCAATGCCGGACTGGATAGCGTGCCGTCGTTCAACGATATCGAGCAGTTGCTGGCATCCGACGTGGCCATCGATGCCGTGTCGTTGTGCACGCCGCCGCAGGGTCGCTTCGCCCAAGCCTATGCCGCTTTGAAAGCGCGCAAGCATGTGATGCTGGAAAAGCCGCCCGGTGCGACCATTTCCGAGGTGCAGGCGCTGGACCGTCTGGCCAAGGCGGAAGGTCTGACGCTTTATACCACCTGGCATTCGCGTGAGGCGGCTGCGGTGGAACCGGCCCGCGAGTTTCTCAAAGATGCCGTGATCCGTTCGGTTGCCGTTGCGTGGAAGGAAGACGTGCGCCATTGGCATCCCGGCCAGCAATGGATCTGGGAGCCGGGCGGGCTCGGTGTATTCGATCCGGGCATCAATGCGCTGTCCATCGTGACGCATATTCTGCCGGAACGCTTTTTCCTCACGCAGTCGGACCTCTATTTCCCGGAAAATCGCGCCGCGCCGATAGCGGCTGACCTTCAGTTCCAGACGGAAAGCGGCATCCCGGTTTCGTTTGAGCTGGATTGGCGCCAGACTGGCCCGCAGACCTGGGATATTCGCGTCGAAACCGACAAGGGTACGCTTCAGCTCAGCCATGGCGGCAGTCGCCTGACTATTGCTGGCGATGAAAAAATGGCTGAGCCGGACCGCGAATATCAGCGCCTTTACAAGCATTTTGTGCAATTGATCGGTGAGGGGCGTTCGGATGTCGATCTCGCTCCCCTGACTCATGTGGCCGATGCGTTCCTGTTCGGAAAGCGCCACGCGGTCGAAGCATTTGTAGATTAGGAAACGGGGTCGTTCGCGGCCTCTTACCCAGCAGGACAAAGACATGAACAAGCCCGTCACTCCGAAAACGCCAAAGTTCCGCTCGCGTGCATGGTTCGACAATCCGGACAATGTCGATATGACGGCGCTCTATCTTGAGCGCTACATGAATTATGGCTTGAGCCAGGAAGAATTGCAGTCGGGCCGCCCGATCATCGGCATCGCGCAGACGGGTTCGGACCTGTCGCCCTGCAACCGTCACCATCTGGAACTGGCCAATCGCGTCCGCGAAGGCGTGCGTGAAGCGGGCGGTATCGTCATCGAATTTCCGGTCCATCCGATCCAGGAAACCGGCAAGCGTCCGACCGCTGGTCTCGACCGCAACCTTGCCTATCTCGGCCTCGTGGAAGTGCTCTACGGCTATCCGCTTGATGGCGTCGTGCTCACCATCGGTTGCGACAAGACCACCCCTGCCTGCCTGATGGCTGCGGCGACGGTCAATATTCCGGCGATTGCGCTTTCGGTCGGCCCGATGCTGAACGGCTGGTTCCGTGGCGAGCGCACCGGTTCGGGCACCATCGTCTGGAAGGCGCGCGAACTTCTGGCGAAGGGCGAGATCGATTATCAGGGCTTTGTGAAGCTGGTTGCGTCCTCGGCACCGTCCACCGGCTATTGCAACACGATGGGCACGGCGACGACCATGAACTCGCTGGCCGAAGCGCTCGGCATGCAGCTTCCCGGTTCCGCCGCCATTCCGGCACCTTACCGTGACCGTCAGGAAGTGGCTTATCTGACCGGTCGCCGTATCGTCGAGATGGTCTATGAAGACCTTAAGCCTTCGGATGTCCTGACCAAGGATGCGTTTGTGAACGCGATCCGCGTCAATTCCGCCATTGGCGGTTCGACCAATGCGCCGATCCATCTGAACGCGCTCGCCCGCCATGTCGGCGTTGAGCTGACCGTGGACGACTGGCAGAAATATGGCGAGGAAATTCCGCTTCTGGTCAATCTCCAGCCAGCCGGTGAATATCTCGGTGAAGATTATTACCATGCCGGTGGTGTGCCAGCAGTCGTCAACCAGCTGATGGGGCAGGGCCTCATCAACGAGGATGCGCTGACCGTCAACGGCAAGACCATCGGTGAAAACTGCAAGAACGCCACCATTGAAGACAGCAATGTCATCAAGACCTATGACCAGCCGCTGAAGAAACATGCCGGTTTCCGCGTGCTGCGCGGCAATCTGTTCTCGTCGGCGATCATGAAGCTCAGCGTCATTTCGGACGAGTTCCGCAATCGCTACCTCTCCGACACGAAAGACCCGAATGCCTTCGAGGGCAAGGCGGTCGTGTTTGACGGACCGGAGGATTACCATCATCGCATCGACGATCCGTCGCTGGAAATCGACGAGCATACCGTGCTGTTCATGCGCGGTGCAGGCCCGATCGGCTATCCGGGCGCTGCCGAAGTCGTCAATATGCGCGCGCCGGATTATCTCTTGAAGAAGGGCATCAGTTCGCTGCCATGCATCGGCGACGGTCGCCAGTCGGGCACGTCGGGTTCGCCGTCGATCCTCAATGCCTCGCCGGAAGCTGCCGCTGGCGGCGGTCTGGCCATCCTGCGCACCGGCGACCGTGTGCGCATCGATCTCGGTCGCGGTACGGCGGATATCCTGATTTCGGATGAGGAACTGGCCGAACGCCGCAAGGCCCTGGAAGCCGCTGGCGGCTACAAATATCCGGAAAGCCAGACGCCTTGGCAGGAAATCCAGCGTGCTGTCGTCGGCCAGATGGAAACGGGCGCGGTTCTGGAAAACGCGATCAAGTATCAGGACATCGCGCATACGCGTGGCCTGCCGCGAGACAACCACTAAGGCCGGTCCCGATGGCTGTTGATAAAAAGCCGTTTGCTGCTGTCGCCGACTGGGGCACCACCCGGTTGCGGCTCTGGACGCTGGATGCGAACGGCGCTGTGCTGGGTGAAAGCCGGGGCGATGACGGTCTGTTGCGGGCAAAGGAAGCCGGTTTCGAGCCAACGCTCGAACGGCATCTGGCCACGCTCGGCGCGCCCACCGATCTGCCCGTGGTGATCTGCGGCATGGCCGGATCGCGCACCGGCTGGATCGAAGCGCCCTATATGAACCTGCCTGCCGGGCTGGACGGCATCGTCAAGGCTGCGGTGCGCGTGCCTGCGCGCCGTCATGTCATCATGCTGCCGGGCGTTGCGCGGCGGGATGAGGCGGCGCCGGACGTGATGCGCGGCGAGGAAACAAAACTGCTCGGCCTCGTGCATCGCGGAACGCATGATGCCGTTGTCGTCATGCCGGGCACCCATGCCAAATGGGTGCGGATCGCCGATGGTGGTCTTGCTGATTACCGGACTTTCATGACGGGCGAATTGTTCGCGCTTTTGAAAGACAAGTCGGTGCTGGCCGGGGCGCTGGAAGGTGCAGGCGCGGTTGACCCGCACGGTGCGGCTTTCGCGGCAGGTGTGAAGGCCTCGCTCGAAACGCCGGAATTGATCGCCAATGCGCTGTTTTCGGTTCGCGCGGGCTGGCTCGTGCATGACCGCAAGCCGACCGACCAGCTGGCGCGGCTTTCCGGCCAGTTGATCGGGCTGGAAGTTGCAGGCGGACGCACGCTTTATGGCAAGCCGCAGCAGGTGCTGCTTTTGTCCGATGGCATGATGGGTGCGCTTTATGCCAGCGCGCTTGACATTGCCGGGCTGGCCGTCAAACGCATCGAGGCGGACGAACTGGTGCGCGACGGTCTGTTCATGGCGGCAAGACACGCTTTTGCGGGAGTTTTACAATGAGCGCGCGTGTTGCATGGCCAAAGCTGCGCTATCCGCTGGTCGCAATCCTGCGCGGCATTCGTACCGAAGAAACCGAAGCAATCGTCGAAGCGCTGATTGAGACGGGTTTTGAAGCCATCGAAATCCCGCTCAATTCGCCCGATCCGTTCGTGTCGATTGGCAAGGCTGCAAAGCTTGCACCGGCCAATGTGCTGATTGGTGCAGGCACTGTGTTGAGCGTCGAGGATGTGGACCGGCTGCACGATGTTGGCGGCAGGCTGATGGTCAGCCCCAATGTCGAGCCGGACGTCATTCGCCGCGCAAGCGGCCATGGCATGGTGACGATGCCGGGCGTGTTCACGCCGACGGAAGCCTTTTCGGCGATCCGCGCAGGCGCATCGGCACTGAAATTTTTCCCGGCCAGCGTGCTGGGCGCAGATGGGATCAAGGCGGTTTCCGCCGTCTTGCCGAAGGATGTTCCGTTTGGCGCTGTGGGCGGCGTTTCGGAAAGCGATTTCGCAACCTATGTCGCGGCTGGCGTGAGCTGCTTCGGCCTTGGATCGAGCCTTTACAAGGCTGGTTTCACCGTGGCCGATGTGCGCGAGCGCGCCCGGCGCGCTGTGGCTGCATGGGAGGCAGTTGCGGGCTGAAGGAGGCGCGCAATTTGTTAGGGTTTAGGCATTTTTGAAGAGGGGTTAAACCCTTGTTCAGAAATGGACTTGGAGGCATTCCGCAATCTGCAGGCCAACAATTTGGGCGGGGCGCGGGAGTTTGGGAGAACGGCAGGTTTCGAGGCGAAGCCTGTCCCAATTTTTGGGAGTGTAACAATGGCAGGTATGAAAACTCTAACCCTGGCAGTCGCGATGGCCGCGCTTGCCTTCACGGGCATGGCCCGCGCCGAAGACAAGGGTCTTGTGGCGGTTGCCATGCCAACGAAGTCGTCGGCGCGCTGGATCGCCGATGGCGACAACATGGTCAAGGTTCTGAAGGAACGCGGTTATCAGACCGACCTTCAATATGCTGAAGATGATGTGCCGAACCAGCTGGCGCAGATCGAAAACATGGTGACCAAGGGCGCCAAGGTTCTCGTCGTTGCATCCATCGACGGCACCACGCTGTCCGACGTGCTGGCCAAGGCGCACGACGCAGGCATCAAGGTTATCGCCTATGACCGTCTGATCCGTGACACGCCGAATGTCGATTACTATGCGACCTTCGACAATTTCCAGGTCGGCGTGTTGCAGGCACAGTCGATTGAAAAGGCACTCGACCTGAAGAACAAGCCGGGCCCGTTCAATATCGAACTCTTCGGCGGCTCGCCTGACGATAACAATGCCTACTTCTTCTACAATGGCGCAATGTCCGTGTTCCAGCCTTACATCGACAGCGGCAAGGTTGTGGTCGCCAGCGGCCAGACCGGCATGGACAAGGTTGCAACGCTGCGCTGGGACGGCGCAACGGCTCAGGCCCGTATGGACTCCATCCTGTCCGCTTACTATTCGGACAAGAAGGTCGATGCGGTTCTGTCGCCTTATGACGGCATCTCCATCGGCATCCTGTCGTCACTGAAGGGCGTCGGCTATGGCAGCGGCGACATGCCGATGCCGATCGTTTCCGGTCAGGACGCCGAAGTGCCTTCGGTCAAGTCGATCCTCGCCGGTGAACAGACCGCGACGATCTTCAAGGACACCCGCGAACTGGCCAAGGTCACGGTCGATATGGTCGATGCGCTGATGAGCGGCAAGGAACCGGAAGTCAACGACACCAAGACCTATAACAATGGCGTCAAGGTTGTCCCGGCCTACCTGCTCAAGCCGGTGATCGTCGACAAGTCGAACTGGAAAGAAGTCCTGGTCGACAGCGGTTACTACAAGGAAGACCAGATCAAGTAATCTGGTCCTGACAGGGCGTGTCGGCGTGCCGTCCAGCACGCCCGACACCGCCTCTTGCATATGCGCGGTTTCGGGCCGAAAATCCGGTAGTTTTCCGGCTTCGTCCGAAACAGCATCGAATTTCTGTAATGCCATTGCCTCAATCCCAGGCTTACCTCAGTTTTGAACTGGGGTAGGCTGCTAGATTGACAGCGTTGTCTTTTTTAGGCTGTGCTTTGAAAGAAGGCTTTCGCCTGTGCTTTGAAAGAAGGCTTTCGCCTGTGCGCAATGGCATTCGGAAGACCTGCGGCATCGCATGAAGCAACCGGACGGTTCTTCGGATGGGCAGGCAACAGGGTTTGGAGCGTCGAGGTCAGCATCCGGAGGGATGCGGGGCGCTCTATCGGGAGTGAGCGATGAATGTAGCCAATCCTGTCCCGCTTGAGGAGCAGGGCGGCCAGCTGAATGCGGCTGGCAAACCTATTCTTGAAATGCGCGGCATCAGCAAATCCTTCGGGGTCGTGAAGGCGTTGAGCGACGTCAATTTCACGGTCATGCCGGGGGAAATTCACGCATTTGTCGGCGAAAACGGCGCTGGAAAATCCACACTCATGAAGGTGCTGTCGGGCGTTTATCCGCATGGCAGCTATGAAGGCTCGATTTTCTTCGACGGGGAAGAACGACAGTTTCGCGACATCAACGATTCCGAAGCGCTCGGCATTGTTATCATCCATCAGGAACTGGCGCTGATCCCACTGATGTCGATTGCGGAAAATATTTTTCTGGTCAATCCACCGGCCAGCCATGGCGTCATCGACCGCAGTGCGGTGCATATGCGCACGCGGGAACTTTTGAAAAAGGTTGGCTTGTCGGAATCGCCCGACACGCTGATCACCGATATCGGCGTCGGCAAGCAGCAGCTGGTGGAAATCGCCAAGGCGCTGTCGAAGCGCGTACGCTTGCTGATCCTCGACGAGCCGACGGCCAGCCTGAACGAGACCGACAGTGCAGCGCTTCTGACGCTCCTGAAAGAGTTTCGCGCGCAAGGCATCACGTCGATCCTGATTTCGCACAAGCTCAATGAAATTCGCGAAGTCGCCGACAAGATCACCGTGCTGCGCGACGGCAAAGCCGTGGCGACGCTCGATTGTCATGCAGGCGAGGTCGAGGAAGACGACATCATCCGCAAGATGGTCGATCGTGATCTGGAAAGTCGCTATCCGAAGCGCGAGCCGAAGATCGGCGATGTGATTTTGGAGGTCGACAACTGGTCGGTCTATCATCCGCTGCATCCGGAGCGCCATTCGGTCAAGAACGTGTCGTTCAAGGTCAAGGCGGGCGAAATCGTCGGTATTGCAGGCCTGATGGGCGCGGGCCGCACCGAATTCGCCATGAGCCTGTTCGGGCGCTCCTGGGGCACGAATATCACCGGCGAGGCCCGCATCAACGGCAAGGCTGCGGATATTTCCACGGTGGCGCGGGCGATCAAGTCCGGGCTTGCCTATGTGACCGAGGATCGCAAGAAGCTCGGCCTCGTGCTCGGCGAAAACATTTCGCGCAACATCTCGCTGGCCAATCTGCGCGGCGTCAGCCCGAAGGGCGTCATCGACGATATTCGCGAAATGAAGGTTGCCGGTGATTATCGCAATCAGATGAGCATCCGCAGCCACAACGTCTTTCAGCAGACCGGCACGCTTTCGGGCGGCAATCAACAGAAGGTCGTGCTGTCGAAATGGCTGTTCACCGGGCCGGATGTGCTGATCCTCGATGAACCGACGCGCGGCATCGATGTCGGCGCGAAATACGACATTTACACCATCATCAATTCACTGGCGGAGAGCGGCAAGGGCGTGGTCGTCATTTCTTCGGAAATGCCGGAACTGATCGGCATTTGCGACCGCATCGTCGTCATGCATGAAGGCGCTTTCGTCGGCGAAGTCGCCGGCGAGGAAGCCACGCAGGAAAACATCATGCGCGCCATCATGCGGAATAAGGGAAAACAGCAATGAGCGAGACTATCATCGGAAGCAACCAGACCAGCAGCGTGGGGCGTTATCTCAAGAACAATCTGCGCGAATCCGGGATGCTGCTCTCGCTCGTCGCGATCATGATCTTCTTCCAGATCGTCACCGGCGGCGTGCTGATGAAGCCGCTGAACCTGACCAATCTGGTGTTGCAGAACAGCTATATCGTCATCATGGCGCTCGGCATGCTGCTCATCATCGTGACCGGCCATATCGACCTGTCGGTCGGCTCGGTATGCGGTTTCATCGGCGCGCTGGCGGCGGTGATGATGGTGAAATGGGGCGTGCCTTTCCCGATTGCCGCCATTCTCTGCCTGCTGGTCGGCGGGCTTATTGGCGCGCTGCAGGGTTTCTGGGTCGCCTATTTCAACATACCGTCCTTCATCGTCACACTGGCGGGCATGCTGGTGTTCAAGGGCCTGATGCTGGCCGTGCTCGGCGGCCAGTCGGTCGGTCCGTTCCCGGTCGTGTTCCAGAAACTTTCCTCGGGCTTCATTCCTGAAATCATCGGCACCACCGCGGGCGGCGTCTATCTCACCTCGCTGATCATCGGCGTGCTTCTGGCCGGTTTCATGATCTGGCAGAATGCCAAATCCCGTGCCCGCCACATCGCCCATGAGGTGGAAACGGAGCCGTTCAGCCTGTTCGTCATCAAGAACATTCTGTTCTTTGCGGCGATTGCCTATCTGTCGCTCTTGATTTCGATGCATCGCGGCTTGCCGAACGTGCTGATCATCATGGCGGTGCTGATTGCAGCCTATGCGTTCCTCACCAACCGCACGGTGATCGGTCGCCAAATCTATGCGGTCGGCGGCAACCGCCATGCGGCCAAGCTCTCCGGTGTGAAGACCGAACGGCTGACCTTCCTGGCTTTCGTCAATATGGGCGTGCTGGCGGCGCTGGCCGGTCTGGTCTTCGCAGCGCGTCTCAATACAGCAACGCCGAAGGCGGGCATCGGTTTCGAGCTGGACGTGATCGCGGCCTGCTTCATCGGCGGCGCATCGGCCTATGGCGGCGTCGGTCGCGTGACGGGTGCGGTGATCGGCGCGCTCATCATGGGCGTGATGAACAACGGCATGTCGATCCTCGGCATCGGCATCGACTATCAGCAGGTCATCAAGGGGATCGTGCTGCTGGGTGCCGTCTGCATCGACGTCTATAACCAGAAGCGTTGATCTGAATACGCTGCTTCGCCTTCGGGGGCGGGTGAAGCATCAGACCGCGCCGGAAGCAATTCCGGCGCGGTTCTGTTTTAAGCGCTACGTTTGCCCCTCATCCTGAGGAGCGAGGAAAAATGGTTACGTCATGCCTCAGATTGCCGTGCGGCGGGCGTGGTCAAGATAGATCTCGCGCAGGCGCTGGGCGACCGGGCCGGGCTTGCCGGTGCCGATAGTCTTCTCGTCGATCACGGTGATCGGCGTGACGAAAGTACCTGCGCTGGTGAGAAAAGCTTCCTTGGCCGCATAGGCTTCATCGATGGTGAAGAGGCGCTCTTCCAGCTTCATGCCGGTCTCGGCGATCAGTTGCAGCAGCGACAGGCGCGTGCAGCCGGGCAGGATGGCATTGCTGTTGGGGCGTGTGACGACGACATCATCCTCGGTCACGATATAGGCGGTGGACGATGCGCCTTCGGTGACATAGCCGTCCTCGATCATCCAGGCTTCATCGCAACCGGCATTCTTGGCAATTTCCTTGGCCAGCGCTTGCGGCAGCAGGCACACCGTCTTGATGTCGCGGCGCTTCCAGCGCAGGTCGCCCAGCGAGAGTACGCGCGCGCCGGTTTTCAGCGCAGGCTTGTCGAGCAGATTGGCTTCCTGCGTGAACAGAACCACGGACGGTTTGATGCCTTTGGCGGCCACGAAATCGCGGTCGCGACCATCGCCACGGGTGATCTGGAGATAGACCATGCCTTCAGTCAGATTGTTGCGGCGCACCAGTTCGCGCTCGATGGCGACGATTTCGTCTTCGCTCAACGGCATCGGAATGCCGATTTCGCCGGTGGAGCGGCGCAGGCGCGTCATATGCGGGCCGCTGTCAATCAGCTTGCCCTCCAGCACGGCGGTCACTTCATAAATGCCGTCGCCGAAGAGAAAACCCCGGTCGAAGATGGAAATGCGGGCATCGCGCGCGGCAACATAGTCACCGTTGACGTAGACAATACGGTTCTCGAGGTCTTCTGCTGAAACGGCCATTTGGGTTTGTCCTGAAAAGAAAGGGCCGCGACGAATGTCGCAGCCCTTTCATAGAGCATTTCCAGCAAAAGTGCGAAGCGGTTTCGCGTAGGATAATGCGCGAAAACAAATGGATAGAGCAGTTCCGACGTTTCCGTTAAATAGAAACGGCTCTATCCACCCGATTTTCTCGAGAAACCGTTATTTTCAGGCAGCCTGTCTGGCTGCTTCAATGGCTTCGCTGCGGATTTCTTCCGTCAGTTTCAGGCGCAGTTCGGAAAATTCCGGGCTTGCCTTGATGTGGTAGGAACGCGGATGCGCGATATCGACCGGCGTGATCGATTTGATCTTGCCCGGCCGCGCCGTCATCGTGACCACGCGCGTGGCCATGAAGATCGCCTCTTCAATATCGTGGGTGACGAAGAGCACTGTCTTCTGCTCGCGTTCCCAGATGCCGAGCAGCAATTCCTGCATCAGACCGCGCGTCTGGTTGTCGAGGGCGCCAAACGGCTCGTCGAGCAACAGGATTTTCGGATCATTGGCCAGCGCGCGGGCAATGGCTGTGCGCTGCTGCATGCCGCCCGAAAGCTGTTTCGGCCAGTGATTTTCAAAGCCGCGCAGCCCCACCTTGTCGATATAGCTATCGACGATTTCGCGGGCCTCTTTCTCAGGCGTACCCTTTTCGCGCAGGCCGAAGCCGACATTCTGGCGGATGGTGAGCCATGGAAACAGCGTATAGGACTGGAACACCATGCCGCGATCAGCACCCGGTCCGGTCACTGGCTTGCCTTCCAGCGTCACCGTGCCCGTCGTCGGCTTGTCGAGACCGGCGATGATGCGCAGAAGCGTGGACTTGCCGCAACCCGAAGGGCCGAGAATGGTGACGAAGTCGTTCTTCGGAATGATGAGATCGGTTGCCTGTAGCGCCAGCGTCGGCTTACCGCCGTGCACGCCGGGGAAGGTGCGGCTGACGCCCTTAACAACCAGTTCCTGATCGGTCTTGGCAGCCATTACGCGAACCTCCATGCAAAGAGCCAGCGGTTGAAATATTTGAAGGCGAGGTCGGAAATCAGGCCGATCACGCCGATGACGATGATGCCGAAAATGATCTGGCCGGTGGCCATCAGCGCCTGACTGTTGATGATCATATAACCGATGCCCGACGATGCGCCGATGAGTTCGGCGACGATCACATAGGTCCACGCCCAGCCCAGCACGAGGCGCAGCGTTTCGGCAATGTCTGGAGCGCTGGCAGGCATAAGCACACGGCGGATGATGCCGCTGTTCGATGCGCCAAGCGTATAGGCGGCCTCGACCAGATCGCGGCGGGTATTGGCGACGGTGACCGCGATCATGAGGATGATCTGGAACACCGCGCCGATGAAGATGACAAGCAGCTTTTGCGTTTCGCCGATGCCGGACCACAGGATCAAGAGCGGCACGAAAGCTGAAGCCGGCAGATAGCGCGCAAAGGAGACGAAAGGCTCCAGCAGCGCTTCGATGGGCTTATAGGCACCCATGGCGACACCGAGCGGGATGGCCACGATGCTTGCAAGCACGAAGCCGCCCAGCACGCGCCAGACCGTCATGCCGATATCGGACAGGAAGCCCTGATTGGCAATGAGGTCATAGCCGTCTTTCATCATGGTGATGGGATCGGCGAGGAAGGTGGAGGAGACGAAGCCGCCAAGCGTGGCGATGCCCCAGAACACAAAAAATAGAATGAAAAACAGGATACCCAGTAAGATCCGGGTCGTGTTGCCTATCGGCTGCAAAGGCTGCATGACATTGTCCGTTCAGTCGCGCGCCCGTCTTCACAGGAAGACGGAAGGGGAGAGGTCGGTCCGGGCGTCGCCGCCCGGAACTGTTGCAGAAACCGATCTTACTTGATGAAGCTCGTATCCACGATGTCATCGAGGTTCGGCTTCGACTTGATCACGCCAGCCTGCAACAGCAGATCAGCCGCTTCGGCGGAGAATGCCTTGAAATCGCCTTCGAAGAACTTGTGATTGGCGGCCTTGTCCTGCCAGCGCAGATATTCGGCAGAAGCACCGAATTCCTTGCCCGACTGCTTCACGTCCTTGCCCATGATTTCATAGGCCTTGTCCTTGTCGGCAGCGATCAGCTCCAGCGCTTCGAAATAGCTGTCGGCAAGCGCCTTGGCAGCTTCCGGGTTCTTTTCGAGGAAGGCAGGCGTGCAGCCAACCGTATCCGTTACAGCCGGATAGTCGAGCGTGGTGGCGAGAATCTTGCCCTTGTCGGGCGCAGCGCGCACGGTCGAGAGATAAGGTTCATAGGTCATGGCCGCGTCGTTCTGGCCAGCCACGAATGCCTGTGCTGCCGGTCCCGGCTCCATGTTGACGACCTTCACATCCTTGGTGGTCATGCCGTTTTTGGCGAGCATGAAGGCCAGCAGGAAGTAAGGCGAGGTGCCCGGTGCGGAAGCGGCAATGGTCTTGCCCTTCAGATCGGCGAAGGAATTGACGTCGGCGCGCACGGCAATGCCGTCGGCACCGTAGGACTTGTCCATCTGAAAAATCTGCTTGGACTTCACGCCAGCCGCGTTCCAGACAATCCAGGTTTCAACGGTGGTGGCGGCGCACTGAATGTCACCCGATGCCAGCGCCAGATGGCGGCTTGCCTGCGGAATCTTGTTCAGCGTGACGTCCAGTCCGTGCTTCTTGAAAATGCCCGCTTCCTTGGCGAGCGTCAGCGGGCCAAAACCCGTCCAGCCCGAAAAGCCGATGGAAACGGCAGTCTCGGCCTGAGCGGCGGAAGCAAAAGCGAATGCTGCCAGTGCAACACCTGCAAACCACGATTTCTTCATGAATAGTACCCCTTTTATGTGTTTATAAGCCTATACATATCGATCCGAGCAAATTAGCAGGACCGTCCTTCCTGTCCAGAGATGCCGACAAAGATTTCTTTGCGGCGTTTCTGTTGGAAATTATTTAAACCCCTGATCCGATTGCAATAATCGTAATCAGGAACAGGTCTCCCTTCCCCTTTATTTCGATAGCGCTCTCCGCAAGACCGTCTAGGACCACCGCATCATGGGAACCCGGATGCGTGAGCCTGGTATCGGTCTGGAGTGCAAATTCTCCTTCTGCACAGAAAATAAGCAGCGTTTCGCCCGTGGCCCCGGTTTCCAATGTCGCCGCGACTTCGTTGCCGGTGATGCGGCGGACGTGATGTGTATAGCGGCCACGCCGGGTCATGACATTGAGGTCGGTGATGACCGAGCCGATCAGCTGCGCCGACGACTGGCTGTCGGCAGCAAAGGCAAAGGGTTCGCTTTCGCGGGTGAGGGTGCTTTTGTGGCCTTCGACATCAAGCACAATGCCGTCGCCCTCGAGCACCGACAAGCTGCGGTCGATGCCGGGAAAGAGGGAAAACGGACCGTCATTTGCGACGCTCGCCATGGAGACGCGCCAGTCGAAATCATCGACGGACGCCCCTTGCGGGTGGATCGCGATCTCGACCGTCACGCCGCCGCCATTTTTCCACGGCATGCGGCGATGATTTTCAGCTTTTAGAAGAGCGACGGCCATTCGACCTCAGTTCCCCAGAATGCCGGGCAGGCGCAGGCCCTGCTTTTTCGCCCAGTCGAGCGCTTCTTCATAGCCCGCATCGGCATGGCGCATGACGCCGGTGGCCGGATCGTTCCACAAGACGCGCTCCAGACGGCGGTCCGCATCTTCCGTGCCGTCGCAGCAAATGACCATGCCCGCATGCTGGCTGAAGCCCATGCCGACGCCGCCGCCGTGATGCAGGGACACCCAGGTCGCGCCCGAAGCAGTGTTGAGGAGGGCGTTGAGCAGCGGCCAGTCGGATACGGCGTCCGAACCGTCCTTCATGGCTTCCGTTTCGCGGTTTGGCGAGGCGACGGAGCCGCTGTCGAGATGGTCGCGACCGATGACGATCGGCGCTTTCAGCTCGCCATTGCGGACCATGTCGTTAAAGGCGAGGCCGAGACGATGGCGGTCACCAAGGCCAACCCAGCAAATGCGCGCGGGCAATCCCTGAAAGGCGATGCGGTCACGCGCCATGTCCAGCCATTTGTGCAGGTGCTTGTTGTCGGGCAGCAGTTCCTTCACCTTGGCGTCGGTCTTGTAGATATCTTCCGGGTCACCGGAAAGGGCAGCCCAACGGAATGGGCCAACGCCACGGCAAAACAGCGGGCGGATATAGGCCGGCACGAAGCCGGGGAAGGCAAAGGCATTTTCAAGGCCTTCTTCCAGTGCCATCTGACGAATATTGTTGCCATAGTCGAGGGTCGGAATGCCCATGTTCCAGAAGTCGACCATCGCCTGCACATGGAGTTTCATCGAAGCGCGCGCGGCCTTTTCGACGGCTTTCGGGTCGCTTTCCTGTTTCGCGCGCCATTCGGCGACGGTCCAGCCGAGCGGCAGATAGCCATGCACCGGGTCATGCGCGGAAGTCTGGTCGGTGACGATATCCGGCTTCACGCCACGCTTGACGAGTTCCGGGAATATTTCCGCCGCATTGCCGATCAGCGCGATGGACTTTGCCTCGCCTGCCTTGGTCCAGGCTTCGATCTTGGCCAGCGCTTCATCGAGGCTGTCGGTCTTTTCATCGACATAACGGGTGCGGAGGCGGAAATCGGCGCGGGTTTCGTCACATTCCACGGCGAGGCAGCAGGCGCCAGCCATGACCGCCGCTAAGGGCTGCGCGCCGCCCATGCCGCCAAGGCCGCCGGTCAGAATCCACTTGCCGGTGAGGTTGCCGCCAAAATGCTGGCGACCGGCTTCGACAAAGGTTTCGTACGTGCCCTGAACGATGCCCTGCGCGCCGATATAGATCCAAGAACCGGCGGTCATCTGGCCATACATGGCGAGACCCTTCTTATCCAGTTCGTTGAAATGATCCCAGGTCGCCCAATGCGGCACGAGGTTGGAATTGGCGATCAGAACACGCGGCGCATCCTTGTGGGTGCGGAAAACACCGACCGGCTTGCCGGACTGCACCAGCAGGGTTTCATCTTCATTGAGCGTCTTGAGGGTCGCGACGATGCGATCGAAATCGTCCCATGTGCGGGCCGCGCGGCCAATGCCGCCATAAACCACCAGCTCATGCGGACGCTCGGCCACATCGGGGTCGAGATTGTTCATCAGCATGCGCAGCGGCGCTTCGGTCAGCCAGCTCTTGGCGTTGAGTTCGTCTCCGCGCGGCGCTCGGACTTCGCGCTCGTTATGGCGTGGGTTCGACATGGTGTTCTCCTCAGGATTTCAGGTCGTGCGCGAGCTTTTCCAGCCGCTGCAAAAGGGTTTTGAGATGGACGCGCAGCCTGTCCGCCTTGGCCTCGTTATAGGCGAAGGGAACGGCTTCGGTCGCAAGATGGGTCGATTGGGCAAGCTCCATCTGGATGGCGTGGACGCCGGTTTCGGGCTTGCCGTAATGGCGTGTCGTCCAGCCGCCCTTGAAGCGGCCATTGAGGATCGACGTGTAACCTTCCGCCTCGCCGGTCACTTCGACAGCCGCCGCCTCGATCTTGGGATCGCAGGTCTTGCCCATATCCGTACCGATGTTGAAATCGGGCAATTTGCCTTCAAACAGGAAGGGAATATGCGACCGGATCGAATGGCAATCATAGAGGATGGCGACGCCGTGGATTGCCTTCACACGGCTGATCTCGGCGGCCAGCGCCGCGTGATAGGGGGCGTGAAAGCGGGCGACGCGGTCGGCAATGTCGGCTTCGGTCGGCGCTTCTCCATCCTTCCAGATCGACAGCCCGTCAAAGTCGGTTTCCGGGATCAGCGTGGTGGTGTTCTGCCCCGGATAGAGGCTCACACCTTCCGGGTCGCGATTGGCGTCGATGCAATAGCGGTGGAAGGTGGCGCGCACCATGGTCGCGCCGTCGATGAGACCGTCATAAAGCCTGTGAATATGCCAGTCGGTGTCGGCAAGAATTTTGCCATTGTCGTTGAGCCGCGCAAAAATATCTTGCGGCACATCGGTTCCGGTGTGTGGAAGGCCAAGAATGACGGGCGAAGTGCCCTGACGAACTTCGAACGGGCTCATGATCACGCCTCCAGCGCTGGCAGGATGCGGTCCGAAACCGCCCCGGCAAGCGCACCGTCAGCCACCAGCTCGGCGGCATTCTTCAGGTCGTCGGCCATATAGCGGTCGTCATCCAGTGTCGGCACGCGCCCGCGCAACACGGCGATGACCTTGGCCAGTTCCGGGCTGGTGGTCAGCGGCTCGCGCAGCTCGACGCCGAGTGCGCCGGTCAGCGCCTCGATGCCGATAATGGCATTGAGATTGGCCGTCATTGGCAACAGGCGGCGCGCACCGTGGCAGGCCATGGACACATGGTCTTCCTGATTGGCCGAGGTCGGTGTGGAATCAACCGAAGCCGGATGCGCCATCTGCTTGTTTTCGCTCATCAGCGCGGCGGAGGTGACTTCCGCGATCATCAGGCCGGAATTGAGGCCCGGCTTGCGGGCGAGGAAGGCCGGAAGGCCAAACGACAAGGCAGGATCGACCAGTAGCGCGATACGGCGCTGGGCGATAGCGCCGATTTCGCAGACGGCAAGCGCAATCTGGTCGGCGGCGAAGGCAACCGGTTCGGCGTGGAAATTGCCGCCCGATACGGCGCGTCCGTCCGAGAGAACGAGCGGATTGTCGGTAACCGCATTGGCTTCGATTTCCAGCGTGCGGGCTGCCTGCCGCAGAATGTCGAGGCAGGCACCATCGACCTGCGGCTGGCAGCGGATGCAATAGGGGTCCTGCACGCGCTGGTCGCCTTCGAGATGGCTCTGGCGAATGACCGAGCCCTCGAGCAGGCTGCGCAATGCCCGGCCCGCATCGATCTGTCCCTTATGACCGCGCAGCGTATGGATTTCCTCATGGAACGGCGCATCCGATCCCATAGCCGCATCGGTGGACAATGCGCCGGTGATCAGTGCCGTCTGCGCGGCACGATGGGCGCGGAAAAGCCCGGCCAGCGCAAGGGCAGTCGAAGTCTGCGTGCCGTTGATCAGCGCCAGACCTTCCTTGGCGGCAAGCACGACAGGCTTCAGACCGGCCTTTTCCAGTGCTTTTGCGCCGGAGAGGCGCTCGCCCTGATAGAAGGCTTCACCTTCGCCAATCATGGCGGCAGTCATATGCGCCAGCGGTGCAAGGTCGCCTGACGCGCCGACGGAACCCTTTTCGGGGATCATCGGGATCACGCCTTTTGCCAGCATGTCTTCGAGAAGCGTGATGACTTCAAGCCGCACGCCGGATGCGCCACGACCGAGCGAAATCAGCTTCAGCGCCATGATGAGGCGCACGATATTTTCCGGCAAAGCGTCGCCAACGCCGCAGCAATGCGACAGGATCAGGTTGCGCTGGAGTGTCGCCACATCGCCCGCCGCAATGCGGATCGAGGCGAGTTTTCCAAAGCCGGTATTGATGCCGTAAACCGGCTCGTCACCGGCTGCGATTTCGGCAATGCGCGCAGCCGCCTTTTCGACGCCCGCATGAAAGGCAGGGTCGATGCGCACGGGAACCGCATCGCGATAGATGGTTTCCAGCGTTTCAAGCGGGACAGAACCGGGCTTGAGGATGATGGTCATGACAGGCTCCGTTGCGGATAGTTAGATATGGCCCTTGAAAACCCGCTTCCACAGCGGGTTGAAGCCGATGCGATAAACGAGTTCGGCGGGCCGCTCGACGCTCCAAATGGCGAGATCGGCGTCCTTGCCGGTTTCGAGCGTTCCGGTCTGGCCGAGAATGCCCAACGCCCGCGCAGCCTCGCGGGTGACGCCCGCGAGGCATTCATCCACCGTCATGCGAAACAGCGTTGCGCCCATATTCATGGTGAGCAGCAGCGAGGTCAGCGGCGATGTGCCGGGATTGTTGTCGGTGGCAAGCGCCATCCTTGTGCCCGCTGCGCGGAAGGCTTCGACTGGCGGCTTCTGGGTTTCGCGGATGAAGTAGTAAGCGCCGGGAAGCAGCACGGCGACTGTTCCGGCCTTGGCCATGGCGGCGGCACCATCCGCATCGGTATATTCGAGATGATCGGCGGAAAGCGCACCATAGGACGCGGCGAGCGCCGCACCATGCAGATTGGAAAGCTGGTCGGCGTGAAGCTTGACCGGAATGCCATGCGCCTTGGCCGCATCAAACACACGGGCGATTTCATCCGGCAGGAAGGCGATGCCTTCGCAGAAACCATCCACCGCATCGGCCAGATGTTCAGCTGCGATGGCGGGCAGCATATCGTTGATGACGCGGTCGATATAAGCGGCCTTGTCGCCGTTCATTTCCGGCGGCAAGGCATGGGCGCCAAGGAACGTGGTGCGGATTGCAACGTCGCGTTCTGCACCCAGCCGACGGGCGGCTTTCAGCGACTTGATTTCGCTTTCGCGGTCGAGACCGTAACCGGACTTGACTTCAACCGTGGTGACGCCTTCGGCAATCAGCGCATCGAGACGGGGCAGGGTTTCACGCACCAGATCGTCTTCGCTGGCTGCGCGCAGGTTCTTGACCGAAGAAACAATGCCGCCCCCGGCACGGGCAACTTCTTCATAGGAAGCGCCCTGCAAGCGCAGTTCGAATTCATGCGCGCGATTTCCGGCATGGACGAGGTGCGTGTGACAATCGACGAGGCCCGGCGTGATCAGCCGGTTTTCGCAATCGATTCTCTCATAAGACGCATAGTCTTCGGGCAGAGCGGACTGCGGGCCGACATAGGCGATCTTGCCGTCCTTTACGGCAAGCGCTGCATTCTCGATGAGGCCAAGGCCGTCCGCGTCTTCCTTCAGCGTCGCAATCCGCGCATTGATAAAAACGATGCCTGAATTCTTGAGCATGAGCGTTTTCTCGCTTCCCCTGTTTTTTGATAATGTATATACATATCAGAGGCGCAGCCAAGAGAAAAAATGCGCGGGAACATTCGAGGAGTTAATTTTCATGTCAGCAGCCAAGTCTGAACAGCGTTTCATCCATGCCGGTCAGGCGCTTCTCGATAATGGCTGGGCTGAGAATGTTCGCATTGGCATTGCCGGTGGAAAGATCACCTCGTTGGAGGCGGATAAAGCGGCGGGAGCTGGGGACGAGCGCCACGCGGCGATCATCGCAGGCGTGCCGAACCTGCACAGCCACGCTTTCCAGTACGGGATGGCGGGGCTTGCCGAAAGGCGCGGGCCGTCTGCCGATTCGTTCTGGAGCTGGCGCGAGATCATGTACAAATTCGCGCTCGCCATGTCGCCCGAACAGGCCGAAGCTGTGGCTCTGCGACTTTACGTCGACATGCTGGAAGCCGGATTTACCCGCGTTGGCGAGTTTCATTATCTGCATCACGACCGCGACGGAACGCCTTACGCCAATCTCTCCGAGATGGCCGACCGCATTGTGGCTGCTGCCAGCGCGGCGGGCATCGGCCTGACGCTGCTTCCGGTTTTCTATGCGCATTCGGGTTTCGGCGGCAGCGCGCCCAATGAAGGCCAGCGCCGTTTCATCAATGATCCGGACCACTTTGCGCGACTGATCGAAGGCTGCAGCCGAGCGCTGGCCAATTTCGACGGCGCAGTTTTGGGCGTTGCGCCGCACAGTCTGCGCGCCGTAACGCCGGATGAACTGGACGTCGTGACGAAGCTTTTGCCCGATGCGCCGGTGCATATCCATGTGGCCGAACAGGTGAAGGAAGTGGAGGATTGCATTGCCTGGGCGGGCAAGCGTCCTGTCGATTGGCTTGTCGATAATCAGGAGTTGTCCTCGCGCTGGTGCCTCATCCATGCGACCCATATGACCGACGATGAAACCCGGCGCATGGCCGCAGCCGGTGCTATTGCCGGTCTTTGCCCGGTGACGGAAGCCAATCTCGGCGACGGAACCTTCAATGCGACGGTTTTTGCGGAAGCAGGCGGCAAGTTTGGCGTCGGTTCGGATTCCAATGTGCTGATCGGTATTGGCGACGAGTTGCGGCAGCTTGAATATTCGCAGCGCCTCCAACATCGCGCCCGCAATGTGCTGGCCGAAAGCGAAGCCTCCACGGGGCGCGCCTTGTTCGAAGGCGCGGTGCGCGGCGGCAACATCGCGATGGGTCGCGCCGATGACGGGTTGAAGCTTGGCGCGTCGGCGGATTTTGTCGCGCTGGATATGGCGCGGCTGCCCCATGCCAAGGGCGATGCCGTGCTGGATGGCTGGATTTTTGCCGGTCGAGCCCAGGTCAGTGACGTGTGGGTACGCGGCGTGAAACAGGTGGAGGGCGGTCGTCACCGCTTGCGGGATCAGGCCGAGCGTGCTTTTCAGAAAACGATTGGCGAATTGCTCGGCTGAAGAAATTCCTGCAAAAGTGGGAAACAAAGGGGGAATAGCATGGCGGATGACGGTTCAGCGGCAAAAGACGGCCCGGTGCTTTCACTGCATCAGCGTATTTTGGACGATATTGAATCGCGCATCCTGTCTGGAGAGTGGGCGCCGGGGCACCGTATTCCGTTCGAACATGAACTGACCGAGCAATATGGCTGCTCGCGCATGACGGTCAACAAGGCGCTGACTCAGCTTGCCAAGGCCGGTCTGATCGAGCGCAAGCGCAAATCGGGCAGCTTCGTTTCGTTTCCGAGTTCGCAGGCCGCCATTCTAGAAATCCATGATATTCGCGATGAGGTTGCAGCACTTGGCGCGCCCTATCGCTTCGAACTGCTCAAGCGCTGGGACCGTCTGAGCGGGCCAGCCGACGCGCAGAAGATCGATATTCCGCGCCACACGCAGATCATCGATCTGGTCTGCCGTCATCATGCCGGGCAGCGGGTGTTTGCGCTGGAAGAACGCATCATCAATCTGGCCGCCGTGCCGGATGCGGCGGGGGCGGATTTTTCCGAACACTCGCCCGGTCCATGGCTCGTGGCCTGCGTGCCGTGGAGTAGCGCCCAGCACTCCATTCGCGCCATTGCCGCTTCTCCGGAAAATGCCGCATTGCTCGATATTGCGCCGGGCTCGCCCTGTCTGGTGATTGAACGCCAGACCTGGAATGCCGATCTGCCGGTGACGCATGTGCGCTTCACCTATCCCGGCGACAGCCACGCGCTGGTGGCCAGATTCACGCCGTCGCAGGGGTAATTCCAAAAAGAAAAAAGCCGCCGCAGTGGGAGCGGCGGCCAAGAGGCGGCGTGATCGGGGTGGCGATCACACCGCGCGTTTCACTATGCCTTAAGCGGCGCGCTTCAGGGCGTCGCGGATGACCGAAACGATCGTGTCGATCTGTTCCTTTTCCACGATCAGCGGCGGCGACAATGCAATCACATCGCCGGTGACGCGGATCAGCAGACCCTTCTTGAAGCAATCCACGAAGACGTCATAGGCGCGCGCGCCCGGTACGTCCTTGCGCGACGACAATTCGATGGCGCCGACCAGACCGAGGTTACGGATGTCGGTGACATTCGGCGCATCCTTCAGCGAGTGCAGCGCTTCCTGCCAATGATCGGCAAGCTGCGCACCACGGGTCAGCAGGCCTTCCTCGGCATAGATTTCCAGCGTTGCGAGACCAGCAGCGGAAGCGACCGGATGGCCGGAATAGGTGTAGCCATGGAATAGTTCGATGGCGTTTTCCGGGCCGGTCATCAGGCCGTCGTGAACCTTGCGGCTTGCGAAGACGGCACCCATCGGGATGGCACCGTTGGTGAGGCCCTTGGCGGTGGTGACGAGATCGGGAATGACGCCGAAATAATCGACCGCGAACGGAGTGCCGAGACGACCGAAACCGGTGATGACTTCATCGAAGATCAGCAGGATGCCGTGCTTGTCGGCGGTGGCGCGGATGCGTTCCAGGTAGCCCTTCGGCGGCAATATGACGCCAGCGGAACCGGACATGGGTTCGACGATAACGGCGGCAATCTTTTCAGCGCCGTGTAGTTGGACCAGACGTTCCAGATCGTCGGCCAGTTCGATGCCATGCGCCGGCAAGCCCTTCGAGAAGGCATTGCGCTCGATATCCAGCGTGTGGCGCATATGGTCGGCGGGAATCTGCGGGAAGACGCGGCGGTTGTTGACCAGCCCACCCACCGAAATGCCGCCGAAACCAACGCCGTGATAGCCTTTTTCGCGACCCAGAACCATGGTGCGGGTGCCCTGACCGATGGCGCGCTGATAGGCGATGGCGATCTTCAGTGCGGTATCGACCGATTCCGAACCGGAATTGGTGAAGAATACGCGATCAAGCTGCGCAGCCGGACCACCCGGCGCAATCGCGGCGAGTTTTTCGGCAAAGTCGAAAGCAACATTGTGGCCCATCTGGAAGGTCGGCGCGAAGTCCATCGTGGAAATCTGGCGCTCAACGGCTTCAGTGATCCGCTTGCGGCCATGACCGGCATTGCAGCACCAAAGACCTGCCGTACCGTCGAGAACCTGATTGCCGTCGGTGTCGGTGTAATACATACCCGAAGCGCTGGCGAGCAGGCGCGGCGCGGCCTTGAACTGCCGATTTGCGGTGAACGGCATCCAGAAGTTTTCAAGGCTGGGCGCGTTGGTTTTGGTGAGCATGGGAACCTCCTATTTTCAGGCAGGAGGACACGCTTTCTTGAAGGCAACAAGCCCTTTTCTTCAAGGATTTAAGCTGTTGATTTTATGAGGATGGTTTCAGAAAATTATGCTATATCGAACATGATAAACACAAAGGGGAATGCCCGATGAGCATCGATATCGGCGGAAGGTTACGCTATGTGCGCATGCGGCAGAATCTGTCGCAACGCGAGCTTGCAAAAAGGGCTGGTGTGACCAACTCGACCATATCGCTGATCGAGGCCAACCAGTCCAATCCGTCGGTCGGCGCTCTCAAGCGTATTCTCGATGGTATTCCCATCGGCATGGCCGAGTTTTTCGCGCTGGAGCCGGATACGCCGCACAAGGTATTCTATCAGGCGGAAGAGCTGGTGGAAATCGGCAAAGGTCCCATTTCCTACCGGCAGGTGGGCGACCATCTGTTTGCGCGCTCGTTGCAGATATTGAAGGAGCGGTATGAACCAGGCTCCGATACGGGCAAGGTGCTGCTGATGCATGAGGGCGAGGAGGGCGGCATCGTCATATCGGGCCGCATCGAAGTGACGGTGGGCAGCGACCGGCGCATATTGGGACCGGGCGACGCCTATTATTTTTCCTCAAAACTGCCGCATCGCTTTCGCTGTATCGGACCGACAGCCTGCGAGGTGGTCAGCGCCTGCACGCCGCCGAGTTTCTGACAGCGCGCAGGCGGGTCTTTTAGTTGTAGCGCGAGATGCCGAGATCGTCGGCGCGGATGTCGGGCTTATTGCCGCTGACCAGATCGGCCAGAAGCTTGCCCGAGCCGCAGGACATGGTCCAGCCCAGCGTACCGTGACCGGCATTGATGAACACATTGTCGTAGCGGGTTCCGCCGATGATTGGCGTGGAATCCGGTGTCATCGGGCGCAGGCCCGACCAGAAGGTCGCGGCCTTGAGGTCGCCCCCGGGGAACAGATCGCTGACCGACAGGTCGAGCGTGGCGCGGCGCGCTGCCGGAAGGTCTTTGGTGAAGCCGGACACTTCGGCCATGCCGCCGACACGGATACGGTCGCCGAGGCGCGTGATGGCGATCTTGTAGCTTTCGTCCAGAACCGTCGAGACCGGTGCGCGGCTTTCGTCGATGATCGGTGCGGTGATCGAATAGCCCTTTACCGGATAGATCGGCGCGTTGAGACCCAGCGACTTGACGAGCGCGGGCGTATAGCTGCCGAGCGCGACCACATAGCGGTCGGCTGTCAGAATACCGTCTGACGTTTCCACGCCGGAAACGCGCCCGCCGGATAGAACCAGCGACTTGATATTCACGCCGAAGCGGAATTTTACGCCCATACCTTCGGCAATCTTGGCCAGCGCATTGGTGAATTTGAAGCAGTCGCCGGTTTCATCATGCGGCAGGCGCAGGCCGCCGACGAACTTGTCCTTCACGCGGGCTAGCGCCGGTTCGATTTTCGCGCAGTCGTCGCGGTCGAGAACTTCGAACGGCACGCCGTCCTGACGCAGCACCTCGATATCCTTGCCGATGCCGTCGAGCTGGTATTGCTCGCGGAAAAGCTGCAACGTGCCCTGCATACGCTGGTCATATTCGATGCCGGTATCCTTGCGCAGCTCCACAAGTACATCGCGGCTATATTCTGCCACGCGCACCATGCGGGTCTTGTTGACCTTGTAACGGCTGTCCGTGCAGTTGGCGAGCATCTGCATCAGCCACACATACTGCTTGGGATCGGAAGTCGGGCGAATGACGAGCGGCGCATGTTTCTGGAACAGCCACTTTGCTGCCTTCATCGGAATGCCGGGCGCGCCCCATGGCGAGGCATAACCGGGCGAAACCTGACCGGCATTGGCGAAGCTGGTTTCCAACGCCGGACCTTCCTCGCGGTCGATGACCGTCACTTCATGGCCGAACTTGGCCAGATAGTAAGCCGTTGTGACGCCAATAACGCCGCTGCCGAGTACGGTAATCTGCATGTTCGCCTCTTATTGTTATGTGTTTTGGCTCGACAGCGCACTATCCACGTAGATACGAGCATAGCGATGACCGAGCGCAGTCAGAATTTCATAAGGGATCGTGTCGCATTGGCTGGCCACGTCTTCCAGCCGCTGGTGCGGGCCGATCAGTTCCACGAGGCTACCGAGCTTGAGCGTGCCTTCCGCCAGCGCGCTGACATCGAGCGTGATGGAATCCATCGAAACGCGCCCGACGATGGGCAGCCGGGTGTCGCCGTAAAAGGCCGAACCCTTGTTGCTGAGCGCGCGGAACCAGCCATCGGCATAGCCCACCGCAATGGTGGCGATCCGCATGGGCGCTTGTGCGATATAGGTGCCGCCATAACCGATGGCCGCGCCCTTATCCACGTCGCGCACCTGAATGACGCGGGCCGACAGTGTCAGCACCGGCACGATAGCGCTTTTGGGGCCGACGCCATAAAGCGCGACACCGGGGCGGGCGAGGTCGAAATAATAGGCTTTGTCGAGAAAGCTGCCGCCCGAATTGGCGAAGGCCACCGGCAGCTTCGGCAGCCGAGCCAGAGCGGCGCGCATGGTCGCAAGCTGGCTTGCATTGGCCGGATTTTCCGGTTCGTCGCCGCTCGCCAGATGGCTGATGATGAAGCGTACGTCAATGCCGTCGAGAAGCGAAAGATTGTCCGCCAGCCGGTCTAGCTCTTTGGCCGAAAGGCCGAGGCGCGACATGCCGGTATCGACCTGCAAAAGTGCTGGCAGTTTCTTGCCTATGCTGGCCGCGAGTCTGGCCCAGTTTTCCACCTGTTCCAGCGAGTTGAGCACCGGCACGATGCCTTCGCGGGCGCAGGCAGCTTCCGTTCCGGGCTGCAAGCCGTTCAGGACATAAAGTGTGGCGTCGGGGTTCAGGGCAGGCCGCAGCGCGATGGCTTCGCCCAAATGCGCCACAAAGAAGTCGCGGCAACCCGCTTCATAAAAGGCAGGCGCAACGCGATGCGCGCCAAGGCCATAGGCATCGGCTTTGACGACCGCCGCCGCACGGGTCGGCGCGATATGGCGGGCGACGGCAGTATAATTGTGCCGCAAGGCCGCAAGGTCGATGGTCAACACGCCGCCAGCGGCGAGATCGCTTTGCTCTTTCGAAAAATGCATCGACATTTCAACCATATCCATTGCGCAACGGTCATTGCCCTTATCCTCCGAACGCGTTGCCGCATCCCGACAGGGTATCGAAATATATTAATCGAAGACTATTCGAATGTTTTTGCTATCTGTCGCAGATTATGCGAATTTTGGCACATCTTGCGCACGTTTTAGCTTTTCATTCGAAGAATCTGCATGGCCACACTCGACAGTATAGACCGGAACATCATTCGCTGCCTGCGCCGCGACGGGCGCATGACCAACAGCCAGCTTGCCGCCGAGGTGGGGCTGTCCCAGTCCGCCTGTCTGCGGCGGGTGCAGATTTTGGAAGAGGGCGGTGTCATCCGTGGCTATACGGCCATTGTGGGTTCATCGGGTGGTGACGAACGGCTGGTCGCAATCGTGCGCATCACGCTCGACCGGCAGACGGAAGAATATCTCAACCGCTTTGAAGAGGCGGTGCGCCGTCACCCGGAAGTGCAGGAATGCTATCTGATGACGGGGGATGCAGATTATATTCTGCGCGTTGAAGCCGAGAATGCGGCGGCTTACGAGATCATTCACAAGGAAATCCTGTCGCGCTTGCCGGGCGTGGCGCGCATCCATTCCAGCTTCGCCATTCGCACGGTGCTGCTTTCGAAAGCGCCGTCATCGCGGGCGTAAAATGCAAAAGCCCGGCATCGCCGGGCGTTTTCAACGCATGTGCTGATCAATGTAGCTGCCACGCATCCCCCCTCATCCTGAGGAGCCTCTCCTGAGCTTGTCGAAGGAGAGCGTCTCGAAGGGTGAGGGAAGAAGAGGCGTGGTCGTTTAAAAATCGACCGAGTGCAGGACCGATGCGTCAATGGTGTTGATATCGCGCTTGCCGCAAAGAGCCATGGTGACGTCGAGTTCCTTACGGATGATTTCGAGCGCCAGCGTGACGCCTTCCTTTCCCATGGCGCCGAGGCCATAGAGGAAAGGGCGACCGATGAAGACGCCCTGAGCGCCAAGCGCGCGGGCCTTCAGCACGTCCTGACCGGAGCGGATGCCTCCATCGACATGCACTTCGATCTGATCGCCAACGGCATCGACAATCGGCTTCAGCATGGAGATGGACGACGGCGCGCCGTCGAGCTGGCGACCGCCATGGTTGGACACGATGATGGCATCGGCGCCGGTCTTGGCGGCCATCTTCGCGTCTTCCACATCAAGGATGCCCTTGAGGATCAGCTTGCCGCCCCATTGTTCCTTGATCCAGGCCACGTCGTTCCAGTTCATCTGCGGGTCGAACTGTTCTGCCGTCCAGGAGGACAGCGAGGACAGATCGGTCACGTTCTTGGCGTGGCCGGCAATGTTACGGAAGGTGCGGCGTTGCGTACCCATCATGCCCATGCACCAGCCCGGACGGGTCGCCATCTGCCAGATATGCTTCGGGGTGAACTTCGGCGGGGCGGACAGGCCGTTGCGGATATCCTTGTGGCGCTGGCCGAGAATTTGCAGATCGAGTGTCAGCACCAGAGCCGAGCAGCCTGCGGCCTTGGCGCGACCGATCAGGTTCTTCACGAAGTCGCGGTCCTTCATCACATAAAGCTGGAACCAGAACGGCTTCTTCGTCACCGAGGCAACATCCTCGATGGAGCAGATGCTCATGGTGGAAAGCGTGAAGGGCACGCCGAAAGCTTCCGCTGCCTGTGCGGCCAGCATTTCGCCATCGGCATGCTGCATGCCGGTAAGGCCTGTCGGCGCAAGCGCGACCGGCATGGCCACATCCTGACCGATCATGGTCGTTGCCAGCGAACGGTTGGTCATGTCGACCAGCACGCGCTGGCGCAGCTTGATCTTCTTGAAGTCGTCCTCGTTGGCACGATAGGTCGACTCAGTCCAGGCGCCCGAATCCGCATAATCGAAAAACATTTTCGGGACGCGGCGCTGGGCGAGCCGCTTCAGATCGGCGATTTCAACGATGTTGGACATGACTCTTGCCCCTTGTGGTAAGTTTACTTGACCAATCGCATGAAGGATCGCGCGACCGAAATCAAGTGCGAAGCTACAAAACACCGACATCAATTGGTCGTCAATTGAAGGGAGCGGCAATTCTGCTTATGCTATTTGCTTCAAGGTATGCGTTCGCAGTGCAACAAGGATTTCGAGATGAGCAAGGATGGCAAGGGTTCCAAAACCGGTTTCATCGGCAAAAGCTCAAGTGCTGCCGGTGGCTGGGGTGCTCTGAAAAGCTGCGGCAAGCAGTTGCTTGCCAGCGGCGCGCCTCTGACGGGCGCCCGTGCCTTGCTCAAGGCCAACCAGCCCGATGGTTTCGACTGCCCCGGTTGTGCATGGGGCGATCCGGAACATGGCTCATCCTTCGAATTCTGCGAAAACGGCGTCAAGGCGGTGGCATGGGAGGCGACCGACCGGCGCACCACGCCCGCCTTTTTCCGCGAGCATACGGTTTCGCAATTGCGCAACTGGACCGATTACGATCTGGAAAACACTGGTCGTCTGACGCATCCGCTGCGCTACAATGCGGCGACTGACAAATACGAGGCCGTCGAATGGGATGCTGCGCTCGCCCGCATCGGCGAGCTTCTGCGCGCCTTCGACAACCCCAATCGGGTAGAGTTCTATACGTCGGGTCGGGCCTCCAACGAGGCCGCCTTTCTCTATCAGCTTTTCGTGCGGTCCTATGGCACCAATAATTTCCCTGACTGCTCCAATATGTGCCACGAAGCGAGCGGCGTGGCGCTGAAGCAGTCGGTCGGCGTCGGCAAGGGCACGGTGCTGCTGGAAGATTTCGAACAAGCCGATGCGATTTTTGTCGTCGGGCAAAACCCCGGCACCAATCATCCGCGTATGCTGGGCGATCTTCGCCGCGCAGCCGAACGCGGCGCGCGCATCGTTGTGTTCAATCCGATCCGCGAGCGCGGGCTGGAGCGTTTTGCCGATCCGCAAAACAAGCTTGAAATGCTGCATGGCGGCAGCGAAGCGATAGCCAGCGATTATTTCCAGCCACGTCTGGGCGGTGATCTGGCAGCGTTTCGCGGCATGGCAAAGGCAGTGTTCGCAGCCGATGACGCGGCGCTCGCCGCAGGTGAGCCGTCCATTCTCGACCGGGAATTTCTGAGCGCCCATACCGCCGAGCTCGAAGCCTATCGCACTGCCGTGGATGCGACGACGTGGGAGGAGATCGAGGATCAGTCCGGTCTGTTGCGGCAATCGCTGGAGCGGGCGGCAGAGATTTATATGCAGGCGGAAAAGGTCATCTGCACCTGGGCCATGGGCGTGACCCAGCATCGCCATTCGGTGATCACCATCCGCGAGATCACCAATTTCATGCTGTTGCGCGGCAATATTGGCAGGCCCGGCGCTGGCCTTTGCCCGGTGCGCGGCCATTCCAATGTGCAGGGCGACCGCACGGTCGGCATTAACGAAAATCCGCCGCAGGCATTTCTCGATGCGCTGGAAAAGGAATTCGGTTTCGATGTGCCGCGTGAGCCGGGCCATAACGTCATCGGCGCCATTGGCGCCATGCTGGACGGAACGGCACAGGCCTTTATCGGGCTTGGCGGCAATTTTGCCCGCGCGACGCCAGACAGCCCGATCATCGCGAAAGCACTGTCGAGCCAGCGTCTGACCGTGCATATCGCAACCAAGCTCAATCATTCGCATCTGGTGCCGGGTCAGGAATCCTTCATTCTGCCGTGTCTCGGACGCACTGAAATCGATCTGAATTCCAAGGGTGTGGCGCAGATCGTCACGGTTGAGGATTCCATGAGCATGGTGCATGGATCGGGCGGCATCAATTCGCCAGCCTCGCCGCATTTGCGTTCGGAAGTGGCGATCATTGCGGGCATGGCCAATTCGACGCTCGGTCCCAAGCCCGTCAACTGGCTGGAAATGGCTGATGATTACGACCTGATCCGCGACCGCATTGCGCGGGTGCTGCCTGATTTCTACGATTTTAACAAGCGTGTGCGCGTGCCGCGCGGTTTCCATCTGCGCAATACGGCGCGTGAACTGGAATGGAATACGACGAACGGCAAGGCCACGTTCTGGACCGGCGCGCTGCCGGAGGCCATCGAGCATCAGCAGGCGCGGGGCAAGCCGGGCCGCTATGTGTTGCAGACCTTCCGCAGCCATGACCAGTACAACACGACCATCTACGGCATGGATGACCGTTATCGCGGTGTCTATGGCGAGCGGCAAGTCGTGTTCATGAACCCGCTCGACATGGCGGATATCGGTGTCGAGGCGGGTGACCGCGCCGATATTGTCGGTGAATTCATCGATGGTCTGGAACGGGTCGCGCGCGATTTCCGTTTCGTGCCCTATGATATTCCGCGCGGCTGCATCGCTGGCTATTATCCGGAAATGAATGTGCTGGTGCCGCTTGGCAGCTCCGGCGACGAGAGTTTCACGCCGACCTCGAAATCGGTGATCGTTTCGTTCCGACCGGTACAGCCCGTCGCCGCTTGATGGATGAAACTGCTGCCGACTATATGGCGCTGGTCGAAAGGCTCGTTGCCACGTCCGAAAATCTTTCACCATTTGGCGCGGGCGTCATCGCCGCACTGGCGCTGGGCGTTGCCGCCGACAGCCGGACTTTTGCCCGGGTGCTGGGGATCGAGCATGCTTTGGTGCTGCGTGAGGTGAATCTGCTGGGCGCAGACGGTGGCTATATCCGGATTACGCAACGAGACCCGCGAACCCAGCGCACACGCTACGAACTCAGCCCTGTTGGTCGGCAGCTGGTTGATAAAATCTAGAACCAATCCGCTTCCAATTTAAACAGTTCCTTTGGTTGCGTCCTACCGTACGCGCTCTTGTTGCATCCAAGCGCTGGCAAAATAGCCAGCGGGAATGGGCGCTTGCGTATTTCATAAAAACATCACTTGCTATTGGTTCTATATAGGTTCTATTATGTCGGATATGAATAGAACCACCTTAATCACATCCATCGAAGAGCGCGGCCTGCACGATCCGCAGCGGACGGGGCCGCTTTATCGCAATCTGGCGCGTATTCTCGGTGAACTGATTGAAGAGGGGAAACTGGCCCCCGCTGTCGGTCTGCCGCCGGAGCGCGACCTAGCCGAGGAGCTTGGGCTGGGGCGCATCACGGTGCGCAATGCCTATAAGGAATTGCTGGCGCAGGGTGCGGTTGAATCAAGGCGCGGCAGCGGTACATTTGTTGCCGAGCGCCCGACGCGCATCAGCCAGCATCTTTGGCGGCTGACATCGTTTTCGGAAGACATGCTGTCGCGTGGCAAGGAGCCGGGCGCGCGCGTGGTGACGAACCGCATCGACAAGCCGTCGCCGGATGAAGCCTTTCGGCTCGGCGTCGGCGTGGATACGTCCATTGTGCGGCTCGACCGTCTGCGCCTTGCCGATGGCGTGCCGATGGCTTTCGAACGCGCCGTGGTGCCGCGCCATTATCTGGATATGGACCGTGTCGATGAAGCGTCGCTTTATGGCGCGCTGGCGCGGCGCGGTTACAAGCCGGTGCGCGCCTTGCAGCGGCTGACCGCCGTGACTCTCGATCCCGGCACTGCGCGCCTTCTCGGCGTGCATCGCGGCGCTCCGGCGCTTTTGATTGAACGCATCTCGCATCTCGATGACGACCGTATCGTCGAATACACCCGCTCGCATTATCGCGCCGACGCCTATGACTTTGTCGCCGAACTGAAAATTGGAGAATGACCATGGTAAGCCAACCATCCCTGATGTTGCAGGAAACCGAGCAATCGCCTGCGGTGGTTGCAACGCTTCTGGAAAAGGAAGCCGGCACGCTGGCCGAGATCGCAAAGATTTTCGCGAAGAATGAACCGGCAGTCATCACCACGGCGGCGCGCGGTTCTTCCGATCATGCGGCGACATTCTTCAAATATCTGATGGAAATCACGCTCGGTATTCCGGTCGCCTCCATCGGGCCTTCGGTTGCTTCGGTCTACGGCTCGAAGCTGAAGCTTGCGCGCGGCGTGCATTTTACCGTTTCACAGTCCGGTGCCAGCCCCGACATCGTGGCAGCACAGGCCGCAGCCAAAAAGGGCGGCGCGACGACGATTGCCGTGGTCAATGTGGTGGACAGCCCCCTCGGCAAAGAGGCGGATCTCGTGCTTGCGCTGAATGCCGGTGAGGAAAAGAGCGTCGCGGCCACAAAGTCCTTCATTGCCGCAGTGGCTGCCCTGTCGGGCGTGGTCGCGGCTGCAAGCGGCGATGCCGATCTGCGCGCCGGTTTAGAGCGTCTGCCGGAAGCGCTTGCCGCAACCCGCCCCGATGGGCGCGAAGCTGTCGAAAACCTCCTGTTCAATGCGCGCTCGCTTTATACCGGCGGTCGCGGCACCGCCTATGCCATCGCGCTAGAAGCCGCCCTGAAGGCCAAGGAAACCGCCAATATTCATGCGGAAGCCTTTTCGCTGGCCGAACTGATGCATGGCCCGATGCGACTGGTGGAAGAAGGTTTCCCGATTATCTCCTTCCTGCCGCGCGACGAGGCTTTCGACACCAATATTGCGGCCTTGAAGCGGTTGCATTCCTTCGGCGCCAGCATCGTGACCTTGTCCGATGCCGAAACGCCGGGCTTCCGTCTGCCATCGGCCAGCACGGGCAGCCCGCATCTTGATCCGCTGGTTTCGCTCATCAATTACTATCGTGTCATTGAAGCGGTGACGCGCCGCAAGGGTTTTGATCCCGACAAGCCGCGCAATCTCAACAAGGTGACGGTGACGGTATGACAAAAAAATCAGCAATAGCCGGTGCGCGGATTTTCGACGGCGAGCGGTTTCACGATCAGTCTGCCCTTGTTTTCAGCGACGGCAAGGTCGAGGCCATTGTACCGGAGGCGGCACTTGGCGAGGCCCATCAGGTCGAGCGCGTGAAGGGTGGCGTCATTGCGCCGGGTTTTATCGATGCGCAGGTCAATGGCGGCGGCGGGCGGATGCTCAACGATCAGCCGACGCCGGAAACCATGTTCGTGATTGCCGAAGGGCATCGCAAATATGGCACCACCAGCCTGCTGCCGACGCTCATTACCGATACGACTGTCGTGCGTGACCGCGCCATTGAGGCGGCCGTTGAAGCGGTGAAAGCCGACAAGGGTGTCGCGGGCCTGCATCTTGAGGGGCCGCATCTGGCGCCTGCACGCAAGGGCGCGCATCTGGCCGAGTTGATGCGTCCGGTCGATGACGCCGATATCGCTCTTTATATCCATACGGTCGAACAGATCGGTACATTATTGGTGACCATGGCCGCCGAACAGGTGACGCCGGAACAGGTGCGCCGTTTGAGCGATGCCGGTGTGGTGGTCAGCATTGGCCACAGTGACACGACGGCGGAAGAAGCTTTCAAGCGTTTCGATGCCGGTGCGCGCAGCGTTACCCATCTCTTCAACGCGATGAGCCAGATCGGCCATCGCGCGCCGGGTCTGGCGGGGGCTGCACTCGACCATCCGGATATATGGTGCGGGATCGTTGCCGATGGCCACCATGTTGATCCGATGGCGCTGCGTCTGGCGCTGCGCGCCAAGCGCGGCGCCGCGCACCTGTTCTTCGTCACCGACGCCATGGCGCTGGTCGGCTCCGATGCGGAGAGCTTTGAGATCAACGGTCGCGCCGTGCGGCGCGTGCCGGGCGGCATCTGCTCCAAGCTGATCCTGTCCGATGGCACCATTGCCGGTTCCGACCTCGACATGGCCTCCGCAGTTCGTTTCGGTGTGGCCGAACTGGAGCTGACGCTGGCCGAAACCCTGCGCATGGCGAGTCTTTATCCGGCACGTTATTTGCGGCTCGCTGATCGCGGATTGCTGCGCCCCGGCACGCGCATGGATGCGGTGCATCTTGATGACGGGTTGTTCGCGAAAACAACCTGGCGCTCCGGCGTGAAACAGGCAGCCGGGTAAGGGGCAGACCGATGACAGCTATTACCGACCGTTATTTCAACGATCTGATTGCCCGTCTGGCGAGCCTGCGTGACCGCTTGGCCGAACCGATGGAAAAGGCCGCCGACCTGATTGCCACCGCCGCGCGCGCCGACCGTCGGGTCTATGTGTTTGGCACCGGCCATTCTCACATGATGGCGGAAGAGCTGCATTATCGCGCCGGTGGTCTGGCGATCACCGTGCCGATCCTTTGCGGTGCGATCATGCTGCAGGATGGGGCGGTAGCCAGCTCGCATTTCGAGCGTATCGAAGGCGCGGTGCTGCCGATCCTCGACCGCTACGGCATTCAGGAAGGCGATGTGCTGATCGTCGTGTCCAATTCCGGCGTCAATGCCGCGCCCATCGAAGCGGCGCGCTATGCCCGCGAGAAGGGCGCTGCGGTGATCGCAGTCACTTCGGTGACTTATTCCAGCGCGATTGCCAAAGGACGCACGCAGTTGCTTTCGCTGGCCGATGTCGTTCTCGACAATGATGCGCCTGCGGGCGATGCCGTGCTGGAAGTGGAGGGCAGCGCCCTGAAAGTCGGGCCGGTTTCAACGGCACTGGGCGTTACGATCCTGAATGCGATCTTTGCCGATGTTGCGTCCCGCCTCGTGGATGACGGCAGTGCGCCGATCTATCTCAGCGCCAATATGCCGGGGGCAAGCGACTTGAACCGGGAACTGGTCGCGCGGTACAGGGACCGCAATCCGCATCTTTGATCAAATAAGAGCAATCTTTCCTCCAAAGTTGCTTGATAGCGCAATCCGGTCAGTGCATTACGCATTCTGGCATGGCGGAGACCGCATCGTGAACTAGTTTCAAGGCGCGCGCTTTGGCCTGCGCCTTCGAAAACTGAGGAAGTCCGATGCATAATTTTGTCCTGACCGTCACCTGCAAGTCCACCCGCGGCATCGTTGCCGCAATTTCGGGTTACCTTGCGGCTAAGGGTTGCAACATCATTGATAGCGCCCAGTTCGACGATCTCGATACGGGTCGTTTCTTCATGCGCGTCAGCTTCATTTCGGAAGAAGGTGTGGCGCTCGAAACCCTTAGCGAAGGCTTCCAGCCGGTTGCGGCACCATTCGAAATGGATTTCGATTTCCACGACAACGCCAAGCGTACCAAGACGCTTCTGATGGTCTCGCGTTTCGGCCATTGCCTCAACGATCTGCTCTATCGCTGGAAGATCGGCGCGCTGCCGATCGACATTGTCGGCGTGGTATCAAACCATTTCGATTATCAGAAGGTGGTCGTGAACCACGATATTCCCTTCCATCATGTGGCCGTCACCAAGACCAACAAGCCGGAAGCCGAACAGCGCCTGATGGATATTGTCAATGATACCGGCACGGAACTGGTCGTGCTGGCGCGTTACATGCAGGTTCTGTCCGACCAGCTTTGCAAGCAGATGTCTGGCAAGATCATCAATATCCACCACTCGTTCCTGCCGTCGTTCAAGGGGGCGAATCCCTACAAGCAGGCCTATGAGCGTGGCGTGAAGCTGATCGGCGCGACGGCGCATTACGTCACCGCCGATCTCGATGAAGGCCCGATCATCGAGCAGGACGTGGCGCGCATCACCCATGCGCAGAGCGCTGCGGATTACGTCTCCATCGGTCGCGATGTCGAGGCGCAGGTACTGGCCCGCGCTGTCCATGCGCATATTCACCACCGTTCGTTCCTCAACGGCAACCGCACGGTGGTCTTCCCGGCGAGCCCCGGGTCGTTCGCTTCCGAGCGCATGGGGTGATATTGCCGCTCTGGCGCCCTGCAAATCGCGTCTTTTTGCGCTTCCGATACTCACGTGCTTCAGTACGTTGCGCGCCGGTTCTCAAAAGCCACGATTTTCGGCTCGCCATAACGACAATCTCGCTAGTCGCCGATACAAAGCCAATAAAGAACCCCGCTTTTGCGGGGTTTCTTTTAATCAATATTTGTGAGTGAGTTCTTGGAGTGGATTTTAAGAAAAAATAATATAAAATCTAAAATGTAAATAAATATTAGAGGGTTTTATGAAAAAGTATTCTTTATTTTTCTTTGCATTGTCGACTTTTATCGCTTCAGGATATGCTTATGCCGGACAACAGGCTTCAGTACAGATGGCATCACCTTCGATAAACAACACATCACAACAGGTGTATCGGGTTTCTCAGGCGGTGCCGAAGAAACGGCGCTTCGTTTCAGATCGCAAGCAAGTGCATCATTCTTCGACGCAATATCCCACTCTTGATGCATGCAAGAACAGCGGGTGCCCTGAATCTCATTGCCTCCAGACATGCCATGGGTGGCAGTGTGCAAGTGAGTAGAGAGCCTTCGGCAGTGGCGAGAGTTGCTTGAAATGAACGTATTATAACGGGCGGTCTCTCTCATGTGAAAAAGCAAGCGATGATGTCAAACCAATCCCCAGCTTGAGCCCGGTCCGAAAATACGTAGGACTACAACACAAAAAACCCCGCCGAAGCGGGGTTTTCTTTTGACCATCGATCAAGTTCAGTCGATGTCGAAGGTAACGCCCTATGCGAGAAGCAGTTTTCGATGTGCCTATGAGTACAGCTCAATCACTTGCGATGTTGGGTAACAGGTGCTAGCGCGCAATGCGCAAGCATACTACCCGTGTTCATTCCTCAAAAATAATTGAAAGATTGTCTACATAATTGCAGTCAACATTGTGCGATAGATGTAATTAGAAAACGATTTATAATTAAACATTACTAGAGAGGATAATGATTATGAAGAAATATATCGTATTTATATCTATTGCGATTTCATCTTTTTTTTCTACGTATTCGTATGCCGGAAACAATGCAGCATTGCAGCTGAACGCCAATGTAGAAACCAACCAGCCTCCTTTCCTGTTTTCGAAGCCTCGAACACCGTCCAAAGAGCTAATTTTCTTTGCAGGGCAAAGTGAATCAAGGAATCGCAAAAGTATGGGAATTATTGTGACATATCCCAGTCAGGAATTGTGTGTGCAGTATGTTTGGGATTTTTGCCGTGGGGATTGGGACGTTCATCGAAATGAGAACGGAACATGGTCTTGCTGGTGTAAGTAAATTTCAGTAAGTCGATTTATCAATATATCGCAGGCCAAGATATCCGGTTTCCTGTTAAAATGAAGCCAATAAAAAACCCCGCCGAAGCGGGGTTTTCTTTTGAGCTTATTTCAAGATCAGTCGATGTCGAAGGAAACGCCCTGTGCCAGCGGCAGGGCCTTCGAATAATTGATGGTGTTGGTTGCGCGGCGCATATAGCCCTTCCACGCATCCGAACCGGACTCACGACCGCCGCCGGTTTCCTTCTCACCGCCGAATGCACCGCCGATTTCGGCGCCCGAAGTGCCGATATTGACGTTGGCGATGCCGCAATCCGAACCTTCAGCCGAAAGGAAACGTTCCGCTTCCTGCAGGTTTAGCGTGAAGATCGAGGACGACAGGCCGGCGCCAACTTCGTTATGGCTCGCCAGAACGTCGTCGAAGTCGGAATATTTCATCACATAAAGGATCGGAGCGAAGGTTTCTTCGAGAACCGGGCCTTCCTGTTTCGGCATTTCGACGATGGCCGGACGCACATAGTAAGCGTTTTCATGGCCGGTATCGACGCGCTCGCCGCCCTGAACCTTACCGCCGTGAGCGGAAGCTTCCTTGAGGGCCTTCTGCATGTTGTCGAAGGCAACCTTGTCGATCAGCGGACCGACCAGAGCGGTGGTTTCAAGCGGCGAACCGACGGAAACGCTGGCATAGGCTTTCTGCAGACGTGGGACGAGAGCGTCATAAACGCTTTCATGAACGAACAGGCGACGCAGCGTGGTGCAGCGCTGGCCAGCGGTGCCCATGGCGCCGAAAGCAATTGCGCGCAGTGCCATGTCGAGATCGGCCGACGGGCAGACGATGCCGGCATTGTTGCCGCCGAGTTCGAGGATCGCGCGAGCGAAACGCTTGGCAAGACGCGGGCCGACTTCGCGGCCCATGCGGGTCGAGCCAGTGGCCGAGAGAACCGGAACCTTCGGGCTGTCCACGAGCACTTCGCCGATTTCGCGGTCGCCGAGCAGGACCTGCGAGAGGCCTTCCGGCGCATCGCCGAAACGCTTCAGGGCGCGCTGGAAGATCGCGTCGCAGGCGAGAGCGGTGAGGAGGGTCTTTTCAGACGGCTTCCAGACAACCGAGTTGCCGCAAACGATGGCGAGAGCCGCGTTCCACGACCAGACGGCCACAGGGAAGTTGAAGGCGGAGATGACGCCGACAACACCGAGCGGATGCCAGGTTTCCATCATGCGATGGCCAGCGCGTTCGGTTGCGATGGTAAGGCCGTAAAGCTGGCGCGACAGACCGACGGCGAAATCGCAGATGTCGATCATTTCCTGCACTTCGCCGAGGCCTTCCGAAGTGATCTTGCCAGCTTCGATCGAAACGAGACGGCCCAGATCTTCCTTGGAAGCGCGCAGTTCTTCGCCGAGCAGGCGGATCAGTTCGCCGCGCTTCGGCGCCGGAACGTTGCGCCAGACGCGAAAGGCTTCATCGCCCTTGTCGATGATCTTGGCGGCGTCGTCCTTGCTGTGGGTCTTGACCGATGCGATCTGCTCGCCCGTGACCGGGCTGAAACCGGCAAGGTTGCCTGCGGTGTAAACGGCAGCGTCAACACCGAGCTTGGCGAGAAGCTCTGCGGCTTCCTTCTTCACGTCGACTTTTCTGACAGCGGTGTTCATAGCTTTCCTCTCTATGTCTTAACTTTATTCTGCCGCTTCAAGGCCGCCGAGGCGGGCCTGTACGGCTTCGATGGATTCGCGTTCGATGCGGGCATAATGCTCGAATTCGTTGAGAACCTTGGCGCCAAGGTCTTCTTCAAAACGCTTCTGGTTCGGGCTTTCCACGAATTCCTGCGTGTCGTCATCGCCCAGATTGGACTGGAATATACCGGCTGCACTGACCGGCAGGAAGTCTTCATAGGTCAGCGGGTCGAACTGCACCGCGCCAGCGGCGACGAGAAGCTCGATATCGGTGTTCGGCTTGAAACTTGCAAGCTTCGCGGCATCTTTGACCGAATAGGCGAAGTAGCCGAGACCCGCTTCGCGAATGCCAGCCCAGGTGTCCGGGAAAGCCGCAAAGGTGTCGCTCAGCGCCTTGACGTAAGCGCTTGCATTGGAGCCATCCGGGGCCGGACGGGCAATGGCGCGTGTGTCGTTGAGAAGCTTGTCGTAAAGGCCGCGACCTTTGGGCGTCAGCGCAATGCCGCGCTGTTCGATTTCACCGAAACGGGCAGTGTGCGAACCGGCGGTCCATTGGCCGTCGCTGCCGATGAAGGAGACTTCTTCTTCCAGCGCCTTGAACGAGGTCTGGCGCAGAAGGATCGGGCACTTGCGGGTTGGCGGGCCTTCAACGACAGCCTTCGGATTGATGCCGCGTTCCGGCATCTGGTCCTGCACGGCGTCGATGTCGAGCGTGCGCGGCGTCAGATGGTTGATGTGCGGACCCTTGAACGACACAACGTCGGCAATCAGGCGATGCGCATCATGCAGGCGATGGTAAAGCTCGGCGGAAACATTGGCGTGGTCGTGCCAGCGGAAGGTTTCCAGCACTTCAGCCACGAAAGCCCTGGCGTCGGCATCGTCGAGGCCGCCATTGGCTTCGGCCTTCTCGACCAGAGCAACGGCGCCTGCGGTGAAGATGTTGCGCTTGGCAAGAACTTCTTCAGACTCTGCGCGCAGCTGCTCGTCGGCAATAAGGTCGAGACGCAGAAGCGAGGTGAAGACGCGGAACGGATTGTGTTTCAGCGCGGCATCGTCGATCGGACGGAAAGCGGTGGAATGCACGGGAACGCCAGCCGCACTCAGATCGTAATAGCCGACAGGGAACATGCCCATCACCGCGAAGACGCGGCGCATCATGGAAAGTTCGGCGGCGGTGCCGAGACGGATGGCGCCATGGCGCTCTTCGGAAATACGCTCCAGCGAGTCAGTTTCCGTCAGGCGTTCGTGCAGATGGCTGTCATCGGCAAGAACCTTGCTGTTCACATCTGCGACGAGTTCCATCAGCGTGCCGTAGGCAGGCACTTCTTCCCTGTACATGCCGGACATCGCAGCCGAAAAAGCGGAACGAATGGCGTCTGGCGATACGAATTTCTGCGCGTTCATGGCGTATGCTTCCGTGGAACCTAAACTGTCTTTGTAGGGGTCATATTCAGCAATGCGAAAACATGACGGGATTATGATGAAAATGTATCATATCAGCCGTTTTCCGGTTATGATCGCGCTGAAAGCAACTATGTTAATGCGAGATTGGAATGAAGCTAAGCAGGAGACTGATTCCGGACATCGCCACTTTGCAAGCCTTTGAATGTGCTGCGCGCCATGGCAGTTTTACCCAGGCAGCCAATGAACTCAATCTCACCCAGAGCGCCGTCAGCCGCCAGATCAAGGATCTGGAAAGCCAGCTCGGCGTGCTTTTGTTCGAGCGTATCCGCCAGCGCATTCTCCTGTCCGATGCCGGGCGCAAGTTTCTGCCGGAAGTGCGGCGTCTTCTCAACCAGACCGAAGATACGATGTTGCGCGCGATGGCTTCAGCACAGTCCACGTCTTCGTTCAGCGTCGCCACGCTGCCGACATTCGGCTCGCGCTGGCTGATGCCGCGTATTCCGGATTTTGTCGAGAAGCACCCGGGCATCGCGATCAATGTCGCGTCGCGTTCCGGCGTGTTCGATTTCGAGGAAGAGCCGCACGATCTTGCCATCCATTACGGGCAGCCGGTCTGGGCGCATGCGACCTGCAGCTTTTTGTGCAGCGAGGTGATTGTGCCGGTTGCAAGCCCGCGCCTGCTGGAAACCCGCCATCCTTCCGCGCCGGAAGAACTTGAAAGCGAACCGCTTCTGCATCTGGCGACACGACCGAAAATGTGGGCGCAATGGTTTGAAAGCTGCGGTGTCGAGGGGCAGTCGGCCTATCGGGGGCATCGTTTCGACCAGTTCTCGATGGTGATTGGCGCGGCTTTAGCCGGTCTCGGCTTTGCGCTTCTGCCGCTTTACCTGATCGAGCAGGAATTGCGCGATGGCGAGCTGGTGCTGCTTTTCGAGAAGCCCATGCGGACCGAGAATGACTATTATCTCGTCGTGCCGGAAGGAAAACTGGAAAATCCGCTGACGCAGATATTCTGCCAGTGGATTGCCGGTCAGGTCGGCAATACGGACTATTCGGCACTGGTTCATTCCAAACCGGAATGAATTGTTGCGCAATTAGCGCTGTCCAACCGGCTTTCGCGGCGTGAAATAGATGCAGTCCGGCACGCGATGTGCCTTCCACGATACGAAATGGTTGTTGCTCTCAATGTTGAACGATCCGCGCTCTCATGGTCTTTGGGAAAAGACCGCTCCGGCTGCTCCGAAGACGACCTCGCTGCAAGGCGATCTGACGGCGGATGTGGTGATTGTGGGCGGCGGTTTCTCCGGTCTTTCCACGGCCTTGCATCTGGCGGAAAAGGGCGTCAAGGCGATCGTCCTTGAAGGCATCGAGATCGGCTATGGCGGTTCGGGTCGCAATGTCGGTCTGGTCAATGCGGGCATGTGGGTGATGCCCGATGATCTGCCGGGCGTTCTCGGCGAAAAATACGGTGCGCGCCTCCTTGATGTTCTGGGCAATGGCCCGAAGCTGGTTTTCGAAATAATCGAGAAAAACAAGATTGCCTGCGAAGTGGAAAAGCAGGGCACCCTGCATTGCGCCGTGGGCGCGAAGGGTCTCAAGGAACTGGAAGACCGCTGTGAACAATGGGCGCGCCGCGGCGCCAATGTGAAGCTGCTGGACGCGAAGGAAACGGAAGCCAAGGTCGGCACCAGGGCCTATGCGGGTTCGCTGCTTGATCTGCGCGCCGGAACAATCCAGCCGCTGGCCTATGTGCGCGGTCTGGCCCATGCGGCCGTTGCCGCAGGCGCACAGATTTTCACCGGCAGCCCGGTGGTCGGCGCAAGCGAGCAGAACGGCAAGTGGACGGTCAAGACCGCCAAGGGTTCGGTCACGGCGGATTGGGTGGTCGTCGCCACCAATGCCTATACCAACGCGCCATGGGCCGAAGTCCGAGCCGAACTGGTGCATCTGCCCTATTTCAATTTCGCGACCACGCCGCTCTCGGACAATCTGAAGAGGACCATTCTGCCGGAACGTCAGGGCGCATGGGATACGAAAGAAGTTCTGTCGTCCTTCCGTTTCGACCAACAGGGTCGTCTGGTTTTTGGCAGCGTCGGCGCGCTGCGCAATACGGGCGCTGCCGTGCACAAGGCCTGGGCGAAGAAGTCGCTCAAGCGCCTGTTCCCGCAGATCGGCAATGTCGAGTTCGAGGCGGAATGGTATGGCAAGATCGGCATGACCAATGACAGCCTGCCAAAGTTCCATCGTCTGGCGCGCAATGTGGTGGGTTTCTCCGGCTATAATGGTCGCGGCATCGTACCGGGCACCGTGTTCGGCAAGATATTGTCGCAGCTCGTTTCGGGCGAAATCACCGAAGACGATCTGCCGCTGCCGGTCAGCGATCCGAAGGCGCAGAATTTCCGGGGTGTTCGCGAAGCCTATTACGAGGCGGGCGCACAGATCGCGCATGTCGCAGAAATGGTCATCTGATTTTTTTGCCCCTCTGCGGCTTGTCATAAAACCGCAGCGCAAATCCTCTATTGCGGTGCGCATCGCCTTCATGTCGAAGGGATGCGGATCGCTGATAGGCAAAAATATTCAATGTCTTATAAGCCTTCCGATGGACGTGATTCCGCCGGAAGGCTTTTTGTTTTCCGCAGACCAGATCGCAGGATGTTTGACAGGTGCACCATGAATGGAAATGATCGTGCCTATCGCCATAACAGTATCTGCGCGCTATCAGTTCGCACGCGGCAGGGCTGCGCTGGCATTGCCGGCCATGCTGGCGAGCATTACACCGAAATCCGAGGAGCAAATCCCATGAACAAGATGCTGAAGCGGGCCGTTGCCGTACCTGCGCTTCTTGCTCTATCCATCGCTGTGGCACAGGCCGACACGCTGACGCTTTATACCTCGCAGCCCGAAGCGGATGCGACCAAGACCGTCGAGGCTTTCCGCAAGGCCAATCCGGAAACGGAAGTGCAGATTTTCCGCTCCGGCACCAGTGAACTCCTCACCAAGCTTGCCGCCGAATTCGCCGCCGGTGCGCCGCAGCCCGACGTGCTTTTGATCGCCGATGCCGTGACCATGGAAGGACTGAAGAAGGACAAGCGCCTGCTCGCCTATCCGGAAGCCAAGGTCGATGGTTTTGCCGCCGACTCCTATGACGCCGACAAGACCTATTTCGGTTCCAAGCTGATTACCACCGGCATTGCCTATAACACCGGCGCTACGCAGAAGCCGGAACATTGGGCCGATCTCGCCAAGGCCGAGTATAAGGGGCAGGTGGTGATGCCGAGCCCGCTTTATTCGGGGGCTGCGGCCTATCTCCTCAGCGGCTTTGCGCTCAACAAGGATCTGGGCTGGGATTATTTCAAGGGCCTCAAGGCCAATGAACTGGCAAGCGTGAAGGGCAACGGCGCGGTACTGAAGTCGGTTGCCAGCGGTGAAAAGCCTTATGGCATCCTCGTCGATTTCATGGCGCTCAATGCCAAGGCCAAGGGCTCGCCGGTCGAGTTCGTGTTCCCGTCGGAAGGCGTGCCAGCCGTGACCGAGCCGGTCGCCATCATGGCCACTGCCAAGAATGTCGATGGCGCCAAGAAGTTCGTTGATTTCATCCTCTCCGACGACGGCCAGAAGCTGGCGCTGGAACAGGGCTATCTGCCTGCCAAGGAAGGCGTTGGCCGTCCTGCCTGGCTGCCGGAAGGCACCAAGATCAACATCATGTCTATCGACACCCAGAAGGTTCTCGATCAGACTGATGCCGACAAGAAGCAGTTCTCCGAGCTGTTTGGCGGATAAGGCATTTCGATGCGTATCATAAAAGACCTTCAGGGCCGCGATGCGGCCCTGATTGTTGGCGTAACGCTGATCGTGGCGGTTCTGTCGCTTCTGCCGATGGGCCGACTGCTGGTGGAACTTGTTGCGCCGCAGGGGCAGTTTTCGACTTCCGTTCTGGTGGAGACACTGGGCAGCCAGTCGACATGGGTTGCAACCTGGCATTCCCTGCAAATCGGCATTGGCGGCGCGGTGCTGGCGCTTGCCTTTGGCATTGCTGCTGCCTTGCTGGTCGGTCTCACCAATATGCGCGGGCGCAATGTCTTCGTGCTTTTCTATGTGACGCCGCTTCTGATCGCGCCGCAGGTGACGGCGCTGGCCTGGCTGCAGCTTTTTGGGCCATCGAGCCAGTTTCTCAAACTCCTCGGCATGGCGCCGCCGCTTGGCAGCCGCAATCCGCTCTATTCCGTCTGGGGCATTATCTTTCTGCTCGGCGTGCAATATGGGCCGCTGGTTTTCCTCATCGTGCGGGCGGGTCTGCGCAAGCTACCGCGTGAACTGGTCGAGGCGGGCTTGAGTGCCGGTGCCGGCAAATGGACCGTGCTGCGCACCATCATATTGCCGCTGATGACGCCATCGATCATCGGCGCTGCCGCTCTGGCCTTTGTCTCCTGTGTCGGCAATTTCGGCATTCCGGCCTTTCTTGGCATTCCGTCGAATTATCTCGTCCTGCCGACGCTTATTTATCAACGCCTTGCCGGTGGCGGGCCATCGGTTCTGTCGAGCGTTGCTGTGCTGTCGGTGCTGATTGGGCTGATCGCCATGGCGGGCATCGCGGCGCAGGACTATGCGTCACGCAGGCGCGATTTCCGCATCGTCTCCACATCGCTGCCCGCAGCGCCCTTTGCGCTCGGACGCTGGCGACTTCTGGCGGAAGTGGCGGCATGGCTGATGATCGTCATCGTGCTGCTGCTGCCGCTGATCGGACTGACGCTTTCGGCGCTGGTCCCGGCCTATGGCGTACCGTTGACTTTTGCCACCGCGACATTTGAAAATTTCCGCTTTGTGCTCATGGAACATGGTGGGGCTGCGCGCGCCTTTGGCAACAGCATTCTGCTATCGCTGATCGCAGCACTCTTTGCGGTTCTGATCGCCGTACCGCTCGCTTATATGCTGGCATGGCGCAAACGGCGCTGGACGCCGGTGCTCAATTTCGCAGCCGAGCTTCCCTATGCGCTTCCGGGCGTCGTGCTGGCGATTGCCTGCCTGTTGATGTTCCTGAAGCCGCTGCCTGTGATCGGCGTCAGCCTCTACAATACCCTCTGGATCATCCTCTTTGCCTACCTCGCGCGCTTCTTCGTGCTGGCGCTGCGGCCAACGGTTGCCGGTCTGCACCAGATCGACCGTGCGATGGAGGAAGCGGCACGGGTTGCGGGCGCAGGGCTTTTCTATCGGCTGCGCACGATTATATTTCCTCTTGTCGCACCGGCGACGCTTGCAGGCGGGGTGCTCATCTTCATGACCGCGTTTTGCGAGCTGACGGTTTCGGCACTTCTCTGGGCGTCGGGGTCGGAAACGCTGGGTGTGGTGATGTTTTCTTTCGAACAGGCGGGTGATTCCGCCTATGCGGCTGCCATATCCATTCTGGCCGTTGCGGTGACATTCATGCTGATGCTTGCAACAAATCTGTTTGCGCGGCGTCTTCCAAACGGAGTCCTGCCATGGCGCGACTGAAGATCGACCAGGTATCCAAGACGTTCAACGGGTTTCAGGCCCTGTCCGGCGTGACGCTGGATGTGAATGACGGCGAGTTCGTTGCCATTCTCGGGCCTTCCGGCTGCGGCAAGACCACATTGCTGCGCATGATTGCGGGCTTCGAAGAAGTGGACGGCGGCGAAATCCATATTGGTGACAGCTGCGTTTCCCATGCGAGCGGCAATGTGCCTCCGGAAAAGCGACAGGTCGGCATCGTCTTCCAGAATTATGCGCTCTGGCCGCATATGACCGTGGCGGAAAATGTCGGTTACAGTCTGCGCGTGGCCAAGGTCGCCAAGGCCGAGCGTGAACGCCGGGTGAGGCAAGCACTGGCGCTGGTCGATCTCGACGGGTTCGGTGATCGCCGCCCCGCCAATCTTTCCGGCGGGCAACGCCAGCGCGTGGCGCTCGCCCGCTGTCTGGTGGCAGCACCGTCGCTGGTACTGTTCGATGAGCCGCTGGCCAATCTCGACGTGCATCTGCGCGCTTCGATGGAAGACGAGTTTGCCGCTTTCCATAAGCGCACCGGCACGACGATCATCTACATCACCCACGATCAGGCGGAAGCCATGGCGCTGGCCGACCGCATCGCGGTGCTGGATCACGGCAAGCTGCAGCAGTTCGATACGCCGCGAAAGCTCTATGAAGAACCCGCCAGTGAAATGGTGGCCTCCTTCATTGCGCATGGCATGGTTCTGCCTGCCGAAGTGCTATCTTTTGCGCAAGCGGGCCATTGCGAAGCGCTGGTGCTGGGCAGCCGCGCGCAGGTGCGGTGTTCAGGCATCGAAATGCCGCGCGCCAATGCGCAGCTTTGCGTGCGTGCGGCCGATCTGAAGCTTACCGAGACCGGCGGCATTCCGGTCCGCGTGAAGCGTTCTGTTTATCGCGGCGGCGGCTCGCGCCTTGAGGCCGAAGTCATCGCCAAGCCAGAGATTTCCTTGCATTTCGAAGTGCGTGATCCCGTCCGGCTGGAAGAGGGCGACGAGGTGCGCATCGCCATTTGCGGCGGCTGGATCATCCCCACCGAGGACATGCCGGTGAGAAAAGCCTCAACCGGCTTTCCGATCGGCAACAAGATCTGAAGACGCTGTTTTTGCGCATGTCTTGCGAACAGCTTCCCGCATTCGAACGATATACGTTAGAGCGCCGATCTGATTGAATCGGATCGGCGCTCTAACGTATTCTTTTTGAAGCATAATCTTGATCGCCCTCGTTTCACTCGGGTCGGATTATGCTCTAACTTGTGATATTTACGGTGTCGCTTTATAAGTTCAGCTAACATTTTGCTGGAGGAATGATGGCGGCGGGGCGTTTTTCCAATATTGATGGTTTGCGTGCGATCGCCGCGACTTCAGTTCTGTTTCATCATATATTTGGCGATATCGTTCGTCATGCAGCCGACAAGAACACCGCCTTTGTCGGGGCACTCGATTTGATTGTTTCGAGTTTCGATTTCGGCCGGTTCGGGGTGGTGCTGTTCTTTCTGATCAGCGGTTTCGTGGTGCCGTTCAGCATCAAGGGGGATCGACCAATCAGGCGCTTCGCCATTGGTCGCTTCTTCCGTCTTTATCCGGCGTTCTGGCTGTCGCTGCTTTGCATGTGCGCCTATCTGGCCTTTACCGGGGATGTGCCGGAACTGAAGGCCGTTTTGGCCAATCTCACCATGGCTGCCAATATGTTCGGCCAGTCCTGGCTTTCCGGTGTTTACTGGACCCTTTTCATCGAGCTGGCCTTTTACATCCTGATGGCGATGGCCTTCACGGTCGGCATGTTGCGCCAGCCCCTGATGATCTTCGCTGCCGGATTGCTATTGGCCGCTTCGACCGGGGTGCCGTTCGCGCTACGCTCGGTCGGCATCAATCTGCCCGTCATCTATATCGGGCTGCATCTGTCGTTTCTGTTTTGTGGTCTGCTTTTGCGCCTCGCCGTTGTCGAGAAAGCGCGACATGCCGTCTGGGCGGCGCTGGCGCTGGTGATCGTGCAGATGAGCATCATCGGTTCCATCGGCGATTTTTCGCTGGCCCGCAACGATATGTTCTTCATCGTCGGCAAGTTTCCGATCATTGTCGCCTATGTTGCGGCCTATGCGGTCTTTATGCTGTCCTTGTGGACCATGCGACCGAAAGCCGAAATTCTGGCCGCGACCGGCGAGATCAGCTATTCGATTTATCTGTTCCATGTGCCGGTATGCTGGACGATCTATTTGTTCCTGCCGCCGACCGGCACTGTGAGCGACCTGATAACCATGGCGCTGTGCGTGGTGGCATCTTTCGCGGTTTCCAGCCTGACCTATCGTTATGTCGAAAAGCCGATGATCGCGGTCGGGCGCCGGTTTACCGGCCAGCCCAAGCCTCAATTGCAGCAGGCGACGAATTGAGCGGCGTTGACGACCCTGCGTAACAGCCGCTCATCGTTTCCCGCTTATTTCTTCTTCATCGCTTCCAGTAGCGCTGCGCCAAAACCGCCGGTCGATGGCTGCTCCTGTTTGCGTTGCGGCGTGAAGTTCTTGGCAGGCCTTGGATCGCGTTGCGCGTTGTTGCGCGGGGCAGGCGCTTCGCCGCCATCCTTGCGCATGGAAAGGCCGATGCGCTTGCGCGGCACATCCACTTCCACCACGCGCACCTTCACCACATCGCCCGCTTTCACCACTTCATGCGGGTCCTTGATGAAACGGTCGGCCAGTTGCGAGACATGGACGAGGCCGTCCTGATGCACGCCGATATCCACGAAGGCACCGAAGGCGGCCACGTTTGTCACGGTGCCTTCCAGCATCATACCGGGCTTCAGGTCCTTGATATCGTCAATACCGTCGGCAAAGGTCGCGGTCTTGAACTCCGGTCGCGGATCGCGGCCCGGCTTGTCCAGCTCGGCAATGATATCGCGCACGGTCGGCAGGCCGAAACGTTCATCCACGAAAACACGAGGATCGAGGCTTTTCAGCGCCACGCTGTCGCCCATCAGCGAGCGCACATCGCGACCGCATGCGGCGACGATCTTCTTCGCCACCCCATAGGCTTCCGGGTGAACCGATGATGCGTCGAGCGGTTCGGTGCCGTTCGGAATGCGCAGGAAGCCCGCGCATTGCTCGAAAGTACGGTTGCCAAGGCGGGCGACTTTGAGCAGTTCCTTGCGGTTCTTGAACGCGCCTGCGGCATCGCGATGCGCCACAATGGCCTCCGCAATCGATGCGCCAAGTCCCGAAACGCGGGCAAGCAACGAGGCGGAAGCCGTATTGAGATCAACACCAACTGCATTCACCGCGTCTTCCACCACGGCGTCGAGCGCACGGGCGAGGCGTATCTGATCGACGTCATGCTGGTACTGGCCGACGCCGATGGATTTCGGTTCGATCTTGACGAGTTCCGCCAGCGGGTCTTGCAAGCGGCGCGCGATGGAAACCGCACCGCGCAGGGACACGTCCAACTGCGGGAATTCGGAGGCGGCAGCTTCAGACGCCGAATAGACCGATGCACCCGCTTCCGACACGATGACTTTCAGCGGTTTTGGAGCTGGCATGTCCGACAGCATGTCCACCACGAGACGTTCCGTCTCGCGGCTGCCGGTGCCATTGCCAATCGCGATCAGTTCGATCTTGTGTTTGCGGACAAGGCTTGCCAGTTCCGCCTGTGTGCCGCGCACATCATTCTTCGGCGGGAAGGGGTAGACCGTGGTGGTGTCGAGCAGCTTGCCCGTGCCATCGACCACTGCCACCTTGACGCCGGTGCGGATGCCCGGATCGAGACCCATGGTGGCGCGGGAGCCTGCGGGCGCGGCCAGCAACAGGTCTTTCAGATTGCGGGCGAAAACATTGATCGCTTCTTCTTCGGCGCGCTCGCGCAGGTCGCGCATCAGATCGAGAGACAGCGAGAGAGAAAGCTTCACGCGCCATGCCCAGCCTGCCACTTCCATCAGCCAGCGGTCGCCCGGAAGCGTGCCGCCAATCGCATAGGCGGCGGCGATCTTGCGCTCGACCGGTTTCACGGCTGAGGTGTCGTCGGCATCGATTTCAATGTCGAGCGACAGGAAATCCTCGTTGCGTCCGCGCAGCATGGCGAGCGCACGGTGACCCGCAACGGTGGCCCAGCGTTCGAAATGATCGAAATAATCGGAGAACTTCGCACCCGCCTCCTGCTTGCCGTCCACGACACGCGAGCGCAAAACAGCGCGATCCTTGAGATAGTTGCGCAGATTGCCGATCAGCTCGGCATTTTCCGCAAAACCTTCGGCGATGATATCGCGTGCGCCATCGAGCGCGGCTTTCACATCAGCAACGTCGCCGCTGACATAGGACGCGGCAATGTCGGCGGGCACAAGGCTGCGGTCTGCGAGGATCGCCTCGGCCAGAGGGCCAAGCCCGCGCTCACGGGCGATTTCCGCACGGGTGCGCCGCTTCGGCTTATAGGGCAGATAAAGATCTTCCAACTCAGCCTTGGTCTGGACATTGGCTATCTTCAATTCCAGTTCCGGCGTCAGCTTTTCCTGACCGCGGATCGATTCCAGAATGGAGGCGCGGCGCGCTTCCAGTTCACGCAGATAAGCGAGGCGTTCAGAAAGTTGACGCAGTTGCGTGTCGTCCAGCCCGCCGGTGACTTCCTTGCGGTAGCGCGCCACGAAGGGCACGGTTGCGCCTTCGTCCAGAAGGCCGATGGCGGCCATTGCCTGTTCCGGCTTTGCGTTGATTTCCGCCGCGATAATCGCGGCAATGCGCCTGCTGTCGTCCGCCATATGCTTCCCAATTCTGCACTATCCAGTTGAAGCATAGTCGGATGCCACTCTGGCGCAATCAAGGCATAGCGATGTTCCACAGGAAAGGGAAATCCTCAGATATTCAAATGATATATTGAGTATAAGTTATTGTTGACATTATATTGCCATGTTAATGATGTTTTAAATGCATTTTATGTTTAATTTATATTATGGTGATATTTTGTTAAAAATAGTTGTAATTTCAACAATTGTAATTTTATCTTCTGTTGCTTGGAGCGGAGCGTCTGCTTTGGCTTTTGATAATGTTAAAACAAGCGACGAAAACATTTATCTGGAAGACATACACGGACCCGCAGCGTTGAAATGGGTTGCAGCCAAGAACGAAGCGACGCTTCAGAGGCTCAGGACGGATCCACGATATGCGGAATTCGACGACTTGTCGAAGGCGTCTGCTGCGAATGCAACACACATTGCTTATCCCGCGTTCGGCAAGACGGGAGAACTGCGCAATTTCTGGATGGATGACGTTAATCTGCGTGGACTATGGCGGGCGACCAATCGAGACGATTATTTCAAGGGAAAATATACCTGGCGTACCATACTCGATATCGATGCTTTGGCTGCCAAGGAAGGGCGAAATTGGATCTTCGCCGGGGCAATGTGCCACCCCTTGCATGAGGACCGGTGTTTGCTGTCCTTTTCCGACGGTGGCAAAGATGCGGTGGCGGTTCGCGAGTTCGACAGGGCAACCGGCAAATTTCTACCCTCCGGTTTCACTCTGCCTGAAGCCAAGCAGATAGTCAGTTGGGGGAAGGACCTGAACACGATCTATGTATCCCGGGAATGGGATCAGGGTGATGTGACCGAATCCGGCTACGCTTACATAACGAAGGTTTTGCAGCGCGGGCAGTCACTAGGGGAGGCGCGGGAGATTTTCCGCGGCGAAAAGACGGATATTTCAGCTTATGCCGGAATGATTTGGGGCGACACCGATGTCCCTGTCATGCAAATGAATACCCGCCAATTGAGCGGAGAGGAAATGCTGACTGAGTTTGTTTATAAAGGCAAAAAGGTCGTGTTTCCCCTGCCCACAAGCTCGCATTTCCTCGATCTTTTCGAAGGACAGCTTATTTATCGTTTGAAGGAGGACTGGAAGAGCGCCAGCGGCACGACTTATGCGGCCGACAGCATTATATCGTTCGATCTGGCAGGGAATATCGATCACCCGGAAAAAATAGAGCCGGTGAAAGTATTCGTGCCGTCGGGACATCAGGCAATCGGTAACGTGTCGAACACCGAAAATCGCCTGCTCATTGAAGTTCTCTCGGATGTTGCGGGGCAACTCTATTCTCTTCAATTCGAAAAAGGCGTGTGGCATTCACAACAGTTCCAACTGCCGAAGAATGCATCGGTCGCTTTATTAAGTGCGGATACGGAATCCGACGAACTATTCCTGACGGTTGAAGGTTTCCTCGAGCCGACAGCGCTTTATTGGGCTGATGCGGCTTCGATGGACGTAAAGCTTCTGCAGACGGAGCATGCCGAATTCGATGCCAGCGATATGCAGGTGACCCAAAACTGGGTGTCATCGAAAGACGGCACAAAGATTCCCTATTTCATGGTGTCCAAAAAGGGCATTCCTCTCGATGGCTCCAATCCCACGCTGATTACAGCCTATGGGGGGTTCGAAATTTCATTGACGCCTCAGTACCTCGGAATCGTCGGCAAGATGTGGCTCGAAAAGGGTGGGGTTTATGTTCTGCCCAATATTCGCGGTGGCGGCGAGTTTGGCGCCAAATGGCATCGCGCAGGGCTGAAAACCAATAGGCAACGCGTCTATGACGACGTTCAGGCCGTGGCTGAAGATCTGATTGCACGCAAGATCACCTCACCGCGACGGCTCGGTGTTTCTGGCGGCTCGAATGGCGGTCTTATGGCGGGTGTGCAATTGGTCCAGCGACCGGAGCTTTGGAATGCTGTCATCGTATCGGTGCCATTGCTCGACATGGTGCGTTATAACGTACTGTCGGCAGGGGCATCGTGGATGAGTGAATATGGCGATCCGGCAGACCCGGTCGAAGGGGCGTTTCTGCGCTCCATTTCGCCTTATCACAACCTGAAACCCGGAACGCACTACCCCGAGCCGTTCTTTATAACATCGCAGGCCGACGACCGCGTTCATCCGGGGCATGCGCGAAAGATGGCGGCAAGGATGGACGCTATGGGTATACCCAATCTGTTCTTCGAGAGCGATGAAGGCGGCCACAGCGCCGTGAAAACGTCGTGGGAGAATACGGATTCTAATATTTTGCAGTGGGTCTATTTGATGCAGAAGCTTATGGACTGACCGGAATTGGTCGCTATTCCGAAACCCGCCCTTGAGGCGGGTTTCTGTTGTTCACGCGCATGTGAACGCTGCGCCTCTTTTTAAATCGAAACTAAGCGATATCTATATCGTGAAATGACGATATGCATCGGATCAGCGAGGTGATTGCAATGTCGGAAGTTCAATCGATAAAGCAGCAGAAAGCCTTGCCAGTACCCCTTGATGAGGTGCTGAAAGCGCTTAGCCACCCCGTGCGTCTCGACATTTTGAGCTGGCTCAAGGAGCCGGAGAAACACTTCTCCGCTCAGCACATGCCATTGGAGATGGGCGTGTGCGCGGGCCAGTTCGAGCGGTGCGGTCTTTCCCAATCCACCGTTTCAGCCCACTTGTCCGTGCTGACAAAAGCGGGGCTGATCACGCCCCATCGTGTCGGCCAGTGGACGTTCTACAAGCGCGACGAAGAGGCGATAGCCGCCTTCATCGCAACCCTATCCGATCTTTGACCAACTTTTCCAACTTGCCCACCTTTTCCAACTTGAAGGAAATGCCCATGGCCACCTTGTTCGATCCTGTCACCGTTGGTGATCTGAAGCTTGCCAATCGCGTTGTGATGGCGCCGCTGACGCGCAATCGCTCGCCGCGCGCCGTGCCGAACGATCTCAACGTCACCTATTACGAGCAGCGCGCCAGCGCTGGCCTCATCATCACCGAGGCAACGCCGATCAGCCATCAGGGACAGGGCTATGCCGATGTTCCGGGCCTTTATTCGGCCGAGCAGCTGGCCGGCTGGAAGCGCGTAACCGATGCCGTTCACACAGCCGGCGGCAAGATCGTCGTGCAGATGTGGCATGTGGGCCGTATTTCCCACAACACCTTGCAGCCGAATGGCGGCAAGCCGGTTGCGCCGTCCGCGATCACCGCCAAGTCGAAGACCTATCTGGTCCATCCCGATGGCACGGGCGAATTCGCACCGACCTCCGAGCCGCGCGCGCTGGAAAAAAGCGAGATTGCAGACATCGTCGCCACCTATGCCAAGGCTGCGAAGGACGCGATTGACGTTGCCGGTTTCGACGGTGTCGAAATTCATGCGGCCAATGGCTACTTGATCGACCAGTTCCTGCGTTCTGGCAGCAATCACCGCACCGACGAATATGGCGGCTCGATTGAAAACCGCGCGCGCTTCCTGTTCGAAGTGGTCGATGCAATCACCAAGACGGTGGATGCAGGCAAGGTCGGTATCCGCCTTTCGCCGGTTACGCCCGCCAATGACGCATCGGATTCCGATCCGCAGCCGTTGTTTGACTATGTGGTCGACAAGCTTGCGCCTTACGGTCTTGCCTATGTTCATGTCATCGAAGGCGCAACCGGTGGTCCGCGTGACTTCCAGCAGGGCCCGCAGCCGTTCGATTATGCGCGTATGAAGCAGGTCTATCGTGACGCTGGCGGCGATGCCGCCTGGATGGTCAATAATGGCTACGACCGTGAACTGGCGGAGGAAGAAATCACCAGCGGTCGCGCCGATTTGGTTGCTTTCGGCAAGCCGTTCATTTCCAATCCGGATCTCGTGCGGCGTCTGAAGGAAAATGCGCCGCTCAACGAGCTGGATCAGCAGCATATGTATGGTGGTGGCGCCAAGGGCTATACGGATTATCCGGCTCTCGCCTAATCCTGAGAACGAAAAAGCCCGGTCGCGAGACCGGGCTTTTTCTTTGCACATGCGTGAATAGTTAGAGCCGCGCCCGCGTTGAACGCGGTGTGGCAAGCAATAAGTTTGTTTCGCTGGCCTTGATGCCGGGCACGAGACGGATACGGCGCAGCACCGCATCGAAATCGGCGAGGGTCGCGGCGCCCAGTTCGACCACCAGATCAAAACGACCATTGGTCGTGTGGACGGCGGAAATCTCCGAGAAACCGCCAAGCGCCTTGACCACACGGTCGGCGACATGACCTTCGATTTCGATCATCATGATGCCGCGCACCGGCAGGTCCACGGCGTCCGAGCGCAGAATGACCGTATAGCCCAGAATATCGCCGGAGCGTTCCAGCCGTTCCATGCGCGCGCGGATCGTTGCGCGGGAAACGCCAAGATCGATCGCAATGTCGGAAATGCTGCGGCGGCCATTATGGCGCAAAAGCGTAATGAGCTTTTCATCCAGATCGTCCATAGTTTCTCCATTTTGAAAAGCCAATCCGACATTCTGATAAACCAAACCGATAAAATTGCCAATCCGGTTGGTTCACATCGCCAAATAAAAATGATGAATCTTATGACAATAATCAGAAGGAACCTTGTTTTATGCATTGCAAGATTTTGGGACTACCCGTTCAGGAAGGAACTGGCCGCGCAGGCTGCAATATGGGTCCCGATTCCTACCGTGCCGCAGGCATTGCCGATGCCATACGCGAGCTTGGTCACGGTTTTACGGATCTCGGCAATCTGGTTCCAAGCCCGGCTCAGATCAAGCAAGCGTCGCGCGAACATCCAAACCATGCGATCAAGGCGCTGCCAAGCGCTGTTGCCTGGATTGAAGCAATCAGCGAAGCCGCTTTCCGTGAGAGCGAAGAGGGCTTCCCGATTTTCCTTGGCGGCGATCATCTTCTGGCTGCCGGAACGGTTCCGGGCATTGCGCGCCGCGCCGTCGCAAAGGGCCGCAAGCAGTTCGTGCTCTGGCTCGATGCGCATACGGATTTCCACACGCTGGAAACGACAACCAGCGGCAATCTGCATGGAACGCCGGTTGCCTATTACACCGGCCAGAAAGGCTTTGACGGCTTTTTCCCGAAGCTTGAAGCCGCCATCGATCCGCACAATGTCTGCATGATGGGTATTCGAAGCGTCGATCCGGCGGAACGTCTGGCTATCCAGAAGACCAAGGTTTCGGTTTTCGACATGCGCATGATTGACGAGCATGGCGTTGCCGCGCTGCTGCGCCGTTTCCTCGACCGTGTGAAAGCGGAAGACGGCCTGCTGCATGTCAGCCTTGACGTTGACTTCCTTGATCCGTCGGTGGCGCCAGCTGTCGGCACCACGGTGCCGGGCGGTGCGACTTTCCGCGAGGCCCATCTCATCATGGAAATGCTGCATGACAGCGGTCTCGTCACGAGCCTCGATCTGGTTGAATTGAACCCGTTCCTGGATGAGCGCGGCCGCACGGCTACCGTCATGGTGGACCTGATGGCCAGCCTTCTGGGCCGCAGCGTCATGGATCGTCCGACGATCAGCTATTAAGGCGCGTCTTGCCGAATGACGCTCCGATCATTGTATCAATGCGCAATACGCTCCGAAGGCCGTGTCAGCCTTTCGGAGCGTGTTTAAGGAGAATATGAATGACCCAGCCGAACCTCAACATCGTCCCCTTCGTCAGTGTCGACAACATGATGAAGCTGGTGCTTTCCATCGGCGTCGAGACCTTTCTGAAGGAACTGGCCGCATATGTGGAAGAGGATTTCCGCCGCTGGGAAAATTTCGACAAGACGCCGCGTGTCGCGTCCCACTCCCGCGAAGGCGTGATCGAGTTGATGCCGACGAGCGATGGCACGCTTTATGGCTTCAAATATGTCAACGGCCATCCGAAGAACACACGTGAAGGTCTTCAGACTGTCACGGCTTTCGGCGTTCTGGCCGATGTGGGCAGCGGCTACCCGATGCTCCTGACTGAGATGACGATCCTGACGGCGCTGCGCACGGCTGCCACGTCAGCGGTTGCCGCCAAATATCTGGCGCCAAAGAATGCCCGCACGATGGCGATCATCGGCAATGGCGCACAGAGCGAATTTCAGGCCATAGCATTCAAGGCGCTGCTCGGCGTGGACAAGCTTCGCCTTTACGACCTCGACCCGGAAGCGACCGCAAAATGCATGCGCAATCTTGCCCATGCAGGTTTCGACATTGTCGCCTGCAATTCGGTGGAAGAAGTGGTCGAGGGCGCCGATATCATCACGACGGTCACGGCGGACAAGGCCAATGCCACCATCCTGACCGACAATACGGTCGGCGCTGGCGTGCATATCAATGCGGTGGGCGGCGATTGCCCGGGCAAGACCGAATTGCACGGCGATATTCTCCGCCGCTCCGACATTTTCGTCGAATATCCGCCGCAGACCCGCATCGAAGGTGAAATCCAGCAGCTCCCGGCAGACTATCCGGTCAACGAGTTGTGGGAAGTCATCACCGGCAAGGCGCAGGGCCGCAAGGATGCGCGCCAGATCACGCTGTTTGATTCCGTCGGCTTTGCCACGGAAGATTTTTCGGCTTTGCGTTATGTGCGCGACAAGCTGAAGGATACGGGCCTGTATGAGCAGCTCGACCTTCTTGCCGACCCGGATGAGCCGCGCGATCTGTTCGGCATGCTGCTGCGTCACGAAAAGCAGCTGGAAGCCGAAAAGTCGAAGCCTGCCGCCTGATCAGGCTGATCAATCAGAGCGGACGGCGCGCATGACGCGGGGCGGCGATACGCCCCGCTTGCGTTGCAATGGCCATCTCAAAACTGTCGGCAATGCGCCGCGCTCGATCAATGAAAATGATCGCCGCTTCCGCAGGATAAATCTCGCGTGCGGTTTGCTCGAACAAGGCAAGCCAGCGGTCGAAATGCTCGCCCTTCAGGTTGAGCTTCAGATGCGGCGCCATGGGTCGCCCGTCATAACCGCCCGTCTTCAAGATCACCGACGACCAGAATTGCGCAATCTGCGCGATATGGTGATCCCAGTCATGCACGGCTTCCGCAAAGATTGGCCCGAGCAGCTCGTCCGCCCGCGCGCGTCCATAAAATGTCGCCACCAGTTCCTGAATGGATGCGGGGTCAATCGAGGGATGCGGCTGGTTGATGAGCAGGGTCATGGCGAGGCTTTCCGGGTTGTTCCAGCCGGATATAGGCGCTCGTCACCTGCTAATCCAGCGCAGCTTTGCCGCATACCGGCGCTATTCCTCGAAGCGGCCATCAGTTTCGCGGTCGCGCTCATAACGCTTTTTCAGCGGAAATGGCGGCAACCAGCTTTCGCGGCGGATCGTCCACAATTCGTAGGTCGGCACCAGCTGGTCGGGAGCATCGAGCGAACCCAGATGCACCTCGATTTCATCATCGGAACGGGAAAAGACCGAGGAACCGCAGCGCGGACAAAAATGACGCCCGGCATAATCGCGCGTTTCGCCATCGATCGTGACCGCATCCTGCGGGAACATTGCTGATGCCAGAAAAAGCGCCCCATGATGTTTGCGGCAGTCGAGACAGTGGCAAAGGCCGACCCGATAGGGACGCCCCGAGGCGACAAGCCGGACATCGCCACACAGACAGCCACCGGTAAATTGTTCCATGGTTTTCCTCCTCAATTCAACCGGATCATGCTTTTCAGAAGAAATATATGAAGCGGTCAACCAGTAATTCAACCGGCACGGCGCGGGTCTAAATAGGCTTTTCGTGACTCGCTCCGCATGGGCCCGTGATCATCTTTCAGAGCGGCGAATGCCGCAAGGCGGCGGGTGTCTTGATATTGATATGTAACGGTTTTTTTGGCTTTTCCAGAGTGAAATGTCAGCTATGGTGAATCTGGAGGGCATTGGGATTTATCAAATGAAATCAATGTGTTATTTGCTGTTAAATCATTTCCTCTAATTTTTGTTTATCTTTTATGATGTTTTGAAATTCTCTACTGGGAATTTAAGTATTGCCCATCAAAATAAATTCGTTTTTTAATGTCGCGGGGGCTTTATGCAATGAACTGAGGGGTTTCGATGCATTTAGGTATTCGCAGGGTTTCGGCCACCCTGCTGCTTTCCACGACGGCACTGTTCACGGTGGGGGCCGTGCTTTTGCCATCTGGAAATGCGCAGGCCGCATGTTCGTTTTCACCAACGGCCGGTGATGACGTTTTCATCTGCGACAGCGGTACATCCGCATCCGGTCTGACCGATACGAGCGGCAACAACACGCTCCTTCTGCCCACAGGCGGCAGCGGTACGGTCAATGGCAATGTGACCTTCGGTGCCGGAACGGACCGCGTCGAGTTACATTCGGGATCGATTGCGGGAAGCATCGATCAGGGCGATGGCGCGGATGCATTTATTATTTCTGGCGGCTCGGTTGTCGGTAATGTGCAACAGGGCGGCGGCATCGACGATTTTCAGATGACAGGCGGCCAGATTATCTCGCTCAATCAGGGCGACGGGCTCGACACGTTTTTCATGTCCGATGGCCGCATTATCGATGCTTTCGACGATGGCGATTATGCTGTGATGACTGGCGGGCGCATCGGCCGCGTCAACATGAAGCTCGACAACAATTATTTCAACATGTCCGGCGGCACCATTGATCGCAATCTGGTGACCGGTTTCGGCAATGATACGATCATCATCTCCAGCGGCATGATTGGCGGTAGTATCAGTGTCAGCGGTGGCACCGACAGCGTGACCATTACCGGTGGTACGGTTGCCGGTGACATCATGCTGAGCTTCGGCACCGACACGTTCAGCTGGAACGGCGGCGGCATTCTGTATGGAAATGTCGATCTCGGCGCGGATGACGACGTAGCCACGCTGACCAATCTGACCGACGCCAATATGGGGTCGACAAAGTTCATCACCGGTGGCGAAGGCACCGATAGTCTGAGCTTCAGCAATGTCAAAACCGGCGCGGTTTATCGCTTCGGCGGATGGGAAACCATCAATCTCACCAACGATACACGTCTGGTTTTCAATGCTCCGCTGACGCTTGGCGATGCGGGAACCGGAAAGGGCACACTCAACATCGATGCGACCAGCACCATTTATGGTGGTTCGGCCCAGTCGGTTATCAAGCCCTATGCCGCAATGCAGCTGACCAATGTGTTTAATGCAGGCCGCATCGACCTGACCAATGGCGGCTCCAGCACGACCGATAGCCTGACCATTCGCGGCAACTATACCGGGCAAAATGGCCTGCTGTTCCTCGACACGGTGCTTGCGGGTGATGCGTCGCCTTCGGACAAGCTGGTGATCGATGGCGGTTCGGCTTCCGGCAATACCGGCATTGTCGTGGAAAATATCGGTGGCGCAGGTGCTTCGACAGTGTCGAATGGCATCATGGTCGTTGAGACGCTGAATGGCGCAACCACCACTGCGGGCGCCTTCACCTTGAATGGCCGTGTCGCGGCTGGCGCCTATGAATATTATCTGTTCAAGGGTGGTGTTTCTGCCGGAACGACAGAAAACTGGTATCTGCGCTCAACGCTGGTGAACGGTAGCCAACCGGCTGCCGTGGGGTCGGACGCGCCGGAACCAGAGGCTCCGGAAACGGTGGCCGCTCCGCCGCCATTGGATCAGCCGGCTGCGGTGCTGCCAGTCGATCCGAACGATCCCGACCCGCAGGACAATTCTGCGCCGGTCGCCGGAAACTCCGCCGCGCCCACTGCGCCTCCGGCTCCCCAGGCCGCAGATGTTGCCGACCCGCCAGACAATTCCGTTGATGGTTTGATGCAGCCTCCACTGCCCGGCAACGGCGTCGCGCCGCCGTCAGCAGGGGCGACGCGCGTGGAAGGCGATGTCGTCAATCTCTATCGTGAAGAAGTGCCGGTCTATTCGGCTCTGCCGCCCGTCGCGCATCATCTGGCGCTGTCTACGCTCGGCACATTCCATGAGCGCCGGGGCGAGCAGGACCTGCTCGAGAGCGGTGGCTATCTGCCGTCGAGCTGGGTGCGCGTGTTCGGTCAGGACATCGACATGAAGTGGAGGGGCACCGTGGCTCCGGGGGTCGATGGCAGTCTTCTCGGTATTCAGGCCGGGCAGGACCTGTTCGGACGTGAATCCGACGGCGGCCATTTCGACCGTTTCGGCGTCTTCTTCGGTTATGCGCGCGCCTCGGGCGATATTACCGGGCAGGCGCTCGGCTTGAACGATCTTGCCGTCGGCGACCTTGACGTTACCGGCACCAGTTTCGGCGGCTATTGGACCCATATCGGCCCGCAAGGCTGGTATCTCGATGCGGTGGTGATGGGAACATGGTTTGATGGCAGCGCGAGCTCCAACGCGCAACAGGGCATAGACCTTGAGGGCCACGGCGTGACGGCCTCGCTGGAAGGCGGCTATCCGTTGGCACTCGGCGGCAACTGGACGCTGGAACCGCAGGCGCAACTGATCTGGCAGCATCTCTCGCTGGATGATCAGGCTGACCGTTATTCCACGGTGACGTTCGATTCCGACAATGCGTGGACGGGCCGTATCGGCATGCGGTTGCAGGGCGCGGAAGAAACCTCGTTCGGCAAGCTGCGCCCCTATCTGAAGGCCAATCTCTGGCAGAATTTCTCATCGGACCAGACAGTGTCCTTCGGCACCGATCCGATTGTCACCAATCTGAAAGGAACGTCGCTGGAAGTCGGCGGCGGGATAACGGTCGATATCACGGAAAAGGCCAGCCTTTTTGCAACTGCCGACTACACAACCAATCTCGGAGGAGAGCGAACGCGGATCTGGGAAGGCAATATCGGACTGAATGTAAAATGGTGATTCCAGAGCACATTCCGAAAAGTGTGAAACGGTTTTCGGAGCAGATGTGCGTCTAATGTGGCGGCTGACGGCGTCGCCATTGCATTTTGAAGGAGAGGGAAAACGTCAATGGGCAGACGGGCTTATGACAAACTTGCGAAGATTTGTGCATCTCTGAAGACCTCTGAACAAGAATTGGCTTACGCGCTCGGCATATCGCGCATCGCGCTCAAGGCAATCAATCGTCCAGATACCCCCCTTTATCTGCGTCTGGCGCTTGCTGCACTCCTGTCGGAAATTGACCCGGATAAGGTGCTGAATGCGACGCATTCGCCTCCTGCAATGGAAGTGCCAGTGCATCTTCTGTAACCCCGATAGAAAGTCTCAAGTCATCCCCCAGGGCTGAGGATAGTATCGTGACTAAGTTTTACGTCCTGCTTTTTCTGATAGGTCTTGTGAGTTACCCGCAACTGGCCGCTGCGGCCTGTTCGGGTGCTGCCAGCGCTGCCGATCTGGCAGCGCAAAGGCAACTATCCGCCCTGCGCGCCATGGAGCGCGGGCGCGGCTGCAAGGGTGATGGCGGCGGGGGCTTGTTCAATGCCTGCCGCGATCTGTCGGTGCGCATTGCGGAAGTGCAGCGGCAGATTTCCGCCGGGCTGGCCGCAAGGTCATGTTCCGAACCATCGGCCACGACACAACGCAGCGCGCGACTGGATCGGCCAAAGGTGACACCGGCGGCTGTCACGTCGAATGCGACCGAGAAACCCAAATCCTGGGCCGGCAAAGGCGCACTGACCTATTGCGTGCGCCTTTCGGACGGTTATCTGTTCCCGGCGCCGCACTCTCAATTCGACAAAACGGAAAGCACAACGGAAACGCTGGCTCAATGCCGCTTCATCTGCCAGAACGAGAGCGTCGATCTCTATGTTCTCAATGATGTGAATGGCGAAACGGCGGATATGATTTCCGCGACCAGCGGCAAGTCCTATGCGGAACTGCCGACGGCCTATAATTATCACGAGAGCAGCGATTTCAAAAAATGCGACTGGGCGGGTTATGTCGCCAAGGTCAGCGAACTGCGCGCCAGCAGTCGGTCGGCGAGAGCCATGCGCAATGTCGTGATGCCGATGCCGGACAGCCGGCCGAGCCGCAATGCCGATATGGTCGATACGGTTGCGACGGCAACCTTTGCGCCGCTGACGGACCGAAAGGTGCGGGTGGTCGGCCCGGCCTTCATCTTCGATCAGGGCATAGCACCGGAAACTGTCCAGCAGTAGCTGCGAGCAGGACCGGCGCTGGTCCAGTCCAGAAAATCGCCCCGTGGATAACGACAAGATATGGCGCGGGGGCGCTTTTCTCCATTGGTTGTTTTTCACCCCCCTATGTCCTAAGAGGTGCGCGACAAGGGGGCTGAAGTGAAGTGCTATTTGATAAATCTGGAGCGGAGCCAGGACCGTCTGGCATATATGGCATCCCAGTTTAATCGCACGGGTCTAGAATTCGAACGTGTCGAGGCTGTCAATGGTCGGGCCATGCCCGAACAGGAGCTGGCTTCATTCAATGCGTTCAGCAAAAACTGGCCCGATCCGCTTTCGCCAGCGGAAATTGGCTGTTTTCTGTCTCACCGCAAGTGTCTAGAAATTATAGCGACCGGTATCGATGCTTACGCGGTCATTTTTGAAGATGATATCAAGCTGAGCAGCGGGGCTGCGCAGTTATTGCCTTCAGACAAATGGATACCGAAAGACGCGGATATTATCAAAATCGATGCCTACGGGCATGAGGTCTTGATATCCCGTTCGGTTGCAAGCGAAGGACCCTATGCGGTGGCGCGGCTTCGCTCCAGACATTTGCTGACGGGAGGCTACGTCGTGTCTCGCGACGCTGCGCGCAAACTTCTGCCGCTTATGCAGAAAGCGCCTGCTCCCATCGATCATTTCCTGTTCGACCCCAATGATGGTCCTTTCGACGAATTGAATATCTACCAGATCACGCCAGCCATTTGCCGACAGGCAGGATTGGAAAGCACGATCGGCAAGAACCGACGTGAGCAAAAGCGGCCGGCGCTTTTTCGACTGGTCATACGGGAATTGAAAAGGTTCGGGACGCGCACAATGCGCAATTCCCTCGGCTTATGGGTGAACTTCACCAAAACCGGACGTTGGGGCCCCATTCCCTATGACCACGATATCCGATAGCCAGTGAGCGGGCCTTCAGGCCCATCAATATTTAGCGGGCCACTTGTCATCGGATGAGTCGGCATCACAACGGCAGCTCTAAAGCCGTGCGAAAGGCTGCGAGCGCAACTACCTACGATGATGTTGGTGTTGTTGGACACTAGATACTGCAGTAACGGGAATAGGCGGGAAATAATGGGATTTCGTGGGAAAAGCCCGGAAATGCGGGGTTCTTGTGCAATCGACCCGGCAAAGACGGAATAACAGTTTTGTCACCTGAAGTCCTGGGCAAGCGAGCGGCAACCGCGTTTGACGGTCAGACGCTGCGGCTTTCTAAAAGCGCCTTTAAAAGTCGCCGATAAGTCTTCAACAAATCTTTAAACCATTGAAAATGCTTGTCTGCGTGGATCATTAACAGACGAACGCGGGCGTTGATGTGCCGCTTGTGACCGGCGCAAAAGCAAAAAAGATTCCCGCCATGTGGCGGAAATCTTATCCCAAAGTCGAAAACTCAATGAAAACAATTGCATACTGGATCAGCGCGGCCTAATAGATTTCCGCCTGAACTATCGGTGAATGCTCCCCCCCGGCACTCGCACCAGAAAGGTCGTTTGGCAGCGGGGGTAGAGCTATGCGCGAATGAACCGACATTCAATTCAGCGATTAATCATCCACTTATCACTCATTTAGTAGAGCCTAAATCAACAGCGGGTTCTCGCAGGGACGGACTATCATTAAGCCAAGCGTTTGCCGGTGCCTGGATTGGCAACTGCATCGGCCAGCCGCTTGCGGAGCCGAATGCGGATTACCGGTATTGCGGCTTCAAGTTCGGCTTCGTCGTCGGGATCATCCGCCAAACGCAACAATTCGTTATAGAGGCGGGTAGCTTCCCTGAATTCGTCAGCTGGTCTCAGCTTGATATTCAAGGCTGTGTGCTCTTCGTGGGTCAGAACGACGAGGTTGTTAAGCACAGATTCGTTGATTTGGAGCGGCTTGATGTGGTCAGCCTTTAAATATTCATCAGTACGATCCGAGCGTTGCTGGCCCATGCCAGTCAAAACCCAGCCAGGATTATAACCCAACGCCAAAAACTTGAGCAGGGTTTCCCCATTGGGAATGTTTTCGCCCCGCTCCATGCCCTGCCATGAGCGAATGGAAACACCGAGCTTTTCGGCTGCTTCCTTTTGCGAAAGCCCGAGCTTCTCCCGAACCTCCAGCACCCTTTTCCCAATGTCGCTGCCGTCAGACAAAGCTGCTCCTTCGTCTGTAGCAAAGTTTTGCTTGCAACTGGCAAACTTTTGCTACATACCTACATTATCAGCCTGATTAGTCAGACTGGAATTGCACAAACAAAGACCAACAAAAAGCGGATGCGCCAACATCCGCTCCCTGAAGGAGACGCAAATGACAAGCCCTGTTGAGTGGGATCGTCATTCTATCCTTGGTGCACTGCGCAGATCGAACAAGACTCTCGCAGGCATTGCTGAGGACTATGGATTGCCTGCCTCCTGTGTCAAGAACATCTGGACCCGTCCACACGAAGGAATGGAACGGGCCATTGCAGATGTACTCGGCAAGCCGGTCGAGGTCGTCTTTCGCGACCGCTACCCCAAGCGACGCAATAAAATCCACATCTCAAACCATCCCAAACCATCGCGCAGCAAGCCTGTCGTTACCCCGCAGCAGGATGCCGCGTGATGGTGTGGCGCGGTGTCTGCCAGGATACTCTAGCCATTGATTTCGGTCACCACAAACCGTGTGTCCGACAGGACGGATATTGCCCCCGCAGGGTCCGTCCCGGCTGTTATCCGTATGCTGGCACCGCGCCACGGCCCAAACAATCTCCCACAATAACGAGGCGCACAATGCCGAAACGCGATGACAAAATCGACGTGGGAAACTGCTTCACGTTTCCCAATAGACGCATGAGTTTGATTGCTTCTCTCGCACCGCTGACGTGGATCACGCTTGCGGCCACAGCTGCGGTGATCATTTCCTTTACTCGATATTTCGCGGGGTGAGCGATGTTCAACCCCTATTCAGAACAGGAACGCTTACAGGTCATGCTGGCCTGTTGTTATGCTGGAGTGCAGACGGGCTTTCGTCATCTTGCGCTCCGCGACATCATCGACCCGCCGCATCAGTGGTTTGATGCAATGCTCGCTCGTCAGATCGCCATTCATATCATGGCGACCGACTTCGGCGTGCCAAAGAGGCGGATAGTTGCCATGCAACAGCGCCAGCGCACCTCGATTTCTTTCGCCATTCGCGCAGTCGATTGCCGCATCGAAAATCCGACATTCGAGGCTGCCTATCGTCGCATGGCGTCGCGCGCAGTCAACCTTTTCGAGAAACAATTGGAAAAGGCAGCAGCATAATGGCCGAGTTCAAGCGTATAGCCATTGTTGATATCGTGGTCGGCGACCGGCTTCGCCAAGTCGAAGAAGACCATGCCCAGGCGATTGCTTTATCCATCGCGGAGCATGGGCTTTTAAATCCCATCACGGTTCGTTTCACGCCGAATGCCAAGGGCGGGAAGTACACCCTTATTGCTGGTGCGCATCGCCTCCGCGCGGTTGTCATCAACGGCGACGAGGAAATTGATGTTCTGGTGGTTGAGGCTGATAAGACCGAAGCCGCCCTTCAGGAAGTCACGGAAAATCTTTTCCGCAATGAACTGTCGGTGATTGATCGGGCGATTTTTGTCCAAAAATACCGCGAGCTGTGGGAGGAGAAGCACGGCGAGATCAAGGGTGGGCGACCAAAACAGGATCAACTTGACCCTATTATTTCGGGTGGTTTTTCAGCCCATGTCGCTGACCGGATGGGGGTTTCAGTCCCGTCGATAAAGCGTCTCAATCTGATCGCGCAGAATATCCATCCCGATCTTCGGGCAGCCATTCGCGGCACCGATATCGCAGATAATCAATCCGAGCTTTTGAAACTCGCCAAGCTCGATCCAGCGATGCAACGCCGGACAGCTATCGCCTTTCGCGAGGAAGGCGATCTGAAGCGCGCCCTTTCTCTGATCGGCGATACGCTGCCGCCATCTGCGGTCAACAAGCAGGAAAAGATTTTCTCCGACATGGTTGACCTTTGGAGCCGCGCCAACACCGAAACAAAAGCGCGCTTCCAGCAGCATATTGGCTTGGCTACACCCGAGGAGGATGCAGCATGACAAAGCTTCAGTCTGAACAATTTGACTTGTTCCGCGAGCCGCTGTTTCCGGTTCGCTCGCCTGTATCGCAAATTGATCTGCCGCGTTTTCGCTCCAAACTACGGCGGGCTATGTCGGAGGCAATTCGACAGTGCCCTTACGAGCGCGCCGTCATTGCAGCCAGTATGGCGCAATATCTCGGCATTCCCAACCTGACGAAAGCGGCACTGGATGCCTACACCGCTGAGAGCCGCACGTCTCACGATATCAGTCTGGTGCGCTTCAAGGCATTTGTCCGGGCAACCGGCGCAGTCTGGCTGTGGGATTTTGTTGTTGCCGAAGATGGCTTGACGCTACTGGAAGGGGATGAAGCTCGCCTCGCAGAGATTGCCAAGCTTCAGCAAGATCAGCGGGAAATCAAGGCGAAGCTCAAATCGCTCCAGTCGAAGCCCGTCAATCTCAAGACGCGGGGGCGGCCATGAAAGAGTGGTTCACCATCGCGGAACTCGCAACGGTCGGCCTGCCCGATTTGCCGACTTCCGAAAAGGGGTTGGACAAGGTGTTTCGCCGCAAGCGTCAGGCCAACCCCGAATTGGCGCGTCGCGAGAACGGCAAGACAAAGCCGACATGGGAATACCATATCTCGCTTCTGCCCAAATCCGCACAGACACGCCTTATCGTGGTTCATGATGCACCGGCGAATGACGATCGCGACCTTCATACCGCCAAGAAGGCAGCTTTATGGGCACGTTATGAGGGGCTTTCAATGGAGCATAAAGCTCGTTGTGAACGCCGCCTCGAAGCTCTGCGCTTTGCTGACGAATTGATCAGCTTAAGCGGGTTGAAAGTGAACGTTGCCATGGAACTGGCGCGCAGTCGGTTCAACGTTGGTATCCGTTCGCTCTATAGTTGGTGGTCGCTTGTCGAGGGATGTGATCGATCGGATTGGCTCGCCGCGCTTGCACCATCGTTCGCCAGCAATGCACAACGATCGGAATGCCATGATGAAGCATGGGACTTTCTGACATCTGATTATCTGCGGCCAGAACGTCCGAGCTTCTCGGCTTGTTATCGCCGGATGGTAAAGGTCGCGGCCAAGCGGAATTGGTCGCCGGTGCCTTCTGAGCGCGCCTTGCGCCGTCGCCTCGATGCGGAAGTGACGGATGCCGTGCAGACACTTGCCCGCGAAGGCAAGGAGAAAGCCAAGACCCTCTATCCGGCGCAGCGCCGCACCCGCACGCACTTGCATGCCATGCAGATGGTGAACATGGATGGCCACAAGATCGACGTGTTTGTCAAAGTGCCATGGTCGGAAACGCCTGTGCGCATGTACATGCTAGTCATCCAGGACCTCTATTCCGGCAAGATTGTCGCTTGGCGATTGTCTGACGCTGAAACGTGGGAAGCCGTTCGCCTCGTCATTGGTGACATGGTGGAAACCTATGGCATTCCCGATGATATCTATCTCGACAATGGGCGGGCCTTCGCTTCGAAATGGATATCGGGTGGCAGCGTTACACGCTTTCGCTTCAAGGTGAAGGAAGAAGACCCGCGCGGTCTGCTGACGACACTCGGCGTCAATATGCATTGGACCACACCATACTCCGGTCAGTCCAAGCCGATTGAACGTGCCTTCCGCGATCTGGCGGATATGATCGCCAAGCACCCATTCTGCGCAGGCGCCTACACCGGCAACCGGCCCGACGCCAAACCGGAAAACTACGCATCCCGCGCCGTGCCGCTGGAAGATTTCCGTATGCATGTTGCCGCGCAGATCGCGGACCACAACGCACAGGCAGGGAGACGCGCCGTAAACTGCGCAGGCCGCAGCTTTGATGAGACTTTCCTTGCCAGCATGGAAACGGCAATCGTGCGCTGGCCTACCGCCGCACAGAAGTCCCTTTGGCTGCTCGCTTCAGAAGTATTGCGTACCAAGAAGGGCAGCGGCGAGGTGCACTTCCAGGGCAACCGTTACTGGAGCTTGGAACTCAACCAGTGGGCCGGACAAAAGGTGACGATCCGCTTCGATCCCGACAATCTGCATACGTCAATCAAGGTCTACGACATGAAGAATGTCCTGATCTGCGATGCGCCTTGCATTGCCGATGCTGGCTTCAACGACCTTGATGCAGCTCGCACACACAGCCGCGCCCGCCGCGACTATCAGAAAAGCTTGCAGGCAGCTGCCGACGCCAAGCGCAAGCTGTCAGCTCAGCAGTTGGGCGAGTTGATTTACCAGGGCGAGAAGACAGCGAAGGCACCGGAAATGGTGCGCCCGAAAGTTACACGCATCGCGCACGGCAACCTCGCGATGAAGGAAGAAACGGCAGTCGATGCCATCAGCCAACAGAAATTCGAGGACGGCTTTGCCCGTGCGATGCGCAAGCTCGCTGGCGAGGAGCCTTCCGTGATCCAGTTCCCACAAGGGAAGCATGAGCCGGTAAGTAGTGAGTACGGTTCCAAAAAAAAGGGCGGGAGTGATCCCGCCCGATAATCAGCCCGATAGGGCCCAAACAATGCAAGGAACCTTAAATGAAAGACGTCAACAACACAACATCCAACAAGAACATTGCGTGGTCCCGGCCTTCGACCCAGCCGGAACTATCGGGCAATCGTTCGCAAACGGATATCGATATCTGGTGGTCGCTTGTTGATAGGGTTCGCGAGATCGCGACGCGAAATGAATGGCCGAAGGCGGAAGTTGCCCGCCGCGTGGGCATGGCGGACAGCACATTCTCACTCTGGTATTCAGGCAAGTATCCCGGTCGTTTGGACATCCAGAACGTGACCGTTCAACAGTGGCTTGATGCACTGGACGATGCCGCAGAATTGAGCGCGCTCCCAACATCTCCGGCCTTTTTCAAGACCCGCACTTCTGATGAAATTATGGATGCGTTGAAGTGGGCGCAGGTTCAGCCAGAACTTGTCATGATTACGATCGGCGCGGGCATGGGCAAGACGATGACTTGCCGCCACTATCGGGCCACACGTCCGCACACATACATGGTGACGATGTCGCCACACACCAAAACCGTGAATGGCATGCTGGTCGATCTGGCAGCGGAACTGGATGTCATTCAGCACAATCCCGCCAAGCTCACCCGCGCAATCGGCAACCGGCTTGGTCGTTCCAGTACCCCGACACTGTTGATTGTAGATGAAGCGCAGAACCTACAGGACGAGGCGATCAATCAGCTTCGCCATTTTGTGGATGTTTTCAATTGCGGTGTGGCGCTTGTCGGCAATGACGAAATCCATAGCCGTTTTGCCAAGCGCGCCGATGGACCATCACACGCTCAGCTGAAAAGCCGTATCGGTAAGCGCCTGCGCTATAGCAAGCCCATCAAGGAAGATTTGCAGGCATTCATCAGCGCCTGGGGCGTAACCGAACCGGAGAGTGTCAAATTTCTGCTCGGCATCGGCATGAAGGGCGGCGCACTTCGCCAGATCGACAAGACCATGAAACTCGCAAGCATGGTCGCACTCGGCGCGGGCGAAGAAGTTTCGTTTCAGTTCATCAAGGCCGCATGGGAAAACCGTGATGTTGAGGACTTGGTGTAATGGGCATTGAGCTATCCACCATCCTCAAATCCATCGCCGACGAGTTGGGGCAGTACGACATCGATCAGCCGATGCCACCGCATCGCTTTGCCGATGTTTATGCCAAGCTCTCACTTTGTTCCGAACTCGCCACATCAATGGAAATGGAGCTGACGGGGTTTCGACTTCTGGAAGCCGATCGTGCGGGCCGCGCTTTCATGGAAACCGAGGCGACCAAGATTTTCAACGCTCCGGTGGCGACACATGACGGCAAGGTCATTCGGCCAGACTTCGGGGGGCGTCGATGAACCGCGATCCTTACGAAGTCAGCGAGACCCTTTTTCAAGCCCGCCGCAACGTCCTCCAGTTCGAGGAAAAGGGCAGATTGTTTCTGCCGATCGACATTCGCAACCTTGCCGACTTTTACATGTGCCTCGGCCATACCGCGCAAATCCTCGGCCACGAAGTGGCGCGACTGCGACAGGTCGATCGGGTCATGCAGCGGCATCCCATCGTCACCATCACAATCGAAGAAGCGACCCGGCCCGGCACCAATGTGGTGTTTCTCAACCGGTTCGGTTCTCCCATTAAAACCCAACCCTGAAAGGACATAGCCAATGTCTGAAGCACTCGCAGCATGCATCTTGGAAGAACAACCAGAGCAGGGCATCACCCTCGTAAATGGCAAGCGATACATGGCAAATGCCAAAGGCGCACTGGTACCGCTCGAACTGGTGAAGCCCGCCGACAAGCTCCGCGATGAGACGGTCCGCAAGGTGATGGGTTATGCGAAGGAAATTTCGACGCAGATCAGCCGTTTCCGCAAGCACAGTATGTCTGACCTCGACGGCCTGGATGAAGTGCTTGAGCAGGAATACAACGCTCGGCCCGGCGGCGTGAAGGGCAACCGAACCTATCAGACCATCGACGGGCTGATGATGGTAAAAGTCAGTATCAACGATTTTGAGGTCGCAGGCCCGGAATTGCAGGTCGCGAAAAGCCTCATTGATGAGTGCCTGAATGAATGGACGGACGGCGCGCGCGCTGAAATCCGCGCCATCATCACCCGCGCGTTCGATACGGAAAAGGAAGGCAAAATCAACCTGAAGGAAATCAAGAAGCTGACCAAGCTCGATATTTCCGATCAGCGCTGGAAGGACGCCATGCGCGCCATCGAGGACGCCATCGACGTTCAATATTCGAAACAATACGTCCGGTTCTACGAGCGCGCTTCCGTTCAGGATGAGTGGACTGCTGTCACCGTAGACATCGCCAAGGCTTGAGGTGACACCATGTTCGTTTCAAAACAAACCTGTCAGCTATTCGACAACCAAGCAAACGTAGTTGCGATCTACCCGTTGCAGGGACTGGCAACGGAAAACGTTCCGGACTGGCTTGAAGAATTCACGAATGATCTTGGTTATACAGACAGAATTCACCCAATATTTGATGCTCTTCCAGCATTGCGAAAACTATGCAGTGGTCCGCATTGGCCCACACCCGAACAGTTTCTAGATGCGCTCCAATTTGGGAATGAAAAGGGTTTCATTTTCTACGGAGATTGGGAACCTCGCGATTATCTTGACGACAGCACGTTTGTAAGTGGCCCTGGGCGGCGTCGTATTATTTGGGTTTATGCTGACACTATCGAAGCGGGTTTCGACGCCGTAATCAATGCGGCCAAAGCCGATCATGCCCGGCAAAAAGCGAATGCAGGTGCAGCATGAGCAACCATCCGCAACCTTCCACCTGGACACAAGAGCGCAAGCTTTCCGTTGCCAATCTACTCCGCGAAGGTCTTTCAGCTGGCCAGATCAGTTCCCGCCTCGGTGTTAGCCGTAATGCCGTAATTGGCATCATTCACCGCGACAAGATGCTGAGCGAGATCGGCCTTGGTGGTGGCGTCGGTGGTGCACGCCTGCCGAAGAAAGAGTCATCACCCTATAAACCCGGTCGCATGAAGACTACTGCGCGTCGGTCTCCAGCTCGGCAGGTACAAGCCGCGCCAGTCATCGTCGCACCTGTTGCCGCGCCGGAGCCAGTTTTCGTCTGCGAAGAATTGCCAGCCATCGATCCGCCAATTGAGCCGCTCGGCTTGCCATTGACCGATATATCGCTGCGTCAATGTCGGTTTGCCGTCAACAACGCGGCGAAGGGCGAACAGCATCTGTTTTGCGCCCATCCGGTGAAAAGCGGCTCCAGCTTCTGCGAGCATCATCATCGCCGAGTCTTTGTGCGTGCGTCGAAGGCAGGTGCAGCATGACCACTGAGAACGAAAAATTTTATGATGACATCATCGCGCCTCGTCTGCATCAGCTTGCAGAAGAATGTAAGCAGCGCGGCATGTCATTTGTTGCGAACGTCGAATATGACCCAGGCGCTACGGCTTCAACCATCCTCCTCGCAGAGAATAGTGGTTACCACGCACGCCTGATGTGCACTGCTGCACAATGTGGTGAAAACGTAGACGGCTTGATTTTCGCAATCATGAAGCATGCTCGGGAACACGGGCACAGCTCCCTTTGCCTCAAAATGCTTGGCGTATCACCCACCCCTGACCAGGAGACAGTACAATGAAGCCCGCTGTCAGCCAGTACATATGCCTGGGCTGTGAACAGGCCATCAACGTTGGTGAAATGGTCCTCAATGAATGGAGCGAAGGCGGCTATATCCATGCGGATTGCTGCAGCTCGGATCGTGCGTCTTATTGCGATGCTGATGGTGAACCGATCGGTGACGATGAGCCGCTGCCCACACCGTTTCCATTCCACACCGATATGGAAAGGTTGGCGTGATGAAATCCACCGCCGCCATACACGTTGCTAAAAAGCAGCTCGGTCTGGATGACGACACCTATCGCGCCATCTGCATCCGCGTGACCGGCAAGCACTCTTCAGCAGCGATGACGGAAAGCCAACGCCTGAAGCTGATTGATGAGTTTCGTCGTCAAGGCTTCAAGCCAGCTTCAAAGGCTAGTCGAAAGCGCCTTGAAGGCAAGTTTGCCGCCAAGCTCCAGGCGCTTTGGATTGCTGGATGGAACCTTGGTGTTTTTGAGAACCGATCAGACGAAGCACTGATTGCTTTCGTTCTGCGACAAACTGGCGTCGATGATGTTCGTTTCGTTCATCATGCTGCTGATGCCCGCTCTGCCATTGAAGGGCTGAAAAAGTGGATCGAGCGAAAGGTGGGCCCGGTCTGGATGGAAACAAGCGATATGGAACCTTGGCGGCGCATGGACGCCGCCAAGGTTGCCGCCGCTCAATGGAGCATTTTATCGCAGCTTGGCAAATTACCGGCACCGGGTGGCTTCGAAACCTACGTGCGCAGTCTTTGCTTTTTTTGGAACGAGCCCTTCAGGCTGGAAACCATGACCGGGAAGGATTGGCAGTCCGTCATGAACGAGCTTGGCAATGAGATCAGGAAGGCCAAGCAGGCATGACTTTCACGATCCGCGCCGTTTCCAATGTCGAGATAGCCAGCCAGCAGGTTATTGGCTTTGTGGCGTGGTCAGTTCGTGAACCCGTAAGATTTTGCGACCCGTTTGACCTGGGTGCAGTTCGCAGTCTTTTGCGACGCAGACATTCCGTCCAGTTCAAGCTTCGCTCCAGACACCATCATATTCAACGTGCCCGCAAAATTAAGATTGTCAGCTGGCACCTTGGCATTGATGAATTTCTCAATCGCACCTTGATCGAACGAAAGGCCGCAGGGTTCTTCGGCCGCCAGCACGCTGCCGAGCCCGCTTGCGAGTTGCATCGTAGAAAGATCATCGGCACGGGCGACAGCGCCACATGCCAAAAGTGCCAATCCAGCCAGTACCAGTTTCATATTCACCCCCTGCAAATTTCCTCCAATAAAGCGCGGCTCCCGCACTTTGGCAATGGTGAGGGCTTGATAATGGTTCAGCATTCAGCATCGCTGGTTAACCTGCCGCTGTTCATTGCGCCTGAACAGGCCGAGATCAATCGTCTCCAGGCAGAACGTGAAACCCTCCAGCGCCGTATCAACCTGATGCGGCCGCACTCCCATAAACGTGTCGAACTGGAAGCCCGTCTGCGGACTGTCACCGCGCGCCAGCTGGCTATATCGGCACAGATCGAGAGGCCACAGTGAAAGATCATCGTCTTGTGGCAGAGTTGCTCAGCTTACTTGGTGAGGACGACTTGATCCGCCTTGCAGAGGAACATGCGGGCATCCGCCTTTATGTTCCATCCAATATTGATAGATCGCAACTGATCGAAACGGTTGGCGCAGATATTGCAAATAGGCTCTCCCGGCGCTATGGCGGTGACTACATCAGCGTGCCTATGGTCCGTGATATCCGTGCACGCCGTTACCGTGACCAGGATGGCTTGTCGAACTCGCAAATTGCACGTAGGTTAGGCATCACTGAAAGCGGCGTTGAAAAGCTCTTCAACCGTTCGCCGGTCAAGTACCGCACGAAGAAATCTGACGACCGTCAGATAGAAATGTTCCCTTCCGAATAGTTCATCCTAGCGCCCGATTGCTCCGGCATGGGCTGACTTGAATGCCCCGCGTAAAACCGTTGTTAGACCCGCCCTTGTGGGCATGGACTTCAATGAGCTTTTCGCGGAGGGCGTGATGTGACCGACCTTGCATCCCAAATCAATCACACAGTTCTTGCCGCGATCGCGCCCAAAGCGCAGGTAAAGAAGATTGCAGGCCAGCAGCATATCATTGCTTCTGCCGGACCATTGTTGCCAGACCTGCTGAAAGAATTTCAGGTTACGACCGCGCTCCGCATTGTGCACTTTCTTGCCCAGGTGGCGCATGAGAGCGATGGCTTTTGTACCACCATTGAATATGCGTCAGGTGCAGCTTATGAAGGCCGGGCTGATCTGGGAAACACCCAGAAAGGTGACGGACCACGCTTTCGTGGGCACGGACTTATTCAGACCACCGGCCGCTCGAACCACAGCAAGTTCAATAGTTGGTCGCGTGCTCGTGACCCAAAGTCTCCGGATTTCTTGCTGTATCCTGAGAAGCTCGCTGAGTTTCCGTGGGCGCTTCTATCGGCCTTTTATTATTGGTCATCGAAAAACCTCAACGTACTTGCCGACTACGATAACCTGGTTGCGATCACCAAAGTCGTCAACGGCGGCACGAATGGCTTGGCCAACCGCGCCGCGTATCTCGCCAAAGCAAAGGACATTGTCGCCGAGCTACAGGCCGACAACCTTGCCACAAATCCGGGCGATGTGGTTCTGCGTCGTGGAATGCGCGGCCTTGCGGTTGCCGACCTTCAGCGTGCGCTTCGTGGTGCCGGATTTTATCATCTGTCGATCGACAGCATTTTTGGCCCCGGCACCGAACAGGCAGTTATCGCTTTCCAGCGTGATTATCGTCTGGTTGCTGATGGGATTGTCGGCGCCAAAACGCTTGCACAGCTGACGCGGTTCATGCCGGAGGTCGCGGCATGAGCGAACCGATCAAAGAACCCGGCTACCGCTCGACCCGCCGCTATCTTTGGGGCAGCTTCTATCTCGCCTGGGCTGTGATCCTGACCCTCGTTGGTGCCGCGTCGGTCGGCTCCGAACAGGCCGTGGCAATCGCGCCGATCGTCGTGCCGTCGATGGTTATGCTCATCATTGCTAATCTTGGCGTCCATCGCGGTTTCGGTTCTGTCGATTATTGGACACAGGCAAAGGCACTCTTATTCGATCGACGTGAGGGCAAACCATGATCGCAGCTCTCACTGCATGGTTTGGCAAATGGACTTCGCAGATCATGATCGCCGCCATTGTTCTTCTGGCGGCGGCAGTTCTCGCTTTCGGTGCTGTCCGCACCTTGCGCGATACGATTGGCGATGCGGTCGCAATCGCCGAGAAAGCCCGCGATGCTCATTGGTCCGAGCAGATTGCCAAGGCCAATGAGATGGCTGCGAAGAACATCATCGAGCAGATGAAAACCGCGAGCGCCCTGAACGAGAAGGCGCAAGCCGAAATCTCCCGCCTCAAGAACCAAGTCTCTCAATTGGAGGATGCCAATGCGGCTCTTTCTGACACTCCTGGCAGTGGCATCGATGTCGATCGCACAAGGCTGCTCAACAACCAGTTCCTCGGCGGAAAAGCCGGTTCTCCGTACTGATCAGGTGAAGCCCGATATCCCGAAGGAAGCGCGCAAACCTTGCGACCCGCCTGTCTCGTTGCCCGACCGTGCGCTATCAGCCAAGGAACTGACGCCGATGTGGGCGAAGGATCGATCCGCATTGTCAGGTTGCGAGGCCCGGCGCGCTGCCGCCGTGGCTGCTGTTGACGCGGTCCCGTTATCCATCCCCGTACCAGCGGAGCGACCAAAGTGACGGAAGCGGGAAACAAGGCACATGAACTGGCAGACCTGCGCGCCGAACAGGAGCGCGAGGCTGGCGTTGCTGCCGTGCAGACAGAACTGAGCCGGAAGGGTTCGAATATCTGTATTTCCTGCGGGGACGATATCGAACTTGAGCGTCGGGCTGCATTGCCATCGGCAAGGCGCTGTATTCAGTGCCAGCAACAATTGGAGCGGCAGGGCAAACAGCGGGGGCAGCGTTGATGGATCATCAGTTTTTAAAGGACTGGAGCGGCGTCATCGCCACGCTGATTTCGATTGGCACTGTGATTTACGCATGGCTTACCGCAGGCTCGCGTCAGAATTCGGACGAACTGAAATTAGTGAGTCAGCGGCTCGGCGTGGTCGAAGACGGACTGACTGAGATCAAGGCCGAGATGAAACACATGCCCGATGAAAAAGCGCTCACCGATCTGAAGCTGGAGATTTCGGAGATTCGCGGATCGTTCGGTCGCATGGAAGAAAATATCTCGTCTATGAGCCGCACCGTACATCGCGTTGAAGATTATTTGATCAATAAGGGGCAGCCATAATGAGCTTCGCCGATTTTCTCACAGAAGATGCTCGTCTGGTGATTCTGAAGGCGCTCGCCCAGGAAACCAACACCACATTGAATGAGGCTATCCTCACCAAGGTTTTGGAGACATTCGGTCATCGCCGTTCCCGCGAATGGGTGCGCACGCAATTGCGCAAGCTGGAGGAGTTGGGCGCGGTGCGTCTGACAGAAGCTGGCACAGTCGTGATTGCAGGTCTCACCCAGTCTGGACTTGACCATGTCGAGCGCCGGTCAATCATTGAGGGTGTGGCCCGGCCCGGTCTCGGAGGCTGACCATGGCAGAGGACAGGCGTGGCCGCTCCCGGCTCGACAGTCTGGAGCTATTGCCGGAAGAAGCCCAGGACGATGTGGTCTGGGCGATTGGACAGCTCAACGAACGCCGCCGCAGCCAGGCGGATATTCTTTTTGAGCTGAATGACCGTCTGGAAGTCAGAGGCATCGGCCCGATATCCAGATCGGCGTTCAACCGTAAAGCCATGCGTCTGTCTCGACGTGCTTCTCAATTGGAGGAGCGCCGTTACATTTATGCAGGCATCGCGGAGAAGCTTACGCCTGAAGAAATCAGCAAGTCCGATATTGTGCTCGGCGAGTTCCTCAAAACGCTTATTGATGAGTTGCTTGACGGCGATGGCCTTAATTCCAAGAACGCCATGGAGCTGGCACGCGCCTATAAGGAAACCGTGGTTGCGCAACGCCATTCTGCCGAACATCGCCGCAAGGCCGAGGAAGAAGCCAAAGCCAAGCTGGCGAAGGCGGTCGGTGACGCGACCGACGCTGTCGAGAAAGCTGGACGTAAGGTCGATGGGCAAGAAATCCTGCGCATGATCCGTGAAGCTTATGGGACATCCTGATGACACAGCCTTTGCTTTACGGCTATCAGCGCCGCTGGCTCACGGATAAAAGCCGTTTCAAAATTGGCAAGTTTGCCCGCCAAACCGGCAAGACGTTCACGACAACACTTGAATGTGTTGATGACAGTTTTGAGCATGCGATCAAGAGCCAGCGGACACGGTGGGTGATATTGAGCCGTGGCGAACGTCAAGCCCGTGAAGCCATGCTGGAAGGAATATACCCTCACGCCAAGGCTTACGGCATGGCGTTCGACGCCAACGAGTTTGATTGGCAGGGTGACACCGGCAGCTACAAGGCGCTGGAAGTGACATTGCCGCATGGCACCCGTATTACGGCACTGCCAGCAAATCCCGACACGGCGCGCGGCTTCTCTGCCAACGTATTTTTGGATGAGTTCGCATTCCACAAGGACAGTAATGCGATCTGGAAAGCGCTCTTCCCGGTTATCTCGGCCGACTGGAAGCTGCGCGTCACATCGACACCGAATGGCAAGAGCGGGAAATTCTTCGAGCTGGACACGGCCAATGACGATACCTGGTCACGGCATGTTGTCGATATCTATCAGGCGGTCAGGGACGGCTTGCCTCGCAACATAGAGGAGCTGCGTGCCGGTATTGCCGACGAAGATGCCTGGGCGCAGGAATATGAGCTGCAATATCTGGACGAGGCGAGCGCCTGGCTATCCTATGAACTGATTTCATCAGTTGAAGATGACGCCGCTGGAAGCCCGGAAGGATATCAGGGCAACGCATGTTATGTCGGTCGCGACATTGGCCGACGCAATGACCTTCATGTGATCTGGGTATGGGAAGAGATCGGCGACGTGTTGTGGTGTCGCGAGATCGTTGAGCAGAAGCGCGCTACCTTTGCCGACATGGATGCCGCCTTTGATGACGTGATGATGCGTTATCGTGTGGCGCGGGCCTGCATCGACCAGACCGGCATGGGCGAGAAGGTGGTCGAGGACGCGCTGCGACGCTATGGTCGTCGTGTCGAGGGTGTCCTGTTTAGCACCGGCAGCAAGCTGATCATGGCGAATGGCGGCAAGGAACGTTTCGAAGACAGGACTGTTCGCATTCCGATGGGCAATGTGCCGCTTCGCTCCGATCTGCACAAACTGCGCAAGGTCACATCTCCAACCGGCGCGCCGCGATTTGTGGCGGAGCGCGACGACGATCACGCCGACCGGACGTGGGCTGCGTTCCTTGGCATTCATGCCGCCAGTACGCCGCATATGGAATACGGGTACGAAACACGCCGAAGCCTTCCGTCCGGCGATCGCCGCCGATCCGATGATCGTGAGCGTTCGATTAATCCACAATTGAGAGGTTCGCTCTGATGGCACAGTTGGTCGATCAGTATGGCAATCCGCTGAAGCGGCAGGACGTAACCAGACCCTATGCAGGGCCGACAACCGGCGGCGTTCGTCCCGTCATATCCGGTCATCCGGCCGAGGGGCTTAATCCGCGTCGTCTTTCAGCCATTCATCGCGCAGCTGCTGAAGGTGATCCGCTCTCCTATCTGGAGCTTGCCGAGGACATCGAGGAGCGCGACCTTCATTATTTCGGGGTGATGTCCACCCGCAAGCGTTCCGTGGCGCAACTCCCCATTACGGTGAAACCCGCTAGCGATGATGCCGACCATAAAAAACATGCGGAGTTCGTCCAGTCGTGGATTAACGATGATGTTTTACGCGCAAGTCTCTTCGATATACTCGATGCGATCGGCAAAGGATTCTCCGTAATGGAGATCGATTGGCAAACCCGGCTTAGCCGGTGGGAGCCGCGCGAGATTACATACCGGCCGCAGCGGTGGTTCACCTTTGCCCGTGCCGATGGTGAAACAGTCGTGCTTCGCGATGATCCGGCTGAGGAACCGTTACCAGCTCACAAATTTATCATTCATCGCCACCCGTCAAAGTCGGGCCTGACGATCCGTTCGGGTATCGCCCGCGTGGCATCGTGGGCATGGATGTACAAGAGCTTCACGCTCAAGGACTGGGCGATCTTTGTGCAGAACTTCGGCATGCCGATCCGTATCGGGCGTTATGGAGGCGATGCCAAGGAGGAGGACAAGGACATCCTGTGGCGTGCTGTGACGCAGATCGCCGGAGATATGGCCGCGATCATGCCAGACAGCATGAAGATCGAATTTGAAGAAGTTGCCGCAAAGGGCGTTTCTGTCGATCTTTACGAACGTCGCGCCGACTGGATGGACCGGCAGATATCAAAGGCTGTCCTTGGTCAGACAACAACGACTGATGCTGTTTCCGGTGGTCACGCCGTCGCCCAGGAACACCGTCTCGTCCAGGAGGATATCGAGCGCTCCGACGCAATGATGGTCACGGCGAGCATCATCCGGCAGCTCGTTCCGAATCTGATCGCGTTTAATTTCGGGCCACAGGATCATTATCCGATAGTGCGCATTGGTCGCCCGGATGAAGTGATGCTGAAGGAATTTTCGGAAGCTTTCGACAAATTTGCCAAGCACGGGCTGACAGCCGGGGCGGCGTATATCCGCGAGCGCCTCGGTGTCCCGGCTCCCCAGGAAGGTGAAGAACTCATCGGCGGTCGCCAGCCTTCGACGGCTGATCGTCTCTTCGATACGCAGGGCCGTGCACCGGAACTCAATTCGGTTCGCAAGATGCTGCACGCCCGCGAACAGCAATCGCCGACCGAAGACATTATCGGCGAGCTGACCGATCGGCTTCAGGAAGATGCAGCTGGCGCGCTTGCCGGTCTGGCTGAAGAAATCAAAAGGGTTCTCATGAGCGCCGAGAGCATTGCTGATGCTGCCGATCAGCTTGCCCGCATGAAGCTGTCGCCTGATGAACTCTCCCAGGCAATGTCTCGCGGCATGGCGCTTGCGCATCTCGCCGGACAGGCCACTTTGATCGATGACATTGCCGGTCGAAAATAACGCCCCACAGGCGCGCGTTCGCTTCCTTTGTGAAGTGTGCCCGCAAAATTTTGCGAACGCGCGCCAGCGGCCTTCAATTCGCCTTCAATTTTGATGCTTCTGGAGCCTCGGACATGACGGATACGATTTCAGCGCTCGATCTGCCCTTTGATGAGGCGATCCGCTTTTTCCGGGGCAAGGCCAATGTCAAGACGCAAGTCTGGACAGATGTTTATGCGGCGGCGCATTCGAGGGCTTTCATGGTTGCCGGTGCCGCCACGGATGCGTTGCTTGACGACTTCCGCCGCGAGATCCAAAGGGCGCTTGAAGAAGGAACCACGCTGGAGGATTTCCGGCAATCCTTTGATGCCATCGTGGAAAAACACGGATGGGATTATCGCGGCAAGCGAAACTGGCGCACCCGCATCATCTTCGATACCAATCTGCGCACGGCCTATGCTGCGGGCCGCTATGCCAAGCTCACGGAGCCTGAAACGCTCGAAGCGTTTCCCTATTGGCAATATAACCATTCCGGCTCACTTCACCCCCGCAAGGAGCATCTCTCCTGGGACGGCATGGTGTGGCGTGCCGATGATCCATTCTGGATCACCAACTATCCGCCGAACGGCTGGCGTTGCGGTTGCTTCGTGACACCGGTCTCCGAAGGCGGCTTGCGCCGCCAGGGCAAAGCCGGTCCCGATCCGTCTCCTGATCTTGTTTTCCGTGCCGAGAAAGTTGGTGGACGCACCGTTCGTGTGCCGCAGGGCGTCGATCCGGGCTTCGAATATAATCCAGGTATGACGTGGCTTAATGGAGACGCGGAATGAGTGGGGTTTCTCTTGAAGTTGAGGTTACGGACAAAGCCGTACAACAGGCTTTCACCCGGCTGATCAGCGTCATGGGCGATACCACGCCGGTCATGAGCGCAATCGGCTCCGGCATGGTTGGTTCGACGCATCGTCGGTTCGTCTCACAGAAATCGCCCGATGGGGTTGCCTGGGAAAAGCTCAATCCGGAATATAAGAAGATCAAGCGCAACAGCCGAATCCTGACGGAAAGCGGTCGGCTGCTAGACAGTATCAGCCATCGCGCTAGCCGCGATCAGGTGACTGTTGGCACGAACACCCCCTATGCTGCCGTTCACCAGCTCGGCGCGACAATCAAACCGAAAAGTGCTTCACATCTTGTTTTTCGTCTGGCATCTGGCATTGTGCTGGCAAAGTCGGTTACGATACCGGCGCGTCCTTATCTCGGTATTTCCGATGATGATCAGGTCATGATCTCTGAGACGGTTTTCAGCGCACTTCAACGCCGCATTTAAGCCCTCTTAATTGGTGCCCGCCATCGCGGGCATGATAAGCTTTTGGCGAACGTGGTTTTCTCACGTTCATGGAAAAGCTTCTGATCTCTCTCATGATGAACCTCCCGACCGTCGAAAGCGGAGCGACCGCTGTTGCGCCGGAATGGGTTCATCTCATGCCCGCTGGCACTTTCAGCGGTGCTGATGGACGCGGCCCATTTGTGGCCGACGATCTTCAGGCGATCATCGCACGCTCTATCCAACCCGGTCGCAAGCTTCCCATCGACATCAACCATTCCATCGACAAGCTCGGCACGCAGGGCATCGACAGCCCCGCTGTCGGCTGGATTGTGGACATGGAAGCGCGCGAGGACGGTATCTGGGGCAAGGTCGAGTGGAACGCCAGAGGAGCTACTGCCGTTGGCGGGCGCGACTATGGCTACCTGTCGCCAGCGCTTTTTGTGACCGCGCGCGAACCGCGTCGTGTCGTTGAGATCGGTCGCGCATCGCTGACCAACGATCCCAATCTCAAGCTTAACTCCCTTCACACTGCAAACCTAACCGGAGAACCGGACATGGAAGAAGAACTGCGGAAGGCGCTCGGCCTTCCAGAAGATGCCGATGCGGCTGCGATCCTCGCCGCCGTGACGGAAAAGACCTTGCATTCAGCAACGCTTGCGAAGGTCGTTGAAACCGCTGGCGTGCAGATCGGCGCCACTGGCGAGCAGATCATCACCTTGCTTCAGTCCCGCCAGTCGGGCGACGACGCCGAGAAGGTCGAGTTGCGCAAAACGGTCACTGAGCTTCAGTCGAAGGTGACGACGCTGACCAATGGCGCGGCCAAGGACAAGGCTGAAGCAGTCATCGGTCGTGCGATCGAAGAGGGCAAGGTTGTTCCGGCCCTGCGCGATCATTTCATCAGCCGCCATATGAAGAATGCCCAGGAAGTCGAGGACGAGATCAAGCTTCTTCCTTCGCTGCATTCGACCACGCTTCGTGGCTACACCCCGAAGGAAGGCGGCGATCCGGCACTCACGCCGGAGGATCGCCAGCTTTGCGAACTGATGGGGCTTGATCAGGCCGAGTTCGCCAAGACCAAGAAATCCCAGAAGGAGATGCTCTGATGCCCGCTACTCGCGATCTCGACATTCCGAGCCGCAACGGCATCCGGTTTGGCTATCCGGTTAAGGCGGGCATCCGCTTTTTCGGTCGGGCCATCGTCGCCGTCACCGCTGCCGGTCTGGCAGTTCCCGCAGGTCATGCCGACGCTGTTGCGATCGGCGGGCTGGCGGAATTTCACGTCGATAACCGTGATGGCGCTGACGGCGATCTGATCGTCACCGCTATCCGCGATACGCGCGGTTTCGAATTTGACGCCGACTACGCCGATATCGGCAAGGCCGTCTACGCCACTGATGACGCAACTCTAACGCTCGACGGCACGGGCGGCGCGCTGAAGCTCGGCATCATTGCCGGTCTCGGTGATGACCGTACGTGGGTTTCTGTCGGCGCATAAGGAAAAACGACCAATGGATATCACTCCATCCACAATGCGCGGCCTCTATACGGCCCTTTCGACAGCGTTCAATACCCAGCTCGGTTCCACGACGACGCATTATCAGACCGTCGCCATGACCGTTCCATCAACCACAGCGGCCAACGAATATCCGCGCATGGACGATCTGCCGGGCATTCGCGAATGGGTCGGCGACCGTGTCGTTCATGACCTGTCGATGCAGACCTACACGATCCGCAACAAGGAATTTGAAGGCACGATCGGCGTTCGCATCTCTCAGGTCGAGGACGATCAGCTTGGCTTCCTGTCCTCGACAGCCTCCCAGCTCGGCCAGAACGCCGCACAGTTCCCCGATCAGCTTGTGTTTCCGCTTCTGAAAAAGGGCGAAACCACCAAGTGTTATGATGGCCAGAACTTTTTCGACACCGATCATCCAGGCTACGATGAAGAGGGCAAGGAAACGTCCGTCTCCAATTTCGCTGACGGTTCGTCTCCGGCCTGGTATCTGGTTGATGACAGTCAGGTCATCAAGCCGATCATCTATCAGAGTCGCAAGAGCTTCCAGCTTATCCGCAAGGATCAGGCGACCGACGACACTGTCTTCTTCGGTGGCAAGGCGGTCTATGGCGTCGATGGTCGTTGCAATGCCGGTTATGGCCTCTGGCAGCTGATCTACAAGTCCAAGCTGCCGCTTACCGCCGAGAATTATTCTGCTGCCCGCGCCGCGATGACTTCCATCCGCAAGCGCAACGGCGAAGTGATCTCCATCAATCCGCGCAAGTTGCTTGTGCCGTCCACCCTGGAAGGAGCAGCCCGAAAGCTGCTGCTCAACGAGCTGATCAATGGAGAGAGCAACGAGTGGAAGGGCACGGCCGAGCCGGTCGTTATCCCGCTGCTGGCCTGATCCAGCACATCCAAAATCCTTCCGCCCAAAACGGGTGGGAGGGTTTCTCAAAAGGGTCTTGAGACCCCTTTGAAAAGCCCTGAAACAACGGAGCACGAACATGGCGAAAGCTGCAAAGCCCACCGAAGATACCACGAAAGTACCAGCCGCCGAGCCTGTTGGTGGCCCACTGCCGAACAATCCCGACAACACCAGCCAGAACGGTGGTGCCGTCCAGGGCGATGCGAATTCCACCAATATTTCCCCGGCCACTGCGACCAACGACGGGGCCGGCAATCTGGTCGGTCCCGTCAGCGATCAGACAGTCGCTGCATTGGAGATCGAGATCTACGAAACGTTTCCGCATCTTGCGGCAGCTGTTCGCCGGTACATCGATGCGCATGGCGATGTTGATTTCGACGCCATCCGCATCACAGCCAAGCTCGACGGTTTGCGCCGTGGCGGTCATCGCCACGCGGGCACCAATGTGCACCCGCTTGGCAAGTTCGAACCGTATCAGCTCAACCAGATTTTCGGCGATCCCGATCTGATCGCCGATCTGGTTGAACTGGACGACTGAATACCCGGCGCGTCCGCCGACAGGCGCGTGGAAAACGAAAGCTGTAGCGGCGGAGCGGCTTTCACCCAAAATTGGAGAACGGCACTTGTACGCCACAGTCGCAAATATGGTCGAGCGTTTCGGCAACACGGAAATGGTCCGGCTCTCCATGCCGGAAGATCGTGAAACCGAAACACTTGATCCGGCCAAGATTGAAGTTGCCCTGGTCGATGCCACGGCTTTGATCGACGGCTATCTGCGCGGGCGTTACAAGGTGCCGCTCGCGGACGCGCCCAAGGACATCGTTCGCGCCACTTGTGTTCTTGCCCGCTACGATCTGGCAAAGAGTGAGCGCACCGAGCCAACCGAACAGATGCGCCTTGAGCGCAAGGAAGTCATTGTCTGGCTGGAGAACATCGCCAAGGGTTTGATCTCGATCGAGGCGACATCTGCCGGAACCTTCGGCAAATCGAATGGCCCGCGCTTTTCCGGTCGCCCCGCCATTTTCTCCGATGAATCGCTGAAGGGTTGGTGAGATGGCAGAACCCGAACTCACCAAAGCACCAATCCGGGTCATGGAAGCAGCCATTCTCGCGCGGTTACGCCTCGCATTCCCGGAAAAGAAATTCCAGATCAGGCGCGTTCCAGCCGTTCTGACCGTCAAGGAATTTGAACGCGTCCTACATACGACGCCGTTCATCGGTCTCGCCTGGATGGGTCTTCAGCCCGATCGCGACCACGGTCGCTTGCTGTCGGGCGTGGCCAACTGGCGGCTTGTCCTGGTCGTGAAGGCGTCGAGCAATCTTGATGCCCGCTTCAAAGGTGATCGGTTCGACATCGGCCTTGATGCCATGATCGACGTGTCGAGCGTGCTTTTGAGCGGCTGCACCTTGCCGGACATTGGCACCTGCACAGTCACACGCGCTGAAGCCATTTATGCTGATGGTTGGGCCGACGACGCCACGGTGCTTGCCCAAGTCGATTTTGACGTGCGCTTCACATCTCCTCTCGCCGCCTTCCAGATCAAGACGCTGGATGATCTCAAGTCGCTCGGCATCACCTGGATTACGAACGGCGAAGAAGACCCCGCCATTTCCGAAACCATCAACACCGAGGAAAGCAATGCTTGAGAAAAAGCTGAAGCTCGCGCCCGGCCGCAACGTGCCCATGGAAGATGGCCGCGACTGGCCGAAGGACGGCGCGACGGTTCCCGTCACTCATTATATCCGCCGCCGCATCAAGGACGGCGATCTGATCGAGATCGGAGCGAAGGCCGTGGCTCCCGCGCCCGCCGTGACGGAACCGGAAACCACCACTGAAGAGACGGCCAGCAAGGCCAAAACCGGAGGTAAATAAGAATGGCCGACTTCACCTTTGACGAAATCCCTTCCGACTGGCGTTCTCCTGGCACGTTCCTTGAGATCAAGCCGAACTATCGCAATCTGGGCATCTTCGATTATCCGGTGCAAAATCTGATCATCGGCTTGAAGCTCGACACCGGCACATTGCAGCCCGGTACCATCACCGAAGTGGTGCGTGGTACCGAAGGCCAGGCGCTCTTTGGCGTCGGCTCGATCGGTGCTGAACAGGTTGCAGCCTTCCGCAAGGCCAACACCACCCAGGCATTGTTCGTGATGGCGGTTGCTGATGACGCGGACGCGGTCAAGGCAACCGGCTCCTTCACCTTTGGCGGTGCGGTTTCAGCTTCGCTTGTTCTCCGGTTCAAGGTGGCCGGTCAGCAGGTGCGATTCACCGCCCAGTCCACGGCTACGATCGCGCAGCTTGCCGCAGCACTTGCTGCTGCCATCAATGACAATGCCAGCCTGCCGGTCACCGCGACCGCTGCTGCTGGCGTCGTCACGGTCACCAGTCGCCATGGCGGCGAGGTCGGCAACGACATTGATCTGCGCGTCGATGTCGAAGCGCAGCCATTGCCGTCCGGCCTGACAGTCGCAGTCGCGCCAATGTCGGGCGGTTCGGGTAATCCCGATTTGACCGACGCGCTCGATGTGATCGCCAACACCTGGTACACGGCAATCCAGCATCCGTTCAGCGATCCGACCAATATGGGTATCTTCGCTGACTTCCTCACTGCTCGATATACCGCCATGTCGAAGCTCGATGCGCATGGCTATGTCGGTAAGCGAGGCACGTTCGCAGAACTCGGCACCTGGGGCCAGTTGACCAACTGCCCGTTCCTGACGGCGGTGGGCCTGAACGGTTCTCCAACCAGCTCGTGGGTTTTGTCGGCGGCGGTGATGGGACTAGCCAGCTTCCATTTGGCGAACGATCCGGCTCGCCAGCTTCGTTCGCTTCCGGTTCCCGGTGCCGTCGCGCCGAGGGCCGTCGATCAGTTCATCGATACCGAACGTGATCTCCTGTTGCGCCGTGGCGTTTCGACCTTCGAATGCCTGTCGGACGGTTCGGTCACGATCTCACGCCTCATCACCACCTATCGGAAATCCAATCTCGATGTGGATGACGAAGCGTGGCTCGACATCATGGTGCCCGCCACGCTTTCGCGCATACGTTATGACTGGCAGTCCTATGTCTCGCTGCTCTATCCGCGCGCCAAGCTTGCGGATGACGAGGAAGGTGCGGCATTCGCCACGAACACGTCCGACGACGACACTGGCAGTTCGGTGGTCACGCCGCGCCGCATGCATGCCTCCTGGGCGGGCCGTTGCCGCAACTACGCCGATCTCGTCTGGGTCGAAAGCGTGGAGGACACCATCAAGCAGAGCGTGTTCAAGCGTTCGAAGAGCGACAAGAACCGCCTCGAAAGCCGCCAGCAGATCAGGATCGTCGGCAATCTGATGGTTCTGGCCGGTTCGCTGGAATTCCAGGTCTAAGGGTAAAGGTAGGATCACATGGCACAGGTACTTGGCATTGTGGACATCATCTGGCGGGGACAGAACATCCCCGTCGAGAAGGGTGCAAAGATCAAGGTGGGCGGCATCAAGAACAATGCCGTCACCTATGGCCGCAAGGTCGGTCGCGCGCAGGAATTCGAGGCGTCGGAAGTGACGGCGACCACCAATCTGGAGAAAGGCCAGCGCTATGGCAATCTCTGGGATGAGGGCGAAGGCGAATTGCAGGTGGTCTGCGACACCGGCCAGACCTTCACCTTTGCCGACGCGTTCCTGACCGACCACCCGGAAATCACGGGCGGCGAAGGCGGCAAAATCGAACTGAAATGGGCGGGCGGCGCTCCTGAAGAGGTGCTTTAATGGCGAAGAATATTGTTGATCTCGACGTCACCGACGAAGTGCTCCCGATCAAGGATGTAGTGGTGGATGAGGATAACCCGGCCTCACTGGCGCTCACCGCCGCCGCTGATGTCATTGAGGATATCGATCCAAACGACCGTCTGCCAGATCGCGCCATCCAGAATGACAATGGTTCGGTCACACTGCCCCTGCTTTATCCGCAGAAACTCACCATCAAGAAGGATAGCAAGGTTCGGGAGGAAACTTATTCCGAGCTGACCTTCCATCGTCTTAATGGCGCTGATCAGCGGGCCATTGCTGCAACATCGGAAGAATCGACAAATGTGGTGGCCTTCTCCCGATCGACAAAAATCAGTCAGGCCATCATGAACGTCCTCTACGACAAACTGGATGCAGCTGACATCACCGCAGCCGCGCAGGTTCTTTCCTCTTTTTTGGGGAGTGGCCGGAAGACTGGCAAGTAATCCTCGGCGGTATCGCCGATGGATCGGGCTTCTCTGCCGCCGAGATTGAAAGCTTTGATGCCAAAACTGCCGCCTTCTGGTGGAATTGTCTGATGGCTTTTCGCAACACCTGCAAAAAGGAAGAGTAGACCATGGCTTCAAAAACGATGGCGCTCGATGTTCTGGTCAGGCTTCGCGATCAGCTCTCCGGTCCGATGCGCCGCCTGCGCAATGGCCTTCAGCAGCTGTCCGGCTTTGCGCGCCGTATCGGGGTTCTCGGTACGGCGATCGCCGCCATCTCCTTCATGGGGCCAGTACAGGAAGCGGCTGCATTTCAACAGCAACTGCTCGATATTGCAGGCACGGCGGAATTGTCAGGCAAGGCCGCATTCGACTTCGCCGCGAAAGCCAAAGTGCAGTACGAGGATCTCGCGCTTGCGGTCGGTCAGATGTCGGAAACGGTTGCTGCCGGTGCAGGTCAGATGATTGCGGCCGGTGTCGATCGCAGTCTGATCGATGCAACGCTTGGCGATATCGGTCGGGCCGCAACCGCTGCCAATGCCGAGTTTTCTGACATGGCAGGCGTCACCACGTCTCTTCTCAATAACCTGAAGGTTCCGGCCGACCAGATCAAGGATAGCCTGGGCGCGCTCGTCATGGCCGGTAAGGCCGGGTCTTTCGAGCTGAAGGACATGGCGAAATATTTCCCGCAACTGACCTCGCAGGCTGCAAAGTTTGGCGTTAAGGGCCGTGAGGCGGTCAACTTCCTCGCTTCGTCCCTCCAGATCGCCATGAAAGGTGCCAGCGATCCATCGGTCGCGGCGAACAATTTCAACAATTTCCTGTCCAAAGCGTTGGCCCCCATGACGCAAAAGAACTTTGCGAAGATGGGCGTCGATATTCAGGCCGTCATGCAGGATGCCGCTTCCAAGGGCATCAATCCGCTGGAAGCCATGCTCCAGAAGGTCGGCAAGCTGACCGGCGTCGGCGAAGGCGACATCGCCAAATACATGAAGGCCGCAGAAAAGAACGGCCTCAAGGGTGCCGATGCCGTGGCGGCTGTCCGTGAGCAGCTTGAATCGATCGGCGCGGCCGGAAAGATCGGCAAGCTGTTCGGCGATCAGCAGGTATTGGACTTCCTCATTCCGTTTCTCGCCAATGTCGAGGAATACAAGGACATCAAGAAAACCGTCGCGGCCGCAACAGGCGCGGCCATTGATGCCGATTTCGAAACCCAGATGGCAGGCGACAATCGCCAACTCGCGATCTTCCGCGAGATCGGCACTCAGGCAGTGCGTGAGGTCGGTTCCGCTTTTGCATCCTGGCTTCCGACCATCAACCCGCTTCTGATGTCGGGCATGCGTGCCCTGCGCGAATTTGACCAGGCCACGGGCGGTTGGGTGAAAACCCTTCTGACCGGCGCTGGCGGCGTTGTTCTCTTGGTCGGCGCGCTTGGCGCGCTCGGCGTTGCGTTACCGATCATCGGTGCGGGGCTTGGCGCAATCGGTGCCTTGATCGGCGTGTTGTTGTCGCCACTCGGCGTCGTCATCGGCCTCATGGCTGGTGGTGCTTTTCTGGTTTGGCGGAATTGGGAGACACTTGCGCCCAAGTTTAAGGCTGCGTGGACCTCCATCCAGACAGGCGCACTGGGTGCCTGGGCTAGAATTAAAACGGTCTGGGGTAAGGCAGCGCCATATCTTCAGCGCGGCTGGGAACGGCTCAAAAAAATGGGAGGCCAGCTCTGGGATGGCCTGAAACAAGGAAGCAATCGCGCGTGGACCGAATTGAAGACCACATGGTCTCGCGTTCAGCCATACTTCGAGCGGGCATGGAGTGGCCTGAAAAGCATAGGCGCCCGGTTGTTCAAAGGATTCGCTGCCAATGCGAACAACGCATTCGCGACCATAAATTGGGATAATCTGGTCCCTAAAACCCTCGATGCGATCTACGACAAGATCGGTAAAATCTGGGAGGGTTATAAGGCGATTTGGGAAGGCATTGCCCCGTCTTTCGATCAAATGGGCAAGAACCTGCAAAGTGCGTTCTCAAACTTTGGTGACGCCTGGAGCAACCTCGAACGCTTGGCTTCGGCCCTAGGCCAACTGATCGGTTTCAAAGACGGTGCGGGTATAGCTCTTCGTGAAATCGGTCTGGAATTTGGCAAATTCATTGGCAAACTCGGTGAGTTTGGCACGAGTAATATCTCGACCTTTGCATGGGCAGTTAATAGTCTTTTCAAAGGGCTTGCCGATCTCGCAGAATGGGCGGCAGGCAAACAGGCTATGCCGAACTGGATGCAGATTTTCCCCGATATGGCAGGGCGAGCAGTCAATGTCATCGCTTCCGGTGTCGAAAAACTCTGGGGCCTTTTGCAGACGCCGATAGAATTGCCGGTGCTTGCCTGGGATGCGCTCGCGGCTGGTTTCGAACCCGTTTACAATAAAATCAAGGGCTGGCTGGACAGCATCGTTGGAGCCATTCAGGCCGTCAAAGCTGCCATTCTCGGCGTGCCGGACGATGTGCAGAACTTCAACGGCAAGATCACGGGAAAAGACGCGCGCGACGCACTGAACGGCAATCTTGTGGTGCCGCCGCTACCTGATCTGAAGCGGCCCCCATCTGCCAATTCGAACGACCCGGAAAAGCGGGCAAGCCTTGAGACGCCGACGCGCATGGCTGCGATTCCCTCATCGCAACAGTCGATCAATGTCGGCGGCGATATCCGCATCAAGGTGGATGGTCCGGGCAAGGTTGTCGGAGGCTCGTCCGATAACAAGCGTGTGCCGATCACGACGGATCGCGGTCGATCAGTGGGGCTGGCATGATTTTCGATAGCGTGAGCGATATACTGCCGGGGCTTCTCCCCGCTTCCTACCGGGGCATTTCCTTCTTCGTGCCGGATACCTCGACACAGGTTGGCCGCCGCGTGGCTGAACATCTTTTTCCCGGCATCGATGTCGCCGCCTATGATGATCTCGGCCTCGCGCCGCAGACCGTCCAGATCGAAGGTCTGATCGTCAGCGATAGCTATATTGCTGAAGCGCAGGCGCTCAAGGCCGCATTCGAGATGCCGGGACCGGGCACGCTTATTCATCCATGGCTTGGGCCGATGCAGGTCATCATGGAAGAACAGGCCGAGATTTCGTTCTCGGCCTACGAGCTGCGCGTCGTCCGCTTCAACGCCACGTTCACGCGCTATAATGGTGCGAGCCTTCTCGGGTCGTTTTCCACGGCTTCGTCGCTGATCAGTGCCACCTTGTCGCTCGTCTCGCTGGCGCTTTCGCTGACCACGTCACCATCCAAGCGGACGCTCTCACGTCTTCGTACCGACGCCACGCAGCGGACCTCGCGCCAGATCGTCTCCTATTGGCAGTCGAGCGCCGGTCAGGCATCGAGCATTATTGCCGCCGCTTTGCCGCAGAACTTGCCCGCTACGCCGGAAACACTCGGCCTTGCCGCGAGTGCCGTGACAGACGCCATCGTCAATACGGTTCCCGATCTGGCGGGCACGCCAGCCGTTGCGCCAGCTGCCGAGACGAGCAGCTCTTCGATCGGGCTGACCGCCAGCCAGGCGCTCGACCTGTGTGCTTCTGCCGGCAGCGAATTTGTCAGCCTTGCCGGCGACACGCCATCGCGTCCGGACACGGTTCTTCTGGCTGGCGTTGCAGGTGATGCGGTTGCCAAGGCGGCGCAGCTCGCCGCCTATGTCGAGTTCGGCTCGCGTTCTGAAGCCGCCGCCTTGCGTGACCGGCTGGTCGGCCAACTCATTATATATACCGACCTGCTCTCCAGCCTGTCCGATTCCGATTTTGCAGCGGAAGTAAGCGCCACCATTCGCGCCGTTCGCGACGTGCGGCTTTGCCTGATCGCCGATATCAACGAGGCCATTGGTCGCCTGCCGGTTTCGCGCATCATCGAAACTGACCGTGCCACCGACGCCTTCCAGCTTGCCAACCATCTTTACGGCGACGATCCAGCTTCGATCGAGGATGGGTATCGGTCGATCATCGACCGCAACCAGCCGCGTCACCCGGCCATCATTCCAGCCGGACGCGTCGAGGTGATCGAATAATGACCCGCTCGATCTATCTGAAGGTGAACGGCCAGATTTTCGACCAATGGACAAGCGCCAGCGTCACCCGTGACCTGAAGGATTTCAGCGGCGCTTTCAGCTTCGAACTGCGCGACTATAGCCGGTCGCTTGCCAGCTTCGATTTCGCTTCGCCATCGAACGCCGTGTTCTATCTCCGGCCCGGCCTTGAAGCTGAAGTCTATGTGAACGATGAGATGGTCCTGAAAGGTTCGATCGAGACGGTCGCGCCGGACATCGATGGGGAACATGCCGCAGTCTCGATCAGTGGCAAGGACAAGGCGGGCGATCTGGTGGACAGCACGGCCGCGCCAAACGGTCCATCCGAGTTCAACAACGTCAAGCTGGAAGATGCCGTCAAACGCATTGCCGAACCGTTCGGCTTGTCCGTTCGATCCGAGATTGATACCGGCGATGCATTCCCGCGCTATGGCATCGACCTTTCCGAGACAGGCATCAGCGCCATCGAAAAAGGCGCGCGCCAGCGCCATGCCCTGGTCATGTCTGACGGTGTCGGCGGCATCGTCTTGACCCGCACCGGCGCGAACCGCGCTCCGGCTTCGCTAACGCTTCCGGGCAACGTCAAGGCGTCCAGTGGGCAATATTCCCACAAGGACCGGCATTCGAAGGTCATTGTGCGGGGACAGTCGGAAAAGGCCGCAACCGCACGCGATGGTCGCGCAGCTGCACTGTCAGCAGGTGGCGCGCCTGTCAGTCCGGAAGATCGACAGGCAACGGACGGCTCGGCAACCGAGCGCGAACGGCGCGGTGTTGTCGCCGCCGGTGAGGCCGTGGACGATGAAATCACCCGCTATCGCCCGATCGTCCACCTCGCGCGCTCCAAGGCCGACGACAAGGCATGTGGCGAGGAAGCCGACTGGCGCATGCGCACCAAACGCGGCGGAAGCGAAGAGATCGCCTACCGGGTTAAAGGCTTCAGCGCCAATGGCCGTCTTTGGCGCGTTAATGAGATCGTGCCGATCGAGGATAGCTTCCAGGACGTTTTCCGCGACATGCTCATTTCCCGTGTCACCTTCCTCCTGGACGAAGATGGTGGCCGGGAAACGGAAATCGCCGTCACGTCGCCGGAAGCCTTCGATAACAAGCCTGTAAAGGGCCGTCGAAAGAACCTTAAAAGCCGCACGAAGTCGGTCAAGAAGAGCAAATCGGGCAAGTCGAGCGGGCCACTGGACGGCACTGCCTCGGCCTTGTGAGGTCCAGCCATGGAAAAAGACACAGCCGATAAAATGCGGGGCATGGTGCGCCGCGTGGTGCTGAAGAACATCGTGGACGATGGCGAGACGCAAACGGCGTCGGTCGAGATTGCGCCGGGCGTCTGGCGTGACAAGGTTGAAATTCAGCAGCCTTACGGGGTTGCCAGTTCCGTGCCCGAAGATGGTGCCGTTGGTCTGGCGATCGCCATTGGTGGCAACGAGGACGATCTGGCCATCGTGTCGATCAGCAATCCTTCGGCGCGCATGGGAAACCTGAAGCCCGGCGAAGCTGCTCTTTATAATCAGCACGGCGATGGCATTCTGGTCGGTGCTGACGGAATGATCAGCATTCAGGCCGGTGCTTCGATCGTTCTCAAGGTGGGCGGCGTGACGGTGACGGTCTCGGCTGGTGGCGTTGCCATCGAGGGCGGTACAATCACGCATGACGGCATTGTCATCGACAAAACTCACACGCATACAGATGTTGAGCCAGGCGGCGGTCTCAGCGGACCGCCTCCCGGTGGCTGATAAATAATCTGTTTCGTGCCCGCTTCGGCGGGCATGATTGTTTTCGCGCGCGCGCGATAAAACCGGGCATGTTTTACGATGTGGCACTCATCTATGACCCGGAAACGCGCCGCGCTGATCTCGAAATCGGCGCGGATGGCGATCTCGTTATTGATGAAACGCCGGTAACAGCCGTTTTGCTTTCGGTCGGTCTCGACCGCCGTGCCAATCCCGACGATCCTTTGCCGCTTGGTCGCTCTCAATTCCTGACACAAGCTGGCATCGATGAGCGCCGGGGTGCTGCCGCAGACGCACTTGATCCATCCGGTGACCGTATCGGTTCGCGCTGCTGGCTTCTCGACCGCGCCAAGCAAACCGAAACCACCCGCCTTCTTTATCTGAGCTGGCTTGGCGAAAGCCTTGATTGGGTGCGCCGCGACTTCGGTACCGCTGCCGAGATCGAGGCAAGCTGGATTGCGCCCCAGATGCTGGCTTGGCGCGTCCAGGTCGATGACACCAGCGTTTCAGGCCGGAGGACTGCATAATGTCGTGGCCCGTTCCAACCGCCAAAACCATTGCCGAGCGGATTGCAGCCGCCATGGAATACAGTATTTCCATCGTTCGGCCTTTGGTTGATCCGCTGGCGATTTCCCGCGCGGTTCGCTCGGCGCGTGGGATGCTTGCCATGATCGGCCGTGCTGTCGCTCTGGAAGTGCGCGAGATCCACGATCATGTCGCATGGTGGGGCAGACAGTATTTTGTCGATACTGCCGAAGACGAGTTCGTCCAGCGCCACGCCGACATCTGGGGCATTGCGGCCCGTGCTGCCACCCATGCGGTGGGCAATCTGGTGGTTGAAGGTGCTGCCGGTGCGCAGCTTCCGGCTGATCTCGAAATCGCCGGTTCAGATGGCACATTGTTCCTCACCACGGCCACGGCTGTTATCCCGGCTGGCGGCAGCGTCACCGTTCCGGCCAAGGCCGCTGTTGCAGGCCCGACCGGCAACATCGAGGCGGGCATTCGCCTCCGCACGGTCACCGCCTTTCCTGAAATCAACCGTATCACGGTCGCCGATGGTGGTTTCGCTGGCGGCGCTGAAGCCGAAACGCCAGCCGAGCTTGCAGCCGCGACCATCGCTCATATCCGCCAGCGCCCGCATGGTGGCGCAGGCTTCGATTATCCGACCTGGTTGCGTGAGCAATTTGACGTGCGCGCCGTGAAGACGGAAACCGATTGGGTGGGGCGTGGATCGGTCGGCGTCATTGTCGCCATGAAGGACGGCACGTCCGCCCGCGCACCGACCGAATCGGAAATGGCCGAGCAACTCGCCTATCTCGGCGCTCCGGGATCATCTTCCGGCGTTCGACCTGTGACCGCCTATGTCGTCATCGTCCCGGCTGAAATGCGCGAAATCCCGATCACCGTCCGTCTTCGGCCCGACACGGTCGCCACCCGCGCCGCCGTCGAGGAAGCCTTCGCGGCCTTTATCGCGACGATCGGTGATGACAGCGATGATCAGAACGACAGCCCGATCGGAGCCATCATCGAGCCATCGCGCATATCCGAAGCGATCTCGGCCGCGTCAGGGGAATATGCGCATGACCTGATTTCTCCATCTGCTCGCTTCACGCTCGATCGCGATCAATATCCGCTTCCGGGCACAATCACTTTTGAGGACCCGCTATGACCCGGCCGCAATCCTCAATCCTCGCCAGTTTGATCGGTAAGTTGCCTCGCGGCTTTGCGCTCGGCCGACGCGGCGGCGTTCTTGACGCCATCCTGGACAGCATCGCCAAAGTGCTCGTTGAAGGCGAAGCCAGCGCCGAGCAGCTGATGAACGAAATCGATCCGCGCTCGGCTGTTGCCCTGCTGCCGGACTTTGAGCGCGTTCTTGGTCCTGATCCATGCGGTCGTGATCTCGGCAGTCAGACGCTGGAGCAGCGCCAGCGCCGGGCGCATCAGCGCTGGATCGCTAAGGGCGGTGCCAGCATTCCGTACTACGTCAGGATGGCCGCAAGCCTCGGGCACACCATCGAGATCGAAGAGTTCTGGCCATCCAAGGCCGGAGTGCTTCGAGCCGGTCAGCCCCTCATTGCAGAGGGCGAGCAGTTCACATGGCGCGTGAAGCTGCAGCTTATCTCGGAATGGATTTTTCGTGCGGGCGTTAACACGGCAGGTCAGCCGCTCGGCGGCTTCGAGATCAGCGATATCGAATGCGAGCTTCGCCGTTTGAAGCCCGCGCACACACAACTTGTTTTCTCATATCAGGAGAACTGACATGGATCGCGTCAACGGCACGGATTGGGTCGATATCGGCGGCGGGAGGCGTGGTTTCCGCTCGCAGAATGCTGCAGCAGGTGTCTCCGGGACTGAGGTGACGGACAAAATCCTCAACGATATCCAGGAGGAAATTTGCGCCGTCATTGAGAAGGCTGGTTTCGATCTTGACCCGGAAAACCAGCAACAGCTTTGGGAGGCACTTCTTCAGATAGCCGCTCCAGGCTTCGCCAACCGCTCGCCATGGATGCCTATCGTATCCATGACGGTCACGTCGCCTCCTGTGAACCCTCAACTCGGCGACGCTTATGTAATTCCGGCCAACGCGACGGGCGATTGGGCGGGACACTCCCAAAAAATCGCTGAATGGTCGGGAGCAGTTTGGCGCATCTTTACGCCGAAGAATGGGCACGGTGTTGGTCTGCCGGATGGACGTGTTTTTCAACGTATTGGCGGCGTCTACGCCGAATGGCTGGCCTCGCGTGAGTGGGTTGGCGGATATGCTACTGTCATCGAGGCCATTGCGGGCATTCTTCAAAACCGGATTATCTCGCCATATACCCTTGCCGCCGTGTTGAAGGACCGCTTCGGCGACAATCAGGAACGGCTTTCGACTTCCACTAATCCAGTCTTCCCTGAAGTACTCAATGCAACCGGAAAGCTCGCCATTAGCGTTTCCGGGTTATCGGTATCCGTTTCGGCTGGGCAGAGTTGGATGCATCGCGGCGTCTATCGCTACTCATCTGACGACTATTCGTCGGCGCAGCGAACCTTCGCTGTGGTGAACAACAAGGAATATCATCTTCGCTGGACGCCTTCTAACGGCTTTGCGCTCAAAGACCTCAGCGACGTCACCTATAATCCGACTGCCACCCAATCCTATAATGCGATTTTCGACACCCTGTACGACGACATGCTTTGCGCGTCGGTTACTGTCACGGGCGGTGTCGCGACAGTCACGTCTTTAGTGAATAAGGCCGAATTACGCGGTCGGGCAACCCTTTCCGGTGCGGCAAACATTCTCACAACTGGCAACGGCAATGACGGTATTCGCTATCGAGCACAATGGTCGCTCCAGTGGTCCCGCGTTCCCTTCTATAGCGTTTCAGGCTCGACTGCGAATACCGGCGGCGTCGAGCTTCACGGCTATGCGAACCAGATTGAGATACTCGCCGCCACCCGTCACATTGTCGAGGCGCAAGTGACCAGTGACTATAATGCGGTCATCGACGGAGTGGCATCGGGCATCCTTTACATGTCAGCTTTTGCGTGAGGAAAGAGTCATGTTTGCAATAATCAAGGATGATCTGGTTATCGGCACAATGATGGGGACAGTCGATGGGATCACGATCCCACCGCAGCTCATCGATGTACAGATTGATAGATTACGGTTCCACAACGGCGAGTTGATTGATGCCTCTGAGTGCCGCGACTGGTACATCGACGAACTTGGCCAGAAGCACATTGTTGCGGGTGAGCGATGGCAGGCAATCCAATGCGGCATTGATGATCGGCTCGTCCGATCTGGTGCCGATGGATGGCAGATGGATGCTCTTACAGCCATCAAGGATGCTTTAAAGCGCCAAGTAGATGCTGGGGCCGAGGCCGAGCGCCTGAAGTACATTACGCCGGGCGCGGGTCAGGCCATGACCTATCAACAGAAGGTCACTGAGGCACAAGCGTTCAAAGCGGCCTCCAACCCGCAGGCTTCTGATTATCCAATTCTGTCCTCGGAAGTCGGCATTACCGCTGAAACGCTTTCCGAAGTGGCCGATGTCGTCCTTACGGCCTTTGCGCAATGGCAGCAGATCGGCGCAATGATCGAAAGCATCCGCCTCGGCGCGAAACGCGACATTGATGCAGCCGAAGACGAAGCTGAGGCCCGCGCCATTGTTGATGCCATCATCTGGCCTTCTGCACAGGTGCAAATATGACGGCCGTAGTCGGGGTGCTCCTGGACGAGTTGCGCGGCCTGTTATCGATCGAGCATGACGGTTCGATCACGTGGGACGAGCTTCAGGAACTGAAAAACGAGTATTTCGGCGCTGATGCTGTGGCGATCGAGGTTTATCCACCGCACAGCCATGTCGTGAACAGTCTGCCTATGCGCCATCTCTGGAAGCTCGGATCGGGCGAATATTGGCCCGATCTGACCGGCCAGAAGCTGGTTGGCGATCTGACCTTGCGTGATCGCGAAATCCTCACACGGTCAGAGATTGAGTTTCACCAACAGAGAGCCGCTTCGCGCGCGACGGAGAATGGACGGGCATGACGGCTTCACGATATGGGACTTCACCTAATGCTTTTGCAGTGGAAGTGTCGCCGGAAATGGCGACAGCGATCCATCAGGGCGTATGGGAAGCAATCGCCGGTCAATGGTCCTTGCCCCGCCTAAAAGAAACATTAGCAGCAAGGCGCGTGCCCGGCTTTGCCGATCTGACCTTGCGTGACCGGGAAATTCTCACGCGAACCGAACTGGAGTTTCTCGGCCGCAAGCCGAGCTAGGGACGGCCACGTCAATTCGTGGCGGCGGGCCGATCCGGCAAGATAGAACCCGCCCGACAGCCATACGAGATAACCGTCGCATCCGCGCCCTTTCGGGCAAGCGGCTTGTGACTGATTCTTGGATATCCGTACATATGAACCTTCAATCGAACTTCACCGCCGTTGATCCGGTTTCGCCGCCTGCTGCTTACATCGGTGGCAAGCGGCAGCTTGCACGACTCATCTGCGAACGCATCGCGGCGGTGCCTCATTCAATCTATGCAGAGCCGTTCGTCGGCATGGGCGGCGTGTTCTTCCGGCGCTCGTTTGCACCTCGCGCCGAATTCATCAATGACCGCTCCGGCGATGTGGTGAACCTGTTCCGCATCCTTCAGCGGCATTATCCGCAGTTCATGGATACGCTTCGCTTCCAGATCACCAGTCGCCGCGAGTTCGAGCGCCTGAAGGTCAGCGACCCGGCTACCCTTACCGATCTGGAGCGTGCTGCCCGATTCCTTTATCTCCAGCGCCTATCGTTCGGCGGGAAGATTGTCGGTCGCACATTCGGTATAGATCGCAGCGGCGGTTCCCGGTTCAACCTGACCACGCTTGCGCCTTTGCTTCAGGATGTGCACGAACGCCTTGCGTCGGTCGTAATTGAAAACCTCGACTGGTCCGCGTTCATTGATCGGTACGACCGGCCAGAAACGCTGTTCTATCTCGACCCGCCATATTGGGGGACGGAGGATTATTACGGCAAAGAGCTATTCGGGCGCGATCAGTATGAAGTCATGGCCGACCGTCTCGGACGACTGGCAGGCCGCTTCATCCTTTCGATCAACGATGTGCCGGAAATCCGTGCGATCTTCGCGGGCTTCAAGATCGAGGAAGTCGCACTAACTTATACGGCAGCAGGTGGTACCGGAAAGCCTGCTCGTGAAGTGATCATTTCTCACTGAGGGTAAAACCATGGAGCCTACGCTCGGCAGTCTGTGGCGTGATGAAAACGAGACACCGACTATTTGGTTGTGCGGATCGCAACTGAGGATATGGCGAGCCGCTGCAAGAATGGTGATCAGGCTTATCTGTGGGGTTGGTCCGATACCAGGGACGCATACAGCCTGATTGCTATCTCCCTTCGCAACACGAGCAATAACTCGACAGTGTTCATGAAGGTGCCGGTTACGATTCGTTTGGAGGATGACACCGCCCGGTGGGGATTGATCGTGCTGTATCAGGATAGGAAGGACAATCGCCTCTGGGCGGAATATGCCGACGAGTTTCTCGACGGCCGATACCAGCAGCTCACCGATGCCGATAGATGAAATCGTGTACGCCACAGCATGCCTTGACGTTCGCACAATAAGAGGGGCTTAAATGCCCCTCAAGCTATCTTTAAAAGGACGCTATTGGAAACGCGGTTTGCTGCAAAACCCGGTGTCAAACACTGCAAAATGCGACGGCGCGCTACAGTTGGAAAGAGAATTTTTCGGTAGCGGTTAGCGAATGGTAGCGGAGGAGGGATTCGAACCCCCGACACAAGGATTATGATTCCTCTGCTCTAACCTACTGAGCTACTCCGCCACGCGTCGCTTTGCAGAAGTTTTGTCGTCGCCGTTTCCGGTGGGACAAAGCATTGTTCCTGCAAGGAATGGCGGCGGTATATGTGGGGAATGAAACCCTGTCAAGCACTCTTCGCACAGGTTTCGTCTTGTTTTCCATCATTTGCACCGATAAGGAACTGTGCATAAGCAAAGGCATAGTTTCATGGCACCTCGTATTGCGGTTTTGGGTTGCGGCTATTGGGGCGGCAACCACATTCGTACCCTGAAGAGCCTCGGCGCCCTTCAGGCGGTCTCCGACGCCAACCCGGCAAATGCCGAACGATTCGCTTCCGAATTTGGCGTTCCCAATGTTCCGGTTGATGAATTGTTCACCCGTCCCGACGTGGACGGCATCGTTCTGGCCCTGCCTGCACAGTTCCACGCGCAATATGCGACCGAAGCTGTGAAGAACGGCAAGGATGTTCTCGTCGAGAAACCTATTGCGCTCGACGTCCCTTCGGCGGAAGCCGAAGTTGAAGCCGCGCGCGAAAATGGTCGCATCTTCATGGTCGGCCATGTTCTGCGGTTCCATCCGGCCTTCGAAAAGCTTCTCGACATGGTCAAGAGCGGTGAACTCGGCGATATCCGCTATGTTCATTCGCATCGCGTCGGTCTTGGCAAGTTCCACGCGCAGTTCGATGCGCTGTGGGACCTGGCGCCGCACGATCTGTCGATGATTCTCGCCATCACCGGCGAGGAACCCAGCGCCATTCGCGGCGAAGGCACGGCCATCATCGACCATCTGAACGATTTTGCGCATGTTCACCTGGAGTTCCCGAGTGGCATTCGCGGGCATCTTTTTGCCTCGCGGCTCAATGCCTATCGCGAGCGGCGCCTGAGCGTGACCGGCACCAAAGGCATGGCCGTTTTCGACGACGGCGAGCCGTGGGACCGCAAGCTCGCCTTCTACAAACACGAAGTCTGGCGGGAAAACGACCAGTGGGCTTTCAAGTCGGCAGAGCCGATCTATATACCCGTCGAGGAAGGCATGCCACTCACCCGCGAGTTGCAGCATTTCCTGCGTTGCATCGAAACCCGTGAAACCCCGCGGACTGACGGCAAGGAAGCCATCAGTGTCTTGCGGATCTTGACCGAAGGCTCGGTGCAGCACACCAGATAAGACGTTCGCGGACGGAGCTTTACGTTTCGTCAAGCGGTGTTACAGCATTCGCAAAACTTTGAACGCCCCGGCCATGGCAGGACGGCGCGCAAGCGAATAAATAGGTGCCAAGGATTCGCACGTTGGTTCGTGCGAGGCCAACTCTATGGAGCCAACATGCAGTTTATTGATCTTGGGGCGCAGCGCGCGCGTATCGAAGACCGTCTCAATGCCGCCATTTCCAAGGTTGTTGCGGAAGGCCGCTATATTCTCGGGCCTGAAGTGGCCGAGTTCGAGCAGAAGCTCGGTGAATATCTGGGCGTTGAACATGTGATCGCCTGCGCCAATGGCACTGACGCCTTGCAGATGCCTCTGATGGCGCGCGGCATCGGTCCCGGCCATGCCGTTTTCGTTCCGTCCTTCACCTTTGCTGCGACTGCGGAAGTTGTGGCGCTGGTCGGAGCAGAGCCTGTTTTCGTTGATGTCGATGCCAACAGCTACAACATGAATGTCGAACAGCTTGAAGCTGCCATTGCCGCTATCCGCAAGGAAGGCCGTCTGGAGCCGAAGGCAATCATTCCGGTCGATCTGTTTGGCCTTGCTGCCGACTATAACCGCATCACCGCGATTGCCGAGCGCGAAGGCCTGTTCATCATCGAAGACGCTGCGCAGTCCATCGGCGGAAAGCGCGACAATGTCATGTGCGGCGCATTTGGCCATGTAGGTGCGACCAGCTTCTACCCGGCCAAGCCGCTCGGTTGCTATGGCGACGGTGGCGCGATGTTCACCAACGATGCCGGGCTTGCGGATACGCTGCGTTCGGTGCTGTTCCACGGCAAGGGCGAAACCCAGTACGACAATGTGCGCATCGGTATCAATTCGCGTCTCGACACGATCCAGGCTGCAGTTCTGCTGGAAAAGCTTGCGATCCTCGAAGACGAGATGGAAGCACGCGACCGTATCGCCAAGCGTTACAACGAAGCGCTGAAGGATGTGGTGAAGGTTCCGGCTCTTCCCGCTGGCAACCGTTCTGCCTGGGCGCAATATTCCATCGAAAGTGAGAACCGCGACGGGTTGAAGGCGCATCTTCAGGCTGAGGGCGTTCCGTCGGTGATCTATTATGTGAAGCCGCTGCATCAGCAGACGGCCTATAAGCATTATCCGGTTGCGCCGGGCGGCCTGCCGGTTTCTGAAGCTCTGCCATCGCGCATTCTGAGCCTGCCGATGCATCCCTATCTGTCGGAAGCCGATCAGGACAAGATCATCGGCGCCATCCGTGGTTTTCACGGTAAGAAGGCCTGATCTGATCAGTTCGTTGAAGAAAAAACCCGGCGAAAGCCGGGTTTTTTTATTTGCCAGTTTTTTCCAGCCGTTTTTCGACGCGTTTGGCGACGAAGCGGGCAATCGCCGGTCCGGCGAAAAGCACCACGAAGAACCGGCTTGTCTGCATGGCGATGATGAAGGGCAGGTCGACATTGGTGGATGCCGCGATAATGGCAACCGTGTCTGCGCCACCGGGGCTTGTCGCGAGGTAAGCGGTGAGGGGATCAAGATCGAGCAAGTGGCCAAGCGCCATACCGAACAGACCGCAGACGGCGATCAGGATCAGGGTCGAAGCCAGAACGGCGGGAAAAGCCCGCGCCGCATGGGCGATGATTGCGCGTGAGAAGCCAAGCCCGATGCGCCAGCCAATCAGCGTATAGCTGATCGCCAGCAGCCATGGCGGCAGATCGATGGTCATGATGCCGGTATCTTGCAGGATCGCGCCCAACACCAGCGGCACCAGCATGGCGCCCGTTGGTATGCGCGAGATATGCCCCAGAAAGGCACCGCCAAGGACGAGAAGCAGCGTTGCGCCGAGGCTGGACGGGTTGAGTGGTGGGAACCAGTCTACCGCGGCAGGGGCCGCCATCTCCACGCCCGCGCCAAGGCGCACGACGAGCGATGCTGTGGTCGCAACCAGCACGACGCGGAGATACTGCATGAAGGCGACGAGGCGCGCATCCGCGCCGAAGGATTCCGCCATCAGCGTCATGGCGGTGGCAGCACCCGGTGACGAACCCCACACGGCGGTGGTTCCCGGCAGGACGCGGAACCGCGCCAGCAAATAGCCGATCAGTGTGCTGGCAAACAGCACGAAGAGCATCGAGACCAGGATAATCGGCAGGTGCCTGCCCATATTGGAGAAGAACTCGGGCGTGATGGCGCGGGCAATCAGCAGACCGACCACCGCCTGCGCAAGTGTCGAAAGCTGGCTGTGGACGCGCACGGTACTTTCGCCAGCCGCCATCAGGATGCCGCCGACCATTGCGCCCAGCAGCAGGGCTGCCGGAAGATGCAGAACTTCGCCTGCAAAAATCAGGACAGCCGACACCAACAGAAGCAGGCCCCACTGGAGCAGCTTCGGGATTTTCCTGAAATTGAATTTGTCTGGGGCTGGTTGAAGCCCTGAGGGGGCGGATTTTTGCATTGCGCTTCTTCCCTACATGCGGGTGAGGCGGGATGCAAACCAAGTTTCCATGACTGCGACGGCGTTTGTTGGTAACGGATTGCCGTTCGGTGGGCAGGCTATGCATAGACGAAAAGACGCCGCCCCTCGCAAGAAGGGCGACGCCTGAAAAAGAACAATCGTTTTGCCGTGGATCAGCCGATCATAGCGCGACGCTGATTGGCCGGGCGCTCGACGACTTCGCGTGGCGCCTTGCCGCCGTCGCGCTCTTCCAACGCTTCCGCCTTGGAGAGTTCGATCTCGGCCACGGCCAGTTCTGCCTCGGCTGCTTCCTTCTGCGACATCAGATCGCCGATCGAACCGAACAGGTTGTCACGCCGCTGGCGTGCAGCCTTGGCGAAGGTCGGATAGGCAAAATGATTGATATCGGTGATGCCAGCCTTCTTTTCTTCCGACAGGATCTGAGCGTCGAGTTCCCCCGCCATTCGCTCGAACTCGCCGATCATCAGGTCAAGCTGGCCCAGTTGACGGCGCTTTTCCTTCACCTGGAACAGTTTAAGCCTCACCAGGCTTTCACGTGGCTTCATACGCAATACTCCTTGAACACCAACCAGCTTCCATGTGTTGGGGCGTTCCCCCCGGACTTGAAGCACAATCGTATCGACTTCATTTCAAGTCGATCTGATTGGGCTTTATTAACAGGTGTGAATAAACAAAAAACGTCCGTTCACACCGCGAATCCCCCGCGAATCCAGCCCCTACAGGGGGAAAGCGTCGCGGCCGTTGTCAGAAATCACCGTTTACAACGAAACAAAAAGTTAAGATTTTGCTCGTTTGGTAACCATTCCTTTACCGGCGAGGTTAATCATACGCGTTAGGACTTAAGGCTCGGTAAACCTAATGTGCTTTTTGAGCAACAGGTGAAAGCTAGAGTCGAATGAATCGCTTAGCGAAGATTCTTAAAGCGATGCTTTAGAGTCGGGGAGACGTGAATCTCTTTACGATTCAAATCGCTATAAGAATTTTCTAAACAGGGCATAAATATGCTTGCCAACCAGAATCATATTTTGTTAACCATTTGCTGGCACCTTCATACAGAGGCAACGACGGTTCCGTGTGCCGCCTTGAGGGACATCTGGTCGGCTGCGGAAAGGGGATAAGAGATGCGCGTCCTTTTGATTGAAGACGACAGTGCTATCGCACAGAGCATTGAGCTGATGCTCAAGTCCGAGAGTTTCAATGTCTACACGACCGATCTGGGCGAGGAAGGCATCGATCTCGGCAAGCTTTATGACTACGACATCATCCTGCTGGATTTGAATCTGCCGGATATGTCTGGTTACGAAGTTCTTCGTACATTGCGCCTTTCCAAGGTGAAAACGCCGATCCTGATCCTCTCCGGCATGGCCGGCATTGAGGACAAGGTTCGCGGCCTTGGCTTTGGCGCCGACGATTACATGACTAAGCCTTTCCATAAGGATGAGCTGATCGCGCGTATTCATGCGATTGTTCGCCGCTCGAAGGGCCACGCACAGTCGGTCATCACCACGGGCGACCTGATCGTCAATCTGGACGCCAAGACGGTGGAAGTTTCCGGCCAGCGCGTTCACCTGACGGGCAAGGAATACCAGATGCTCGAGCTTTTGAGCTTGCGCAAGGGTACGACGCTCACCAAGGAAATGTTCCTCAACCACCTTTATGGCGGTATGGACGAGCCGGAACTGAAGATCATCGACGTCTTCATCTGCAAGCTGCGCAAGAAGCTTGATGCGGTTTCCGGTAGCCAGAGCTACATCGAGACCGTCTGGGGCCGCGGCTATGTGCTGCGCGAGCCGGATGCCGAACTGCGCGAAAGCGCCTGATCGGCCCCGGCCTTACGGTCAACGAACAAAAAAGCTCCGCTTCGGCGGAGCTTTTTGCTTTTGGTGCTATTGTATCAGGCTGCCTTATCGCGGCGTTTCGCCAACAGTCGGGCGAGGGCGTTTTTGCGGCTCGGCGCTCATCAGAAGAGCGAATTGCTCGGTGAGATAAGCGCGGTCGAAGGGCTTCAATATATAGCCATCGGCGCCGGAACGCTTGGCGCGCATGATGCGCGTGACGTCGAGCTCATAGAGGCAAACGATAATGCGCGGATGCTGGCCGTCGGGCAGGGCGCGCAGGTCGGGAATGACTTCAAGGGCCGTCATATCCGGCAGATCGAAATCGAGAAGAATGATATCCGGCATGCGCGATGCGCAACTGTCGAGCGCCTCATGCCCGGTGGAGACTTCGGCAAATTCTGCGATGGAATCGGACAGGATACGGCGTGCGACCTTGCGGATGACGGATGAATCGTCAACCAGCAGGCAATAACCGGCCATTGCTTCGTCTCCCATCAACTTTCCCCCAGAGCGGCAACGAAGCTGCCGAAACACCTCACCGCGACACGATATTTGCCTGCTGTCTTGTCAGCAGGAGCGCGGGCGGACCCGCGCGCCTAAACCGCTCACTCGGCGGAGAATACGATATCTTCTGCCGTTGCGTGAATGGAAATCGTCATGCCGGCTTCTTCAGCGAGCAGCAGGGTGTAATAAGGCTGGACGGAATGCGCGTCGATCGGCTCTTCCGGGGTGGCGCCGGAATGCAGCTCCAGGAACTTCGGCGGAACACGCAGCATGCGGCCCTTGACCGTGATGACAAAGCGCGGCTCTGTATCACCGCCTTCCAGGCGTACGGCCAGCGAGCCGCCACGCGGGATCGCGCCATTGGCGATCAGAAGCATGTTGAGCAGCAGCTTCACCTTGTTCTTCGGCAGAAGCACGCGGGTGCCTTCCCAGGTCAGCTCCGGCTTTTCATTCTTGAAATATTCGGTGGCGACAGTCTGCGCGTCACCCGTGTCGATCTGCACGCCTGCCGAACCGGCGGCGCCAAAGGCAATGCGGGCGAACTGGAGGCGGGCCGAAGCGTTGCGCGCGCTCGACTTGATCAGCGCCATCGCATCTTCGTCTGCGCCGCCTTCTTCCAGCAGTTCAAGACCATTGTTGATCGCGCCAACCGGCGAGATTATGTCATGACAGATCCGGCTGCACAGAAGCGCACCGAGGTCGAGTGCGGAAAGGGTAACGGGTAGTGGCATGGCGCTTTCTCCGGAACGCGGATGGACCCGGCTCCGCGGCGCTTCGGCCGGACGGTCGCGTCCTGATCGGTTAACGAAACCGCACGTAAACTTGTCGTTTCCCGCGCGGCATGATGGCGGGCGAATCGCCCTGAATGTCGGTTTAACTGGATACACGCCATGCTGGAAAGCCGCAACAAAGCTGTCTTTTTCGAAAGCCGGATCGCCTGTCGTGCGCTAATGTTTTCCGCGTCGGCTTTTCGCCTTTCAAACGCCAATTTCGTTTCATAAAGATTTGGACAACATATTAGCGCGTACAATATGCGCGATTCGACGCGAAAGCCCGGAAGAGGCAGCGTCATGCTTTTAACAGGGCGTCAGACAGAGAAGCGGTAGCCAGAAGGAATTAAAAATGGCCATACCATCCCTGTCGCAAACCAGTTTCCGCAATGCGGCGTATTCTATTGCGTTTCTTGCGGCACTGATTGTCTCCATCCTCGCTCTGCCGCATCAGGCACGGGCGCAGAACACCTACACCGCCGAGGAAATCGTCGATTCCGGTCATCGGTTTTTCGGTTCGGCTTCAGGCGGACTTGCCAGCGCTGTCGAAAAAGCGTTCCAGAGCTTCGGCCTGCCGAACGGCTATGTTCTTGGCGAAGAAGGTTCCGGCGCTTTCATCGGCGGCCTGACCTATGGCGAAGGCACGCTTTATACGAAGAATGCCGGTGACCATAAGACCTACTGGCAGGGGCCTTCCCTTGGCTGGGATTTCGGCGGTCAGGGCTCGCGCGTCATGATGCTCGTCTATAATCTGGACGATATCCAGAACCTCTACGGTCGCTATGCGGGCGTTGCCGGTTCGGCCTACGTGGTCGCAGGCGTCGGGTTCAACGTGCTGAAGCGCGAAAACATCGTGCTCGTACCGATCCGCACTGGCGTCGGCGCAAGGCTCGGCGTGAATATCGGCTATCTGAAGGTTTCAGCTGCCCCGACCTGGAATCCGTTCTAAGTCGTTGTGAATTGCTGGTTGCGCGAAGGCTGTTCTGCACCCGGAATGTTTCGGTGCTAGAAAGCCTTTTGCGCATTCCAGCCCTATGCGCTACCATCGCTTGATGGTTCTGTTTGGCTGCAAAAAGCTCAACTTCGTGTGAAACCTTGATCCAGTCGGCACTTTTCTTCCTGCTTGGCGTTCTTGTGACGGTTTTCGTCCTGATCCTGCTCGGGCCATCGGTCTGGCGGCGCGCTTTCTTTCTGGCGCGACGGCAGGTTCAGGCCGAGTTGCCGATTACGCTTGCGGAAATTCGTGCAGACAAGGACGGTTTGCGCGCCGAATTTGCCGTGGCCATCAGCAAGCTGGAGCAGCAGTTGAAGCGGGAACGCCAGAAGGCTGCCGAACAGGCCGTCGTGCTTGGCCGCCAATATGAAGAGCTGAAGCGCATTCCCTTGCTTGAGGAAGGCCAGTCCGCCATTGAAAAGAAACTGGCTGAACAGGATCAGATGCTGTCGGACGCCAGGGCGTCCCGGCAGGCGGCATCGGAAAAGTCTGAAATCCTGCAAGCCGAGCTAGAACGAATGCAAAGCCATTACACTGCGCTGGAGGGGCTTGCGGATACGCTGCGTATCGAGATAAGCGCTAACGAGGCCGAACGTGGCCGCTTGTCGAGCGAGATGACAGAAATGCGCCGTGACCGTAAGGAAGCAACTGCCCGCTATAACGAGCTTTCAACGCAGCTCACTTCGGCGCAGACGGAATTGAAGAGCGAGAAACGCCGGAATGGCGATTTGCAGCAGAAGCTGGAAAAGCTGATTTCCGAACTATCGGATGCACAGGAAAAGCTGGAACGTTTTTCGCGTGCTGGTGCCGTGGCCCATGCGCTGACCGATACGGATCAGGCGGAGATCATGCGCCAGAATGCAGCTCTTCGCGAAGAAATGGCGGAGCTTGCTGCGCGCATGGTCGCTGCAACCGCTGAAAAGGAAGGTCCCGATTCGCCCATTCATGGCATTCTGCAAGCGGCAGAAACAGCGGCGGGCGGTAAGAGCGTGAAGAACGGCAAAGCCGTTTCCAAAAGTCTCGCAAGCCGCATTCAGGAATTGCCCAAAGCCTGATCGATCCCTGATCCGTTATGAATCGGAAACACCGGGCCAGAGCGGCTACGATTAAGACGGAATCGTGGAGCCTCACTATCTATTTGTTTTTACGCATTATCCTGCGCATCGAAGCGGGACCAGAAATCAGTCCAGTGGACTGATTTCCCCGCGTAGGCGCTACGCACTTTTGCTGGAAATGCTTCAAATGCGTCTGGCCGGTGTTTCTGTTGTTTGGCGATTCGTATCAGCCGTTGGTAATCACATCCGACCAGTCAGGGTGACGGGTCGCCTGCGCATGCATGAAGCTGCAACGCGGAATGATTTTCCAGCCATTGCGGCGCGCATCAAGAATGGCGTTCTTGGCCAGCGCCTGTGCGGCACCTTTGCCACGCATCGCTTCGGGCACGCGCGTGTGATCGACGGAAATGAGGGACGGCCCCAGCCTGGTGTAGGTCATTTCGGCTTCGCTGCCATCCAGCGACGCCACATAGCGTCCGCCATCGGAACTGTCTTCCTTGCGAATGTCGATATTTCCGCTCATGCCATCCTCCAGTGTGAACGCATACAGTCTTCAACATAGCACTACAGTTGCATTCTTCGTGATGCCGGACTGCAAAGAGCAATTTTCTGCGTTCCGGTGCTCACGTACCTTGAAGTACGCTCCGCTCCGGTACTCGAAAATCACTCTTTTCGCCGCGGCCTGACGAATTTGCAACTGTAGTGATAGGAATGAATTGCGCAAACAAAAACCGGCCCAGTGGGCCGGTTTTCAATTTATCAGATCCATAGGCTGGATCGGCGCGGATGATTGAACACAAGGGTTCAAGCCCGGCCCGATCCATCAGTGCCGATATTGCTGAATTCTGGTCGTCCTGAGACCGGCGAGACCATGCTCGTCGATTGAGGATTGCCAGCCAAGGAACTCCTCCACCGTCAATGTATAACGCTGGCATGCCTCCTCAAGGCTCAGAAGCCCGCCGCGAACAGCAGCGACAACTTCGGCCTTGCGGCGGATGACCCAGCGCCTTGTATTGGCGGGGGGAAGGTCCGCAATGGTCAGCGGGCTGCCATCGGGACCAATTACATACTTTATACGCGGTCTTACCAGATCGGTCATTGTACTCTCTACACAACACTCAAGGACCTAATCGAGTGTGAGACTAGCGCCACAGCTTTAAAAATTACCTAAACCGCCGGTAACACTCTGGTAACACTTGAAAAAATTTTGACGAAAAATGAGCCGACCGAAGCAATTCGGCCATTTTTCTGCGAATTTCACGGGGAAGTGTGGGGGCTGGGTCGCAATTCGACCAATGTTTATTCTGCGACACCTTGGCAAATTGCCGCAGTTTCGCCTATATAGGCCTTAGAAATCTGAATTTTGAGAAGCAGGGCGCATGCCCGGAAGCTGGAATCAATCATGAGCCTGAACAGCCTCGATCTGCCGGGAAAGCCGGAAGACACGCGCGTTGTCGTCGCCATGTCGGGCGGCGTCGATTCATCTGTTGTGGCCGGGATTCTCAAACGTGAAGGTTATGACGTCGTTGGCGTGACGCTGCAGCTTTATGATCATGGCGCAGCGGTTCATCGCGCCGGCTCCTGTTGTGCAGGACAGGATATCGAAGACGCCCGCCGCGTTTCGGAAAGCCTCGGCATTCCCCATTACGTCCTCGATTACGAAGCGCGCTTCCGCGAAGCCGTGATCGATCCGTTTGCGAATTCCTATGTCAGCGGCGAGACGCCGATCCCATGTGTCTCGTGTAACCAGACGGTCAAGTTTGCTGATCTTCTCCAGACCGCGCGCGATCTTGGCGCCGACGCTCTGGCGACCGGGCATTATATTCGCAGCCGTGCAAATGGTGCGCATCGCTCGCTCTATCGTCCCGTCGATACCGACCGCGACCAGAGCTATTTCCTTTTTGCGACCACGCAGGAGCAGATCGACTATCTGCGTTTCCCGCTCGGCCATCTGCCAAAGGCGCAGGTGCGTGAAATCGCCGAGGAAATGGGCCTGACGGTTGCCAAGAAGCAGGATAGCCAGGATATCTGCTTCGTGCCGCAGGGCAAATATTCCGACATTATCTCCAGGTTGAAGCCTGAAGCCGCCAATCCGGGCGATATCGTCCATATCGACGGTCGCACGCTTGGCCGTCACGACGGCATTGTGCATTACACGGTCGGCCAGCGCCGCGGCATCGGCGTGGCCACCGGCGAGGCGCTTTATGTTGTGCATCTCGATGCCGCCAATGCGCGCGTCATCGTTGGTCCGCGTGAGGCGCTGGAAACGCACAAGGTGTTCCTGCGTGATATCAACTGGCTGGGTGATGGCCCGATCAGTGATCTGCCGGAAGGTGGAATGGAAGTTTTCGCCAAGGTTCGCTCCACGCGTCCGCCGCGCCCTGCCGTTCTGCGTCATGGGGATGGGAAGACCTGGGTTGAACTGGTCGATGGCGAAAGCGGTATTGCTCCGGGACAGGCCTGTGTGCTTTATTCCGACGAGAGCAATACGGCGCGCGTCTTCGGCGGCGGCTTCATTGGCCGGTCCGAACGCGAACCGCAGGCGGAAGAAATGCTGCGTCGTCTGGTGGCCGGAACGGCAAACGCTTCGGCAGCCTGATCCGTTTCAGAAGCGATTGAAAAACATCAAGGCGGGTGTGAAAGCACCCGCCTCTTTCTTTGCGCGCGAATTATTGAAACCGGCTGAAGCGCGACAGGGCGATGCCGGAAGCTGTGGCGACATTCAGGCTGTCGAATTCCTTCGACATGGGAATGCGGGCCGTCTGCAGACGCGCCAGAAGCCGTTGCGGCAGTCCTTCGCCTTCGGTGCCAAGCAGCAGTGCCTGACGATCATGTCCGGTTGCCTGATAGATGCTGGTTTCCGATGACGGGCTCAGCGCCAGCACGTTGAAATCGGCATCTTGGAGCGCACCAAGAATCTCATCGATACGCCCGCCATGAAAATAGGGTACTTTCAGCGTTGCGCCGACTGAAACGCGAATGGCCTTGCGATAAAGCGGGTCGCAGCAGGTTTCGTCCATCACCACACAATTGGCCTCGAAGGCGGCAGCGTTACGGAAAATGGAGCCGACATTGTCATGATTGGATATGCCGCACAGCACCGTGACCAGTGACCGTTGCGGAAGCGTGGCAAGCAAGTCAGCCAATTCCGGCTGCGGCTTGCGGCGACCGACGGCGAGAATGCCGCGGTGAACGTGAAAGCCCGCGACGGCATCCATGACGGTCTGCGGCACGCAATAGACCGGGGTGCCCGCAGGAATCTGTTTCAGCTGTTCCGTCAGTCCGTCGAGACGATTTTCCAGCACGAGCAACGATTCTGTCTCAAAGCGCGCGGTGGAAGAGAACAGCACATTGATGACGACCTTGCCTTCGGCGATGAAACGCTTCTGGCGTCCGACGAGGTCTTTTTCGCGAATGTCGCGATAGGGGAAAAGACGTTCGTCAGCCGGATCGTCTATTCTTTGGAGACAGCCGTGCAAATGATCTTCTTGTTTCATTGCACGGCTGTAACCTCATGCTTTAGGCGATGGCTAATACCGGCTGTTCCTGCCGGCGCGGTGCCGGACTCATATAGAGACTTGAGAGCGTCGACAACATCAACTCGATATGCGGTGACGAAACCATGTAGTAAATGGTCTGGGCATCGCGTCGGGTCGAAACAAGGTCGAGAGCGCGCAATTTGGCCAGATGCTGCGACAAGGCCGACTGACTGAGGTCAATGGCTTTGGCGAGCGCGCCAACAGACATTTCATTGTGTAGCAGCTTGCATAAAATCAATAGTCGCTTGTTGTTTGCGAGTGCTGAAAGAAAATCTGCTGCCTGTTCTGCATTTTCTGTTAAATCACAAAAAGTATGTTCTTTATTCATCTGCTGTCATACCCCCGTAAGACCGCTGGTAGGTTCAAATGACGGCCCCTTTTTGGAACACGCAAGTCAAATTTAATGGTTGGTATTTGGTTTGAAAAGACCTTGCTTAAATTCGCCCATGTTTAAATCGCGCAAATTTGTCCCAAAAAGAGCATGAATCCGTTTCAGGCGGGCGAGGCGGTCATTTTTAGCAGTTCTGCGCGCACTTCGGCTGCGCTGGCGCAGCTCCGCGAGAAGGGGAGTCGAACGATCTCATTGCCAGCTGCGATGTCGAGACCATCGGGGTCTATCCCCACCACCTTCAACGGCCTAGTCGCTGTGCCGGTCATCTGGCTGATGCGGGCAGCGATGGCATCTTCTCCGTTTTCTTTGACACTATCAAGAATGTCCTGTTCGTTGGGAGCTATACTTTCGGCGGTGGCTGCGGGACAGATCAGGTCCTCGGTTGCGAGGATGAAGGCTTTGCCGAAGCCGCCATTCAGGCTGGCGCCAAGCACATTCATGCGGAAGAACGCGAAGTCGCCAAGATCGACATAAAGCGCGCCTTTTGGATTGTGGTTGAGATAGCGGCGGCGCAGGCGTGGATAATCATCCGCTGTCCGCTCGACCCTTTCGGCGTCGCAATGCAACGTAATACGCGGATGGGCAAGCGGGTCGCCCTTGCCGGGTTCGCCCAGCAGCAGAGAGCAGGCGGGATTGGCGATGAGGCCCGGCGTGTGCGCGGCCAGCCCCGAAACCAGAATGAGCGGCGTGCCGTCCGTGTCGGTCGCGACTGCAACGCGGCTTGCCAGCGGGCGGCCTGTTTTCGCATCCAGCACGGCCAGCGCGCCATAGCGCGCCGTGCGCATCAACGTCTTTGCCAGCTGAATGGCTTCCGGCGTTGTCGGCCTGATGGGAGAATCGATTGGCTCTTTGGTCTGGTTCATCGCGCTGTCATAAACTTGAGTAAGATAATCCGCTATTAGCTGGTTTCTGCACAATGGAACAGGCCTGCGCACTGATATTTGCCCGCAATTTCAGCGATTCCAAAGATGCCGTGCAACCGCTGCGTGACGTTATGCGAAAATTTGCGCAAATAATATTATGATTTGACCGCCTTTAGCGCAATATTCCGCAATATGGCAATTTGAAGAAATTAAAATCTAAAAATATAGGTGATAAACGCATAAGAATGTGAACTGGTTCTAACAATTGCGCTTGCAAAGTGGGGAACCAAGCGTTTCGATAGGCCAGGCTGCGGGCAATGGGGCGCGCGCGGCACACTTTTCCGTGGAGGCGGACAATAAATGAAAATGTACAAAACACTCCTGGCTGCAACCGCGCTGGTGGCTCTTATGAGCGGTGCTGCTTCGGCAAAGACTTTTGTGTATTGCTCTCCGGCATCGCCTGAAGGCTTCGATCCGGCGGCATATACGGGCGGTGACACGTTCGATGCGTCTGCGCATCCGGTTTATAATCGTCTTGCCGAATTCGAGAACGGAACGACCAAGGTTGTGCCGGGTCTCGCTGAAAGCTGGGACGTTTCCAGCGACGGTCTGGAATACACCTTCCATCTGCGCAAGGGCGTGAAGTTCCATTCGAACGACTATTTCACGCCGACCCGCGAGTTCAATGCGGACGATGTGATCTTCTCGTTCGATCGCATGCGCAACAAGGACAATCCATGGCACCAGTATACCGCAGGGATCACCTACGAGTATTTCGACAGCATGGAAATGGGCGCGCTGATCAAGGACATCGTCAAGGTTGACGATTACACTGTCAAGTTCGTGCTGAACCGTCCGGAAGCACCGTTCCTCGCCAATATCTCGATGCCTTTCGCTTCGATCATCTCGAAGGAATACACCGACAAGCTGGCTGCCGACGGCAAGAAGGACGATCTCAATCAGATTCCGGTCGGCACTGGCCCGTTCCAGTTCGTCGCCTACCAGAAGGACGCCGTCGTTCGCTTCAAGGCCAATCCCGACTATTGGGGTGGCAAGCCGAAGATCGACGATCTCGTCTTCGCAATCACGACCGATCCAGCTGTGCGCGCGCAGAAGTTGAAGGCTGGCGAATGCCACCTGATGTCCTATCCGGCTCCGGCTGACATCAAGGGCCTTCAGGCCGATTCCAACCTCAAGGTTGACGAACAGGCTGGCCTGAACGTGGCTTATTTCGCGTATAACACGCTGAAGGCGCCTTACGATAAGCCGGAAGTCCGCAAGGCGCTGAACCAGGCTATCAACAAGCAGGCCATCGTCGAAGCCGTGTTCCAGGGTCAGGGCCAGGTTGCCAAGAACCCGATCCCGCCGACAATGTGGGGCTATAACGACAAGGTCGAAGACGACAAGTACGATCCGGAAGCTGCCAAGAAGGCTCTTGAAGCCGCTGGCGTCAAGGATCTCAAGATGAAGCTGTGGGCGATGCCTGTCAGCCGTCCGTACATGCCGAACGCGCGTCGTACCGCTGAACTTATGCAGTCCGATCTTGCCAAGGTTGGCGTCAGCGCCGAAATCGTTTCGATGGAATGGGGCGAATACCTCAAGAAGTCGTCCGACAAGGACCGCGACGGTTCCGTCATCCTCGGCTGGACCGGCGACAATGGCGATCCGGACAACTTCATGGGCACGCTTCTCGGCTGCGCTGGCGTTGGCAACAACAACCGCGCCCAGTGGTGCTACAAGCCGTTCGAAGACCTGATCCAGAAGGCCAAGGTTTCGACCAGCCAGGAAGAACGCACCAAGCTTTACGAAGAAGCGCAGGTGATCTTCAAGGAGCAGGCTCCTTGGAACACCATCGCTCACTCGACGGTCTTCGTGCCGATGTCGGCCAAGGTTACGGGCTTCAAGCAGAGCCCGCTTGGTGACTATCGCTTCGAAGATGTTGATATCTCCGAGTAAAGTCTAACAACACGAGTGTGGTGGATTTGAGGTTCCTTTTTTGCGTGGCATGCGCGTTCAGGAACCTCAAATCCGCAAACCACACTCGATTCAATTGGTTGCCGGTTTGGTTTGAAACCGAAATTCGTTCACGCCTCATCCAAGAGGTATACGAATTTCGGTTTCGTCAAACCGGGGGCCGGGTGTGGAGGGTTCCTCCGCACCCGGTCGGAGTTTTTGTATGTTTCGTTTTATATTAAACAAACTCATCTATCTGGTGCCGACCTTCATTGGCATCACGATCGTTGCTTTCGCTTTCGTCCGGGTCCTGCCCGGCGATCCCGTTCTGCTGATGGCAGGCGAGCGCGGCGTCAGCCCGGAACGCCATGCAGAACTGATGGCGCAGCTCGGCTTTGACCGCCCCATCTGGCAGCAATATCTGGATTATGTCTGGAACCTGCTGCACGGCGATTTTGGCCAGTCTCTGGTGACCAAGAAGCCTGTTCTCGTTGAATTTTTCACGCTGTTTCCAGCTACGGTAGAGCTGTCGATCTGCGCGATCATTGTGGCGATCTGCCTTGGCATTCCGGCAGGCGTCATCGCCGCCGTCAAGCGCGGTTCCTGGTTCGATCAGGGCCTCATGGGCATTTCCCTGGTTGGTTACTCGATGCCGATTTTCTGGTGGGCGCTTTTGCTCATCATTTTCTTCTCGGGCATATTGCAGTGGACGCCGGTTTCAGGCCGCATTTCGCTCCTCTATTTCTTCCCGTCGGTGACGGGTTTCATGCTGATCGACAGCCTGATGTCGGACCAGAAGGGCGCGTTCCTTTCGGCGGTCTCGCATCTCATCCTGCCGACCATCGTGCTGGCGACCATTCCGCTCGCGGTCATTGCGCGCCAGACGCGCTCGGCGATGCTGGAAGTGCTGGGTGAGGACTATGTGCGCACCGCCCGCGCCAAGGGTCTGCCGACGCGCCGCGTCGTGGGCATTCACGCGCTGCGCAACGCCATGATCCCCGTCATCACGACAATCGGCTTGCAGGTCGGTGTGCTGATGGCCGGTGCGATCCTGACGGAGACCATCTTCTCCTGGCCTGGCATCGGAAAATGGATGCTCGATTCCATTTTCCGCCGCGACTATCCGGTCGTGCAGAGCGGTCTGCTGCTGATTGCCGCCATTATCATGGTGGTCAATCTGGTGGTCGATCTGCTGTACGGCCTGATCAATCCGCGTATCCGGCATAAGTGAGGGTATCATGACACACTCAGCTATTCAGCCGGAAGCCGCAAACGACATCGGCAAGATGCGCGCGCTGAAGGATTTCTGGTTCTATTTCAGCGTCAATCGCGGCGCGGTTATCGGCCTCTACGTCTTCATGGCGGTCATTCTCGTGGCCATTCTGGCGCCGGTCATTGCACCGCATAGTCCTGTCGATCAGTTCCGCGACTACATCAAGCTGCCGCCTTTCTGGCAGGAAGGCGGTTCGACCCAGTTCCTGCTTGGAACGGATGAGGTGGGCCGTGATATTCTGTCCCGCCTGATCTATGGCGCACAATATTCGCTGCTGGTCGGTTTCGTCATCGTCATCATTTCGATGTGCCTCGGCATCACCATCGGCCTCATCACCGGCTATTTCGGTGGCGGCGTCGATACGGTGTTCATGCGCATCATGGACGTGATCCTGGCATTCCCGTCGCTGCTGCTGGCGCTGGTTCTGGTGGCTATTCTCGGGCCTGGCCTCATCAATGCCGTGCTTGCGATCACGCTTGTCTTGCTGCCGCATTTTTCTCGTCTCACCCGCGCCGCCGTCATGGCGGAAAAGGAACGCGAATACGTGACCGCGGCCAAGCTTGCCGGAGCAAGCAGGCTGCGCCTGATGTTCAAGACCATCCTGCCGAACTGTCTCGCGCCCCTCGTGGTGCAGGCAACGATGTCGTTTTCCAACGCCATCCTCGACGTGGCGGCATTGGGCTTCCTTGGCATGGGCGCACAGCCGCCAACGCCGGAATGGGGCACCATGCTCGCATCGGCGCGCGAGTTCATCACCAGCGCCTGGTGGATTGTGACCTTCCCGGGTCTGGCAATCCTGATCACTGTTCTCGCCATCAATCTGATCGGCGACGGTCTGCGCGATGCGCTTGACCCGAAACTCAAGAGGAGCTGATCGATGGCTTTGCTTGAAATCAAGAACCTTACGGTTTCGTTCGATACTTCGACTGGTCCTTTCAAGGCGGTCGATGGCATCGATATCACGGTCGACAAGGGCGAAGTTCTGGCCATTGTCGGCGAGTCCGGTTCGGGCAAGTCGGTCGGCATGCTCGCAGTGATGGGCCTTCTGCCCAAGACCGCGACCGTGACGGCGGACAAGATGTCGTTCGACCGCAAGGATTTGCGCACGCTTTCCAGTTCGGAGCGCCGCCAGATCATTGGTCGCGACATTTCGATGATCTTTCAGGAGCCGGTTGCGAGCCTCAATCCGTGCTTCACGGTCGGTTATCAGCTTGAAGAAGCGCTCAGGCAGCATATGGGCATGAATGGTTCGGCGAGCCGTGCTCGCGCGATCGAGCTTCTCGAACTGGTTGGAATCCGCGATGCCTCTGAGCGTCTCGGCAGCTTCCCGCATCAGATGTCGGGCGGCCAGTGCCAGCGTGTTATGATTGCTATCGCGATTGCCTGCAATCCGAAGCTACTGATCGCTGATGAGCCGACCACGGCTCTCGACGTGACGATCCAAAAGCAGATCCTCGATCTGCTGATGCGGCTTCAGGTGGAGCATGGCATGGGCCTGATCATGATCACCCACGATATGGGTGTCGTCGCCGAAACGGCGGATCGTGTCATCGTGCAGTATAAAGGTCACAAGATGGAGGACGCCGACGTGCTGTCGCTGTTTTCCGCACCGAAAAGCCCTTACACGCGCGCGCTTCTGTCGGCTCTGCCGGAAAATGCGACAGGCGACCGTCTGCCGACGGTGTCGGATTTCGCTTTTGACGAGACCAGTGCAGGAGAAGCGCGATGAGCGAGATCGTTCTCGAAGCGCGCGATATCAAGCGCGATTACCATGTCGGCGGCGGCCTGTTCGGCAAGCCGAAGGTGGTTCATGCCGTCAAGGGCGTCAGCTTCAAGCTCGAAAAGGGCAAGACGCTGGCAATCGTTGGCGAATCGGGTTGCGGCAAGTCCACACTGGCGCGCATCCTCACCATGATCGATCCGCAGACTTCCGGCGATCTGATGATCGGCGGCAAGGATGTGAACATCGCTCGTGACGGGCTGACCGCCGAAATGCGCCAGAAGGTGCAGATCGTGTTCCAGAACCCTTACGGTTCGCTCAATCCACGCCAGAAGATCGGCGATGTGCTGGCCGAACCGCTGCTGCTGAACACGAATATGTCGGCGGAAGAGCGTCGCGCCAAGGCGATGCAGATGTTGTTGAAGGTTGGTCTCGGTCGCGAGCACTTCAACCGCTATCCGCATATGTTCTCGGGCGGCCAGCGCCAGCGTATCGCCATTGCGCGCGCGCTGATGCTCAATCCGAAGCTGCTGATTCTCGACGAGCCGGTTTCTGCGCTCGATCTGTCGGTGCAGGCGCAGGTGCTGAACCTGTTGTCCGACCTGCAGGAAGAGTTCGGTCTCACCTATGTCTTCATCAGCCACGACCTTTCGGTGGTGCGCTATATCGCTGACGAGGTGATGGTGATGTATTTTGGTGAGGTGGTTGAATACGGGTCGCGTGACGACGTGTTCAACAATCCGCAGCACGATTACACGAAGAAGCTGTTTGCCGCGACGCCGCGTGCGGATGTGGATGCCATTCGCGCCCGCGTCGAGGCGCGTGCCGCCGCCAGACAGGCCGCACAGGCTTAGAGCATTTCCAGCAAAAGTGCGGAGCGCCTACGCGGGGAAATCAATCCACTGGACTGATTTCTGATCCCGCTTCGATACGTAGGATAATGCTTAAAAACAAATAGCTAGAGCGGTTCCACGATTCCGTATTAAACGGAACCGCTCTAGCCGCTCGATAATCCATTTATTGGAAATTCAGAGCTTGGTATAAAATAAAAACGCCGCATATTAAAACGTGCGGCGTTTTTGTTTCGTTTACAACTTGAGTGCGAGGACATTTACGATACACTGGCAAAATTTAATTCATACGGTGATCAGATGCGTATTTTATTAATACTTTTGTTTTCTGTCCTTATTCTTGTTGCCATTGCCGCCGTCTCTTTATGGGGAATTTTTCATTGATGTAGGCGCATCAGCGTTGTTGGTGCCAGGCGAGCGCCCGGACGATATCATCGGCCGCGACCTTTCCGATGATGTTGCCATTCTCGACGATGCCGACATCGCCGCTGCTGTCGGCAACGGCATTCATCAGCTCGCGCACCAGCGTTTCCCGTCGCGCTGTGGCCGCAAAGGGGCGAGGGGCGGCGTTACGGTCGAACGGCGTCATGATATCGCCCGCGCGCAGCACGCCAAGCGGATTCATGTGAGCGACGAAATCGGCGACATACTGGTCGGCGGGTTGCAGCAGGATTTCCTGCGGCGTTCCGCATTGCACGATGCGCCCACCCTCCATAATGGCGATGCGATTGCCGATCTTCATGGCCTCATCAAGATCGTGACTGACGAAGACAATGGTCTTTTTCAAGCGCGACTGGAAGGCCAGAAGCTCGTCCTGCAACCGCGTGCGGATCAGCGGATCAAGCGCCGAGAAGGGTTCGTCCATCAGCAGGATCGGCGCGCCGGTGGCAAAGGCGCGGGCGAGACCGACGCGCTGCTGCATGCCGCCGGATAATTCACCGACCTTTCGCTTGGCCCAGTCCTGAAGCCCGACTAGTTCGAGCTGCTGGCGGGCCTTGGAAATGCGCTCTTCTTTGCCCATACCGGAGATTTCCAGCCCGAAGGCGACATTCTCCTCGACGGTGCGCCAGGGCAGCAGGCCGAATTGCTGAAAGACCATCGAAACAAGTTCGGTGCGCAGATGGCGCAGCGTGTTGCGATCCGCCTTGCCGACGTCGATGCCCCGGTCGCCATCCCGCACCGTGACGCGGCCGCGCGAAATCGGGTTGAGCCGGTTGATGGCGCGCAGCAGCGTGGACTTGCCGGAACCGGACAGGCCCATCAGAACAAGGATTTCGCCTTCTTCAATGTTGAGCGTGCAGTCGTGGACGCCAAGCACATGGCCGGTTTCGGCCTGAATCTGGGATCGCGTTGCACCGCGATCAGCAAGCGCCAGCGCATTATCCGTGTTCTTGCCGAAAATGATGCAGACATCTTCAATTGCGATAATGGTCATCCGCGATCTCCTATTTCTCGCGCCCAGCGCGGAAGATGCGGTCGAGCACAATGGCGACCACGACGATGACAAGGCCAGCCTCGAAGCCGAGCGCGGTGTTGACCGAGTTCAGCGCGCGGACGACCGGAACGCCAAGACCATCGGCACCCACGAGAGCGGCGATAACCACCATCGAAAGCGACAGCATGATTGTCTGGGTCAGGCCCGCCAGAATTTGCGGCATGGCATAGGGCAGCTCAATCTTCCAGAGAAGCTGGGACCGGGAAGCGCCGAAGGCTTCGCCAGCTTCGATCAAGGAGGATGGCGTGGACGAAACGCCGAGATGTGTCAGACGCACCGGCGCGGGCAGAACGAAAATGGCTGTGGCGAGCAGGCCGGGCACCATGCCAATGCCGAAAAAGACGATGGCCGGGATCAGATAGACGAAGGTGGGCAGCGTCTGCATCAGATCGAGCACCGGTCGCATGGCCGCGTAAAGCGTCGGACGATGCGCTGCGGCAATGCCGAGCGGAACGCCGATGGCCATGCAGAGAACACAGGACGAAAGCACAAGCGTCAGCGTTTCCAGCGTGCGGTCCCAGTAACCCTGATTGAGAATGAACAGAAAGCCCAGGATCGTCAGCACGACCACCGAAATGCGGCGCTGGATCAGCCAGGCAATCACTGCGAATATGGCGATCAGCAGCAGCGGGTGCGGCAGTTTCAGGACGAAAAGCAGGGCGTCGATCATGCTTTGCATGACCGCTGCCAGCAGGTCGAAAAAGCCACCCATATTGTTCGTCAGCCAGTCAACGACCGTCTTTGCAGTCGGTCCAACCGGAATTTTATAGTCCGTCAGCCAGTTCAACGATGAAGTCTCCTGCTGCGTGCCTGAGTATCTACAGATGGAAAGGCCGCGGGTTTAACCGCGGCCTGCGAGTGCTTCACATCAAAGGCCGAGGGCCGATTTGACGGCAGGCAGACCATCCTTGCCGTCAACCGTCGTCACGCCTGCGAGCCACTTGTCGAGCGCAGCGGGATTGGCCTTGAGCCAGTCGGTCGCAGCCTTCGAAGGCTCTGCGCCATCGTCCAGAATCTTGCCCATGATCTCGTTTTCGAGGTCGAGGTTGAATTCGAGATTGGTCAGGAACTTGCCGACATTTGGGCATTCCTGCGTGTAGCCTTTGCGCACATTGGTTTCGACCTTGGCGCCGCCGAGGTTCGGACCGAAGAAGTCATCGCCGCCGGTGAGATAAGTGATCTCGAAGCGCTTGTTCATCGGATGCGGTTCCCATGCGAGGAACACAACCGGCTCTTTGCTCTTGATGGCGCGCGCAACCTGCGCAAGCATGCCCTGTTCGGAGGATTCCGCCAGTTCGAACGACTTCAGGCCGAAAGCGTCCTTGTTGATCATGTCAAGGATCAGGCGATTGCCGTCATTGCCCGGCTCGATGCCGTAGATCTTGCCGCCGAGCTTGTCCTTGAAGGTGGCGATATCCTTGAAATCCTTCAGGCCTTCGTCGGCGGCATATTTCGGCACGGCAAGCGTATACTTCGCGCCGGTGAGGTTGGTACGCAGCGTCTCAACGCTCTTGTCATCGAGATAAGGCTTCAGATCAGCGCTCATGGAAGGGTTCCAGTAGCCGAGGAAGACGTCGATGTCCTTCTTGCTCAGCGATGCATAAGTCACCGGCACGGATAGAACCTTGATATCGGTCTTGTAGCCGAGGCCTTTGAGAATTTCGGTCGCAACCGCAGTCGTCGAGGTGATGTCGGTCCAGCCGACATCGGAAAAACGCACGGTCGAGCAGCTTTCCGGTTCGGCCGCGAAGCTGGCAGCAGGTGCCGCGAGCATTGCCGTTCCCGTGGCAAGCGCAGCAAAGGCAAGCGTATAGGTCAGTTTCATTGTTCTCTCCATTTCCGGGCCGTTTTGACGGTTTGCTTATTTTTCCGGTTCCGGCTTTAGCAAACACCAAAGATTGCGCCGTTCAAGTACCACAGCGGCGAAAATATTCTCGATTGCGACGTCTGTCTCTTTTGTCGTGATGAGAACGAAAAAATATCCCGCACTTTTACCGGAACGGCTCCAAGTTGCGCCATGTTACGGATCGGCCCCCCGGTTTCAACCCTGTCGCGCCAAAATGCCGGATAAAATCAGTTGGATGAGCGATCGCGGTTGTCGAAAAGACGAGCGCACTCTATTTGAAGAGGAACAGCGTTTCTTGCTCGCTGCTTTTCGGGAAACGGCGTTTTTTACGACGGCCCGATGTGCGAGCGAGAATGGTTCGAAGCCCCGGAATTGCGGGCCAATGGAAGGATGATTGATAGTGTGGAATGCAGTACGGGCCGTTTTCTCCTTCCTTGGTCGCATGATTGCGGGTTTGGCCCGGCTGATAGCCGTTCCACTGGCCGCTTTATGGCGGGTTTATCTGAAGTTCGGAATATTGTGGAAAGCCGTGATTGGCGTCGTCGTGGTCGGTCTGGCCGCGCTCTATATTTATTTTATCTGGCAGACTCAGGTCTGGACCAATTTCGACCCGGACTATCCGGCAAAGTATAGCTATCAGACCGCAAACACGCCCGGCGAGGAAGTAAACTCGACGCCTGCCGTCGCGCCGGAGCCAGCACCTTCCACCGCGCCCGCGACCGAGAACAGCAATCAGCCATCTGCTGAAACACCGGCGGCAAGCCAGCCGGTTCAGGCGGCGCAGATACCGTCATCGGCCCGCAAGTGCTCGCGTTCGGCGATTGCCGAGGTTGCCGCCGACCTTACCGATTTCAACGTGAACCAGAATGCGTGGATTTCTTCCATGCTGCTCTACAAGACCGGTTTCTTCGGTCTGGACTGGGATCGCACACCGTTCCTCGACAATAAGGCTTCGTTCCAGCGCGGCATCAATGCCGCTGTGCGCCGCACGGCGATTGAACTGGTGGACAATATAGGTCGTCTGCGCGGCACGTCGCAGATTGATGGCGATCTGCAAAAGGCCCGTGGCAATCTGCAGTTTGCGGAGGATTCCTGGTATTTCGGCCTGAGTCCGTTCGGCCCCAAGACCCCGACGCCCAGCTATTATCGCTCGGCGATCAAGGATCTGCGTTCGTTCAACACGCGTCTTGAAAACTGTCAGGCGACCTTTGATGCCCGCGCCGACAATCTGATCCAGTTTGTCGATCGCATCGCCAGCGACCTTGGTTCGACGTCCGCAATTCTCAAGGACCGGGCGGAAAACTATCATAATGGCTGGTTCGACACCCGTGCGGACGACCGTTTCTGGTTCGCCTATGGCCAGCTTTACGCCTATTACGGCCTGCTCCGCTCGGCGCATTCCGATTTCCGCGGCGTGCTGGCCGAAAAGCACCTTGATGGCGTGTGGGACGAGATGGAAAAGCAGATGCGCTCGGCGCTCGACATGCAGCCTTTCATCGTTTCCAACGGTAGCCCGGATGCATGGTTTACACCGTCGCATCTGACCACGATGGGCTTCTATATTCTGCGCGTTCGTTCCAATCTGGTCGATGTGAAGCAGGTTCTGGAGCGCTGACGGGCAATGGAACTGCCTCCGATTTTGCGTCAGGCGGTGGATGCCGCGCTTGAGGGCGTGGCATTGGCCGATCTCAAACGCGCTTCCGATCTTCTGTCGCGCCGCTATCGCGCGGAGACCCGGGACGGTCGCCTGCATATTTCCGACGATCTGGCCGCGAAGGCCTATCTGGCGGCGCGTCTGCCCGCGACTTATGCGGCGGTGCGGGCCGGTCTCGACGGTGCTGCTGAAGTCCGCCCGGATTTTGCGCCGCAATCCATGCTCGATGTCGGGGCAGGGCCAGGGACGGCCCTGTGGGCAGCCCGCGGATGCTGGCCGTCGCTTGAAAACGCCACGATGATCGAGGCAAGCCCGGCCATACGCGCGGTCGGCAGCAGCCTCGCCGGAAACAGTGGCTTTGCATCGCTCGACTGGCGGGCGGGCGATGTGGTGAAGGAAAAGCTCGATTTTCCGCAGGCCGATCTCGTCACCATCGCCTATGTGCTCGATGAACTGGCCCCCGATGACCGTCGCAAGCTGGTTGCGCAGCTTTGGGCGTCCACGCGGCAGATGTTCGTGATTGTCGAGCCAGGAACACCTGCGGGCTGGCAGCGTATTCTTGATGCGCGCAGGGCGCTGATCGAATTGGGTGCCGTGATTGCCGCGCCCTGTCCGCATCAGCTGGAATGCCCGCTGGTCGCACCGGACTGGTGCCATTTCTCGCGGCGCGTGGCGCGTTCGCGCATTCACCGCATGACCAAGGATGCGGAAGTGCCGTGGGAAGATGAAAAATTCATCTATCTGGCGGCAGTGCGCCAGCCGTCCGAGGCGGTTGAAGCGCGGGTCATTGCGCCGCCGCGGGTCGGCGGCGGCAAGGTTTCAGTGAAGCTCTGCAAGGGTGACGGAACAGCGGAAGAGCGCCTGTTCACCAAACGCGATGGCGATTTCTTCCGCTGGGCGCGCCGCGCCGATTGGGGCGACGCTTATCTTGAAGAGCCTGCGCGTTAGAGCGGTTCCTGTTTTGATGGAATCGTCGGAACCGCTCTATCTATTTGTTTTTACGCATTATCCGACGCAAAACCGCTTCGCACTTTTGCTGGAAATGCTCTAGGAAGCCTGCAACACCACACGCGGGGCAGGGCGGTTGATGATGAACACCATCGCCGCCGCCGCAAGGCACATGGCGCCAGCCAGAACGAGTGCCGGCGTATAGCTGTCATAGTCGGTGCGGACGAATCCCGCAAAACCGGCAGCCGCTGCCGCGCCGATCTGGTGTCCGGTAAACACCCAGCCAAAGACCAGACCGGCCTTTTCCGGGCCGAAACGTTCGGCGGCGAGCTTTACAGTCGGCGGCACCGTTGCGACCCAGTCCAGACCGTAGAAGACGGCGAACAGCGCCAGTTCATAGACCGAGAAGTCGGTGAAGGTCAGATAGATCAGCGACAGGCCGCGCAGCGCATAGAACCAGAACAGCAGCCAGCGATTGTCGAAACGGTCCGACAGCCAGCCGGACATGATCGTGCCGATCAGGTCGAATGCGCCGATGACGGCAAGGATACCAGCCGCACCGACCGGCGCGATGCCATAGTCGCCGCAAAGCGTGATCCAGTGGGTCTGGATGAGGCCGTTTGTCGAAAAGCCACAGACGAAGAAGGTCAGGAACAACACCCAGAATGTGGCCGTGGAGGATGCTTCACGCAGGGTGACGAGTGGCGAGGCGAGCATGGCGCCAAAGCTCTTCTTCGGTTCCGGTGCGGGCAGCGGTGCCGTGCGGCCATAGGGCTTGAGGCCGATATCTGCCGGGTGATCGCGCATCAGTGCCAGAACCAGCAGCAGCGCAACGGTCAGAAACCCGATGACGATGGTGAGCGACGTGCGCCAGCCGATGCTCTGGCTGACACTGGCGAGGATCGGCATGAAGACGAGCTGGCCGGTTGCATTGCTGGCCGTCATCAGGCCAACAACGAGGCCACGGCGCTTTTCAAACCAGCGCGCGGCAACGGTCGCGCCCAGCACAAGCGCAGTCATGCCGGTGCCGACGCCGATGACGATGCCCCAAAGGCCCACCATCTGCCATTCCTCAGTCATGAAGATGGAACCGACGAGGCCGCTGGCGATCAGGATCAGCGCTGCGGTTACAACGCGGCGCAGGCCGAACTGGTTCATGAAAGCAGCGGCGAAGGGACCCATCAGGCCGAACAGAACCAAACGCAGCGCCATGGCGAAGGAGATATTGGCGTTGGTCCAACCGAATTCGCGCTGGAGCGGTTCGATCAATATGCCTGCCGAACCCATGGCGGCAGCCGTTGCCAGCATGGTCAGGAAGGTGATGGCGGCGACAACCCATCCATAATGGATGTTTCTCTGTTCGAGAACGCGTGCGAGGCGGGCAGATATCATCTTGAGCGCTTTCGGTTAGGACCATTTTTGCCAAAATGGCCACGGATAGGAAGGCGAGCGGCGGCGTTCGTAGCGATCACAGCCCGCTCCGTCATTGTTTCCAGTCAATTTTAAGTAGGGGATCGCGTCCACCGACTTCAGAGTGCCTGAAGCAGCGCCTGCAACTGTTGAACCCCATCATTTCCAAGTTTGGTCTCGATTTCTTCCTGGGCTTTGTCCCAGAGGGGACCGCCACGGGCGAGAAGGTCCCGGCCCGTATCGGTCAATCTGATATTGGTTTCGCGGTGATCCTGACCGTCGCCGGGCTCGATCAGGCCCATCCGCTGCAGCACCTTGGCATTGCGCCCCATGGTTGAACGATCAAGCTCCGCCATGCGCGCCAGTTCGGTGATCGACAGCGTTCCCGCACGGTCGAGCCGACGCAGCAGACTGAACTGTGCGACATTGATGCCAAGCGGTGCCAGCGCCTCGTCATAGATGGCCGAGGTCTTGCGTGATGCCTGACGCAGAAGGATGCAGAAACAGGAATGTGCCATGATGCGGGTATATACCCGTAATCATCTTTTGACAAGCACTCTCTTGCAGGGAAGGTGATGATCCTGACAGCAGCTGACCGCGATAAGCGGCCTTTTAAACCGCGATATGCGCGGTTTCCTTGACTTCTTCCATGACGGCATAGGTGTGCGATTCCCGCACACCGGGCAGCGAAAGCAGCGCTTCAGAGAGAAAACGACGATAATGGTCCATATCGGAAACGCGGGCTTTGACGAGATAGTCGAAGCCGCCCGCCACCATATGGCATTCCAGAACGTCGGGATTGTTGCGCGTAAAAGTCGCAAAGGTCTCGAAGACTTCCGGCGTCGTGCGGTCGAGTTTGATCTCGATGAACACAAGCATGGCGCGGTCGAGCATCTTGGGCGACAGCCGTGCCGAATAGCCCAGAATGTAGCCTTCGCGCGTCAGGCGCTTGACGCGTTCGGCTGTGGCTGTCTGCGAGAGATTGATGCGATCGGCAAGCTCGGTATTGGTCAGGCGCCCGTTCTCCTGAAGGGCCTGCAGGATATTCCGGTCCATGGCATCAAGGTTCTTCATGCGTGTGTCCCCAAATGGTCGCCTGTTCGTGGCGACTCTTTTCTTCATGCATTCATTCTGAATTAAGTCACGGGAATGAATCTGAAATCGGGGCTGGGCGCAAGACGAAACTTGGTGGAAGGCCGACAAATTTACGGGGGCAGTCGCGGCTTGTGTCAAATACGAACAGGTAAGATCGAATCAATTACTAGTTGCCAAGATTATGCAACCCATGGTAGTGTTTGGCCATACTAAAAATCGTATTACACTTATAAATTTAGTCATTTGGGGGGCGTGGAGCCTCGTTGTGATCAGGCAAGGCACCCCGCTTCCTTGTCTGTATGTCCTCATTAAGGACAGGGAAAAGTCCGGACCTTCCGTGGTGTCCGGACTTTTCTTTTGCCCGCTGCGCAGGTCTAGCAATAATTCTGACAGGTGTATGCCTGACAGAATTATCAGGTATCGCATTGCTGCCGCCGTGGAAAAAGCGGGCTTGAAATTTTCCGGTTGCAAGGGGCGGGGCGGAGCGCTAACACTAGCGCCCATGAACATTTCGCACATTCGCATCAACGGTTGGTGGTGGGCTCGCTAAAAGCGGCCACGCAGGCGTTTGCGCATATGCGTTCAGGAGACAGGGCCGCTGGGATTATCCGGGCGGCCTTTTTGTTTGGCTGCCCGAATGGGACCGAAGCCCGGAAATATTCGAAAAACCAAAGCAATTGGGATTAGCCGACCATGAATGCGAAGATAGCGGATAGCGAGATATTTCAGCACGAAACGGCCGGCGGCATTGTCGTCGAGCGCGTGCGCCATCTCACTGCGTATAAGGGCGCCATCGAAACCTACATCGATGTGCTCAATGAAAGACGCGGTGCAGTGTTCTCGTCCAATTACGAATATCCGGGCCGCTACACGCGATGGGATACGGCAATCGTCGATCCGCCGGTGGTCATCACCTCGCGCCAGCGCACCATGCGCATCGAGGCATTGAACGCCCGCGGCGTGATCCTGCTACGCCCCATTCTGGAGACCGTGCAGGCCTTGGGCGAAGTGACGGTGGACGCATCCACCGAGGACCGCATCGAACTGACCATCGCGGAGCCGACCGGCGCATTCACCGAAGAAGAGCGCTCGCGTATGCCTTCGGTATTTACCGTACTGCGCGCCATTGTCGGGCTTTTCTTCTCGGAAGAAGACGCCAATCTCGGCCTCTACGGTGCTTTCGGCTATGATCTGGCATTCCAGTTCGATCCGATCCAGTACAAGCTGAAGCGCCCCGAAACCCAGCGCGATCTGGTGCTGTTCATTCCCGACGAGATCTTCGTCGCCGACCATTACGCCGCACGCGCCTGGGTGGATCGCTATGAGTTCAGCTGCGGCGGGTCTTCCACGCATGGTCTGGCACGGGCAACGCCTTCCGAGGCGTTCAAGCCATCGGAGCGCACCTTGCCACGCGGCGATCACAATCCGGGCGAATACGCAAAGCTCGTCGAGCGCGCCAAGGATAGCTTCAAGCGGGGCGACCTGTTCGAAGTGGTACCGGGCCAGACTTTCTATGAGCGCTGCCACACCGCACCGTCGGAAATCTTCCGCCGCCTGAAGACGATCAATCCGTCGCCTTATTCCTTCTTCATCAACCTTGGAGAAAACGAATATCTGGTCGGCGCATCGCCGGAAATGTTTGTGCGCGTCAATGGCCGCCGCATCGAGACCTGTCCGATTTCGGGCACGATCAAGCGCGGCGAGGACGCGATTTCGGATTCGGAGCAGATCCTGAAACTGCTCAATTCAAAGAAGGATGAATCCGAACTGACCATGTGTTCGGATGTGGACCGCAACGACAAAAGCCGCGTCTGCGAGCCGGGTTCGGTGCGGGTGATCGGTCGCCGCCAGATTGAAATGTATTCGCGCCTGATCCACACGGTCGATCATATCGAAGGTCGCCTGCGCGACGGCATGGACGCCTTTGACGGCTTCCTCAGCCACGCATGGGCTGTGACCGTGACAGGCGCGCCGAAATTGTGGGCGATGCGTTTTCTGGAAGAAAACGAGCGCAGCCCGCGCGCGTGGTACGGTGGCGCCATCGGCATGATGCATTTCAACGGCGACATGAATACCGGCCTGACGCTGCGCACCATTCGCATCAAGGATGGCGTGGCTGAAATCCGCGCCGGTGCGACGCTGCTGTTCGATTCCAACCCGGAAGAGGAAGAAGCCGAAACCGAGCTGAAAGCATCGGCTATGATCGCGGCTGTCCGTGAGGCACAGAAGAGCAATCAGATCGCGGAAGAACGCGTTGCCGCCAAGGTGGGCGAGGGCATCTCGGTCCTGCTGGTGGATCACGAAGATTCCTTCGTGCATACGCTGGCCAATTATTTTCGCCAGACGGGTGCAACCGTATCCACGGTGCGTTCGCCGGTTGCCGACGATATTTTCGACCGCGTCAATCCTGATCTCGTGGTGCTTTCGCCCGGACCCGGCTCGCCGCAGGATTTCGACTGCAAGGCGACCATCGACAAGGCCCGCAAGCGCGAACTGCCAATTTTCGGCGTCTGCCTTGGGCTGCAAGCGCTGGCGGAAGCCTATGGCGGCACACTGCGCCAGTTGCGCATTCCGATGCACGGCAAGCCGTCGCGCATTCGCGTGTCGAAGCCGGAACGCATTTTCTCCGGTCTGCCGAAGGAAGTGACGGTCGGACGTTATCATTCGATCTTTGCCGATCCGGAGCGTCTGCCGGACGATTTCCTCGTCACGGCGGAAACCGAAGACGGTGTGATCATGGCTTTCGAGCATAAGAAGGAGCCGGTGGCGGCTGTTCAGTTCCACCCGGAATCGATCATGACGCTCGGCCATAATGCCGGTATGCGCATGATCGAAAATGTGGTCACGCATCTGGCGGGCAAGCATAAGAAGCGCCGCAGCAACTACTGAGCGGGCCCGTAATCATCGGCATACTCAACCGGTCGCAGGCACCCTGTGGCCGGTTTTGTTTGGGGTGTCGAGGGCGCATTTTCGCTGCTTGCTGTAGCAACTCATTTGCAACTGTAATGCCTTGCATTTGCAGAAGAAAATTAAATGCGATAACTGAAAAAACAGGGGTACGAACTTGGACCAAACTGGGCTATAGAGCGGTCATTAAAATGCTATTGCATAGGACTTGACCGGCTTCGGGAAGTTATCCCGGGTTCGAGTCGATACGCATGAGTGATGGGCCTCGAATTGGCCAATTCCCGATTTTCGGGCCGTAATTAAGACAAATCAAAGGTTCGTCATGGACGCGAGTGCAAGAGTTCGGCGGCTAGCCGCGTGGTCGATTCCGGTTGCTCTGGGAGTGATGGGTCTGAAATATGTGGCCTATCTGCTCACAGGCTCCGTGGCCCTTTATTCGGATGCGCTCGAATCCATCGTCAATGTAATTGCGTCCATGGGCGCGTGGTGGGCGATCAGCGTCAGCTATAAGCCCGCCGACGAAAACCACCCCTTCGGCCATCATAAGGCGGAATATATATCGGCTGTTGTTGAAGGCGTGCTGATCAGTGTCGCGGCGCTGTTGATCTTTCGGGAAGCCTGGTTTGCACTGGAAACGCCACGCCAGCTCGAAGAGCCATGGCTTGGCCTTGGCATCAACGCTGTCGCTGCCGCCATCAACGCTGTTTGGGCGATGCTGCTGATCCGCATCGGGCGCAGCGCGCGCTCCCCGGCGCTGGAAGCCGATGGCAAGCATATCATGACCGACGTTGTCACCTCGGCTGGCGTGCTGGTTGGCTTGGTTGGGGCGGTCGTCACCGGCTGGGCGATACTTGATCCACTGCTCGCCATTGTCGTGGCGCTGAATATTCTGTGGCAGGGCTGGCATGTGATCAATTCGTCGGTACAGGGCCTGATGGATATTGGCGTCGAGCCTGTCGAAGAAATGCGCATCCGCGATGTCATTTCGGCCAATGCCGCTGGCGCCATCGAAGTGCACGACCTGAAAACCCGTATTGCCGGACGCGTCACCTTCATCGAGTTTCATCTGGTTGTCGCAGCCGACATGAGCGTTGGCGATGCGCATGTGATCTGTGACCGCATTGAGGATGCGCTGAAGCAGCAGATCAGTAGTGCCCGCGTGGTGATCCATGTCGAGCCGGAGGACGAAGCGAAGCTGCCTTTGGGGACAAGTGCTGTGCCATTCGCCTGATTTAAAAACAGGTATGACTGAGGCAGCTGTCGTAAATCCATCTTGCGTCGGCCAAATCGCGCGTGTAAAAGCTTGACCATGATGACGAAGAACGCAACATCTCTGGAACATTCGGCTGCCGCCACTGGCGCGCGCGTCGATGTTTGCGTTCTCAACTCGCTTCTTACCCTCGGCCTTAGCGGCGATCGCCGGGCTCGTTGAAGGAGCGTCCGGCGGTCGAAAACGGTCCCGCTGGCCTGTGCTCCTTTTCAGAAAACCCTTATAATCGATCATGAATATCCGTGCTTGACGAGCTGTAATGCCGTCCAGAAGCCGGGAGGAAACGAGAAATGAACCAGTCCGTTATCACGCCGCAATCCGTAGCCAAAGCCGAACGTAAAGGCATGCGGGACGCAGCCACCAAATATTCGCCGTTCCCGGCCCCGAAGCTCGATGACCGTACCTGGCCATCGAAGCGGATCGAAAAGGCGCCGATCTGGTGTTCGGTCGATCTGCGTGACGGCAATCAGGCGCTGATCGACCCGATGGGCCATGACCGTAAGGAGCGCATGTTCCGTTTGCTGGTCGATATGGGTTTCCCGGAAATCGAGATCGGCTTCCCATCCGCTTCGCAGACGGATTTCGACTTCTGCCGCTGGGCGATTGAACAGGGCAATGTGCCGGACGAACTGGATTTGCAGGTTCTGGTGCAGTGCCGCCCGGAACTGATCACCCGCACGTTCGAAGCTTTGGAAGGCGCAAAGACGCCGATCATCCATTTCTACAATTCCACCAGTGAATTGCAGCGCCGCGTGGTTTTCGCCAAGGATGTGGGCGGAATCAAGCAGATCGCGACCGATGCCGCCAAGATGATCATGGATATGGCTGCCAAGGCAGGCGGCGGCTATCGCTTCCAGTATTCGCCGGAAAGCTTTACCGGCACGGAACTGGATGTGGCGCTGGAAATCTGCAATGCGGTCATCGAGATCGTGAAGCCGACGGCGGACAACAAGCTGATCGTCAATCTGCCGTCCACGGTGGAAATGAACACGCCGAATGTCTATGCCGACCAGATCGAATGGATGTGCCGCAATCTCGACAATCGCGAGAACCTGATTATTTCGCTGCATCCGCACAATGACCGCGGTACGGGCATCGCTGCGACGGAACTGGGCCTGATGGCCGGTGCCGACCGCGTGGAAGGCACTTTGTTCGGCAACGGCGAGCGCACCGGCAATGTGGACGTGGTGACGCTGGCGCTGAATATGTACACGCAGGGCATCGATCCCGAGCTGGATTGCACCGACATCAATCGCATGAAGGATGTCTACGAATATTCGAACCAGCTGAAGATCGCGGAGCGCCACCCCTATGTCGGCGAGCTGGTCTATACCGCCTTCTCCGGTTCGCATCAGGATGCGATCAACAAGGGCATGAAGGCGCGCAAGTCGGCCAATTCGCCGGTTTGGGAAGTGCCTTATCTGCCGATCGATCCGCAGGATGTGGGCCGCTCCTATGAAGCGATCATCCGCATCAATTCGCAGTCGGGCAAGGGCGGTATCGCCTATATCCTGCAGGCCGATTACGGCTTGAACCTGCCGCGCAATCTGCAGGTCGAGTTCCGCGAAATCATCCAGCAGATCACCGACGACGAAGGCAAGGAATTGCCTTCGAAGCGCATTCATGAAGAGTTCCAGAAGCTCTATGTGACGCAGTCCGATGCCCGCATCAAGTTCGTGGATCACCACACCATTCCCGATCCGGAACAGAAGGGCCGCCGCATTCTCACCGCCGAAATCACCGATAACGGCGTGACCAAGAATATCGAAGGCAAGGGCACCGGTCCGATCGACGGTTTTGTCGACGCGCTGTCCAAATATCTCGGGGTGAAAATGTCGGTGGTGGATTATTCCGAACATTCGCTCCAGCAGGGTTCGGACGCATCGGCCATCTCCTATGTCGAAATGGCGCATCCGGGTGGCAAGCTGTTCGGCGCGGGCATCAATGACAATATCGTCAGCGCCTCGCTGGAGGCCATCGTATCGGCGGCTAACCGCGTGATCGGCAAATAGGCCGAACGTCTGTACGAGTTGAAAAGGCGGCCATTGGCCGCCTTTTTCATGTGTAGAGTTCCTGTTCGGAGATCTTGAAAATGCGCTCGCTCACATCTTCAATGCCGTGCTGTTCCCACAGGCAATACCAGCCGCCGTCCGGTTTGCGGTCGATGTTGAAAATATTGTAGCGGGCAGGGGGCTTGTGGCCGCCATAGTTCTGGCTGGCCGACGGGACACAGATCACCGGCACTTGGCCGTTCGGTCCGTCGATTTCATATTTCGTCGCCAGATGGGTGTGGCCGTGAATGACCAACTCCGCGCCGTGCTTTCGAATGATCTTCTGAAAACGGCGGATACCGTATAGGCGCTTGTGGGTCGGCGTTGCGCCGTGGATCGGCGGATGGTGGATCATCACAACCCGGAAAAGCCCGCGCGCGCCTGCCTCATCCAGTGCTGCGGCGAGGCGCTTGGCCTGCGCGGAGCGAAAATCGCCGCTCGCCATGAAGGGGGCTGTGGCGCGCGCCGACGAGACGCCGATCATCGCGACATCATCGCGCACCCGCATATAGGGAAATTGCGGCCGCTTGCCCTTGTTGTCGATGCCGTCGCCGCGCATCCACGGTTCCCATTTGCGGCAGGACCGGTCGAGTGCGCCGGGCACATAGGCGTCGTGATTGCCGGGCACGACCGAAACATCGTTAGAATTGCCCAGCTTCGACAGCCATTCGGCGGCGATGTCTATTTCCAGATTGAGAGCCAGATTGACCAGATCGCCGGTGACGGCAATATGATTCGGCGCTTGCGCCAGCATGTCGGCTACAAGTTTATCGAGTACCGTTCCATGCATTGCACCCTTGCGGTTGCGCAGCCAATTGATATAACCAGTGATGCGCTTTGATGCCAATTCGCGATATCTCACACGCGGCAGTGGCGAAAGGTGGATATCGGAGATGTGAGCGAGGCGAAACATATGGCCCGTTTACTGGATAATTTCTGAAATAGAAACCGTATTTAGCGACTTTTTGTTGATGCGATTGCTGCATTGATAGCTGCATATAATGTTTGCTGGAGAGTCGGAATGCGCTTTCGTCATTTTATATTTCATTCATATTTTCTTTTGCGACGCCCCATGACCCTTGGGGTGCGGGCAATTGTGTATGATGAAAAGAATAACTCGGTTTTTTTAGTGAGACATACTTACGTGCCGGGTTGGCAGTTACCAGGCGGCGGTGTTGATAGTGGGGAGACTTTTCAACAGGCGCTGGAAAAAGAACTGCGGGAAGAAGGTAATATTATCCTGAAAAGTCGCCCGCAACTTCTTGCTCTTTACAAGAATGCCCATGCTTCGCCACGCGATCACGTTGCACTTTATGTATGCCGTTCCTTTGAACAACTTGCGCCCAAAGAGCCGGATAGAGAAATCGCCGAAAGCGGTTTCTTTCCTCTGGATGATCTACCAGAAGGCACCACGGCCTCCACCAAGCGGCGCTTGCAGGAAGCGCTGTATGATCTGGAACCGCTGCCGATGTGGTAATACCACGGGCGCCCAGCGTTATTGTTTGATTCTGAGCGGGGATACTGAGTAATACTTTGGTATAAAGGGCGCGCAGCGCGCGCCCTTTTTAATAGCACTGAATTAAAAGCGGTAGGTAATACCCGTACCGATCAACCAGGGATTGAGCTTGGCCTTGCCGCTCAATTCCTGCCCGCCGACGGTGACGTCGAATTTCGGTTCGAGGAACAGCTTCTTCACGTCGAAGTTCAGGCCCCAATGTTCGTCGATCATATAATCGACACCGAACTGGAGCGCGCCGCCAAACGTGTTCTTGACCTTCAGGTAATCCGCGCTGCCCGCATCCTGATTGTAGAAGATCGTATAGTTGACGCCTGCACCGACATAAGGCTTGAACGCGCCGAAATTGGTGAAGTGGTACTGCAGCGTAAGCGTTGGTGGCAGAATCCACGTCTTGCCGACCTTGCCCAGACTACTGATCGAGCCTGCGCCATTGATATTGGCATAGGTCGTGCCGAGAATGAGTTCGGCGGCGATATTGTCGGTGAAATAATAGGTGATATCGAGTTCCGGCGTGATCGACTTGGAATAGTCGAGATCGGAACCCGGAACGCCGTTCACATGACCCTTGTTTTCCGCAATCACGCCGAGCGCGCGCACGCGAATCTGCCAGGGCGAAAGCGCTTCGGGCACCGCCTGAATTTCAGAGGCCGGCGGGGCGACCACACTATCGGCGGCAAAGGCTGCCGGTGCGGCAAAGGTCAGCGCGGTTGCTGCGAGCAGCCCTTTCGCAAAACGGTTCATCAAATCTCTCCTTGGTCACGGTCTCAGTCTTGGATTTCGTCCTTGGGGGATGCATCCAATCTGAACTGCGTCGCCTCGCGCCCCATTGATCGAGATCAAAGGGGCACGAGAGAATGAGAGAGAGCTGAATTAGGAATCCTGACTGTTGCAGGAAAGGCGCAGTGCGGGTCGGAAGGGTTAGCTCTTTGAAAACCGATCCCGGTCATGCGGGGCGGCAAAGTCTATCTCAGGGCCTGTTGGCACAATGCCGGTCGGGTTGATCGTCTTGTGACTGCGGTAATAATGGCCCTTGATGTGCTCCATATTCACCGTCGAGGCAACGCCCGGCACCTGATAAAGCTCGCGCGTATAGTTCCACAAGTTCGGATAATCGGCGATCCGGCGCAGATTGCATTTGAAATGGCCGACATAGACCGGATCAAAACGCAGCAGCGTCGTGAACAGACGCCAGTCTGCTTCCGTCAGGCTTGATCCCGCCAGGTAGCGCTGGCGGGACAGACGGTCCTCCAATGTGTCGAGTGCGGCGAACAACTGCTTGAACGCTTCCTCATAAGCATCCTGCGAGGTGGCGAAGCCTGCGCGGTAAACGCCGTTATTGATATTGGGATAGATGAAATCGTTGAGCGCATCGATCTCAGCGGCCAGCGCGTCCGGGTAGAAGTCGAGCGAGGCATCGCCGAATTCATTGAACGCTGTGTTGAGCATACGGATGATTTCTGACGATTCGTTGGAAACAATCGTCTGGCGCTGCTTGTCCCACAGAACCGGCACGGTAACGCGACCGGAATAATTCGGATCGGCGCGGGTGTAGATTTCATAAAGGCGCTTGGAGCCGTACAGATCATCACCGGTGCTGCCGGTGGTGCCGTAAAAGGTCCAGCCTTCTTCCACCATCAGATAGTCCACGACCGAAACTGAAATGACATCTTCAAGCTTCTTCAGCGCGCGGAAGATCAGCGTGCGATGCGCCCATGGGCACGCATAGGAAACATAAAGATGGTAGCGCCCCGGTTCAGCCTTGAAGCCGCCTTCGCCCGTTGGACCGGCACTGCCATCCGCGGTTACCCAGTTGCGGAATTGCGATTTCGAGCGCTCGAAGCGGCCTTTTGTGCTTTTGGTGTCGTACCAGACATCCTGCCACTTGCCATCGACCAGAAGTCCCATGTGATTTCTCCTTTTGGAACTCAAAATAGAGCGAAACCGGCGATTTTACAGCACGACAAGTCGTGAACAGTGCGTCACGCTGCCAAAAAGAGAAGCAGAAACTGCCAATTTGAAAAAAATGGTTTTACCGCTGCTCATTTTGGTGTAATGGGGTTTCCAATTTGCGATCATCCAAAGGTTAGGTCGCCCAGGAGACACGTAATGGAAATGCTTTTCATCCGACGATGAAACTCAAACCGCGCTGCGAGCGCGGCGTGCATTCCATTGACCTGACGGTCCCCGAAGTCTCCAATTGTGATCTTAAGCCCATGCAACAGCTTGAACTGACCTACGCGCAGGAATGCCCGGCGCACGACATTGAAATCGAAGCCATCAATGCCGAAGCTTTCGGACCGGGGCGCTTTACCCGCGCTGCGCATTTCATTCGCGAAGGCGGTCCGCATGATCTGAATCTTTCCTTCGTTGCCCTGATGGGCGGCATCGTGGTGGGTTCGGTACGGCTGACGCCGGTCGTGATCGGCAAGACGCCAGCGCTTCTGCTGGGTCCGCTTGCCGTGCGGCCGGAATGGAAGAAGCGGGGCATTGGCGGCACGCTGATGCGTCTATCGCTGGAAGCGGCGACGAAGTCCGGTCACAAGCTGGTTATTCTGGTCGGTGACGAACCTTATTATGGACCGTTCGGCTTCAAGATGGTGCCTTCTGGCACCATGGTCATGCCAGCGGCGGTCGATCCGCGCCGGATGCTCGCCTGCGAACTCACCCCCGGCGCCGCAAGCGGCGTCAGCGGCATTGTGCGCCACGCCAACCGGGCCTGATTTCAGTTCAGCGAAAACGTTTGCTTTCCCCTCATCCTGAGAAGCCGTCGAAGACGGCGCATCATCCTGAGATTTTCGAAGGATCGAAGGAGAGGGGAAATCAGCGCGTGCCCTCGCCCTTCGACACGGTGCTTCGCACCTGCTCAGGATGAGGGGGCAACGGGGGTGTCAGACGAGGAACGGTGCGTGAGGACGGATTACCGCCCTTCGCGATACCACATGCCACCGAACACAAGCAGCAGGGCAGCGAGCGCCAGGAAGCCGGAGAATAGCGGCAGACGGTTCACGCTTTTCAGCTGCGTATCGGCGGTTTCGCGCAGGCCGATCCAGTCATTGCCACTGGCGGTACGATTGGCGGCGACAGCCGTAATCGCTGGCACCCGCACTGCGCTGTCGGCGCTTGCATGAACCCGATAGACCGACCCGCCGGTCGCCTCGGCGAGCGGCTTCAGACGATCCACCGTCGAAATGCTGTCGGCAAATTCCGGCGCATCTACGGGTCCGACATGGGCCAATGTTTCCAGATCGCCATTCCTGATCCGGAAGACACCGATTTCGTCGGTCTGCAACGACCCTTCGAACAGCCCCGGCTTGCTCTGGGCGAGATTGACCGGCAATTCCTTGCCCGAAGGCGTGCTGACGGTCGCGGTGCCGGGATTGTCCCCCATGGTCTGGCGGCGGATGGAAAGCACACGGCCATTGCCTGCTGCGGTGAGCGCTTCTTCTTCCAGCTCCGGCTCCTGCATCAGCCAGTGGGCGATGCGGCGATAGAGCGCCGCATAGGGACCACCGCCCTCAAAACCGCGCGCCCATAGCCAGCCCTGATCGGACAGGAACATGCCGACGCGGCCTTTCCCGACGCGGTTGAGAACGAGAAGCGGCTTGTTGTCGGCACCGCTCATCACCGTTTCACCCTGCGGCGCGGTGATGTCGATGGTGCGGAACCAACGGCTCCAGCGTGGTGGCTCCTGCTCGCTGCCGTCCAGACCGCGCGTGACGGGATGGCGTTTGCCGAGATCGGTCAGGCGCGGATAGAACGCCTTTTCGGTTACAGTGCCGGTCGGCATGGCGGGCAGGGCGTTATAAAGCGGTGTGCGGGCAATCGACATTTCGCCCGCATATTCCGGCCCGGCAGCGACCAGCAGCGCGCCGCCATTTTCCACATATTGCGCGATGTAATCGTAATAGAGCAGCGGCAGCACGTCGCGATGCTGGTAGCGGTCGAGAATGATGAGATCGAACTCGTTGACCTTGTCCACGAACAGCTCACGCGTCGGGAAGGCGATCAGCGACAGTTCGTTGATCGGCGTGCCGTCCTGCTTTTCCGGCGGGCGCAAAATGGTGAAGTGGACGAGATCGACCGCAGCGTCGGATTTCAGCAGATTGCGCCAGGTGCGCTCGCCATTATGCGGCTCGCCGGAGACGAGCAGCACGCGCAGATTTTCGCGAATGCCGTCAACGGTTGCAACCGCACGGTTGTTGGAGTCGGTCACTTCACCGGGAATTCCAGGCGTGGCGATTTCAACGATATTCACACCGGCGCGGGGCAGGGTGATGGTGACAGGCGTTTCCTGTCCCACCTGCGCGTCTTCCTGCGAAACTGCTTCGCCATTGACGCGGATTTCGACGCGAGCCGGGCTGCCGAGGTCTTTGCCCTCGTCAATGACCGTGAACGACATTTCCAGCGGTTTGCCGCTGATGCCATAGCGCGGGGCCTTGTTGAAGCGGATACGACGGTCGAATTCGTCCGGCTTGCCGGTCACCAGCGCATGCAAGGGCGCGTCGAAGCCCAGCGCATTCTTGTTGGCGGGGGTATCGTGCACCTGCCCATCGGTGATCATGATCGCGCCCGCGACACGCGTGGGCGGTACGTCGAGCAGGGCGCGGGCCAGCGGCCCGAAAAGCCGCGTCGCATAACCGTCCTCGTTTTCGCCCGGCTTGCCGGTTTCCACCACGCGCGTTTCGAATTGCGGCATGGTGGCAAGCTGATCCTGCACGGCTTTCAGCGCGGCATCGGTATCGGCGCGGCGCTGTCCCAGTTCCTGGCTCTGGCTGCGGTCCACCACGACGGCGACAACGCTTTTCAGCGGCTCGCGTTCTTCATTGATCACGACAGGGTTGAAGAGCGCCAGCGCCAGCGCCGCGGCGGCCAGAAGACGGATCAATCCCCCGCGCATGCGCAGGGCGACAGTTGCCAGCACCAGCAGCGCCAGTGGAACCAGAATGCCAATGAGCCACGGCGTGGAAAGGAACGGTTCGAATTCGATGTTCATGCCCGCCTCCTATCGCCGTAGGTTCCTATCTTTACGGACTGCAACGCTCCCCCCTCATCCTGAGGTGCGGAGCGCAGCGAAGCCTCGAAGGATCGAGGGCCGGCGCGCCGTGCGTTTCCTCTCGCCCTTCGATCCTTCGACAAGCTCAGGATGATGCGCCGTCTTTGACGGCCCCTCAGGATGAGGGGAAAAGGGAACCTGGATCTGCTGACGGCTTCGCTAAAAAACATCATGCTCTAATTCCCCAGCCGTTCGAGCAGGGCCGGGACATGGACCTGATCGGACTTGTAATTGCCGGTGAGCATATACATCACGATGTTGACGCCGCCGCGAATGGCATAGATGCGCTGCATCGGGTCGTTCGGCACGGTGGGGAGCAGGGGATTGCCCTGATCGTCCACGGCCCATGCGCCCGCCAGATCATTGGCGGTGATCATGATCGGCGTCACGCCGTCGCCGGTTCTGACGGGACGGTCACGCGGTGAGGCATTGGGTGCGGTCGCTTCCACCCAGAGCGGACTTCCCTCATAGCGGCCCGGAAAATCCGGCATGATGAAAAAGGATTTCGTCAGGACATGATCGTCCGGCACCGGTTCGAGCGGTGGCACATTCATGTCGTCCAGAATGGCGCGCAGGCGCTGGTTGGCGGGTGAGACCGACGGATCGAGGCTCGCGCCTGACTGCAACTGGTCGCGCGTGTCGAACAGGACCGTCCCGCCCTGCTGCATATAGGCATCCACCCTGGCGATGGCTTCCGGGCTCGGCATCGGTGCATTCGGATCAATCGGCCAATAGATCAGCGGATAGAAGGCCAGTTCATCCTTGGATGGATCGACGCCGATCGGGTCGCCCGGTTCCAGCGCGGTCTTGTCGGTCAGTGCAAAGGTCAAACCTTTCAGTCCGGCCTTGCTGATATTGTCGGTTTCCGCGCTGCCGGTGATGATATAGGCAAGATGGGTCTGCGAAACCGAGCCGATGATCGCCTCATCGCCGGGCTTGCTGTCGTCATGAATTTGTGGCGGCTGCGGCGAGGGTGCTTGCGCAAAGGCGCGGTCATGACCGGCAGAGAGGACAGCAAGACTGCCTGCGAGGAGCAAAGCAATCCCCGCCGTTTTGGCACGCACCTTCATGCGGCGGCGGAATGCGCCGCGCAGCCAGAGCATCAGCAGTGAATCGAGCGCCAGAAGCATGGCGGCGGCGGCAAAGAACGGGCCTGCCAGCGATATCGACTGATCTGCCGTATAAGAGACAGGCGTGACGCCGACCGACAGCGTCGGCTGCTTGATCGGCTCCAGCTTGGTGTTGCTGTCGGCAAAAATATTAAGTGCTTTCAAACCGTCCTCATTGCCGTAAAAACCGGGCGGCGTGTTGATGCTGACACTCGCTTGCTTATTGCGCTCGACGATCAGCGGCTTGGCTTCCGAGGTCGGCGGCGTCAGCGCACCGGCAGCCGAAAGCAACTGGAACGGCGGCAGCGAAACGGCATCCTGATTACCCTGCGCGCCGGTGCGCTGCGACAGAGACACGATGCGGCGGAGCATTTCCACGAAGGAGCCGGAAATCGGCAAACTCGACCAGGTGGCGTCCGGCGCGATATGGAACAGCACGATATTGCCACGACCACGCTGCTGGCCTGTCACCAGCGGGGTGCCGTCCTGAAGGATGGCATAGGCCTTGTCGTTGAGGTCGAAGGACGGTTCGGCCAGCACCTGCCGGTTGACGTTGACATCTTCGGGGATTGGCAGCCCGGCAAACGGACCCTTTTCCGGAAAGGCGCGCAGCTGTTGCGGTTCAGACCAGGATAAGGTGCCACCAAGCGCGCGCTCGCCCTTGCGCAGCCGCACCGGCAGCAACGTATCGTTGTCGCTCGCGCCCGCCAGACGCGGCCCGGCAAAGCGCACCAGCGTACCGCCTTCTTCCACCCATGCAGAAATCTGCTCGGCGACCGGCTGCGGCAAGGTGCCGATATCGGCCATGATGAGAATGGACGGCTTGGCATCCAGCAATTCCGGCACCGACTGAAGCAGATCGGCGGAACGTGGCTCGATCAGATTGGCGTAGGGCGACAATGCGCGCTTGATATAATGCAGCGGTGACAGAAGCGGCTGCGCGACATCGCCGTCGCCGCTGGCAATCAGGCCGATGGTGCGGCGCTCGGACCCGGCGTCGATCAGATGGGTGGCGCCCGCCTGTTCGATACCATCGATGCGGATGAGGCGGAAATCATTGCGCAATTCGACCGGCAGGTTGAACCGCGCCGTGCCTTCGGGGCTGCCCAGCGCAAAGGACAGCGGCGCTTCGGCGATGCGGCGGCCCTTGTCGTCATAGGCGGCAGCCGTCAGGCTGCGCGGCATGGTCACGCCTTCCGGGCGGATGGCGATGGCTTCGAGGCTGTCGGCCTTGTTGTCCACCCCGGTCAGCGCAAGGGTGCGACCGAGATCGGCACCATACCAAAGGACGCTCGCCAGATGGCCGGTCTTGTCCAGCGCGGCAAAGGTTTCGCTGTCGGCCGCGGTCGCCAGCCCGTCATTCATGAAGGCAAGGCGCACTTTCTCGCCATCGGACAGGGCGGATGCCAGCCGTTCCATCGTCGCCTTGCGGTCAACGGGGATCGGGCGTGGCTGCATGGCCTGCAAACGTTCCGTGGCGCGGGTGCCGTCATAGGGGCCGATTTCCGCATTGGCCGGCTCGGCGGTGCCAAGGATGTAAATCTGCGCGTTGGCGCTTTCCGCGTCGTCGATCAGCTTTTCAGCGGCGTTGACGCGCTGCTGCCAGTCTTCGGCGGCGGTCCAGCCATTGTCTATCACGATGGCCAGCGGTTCATTGCCGGTCAGCGCGACTGGACGCGGGTTCCAGATCGGCGCTGCCAGCGCCATGATCGCGAGTGCGGCGATCAAAAGGCGCAGAAGTGTCATCCACCACGGGCTTTTGGATGGCACTTCCTCGCGCTTGAAAACCTGCGCCAGAATGCGCAGCGGCGGGAAGGTTTCCTCCTGCGGGCGCGGCGGTGTCATGCGCAGCAGCCACCAGATCACCGGCAGGGCAACCAGACCGGCGAGGATCAGCGGTGAGCCGAAGGCGAGCGGCAGAAAATTCATGCGCCAGCCCCCGTTGCGCCCAATGCCCCCGTTGCGCTTAATGCATGATGCAGACGCGCAAGGGCTTCCGCCGCCGGACGGTCGGTGCGATGCACAGAATAGCTCCAGCCGAGCCTCTTGCAGAAGTCCGACAGGGTTTCGCGCCGGGCCGTGTAAAGACGGCGATAATCCTCGGCATAGGTTTCGGCGCGACCGGCAACCAGCGTTGCACCCGTCTCGGGATCGCGAAATTCGGTGCGCCCGGTATAGGGAAAGGTTTCTTCTGCAGGGTCGGCGACTTCGACCAGATGCGCACGCACGCCGCGTTTCGCAAGGCGGTCGAGAAGTTCTGTCAGTTCATCGAACGGGTGCAGGAAATCGGAGACAAGAACGACTTCCGAAAAACGGCGGATCTGCGCGATATCCGGCAATACGCTTACAGGCGCTTCATGCATGAGCGCGCCGGCAAGACGTTCTGCGCCGTTGCGGGCGGCAAAAGGCGGGATCAGCGCTGGAAAAGCAATGCGTTCGCCGGAACGCGACAGGATTTCCGCCAGCGCCAGCGTCAGCACCAGCGCACGGGCTTCCTTGGAAACAGGCGACATCTGCGAGCGATAGAGCATGGAGGGCGAGAAATCGCACCACAGCCAAACCGTATGCGCTGATTCCCATTCGCGGTCGCGCACATAGGTATGATCGTCACGGGCGGAACGCCGCCAGTCGATACGCGAAAGCTGCTCGCCCTGCACATAGGGGCGAAATTGCCAGAAGTTCTCACCGGGACCGCGTTTGCGCCGTCCATGCCAGCCATTCATGACGGTATTGACGACACGCTGCGCTTCGACCAGCAGATCGGGGATCGCCGCTGCCCGCGCACGTGCGCGGGCCAGCGTATCCTTGCGATCTGCGGTGGAAACTTGCGTGCCGATCACCATCAGACCGCGGCCTTTACCAGATTGGCGATGACATCGCGGATATGCATGCCATCGGCGCGGGCGGCGAAATTGAGCGCCATACGGTGTTGCAGCACCGGCTCGGCCAGCGCCTTCACATCGTCCACCGAAGGGGCGAGGCGGCCATCATAAAGTGCACGGGCGCGGGCGCAGAGCATCAGCGCCTGGCTGGCGCGGGGGCCGGGACCCCAGGCGATATGCTGCTTCGCATGATCGTTGTCGGCATCCGGGCGCGCCGAACGCACCAGTTTCAGGATCGCTTCGACGACACTTTCGGAAACCGGCATGCGGCGCACCAATGTCTGCATCTGCCTCAATCGTTCCGCATCGAGAATCTCATAAGGTTTCGCCTCAGCGACGCCGGTGGTTTCAAGAAGAATGCGGCGCTCTGCTTCCAGTTCCGGATAGAGAATGTCGATCTGCATCAGGAAGCGGTCGAGCTGCGCTTCCGGCAGCGGATAGGTACCTTCCTGCTCCAGCGGGTTCTGCGTTGCCAGAACGTGGAACGGCGCGGGCAGGTCATAGCGCTGGCCCGCGACCGTGACGTGATATTCCTGCATGGCCTGCAATAGCGCGGACTGGGTGCGCGGGGAGGCGCGGTTGATTTCGTCGGCCATCAGCAGTTGGGCGAAAATCGGCCCCTTGAGATAGCGGAACGAACGGCGCCCGTCGGCGTCCTGTTCCATGACTTCAGACCCGATAATGTCGGATGGCATCAGATCAGGCGTGAACTGGATGCGCTGGCCGGAGAGACCGAGCACCACGCCCAGCGTTTCCACCAGCTTGGTCTTGGCAAGGCCGGGTACGCCGACCAGAAGCGCGTGACCGCCAGCCAGAATGGCGACGAGCGTGCGCTCGATCACACTTTCTTGTCCGAAGATGACGGTGCCGACGCCTTCCTTGATGCGCGCAATATCTGCGAGCGCCCGTTCGGCTTCCGCAACAATCTGCTCGGAATTGGCGGTTTCAGGCGTGATGACGACGCTCATGGTGACCTCGCAATGTGTAACCGCTTTGGCGGAAGTGCCTTGGTGTCTTATCTAAAAGTCGCCATTCTCGGCCTGACGCTTTTTGATTCAGACACCTATAAATCGCATATAGTGCTGACAAGCCGTCAAACGGTGACTATTTCATGACTTCCATCATATTAAGCACATTCGAACAGGAATAACCGAGTCGGATGACAAAGAGCACCCCTATAGGCAAAGTTGCGCCGCAAAACGCGCTGCAAGACGCTGGGTCGACCAGCGGTCTGGAAGCCCTGATTGCACGCGCGCATGCCGATGCGCAAAGCGGACCGTCAACGAAAGAGCGCGGCATTCCGCCCGTCGAGCGCTGGAATCCCGATTTCTGCGGCGATCTCGACATGGAAATCAAGGCCGATGGCACATGGTTTTACATGGGCACGCCGATTGGTCGCAAACAGCTGGTGCGGCTGTTCTCCACCGTGCTGCGCAAGGACGCGGACGGCAAGACCTATCTCGTCACGCCGGTGGAAAAGGTCGGCATTCGAGTTGAAGATGCGCCATTCATTGCCGTTGAAATGCAGGTTTCCGGTGAAGACGCGGCACAGACACTGACATTCCGCACCAATGTGGGCGACGTGGTGGAAGTCGATGCCGAGCATCCGTTGCGATTTGTCGTTGAAGAAGCAAGCGGCGGGCTGAAACCTTATGTGCTGATCCGTGGGCGTCTGGAAGCGCTGGTGACGCGCTCGGTCATGTATGATCTGGTCGCGCTTGGCGAGGAAATCAAGATGGACGGTGTGGCCTTGTTTGCCGTGCGATCCGGCGGGGCGATATTCCCGATCATGCCTGCCGATGCGCTGGAGGCTGCCCTAAAATGATGGAGCGCGGCTTGCATTCCCTTTCGGCGTTTTCCGCCGGTGATTTTGCCGAGCGCGTTCGCAGCTGGCAGCCGGATCACAGTGACATTACCGGCGATCACGCGCTGAACCCGGAATTCGAGCAGGCCATGGTCACCGCAAAGATGCGCGATGCGGCGGTGCTGGTGCCGGTGGTGGATCGCGGTCCCGGTGCGACGGTGCTTCTCACCCAGCGCACCGATCGTTTGCGACAACATTCGGGCCAGATCGCCTTTCCGGGCGGCGCCATCGACCCTGAAGATGGCACGGCGGAACATGCAGCGCTGCGCGAAGCCAACGAGGAAATCGGGCTCGCAGCCGAGCGTGCCGAAATCATCGGCAATCTGCCGCGTTATCTAACCGGCAGCGGTTTTTCGATCACGCCGGTTCTGGCTGTGGTCAAAACCCCGTTCGACCTGCATGCGAACCCGGACGAAGTGGCCGATATTTTCGAGGTGCCATTGTCTTTCCTGATGAATCCGGCCAATCACCGGCGCGAAAGCAGGATACTCAACGGCAAGGAACGCTTTTATTACGCCATGCCCTATAACGAGCGATTCATCTGGGGAATTACCGCCGGGATCATTCGCGGACTTTATGAAAGGCTCTACGTTTGAGCGACAGTGTGAACATTGCCGACACGGCGCCCTGGTTGAAGTCGAAGTCTTTGCAGGCGCTGTTCAAGGCCTTGAACCGTGATGGCGGGGAAGCGCGTGTGGTTGGCGGTGCGGTGCGCAACACGCTGCTTGGAACCGCCGTCAGCGACGTCGATCTTGCCACCACGCATGTGCCGCAGGAAACAATCGGGCTGGTCGAGGAAGCGGGGTTCAAACCTGTCCCGACCGGCATCGAGCATGGCACCATCACCGTTGTCGCGCATGGACATGCCTATGAAGTGACGACATTGCGCAAGGATGTCGAGACCGATGGTCGCCATGCCAAGGTTGCCTTCGGGACCGACTGGAAAGCCGATGCCGAGCGGCGCGATTTCACCATCAATGCGCTCTACGCCACCGCTGACGGCACGATCATCGATCATGTCGGCGGACTTGCCGATATCGAAACCCGGACGCTGCGTTTCATCGGCGATGCTGAACAGCGCATCCGCGAGGACTATCTGCGCATCCTGCGTTTTTTCCGCTTCTTTGCCTGGTACGGTTCCGGGCGACCGGAGGCTGACGGTCTGCGCGCCAGCGCAAGGCTGAAGGACGGTATCAGCCAGCTTTCCGCTGAGCGGGTATGGTCGGAATTGAAGAAACTCCTGTCGGCTCCCGATCCGTCGCGCGCCCTTTTATGGATGCGGCAAGGCGGGGTCTTGAACCTGGTCCTGCCTGAAAGCGAAAAATGGGGCATCGACGCCATACACGGTCTCGTGCGTTCCGAAGGCGATCTTGGCTGGTCCGCTGATCCGCTGCTGCGGCTTGAAAGCATCGTGCCACCGGACGCCGTGCGCATGGAAGAAATGGGCAAGCGCCTCAAAATGTCCAATGCAGAGCGGGCGCGGCTCGAAGCATGGGCGCGGGCCGATGCCGTCAAGCCAGAGCTTTCCGAGCAGGCCTTGAAGAAGGTCGTCTATCGCGGCAGTAAGCAGGCGGTGGTGGATCGGATCAAGCTTGGTTATGCGGCGGCGCGGGCTGATGCGGCAGGCAGCGACGATGCGATGATCCGCGCCGGTGGCTTTTCGCGTTTGCTGGAAACGGCGGAGAAATATGAAGCCCCGGTCTTTCCCGTGACGGGGAGTGATCTTTTGGCGCTCGGCGTGAAAAAAGGCCCCGGTCTCGGACAGGCACTGCGGTCGCTCGAAACTTTCTGGATCGACTCCGGTTTTACCCTTGACCGTGCAGCGCTTCTGGAGAAACTTGATCGCGATAAAATGAACAGCTGACCGCTTGTTTGCAAAATTCAGCCGTAGTTTCATCAGTTTATGGCTGGGAATCTTTTCAGCGCCGATTTTGAAAGAGCATGAAATGTCCAATCCCGATACATCGATCCAAGATAAGGCAGCCTCTGATCCGAAACAGAAATTCGGCACGGAAGGTCTGGCCGCAATGGACCGCCCGAGCAAGATCACCCGGTTTTTCATGGGGATCGTATCCTGGGCCGAAGGTCTCAATCTGAAATATGCCAAGCTGGGCAATCCGCCGGTTTATGACAATGCAACCTTCCCCTGGGCGGCGGAGATCGAAAAGGAATGGCCAGCCATCCGCAAGGAACTGGACACGATCCTGCTGCGCCAGAGCGAGCTTCCGTCCTTTCAGGATATTTCAACCGACGTGAAGACGATTTCGACCGATAATCGCTGGAAGACCTTCTTCCTGCTCGGTTTCGGCGTGAAATCGGAACAGAACATCAAGACCTGTCCGGAAACCTGGCGCATCGTGAACAAGATACCGGGCCTGACTACGGCGATGTTCTCGATCTTCGAACCGGGCAAGCATCTGCCGCCGCATCGTGGGCCGTATAATGGCGTGCTGCGCCTGCATCTCGGCCTCATCGTTCCGGAGCCGAACGACAAGCTCGCCATTCGCGTGGACAAGCAGGTCTGCCATTGGCATGAGGGCAAGGTTCTCATTTTCGACGATGCCTATGAGCATGAAGCATGGAACCACACTGACAAGACCCGCGTGGTGCTGTTTGTCGACTTCGTGAAGCCGCTGAAATTCCCGGCCCGTTTCGTCAACTGGTGCCTGATGAACCTCGCCATCTTCACGCCCTTCATCAAGGAAGGACTGGACAACCACAATGAGTGGGAAAAGAAGTTCTATGCGGAAGCCGAAAAGCTCCGCAACCAGCCAAAAGCCTGATCGGGTTTGACTTTCGCCCCGTGCGATCTTACATGCGGGTCAGAGGGCCGACCGGCCCTTTGACCTATCCACCTCTGAAAGAGGAATTGTTGATGCTGGAGATTGTTGGAAGCCTTTAATCGTTCCGGACAAGGACTGCATGACAGGCGCTGATTGCGTCTGATCGGCAGGTGTTCAGGGACGGGAACGGCATTGGCCGTGGATAGCGAAACGCTGTCTGCGCGCGCTGGTGCTTGTCATGGTTTCCATCCAGGCATGAACAACAATGAATATCTCACGTATTGAACAGCGCGTGTTACACGTGCTGGCGCAAGGTGGCCATATCCGCCACTTGCGCGAAGACGGACGCGTCTGCAACATAGAATGCTATACCCGTGAGGGTTACCTGCTCGCCGATTGTACAATGGCTGTGTTCCAGCAATTGCGGCGCAAAAGGCTGATCGAATCCCGATCAGGCAGTCCCTATCGCATTTCGCTGAAAGGGCGCGAAAACGTTCGCGCCCAGCTCAATAACCGTTGAGGGAGCGCGTCATGTATCTTCGCAAGGAAAAGCCCGATGATAGTGCTGCAATCCGTCAGCTGACGGATGAGGCGTTCAGCAAGGTTCCTTATAGCAACCAGCGGGAGGGGGAGATCGTCGATGCGCTTCGCACGGCCTCGGCGCTCACCTTGTCGCTGGTTGCCGTGGACGGGGATGCTGTCCTCGGCCATGTGGCCTTTTCGCCGGTTCTGATCGGAGGCGAGGACAAAAGCTGGTATGCGCTTGGCCCCATCTCGGTTCAGCCCGAAAGGCAAGGCGAGGGGATTGGCGGGGCGCTCGTCCGTGAAGGTCTCGCCTTGTTGCGGGCCGATGGCGCAAAGGGCTGTGTTCTGGTGGGCGATCCTGGCTATTACGGGCGGTTCGGTTTCAAAGCCGATGCGCGGCTGAAAATGCCGGATGTGCCCGCGGAATATGTCCAGTGTCTGGCCTTCGGGCCGGACATGCCGCAAGGCGATATCACCCATCACCCCGCTTTTGGCATATAAGAAAGGGCCGGTTATCCGGCCCTTTCCTTTTGGTTCATTTGCTGGAAATGCTTTAAGGCCATTTCACCACGGGCGGCATAGACGACAGAATGGAGTTCACATTGCCGCCGGTCTTGAGGCCGAAGATCGTACCGCGATCATAGAGCAGGTTGAACTCCACATAGCGTCCACGACGCACCAGCTGCTCGTCACGGTCAGCCTGCGTCCAGTCCTGATTGAAGTTCTGACGCACCAGATGCGGATAGACGACGGAAAAACCGCGTCCCACATCCCGCGTATAGGCGAAATCGGCGTCCCAACCGCCTTTCTCATCCGACGAATGCAGCCAGTCATAGAAGATGCCGCCGGTGCCGCGCGGTTCATTGCGATGCGGCAGGAAGAAATACTCGTCGCACCAGTCCTTCACGCGCTGGTAGTCGACGACATTCTTGTGCTTTTCGCAGATGAAGCGGAACGCCTTATGGAAAGCGAGCGTGTCGGCATCTTCCTGCGTGCGCCGGCGGTCGAGAACCGGGGTCAGGTCGGCACCGCCGCCAAACCACTGGCGGCTCGTCACGACCATGCGCGTGTTCATGTGAACGGCTGGCACATGCGGGTTCTGCGGATGCGCGATCAGCGAGATGCCGCTTGCCCAATAACGCGGGTCTTCTTCCGCGCCGGGGATTTGCTTGCGGAATTCCGGCGAGAATTCGCCATAGACAGTGGACACGTGAACGCCGACTTTTTCAAAAACGCGCCCGTTCATGATCGACATGACACCGCCGCCGCCCTTGCCTTCTTCCTTCAGCCAGGGCGTGCGCACGAAGCGGCCGGGCTCACGGTCGGACAGGGGGCCTTGCAGCTCGTCTTCAAGCTGTTCAAAACTTGCGCAGATGCGGTCGCGCAGTTCTTCGAACCAGCGTTGCGCCGCCTGCTTCTTTTCCTCGATATCGTGGGGGATGATCGCAGGAATTTCATCGCGTTGCATTTGTTATTTCCTCTCGGCGCAATCTGCCGGATCGCTGCGTGCAGCCAAGGTTAAATGGCAAGGTGAAATAGACTTTGCTATATCCGTTGGCTTAGCAAGTTCCGTCAGCGGCGCATAGGGCGAAGAGGGACTTCGCTGCCGTCGCAAAATCGCTCTCCCCAAGAAAAGACTCGTCTTTGTAAAATCGCTACCCTATCTTTTGTGGTCAAGGGGCTGGAGACGTGTGTTTCCAGCCAGCCGGGAGGCAATCGCATGACAGCAGCACCGCCCCGTCCTCCGCTCGAAGGCTTGCGCAAGCAGCTTGAGAAGAGCCGCGCCGAAAAGAACCGGATGCCGCGCGACGGCTTCATCCGCGAAACCTTCACCCTGCCGCGTCAGGCAGCACGCGACAAAGCGCGGGAATGGTTCGACACATTTCCGAAATCCGCATACTGGACCGAGATTGAAAGCTGGTGCGAACGGCCCGACGACGTGATCGAATTCACCATGCGCCGCCTGCCAACTGCAGATTGAAGATCTGAATCAATATCTTCCGCCAAGTGCTTGAAACCGGATTCAGATTTGCTCCCAATAAAAAGGCACCCGATGTTTGATGCATCGGGTGCCTTTGATTTGAATCGTTATACCGTTACGGACCTTATTGCGCAGCGAGTTGCGGCGCCTTTTCCCAGGCATCCCACTTGCCGATGATGCTGTCTGCATAGGCCTTGCCGACGCGGTAAGCATTGGTGGTCGCCAGCGGGAAACCGCCCGACTTCGCGCCGAGGGATTCGATTGCTGTCTGGTCCTGGCCCTGTCGGTCGAAATTGGATGACGTGCGCAGCACGGCGATGCGGCTGAAATCCAGCTTGCCCGCATCGGCAGCGCGCTTGAGCGCCGTCAGCGTGGCATTGTCTTCCATCTGCGAGGTACAGTAATCCGCCTTGCCGTCGGTCAGGAGCTTGGCCCATGCGCTCACCGCTTCGCCGAGCTTTGCGCCATGCCAGTAGGTATCGGCCGAGGCCGTGTCGCAAATGCTGACTTTCGGCGCGCCGGTGGCGGCTTCCTGCGTGTAATGCTTGCGATATGCCTTCGCATCGTCGCCATCGAGAAGCGCGACATCCTTCGTTGTGGCCAAAGCATAATCGGCAAGCTTGCCGTTCAGTTCGAAGACTTCCGTGCCTGCGCCCCATTTGGCCTTTTCGCCGGGCTTGGCCGTGCCGAGACCGAAGAAATCCGTGCTCCAGCCTTCGGGCGCTTCGCGGATATCGATGCGGTGGCTCAGATTGGCGTCGATGACATATTTCGCCCAATGGGCCGAACCGAGCGTGCCGTGCTGCGGATCGACGCCCGCAATGCCAGCAATCAGGAAATAGGTATGGCTGAGATCGAGCTTGTCGCTGAGCGCCATGGCCGCCGTCGAGCTTGCAGCATTGGCAAAGCCCATGGCCGTCGTCATGTGGCAAAGGCCCTCAGCGGTACAGTCCACTTCCGGATATTCAGGGCTCAAGCCGGGCAGCTTGATCTTCTGCGTGAAGTTTTCACCTTCCAGCCACGGCTTGGCTTCTTCACCGAACATGGTGATGACCATCACCTTCGGCGCAACGCGCTCGACGTCTTTGGCAAAGGCCGGTGCGGTGGCGAGCAGGGAAAGAGTGGAAGCCGCGAGAACGGCGGTGCGTGCAGACAGTTTCATGGAATGAAGCGCGCCTTTCGAACCGGAAACGGGGAACAATGCGTGGCGATCCGGTCAATCCGCGACGCATGTTGAGAGCAATTCGAGTATTGATTCCGCCAAGACGCCTAAGGTCTTGAGCTAGAATCACTTTCACTTCTCATCTGGCGCAGAGCTTCCCCTGCCGTCATGGCGACCGAAACTGCAAGATTGAGGGAGCGGGTGCCGGAAACCATCGGGATCAGCAGGCGCGCATCGGCGCTGTTGTGGACTGCATCCGGCACACCGGACGATTCACGCCCGAACAGGAGAATATCGTTCGCCTGAAAACGGTAGTCGGTATAGGGGATTGCGGCCTTGGTCGAGAGCAGTACGATGCGGCGGCCTGCCTGTTTGCGCCAGTCTTCGAAGTGGTGCCAGTCGGCATGTCGCGTCAGTGCGGCCTGCGCCAGATAATCCATGCCCGCGCGCTTCAGCGAGCGGTCGGAAATGTCGAAACCGGCAGGCTCAATCAGGTCCACGGCAAAGCCGAGACATGCGGCCATGCGCAGTATCGTTCCCGTGTTGCCGGGAATGTCGGGCTGGTAGAGGGCGACGCGCAGATCCATATGAAGCGGGTAACGCGAAACGCCCGTCATCGCAAGACTGCATATCGGGCGCGGTTCATGCGTCAACATCTGTATGAGGATGAACTTTAAAGAACCGGTCGGATTGCAAAATATTCATGTTTTGTTCCGAACAAGTATTGGCAATTGCTTAATGTCCGCCTAAAAGGAGCGCCATGTTTAAGTGGTTCGAACATCGGCTCAACGCCTATCCAGATGATGCCCCGCAGGAACCTCCGCGCGGTCTGGTCGCGTTTTGCCTCTATTACACCCGCGGCGCCTGGCCGTGGATCATCGGTATGGCGATCTTCACCACCCTGATCGCCATTATCGAGGTTTCCCTGTTTGCCTTTATGGGCAATATCGTGGATTGGCTTTCCCACCAGTCGCGCGAAACGTTTCTAAGCAATGAAGGCTGGCGGCTGGCATTGATTGCCGGGGTGGTTCTGGTCGGCCTGCCGGGCGTGGTGCTGGTGCATTCGCTGGTGATCCATCAGACGCTGCTCGGCAATTATCCGATGCGCGTGCGCTGGCTGATGCATCGTTATCTGATCCGACAGTCGATGTCGTTTTTCCAGGACGAATTTGCCGGGCGCATTTCAACCAAGCTGATGCAGACCGCTCTTGCCGTGCGCGAAACGGTGATGAAGCTGCTTGACGTCTTGAACTATGTCATCGTCTATTTCGCGGGCACGCTGTTCATCGCCGCCGCCGCCGATCTGCGACTGATGATCCCGTTCGTCGTCTGGCTCGTGGTCTATCTCATGTTGCTGCGCTTCTTCATTCCGCGCCTGCGGGTGGTTTCGGAAGAGCAGGCTGATGCGCGCTCGACGATGACGGGCCGCATTGTCGACAGCTATACCAATATCGCGACCGTGAAGCTGTTCTCGCATTCGAGCCGCGAGGAATCCTATGTGCGCGAAAGCCTCGATGGTTTCCTCGGCACGGTGCATCGCCAGATGCGTCTGGTGACCATGTTCCATTTCACGCTCTATGTGTCGAACTGCCTTCTGCTCTTCGCGGTCGGCGTGATCGGCATCGGCCTGTGGATGAACGAAGCCGTGACGGTGGGTGCGGTGGCGGTCAGCATCGGTCTGGTGCTGCGCCTCAACGGCATGTCGCAGTGGATCATGTGGGAAATGTCGGCGCTGTTTGAAAATATCGGCACGGTGGAAGACGGCATCACCACGATTGCGCGCGCGCATGAAGTGGTGGATGTTCCCAATGCTCCGGCCCTGCAGGTGACCAAGGGCGAGCTGGATTTCGACAAGGTAGGCTTCCATTACGGCAAGGGCAAGGGCGTTCTGGAAAACCTGACGCTGAACATCCCCGCCGGACAGAAAGTCGGTCTGGTCGGTCGCTCCGGCGCGGGCAAGTCCACGCTGGTCAATCTGCTGCTGCGCTTCTACGATCTGGAGAAGGGGCGCATCCTGATTGATGGTCAGGACATTTCAAAAGTGTCGCAGGATTCGCTGCGCGCCAATATCGGCATGGTCACGCAGGATACTTCGCTTCTGCACCGCACGGTGCGCGAAAACATCATGTATGGCAGGCCCGACGCCACCGAGGAAATGTTGCAGCAGGCGATCCGGCTTGCGCAGGCAGACCAGTTCGTTCCGCTCCTTACCGATCCGAAGGGACGGCGCGGGCTGGAAGCGCATGTCGGCGAGCGCGGCGTCAAGCTGTCCGGCGGACAGCGTCAGCGTATCGCTATTGCGCGTGTGATGCTCAAGGATGCGCCGATCCTCATTCTCGACGAGGCGACATCCGCGCTCGATTCGGAAGTGGAAGCGGCCATTCAGGACAGCCTCAATACGCTGATGGAAGGCAAGACGGTTATCGCCATCGCGCATCGTCTTTCCACTATCGCCGCGCTTGATCGCCTGATCGTCATGGACAAGGGGCGGATCGTCGAAGACGGCACGCATGAGGAACTTGTTGCGCTCGGCGGCATTTATGCAAGTCTATGGGCGCGTCAATCCGGCGGGTTCCTTGGCTTCGAAGACAATTCCGAGGATGCGCTGGTCAAGTAAGGAAAAACGCTATTGATGAAAGCGGTCTACAGCCTGTTCGAACGTTGGGTTGATCCCTTCCGCGAACCGGACAATCTCAGACCGCCTTCAACCACAATGGCTTTCCTCTGGCATTACGCGCGCCAGGCGAAATGGCCGCTTGTGGCAGCACTTGCCGCTGGCGGTCTTCTGCCGCTGGTGGAAGCGGGGCTGTTTTATTTCACCGGACGTCTGGTCGATATTCTGGATCAGGCTGGCAAAGGCGGCATAGAGCGCAGCTGGTCGGCGTTGATCGAGGCCGCCGGGCCTGAGCTTCTCTTCATGGGGTTCACGGTTCTGGTGATCCGGTTGATCGTCACCGCTGCAACGACCCTGCTGGACGACCAGACCATGTCGCCCGGCTTCTACAACATGATCCGCTGGCAGGCGAATTCCTATGTGCTGCGCCAGTCCTATGCCTTCTTCCAGAATGATTTTGCCGGACGTATCGCCACAAAAGTCTGGCAGGCCGGGCAGGCGGCGGGCGACCTGATCGAAAGTCTCATTCAGGTCGTCTGGTTCATGGCGATCTACAGCGTCACCACGCTTTTTCTGGTCGGGCGGCTCGATTGGCGGCTTGCCGCCGCCGTCATTGTCTGGATCATCGCTTTCGGCTTCATCGCATGGCGCTATCTGCCGCGCATCCGCAAGAATGCCGAAGCCTCCGCCGAAGCGGGGTCGATGATCAACGGGCGGATTGTCGACAGCTATTCCAATATCGAGACCATCAAGCTCAACACGGCGGATGATGACGAGCGCTATCTGCGCGACGGCTTCGAACGCTATCTTGCGGCGATCCTGCCGTTCATGCGATCGCTGACTGGTGTGCGCCTGTCGCTGACGGCTTTGTCGGGCCTGATGATCGTGACAGTTGCGGCCATCGCCATCGATCTCTGGACGCAAGATGCCATCACGGTTGGTGAGGTGTCGTTCACGCTCGGTCTGGTGCTGCGTCTCAACATGCTGCTTGGACGCCTCATGATGCAGCTCAATGGCATGTTGCGCCAGTTGGGGCTGATCGAAAACTCAATGCGCCTTGTCTCCGCGCCGCTCGGTCTCGAAGACCGGCCCGGCGCAAAACCGCTGGTGGTTCGCGATGCCCGCATCGACGTGCGCGACGTGACCTTCCATTACGGCAAGGGTGCTGGCGTTCTGCAGAACATCAATTTGACTGTGCGGGGCGGCGAGCGTGTGGGGCTGGTCGGCCATTCCGGCGCGGGCAAGACCACGCTCGTCAATCTTATCCTGCGGCTTTACGATGTGGAAAAGGGCACCATCACCGTGGACGGGCAGGACATACGCGATGTCACGCAGAACTCGCTGCGGCGGGCCTTTGCCGTGGTCAGCCAGCAAACCGCACTTTTGCACCGCTCCCTGCGCGATAATATCATGTTGGCTCGTGACGATGCCACCGATGAAGAATTGCTAAAGGCGGCCCGGCAGGCGGAAGCGGACGGCTTCATCGCCAAGCTGGAAGATTTTCAGGGCCGCAAGTCCTTCGATGCTTTCGTGGGCGAACGCGGCGTCAAACTATCGGGCGGCCAGCGTCAGCGCATCGCCATTGCCCGCGCCATTCTCAAGGACGCACCGATTCTCATTCTCGATGAGGCGACCTCGGCACTCGATTCGGATGTGGAAGCCTCGATACAGGAGAATCTCAAGCTACTCATGGAAGGCAAGACGGTGATTGCCATTGCACATCGTCTTTCGACCATTGCCGCACTCGACCGTCTGGTGGTCATAGACGCTGGCCGGATCGTCGAGGAAGGCACACATGAGGAATTGATCGCCAAAGGCGGCATCTATGCCGGGCTCTGGGCGCGCCAGTCTGGCGGGTTTCTCGGAGAGAACCACGAAAACTAAAAACTTCCGGTCATCTCCGGTCATCCGGGCAGGTCTTTGGCCCTGACCGCAGCTTTGCTGTGTATCCGTCAAATTAATCAAGCAAATCCGCCTGCGACATCGTGCCGTCATAAGGGGTTGGTGTCTGGACAAGCGTTTTTTACGCGCATAAACCGGATAGTGAGATGGAGGGAATTTCGTCCTGCGAGCACTTGCGGGATAACTTTTGCGCAGGTGCAAAAGCGGACGAGGGGAGAGTTCAATTGAACATGCAGATTAAAAGGGAGTTGGCACGTGAGCGCACACGACACGGCTGAGCCGACACGGCGTGATTTTCTCTATATTGCGACGGGAATGGCCGGTGTGGTCGGTGTTGGCGGACTGGCATGGCCGTTTATCGACCAGATGCGTCCAGACGCTTCGACACTCGCAGCCGCTTCCATCGAAGTCGACGTTTCTTCTCTTGCAGAAGGCGCGTCCCTGACCGTCAAATGGCGCGGCAAGCCGGTATTCATCCGCAACCGTTCCGCCAAGGAAGTGGAAGAAGGCAAGAGCGCGGCTCTCGGTGACCTGAAGGACCCGATCGCCCGCAACGCAAACCTTCCATCGGATGCGCAGGCAACCGACGTTGCTCGTTCGGCAGGCGAAGGCAAGGAAAACTGGCTCATCATGATCGGCGTATGCACGCATCTCGGCTGCGTACCGCTCGGTGAGTCCGGTTCTTTCGGCGGCTGGTTCTGCCCATGCCATGGCTCGACCTATGACACTGCGGGTCGTATCCGCAGCGGCCCGGCACCGGAAAACATGCACATCCCGCAATATGCGTTCACTTCCGATACGGTCATCAGGATCGGCTAAAACAGGTCTTGGGGAGAGAAGACATGAGTGGTGGACACTCCACATATACGCCGAAGACCGGCATCGAAAAATGGGTCGACGAACGGCTTCCCTTGCCGCGTCTGGTCTATGATTCCTTCGTGGCCTATCCGACGCCGCGTAACCTGAACTACATGTACACCTTTGGTGGCATTTTGAGCTTCATGCTCATCTCGCAGATTCTGACCGGCATCGTTCTGGCGATGCACTATGCTGCGGATACGGGCATCGCGTTCAATTCCGTCGAAAAAATCATGCGCGACGTCAACTCCGGCTGGCTTCTGCGCTACATGCACTCCAACGGTGCATCCTTCTTCTTCATCGCCGTTTATCTGCACATTGCACGCGGTCTGTACTACGGCTCCTACAAGGCGCCGCGCGAGCTTCTGTGGATCCTCGGCGTGGTGATCTTCCTTCTCATGATGGCGACCGCCTTCATGGGTTATGTGCTGCCATGGGGCCAGATGTCCTTCTGGGGTGCAACGGTTATCACCGGCTTCTTCACGGCCTTTCCGGTCATAGGCGAGCCGATACAGCAGCTTCTCCTTGGCGGCTTTGCGGTCGACAATCCGACGCTGAACCGCTTCTTCTCGCTGCACTACCTGCTGCCGTTCATGATTGCCGGCGTTGTCGTCCTGCACGTCTGGGCGCTGCATGTCACCGGCCAGACCAACCCGACCGGCATTGAAGTGAAGTCGAAGACCGATACGGTTGCCTTCACGCCTTATGCGACCATCAAGGACGCTTTCGGCGCGCTCGTCTTCTTCGTGTTCTTCGCCTATTTCGTCTTCTACATGCCAAACTTCCTCGGCCACCCGGATAACTATATCCCGGCCGACTCGCTCAAGACGCCTGCTCACATCGTTCCTGAATGGTACTTCCTGCCGTTCTACGCGATGCTGCGCGCCATCACCTTCAATATCGGCCCGATCGATTCGAAGCTCGGCGGTGTTCTGACGATGTTCGGTTCGATCGCTATCCTCTTCGTGGTTCCCTGGCTCGATACGTCGAAGGTTCGTTCGGCTGTCTATCGCCCGTGGTTCAAGCTGTTCTTCTGGCTCTTCGTGATCAACGCCATCTTCCTTGGATGGCTGGGTTCGCGTCCTGCAGAAGGTTCCTATGTCTTCATGGCGCAGCTCGGTACGCTTTACTATTTCGCTTTCTTCATCGTCATCATGCCGGTTCTCGGCCTGATCGAGACGCCGAAGCGTCTGCCCAACTCGATTACCGAGGCGGTGCTGGCGAAGAGCGAAGGCAAGGCCGAGATTGCCCCCGTGGAAATCAAGGGCTGAACCAGCGAGAGATATGAAGGACGTAATGATGAAAAACATCCTCAAGAGCTTCGCTGCCTTTGGTATCGCTCCGCTGGTCGCACTTGGTCTTTCCATGAGCGGTGCCTTCGCTGAGGAGGGCGGCAATGCGGCGGAACCTACGCATTTCCCGATCCACCACCCGACGCAGGAAAAGTGGAGCTTTGCCGGTCCGTTCGGCACCTATGACAAGGGCCAGCTGCAGCGCGGTCTGAAAGTCTATAAGGAAGTATGCTCGGCCTGCCATTCCATGAACCTGGTGGCCTTCCGTACGCTGGAAGACCTCGGCTATACGCCGGAACAGGTCAAAGCCTTTGCAGCCGAGTATGAAGTGCAGGACGGTCCGAACGCCGAAGGTGAAATGTTCACCCGCAAGGCGCTGCCGACCGACCATTTCCCGTCGCCATTTCCAAATGCGGCCGCAGCTGCTGCCGCAAACAATGGTGCGGCTCCGCCTGACTTCTCGCTGATCGCCAAGGCGCGCGCCGTGGAACGCGGCTTCCCGACCTTCATCTTCGACATTTTCACGCAATATGCCGAAGGTGGGCCGGATTATATTCACGCGCTTCTGACCGGCTTCGATGAGCAGCCGCCAGCGGGGATGCAGATTGCCGAAGGTACGCATTACAATCCGTACTTCATTTCGGCAAAGGCGCTTGCCATGGCCAAGCCGCTGAACGATGGTCAAGTGACCTATGATGATGGCTCGCCGCAGACGGTGGACCAATATTCGCGCGACGTTTCGGCATTCCTGATGTGGGCCGCTGAGCCGCATCTGGAACAGCGCAAGCGCACCGGCTTCCGGGTGATTGTGTTCCTGATTCTCTTTGCAGGTCTGGCCTATATCGCCAAGCGGTCGATCTGGTCTGATGTGAAGCACTGAACATTCAGCTGACCGTTGAAAAGAGGGCGCCAAAAACGGCGTCCTTTTTGTTTGTGCGGGGCTGAATTACAATCGGCATCAGCCAAACCTGGCGCCGGAGCTGCCGTTTTGGATAAGTCTGCCCGCTCATGCGCGAATAAGCTTGGCGTGGCTGCGATATCGTGGTTGAAAGAGCGTAATAGCAAGATGCGCGCTCAGAGATGTCTCAGTTGGGACATCACCACCATGGACAAGCGCTGGCAATGTTTCAACTGAAAGGACTGAACATGGAATCCGGGCTCAACGCCAGTTTGAAGGATGCCATCAGAACCATTCCGGATTATCCCAAACCCGGCGTGCAGTTCCGCGACGTGACGACCCTTATGGGCGATGCGCAGGCGTTCCGCCGCGCGGTCGACGAACTGGTCTACCCCTATGCCGGTAACAAGGTAGATAAAGTCGCGGGCATCGAAGCGCGCGGCTTCATTCTGGGTGGCGCCATTGCTCACCAGATTTCCGCCGGTTTCGTGCCGATCCGCAAGAAGGGCAAGCTGCCGCGCGATACGGTGCGTATTGCTTACAGCCTTGAATATGGCATTGACGAAATGGAGATGCACCGCGACGCCATCGAGAAGGGCGAGCGCATCATTCTCGTGGACGATCTGATCGCCACCGGCGGCACGGCTGAAGCCGCTGCCAAGCTGTTGTTGCAGATGGGGGCGAATATCGTCGCCGCCTGCTTCATCATCGATCTGCCGGACCTCGGCGGACGCAAGAAGCTGGAAGCGCTCGGCGTACCCGTGCGCACGCTGGTTTCGTTCGAAGGCGATTGAGCACAAATATCTGCTTATGAAAAAGCCCGCTGCATGGCGGGCTTTTTCATGTCAGGCATCGAGCTTGGGCGGCAACTTGACCATGGCCGCATTGTCGAAGGACAGCACGTCTTCACCATTTTGATTATGCGCTCGCAAGGACATGGTCAGCATCGACCAGCCCGGACGCGACGCAAGCGCGCGCATCGCGTGAACGGTGCGCTTGAAGGTGATTGTGTCGCCCGCATAGACCGGCTTTGACCATTTCAGGTTTTCGAAGCCCGGCGAGGGGCCGAAAACCGGCGGGGTCTCGCCGCGCTTGAGGGCCTCGTTGGTCGCCTGCACGATGGAGGCGACATTCAGCTTCATGAATACAGCCGTCGTGTGCCAGCCAGAGGCGCACAGGCCGCCGAACAGACTGTTCTTTGCCGCTTCCGCATCGAGATGGAAAGGTTGCGGATCATATTTCGTGGCGAAGTCGATGATCTCTTCGGCGGTAAATGTATAGCTGCCGATATCCTGCTCGCGACCGAGATTGTCTTCAAGATAGCTCATCATGCACCCGCCTTGGCTTCCTGTGACGCAACGTAATCGCGGCGTCCCATCATACAGGGATGCTGCATTTCGCACACGGTTTCACCGCGCTGATTGACGAGCGCGTGGTGCAGCGTGACGAGACCGATTTCCGGGCGGCTCTTGGAAAGGCGACGGTCGATGACGGTGGTAACACCGCTCAGCGTATCGCCAGCCAGAACCGGGCGCTTCCAGCGCGTGAATTCGACGCCGGGGCCGCCTTGCGATGTGGAATTGGTCAGAAAGGCGTCGCAGACCAGACGCATGATCAGCGATACGGTCTGCCATCCCGAGGCGGCAAGACCGCCAAGTACGCTGGCTTTGCCCGCTTCTTCATCGAGGTGGAAGGGCTGCGGATCGAACGCGCGCGCGAATTCGATGATCTCTTCCTTGTTGATCGTGCGCGGGCCGAAAGGGATTTTCAGTCCCGGCACCATATCCTCATAGGCGTATTTCTGCTGGGGCTTGCTCACCCTCTATCTCCTCCAAATCGGTTTCAGGAAATGCTCTGAATATGCAAAGGCCGCCGGGAAACGGCGGCCTGATCGTATCAGGTGTTGAAGCGGAACAGCATCACATCGCCGTCATGGACGATGTATTCCTTGCCTTCGTCTCGGGCTTTGCCCGCTTCCTTGGCACCGACTTCACCGTTGTATTTGACGTAGTCTTCATAGGCGATAGTCTGGGCGCGGATGAAGCCGCGCTCGAAATCGGTGTGGATCACACCGGCAGCGCCGGGAGCCTTGGTGCCGCGACGGATGGTCCAGGCGCGGGTTTCCTTCGGTCCAGCGGTGAAATAGGTGATGAGGTCGAGAAGCTTGTAACCGGCACGGATCAGGCGGTCGAGGCCCGGTTCCTCAAGGTCCATGCTTTCCAGATATTCCCTGGCTTCCTCATCGGGCAACTGGGCAACTTCCGCCTCGATAGCCGCGGAGATGATGACCGTCTGCGCGCCCTGTTCCTCGGCCATCTTTTCGACGGCTGCACTATATGCGTTGCCCTTGGCGGCATCGCCTTCGGCGACGTTGCAGACATAGAGTACAGGCTTGGAGGTGAGAAGGTTCAGGCCCTTCAGCGTCAGCAGGTCTTCTGCGGCGATATCCTTCAGCATCAGGCGAACAGGCTGGCCGTTCTGCAGCAGTTCAAGCGCTGCTTCCATCACCGGCAGGATGGTCAGCGCTTCCTTGTCCTTGCCGGTGGCGCGCTTGCGGATCTGCACGATGCGGCGCTCGATGCTTTCGAGGTCCGACAGCATCAGTTCGGTTTCAACGGTCTGCGCGTCCGATACCGGATCAATGTGGCCTTCGACATGGGTGATGTCGTCATCTTCGAAGCAGCGCAGCACATGCACGATGGCATCGACTTCGCGGATATTGGCGAGGAACTGGTTGCCGAGGCCTTCGCCCTTCGAAGCACCGCGCACAAGGCCGGCGATATCAACGAAGTTGATGCGGGTCGGGATGATTTCCTTCGAACCGGCGATCTTGGCAATATCGTTCTGGCGCGGATCGGGAACGGCCACTTCGCCGGTGTTCGGCTCAATGGTGCAGAACGGATAGTTTGCGGCCTGTGCGGCGGCCGTTTTGGTCAGCGCGTTGAAAAGCGTCGACTTGCCAACATTTGGCAGACCGACGATGCCGCATTTGAAACCCATGATCGTTCCTGTCAGACTAGAATAGAATTACCGTCGCTATGCGACATTGAGGTGTGAAGCGTCAAGAGGCGCAGCCGTCGCGAAGGATTAATCCTTCTTCCCCAGCAGCTTTTTCAGCATTTCAGCCATCGGACCGCTTTCGGGAATGGCCGGCTTCTTCTGGTTCTGCCGCGCCTGACGGATATGGCTCTGCGCCTTGGGCGGGGCCTTTTCCAGTTGCGCGGGGTCGGCCTTGAAACCGTTGGGCCGCTGATTGCCGTCGCCCATGGCGAGCGCAATGCGGTTCATGAAGCTGTTGTCATCGCCCGGCTTGGCGAGCAGGCCAATATTGTCGGCGACAGCGCCTAAGAGCGTGTCCAGCCATTCATTGTCGGCCTTGGCGAAATCGCCGAGAACATAATTATGCACCAGTTCCTTCGCGCCCGGATGGCCGATGCCAAGCCGCATGCGGCGATAATTCTGGCCGCCGGGGAAGGACTGTACATGCGCGTCGATGGATTTGATGCCGTTATGGCCGCCGGAGCCGCCGCCGGTCTTGATCCGCAGCTTGCCCGGAATGAGGTCGAGTTCGTCATAGATGACGACGAGATCGGCGGAAGTGAGCTTGTAGAAGCGCATAGCCTCGCCGACAGACTGGCCCGAGAGGTTCATGAAAGTCAGCGGCTTGATCAGCAGCACTTTCTCGCCGTCAATCACGCCATCGGCAATCTCGGCCTGAAATTTCTTCTGCCAGTTGGAGAAACGATGGCGGCGGAATATTTCATCCGCCGCCATGAAACCGATATTATGCCGGTTATGCGCATATTTGGGGCCCGGATTGCCAAGACCTGCGATGAGCAGCATGGTTCAGAGTCCCCAAAATACGGAAAGCGATTATTCGCCGTCCTTGGCTTCTTCTTCAGCGCCTTCAGCAGCAGCTTCGTCCGACTTCAGGCCGGCAGGAGCAGCAATGGTGGCGATGGTGAAGTCGCGGTCCTGAATGGCAGCCGACACGCCCTTTGGCAGCTTGATTGCCGAAATGTGGACGGAGTCACCGATTTCAAGGCCGGTCAGGTCGAATTCGAGCGCTTCCGGAATTGCATTGGCCGGAACGATCAGTTCAACGTCGTGGCGAACGATGTTGAGAACGCCGCCGCGCTTGATGCCCGGTGCAGCTTCTTCGTTCTTGAAGTGAACAGGAACGTTCACGTGAACGACCGACTTGGCGGATACGCGCAGGAAGTCGACATGCTGCGGGAAGTCGCGGACTGGGTCCAGCTGGTAGTCCTTCGGGAGGACCTGAATCTTCTTGCCGTCTACTTCGATCGTGGCAACCGTGGTCTTAAAACCACCGCCATGAATCTTGTAGAAGATCTCCTTATAGGAGACGGCGATTGCGAGGGGCTCCTGCTTGTCGCCATAGATGACTGCAGGAATCTGGCCGTTGCGACGCAGTTCGCGGGAGGACCCCTTACCAACCCGGGTACGCAGATCGGCCTTGAGCACGTAAGTCTCGCTCATGGCATTTCCTTTCAAAGTTACTGGAGTGTCGCTCGCTTTCTGCGCATGATCTTGTCCGAAAACCGGTTTCGACTTTTCGGGATCATGCTTCAACAAACGACATGAAACAGCCCGTATCGTCTGTCACAAGGTGAAAGACCGGACCGCTCCATTCCGCGTTGCCTCCAAGGGTGTCTACGCGGATGACGGTGGCTATAGACCATAGCGTGCGGCTGCGCAAGTTTTTCGGATTTGCCGTTAGGTGGGAGCTGACGAGGCCATAGTTGAAAAAATAGTCCCGGTAGCCTATATTCGGGTCGGTAGCTGAAGCGCGAACTCCAGCTACCGTGTTCTTAGATAAAGAATTGTACCCGCACTGTAGCTCGCCAGCTGGTGCGGGTTTTCTTTATTCTAAGCGTGAATCTAATGGGTATAAACCACATAGAGTTCACCTCCGAATAGAAAGCAAAGCCCTTGCCAAGGTCGGAGCGGCTCATCCTCCCCGACGCGCCCGCTGGCTGGGCGCTTGCTGCTTTTGCCCCCGTTCAGATTGCTATCAAAACTTCTGATTGAAATCTACGGTCCAGCATCTGTGGGCATTCCGCATAACCGGTGGCATTGACGGCTTTAAAGATGTTAAGCGGATGCCTGATCGACCGCAGGCATAGCCGTGCGAGTCGTTTGTTTCGGTCATTCTTAAACAAGGAGGCGAGATGCAGGTCGGTATCGACATGGGTGCTGTTGCTGGAAGCGGTTCTGCCTCGGCAGCGGCGCTTGGCGGTGGCAAGCAGGCCATGCTTGATCTTGAGGAGCTTCTCGCCACGCGCCTGCTCGTGCAGGGCAATTCAGGCTCCGGCAAGTCGCATCTTCTGCGCCGCCTGCTTGAACAGAGCGCGCAATGGGTGCAGCAATGCATCGTCGATCCGGAAGGCGATTTCGTCACGCTGGCCGATCTTTACGGCCATGTCGTCGTTGACGCCGCCCGCACCGAAGCCGAATTGACCCGCATTGCCGGACGCATCCGCCAGCATCGTGTTTCGGTGGTACTCAATCTGGAAGGTCTCGATGTCGAGCAGCAGATGCGCTCGGCGGCGGCGTTTCTCGGCGGTCTGTTCGATGCCGAACGAGACTACTGGTATCCGATGCTTGTCGTGGTGGATGAGGCGCAGCTTTTTGCGCCTGCCGCCGCTGGCGAAGTGTCCGACGAAGCGCGCAAGCTTTCGCTCGGTGCGATGACCAATCTCATGTGTCGCGGGCGCAAGCGTGGTCTCGCCGGTGTTATTGCAACGCAGCGCCTGGCCAAGCTTGCCAAGAACGTGGCTGCCGAAGCCTCCAACTTTCTGATGGGCCGCACCTTCCTCGATATCGATATGGCGCGCGCCGCCGATCTGCTGGGCATGGAGCGCAAACAGGCAGAAATGTTCCGCGATCTCGAACGCGGGCATTTCGTGGCGCTTGGACCGGCGCTGTCGCGGCGTCCGCTGCCGATCCGCATCGGCAAGGTGGAAACTTCGGCCCGTTCGTCGTCGCCGAAGCTGATGCCGCTGCCCGATGCGCCGGAAGATGCGCTTGATTTGATCTTTACGCCCGCGCCACAGGAAATCCGCACCGTCGTGCGTCGGACGCCCCCACCTCCACCGCCGCCATCCACGGCGGAAATTCTGGCACAGGTGGCCAAGCCCAAGCCCGAAGCAGAGCCCGTGGAAGCGCCGCTTTTCCCCGGTATCGTGGAAGCGGAACGCGACGAGCTTCTCGATAAGGTCATGCGCGAGATCGTAGACGACCCGGAAGCCTCGTTCCGGTCTGTGGCGGTTCTCTATCAGGACTTTCTGGTGCGCTGTCGCATTCACCGCGTTCCGGGCGAACCGCTGGCACTGCCTGCCTTCCGCCGCAGGTTGGCGGTGGCGCAGGCCAGCATTGAAAGCGATGTGGCGAGTGGCGAGACATGGCAGCAGGCGCTGTCGCTGTCGGAAAGCCTCACCGACGATGTGCAGGGCGTGTTCCTGATCGTGGCGCAGGCAGCCGTCACCGGTGCGCCTTGCCCCTCCGACGCGGCGCTGGCGCGGGCCTATGGCACGCATTCGTTCAGCCGTGCCCGGCGTTTGCTGACTTATTTCGAGGAGCGTGGGCTGCTGGTGGTCCGCAATGATTTCAAGGGAATGCGCATCGTCAATTTCCCTGATCTTGGCTGCGAAACGGCACCGGGTGATCCCAGTGCTCCGGACGATATGGTGGAAGAGGGTGCTGCCGCCGAGTAGGCTGTGAAGACCGTCATGAACCTGTAATGATTATCGCCGACAGCTTGCGGTGGAATCAATCAGGACGGTAACGTGACAGAGCCAGTAAAGCAGCCAGATTTCAGAGAACTTTTCACGACTTTTGGCAAAGTGGGTCTGCTGTCTTTCGGTGGTCCGGCGGCACAGATCGCCATGCTGCAACGCATCATCGTGGATGAGAAGAAATGGATGGATCAGGAAAGGCTGATCCATGCGCTGAACTTTTGCATGTTGTTGCCGGGGCCGGAAGCCATGCAGCTTGCGACCTATTCCGGCTGGGCGGTTAAAGGCTGGCGCGGCGGCCTGCTGGCGGGGCTGTTGTTCGTGCTGCCCGGCGCTGTCGTGATGCTTGGTCTCTCCGCGCTCTACATCGCCTTCGGGCATGTGGAGGTCGTGGCCGGCTTGCTGTTCGGGCTTAAGGCAGCGGTGCTGGCTGTGGTGTTCGAAGCGCTTTACCGCATGGCCAAGCGGACACTGACTTCAGGCTTTTCCTACGCCGTGGCGATTGCGGCGTTTATTGCCATCGCGCTTTTGAAACTGCCGTTTCCGCTTGTTGTGCTGCTTGCAGCTTTGGCAGGCGGTCTGCGCCATATCGTGCAGGGCAGCGGGGCGGGAACTGGTCTGGGCGAGGCGACGCCCGGCGCACTGCGCGATTTCACGCAGCAAACGCTCGTCTGGGGCGGGCTTTGGCTCGCACCACTCGTTCTTCTCTATCTGGCCTTCGGCGGCGCGCATGTCTTCGTGCAGGAAGCCGCCTTTTTCTCAAAGCTTGCCGCTGTGACTTTCGGTGGCGCCTATGCGGCCCTTTCCTATACGGCGCAGCAGGCGGTCGAACATTTCGGCTGGATGAAGCCGGGCGAAATGCTGACCGGGCTGGGGCTGGCCGAAACCACCCCGGGACCGCTGATCCTCGTGCTGGTTTTCGTGGGCTTTGTGGGGGCTGCGAACCTGTCCGGCCTGCCGCCCATTCTGGGCGGCTTTGTCGGCGGCTTCATTGCGCTCTGGTTTACCTTCGTGCCGTGTTTTCTATGGATATTGGCGGGAGCGCCATTCGTGGAGCGGCTGCGTCAGGTGCGCTGGCTTTCCGCCATGCTGGGTGGCATCACGGCGGCGGTGGTGGGTGTGATCGCCAATCTGGCGCTATGGTTCTCGCTGCATGTGCTGTTTGCACAGGTGCTGGATAAGACGGTGGGGCCGTTCAGCGTGCCCTTGCCGGTCTGGAGCACAATAGACAATGCCGCCGTCCTGATTGCAGGCGCGGCGGCATTGCTGCTTGTCGTCTTGAAACTCAACATGCCGCTCGTGCTGTTGCTGGCGGCATGCCTCGGAATTGCTATCCGACTGGTGTTTTAATCGAACAGGCTCGAAACGGACTCTTCCGCTGCGGTGCGCGCAATGGCTTCGCCGATCAGATCCGAGATCGAGAGAACGCGGATATTTGGTGCATCGTTGATCGCGGTGGTCGGCTGTATGGAATCGGTGATCACCAGTTCCTTCAGCTTCGACGCAGCGATACGAGCAACCGCGCCACCCGAGAGAACGCCATGCGTGATGTAAGCGGTGACGCTGTTCGCGCCCTTGGCCAGCAGGGCCTCGGCTGCGTTGCAGAGCGTGCCGCCGGAATCGACGATATCGTCGAACAGCAGGCAGTCCTTGCCAGCCACTTCACCGATGACGTTCATGACTTCCGATTCACCCGGACGTTCGCGACGCTTGTCCACGATGGCGAGCTGCGCGTCGATGCGCTTGGCCAATGAGCGGGCGCGAACCACACCGCCGACGTCCGGCGATACGACCATGCAGTTGCCTGTGGCGTAATTGGCCTTCACGTCGCGCGCGATAACCGGAACGGCATAGAGATTGTCGGTCGGGATATCGAAGAAGCCCTGAATCTGACCGGCATGAAGATCAAGGGTCAGAACGCGGTTTGCACCGGCTTCAGTGATGAGGTTGGAAACCAGCTTTGCCGAAATCGGCGTGCGCGGGCCGGGCTTGCGGTCCTGACGGGCATAGCCGAAATAGGGCAGGACAGCGGTGATGCGGCGCGCCGACGAACGGCGGAAGGCATCGATCATGATGAGCAGTTCCATCAGGTGATCATTTGCCGGATAGGACGTTGATTGCAGAACGAACACGTCTTCGCCGCGCACGTTTTCCTGAATCTCTACGAAAATCTCCTGATCGGCGAAGCGGCGAACGCTTGCCTTGCCGAGCGGGATGTTGAGATATTTAGCAACGGATTCGGCAAGTGCCCGGTTGGAGTTGCCTGCGAAAAGTTTCATTCTTTTTGCCTCTGAGCCGATGCGATAGGTTTGCGGTTTCGTTCTGTCGCAAAAAGTCCGTATAACGGACGTAATCTTGTTTCGCGCATGGACCGCAACGATGCGGGGCCCAGCAACGTCATCCTTTAAAAACTTTAAAGCCGCGTACTTTTGGCCGGTCAGGTTAAGTACAGCAGCTTACAAGGTTTTCTCGAATGTGGGGCCTATTGCAAAGAGTCACCGTCATTGCAAGGCCCGACTGTTCACAATTGTTGAAAAAGGCCGGAAATCCGGCCTTTCCGCGTGTCAAAAAGCGGGGATTCAGTAAGGGATTTCAGTTCCTTGCTGAAAATGCTCAAAGTTTATGCGCGATTTGCCGCAAGCCAGGTAGAATATTCCTGCATGGTGCGGTCGGCGATGGCCTGCATGGTGGCGGGCTGCACCACGCTCCATGAGTCTGCCGCTGCACCTTGCACTTTCTCCTGTCCCTGAATGCGGTGCAGCCGGTTGCCGGAAGCATCCAGCACATCCCAGACATAGAGAACGGTCGTCTGGTTGTCCTCGGAGAGAACCGAGAAGTACCCCTTCATGACATAGGCTGCACTGGTGTCATTGGAGCCTGCCAGCTCGACGCCCTTGGCTTTGGCGTCGTCATTCATGCGGTGCGTCAGCGGCGTCACCACATTGACGGGGGCGCCGACAATGGGCGCGATGTGCAATTTGCCCGGCTTCAGTGTCGCCGTTCGCGCCGATGTCGTGGGCGGTGTTGTGGAAGGCGGTGTTGTCGTATTGGCAGTTGCGGGCGCAGTCGTGCCGGCGGGCGTGGTCGCCTGTCCGTTAGCTGGTTGCCCGGCAGTTTGGCCAGAGCCCTGCACATTCAGTGCGGATTCGGTGCTGTTGCAGGCAGCGAGCGCTCCAGCAAGCAACAGCATCATCGAAATATGTGCCTTGTTCATGGTCGGCTTCATGCTCCTGAAAACACATGGTCCTGAAAATACAGGCGGTTCTCACGTCAGGCCGATTTATCGCCGATCGTGGGCCGTTTGACAATGATGTCAGGCGATAAGCATATCAAGAGAATGGCGGGATAATGGCTGAGCCGCACCATTTGTTGTGAGATATGTCTGTCCGAGCGTCATCGCGGCGCCGCTGTCGGAGTCCATGATGATCATATGCGCAAAGAGCGTCATGTCCGGCTGGATGCTTTCCGGATTGCCCGCATAGAACATTTGCGGGTCCATCCAGGAGGGTGTGAAGCGTGCCCCGACCGAGTAGCCGCAGGCATTCAGACGGTGGCGGGTCAGCCCGTGTGCTTCCATGGTGCGGGCATGGGCGTCGAACACATCACCGAATGTTGAAGCCGGTGTCATCGCCGCCTCGACGGCCTCCAGCGCCTCGCGGGCGGCATCGTAAAGCTTGACGTGGTGTTCCGTCGGCTGGCCAATCAGGATCGTGCGCATCATCGGCGCGTGATAATGGCGGAACACGCCCGACCATTCGAGCGTAAGCTGGTCGGTGGCATCAAGCGTGCGGCGACCGGATTTATAGCGGCAGAGCAGGGCGTCTTCGCCGGAGCCGATGATATATTCATTGGCCGGATAGTCGCCGTCACCGGAAAAATTGGCGCTCATCATGGCGGCCAGAATATCGGCTTCGCTTGCGCCCGCGCGGGTGGTTTTCAGCGCGGCGTCGAGCGCATCGTCGCTCAGTTGCGCTGCGCGCTTGGCATAGGCGATTTCCGCCGGGCTTTTCAAAAGGCGCAGGCGGTCCACCATGCCGGATGCGTCGAACAATTTGGCAAAGCTCTGCAATTGCTCGTCGAGCCTGCGGGCATTCGCGCCGGTGAGGCCGTGGGTCTGGTATTCGATGCCGATGCGTGTGCCGAGCAGATCAAGCTCGGTCAGGATATTGCGCAAATCCGCTGCCGGATTGGCATTGTCGCGGTCGGTCCAGACAACGATGTTCTCGATATTGGATGTCTGGCGCGCCTGGCGCAAATCCGCCGAGCGCGTCATCAGCACCATCGAGCCGTCAGCCTTCACCACAAGGCACTGGAAGAAGCAGAAGCCGAACGTATCATAGCCGGTCAGCCAATACATGCTTTCCTGTGCGAACAGCAGCAGGGCATCAAGCTTGTCCTCCTCCATCTTCAAGATCAGACGGTCGCGGCGTGCGGCGAATTCTTCCGGCTCGAAGTGAAGGGCCATGCGGTTCTCCTCAAATGGAATCTTTGGTGTCCAGAATAGCAATGGCTGCAATCTGGCGTCCATAATCCGGCTCTTTGCGGTGCGTCGTGCGCCGGTAGGAATAGAACTGGTCTTCGTCGGCATAGGTGCACTGGCGAAGGGATTCTGCCTGTACGCCCGCTTTGGTCAGACGGTCGGTGATGAAGGTCCACAGATCGAAAAGCTTGTGATCCGGCTTGTCCGAGGCGCGGAAATAGCGTGCATAGGCCGGGTCTTTGCTCAGAAACTCCGTATAGAATTCCGGTCCGACTTCATAATTGTCGGGGCCGATGGTCGGCCCAAGAACCGCGACGATGTTCTCGCGCTTAGCGCCAAGCCCGATCATCGCGTCAATGGTGTTTTCCAGCACGCCGCTGAATGCGCCCCGCCAGCCCGCATGGGCGGAACCGATGACACCCGCCTCGTGGTCTGCAAACAGGACGGGACCGCAATCGGCAGACAGCGCGCCGAGCGCAATGCCGGGAACATTGGTCACCATGGCATCGGCCTTGGGGCGTGGCGAATCAAAAGGCGCGGTCACATGCAGCACGTCGGGCGAATGAACCTGATGCACCGTCAGGAGATGATCCGGTGCGACGCCAAGCGATTCTGCCACACGGCGGCGGTTTTCCGCGACATGTTCGGCCACATCATCCGATCCGGCTCCGACATTCAGCCCGGCATAAATACCGTCCGAAACGCCGCCTTTTCGCGTGAAAAAGCCGTGCGCAATGCGCTTGCCGGCCTGACCGGCGGGCTTGTCGAGCAGAGGCGAGCGGAGCGGTTGCGGCATGTCGGTCATAGCATATTGGCCTTATTAAACGGCGGGATGGTGGGGGAGGCAGGGTGGCTTGTCAATTGCAGCTTTTTGAAGGGCAATTGGCGCTAGCTTTGTTCGAACGGTATGAGCCGGGTGTCGCGATCGCTGAACGCCAGCACCTTGAACAAGGTGCCCATCTGTTCAGGTGCTGCCAGGCGTTCCACATCCTGCCGGATCTTTTCCTGAAAAGCAGTGTCGCGCCCGCTACCCAGACGACCTGCGCGGTCGAGCAGGCCCATGGCCAGCAGGAATTCGCCTTGGGTCATGGTGCCGGTCTTGCAACGCGAGGCGCGTGCTGTCTGCTCCAGAATATCGAAATCGACATGACTGGTCAGGTCGGCTTCCCCCGGGTGAGCAAAAACATCGTCATAGCCGTGTTTGAGCATGGCTTGCAGCGTGTCGCCAAAGCCGGATTGAAGATGGCCGTAATCGATGTTGAGCGCCGCGCCGCGCGTCTTAGCGATACGCTGCGCGATTTCCTGCAACAGAGCGGTTCGTGCGGGAGCAGCTTCGAAGATTGTGCCGTCAGGGGCCTGCGCATGGTCTTTTGGTAGAAGTGCCGGGTCGATCCCGCCTACGCCGCTGACAAAATGAAATTCATCATTTTCATCAAGCGAAATCAGCCGTTCCACAAAACGTCCGTTCGACTTGACGAATTGCCGGAATGGGATCGCGTCGAACAACTCGTTCGAAACGAGGATCAGTGGGCCGGTGGGGATGTCGGCAAAACGTTCGAACCAGGTGACGGAGACGCCCGTATCGGCGAGCTTCTGCTTCTGCTTTTCGACAAGGCGCGGACTGGTCTCGACCATCGCAACCTGCAGGCTCGCCAGCACTTGCGGGGCAAGCTTGCCAATGCTGCGCAACATGTCGCTCATCAGCGTCCCGCGTCCGGGTCCGATTTCGCACAGCACAGTGTTGGCAGGGCGGCCAAGCGCATCCCATTGCGCCACACACCAGATGCCGATCAACTCGCCGAACATCTGGCTCACTTCTGGCGCGGTGATGAAATCCCCCTCGCGACCGAACGGTTCGCGGGTCGAGTAATAGCCGGATTCCCGGTCACCGAGACATGCGGCCATATAGTCGGCAACGCTGATCGGTCCCGTCGTGGCGATCAGCCGTTTCAGCCGGTCTTTGAGCGAAGTTTCAGGCATCTTTGGCTGCTGCGCGGTTGGCGCGCCACATCGCCCACAGGCCGATCAGCACCATCGGCACCGAAAGCACCATACCCATGGTCAGCCAACCGCCAACCAGATAGCCGAGCTGTGCGTCCGGCTCGCGGAAGAACTCGACGGCAATGCGGCTGAGGCCATAGCCGGTCACGAAAGCGCCCGCGATGAAGCCCGGCTTCTTGAGCTTGCGACCGACCCAGACCAGCAGGAGCAGAACGAAAAACAGCACGAACCCTTCGAGGAAGGCTTCATAAAGCTGGCTTGGATGGCGCGGCAGCGGTCCGCCATTCGGGAAATAGACAGCCCATGGCGCATCGCTGACGCGGCCCCAGAGTTCGGAATTGATGAAATTGGCGATACGCACCACGCCGAGGCCGACCGGCACACCGGCGGCGACCACATCGAACATGCTCCACACCTTGATGCCGCGTGAGCGGGCAAACAGGATCATGGCGATGGTGGTGCCGAGAATGCCGCCATGGAACGACATGCCGCCATCCCAGACAGCGGGAATGGCAAGCGGGTTGGAGAGATAATAGGAGAAATTATAGAACAGCACATAGCCGATGCGACCGCCCAGCACGACGCCAAGTGCTGCCCAGATGACGAAATCGTCGAGCGCTTCCGGCGCCATCGGCGGGTTGTTATGTGTCCAGAGACGATGGCTGCGCAAAAGCTTCTTGCCGTACCACCATGCGAACATGATGCCGACGACATAGCCAAGGCCGTACCAGTGCACCGCCAGCGGTCCGATGGAAAAGATCACCGGATCAATATTCGGAAAGGCGAGGGCCGACGCGGGCAGCAACGTCTCTATCATGAAATCACTCCATTTTGTGACGGAACATGCTGGACGAACCGGCAACGGTCAAGCTGTCCCGCAAACGCCTTACAACACGATCACTTTCTATAGCTGCGCTTGCATCGGAACTGAGACGGCCCTATTTCAATTTTATGTTTTCAACAGGTCTCTCCTGCAAAGTAAGGAACGATTGCCATGACCAGCGGACAAAACCGGGTTCTCGACGAACTCGCCAAGCTTGTGACGGATGCGGCAGGCGCTGCGCAAGGCGTGCGCCGTGAAGTGGAAACGGCCTTGCGCTCGCAAGGGGAACGTGTACTCAACACGCTCGACGTCGTGCAGCGCGAAGACTTCGAGGCGGTGCGTGAAATGGCCATCAAGGCACGTGCCGAAAACAGTGCATTGCTGGCAAGAATCGAAGCACTTGAAGCACGACTTGCCAAATTTGAAGTTGATTCTGATGCCAAATCGGCAAAATCGGCATCTTCGACGGCAAAATCCAAAAATAATTCCTGATTATTTATTAACAGGCCGCGGGCGGTAAAAACCCTTGTCTTAGAGTCGCTTAAGGCAATGCTCGCGGCCAGTCCCTTTCATGTTTCCACATGCTTTCATGTCTCTTTTCTGAAAAGGGACTGGCGTTCAGATTCAGCTTCAATAGACTGAAAACACTACATGATTCGAAGTGTGGTCATGTAGGCGGCGGCGAGGGGCTGTAGTTCTAGTTTTCGCGTCTTTCAGGCTGCTTTCCAGTATCAGTTGCGTATGTGCGTGTGCCATTGAGGCGCTTGCATGCTGTTTGGCATGCCGGTTCCTCGACCGATCAATTCGTGCCTGTTTTTCTGCGCTTGTTGTTGCGCGGCGGCGGGTGCGGGCGAGCAATTCTTGCGCGCCGGGAATTTGAGATATCCGGCTTGAGGGTGTCTCACAGAACAGGAAACGGACATGAGCCTTCTTGAGCTTGAATTCGCACGCGAGGCGCATCCGGTGGATGTGATCGAGCAGGTTGCGCATTCAAACGACTGGACATTCGAGCGGACTGGCGACGATGAAATCGCAATTTCGGTTGCGGGCAACTGGACTGACTATCACATCTCATTTTCCTGGATGGAAGATTTCGAGGCGCTGCATCTGGCTTGCGCCTTCGACATCAAGGTGGCGGAACCGCGTGTGAACGAGGTGATGCGCCTGCTTTCGCTGATCAACGAAAAGCTCCTCATGGGGCATTTCGACCTTTGGCAACAGGAAGGTGCCATCATGTACCGCCAGTCGCTGTTGCTGGCCGGTGGTGCAGAACCGACCAGCCGTCAGGTGGAAGTGCTGCTGGCCGCAGCGCTTGAAGCTTGCGAGACCTATTTCCAGGCCTTCCAGTTCGTGGTCTGGTCGGGTGTCAGCGCGCGGGAGTCGCTGGAAAGCGTTGTGTTCGAAACAGTCGGACGCGCCTGATCAGAATCAAACGATAGCCCGGCGGGAAAAGCGCGGGGCTATGCACGGCAGACGAAAGCGGACGGATATGAGCGAAGACGCGACCATCACCTGGGCTGATTTCGAAAAGGTCGATATCCGGACGGGTACGATTGTGGAGGCGGTGCCCTTTCCGGAAGCGCGCAAGCCCGCCTATAAGCTGAAGATCGATTTCGGCGATAAGATCGGCGTGAAGAAGTCTTCCGCACAGATTACCAAACATTATCAGGCGGAAGAGCTGATCGGTCGTCAGGTGCTAGCCGTGGTGAATTTTCCACCGCGTCAGATCGGACCCTTCATGTCGGAAGTTTTGACGCTGGGCCTGCCCGATGAAGCCGGTGAAGTCGTCCTCGCAGCCATCGACAAGAAAGTGCCGAACGGCGGCAAGCTGTTTTAGCAAACTACGCTTTTCCGAATAATCACGTCCCCCCTCGTCTTGAGGAGGTTCCTGAGCTTGCGAAGGAACCGTCTCGAAGGACGAGGGGTTTTGGTGCGTTTTCCTTCGCCCTTCGAGACGCCGTTTTTAACGGCTCCTTAGGATGAGGGACCCTTCGACAAGCTCAGGGTGAGGGGCGGTGTCTCTCGTCACGCCGGAATGTGGATGATGGCGCGCAGGCCGCCGGTGGGGGCGTCGGCCAGCGTAATGTCGCCGCCATGGCTACGCGCAATGTCGAGCGCGATGGCAAGGCCAAGGCCGCCTGTGCCGCCCGAATCCTGCGTTCGCGCTTCATCAAGCCGCACGAAGGGCTTGAACACATCTTCGCGCCGGTCTTCCGGAATGCCCGGTCCGTCATCGTCCACCACGACCTTCAGCCAACCATCCTCATGCGAAATCGAAAGCTCGACATTTTGCGCATGGCGAAAGGCGTTGGACACCAGATTGCTGACGAGCCGTGAGAAAGCATTAGGGCGAACGTGGATTTCACTGTCGCCGTCGATGGAATATTTGAACCCGCGCTCACGCAGGCGTGCTTCGTTTTCAAGCTTCTCGCACAGGCGCTTCACATCGTAGCTTGCGGTTTCTTCCGCGCCTTCGCCGCGCGCAAAGGCCAGATAGCCCTCCAGCATGGTCTGCATGTCGGCGATATCCTGATTGAGCGGCTCGACGTCGATCGAGTGCCCCGTCAACGCCAATTGCAGTTTGAAGCGGGTGAGAATGGTGCGCAGATCGTGGCTGACGCCCGACAGCATCGCTGTGCGCTGTTCGATCTGGCGCTCGATGCGGGAACGCATCTGAATGAAGGCGATACCAGCCTTGCGCACTTCTTCCGCGCCGTGCGGCTTGAAACCTTCCGGCATGGAGCGGCCCTTGCCGAAACTTTCGGCAGCGTCTGCCAGTTGTTGGATCGGCTTGATCTGGTTGCGAAGGAAGGCAATGGCGATGATGAGAAGCACAAGTGCAGTGCCCACCATCCAGGTCAGGAAGATGCCGGTATTCGACGCATAAGCCTGACTACGCCGGGCGAAAACACGCAGCACCTTGTCATCGAGCTTGATGCGGATTTCGATCAGGTCGGAATCGCCGACCGTATCGACCCAGAACGGCCGGTTGATCTGACGGGTGATCTCTTCACTGAGGAAGTAATCCAGAATGGCGAAGAACGGCTTCGGCCCCGGTGCGGGCAGGGGATCGGGCGGCAGGATGGAAATGTTGAGCGCAAGACGCTGCTGCGCGAGGCGGATCAGATTGTCGTAGCCCGGTTCCTGCGGATAGGTTTCCAGAATGTCGATGATGGCCGAAATATCGCGCACCACGGCAGTCGAAAGCCGTTCCGTCACCATCTGCCAGTGACGTTCCATGAACACATAGGCGATCACGGATTGCAGCAGAACCATCGGGGCGATGATGATGATGAGCGACCGCGCATAGAGACCTTTCGGCATCCGGCGCGCCAGCCAGCGCGAGAGATTTTTCCAGAGCGTCATCGTCTCAGAACGTCCCAAACAGCTGCCAGTTGCGTCAAATCACAACTATTCGATGCTGAGCTTGTAGCCGATGCCGCGCACGGTCTGAAGCCAGACCGGATTGGCCGGGTCCTGCTCGATCTTGCGGCGCAGACGATTGATCTGAACATCGATTGTACGTTCGCCGACATCGCCGTCCTGTCCGGTCAGTTCATGACGTGGAATGGTTTCCCCCGCGCGTTCCGCGAAGATCGCCATGATGTCCTGCTCACGATCCGTGAGCTTGATGGTTTCGGTGCCTTTCTTCAATTCGCGGCGCGGAATGAAGAATGTGTAAGGCCCGAACACGATCTGTTCGATCTTGGGCTGGGCAGGCGGTGCGCCGCGGCGCAGAATATTGTTGATGCGCAGCGTCAGTTCGCGCGGATCGAACGGTTTTGGCAGATAATCGTCTGCGCCCGCGGAAAGGCCATCAATGCGGTTGTCGGTTTCCGACAGCGCAGTCAGCATCAGGATCGGCACGTTCTTTTGTTCGCGCAGCGAGCGGGTCAGAGAAACGCCGGTCTCGCCGGGCATCATCACGTCGAGAATCAGAAGGTCGAAATCGATACCTTCCAGCTTGCGGCGCGCTTCGGCAGCGCTTGCGGCAATGGTGACGCGAAAGCCGCTATTGGTCAGATATTGCGAAAGCAGGCTGCGAATTCGCGTGTCGTCATCGACAACGAGCAGATGCGGGGCGTCATCCGAGAGTGATTTTTGTTCTTCTACGGTCATGGCGTCTTTCGATCCCATTCAGTTTCTGTTCGCTGACGACACAGGGCCGTCGGAGGCGCATATTATCGACTGGAATGTGGCGCGTCTATTCGCAGTGCTTGTGTATATGTTTTTACACAAGCACTTAGTATTCCGCCGCGTAACACTTATTTCACTGCCGTTCTTCACCGGAAAAGCTGTCGATCTGAGCGCGGCGTTCCGGATTGACCATATTATACAGAAAGCGCTCGATGATGGCGCGATCTTGCGGAGCGCATCCCTCAAGGGCGCGGGCAATGCGATGCGACTGCGGCAAGGCGAGGGCAAGCGTCAGCTGGCGTCCGCTTTTCGTGGGGTAGAGCTTGCGGTGGCGACGGTCGTGGAGACCGGTTGCCTGAACCACATGGCCGGTATCGATCAGCTGCTTGAGAACACGCGACAGGCTCTGCTTGGTGATGCGCAGAACTTCCAGAAGTTCGGCCACCGTCATGCCCGGCTTGCGATTGATGAAGTAAAGCACCCGGTGATGGGCGCGGCCAAAGCTGATCTTTTCGAGAATGAGATCGGGATCGGCGGTGAAGTCGCGATAGGAAAAGAACAAAAGTTCGATGACGTTGAGATCGGCCGCCTCCTCGGCTGTCAACGGATTGCTTATATAATTCATGTCGTTCGTCGAATTCACATTGAGGCTCCGTACTGCTGCGATAAATATGTCAGCATTATTGACATAATTCAACCGCCCAGATAATTTTCGGTAAGCGTGAGCTGGCTTTTTGGAACAATGTTTACGCTGGCGTATGCTGGAGGAGAGATAATTACGCGACCGGGTTCCGATCACTGCCGTCAAGGCCGTGAAAAGGAAATCTGCAACCGCATGATCCCGCTGGTCGGGAGGATTATTTTTTGTCCATGCGTGCTCCGATAAGGTTTTGTGCAAAATCTTTGCTCAACCTCTAAGCATTTCGCACCAAAAGGCCAGTATTCGCGTGGAAAAAGGCGCCTGTTTTGCCGGTAATATCGATTTAACCGACAAAATGGGAATGCGGAGACGTTTGCCCGAGCAGAATCTGCCCTGAGACAGCGCCGCAAGTGTAATATTTAGGAGCAAGAAAATGGCTGCGATTCCATTCGATCAAAGGGACGGATATATCTGGCTGGACGGTGAATTCGTCGACTGGAAAGATGCGAAAATTCATGTCCTCACCCATGGCCTGCATTATGCAAGCACGGTTTTTGAGGGTGAGCGCGCCTATGGCGGCGAAATCTTCAAGCTGAACGAACATACCGAGCGTCTGCATGAATCGGCACGGCTTCTCGGTTTTGCGCTGCCTTACAGCGTTGAAGAAATCAACGATGCCTGCCGGGCGCTGATCAAGAAGATGGGCTATGTCGATGCCTATGTGCGCCCGTTTGCATGGCGCGGTTCGGATTCGCTCGGCGTTTCGGCCCAGAACAACCGCATTCACGTGGCAATCGCCTGCTGGGAATGGCCAAGCTATTTCTCGCCGGAAGAAAAGATGAAGGGCATTCGCCTCGACATCGCTGAATATTGCCGCCCGGATCCGCGCACCGCGCCGTCGAAGTCCAAGGCATCCGGCCTCTACATGATCTGCACGATCTCCAAACACGCAGCCGAAGCCAAGGGCTATGCCGATGCGCTGATGTTCGACTGGCGGGGCCAAGTGGCGGAAGCGACTGGCGCCAATGTGTTCTTCGTCAAGGACGGTGCGCTGCATACGCCAAAGCCGGATTGCTTCCTCGACGGCATCACCCGCCGCACCATTATCGATCTGGCAAAGCGTCGTGGTATCGAAGTCATCGAGCGCGCGATCATGCCCGAAGAAATGGCCGATTTCACTGAATGCTTCCTGTGCGGCACGGCAGCCGAAGTTACGCCGGTTTCGGAAATCGCCCAATACCGGTTCACCCCTGGTGAAATCACTGCTGTTTTGATGGATGCTTATACAGCGGAAGTGCAGCCAAAGCGCCAGGCGGCCGAGTGACTGGGTTTTAAACAGAAAAAGAGCGGCTTTCGGGCCGCTTTTTAGTATCTTTACTGCTTACTGTTTGACATTGGAAAGTTTCGGCTCAACATCTTTGTGCCGGAATCGCGTTGTTCCGGTATTGGAGCGGCCTCAGATCTGATGACCTCAAATCGACGCTCTGATTTTTGATCAGGCGCGCAAATATTCCGAACGGTTCATTCTTGTCGGAAAGCGCTCTAACAGAGATGGGGTGACGACTATGGAATCTCTATTGCCTATCATTCTCCAGCTGGTTGCCGGCGCTGTCGGTGGCAATATTGCTGGCGCTGCCAAGAACATCAGCCTTGGGACAACGGGTAACACCGTGGCTGGCGGTATTGGCGGGGTCATTCTCGGCCAGCTTCTTCCGATGCTCTCCGGCGGTGGTCTGGATTCGGTTCTCAATGGTGTTGTCGGCCAGCTCGCTGGCGGCGGTATCGGCGGTATCGTTCTGACTGCAGTTGTGGGGCTCATCAAAAACGCAATGGCTGCCAAGGCCTGAGGAATGCATTTGACCGGGTGGAAACATCGGGTCGCGCAAGGATGCACTTGAAATAAACAACTTGGAGCGCGCGCCAATTTCCGGCAAGCGCTCGGGGTAGACGGCACAGTTTTCAGAGCCACCGGCAAGACGAACTGTTTGAGAGGGATAGAACGGACGGCCATGCGCCGTCCGTTTTTTTAGAGCGCATCCCGAAAAGTGTGAAACGCCTCCGTAGGGAAATCAGTTCACTGGACTGATTTCTGATCCTGCTTCGATCAGAAAAGATGCGCGTTAAAGCAAACATTTAGAGCGCCGATCTGATCCAATCAGATCGAAACGCGCTCTAATTGCGAGTTGAAATATCCGCAGCGATCGCGACGATTGTTGGGGCGGTGCGAGATTTTAAGCTCTTTCCGTATCGGGCCGGGGCCATTATGTGTGGAGCAACACAGGCGGCGGTTGATGCGATCTTCGCCGATCCACAGATGCGATGGAGTATCCACCATGGGCCAGCTACAGGCGATTATCGTCCCCGTTACCCCGTTTCAGCAAAACTGCACCATTCTTTTCGACGGCGAGACCAAGAAGGGTGTCGTCATTGATCCGGGTGGTGATCTGCCGAAGATCGAGGAAGCGATCCAGTCGCAGGACATCGAGATCGGGGCCATCTGGATCACCCATGGTCATATCGATCATGCGGGCGCTGCGGCCGATCTGAAGGAAAAGCTCGGCGTGGAGATTATCGGCCCGCATGTGGACGATCAGTTTCTGCTCGATAATCTGGTGGCGACCGGCCTGAAATACGGAATTGTCGACGGTGTGCGCAACGTCACGCCGGACCGCTGGCTGGAAGAGGGCGACAAGGTCACCGTCGCCGGACATGCCTTCGACGTATTTCATTGCCCCGGTCATTCGCCAGGCCACGTCGTCTTTTACAGCCCGGAAGCCCGCTTTGCGATTGTCGGCGATGTGCTGTTCAACGGTTCGGTGGGACGCACCGACTTGCCGGGTGGCGACCATGCTGCGCTGATCCAGTCGATCCGGGAGGAGCTTCTGCCGCTGGGCGACGATATCGGCTTTATTTGCGGACATGGTCCCGGCGGCCGGTTCGGCGAAGAACGCCGCAACAACCCGTTTCTGATCGGAATTGCGTAAAGGTTACAAAAAAGCCGCCCATTGGGCGGCTTTTTCCTTATCGATTTTGCACTTAAAGCGTATCGCGTTCAATCATATTCACGAGGCACGCTTTAAGCTTTTGTTTATACGCATGTCTTTCTCCCGAAACCGGTTCCCACTTTCGGGAGGTATGCTTTAGTTGGCGGTGCAGAAATGGTCGCGACCATCATAACCGCGATAGGTGCCGCTGCGTGGATTGAACGAGCGGTAAGTTTCCATGCAGTAGTCCTGCCAACCCTCGGTCCATGGCTCCAGATTCCGCGGACGATAGTAAGTCACGCGGCGCGGTGGAGGTGCCGGATAGTAAGCACGTGGCGCTGGGTAATACGCAGGTGGCGGAGGCGGCGCATCATAGATCGGTTCCGGCTGCACATAGGTCGGCTGCGGCTGGCTCAGCGCGCTGCCGATCAGCGCACCGGCTGCAAGGCCGATCACACCGGCGGCGACTGCATCGCCGCTGCCATGGTGATGACGGCGGCCCCAGGAATCTGCCGAAGCGGAAGCAAGAGGAGCAGCAATCGCTGCCAAAGATGCAACGGTCAGAATGGTTGTCTTCGCAAATCGGTTCATTGTTCGCTCCTTCAGAAGCTCGACTGCAATTCCTCTGGTGCAGACCGCTCGAAAGACGGAGCACCAATCATGGATAATGGGTTAACTCTTTCGACATGAATGGAGGCTGAACAATGGTGAAATAGGGCGCCGAGCTCTCAATCGTCGGTAAAATACGCGCAGCGTCTGTAACAATTCGCGGGCGGGTTATGAGGGGGGCCTGGCTCGTTAATTGCCGGATGCGCTCTTACGGACCGCCGACACTCCATTGAAGAAATTTGGGCAATAAAAAACCCCGGCGTGAACCGGGGTCATAATTGGTATTGAGAACAATCAACCGGTAACGGTGATGTTAACGGCCTTCGGGCCCTTGCCGCGACGATCCGGTTCGGTTTCGTAGGAAACCTTCTGATTGTCTGCGAGGCCCGTCAGGCCCGAAGCCTGTACAGCAGAGATGTGCACGAAGATATCCGCGCCACCATCATCGGGCTTGATAAAACCAAAGCCCTTTTCATTATTGAAGAATTTGACCAGTCCGGTCTGTGCCATTGGATCCGTTCCTTTTCCTTGGCGCCACCATTTCTTTCAAAAACGATGGAATTACGTCTTCTGCCGAGCGCACCACACACCCGACAGAGGGTCATGCAGGCAGTTCTCGACATTGGGAAGGAACCGATCATTGTCTGGGTATTCCCAGACCCGGAACTTATAGCGGCCCCGGCGCGCCGTTCTTCCAGTCTTCCATTTGTTCGCTAAATGCCCGAACGAGTGGAGACTGATCTATGACGCGAATTTTGGCAAGCAAATTCTTTGCGCCCCCGATGTTTTGTTATCTTTGAACCGGAACGCGGGTTTATTTTTTCGATTATTTCTAGAATTTCTGAAGCGGTATACCGAAATAGAACAGCCTATCCTTGATATATAAGAGATCTTATAGAGAAGGCGCGTGTTTAAATAGCCGGATTAATTGGTGCGTTTAATAAAGTGCCCCATCTTTGCGGGCGCAAAAATGGTCACTTTCATCGATGCCCTAGCGATTGCGCGAAACAATGCATGCGCCGCCGGCTGCGCGCAACTTGCTACAAATACCATCGGCTTCCGCCCGGCTGTTGGCGCCGATCCGCACCGCATAGATGCCGCGCCGCCCCATCGGGGTGCGGATGCGGCTGATGACCGGGCTATGGCCGCTCAGCACAGAGGCGAATTGCTTGCTGAGGCGGCTCCATTGATTGACAGCCGCACCGCGGCGGAAATTCCCCGCAACCTGTATTCCCCATGGCTTCGGCTTGACGCGCGACATGGGTATCGTCGCCGAGCGGATGATCGGCAGGCGGCGGCAGGCTTCCGTAAAGGAACGCCCCGAATCAAGAGGCCGGTTCTGCACCTCCCTGCCGGAAGCGAAATCGTCGGCGGGTGCGCCGGTGATGTCCAGCACATAGTCCTCGGTTTCGAGCGGCAGGAAACCGCCCGAGCGCATCCAGCTGGAAACACGCCCCGGCCCGGCATTATAGGCCGCAGCGGCGAGACCCCAATTGCCGAAGGCTTTTTTGAGGTCGAACAGGAAACTGGCCGAGGCCGGAATTGCCTGCTCGATGTCGAACGGATCGGCCAGACCGCGCTCCTTTGCCGTATAGGGCATGAACTGTGCAATGCCTTGCGCGCCGACCGGGCTGACGGCCTGATGGTCGAACCGGCTTTCCTTCCAGATCAGGCGGGCGAAGAAATCCTTCGGTATGCTATGCGTGGATGCGCTGGTCTCGATCAACTGGCAGATTCGATTGACGGTGGGCGCTTTCTTTTCCGGCGGTAATGGTGGCGCCGATATGCGCGGATTGGGTTCGCTAAAGCTTGCCGGTGCCGGTTCTGCCTCGGCGGGAATGAGTGAAAGCGGGACGATCAGAAACGATGCCGCCAGAAAAGTTCCGAAACGCCGCATGTCGTCTTTCTGTTCGCTTTTGCCCCATGCTGTGACCCGGATTGTTCGGGCCGAAAGCTTGACTGCAGAGTAACGCAACTTGGCGACTTGTCGATACGTGGCGTCCAATCTTCCCATTTAAATCTTGCCCTTCGGAACATCTGCTCCATTCTAGATGGGGACAAAAGACGGATAGACGTTTCTGGAGAGGAGGAAACATGTCGAGGGGTTTGTCGTGGACCGGCTTGATTGCCGGTGTTCTGTTGTTGAGCGGTTGTGTTGCGGAAGGTGGTCCCGATCACAGGCCGCCGCCGGTCCGGCCCGGTAATCCGGGCCATGTGCAGGCCTGCCCGATGATCTATTCGCCGGTTTGCGGCGAGAGAAGGGGTGTCCGGCGGACATTCGGCAATGCGTGTTCAGCACGGGCGGAAGGGTTCCGCGTGGTGTCGAATGGTCAGTGCAGCAGTCGCCCGGGTTCCGGCTGGAATGGCCCCGGCGTCGGTCCGGCTCGTCCGCCGCAGCACGGCGTCCGACCGGGCATGGGCGCATGCACGCGGGAATATGCACCCGTTTGTGCGCGACGCGGCAGTGAACGGCGCAGCTTCTCCAATCGCTGCGAAGCGGAACGCGCCGGTTTCCGCGTCACGGGTGGCGGTCGCTGCTAGGTGAACGGCGAGGCGGATCAGCGTTCACGCGGCTCCGCCTCTCTATATCGCAAGGCATCGACCAGAAGCGCGAAGGCCGGGGAAGATTGTCTCCGGCTGGGGTAATAGAGATGAAAGCCCGGAAAGGGCGGGCACCAGTCTTCCAGCACGCGCACCAGCGTGCCATCGGCAAAACCGTCCCGCATATAGTATTCCGGCAAGCTGGCGAGGCCGAAACCGGCCTTGGCGGCTTCGACGATCATGGTCGGGGAATTGAGAATGAGCTGGCCTTCGACGCGCACCTTCAGCTCTCGCCCGTTCTTCTCGAATTCCCAGGCATAAAGCCCGCCATAGGTGAGCAGGCGCAGATTGATGCAACGATGCGCGGTCAGTTCCTGCGGAGTGCGGGGCACCGGATGACGTTTGAAATAGGACGGCGCGCCGACCACGGCCATGCGCACGTCAGGGCCGATGGGCACGGCGATCATGTCCTGTGCGATCTGCTCGCCAAGGCGAATACCGGCGTCATAACGATCGGCTACGATGTCGCGCAGCCCGGAATCGACGGCCACTTCGACGTGGATATCGGGATAGTCCGGCAGAAGTCGTTCCAGAGCGGGCCACAGGATGGACTGCGCCGCATGTTCGGGAGTGGTGATGCGAATGGTTCCGGCAGGCTTGTCGCGCAATTCGCTCAGGGCGTCGAGTTCGGTTTCGATCTCTTCGAAACGGGGCCCGATGGTGCGCAACAGCCTTTCGCCAGCCTCGGTCGGGGAGACGCTGCGCGTGGTGCGGGTGAGAAGACGCAGGCCGAGCCGTTCCTCTAGCCCGCGCATTGTGTGGCTGAGCGCTGATTGGGAAACGCCAAGTTTTGCCGCCGCGCGGGTGAAACTGCCCTCGCGGGCAATGGCCAGAAAAGCTAGCAGATCGTGAATATTGTCGCGCCGCATTGATGAATCCACTTCATGAGTTCATGCCGATTATAGTGTCTAATCATCGGCAGCAGAAGTTTTTAAGTTTGCCGCGATTTCAGGCGGGGAAAGAAAGGAAACACATCATGCAGATCAAGCGCATCGGGTCTCAGCCTTCGACCAAGGGTTCCGCCGATTATTTCACCGGTACGGTCCGGCTCGACATGCCGTTCAGCACGACGGCACCGGCGCGTGTTGGCGGCGCTACCGTGTCATTCGAGCCGGGCGCACGCACGGCGTGGCACACGCATCCGCTGGGCCAGATGGTGATCGTGACCGCAGGGCTTGGCTGGGCGCAGCGCGAGGGCGGCCCTGTCGAGGAAATCCGCCCCGGCGATATCGTCTGGTTCGAGCCGGGCGAACGGCATTGGCACGGCGCGACGGCCACCACGGCCATGACCCATATTGCCATCGCGGAAGCGCTCGACGGCAAGGTGGTGGACTGGCTGGAACATGTCAGCGACGAAGATTATCACGCATAAGGATATTGACCATGAAGAAGAGAATATTGGGCCGCAGCGGCCTTGAGGTTTCAGCCATCGGTCTTGGCTGCATGGGCCTTAGTTTCGCCTATGGTCCGGCCATGGAAAAGGCACAGGCGGTCGGGTTGCTGAGAGCTGCATTCGACAAGGGCATCACGTTCTTCGATACGGCGGAAGCCTACGGACCCTATGTGAATGAGGAAGTTCTGGGCGAAGCGCTGGCGCCGATTCGCGACCGGGTGGTGATCGCCACCAAGTTCGGTTTCGAATTCGACGACAAGGGCGGCCAGAATGGGGTGAACAGCCGTCCCGAACACATCCGTGCGGTTGCTGAAGCATCGCTGAAGCGGCTGAAGACGGATGTGATCGACCTTTTCTATCAGCATCGCGTTGACCCGGCGACGCCCATCGAGGATGTGGCCGGAACGGTTCGCGATCTGATCCAGGAAGGGAAGGTCAAGCATTTCGGCCTTTCGGAAGCTGGTCCGCAAACCATCCGACGCGCCCATGCCGTGCAGCCGGTCACGGCGTTGCAAAGCGAATATTCGCTGTGGTGGCGTGAGCCGGAACAGCAAATCCTGCCGGTTCTGGAAGAGCTGGGCATCGGCTTTGTCCCGTTCAGCCCGCTGGGCAGAGGCTTTCTGACCGGAACCATCGATAGCAAGACGAGCTTTGCGGCCAATGATTTCCGCAATGTCGTGCCGCGCTTTTCGACCGAAGCCCGTGATGCCAATCAGGCGCTGGTCGATATGCTTGGCGAGATTGCAGATGCCAAGGATGTCACCCGCGCCCAGATCGCGATTGCGTGGTTGCTGGCGCAAAAGCCATGGATCGTGCCCATTCCCGGTACGACGAAGCTGCATCGTCTGGAAGAAAACATCGGTGCCACCACTGTCGAACTGAGTGCCGAGGATCTGAACCGCATAGAAGCGACACTTGCCGCAATCACCGTGCAGGGCGACCGCTATCCGGCGCATTTGCAACAGCGTGTCGACCGGTAGCCCCGTTCAAGAGGAGACAGGACCATGCAGCGAATTCAGGACAAGGTCGTCATCATCACTGGCGCAAGCAGCGGTCTCGGTGAAGCGGCTGCACGGCGGCTGGCCGAAGGCGGGGCCAAGCTTGTGCTCGGCGCGCGCCGTCTCGATCGGCTACAGGCGCTGGCCGGTGAACTGAAACTGGCCGAAGGCGCGGTTCTGCGAACGGACGTGACCGACCGCCTTCAGGTTCAGCATCTGGTCGATCAGGCAGTGAAGCTGCACGGTCGTGTCGATGTGCTGATCAACAATGCCGGGCTGATGCCGCATTCGATGCTCGAAATGGGCAAGGTGGATGACTGGGATCGCATGATCGACGTCAATATCAAGGGCGTGCTTTATGGCATCGCCGCCGCCTTGCCGCATATGCGCGACCAGAAGAGCGGTCACATTATCAATGTCTCGTCGGTGGCGGGGCATAAGGTGGGACCGGGCGGCGCTGTCTATTCGGCCACCAAACATGCGGTGCGGGTCATTTCGGAAGGATTGCGTCAGGAAGTGAAGCCGTACAACATCCGCACGACGGTGATATCGCCGGGCGCGGTGGCGACGGAGCTTCCCAACAGCGTTACAGACCCGCAGCAGGCCGAGCGCGTGAAGGCGCTTTATAACAATGTGGCCATTCCGGCGGAGTCTTTCGCGTCCATGGTGGCTTTCGCGATGAGCCAGCCGGACAATGTTGACGTTAACGAGATCCTGTATCGTCCAACCGCGCAGGAATATTGATGGCAAAATAAATGCGGCTCCGGGTGGAGCCGCATTTTTATCTTCCCGGACGACCGGTCTTGCCGGGCCGCCGCTTCTTGCGGGCGACGTCCACCGGGTCTTCGTAAGAGCCGATACCGGCGCGTTCGCGGCGGACCGGGGCCTCTCCACCGGCGGGCACTTCCGTCCGCTTCACCGTCATTTCATCCAGCGAGTTCTTGCGGAATTTCGTGTCCGGCGCTGCGGGCAGCGGGCCATCGTGGCGTGGCTTCGCCATGTCCGTGCCCGGTCCCATATTGTCCAGCGACGGCTTCTGGAACAGAGACTTTCCGCTGGTGTCATCAACCGTTCTATGCACCTTGCGCCCGGCATTGTGGCGGCCCTTTGTGCGCCCGGTGACCGGGCTTTCCAGTTCCACCTCCCGCGCCATCGGATCGTCGGCAATGGCGAGTTCCGTCTCGCGCAGGCGCTTGATTTCGTCGCGCAGACGCGCGGCCTTTTCGAAATCCAGATCGGCAGCGGCATCGCGCATCTGCTTTTCCAGATATTCCAGATGGGCTTGCAGATTGTTGCCCATCATGCCGCCTTCTTCGGCAAAACCCGAAATATCGGCGCGGACATGGTCGCGTTCGTAGACCGAGTTCAGAATATCCGAAATGTTTTTCTTCACCGAGGCCGGTGTGATGCCGTGCTCTTCGTTGTAGGCAATCTGCTTCTCACGGCGACGGCTGGTTTCATCCATGGCACGCTGCATCGAGCCGGTAATGTTGTCGGCGTAAAGGATAACCTTGCCGTCGACATTACGCGCGGCGCGACCGATGGTCTGAACCAGTGAGGTTTCAGACCGCAAAAAACCTTCCTTGTCGGCGTCGAGAATGGCAACGAAGCCGCATTCGGGAATGTCGAGACCTTCGCGCAGCAGGTTGATGCCCACCAGCACGTCAAATGCGCCAAGACGCAGATCGCGGATGATCTCGATACGCTCCAGCGTGTCGATATCCGAGTGCATGTAGCGCACCCGTACGCCCTGTTCGTGCAGATACTCGGTCAGGTCTTCCGCCATGCGCTTGGTCAGCACCGTGACCAGCGTGCGGTAGCCCTTCTTTGCCGTGTCGCGGATTTCGCCAAGCACGTCGTCCACCTGCGTCTTGGCAGGGCGGATTTCCACGGGCGGGTCGATCAGGCCGGTCGGGCGAATGACCTGTTCGGCAAAAACGCCACCCGCTTCTTCCATTTCCCAGCTGCCCGGCGTTGCCGAAACGGCAATAGTCTGCGGACGCATCGCGTCCCATTCCTCGAAGCGGAGCGGGCGGTTATCCATGCAGGACGGCAGGCGGAAGCCATATTCGGCCAGCGTCGCCTTACGGCGGAAGTCGCCGCGATACATACCGCCGATCTGCGGGACGGTGACATGGCTTTCATCGATGAAAACCAGCGCGTTGTCCGGGATATATTCAAACAGGGTCGGCGGCGGTTCGCCGGGATTGCGACCCGTCAGATAGCGCGAATAGTTTTCGATGCCCGCGCAGGAGCCGGTGGCTTCCAGCATTTCTAGATCGAAAGTCGTGCGCTGTTCCAGACGCTGCGCTTCCAGCAGACGCCCGGCATTGTTCAATTCGACAAGGCGATGCTTCAGCTCGTCCTTGATCGACTTGATGGCCTGATTGAGCGTCGGTCGCGGCGTGACATAGTGCGAATTTGCGTAGATCTTGACCGATTTCAGATCGCCGGTCTTCTGGCCGGTGAGCGGGTCGAATTCGGTGATGGTTTCAATCTCGTCGCCGAACAGCGAAATGCGCCAGGCCCGGTCTTCCAAGTGGGCCGGGAAAAGTTCGATCGTGTCGCCACGCACGCGGAACGAGCCGCGCACGAAATTGATGTCCTGCCGCTTATATTGCTGCGCCACGAGATCGGCGAGCAGTTGCCGCTGGTCGAGCCGGTCGCCGATCTTCATTTCGAAGGTCATGGCCGTATAGGTTTCGACCGAACCGATACCATAGATGCACGAGACCGAAGCGACGATGATCACGTCGTCGCGCTCAAGCAGCGCGCGCGTGGCCGAGTGGCGCATACGGTCGATCTGCTCGTTGATCGAGGATTCCTTCTCGATATAGGTGTCTGAGCGCGGCACATAGGCTTCCGGCTGGTAATAATCGTAATAAGATACGAAATACTCGACCGCATTGTTCGGGAAGAAGCTCTTGAACTCGCCGTAAAGCTGCGCAGCCAGCGTCTTGTTGGGCGCGAGGATCAGCGCCGGGCGCTGGGTCTCCTGAATGACCTTGGCCATGGTGAAGGTTTTGCCGGAGCCGGTGACGCCGAGCAGCACCTGTGTGCGGTCGTCATTGGTCAGCCCTTCGACCAGATCACGAATCGCCGTCGGCTGGTCGCCGGACGGTTCGAATGGCGTCTCCATCTCGATGGAAATGCCGCCTTCGGATTTTTCCGGGCGGGCAGGGCGGTGCGGTGTCCAGAGCTGGCCGTTTTTGAACAGCGGATTGCCAGATTCGATCAGATCGGACAGCGCCTGCACGGTTGCGGTGGCGCCCGAGGCATTGAGCCCGGCAGCATCTTCAAGACTGATATCGAGACCGGCCACAGGATTGAGCCCTGCGGCTGCGCGCTCCTTGGCGGAAGCTGCGCCGCCCATCGAGGTGCCACGACCGCTGCGCGTCGCTTCCTTGCTGCGTTCGGGAATTTTCTTCGGCGTCTTGGCGGATTTCGATGCTTTGGCAGCAGGCTTTGCCGCTTCGTCGCCGATTTCCTTCGCCCAGTCGGCGATGGAGCCGGTCAACGGCGCGCCAGAAAGCTCGGCCTGCGGCATTTCGCTGAAGCCGTCAGCCGTATCGTGCGAATCCTGTGTGTATTTGTCTTTGGAGGAAGCCATGTCGCTAATATGGAATTTCGACATGCAAATGAAAAGAGCACGGCGGCAAAATCCGCCCTGTTGCCGGATCCTGGCAGGTGGCTCCTGACAGAAGGTTGTCAGGAAGTCGCGCCCGATAAATGCAGGTTGCGATGCCGCATGTTTTTCAGGATTGGTTTGTCCCATACTCCGGCAGAATCATTTGTGTTTAAAGGATTGATTGATGAGCGTTGCAGATAAGCCCAAAGGCGAACTGACCTTGCGCGTTCCGGCCATGCCGAAGGACGCCAATTCGGCATTCGATATTTTTGGCGGCTGGGTCATGTCACAGATGGACTCGGCCTCCGGCATTCGTGCGGAAGAACGCGCCCGTGGCCGCGTCGTCACCGCAGCCGTGCGTGAGATGTCCTTTGCCAAGCCGGTCAAGATCGGCGACGTTTTGTGCGTCTATACGGAAATCACCAAGGTGGGCCGCACTTCGATCACCTTGCGCGTCGAAGCCTGGGCGCAGCGCGCATCCCAGCAGCGCATGGAACTGGTGACGCATGGCGAATTCGTCATGGTGGCGCTGGACAAGGACGGCAAGCCGTCTCCGGTCCCGGAAGAATAGCCGCTCTCCATCTACATCGCAGAAAAGCCCGGTTTCGACCGGGCTTTATTTGCAGGCGCGATAGCCGCTTCGACGCTGCATCAGGTCGAAGTGAAAGTGATCTGCATGTTCAGGATTATAGCCCGGCCCAAGCACCGTGGTGAAATAATCGCAGGCGTCGGAACGAACGCTGTTAAGCAGGCCTTTTTCGCGGAAAGCGAAGAAACCGGGTCTGCGCACCGAAATATCCTTGCCGTTGTTCAGCTTGATCCGCGTCACGTCGATGGCGTTGCCGCGTGAATGTTCCGACATTTTCGCGCCGCGACGATGATTCATCGTACGGCAGGAATAGCCGCCCGCATTATAGATCGTGTTGATGCCGGACAGATAGCGCAGGCGCGCCGCCGGTTGCAGATCGCCCTTGATCCAGCGCGCAAAGGCTTCCGTCACCTGACAGTTCAGCGTTGCCGCCGGTTTGAAGGCGATGGAGCCGCTGTTGAAGCCCGACACCTCAATCGGATTGCCGATATTGCAGGATGCGCTGCGATAGATCGGCGGCTTTTCCTTGAAGACGACGCCGAGTTTTTTAAGGCGTGTGCGGCACGCCGCTTCGGAATTCGACATGGTGTAGATGTTTTCAGCCGCCGTAACCGGGTTCTGAACCGGCGTCGCAAAGCCATAATCGCCTGCATATTGCGGCTCGCTTTGCGGTGCTGGCTGCGCGGTGTGGGTTTCTTCTTCCTCGGCCAGCCCCACAACACGGTCTTGCTGCGGCGTATGCGTCATGGGAGGCTCGGGTATCGGCGAACTCATTACCGGCGCGGCTTGCATCGGTGCATCGGCCAAGGGAGCGGATGGCATCGGAGCGCCGGCCACGTCGGTGCTTGGCACCATGATATCCGAGTTTCCCACATCGGCTTGCGGGCGCGGCGGGCGGTCGCCGGAACAGCCAGCGGCCAGTATCAGCAGGAGCACGGACGCCGCCGGACCAAGACGGCGCAATCGCGAACGCGCATGATCGTGATCTGTTGTGGCGGACAACGCAAAACTCATGTCCTTGCCTTCTGCTTGTGGGGCGGTGTTTCCTGTATCCTATGAGAGAAGCGTAAAGGAAGAGTCAGTGCCTCTGTTAAGCGCTGTGGCGCAATCAGGGCAACGAAAGGGCGAGCTTGTGATGCTCTCTATCTTTTGACTGACGGCACGGCTGTTTTTTGCACTGCGCCATGTAAAATCGCTTCCCACTTTTGTCGGAAATGTTCTATCGCTTACCGCCGTGGTTCAGGGCCAAACCGCGCATCAGACCATCCTCCCGGTCCCAAAAGTTTCACCCATGTCAGCACTGATTTCGCCAAGCATCCTGCCGATCCTGCTTCTGGTCGGCTCGAATATTTTCATGACCTTTGCCTGGTACGGCCATCTGAAATTCACCAACACGCCGCTGGTCGCGGTGATTTTCATCAGCTGGGGTATCGCGCTGATCGAATATTGCCTCGCGGTTCCAGCCAACCGTATCGGGCACGAAGTTTATTCGGCGGCCCAGCTCAAGACCATACAGGAAGTCATCACGCTGGTGATCTTCAGCCTGTTCTCGGTGTTCTATCTGAAGGAAGCCTTCACCTGGCACCACCTGCTGGGCTTTGCCTTCATCGCAGGCGGCGCGGCGCTGATTTTCAAGGCTTGATGGTTATTCTGCCGGTTCCGCTGCCGGGACCGGTTCCGCCTTGCGGTTCCAGAACATCGGGACAAGTTCGACGGCCAGCATGGCCGCAAAGAGCATGCCGCAGCCGATGAAGCCGATGAAGGTCAGCCGGTCGCCGAGGAAGATCGCGCCGAACAACGCCGCAAACAGCGCTTCCGAAGACAGGAAGATCGCAGCCTGCGCCGAGGTCGTATAACGCTGGCCGATGGCTTGCAGGGTGAAGGCGATGCCGGACGACATCACGCCGGTGAACAGGATTTCCTTCCATGTCAGGCCGATGGCGTTCCAGTTGAAGCCTTCGAGCAGCGATGCGCCAGCCAGACCGATAATGGCTGCGGTGGCAAACTGAACGCAGCTCAGCATGATCGGGCGTCCGGCGCGGTTGGCGCGACCAATCAGCAGCACTTGCATGGCCCAGAAAATCGCTCCGCAAATGACCAGCCAGTCACCGGTCTTGAGCGCGGTCAGTTCACCGCCCGACAGCAGGAAAATCCCCGCCAGACAGATGACGGCGCAGGGCCAGACAACCGGGTGCGGCCATGTGCGGAACAGCAACACCCCCAGAACCGGCACCATAACGACATAAAGGCCAGTCAGAAAACCGGCATTGGTGACCGAGGTTGTGATGAGGCCAATCTGTTGCAGCAGCAGGCCGGTGAAAAGCACGGCGCCCACCAGCATGAAGGAACGATAGTCGGAAGGTTTCAGACGGGCGGACGAGCGACGGCCTTCGGCAAGTGCCCAGGGCAGCACGGTGAGGGCTGCAATGCCGGAACGAACGCCGATGAACAGGAACGGGCCGATGCTGGCCATGGCGGTCGATTGGGCGACGAAGCCCATGCCCCAGATCACGCCAGCCAGAAGCAGGACAATATTGGCTTGCGTGCGCGTCATCATGGCCTCGGATTGCGAAGAAGAAGGTCCGGCCCCATAGGATCGCCGGAAATTGTCTGTCCTATAGGCAATAGCCGGGCCTCGCGGCAAGCGGCGTCTGTATTCTGCGACAATGGTGCAGATGCGTCTTTAAGAGCCTGTTCCAAAAGTCGCCCTGTGTGGCTGCAAATGGCAATTTTCTCCATTCCGGTGCTCACGTACCTTAAGTACGCTCCGCTCCGGTACTCGAAAATCACCATTTTCGCACACACATGCCGCTTTTTGATTCAGGCTCTGAGCTGGCTTCTTGTCTGGAGATTTGACAGGGTTCGATTTTTTCCGCGTGAAAAGATCGCCAGAAATGCTATAGTTCGGCGAATTAGTCGTTTGAACGGTTCCGAAACGGGTGTTTCGGTGACCGTTTTCTTTTTGTGTATCGGGGGGTGTTGCAGCTCCCGGAAGGGCACCTTGCAGCGCGGTTGTGCAGGCAGGGTGCGGCGGGCAACCAAACTGCCGGCGCGTTCAGTTCTTGGGAAGAGACGGGCGCCGGGCGAAGGAAAGGACTGGGTATGGAAAAGTTCCCTATGACCCCTCGCGGTTTCGAAAAGCTCAAGGAAGAGCTCCGCTGGCGTCAGCAAAACGAGCGTCCTCGGATCATCGAGGCTATCGCTGAAGCGCGTGCCCATGGCGATCTGTCGGAAAACGCCGAATATCACGCGGCCAAGGAAGCCCAGAGCCTCAACGAAGGCCGCATCAACGAACTGGAAGATGTCGTTGCGCGCGCCGAAGTGATCGACGTTACCAAGCTGAGCGGCGACCGAATCAAATTCGGCGCGACGGTCACGCTGATCGACGAAGACACCGAAGACGAGAAAATCTACCAGATCGTTGGCGACCAGGAAGCTGACGTGAAGGAAGGCCGCATTTCGATCTCGTCGCCAATCGCGCGCGCCATGATTGGCAAGACCGAAGGCGATACGATCGAGGTCAATGCACCGGGCGGCTCGCGTTCCTACGAGATCGTGACACTGAAGTTCATCTGATCACCGTGCCCCATTCAAATCCGGTTCCGGTTGAGAGCGTCGAGGTTGTAGCTCCCAACTTCAAGCAGCGCCTTTCCGGCGTGACCTCGACGATTGTGCAGCTCATTCCTTTGCAACGTGCGAAGGGGCTGAACATTGCCACAATGGGACCGGGTTTGCCGGAAAGCCTGCCGCATTTGGGCTGGGGCGCGCTTTTGTCCTTCTGGTCAGCACCGAAAAACCGCCGCTTCCGGATCTGGCATGCGCGGCGTAATATCGAAATGCTTGCCGGTATTTTCATGCGCGATGTCTTGCGCATGAAGCTGCGGCTGGTGTTCACCTCGGCTGCCCAGCGCAACCACAAGCCTTTCACCAAATGGCTCATCCGCCGCATGAATGCGGTCATCGCCACCAGCGGGCGCTCGGGCAGTTTTCTGGAAGTGCCGCATGAGGTCATCATGCATGGCGTCGATCTGGAACGCTTTCATCCCCCGGTTGGTGAGGAAGACATGTTTGCCGCCTCTGGTCTTCCGGGCAAATATGCTGTCGGTTGTTTCGGGCGCGTGCGGCATTCCAAGGGCACCGATCTCTTCGTCGATGCGATGATTGCGCTTTTGCCGAAATATCCTGAATGGACGGCGATCATCACCGGACGGACGACCGCTGAGCATCAATCCTTCGAGGATGGCCTCAAGGCGAAGATTGCCGCCGCCGGTTTGCAGGACCGTATTCTCATTCTCGGTGAAGTTCCCGATATTCGGGTCTGGTATCGCCGCCTGACGCTTTATGTTGCGCCGTCGCGCAATGAGGGATTTGGCCTGACGCCGCTGGAAGCCATGGCGTCGAAGACCGCTGTAGTGGCAAGCGATGCCGGGGCCTATGCCGAAATGATCGTCGACGAAACCGGCAGTTTCGTGCCCGCTGGAGATGGCGAAGCCTTGCGCAAGGCCATTGAGCCTTATCTCGCAGACCCGGCCAAGGCCGAGCGTGACGGCGAAACCGCTCTTGCGCATATGCGCGCCAATTTCCCGCTCGAAAAGGAAGCCGCTGCGATCAGCTGTGTCTATGAGCGCGTATTCGCCGGGCGTGTCTGATCCAAAAGTCGCCATGCCGGTCTACAAATGGCGATTTCTGCGCTTCCGGTGCTCACGTACCCAAATGTACGTTGCGCTCCGGTTCTCGAAATCACCATTTTCGCCACGGCCTGCCGCTTTTTGATTCAGACACTAAAGCATGTCGCGGAAAAGTGGGAACCGGTTTTCCGGTACCGACATGCGTAGAAACAAATAGATAAAGCGCGTCGTATGGGTGGGATAAACGCGACGCGCTTTAAGGGCCGTGGTGTTCAGAGAATCATCAGCGGTTCGTCCTTGACCGGACGAATGGTCAGCGCGGTGCGGACGGAGTCCACATTTGGTGCTGCGGTTAGTTCCTCGATCACGAAGGTCTGGAACGTGTTCAGATCACGTGCAACGCAATGAAGCAGGAAGTCGGACTCGCCCGAAACCATCCATGCGCGGCGTACCAGCGGCCACTGCTTGGTTTTCTCCGCAAAAGCCTTCAGATCGGCATCAGCCTGACGGTGCAGACCGACCGAACAGAATGCGACCAGATCCTGACCCAGCGCATTGCCGTTGAGAATGGCGCGATAGCCCCGAATGACGCCGCTTTCCTCGAGTTTACGGACCCGGCGAAGGCAGGGAGGTGCCGAAATGCCGACCCGTTCGGCCAGCTCGACATTGGTGATGCGCCCGTTGTTCTGGAGCTCCCGCAGGATTTTCCAATCGATTTCGTCCAGATCGGCCTTGATCGGCATGCATGACTCCGCGCGCAAGGAAATTTCATTCAAGGGTAATTATAGAATATGTGACGCCGTCATGGCGCAATCTAATCATGCTAATATCAAATGAATCCGTGGCGTGTAAACCGTCTAAAGCTCTGTCAACGCACCCAAAAAGCGCGTGTGAACAGGATATATACCGTCACAAGCTCCAGTCGTCCTGCCAGCATCAGGAAGGACAGCACCCAGAGAGCCGGGTCCTGGATGGTGGAAAAATTGCCAACCGGACCGATTGTTTCACCAAGGCCGGGGCCAATATTGGACAGGGCGGTCAGTGCGCCGGTGAAGGCCGATACGAAGTCGAGGCCGAGTGACGCCAGCAGCACCGCGCCGATCACCAGCGATGCGCAATAGAGGAAGAGATAGAGCAGCACGTTCTGGGCGATTTCGCCCGAGATTTCCGATGAGCCATAGCGCATCTTGGTGACGGCATGCGGCACGATGAGGCGCGACAGGCTCGCTTGTGTCAGGCTCCACAGGATGATGAGGCGGTTCATCTTGATACCGCCCGACGTGGAGCCCGCGCAGCTTCCCAGAAACGAGGCGAGGAAGAAAATGCCGAGAGCGGGTGGCCCCCAGAGCGAATAGTCTTCGGTCGCATAGCCGGTGGTCGTGATGACGGACACGAAATGGAACGAGGCCGAAATCAGCGCGTCGCCAAAAGGCACGTCCAGACCAAGCCGCAAGACGACGGCGAGGATGAAGCTGAAGCCGATGACGATGCTGAAGAACAGTTTGACCTGCGGATCTGCCAGCGATTCCAGCCGCTTGGGCATGAAAGCCTTGATGTAGAGCACGAAGGGCAGGGCCGAGAGAATCATGAACACCGTCGCGACAACCAGCAGAAGGCGGTTGCCGTGGTAGAAACCGAGCGAGTTGTCATGCGTGGAAAAGCCAGCCGTGGCTACCGTCGTCAGGCCATGATTGATGGCGTCGAACACGCTCATCCCAACCATGAAATAGCTGATGATGCAGGCAGCCGTCAGGCTCAGATAGGCGAGAATAATGCCAAGCGCGATCTGGTTCATGCGCGGCAGGATTTTTTCTGACTTGTCGGAATTTTCCATGTGAAAGAGCGCAAGGCCACCGGCGCGCAGCGACGGCAGCATCAGAAGCGCCAGGCCGATGAAGCCGATACCACCGATCCAGCAGAGCAGCGACCGCCAGAGCAGAATGCCGCGCTGCATATTATCCAGGCCGGTCAGCGCCGTTGCGCCAGTGGAGGTCACGCCGGACATGGCTTCGAAAAAAGCGGTGGCATAGCTGATCGGCAGATGCGAGAAATAAAGCGGTATCGAGCCGAGGAAAGCTGCGGTCAGCCAGATGCAGACCGTGAGCAGAAAACCGAGGCGGGGCGTGAAACGCACAGACTGGTTCTGCGTCGCAAAAAGGATGAGCGCGGAAAGCGCGCCCGTCGTTGCTGCCGAACGCAGGAAAATCAGCCAGTCGTCGCTGCCGTCGCGCAAGTCGATTGCGGCGGGCAAAAGCATGGCGGCCGCCATGATGAGGCCGAAGCGCGCGCATATGTTGGCGACAGTCTTATAGATGGCGGTCGTCTCCGGCCGTTTGTGGGGCGATTGGCGGACAGTTGAGCGTTGTTTTTCCTGTCTGTTTAACGCGAGATCGACCCGGTCGCAATGCGGGGAGGCGCTTCCTATCGCCTAACTGTCACAAGCTGTGGCTAAAGCGCAGCAAATGCCCGTCAAACCTTGCAAACGGAAAAGGGCAGACCTACCTTGGCCATAATATCAGGGCACAGTTAGGCCGGGTGCGCAGGCGATTCCGGTCAGTCGTGCACCCGCTGCTTTAAATCGATTTTAGGACCGGAGAGGAACCTCATGTCACAGCGTCATGCGCCCGTTATTGTTATCGGCTCAGGTCCTGCTGGTTATACCGCCGCGATTTACGCAGCGCGCGCCATGTTGAAGCCTATCGTCATTGCCGGTCTGCAGCAGGGCGGTCAGCTGATGATTACCACCGATGTGGAAAATTATCCGGGCTATGCCGAGCCGGTGCAGGGCCCGTGGATGATGGAACAGATGGCCAAGCAGGCAGAACATGTCGGCGCGGAAATCGTGCACGACATCATAACCGAGGTTGAAACCACGGTGCGCCCGTTCCGCCTGAAGGCCGATTCCGGCGCGGTCTATACCTGTGACGCGCTGATCATCGCGACCGGCGCGCAGGCCAAGTGGCTTGGCCTCGACAGCGAACAGACCTTCATGGGCGGTGGCGTTTCGGCTTGCGCGACGTGCGATGGGTTCTTCTATCGCGGCAAGGACGTGGTTGTGGTCGGCGGCGGCAATACGGCTGTCGAAGAAGCGCTTTACCTGTCGCATATCGCCAAGAGCGTGACCGTGGTGCATCGCCGCGACGGTTTCCGCGCCGAAAAGATCATGCAGGATCGTCTCCTGTCGCGCGCCAATGTCAGTGTGGTCTGGAACAGCGTGATTGACGAAATTCTTGGCACGGAGGCCAAGCCTCCGATGGGCGCGACCGTTACCGGTGTGCGGCTGAAGAATGTCGTGACGGGTGAGACCACGGAAGTCGATACGCATGGCGTCTTTGTCGCCATCGGTCATGCGCCTGCCGTGTCGCTGTTCGAAGGCAAGCTGAAGCAGAAGCCGAACGGCTATCTGTGGACGGTGCCCGATTCCACCGCCACGGATGTTCCGGGCATTTATGCCGCTGGCGACGTCACCGACGATATTTACCGGCAGGCCGTGACCGCCGCCGGTATGGGCTGCATGGCAGCGCTCGAAGCCGAGCGCTGGCTGGCCGCACAGGAACCGCTGCACGAAGCAGCGGAGTAACGAGGGGGAAATCGTGGTCGCACCGCTCGACTGGGATAAACTGCGCATTTTTCATGCTGCGGCAGAAGCAGGGTCGTTCACCCATGCCGCGCAGACATTGCATTTGTCGCAATCGGCCATTTCGCGTCAGGTCAGTGCGCTGGAACAGGATGTCGGCGTGCCGCTGTTCCACCGCCACGCGCGCGGGCTGATTTTGACGGAACAGGGCGAAACGCTTTATCGCACGGCGCATGACGTGTTGATGAAGCTGGAAAATGTTCGCTCCAAACTGGCCGAGAGCAAGGAAAAGCCGACGGGTCGTCTGCGTGTCACCACGACGGTGGGGCTCGGCTCCGGCTGGCTGATTGAGCGTATTCAGGAATTCGTTGAGCTTTATCCGGATATCCAGCTCCAGCTCATTCTCGACAATGAAGAGCTGGACCTGACGATGCGCCATGCGGACTGCGCCTTGCGTCTGCGTCAGCCGCAGCAGCCGGACCTCATCCAGCGCCGCCTGTTTACAGTGCATATGCACCTTTACGCTTCGGCGGGCTATGTCTCGAAATACGGCAAGCTGAACTCGATCGATGAGATCGACCAGCATCGCATCGTGACATTTGGCGAACCGGCTCCGAGCTATCTGACCGGCCTGAACTGGCTGGAAGTGGCAGGCCGCACCGATGGCAGCACGCGCATCCCGGCCTTGCAGGTCAATAATCTTCTGTCGGTGCGCCGCGCCGTACAACGGGGCGTCGGCATCGCCGTACTGCCGGATTATATGGCCGACAAGGAATCCGGTCTGGTGCAACTCGTGCCGGAACTGGAGGAAATCCCGTCCTTCGATACATTCTTCTGCTACCCGGAAGCATTGAAGAATTCCGCCAAGCTGCACGCGTTCAGGGATTTCCTGTTCTCCAAGGCGCGCAACTGGACCTATTGATCTCATCCATATGAATGCAAAAGGCCGCGTTGGAGCAACCAACGCGGCCTTTTGTTTTTGGTGTGGCTGCTGATGTGCTGGCCAGCTATTAAGGCAGGGCTGACACCGCCGCCCGCGCTCCCTCATCCTGAGGAGCCGCCGAAGGCGGCGTCTCGAAGGGCGAGGGAGCCTAGACTGGACCTCCCCCTTCGATCCTTCAACGGGCTCAGTATGAGGCTTCGCTCCGCTCCGCACCTCAGGATGAGGGCGTGCGTTGACGCGGAGCGCCCGTTTGCCTGTTACTGGCGCGGCAGGAGACGCTGCACGTCCTTGGCGGTGTCGGCGAGGACGTCTTCCGGGGTGGCGGACTGTTCGACCAGACGGGAGAGACCGTCCACGATGGTCTGCGTTACCTTCACGCCGTTGGAGCCGGGGAAGGCATACCACGGCACCATGATCGACATCTGGCTGAGACCGGCCTTGAAGAGCGGGTTTTCTTCGTAGAACTTGCCGAGATATTCATCCGACTTGGCGGCGAGATCGTTGTTCGGCACGTAGCCGGTGCCCGGAACCACGACCGAAGCGCCGTAAGGACCGGCGGCGAACTTGGCGAATTTCCAGGCGGCATCGACCTTGGACTGGTCTTCGGTGAGGATTACGACCGCGTTGCCACCGGTCGGCAGACGACCCTTTTCCGGGTTGATGAGCGGGATCTTTGCGGTGCGCAGATCAAACTTGTCGCCGACATTCTTGATCGTGTTGCGCAGTGCGCCGGTGGTCTGGAAGGCAAAGCCCACCTTGCCAGCGGCAAAGGCCTGTTCGCCCGCAGCCTTGGTCAGAACCGGCATGCCGCCTTCCTTGACCATGCGGTCAACGAGCTTCAGCGCAGCAAGGCCTTCGGGTCCGTCGAAGGCGACCTTCTTCTCGTCTTCGGTCAGCATGGTGCCGCCTGCGCCGAATAGAAGAGCGGAGAACATCCAGTCATCGCCCTGCCAGCGGAAGTCGATGCCTTCATTGCCGTTGCCGAGCGCCTTGATCTTGCCGCCGAGCGCGATCACTTCGTCCCAGGTGGTGGGCGGCGTGTCGGGGTTGCCACCGGCAGCGCGCACCAGATCGGCATTGTAGTACATGATAGGGTTGGAGGTCGCGAAAGCAAGGCCGACCTGGCGGTCGCCGACGCGGGCGAGACTGAGGATATGATCGGTGAAGCCCTGCGCTTCCATATCCTTTTCCTTCTCGACCAGCGGCTTCATGTCGACGCCGATATTGCGTTCGGCCAGAACGCGCAGGCGATTGAGACCGGTGAAGGTGATATCCGGCATTTCCGACGTGCCAGCCTGACGCATGATCGTCTGGATGCCTTCTTCATAGGTGGCGGAAGGGCTGACGAAGTTGATCTTGATGTCCGGATTTTCTTCCATGAATTTTTTCGAGATGTCGGCCATGACATCCTTGAAGAAGCCGGGCATCGGATAATGCACATTGAGCGTGGTGTCTGCGAAAGCGGGCGAGCCGAGGCCGGTTGCGATGGCCAGAGCGGCAAAAGTGCTTGCGAGGCGTTTCATGGATAACTCCTGTATGTGAGATAGGCGAAAGAGGTCAGCCTTTGAGGCCGGTCAGGGTGATGCCCTCGATGAAGCGGCGCTGGGCGGCGAGAAAGGCCAGCAGCAAAGGCAAGGTGATGATGAGCGTTGCCGCCATCAGCGCGCCGTAGTCGTCACCGGCTTCGGCAGCGCGGAAATAGAGCAGGCCGAGCGGCGGCGTGGCGCGTTCCATGCCGTTGACGACGATCAGCGGCCAGAACAGATCGTTCCAGTGCGCAACAACCGAGAAGATCGAGAATGCGGTTATCGCGGGCCAGGCATTCGGCACGATCACGCGCATGACGATGCCCGCTTCCGACATGCCGTCGAGGCGTGCCGCGCTGATGAGATCGTCGGGCATGGCGCGGAAGAATTGCAGGAACAGGAATATGCCGAATACCGAGATGAAGAACGGTGCGCTGAGCGCAAAATAGCTGTTCAGCACGCCAAGCTGGTTGAAGCCGACATAGAAGGGCAGCGCTGTGGCGTGGATCGGGACGAGCAGGCCCAGCATGACGAGAACCATCATGGTGCGCTGGCCGCGAAAGTTGAGTTTCGCCATGGCATAGGCGCATGGAATGGCGATCACCACCTGCACCACCAGCACCAGTCCACAGACCACAACGCCGTTGAAGAGCAGCAGCCCCATGGGTACGCGGGTGAGGGCTTTGGCGACATTGTCCCAAAGCGCCCAGTTCTGCGGGATCAGCGAGAGCGACGACGAGAAAATGTCCTGCTGCGACTTGGCTGCGGTGGACAGCATGAAGATGTATGGCGCGAGGAAAAGCAGCGCGCCGAACGAGAGAAGGCCGAGGCGAAACGAGCGGGCGAATGACATATCCGTTTCCTCAATAATGCGTGCGGCGGTCCAGCACACGGAACTGGAGCAGCATCAGGACGATCAGCACGGCGAGGAAAATCACGGTCATGGCCGAGGCGTAACCGACGCGCAGGAACACAAAACCTTCCTGATAGATGCTCCAGAGCAGGACTTCGGTGGCCTTGTTTGGCCCGCCTTCGGTGAGCGTCTTGACGGTTTCGAACACCTTGACCGCATTGATGATGCTGATTGTCGTCACGAAGAGCGTCGTGGGGCCGAGCAGCGGCCATGTGACGAGACGAAAGCGCTCCCAGCTGCTTTTCACGCCGTCCACTTCGGCGGCGGAATAGAGTTCGCGCGGAATGGCAGTCAACCCGGCCAGAAACAGCACCATGTTGAAGCCGACGCTCTGCCAGACGCCGATCAGCGCAAGGCTGAATAGCGCCGTATCGCTGGAGCCGAGCCAGTTGGGGCCGGTAATGCCGACCATGCCGAGAAGGGTGTTCACGGGGCCAAGGGTCGGATGCAGCAGATATTGCCAGACGGTCGCCATGGCGACGAGAAGCGAGGCAACAGGCAGAAAATAGACAGTGCGGAAGAAAGACTTTCCGCGCACTTCGCCTTCGATGAGAAGCGCGACGCCGAGGCCGAGAAACACCGAGGCCGGTGCGACAATGGCCGTATAGATCGCCGTGTTCTTCAAAGAGATGAGAAAAGTGCGGTCGCTAAACAGTTCGACATAATTGTCGAGGCCGATGAATTCGAAACCGGCATAGCCGAGTTCGTAATTGGTGAAGCTCCAGAACAAGACTGCTGCGGTCGGCAGCAGGATCAGCAGTACTGTCAGGAGAATGGCGGGGGAGGCGAGTTTCCAGGCCAGTCGCTCCTCGCGCCGCCGCGCATTTTCGGCGGCAGTGCGGGCGCTGACCGCGCCGGGCCGGGCAAGAGCGAGATCAGACATGAGCCGTAGCCTTTTCCGCCGGTGCGGTGGTCACCACATTTCCGGCAGGCTGGCGCAGGCGCGCGCCGTCATCGCCGAAAAGATAGGCGTTTTCCGCATCGAAATGCAGGCCAACAGGCAGACCGGGTGCAATCTGATCGGCCTTGACGGGGTCGAGCTTCACGATCAGCTCCTGCGCGGAGCCGGGCGCTTTCAGGTAAACCAGCACTTCGGAGCCGAGGAATTCGATGCGCGAGACGGTTCCGCTAATGCCGGTCTTGTCATGCGGGTGCAGACGGAAATGTTCCGGGCGGATGCCGACACGGATCGTTGTGCCCGCATAGGCGGCGACGTTTTGCAGGATCGGGCGGCCCGCGAAATGGACACTGCCCTGATCGCTGACCAAGGCGTCCAGAATGTTGATGCGCGGGGTGCCGATGAATTGCGCCACTTCGATATGGCGCGGATCGTTATAGATCGCGGTGGGCGTATCGATTTGCAGCAGCTTGCCGCCCATCATCACCGCCACACGGTCGGCCATGCTCAGCGCTTCAGCCTGATCGTGGGTGACATAGATCGTCGGAACCCCGGCGCGGCGATGCAGTTCCACAATCTCGGCGCGGGTATGAACGCGCAGATTGGCATCGAGATTGGACAAAGGCTCGTCCATCAGGAAAACGCCGGGCTGGCGCACGAGCGCACGGGCAAGCGCAACGCGCTGGCGTTGGCCGCCCGACATCTGGCCGGGCTTGCGGTCGAGAAGATGGTCGATTTTCAGGCTGGCGGCGGTGGTTTTCACCTGTTTCTGGATCGCGGCGCGCTTGGCGCGCTGGCCTGGAACCAGTGGTCCAACGACGGGCAGGCGTTCGGTCGTCGTCATGTCGCGCATGGCGAGCGGCACGGCGATGTTCTGCGCGGCGGTCAGATGCGGATACAAAGCGTAGGACTGGAAGACCATCGCGATATTGCGGTCGGCGGGATGCGCGCCGGTGATGTCGCGGCCAGCCAGCGCGACATTGCCTTCATCGGCATGGTCGAGCCCGGCAAGAATGCGCAAAAGCGTGCTCTTGCCGCAGCCAGACGGGCCGACGAGGGCGATGAATTCGCCCTCCGCCACGTCGATGCTGATGCCGTCCAGAATGCGGTTGCCGCCATAGGACTTCCCGATATCGCGGATGGCAAGCGTGCTCATTGGCTTGCCTCTTCCGTGACCTTCTCTCCGTCGCCCGCATGATGCGGATAGACCTCATGCACCACATCGTCGATCACGTAGGGCGTCAGTTCATCAATGCGCACGATGGCGCTGGTAGCTGCTTCGCCAAGTTCATGCACGACAGCGCCGAGAATACGGTCGCCCGGCAGATCGCGTTCCATCGCGCCGACGATGAAGGCCGCCGCCGGTCCCCAGACATAGCGGGTGCCGAACGCTTCGCCCTTCCATGCTCGGTGCAGGTGGCCGCTGGCGTGAAGCTGCACGTTATACTGCGCGAAGAGATCATAGAGACGCTGGCGCGCCACCGGGCGGATGCCCCAATAGCCGCTGTCGCCTTCTTCCGGATCGTCGACGAAGAGTGGCTTGTGCGCGAAAACGGCGACGGGCTTGCCGTCTGCGTTTTCCAGAACGTTTTCCAGCCACTGGAACTGGTCTTCTTCCTGTTCGCTGCCGGTGCCGATGATAAGGCTGTTGAGGCCGACGATCAGCCAGTCACCGAGGTCCTTGGCCCAGCGGTCTGGACCGATATGGCGCTGCCAGCGCGCAAGGCGCTCGGCATTGACCGGCTGGTGGCTTTCCGGCAGATGGCCGATGTCGTGATTGCCCGGCACGCTGAGGACGGGCGCGGAGAGCTGTTCGAAACAACTGCGGCAGAATTCGAGATCAGCTTCGATATCGGCGCCATCGACGGCAAGATCGCCGGTGTGAATGATGAGATCAGGCTTCTGCTGCTCGATCCACGCCACGAGCGGTTCCCAGTTCGGGTTGAAATGTGTCTTGATCGGGCTGAGATGGGTGTCGGTGATTTGAACGATCCGCATGGGCGCGCTCCCTCATGGCTTGTGAGATGTTCGCAGCGATCACCGTCTTCTCCGGTGGCCGCTTCACGCCGGATGCGTTCTCCCCGCATCGGCTCTGCCGGGGCTTTTAGGCCTGTTTTGTGACAGTCCTGATGCGCCGCAATGACAGTTGGATGACATCTTCTGTGGGGAATCAGCGGAAGGTGATTTGCTGATTTTGCAGGCAGTTAGGTTGTATCGATGCCTGTTCCATAGGCGCTCAGATTTGCGGCCAACCGCTCATTGGGAGGGCAAGATTTAGCTAACTATTTGATTGTATTTAAAATAAGTGCCTGAACGAGCTATGCGCAGGATGCATGGCAGCTTTGCGCTAAAGTTGCATTGCAAAAATGGTGAGCAGGGAGCATATAACAATCATCTCAGCGCCGCGTTTCCTCCTCCCATTTGCGCGGGCTGAGTGTTCCCCTCTGGAGGTTTGCCTCAAAGGCACCTTCAAAACTCAAAGCCAGACATTTGTCTGGCTTTTTTTTTGGCTTTTCGCCTGTTATTGGCCGCGACGGCTGAACACAACAAACTACAAATGCTGATCACCTTCCAGCTGTCTGTTCTGACAGGGCGAAGCCACGTGCTGTTTTTCCGTGAAAGTGCGGATACGAAATAGGGGCCTTGCGGCCCCTTTGTTATTCGCTATTCAGAAGCTTTTGTTCTTACGCATGTCTGTGTCCCGAAACCGGTTCCCATTTTCGGGACACATGCTTAGCGCAAGCTAGCGCAGAAGCGCTGAATGCGGTTGCAGGCTTCTTCGAGCAGCTCATCGGACGTTGCATAGGAAATGCGGAAGTTCGGTCCGAGGCCGAAGGCCGAACCGTGAACCACGGCAACACCCTCTGCTTCGAGCAGTTCGGTTACAAAATCTTCGTCCGTTTCGATGACCTTGCCAGCTTCGGTTTTCTTGCCGATCAGGCCAGCGCAGGACGGATAGACGTAGAATGCGCCTTCCGGTGTCGGGCACTGGATGCCCTTGGCCTGATTGAGCATCGATACGACCAGATCGCGACGAGCCTGGAAAATTTCCTTGTTCTTCGGGATGAAGTCCTGCGTGCCGTTCAGCGCTTCAACCGCTGCCCACTGGGCGATCGAGCAGGCACCGGAAGTCTGCTGACCCTGCACCATGTCCATGGCCTTGATGAGTTGCAGCGGGCCAGCGGCGTAACCGATGCGCCAGCCGGTCATGGCATAGGCCTTGGAAACGCCGTTCATAGTCAGCGTGCGGTCATAGAGCGACGGCTCGACCTGAGCAGGGGTCGTGAAGACGAAATCGCCATAGACCAGATGCTCATACATGTCGTCGGTCAGGATCCAGACCTGCGGGTGACGCACAAGAACGTCTGTCAGCGCCTTCAGCTCGGCTTCCGTATAGGCAGCGCCCGTCGGGTTCGACGGCGAGTTGAAGATCAGCCACTTGGTCTTCGGCGTGATCGCCTTTTCCAGATCGGCAGCGGTTAGCTTGAAATTGTCTTCGATCTTGGTGTTGATGAACACCGGCGTACCGCCGTTGATCGCAACCATTTCCGGATAGCTGACCCAGTAAGGGGCAGGCACGATGACTTCATCGCCGGGGTTCAGCGTGGCCATGAAGGCGTTGAACAAAATCTGCTTGCCGCCGGTGCCGACGATGACCTGATCCGGCGTATAGTCGAGGCCGTTTTCGCGCTTGAACTTGGCGACGATGGCCTTGCGCAGCTCAGGAATACCGGCCACAGGCGTGTACTTCGTTTCGCCGCGATTGATCGCATCGATGGCGGCCTGCTTGATATTGTCCGGCGTGTCGAAATCGGGTTCGCCCGCACCAAGACCGATCACGTCCTTGCCTTTGGCTTTCAGTTCGCGTGCTTTCTGGCTGACCGCGATGGTCGCAGATGGCTTTACACGGGAAAGGGCGTCGGCGAGAAATGCCATGATAGATCTCCATAGATGGCAGGCTCTGTTAACCGCACTGGGAACGGCGCGGTTTTGCGGATTTTCTATGTCGCATCGGCACGGGAATCGCAACAGATGGATTGACTTTTCGCCCGTGAATCCGGGTTTTCTCGAAATTGTGTTGCGAAAAGTGTCGGATAGATCAGTCTTGCTGACATAATATCTCAAAGAAACTGATTAGACAGGACGCAGTCCGCGCGTCGATATGGTTTTTGAAACAGGAGATTTTCATGCTGACCATTTACGCCCAACCCGATTCAGGAAATTGCTACAAGCCCCGCCTTCTGCTTGCCTTGCTGGGCAGGCCTTTTCGGCATGTCACGGTTTCGTCGCTCGATGGCTCAACGCGCAAGCCGGACTATCTCGCCAAAAATCCCAACGGAAAGGTGCCATTGCTGGAGCTGGAGGACGGGCGACTGCTGGCAGAATCGAACGCCATGCTGCTCTATCTGGCGGAAGGAACGCCGTTTCTGCCCAAGGACGCCTATGAGCGGGGGCTTGTCTATCAATGGCTGTTCTTCGAACAATATAGCCATGAGCCCCATGTGGCCGTGCGCCGGGCGCTGATGATCTATCCAGAGCGGGCACGGGATGCGACGCCGGAACGTCTGGCCTCAACGCTCGCCGGTGGCAACAAGGCGCTTGGCGTCATGGAAACACAGCTTGAAAAGACGCCCTATCTGGCGGGCGAGACTTATACGGTCGCCGATATCGCGCTCTATGCCTATACGCATGAGGCGCATCTGGGCGGCTTCGACATGCAACAATATCCGGCGGTTCAGGCCTGGCTCAAGCGCGTTGCGGCCCATCCGGGCCATGTGGCGCTCGACTGGCTGCCTTGAGAGCCTGTTCTAAAAGTCGCCCTGTGTGGCTGCAAATGGCAATTTTCTCCATTCCGGTGCTCACGTACCCAAAGTACGCTCCGCTCCGGTACTCGAAAATCACCATTTTCGCACACACATGCCGCTTTTTGATTCAGGCTCGGAGAATTTTCTCTGATTCCAAAAAATTAGAGCGCCGGTCAGACCGGCGCTCCAATGTTTTCATGTCACATTCGTGCACAAGCCAGATGAAACATCTGGCGGCAAAATGTCTTAGGCTGCGACGAGGTTGTCGGCAGACGAACGGCCCGAACGGCGGTCCTGCACGATCTCGTAGGTGACCTTCTGGCCTTCGTTGAGCGTGGCAAGGCCAGCGCGCTGAACGGCAGAGATGTGAACGAAAATGTCCGTGCCGCCCTGGTCAGGCTGAATGAAGCCGAAACCCTTGGTCGTGTTGAACCATTTAACTGTTCCCGTAGCCATGGGAATGTCCTTTGTAACGATAGTAATTTTTAGTCCGCATGCTCCGCATACGTCCCTGTGGATCGAATTTATGGACAGGAGATCGTCAGGAAGCACGGCAGGCCGCACGGGTCTCAAAGTCACTCGACCGAAAAATCGATTGCCGGACTATATGCGACAAATTTGACCAGCACAAGAGAGCTAGGATGTGTGTCTGGCCATGGTTTTGCTAAAAAAATCGCAGCTTTAACGTCAACGCTAGGTATTTTTTATCTAAAACGCCGCCGTATCAGCGATTGCGCGCATGGTCGCTCTTTATTGAAGGTGTTGCGACCTTACTATTAAGACGGGCAATAGATCGGTCCTGCCAGAAAAGACAGATCTAAAGTCAGAGCCCGAACGAGACATCGCTTTTCTTTGACTTTTGCGTGATATGCATAATGCGCATGTTGCGAATGGCCCGCGATTTCGTCACAGGGATTCGCGAACGGCACGTGGCGAGGCAAATATGACGTCTGAACCGGAACAGAAGCAGCCGAAGCGCAGCGCGCAAAGGAAAAGCCGCAAGCGAGGGAAGTCCCAGCGCGTTGGTATCAAGGGCTTGCTCACCCGTCAGCCGGTCCGGGACGGCAATGATCTGTTCTCACAGGTCTCGATGATGACCGGCGCTTTCTGGAATTCGCCAGTGCGCACCACGCTGATTGCACTCGGAACCGGCATTTTCGTGCTGATCGTGCTGATTGCGATTGGGCAGGTGGCCATCAACCGCTGGAACGAGCCGTTTTACGATGCGCTGGCGCGCAAGGATTTGCAGGCGTTCTTCCAGCAGCTGATGGTGTTCTTCGGTATTGCGGGCACATTGCTGGTGCTCAATGTCGCCCAGACATGGCTGAACCAGATGTTCAAGCTGAAGATGCGTGAAGGGCTGGCGCGCGATCTCGTTGGTCAATGGCTGGTGCCGGGGCGCGCCTTTCGGCTCGCCAATGCGGGCGAGATCGGCATTAATCCCGATCAGCGCCTGCATGAAGATGCGCGCCACCTTGCCGAAACATCCTGCGATCTCGGTATCAACCTGCTGCAATCGACCGTCATTCTGTTGAGCTTTGTCGGCGTATTGTGGTCGCTGTCGAGCGGATTTATTTTCAATATTGGCGGTTATAGCTTCCCGATTCCCGGCTATATGGTGTGGGCGGTGATCATATATGCCGCGTCCGCATCGTGGCTGACATGGATCGTCGGGCGCAACCTCGTCAATATCAATGCCAATCGTTATGCGCGCGAGGCGGATTTCCGCGCCTCGCTGATGCGCGTCAATGAGCATCTCGATTCGGTCACCCTTTCGCGCGGTGAGGTGGATGAGCGCCGCCGTCTCGATCTCGATATCGACGCCGTGCTGGCTGCGATCCGCAAGATCGTCTATGCGACCACGCGACTGACATGGGTGACGGCTGGTTATGGCTGGCTCACCATCGTCGCGCCGATTCTGGTCGCCGCACCGGTGTATTTCTCTGGCGGACTGACCTTCGGTGGTCTGATGATGGCCGTCGGCGCGTTTACGCAGGTGCATAATTCACTGCGCTGGTTCGTGGATAATTTCGGTGCCATTGCCGACTGGCGCGCCACACTGCTTCGTGTCGCCACTTTCCGTCAGGCAATTCTGCGCATGGATGAGCTGGGTCATCTCGACCGGCACGTCGATCTGGCCGTCAACGAAGGCGATACAATCAGTCTCGACGATGTGTCGATTGCGGCACCCGATGGCTGTTTGCGCCTGTCGAAGAGCGCCTTCGCGGTCAAGCCGGGCGAACGGGTGTTGGTAACCGGCGGCACCGAAACCCAACGCACCTTGCTCTTTCGGGCGCTTGGCGGTCTGTGGCCATGGGGCGAGGGGCGGATCGGCATGCCAGCCAATGACGGCGTAGCCTTCATGCCGCGTGCGCCTTATTTCCCGCCCGGGACATTGAAGAGCGTGATCGTCTATCCATTCGACCTGAAGAAATTCTCGCCCGAAGCGCTGGAGGGCGTGTTGCAGCGCGCCGGGCTTGACCGGCTTATCGGCAGTCTCGACTACGCCACACGCTGGGAACGGGTGCTGACCGATGACGAGCGGCAATGTCTCGCTTTCGCCCGCCTCATTCTGCAAAAGCCGCAATGGATCATCATCGATGGCGCGCTGGATGGTCTCGATGCCGAAGCCTATGATCGCATCCGGGACATTTTGACCACTGAGCTGAAAGACGCTGCTGTGATCCATCTGGGCAAGCCGCATCTGCATAACGGGTTTTTCTCCCGGCAGGTCAATCTGGAAGATGATCCCGATGGCAAGCCGCTGGAAATTCCCGCTTTAAAGAGCGCATGAAAAAAGCCGCCGGATCGCTCCGGCGGCTTTTTTCATTATCTGTAAAACAGATTATGCGCGGAAGTAATCCTGCAGCGGACGCACTTCCAGCGAACCGGCCTTCAGCGCCGCGATGGCTTCGGCCGCTGATTCTGCGCCTGCCATCGTGGTGTAGTAAGGCAGCTTCTGCATCAGCGTTGCGCGGCGGATCGACTTGGAGTCGGACACGGCGCTGGCGCTGTCGGTGGTGTTGAAGACCAGATGGATCTGACGGTTGCGGATCGCATCTTCCACATGTGGACGGCCTTCGATGACCTTGTTGACCTTGATCGCCTCGACGCCATTGTCAGCGAGGAAACGCTGCGTGCCGCCGGTTGCCATCACGCGGAAGCCGAGGCTTGCGAGCTTGCGCACAGGTGCCAGAACGCGTTCCTTGTCTTCGTCGCGCACCGACACAAACACCGTGCCTTCACGCGGCAGTTCCACGCCGGCACCAAGCTGCGCCTTGGCGAAAGCCAGTGCGTAGTCGTAGTCGAGGCCCATGACCTCGCCGGTTGAACGCATTTCCGGTCCGAGCAGCGTATCGACGCCGGGGAAACGGGCGAACGGGAACACGGCTTCCTTGACCGCGATATGCGGGCGCGATGGGGCCTGCGGCTTGCCGCCATAAGCGCCGAGCGCTGCTTCAAGGCTTTCGCCAGCCATGATGCGGGCCGCGACCTTGGCAATCGGGGTGCCGATGGTTTTGGCAACGAACGGCACCGTACGCGAAGCGCGCGGATTCACTTCAAGGATGAAGATTTCGCCATCCTTGATCGCGAACTGCACGTTCATCAGGCCGCCGACATTGAGCGCCTTGGCCAATGCTTCGGTCTGACGTTCGAGTTCGGCGACGGTTTCAGCCGAGAGCGAGTGAACCGGCAGCGAGCAGGCGCTGTCGCCGGAGTGAATACCGGCTTCTTCGATATGCTCCATGATGCCCGACACAAAGCTGTCCTTGCCATCGCAGAGGCAATCGACGTCCACTTCGATGGCCTGGGTGAGATAGGTATCGAACAGCAGCGGGTTCTTGCCGAGCAGGGTGTTGATCTGGCCGGTCTTGTCGTTCGGATATTTCGCCTTGATGTCTTCCGGGACCAGTTCCGGCACGGTGTCGAGCAGGTAGGCTTGCAGCGTGCGCTCGTCATGGATGATCTGCATGGCGCGGCCACCCAGAACATAAGACGGGCGAACGACCAGCGGGAAGCCGAGGTCAGCGGCGACGAGGCGAGCCTGTTCGACCGAATAGGCAATGCCGTTCTTCGGCTGGTTCAGGTCGAGCTTGACCAGCAGCTTCTGGAAGCGGTCGCGATCTTCCGCAAGGTCGATGGCGTCCGGCGAGGTGCCGAGGATCGGAATGCCGGCCTTTTCAAGTGCATTGGCGAGCTTGAGCGGGGTCTGGCCGCCGAACTGGACAATCACGCCGTGCAGGGTGCCCTTTTCCTGTTCAACGCGCAGGATTTCCAGCACGTCTTCCGCCGTCAGCGGTTCGAAATAGAGGCGGTCCGAGGTGTCGTAATCGGTCGAAACCGTTTCCGGGTTGCAGTTGATCATGATGGCTTCGTAATCGGCGTCGCCGAGCGCGAAGGCAGCATGGCAGCAGCAATAATCGAACTCGATGCCCTGACCGATACGGTTCGGCCCACCGCCGAGAATGACGACCTTCTTGCGATCCGAAACTTCAGCTTCCGAACGTGGCTGGCCGACGAAGGGCGTTTCATAGGTCGAGTACATATAGGCGGTCGGCGAAGCGAATTCGGCAGCGCAGGTATCGATGCGCTTGTAGACCGGATGCACGTCGAGATCGGCGCGCAGCTTGGCCACGTCCGCAGCGTCCTTGTTCGTCAGGCTGGCAAGGCGCGCGTCGGAGAAGCCCATTGCCTTCAGCATGCGCAGGTTTTCAGCGTCCTGCGGCAGACCATGTTCGCGAATGCGTGCTTCGGTCAACACGATGGCTTCGATCTGTTCGAGGAACCATGGGTCGATCTTGGAGGCGTCATGCACCTGCTCGACAGTCAGGCCGAGGCGCATGGCCTGCGCGACCATGCGCAGACGATCCGGCGTCGGCGTGCCGATGGCGGCGCGGATGGCGTTCTTCTCGTCGCCGTCCTCGATGCCGGGAATGGCGATTTCGTCAAGGCCGGTCAGGCCGGTTTCAAGACCGCGCAGCGCCTTCTGCAAGCTTTCCTGAAAAGTGCGGCCAATGGCCATCACTTCACCGACCGACTTCATGGCGGTGGTCAGGATCGGCGAGGAGCCGGGGAATTTTTCGAAAGCGAAACGCGGGATCTTGGTGACGACATAGTCGATCGACGGTTCGAACGAGGCTGGCGTCGCGCCGCCGGTGATGTCGTTGTCGAGTTCGTCCAGCGTGTAGCCGACGGCGAGCTTGGCAGCGACTTTGGCAATCGGGAAGCCGGTAGCCTTGGAAGCGAGCGCCGAAGAACGTGAGACGCGCGGGTTCATTTCAATGACGATCATGCGGCCATTGGCCGGGTTGATCGCGAACTGCACGTTGGAACCGCCGGTTTCAACGCCGATCTCGCGCAGCACCGCAATCGAGGCGTTGCGCATGATCTGGTATTCTTTGTCGGTCAGCGTCAGCGCAGGCGCGACGGTGATCGAATCGCCGGTGTGTACACCCATCGGATCGAGGTTTTCGATCGAGCAGATGATGATGCAGTTGTCCGCCTTGTCGCGGACGACTTCCATTTCATATTCTTTCCAGCCCAGAACCGACTCTTCGATCAGAACTTCGGTGGTCGGCGATGCGTCCAGACCGCGTTCGATGATTTCGAAGAATTCCTGACGGTTATAGGCGATGCCGCCGCCGGTGCCGCCGAGCGTGAAGCTCGGGCGGATGATGGCCGGAAGGCCAACCACGTCGAGCGCCTGCGCCGCCTTGGCGAGCGCGTGGGTCATGTAGCGCTGCTTGCGTTCGACTTCGCCGAGCTGCCATTCGGTTTCCAGCTTGTCGAGGGCCTTGTCCAGCGCGTCGCCCGAATATTGCGACTTCACTTCAGCGCGCTTGGCTTCGTGACGCTTGCGGTCTTCGTCCTTGATTTCGGTGGCGTTGGCGAGGCGCGATTCCGGCGTATCGAGGCCGATCTTGTCCATGGCTTCGCGGAACAGCGCGCGATCTTCGGCCTTGTCGATGGCCTCGGCATTGGCGCCGATCATCTCGACATTGTAGCGCTCCAGCACGCCCATGCGGCGCAGCGACAATGCGGTGTTCAGCGCGGTCTGGCCGCCCATTGTGGGCAGCAGCGCGTCCGGACGTTCCTTGGCGATGATCTTGGCGACGACTTCCGGCGTGATTGGCTCGATATAGGTCGCGTCCGCCAGATCGGGGTCGGTCATGATCGTGGCCGGGTTGGAGTTGACGAGGATGATGCGGTAGCCTTCCTCTTTCAACGCCTTGCAAGCCTGCGTGCCCGAATAATCGAATTCGCAAGCCTGGCCGATGACAATGGGGCCCGCGCCGATAATCAGGATCGATTTGATATCTGTACGTTTCGGCATGGGCGCTCATCCTATCTTCTTCGCGCGCATGATCTTGTCCGAAAACCGGTTCCCATTTTCGGGATCATGCTCTTGTTTCACGCATATCTTGGTCTCGAAACCGGTTCCCACTTTCGAGAGACATGCTGCTTAGCCTGCCAGAAAAGCCCGCACGGTTTTCCGGCGGGTTGGCAGCTTATGAATTCTGTGGGCTAAGCGGGCCTTATAGGCAATGATGACCCAAAGCGGAACCCCACAAATACGCTTATTTCAAAGAAAATGCGGGCATTCACGAAAAATCTTCGTCATTTATCTGTCTTATGCCGGTCGAGTTCGATCACGATCAGCCACCCGCCATGACAGATGGCGTATTAGCGTGCCATAATTGGTGTGGTTTTGTTACGCCGGAGTTGCCGTTTGTGATTTGCGTGCCATTTACTTTTTATATTGCGGTGGCAACTCTTTATGCGACAATTATACGAGATAATATTTTGCGCCGCGGGGTTTACAGCGGCCGGTGTTGAGGGAGTGGGTGCATGCGCTGGCAAGGTCGTAGGCAAAGTGACAATGTGGAAGACCAGCGTAGCGGCGGTGGCGGCATAGGCGGTGGCCAGGGCGGCGGTTTCGGCGGTGGCGGGCCGGGCTTCAAGGTCGTGCGCGGCGGCGGGCTTTCCGGCATTCTCATTCTGGTCGTGATGTTCTTCGTGCTGCGCGCCTTCGGTATCGATCCGATACCGATTCTGTTCGGCAGCGGCGGCATGGACTCGTCCGTGCAGACGCAACAGCAGTCCAGTGGTCGCACGGCTGCCGAGGGCGGCGCCGTCGCCAATGACGAGATGACCCAGTTTGCCCGCACGGTGCTTGCCGAAACAGAAGATGTCTGGAGCGGTATTTTCCAGTCGCGCGGCCAGACCTATACCAAGCCGACCATGGTTCTCTTCACCGGGCAGGTGCGTTCGGCCTGTGGTTTCGCTTCGGCGGCATCCGGGCCGTTCTACTGCCCCGGCGACCGCAAGCTCTATATCGATCTGAGCTTCTATGACGAACTGGCGAACCGTTTCGGCGCGTCGGGCAATTTCGCGCAGGCCTATGTGCTGGCGCATGAAGTCGGGCACCATGTCCAGAACCTGCTCGGCATTCTGCCGAAGTTCAACCAGATGCGTCAGCAGATGAACGAAGTGCAGGCCAACCAGATGTCGGTTCGCGTCGAGCTTCAGGCTGATTGTTTCGCCGGAATCTGGGGCTATTACACCGAGCAGAAGGGCATTCTGGAAACGGGTGATCTTGAAGATGCGCTCAATGCGGCGCACCAGATCGGCGATGATACCTTGCAGCGCCGCAGTCAGGGCTATGTCGTGCCGGAAAGCTTCAACCACGGCACATCGGCCCAGCGCGCCAAGTGGTTCAAGCGCGGCTTTGATACAGGCAAGCTCGAATCCTGCGATACATTCAGCGGCGACGTCTAATCCGCCCGGAATATGCGGTAAAAGGCGGCTACGGCCGCCTTTTTCTTTGCAGCTTAAGCGGTGTTTGGCAGCAATTTCGCCGAGTTTCATCAAGCAGGCTTGTCGTAGAATAATTTTCCCTATAAAGGGTCTGCATCGGCGCGGCCCTTTTCCAAATCATGCGTGACGCTCAGTTTTGAGCGGCGATGACGCGCGATCCTTTCCAACAATCAAAACATGATGCTGTCTGCGGCACATCCGCATGAGCATATTTCAGGTGTTCCAATGCTTGACCCCAAATTCGTAAAGCGGGGCCTTTGGCTGGTCTTCATGACGCTGTTTCTCGATATTATCGGGATCGCGATCATCATGCCGGTTCTGCCAGCCTATCTCGAAGAACTGACCGGCGCGGATGTCAGCACCGCTGCAGTCGATGGCGGTTGGCTGCTTCTGGTCTATGCGGCGATGCAGTTTCTGTTCGCGCCGCTGATCGGAAATCTCAGCGACCGTTTTGGACGGCGGCCCGTTCTGCTGGCCTCCATTCTGACATTTGCAATCGACAATCTCATCTGCGCGCTGGCAACCTCATTCTGGATGCTGTTCGTCGGACGTGTGCTGGCGGGCATCAGCGGCGCAAGCTTTGCGACCGCATCCGCCTATATTGCGGATGTCAGCGATGACAGCAATCGCGCGCGCAATTTCGGCCTGATCGGCATTGCCTTCGGCGTGGGCTTTGCGCTCGGCCCGGTTCTGGGCGGCCTGCTTGGCGAATTCGGTCCGCGCGTTCCGTTCTACGGGGCGGCGCTCTTGTCCTTCATCAATTTCGTGCTGGCTTACTTCCTGTTGCCGGAAACGCTGTCCTTGCAAAACAGGCGCAGTTTCCAGATCGGACGCGCCAACCCACTCGGTGCGCTGAAGCAGTTGCGCAGCTATCCCGGCATCGGCTGGGTGATGGCGGTCTTCTTTCTGTACTGGCTGGCCCATGCGGTCTATCCGTCGGTCTGGGCCTTTGTCGGCGCCTATCGCTATAATTGGAACGAGGCACAGATCGGCCTGTCGCTTGGCATGTTCGGCATCGGTACAGCGTTCGTTATGGCAGTCGTCCTGCCGCGCGCTCTGCCTATTCTGGGCGAACGGCGCACGGCGATCATCGGCGTGCTGTTTGCCGGTCTCGGTCTGACGGGCTATGCAATCGCCTGGGAAGGCTGGATGGTCTATGCGGTCATCTTCCTGACCGCTCTGGAAGGCTTCGCCGATCCACCGCTGCGCAGTATCGCTGCGGGCAAGGTGCCGCCTTCCGCGCAAGGTGAGTTGCAAGGCGCGCTGACCAGCGTTTCGAGCATCACGACGATTATCGGGCCGCTGCTCTTCACGCAGTTGTTCAGCCATTTTACCGGCGCGAATGCCCCGTTCGACTTCGCCGGTATGCCCTATGCGGTTGCAGCTGGGTTGATCTTCATTGCGCTGGTCGTGGTGGTGGCGCGGGTGCATCCGAAGCCAAAGTCGAAGCCTGTGGACGCTTAAACGCCCACATTGGAGCATGAAAAAAGCCGGGGTGTTTGCCCCGGCTTTTTATTTTTCTCACAATAAGTTAACCGCAAAACCTCAGTTTTGGATTCACGCGGCCTGTTCGCGTTCCGGCAGAAGAGCTTCGCCCTTCTTTTCGCGGATCAAATTGATGAACCGGCGGAACAGGTAGTGTGAATCCTGCGGGCCGGGCGATGCTTCCGGGTGATGCTGCACGGAGAAGACCGGCTTGCCGATGACGCGCAGGCCGCAATTGGTGCCGTCGAACAGCGAGACATGGGTTTCTTCGACATCTTCCGGCAGCGATTCGGAATCGACTGCAAAGCCGTGGTTCATCGAGACGATTTCCACCTTGCCGGTCGTGTAGTCCTTCACCGGATGGTTGGCGCCGTGATGGCCCTGATGCATCTTCTCGGTGCGACCGCCAAGCGCCAGCGCCAGCATCTGGTGACCGAGGCAGATGCCGAAAACCGGTAGGCCACTGTCAACCAGTTTGCGGATGGTCGGCACGGCATATTCGCCGGTGGCTGCCGGATCGCCGGGGCCGTTCGACAGGAACACGCCATCGGGATTATAAGCCAGCACGTCGTCGGCGGTTGCCGTTGCGGGCAGAACCGTGACCTTGGCGCCGAGGCCCGAGAGCAGACGTAGAATGTTGCGCTTCACGCCGAAATCGAGCGCGACCACATGATATTGCGGGTTGGCGAGTTCGCCGAAGCTCTCGCCCTTGATCCAGGGCGTTTCGTTCCAGACCTGGCTCTGGCCGATGGTGACATCCTTGGCGAGATCAAGATTCTCCAGACCGCTCCAGCCAGCCGCGCGGGCTTTCAGGGCGTCAATGTCGAACTTGCCGTTCGGGTCATGCGCGATGACGGCATTCTGCGCGCCTCGTTCGCGGATCAGCGCGGTGAGGGCGCGGGTGTCGATGCCTGCCAGCGCGATGACGCCGCGCGCCTTCAGCCAAGCATCGAGATCTTCGCTCGAGCGATAATTGGATGGTGCGGTGATATCGGCCTTGAAGATCGCGCCGACTGCGCCGTGGCGGTTGGCTGGTGTCAGGTCTTCGATGTCTTCAATATTGGTGCCGACATTGCCGATATGGGGGAAGGTGAAGGTCACGATCTGTCCGGCATAGGACGGATCGGTCAGGATTTCTTCGTAACCGGTAAGCGCCGTGTTGAAGACAACTTCCGCTTCGATTGCGCCGGTCGCGCCGAGGCCCTTGCCTTCGATCACGGTGCCGTCGGCAAGAACCAGAACGGCGGTTCGCTTTTCGGTTGTCCAGGGTGCGGTTTTCGGGGTCGTTTCGGTCATGTTTGCACTCCTGTTTAAATTGCAGCACCTAAATCCGTGCCACGTTTAATGTTTTAGCTTCCGCACACGCTCGCGTTCCAACCCGCCAGGTCCACCCCTGTTACCGGGCGAATGGCTTGAAAGATGGGGCGTCAATGGTCATATACGCGCCAACGGGCGACGGGATCATATATGCGCCAAAAAGCAGCGGGGATTTCAAACCTCCCACTGCCAGCATGTACCGATGTCCTGCTAAGCCTTGATCAATAAAGAAACTTGGTTGCCGGGTCAATCGTCCGAGCGTACCCAATCGGGAAATAATCGCGATAATGATCGCATTATTGTTCTACGGGCGGGTAGTTCGGACAGCTCGTAGCAGCACGCGATTGCTTTATGGATCACGTTGCGGGTAAGAAGAGACAAACACCGTCAGGAGACATTCGATGCTTCGCCAGGAGATTTCCCAGGCCCTCACAACCGCGCTCAAGGCGCATGAAAAGCGCCGCACATCGACGCTGCGCCTCATCCTGGCCGCCGTGAAGGACCGCGATATCGCCAACCGTTCCGCCGGCAAGGACCCGGTCGGAGATGAGGAATTGCTGGGTATTCTCGGCAAGATGGTCAAGCAGCGCGAAGAATCGGCGCGCATCTATGAAGAAGGCAGCCGCATTGAGCTGGCGGAAGCCGAGCGCGAGGAAATCGTCATTATCTCCGAGTTTCTGCCGCAGCAGATGACCGAGGAAGAAGTGAAGAAGGCTTGCGAGGACGTTATCGCCGAAATCGGCGCGCAGGGGCTGCGCGACATGGGCAAGTGCATGGCGATCCTCAAGGAACGCTATGCAGGCCAGATGGACTTCACCAAGGCAAGCGCACTGGTGAAATCGCTTTTGCAGTAGAAAGCCGTTCTCATACGACATCAAAAGGCCCCGTTCAAAGCGGGGCCTTCTTGTTGTTCGCGCTATCTGGATGTTATGCGGGCGCAATCGAAATCAGTCAGCGAGATTGTTTGTCATGGCCACCGCTCTGCTTATCATTGATGTCCAAAACGATATTGTAGCCGGGATGGGTACGCCTGAGCGTCAGCCTGTGATTGATCGCGCGCTGGAGGAAGTTGTCGCCCGATTGAGCGACGTGAAAGCGCGGGCGCGTTCTGCGGGCATTCCCGTGATTCTCGTGCAGCATGACGGCGGGCCGGGCGACGTGCTTGAAAAAGGTACGCCGGGTTGGGCAATCCGGACCGAACTGGCGCCGCTGACCAACGACATCGTGGTTGAAAAGACGAGCTGCGATTCATTCCACGAAACAGAGCTTCAGGACCGGCTGCGTGCGTTGGCGATAACGCATCTGGTCATCGGCGGTTGCCAGACCGAATATTGCGTTGATACAGCGGTTCGTCACGCGATCTCGCTCGGCTATGATGTGACATTGATTGCCGACGGGCACACGACGGGCGATACGGCGAGCTTGCAGTTCGCCGATATCGTGGCGCATCACAATGAAACGCTTAACGGGTTCCGGGCAGGAAGCACCCGCGGACGCACGGCCAACGCTGCCGATATCGCGTTTTAACGGCGTTAGCTCTGCTTGGCGGTCTTGAGTCGCGTTTCGCTCAGGAGGCCCTGTTCTTCCAGCACCGGATAGGCCATCGAAGCCAGCAGCGAATTGATCTGCTTCAGGTCGCGGATCGTATCGAGATGGATGGTGCTGGTCTCGATGCTGCGGGTTGAGCCTTCGCGCAGACGCGAGAAGTGGCGCAGGCTGGTCTGCTTTTCCAGTTCGCGCAGCCGATCCTTTTCCTGAACGAGCTGGCGCGCCGTGCGCCCGTCACGTGAGACGACCACGTTGAACGCCAGATGCGCATTGGCCAGAACCATGGCGTGGAAGTGGCTGAGTTCTGCCCAGCCTTCCTCGGTGAATTCCAGCTTGTGGTCCATCTTCTTTTGCACCTGCGCCAGCATGTTGCGCACGATGATGTCGCCCACCTGTTCGAGCTTCACGCAGGCGCCGAGCAGTTCCTGCATCCGAAGCGCCTCAAACTCGTTGAGATCATGCGAGGCAAGCCGCGTCAGATAAAGCTTGATAGCGGCATGTTTCTTGTCCACGCGATCGTCGAGGGCGGCGAGTTCGTTGATGCGGGCCTGATCCGGCTTTTCGTAGAGGTCGATGATACGACGCAGCATCACCTCGACGGTATCGCAGACGCCGACGACTTCGCGGGTGGCGTTGGCCAGCGCCTGCGATGGGCGATCAAGTACGCTTATGTCGAGGGCGCTATATTCTTCCATTTCCAGCGGCTGCGCCGGTGCAGCCGTCTTGTCGGCATTGAGGCGAACAAGCGCTTCGGTGGTGCGCAGAACCAGCCCGGAGAGCGGGATACCCGCCACCATGACAATCACGTTGAACAGGATATGTGCGTTGACCACCTGCGATACGGGATCAGCGCCGAGAAAGGCAATCGACGGCTTGAAGGTCTCGTAAAGCACCAGCATCACCAGCGAGCCTGCACCGCGCATCAGAAGATTGCCGAGTGGCACCACGCGGGTTTCCGGCGGAGCATTGCGGGTGAGGATCGGCGCGATGATCGAGGAACCGAGATTGACGCCCAGCACCATGACCACGGCCAGTTCCGGATCGATGAGGCCGCGCGATGCGAAGGTGGTCAGCAGGATGACGGCTGCGACGCTGGAATGGAACAGCCATGTCATCAGTGCGGCCAGCAGATAGGTGGTGATCGGATCGCTCGACAGATAATCGACGATCACTGGCAGAAGCTCGCTCTGGCGCAGGGGCTCGGTCGCTTGCCCGGTCATTTCCAGCGACATGATCAGAAGGCCGATGCCGACCAGAATGCGCCCGATCTGCCGCCAGTCGCGGCGCTCGGTGGTCATGAAAATGCCGGTGCCTATCACAAGGCAGAGCGGAACGAGAATGGTCAGGTCATAGCTCAAAATCTTGACGACCAGCGCCGAGCCGAGTTCGCCGCCGCGCACCGCCATCAGTCCCGCAACGCCGCTGACGAAGCCAGATCCCACGAAGGAACCGACCAGAAGTGTCACCGCCGTCGAGCTTTGCAGGGCAACCGCAAGCACCAGACCAAAGGCGACCGACAAAAGCGGGTTCTGCATCTGGTTGCGCAGGCGTCTGCGCAGACGGTCGCCATAAGCGCGCTCTACCCCGGTTCGCACCATGCGGGTGGCCCACAAAAGAAGGGCGACAGCGCCGGCAAGATGCAAAAGGACCAAAGAACCGTTCACGGCGAAATCCCTTCGGTTGGCGGTTGACGTTGAAAGCTAGAATTATCTCATAAAACGAAGAAATTATGTTCCGGCTAATTAAATATCCAAGAGATATGGGCTTATTCGCGCATAAAATCAACCGGCTTACGCTGAATGTAAAAGTTATATGACAGTTTTGTGACAGCTGCGTGACCGTAGAGCAGGCTCGTCGAACAGGTTGTCAAACAGTCTGGGCAGAAGACTGTGATTAGCGGGGAGGGTTATGCGCGCGCGATGGACTGTCAGAGCCTGCGCGCCTATATACTCTATGGAAGACACGCCCGCTGTCGGGCCGAGCTGAAAGTGAAATCTGTAATGCGTTTCCCACCCTCCTTTCTCGATGAGATCAGAGATCGTGTGCCGATCTCGACGCTGATCGGAGCACGGGTTTCGTTCGACCGCAAAAAGAGCAATCCGCCGAAGGGCGATTTCTGGGCCTGTTGTCCGTTCCATGGCGAAAACACGCCGAGCTTCCACTGCGAAGACCGCAAGGGACGTTACCACTGTTTCGGCTGCGGCGTGACTGGCGATCACTTCAAGTTTCTGACCGAACTGGAAGGCTTGAGCTTTCCCGAAGCCGTGGAGCGCGTGGCCGATATGGCGGGCGTGCCGATGCCAGCGCGCGATCCTGAAATGGAAAAGCGTGAGGCTGAGCGCGCAACGCTTTATGACGTGATGGAACTGGCGGCGCAGTTTTTCGAGGCGCAGCTACAGAGTGCTGCCGGTGCCAAGGCGCGCGCCTATCTGCGCGACCGTGGCCTTTCCAGCGCGACGCAACAGGCGTTCCGCATGGGCTATGCGCCGGAATCGCGCAATGCCCTGAAAGAGTTTCTGGCGGGCAAGGGCGTATCGCGCGAGCAGATCGAGGCTTGCGGCCTCGTGGTGCATGGCGAGGGCATTGCCGTTTCCTATGACCGCTTCCGCGACCGCGTGATGTTCCCCATCGAGGATTTGCGCGGACGCATCATCGCATTCGGCGGCCGCGCACTTTCTGCCGATGCGCCTGCCAAATATCTGAACTCGCCGGAAACCGAACTCTTCCACAAGGGGCGGGTGCTTTATAACGGTCTGCGCGCACGCAAGGCCTGCCAGCCACAAAATGGCGAACCGGCCAAGCCGATCATCGCCGTCGAAGGCTATATGGATGTGATCGCGCTGGCGCAGGCGGGTTTCCACCACGTCGTGGCGCCGCTCGGTACGGCGCTGACCGAAGAACAGCTCGAACTTCTCTGGCGCATCAGCCCGGAACCGGTGCTTTGCTTCGATGGTGACGGTGCGGGGCTTCGCGCTGCCTATCGCGCCGCCGATCTTGGTCTGCCGACCTTGCAGCCGGGCAAGTCGCTGCGCTTTGCGCTGTTGCCGGAAGGACAGGACCCGGACGATCTGGTCAAGGCGGAAGGTCCGGCGGCGTTTCAGGCCGTGCTGCGTGACGCCAAGCCGCTGGTCGACATGATCTGGACCCGCGAAACCGTGGGCGGCGTGTTCGACACGCCGGAAAAGCGCGCCGAACTGGAAGCGCGTTTGCGCGAGATAACCAGCCGCATCGCCAATGAGGATATTCGCCGCCATTACGGTCAGGATATGCGCGAACGCGCCCAGGCATTCTTCGGGCAGGGGCGGCAGCAGGGCGGCCAGCGCAATGGGTCGTTCAACCGCCGCAACGACAATGGGCGCGGACGTGGCGCCCCTGGCATGGGCGGCGGCGGGCGATTGACGATCTCCGACAGCCTTGTTCGTTCCACGCTGGTCAAAGGCGGGCGTCCCGGTGCGGGCACCCATGCGCCGCTGCGGGAAACGGCAATCGTACTGACGCTGATGAACCATCCGCGCCTGATCGAAGAAGATTTCGAAACGATTGCCGGGCTTGATCTGGCGCATGATGCGTTGAAGGCGCTGCATCTGGCCATGCTCGACGTTCTGGCCTCCAACCATGTGGACGATGGTCTGGCCATGCGTCACGCGCTGGTCGGCGCCGGGCATCGCGATCTGATCGAAACGCTGGAACAGGCGGTGAAGGGCGCAAGGCTCTGGACCGCATCCGCGCTTGCGGCGGAAGACGATGCGCGGGAAGCTTTGCGGCAGGCGCTTCACTTGCATCAGCGCGCCCGCACACTACATAAGGAGCTGCGAGCCGTGGAGGCCGCACTGGAAACCGATGAGACGGGCGAACTTTATGCGCGCCTCATCGATATACAAAATCAGATTTTAAAGGCAGATGCGACCGAAGCCCTGATCGACGGTTTCGGTCTGTCGTCCGGACGCTCTCCCGGCGGTTTCTGATTCGGATTGCCCGAATCACTTTATGGGAAAGTACCGGGAATAAGGGGTTGCGGACGGCCAATAGCGCTCTAATTAGAGCATTTCCAGCAAAAGTGCGTAGCGGTTTTGCGTAGGATAATGCGTAAAAACAAAAAGATAGAGCGGTTTCACGATTCCGTTTTAACCGGAACAGTTCTAGCCCGCGGATGGGCCGCGACAACAAATGATTCGCTTTTTAAGGGCGAATCAGGTGAGTCGCTCTTGACGAATGGCGTAAATGACGGAATCACGACAGTTCGAACAAGGATAGAACGGATACCGATGATGTTCCGATACCTCTGCTCCGTGTGAAGCGGGATGCGGAACAAGGGCAAAAAACCGTTGCGATGACGTGATGTCACCGGCTCTGCCCACAGAAAATCGATCACGATGGAGCCTGATACCGAGGGCAGGGTTAATCCGCCATTAACGGCAAATCAGCTACTCGCAGAATCAACCGGCGGCTTGCAGGCTCGCAAAACCGTTCGGACACTCTATATATCTTAAAAGCGACCGGGGTCGCCTGGAGAAGAACATATGGCAACGAAGGTTAAGGAAAACGAAGAAGCCGAAGTCGAGCGCGAAGGTGCTGCCGACGGTCCGCTTCTCGACCTTTCTGACGATGCTGTCAAGAAGATGATCAAGGTCGCGAAGAAGCGTGGCTATGTGACCATGGACGAGCTGAACGCCGTTCTTCCTTCCGAGGAAGTGACGTCGGAGCAGATCGAAGATACCATGGCCATGCTTTCCGACATGGGCATCAACGTCGTTGAAGACGACGAGCAAGACAACGATCGCGAAGAAAACAACAACGACGACGACGCGGAAGAAGGCGGCGATCTGGTCGAGGCTGGCGGTACTGCCGTTGCCACTACGACGACCAAGAAAGAGCCGACGGACCGCACCGACGACCCCGTGCGCATGTATCTGCGCGAAATGGGTTCGGTGGAGCTTCTGTCGCGCGAAGGCGAAATCGCCATCGCAAAGCGCATCGAAGCCGGTCGCGAAACGATGATTGCCGGGCTGTGCGAAAGCCCGCTGACTTTCCAGGCCATCATCATCTGGCGCGATCAGTTGAATGAATCCAACATTCTCCTGCGCGAAATCATCGACCTTGAAACCACCTATGCCGGTCCGGAAGCCAAGCAGGCGCCGGTGATCGAGCGCGTGGAAGAAGAACGCCCGCGCGACGACAAGCCCGCGCGCCGTTCGCGTGACGACGACGACATCACCAATGTCGGCGGCGACATGCCAGCGGAAGAGGAAGAAGAGGACGAGGACGAAGCCAACCTGTCGCTGGCGGCCATGGAAGCCGAACTGCGCCCACAGGTCATGGAAACGCTCGACCTCATCGCCGATACCTACAAGAAGCTGCGCAAGCTGCAGGACCAGCAGGTTGAAGGCCGTCTGGCCGCGACCGGCGAACTCTCCTCCAGCCAGGAGCGCCGCTACAAGGAACTGAAAGACGAGCTGATCACCGCCGTGAAGTCGCTCTCTCTCAATCAGAATCGTATCGAACAGCTCGTCGAACAGCTCTACGATATCAATAAGCGTCTGGTTCAGAACGAAGGCAAGCTTCTGCGTCTGGCTGAATCCTTCGGCGTGCGTCGCGATGAGTTCCTGAAGGAATATCAGGGCCACGAACTCGATCCGAACTGGGTTGAGCGCGTCGGTCTGCTATCGGCTCGCGGCTGGAAGGATTTTGCCGCCAAGGAAGTGGGTACGATTGCCCGTCTGCGCAGCGAAATTCAGAACCTCGCCACTGAAACCGCGATTTCGATCGGCGAATTCCGCCGCATCGTCAATCAGGTACAGAAGGGCGAACGCGAAGCCAGCATCGCCAAGAAGGAAATGGTCGAGGCCAATCTGCGTCTCGTGATTTCCATTGCCAAGAAGTACACGAACCGTGGTCTCCAGTTCCTCGATCTCATTCAGGAAGGCAATATCGGCCTGATGAAAGCGGTCGACAAGTTCGAATACCGTCGCGGTTACAAGTTCTCGACCTATGCGACCTGGTGGATTCGTCAGGCGATCACCCGTTCGATTGCCGATCAGGCGCGCACCATCCGTATTCCGGTGCACATGATCGAAACGATCAACAAGATCGTCCGCACGTCGCGCCAGATGCTGCACGAAATCGGTCGTGAGCCGACGCCGGAAGAACTGGCCGAAAAGCTTGCCATGCCGCTCGAAAAAGTGCGCAAGGTGCTGAAGATCGCCAAGGAGCCGATCTCTCTCGAAACGCCAGTCGGCGACGAGGAAGATTCACATCTGGGTGATTTCATCGAGGACAAGAACGCACTGCTGCCGATCGACGCCGCCATTCAGGCGAATCTGCGCGATACGACGACCCGTGTTCTCGCTTCGCTGACGCCGCGTGAAGAACGCGTTCTGCGTATGCGGTTCGGTATCGGTATGAACACCGACCACACGCTCGAAGAAGTCGGCCAGCAGTTCTCGGTTACCCGTGAACGTATCCGTCAGATCGAAGCGAAGGCGCTGCGCAAGCTCAAGCATCCGAGCCGTTCGCGCAAGCTGCGTTCGTTCCTCGATTCTTAAAACGGGAGGAAACCATGTCGTTCCTGAAGCGTCTGTTCGGCGGCGGTGGTGAAGCCGCTGAGAAATCAGCGGAGCCGAAAGAGGCCGGTCGTACCGAGCACAAGGATTTTCTGATCGTCGCCACGCCTTACAGCGAAGGCGGTCAGTATCAGGTGTGCGGTGTGATTTCCAAAACGATCAATGGTGAATTGAAGGAATATCGCTTCGTTCGCGCTGACCGTTGCCCCGGCATCGAGGATGCCGCCAGCATTGCGCTGAACAAGGGTCGCCAGATCGTTGACGAGCAGGGCGAGCATATCTTCCGCTGATCGTCTCGATTGCAAATGAAAGCGCCGCGCATGGGTCCATGCGCGGCGCTTTTTATTGAGACTGTCCCGATGATCGGATCAATCCGGATGGCACACAAAGGCAACCATTTTGCGCACAATCGGCAGAAGCATCAGCAGAACCGGGAAAGCCACGATCCACGAAACCACCCATGAACTCATCCAGTTGGATGCGAGATCGGGATGGGTGAGGCCGAGGCTTTTCGCGGTTGCGATCAGCGAGACCACCAGTGTCATCAGCATCGAAAGAATGAGCGGCATGACGAAAGACGCATAATGCGCTGGCAGTTTCCTGCGACGCGGCGTGTCAGAATTTGGCATGATAGTACCTGGAATTCAGAGCGGAAAACGGAACACAACGTCAGTGCATCGGCGGCCGTTTCCGGTCGGTTGATGCGTTGCCTGACGTTAGACGCTTACGATCATGGGAATGATGCTTCTGACTTAGCCCAGGCAGGCCGGGCTTTCAATAGTCAATTAGCCGTATGCATCAGCTCCAGTCAGGGCGGCGATTTGTCCACGCTATTCCCGACATATTTCCGATATAGGCTCAGACATGACCGACAAGCCATTCTGGAAAACCAAAAAGCTCAATCAGCTGACCCGCAGCGAGTGGGAAAGCCTGTGCGACGGTTGTGGCCAGTGCTGCCTGCATAAATTGCAGGACGACGACACCAACGAGATTTACTGGACGAGCGTGGCCTGCACTTTGCTCAATGCTGAAACCTGCCAGTGCCGCGATTATCCAAACCGCAGGGCCACCGTGCCGGATTGCGTATTCCTGACGCCGGAAATCGTCGATGAAGTGGACTGGTTGCCGGTGACCTGCGCTTATCGTCTCGTTGCGGAAGGCTCCGACCTTTACTGGTGGCATCCGCTGGTTTCCGGCTCGCGGGACACTGTGCATGAGGCGGGCGTTTCGGTGCGCGGCAAGGTAACCGCCTTCGATCATGACATGGAAGATGACGAGGATTATCTCGATCATATGGTCATGCCCGATTGAATGCGCATTCTTTATAACATTGCTTAAATTTAATAGAGAGCAGGCAGCACTTTTCAGTTCTCTTAATTCTTTGAATTTGAATGGGTTTTACCAGTGGTTTCCTGCCTTATCCGTCTCGCTCGTCTTAACTGAATGTCAGATGAACGGAGGCTTTTCGTTTCGTTCATCTTCCTCGTTCTAATTATCGGGTGTCTCAGGCGGAGGGCCTGACACTCAATTGGAAGAGGTTCAAAATGTCCGCTATTTCGCTCAAGTCGTTTGCCGTTACCGCTGCACTCGGTCTTGCCGCCGTCTTTTCGGCTGGCGCATCGGCGAATGCCGCGCCTGCAATGACAACACCGGCTGTCAGCACTGCCGCCCATGGCGCAGTTATCAATGTCGATTATCGCGGTCGTCCGCATCATGGACGTCCGGCCTATCGTGGCCCTGCCTGCTCTGTTGAATCCGCCAAGATGAAGGCGCATCGCATGGGCATTCGCAATGCGCGGGTTGCTTATCGTGGCAAATCCGTGCAGGTGCGCGGCTTCCGCCATGGCCGTCCGAGCGGCGTTGTATTCGCCAATGCGCGCGGCTGCCCGATCATCCGCTAATGTGATGTAAAGATAAAAGAAAAGGGGCGCCTGGCGCCCCTTTTTTGTTGGCCGAAACTGTCGTTATTGCTTGATCTCGTAGACGACATTGACCGAAACATTGAAGCTGTTTTCGCCAGCTGCGACCGGAACGGCATCTTCCGGAGCGGCGGCAGCCATGGTCTTGAACTGGCCGCGGGCGATTGGCATCGGCATGGGCGGACGGCCCTGTTCGGTGATTTCGATGACACGGCCGAGACCGACGCCTGCGGCATCGGCAAGCGTCTTAGCCTTGGCGGCAGCGTCGGCCACGGCGCGCTTGCGCGCTTCGTTGATGGTTGCAGCCGGATTGTCGTTGACGAAGCTCAGATCTCCGCCCTGATTGACGCCGAGTGTAATGGACTGGTCGAGTACTTCGCCGACCTTGGCAAGATCACGGACGCGCACGGTGAGGCTGTTGGTGACCGCATAGCTTGTGATGCTCGGTTCCTTGAGGCCGTTCTTGTCGTCAGGGAAAACATAGCGCGGCTGGATATTGATGCCGCCGGTCTGGAGGTCGCGCCCTTCTATGCCGGCTTTTTTCATGGCGTCGAGAACTTTGGCCATGGCTTCGTTATTGGCGGTCATCGCCTCGCGGGCAGTCTGGGCTTCGCGCAGAACGGTGAGATTGAGAATCGCCATGTCAGGTGCGGCTGTCGTGGTGCCTTCACCGGTCACGGCAATGCGCGCAGGCTGTCTCGACATCTGGTTCTCCTGGGCTGCGGCGGGCAGGGCGAGAGCGCCTGCGAGCATGATTGCCGAAAAAGAGGCTGCTATGAGCGTGGTAGCGCGGTTTTTCATGAAATCTCCTGTAGAGAATGTTGAGGCAGCTTATTGAAAGCAATCCGGGTTGCCGGTTCGCTTTATCGTTGAAATCGTTTGTTTCTTAAGTTCCCTCTCATGCGCGTCGCCATGATATAAGAATGGAAATGCCCCTTTAATGCAACCGGGCTTCAAATCCTGACCATCGTGGCTTGCTGACGCCATCCATCGCAATCGAATATGTGCGCATTAGGGCGACTGGCAGATTTGACAGTTGTATCTTCCGTTTCTTTAGGGTACGTGCAGTGTTGCGTGGGGCCTGTAGCTCAATTGGTTAGAGCCGGCGGCTCATAACCGCTTGGTTGGGGGTTCGAGTCCCTCCGGGCCCACCATTTCCTTTAAAAGCAAAGACTTGCAGATCGGCTTTCGTGTTTCGAAAGCCGCGCGCCGACCACGTTCGTGCTGCTTCGCCCGTCATTTCCCGATCATATCCATTGTTATGTCTGCCGGGCTGATATCGCGCTGCTGTGCCCTGTTTGAATTGCGGATTCTTATTCTCAAATTTTCAACAAATTTTTAGGTCTTTGTTAAGGAAATAGTAACGCAATGTTATAATTTTTTAACATGCGTGATTTTGCAATATTATGGAGGTTTTCGGCGATGAGGAAAAATGCAACCACCGTTGCGTTAGCACTGGCAGGGTTGGTGGCGAGTTCTCTCGTGGCTACGGCAAAGACGAATTATATCGGAGAATTCAAGGACTGGGGCGTTTATCAGAACACTGATCTGCCCGGTAACAAATGCTATGCTTTGACGGTTCCGGTTAAATTTCATCCCGTAGATGTCAGGCACGGCGATAATTTCATCATTATTTCCAAGTCGAGCGGACAGTACAGCCCGCAGCTTGTCATGGGCTATGATCTCAAGGCAGACAAAGCCGTGAATGTCATGGTGGATGGCACAGCATTTCCTTTCTTCAGTGAAGGCAATCGCGCCTGGGCGGAAAATATCGCCGATGAAACGCGGATTATAAAGGCAATGCGTGCAGGCAAGGCGGTCAATGTGCAGGCGGTTTCAGCGCGTGGCACGCAGACGCGCTACACATTCTCGCTGATCGGCCTTTCGGCATCGCTTCAGCGCGTCGATGGCTGCTGACCGGAGCCTCAGTAAAGAAAGACCCCGCCATTGGGCGGGGCCTTGGAGTTCCATCAAAGTCCGAGGAACTTGAACGGTTCGGTTTCCTTGAACTGATCGTTGGCCATGCCGGAGAAGGTGTTGGTCTGGTCGGGCCCGAGATCGAGCTTCTTCACCTTGCCGGTTTCGGGCGAAAAATCGACCTTGTTGAGGTCGATCCAGAATGTATTCGGTGTCAGTGCGGATTCGAAGAAATAGAGCTTGCGCTTGTGGTCGGCCACGGTGCGCCAGCGGGTCGATGAAATATTCGGCTGATCGGGCGTGCTGATGCCGAACGGCACCGAGACATTTCGAATCACGCTGAACACGCTGGCGATGGTTTTCACCGGATCTTCCGTTTTCGGAATGGCATTCACGTAGAAAGAAGCCCGGGCGAAGCGGTCGGCGGCGCGGTTGGTGCCCGGCAGCATCACGGTGCCGCCAATATCCTTCCAATAGGCGTTGAGCGCCAACTGCTGGTCAAAGGTCGGCGAATTGGTCATCACCGGATATTGCTTGCCGTGGTGGATGACCTGCTTGCCGTCGATATATTCGATGATGGCGCTGTCGCCGCTGGAATCCGACATGGCCAGATGCAGCGTGGCGAGGCGATCTTCCCCCGGCACCTTGTCGGTCACGACATTGAACGGATTGTCGCTCAGCGCTTTTACCGCTTCATCGACAGTTGCGAAATTGTCGAGGACATATTGCGTCCAGGCAGCGATGCTGAGGCTTGGATGCTTTTCATCGAAGGGCGGATATTCCGATTCCACCAGCCACAGCACGCTTGCCGAAAGCCCCGCTTCATTGAGGCCGTCCGTGGTTGAAATGTCATAGCCGGAGGCGATGACGCTGCCATATTTGGATTGCCACTGCACGGAATTTGGCCCGGCTTCGCCGGAGCGTTTCATACCGCGTGGAAAAATCCAGAGATTGGTCGCCACGTCGACCTTCCAGTCCATGGAACGGGCCGTGATGATCTGGTCATTGGCACCGTGATAGACGAGGCGCGTGCATGCCTCGGCGACAGGAGCAGCAATCATGCTGCCCGCCACAAGCAATGCGGTGCATGTGGCAGCAAAAGAACGTTTCAATGTCGGCATGGAATGGCCCCTGATGTTCGTTTCAATGCGGGATCGGAACGGATCGGCGTAGAACGCCCCGAAACCGATATAGGGCGGGGGCTGGCGAAGAAAAGCGCGTTAAAAACGTTGTTATGCCTTTTTGTTTAGTGATGATCGCCCGTGTCGCCGGGCTTGCGATTGACACCCTGAAGGATGACTTCGAGAAGCCACGGTTTCTTTTCAATGACTGCGGAAAGATCGTCGGCGCGAATGCTCAAGCCGGCTTCCTTGAGCATCGTATCAGCTGCTGCGCCCGAACCGTTTGTCTTGTCCAGAGCCAGACGGTGCGCGCGGCGCAGCAGCATTTCCGCCGGTGTAAAGCCGCCATCCGCGAGGCTTTTTTCTATCCGGCGTTGGAGCTCTTCAGGAACCACCATTGTGCAATTGCCCTCATCGATCTTTGATATTGTTTGAAGCTGCCCCGCTTCAGGGAGATTCCGCCCGAGACTTTATAGATAGGCCTGTTGAAGAATTTGAGAATATGAAAAGTAAAATCGCGGGATCGCTCGCGTCCGGCGTCTTTCCGCCACATGAACAAAATTTTGCCGTTGTTTCCCTTGTTTGGCGATTTGACGCCTCTTACATAAGGCAATAGCCCATCCGGGGAACGACGTCGTGATTTTGACCGGCGTCGGGAAGGGCTCTGTCTTTAGTGAAAACAATAAAACGGTTTGCAATGGCCACCCTACGCTATTTTACATGGCCCATGATCTTCACAGTCGTGGGTCTCGCAGCTGCTGTCTGGCTCGGATACGAGATGACCGGCACTTTCGGGGGAATGGTCTCCGTTTTCATCATCTGCGCCGTGCTGAGCGTTCTTGAGATTTCGCTTTCCTTCGATAATGCCATCGTGAATGCGCGCATTCTGCGTGACATGACACCCGAATGGCAGCATCGCTTCCTGACATGGGGCATCATCATCGCCGTTTTCGGCATGCGCATCATTTTCCCGCTGGCCATCGTTGCGGTGGCCATGTGGACGGACCCGATTTCAGCGCTCAAACTCGCCATCTGGCAGCCGAATGAATATGCCCGTGTGATCGCGGAAGCCCATACCGGGATTGCTGCGTTTGGCGGCACGTTCCTGCTGATGGTCGGTATGAAATATTTCTTCGACGTCGAGAAGGATGTGCACTGGATCAAGGCCATCGAAAGCCGCATGTCGAAATTCGCGTCCGTGCAGGGCGTTGAAATCGGCGTTGCCGTCGCGCTGATCTTGTTCTTCTCCTACCAACTGGATGCTGTTCATTCGCACACATTCCTCGTTGCTGGCCTGTTTGGTCTTCTGACCTTCCTGGCGGTTGAGGGACTAGGCGAGGTGCTGGACGCCACGCAGGAACAGATCGACATGGTCCATCGCGGTGGTCTTGGCGCTTTCATCTATCTGGAAGTGCTTGATGCAAGTTTCTCGTTTGACGGCGTCATCGGCGCTTTCGCGCTGACGACCAACCTCTTCATCATCGCGATCGGCCTTGGCATCGGCGCCTTTTATGTGCGCTCGCTCACCATCATGTTGGTGGAGCGCAAGACGCTCGGCCAATACCGCTATCTGGAACATGGCGCGTTCTATGCCATCCTCGTTCTGGCGGTAGTGATGTATGTGCAGACGCTGGTTCACATACCGGAAGTCATTACCGGCCTCATCGGTGCGGTGCTGATCGGCCTCTCCTTCATGTCGTCGCTGCGCTATAACCGGCTCAATCCGCACTGGCAGGACGACAGCGAAGAGGTCATAGGTCACTAAGCAATGACATCAATGACAAAAAGGGCGGCCTATGCCGCCTTTTTTATTGCACTGGATGATATGGTTTGCCGGTAGCCGATTTGGCCGAATCGACAGAACCATCGAGGGGAACCCATGATCGTTACTCGCTTGAGCAAGACCGCTTTCGTGGCGGTAATCGCCTTCTTCGCAACCCTGGTCGCTTTCGGTAACATCACCGATTACGGCAGCAATTTCGCCTTCGTCCAGCATGTTCTGATGATGGATACGATCTTTCCCGATGCCACGATCAAATATCGCGCTATCGACAATCCCACCCTGCATCATGCGGGCTATATTCTGATCATCGCGGCTGAAACGCTGACCGCCATCCTGTGCTGGATCGGGGCTTTCGCCATGTTGGGGCGGCTCACGGATCGCGCGGCCAGCTTCAATCGCTCCAAGAAATGGGCCATTGCCGGGCTTTCGCTCGGCTTTCTGGTCTGGCAGGTGGGCTTCATATCGGTGGGCGGCGAGTGGTTCGGCATGTGGATGTCGCAGACGTGGAACGGCATCGAATCGGCCTTCCGCTTCTTCATCACCATCATCGCCGTGCTGATCTATGTGGTCATGCCCGATGGCGAGCTAGAGTAAATGCGCGGCTGAGGCAGGCTCATCGACCAGTTCGACGCCAGCCTGCTTCATCTTCTCCAGCATGGTGCTCATGGAGCCGTTGAGGTCGATGCCACGACAGGCATCGAGCCGCACCCGTACCTGAAAACCTTGTGCTACGGCATCAAGCGCGGAATAGGCAACGCAGAAATCGGTTGCGAGACCCGCAAGCGTCAGCGAACCGATGCCGCGCTCGCGTAAATATCCGGCAAGGCCGGTCGGTGTTTCACGATCGTTTTCGAAGAAGGCTGAATAGCTGTCGATGCCGAAACGGAAGCCTTTGCGAATGACGAGCTGTGCGCGCGTCCATTGCAGGGCAGGGTGAAATTCCGCCCCGCGCGTGCCCTGTACGCAATGATCCGGCCACAGTGTCTGCGGCCCGTAGGACATGTCCACCATATCGAAGGGCGCTTTTCCGGGATGGGTGGAGGCGAAGCTCGAATGACCGGCAGGGTGCCAGTCCTGCGTCAGAATGACGTGTTCGCTTTCCTCGATCAGTCGATTAACGGCGGGCAGAATTTCATCGCCATACGCGACAGCCAGCGCGCCGCCGGGGCAGAAGTCATTCTGAACATCGACGACAATAAGGGCATGACCGATCATAAGCGCACCTGCTTCATTTTCAGCTTTTTCACCGCGACTATAATCAGCCCGTTTCACTGAGACCAGCGAATATGCGCGTTCTGGTATAACATGGAGAAGGGTGCTAGGGACCGCGCTTAACAGTGACAGTATAGGCAGGGATCACCATGGCAGACGAAATCACGCGCGACAGCAACGGCACGCAATTGAATGACGGCGATTCCGTCACGCTCATCAAAGATCTGAAGGTCAAGGGAACCTCGACCACGCTGAAGCGCGGCACGATGGTCAAGGGCATTCGCCTGACCGGAAATCCCGCCGAAGTCGATTGCAGCACCAAACAGGTCAAGGGTTTGGTGCTGAGAACGGAGTTTCTGAAGAAAGCTTAAGCGTCGATCTCCACGCGACCACGCGGGCGGCTGCAACAGGCGAGAATATAGCCTTCCGCGATTTCATCATCGCGAATGCCGCCATTGTGGTTCATTTCGGTTTCGCCGCCGAGGCATTTCACCTTGCAGGTGCCGCAAATGCCGAATTCGCAGGCGCTCGGTATTTTGAGACCGCCATTGCGGGCGGCAAGCAGGATGGTGTCGTTTTCGGTGCATTCCACTTCGACGCCCGAAAGGCTGAACACCACGCTGGCGGCAGCCACGGCTGGCGCTGCCGGAGGGGCGGCAACTGCGGCAGGTGAGGCGGGCGCAAGTGCGCTCGGCACGGGCACCGACGAGATTTCGCTCGCGGGCTGGAAGCTCTCCTGATGATAATTGGCCATGTTGAAGCCGGATTGTTCCAGCAATCCGCGCACGCCGTTCATGAACGGTTCGGGGCCGCAGCAGAAGACCTTGCGATGCTGGAAATCCGGCGCCAGCAATTCGAGCCGCGCCCGGTCGATACGACCGTGCAGGCCCGGCCAGACATGGCGGGCAGATGACTGCTCGACAATGAAGGCGAGTCGCATCGCATCCATACGACCGGAAAGCAGTTCCAGTTCCTTGCGGAAAATAATGTCGTCCGGTGTACGGGCGCAATTGATGAATGCTATGTCGGTTCCAGGAGCGCAGTCGAACAGCCAGCGGGTCATGGACACCATCGGCGTGATGCCGGAACCAGCCGAGATGAACAGGTATTTTTCGCTCGGATGATTGGCGAGCGAAAAGTCGCCATTCGGCCCGTAGGCCTTGATCTTCATCGGCGGGCGCAGATTGTCGAGCATCCAGCGGGTGCCGATGCTGTCCTTCTGCGCCTTGACCGTCACCGAAATATGGTAGGGCCGCGACGGCGTGGACGACAGCGTATAGGTTCTGAGCACAGGGCCAAGACCGTCCGCCCGCTCCAGCGGCAGTTCCAGCGTGACGAACTGGCCCGGCGTATAGCGGAACCAGTTGCCTTCTTCGGTCCTGAACGAGAAGGTCATCACATCCGGCGCTTCTTCGATGGCCGAAATGCACTCCAGCATTTGCAGCCTGTCGTTCCACGGCAGCATCTCGTCCAGATATTTCAGAGGCTGCATGGCCTTCTCGCTTCTCAATTCGTATTTCGGTCTATGCCGATCAGGCCACGCGGCTAAGCTTGGCCGTTTCACCGCTGAGGCGCGGCGTCATCGTATTGGTGTACCATTCGAGGAACTGCATCACGCCGCCTTCATGCTCGACCGAATAGGGGCCGGGCTGATAGGCGGGCGAGCGGATGCCGACGGCATTTTCCTCGACGATCTGCCGATCCTGATCATTGGTCTGTATCCACACATGGGTCAGTTCGTCCAGATCATAATCGACGCCCTCAACCGCATCCTTGTGCACCAGCCACTTGGTTGTGACGAGGGTTTCTTCAGCGCTGATCGGCAAAACGCGGAACGATATGGCGTGGTCGGCCATCAGATGGTTCCAGGTGGACGGATAATTGAAGAGCAGCATCGCGCCGATATTGGTGTCGCCTGCAACCTGATCGCTTAGCGGCTTCTTGACGGCGGCCTTGCCCGACATTGTATAGCTTACCGCATCGCGCAGAAGCGGAATGCGGGTGATGCGATGACGACCGTCTTCGGACATTTTGAATTCTGCCGGCAGGCCGGCGCTGGCGCAGTTCTTCCAGAGCTGGTTGATTTCCGGGTCTTCCATCACACCCTGAACGCCGGTCGCCGATGGCGCTTCGGGATAGGTGCGGCAGAGTTCCGGGTGGTTCGCGGCGCAGTGATAGCACTCGCGATTGTTTTCCCAGACCAGCTTCCAGTTGCCCTTTTCGATGATCGAGCTTTCGAAAGCGACCTTGGCGTCCTTGATATTGTGCGGCGCGAGATAGGGTTCGACCAGATTGCGGAAGGCGGTGAAATCGGGGGCTTCGTCGGCGACGCAGATATAGATATAGCCTGCGACCGTCTCGCAATGCACCTGCTTCAAACCATATTCGGCGGGCTTGAAATCCGGGCCAACCTGACGCGCGAAGAGCAAGCGTCCGTCCAGCTCATAGGTCCACTGGTGATAGGGGCAGACGAGCTTCGCCGCCGTGCCTTTCTCGGCAGAGCAGATGCGCGAGCCGCGATGACGGCAGGAATTGTGGAAGGCGCGGATACCGCCCTGCGCATCGCGCACGATGACGACCGGATAGGCGCCAACCTGCACGGTCATGTAGGAGCCGGTCTTCGGCAGCTCGCAATCATGGCCGACAAACAGCCAGTCACGATAGAAGATGTTTTCCAGATCCAGCTTGTAAAAATCCGGATCGGTGTAAAACTTCTGCTCCAGGCTGAAATTGGGGTCGCGCCCGGACAAAAGCCCCAGCATTTCCCCCAGCACTTTATTGCGAACGTCCATCATCACGACCCTTGCTTCATCTTCGTTAGGATCGGCATTTGCTGTTCTCCCAGCGACCTTGGCCTGATCCGGTGTTCCCTTAGCCTTCCAGAAGCCCGGCTTTTGCCGCTACATCAATGGCTTGTTCGCTTCCATTTCGGATTTCGAACTGGCTTCCGTTGTCATGATTCAATCACTGAAATGTCCTAAACGCGCATTGGGATGCGACATGGATTTCGCGTAAAGACGACACGCCAAAATGTCGCTTTTGCGGCAGGCAGTCAGGACAGCAAATATGCGTGACAGCTGACATGCAAAGCATTTCCGGGATTGCCAACAGGCCGAAAAGATAGTTACCACACGAACCAGACAGAAACTGTTTCATTCCATGGGAGGCCCAGAGGTCATGAAGCGCTCAGAAATCAATGATATTATCCGCGAAAGCGATGCGTTTATCCGCTCATTCGGCTATGTCATGCCGCCCTTTGCCTACTGGACCCCGGAAGAGCTGAAGCAGCGAACCGGCAGCGATGCCGCAGCCATCCGCGATGCGCGTCTGGGCTGGGACATTACGGATTACGGTCAGGGCAAGTTCAAGGACCTTGGCCTTTTCCTGTTTACGACACGCAACGGCAATGCCGATGACCTGAAGCGCGGCGGCGGCATGCTTTATGCCGAAAAGATCATGATCTCGCGCGAGAACCAGCTGTCGCCGATGCATCGCCATGTGGTTAAGGCTGAAGATATCATCAATCGCGGTGGCGGCACGCTGGTGCTGGAACTGTTCAATTCGCTGCCGGACGGCAGTGTGGATGAGCATTCCGATGTTACGGTCGCGACCGACGGTCGTCTTGTGACGCAGAAGGCGGGCGCGCATCTGAAACTGTCGCCCGGTGAAAGCGTGACGCTTCTGCCCGGCAACTGGCATGCTTTCTGGGGCGAGGGCGGCGACGTGCTGATTGGTGAAGTTTCGACCGTCAATGACGACCTCACCGATAATATTTTCCGCGAGCCGATTGGCCGCTTTTCGAATATTGAAGAAAACGAAAAGCCGCTGCATCTGCTGGTCTCTGACTACGACAAGTGGCTCTAAGCCAAACTGAAGGACTGAACATATGAAGCTGGCGATGATCGGAACGGGCTATGTGGGTCTGGTTTCGGGCGTGTGTTTTGCCGAATTCGGCTTCCACGTCACCTGCGTCGACAAGAACCCGTCGATCATCGAACGCCTTGAGGCGGGCAAGGTCACGATCTTTGAGCCGGGCCTCGATGAACTTCTGACCCGCAACATTCGTGACGAACGGCTGGATTTCAGTACCGATCTTGCGACAAGCGTGGCCGATGCCGATGTGATCTTCATCGCTGTCGGCACGCCGTCGCGGCGTGGCGACGGCGAGGCGGACCTGCAATATATCGAGGCGGCGGCGGACGAAATCGCAGCCGCGATGAAGCCGGGGGCCGTGGTCGTCATCAAGTCGACGGTGGTGGTCGGCACCAATGCGCGTATCCGCGACCGTATTGCCGCAGCACGCCTCGGTGTGCCTTTCTCCATGGTTTCCAATCCGGAATTCCTGCGCGAAGGCTCGGCCATCGAGGATTTCATGCGGCCCGACCGCGTTGTGGTGGGCGTTGAGGACGAGCGCGGCAAGGCTGCGATGCAGCGCCTCTATCGCCCGCTTTATCTGCGCGAGACGCCGATGGTCGTCACCTCGCTCGAAAATGCCGAGATCATCAAATATGCCGCCAATGCGTTTCTGGCAATGAAGGTCACCTTCATCAATCAGGTGGCGGATTTGTGCGAGAAGACCGGCGGCAATGTACAGGAAGTTGCACGCGCCATCGGCATGGATAACCGTATCGGCTCCAAATTCCTCCATGCGGGACCGGGCTTCGGCGGCTCATGCTTTCCGAAGGATACGCGTGCTTTTGCCGCCACCGGCAAGCGTTACGACGCGCCGCAATCGCTGATCGAGGAAGTGATCGCCATCAACGAAACGCGCAAGCAGTCGATGGCGGAGCGGATCGTTTCCGCAGCGAAGGAAAGCGGCGCTGCGACGGTTGCGGTTCTGGGCATCGCGTTCAAGCCTAATACTGACGATATCCGCGAATCTCCGGCCCTGGATATCGTGACCGCGATCCAGAAGGCAGGCATTTCGGTGCGCGCGCACGACCCCGAGGCGATGGAAGCCGCCAAGGCCGTTCTGCCGGATGTGATCTGGTGCAACTCAGCCTATGAGGCAGCGGAAGGGGCTGGCGTGGTGGCGCTTCTGACAGAATGGAACGCCTATCGGGCGCTGGATTTGAAGCGCGTCGCAAAAGCGATGGCTGGCAACGTGCTGATCGATTTGCGCAATGTCTATAAGGCGGAAGACATCGCCGATACTGGCCTCGACTACCGTTCGGTAGGGCGCCAGCTGAAAAGCTGATCTCGGGGCGAGCTATTCGCTCGCCACGATTCGCTTCTTTTCATTGGCGATAAGCCAGAGATTGCGCACATAGACCAGCAGGCCGAAACCCTGTCCAGCAATGAAGACCGGGTCTTTGCGCTGGACCGCATAGATCAGCAGCAATGCGCCGCCGAACAGCGAGAAAAACCAGAACGCCACTGGCATGACACTGCGTTTGGCTTTTTCGGAAGCCAGCCATTGCACGACGAAGCGCATGGTGAAGCAAGCCTGTGCGACGAAGCCGAGCACGATCCAGCCATCCCACTGCGCGACGAACACTTCGTGCAGCCAATGCGACAGGCTGTTGAAAATATCAGTCATGGGTAATCTCCGTCACACGCGGCACGACCTTGCGGCGCTTGCGCAGCCACCAGACGCCGTAAAGATCGAGTATGCCACGCAGTCCGCGATCAAGGATGCCGTAATTGGATTTGCCATGGCGGCGTTCGCGGTCAACCACATCCACATGCACGACATCGAAACCTTCGCGCAGCGCCAGCGACGGCAGATAGCGATGCCAGCCGTCGAAGAACGGCAGCTGACGGAACAGGTCGGTATGCAGCGCCTTGAGGCCGCAACCGGAGTCGCGCGTCTTGTCCTTCAGGATTGCGCCACGCAGATTATTGGCGAAGCGGGACGACATTTGCTTCAGCTTGGTATCGGTGCGCTTCAGACGCTGGCCAGCGGCAATGCCGTAGCCTTCGCCCGCCTCAACCAGCGCATCGACCAGAACCGGCAGATAGGCCGGGTCGTTCTGGCCGTCGCCATCCATCGTCACCACAATCTTGCCGCGCGCGGCAAATACACCGGAACGCACCGCAGCACTCTGGCCGGATGAACGGTCATGGCGCAGATGGCGCAGCGGCTTGCCCGCATGGATGCGCCGGGCGATGACGTCGCTGGTCGAATCCGTCGAGCCGTCATCGACGACAATCACTTCATAGGCGCGGCCCTGCATCGCGGAATCCACCTCATCCAGCAGAAAGGCGAGATTGTCCGCCTCATTGCGGCAGGGGATGACCACAGAAATTGTCGGTGTTTCCACGCAGAGTGTTCCTTCGTTCCTTGCGCTATTCTTCAAGCGCAGGCTCCCCTTTTGCTGTTCGGAGCCCCGATATCGCGCAAGCCGCGCTAGTTTTTTGATCAGCATCGGCTTTTCCCGAAACCGATAATCACTTTCGGGGCCGATGCTCTAGCACTGAATACCCGGCGAAGCCAAGATGCTTCAAGAAATCGTGAGCCGAGCTCGATACAGAAGATAATAGCCGCTTTTTAACTGGACATGGTTGAAGACGGAAGGGTCTCCGCCAGCCAATCCAGAAATTTCTGTGTTACGTCGTCCCGGTTGATCTCATTCAGGCTTTCGTGGCGGGTGTCGGGCAGGATCGTGCAGGTGACCCGCGTGAATCCCATACGCCGCATCCGCTCCGCCAGTCGCGCGACGGCAGCGCCTTTGGCAGTAGCGGGGTCTTCGCTGCCGCCCACCAGATGAAAGGGCAGGCTGCGCGGGATGTTGCCGAAGGTGCGATCATCCGCGCCGCGTGCGGTCATGTGCACGAGATCGAGCCACAGCGATACAGTCGCATCGAAGCCGCAAAGCGGATCGGCGACATAGGCATCGACCTCCGCCGGGTCGCGTGACAGCCAGTCGAAGGGCGTGCGATGGCCGGGGATGGAGCGGCCCCATGCACGAAAGGTCAGCTTCGGTAGCAGGCTGCTCGGAACATCCGACCCTTTCAGCATGCGCTCCATATAAAGGAGAGCGGCAGCGGCTTTGGCTTCAAGGCCGCCGTCGAAATTGGCATTCCAAATCGCAGCGGCATCCACCGTGTCGGCATGGTCCAGCACATAGTTCAGCGCGATCAGGCCGCCCATCGAATGGCCGAACAGCACCACCGGCAATCCGGGGTGCTCGAGATGAATATGGCGGTTCAGCGCCAGAACATCCTTGATCGCCACATCATGGCCTTGCTTTTGTGAAAACATTCCTCTCGGTGCATGGGCGCCGATATTCACGCCGTGTCCACGGTGGTCGTGCGCATAAACGTGATAGCCAGCCTGTGCCAGCGCGTCTGCGAACCGCCGATAGCGTGCGGAATGTTCCGCAAGACCGTGGCAGATTTGAACGACCGCGCGTGGTGCGTCGGCAAGCGCGTTTCGAAACGGCAGTTGCGTCGCGTCGGACAAGGAGAGGTGGTGGACGGTTTCAAACGACATTTCACCATCTGATTTTATGCCGCGCAAATAGTCAATTCCCCGCTTGGGCACGATATTAAAAGAGGCATGACAACGTTGTATGAGGGAATTTTAGGCAAAAGCTTTTTTTGTGCAAATTCTGCTTGAAATGCGGAAAAAGCTGGGCAAATCTAGCTTCAACGGGGAAATACAGGGGCTTTGACGGTTATAAAAGGCGTCATTTAGAGAATTTCAAGCCATCATTTGCAGGCCGTCCGATGAAAGGGAGGAAACTTTCGCGGACGGTGGCCAGAGGGGAAACCGGGTGACGGAAATATCCGCGCCCGGTTTCATTCTTTTAAGCTCAATTTTTGAAGCGTGTGCTGCCGGGGGCCATGCCTCAATCGGCATATTTGTTTTGCGTGATGGCGTTTGCGTCCGCTCACTATTTGGCCTACATACGCGTCAGCAATTTCCGCGCGGCTCGGCTTCGTTTGGACCGCCCGCGCTTTCCAACCAGTGGAGACGACGCGCTTTATGGCACGCCAATTCATCTATCATATGTCCGGGCTGAACAAGGCCTACGGCGCCAAGAAGGTTATCGAAAACCTTCACCTGTCATTCTATCCGGATGCGAAGATCGGTATTCTCGGTCCCAACGGTGCCGGTAAGTCGACCATCCTCAAGATCATGGCCGGTCTCGACAAGGAATATACCGGCGAAGCCTGGCTCGCAGACGGGGCCACTTGCGGCTATCTCGCGCAAGAACCGCATCTCGACCCGGACAAGACCGTCCTCGGCAATGTGATGGAAGGTGTGGCTGCGAAGACAGCCATTCTCGACCGTTACAACGAGTTGATGATGAACTATTCTGATGAAACCGCCGACGAAGGTGCGGCGCTTCAGGATATCATCGACAGCCAGAACCTCTGGGATCTGGAAAGCCAGGTTGAAATGGCGATGGAAGCGCTGCGCTGCCCACCAGCCGACGCCGATGTCACCAAGCTTTCGGGTGGTGAACGTCGCCGTGTTGCGCTTTGCAAGCTGCTGCTGTCGAAGCCTGACTTGCTGCTGCTCGACGAACCGACCAACCACCTTGACGCTGAAACCACCGCATGGCTGGAAAAGCATCTGCGCGAATATCAGGGCGCTGTCCTGCTCATCACGCATGATCGCTACTTCCTCGACAATGTAACCGGCTGGATTCTCGAACTCGATCGCGGTCGCGGCATTCCTTACGAAGGCAATTACTCGGCTTATCTCGAAGCCAAGGCCAAGCGTATGATTCAGGAAGGACGTGAAGAAGATTCGCGTCAGAAAGCGCTTGAGCGCGAACGCCAGTGGATTGCCGCAAGCCCGAAAGCTCGACAGGCCAAATCGAAAGCCCGTATCAAGGCTTATGATCAGCTGGTCGAAGCTGCGGAAAACCAGCGTCCGGGCGATGCCCAGATTCTGATCCCGGCAGGCGAGCGTCTCGGTCAGGTGGTCATTGAAGCGGAAGGTCTGACAAAGTCGTTTGGCGATCGCATGCTGATCGAAAACCTGACCTTCAAGCTGCCTCCCGGTGGCATTGTTGGTGTTATCGGCCCGAACGGTGCCGGTAAGTCGACGCTGTTCAAGATGATCACCGGTCAGGAAAAGCCGGATTCCGGTTCGATCCGCATCGGCGACACGGTTCATCTCGGTTACGTCGATCAGAGCCGCGATCACCTTGATCCGAACAAGAATGTCTGGGAAGAAATTTCCGGTGGCAACGACATCATCAAGCTCGGCAAGTTTGAAATGAACTCGCGCGCTTATTGCGGTGCGTTCAACTTCAAGGGTGGCGATCAGCAGGCTAAGGTCGGCAATCTGTCCGGTGGTCAGCGCAACCGCGTGCATCTTGCCAAGATGCTGCAGGCAGGCGGCAACGTTCTGCTGCTCGACGAACCGACCAACGATCTTGATACGGAAACACTGGCAGCGCTCGAAGACGCGCTTGAAAAATACGCTGGTTGCGCCGTTATCATCTCCCACGATCGTATGTTCCTCGATCGTCTGGCAACGCATATTCTCGCTTTCGAAGGCGACAGCCATGTCGAATGGTTCGAAGGCAATTTCGAGGATTATGAAGCGGATAAGGTCCGTCGTCTCGGACCGGAAAGCGTCAACCCGAAGCGGGTGACGTATAAGCCGCTGACAAGGTAATGATTTTAAGGCCGGTGCATCGCACCGGCCTTTTCATTTGATGAAAGGAAAGACGATGAAAGACTGGTCCGCAAAACAGTATCTGAAATTCGAAGATGAACGCAGCCGCCCGGCGCGTGATCTTCTGGCGCAGATACCTCTGGCAACACCGCGCAAGGTGGTGGATATCGGCTGCGGACCCGGCAATTCAACCGAGCTTCTGGTCGAGCGCTGGCCGGACGCGCAGATTTCGGGCTTCGACACCTCGCCGGATATGATCGACAAGGCGAAGGCGCGTTTGCCGGATGTCGAGTTCTTCATCAGCGATGCCGCCAGTTTCGAGCCGGACGCCGAAACGGACGTGCTGTTCTCCAATGCCGTCTTTCAATGGCTGCCAGACCATATCGAGCAATTGCAGCGGCTTTTGTCCTTGATGCAACCCGGCGCATTTCTGGCGATCCAGATGCCCGACAATATGGGCGAGCAAACCCATATCGGGATGCGCGACGTTGCCAAGACTGCGCCTTTTGCAGCCAAGATCGGCACGACGGGCAGGGGGCCTTTGCCGCCGGTCGCGACTTATTACGACGCTTTCGCTGGCGATGCGGCGCGGATTGATATCTGGCACACGATCTATAATCACCCGCTGGCGGGCGTGGATGCCATCGTGGAGTGGGTCAAGGGCACGGGTCTCAGGCCATTCCTCGACCCGCTGGATGCGGACGAGCAGGCGGCCTATCTTGCAGCCTATAGGGAGCGCATCACCCCGCACTATCCGACGACTCGCGACGGCAAGGTGCTGCTTCGATTCCCGCGTATTTTCATGCTCGTCCAGAAGCGATAATCATGCCGAAACCGGCCACTACACGGGGATGTGATTGACGCTCGCCGGGGCAGCGGTCAGGCGCATTTATAATTTTTCCAATTATTTCAAAGAACTGCGACGGATGATGGCAGGTGGATCGCCATCGTCCGCCTTGCTATTGGTTACAAGTCAATAGATTGCATGCAAATGATTTTGCTCCTATGGTCTGATCGCATTCTGGAACCGATGCTAATTTAGTAAGTTAGCAGGCATCCTTATAACGCTGCGCTTCATCCAAAATTTTCGCTGTCGTTCGATGTGGGTAACAGAATCCGCTTTTGGGAGTTTTCAACATGAGCAATGCAAATACGCATGTCGATGCCAATGGCGAGTTCGAAGCGGCGCATGACGCCCACGATACACGCCGTCGCGTCTATGCGATTGTGGCCAGCGCCTCGGGCAATCTGGTCGAATGGTATGATTTCTATGTTTATTCGTTTGGTGCGCTTTACTTCGCGTCGCAGTTTTTCCCGGCCGAGGATCAGACCAGCCAGCTTTTGAATGCAGCTGCGATTTTCGCGGCCGGCTTTCTGATGCGCCCGATTGGCGGCTGGTTGTTCGGTCGTATCGCCGACAAGCTGGGTCGCCGCACATCGATGCTGATTTCCGTCACCATGATGTGCTTCGGCTCGTTTGCCATCGCCATCCTGCCGACCTATGCATCGATTGGCGTGCTGGCGCCGGTGCTGTTGCTGATCGTGCGTCTGTTGCAGGGCCTTTCGGTCGGTGGCGAATATGGCACCACGGCAACCTATATGAGTGAAGTTGCGCTTGCAGGCCGTCGCGGCTTCTTCTCGTCGTTTCAATATGTCACGCTGATCGGTGGCCAGCTTCTGGCCGTGCTGGTGATCGTGCTTCTCCAGTTCTTGCTGACGTCTGAACAGCTTCACGCCTGGGGCTGGCGCATCCCGTTTGCAATTGGTGGTCTCGCGGCCATCGTGGCGCTCTTTTTGCGCCGCACGCTGCATGAAACGACCACGGAAGAAACCCGCAACAGCAAGGCTGCCGGCAGCTTCGCCACCATCTGGAAGCATCATCGCAAGGCGTTTCTGGTTGTTGTCGGCTTCACGGCAGGCGGTTCGCTCGCCTTCTATACGTTCACAACCTATATGCAGAAATATCTGGTCAATACGGCCGGCATGAGCAAGGAAACCGCCAGCGAAACCATGACCTTCGTGCTGCTGGCCTATATGCTCATGCAGCCGCTATTCGGCGCCTTGTCCGACAAGCTCGGCCGCAAGACCATGATGATCGGCTTTGGCGGCATCTCGATCTTGACCACGATCCCGTTGATGACATTGATTGGCTCGGTGCAGAGCTCGACCATGGCTTTCATCTATATCGTGATCGCGCTGGCCGTGGTGAGCATGTACACCTCCATCAGCGGCATCGTGAAAGCCGAGCTTTTCCCGGCGGAAGTGCGCGCCCTTGGCGTCGGTTTTTCCTACGCCATCGCCAATGCGATCTTTGGCGGCACGGCGGAATATGTCGCGCTGTGGTTCAAACAGCAGGGCATGGAAAGCGGCTTCTTCTGGTACGTGACCATCATGATGGTCATCGTGTTTGCGGTCAGCATCTTCATGCCGAACCCGCGTAAGCACGGTTATCTGCAGGGGCATGGGTCCGTCGATTAAACGGGCCGAGGTTCTCTAGGATCAAGACGCCGCCTCCGGGCGGCGTTTTTACATCTCCACGGCTTCGTCGTCTTCCGGCGACAGAAGCCGTGTCGCGCGCCATTCCGTCAGCTTTGAGTTGATCGCGTCTAGCACAAAGAAGCGCGCGGAATCCTTGTCATATCCGTCATCGCGCAGCGTATCATAATCCGTATGGGCGTGGCGCACATGCGCCACGGTGGCAAGCCAGACCGCCGTGGACGGCGGCAGCGTCTTCATATGCGGGGCGAGAGCCGCCGCTCTGATCGGTTCCGAATCCGAATAGGGAACTGCCGGAAGCAGCAATGTGAGCGATTTGGCGATTGCCTTTTGACGCGTTGTGCCCGCACGCATGGCGCTTTCCTTTCCCGCACTCGCTGTGAACGAATCCCCAGCTCCCGTTCATTCTGCCATGAAAAGCACTTGCATAGGAATGCCTTTCCATATAAACATATCTTTATATGTTTTTGAGCGCAGCCATGGTTGTGCCGCAACGGAAGAGCTGAGGACATGGCCGGTTTGCAATTGCAACTCGATCAGATGGTGGATGTGTTGAAGGCGGTGGCAGAGCCAAGCCGTCTGCGCATTCTGGCGCTTCTGGCGCGGGGCGACCTGACAGTTTCCGATCTGACGACAATTCTCGGCCAGTCGCAGCCGCGTGTGTCGCGCCATCTCAAGCTGTTGGGCGAAGCCGATCTCATCGACCGCTATCAGGAAGGGGCATGGGCCTATTTCCGGCTGGCGGATAATGCGATCAGCGGCGATCTGGCGCGCGGGCTTCTGGCGCGGCTCGACCGCTCTGATGCGCTGGTCGAGCGCGATCAGGAGCGGCTTTCGCAGGTCAAATCCAGCCGTCAGGAAAAGGCCGCGGCCTATTTCAGCGCCAATGCTGGCAGCTGGGGCGAAATCCGCAAGCTGCATGTTTCCGAAAATGCGGTCGAAACCGCACTCAAGAAGATCGTCGGCGAAAAGCCGTTTCAGGCCATGCTCGATGTCGGGACCGGCACAGGGCGCTTGCTGGAGCTTTTCGCGCCGCTTTATGCGCGCGGTCTCGGCATCGATATCAATCGCGACATGCTGGCCGTGGCACGCGCCAATCTCGATCTTGCGGCCATCGGCAATGCGCAGGTGCGCCAGGGCGACGTTTATGCCCTGCCGGTCGAACGCGAGAGCTTCGATCTGGTGACGATCCATCAGGTGCTGCACTTTCTGGATGACCCGCTTTCGGCAATCCGTGAAGGCGCGCGTGCGCTGCGTCCGGACGGTCGCTTGCTGATTGTCGATTTTGCGCCGCATACGCTCGAATTCCTGCGCGAAGACCATGCGCATTTGCGCCTTGGCTTCAGCGACGAGCAGATGCTGAGCTGGATGAAGGAAGCGGGCCTTGAGCCTGAAAAGACGCTGGAATTAAGCCCGAAAGGCGCAAGCGGAGATGAGGGGCTGACCGTCAAGCTTTGGCTTGCACGTGATCCGCGTCTTCTCATTGCCGATCCGGCAACGAATGAATCAAGCATGACGGAGACAGTGTGATGGGTTTTTATGGTCTTTCCCGCCGACCGGATGTCGGCCAGACCACCCGGGTATCGTTCGAATTCTTTCCGCCCAAATCGGAAGAAATGGAACAGCGCCTTTGGGAAACGGTCACACGGCTGGCACCGCTGCAACCGGAATTCGTCTCCGTGACCTATGGCGCGGGCGGTTCCACGCGTGAGCGTACAATACGGACGGTGGCGCGTATCCTTAAAGAAACCGACATCAAGCCTGCGGCGCATCTGACCTGTGTGGATGCTACACGCGAGGAAGTTGACCGCGTGGTGCGCGAGTTCGCCGATCTTGGCGTGAACCGCTTCGTGGCCCTGCGCGGTGATCCGGCAGCGGGGATTGGTGAAAAATATGTGCCGACAACCGGCGGTTATCTGAACGGTGCCGATCTGGTCGGTGGCCTGCGCCAGATTGCGGATTTCGACATTTCGGTTTCCGCCTATCCGGAAAAGCATCCCGAAAGCCCGGATTTCGCGACCGATATCGACATGCTGAAGCGCAAGGTCGATGCTGGCGCCACCCGCGCCATCACGCAGTTCTTCTTCGAGAACGATCTTTATGAGCGTTATGTCGAGCGCGTGCGCCGGGCGGGGATTTATATCCCGATCGTTCCGGGTGTTCTGCCGGTGCATAATTTCAAGCAGGTCAAGAATTTCTGCGCCCGTTCCGCGACGCATATTCCGGCCTGGCTGGCCGAGCGTTTCGACGGGCTGGAAAACGACCCGCAGACGCATCAGCTCGTGGCTGCGGCCATCGCCGCCGAACAGGTGATGGATCTGATCGAGCGCGGTGTGCAGGACTTCCATTTCTATACGATGAACCGTGCCGATCTGCCCTATGCGATCTGCCATATGATTGGCATTCGCCCGAAGACGGAAGCGGTGCTGGAGCCTGCCTGAAAATAAAGAAAGCCCGCCGAAATGGCGGGCTTTCTGTTTCTTGCGAGACCGGTCTATCCTCGAAACCTGTGTCGCCGTATTGGTCAAAGCATGTCTCCCAAAAGTGGGTCCCGGTTTTGGGAAAAAGACATGCTTTAAAAGTAACTTCGCGTCTGCTTTACGGTATGACGCCTGCTATCAACGCTGCAACAAATGCAAATGCTGCACAGATCATGAGGACATTCAAAGATCGTGTCAGTCCCATCGGTCTGTCTCCTTCATATGCGCCAGACAAGCGTCCGGTGCGCGCTGGTAGAGACTGGAATCTAAGCGCAAAAAGCCGAGAACAAAAGAAGATTTCGTGCTGCAACCTGGCGTGATTGCGAAAAAAACCTTCTGTTTACCACCTAAGTTATTGAAATTTTTGACCTGAAAAATCTGTTCACATTTCATGAAAAAGACACAGAACTGACAGGATTTACAGGGAAATAGCCACAATTCCCACAATCCGCTTCTACAATGCGCCTATGCGAAATCCCGCTTTTTATCAGCGGATCAAAGCCAGATAGGCGGAGAGTGTTACCACCGAAATTACCGTCGAATAGAGAATGACGTTGGAGGTGATGGCCGCCTCGCGCCGGTAATGTTCGGCGAGCATGAAAGGGCCGGTGCCCGTCGGCAAGGCGGCGAGAAGGGCGGCACTTTCCGCCATCAGCGGCGGCAATCCGAAGACATAGACCGCGAGCAGCCATGTGGCGAGTGGCTGGACGATCAGCTTGATCGACACGAGGAATGCAATGGCGTTGACGCTTTCGCGTTCGACCTTGCGCGATTGCGCGAGGAACAGGCCAAGCGCCACGAGCGCGCAGGGCGATGCTGCGCCGCCGAGCATTTTCAGGAAAGTTTCGGCGGGGGCGGGGATCGTCAGCCCGAGGAAAGAAAATATCGCGCCAAGCGCCGGTGCAAAAAGCAGCGGATTGCGGATAAGCGAACGGACGACTTTCCAGACGAGATGAAACGGCTTCTTCTCGGTTTGCAGGCCGATCTCGATCAGCACGATTGCAAAGGCGAAAGTCACGCAAACGGTGATGATGATGGAAATGGTGGTTGCAGCCAGAACGCCGGAACCGAAAGCGATCATCGACAGCGGAATGCCCATATAGCCGGTATTGGGATAGGCGGCATTGAGGCCGTCCAGCGCGGTGTCGGCAAGCGGCAGCTTTCCGCGCAGCCGCACCAGAAAGGGCAGGACGAAGGCGACGGCGCTGCTCAAGAGGAAGACGGCGATGAAGCCCGGTTGCCAGAGTTCGCTGCCATGGGTGTTGGCCATGATGTCGAACAGCAGCGCAGGCAGCGCCAGATAAACCACGAAGCGGTTCAGCTCTGCTATGGCGTGCGGTCCCAGTATTTTCAGCTTGAACGCCCCCCAGCCGGAAAAAATCAGCGCAAATACGGGCAGGACGACGATCAGGGTGGTGAGCATGAGGCAGGCATTCGCGGTCAGGGTGTCGGAAAGGAAAAGGCGCGGGGATTAGCCCGCGCCTTCATTGTGTGACTCAGAGCTTGTCCAGCAGCTCCTGGGTTGGCCAGGAATCGGCCGGCATGCCAAGCCGCATCTGTTCGGCGCGCACGGCATCGCGGGTCAGGAGACCGTAAACGCCGTCGATCTTCGCGCCCATATCATAGCCGCGCGCCTGAAGCTTGGTTTGCAGCTCCTTCATCTGGTCCTGCGTCAGACCCGGAATTGGATTGCCGGGATCGAATGCAGGTGCACCCGCGAGGCGGGTCGCAAAATAGGCTGCGGTTGTGGCGTAGACGATGGATTTGTTCCATTCGACGAAGACGTCGAAATTCGCATAGGACAGGAAGGCCGGGCCCTTGCGGCCCAGCGGCAGCAGCAGCGAGGCATCGCCGTCATCCGGCCCAAGCGGACCCTTCAGGCCGGTCACGCCCTGCGCGGCCCACCAGGAGTGCGGCTTGCGGTTGGTGCGGATGGCTTCTTCCCAAGGCAAATCCTTGGTGATGCGCACTTCTTCCAGCCACGGCTGGCCGCGTTTCCAGCCAAGTTCCGAAATCATGCGACCGGCGGTCATCATGGCGTCGGGAACGCTGTTCTTCAGATCGACCTTGCCGTCACCGTCGCCATCGACGCCGCGCTCCAGATAATCCTTGGGCAGAAGCTGCATCATGCCGATTTCGCCAGCCCATGCGCCGGTCGTGCTCGCATCGACAACGCCCGTGTCGAACAGCTTGAGCAGCGCGATCAGCTGCGGACGGAAAAGGTCCGGGCGGCGGCAGTCGTAGGAAAGGGTAACAAGCGCATTCAGCGTGTCGAAATCGCCCTGAATCGCGCCGTAGTCGGTTTCAAGGCCCCAGAAGGCAGCGAGAACGGGACCCGGCACGCCATAGGTGTCTTCGACTTTCTTGAAGACATCGGCATATTTGACCAGATTTTCCTGGCCTTTTTTCAGGCGCGCTTCGGAGATGAGGCGCTTGGAAAATTCGGTGAAGGTCAGGTTGAAGACGGTCTGCTTGCGATCCCGGTCGAGCACCTTCTGTTCAAGCGAGGCCTTGTGCAGCTCGCTGATGCCCTTGTCGCCGACGCCAGCTTCACGCGCTTCCTTGGCCAGATTTTCGACCCACTGGCCGAGATCGGTTTCGCATTCGGGCTTGGGCATGTTCACGGCAGTTTCAGCCGGAGCCGCAGGTGCCGGAGACGCACTGGCGGTCTGCGCATGCGACACAGCGGTCGAAGCGAGCAGGGCGGCTGTCATGATGGAAGCAACAAACTTCATCGGTAACTCACACTATTTTGCAGGGCACAGGCTTGCCCTTCCGGGAATTGTTAAAGCTATTGCCCCAACAAGACCCGGAAATGAAGCAAAACTTGGTGCGATCAGCCAAACGGGCCCGTCTTAACGGCCCTTGTTGCTTTCCAGCCACTTTTTCCATGTGGCTGCGTCGCCCGCGAAGACATTGATATCCGCGTCGCCCTTGATGCCCGGAATGCTGCCCGTGCCGGTATATTGCCAGAAAGTCCACGGATGCGGGCCGTATTTTTCGTCCGGGTGGCCCGCGACCGAGCGCAGCCAGAACGGATAGTCTGGAAGCTGGCGCAGGTCGTTATCGTCGAAGAAATCGACGGTCGTGTAGATGATCGGACGCTTGCCGTAATGCTTTTCGAGCGCTGAAAGGAAGATGCGCATTTCCTTGCGCACAACCGCCGCATTGGGCCGCAATTTGCAGGTCGGCGATTGCGGGTTCCATTCCATGTCGAGAACGGGCGGCAGCGCGGACGGGTCGCGCGGCACGTTCTGAATATACCAGCGCGCCTGTTCGATGGCCGGACGGCAGAAATAATAGAAATGATAGGCGCTGCGGGGAATGCCCGCCTCGCGTGTGCCATTCCAGTGTTGGGCAAAGCGGTCGTCCAGACGGTCGCCGCCTTCCGTCGCTTTGATAAAGGCAAAGGAAATGCCGCTGGCGCGGACCGCGCTCCAGTCCACACTGGTCTGGTATTTCGAAACGTCAGTGCCGTGGATCGGATAGTGCCAGGGCGTCTTGCCGGTCCAGTCATGCGGATCGCGGTCGCCGAAGCGCGGCGCCTTCACCGATCCCGATGGAGGTGGGATGCGGGCGACCGTGCCGTTCTTTTTCACATCGGAAAAATCGTAATCCACTGTCGTACAGGCCGAAAGCAGAAAAACGCCCATGCAGGAGGCAAAGCAGGGGCCAAGAAAATTGCGGCTGGCCAGACGGCTCATGAGACGTTTCATGCAGGGTTTCCGGTGTCGCGAATCAGTCCCTACAACGGTTACGCGATCCGCACCCGGTCGTCACCAGCCTGTGGCGTTGTTGCTCCTAATTTTATGCAAAAGCCCGGATGACGGCGATCCACGCAAAGCCGCGATAAAGCACGCGGCGTTCCACTGTGAGGCCGCGTTCGGCAGCAAGCCATTCGCACACGGCGAACATGTCCTGACGCGGCGTGACATGAAACCAGTCGAGCCATTTATAGAGCCCGCGCTTGAACCATCGGGGCAGGCGGCTTTGATCGCCGAAATCGACGATATGCAACTCGCCTTGTGGCGCCAGATGGCGAATGCTCTCGCGGATGACCGATTGCCATTGCGGGATCATCGATATGGCATAGGAAATGAAGATACGGTCGAAGCCTGTTTGATGGAAAAGCTGTTCGGGATCGAACTGCGCCGCATCGGCGCGTTCCAGCCGGGTGCGGCTTTCGATGCCCGCACGTTTGGCGGCACTGCGGGCCGTATCCAGCATTTCTGCTGAAATATCGATGCCATAGAGTTTGGCATCGGGGTAGTGTTCGGCCGTCTTGACGAGGTTGCGGCCCGTGCCGCAACCGATTTCCAGAACGCTGCCGCCGTCCGGCACATTGAGCGTCGCGATCATCTCGTCGCGCCCCAGCAGGTAATATTTGCGGGTCGCATCATAAAAGTGGCGCTGGCGGCGATAGACCCGGTCCATCAGCCGCGCATGACTTGCGCCCTGACTGTTGCCCTGCGTGCCTTCAGTATTTTGCAGCATGTCACGCGTCCTTCAGGACATAAAGGTGAAAGCCGCCATAAATCGACGAGCGGTCGCGGTCATGCAATGCGCGGGATTCGTCTTCGCGGTATTCCCAGTGGTCGAGAATTTCCGGCGCGACGCGACCGGGCAGCAGGCTCGGCTCGGCGGCAGTGCGGAAAATCACGCGAGCGCCCGGTGCGGCAGTGCGTGTGATTTCGCTCCAAACGGCATTCAGCTGGCTGTCGTTCATCCAGTCTTGCGCGTCGAGAAGGATATAGCGATCCACCGATGCGGCGGGTTTGGCGGCCAGAAAGTCGGTGTAATTGGCGTTCTGCACCGTCATGCGGCCGGCGCGGGCGCGGACTGTTTCGAAATTGGCGCGCGACAGATAAGGCGGCAGAGGGCCGGTTTCTTCGTTGCCGCTATAGCCGCGTCCGAAAGCCTGCCAGGCAAAGTAGTTTTCCGTCAGCGGAAAGCCGCAGGCGAGCTTTTCAAGGCGGCTGCGCAGCACCTCGGCCATATTGCCGTTTCCGGCGGTGGCCAGCGCATCATATTGCTGGGGCGGAATGCCAAGACCGAACAGCGAGGATTTGCGTGCGGTTGCCCAGCGCACCATGCGTTTTTCGAACAAGGGCGCAAGTGCGGTGTCGAAGAAGCTGCGCTGTTCTTCCATGCTGCGCGATTTGAGAATATCGCGCGGATCAATGCCATAGAGCCGCGCCACGCGATGGCCCATGCCGATGAATACGCCGAGCAGGCCGTGACGGTAAAGATCGCGCCAGAAGATGGAAATGCGCTGGCGACCGTTCCACTTGCGCTTTTCCCAGTAAGCGCGGCTTTCGGCATCAAGATGCGGACGCACGAAGCGCTTATAGGCAGCCAGATTGGTCTTGTCGTCAGCCTTGCCATAGAAGCGGTAAAAGGCGCTGTAATCTGGCAGGTTCTTGAGCGCGGCCAGCTTCAGCCGGTTGAAGGCGACATGAGCCTCGTTGAGATCAACGGCCTCGACGCGGGCGGGATCGGCGGTGAGATAGGAAAGCGCGTTACAGCCGCCAGACGCGATAGTGACGATGCGATGACCGGGCTGAATGGCGAGGGCCGCCATGTCCACATCCGGATCTTCCCAGATTTGCGGATAGACCAGCCCCTTAAAGAGCCAGGCAAACAATCGTTCCGAAAAACCCGCGCGGGAAAGCGCATGGTTCTGGGTTACTGCACGCTTCAGAATAGTACCGTCGGCTGATTGGTCGGCCATGAATTCCCCTTTGGGACGAATCCCGTGCTTGGTTTCAAAAAAGTTAAACACGGGGCATGACACCGCTGTGACATGGGGGATTGACGGACTAATGATCGCTTCTGACTGGGAAATGCGGGATTAAGTGTCTGCAATATTGGCGTTTTATTACGGACAGTAAGACTAATTGAGAGAACCTTTCCTTTGGTCTGCCGTTTTCTTTTGTGACGGTGGGTATCGACAGGAGTTCTGTGCCTGATCCAACCGCAAAAGTGCCCGACCGGTAAGAAGCCGGATGGACACGAAGAAAGCTATGAAAAGAGCAGAGGGGTGTCTGCGCAAACTGCGCCATGCTCAACAGGGATGAGCTCGGATCGAGCAACCCACGCTAGGAAGGAGAGCCAAAATGAAGAAGTTTCTGATTACATCTGTTGCCGCTGTATCGCTTCTGGGCCTTGCCGCCTGCAACGACAAGAAGGATGACGGCGCAAGCAACGCTCCGGCACCGGCCCCGACGACGCCGGCCGCACCTTCGAACAATGATACGAACACCACGCCTGCAACACCGGCTCCGGCAAATCCGGGCACGGGTACGGGCGGTACTGGTACTGCGCCTGCTAATTAAGCTCGGGTGCTATTTTGTATCAATAAAGCGCGGGCAAGTTACGGCTGGTGAGCTGTCATAGACCCGTGTGGTAAACGTCATACGAATGGCGATCCGGGAAACTGGATCGCCATTTGTCCCAGAAGGAAGTGTAATGCATGAACGATCCCGCGGCATTTTACGGGAAAGACGGCGCGCAAGCGATTTCCGTGTTTAAACGCAGGCTATCTTCGGTTATGGCTTTGGTCATGAACCGTAACACCCTGTTTTTCGTTGCCGCCATTGTTCTGGTTGCGCTTGCTGCTTGCGGCAAGGGCAACGAGGAAAAGGCTGCCGCTCCGGCGCAGGACGGCGCTGCTGTTTCCCAGCCTGCCGCACCAGCGGAAGGCGCATCGGAAAAAGAGGGGCCAGATCTCGTCAAGGCACTGCGCGAGGACGCCGGCGTGACCACGCCCGAAGAACAGGCGGCTGCCATCGAACGCGCCCGCACTAATGCCGAATCTGCCGCAAAGGCTGTCGGGCAAAATGCCGAGCAGGCCCAGGCCGCCGGAGAAGCTGCCGCCGCGACGGCACAACGCTCCTTCAATGAACGCCAGAACGCCGTTCAATCCAATTAATTGGGAACAGCGTTCTCCTTTTTTGGTTTACACCATAACAGTTCAGGGCATTTCTTATCACAGACCGGTGATAAGCGCATATAAATCATTGTTTTTTCGACTTCGCTTCATGCAGGCGGTTTCCAGCCGCGACGGAATTTTGTAGAAAAGCCCCATGTCGATTTGGGTTCGCATCGGTGAGTTTGTGGCGTCAGTGACGTCGAACGCCATTACAGGCGTTATCGAGGCTGTGCGCACCGTTTTTGAAGGCGATGCCGATACGCGCAGGCGGGTGGCCTTCTCGATTGCCATGATCGCGCTCTCCGCAAAAATGGCGAAGGCCGACGGCGTGGTCACGCAGGACGAGATACGCGCTTTCCAGGATATTTTTGCGGTGCCGCAGGAAGAAACCGCGCATGTCGCCCGGCTTTACGATCTGGCCAAGCAGGATGTGGCGGGTTTCGAAAGCTATGCGCGCCAGCTGGCCGGACTTTGTCAGGAAGGCCAGACCGAGTGCCATCTTCTGGAAGATATTCTCGACGGACTGTTTCATATCGCCAAGGCGGATGGCTATGTCCATGAAAAGGAATTGGCATTTCTAACCGAAGTCGCCGGTATTTTCGGCTTTGACGAGGTTGCCTTCGACCGCATCGCGATCCGGCATGTGCAGCGTGGCGAGGGCGATCCTTATGCCATTCTGGGTCTTGAACGCGGGGTGTCGTTTGATACTGCGCGCAGCCGCTACCGTTCGCTGGTCAAGCAGCACCATCCCGACCGGCTGGTTGCCGAAGGTTTGCCGCTCGAATTTATTGCTATTGCCAATGCGCGCCTTGCTGCCATAAACGCGGCTTGGGCGAGCATAGAAAAGCATTTGGAGGCTGCGTGATGCAGACGTCGAGCGACGCAACCGGATTTCAGGATGAGGAATTGGCGGAACTGGCGCTGGAAAAGCCCGATTTTCCCGATGCCACGCTCGATCCTTCGCCCAATTTCGGCCCGCGCCGTGACGGCAAGACGCCGGTTTTTCTGATCCAGCATTATACCGGCCTTGCGACCGCGCAGGAGGCGATCGACATTCTGAAATCGCCCGAAATGCAGGTCTCGGCTCACTATCTCGTTCTAGAGGACGGGAAGGTGTTGCAGATGGTTTCGGAAAAGGCCCGCGCCTGGCATGCGGGCAAGAGCTTCTGGAAGGGCGAGACCGACATCAATTCGGCCTCTATCGGCATCGAAATCGTCAATCCGGGCGTTCTGCAAGACTATCCGCCGTTTAAGGATGCGCAGATCGAGGCGGTGATCCGTCTCAGCCGCGATATTTGTGCACGCCACGCCATCGCGCCGGAAAACGTGCTGGCGCATTCGGACATCGCACCGGCGCGCAAGACCGATCCCGGCCAGAGCTTTCCGTGGAAACGTCTGCATGAGGCGGGTGTCGGGCATTATGTGGAGCCGACGCCGATCCGCGGCGGACGGTTTCTGGCGCGGGGCGAACAGGGGCAGCCGGTGGAGGCTTTGCAGTCCATGCTGGCGCTCTACGGCTATGGAATTGAGATCACCGGTATCTTCGATGAAGCCACGGAAATCGTGGTTAAGGCATTTCAGCGTCACTTTCGGCCACAAAATGTAGACGGTGTGGCCGATGTTTCTACCATAGATACCCTCTACAGGCTGATTTTTTCCCTGCAAAATGTTACCGCCTGATCAAGCAGTATCCATCGGGCGTCTTTCGCAATTTAATTAGAATTTCGTTCAAAATTTCAAAAATTTAGCCGAATCACCTTTTAGACCTCGCTTAAGTGACGGGGCGTCGACTCACGTCCGATTGAGTCGGTTTTGTTACAACCTGTAAGACGATTTTACTTTTGCAACCAATCTTCGGCTGCATTTCCCCTTCAGATCATCGATCAATCCCAGCGGAAATGGGCCTCGAGAGCTCATACCGGACGGGACCCGAATAAACGGATCGTCTCCCCCCAAGACGGGCGGTCCCCCATAAGAAACGTTCCAAGACGGTAGGTTATGAAAGTAAAATTTGTTATTGTTAGCGCCCTTGTTGGCGCGATGAGTTCGTTTGGCCTGAATCCGGCGCTTAGCGCCCCTGCAAGTGAACCAACCAACCTCGTAGCACTTCTCAAGGCGCGTCAGCAGAACAAAGTTGCTGAGGCCGACAAGGCGAAGCCTTCGGTCAAAAAGGCGTCCGTCATCACCAACCGCGCAGCCCCCGCAGGCAAGGGTTCGCGTTCCGGTTCGTCCAAGTCCGGTGGTGCCAGCCGTTCGGTCAAGAGCGGCAGCGGCTACTCACAGATCATCAACCGCTACGCTTCCACTTATGGCGTACCGTCCTCGCTCGCTCATGCGGTCGTGCGTCACGAAAGCAATTTCCAGCCGAATGTGCGCGGTGCTGCAGGCGAAATCGGCCTGATGCAGATCAAGCTCTCGACGGCGCGCGCCATGGGCTATTCCGGCTCGGCCAAGGGGCTTTATGAGCCTGCCACTAACATCCAGTACGGCATGAAATACCTCGCCATGGCCCAGAAGCTTGGCGGCGGCAGCACCTGCGGCACGATCCTGAAATACAATGCCGGTCATGGTGCAAAGCGCATGAACCCGATCTCTGCGAAATATTGCAGCTCGGTGAAGGCATATATGGCCGGACTTTAAGCATCGCTTTTGGAGTTCGCTCCAGAATTTGCGTCGGCGGTTGCGTAGAGTTTCAAGCCGTTTGATGTGAACGAAAAGCCGGTAGCGGTTTTGCTACCGGCTTTTTTGTTGCTTTTTCGGGCAGAAGCGAATTTATACGCGGTGTCAGTCGGTCGGGCAGCCGCGCTTGTCATATGCCGAAAGGCGGCAGGTGAGGAAAGTCCGGGCTCCAGGGAAACACGGTGCCGGGTAACGCCCGGCGGGGGTGACCCCAGGGATAGTGCCACAGAAAGTAAACCGCCTCGTCTTCCGTATCGTTGTGCAGAAGCTGCAACGACAGGGATGACGAGGTAAGGGTGAAAGGGTGGGGTAAGAGCCCACCGCGTCTGCAGCAATGCAGACGGCACGGTAAACCCCACCGGGAGCAAAACCGAATAGGGACGGCGCGCCGGTTCGCAAGGACCGGCAATCGGTTTCCGGATCAGTCGTCCGGGTGGGTTGCAAGAGGCGGGTGGCAACATCCGTCCCAGATGAATGGCTGCCACGTCGGGCGAAAGCCCGGCCATACAGAACCCGGCTTACAGACCGGCTGACACTTCTTCGATAGCGAAAAAGCCCGGCTTTGAGCCGGGCTTTTTGCTTGTGCGCAGTTGCTTGGGAGGCGTTGCGCGGATCCTTCATTTTAACGCGCATCTTTTCCGAAAACCGTTTCACACTTTTCGGGATGCGCTGGATTAATCAGATCGGTACGCCGGTGAAGAAGTCATAGATGAGCTTCAGGTTCAAAACGACGATGATGACCGCAGTGATGGCGGCCAGAATGGTGACCCAGCGTGGTGCGACCAGCGATCCCATCTTCTTCTTTTCCGCCGTGAACATGACCAGCGGTATGACCGCGAAGGGCAATTGCAGGCTGAGTACAACTTGCGACAGGATCAGGAGTTCCGTCGTGCCCTGCGAACCGTACATGATCGTCACAACAGCCGCGGGCACAATGGCCACAAAACGGGTGATGGCACGGCGCAGCCACGGCTTCAACCGGATACGGATAAAACCTTCCATGACGATCTGCCCCGCCATGGTGGCGGTTATGGTCGAATTCAGGCCGCAGCACAGAAGCGCGATGGCAAAAAGCGTGGGGGCAAGCGATGATCCGAGCAGCGGGTTGAGCAGGGCATGCGCCTTGTCGAGGTCTTCCACGCCGGTATTGCCGGTCGCATTGAAGCTGGCTGCGGCGAGGATCAGGATCGATGCATTGACCAGCAGCGCGAATGTCAGCGCGATGGTGGAATCAAGCGTCGAATAGCGGATGGCTTCGCGCTTTTCAGCGGTTGTGTGTCCATAGTCGCGGGTCTGCACGATGCCCGAATGCAGATATAGATTATGCGGCATGACCGTCGCGCCGATAATGCCGAGCGCTATATAAAGCATGTCCGGGTTGCGGATGATCTCGACCGTTGGCGCAAATCCGAGAATGACCTCGTTCCATTTCGGCTGCGCCATCAGGATCTGGATCAGGAAACAGAGCGCGATGACGGCCAGAAGCGTCATGATGAGCGCCTCGACGCGGCGGAAGCCCTTATTTTGCAGATAGAGCACCAGAAGCACGTCGGCGGCGGTGATAATGACACCGAGTTCGAGCGGAATGCCGAACAGAAGGTTGAGGCCGATGGCTGTGCCAATGACTTCGGCAAGATCGGTGGCGCAGATCGCCAGTTCCGCCAGCAGCCAGAGCGGCCAGGCGAGAAAACGGGGATAGGCGTCGCGGCAGGCCTGCGCCAAATCGCGGCCAGTCGCGATTGCGAGCCGTGTGCAGAGCGCCTGCAACAAAACGGCCATTAGGTTGGACAGCAGCACGACCGACAGCAGCGCATAGCCGAAGCGGGAACCACCGGCGAGCGAGGTCGCCCAGTTCCCGGGGTCCATATAGCCGACGGCGACCAGATAGCCAGGGCCGACAAAGGCCATGGCCTTGCGAAAGCGCGACCCGGAGCGGTTGACCGCCACGGAGCGATGAACATCGGACATTGAGGCTTCGCCGCGATCCCGCCGCCAGCCTTCAAAAGTGACGTCATGACCTTCGGAGGGGCCCGCTCCATGGGGTGTCATGCTAAATACCTTTATTACCAATATGCACTTGCAAACTATTTGCATTTAATAATGGCAGACGGGTGGCGCGTCAATAGGGGGAGGAGGAAGGGCAGTAGGGGAATAGGGGAATAGGGGAATAGGGGAATAGGGGAATAGGGTAGGAACTCGTAGCCCCGAAAAAAACGCTTGCGCTGACAAAGCGCTCGCGATCCTCTTCCCTTACTCCCTTACTCCCTTACTCCCTTACTCCCTTACTCCCTTACTCCCTTACTCCCTTACTCCCTTACTCCCCTCAATATTCCTGTGCGCTCATGTAAAGGATAACGCTTCATTAAGCTTAATATCCGATAACTGACGAACGAATCCGTCATGACGACAAATGGTCGGAATCCGCAGACAGAAAACAGGATAGCGGGGGCAACTCCCGGGAAAGGAACGGAATGATGGCGAGCCTCGGCGGAGACAAATCTCAAGCCGAAGGGGCTGAAGTCCGTCACGTTCCGGTGTTGATCTCCGAGGTGATTGACGCTCTCAAGCCCAAGCCCGACGAAGTCATCGTCGACGGCACCTTTGGGGCAGGCGGCTACACCCGTCGCATATTGGACGAGGGCGCCGAAGTGATCGCGATCGACCGCGATCCGACGGCCATCGAAGCCGGACGCGCCATCGAAAAGCAGTTTCCAGGGCGTCTGCATCTGGTGGAAAGCCGGTTTTCGGCACTGGATTCAGCCGTTGCGCATGTGAAGGGAGCAGGCAGCAAAGTGGATGGCGTTGTGCTCGATATCGGTGTTTCGTCGATGCAGATCGATGAAGCCGAGCGCGGCTTCTCCTTCCAGAAGGACGGGCCGCTCGACATGCGCATGTCCAGCAAAGGTCCCAGCGCTGCCGATGTTGTTAATCGCCTGAAGATGGGCGATCTGGCGCGCATTTTCAATTTCCTCGGTGAGGAGCGTCATGCAGGGCGCATCGCGCGGATGATCGAGAAGCGCCGCGAGGCGCAGCCGTTCACCCGCACGCTTGATCTCGCCAATGCGATTGAAACGCTGGTCGGTCGTAATCCCAAAGTGCCTATCCATCCTGCGACGCGCGTGTTTCAGGCATTGCGCATCTACGTGAATGATGAGTTGGGTGAACTGGCCCGCGCATTGCTGGCAGCCGAACAGGTTTTAAAGCCCGGCGGTCGGCTGGTGGTGGTGACGTTCCATTCGCTCGAAGACCGCATGGTGAAGCGCTATTTCGCGGATCGTGCAGGCGGCAGTGCGGGTTCGCGGCATATGCCCGAAACCCATGTGCGCCATCCAAGTTTCACGCCCGCCGTCAAGGGCGCTGTCGGGCCGACGCCGGAAGAAGAAGCCCGCAATCCACGTGCGCGCTCGGCGAAGCTGCGCGCAGGAGTGCGGACTGATAATCCGTCGCTTGAAGATGATCTTTCGCTGTTCGGGCTTCCCAAACTGCCTGAAACGCATGAACTAAGCCGGAGTTGAACGAGTGCTGCGTACTTTCGATCTCATCATGATTGCGGCGATGTTGGTGGCAGCGGCTGTCACCTACACCATCAAGTATGACGCGGAAAAGCAGATCGCGGTCATTGCCAAGCTGACGCGTCAGATCAATTCCGAGCGCGACACGATCACGCTGCTGCGCGCCGACTGGGCGCTCATGACCCAGCCGGGCCGTCTGCAAAGCCTGACGGGCGTTTATGAAAAAGAACTGAACCTGCAGCCCATCGTGGCCGAGCAGCTCATTTTGAGCGCCGGTGACATTCCGGAGCGTCCGTTGGACGACATTCAGAAAATCATCTCCGGCACCGATGAACTGGTGGCAAGCGGCGTCCTCGAACAGGACAAGATCACGACCGGCAGCGTCAAGAAGAGCGGGGCAAAGCACTGATCATGCGGCTGAAACTCGGTCTTTCAAAAAAGAAAAAGCAGGATATGATGGACGGCATGGAGCCGGTCGGCGATGAAAAGCTGGCTGGCAACATGGCTTTTGTCGGGTCGCGTAAAAAGCACGGCAATCGTGCGCGCAACCGTTTGTGGATGGCGATTGCCTGCTTCGTCGGCATTTATGGCGTGATTGGCGGCAAGCTCGTCTATTTCGGCATGATCGGCGGTGAGGACGAAGATGCTTCCGGTCCAGCGGTGCAGCAGCTTGCCTCGCGCCCGGATATTCTGGATCGCAACGGCGAAATTCTCGCGACCGATATCAACACCGCTTCGCTCTACGCCGAACCGCGCAAGATCGTCGATCCCGACGAAACCATCGAAATGCTCTCCACGGTGCTACCCGATCTCGATTGGGAGGCGACCTATAAGCGCCTCAAGAGCGGCGCGGGCTTTGTCTGGGTCAAGCGCGGCCTGACGCCGAAGCAGCAGAGCCAGATCATGGCGCTGGGCGTTCCGGGCATCGGTTTCCGCACCGAAAAGCGCCGCTTCTATCCGGGCGGTCCTACCGCATCCCACATTCTCGGTCTGGTCAATGTCGATAATCAGGGCATTGCCGGTATGGAAAAATATATCGACAGCCAGGGCCTGACCGATCTCCGTCTTGCCGGTCTTGCGACCGGTCAGTCGCTGGAGCCGGTGCGTCTGTCCATCGATATTCGCGTGCAGCACATCATGCGCGACGTTCTGGTCAAGGCCATGGAGCGCTATCGCGCCATTGCTGCCGGCGCCGTTGTTCTCAACATCAAGACCGGCGAAGTGATCGCCATGGCCTCGGTGCCGGATTTCGATCCGAACAACCCGGTCAATGCGCTCGACAAGGATCGCCTCAACCGCATGTCGGCGGGCACCTATGAAATGGGCTCGACTATCAAGACCTTCACGACGGCGATGGCGCTCGATTCCGGCAAGTTCACCTTGCAGTCGAAGCTCGATGCGACGCGTCCGCTGGTGTTCGGTCGCCAGACCATCCGCGACTTCCACGGCAAGGGCCGCTGGCTGACGCTGCCGGAAGTCTTCATCTATTCGTCGAACATCGGTTCCGGTCGCGAAGCCGATGCCGTCGGCATCGAAGGCCACCGCGCCTTCCTCAAGAAGATGGGTCTTCTTGACCGCATGCAGACGGAATTGCCGGAAGTGGCGCGTCCCGTTGAGCCGCGCGTCTGGAAGAAGGTCCATTCGATGACCATCTCGTTCGGTCACGGCATGATGACGACCCCGTTGCAGACTGCGGTGGGTGCGGCAGCGTTGATGAACGGTGGCAAGCTGTTCAACCCGACCTTCCTGATGCGTTCTCAGGCTGAGACCGTCGCGCTGGGAGAGAAGCAGGTCGTTCATCCACAAGTTTCTGCTGATATGCGTTATCTCTACCGCCTCAATGCCACGGCGCCGGGCGGTTCGGGCAAGCGCGCAGCCGTTCCGGGCTATCGTGTCGGTGGAAAGACGGGTACGGCTGAAAAGGTGGTTCACGGTCGCTATTCGAAGGATTCGCGCTTTAACGCCTTCCTTGCCGCGTTTCCGATCGAAGATCCGGCCTATGTGGTGCTGACCATCATCGACGAGCCGAAGCCGGAACAGGGCAAATTCGGCGCGACCGCGGGCTTCAATGCTGCGCCGATGGTCTATGAAATCATCAGTCGCTCGGCATCCTTCCTCGGGGTCAAACCGAACTTCGAACTGGATGCGCTACCGGCAACTGTTAGCAATGTAAGCGGCGGGCCTGATTTAAAACAGGAATTGCCGCCAGCAATGGTTTCCAACGAATACGACTGATTCGTGTGGTGCAGCTTCAGGCCGCGAGGCCACTTTGGGTACGACGCAACGGAATTTGGATTTGATTGCCATGAAACTGAAGGAAATCGCTCTTTTTAAGGAACTGGCCTCCGGCAATGACGGTGAGGTTGAAATCACGGGCGTTACCTCGGATTCCCGCAAGGTCGAACGCGGTTTTCTCTTTGCCGCGCTGAAAGGCGTGAAGGCGGATGGAGCGGCATTCGCTGCGGATGCGATCAAACGCGGCGCTGCCGCCGTCATCGCCGCCAAGGATGCAACCATCGCCGATGCGGGCGTGCCAGTCTTGCATGTAGACGATCCGCGTCATGCGCTGGCCACCGCTGCGGCGCAGTTCTATGGCAAGCAGCCTGAAATCATGGTTGCCGTTACGGGCACGAGCGGCAAAACCTCCGTTGCTTCCTTCACGCGTCAGATATGGGCCTATGCAGGCTTCCCCGCTGCAAACATCGGCACGACAGGCGTGTTTTCGCCGACCCGCAGCGACTATAATTCGCTGACGACGCCCGATCCGGTGGAGTTGCAGCGCGTTCTGACCGAACTTGCCGATGAAGGCGTGACCCATGCCGCGATGGAAGCTTCTTCGCACGGGCTGGACCAGCGCCGTCTCGACGGCGTGAAACTCGCCGCTGGCGCCTTTACCAATCTTGGCCGCGACCATATGGATTATCACGCGACCATCGAAGAATATCTCGGCGCGAAAATGCGCCTGTTCGATACGCTGCTGCCGAAGGGTGCGCCTGCGATCATCTTTTCGGACGATCATTTCTCGCAACAGGCCATCGATGCGGCGACCGCTGCCGGTTGTGACGTGAAGACCGTCGGCCGCAAGGGCAGTTTCATCAATCTGAAGCGCGTCGAGCATGAGCGATTCCGCCAGCATGTGGAAGTGCGCATCGGCGACGAAATCTTTGAAATCGAGCTGCCGCTGGCCGGTGATTTCCAGGTGGCGAATGCGCTGGTCGCAGCCGGTCTCGCTATGGTTACGGGCGTGCCCGCTGCCGCCGCCATGCGCGCGCTGGAACGCCTGAAGGGCGCGCCGGGCCGTCTCGATCTGGTGGGTGCGACCGAAGATGGCGCACCAGCCTATGTCGATTATGCGCATAAGCCGGAAGCGCTTGAAAATGTTCTGACTTCGGTTCGCCCATTCACCACGGGCCGCGTGATTGTCGTGTTCGGTTGCGGCGGTGATCGTGACAAGGGCAAGCGCCCGATCATGGGCGAAATCGCCTCGCGTCTTGCCGATGTGGTGATCGTCACGGACGACAATCCGCGTTCGGAAGTGCCGGCGCAGATTCGCTCCGAGATCATGGCCGCGGCAACCGGAGCGACCGAAATCGGCGATCGCCGCGAAGCGATCTTCACGGCTGTGTCCATGATGATGCCGGGCGACACGCTGGTGGTTGCGGGCAAGGGACATGAGGAAGGCCAGATCGTTGGCAACATCACCTTGCCGTTCTCCGATCATGCGGAAGTCGCAGCCGCACTGGCTGCCCGTCTTGAGGAGCGTCAGGGATGAAAGACTGGCTGTGGTCATCGGCTGATATGGTTGAGGCCATGGGAGGCAGGCCCTTCGGCAAGCTCCCTAAAGGCATCACCGGCATTTCCATCGACAGCCGCACGCTGAAGCCCGGCGAGGCTTTTTTCGCCATCAAGGGCGACCTGTTTGACGGCCACGACTTTGCCACGGCGGCAATGGCGGCTGGCGCAGGTCTTCTGGTGGTGGCTGAGCATCGCCTGCCTGCTTTCGGCAATCTGAAAGTGCCGATGATCGTCGTGGAAGACGTGCTTGAAGCGCTGACCAAGCTGGGGATTGCATCGCGTGCGCGCTCGAAGGCGCAGATCATTGCGGTGACGGGTTCGGTCGGCAAGACGACGACCAAGGAAGCGCTGCGCCATGTCCTGTCCGGCGTTGGCAAGGTTCATGCCTCGGTCGCATCCTTCAACAATCATTGGGGCGTGCCGCTGACGCTCGCCCGCATGCCAGCCGATACCGATTACGGCGTGTTCGAAATCGGCATGAACCATCATGACGAAATTCGTCCGCTGGTGAAGATGGTGCGCCCGCATGTGGCGCTGATCACGCTGATCGCGCCCGCGCATCTTGGCCATTTCGCCAATCTGGAAGAAATCGCGGTCGCCAAGGCCGAGATTTTCGAAGGCATCGTACCGGGCGGCTATGCGCTGCTCAACCGTGACGACAAGCGTTTCAAGCAGTTGGAAGAACTGGCGGAGAAAGCTGGCGTCGAGCATATTTCAACCTTTGGCGAAAATGCGCGCGCCGATTATCGCCTGCGCGAAGTCAAGCTGCACCCGACATGCTCCTGCATGACGGTGAAGATCGGCAATCACGAAGCCGTCGTGAAGGTCAGCATACCGGGCCGTCATATCGTGCAGAACATGCTGGCTGTCCTTGGCGCTTGCGATCTCGTCGGCGCCGATCTCGCCAAGGTGACGATGGCGATGGCGGCCCTTTCAGCAGAAGGCGGGCGCGGCGCACAGCATGTGCTGCAACATCCCGATGGCGGCACATTCACGCTGATCGACGAAAGTTATAATGCCAATCCGACCTCCATGCGTGCGGCGCTGGCATTGCTCCAGTCGTCCAAGCCGGAAGGTCCTAAGGGACGGCGCATCGCCGTTCTCGGCGACATGCTGGAACTCGGTCGTCAGTCGGGCAAGCTGCATGCCGACCTCGCACGTCCGATCGTGGATGCCGAAGTCAGTTCACTTTTTATCGGTGGCCCTGAAATGTCGGTGCTTAAAAACGCCTTGCCGGTTGAAATTCACACCGAATACAGGCAGAGCACCGATGAATTACTGCCGCTGGTGATAAAGGCGGTCCGTCCCGGCGATGTCGTCATGGTGAAATCGTCCAAGGGAATCGGCTTCTCCAAAATCGTCAAGGCTTTCACTGCCCAGTTTCCGCCGGTCGAGCCGGCGGAATAGGCGATGGTCGAGGGAATTTTCTCCACATGCTGATGCTTCTCACCTTCTTCGCTGAACACATGACACCGCTCAACGTGTTCCGCTACATCACCTTCCGCACTGGCGGCGCGATGATTACCTCGGCGCTGATCGTGTTCCTGTTCGGCCCGACGATCATCAACTCGTTGCGCGTGCGTCAGGGGAAGGGGCAGCCGATCCGCGCCGACGGCCCGCAGACCCATTTCAAGAAAGCCGGTACGCCCACCATGGGCGGTCTGATGATCATGACCGGCATTCTCATTTCGTGCATGTTGTGGGCCAATCTCTCCAGCGTCTATGTCTGGGTGGTGCTGCTGGTCACCGTGGGCTTCGGTGCCATCGGTTTCTATGACGACTATCTCAAGGTGACGAAGCAGTCCGACAAGGGCTTTTCCGGCAAGGCGCGTCTGGGCATCGAGTTCCTGATCGCAGCGATTGCCGCCTTCGTCATCATGCGCGCCGGGCAGGAGCCTTTCTCCTCCTCGCTGACCTTCCCATTCGCCAAGCAGTTCGTCATCAATCTGAGCTGGTTCTTCATCCCGTTCGCCGCCTTCGTGATGGTCGGCGCGGGTAATGCCGTGAACCTGACCGACGGTCTCGACGGTCTGGCCATCGTGCCGGTCATGGTTGCTGCAGCTTCCTTCGGCTTCATCGCCTATCTTTCCGGTAATGCGATCTTCGCAGATTATCTGCAAATCCATTTCGTGCCGGGCACGGGTGAACTTGCCGTGGTCTTAGGCGCGGTCATTGGCGCTGGTCTTGGCTTCCTGTGGTTCAATGCGCCGCCTGCCGCTATCTTCATGGGCGATACGGGTTCGCTGGCGCTGGGCGGCATGCTCGGCACCGTGGCCGTTGCGACCAAGCATGAAATCGTGCTCGCCATCATCGGCGGACTGTTCGTGATGGAAGCGCTGTCGGTGATCATTCAGGTTGGCTCTTTCAAGCTGACCGGCAAGCGCGTCTTCCTCATGGCGCCAATTCACCACCATTTTGAAAAGAAGGGCTGGACCGAGAGCCAGGTCGTGATCCGGTTCTGGATCATCGCCATCATTCTCGCAATGATCGGCCTTTCCACCCTCAAGCTCAGATAGTCACAAGACCAGTATCGACAGGCAAGAAGAATGATCCCGATCACCGCCCTTAAAGACAAGACCGTCGCCCTCTTCGGATTGGGCGGGTCGGGCATCGCCACAGCCAAGGCCATCGTGGCCGGAGGGGCGAAGATCATTGCCTGGGACGATAATCCCGACAGTGTCGCGCGCGCGCAAGGCACAGGCATTGCAACCGGCGATCTGAGGCAGGCGGACTGGTCGCAGTTCGCCGCCTTTGTGCTTTCGCCGGGTGTTCCGCTGACCCATCCGAAGCCCCATTGGACGGTCGATCTTGCCCATGCGGCAGGCGTCGAAATTATCGGCGATGTGGAGCTTTTCGTGCGCGAGCGCAATCATATCGCACCCGATTGCCCGTTCATCGCCATTACCGGCACCAACGGCAAATCGACCACCACCGCGCTGATCGCCCATATCATCAAGGCGTCGGGCCGCGACATGCAACTCGGCGGCAATATCGGCACGGCAATCCTCACGCTGGACTCGCCAGCGGCCAACCGTTTCTATGTGGTTGAATGCTCGTCCTACCAGATCGATCTGGCACCCTCGCTGAATCCGACTGCCGGAATTTTGCTGAACCTGACGCCGGATCACCTCGACCGTCACGGCACGATGGAAAACTATGCGGCCATCAAGGCGCGGCTGGTTGCGGCCAGCGGCACCGCGATTATCGGCGTTGATGATCTTTACTGCACGGCGATTGCTGAAAATCTGGCGGCGAACGGCGTCAATGTTGCGCGGATTTCCAAGGAAAAGCACCTCGACAATGGCTATTTCGCTGATGGTCCGACCTTGATTCATGCCACCGATGGCAAGAATGAGGAACTGGCCTCGCTCGCCGGGGTCGGTTCGCTGCGCGGCGCGCATAATGCGCAGAACGCGCTCGCAGCCGTGGCGGCCTGCCTCGCTGTCGGCCTGTCGCTCGATGAAATTCGCGCCGGTCTGAAAAGCTTTCCGGGTCTGGCGCACCGCATGGAGCAGGTGGGGCGGCGCGGCAAGGTGCTGTTCGTCAATGATTCCAAGGCGACCAATGCCGATGCGACCGCACCGGCGCTGTCGTCCTTTCCGCGGAACATCTACTGGATCGCTGGCGGCGTGCCGAAAGCAGGCGGTATCGAGTCGCTCGGCGGGTTCTTCCCGCGTATCGCCAAGGCCTATCTGATCGGCGAAGCGGCGGCGCAGTTTGCTGCTACGCTGGGCGACAGCGTGCCGTTCGAAATTTCCGATACGCTGGCCGTGGCCGTCGATCACGCCGCGCGCGATGCGGGCAATGATGCAGCCGCAGAGCCGGTGGTGCTGCTTTCGCCAGCCTGCGCCAGCTTCGATCAGTTCCAGAATTTTGAAAAACGCGGCGATGCCTTCCGCAGCGCCGTATTGGCCCTTCCCGGTATCATGCCAATTGGAGGAGAAAGCTGATGGTAAGCCGTGTCGATCGCGGTCCTGTCGCCAACTGGTGGTGGACAATAGACCGCTTCTTTCTCGTAGCCTGCCTTGCCCTGATGGGGCTTGGCATTCTCCTGTCCTTTGCGGCAAGCCCGGCTGTGGCGTCGCGCATCGGTCTCGACAGTTTCCATTTCGTCGAGCGTCAGACCATCTTCATGATCCCCGCCGTCATCGTCATGGTGGGCGTGTCGTTCTTCTCCCCACGGCAGATCAGGCGTTTCGCGCTGATCCTGCTCGCTATTTCCATGGTGCTGATGGTTGCGGCGCTCTTCTTCGGTATCGAAGTCAAGGGTGCGCGCCGCTGGGTCAATCTGGCGGGTATTTCCATCCAGCCATCCGAATTCATGAAGCCCGCTTTCGTGGTCGTCTGCGCATGGCTTTTCTCCGAGCGCGAACGTGGCGGCGACATGCCGGGCTATTTCCTCGCCATGATGCTGTTCTGCACGGTTGCCGGTCTTCTGGTGTTGCAGCCCGATCTGGGCCAGACCATGCTGACCACCGGCACATGGGGCGCGATGTTCTTCCTCGCCGGACTGCCGATGTTCTGGATTCTGGTTCTGGGCGGGCTTGCGGTTTGCGGCGGCTTTAGCGCTTATTTCGTGTTCGACCACGTGGCCGGTCGTATCAACCGCTTCATGACGGGCGAGGGCGATACGTTCCAGGTCGATGCCGGACGCGAAGCCATTCTGCGCGGCGGCTGGTTCGGGCAGGGGCCGGGCGAAGGCACCGTCAAGCGCATCATCCCCGACAGCCACACCGACTTCATCTTCTCCGTGGCTGCGGAAGAATATGGCATCATCCTGTGCATGATCATCATGCTGCTATTTGCCTTCATCGTGGTGCGTGGGCTTTCCATCGCGCTCAAGGAACGCGATGCGTTTACGCGTCTTGCCGTGTCTGGCATCGTGATCCTGTTCGGCTTCCAGTCGATCATCAACATGGCGGTGAACCTGCACCTGATGCCCGCAAAAGGCATGACGCTGCCGTTCATTTCCTATGGCGGCTCGTCGCTGGTGGCGATTGCCATCACCATGGGCATTTTGCTGGCGCTCACCCGTCGCCGCCCGGAAGCGCGCATGACGCACACGGTTGGGCATATCGGGTCAAATCGGGGCGAACGCATTCCGGCGCTGTGAGGGATTGATGGCTAAAGGTGTTATCGTATTGGCCGCCGGGGGAACGGGCGGCCATCTTTTTCCGGCGGAAGCGCTGGCGCATGAACTGAAGTCTCGCGGCTGGGATGTACATCTGGCGACCGATGCCCGGGCGCAGCGTTTTGCAGGCGCTTTCGATGAAAGCCATGTGCATGTGATCCGTTCCGCGACCATTGCGGGCCGCAATCCGATTGCGCTGCTCAAAACATTCTGGTCGCTGTGGCAGGGCAATCTCGATTCACGCAAATTGTTCCGCCGCTTGAAGCCGCAGCTTGTCGCTGGTTTCGGCGGTTACCCGACCTTGCCGCCGCTTTATGCGGCCAGCAATATGCATATTCCGACGCTGGTGCATGAACAGAACGCCGTGATGGGCCGCGCCAACAAAGGCCTTGCGGGGCGCGTCAAGGCGATTGCAGGCGGGTTTCTGCCGGAAACAGGCGGTGCCTTTGCCGACAAAACGGTCACGACCGGCAATCCGGTGCGCCCGCCTGTGTTGGCGGCAGCCGCCACGCCTTACAAGCCCGCAAAGCCGGACGAGCGGTTTCGTCTTTTGGTTTTCGGCGGCAGTCAGGGTGCGCAGTTCTTCTCAAACGCGATACCGGCTGCTGTTGCTCTTCTGCCCGAGAAGGAACGCGCGCGACTTCTGATCACCCAGCAGGCGCGCAAGGAAGACGAAGCTTCCGTGCGCGAGGCCTACAAGAAGCTTGGCATTCCAGCCGATGTGGCCCCGTTCTTCAACGATATGCCCGCACGCATGGCGGATGCGCATTTCGTGATTTCGCGCTCCGGCGCATCGACGGTTTCGGAAATAACGGTGATCGGTCGTCCGGCCATTCTGGTGCCATTCCCCCATGCGCTTGATCACGATCAGGCGGCCAATGCCGAAGCACTTAGCCGTGCAGGCGGCGGAGAGGTCGTGCGACAGGCGGAGCTTTCGCCTGAACGCCTCGCGCAAATCCTGCAATCGGCGATGAATGAGCCGGAAAGGCTCGAAAATCAGGCAAAAGCTGCAAAAAGCGTCGGCAAGCCGGATGCTGCGCGGTTGCTTGCCGATCTGGCAGAGGCTATTGCAACTGGCAAATCAGTTCACGAATTCAAAGAAGGAACTCGGCCATGAAAATGCCGCTGAACATCGGGCTCGTCCATTTCATCGGAATTGGCGGCATCGGCATGAGTGGCATCGCCGAGGTGCTGCATAATCTCGGATACAAGGTCCAAGGCTCGGATCAGTCGGACAGCGCCAATGTGCAGCGTCTGCGCGAGAAGGGCATCGAGGTTTTCGTCGGCCACAAGGCAGAGAATCTCGGCGATGCGGAAGTCATCGTCGTTTCGACCGCAATCAAGAAGACCAACCCGGAACTGGCCGCTGCCCGCGAAAAGCTGCTGCCCATCGTGCGCCGCGCCGAAATGCTGGCCGAGCTGATGCGCTTCCGCCGCGCTGTTGCCATTGGCGGCACGCATGGCAAGACGACCACCACTTCCATGGTGGCAGCGCTTCTGGATGCAGGGCATCTCGATCCGACCGTTATCAATGGCGGTATCATCAATGCCTATGGCACCAATGCCCGCATGGGCGACGGCGACTGGATGGTGGTGGAAGCCGACGAAAGCGACGGCACCTTCCTCAAGCTGCCCGCCGATATCGCGGTTGTGACCAATATCGACCCGGAACATCTCGACCATTACGGCAATTTCGACAATGTGCGCGCCGCTTTCGCGCAGTTCGTCGAGAATGTGCCGTTCTACGGTTTTGGCGTCATGTGCCTCGATCATCCGGAAGTGCAGGCGCTTGTGGGCCGCATCGAGGATCGCCGCATCATCACCTATGGCCAGAACCCGCAGGCGGAAGTGCGTTTTGTTAATCAGCGCATGGAAGGCGCTGCGAACCTGTTCGATGTGGTGATCCGTTCGCGCAAGGGCGATGCCGTCGAGATCAAGGATCTGCGCCTTCCGATGCCGGGCCTGCACAATGTTTCCAACGCCACGGCGGCGATCGCGGTCGCGCATGAACTGGGCATTTCCGCTGACGATATCCGTCGCGGCCTTGGTTCATTCGGTGGCGTGAAGCGCCGCTTCACCCATACGGGTTCGTGGAACGGCGTCGAGATTTTCGACGATTATGGCCATCACCCGGTGGAAATCCGCGCGGTGCTGAAAGCCGCACGCGACGCAACAACTCAGGCAGGTGGTCGCGTGATCGCCATTGTGCAGCCACACCGCTACACCCGCCTGCACAGCCTGTTCGACGAATTTGCCGCATGCTTCAACGATGCCGACACGGTCATCGTCACGCCGGTCTATACGGCGGGCGAAGACCCTATCGAAGGCGTGAACTCCGAAACGCTTGTCAGCCGCATCAAGACGGCGGGTCATCGCGATGCGCGCTACGCCAGCGGGCCGGAAGCTCTGGCCCCGCTCGTTGCCTCCATCGCGCAGCCGGGCGACTTTGTCGTCTGCCTCGGCGCGGGCAATATCACGCAATGGGCCTATGCGCTGCCCAAGGAACTCGCCGAACAGGGTAAGAAGTAATGGACTATCACCCGATGGAAAGCGGCGAGGCGCTTCTGAAGAAGCTTGACGGCAAGCTGTCGGGCCTGCGCGGGCGTCTGACGCCCGATACGGGCATGGACAAGATCACCTGGTTTCGTGCCGGTGGACCGGCACAGGTTCTGTTCCAGCCCGCCGACGAGGAAGACCTGTCGAATTTCCTGAAGGCAGTGCCGGAAGAAATACCGATCCTCGTGGTTGGTATCGGCTCCAATCTGCTCGTGCGTGACGGGGGCGTTCCCGGCTTTGTCGTCAGGCTTTCCGCAAAGGGGTTTGGCGAGGTCGAACGCGTTTCCGAGACGCAGCTCAGGGCAGGTACAGCGACACCAGACAAGCGCGTGGCAGCGGCGGCGCTGGAAGCGGGCCTTTCGGGCTTCCATTTCTACCACGGCATTCCTGGTGGGATCGGCGGGGCGTTACGCATGAATGCGGGCGCCAACGGTGTGGAAACGCGCGAGCGTGTCGTGGAGGTGCGGGCGCTCGACCGTAAGGGCGAACTGCATGTGCTTTCGAATGCCGATATGGGCTATGCCTATCGCCATTCTTCGGTATCGCCGGAGCTGATCTTCACCTCGGCGCTGTTCGAGGGCGTTCCGGGTGACCGCGAGGATATCCAGCGCGCCATGGACGAGGTGCAGCATCACCGTGAGACGGTGCAGCCTGTGCGCGAAAAAACTGGCGGCTCAACTTTCAAGAATCCTGAAGGCACGTCTGCCTGGAAGGAAATCGACAAGGCGGGCTGCCGTGGACTGCGTGTCGGCGGCGCCCAGATGTCGGAGATGCACTGCAATTTCATGATCAATACCGGCACCGCGACCGGGCATGATCTGGAGACTTTGGGCGAGACAGTTCGCGCAAAAGTTTTTGAGTCGTCAGGGATTCGCCTCCACTGGGAGATCAAACGTCTCGGTTTGTTCCGCGACGGCGCGCGCGTAGAAGAGTTTCTCGGCAAAGTTTAATAAAAAAATTGCCCGGATTTTCTGCCTGAAAATCCGGGCTTTTTTGCCTTCGCAAGCGACGCGTAAGGTTCGTCCCTTTTGATAGGGTCTTGTCACGGAATCAATCCTCTGATTCTTTATGGTTAACCACACAGTGATTTGATTCGGCAGGATTTTCCTGCCGTGGGCGTCTGCGGCCTGTGCCGCCGGATGACTCAGACTCTGTTCTTGATTCACCGCGCAGGGGATTGCGCAGAGGGGATGCTTCACATGACGGGAAAACACGTCGCCGTTTTGATGGGTGGGTTCTCCTCCGAGCGTCCTGTCAGCCTGTCGTCCGGCGCGGCCTGTTCGGCGACCCTGGAAGAGCGCGGCTACCGTGTGACCCGCATCGATGTGGATCGCAATGTTGCCAGTGTTCTCGCCGAGCTGAAGCCTGATGTCGCCTTCAATGCGCTGCATGGCCCATTCGGTGAGGATGGCGCCATTCAGGGCATCCTTGAATATCTCCAGATTCCCTACACCCATTCCGGCGTTCTCGCTTCGGCGCTCGCCATGGACAAGGATCGCGCCAAGAAGGTTGCTGCGGCGGCTGGCGTGGCCGTCGCGCCGTCGCGTCTGATGAACCGTTTCGATATCGGTTCCGAACACCCGATGGAGCCGCCTTATGTGGTCAAGCCGGTGCGTGAAGGTTCAAGCTTTGGCGTTGTGATCGTCAAGGAAGACCAGACCCATCCGCCGCAAATCATCGGCTCTGCGGACTGGAAATATGGCGACGAAGTTCTGGTTGAAAGCTACATCGCTGGCCGTGAATTGACCTGCGCCGTGATGGGCGACCGCGCCATGGATGTCTGCGAGATCGTTCCGGTCGGTCATCAGTTCTACGATTATGATTCAAAATATGTTGCAGGGGCATCAACTCACGTGTGTCCGGCAAAAATTTTACCAAATATTTACCAAAAAATACAAACAATGGCCCTTACGGCGCATCGGGCAATCGGGTGTCGGGGCGTAAGCCGGTCGGACTTCCGTTTCGATGATCGTTTTTCAGAAGAAGGCGAAGTTATCTGGTTGGAAGTTAACACCCAACCGGGGATGACGCCCACCTCGCTCGTGCCTGATATCGCCAAAGCGGCTGGTATCTCTTTCGGTGAATTGTTGAGTTGGATGGTGGAGGACGCGTCTTGTTTGCGTTGAACGGCAGAAATGATGGATATAGGCGCTCGGGCGCGATGCGAGACGCATCGGCGATGAATGTCGCATTCGTCCTGCCGCGCTTTCTGCGCAAGCCGTTTCGCTTTGCCGCCCGTCTGTTTCAGGGCAATGTCAGCATTCCACGTCATGCCGGAACCATTGGCATGCTGGGCTTCCTCGGCGCCACCGGCATTTACGGCATGGTTGTTGGCGGTCACTCGCAGGATGTGGTGAAGGCTACGGCCTCGACGCTCGGTTTCGCCATCGAGGATGTCAAGGTCGTCGGCAATCACGAGACCTCCGATATCGATATTCTTGGGCAGCTTAACCTTGATGGCGAAACTTCGCTGGTCGGCCTGAACGCTGAAGAAGCGCGCGCCGCCATCGCACAGCTTCCATGGGTGCAGAGCGCCGAAGTGCGCAAGGTTTATCCGGGTACGGTTCAGGTTGCGTTGCATGAACGTCAGGCCTTCGCCATCTGGCAGAACGACAAGGAATTGTCGCTGATCGATGCCGAAGGCGACACCATCGTGCCTTTCCGCGCCGGGCGTTACAACACGCTGCCGCTTGTGGTTGGCGACGGCGCTGAAAAGGTCGTTAAGGGCTTTGTCGACGAGGTCGCAAACTATCCGGCGCTGGCTGGCAAAGTTCGCGCTTATATCCGCGTCGCTGACCGTCGCTGGGACCTTCTTCTGGACAATGGCGTGCGCATCATGCTCCCGGCGGAAGATCCGCTGAAAGCGCTCGCACAAATCCAGAAACTCGATGAGGAAAAGCAACTTCTCACCCGCGATATCATGGCGGTCGATCTTCGTCTGGATGATCGTGTAACCGTTCAGCTGACGGCAAGCGGTATGGAACAGCGCCAGAAGTTCCTGGCGGAGCGTAAGAAAGAATTGGCCCGCACGGGGAAGCGCGTATGAGTATTCTGGGCGGTAAGGGATCATCTCAAGGCGGAACTGCAGGGCGCAAAGTGCGCCTGCTCACGGTTCTGGATGTTGGCTCAAGCAAGGTGTCCTGCGTCATCGCAAGGTTGCGTCCGCATGAAGGCGGCGCGCTTCTGCCAGGCCGCACGCACCGCATGGAAGTGCTGGGCATCGGTCATCAGCGTTCGCGTGGCGTGAAGTCCGGCGTGATCATCGATCTCGATGCTGCCGAACAATCCATCCGTCTCGCCGTCGATGCCGCAGAACGCATGGCCGGTCTGACCGTCGATAGCCTGATCGTGAATATTTCGGCCGGCCGCCTCAAGAGCGAAACCTTCACCGCTAGCGTCAATCTCGGCGGTCATGAAGTCGAACAGACCGATATTCGCCGCGTTCTCGCAGCTGGCGCGAAACAGGCTCTGGCCGCTGAACGTCACCTCGTTCACTCGCTGCCGATCGGCTACACGCTCGATGGCGAGCGCGGCGTTCGCGACCCGCAGGGCATGCTGGGCGACAGCCTCGGCGTCGACATGCATGTGCTGACGGCTGATGCCGCTCCGCTGCGCAATCTCGAACTTTGCATCAATCGCTGCCATCTGTCGGTCGAGGCCATTGTTGCGACGCCTTATGCAAGCGGTCTGTCTGCTCTGGTCGGCGATGAAGCCGAAATGGGTGCGGCCTGCATCGACATGGGTGGCGGCACCACGACGATTTCTGTCTTCTCCGAAGGCAAATTCATTCACGCCGATGCAGTTGCCATCGGCGGCAATCACGTCACGATGGACGTGGCGCGCGGTTTCTCCACTCGCATGGAAGACGCCGAACGCCTGAAGGTCATGTATGGCTCGGCGCTGCCAAGCGCTGCCGACGACCGCGATCTCATCTCCGTCTCGCCGATTGGCGACGACGAGCGTGATGTACCCAATCAGTATCCGCGGTCGGTTTTGACGCGGATTATCCGTGCAAGAGTGGAAGAAACGCTGGAACTGGTTCGCGACAGGCTGAACCAGTCGGGTCTCGGACACATTGTCGGCAAGCGTGTGGTTTTGACCGGCGGCGCAAGCCAATTGCCGGGCATGCCGGAGGCCGCCAGACGAATCCTTGCAAGAAATGTACGAATCGGGCGTCCTCTAGGAATAGCGGGATTGCCTGAGGCGGCTAAGGGGGCAGCTTTTGCCGCGACCGTCGGACTTCTGATCTACCCGCAGGTGGCCGGGATAGAAGAACGGTCGGTAAAAGCAGCTTCCTCCGGTCTTATGACCGGTACGGGTGGGCGCATTCAACGTGTCAGCCAATGGCTGAGGGAGAGTTTCTGAGTAACCGATCTTTGAGTGAACAGTCGAATTTTCCGGGACGTGACCATCTGGGTAACAACCAATCAGCACCGCAGCGGCGAAAAGCGGTGACGGGCTTTAAGAGGAACAAGGACCAATGACTATCAATCTGCAAAAGCCGGACATCACCGAGCTGAAGCCCCGCATCACCGTTTTCGGTGTCGGCGGTGGCGGCGGCAATGCAGTCAACAACATGATCAATGCCGGTCTTCGCGGTGTGGATTTTGTTGTGGCCAACACCGACGCGCAGGCTTTGACCATGTCGAAGTCCGACCGCATCATCCAGCTCGGCGCTGCCGTGACGGAAGGTCTCGGCGCAGGTTCCCAGCCCGAAGTCGGTCGTGCCGCTGCTGAAGAATGCATCGACGAAATCGTCGATCACCTCAATGGCACGCATATGTGCTTCGTCACCGCAGGCATGGGTGGCGGCACCGGCACCGGTGCAGCTCCAGTTGTTGCCCGCGCAGCACGTGAACGCGGTATCCTGACCGTCGGCGTCGTGACCAAGCCTTTCCATTTCGAAGGTGCGCGCCGCATGAAGACGGCCGATCTCGGCATCGAAGAACTGCAGAAGAACGTCGATACGCTTATCGTCATTCCGAACCAGAACCTCTTCCGCATTGCCAATGACAAGACCACCTTCGCCGACGCTTTCGCGATGGCCGATCAGGTGCTCTATTCGGGTGTTGCCTGCATCACCGATCTGATGGTCAAGGAAGGCCTCATCAACCTCGACTTTGCTGACGTTCGCTCTGTCATGCGCGAAATGGGCAAGGCGATGATGGGCACCGGCGAAGCTTCCGGCGAAGGCCGCGCAATGGCTGCTGCCGAAGCTGCCATCGCCAACCCGCTGCTCGACGAAACCTCGATGCGCGGCGCCAAGGGCCTGCTGATTTCGATCACCGGCGGTCGCGACATGACCCTGTTCGAAGTCGACGAAGCTGCAACGCGTATCCGTGAAGAAGTCGATCCGGAAGCAAACATCATCCTCGGCGCAACCTTCGACGAAGGTCTCGAAGGCGTCATTCGTGTATCCGTGGTTGCTACCGGCATCGACAAGCAGATCGGAGATGCGGCGCCTGCGCCGCTGGAATTTCGCCAGCCAGTAAAGCAGCCGACTTCGCAGGCCAAGCCTATGGCTCCGCATGGCGCTCTGCGTCCTCCGGTCGTTGAACAGCCGCGTCAGGCTGACCCGATTGCGCAGGCAATCCAGTCTGCCGAAGTCGATATGCCGATTGCAGCTGCGCCAGCCGCACCTGCTGCATCCGCAGAGCCTGATTTCCGTCCGCAGAGCCGCATTTTCCAGGCACCTGCACCGGAAGCCTTCGAACGCGCACCGGTTGCTCGCGCACCGATGCCTCAGGCTCACGCTGCTCAGGCCGCTCAGCCGCAGGCTTACCAGCAGCCGCAGCAGATGCATGCAGAACCGGCCCGCGAACCGCGCCCGGCTCCACGTATGCCAGCCGTTTCGGATTTCCCGCCGGTTGCACAGGCTGAAATCGCCGCCCGTCGCGCTCCGCAGCAGCCACAGCCTGCTCAGGAAGAGCCACGCGGCCCGATGAGCCTTCTCAAGCGCCTGACCCACGGTCTGTCGCGTCGTGAAGAAGAGCAGCCTGCAGCCCGTCTGGAGCCTGCGCAGCATCGCGAACCCGGCATGCGTCCGGCTGAACGCCGCCCGATGCAGCAGGACGGCTCGATCTACGCACCGCGTCGTGGCCAGCTCGATGATCAGGGCCGCCCGCAGCCGCGTGCAGCTTCGGAAGACGACCAGCTCGAAATTCCGGCCTTCCTGCGCCGTCAGTCGAACTGATCGAACACCGACATAAAATTTCAGAAAGCCCGCCTGTCTCAGGTGGGCTTTTTGTGTTTTGCGGGAAATGCTGGAATAAAACGGCTTTTATGGTAATAGAGCGTAAGAAAGCGTGATTTTGTCCGAACGTTCCGGCTCACTATTTTATATGTGGTCGGTTGTTTTGGGGCTCACACGGGGTTGTGATTCTTTTTGTCTTCCCTGCCGCTAATTTTGCCATATCTAACAGATTAATCCGTTTGAGGATTAGATGTGCGATTGCGGGAGCAGGGTACGCCAGCGAGCAAGTGCGGCCTGTTTACGCCTGCGCGTATATTCTTGATTATGAATAGATTGGAACAGTCTTGAGCGCTTATCAGAAGACAATTGGTCGTGCGGTGACCCTCTCCGGTGTGGGTGTCCATGGTGGCGCTCCGGCTTCGGCCACGTTTCTTCCTGCCGATGCGGATACGGGTATTGTCTTCCAGCGCTCGGACCTGAAAACCAGCGCGCGCGAAATCCGTGCCCATGTTTCGGAAATCGGCGCGACTGACCTGTGCACCTCGCTTGGACCGAAAGAAGCGAAAATCGATACGGTCGAGCATCTGATGGCCGCTATTGCAGCGCTTGGCATCGACAATCTGATTGTCGAGGTTGATGGCCCGGAAGTGCCTATTCTTGATGGCACCTCGGCGCGCTTCATCGAAGCGCTCGATGAGGCGGGCATTGTCACGCAGCAGGCCAAGCGCCGTTTCATCCGTATTCTCAAGACGGTTCGTGTGGAAGCCGGTGGCTCCTGGGGCGAGTTCCGCCCGTTCTCCGGCACGCGGTTTGAAGTGGAGATCGATTTCGAATGCCCGCTGATCGGTCGTCAGAAATTTGCCAATGACATGGACGAGGCGGTGTTCCGCAAGGAAATTTCCACTGCACGCACCTTTGGCTTCATGAAGGATGTGGAGCGTCTTTGGGCCTCCGGTCATGCGCTGGGTTCATCGCTCGACAATTCTCTGGTCATCGGCGACGACAATTCGGTCATCAATCCGGGTGGTCTGCGCTTCAAGGACGAGTTCGTACGTCACAAGACGCTGGATGCGGTGGGTGATCTGGCGCTCGCCGGTCTGCCGTTCATCGGCTGCTTCCGTTCCTATCGCAGCGGTCATCGCCTGAACGCAGAGACGGTGAAGGCGCTTCTTGCCGACAAGAGCGCTTTCGATATCGTCGAGGCATCTGGTGTGCGTCGCAATGCGAAGAGCTCGGATTTCGTTGCGGTGAAGCCGAATATCGCGGCACCCTGGGCGCTTTAAACCTCTCGCAGCATCGTCCACAATAATTTGGATGATCCCGGCGCACGGCCTTAATTGAGCCGTGTTCGCCGGTTCACCATTGCGATGCGAGTCGCCTTCCGTTTTGCGGCGGGTCGATGAGGGGACCAATCTTCACGGTTCACAGGATGCGAAGGAGCCGTCCGGACAGTGTTTCGGCCAAAATCTGGCGATTGTAGAGCTAGACGATTGCGCCTGCATGTGGTTTATGGACGGCCAAAACAGCCTTGGCATTGTTTAATCTTTGCCAAAGTTGAATGATTTGGATGGATGAAGCACGGTTGCAATGCTACAAGCGCGCACGTTGCTTCAAACAGGAATGACGCTGCCAGAAGGCCGGAGACCGCATGACGAGTTTCAAATTCACGGGTGTGACGAAAACTGCGCTGTTGACTGGCGCTATCGCCGTTCTTATCCCGCTCGCCGGTTGTGCCAGCAAGGACGACGATATCGATCTCACCAAGTATGTTGAGACGATCGATCCTGCCGACAAGCTCTATAATGAAGGTCTGGCCAATCTGGATGCAGGCCGTCTCGACGAAGCCTCCAAGAAGTTCGCTGCCATCGACCGCCAGCATCCCTATACGGAATGGGCACGCAAGGCGCTCGTGATGGCTGCCTTCACCAATTACCGCAAGGGTAACTACGAAGAAGCGATCAGCATGGCGAAGCGTTACAACACGCTTTACCCGACATCGCCCGAATCGGCTTACGCCTATTACATCATCGGTCTTTCCTACTTCCGTCAGATTCCGGACGTGACACGCGATCAGGCTGCCAGCCGCCGCGCCATCGCCGCGATGCAGGAAGTGGTCGATCGCTTCCCGGATTCGGAATATACCGACGATGCGAAGGCCAAGATCCGCTTCGCCCGCGATCAGCTCGCCGGCAAGGAAATGCAGGTCGGCCGCTATTATCTGGAACGCAAGGAATATCTGGCCGCCATCAAGCGATTCCGCGGCGTGGTCGAGGAATATTCCAACACCCGTCAGGTGGAAGAAGCGCTGGCGCGTCTGGTCGAAGCCTATTATGCGCTCGGCCTGACCTCGGAAGCCCAGATGGCCGCTTCCGTCCTCGGCAAGAATTTTCCGGACAGCCAGTGGTACAAGGACAGCTACAAGCTCTTGCAGAGCGGTGGTCTGGAACCACGCGAAAACGGTGGCTCATGGCTGGCCAAGGCTTCGTCGCTCATCACGGGCGGCGGTTCATAACAGTTTGAGCCCGACATGCTGTCGCACCTCTCGATCCGCGATATTGTCCTGATTGAAAGGCTCGACATCGAGTTCAAGACCGGCTTGTCCGTGCTGACGGGCGAGACCGGCGCCGGTAAATCCATCCTGCTTGATTCGCTGTCGCTGGCGCTCGGTGCGCGTGGCGACGCTTCACTGGTTCGCCACGGGGCGGATCAGGGGCAGGTGACGGCGGTATTCGATGTGCCGGGCGGTCATCCGGCCCGACTTTTCCTTCGCGAAAATGGTTTTGACGATGACGGCGACGTCATCCTGCGTCGCCTCCAGATGGGCGATGGGCGCACGCGCGTCTTCATCAACGATCAGGCGGCAAGCGTTGCACTGTTGCGCGATCTGGGTCGCAGGCTGGTGGAAATCCACGGCCAGCATGATGACCGTGCGCTGATCGATACCGATCTGCACCGGACATTGCTGGATGCTTTCGGCGGTCTCGACGCCGAGGCGGTCGTGGTGCGCGAACGGCACAAGGCGTGGCGCGATGCGGAAACCGCCTTGTCGCGTCATCGCGCTCGCGTGGAAGCAGCCGAGCGCGAAGGTGACTATCTGCGCTCTTCCGTGGAAGAATTGACCAAGCTTGATCCGCAGCCCGGCGAGGAAGACGAACTCGCCGAACGTCGCGCGGTGATGATGAAATCTGAAAAGATCGCCGGTGATGTGAACGAAGCGGGCGAGCTTCTGTCGGGCAATGGTTCGCCAGTGCCGACACTGGCAAGTCTGGTGCGCCGTCTGGAACGTAAAATCCCAGAAGCGCCGCATCTGCTGGAGCCGGTCTGCAAAGCCATCGATGAAGCACTGAACAGTCTGGCTCTGGCGCAGGACGGCATCGACCACGCCATGCGGGAGATCGATTTCGATCCGCGCGTGCTGGAACAGGTGGAAGAGCGCCTGTTCGCGCTGCGTGCGGCTGCGCGCAAATATTCGGTCGCTGTGGAAGGCTTGCCTGCGCTGCGCGACAAGATGGACGCCGATCTAGCCGAGCTGGATGCAGGCGCGGAAAAGCTGGTGCAGCTTGAAGCGCAGGCGACCGAGACACGCGCTGCCTATGACGCGGCGGCGGCGGAATTGTCCGCCCGGCGCAGAGATACCGCGGAGCATCTGAAAGATGCCGTCATGGCGGAACTGCCCGCGCTCAAGCTGGAACGCGCTGAGTTCCTCGTGGAGATGATCACCGACCCGCAAGCGCGCGCTGCCGAAGGTATCGACACGGTGGAATATTGGGTGCGCACCAATCCGGGCACGCGCGCCGGTCCGATGATGAAGGTTGCTTCCGGCGGCGAGCTGTCGCGTTTTCTTCTGGCGCTGAAGGTGGCGCTGGCGGATCGCGGTTCCGCGCCGACGCTGGTTTTCGACGAAATCGATACGGGTGTGGGCGGTGCCGTGGCGGATGCCATCGGCCAACGTCTGGCGCGGCTGTCGTCGCGGGTGCAGGTGCTTTCGGTCACCCATGCGCCGCAGGTGGCGGCCCGTGCATCGACGCATTTCCTGATTGCCAAATCTGCGACCCATGAAGACCGCATGTCGACATCGATCCGGTCCATCGGCGTGGATGAGCGTCAGGAAGAAATCGCCCGTATGCTCGCCGGTGCCAGCATCACCGATGAGGCGCGCGCGGCGGCGGAGCGACTGCTCGCGGAAAACAGCGCTCTGGCCTCCTGACAGCTATCTGACAGTATCCTCTGTTCGTAAAGTCAGGCGGCTGTAGGCTAAATGACTTTTCTTGGATATGTTTCTGGTCGATTCAGATAGCCAGGATGCTTGTCGCATATGTCCGAAACTCCCGTTGAAAAACTGACCGACCTTGAAGCTGCTGCCGAACTGGAGCGACTGGCGCGTGCGATTGCTCATCATGATGAGCTTTATCATGCCAATGACAGGCCGGAGATTTCGGATGCCGATTATGACGCGCTCAAGCGGCGTAATGAGGCCATAGAAGCGCGTTTCCCGAAACTGGTGCGCGATGACAGCCCTTCGCGCCGTGTGGGCGCAGCGCCTCTGCTGGCGACTTTTGCACCTATCGTGCATTCGCGGCCCATGCTGTCGCTGGACAATGCCTTTTCGGACGAGGACGTGCGCGATTTCGTCGGCAGCGTCTATCGGTTTCTGGGGCAATTGCCGGACAATTCCATCGCCTTTACCGCCGAGCCGAAGATCGACGGGCTTTCCATGTCGATCCGCTATGAAAACGGTGTTCTGGTCAGCGGCGCAACGCGCGGCGACGGTACGACGGGCGAAAACGTGACCGCCAATATCCGTACCATCGGCGAGATCCCGCACAGGCTCCCGGCGGGCGCGCCATCGGTGGTGGAAGTGCGCGGCGAGGTCTATATGGCCAAGAGCGACTTTCTGGCGCTCAACGCCCAGATGGAAGCCGAAGGCAAGCAGACCTATGTGAACCCGCGCAACACGGCGGCTGGTTCTCTGCGCCAACTTGACGCCAAGGTGACAGCAAGCCGCAAGCTCCGCTTCTTCGCTTATGCCTGGGGCGAGATGTCCGATATGCCAGCCGATACGCAGCTTGGCATGGTCGAGGCTTTTCGCAGTTGGGGTTTCCCCGTCAATCCGCTGATGAAGCGCCTGTCGAGCGTCGATGAACTGATCGCCCATTACCGCGCCATTGGTCTGGAGCGCCCCAATCTCGACTACGATATCGATGGCGTGGTCTATAAGGTTGACCGGCTGGATTTGCAGACGCGGCTCGGTTTCCGCTCGCGCAGCCCGCGCTGGGCGATTGCGCATAAGTTCCCGGCGGAACAGGCAACCACCATTCTGCGCGGCATCGATATTCAGGTCGGGCGCACCGGTGCGATGACGCCAGTAGCGCGACTGGAGCCGATCACCGTCGGCGGCGTGGTGGTGACCAATGCCACGCTGCATAACGAGGATTACATCAAGGGCATCGGCCAGAAGGGCGAGCCGATCCGCGAAGGGCGCGACATTCGCATCGGCGATACGGTGATCGTGCAGCGCGCTGGCGATGTCATTCCGCAGATCGTCGATGTGGTGCTGGAAAAGCGGCCCGCCGGTGCGGTGCCATTTCCATTCCCGCACCAGTGCCCAGTGTGCGGCAGTCATGCCGTGCGCGAGGAAGGCGAGGCCGTCTATCGTTGCACGGGCGGGCTGACCTGCGCTGCGCAGGCCGTCGAGCGTATTCGCCATTTCGTGTCGCGCAATGCCTTCGACATTGAGGGTCTCGGCGAAAAGCAGGTCGAGTTCTTCTTCCATGCCGAAGATGAAAACCTGAAGATCAAATCGCCTGCCGATATTTTCACGCTGCAAAAGCGACAGGCTGCATCGCCGCTCAAGAAGCTTGAAAACATCGAGGGTTTTGGCGCCACTTCGGTCAAGAAGCTCTATGACGCGATCAATGACCGGCGCGAGATCGCGCTCAGCCGCTTTCTGTTCGGCCTCGGTATCCGCCATGTCGGCGAAGTCAATGCCAAGCGTTTTGCGCGGGCTTATCTGTCTTACGCTGCTTTTGAAAAGGCGGCGCTGGAAGCCGTTCCGCCAAAAGGCGGCGACCGCGCCGACAAGGGCAATGACGCATGGCAGGACATGCTTGCCGTCGAGGGCATTGGTGCAATCGTCGCCGAAGCGGTGGTGGATTTTTACGGCGAGCCACATAATCGCGAGGTACTGGCCGCCCTGCTTGCGGAAGTGACGCCGCTGGATGAAGCGGCGCGCGTCGCGACCGGTTCGCCGGTGGAAGGCAAGACGGTGGTGTTTACCGGCAGTCTCGAACGCATGTCGCGCGACGAGGCCAAGGCCATGGCGGAGCGCTATGGCGCCAAGACGGCTGGTTCCGTGTCGAAGAAGACCGATCTGGTGGTGGCCGGACCGGGGGCGGGATCGAAGCTTGGGAAAGCCGCAGAGCTTGGCATCGAAGTCATCGATGAAGACGCCTGGTTCACGCTCGTCGGGGAGGGCTGATCGAATGGCACCGTTCAAGGGGTTTGGCGACAAGGCTATTCCATTTTTGAAGGCGCTCGATTTCCACCAAAACCGGGAATGGTTTGTGGAGAACAAGGATCTCTTTGAGGAACACCTGAAAGAGCCGCTTGGCGATCTGATTGAAGAACTGAGTGCCCGCTTTGAAAAAGCGGGGCTTGGCTTCAAGGGCGACCGCGTCAAATCGCAGTTCCGCATCAAGCGCGATACGCGGTTTTCCAAGGACAAAGCGCCCTATAATCGGCACCTTTCGGCGCTGCTTTCACGCTCCGGTACCAAATGGGACGAAAGCGGCTGTTTTTATGTCTGCATCGGTCTGCCCGGCGTGCGCGATTGCTATGCCGGTGTTGCCTGGTGGGGGCCAAAACCGAAGCTTCTGCTGGCCATCCGCAAAGCGATTTCCGAGAAGCCGGAAGACTATCGCGCCGTGGTCGCAAAGCTGAAGAAGAACGGTTTGCAGATCAGCGACAATGACCGTTTGAAGCGCACTCCGCGTGGTTTTGAGAGCGTGACGGAAACCGATCTCGTAGGGGCTATTCGCAATCGCCATTTCGCGGTGCGCATGGAGATCGATCCGGGCAGCATTACCGAAGCAGCGCTTGCGGATCGGCTGGTTGACTTTGTCGAGCGCGCGCGACCTCTGGTTGACTGGATCAGAAAGATTGAAGGCACACTGCCGCCAGATCAGCCGGATTGATCGCCGCATCAATTATCTGCATGAGTGGTGCCTAAATGTTGCGTCGGCCAGATAAACTGACCGCACCGTCTCTATTTGTATGATTTTTACCGGAAACGTATTCCAACACGTCATGGAATTGCCTAAGAGCCTGTTCCAAAAGTCGTCCTGTGTGGCTGCAAATGGCAATTTTCTAAGTTCCGGTGCTCACGTACCTTAAGTACGCTCCGCTCCGGTACTCGAAAATCACTATTTTCGCACACACATGCCGCTTTTTGATTCAGGCTCTAATGGCTCCTTGGCTGAAGGAGGGGATTCCGTGGATCAGGGTTTCAGGCCTGCAAAGGTCTCTGCGAGCAGCGAGCTTATCGAAGGCGCGAAACGTGCAGTGCCGATTGTGCTGGCGGGTTCACCTTTCGGCGTGTTGTTCGGTGCGGTCGCTATCGATAATGGCCTGTCCGTCGGCGAAGCGGTGTTTATGAGCGCATCGCTCTATGCCGGCGCCAGCCAGATGGTCGGCCTCGACCTGTTCGGGCAGAATATCGCACCATGGATGATTGTTCTCTCCATCTTCGCGGTCAATTTCCGCAATGTGCTCTATTCCGCGACAGTAGGGCGGCGCATCCGCCACTTCTCATTCTTGCAGAAGGCCGTCGCGTTCTTCGTGCTGGTCGACCCGCAATATGCGGAGGTGGAGATTCGCAGCGAAGCAGGCAAGAAGATCAGCTTCTCGTGGTATATGGGGCTGGGGCTGACGACCTATATTTGCTGGATTCTGGAAACATGGGTTGGCGCGATGTTCGGCGACCTGATTTCCGATCCTTACGCGATTGGCGTCGACTTCCTGCTGCCGATCTACTTCCTCGGCATGGTGATGAGTTTCCGGCATCGCAGGCATTGGTGGCAGGTGGTTGTCGTCAGCGCGATTTCTGCCATCGCCGCCTATAAATTTGTCGGTTCGCCCTGGCATGTAACGCTTGGGGCCGCCGGGGGCGTGTTGCTTGCCGCGCTTCTCGCTAAGCCGCAGAATGCGAAGGTTTGACGCCCATGGATACCACGACCTGGATCATCATTGCCGCAGCCTTCTTCACCTATCTGACCCGTATTGGCGGGCATCTGGTTTTATCGCGTTTTGAGCGTTTGCATTATCGTGTGGAAGCGGCGCTGAATGCAGTGCCTGCGGCTGTGCTGACGGCGATTGTCGCCGCACCCGCATCCGATCATGGCTGGCGCGAACTGCTCGTGCTGGCCGTTTGCGTCATCCTGTCCTTGCGGGTCAGCATGATGACGATGTTCTTTGCTGGCGCAGCGCTATTGATTGCGCTACGCCATTTTTTCCCCATTTGAACTTATAGCGGGGCGGTGGCGGTCTCCAGCCACTTGCGTTCCGCATCCTTCAGATGGCCTGACAGCTTTGTACGCACGCGGGCGTGGTAATTGTTGAGCCAGTCCAGCTCTTCCTGCGTCAAAAGCGCCTTGTCGATCAAACGACGATCAATCGGGCAGAAAGTCAGCGTTTCGAAGCCCATCATCGGAATGTCACCGCCTTCCGGCAGTTCCGGCTCGGTGACGATGATAAGGTTCTCGATACGAATGCCGAACGAGCCCGGCTTATAGTAGCCCGGCTCGTTGGAGAGGATCATACCCGGCAGAAGTTCCTGCGAACCCGTCTTGGCGATCCGCTGCGGTCCCTCATGCACCGAAAGATAAGCGCCGACGCCATGGCCGGTGCCATGGGCATAATCGAAGCCATGCTTCCACAGCGCGATGCGGGCGAGAACATCAATATCCTGCCCACGCGTGCCTGCGGGAAAACGCGCCGTGCTGATCGCAATCACGCCTTTCAGCACGAGTGTGAAAGCCTTGATGGTTTCAGGCGCGATTTTGCCCACCGGAACCGTGCGGGTGATATCGGTGGTGCCATCGCGATATTGCGCGCCGGAATCGACCAGATAAAGTTCGCCATCCTGTAGCGTGCGGTTGGTATCGGTATTGACGCGATAATGGATTACCGCGCCATTGGGGCCAGCGCCCGAAATCGTGTCGAAGGACACGTCTTCCAGCGGCATCTGGAAATCACGTCCAGCGCTGGCGCGTGATTCTTCCAGCTTTTGTGCTGCGCCGATTTCATCCAGCGTACCGGGCTTTTGCGCATCGACCCAGGACAGGAAATTGACCATGGCCACGCCGTCGCGCTCATGCGCGGCACGTGAACCGTCAAGCTCGGCCTTGTTCTTCACCGCCCGTGGAATGCGGGCAGGGTCCTTGCCGTCGATCACAGTGCCGCCTGCGCCGGTGACGATTAGGCGCAGTTTTTCCGCCGCAAGTGCGGGGTCGAGCAGAATGGCTTCACCCTTTGCAGCGCGTGCGCTGAGATGGCCTTCCAGATTGCTGGGAGCCGACAGCTTGGCAAGCTGGGTCAGATAAGCGCGGGGCTCAATGGCAAGCTTGGCTTCGTCGATGAATATTTCCGGTTCGCCCTTGGCCGGAATGATGGCGAAGCTCAAGGGCAGGGGCGTGTTGGAAACATCCTTGCCGCGGATGTTGAACACCCATGCGACCGACGAGGGATCCGTCAGCACGGTGGCCGTGGCACCGCTGGCAGTGACCGCCTTCTGCATGTCCCTGATCTTGTCTGCGGCTTCATGACCGGCAAACCGTGCGGGCTGGATGGTCACGGCAGCGGTTGGTGCGGCGGGCTGATCGTCCCACACCGCATCGACCAGATTGGTTTCGACGGGAACCAGCGTGCCGCCCTGCTTTTCCAGCGCCTCGCGAAGCGCATGGGCTTCGGAAATGGTGTGGAGCCATGGATCGAAACCGATAGTCAGGCCCTTGCCGTTTTCAGCCAGCCAGACGGATGGCGGCGTGCTGACCAGACTTTCATAGGAAAAGATTTTCGGGTCGGTCTGCGCGCGCACCTGCAATTCGTAACGTCCGTCGATAAAGACATAGGCCGATTTCTTCAGGATCAGGGCCGCACCTGCCGAGCCGGTAAAACCGGTCAGCCAGGCGAGGCGCTGAGCATGAGGCGGCACATATTCGCCCTGATGTTCGTCGGCGCGCGGCACCAGAAAACCGTCGAGGCTGAGGGCCGCCATTTTCTCGCGCAGCTTCGCCACGCGGGGCGCGCCATTGGCCGGATTGGTGGTGACGTCAAAGGACTGAAAAGCCATGGGTCTAACTCACAACAGATGGAAGATAACCGTTCTTGCGTCCCGTCTCCGGGATCACTTTATTTCAGATGGATCGCCACCCAGCCTTCGCGATGCAGCGTCTTTTGATGCGTCAGGCCCTGCGCCTGATAGGCGGCGAGCACTGTATCATGCTGGCTGTCGAGAATGCCGGAGAGAACAATCGAGCCGCTTGGAGCCAGATGCTGCTTCAACGAGGGCGCAAGTTCAATCAGCGGATTGGCGAGGATATTCGCGACAATCAGATCGAAAGGCGTATAGGAGCGGAAGATCGAATGGTCGAAACCTTCTGCCGTCGCCGTGATGACATGCTCGGCAACGCCATTTTTGGCGGCGTTTTCTGCCGCGACGGTGACAGCAATCGGGTCGATGTCGGTGGCGAGGACCGGGATCGGCGCTAGCTTCGCAATGGCGATGGCCAGCACGGCGCTGCCGGTGCCAAGATCGAGCGCATTGGTTGGGTGTTCGTTCTCAACGACTTCCTCGATCAGTTCGAGGCAGCCAGCAGTGGTGCCATGATGGCCCGTGCCGAAGGCCAGACCCGCATCGATCTCAATCGGAATGTCGTTCGGTTCTATTTTGTCACGGTCATGCGAGCCATGGACGAAGAAACGCCCGGCGCGAACCGGCTTCAGACCTTCCAGCGAATGGGTGACCCAATCAATATCCGGCAGTTCCTCGGTTTCGAACTTGTCGGCACCGACAAGCTCATCTACACGGGCCACGACCTCTTCAGCGCCGTCCTCGACATAGACCGAAACTTCGAAAATCTGCCGGTCTTCATCGATTTCGGTGATGGCGATGGGAAAGCCGTCATCCTCGAAAGCCTGCTCGAGAATATTGTAAACGCGCTCGGCTTCCGCCTTGTTCGCCGAAAAGAAAAGTCGTGACTGGGCCATGAGGTAAAAAGCTCTCTAAAAGTTCAAGAGCTTCTGTTTAGCTGTCAGAGCGCCGCGCGTCCATCCGAACACATAAATGGCGCTCCGAATCTTTGGGATTTACGTGCCCGCCAAAGGGCGGTTGCCAAAGAAAGCAGGGGGCGGCTTTGAACTAGTGGATTGAATTTGACGTTTGAATCCTGGCTGACATAGATGCTGTTTCAAACGTCAAATTCGAAAAATCCCCTAGATACATATTCTTGCTAGTGGTCTTTTTGATTCCAACATTTGCTCAGCGCGTGAACCGAGGGATGCAAATGTTGGAACCAGACCACTAGCCGGCGGAAGCGCCCTTGGCGAGGTTCTTCAGCTTTTGCAGTGCGGTGTCCGGGTTTTCCTGATAGGCGATGGTGCTGCGGAAACGTCCGCCCTTGTCGAGCAGGAAGACGGATGCCGTGTGATCCATGCTGTATTCGCCGTCTTCGCCCGGAACCTTCTTGGCGTAGACATGGTACGACTTGACCATGTCGGCGATATTTTCCGGCGTGCCGGTGATGCCGACAATGCGCTTCGAGACATTGCCGACATAGGTTTTCATGATGTCCTGCGTGTCGCGCTCAGGATCGACGGTGATGAAATAGGCCTTGAGGTCCTGACCTTCGGCACCCAGCTGGTTCAGCCAGCCGTCAAGCTCGTAAAGCGTGGTGGGGCAGACATCCGGGCAATGGGTGAAGCCGAAGAAAATGACCGAGGGCGTGGCGCGCAGGTCTTTTTCGGTAAAGGGCTGTCCATCCATCGTGACGAGATTGAGCGGCCCACCGAAGGGTTCCTTCGCCGCCTGACGGTCCCGAAACATGTTGAAACCAGCAGCGCCGACAATCACGACGATGAAGGCAATGATGAAGATGGGCAGAAATTTTTTCATGTCCGATGAACCCTGCATTTCTGAGCGCGCCTTCGCGTGCTCTACAATCACGCACTTCTAGAGCATTTCCAGCAAAAGTGCGTAGCGGCTTTGCGTAGGATAATGCGTAAAAATAAATAGATAGAGCGGTTGCCCGATACCGTTTTAACCGGAACCGCTCTAAGTGGGCCTAATCTACGGTTCTTTCTCCGATTTTCAATAATTTCTGAAACTTTTGTTCAATCATTCTGTTTGCCGGACAACCAAAGTTGAACGTGGAAGTCTGCTATTTCGTTTGGTATCGACCGGCGGATTGTTATATTTCAGTTATAAAACTGCAATACTTCAAGAGAACCGCATTGGAAATCGATTACGTAATCGCATGGGTGGATGGTCAGGACCCGGCGCATAAGGCCTCGCGGCAGAAATTTGCGCCAGACTCCGAAAAGACCCATTTCGAAGCGGTAACCAGCGAGCGCTACTTCGACAATGGCGAAATCTATTACAATATCGCATCGGTGATTAAATTCGCGCCGTTCATACGGCGTATCTTCATCATCACCGACAATCAGAAGCCGCGGCTGCTCGATGCTTTCGCGACCGAGGGAAAATGCGATCCGTCCTTCATCCAGATTGTCTCGCATGACGATATTTTCAAAGGTCTGCCCGCGGCTCGCCCGTCCTTTAATGCGAGAGCCATCGAAGGTGCGGTGTGGCGCATACCGGGCCTTTCGGAACATTTCATCTATTCCAACGATGATTTCTTTCTGAATGCCCCGTTGGACGTGTCCGACCTTTATGAAAACGGACGCCCCAGATTGCATGGCGACTGGGTGCGACCAGAAAATTCCCGCTGGAAGTACAAGCTGCGGCGCTTTCTCGGAAAGATTTCCCGATACGAATACACGTTCCCGAAATTCCGCCTTGCGCAATGGAAAGGCGCTGTCACAGCCGGGGTGAAGGACAGGTTCCTGAGCATCCATCATCACCCGCATCCACTGAGACGCAGCACGCTGGCCTCGTTCTTTGCCCAACGCCCCGATGTCCTGAACCGGCAGGTGGGGTTCCGCTATCGCAATATCGAACAGTTCAACACTGTTTCGCTCGCCAACCATCTGGAAATTGCGCAGCATAACACGCCCGTCCACCCGGCACGGGAACTGGCTTATCTCGACTTTGTGCAAGCCAAGCATTGGGGCGAGGAGCTGGACAAAATCCGAAACGGTTCGGCTCCGTTCGGCTGTGTGCAGGGCTTCGAACGGTTCGAGCCGCAGTTTCAGGCGCAAATTCATGCAGCGCTGCTCGCAAAGTTTGACGATGTGCTGCCGAATGTTATCAAGGCATACTTATCGAGCGAACAGAGTTCGCAGCAGGCGGCTTAAGTCGCCTTCAAAACCCTGAGACTTTTGATGGCCAATTCCGACGATCTTCGTTTCCAGAACAGCGAGCCGCGCATTCATTCAACGGCGCAGCTCAAATCCTCGAAGCTCGGACGCTATGCTGATATCGGCGAGCGGGTCATATTGCGCGAAGTGACAGTCGGCGACTTCACCTATTTCGAGCGCAACGGCGAAGGCATTTATGCCGAGATCGGCAAGTTTTGCTCCATCGCGGCCAATGTGCGGATCAATGCGCTGGAACATCCGATGGAACGGTTGACCACGCATAAGCTGAGCTACCGCCCCAATGAATATTTCCGCTATCTGGGTGTCGATGGCGATTTTCGCGCGCGCCGTCAGGCGAAACGGGTGGTGATCGGCAATGATGTCTGGATCGGCCATGGCGCGGTTATCACGCCGGGCGTGACGGTCGGCCATGGCGCAGTGATCGGCGCGAATGCGGTCGTGACCAGGGATGTCGCGCCCTATACGGTGGTCGGCGGCGTTCCGGCAAAACTCATTCGCAAGCGTTTCGATGATCCAATTGCCGAACGCCTGCTGAAACTTTGCTGGTGGGACTGGCCGGTCGAAAAGCTGTTTGAGGCCGTGCCCGACATTCAAACCATGGCGATTGGCGACTTCCTCGACAAATGGGAATAGGCGGTTCGGCGGCGGATGTTTTTCAGTAAGCTCTTGCAAAGACGGGTCAGCCGCGCCACTTCTCCTCACAGGTTTTCAGGGAGAACATGATGAAGCAGACTTTCGCCGCTTTCGCTCTTCTTGCCATCTCGGCCCTGCCGGCGACTGCGGAACAGGTTGGCAAGGTTGGCGTGGATTGGGTCGGCAACGATATCGTCATTGATGCGGTGCCCGATCCGAAGGTCAAGGGCGTGACCTGTCATCTCGCATCCTTCTCGCGCAGCATGATCGACCGGTTGCAAAAGGGAAAGTGGTTTGAAGACCCGTCCAATGCATCGATTTCCTGCGAGCAGACCGGACCGATTTCCATCGGCGATATCGAGCTTGGCCAGAAGGGCGAGCGGGTCTTTTCCGAGCGCACAAGCCTGATCTGGAAGAAGCTGGTCATCACCCGCATTTACGACAAGCAGAACAATACGCTGCTCTATCTCGCCCACGCCACGCAGGTGCAGGATGGTTCGGCCAAGACTTCACTCTCGACCGTGCCGCTCTTCAGGGGCGATGTGACATGGGAAAAGGGCAAGCCGGAATAATCCGGCGCGCTTTTGTCTCGTTTAGGCAGGCGTCACGAAGCCATCAAGAACGCGCTTCTGTCCGGCCTTGTCGAAGTCGATTGTCAGCTTGTTGCCGTCGATGGCGGCGACTTTGCCATTGCCGAATTTCTGGTGGAACACGCGGTCGCCGACCTTGAATGCCGATGGCTTGTCGGCAACCGATTTCGCGACCAGTTCGCCTTCGATGGTGCGGCCCTTGACCGAACCGCGTCCGGCGCCGAAACCGGAATCGGTTTCGCCATAGCCGACGCGCTCGACGCGGCTGCCGGAGCGTGAACCCCAATTGTTGCGGGTCGCGTCCGAGCGGTTCTGCTGCGCGCGCTGCCAGCCCGGCGTCGAATAGCTATTCTGGAACGGATCGGCTCGGTCGAAGCGGGACTGGCCGTAACCACCGCCATAGCCACCGTAATTGCCTTCCAGTTCCGCGACTTCGACATGGGCTTCCGGCAGTTCCTCAAGAAACCGCGACGGAATGGTCGATTGCCACATGCCATGAATACGGCGGTTGGACACGAACCAAATATGCAGGTTTTTCTTGGCGCGGGTGACACCGACATAGGCGAGGCGGCGTTCTTCCTCCAGCCCGGAGCGTCCGCCTTCATCGAGCGCGCGCTGGTGGGGGAACAGGCCTTCTTCCCATCCGGGCAGGAATACGGTTTCGAATTCCAGACCCTTGGCCGAATGCAGCGTCATGATGTTGACGGCATCCATATCTTCATTCTGTTCGGCATCCATCACCAGAGCGATATGCTCAAGGAAGCCGCGCAAGCTTTCATAGTCCTCCATGGAACGGATCAGTTCCTTGAGGTTTTCCAGCCGTCCCGGCGCTTCCGCCGATTTGTCGTTCTGCCACATTGCGGTGTAGCCGGATTCGTCGAGAATGGTTTCGGCCAGTTCGGTATGGGGCGTGTTGTCGAGCAGCGACTGCCAGCGGAGGAAGTTTTCCACCACTTCGCGCAAGGCGGAGCGCGGCTTTGGCTTCAGCTCTTCCGTTTCGATCAGGTCACAGGCGGCGGCGAACATGGAAATGTCACGGGCGCGAGCATAGTCGTGAACCTGACGGATGGCCGCTTCGCCCAGACCGCGCTTCGGCGTATTGATGATCCGCTCCAGCGCCAGATCATCGGCTGGCTGCGCGACGACGCGCATATAGGCCAGCGCATCGCGGATTTCGAGCCGCTCATAGAAGCGCGGGCCGCCGATAACGCGATAGTTGAGACCAAGCGTCACGAAGCGGTCTTCGAATTCGCGCATCTGGAAGGAAGCACGCACGAGGATCGCCATGTTGTTGAGCATATGGCCCTGACGTTGCGCCTGTTCGATCGCTTCTCCAACGGCGCGGGCTTCTTCTTCCGAATCCCACGCTGCATGCACTTTCACGCGCGGATCGTCGGGATTTGGCGCTTCCGTGAAAAGCGTCTTGCCCAGACGGCCTTCGTTGTGAGCGATCAGATGCGCGGCGGTGCCAAGAATATGTGCGGTCGAGCGGTAGTTGCGCTCAAGCTTGATGACAACCGCGCCCGGAAAATCCTTGTCGAAGCGCAGGATGTTGTCCACTTCCGCCCCGCGCCAGCCGTAGATCGACTGGTCGTCGTCGCCAACGCAGCATAGATTGACGCGCGAACCCTCACCCTGAGGTAGGGAAAGCGGAGTGCGGCTATCAGGTGCGTTTCTTGGCTGCGGTCGTTGTGCGAGCAGGCGCAGCCAGAGATATTGCGCGGTGTTGGTGTCCTGATATTCGTCCACCAGAATATAGCGGAACTTGGCGTGATACTCGCGCAGTATATCGGGATGGTTGCGGAAGATGCGGATCGGATGCAGCAGCAAATCGCCGAAGTCGCAGGCGTTGAGCGTGCGCAGGCGCTCCTGATAGGCCTGATACAATTCGCGGCCCTTGCCATTGCCGAACGAGCGCGCATCGCCTTCCGGAATGTCGGAGGGGCCAAAGCCCTTATTCTTCCAGCCGTCGATCATATTGGCGAAAGTGCGCGCAGGCCAGCGCTTGTCATCCAGACCTTCCGCCTGAATGAGTTGCTTGATCAGCCGGATCACATCGTCAGTATCGAGGATGGTGAAATCGGATGTGAGATTGACCAGTTCCGCATGGCGGCGCAGCAATTTCACGCCGATGGAGTGGAACGTGCCAAGCCATGGCATACCTTCCACCGCGCCGCCGACCAGATGACCGATACGCTCCTTCATTTCGCGCGCGGCCTTGTTGGTGAAGGTCACGGCGAGAATCTGGCTCGGATAGGCAAGGCCGGTGGTGATGATATGGGCGATGCGGGTGGTCAGAACACGGGTCTTGCCGGTGCCCGCACCCGCAAGCACCAGAACCGGGCCTTCGGTCGTCAGCACGGCCTGTCGCTGTTCCGGGTTCAGCCCTTTCAGGTAGTCAGGCTCGCCACGCTGTTGGTTGCGCGCGGCCATGGCGCGCGCCGCAATACCGCCGGTAGCTGGCGCGCGGCCAGCCGGTGCATCATCGCCGAAAAACGGCATATCGTCGGGAAAATCGGACATCTGACCCCGAATGTAATGATTCGTGGCTGAAAGACCAGCGAAACGGTTAAAATATTCGACTACTCTAATTGAGTAACGCGCCGGTCCGTGAAGTTTAGCCGATGGGCGGCCAGCGCTTCCACAAGGCCGCGCAGTTCCGGCTCGCGCTGCAGCAGGTCATCCAGCTCCGTCATCTGGTTCATGGCGATCAGCCGCAGGATATCGTCGCGAATGGTGCCGTCTTCACGACGCGGCAGGTGCGCGACCGGCTGGATCAGCTCCACCTTCTGGCTTTTCAGACGCGCCCGCAGGCTTTTTTCATCCGCATCCAGCGTTTCCACGAAAGCATAGAGACCCACGCCCTTGGCTGGCAGCGAATAAAGCGCCAGCGCCACGTCCTTGACGCGCGGATCAGACTTGAGTGCGGCCAGAATCGCCGGGCCTTCATTGTCGATACGGTCGCCCGTGCCTTCACCATCCGACCAGCTGAAAATGCCGCGTGTGATGAAGTTGTAGACCTTCTTGCCGGTGGCGAGCCAGATGCGCGAGGGCAGCGAACGGCGCGCCAGAATACGCTTTTCCGTCGGCGTCATCAGATCCTTGGCGAATGCCCGTTTCTGCTTGATGAGGTGGCGGAAGTCTTCATACGCCATCAGCCGATAGAGCGCGCCACGACGACGATGGACGCTGGCAAGCTGGAAGTCGATCACAGCGGCTTCGCCTTCCGGCGTCATCAGCCAGTTTTGCGGCTTTGCAAGATCGTTATGCGTGACGCCAAGACGGCGCATATCGCGTAAGATTCGATGCGCGGTGCGATACCATTTCGGATCGGACGGGCGCGCAAGATGCAGCGGCGTGCCTTCCGTCCACGAACGATAGAGGCCGTCGCGATCCGTTGCGATCAGCTGCGGCACACCTTCAATGCCGCGCACGGTCTTCAGACCGCGAATTTCGCGCCGGGCGAGAATCCATGCAAGCGGGCTCGACCACCAGGGAGCAGCGCTCACCACACGGCGGATAATGCGCGTGTCGGGATCGTTCGCAAAATAGCCCGCGCGCGTTTCGGAAAACACGTCGCGCTTAAACACGGCTGTCTCCACAAACGGGGGAATTTGGTCGCCCTTCAAAGGCACATCGATATTGGGGTTCTGAGCCATAAGGTTCCACTAGCGTCTTGTGTACCATCAATCAAGTTTGGCGATGAACGTCGGTGGATATCCGCTGTTGCAAACATGTGAATGAAGGGGCACAAGAAACCCATCTGAGTTTCCATGGAGCGATAAACGTGGCGCAAGGCGACGACATCAAATTGGCGATCGGGCAGATCATCCGTCAGGAACAGGCACTGATTTTTCCGTCTTTCGACGAGAACGACGCTTTTGCGCTCGGCCATAGAATTCGCGATATCGCCGTGAAGGAAAAGCTCGGCGTGGGCATCGATATTTCGCTGTGGGACCGGCGTTTGTTCTTCGCGGCGACTATCGGCACCACGGCGGATAATTCTGAATGGCTGCGCCGCAAGTTCAATGTCGTGCGCCGTTTCCATGCTTCGACCTATCGTCTGGTTCTGGAACAAAATCGTGAAGACCGGATGTTTGCGCCGCATAAGGCGCTGGATGTAACTGATTACGCGCTGGCGGGCGGTGGATTCCCGATCCGCGTTGCGGGCGCTGGTGTGATTGGAGCCGCCATCGTTTCGGGCTTGCCGCAGCGCGAGGATCACAATCTCGTCGTGCGCGCCATCGCCTTGCAGCTGGGGCAGGACCCGGCAGCATTGGCTCTTCCTGCTGTTTAATATTCCGGAGAATGAACAATGTCGCTTGAGCATGTGATCGCGCTTCCACGCAATGAAGAGGGGATCGCCGCTGTTGTCGGTATCCTCAAGCAGCGTTTTGGCGAGCGGGCGCAGACCGGGCAGGCCATGCGTGAGCAGCACGGCCACACCACCAGCTATGTGCCGACGCAGGCGCCGGATATCGTGGTGTTCGCTGAGAATACGCAGGACGTGCAGGATGTGGTGCGCATTTGCGCCGAACATCGCGTACCGCTGGTGGCTTTCGGCGCTGGTTCGTCGCTGGAAGGTCAGGTCAATGCGGCGGCGGGCGGCGTATCGCTCGATCTGACGCATATGAACCGCATTCTGGCCGTCCATGCCGAAGATCTCGACTGCGTCATCGAGCCGGGCGTCACGCGTAGGGAACTTAACGAATATCTGCGCGATACCGGCCTGTTTTTCCCCATCGATCCAGGCGCCAATGCGACGCTCGGCGGCATGGCCTCGACACGCGCATCCGGCACAAATGCGGTTCGCTATGGCACCATGCGCGAGAATGTTCTGGCGCTGAAGGCCGTCATGCCGGATGGTCGCCTGATCGAAACGTCCAAGCGCGTCAAGAAGACCGCCGCCGGTTATGACCTCACCCGCCTGCTGATCGGCGCGGAAGGCACGCTCGGTATTATCACTGAACTCACCTTGAAGCTTCAGGGCATTCCGCAGGCAATTTCCGGCGGCATCTGTCCGTTCCCGGATGTGGAATCGGCCTGCCGCGCGGTGATCGACACGATCCAGATGGGCGTGCCGGTGGCGCGTATCGAGCTGGTCAACAAGTTGCAGATGGAAGCGCTGATCCTCTATTCGAAGCTGCCCTACGAAGCGCAGCCCTATCTGTTCGTGGAGTTCCACGGCACGGAAACCGGCGTTGCGGAACAGGCCGAGATTTTCGGCGAAATCGCCGCCGGACATGGCGGCGGACCGTTCCACTGGACACAGGACGCCGAGGAGCGCGACCGTCTGTGGCGGGCACGCCATGACGCCTATTTCGCCTCGTCGCTGCTGCGCCCCGGCTGCAAGGGCATTTCGACCGATCTCTGCGTGCCGATTTCGCGTCTGGCCGATTGTATCACCGAGACCGAACGCGATCTGGCGGAGAGCAACATCATCGCGCCGATCGTCGGTCATGTGGGGGATGGCAACTTCCATCTGCTTCTGCTGCTCAATACGGAAGACCCGGAAGAAATGGCGCGGGCAGAAGCTTTTATGGACCGGCTCGTGATGCGGGCGCTGGCCATGGAAGGAACCTGTACGGGCGAACATGGCATCGGTCAGGGTAAGATGAAATATCTCGCCATGGAGCTTGGTGAAGCGACCGATTATATGCGCATGATCAAAAAAGCGCTCGATCCGCTCAATATCATGAACCCCGGTAAAATCCTGATTTCGTGAATCAAATCAGCCTTTTGCGCCGCTCGGCTCAGAGGGTGATTCAGCGAGGGGACCTATTTGGATCGGTTGGGCGGCAGCTTGCCTTGTTGTCGCCGAACCGATGCTGTTTTTTGTTGCCGCGCAATCCTGAAAACCGCTTCGCACTTTGTGCGATGATGCACTATGTTGCGTTGGTAAATATGGCGTGATTCACCTGTTGTCTCGCGCCTGACCGAATTCACCTGACTGACCGGAGCTGCTTCTTGGGCCGCATATTCGTCATTGTCGGCGGGCTTCTGGTGCTGCTTTTGACAGCGGCGCTGGTGGTGCCGCCTTTTGTCGACTGGAGCGGCTATCGGGCCGATTTCGAACGCGAGGCGAGCCGCATTCTGGGACGTCCTGTCAAGGTGGCGGGCGATGTGAATGCGCGGCTGCTGCCGTTTCCATCTGTGACCTTTTCCGATGTCCGCGTCGGGGCCGATGCAACGCATCCGGTGATGACGCTCGCCCGGTTTTCGATGGATGCGGAACTGATGCCTTTCCTGCGCGGTCAGGTGCTGATTTTCGACATGCGCGTCGAGCGTCCGCGCGTTTCGATCTCGCTGGATAAGGACGGCAAGGTGGATTGGGCCATTCGTCCGTCCACGCCGCTCGATCCATCGCAGATCAAGGTCGAACGGCTGTCGATCAGCGACGGCACCGTGACGCTGCATGACTTGGCAAGCGGGCGCGTTCATGAGGCCACGGGCCTTAATGCCGTGCTGTCGGCCAACAGCCTCGCGGGGCCTTGGCAGGCGCAAAGCAGTTTTAGCCTTGCGGGCCGCAAGCTTTCCGTCGATCTGACGAGCGGCGAGGCGAAGCCTGACGGTTCCCTGCGATTGCGGGCGCGTGTTTCGCCGGAAGCTATTCCCGCCGCATTCGAAACCGATGGCGATATTGTCCTCAAAGATGGCCGGTTGAATTATGCGGGCGATTTTTCGCTGCGCTCCTCCGATATGGTGGCGCAAAACGCCAAAAGCCAGAAAGACGCGTCCGCCGATAAGCCGTTTTTCAGTGGCCTGCGCCTCACCGGCAAGTTTGCCGCCGATACCGACCGCTTCGATGCAAGCGAATTTCGCATGGAGCAGGGGCCAGCCGACAATCCTTACGTGGTTAATGGCAAGGCACTGATTGATTACGGCAATGTGCCGCGCTTTGAAATCAGCGCCGATGGGCAGCAGATTTTCTGGGGCCCAAGCGAGACGGCGGAAGACCAGCAGGTCGCTTCCGCCATGCCGCTGACGGACCGCATCGCCATTGCGCGCCGCGTTCTCGAACAATTGCCAATCCCGACCATACCGGGCCGTATTGACCTTCGTTTGCCAGCGGTCGTTGCCGGTGGAACCACCATTCGCTCCGTAACGATCAACGCCGAACCCGATGGCGGCGACTGGAATATTCGCCAGTTCGCGGCTGACCTGCCGGGGCGCACCAAGGTCGAGGCCAAGGGCAGGCTTTCGGTTGGCGATGATTTCGGTTTCAAGGGTGAGATGCTGGTGGCATCGCGCCAGCCATCCGGTCTTGCCACCTGGCTCAATGAGACCGTGGATGAATCGATCCGCGCGCTCGACGGGGCCGGCTTCTCCGGCAAGGTCGATTTGCGCGACGGCATGCAGCGCATCGACGATCTGGAAATCGGTCTGGGCAAGACGTCGCTCAAAGGATCCCTGCTGCGGCAGGTCAATGGGGCGGCGCAGCCGACCATCGACGTCAATCTCCAGGGCGGCGCGGTGGAGAGCGATGCCTTGCAGGCTTTCGTTTCGTTCTTCTCCGGCGGCGAGGGGCTGGCGCTTCTCGATGCGCAAACGCTCAATGTCGGCTTCAAGGCCGGGCCTGTGCGGTTCAAGGATATGGAAGCGGCCAATGTCGATCTGGCGATGCGCCTTCACGATGGACGCTTCGATTTCGACCGGCTGATGATCAGCGATGTCGCCGATGCGACGCTGACGGCAACCGGCGCCTATGAGCCTTTCGCCAATTCACCGTCGGGCAAGCTCGACGCGACGATCCTTTCGGGCGATCTGTCCCGCTTTATCGCGTTGATGGCGAACCGGTATCCGCAGTTGCCGCTGTTCCACGCCTTGTCGGCGCGCGCGGCCAATTTCCCCGGTCTGTTTGAAGACAGCGAGATCAACGTGATCGCCAATGCGGTTGCGCCGGTCAGGCCGGAAACGCAAGCCAATCCCGCGAAGAACGGCGCAGCCAAGGGCAAAAGTGCGCGACCAGCCGAGACGAGGCCCAAGACTTCGCCCGGCAGCGGCGAGTTCTCCTTCAGCGTCACTGGCAAGACCGGTGGGATGAAGCTCGACCTGTCGGGAACGGCCAGCGGTGGCGAAACGGAAGCAGACCCGTTGCAGATGCAGCTGAACGGCACGGCTAGTTCCGAGCAGGGAGAGGCAGTGCTGGCGCTGATCGGCCTGCCGTCGCTGCCATTGGGCCTTGCCGGTGAACTGACCGCCGATCTGACCATGCAGGGCGCGCCAAGCGCCGGAATGCGGACGCTTCTCAAGCTGACGGCGCCGGATGGCACGGCTTCGGCTGACGGGGTGATTTCGCTGATCGGCAACGATATTGCCGCAAGCGGCAAGGCGCAGGTCAAATCAGCCGATCTGCAGCCATTCATCGCGACAGCGGGCTATGCATTGCCGGGTTATGGCGCGGGGCTTTCCGCTGAGCTTTCCAGTGATTTCCAGTTTGCCAAAGGCATTTTGCGCTTTCCGAATCTTGCTGGCCAGTTGGGTGGCGAAGATGTTTCGGCGCGGCTGGAGGCGAACTTTGCCGATAGCGGATTGCCGCAATTGAAGGGCGAAGCGAAGCTCGCTTCGCTTGAAGTCGATGGTCTGGCGGCCATCATGCTCGGTCAGGACGCGTTTGAACCAGCCAAGCCGACAGAAAAGTCCATCTGGCCGCGTGGGGCCTTTGCGGTTCGTCCGTCGCTGCCGCTGCTGATCGACGTGAAGTTGAATGTTGCTGAGGCGCATATGCAAGGTTTCGGCACGGCGACCGAGTTTTCGACGCGGCTGCAAAAGACGATCGATAGTCTGAGCCTCACCGAACTGACCGGAAACTGGGCAGGGGGTTATCTCGTCGGCACCCTGTCGTTGCGCAACAGCGACAAGAATGCGCTGCTTTCGACCGATCTGAAATGGAGCGGTGCGGACCTCGCCAATTTCTACCATCTGGAAGATGGTTCGGCCCCGCTGGGTGGTGTCGTCAAGGCTGCGGTGACGCTGAATGGCAGCGGTGAAAACGCTGCTGCGCTGGTCGGTTCGCTGGCGGGAACTGCGACCGTGGATGTCGAAAAATTCGCGGTCGCCGGTCTTGATGGTGCGGCGCTGCCTGCCATGGTCGCAGCCGCTGACGGCATTGGCGATCAGCCTGCGGGCGACGAAAAACTGGATGCGAAGCGGTTTGCCGCCATTGCCGATAAGGCCGTCGCCCCGGATGCGCGGTTTACGCCCGGCGACGCGCGTTTCGAATTCACGGTAGCGGGCGGTACGGCGCGGATGTCTGCCGCCAACCTGTCGGACGGCAACGCAGCTTTGTTGAGCGATTTGCAATTCGATCTTTCGACGCTCGGCGTCGGGGGCAGCGGAACTTTTACCTTCCAGGGTAATGAGGGCGCGCAGACCGGCCTTGCGCCGCAGGTGGCCTTCACCATCGGCGGAACCTATGACCGGCCAGAAGTAAAGCTCGACCGGCAGCCGCTTGTGCAGTTCCTGACCCAGCGTGCGCTGGAGCGTGAACAGGAGCGTGTCGAGGCCATGCAGGCCAGTCTGATGGAAAAGCAGCGTCTGCGCCGTCAGCTTGGCGTATTGGAAGCTGATGCGGCGGAACGTGAACGTGCTCAGCAGGAAGACGAGACGCGCCGTCGTTCCGAAGCGGCGGCACGGGTTGCAGCAGAAAAACAAGCTGAGGAGAAGAAGCGTCGCGAGTCGGAGCAGCCGCAGCCAGCCAATCCGGAAGGCGGGGCCGAAAATGGCGCGGCGATGCCGTTGGCCAGCCCACAAGGCGGACAGTCGCTGAATGAATTCCTGAAAAGTCTGGAGCCAGCACCGAGCGCACCCGTGCCGCAGCCGTGATCGGTTTGCTATCAGCTGGCTGGTGGTAACTGCGATTTGAGCCAGTTCAATACGTGGAGCCGCAGCGCCGATGAGAGGTTGGTGGTGCGCTCACGCTTGCTGTCCACCTCGGCCACCAGTGATGCAATCGACTGGCCGCGCATTTCGGCAATCTGGTGGAGAATCTCGAAGAATTCGTCTTCCAGCGTATAGCTGGTCGCATGGCCGCGAATGCTGACAGAGTGCTTGCGCAGGCCGCCGGTGCTCAAAGCTCACCATCCGCGTCGTCTTTGCGCTCCAGGCGATTCACGTCCAGAAAGCGTTCGCTCTTGCGGGTCTCTTCCCGCGCGAAGTCTTTTTCCACTTTCGTTCGTCCGAAAAGAATGCGGTTTTGATCCGCCTGCTTTTCCTTGGCGTCACGCGCTTTCTTTTTCTTGAACTGCCGCAGATTGACGATGTCGCTCATGTCGATGTCTCGGATGGCTTAGAGCGCGTTTCGATCTGATTGCATCAGATCGGCGCTCTAATTCTTTGTTTTAACGCGCATCTAACCCGAAAACCGTTTCACACTTTTCGGGATGCGCTCTTAGTGCGTTGACACACGCTTTTATAACGCGGCGCTTCGACGGGCTGCAAGCTGTCGGCTTGGCTTACTGTCTCGGTTCCTTGGGATTGGTGAACCACCAGATCGCGACTGAAACCGCGACGAGTAGCAAAAGGCCGATGGTCATTTGCCAGAGGGGAAAGTTCGGCGCGTCGCTCGCGATGAAAAACGCAGCAATAACGCCGCTTATCCAGAGAACTGCCTGCGCTAACAAACGGACCATGAGATTCCCGCCTTGATTTCCACTGCCGTAATGGCCGCTATCATATCATTTTAAACTTCGGTTGCCTTGATCGAAGTCAAAACGAATGGTCTGGTCAGTAATATACTATGGAATAACGCCCTGTCTGGCCACAGTTTTATACGAACGGTTTCTGGCCACAGCAACATACTTGCAGCGCAGCCAAAGCCTTCATGAATTCATGCAAAGTTGGGAAGAAGATTTACTTCTTGCGGAAAGCGTCCAGCGATACCACGTCGGCGGATGGCTTCGGCGTATCTTCGCCCTCAGCATTATCCTTCGCGGCGGCTGCCTGCTTTTCAGCAGCAGTCTTGCGCGACTTCGCCTTGGGCTTTTCCGGCTTTTCGGGCGCGGTTTCCACCGGCATCATCTCGATTGGCGCGATATTGTGGTCTTCGTCATTGTCGCTGGTCGGCTGAACTGCCGCAACATCGAACTCAAGTTCGAAATTGACGGACGGGTCGTAGAAACCACGCACTGCCGAGAATGGTATCACCAACTTTTCGGGAATATCACCGAAAGACAGGCCGACTTCGAACAGCTGATCGGTGACATTCATGTCCCAGAACTGATGCTGCAACACGATTGTCATCTGCTCGGGATATTTCTCTTTCAGGCGCGTGGAAATACGCACGCCCGGCGCTCCGGTGAGGAACGTGATAAAGAAATGATGATTGCCCGGCAGGCCAGCCTTGGCCACCTCCGCAAGAACCTTGCGGATGACGCCACGAAGGGCTTCCTGAGCGAGAATGTCGTAACGGATCAGATCCTGTACCATGGGTTTCTTATCCCACGGATTCGCAGGCAGATGTCAAGTTCGTTCTCGCAGGAAACGATGATATATATCGCGAAAGTGCGGCAGCACTGCTCGATCTGTCAGGGGAGAGGGGCAGCTTGCGGCGACGAAGCGGTCCCGCCAAATGCCAGCAGAAATGTCCTGACGCCATTGATGGCGCTGCGCTCAATGGTGTCGTCATCAATGGCGCATCCGTGCAAGGCGTGCAGTTGCGTATCGGCGCTGATCAGGGCCATGAAATGCAGTGCCGCCAGATCAGGATCATTGAGGCGCAAATGTCCCGCCAGCGCCAGACGGGACAGGCACGCGGCAATGGCCGGGACAGCCTGCGCCGGACCCTTGGTCTTGCAGATATAGCCCGCGAAAGACATGTCGGGCGTACTCGACTGCAAAAGCTTGCGCAGAAAAGCACCCGATGGATCGTAAACGCAGTTCCGGCTCATGCGGATCGCGAAAGCCGTCAGATCCCGCTCAAGATTGTCACCGCTCTGTGGAAAAGTGGATAGCACGGCAAACAGGCTTGCATTCATGCGGTCCAAGGCGTCTTCAACCACAGCGGCAAGCAAAGCTTCCTTATCGCGGTAGTGGTTATAGATGGTCTGGCGCGAAACGCCGGCCTCGTTTGCAATCAGGTCGATACTGGCGCCCTGAAACCCGTCGCGCGAGAAAACGCGCGCCGCAGAACACAGGATGAAATCGCGCTTCATGCACTGCCCAGGCTTCATGGCGGCAGTGTTTGCAGCGGCATTCAGCCCTTTTCCGGTGGTGCTACGCTTCACCGGCGGGGCGGCCATTTCGATTATGTCAGTAGGTTTCATAAGCCCAACATAAGATGACTTGACGTTTTGGACAATGGTGTCTAATTTGACATCAATGTCAAATTCCTTTTGGCGTTTCGTCTAGACAAGAGACTGTGACAGTCATTTCAGAAGTCTGGTTTGCCCGTTTAAGCGCGTATATCCCGGATATCATCTGAAAAGCCATAGCAGTTACATAGAGTTATTCAATCCAGTACCGGTTTTGCGAGCCCAGCGATCCACCCTCCCAAGCGAAGTTGGCGATCCGAAACCGGTGCGGGCACCTCACGAAACATTGATGAAAGCGCGTCTCCCATGGCTTCGAGTCTTGTGCGCAATGCGATTGTTCTTGGTCTTCTTTCCGCCGTCGGTCCCTTCGCGATCGACATGTATCTCCCTGCCTTGCCGACGATTGCCGCCGACCTCCATGCGGAAACCGGCGCGGTGCAGATGAGTCTGCTTGCCTTCTTCATCGCCTTGGCGATTGCCCAGCTTTTCTGTGGGCCTCTGTCGGACATGGTCGGGCGCAAAGTCCCGCTTTACGGTGGGCTGATTCTGTTCGCCATCGGCAGCGTCGGCTCCGCGCTGGCGACCAACATTGATGTGCTGGTGCTGTTTCGCTTCCTGCAGGGGTTGGGTGCTGCGGCGGGCATGGTGATTCCGCGCGCTGTGGTGCGTGATCTGCATACCGGCGTCGAAGCGGCGCGGCTGATGTCGCTGTTGATGCTGGTCTTCTCCATTTCGCCGATTCTGGCGCCTCTCACGGGCTCGGTCATTATCAGCTTCTTTGGCTGGCGTGGCGTGTTCTGGGCTGTTCTGGTCGCGGCGATTATCGGCCTTGTGCTGCTTGCGACGGCCCAACAGGAAACGCGAACGCGTGAAGCGCGGCTTGAAAGCAGCGTTGGGAGCGCGCTGCGCGGCTATGGCCGCTTGCTCAAGGACCGCTATTTCCTAGGGCTGGTTTTCGTCGGCGGCTTTGGCATTGCCTCGTTCTTCGTTTATCTGGCCAATTCATCCTTCGTGCTCATCGATCACTACGGTCTGACCCCGAACGAATATGCGCTGGCTTTTTCGGCCAATGCGGTGTCGTTCTTCGGCGTTTCCCAGCTGAATGGTTGGCTGGGCGCGCGATTCGGGCTGCGCCGTGTAATGCGCTTTGCCGTATCCGGTTTCGCTGCCGCCATGCTCGCTATGTTCGCAGCCGTACTGATGGGGCATCAATCGCTCTGGCTGATCGCAAGTTTCCTGTTCGTCGGTTACGGCTTCCTCGGGCTGGTGATCCCAACCACGGCGGTTCTGGCGCTGGAAGATTATGGCGCGATTGCCGGTACGGCTTCGGCGCTGATGGGAACGCTGCATTTTGTGATTGGCGGTCTGGCGATTGGCATTACCGGTTCGTTCTTCGACGGAACGGCTGTGCCTATGGTCGGCGGAATCGCCGGTTGTGCGCTGACCGCATTCGTGCTGACGCAGATCGTTCTCTCCCGCAAAGCGAGCGATCTCGATACGGAAGCAGCAGCAGCCTGAATTGAAGAGGGAAAGTGGAGGCTTCTGTTGCCAGGTGCCTCCGAACCCCGCCTTAAGGTGCTAACCCTAAGGGCTTTAGAGTGGGTTTCCCGCACCGCCATTAGGCAGCGAGAGCATAACCCTGAGCTTTGTTGTCATTTGCAACTACTCAATTGACCCGATAACGGTGGTATCATGCCGAGTAAAAGAGCGATCTTTACACCCTTGTCGATCCTATTTCGCCCCCGCCACAGCACAGACCAATCATAGAGCCTGTGTTCTGGTGGAGGCGCCGGGTACCGCCCCCGGGTCCAATGGGTTTATTACACCGTCCGTTTATCACCATAGCTGGCTTGCGCCAGCGAGACGTATATAGGCGCGGTCGATCCATATTGGAAGAGGGGCGGTTATATTTGTCAGGGGCAAATTTACTCCTGAATTTTCTGAAATATGAATAGGGCAGCTCGTTTCGTCGCTTCGGGAAGCGAAGCAACTTCAAGCGTTTCATGCTCGGTATGTGCGCCCGAACCCCATGGCCCCAATCCGTCAATACCCGCTTTTACATAAGGCGTGATATAGGAAATATCCGCGCCGCCACGCTCCTCAGGGGCGACTGCCTTCAGCGCAGGGCCGCCAAGTTGCTGCGATATGGCGCTATATTGCAAGAGCAACGCATAATTGGCGTTGGTTGCTGGCATTGCCGGCATGATATCCTGAAACTCGACCTTGCTGTGTGTCCCGGAAAGCGGCTGCGCTGTGATCTTTTGCAGGGAGGCTTCAATCGCGTCACGTTCATCCTTCGTCATGAAGCGCAGATCGCCATGCGCCAAAGCATTGGGCGGAACGATGGTCTTGCGCCCGCTGGCGATCCCGGTTCCCTGATCGATGTCCTCGTTGATTTGCTGCCCGCCAAGGAGAAGGCCTACATTCATGGTGATATCGGGCGTTTTCGTCAGTTCCATACGCAATGCATCAATCACTCTGGCTATTTCATAAACAGCGCCAAAGCCGACATCGGGCTGGAAAATCTGCGAGGAATGCGCGGCATTTCCGGTGGCGGTCAGAAACCACTCGGACAGGCCGCGTCTTGAGACGACCAGTTCATCGGGGGCAAGTGCAAATTCAAACCCCAGCGCAATATCGCTTTGTTTCGCGGCGTCCATCAGAACTTTCCGGGAGAGGCTCGTCGGTCGCGCCGCCAATTCCTCGTCGCCGGTCATGACGATTGTGATATTCGCATTTTTGAGCGCATCGGCGTTTTTAAGCGCCTTCATCGCATAGAGAATGGTGACCAGTCCGCCCTTGTCATCGATGACGCCGGGGCCGCTTGCCTGTTTTCCGTCATGAGAAAGGGTGAAGTGCTGGAACTTGCTTGTTGGCGGAAACACCGTATCCAGATGCGCGATCAGGAGAATGCGCGTCTTCGCGTTTCCGGTATGTCTGGCGACCAGTGTGCCCGCATGTTTCAAGTCTGCCGGAAGATCATGCCATCGAACATCAAAGCCAAGCGCTTCGAATTCCGGTTTCAGAAGATTCCCGATTTGCTTCACGCCGTCGGCGTTTGCGGTTCCACTGTTGATATTGACCAGTTTTTCAAGCAGCAACAGCTGCTCATTTTTATGATCTTGAATATAACCCGCAATATCTTTCTGCGAAATGTCCGCTGATGCCGAATAGGCATGAGCTGGATAAAGAAAAATATGCAATGCAGTGATAATAGATAAGGATCGAAACATAATAAAACCTGTCGTAAAATTGGAAGTAGATTTCAAATTTTTATCAAATAGGCGTTATATGCGTGAAGAAATTTTTATACCGAGATTATGTTAAGTTAGATTTTGTTCTTTGCAGGGCAAAAGCTCAATCTCACGGGTTGTTTCTCATAATTGCCGTTGACAGCTTGCTCTCACTGGTCAATCTTGGTCGCATATATATTGGAAAGGCTGGAGTTTTCTTCCGGTCTATCCGGAATTGCGGTTTAGACTGGGCGGTGTGCCCCACTGAAGGAGAGCCGATATATGAGTGAATACCTCGCAGATGTCCGTCGCTACGATGCCGCCGCCGATGAAGCGGTTGTCGAGAAGATCGTCAAGCATCTGGGCATTGCGCTACGCAATCGCGACTCCTCGCTCGTTTCGGCGACCGATCCGGAAGAACTGAAGCGTGTGCGCGACAGCTGGGTTGGCAAGAAGCTCGGCGTGACCGATGCCGCCAAGGCAGAAGAAGTGGTGAACCACGTTGCGGAAGTCATGAAGGGCGACCGCAACAAGCACCGCGTGACCTTCTATTATCTGGTGGCAAAGCAGCTCGGCAAACTCGGCGATCTCTGATCGGTGCATATTGCCTGTGGAATTCCAACCCCGGTGCCCCGCGCCGGGGTTTTTCCTTATAGTAGGGTCGAAACGAATCGATCTCGAAAACCCTATCCGGGAACATCCCATGCGCACCTATCTCGATCTTCTCCAGCATGTGCTCGACAACGGCACCGATCGCGGCGACCGCACGGGAACGGGCACGCGCTCGGTTTTCGGCTATCAGATGCGCTTCAATCTGGAGGAGGGCTTTCCGGTCCTGACCACCAAGAAGCTGCATCTGCGCTCGATCATCTATGAGCTGTTGTGGTTTCTGAAGGGCGATACCAATATTGCCTATCTCAAGGAAAACGGTGTTTCGATCTGGGATGAGTGGGCCGACGAGAAGGGCGATCTCGGCCCGGTTTACGGCTATCAGTGGCGCTCCTGGCCAGCGCCGGATGGTCGCCATATCGACCAGATCTCCAATCTCATGAAGATGTTGCATGGCAATCCGAATTCCCGCCGCCTGATCGTGTCGGCCTGGAACCCGGCGCTGGTCGATGAAATGGCGCTGCCGCCGTGCCATTGCCTGTTCCAGTTCTATGTCGCGGACGGAAAACTGTCCTGCCAGCTCTATCAGCGTTCGGCGGATATATTCCTCGGCGTGCCGTTCAACATCGCTTCCTACGCGCTTTTGACCATGATGATCGCGCAGGTGGCGGGCCTCAAGCCCGGCGAATTCATCCATACGCTGGGTGACGCGCATATTTATTCCAACCATTTCGAGCAGGCGCGGCTGCAATTGACGCGCACGCCGAAAAAGCTGCCGGTCATGCGCATCAATCCGGATGTGAAGGACCTGTTTGCCTTCCGTTACGAGGATTTTGCGCTGGAAGGCTATGAAGCCGATCCGACGATCAAGGCGCCGATTGCGGTATGAGTGAGAGCGTGAACACGGATAAGCCGGTCGTTTCGATTATCGTGGCTGCAGCCGAGAATGGCGTGATCGGGCGCGACAACGATATGCCATGGCGGCTTTCGACGGACCTCAAGCGCTTCAAGGCGCTGACGCTCGGCAAGCCGGTCATCATGGGGCGTCGCACATGGGAGTCGATCGGGCGACCCTTGCCGGGACGACCGAACATCGTCGTGACCCGCGATGCGAATTTTCAGGCTGAAGGCGTACATATCGTCGGCTCGCTGGAAGAGGGCATTGCGCTTGGGCGCAAGCTTGCCGAAAAGCTCGGCGTTGGCGAGGTCTGCATCATTGGCGGCGGCAAGATTTATGCGCAGGCTTTGCCGCTGGCGGACCGCGTGCATCTGACGCGGGTTCTGGCGGCAATCGATGGGGACACACATTTCCCGGAGATTAAGCCCGATGCGTGGCGTCTGGTCTCGTCGGAAGACGTGCCAGCCGGCGATAAAGACAGCCATCCGACCCGCTATATGGTTTACGAAAAGCGTGTTGCGTAAAGCATAACATAGGAATTTTATTGCGCTTCCGTTGAAAGCGCGCCTCCCGATGCCTATAAAACGGTAACATTAGTTGATGACGGGGGTTTGCGCCTTGCTTTCCCGTCTTCCGGGAGCATCTCCGTTAAAAGCGCTGAGGCGTTTTTTGCCGGAGATGCGGGAAACAGAAGCTTAGAGGTGAGGATGCCCTGGAGCAATCAGAATGGCGGCGGCGGCCCATGGGGTGGCGGCGGCGGTGACAACAATAATAACAACAATAATAATGGCCCCTGGGGACAGGGCCCGAAGGGTCCGCGCGGGGGCGGCCAGAATACGCCACCTGATCTCGAGGATATTTTGCGCAAAGGCCAGGATCGCCTGAAGCAGGTGTTCCCCGGCGGCGGTGGTCGCAGCGGCGGCAATCGCCCGATCTATTTCCTGATCGGCGCGGCCTTGCTCGGCTTCTGGGTTTTCCAGTCCGTCTATACAGTACAGCCGGATGAACTGGCGGTTGAACTTCGTTTCGGCAAGCCGAAGGCTGAAGTTTCCGAACCTGGCTTGCATTTCCATTGGTGGCCGATTGAAACCTATGAAAAGGCGCAAATCGTCGAAAAGCAGATCAATATCGGCGCTCAGGGTTCCCGTACTGCGACGCAGGGTCTGATGCTGACCGGCGACCAGAACATCGTGAATGTCCAGTTCTCGGTTCTCTATCGCGTTTCTGATCCGCGCGCTTACCTGTTCAATGTCGACAGCCCGGATGCGATGGTGCAGCAGGTTTCGGAAAGCGCGATGCGTGAAATCGTCGGTCGCCGCCCGGCGCAGGACGTTTTCCGCGACAATCGTGCCGAGATTGCGCAAAGCGTGCGCGCTATCGTGCAGCAGACACTCGACACCTACCAGGCCGGTATTCAGGTCAATGCCGTGTCGATTGAAGACGCATCGCCGCCGCGTGAAGTGGCCGACGCCTTCGACGAAGTGCAGCGCGCCGAACAGGACGAGGATCGATTCATCGAGGAATCGAACCAGTATTCCAACCAGAAACTCGGTCAGGCCCGCGGTGAAGCCGCTCAGCTTCGCGAAGAAGCGGCAGCCTATAAGAACCGCGTCGTTCAGGACGCCGAAGGTGAAGCGCAGCGTTTCAGCTCGGTTCTCGGCCAGTATGAAAAAGCCCCGGAAGTGACCCGTAACCGTCTCTTCCTCGAAACCATGGAACAGGTGCTTAAAAGCACCAAGAAAGTCATTGTGGAACCAGGAAAGGACGTCGTGCCCTATCTGCCGCTGAACGAATTGATGCGCCAGCAACCGCGCGCAGGCGCAACTCCGGGTGCAACCGTGACCACGACCCCCTCGACCGGCGGAGGTGCACAGTAATGGCTCAGAACAGACTTCCGATCATTGCCGGCATTATCGCTGTCCTCGCCTTCCTGCTTTATTCCGCGACGTTCATCGTTTCGGAGCGCCAGCAGGCAATCGTTCTTCGTTTCGGTCAGATCGTCAGCGTGAAGACCGAGCCTGGCATCTACTTCAAGTTGCCATTCGGCTTCCTTGACGCCGATACGGTGCAGATGATCGATGACCGCTTGCTGCGTTTCGATCTGGACGACATCCGCGTTCAGGTTTCGGGCGGCAAGTTCTATGACGTCGATGCGTTCCTCGTCTATCGCATCACCGATGCCCGCAAGTTCCGTGAAACGGTTTCGGGCAGCACGCTCCTTGCCGAACAGCGCTTGCGCACCCGTCTCGATGCATCGCTGCGTGGTGTCTATGGTCAGCGTGGTTTTGAAGCCGCTCTTTCTGAAGAGCGCGGCGACATGATGCGTGAAGTGCGCGATCAGCTTCGTCCTGATGCGACTTCGCTCGGCCTGACCATCCAGGACGTGCGTATCCGCCGTACCGATCTGACGGCAGAAGTCTCGCAGCAGACCTATGAGCGCATGAAGGCGGAACGTCTGGCGGAAGCCGAGCGTCTGCGTGCCCGTGGCCGTGAAGCCGCCCAGCGTATCCGCGCCGTGGCCGACCGTCAGGTTGTGGAAACGATTGCCGAAGCGCGCAAGGAATCGGAAATCCTTCGCGGTGAGGGCGATGCGCAGCGCAGTGAAATCTACGCAGCCTCCGCATCGAAGGATCCGGGCTTCTTCGCCTTCTATCGTTCGATGGCCGCTTATCGCGAAGCGCTCGAAACGCCGGATACGACGCTGGTTCTCTCGCCGGATTCGGAGTTCTTTAAGTTCTTCCGTGATGCTGGCGGCAAGCTGGCAACGCCTTCGCAGTAAAGTGCGGGAACAGCTCTCATGAGCGATTTTCTAGCCGCCGTAGGACTTCTCTTCGTTATCGAGGGGCTGCTCTACGGCGGCTTTCCTTTTTTCGCCAAGAAGCTCGCCCGGGAGGCGAGCGAAGCACCGGAAGGCATGTTGCGCATTGCCGGTATAGCGGCGCTTGCCATCGGCGTCGGCATCGTCTGGCTTGTCAGGGGATAAGCACCTCTGGTTCCGTTATTTATGGCCCTCTGCCTATACGGGGCCGTAAACAGGCCTTAATTTGCGGCGATCTAACCTTTAGGTTATTTGCGTAGATATTCAGGATCGGAGCAGAGCTTTATGGCAATCGTACCGAAGGCGGGATTCGCTCGCACCCTATTCGCAACCGTGGCAATGGGCGCGCTTGCTGTCACCGGAACGCTGACGGTCGCAACGCCGCCTGCCTTTGCTCAGGACGCTCCCGTGAAAGGCATTCAGGGGCCGGGTTCTGTCGCTGATCTCGCAGAAGGGCTGCTGGATGCGGTGGTGAATATCTCCACCTCGCAGACCGTGAAAGACGATGGCGGCGAGGGCGATGGCCCCGTGCCGATGCCGAAAGTGCCGGAAGGCTCACCGTTTCAGGAATATTTCAAAGACTTCTTCAACAACAAGGACGGCGAACAGAGCGACGAGTCGCGCAAGGTGCAGTCGCTTGGATCGGGCTTCGTCATCGATGCCGAAAAGGGCTTCATCGTCACCAACAATCACGTCATTGCGGATGCCGACGAGATTGAAGTCAATTTCAACGACGGCACCAAGCTGAAGGCCGAGCTGGTCGGCAAGGATATCAAGACCGATCTGGCTGTCCTGAAAGTCGATCCGGCCAAGCACAAGCTCAAGGCCGTGCAGTTTGGCAATTCCGACAAGGCGCGTATTGGCGACTGGGTTCTGGCCATCGGCAATCCGTTCGGGCTTGGCGGAACCGTGACCGCCGGGATCATTTCGGCGCGCAAGCGCGATATCAATTCCGGCCCCTATGACGATTTCATCCAGACGGATGCTGCCATCAATCGCGGCAATTCGGGCGGCCCGCTGTTCGACATGAGCGGTCAGGTGATCGGCATCAACACGGCGATTATTTCGCCGTCCGGCGGCTCCATTGGCATCGGCTTTGCCATTCCGGCCGAAATGGCAGTGGGCGTGATCAACCAGCTGAAAGAATTCGGCGAGGTCAAGCGCGGCTGGCTCGGCGTTCGCATCCAGCCGGTGACGCAGGATATTGCCGACAGTCTTGGTTTGAAAGAACCGAAGGGCGCGCTGATTGCCGGGCTGATCGAGAATTCCGGCGTGGACAATACGGCGCTGAAGGCTGGCGATGTGGTTATCCGCTATGAAGGCAAGCCAGTGGATACCGCCCGCGATCTGCCCCGCCTCGTGGCCGAAAGCGCGGTCGGCAAGGATGTGGAAATCGTCGTTGTCCGTGACGGTGCGGAACAGACCGTCAAGGTGAAGCTCGGTCGTCTTGTGGAAGACGACAAGAGCACGGAAGCTGCTACCGAAGATCAGGCGCCGGTTCCGGATGGAGCGGAGGGTGAGGATGGTGAGGAAGCGCCAGCCACCCCGAAGCAGGAGCAGAAGAGCGAAGCCACCGGCCCGTCCGTGCTCGGCATGAGGCTCGCTGCGCTCAACGACGATGTGCGTGGCGAGTTCGGGATTGCCGAAGACGTGCAGGGCGTGGCGATCCTCTATGTCGCTCCCGGTTCGGCTGCGGGCGACAAGCGCGTTGAAACCGGCGATGTCATCGTCGATATCAATCAGGTCACGGTCAAGGCGCCCGAAGACGTGAAGAAGCGCATCGATGCGCTGCGACGGGAAGGGCGCAAGAATGCGCTGTTCATGCTGGCGTCACGCTCTGGCGAACTGCGTTTTGTGACGGTTCGGATCGACTAAACGCCTGTGCGAAATGAACCTGGAACGGCGCTGCGGATCATCCCGCAGTGCCGTTTTCATTTGCGATTTGAATCAAATAGCGGCAAGTGCTGAGAACGAGATTCAATGCCCGATTGGGTGGTGGAGTGGTGCGGGTTTGGAAACTGTCGATATTGTCGTGATAGGCGCGGGCGCAGCCGGGATGATGTGCGCCATCGAAGCAGCCAAGCGCGGTCGTTCCGTGCTGGTTGTCGATCATGCCAGGACGGCAGGTGAGAAAATCCGTATCTCCGGGGGCGGGCGGTGCAACTTCACCAATATCCATGCCAGCCCGAAAAACTATCTGTCGCGCAATCCGCATTTCTGCATCTCCGCCTTGAGCCGCTATACGCAGCGCGATTTCATCGCATTGGTCGAGAGGCATCGCATTGCCTATCATGAAAAGACGCTTGGCCAGCTTTTCTGCGATGGGTCGGCAACGCAAATCATCGACATGCTGCTTGGCGAGATGAAGCGCCACGGCGCGCGGTTGAAAACCTCCTGCGGTGTCGAGAGTATAGCCAGAATACTAGGAGAAGGGTTTGAGCTGCGGCTGATGGAAGGCGGCATCCGCACGACAGTCAGATGCCGTTCCGTGGTGGTCGCCTGCGGTGGCAAATCTATCCCGAAGATGGGCGCAACCGGCTTCGGCTACGACATCGCCGAGCAGTTCGGCTTGCGGCTGGTCGAGACACGCCCGGCGCTGGTCCCGCTGACTTTTGAACCGAAGACGCTGGAACGGTTGAAGCCGCTGGCCGGTATCGCCGTCGATGCGGTGGTGGCCTGCGGCAAGACGAGTTTTGCCGAGGCCATGCTGTTCACGCATCGCGGCATCAGCGGGCCGTCCATTTTGCAGATATCATCCTACTGGAAAGAGGGCGATGAAATCCGCATCAGCATGTTGCCCGGTACGGATCTGTTCGAAGCCTTGCGTGCGCAGCGCACGACAAATGGAAAGCAGGCCCTGCAGACAGCACTCGGCCTGTACCTTCCGAAGAAACTTGCACAGACAATCGCCGAGGAAAACGGTGCCAGCGGGCATCTCGCCGATATGTCCGACAAGCTGTTTCGGCGTGTGGAAGCTGCCGTCAATGATTGGCGCATCAAGCCCGCCGGATCGGAAGGCTATCGCACGGCGGAAGTGACGCTGGGCGGTGTCGATACACGCGATCTCGATTCGCGCACCATGGAGGCCAAGTCGGTGCCCGGCCTCTATTTCATTGGTGAAGTGGTCGATGTCACCGGCTGGCTCGGTGGCTATAATTTCCAGTGGGCATGGTCTTCTGGCTGGTGCGCCGGTCAGGTCGCATGAGCGCGATAAACGACGTGGCGTTTCAGTTGGGGCGTTTCGTCCGGTACGCGCGGATGATCGAAATCACTTGAAGGATCGCGCACCATGCCAATGCGCTGCATGACGTTCGTGGAGCGATCATTATTGTGTACGGCGAAAGAAACGACCTCAGACAGGCCCAGCGAACCGAAGGCGTAGTCAAGAAGAGCTTTGGCGGCTTCTGTCACAAAACCCTTTCCCCAGAAAGGGCGGGCTAGTCGCCAGCCGATTTCCACTGTTCCATCCGGCAAATGCGGCTCAAGATTGGTGCGGGCAAGACCGGCAAAGCCGATGCATTCACCGCTTGTCTTTTCTTCGAGCGCATAGAAACCAAGGCCGGTTTTCGAAATCATGGTGCGCAGCCGGGTGAAAAGTTCGTCCGACTGTTGCCGGTCGTGCCGGAACGGGAAGAAAAGCATGACATCTTCGTCGGAATTGATCGTGTGAAAGAGGTCGCGGTCGCGATCCTCCCAATTTCGAATGATGAGCCTTGGCGTTTCCAGAATGATCATTCGACGAAATCCGTTTTCCTGTAACCCTGAATGTAGAGAAGGGCAGTCAGGTCGCCATGGTCGATGCGAACCTTGGCTTGTGCCGCCACCGCCGGTTTAGCATGTAGCGCCACACCCGTTCCCGCGAGCTGGATCATGCCGAGATCGTTAGCGCCATCGCCGACAGCAATCGCATCCTCGGGCGTCAGCCCAAGACGGTCTGCAATTTCTTCCAGCCGTTCCACCTTGGCTTCTCGACCGAGAATCGGTTCCGCGACAACGCCGGTCAGCTTGGCGCCATCATCCAGAAGGAGATTGGCGCGGTCTTCATTGAAGCCGATCATTTCGGCAATACGGTGCGTGAAGGACGTGAAACCGCCCGAGACGAGCGCGGTATAGGCGCCGTGCTTGCGCATGGTGCGCACCAGTTCCGGCCCGCCGGGGGTGAGTGTGATGCGGGTGGCGATCACCTTGTCGATAACCTGAAGCGGCAAGCCTTTCAGAAGGGCGACGCGCTCGCGCAAGGCTGGTTCAAAGGCGACTTCACCGTTCATAGCACGGGCGGTGATTGCGGCCACATGGTCGCGCAAGCCTGCCTCTTCGGCCAGTTCATCAATGCATTCCTGCTGGATCATGGTGGAATCCATGTCGGCGATCAGGATTTTCTTGCGGCGGCGATCCTGCTCCTGCACAACCACGTCGACCGGTATGCCATCGAGTGCCGAGCGTAGCGCGGCGTCGGCTTCTTCGGCGCTCAAGCCGGTTGGCAGGGGGATATCGCAGGCAATACCATCTGCAAGCCAGTAAAGTCCTGTTGCATTCACTGCCGCTGACGCTTTAATCCCGAGCGACGGAACAAGAGCGGCCTTGGCCGGGTTGGTGATCAAAGTGGCAATGAGCGAAGCGGATGCAGACATGAGGGAGCGATTCCTGCGATGAGTGAGGAGGCGATCAAGAATGCCATCCTGATAGCGGGCCCGACGGCCAGCGGCAAGTCGGCACTTGCTGTTCATATGGCAAGGGAGACTGGCGGGTTCATCGTCAACACCGATTCCATGCAGGTTTATGACGTACTCGATCTGCTGACGGCGCGTCCGGGCGCAGACGATCTGGCTTCAGCCGGGCATCATCTCTACGGCCATGTTTCGCCGTCTGTGTCCTATTCCACCGGCAAATGGTTTGCCGATGTGGCATCCCTTCTGGCGCAGCCCGATCTTGAAGGACGGACGCCGATTTTCGTCGGCGGGACGGGACTTTATTTTCGCGCTCTGCTGGGCGGCTTGTCACAAATGCCGGAAGTCTCGCCCGATGTGCGCAATCATTGGCGCGCCCGCATGGAGGCGGAAGGGGCTGAAGCCCTGCATCGGGCGCTGTCGGAACGCGATCCGCAAATGGCGGCGACGCTCCAGCCGACCGATAGCCAGCGCATCGTGCGTGCGCTGGAGGTGATCGAAAGCACCGGAAAATCCTTGAGCGCGTGGCAGCAAAGCAAGGGCCATGTGCTGGTGGACGACCAGTCGGCGCGGAAAATTGTGCTTTTGCCGGAACGGGGCTGGCTTTCCGAACGTATCGCGCGGCGCTTCGCACTGATGTGGAATAATGGCGCAATTGACGAAGTGAAGGCGCTGTTGTCCTTGCAGCTTGATCGGGCGCTACCCGCGATGAAGGCGATTGGCGTTCGGGAAATCACCGCTTTTCTTGATGGCACCATGACTGAAGAAGAGGCCATTGAACGATCCGTCATTGCAACGCGGCAATATGCCAAGCGCCAGTCGACCTGGTTTCGCAATCAGCTGGATGAAAGCTGGAATTTTTTAAGTAATTCTGATGAAGCACTACTTCAATTAACGTCACCGAAATAACTAGCAGGCTATCTTCTGACAGGAGAGGCGGGCGCGAAACATGCGGTTTCATAAATCGGAGCGGGCATTTTTCATTCTGATTATTTTAATGTGCGGGATAGGCATTTTGCTTTATCGCGTGCATGTCGATTTGGGCTTGCTTGAAGCGACCTCCCTCAATGCATCCGCTGCCGAAATCGCAACTTCTCTCGGGCGGCTCAATCATGCGGCGATCTGGGTTCTCATTGCCTCCATCGTCTGCGGGCTTTTGCTGATCTATCCGCAAATCCGCACCGAGGCGCTGGATCGCGGCAAATTGCAGATCATCACGCAGGATTTGTCCGAACGGTCGCAGACGCTCGAACATGCCGCGCTCACCGACAGCCTCACCGGCATGCAGAACCGTCGTTATTTCGACGAAGCGTTGAAGGAATATCTGGTCCAGTTCGACCGTATCCAGCGGCCAGTCGGCCTGATGATTATCGATCTGGATCACTTCAAGGCGGTCAACGACACCCACGGACACGATATTGGCGACGTGGTGTTGCAGGAAGTCGCGCGCTGCCTGCGTGATTATACCCGGTATCACGATGTGGTTGCGCGGCTTGGTGGTGAAGAATTTGCTGTACTCGCTCCCAATATGGATGCAGAGCTGATGATCAAGCTCGCCAATCGGATCCGAAAAGCCATTGCCGGGCTGGAAATTGATCTTGGCGATGTGAAGCTGACGGTCACCGTCAGTATCGGTCTTGCGGTCTGGGACCGGCGCGAAACGTCGAAGGACCTTTATCGCCGCGCCGACAAGATGCTCTACGCCGCCAAGAATATGGGGCGCAATCGCGTCTGCGCCTGATATCGGGTCGTTGCAGGCGTCCCGTCAGCTCTCGTAATCCTTGCGGAAATTGCGCACCAGATCGCCAAGTTTCTTCATGCTTTGGGCTGTCTCGCTGTTATGCGAGACGATGGGAGCCGGTCGTTCCGGTGCAATTGGTGCAACCGCGACGGTCTCCAGCCTGCTGATCGTCGAAGGCTTTTCTAATAGATCGCTGTCGTCGGTCGGCTTTTCCGGCGCGCCGGGCTGCGCATTGTTTTCGAACGAACGAAGCCGGTCCACGATACGATCCAGCGCGATTCTGTCATCGACCTGCAAGGATGATGTCAGGCTTTCGGTTTTGCGTCGCCCCGGCAGCTGATGCGCTGGAACCGTTTCGAAGGTCAGTCGCATCGGTGTCGAAAACGCTTCGCCGAAGGCAATGGCTTCGCGATTGGCAATCGACGAGAGGAAACCGGCCATGCTGCGCGCGCCGCCGCGCAGCGCGCCCTTGATGATTTCCTGATCGCGCTCATTGCCGAGACGCATCGCGAAAATGGAATTGCATTGCGAAAGAATGGTGGCGTCCAGCTCGCCGGGGCGCTGGCTGATCACGCCGAGATAGGAGCCGTATTTGCGCCCTTCCTTGGCGATGCGGGCAATCGCCTGTCGCGTAGGCCAGAAGCCTGCATCCTTGTCGGCTGGAATATAACGGTGCGCTTCCTCGCAGATGACGAGGGTTTGCAGGCTGCCTTCGCTTGACATGGCAATGTCGAAGGAGAGGCGGCACAGAACCGAAGCAACGGCATTGACCACTTCGGACGGAAGGCCGGCAAGCTGGAAGGTGCAGATCGGCTTGCCATTATGCGGAATGCGGAAAATGCGTGCGATAGCCTGACGCATGGTTTCCGGCCCGCCGGTGACGGCGAACATGAAGCGGAAACGCGGGTCGCTGGCAATCGACTCCAGTCTTGCTTTCAGGTTGCGCAGATAGGGGCGCTCCGCCTTGCTGTCGAGAAGGCCGATCCTGTCATCGATCAGCGTCAGGAGATCACGCAGGCGATAGGCGATGGGCGTATCGACGCTGACCGTCCTGTCCGAAAGCTTGCGCCGCAAGCTGTGGCGTCCGCCGGTTTCACTGTCACTGGTTTTTTCGCGCGCAAGCTGCACGAGGTCGCGCAATATGTCGTATTCCGTCGGCTCCGGCGTGCGGCCGCGAAAGATAACATCGGCAAATTCGTCCAGTCGCAGCATCCAGAACGGCAATTCGATATTGGTCTGGTCTACTGCAATGGCGAGGTCTGGAAACGCGCCCGCAAATTCATTGTGCGGGTCGAGGATCAGGATGCGCAAATCGGGCCGCTGCAGGACGATGCGGCGCAAGAGCAGCATGACGGCGCTGGATTTGCCCACGCCCGTGGTGCCGACAACGGCAAAATGGCGCGAGATGAGGTCTTCAACCGAAACATAGGCCGGGACGGAGGCGTCCTGGGTCAGCGCGCCGATGGGTACGCTTGTCTGGCCCATCTGGGCATAGACTGCGGAAAGGTCGGAGGCGCGGATACGGTGGGCGATGGCGCCGGGATAGGGATATCTTGAAATCCCGCCGCTGAACGACATATGGCCATCCGGTTCGCCGCGCACTTCGCCCAGAAATTCGACATGGACATGGACGATGTTGTCGCCGCCGCGTGTCCAGGCATTATCGGGCACGGTGACATTGTGGACGAGGCCAACCAGGCGGTTGCCGCCCGACTGGATCGAGATCAGCTGACCGACGGTCCAGTAGTCATCGGACGCAGTGGAGGAGGGGCCGGACAAAGCCGCAATGATGGCGCGCTCGCCGTCGCACTGGATGACATGACCTTCCGTGCGGTTGCGCTGTACAAAGCCGCGGCCCTTCATCTCGGCACTACCGTCAATATCCCCGCCCGTGTTCATTCCGCCAACTTTCATAAGAGCTATCTGATGAAGCTAGCAAATCCGGGTTGAAATAAAGTTATCGAGAGGGTGGGGTGAATCTTAAGAAAATATCACAGGGCTCGTATTTATGCGTTGACGGCTTCTTTTCAGGCGATTAGTGTCCCGCCCCATGAACACGTTTATTATTCTTGTGGTACGGGCGCGCATGGGCAGGATGGTGTAACCATCCGGCGAAAGCTCCCATGCGCGAAAGACAGGCTCCCTCGGGGGCCTTTTTTATTATCCAAAAAAGCCCGATGCGGCTAAATCTGACACCGAAATACAGACTAGACGGGAAGAGAACGATGACTGCAGGTAAACAAGAGGCGGAAGCGACCGCCGCAGGATCTCAGGAAACAAGCCATCCACGCGAGATGACCGGCGCGGAAATGGTTATTCAGGCCATGATCGATCAGGGCGTGGAGAGCATTTTCGGTTATCCGGGCGGCGCAGTGCTTCCGATCTATGACGAACTGTTCCAGCAGGACAAGATTCAGCACATTCTCGTGCGTCACGAGCAGGGTGCTGGCCATGCCGCCGAAGGCTATGCCCGCTCCACCGGCAAGGTCGGTGTGCTGCTGGTGACATCCGGCCCCGGCGCAACCAATGCGGTCACCCCGCTTCAGGATGCGCTGATGGATTCCATCCCGCTCGTCTGCATTTCCGGTCAGGTCCCGACCTCGTTGATCGGTTCCGATGCCTTTCAGGAAGCCGATACGGTCGGCATCACGCGCCCCTGCACCAAGCACAACTGGCTGGTGAAGGACGTCAAAGACCTGTCGCGCATTCTGCATGAAGCCTTCCATGTTGCATCCACGGGCCGTCCGGGTCCGGTTCTGGTCGATATTCCGAAGGATATCCAGTTTGCCAAGGGCATCTACACGCCGCCGCAGACCACGCCGCGCACCACCTACCGTCCGGTTCTCGACGGCAATGCGCAGGCAATCTCCGACGCCGTCCGTCTCCTCGCCACGGCCAAGAAACCCGTCATCTATTCCGGCGGTGGCGTGATCAATTCCGGCCCGGCAGCTTCCCGTCTGCTGCGCGAGCTGGTTGAACTCGGCAACTTCCCGATCACCTCGACCCTGATGGGCCTCGGCGCCTATCCGGCATCGGGCAAGAACTGGCTCGGCATGCTGGGCATGCACGGCACTTACGAAGCGAACATGACCATGCATGATTGCGATGTCATGCTGTGCGTTGGCGCGCGCTTCGACGACCGTATCACCGGTCGCCTCAATGCCTTCTCGCCGAATTCGAAGAAGATTCACATCGATATCGATCCGTCTTCGATCAACAAGAATGTCCGCGTGGATGTGCCGATCATCGGCGATGTTGCGCATGTTCTGGAAGATATGGTTCGCCAGTTCCGCGCTTCCGAAAAGAAGCCGGAAAAGAAGGCCATCGCCGCCTGGTGGGAGCAGATCGACCGCTGGCGCGCCCGCAATTCGCTGGCCTATACGCCGAACAAGGACGTCATCATGCCGCAATATGCCATTGAGCGGCTGTATGAACTGACCAAGGATCGCAAAACCTACATCACCACCGAAGTCGGCCAGCACCAGATGTGGGCGGCACAGTTCTATGGCTTCGAAGAACCGAACCGCTGGCTGACCTCGGGTGGCCTCGGCACGATGGGCTATGGCCTGCCTGCCGCGCTCGGTGTGCAGATTGCGCATCCGGATGCGCTGGTTATAGACATTGCCGGGGACGCATCGATCCAGATGTGCATTCAGGAAATGTCGGCAGCGATCCAGCACAATGCGCCGATCAAGATCTTCATCCTGAACAACCAGTATATGGGCATGGTGCGCCAGTGGCAGCAATTGCTGCATGGCAACCGCCTGTCGCATTCCTATACGGAGGCGATGCCGGATTTCGTCAAGCTGGCGGAAGCCTATGGCGCGCACGGCATTCGCTGCGAAAAGCCGGGCGATCTCGACGCCGCCATTCAGGAAATGATCGACATCGACAAGCCGGTCATCTTCGACTGCCGCGTTGCCAATCTGGCGAACTGCTTCCCGATGATCCCGTCCGGCAAGGCGCATAATGAAATGCTGTTGCCCGACGAAGCCACCGACGAAGCCGTCGCCAATGCCATCGACGCCAAGGGCCGCGCGCTCGTCTGATCCGGAGGATTTGAAATCATGAATGCACAGAACCTAGCTTCCGGATCGGCCTACTTCATCGCGGCCGAGACCCAGACCCCGGAAACCCATACGCTTGCCGTCCTCGTCGATAACGAGCCGGGTGTCCTTGCCCGTGTGATCGGATTGTTTTCCGGTCGCGGCTACAACATTGAAAGTCTGACGGTTTCGGAAACCGAGCACGAAAAGCACCTTTCGCGTATTACCATTGTGACGCGTGGTACACCGCACGTGCTTGACCAGATCCGCCACCAGCTGGCGCGCATCGTTCCGGTTCACCGCGTGGTTGATCTCAGCCACCGTGCGAGCGAACTCGGGCATGATCGCCCGATCGAGCGCGAGCTGGCGCTGGTGAAAGTGGCTGGCAAGGGTGAAGCCCGCGCCGAAACGCTGCGTCTCGCCGATGCGTTCAAGGCCAAGGTGGTCGATGCGACGACGGATCATTTCATTCTGGAGATCACCGGCAAGACCGCGAAGATCGACCAGTTTATCCTGATCATGAAACCGCTCGGCCTCGTGGAAATCTGCCGCACGGGCGTCGCGGCGATGAATCGTGGTCCTGAAGGCATGTAAGTGCAACGTCTCTGCCAAGGGCAGGGATCGATACAATAAGGTTTAAAACCGGCACAATGTTTCGATTGTGCCGGTTTTTTATTGAGCTAATTTGTGCGGGTAAATCGGGTTCATCACATGTCTGTCGAAATATTTTTGGCGCTGATCGCCTTCGCTTTTGTGTCTTCCATCACACCGGGGCCGAACAATCTAATGCTGCTGGCATCGGGGGTTAATTTTGGCTTTCGGCGCACGATCCCGCATATGCTGGGTATCGGTGTCGGGTTTTTCGGCCTGCTTCTGGCCGTTGGCTTCGGTCTTGGCGTGCTGCTTGAAACGGTGCCAGCCTTCTACACCAGCCTGAAATTCGCGGGCGGCGCTTACATGCTCTATCTGGCATGGAAAATCGCAATGTCGCGTTCGATCGGTGAAGCGAAGGGTACTGGTGATGGCAAGCCGATGACGTTCATGCAGGCGGCAGCCTTCCAATGGGTCAATCCCAAGGCGTGGGTGATGGCCGTCACCGGCATTGCCACCTATGCCACGCATGACAATTACTATCTGGCCGTGTCGCTGGTGAGCGTTGCCTTCACGCTGGTCAACCTGCCGAGCGTGTCGGTCTGGGCAGGCTTTGGCATGTTGCTGCGCAACTGGCTGGATGATCCGGTGCGGCTCAAATGGTTCAATATCTTTATGGCTTTGCTGCTGATCGCGAGCCTCTGGCCGATGCTGAAGTAGCTCAATCGGAGCATCAAAATGCGTGCACTTCCTACCTATGACGATGTGGTTTCCGCCGCCGGACAGATCGAGGGCCATGCGCTTCGCACACCGGTTCTGACCTCTGCGGCGCTCGATGCCGAGACCGGCGCACAATTCTTTTTCAAGGCCGAAAATCTTCAGCGCATCGGTGCGTTCAAGTTTCGCGGAGCGTTCAATGCGCTTACCCGTTTCAGCGACGAGCAAAAGAAGCGCGGCGTGATTGCGTTTTCGTCGGGCAATCATGCGCAGGCGGTGGCCTTGTCGGCAAAGCTGCTTGGCATTTCCGCCACCATATTGATGCCGGAAGATGCGCCGCAGTCGAAGTTGGAAGCAACGCGCGGCTATGGCGCCAATGTCATCACCTTCAATCGGTATAAGGATGACCGTGACGCCCTGACGAACCGTCTGGCGGAGGAGGGCGGTCTCACCCTGATTCCACCCTATAACCACCCGCATATCATTGCCGGGCAGGGCACCGCGACCAAGGAGCTGATCGAGGAGGTCGGGCCGCTTGACGCGCTGTTCGTCTGCGTCGGCGGTGGTGGGTTGATTGCCGGATCGGCGCTGGCCGCCAAGGCGCTTTCGCCTGATTGCGCCGTTTATGGTGTCGAGCCGGAAGCGGGGAATGATGTCCAGCAATCCTTGCGGGCGGGCAAAATTGTGCGCATCGACACGCCGCAGACGCTGGCCGACGGTGCGCAGACGCAGGCGCCGGGCGACCTGACCTTTGCCATCATCCGCGAGAAGGTCACGGATGTTCTGGCCGTTAGCGATCAGGCCCTTGTCGACGGCATGAAGTTCTTTGCTCGTCAGATGAAACTGGTGGTCGAGCCGACGGGTTGTCTGGCTTTCGCCGGCGCCCGCCAGATGGCGGATCAACTGCGCGGAAAGCGCGTCGGTGTGATCGTCAGCGGCGGCAATGTCGACCTCTCCCGCTATACGGCTCTGCTTAATACGGCTGTTTGATCACGGTTTGATCTTGTTTTCGGGTCGCGAATCCTGTCTGAAAGAGCCATGCAGTTTTCACCGGAACAGGATCAGGCGCTCAAGGCCGTCGGACAATGGCTGAAAGACGGACGCAGTCCCATTTTCAGGTTGTTCGGTTATGCCGGAACGGGCAAGACGACACTGGCGCGCTATTTCGCGGAACATGTCGATGGCGATGTGCAGTTTGCCGCCTTTACCGGCAAGGCCGCGCAGGTTTTGCGTTCCAAGGGCGCCAGTAATGCGCGCACGCTGCATTCGCTGATCTATCGTCCGCGTGGCGAGGAAGCCGTTGAGGACGAGACGACAGGCAAGACGTCCATCGCGCCGACATTCTCGCTCAACCGGCAAAGCCCGGTCGCCAAGGCGGCGATGATCGTGGTGGACGAATGTTCGATGGTCGATGAAGCGCTTGGGCGCGATCTCATGAGCTTCGGAACGCCGATCCTTGTGCTGGGCGATCCGGGCCAGTTGCCGCCGATTTCCGGCGGTGGGTTCTTTACCGAGCATGAGCCGAACTATCTGCTCACCGAAATTCACCGTCAGGCGCAGGACAATCCGATTATCCGCATGGCGCTTGACGTGCGCGAAGGGCGCGAGCTGCCCTATGGCGATCACGGCGCGGCAAAGGTCATCAGCAAGAACGAAGTCAATCAGGACATGGTTTTGAAGGCCGATCAGGTGCTTGTCGGCACCAATCGCACGCGGCGGCGTTATAACCAGCGCCTGCGCGAGCTGAAGGGCTTTACGGCGGATTATCCGCAGGCGGGTGACAAGCTGGTCTGCCTGCGCAACGATCCGGCCAAGGGCCTGCTCAACGGGTCACTTTGGAAGGTCATGACCTCATCCAAGGAAACCGTGAAGCCCGGGATCAATCTGCTGGTTGCGCCGGAAGACGATGATCGCGGCGTTGCCAAGATCAAGCTTTTGAAGGCGCAGTTCGAGGACCCGGACAGCGAAATTCCGTGGCAGACCAAGAAGCGTTACGACGACTTCGACTATGGCTATGCCCTGACGGTGCACAAGGCTCAAGGTTCGCAGTGGGATGATGTGGTATTGTTCGATGAAAGCTATGCTTTTCGCGATACGCGCGAGCGCTGGCTCTATACGGCCATTACCCGTGCAGCAGAACGCCTGACGATTGTAAAATAATCAGCTTTCAATTGGTTTGGCGCTCAGCCACTCCCATGCGTCCTGTTCTTCGTCGGCTTCGAAGGAGCGCATTTCTATCGAGAGGAAGGGCTGCATCAGGGTGATGCTGGCCTGTATCCATAATGGACCGCCGACAATCGCATAGCGGCGCAGATGCTTGAGCGATTTTGAGCGCATTGAAAGCATGCTTTCGGAAAAAGCCGCGGTCCAGTCCACGCCCTCATAGCCGGTCAGGCGGATCAGCAGATCAATCTCGTCATATTGCTCATAGGCTGCGTCGAGCAGCCCATAAAGGTTCTCCAGCGATGAATCGTCCAAATGCCCTTCAATGGCAAAGGCGAATACATCATTCCGGTCCGTGGGAATGCGGCGGACGACGGGGATGTCCTCATTGCGCATCATCGGTCTCCAAGCGTCTTCTATGACCAATCGTCAATTCGTGCCCTGTCGGGACAGGATTCAAACGTCCAAACCGGGCGAAAGGTTGCGGATTGTTGTTCCAAATTCGGCAAGGAATAGCTTGGCCTATGCTCCAAAGACGGGAAACGGCAACATTTGGGGATGGGTCATCAGGTGCGACGGGAAAACACTCACACTTTCCTGCGGCGGGCGATATAAGAGCCTGACTCAAAAAGCGGCATGTGTGTGCAAAAATGGTGAAAATCGGCATTTGCAGCCACACAGGACGGCTTTTGGAACAGGCTCTAAAGCGAAAACCGATCATGGGAGAAATGCCTCCATGCCTGCGAAATTATCTGTCAATCTCAATGCCATCGCCATGCTACGTAACCGTCGCGATCTGCCCTGGCCGAGCGTCACCGGTCTCGGGCGAATTGCACTCGCGGCGGGGGCGGCAGGATTGACGGTGCATCCGCGCCCGGACCAGCGCCACATCCGCTTTTCCGATCTTGGCGATATTCGTGCATTGATCGATGATGAATTTCCGCAGGCCGAATTCAATATTGAAGGCTTTCCAAGCGAGGCCTTCCTCGATCTGGTGGAAAAGCACCAGCCGGAACAGGTGACGCTGGTGCCGGATGATCCGACACAGGCCACTTCCGACCACGGCTGGGATTTCCTGTCCAAGGCCGATTATCTGGCGCCCATCGTGGCGCGGTTGAAGAAGGGCGGCATGCGCGTTTCGCTGTTCGCCGATCCCGATCCGCTGGGTTATGAAAAGGCCAAGGCCATCGGCGCTGACCGGCTGGAATTCTATACCGGTCCTTATGGCGCGACCTATGACGATCCGGCAGCGGCAGCGCGCGAGCTGGACCGTGTTGGCAAGGCCTCGGATGCCGCAACGGCGCTCGGTCTTGAAATCAATGCCGGTCACGATCTGACGGTCGAAAATCTCCCGGCACTGGTCAAACGCATTCCACAATTGAAAGAAGTTTCCATCGGACATGGATTGACGGCGGACGCTTTGACGTATGGTATGGCGGCGACAGTGGGACGTTTTAACGCTGCTTTGGCTGGGTAATTGGCACGTTCAATGCGCAAAATGCATAGCTTTGACCTGAGCTTTGCGAAAAGCGCATTTGTGCCAAAGCTCAACAAGCTATAGGCGTCCGCGGCTGGTTCATCCGCGTCAGGAGCGCGCAGGGACGTATGAGGGAAGCATTGATACGGTTTTCCGAAATCCGCATTCCACATCGAAGTGCCCCGGCGTGCTTTGCCTTCGGGGCATCATCGGAGCAGCGCGTATGCACCGCTCGGTTCGGTGATGATGTTTGAACCGGATTGGGGCAAAGATGCGGCACGGTTGTTGCAATCCGCAATCTTTTGCGGGTGTACCTGTGAGTGGACTCCACACAGTATGATTTCCAGCCAGAATGATTTCAGGATGTTGCGAGGTGTCGGCAAATGAGCGACGAGCTGAACGGCCAGAACGCGCAATCGCAATCCTCCGCGCCGGATGCGGCGGTCACGCCGCTTGTTGGCGGTGTTGGCGCTGAAACCGGATATATCGGGGAAGAAAACGACCATCACAGCGACAGCATGAAGACGCTGGTCTTGGGCGCGCTCGGTGTGGTCTATGGCGATATCGGCACCAGCCCGATCTACGCTTTTCGTGAGGCGCTGCACACGGCGGCCTCTGACGGCGTCCTGTCGCGTCCGGATATTCTCGGCGTCGTCTCGCTGATATTCTGGGCGCTGACGCTGGTTGTCACGATCAAATATGTCCTGTTCGTGCTGCGGGCCGATAATAACGGCGAAGGCGGCATCCTATCGCTGATGGCGCTGGTGCGCGGCGCTCTGAAAGGACGTCCCAATCTCATTCTGGCCGTAGGTATATGCGGCGCAGCGCTGTTCTTTGGCGATGCCGTGATTACGCCTGCCATTTCCGTGCTTTCCGCGATGGAAGGCCTGGAAATCGTCGCGCCCAGCCTCACGCCTTTCGTGGTGCCCATTACGGTCGTCATCCTTGTGACGCTGTTTTCGGTACAAAAGCTCGGCACCGGCAAGGTTGCCATCGTGTTCGGGCCGATCATGGCGATCTGGTTTCTGGCGCTGGGCGCGTCGGGCCTCTGGCACATATTCGACGATCCAACCGTCATTTATGCGCTCAATCCCTATTATGCAGTGCGCTTTCTGGCCATTAGCCCCGGTATTGCCTTCATCACCGTTGGCGCGGTTTTCCTCGCCATGACGGGTGCCGAAGCGCTCTATGCCGATCTTGGCCATTTCGGGCGCAAGCCCATCGTGCGCGCCTGGCTGTGGATCGTGTTTCCATGTCTGGTGCTGAATTATTTTGGACAGGCCGCCTTCATCCTGTCGCATGGCGAAGCAGCGGCATTGCCGTTCTTCCAGATGCTGCCGAATTTCGCGCTGCTGCCGATGGTGCTGCTGGCGACGGCAGCAACGGTGATCGCCAGTCAGGCCGTTATCACCGGTGCCTTTTCCGTGGCGCGGCAGGCGGTGCAGCTCAACATTCTGCCACGCCTTGAAATTCAGCACACGTCGGAGAAGCTGCACGGGCAGATCTATATCCCGCGTGTCAATCTGCTGCTCGGCCTGACCGTGGTCATTCTGGTGCTGGGCTTTGAGAAGTCGACCAATCTGGCCGCAGCCTATGGTATCGCAGTGACCGGCAACATGCTGGTGACGACCGTGCTGCTCTATATTGTCATGACGCGGATCTGGAATTGGCAGGTCAGTCGTGCGCTGCCTTTGATGCTCGGTTTCCTGCTGATCGACATCATGTTCTTCAGCGCCAACATCATCAAGGTGCATGAAGGCGGTTGGGCTTCTATCGGCATTGCCGCAGTGCTTGTGCTCATCATGTGGACATGGGTGCGCGGCACCCGGCACCTGTTCCTCAAGACACGCAAGGGCGAAGTGCCGCTCGATCTCATCGTCGAGCAAATGGCCAAGCGCCCGCCAACGATTGTGCCGGGAACGGCTGTCTTCCTGACGGGCGACCCGAAAAGTGCGCCAACCGCGCTGATGCACAGTCTGAAGCATTATAAGGTGCTCCATCAGAACAATGTCATCCTGACCGTCGTGACCGCTTCGAAGCCGTGGGTCTCCAGCGCAGACCGCGCGCGTGTCTCGCAATATAACGAGCGCTTTATGCAGGTGACGCTGAAGTTCGGCTATATGCAGCAGCCGAATATTCCGCGCGCGCTTGGCCTTTGCCGCAAGCTTGGCTGGAAGTTCGACATCATGACGACCTCGTTCTTCCTGTCGCGCCGTTCGCTCAAGGCTTCGGTGCATTCCGGCATGCCTCTGTGGCAGGACAAGCTGTTTATCCTGTTGGCGCGCACGGCGTCGGACGCGACCGAATATTTCCAGATTCCAACCGGACGCGTGGTCGAAATCGGTACGCAGGTGAATATCTGATCGGGAATTCGCTTTAACAGACCGTGTTTTATCAGGGCGTTATCTGAGAATTTGATTCCGGATGACGCCCTAATTGTTTGTTTTTCCCACTATTTTTGCGCAAATACATAGTTCAATCGCGCTATCGGCAACGGCATCTTTAGTACACGCCTTACCATCCGAATTTTTAAAAAATCCCGCTTGACCGCCTATGCGGCAAGGGCTAATAGAATGGGAACCGTACCGTACGGTACAAGAGGAGGAAGTGCCCCGTGACTGATGGTAGCGACGAATTGCAGGCTCAAAAGCAGCAGGCTCTTTCGCCGCGTCAGAACGATGTTCTGGAGCAGGCGTTGCGCCTTCTTGTCGAAGGCGGAGACCGCGCTTTGACGACGGCGAGCATTGCGCGTGCCGCCAATTGCTCCAAGGAAAGCCTCTATAAATGGTTTGGCGACCGTGACGGTCTTCTGACGGCGATGGTTCGCTGGCAGGCCTCCAAGGTTCGCGTTGTGCCGCTGGCGCGCGAGAAGCTTGACGCGGAATCGCTGTTTTCAAGCCTGGAACACTTTGCCCGCGACTGGCTGCTGGTGCTTTCGGGCCGCACGTCGATCGCGCTTAACCGTCTGGCTGTCAGCCATGCGGCATCGGGCAAGTCGGCGCTGGGCGATATCGTTCTCTCCAACGGGCCGGTGGCCATGGCCAAGCGCCTGAAGCCGATCCTTGAAATGGGGATGGAAGCCAAGCTGCTGGCTTTCGACGATATCGATGAAGCATTTCGCACGTTCTTCGGGCTCGTCGTCCGGGACATGCAAATCCGGTTGCTGTTGGGCGACCGGCTGGAACTGACTGACGACGTGGTCATCCGGGACGCCCGGCGCGCCACAAAGCAGTTTTTCGCTCTGTACGGGGCTTAGTCACATCGGCTGACGCAAGAAGGCCAGAGAATAAACTGAAACGAAGGGAATAGGAAATGCGCGTTTATTACGACCGGGATGCAGACGTTAACCTGATCAAGTCGAAGAATGTGGTTATCGTCGGCTACGGCAGCCAGGGCCGCGCCCATGCGCTGAACCTGAAGGATTCCGGTGCTGCCAATGTGCGCGTCGCCCTTCGCGAAGGTTCCGCAACCGTCAAGAAGGCGGAAGCAGACGGCTTTCAGGTGATGAACGTTGCTGATGCCGCCAAGTGGGCCGACCTCATGATGATGGCGACTCCGGATGAACTCCAGGCCGACATCTACCGCGACCACATCCACAGCAACCTGCGCGACGGCGCTGCGATTGCTTTCGCACACGGCCTCAATGTTCATTTCGGCCTCATTGAGCCGAAGAAGTCGGTCGACGTCGTCATGATCGCACCGAAGGGCCCAGGCCACACGGTTCGCGGCGAATACCAGAAGGGCGGCGGCGTGCCTTGCCTGATCGCCATCCATCAGGATGCATCGGGCAATGCCCATGACCTCGCTCTGTCCTACGCTTCGGGCGTTGGCGGCGGCCGTTCGGGCGTCATCGAAACCACCTTCAAGGAAGAGTGCGAAACCGATCTGTTCGGTGAGCAGGCTGTTCTCTGCGGCGGCGTGGTTGAGCTGATCCGCACCGGTTTCGAAGTTCTGGTTGAAGCCGGTTATGCGCCGGAAATGGCCTATTTCGAGTGCCTGCACGAAATGAAGCTCATCGTGGATCTGATCTACGAAGGCGGCATCGCCAACATGAACTACTCGATCTCGAACACCGCTGAATGGGGCGAATACGTCACCGGCCCGCGCATCATCACCGCCGAAACCAAGGAAGAAATGAAGCGCGTTCTGAAAGACATTCAGACCGGCAAGTTCACTTCCGATTGGATGCAGGAATATCGTGCAGGCGCTGCTCGCTTCAAGGGCATCCGCCGCAACAACGATGCGCACCAGATCGAAGAAGTTGGCGAGAAGCTCCGCGCCATGATGCCATGGATTGCCGCCAACAAGCTGGTGGATAAGGCTCGCAACTAAAAATCAGCGATATTGAGGTTCTGGCTGTCTGCAAATGGCACTTCCTTCCGCTTCCGGTGCTCATGTACCTTTAAGTACATTCCGCTCCGGTTCTCAGAAAGCACCATTTTCGACGGACCAGAACCAAAATCTCATCTGATTTTGGGAGCTTCCACGACGAGCAAAAAAGGGGGCGTTTCATACGCCCCCTTCATTACTTGGCGCTGGATGGTGGGATTGATCGCGATTAAGCCGCGAACGAAAAGAACCAAAACTCTGCGTCAGCTTTCCGTTTCATGCACTTCGACGGACAAAAGAATTTCGAATAGCTTTATTCCATAGAAGCATGGGAAAAGCTGTTCTCGTTGGTCTAAAATTGCGCTAGAGCTTCGCCCTATTAGCTGGGGTTTGAGGAGATCTGGCTAATACGAATTCCATCAGATGGATGGTTAAGTCTAGTTGAGGAGATTTCCCGTGTTGGACTGGGAAAATGTTTTTGCAACGCGTTCCAAACGCATGCGCGCATCGGAAATCCGCGAACTTTTGAAGCTTCTGGAACGTCCGGACATCATTTCATTTGCCGGTGGCATTCCCGATCCGGCGCTGTTTCCGCATGACGCCTTTCAGGCTGCCTATAAGGAAACGCTGACGGGTGCGGAAGCCAATGCCGCGCTGCAATATTCAGTATCCGAAGGCTACAAGCCGCTGCGCACCTGGCTTGTCGGCGAACTGGCCAAGATCGGCATTCCCTGCACCGAGGACAATGTTTTTATCACCTCCGGTTCGCAGCAGGCGCTCGATTATCTCGGCAAGCTGTTCATTTCGCCCAATGATACCGCGCTGGTGACTGCGCCGACCTATCTCGGCGCCTTGCAGGCATTCAATGCCTATGAGCCGACCTATGACACGCTGGCGATCAAGGGCAACCGCACGCCTGAATCCTATGTGCAGGCCGCTGAAAAGGCTGGCGGCAAGGTGAAGTTCAGCTATCTTTCTGCCGATTTCGCCAATCCGACCGGCGAGACCGTCGATCTGGCGGGCCGTCAAAAGCTTCTGGCAGAAGCCGATGAGCTGAATATCCCGATCATTGAAGACGCAGCCTATCAGTATCTGCGCTACAATGGCGAAGCCATCCCGCCGATCCTTTCGCTCGACATCGCCCGCAATGGCGGCGACATCGAAAAGACCCGCACCATCTATTGCGGCTCGTTCTCGAAGACCCTCGCACCGGGGCTGCGCGTCGGCTACGTGGTTGCCTCGAAGGATGTTATCCGCAAGCTCGTTCTCATGAAGCAGGCGGCGGACCTTCATTCCTCGACCATCAACCAGATCGCGATCTATCATGTCGCGACGCATGGCTTCGATGCACAGGTCGCCAAGGTCGCCAAGGTCTACAAGCATCGCCGTGACCGCATGCTTGAAGCCCTTGCCAAATATATGCCGGAAGGCACCAGCTGGACCAAGCCTGAAGGCGGCATGTTCATCTGGGTCACGGTGCCGGAAGGCATGGATGGCGCGCAGTTGCTTGCATCGTCCATTGAGACTGAAAAGGTCGCTTTCGTTCCCGGCAAGGCGTTCTTTGCCGATGCCACCGGCGCGAATACGCTGCGCCTTAGCTATTCTTGCGCCAATGACGAAATGATCGATGAAGGCATCATGCGGCTTGGCCGCCTGATCCGCACGCACAGCAAGTCTGCTGCTGCATAAGAACTGGGAACAAAAAGCAAAGGCCGGGAAATTTCCCGGCCTTTCTTTATTGAAATGGCGAGTTGCAGCTGGTGCGCGGCCCGGCGAGGGGCTGATAGGTATCATCGGAGCTGCGATAGCTGCGATAGCGGTTTGAGCACCACTGCATGTGATTGACGCTCGGCCCGAAGCGCTTAACCTGCGGGCGGGTGGATGGGCGCACGTCCAACGGCTCGCCGTTCTTGTAACGCAACACACCCTGACCGGAGATATAGTTTTCGCTGTTGCGGCAGGTGACGGAGCCGTAGCATCCCGGCGAATTCGGGCCGGGTCGATTGGTATTCGAATTGGGATTGACGACTGGCGGTCTGGTCGGCTGCAACGACGGCAGATAGGGCGTTTTGCGCAGTTCGACCGCCACGGCGGGCGCAGCGAAGCCAACGGCAAACAGACTGGAAATCATCGCTGCGCACAGGGTTTTCTTGAGCATTACGACTATTGCCTTTCATGTATGGGAGGCGGGCATTCGCTGTCGTCATACACTTAATATGGGTGTTTCATCTTCCAAAATCATCCGTTCGGGGAAAATTCCCGGCGCGGCCAAGAAGTCCTTGCCAATCGCGATGCAAGTGGCGAGATTGCTCGCACATGTTTACGATAGCCACATTCAATGTCGAGAATCTGATGCGCCGGTTCGATTTTTCCGGCTTCCGCAATGAATTGCATCAGGACCGCAGCCTGCAATTGTTCGAAATCGGTGACGAGGCGCAATACCGTCTGCTGGAGCAGGCGCGTGCTGTCGCCCATGCCGACGACACAAGGCAGATGACGGCGCTCGCAATCGCCGAAACGCGCGCCGACATACTGTGCCTGCAGGAAGTCGATAATCTGGCCGCGCTCAACGCCTTCGAATATGGCTATCTTTTCAAGATGATCGGCCATGGCTACCGGCACAAACATCTGATCGACGGCAATGACAGCCGGGGCATCGACGTGGCCGTCATGATCCGGGACACGACCCGCGACGGCCAGCCTATAGAGGTGGACGAGGTCACGAGCCACGCGCATCTGACCTATAATGATTTCGGCCTGTACGAGCCTGTTCTGGCAGAACTTGGCATTGAGCCGCATGACCGCATTTTCAAGCGGGATTGTTTGAATGTGGATTTGCGTATTGCGGGCAAGCCGCTCTCGCTTTTCGTGACGCATCTCAAATCCATGACCGGCGCGCGCAACGGCTTTGACGGGCGCACCGCTTCATCCCCGGTTCGCAAAGCCGAGGCGAAGGCGATCCGCCGCATCATCGAAGACAAGTTCGGACCGGCCAAGGCTGCCAATCGGCGCTGGCTGATCTGTGGCGATTTCAACGATTATCGCGAGCGCATCCTCATCGGTGGCGATGAATGGAACGGCTATGACTTCACGCCGGTTCAGGAGGAGGACAGCGCGCTCGATGTGCTGCTTGGCGATGGTTTTGCCGTCAATCTCGTGGAGCGCCGCCCTATCATGGATCGCTGGACGTTGTATCATACGCGCGGACCACTGGAGCGACATCTTTGTCAGCTTGATTACATCCTGGCGTCACCATCATTTGCTTTGAAAAACGAAAGCGCGGTGCCGCAGATTGTGCGGCGCGGCCAGCCATGGCGCACGGTGTTTCCACCGGATCAGCAGGTGGAGCGCTATCCGCGCACGGGCTGGGATCGGCCCAAGGCCAGTGATCATTGCCCGGTCGCCGTGACGCTGAATATTGTCTGAGAGGCAGGATAGAACCACGATGGATCATGTGCGGGAAAATACGGTTCATGTCATCAATGATGCCGATGTCCGTGTCGTTCCGGGGCCGCTTGAATATACCGAGCAGCATCAGCAGATAATTGCGCTGAACTGGAAGCGTGAGCAGGCCGCAAAGCCAACCTTGTTCGATGGCGAAATCTTTTTGGCGCCGGAAGCGCGGCTGGCCGATGGTGTCTTGAAGGCGGGTTTCAAGCGCAGCAGCTTTGCGACGCTGATGCATTGGCGCAACGACCCGGAGCCAGTTCGTCCATGGCATATCTTTGGCGTGGGTGTCATTGTTTCAGGCGAGGGGCATCTGATTGCGGCCCGCATGGGCATGCAGAATGCCGGTGGGGGACGCATCTATTTTCCGGCAGGCTCAATCGACGATAACGACATTGTGGACGGGCGCGTGGACTACGTCGCCAATATGCAGCGCGAGGTGCGTGAAGAAACCGGTCTCAATCTGGCCGACGCTGAGGGCGAGGCGCAGCTCAATCTGGTGACCGGCAATCGCAGCATCGCGCTGTTCCGCCGCTATCGCTTCGATGCGCCGTCGCGGGAGCTGGTTTCCGGCATCGAAAATTTCGTATCTGCGCAGGCTGAGCCGGAACTGGCCGAGATTATCCCGATCAAGGCAGCGGGCATGATGGGCGATGCCACACCGTCTTATGTTCGTGCTTTTGCCGACTGGCATTTCAGACAGTGAACAAATAAGCCAGACTGGCAGTGACAGGGCCGATAAATTGGCTATGCTCGCACAGAATTCTATTAAGATGATGGTTGAATATAAAGACACTGATCATGGTTTCCAGAAAAGTGTCGAGGGGAGATTGAGGGATGAGCGAAGCCGCTGTTTCCGGCCGTTTCTATGAGGTTTTCGACGTTTTTGCCGAGAAAGCTCTGGCCGGAAATCCTTTGGCCGTCGTCCATGACTGCGAAGGGCTGAACGATGCCCGCATGCAGGCCATCGCCCGCGAGTTCAATCTTTCCGAGACGGTTTTCATTTTTCCGCCTTCCAATCCCGCCCATGAGGCTGCGGTTCGGATTTTCACGCCCGATTACGAATTGCCTTTTGCCGGTCATCCGACGGTGGGCGCCGCCGTTTCGCTGGCGCGTCGTCGCAACACCGGCGATGAGGCCGACCGGCTTGTCGCGCTGGAAGAAAAGGTGGGTATTGTGCGCTGTGGCGTCATTCTGGGTGACAACAGCGCCTTTGCCGAATTCGATCTTCCGCGCTTGCCGGAAAAGATCGACATACGGATCGAGAAAGAAGAAGCAGCCGCCGCCATCGGGCTTGGAACGCATGAGATAGGCTTCGAGAATCATGTGCCCGGCATCTGGAGCGCGGGAACGCCTTATCTTCTCGTGCCGGTTCACAATCTCATCGCTGCGGCCAAGGTGTCGATCGATCCGGTCTATGTCACGGAGAACCTGCCACATGTCGATGGGCGTCCGCTGCCGATCTATGTCTATTGCCGCGAGACGATCCTGTTCAACAGCAATTATCATGCCCGTATGTTCGTGACCGGGGCGAATGTCTATGAAGACCCGGCGACGGGTTCGGCGGCTGCAGCCTTTGCCGGAATGATCCAGCAGAACGATAAGCCGATGGACGGCAGTTCGCAATGGTGGATCGAGCAGGGCATGGAAATGGGGCGTCCGTCGCTCATCCGTCTTGAACTCGACGTCAACGGGCAGAAGCTGACAGGCGCGCGCATTGGTGGAACGGCGGTCAAGATCGCCGAGGGGCGGCTTTTCATCTGACGCAAATCCTTTCGTCTCCTTGATCTCTGTCAAGGCAAGCTCACCGCCCTATGTATTAGGAGTATGGGGAAGCTTTTTCAGGAGACGATACGCCATGTTGATCAAGGAAATGTCGGACTACGATCTTCGGGACATGATTCAGAATTCGCATATGGGGCGGCTGGCTTATATTCTGGATGACCGCCCGGTTATTGTGCCGATGAGTTTCCGCTTCAATGGCGGGTCGCTTTATTCCTTCACGACCGATGGGCAGAAGACCGAAGCGATGCGCAAGAACGATGCTGTCTGCATCCTCTTCGACCACATTCTATCCCGCACCGAATGGAAAACCGTGGTGCTGCACGGTCGCTATCGTGAGATCGCGCGGGAAGACGAGAAGGCGGCCATCGTCAGTATCATGTCTGCTGAGCCGACTTGGTGGGAACCGGCCTATACCAAGACCATCACCAAGGAAGGCGACACCCGCAAGCTGGAGCCGGTTTTCTTCCGGGTGGATATTGAAAGCGCCAGCGGTCATCAAACAAGCTGATCGCCGCGACTTCGATCATTCTTCACTTATCGAACGACAAGCACTGGAATCGTGCTGCGTGTAACGACTTCATAGGTCTGGCTGCCGAGCAGCAGGCCCTTGAAACCGCGCCGTCCGTTGGATGCCATGACGATCAAATCGCTGCCCAGTTCGGTCGCGGATTCGATGATGGCTGTTGCCGGGTGCTGCTCGACCACATGCAGCGTGTGGACTTCGCAGCCAGCCTCGACTGCCAGTTCGCGCGCGCGTATCAGTGTCGTATCGGCGAAATCCTTCCATTCCTGTTCGAAACGTTCGATGAAAGCCGGACTGTCGGTCCAACCGCCGGGCAGGCCGGACACGGAATAAGGTGCGGTGACCGTCACAACCGTAACCTTGGCTCCAACGGCCTTGGCCAGCTGGAATGCATGCACGAGACCACGCTCGGCGAATTCCGATCCATCGGTCGTGGCGACAATATTCTTGTACATGTTTCCTCGCTTCTCCAGATTCTGCTTTAAGCTAACGCCTATAAGAACCATATCCAAGCCTTGGCCGTAATGTTTGCGGCTGGAAATGCAAAATCAAAAGCGGAATGCCCATGCCTCTCGACATATCGCCGCCCATGTCCCCCCATTGCGATGCGTTTCAGGCAAGCTGGATCGCCACGGTTCTCAATCTCGACTGGCCATCGCGGGCGTCAACGAAAATCGAAAATGACGATGAACGCATCCGGCGGCAAAAACAGGAGCTGGTGAACCTCTTCAACGAGGCGTCGGAACACGGAATCAATGCGGTGGTGTTTCAGGTGTCGCCAGCAGCGGATGCATTCTATGCGTCATCCTATCTGCCGTGGTCGTCTTATCTGACCGGGACGCTCGGCAAGAACCCCGGCTTTGATCCGTTGCAGTTTGCCATTGAGCAGGCACATAAGCGCGGCATCGAACTGCATGCCTGGCTCAATCCCTATCGGGTTTCGATGGACGTCGAGGCATCCACGCGCAAGGAATTGAAGAACTCGTCAAAGGATTCGCCGCCGAGTGTCTACAAAACCCATCCAAGCTGGGTCGGCGTGTCGGCGGATCGCTATGTTCTCGATCCTGGCATTCCCGCCGTTCGCCAATGGGTGACGAACATCACCGCCGAGGTCGTGCAGAAATACAATGTCGATGGAATCCAGTTCGACGATTACTTCTATTATGAAACCGCGTCCTCGCCTCTCGATGACGACAAGACCTATGCGCGTTTCGGTACACGCTTTGCCAGAAAATATGACTGGCGACGTTACAATACCTATACTTTGGTTCAGGAAATTTCCGACAAGATCAAGTCGATCAAGCCGAATGTGCGCTTTGGCATCAGCCCCGGTGGGGTCTGGCGCAACAAGGCCGACGATCCGCTAGGGTCTGCCACGCGCGCGGGCAAGACGAATTATGACGGCGATTTCGCCGATACGAGACGCTGGGTCAAGGACGGCCTGATCGATTATATCGCGCCGCAGGTTTACTGGTCGTTCGGACGCAAGGCCGTGCCCTACGACACGATCGTCAAATGGTGGGCGGATACGGTGCGCGGCACCAAGACTGATCTTTACATCGGCATGGCGCTTTATCGCGCCGGAACCGCAACCGCGTCGGAGCCGGGCTGGCAGGCAGGTGGCGGCTTAAGCGAGATCAAGCGCCAGCTGGAACTGAACCAGTCGCTGCCGGAAGTGAAGGGCAGCATCCTGTTTCGACAGGGATTTCTGTCCGACCCAAAACTGAAGAACGTATCGGATTATTTGAAGAAGACGTGGGGCAAGTGCGGCCAGAAATAGCGCGTTTCACCGCGCATCTTTGATCCTGATCAAAGTGCGCTTCCCGCAGAGTTGCTAATCCTTATGCCGTTGCTGGTTTCCACCAGAATCGGCGACCCGGGATGTCCGGCCCTAAATGGCATCCCGGCCTTCATCAAATCTGTCGAGCGCATACCAGCGCGATCTTCCGTAGCGCCGTTTTCGACAGCCAGCGGGTGCTGTCGGCGTTGCCCCTCTATTTCACCAAATCGGCACCCGCGCTTCTCGTCGGTCGAGTATTTTGAAGAAATTGCCAGTATTTTAGCGTCTATTGATCAAGGTCAAAGCGATTGAAATTCGGGGCCACTATGCAGGGCCGCAACGGCATTTACTTTATACCGCGTTTATTAGCATTCGCTGGTTGTCAACCTGTGCAGTTGTTCCATATCCTCAACCATATGGTTCTCCGATGACTATCGAGCGGGGCGGTGGGATTGCGAACAGCCCGACAATGGGGATCGCCTGCCAATGCCTTGAACTAACTCGGGAATAATGCCGGCATTGTCGTAGATATTGCAAAAAGGGTGTTTCGCATGAGTTCCAACCGCAAGCAATGGATTGTGGCTGCAGTGGTGGTGGCGCTGGCTGCTGGTGGTTACTATGCCTGGAAGGCGCTGAACGGCAGCGGATTGCCCGAAGGAATTGCCTCCGGCAATGGCCGTATCGAAGCAACCGAAATCGATATTTCGACCAAGAGCCCTGGCCGTATCCGCGAAATACTTGCCAATGAGGGTTCATTCGTCAAACAGGGCGATATTCTCGCTCGCATGGATACCGATCAGCTTGAAAGCCAGCGCGCACAGGCGGAAGCGCAATTGCGCCGGGCGCAGATCGGCATCGAGACGGCACAGAGCCTCGTCATACAGCGACAGGCGGAATTTGCCGCCAATCAGGCGACGGTCGCCCAGCGCAATGCGCAACTCGATGCGGCACAGCGGCGTCTGGCACGTTCGCAGGCGTTGACCCAATCGCGAACCGTCTCCGAACAGGTTCTCGATGATGACCGCGCCACTGCGCAAGGCGCGCAGGCAGCGGTCGAGGCTGCCAAGGCGCAGCTTGCGGCAAGCGACGCGGCCATCAATGCCGCCAAGGCGCAGGTTGTCGATGCCGAGGCATCGGTGGAAGCCGCCAAGGCGGCGATTGCCAGCATCATGGCGGATATCAACGACGCAACGCTGGTCGCGCCAACGGCGGGGCGGGTGCAGTATCGTGTCGCCCAGCCCGGCGAAGTGCTTTCGGCTGGCGGTCGCGTGCTCAACCTCGTTGACCTTGGCGATGTCTATATGACGTTTTTCCTGCCGACTGCGCAGGCCGGTCGTGTCGCAATCGGCGCCGAAGCCCGCATCGTGCTGGATGCCGCGCCGCAATATGTCATTCCGGCCACGATTTCCTTCGTGGCCGATGTGGCGCAGTTCACGCCGAAGACGGTTGAAACCGAAGAGGAACGCCAGAAGCTGATGTTCCGCGTCAAGGCAAAGATTTCGCCGGAACTGCTTCAGAAATATATCCAGCAGGTGAAGACCGGGCTACCGGGCATGGCCTATGTAAAGCTCGACCCCGCCGCTGAATGGCCGAAGAACCTCGCGGAAACCGTAAAATGAGTGACGCTTCGGTCCAGTCTGAGGCGGGAGGCGACAGTTTTGTCGTTCGCGCAAAGGGCGTAAAATTGTCCTATGGCGCTGCGCAGGCGCTGCGCGATGTTGATCTCGATATCCCCGCCGGGCGTATGATCGGCCTGATCGGTCCCGATGGCGTCGGCAAATCGAGCCTGCTGTCGCTGGTTTCCGGCGCGCGCAGCATGCAGGAAGGGCACATTGAGGTGCTGGGCGGCGATATTGCCGATCGGAAGCATCGCGAATCTGCCTATCCGCGCATCGCCTATATGCCGCAAGGCCTTGGCAAGAACCTTTATCCGACGCTCTCGGTTTTCGAGAATATTGATTTTTTCGGACGGCTGTTCGGCCATGACAGGCAGGAGCGGGAGCGGCGCATTGCCGATCTTCTGGCGCGCACTGGCATGTCACCCTTTGCGGATCGCCCGGCAGGCAAGCTCTCGGGCGGCATGAAACAGAAGACGAGCCTCTGCTGTTCGCTGATCCACGATCCTGATCTGCTGATCCTCGATGAACCGACCACTGGCGTCGATCCCCTGTCGCGCCGGCAGTTCTGGGAACTGATCGACGATATCCGCAAGGACCGTCCGGGGATGAGTGTCATCGTCGCGACCGCCTATATGGAGGAAGCGGAGCGTTTTGACTGGCTTGTCGCGATGAATGACGGGCAGATATTGGCGACGGGCACGCCGCGGGAGCTTCTCGAACGCACTAAAACGCCCAATCTCGATGCGGCCTTCATCGCTTTGCTGCCGGAGGAATTGCGGCAGGGGCACAAGGAAATCGTCATTCCGCCGCGCGCGCCGGGTGCCGATGCCGAGATCGCCATTGAAGCCGAACATGTCACGGTTCGGTTCGGCAATTTCACGGCGGTCGATAATGTGAGCTTCCGCATTCCACGCGGCGAAATTTTCGGATTCCTCGGCTCCAATGGCTGCGGCAAATCCACCACCATGAAGGTGCTGACCGGCCTTCTGCCCGCCAGCGATGGCATTGCACGGTTGTTCGGGCGCGAGGTCGATCCGAAGGATATCGATATCAGGCGGCGCGTCGGCTACATGTCGCAGGCCTTTTCGCTTTATTCCGAGCTGACGGTTCTCCAGAATCTGGAACTGCATGCCAAGCTTTTCGGCATGGAGCCGGAACTGACCGCGCGGCGCATCAAGGAACTTTCCGAGCGTTTCGATCTGGCCGGTGTGATGGACGAATTGCCGGATTCCATGCCGCTTGGTATTCGCCAGCGCCTGTCTTTGGCGGTGGCGCTGATCCATTCGCCGGATATTCTCATTCTCGATGAGCCGACCTCTGGCGTGGACCCGGTGGCGCGTGATGCTTTCTGGGAAATTCTGGCCGACCTGTCGCGCAAGGATAATGTGACGATTTTCGTCTCGACCCACTTCATGAATGAGGCGGAGTTGTGCGACCGCATTTCATTGATGCATGCGGGCAAGGTGCTGATCAGTGAAACGCCGAAAGCGATCACGGCAAGCCGCAATGCGGCGACCTTGGAAGAAGCCTTTATCGCCTATCTGACCGAAGCCATCGGCGAGACGGGGCAACCGGCGGCACCCGTTACGGAAGAGGCACCAGCGCCGGTTCAGGCTGCCGTCAGTCCTCCCAAGCCTCAGCCGAGTTGGCTTCCCAATCCGCGCCGCATGCTGGCTTATACACGGCGCGAGGCGCTGGAATTGAAGCGCGATCCAATCCGCGCGACACTCGCCATTCTTGGCACGGTGATTTTGATGTTCGTGATCGGTTACGGCATCAATCTCAATGTCGAAAACCTGACATTTGCGGTTCTGGACCGCGACGATACGACGGTCAGCCGCGATTATACGCAGCAGATTGCCGGGTCGCGCTATTTCACTGAAATGCCGCCGATTACCGATTATGACGATCTCGACCGGCGGATGCGCAACGGCGAGATTAGCCTTGCCATCGAGATACCGCCACGTTTCGGCGCAAATATCGCGCATGGGCGGCCTGTCGAGGTGGCGGCCTGGATCGACGGTGCCATGCCCACCCGCGCTGAAACGGTGCGCGGCTATGTGCAAGGCATGCATGCCAACTGGCTGACGCAAAAGGCGCGCGAGCTTTATGGCAATGCGGCGACGGTCGGCAATTTCAATCTGGAAATTCGCTATCGCTACAATCCCGATGTCCAGAGTCTGGTGGCAATGGTTCCAGCAGTCATTCCAATGCTGCTTTTGATGATCCCGGCCATGCTCGCGGTTTTGAGTGTGGTGCGCGAAAAGGAACTGGGCTCGATCATCAATTTCTATGTGACGCCGGTGACCAAATTCGAGTTCCTGTTCGGCAAGCAATTGCCCTATATTGCACTCGCCTTCCTCAACTTCCTGATGCTGACAGCCTTTGCTGTCTTCATCTTCCGGGTGCCGTTTACCGGCAGTTTCCTCACCTATGCAGCGGCGGCGCTGCTCTATGTCATCATCGCGACCGGCATGGGTCTGGTGCTTTCCACCTTCATGAGCAGCCAGATTGCCGCCATCTTCGGCACGGCCTTGCTGACACTCATTCCGGCGGTGCAATATTCCGGCATCATCGATCCGGTTTCGTCATTGCAGGGTGCGGGCGCATTCATCGGCAAGATTTACCCGACGACCTATTTCGTGACCATCTCGCGCGGGGTTTTCTCCAAGGCGCTTGATTTTGGCGATCTTGCCGGGTCGTTCATACCCTTGCTGATCGCCATTCCGGTGCTGATGGTGCTGGCCATTCTCCTTCTCAAGAAACAGGCGGGCTGAGATGCGGATAGCCAATATATTCCAGCTCGGTATCAAGGAATTGCGCGGTCTCGCCCGCGATCCTATGCTTCTGCTGCTGATCGTCTATGCGTTTACGCTTGCGGTCTATACCTCTGCCCGGGCCCAGCCCGAAAATCTCAGCAATGCGGCTATCGCGATTGTCGATGAAGACCAATCGCCGGTCTCAAACCGTATCACCTCGGCTTTCTACCCGCCTTATTTCGTGCCGCCCAAACTCATTTCTTCCTACGAGATGGACAGCCGCATGGATGAAGGGCTCGACACTTTCGCGCTGAACATTCCGCCGAATTTTCAGCGCGATCTGCTTGCCGGGCGCTCGCCGACCATCCAGCTCAATGTGGATGCAACTCGCATGAGTCAGGCCTTTACGGGCGGTGGCTATGTTCAGTCCATCGTCTCCAGTGAGGTGAACGAGTTCCTGAACCGTTATCGCGGCACGGCGGATACGAAGGTCGATCTCAATTTGCGATCCCGCTTCAATCAGGATCTGAACAAGAGCTGGTTCGGCGCGATCAACAATGTCATTTCGTCGGTCACCATGCTGTCGATCATCCTGACGGGTGCTGCGCTGATCCGCGAGCGCGAGCATGGCACCATCGAGCATTTGCTCGTCATGCCGGTGACGCCGGTTGAAATCATGGTCAGCAAGGTCTGGTCCATGGGGCTGGTCGTGCTGGTCGCTTCGGCCTTTGCGCTGATCTTTGTAGTGCAAGGTCTGCTAGCGGTGCCGATTTATGGATCGGTTCTGCTGTTTCTGGCTGGCGCCGCATTGCAGCTTTTCGCAACCACCAGCCTCGGCATTTTTCTGGCAACGGTTGCAGGCTCCATGCCGCAGTTCGGCATGTTGCTGATGCTGGTGCTAATGCCGTTGCAGGTACTTTCCGGCGGCATGACCCCGCGGGAAAGTATGCCGGATATCATCCAGAACATCATGCTGGTGGCTCCAAACACGCATTTCGTCATATTGGCGCAGGCGATCCTGTTTCGAGGGGCGGGGATCGGCGTAGTCTGGCCGCAATTTCTGGCCCTGATCGTCATCGGCTCGGTGCTGTTTTACTTCGCGCTGCAACGCTTCCGGGCGTTTTTGAGATAATCAAAGCCTTTTGAAAACAATGCCCTGAATCGCTTCGTTGAGAATGCGATTCAGGGGAGCGCGCTTTTCGGCGCATTGCGAATCCGCATCAGCCTTGCTAGGGCTCGTTTCAGGAAACGGTTTCGCTGTAAAAGGCGGATGAAAAGGGAACGCGGTGAGGCCATCTGGCCAATTCTGCGACTGCCCCCGCAACTGTAACCGGAGAGCTATCTTCCACAATCGCTCAGGCGATCAAGCCACTGAGAGCAGTTTTTGCACTCGGGAAGGCGGAAGAACAGCGGCGACCCGGAAGTCAGGAGACCTGCCGTATCCGGTCACCTAGTTTCGACGCGGGGCGTGTCGGGGCGCGGCTTTCCGTAGCGGTGACATTGGACAAATGTTGCCGCCGGAACGGGAAATGGGTTTCCCCTATTTCTTCGACCTGCGGTCAGGCGATACCGCCTTGCAGGAGACGATACAGGTGCATATTCCAAAATTATCCATTTTGCTGACGGCTGCTTTTGCGGCTGCAAATCCGCTTGCCGCATCGGCCCAAACCGCCAGCGGCGCGGGCGATGCCAATGCAAGCGTGGTTCTCAATACGATTGTTGTCACGCCGCTTCGTCGCGCAACGTCGTTGCAGCGATCCACCTCGTCGGTAACGGTCATCGACACGGCTGAAATCGAGCGTTCGGCGGCCCCCGATCTGCAATCACTGCTGAAATCCTATAGCGGGGTTTCGATCAAGGCGAATGGCGGGCAGGGGTCGAAGTCGGACATCTATATGCGCGGCATGTCGTCCAAGCAGACGGTCGTGCTGGTCAATGGCGTCCGCACGGCATCGGCTACGGATGGGACCACGGCGCTGGCCAATATTCCGCTGACTTCAATCGAGCGTATCGAGATCGCCAAGGGCGGCCATTCGGCCCAGTATGGGGCCGATGCGATGGGTGGCGTCATCAACATCATCACCAAGCAGGGCGGGGCTTGTGGCGAGCGCTCATGGTGCGGCAGCCTGTCCACGGGCGTCGCCCATCCCTGGGGCGGCTATGCTTCCGGTTCGGTGCAAGGGCAGAGCGCTGCGGGTGTCGATTATGCCTTTGGTGCGGCGATCACCGGCACCGAGGGCTATGATTTCACCAGCCCCGATGCGTGGGGACACGAACCGGACCGGGATGGTTTCCTGCAAGGCTCGTTCAACTTCTCGCTCGGAAAAGATTTTGACTGGGGCAGGCTCTATGCGGACGGGCTTTTGAGCCGGGGCCGCAATCAGTATGATTCCGAATATCCGTCCGCCGATCAGGGCTACAGCACAGCCTTTTCCGGCAAGATCGGCACGCGGATCGATCACGCGGATGACTGGTCTTCGACAGTCGAGTTCAGCTCGGGCATCGATAGCAGCCGTGATTTCCGCAAGGGCGTCTCCGGCTCCGACCGTTATGAAACCAAGCGCTACGGTGTTTTCGCGTCCACCGAGAAAAGTTTCGAAACGGGCAAGGCAAAGCATGTCGTGACCGGCGGTGTCGAAGCCTATCGCGAGACGATCGATTCCACCGTCGCCTATGACGAGACGGGGCGCAATCTGGCGGCGGTGTTCGGGCAGTATTCGCTGGAATATGAAGCGCTGCGCGTCGATGGCGGTGTGCGTTACGACCACAACCAGCAATTCGGCGACGTGACGACATACAATATTGGTGCGAGCTATGAGATTGTACCCGACCTCGTTGTGCGGTCGTCCTATGCGACCGGATTTCGTGCGCCGACATTCAACGAGCTTTATTATCCCGGTTTCGCCAATCCCGATCTGCAGCCGGAAAAGTCACGCTCCTATGAAGTGGGGCTGAACTGGCAGATTTCGGCGGCGACCAGCCTTGATCTTGCGCTTTATCGCAATGAATTGCGCGATGCGATCATGAGTACCGCGCCTTCTTATCTGCCCTATAATGTGGCGCGCGCTCAGGTGACAGGTTTCGAGGCGACGCTGGCGCATCGCTTCGATGACCAATGGGGCGTGAAGGGGGTGCTGGACTTCAAGCGACCCATCGATGAAGAAAACGACACCGATCTTGCCTATCGCGAACGTTTCAAGGCGACCGCCGAAGTGAACTATACGCCGTTCGAAGGTCTCGACCTGACGGGCCGCGTCTTCTATGGCGGTTCGCGTTATGCGGATGCCGCAAATACGCGGAAGCTCGGCAGCTATGTAACTGCCGATTTCGTGGCGCTTTATGCCATCGACAAGCAGTCAAAGCTGAAGTTCTCGGTCGAGAACATCTTTGACAAGGACTACCAGACGACCTCCGGTTATATTGCGCCGGGCCGTACCTTCAACATCGGTCTGACGCGGAATTTCTGAGGGTTTATCGACGGATGACGAGAGCGACGATCCTTGGCGCAAACTGGCTTATGGCGCTGGCAGCCATGGTTTCGGTCGCTCTTTCTTCTGCCAAGGCTGCACCGCCACAGCGCGTGGTGTCGATCAATGTCTGCACCGATCAACTGGCCATGCTTCTGGCCGCGCCGGGACAGTTGCGGTCGGTTTCCCGTCTGTCGCGCGATCCGCAGCTTTCCGTGCTGGCCGGGCAGGCGGCGACAATACCGGTTAATCGGGCTGAAGCAGAGGAGATTTTCCTCATGAAGCCCGATCTGGTGCTGGCGGGCACATTTTCATCGCAGGTGACGGTCGATCTTCTGCGCAGGCTTGGCCTGCATGTGGAACAGTTCACGCCTGCGCGCTCGTTTGACGATATCGAAGCGCATCTAAGGCGGATGGGCGCGTTGCTTGGACGCGAAGAACAGGCGGAAGCGCTGGTCGCCTCCATGCGATCTAGACTTGCGGCAATAGAAAAGCCGCAGCAACGCAAGACTGTCGCGCTTTATTTCGCCAATAGTTACACATCCGGGCGCGGCACGTTGATTGACGAGGCGGTCAAGCGGGCAGGGCTGGACAATATCGCCGACCGCGCTGGCGTGAACGGACCTGCGGCGCTACCTCTCGAAATGCTGGTGATGGAAAAGCCGGATATGCTTGTCCTCAGTGCAAGCGAGCGCGCACCGGCGCTGGCTTTCCAGAATTTCCGGCATCCGGCTTTGCAGGCGCTGGAGCGCGAGGCGAAAGCAATGAGGCTTCCCGATAATCTGACCGTTTGCGGCGGGCCGTTCAGTGTTGAGGCGGTGGAAAAACTTGGCGAGGCGGCGCGTGACTGAAAACACTCGTTTCGTGCTTTTGCTCGTCAGCCTTACCGTGCTTGTGGCGGTTCTTTTCGCGTGGTCGCTGCTGACCGGGCCAGCCAATATTGCCGTGAGCGACAGTCTCCGGGCGCTGTTCAGCGGCGAGGGCGATGCCATCGTGCTGGTGATGCGTGAGATCCGCCTGCCGCGCGCCTTGCTGGCTTTGCTGATCGGCGCGTCGCTGGGGCTTTCTGGGGCGGCCCTGCAAGGCTATCTGCGAAACCCGCTGGCAGAACCCGGATTGCTCGGTGTCAGCGCTTCGGCTTCGCTTGGCGCAGTCATCGCCATTTATACCGGGCTGTCGCTGCTGTTTCCCTTGGCCCTGCCTTTGCTGGCACTGGCCGGTGCATTCGCATCGGTCTTTCTCGTCAAGCTTCTGGCCGGGCGCAATGCCGGAACATTGACGGTCATTCTGGCCGGTGTCGCGGTGACCAGCCTAGCCGGAGCGCTGACTGCTCTGGCGCTCAACCTTTCGCCTAACCCCTTCGCAGCGATGGAAATCGTGTTCTGGATGCTCGGCTCGTTGGCAGACCGCTCGATGACCCATGTGATGCTGGTGGTTCCGTTCATCATCATTGGCTGGATCATGCTTCTGTCGCTGGGGCGGTCGCTCGACAGCCTGACGCTCGGTGCCGATGCAGCGGCCAGCATGGGTGTCAGTCTGGCCCGCGCGCAGCTTCTGGCCGTGTTGGGCACAGCGCTTTGCGTCGGTGCTTCGACGGCAGTGGCGGGCGCTATCGGATTTGTCGGTCTTGTGGTGCCGCATCTGCTGCGACCGCTGGTCGGGGCGCGACCATCGCGGCTGCTTGTCGCGAGTAGCTTGGGCGGTGCGGCTTTGCTGCTTGCTGCCGATATAGTGGTGCGGGTCGCCATGCCGGGACGAGAACTGAAGCTCGGCGTCGTCACGGCCCTGATCGGCGCGCCGTTCTTCCTGTGGCTGGTGTTCAAATATCGCAGGCAACTCGTATGACGGTGCTCTCGGTTCAAAATATCAGCGTGTCGCTGGGCGGGAAAACCGTGCTGGATCGCGTCAGCTTCGATGCAGGCCCCGGCGAGTTCATCGGCCTGATCGGACCCAATGGCGCAGGCAAAACCACGCTTTTGAAAGCAATGCTCGGCCTTGTTCGGGCAGATGGCGCGGTTTCACTCGATGGACGAGGAATAGCCAATTTCAACGCCCGCGACAAAGCTGGTGCGGTTGCCTATCTGCCGCAGGAGCGCGATGTCGCCTGGCCGGTTTCCGCGCATATGCTGGTGTCATTGGGACGGTCGGCGCTGAAGCCAAGCTTTGCTTCGCTGGACGCTGGCGATGAAGCGCTGATCCGTTCGGCGATGCAGCGCATGGATGTGGAAGCCTTTGCCGAGCGGCCAGCCAACGCGCTTTCCGGCGGTGAACTGGCGCGAGTGCTGATCGCCCGCGTTCTGGCGCAGGATACGCCTGTGATCCTCGCCGACGAGCCGGTCGCCGGGCTTGATCCGTCGCATCAACTGGCCTTGATGGAAAACTTTGCAGCGCTTGCGCAGGAAGGCCGAACGGTGATCGCCTCGCTGCATGAGCTTGGCCTTGCGGCACAATATTGCACGCGGCTGATCATTCTCGAGAACGGGCTTCTTGCGGCGGATGGCCCGCCACAGGACGTGCTGACGCCGGAGCGGCTGCGGCAGGTTTACGGGATCGAGGCGCATATCCTGCATATCGACGGGCAGTTCATCGTGCAGCCGAAGTCCCGCGCTTAAACTCTGCGCCACTGGCGTTCCCGCGCCGAAGCGTAGATCGTTTCCAGCGTCTTTTGCACTTCATAACCTTCACGGAAATCGGCATGGCCGGTTTTATGGCCAGCAATAGCCAGCAGGAAGTCGCGCACTTCGATGGTCTTGAGGTCGTTGAAACCGATCTGGTGTCCCGCCGCCACGCAGAACGAACCATAGGGTTCGTGGTCGGGACCGGCAAAAATCTTGCGAAAACCCTGCTGGCCTTTTTTGTCGGCATGAAGAAACAGGTCCAGCTCATTGAACCGCTCCTGCGTGAAGAAGATCGCGCCCTTCGAGCCGGAGATTTCAAAGTCGTGCTGCATTTTGCGCCCGCTGGCGATCCAGCTTGCTTCCAGCGTCCCGGTCGCCCCATTGGCAAAACTGATCATGGCATGGCAGACATCGTCCACTTCAACCGGCTTGCTTTGTGAAGGATCGGCGCTGTCCGGGCGCTCGCGAATGGCGGTGACGGTCCTGCCCATGACTTCGGCAATCGGGCCGACCAGATAGCGTGCGGCGGCGATGATGTGGCTGCCAATATCGGCAAGGGCACCGCCGCCGCCAGCCGGGTCCAGCCGCCATGTCCACGGAATACGCGCATCGGCCATGAAATCTTCCGCATGGATGCCGCGAAAGTTCCGGACCTCGCCAATTTCTCCGCTGTCTATAATGTCTTTCGCCAGCCGGATCATCGGGTTCTTGAGATAGTTGAAACCAACGGCTGTCTGGACACCTTTCTTCTCCGCCGCGAGCGTCATTTCCAGACAATCGGCTGCGCTGGGGGCAAGTGGCTTTTCGCAATAGACATGCTTGCCTGCTTCAATCGCCGCCAGCGCCATTTCCTTGTGAAATCGGTTGGGCGTGGTGATATCGATAAGGTTGATTGTCGGATCGGCAATCAGGTCGCACCAGTTGCCGGTCGCATGGGCAAAGCCCAGTTGTCTTGCGGCTTTCTCAGCGGTTGTTTCATCGATATCGGCCAGCGTGTGCAACTCGACCTGCAAAGGCAGATCGAAGATGCGATTGACGTTGGCAAGCGCCAGCGCATGGGTCTTGCCCATAAAGCCGGACCCGATCAGACCTGTAACGACTGCCATGCCATCCTCCCAAGCGCTGACACCATACATGCTGGCAAAGTTCTGCCCGCGATACGCATCATCCAGTCGGAAAATATGCGTTTCGGGGAGAGCTTATGCGATTGACATGGGCTAGCAGAAATGGAATTATAATTCCACGAGAATTTTCTAATGATTGTTTCATTCTATTGAATAGCCGAAGTCGGTTTATTTGCGGGTCATGACTTGGAGGAAGTCACCGTGATGATACCGACAAGGCCGAAAATCGAGAAAACCGGCGGGGAGCGTCGGACAATGGGAGGAGTGAACATGAAATCTCTTTTGAAATCGGCAGTCGCTGGCGCGGCCCTCATGGCTGCGTCATTCGCTGCACATGCGGCTGACATCAATATCGTTGTCGTCAGCCATGGTCAGGCATCGGACCCGTTCTGGTCCGTGGTGAAGAATGGTGTGGCGGAAGCTGCCAAGGATACGGGTGCCAAGGTTGACTATCGCGCGCCGGAAACCTTCGACATGGTGCAGATGGGGCAGCTTATTGATGCCGCCATCAACCAGAAGCCGCAAGGTATCGTCGTATCGATCCCGGATGCCGATGCGCTCGGGCCGTCGATCCAGCGCGCCGTCGCCGCTGGTATTCCGGTCATATCGATGAACTCCGGTTCCGATGCTTCCAAGAAACTCGGCGCGCTGCTGCATGTCGGTCAGGATGAATTCGATGCGGGCAAGGTCGCCGGCGAAGCCTTGAAAGAGGCCGGCGGCAAGAAAGGCATCTGCGTCAATCAGGAAGTGGGCAATGTCTCGCTTGACCAGCGTTGCGCCGGTTTCAAGGAAGGCTTCGGTGACGTGACCGTTCTGCCGACCTCCACTGATCCGGCGGAAAACGAAGCCAAGGTGCGCGCGGCGCTCGCCTCCGACACAGCGGTCGATACGATCCTGACCCTTAACGCGACGCTTGCCGGTGAGCCTGCCGTGAAGGCGGCAGCAGAAAGTGGCCGCAGCGGCATTCATGTCGCAACCTTCGATATGTCGGCAGGCTTCCTTGAAGCCGTCGAGAAGGGGCAGGCGGACTTCGCCATCGACCAGCAGCAGTTCCTGCAAGGTTATCTGCCGGTCTCCTTCCTGGCGCTCAATGCGAAATATGGCCTGATGCCCGGCGGCAATGTGCCTTCCGGCCCGAACCTGATCACCAAGGACAAGGCTGCCCAAGTGGTCGAGCTTTCCGCCAAGGGCATCCGTTAGAACCGGCAATATTTCGGCTCTGGCGGCCTGCAAATGGCACTGTTTTGCGCTTCCGGTGCTCATGTACCCAAAAGTACACTGCGCTCCGGTTCTCAAACCGCACCATTTTCGGCTCGTCAGAGCCAAAATTTCCTCCGGTTCTAAAAACACTTTCCATGACCCGCCCATAGCGATGGGCGGGAACGGGTGGTTGCACCCGAAGCTCGACAGCTGCGCATGAAGCAGCTGCGATAAGGCCTCAGGAGAAAATCATGAGCGAACCCATGTCCGAACCGAAGCCCGCGACGATTGCGGAGCAGAGAGACGAACGGCTGAAAACAGCAAGTCCGATCCAGCGGCTGCTCAGTCGCCCCGAACTTGGTGCGGTTTCCGGGCTCATTCTCATCACGGCTTTCTTCCTGACTACGGCCAACCCGGCAATGTTCACGGCGGCGGGCATCATGAATTTCATGGCCCCTGCATCGCAACTTGGTATTCTCGCGGTCGCCGCCGCGTTGCTGATGATCGGCGGTGAATTCGACCTTTCCATCGGCTCGATGGTGGCGTTTGCCGGTCTGATTTTTGCTGCGGCGCTCGTCGTCTGGCAATTGCCGCTTGGAGTGGCAATCATTATCACGCTTGTCTTTGCGGCACTCGTCGGAACGGTCAATGCGCAGATCGTGATCAGGAGCGGCTTGCCGTCCTTCATCGTGACGCTGGCTTTTCTGTTTATCCTGCGTGGCCTGTCCTTGGTCGGCCTCAAATGGGCAACCGGCGGCGCGACGCAGCTTCGCGGCGTCAAGGAAGCCGTTGGCAACAGCGCGCTTGCGGGGTTGTTTTCCGGCGATGCGTTTCAGGGGCTGTTCGCCTGGATGGCCGAGCGCGACCTGATTGCCAAGTTCCCGAATGGCGAACCGACCGTGAAGGGCGTTCCCGTCGAGGTGCTGTGGTTTGTCGGTGTGGCGCTGATCGCCACCTATGTTCTGGTGCGCACCCGGTTCGGCAACTGGATTTTTGCATCGGGCGGCGATGCGCTGGCGGCGCGAAATTCCGGTGTTCCCGTGCGCCGCGTCAAGACCACACTCTTCATATGCACGGCCATGGCCGCAGCGCTGGTCGCCATTCTCACCGTGCTTGATGCCGGATCGACCGATGCGCGGCGCGGTTTCCAGAAGGAGTTTGAAGCGATCATCGCGGCTGTCATCGGCGGGTGCCTGCTGACGGGCGGTTATGGTTCGGCCATTGGTGCTTTCTTTGGCGCAATCATTTTCGGCATGGTGCTGATCGGCCTGACCTACACGCAGATCGATCAGGACTGGTATCTCGTCTTCCTTGGCGGAATGCTGTTGATCGCCGTTCTCTTCAATAATTTCATTCGCAAGCGCGCCACGGGCGAGCGCTGAGCCGGGAGGTTGCCATGACAATGACAACGACGACACCGACGATTGAAATCCGTAATCTTGTCAAACATTTCGGGCCGGTTATTGCACTGAATGGCGTTTCGTTGAGCGTCGAGCCGGGGCAGGTTCATTGCCTGCTGGGCGATAATGGCGCGGGCAAATCGACACTCATCAAGACGCTGTCCGGCGTGCACAAGCCGACGAGCGGTGACTTCCTTGTTGAAGGCAAACAGGTTGCGTTCAACAGCCCGCGCGATGCGCTCGACCACGGGATCGCGACCGTCTATCAGGATCTGGCGATGATCCCGCTCATGTCGGTGATGCGGAACTTCTTTCTGGGTCGCGAACCGACCAAGGGGGTTGGCCCGCTGCGCTGGTTCGACACGCAGTTTGCTGAAGACGTGACCCGTGAGGAAATGCGCCGGATCGGCATCGATGTGCGCGATCCACAGCAGGCCGTGGGCACGCTGTCCGGTGGCGAGCGACAATGTGTGGCCATTGCCCGCGCTGTTTATTTCGGGGCGAAGATATTGATCCTCGATGAGCCGACTTCCGCGCTCGGTGTTCGCCAGACCGCGATGGTTCTCAAATATATCAATCAGGTGCGCGCGCGGGGGCTGGGTGTGATCTTCATCACGCACAATGTTCGCCATGCCCATGCGGTGGGCGACAAATTCACCGTGCTTAATCGCGGTGTGACGCTTGGCACCCGAACCAAGAGCGAAGTCGATATGGATGAATTGCAGAGCCTGATGGCTGGCGGTCAGGAATTGTCCGACCTTTCAGCCGAATTGGGCGGCAGGGTTTGATCGGGTCTCGGAGTTTGCGATGAGCGAGCAATTGAAAGGCAAGGTTGCTGTCATTACCGGCAGTACACAAGGGTTAGGCGCGGCCACGGCAAAGCTGTTTGCAGAACGTGGCGCCGCCGGTCTGGTTATCTGCGGACGGTCCGTGGAAAAGGGACGGGCGCAGGTCGATCTGCTGGAGAAGATCGGCGCGCGCGCAGTCTTCGTTCAGGCCGATCTGGAAAATGTCGAGGATTGCAGAAAGATTATAGCCGAGGCTGACCGGGCTTTCGGACGTCTCGATATTCTGGTCAATGCGGCGGGACTAACCGACCGCGGAACTATACTGGATACCTCGCCAGAGCTTTTCGATCGGCTGTTTGCCGTCAATACCAGAGCGCCTTTCTTTCTTATTCAGGAGGCCATCAAGCTTTTCCGGCGCGATGGCGTGGAGGGCGCGATTGTCAACATTTCCTCCATGTCTTCGATGGGCGGGCAACCCTTCATCGCCGCTTATTGCGCGTCCAAGGGCGCGCTCGACACGTTGACCCGCAATGTCGCCTATTCGGTGCTGCGCAACCGTATCCGCGTCAACTGCCTGAATATCGGCTGGATGGCGACGGACGGCGAAGATCGCATCCAGCGCGAATTTCATGGTGCGCCTGCCAACTGGCTCGATGACGCCGCCAGAGCGCAACCCTTTGGGCGCTTGATCGATCCTGCGGAAGTTGCGCGCGCAATTGCGTTTCTGGCTTCGGAAGAATCGGGGCTGATGACCGGAGCAATCGTCAATTTCGATCAGTCGATCTGGGGCGCCTACGATGGTTCTCCGCACCCACAAGCACCGCTCTGAGTTGCATTACTGTGGCGTTTCTAACGCGATCTACTGAAAAACCACCTGTTTTATTGGGAGTATGCCGAAAAATCAGGCAGCAATTGCCATTCCTGCTTGCGCGCACAATTACAGGTAGTTAGAGCACCTTATTGCCTGTTTGATTCAGGCAGGGTGCTCTAAGCTGTTGTTTTAGCCGTGTTTCTGTAGACCACGACTTTTCGTTTGGTTGCATGATTCCGGGCTGCGACGGCGGACACCGACAACCGTTTCAATTGCGCTGAAAGGACGAATATCGTGGAGCAGGCAAAGAACGGGACCGGCAAGGGTGGACGCAAGGCGCTTTGGGCCGCCGTTGCGGTCATCGCGATAGCTGCCGCTGGTCTGACCGGATACAAGATCACGCTTCAGAACACCATCACGTCACAACTGGAAAAGCGTGGCGGCAAGGCTGCTTCCGTCGAAGCCGATTTCCTTGGGCGCATTCATCTGCGCGACGTGACGCTGCCGCTCAAGAACGGTTCTGATGTGCGCATCGGCTCGATTGAAGGCCGTCCGAAATTCCTGTTTCTGACCGGTATGCTGGATGCATCCGACATCAACACGCAGGTCGCCAATTATAAGATCTCCATTCCCCATGTGAAGATCGACGATGCGAGCTTTGATATTTCCACATTGCGCGAAACCTTTGGCAACAGCCAGCTGACCTTGCCGGAGCGCGTCGGTCGCTTCTCGGCCAAGAGCGTCGTCGCACCGGAAATCAATCTGGTTCAGACCATTGCGGGCAACGAGCAGAAAGTCGTATACAAGGACGTGAAGCTCAATGACATCCAGCAAGGCCACGTCGCCAGTTTTTCCGCCGCAAATACGACCTTTGAGTTTGCGTTCGACGCGCCCAAGGACGACGGCGAAACAGTCCGCGACCAGATGCAGGGCTCAATCGGCCAGACGGAAGGCAAGGACATTGACGGTGTTTATCTGACGCGCCTTTATACGGAAAAGGCCGGACCGGACGACAAGGACGCCAAGCCGGTTTATGGCCCGTTCTCCGCCAAGAATATCGTCATGAAAAGCAGCGAAGCGAGCTTCGGCTACGACGAAATTCGCAGCAATGGTTTCAGCATGCGCATGCCTGCCGAACCGCTTCTGGAAACGGTCCAGAAACTCGAGGCGGTGAAGAACCCCGACGACCTGACGCCTGCAGAACAGCGCGAATTCTTCCTGCGCGTGCTGTCGATCGTCGATATGATTGGCAAGGGCGACATGGAGATGCTCGGCCTCAAGATCGAGCCCGCCGACGGCACCAAGGGCAAGGGCGACATTGCTCAGATTTCGATTGCGTTCGACACCAGCAAGGTGGACGCCACCGTGAAAGGCGTCAATATCGGCAACGGCACCGACTATATGAAAGTCGATGAAGTTTCCATGCAGGGCTTTTCCTGGGCACCGACTATGGAAGCCTTGAAGAAGTTCGCCGCGCTTAGCGATGAAGAGGCCGAAAACTTCCCCTTTACAACGCTTTTGCCTGAATTCGGCACCACGCGCGTTTCCGGTGTCGATGCTGATCTGCCTTATGAACCGGAAGCGGTTGATGATGTGACCGGCGCTGACGAAACCACAGACGATGCGACCGATCAGGAAACCGTCGATGCGGCGGGCGATGATGCAGCCGCCGCGACGGACGATCAGGGTGTCGATATCGCGGGTCCGGCACAGGATTCCACGGAAGAGCCTGCGACCGAAGGCGAAGAGGCGCAGCCGGAAGCTGCTGAAGAAGCAACGGTTCCAGCAGTTCCAGAGCGCATAAAATTCTCCATGAAGAATTACGAAGTCGCGCTCACCAAGCCGCAGAACGGTATCCCGTCCGATATTCGCGTAAGCTATGAGGATATGACGCTTCCGGTTCCGCATGGCAGTGACCAGATTTACGATCACCTGCGCAAGCTTGGCTATGACACGGTGACGATCTCCTCCAACATGGCGATGAACTGGGATGAAGCGAACCAGAATCTCGTCATTTCGGATATTTCCGTCAGCGGCAAGGACATGGGCCGCGTCTCGGTCAATGGCCTGATGGGCGGCTTCACCAAGGAGTTCTTCTCGGGCGACAAGGTGATGACGCAGGTTGCCGCTCTTGGCCTCAAGGCGCGTGAAGTGAAGGTGAAGGTTGAGGAAAAGGGCCTGCTCGCCAAGGCGCTCAAGCTTTATGGGGAAGAAAACGGCATGACGGAGGACGAAGTACGCAGCAACTTCTCCCTGATCGCCGCCGCCTTCCTGCAGGAACTGGCGACCGATCAGCCGAAGCTACAGGACGCGGTTACCGCATTCTCAAACTTCCTCGCCAAGCCGAATATTTTCGAGCTGACGGTCACGTCGAAGGCGGAGAAGGGCATTGGCGCGCTGGATATGATCGCGGCGTCGCAGGACCCGCTGTCGCTGCTCGACAAGGTGAATATCGAAGCCAAGGCCGAGTAAGCCATCTCTCCGGAACCATCGAGAAAAACGCCGGCTGCATCGCAGCCGGCGTTTGCATATGGACCGCCGTTTGAATAGATTTTCGCATCGAAAACGCCTCCAATCTGGAATCAGACACTATGCTGAAAAATATCAATCCGTTGCTGACCGGCTCGCTCCTCTCCATTCTCGCAGATATGGGGCATGGAGACGATCTCGTCATCGTGGACGCAAACTACCCGGCGCAGGCTTCCGGCGTGCCCGTGCTGGATTTTCCGGGCATCAGCGCCACAGCCATGGCCGAAGCCGTCTTGTCGGTTCTGCCGCTCGATGATTTTGTCGACAAGCCAGCGGCTGTCATGCAGGCGCCGAACGAGACGCCAGCCATCTATGGCGAGTTTGAAGAGGTCATCGCTGTGGCCGAGGGGCGCAAGATCGCCGTCGATCCGGTGGAACGCTTTGCGTTCTACGCCCGCGCCACCGAAGCTTTCGCTGTGATCCGCACCGGCGAGCGCCGGCTTTACGGCAATATCATTTTCAAGAAGGGCGTTATCCGCTCCTGATCGTCGAAGACGAACCAATAAAAAGCCCGGGCCGTTGCGCCCGGGCTTTTGTTTCAGGAATTATTCCTGCGGCTTTTCATTTGGGCCCTTCATTGGACCGTGGGAGCCTTTTTCGCCGCCCTTATGGTGCTGTCCCATGCCGTGACGGCCTCCATGTGGACCTTTGCCACGGCGGTCCATATGGGCAGCGCGCATTTCGCTGCGGTCGAGCTTGCCGTCTTCGTTACGATCCAGCGCGGCGAATTCCTTCTTGCGCTGGTTTTCGATGGCCGTCAGGGTGATGTTACCGTCGCCCTTGACGTCGAGACGACGTTCCAGGCGGTCGGCTTCGCGCTTCACGAAACGCTTGAGCGCCAGCGCTTCAATTTCATCGCGAGACAGGGTGCCGTCGCCATTGGTGTCGGCGGCCTTGAGCTCTTCCATGCGGGAAAACTTTTCCAGATCGATTGGCCCGCGCTTGGTCTTGACGTCCTTATCCTGTGTAGCAGCCGCTTCCGTTGCTGGCTTTGGTGTATTCGCATTGCTGCTTTCTTGTGCCAGTACAGGACTAGCAAGCATAGTCGATGCGATTACAGCGAGAAGTGCGGTTCTATATTTCATGGTTGCTTGACTCCATTACTCTTTACAGGGCGCCGTCAATTGGCGTGTGAGTAATGTGTGTCTTTTTAGATGAACCGCATATGAATGGGCCAATTAATTATATTTAATGAAACTGTAATGTACTCGCGACACGGTGTACGAGGTTGCAGCGAATGCGGACATATCCAGATGAACGATGAGGTTTATCACGGGAAGAAAATCGAAATTTCGACGCGATCAGAAGATCACTTCGTCACCGTTCGTTACGGTGTCAATCAGCGGAAGCGTTTGTTTTCAAAGGAGAAAATGGTGGGTGATGTAGGGATCGAACCTACGACCCGCTGATTAAGAGTCAGCTGCTCTACCAACTGAGCTAATCACCCACTCGCTTTGCCGAGGCAGCGGCCCCGGTGAAGTGAGCGGGTGTATACCGGTCGATTTTCCAGCTGTCTACCCTCCAATAGAAAAATTTCGAAAAAAACTTGCGTCTTTGTGCAAAAGCCCGGAAATGCGGTGTTTTGGAAAATCCGGCTTTGCACCTTTTCCGGGAATATCGATCATTCATCCGCCAAAGTTGCGATTGCTTGAGCGAATCCCGAAGAATCGAATGCAAAAAGAATCTTGTTTTGATTCATTTTTTTGCTCTTCCAGCGTTGTAAGCGCGCCTGGCCGACTCCATATTCGCGAAATACTGGATTCGTGCTTGCGGATGTGTCCGCGCGGGAGGCGAAACAGGTTACGGCATCGGGGCGTATGCAAACGCTTCAAATGTCGCAGCCATGTCATCATTTTTTGATGCTTGTCTGAAAAGTTAGAGCATATAAATGTCTTGATCAGCGGATATTAAGTCCTCGATCAAAAATCTTCGCTGATCGATCAGCAAAACAAGCTCGAGCAAGGCGCGTCATGCACCGGATAGCCTTTGCGGAGAAAACCGAGGCGGGTAAACCGCTTCAAGATCCGGTTCGCGGCATTTGAGGAAAGCATGGAAAGCATTATCAGCGATCTCGGGCAGTTCATTTCCGATCATCGGGCATGGGCCGGACCTATTGTTGGTATCATTGCCTTCGGCGAATCTCTCGCGATCATTGGAATGTTCATTCCCGCCACCCCGATAATGATTGCCATTGGCGGCCTTGTCGGCGCTGGAATCATCGAGCCGCTGCCGGTTATTATCGGCGCCATCATCGGCGCGGTAATCGGCGATATCATCTCCTATTTTCTCGGCTGGTGGCTGGGCCGTAACATCATTCACAAATGGCCTCTCAATAAACATCGCAGCGGTGTGGCGCGTGCGCGCCTGCTGTTCCGCCGCTATGGCTTTTCTGCCGTCTTCCTCGGTCGTTTTTTCGGGCCGGTTCGCTGCACGGTGCCAATGGTCGCGGGCATGATGTCGATGGACCAGACGCGCTTCCAGACCGCAAACGTGCTGTCGGCACTGGTTTGGGCGCCGCTGATGTTCCTGCCCGGCTGGCTGGCTGGACGTGGCGCGGGCATATTCGCCAAGATGGATGGCGACCATATGTTCTGGTTCGCCATCGGAATCACCGTGCTGACCCTGATCGTCACGGTCATCGGTGTGCGTTTCTTCAAGGCGCGTCCGCGCCGCGAGCGCAAATCGCGTCGGGTGCAAGTGTCGCCCGCCGAATAGGAATGAGGCGGACGCACTTGCCTGACCGGCGATCGTCTGCATAATAAGAGTGAAGCTGGCAGCGGATCGAAGCTTTTGCCTGCCAGCCTTTTGAATATATTGCGAACAACAACCGTATGTTTCGTATGGCAATTGGTGCCCGAGGTCGGCGAGAAAGCCGATACAGCGCCCTATAAAAGGTTCATCGCGCTTAATGCCCGACGACAGTTCTGACGATTCGTCTTACCGAAGTACCGGTTCCCTCGCGGGAACCTTTCACTTCATAGGCCTGAAGCCTCTCTCCGCCGCTTGTGGATTTTTTCGGCTGGATCGCGATTTTGCGTTCCGGCCCGAAAGCGTTTGCGCCGGTATCTCTGAATTCCGCTTTTTCTGACCCGTTTGGACGCTGTCTTTTTGATTCAGGTCAGCGCTCTAAACATTTGTTTGTACTCACATATTGCCCGAAAATAGTCTTCGGGCCGTGTTCTAAAGGAGCCGACATATCATGGACTGGTCCATGGACTGGATTGCCGACCCCAATGCCTGGATAGGTTTGGTGACATTGGTGGTGCTTGAGATCGTTCTCGGCATCGACAATCTCGTCTTTATCGCCATTCTGGCCGATAAATTGCCGCCGCATCAGCGCAATCGCGCCCGCGTCATCGGTCTCGCTCTGGCGCTTCTCATGCGCCTTGTCTTGCTTGCATCGATTTCGTGGATTGTGACGCTGCGCGAACCGCTGATCGAAGTGATGGATATGTCGTTCTCCGGACGTGACATCATCATGTTGATCGGTGGTCTGTTCCTGCTGGCCAAGGGCACGATGGAACTGCACGAACGCCTGGAAGGCGCGCATGGTGCGAAAACCTCCCGTGTCGTCCATGCCGTGTTCTGGCAGGTCATTGTCCAGATTGTCGTCCTCGATGCGGTGTTCTCGCTGGATAGCGTGATTACGGCTGTCGGCATGGTGCAGCATCTGCCGGTGATGATGATCGCCGTCATTATCGCAATCGGCGTCATGATGCTGGCTTCCAAGCCGCTGATGGACTTCGTCAACAAGCATCCGACGGTGGTTATCCTCTGCCTTGGCTTCCTGATGATGATCGGTTTCAGCCTCGTGGTGGAAGGCTTTGGTTTTCACATTCCGAAGGGCTATCTCTATGCGGCCATCGGCTTCTCGGTGTTGATCGAAGCGGCCAATCAGGTCTCGCGCCGCAATCGTGAAAAGCTGGTGACGACCAACGATCTGCGTGAGCGGACGGCGGGCGCGGTTCTGCGCCTGCTCGGCGGCGGGCGCGGCGAGAATCCGCTTTCCGATACTGTTGACGTGATCGCCCAGCAGACAGCTGCCAATGACGTCTTCCTTCCGGAAGAAAAGGAAATGATCCGTGGCGTTCTGGATCTGGCGGATCGCCCGGTGCGTTCGATCATGTCACCGCGCAATGAAATCGAATGGCTCGACATCGATGAAAGCGAAGAGGATTTGCATGAAGCGATTCGCAAGCTTTCGCACTCGCGCGTTGTTGTTGCCCGCCGTCAGGTCGATGAATTTGTCGGCGTCGCTTCGGTTCGCGATCTGCTGCTCGACATGACGGACAAAAAGTCCATCGATTGGGATCAGGTCGTCAAGCAGCCGCTTGTCGTACACGAGAGCGCCAATGTGTTGCGTGTGATGGAGCAGCTGCGTGTCTCACCGGTGCAGCTTGCTGTCGTGGTCGATGAGCATGGCTCATTCGAAGGCGTCGTTACGCCGACCGACGTGCTGGAAGCGATTGCCGGGGAATTTCCCGATGAAGACGAGGAAGCATCTGTTGCCGAATCGGACGGGCAGGGCGGTTATATCGTCGACGGCTTTGTTGATATTCGCCGCCTGAGTGGTCTTCTGGAACGCGATCTGGTGGATGACAGCGACCGCTATACGACGCTGGCTGGCTACGTGCTCTGGCACCTTGGCCACCTGCCGCTGGGCGGTGAAAGCTTCGTCGCGGATGGCTTCGAATTCAGGATCGACGCCATGAAGGGGCGCAATGTGGACAAGGTCCATATCAAGCCCGTCAATGACTACGAGGTGTAAGCTGGTATGATTTTGCGGGCGGCTGCTTGTCGCTCGCAAAATATTTCACTCTGTTAACTCCGATAAAATAAGTCGGTTATTGACATCTGCGCGGAAGCCTTCAAAATTAACCCATCGTTCATTGTTGCGGCGAAAGCGTGTCTGGATTGAAGACGTGCTTTAAGGTCGGCAGCTTTGAGATGGGGACGCGACAACGCGGATAGGAGGCCTGGTTTAATGCAGAACTTGCAGGTGCTGACCACCGGAGTGAAAAACGCCTTCTTGGGCATTCCCGCGTTTTTGGCGCAGCCATGGCGGGAAATGAAATTGAGCGCTGAAGAAATCGCAGCGCGTCGGCGCAGCCGGTTGGAGCGCAGTGAGCATAATTTTCTGTGGTGCTGGCAGCATCGCGGTTTCTGGTAAGATTTTACGCAGAATAAAATTTGGGCCGGAGGCGAAAGTCTCCGGCTTTTTTGTTGTCCTGTTGCTGATTTTTGCCCCTCTGGGGAATATTTTTCTAACACGCTTAGGCTGCTTGGACACATGTTCCAAGGAGTTTGCCGAAAGTAGTTTATTGATTTAAATCAATGATTTAGGTTGATTTTGAATCACCTTTCGGTAGATTTTCTTTCCAAGTTCAATCGTCTGTATGAACGCTTTGCAGGTGCAGGGCGGTGGGGATGGGTCTAATGCGAAAAATTTTTCTCTATGCGGCTGTCGCGCTCGGTCTGGGCGCAGCGCCGGTCAAGGCTGAAGAGCCGAAGGAAATCCTGAACGTTTCCTACGATATCGCCCGCGAGCTTTACGAGCAGGTTAACAAGGCGTTCATCGCCGACTGGAAGACGAAGACCGGTGATGAGCTGACCGTCAACCAGTCGCATGCCGGTTCGTCCAAGCAGGCCCGCTCCATTCTGGAAGGCCTTGAAGCCGATGTGGTGACTTTCAATCAGGTGACCGATGTGCAGGTTCTGCATGACAAGGGCGATCTGATTCCGGCGGACTGGCAGAAGCGCCTGCCGAACAATTCGTCGCCTTATTACTCGTTTCCGGCGTTTCTGGTGCGTGCGGGCAACCCAAAAAACATCAAGAACTGGGATGATCTGGCCCGCGACGATGTGAAGGTGGTTTTCCCGAATCCGAAGACCTCGGGCAATGCGCGCTATACCTATCTGGCGGCGACCGCCTATGCGAAGGAAGCCTTCAACAACGATGACGCCAAGGTGCGTGAATTCGTCGGCAAGATCTTCAAGAATGTACCGGTTTTCGACACGGGCGGTCGTGGCGCGACGACGACCTTTGCCGAGCGCGGTATCGGCGATGTGCTTGTTACATTTGAAGCGGAAACCCGTGGCACGCAAAAGCAGCTCGGTGCGGATAAATACGACGTTGTCGTTCCGCAAGTCAGCCTTTTGGCCGAATTCCCGGTCACGGTCGTAGACAAGGTGGTGGACAAGCGCGGCTCGCGCAAGATCGCGGAAGCCTATCTGAACTATCTCTATGCGCCGGAAGGTCAGGAGATTCTCGCGCAGAACTTCAACCGCGTGCATGACAAGGCGGTCATCGAAAAGCATAAGGATATCTATCCCGATGTGCGTCTCGTGACGGTCGAGGATGTCTTCGGCGGCTGGGACAAGTTGCAGAAAGAGCATTTTGCCGAAGGCGGCGTGCTTGATCAGCTCTTCACCAAGAAGTAAGCGGTTATTTAGCTCATATGCAGGAGCGTGCGGCGACGTGCGCTCCTGCCGTCATATGGAATGATTCAGTGTCGCTTCTCAGCATGAAACGCAATTCGGTGTTGCCGGGGTTCGGTCTGACCCTCGGCTGCACTTTGTTTTATCTGACGGTTATCGTGGCTCTGCCATTGCTTGCCATGATCATGAAGACCGCGAGCCTCGGCTGGAGCGATTTCTGGTCCATCGTCACCTCCGACCGCGCGCTGGCCACCTATCGCATCACGCTCGGCACTGCGGCACTGGCAACCGTGTTCAATGGTCTGTTCGGGCTGCTGCTGGCATGGGTTCTGACGCGATATGAGTTTCCCGGCAAGCGTCTGATGGATGCGGCCGTCGATCTGCCTTTTGCGCTGCCCACGGCAATTGCGGGTCTGGCACTGGTGACGGTCTTTGCACAGAACGGCTGGCTCGGCCAGTTTCTGGAACCGCTCGGCATCAAGGTTGCCTATGCGCCGCTCGGTATTTCCATCGCTATGGCGTTCACCAGCATTCCCTTTGTCATCCGCACGGTGCAGCCGGTGTTGGAAGATATGAGCGCCGATGTCGAGGAAGCCGCGCGCAGCCTCGGCGCAAAGCCATGGCAGATTTTCGCCCATATCATCTGGCCGACGATCTTCCCGGCCTTTCTAGCGGGCGCATCGCTGTCGTTTGCGCGCAGCCTCGGCGAGTTCGGTTCCATTGTTTTCATTTCCGGCAATCTGCCATTCGAAACGGAAGTGACATCGCTTCTGATCTTCATCCGGCTCGACGAATATGATTATCCAGCAGCGGCAGCGCTGGCCTTCGTCATGCTGGTTACAGCATTCCTGATGCTGCTCATCACCAATCTCATTCAGGCAAGGCAGCTTCGTTATGCAGAGCGCTAGTGTGGCGCGCAACGCGCCGGGGGCCGTTCGCAGCCTGTTGATCTGGCTGGCCAGCATTCTGTCCATCCTGTGCATCGGCGCGCCGCTGGCGGTCATTTTCGCTTATGCGTTCAGCAAGGGCGCGGGCGCGTTCTTTGGCGAAATCCTGAAGCCCGATACGCTGCATGCTATCTGGCTGACGGTGCTGGTTGCCATCGTGGTCGTGCCGATCAATATGGCGTTCGGTGTCTGCGTGGCATGGCTGGTGACGAAGTTTCGTTTTCCGGGACGCAGGCTGCTGATTACCTTTGTCGAGATTCCCTTCTCCGTCTCACCGATTGTGGCGGGCGTGACCTATCTCTTCCTCTATGGCTCGCAGGGCCTGCTCGGGCCGCTGCTTGAAAGCTATGATCTGAAGATCATGTTCACGGTCCCGGCGATCTTTCTGGTTAGTCTGTTCGTGACCTCGCCCTTCGTGGCGCGGGAATTGATACCGCTGATGGAAGTGCAAGGCAGCGATGAAGAAGAAGCGGCGATGACGCTCGGCGCCAATGGCTGGCAGACATTCTTCTATGTTACGCTTCCCAATATCAAATGGGCACTGCTCTATGGTGCGGTGTTGTGCAATGCGCGTGTGATGGGCGAGTTTGGCGCGACCTCGGTGGTTTCCGGCGCTATTCGCGGCAAGACGAACACCTTGCCGTTGCAGGTGGAGCTGCTGTTCAATGACTATAATGTCGCCGGCGCCTTTGCCGCGGCTTCCACACTCGCATTGATTGCCGTTCTGACGCTGGTTTTGAAATTCCTGCTGGAGCGCAAGCAACACGCTTGATGCCGTGCGTCCGAAAGGACGCACGGCGCGCGAGCGATCAGGCTGCCAGTTGGGCAGCTTGGGAGGATGCTGCTGTTTGTGGCTCCCGTTGCAGGGAAGAGGCGAGAATGACGCCTTCTGGCCAGCGGCTGAACCCGCTCGCGACATTGATGTGACCGGCATGGCCAAGGTCGACGAAGCCCGAACCCCAGACATTCGCCAATGCCTCTGCCTTGGCAAAGCGCATATAATCGTCATTGCGGCTGGCGACGACGATGGACGGGAAACCCAACTCATGGCGCGGCAACGGCGCGAAGCTCTGGAAACGGCTGTCTCTGGAGGCCATGGTTTCCGCGTCAGCTGGGGCGACCAGAAGCGCGCCCGCAACATGTGCAGCAGCCGGACGGCTTGCCAGATGGGCAACCAGCACACAGCCGAGGCTATGGGCAACCAGAACCGCGCCGGGATTTTCGGCCAGTTTTGCTTCGAGCGCATGCATCCAGTCGGATAGCACTGGATAATGCCAGTCGTCCTGTTCAACCAGTAATGCTGACGGATCGTCATGCAACCATTGGCGCTGCCAGTGGCCTGCTTCCGATCCCTTGTAACCGGGGATGATAAGTGTCGCAGGCATGCGTTGTTTCCTTTTCAAGCAATTGCAGCAAAAGTGCAAAGCGGTTTTGCGTTCGCAATTGCGATAGAGATCAGAGCCTTGGGAGGGCTTTTCTGTTTCGCTTTTCGTCCCGATATCGTGGCGACTTGCGAAGCAGTTTCCAAAATAGGCGCTGAAACCCGCAATTTTAAGGAAAAGGAATTCAAATTTAGGCGGATACGTGAAAATTATTCTCCGCCTGAATGGGGTCTCACTTGTTATGCTTTTCGTTCCAGCGCAGCAGGAACTGCGATTTCTCGAAAACCAGCACCACCACCAGCGACATGGCGAAGGGGATCAGGAGATAGAGCAGGCGGAACACAATCAGTGCTGCCAGCACATCCGCCTGATGCATATCCGGCAGGCCGGTCAGGAATACCAGTTCAAGCACGCCAAGGCCGCCCGGTGCATGCGAGATGAGCGCTGCCGAGAAGGAGACGAGGAAAATGCCGAGCACGATCAGGAAACCCGGATTGCCCGCTTCCGGCAGCGCGAAATAAATGATGCCCGCAGCGCCGATCAGCTCCAGCGGGGCCACGATCAATTGCTGCACGACAACCGACATGCGGGGATATTCCAGCCGGAATTTGCCGATCTGGAGCGGACGCAGCTGCATCCAGCTGCCGAAGACATAGAGCAGCACGAACGCCAGCATGATCACGGCAATGACCATGGCGACGGTGGGTGTCAGATCTTCGTTGAAACGCATGAGGACATGCGGCTCAAGCAGCAGCACCACACTTGATGTGATGATGACACCGAGAATGAATGTGAATGAGCAAAACGCGATGAGAACGGCAATTTCGCTGCCTGGCATGCCTTGCGAGGAATAGGCGCGGTAGCGAACAACAGCGCCGGAGACGACCGATGCGCCGATATTGTGCGACAGGGCATAGGTGGTGAAGGAGCAGAGCGCGATGAAAAGCCAGGAAATCTTGCGTCGCAAATGGAGAAGCGCGATACGGTCGTAACCGGCAAGCGAGCTATAGGCGAGAAGGGCTGCCGCCGCTGCCAGTACCCAGTGATGTGCGCGAATGGCGTAGAGGCTGTCCAGAACATCGTCGAGCGATATGCTGCGAAGTTCCCGATAGAGAAGCCAGACTGAAACGCCCACAGCACAGACACCGATGACTGGCCAGATATAATCCTTTGCTTTCATTAACCGATTACCGCCCCTTCAATTTTCATCTGTGTTCCCCCTTATATGGCCTGTGCTTCGCCATCAGCGGCAGTCACAGAACTGTCGTCCTGTGCCTGAATATGCCGCTGTGGCTGCCGGGCAGAAGCATTGCAGCCCGTATTCGAAACGTCTGCGCCGATTGCCTTGGCCATTGCCTTTGCAATTTCCTCTTCGCCAAGAATGACGGCGGTTGCGCCAAGATCGGTCAGATATTGTGCTTCGGCCTGCGAACTGGCCTGCGCGACGATGTGAAGATCCGAGTTGGCCGCATGGGCCAGAGCAGTTGCGCGTCCTGCCTCGAAGGCATTCGGAATCGCAATGACCAGATTTTTGGCAAGCCCCGGATTCGCCGCATTCAATATTTCGGTATCGGAGGCATTGCCCGCAATAGCTTCGATGCCTTTTTCCCGCAAAGCGGTGCAGATTTTCGGCGAGTCATCGATGACGAGGAACGGCATCGCATGTTCCTGCAAACTGGTGGCCAGCCTGCTGCCGATATGTCCGTAGCCAGCAATGATCGTGTGGCCGGTCAGAAGCGTGTGAGGCAATGGTTCCGGTTCGGAAACATCGATGGCTGCGCTGCCCGTCGGTTCGTTTGCGGCTTCGCTTGCGCTGTGCTTTTCGATCCAGGGCCGCATCCGTTCCGCGACGATGAACATCACCGGATTGAGGAAGATGGAAAGGATAGCGCCAGCGAGAATCAGATCGCGTCCGGCGGGTGGCAACAGATTGAGGCTGACGCCAAGCCCGGCAAGAATGAACGAGAATTCGCCGATCTGCGCCAGACTTGCCGAAATCGTTAGCGCCGTGCTGACCGGGCGGCGGAAGGCCCGGACGATAAAGAAAGCGGCTACGGATTTGCCGATCAGGATGATCGCAAGCGTGGCCAGAAGGGGCAAGGGGTCTTTCAAAAGGCTCATCGGGTCGAACAACATGCCGACCGAAATGAAGAACAGCACTGCGAAGGCGTCGCGCAAGGGCAGGGATTCTTCAGCTGCGCGGTGACTAAGCTCGGATTCGCTCATCACCATTCCGGCGAAGAAGGCACCGAGCGCGAAAGACACGCCGAAGAGATGCGCCGCGCCGAAAGCCACACCGAGCGCAATGGCCAGAACGCCAAGGCGAAACAATTCGCGCGAACCGGTCTGCGCGACGACGTTGAGAAGCCAGGGAATGACCTTGCGCCCGACGACCAGCATCAGGGCGACGAACAGAACCACCTTGGCGATGGTGAGGAGAATGATGCCGCCAATGCCGAGCCCGAGCCAGGCCGCAAGCGGGTCGCTTGCTGCGGCACTGGTCGCGCGTCCCGTGACACTGGCGACGGCGGGCAGCAGGACCAGCGCCATCACCATGGCGAGATCTTCAACGATCAGCCAGCCGACGGCAATGCGGCCGCGTTCGGTGTCGATCAGGCGGCGCTCCTGCATGGCACGCAACAGAACGACGGTACTGGCGGTGGATAGCGCAAGGCCGAAGACCATGCCTGCTTCAACGTCCCAACCGAGCGCAAGGCCAAGGCCGGTGCCAAGGGCGGCCGCGGTGGCGATTTGCGCCAACGCGCCCGGAACGGCGATGGCTTTAACGGATAGCAGGTCTTTCAGGGAAAAATGCAGACCGACGCCGAACATCAGCAGGATGACGCCGATTTCGGCGAGCTGCAAAATGAGGTCCTGATCGGCAACGAAACCGGGTGTGTGCGGACCGGCAATAACGCCAGCCAGAAGATAGCCAACCAGTGGAGAGATTTTGAGGCGGGTGGCTACAGCACCGAAGATGAAGGCAAGGCATAACCCGATGACGATTGTCGCTATCAAAGGCGTGTCATGGGGCATAGGGTGCCGTTTCCCTCTGTTTTAGCATGTCCTTGTCCCAAAATCGGTTTCCACTTTCGGGGAACATGCTTCTGTCAATTCATTGTGGGAGCCGGGCAAGACGGAAATCCTGCCCGGCGATTGGATTACTTCTGCGCGATGGCCTTTTCTTCAGCAGGCTTGTGAGCCTCCTTGTGGTGCTGCCACCAGTCGCCCAGCAGAAGCAGGATCGGCGCTGCGATGAAGATCGACGACGACGTCGCAATGACGATACCGAACAGCATCGGCACGGCGAAATTATGGACGGCGCTGCCGCCCCAGATCGCCATCGGGAACATACAGAGGAATGTCACCAGCGATGTGTAGATACAGCGCACTAGCACCTGATTGATACTCATGTCGATGATCTCGCGCAGCGGCTTCGACTTGTAGAGGCGCATGTTTTCACGCATGCGGTCATAGACAACCACCTTGTCGTTCACCGAATAGCCGATGATCGTCAGGAGAGCAGCGATTGCCGTCAGGTTGAAATCGAGCTGCATCAGCGCGAAGAAGCCAACGATCTTGGTCGTATCCAGCACAAGGGTTATGATCGCGCCGAGCGCGAAGAACCACTCGAACCGCCACCAGAGATAGACCAGCATGCCGAGTGCGGAGAGCACGACCGCTATGAAGCCGGAACGCGCCAGTTCGCCGGAGACTTTCGGTCCCACGACTTCTGTTCGTTCGATCTTCACGCCCGGATCAAGCTCGGTAACGGCTTCGCGCATCTTGTTGACAGCAACCGTCTGCGCTTCCTCGCCACCATCCTGACGCTGGATGCGGATGAGCACTTCATTCGGGCTGCCTGCGCTCTGGAGCGCCACTTCACCCAGTTCCAGCGAACCGAGCTTGGCGCGAAGCTGCGCAAGGTCGGCGGGCTGCGACGTGGTGATTTCGGCCTGGATACCGCCCTTGAAGTCGATGCCGTAATTGAGGCCCGGCTTGAAGAACAGCACAATCGAGGCAATCGACAGCACGATAGACACGCCGATACCGGCGAAGCGCGCGTTCATGAAGCGGTAGTTGGTGCCTTCCGGCGCGAACTTCAGGATCGGCTCGATATGCAGAACCTTCAGCTTGCGACGACGTACGAACCAGCCCATCGCCATGCGCACGAGCGTCACGTCGGTGAACATCGAAATCGCGATGCCGAGCATCATGGTGATGGCGAAGCCGCGAACCGGGCCCGTGCCGAACATGAACAGAAGCAGCGTCGAGATCAGCGAGGTGACGTTAGAGTCGACGATGGTTGCAAAGGCGCTGTGGAAGCCCTTGTCGAGCGCCGCCATCGCGCCGAGGCCCTTGCGCGTTTCTTCGCGGATACGTTCGTTGATGAGAATATTCGCATCGACCGCGATACCGATACCCAGAATAATACCGGCGATACCAGGCAGGGTCAGCGTGGCCCCAATGAGGCTCAACGCGGAGAAGGTCAGCAATGTGTGCAGAAGAAGCGCCACATTGGCGATCATGCCCCAGAGGCCGTAAAGCAGAACGATGAACACGGCCACCAGCGCGAAGCCGATGATGCCGGTGACAAGGCCCATCTTGATGGCGTCGCCGCCAAGGTCGGGACCGACGGTGCGTTCTTCAATGACGGTCAGCGGCGCGGGCAGGGCGCCTGCGCGCAGCAGGGCGGACAGAACGACAGTGTCCTGAACGGTGAAGCTGCCGCTGATCTGGCCCGAACCGCCGGTGATCGGCTCACGAATAACTGGTGCGCTCAAGACCTTGCCGTCGAGAACGATGGCGAAAGGACGGTTCACGTTCTTCGTGGTGATATCGGCGAACTGACGTGCGCCAAGGCTGTCGAAACGGAAGGAAACGATCGGCTCATTGGTGCGCTGGTCGAAACCGGCGCGGGCATCGGTCAGGCGTTCACCCGAGAGCGCGATCTGGTCTTCGATCGGATATTTGATATTCGCATCCTTGGAATCCGGCATGATCGTCACGCCCGGAGGCGGCGTATCGTTCGGATTGGCATCGGCGACCATGTGGAAGCTCATCTTCGCCGTGCTTCCGAGAAGCTGGCGAAGCTGAGCCGGGTCCTGGAGGCCCGGAAGCTGAACCACGATACGGTCGGAACCGACGCGCTGGATCGACGGTTCGGCAACGCCGACCTGGTCAACGCGCTGGCGGATGATTTCGAGGCTCTGCTGCAGTGCTGCGTCGAGACGGTAATTGAAGCCCGCTTCGGTCAGCGTCAGACGAACCTGATTATCGGTCGAGTTGACGTCGATATCATTGATCGCCGTGCCGAAACCGCTGGTGTTGACCTGCGAGATGAGCGTGCGAAGCGCTGTTTCCGCCTTGGCGCGCTGGTCGGCATCGGGAATTGCCACGATGACGGCATCGCCCACGGCGCGGATCGACTGCGGCTGGATGCGTTCAGCGCGCAGCTTGCTGCGGGCATCGTCCAGCAGCGCACGCAGGCGGTCCTTTTTAAGGCCGGCTGCGTCCACTTCCAGCACGAGATAGGAGCCGCCGCGCAGGTCGAGACCGAGCGTCACCTGACGCTTCGGGAACCAGGATGGCATCGCATCCAGCTGTTTTTGTGTGAAGAAGTTGGGCAAGGCGATGATAAGCCCGATCACGACGATCAGGCTGTACAGCGCTACGACCCATTTCGAAGTACGCATGGATTGTGGTTCCGAGTCTGCGCGTCATCTCAAAATCCCGACAGGCTGACCGGAATGGAAAGCCACAATCTGTGTGGGGGCGGATGACGCTGTTTTACGTAAAAGTGTTGGGGACTGGAGAAAGCCAGTCTTCCGATGGTGCCTATTATGCGCTTACAGGAGGTGCGCGGGCAAAACCAAAATATTGCTGGGCAGCCGTAAAATGCTGAAAATCGCGCCCGGCCTCTGCAGATTTCGCATTGGCAAAGGAATGACCGGCTCCGGCAACGGCGAGGGCCGTGTCACCACCCAGCGGAAAAGCTGCTTTGATTTTCGCGGCCATGGCTTCGACGAGAATGGCGCGCATGGGCTGCGGTGCGGGTGCCGATTGCTGCCGGACAGGAGCTGTCGGCGTGCTTTCAGCCTGTCTGGCGGCAAGCATTTTATGAAGGCTGCGAGACGTATCGTCGCCAGTCTTGTCGTTCAGTGCAGAGAAGTCCACGGCGAACAATAGTGCTGCAAAAGACAGCACGCATGCCATCAACAGCATGAAACCATGCTGTCTATGCTGCCCTGTGCTGTTCATGCCTATCATAAAACTGCCCAGACTTTCGTTAGAGTCTCGCTCAGGATTCGAGCCAGTTTCTGCACTGTTCACGAATCCTCATTAGCCATTTGTGACGGTGCGAACAAGGAAATACTGGCGTTTTGCCGTGGTTTCATTGTCGCCTCGCAACAAGTGGCGGGCGAAAAGCACCGTTCATGCCATAGGGGAGCAAGTGGGATTCTCTCTTGCAACCTGCCTTGCTTCCGTTCTACGGCGCTTTATGTTGAAACAGTGATCTTCATAACGGCAGATTTGAAATTGGCCCATTTATTGACGTTTCGGTTCGTTGCATTTTCCCTTTTGATCGGCGCGCTTTCGTTGGGCAGCATAGCGCCCGCCAGCGCACAGGATAACAAGCCGCAAGCGCAGCAGGCTCCTGCGAGTCAAGCGCCTGCCAGCCAGTCGAACGATGGTGCTCAGGCAGCGCCGGAAGATGGCGACCAGCCTCAGCCGCCCGTATCGGCTATCGTGCAGCAGCAAAAGCCGATCATTGACGATCTGAAGCGGCAGGCCGACAAGCTCAAGGAACAGCTGCAGAAAGCTGAAAACAGCGACGAAGCGCTGGCAAACCTGAAGCTTCAGTTCGACGGACTGTCCAAAAAGCTTCTTGATGCGGGTGTCGCCTTTCGTCCGCGACTGACCGAGATCAATACACGTCTGGAGCAGCTGGGCCCCGCGCCATCGGGCGATGCGACAGAGCCGGGTATCGTGACGGATGAGCGCAAGCGCCTCACCGCCGAAAAGGCGCTGATTAACGCGATGATCGGCGACACGGAAGATACCTCGCTCGGCGTCAACCAGATGTCGGCGAAGATCGGCGATCTGCGTCGCGACCTTTTTGCGAAAACGCTGTCGCAACGCGTCAATCTCGATACCGCGCTCGGCACGGAGGTCGCTTCAGCGGCGAATAATCAGGTCATATCGCTGTGGCGCATCATCCAGTCCTGGTGGCGCTTCGTCGTCACCTTCAAGCTGAACTCGTTCCTGGCAGCAGCATTTTTCGCATTCGTCGGTGCGCTGGTGATCCAGCTCGGTGCGCGGCGTTTGCTTGGTACGCTGTATCAACGAGACCCGACCATCGAGTCGCCGTCCTACCTTAGCCGCCTTCTGGTCGCCTTCTGGTCCACGGTCATTCCGTCTGCAGCACTCGGCGTCTTTCTGGCGACGACCTATTTTTTCCTGAACTATTTCAATGTTCTAAGAACGGACGTTGCGTCGATACTGGAATCGCTGTTCATCGTCCTCGGTCTCGTCTTCTTCATTCATCGTCTGGCCGCTGCCTGTATCAGTCCTGACATGCCGCAATGGCGCCTCGTACCGGTCGCGCCGCGTCCGGGGCGGATTCTGGGCTTGCTGATAACCGCGACAGCGCTGACGACGGGCGTCGATTCTTTTATCGGGACCGTCAACAAGCTACTGTCGTCGCCCTTGTCGCTCACCATGGCCCAAAGCCTGCTGGCGACTGTCATGGTGGGCATTCTCATTCTGGCAATCGCCTTCCTGAAACCCGTCGTGCGGCGGGATGACGAGCGCGTGCGGTCATGGCCGCGTCTCTTCAAGATATTTCTGATCATATTGGGATTGCTGCCCATTCTGGCCGCCCTCTTCGGCTATATCGGCATGGCGCGCTTTCTGTCACAGCAGATCGTCGTGACCGGCGCTTTTCTGGTGACGATGTATCTGGGCTTCCTGACGGGGCGCGCCATTTCCGAAGAACAGGCATTTGCGTCAAGCAAGGTCGGCGCGAGCTTGCGCGAGCGTTTCCACTTTGACGATGCGACGCTCGACCAGCTGGGGCTTGTCGCAGGCATTCTCATCAATCTGGTGGTAGCACTGATCGGCATTCCGCTGGTGCTGATGCAGCTCGGCTTCCAGTGGGCCGAGCTGAAAAATGCATTCTTCAAACTGATGACCGGCTTTGAAATCGGCAATATGTCGGTTTCGCTGATGGGGCTGCTCACCGGCATTTTGCTGTTCGTCATCGGCTATCTGCTGACGCGCTGGTTCCAGAACTGGCTCGACAACAGCGTCATGGCGAGGGGCCGCGTCGATTCCGGCGTGCGCAATTCCATCCGCACGGTGATCGGTTATGTCGGTCTCTGTCTCGCCGCCCTGATGGGCGTCTCGGCGGCCGGGTTCAATATGTCCAATCTGGCGCTGATCGCCGGTGGTCTTTCACTTGGTATCGGTTTTGGTCTCCAGAACATCGTCCAGAATTTCGTTTCCGGTCTCATTCTTCTGGCGGAACGCCCGTTCAAGGTCGGTGACTGGGTGGAAGCAGGCACGGTCAGCGGCATCGTCAAGAAGATCAGTGTGCGCGCAACGGAAGTGGAAACCTTCCAAAAGCAATCGATCATCGTGCCGAATTCGACGCTCATCAACGGCAATGTCGGCAACTGGACGCATCGCAACAAGCTTGGCCGCATCGATATCAATGTTCAGGCTTCCTATACGGAAGACCCGCGCCGTGTGCACACGCTGTTGCTGGATATCGTGCGCAGCCATCCGTCCATTCTCAAGAATCCAGAACCGTTCGTCGCTTTCCAGAGCATGACCGATTCACTGATGGTGTTCGACATCTATGCGCATGTCGCAGACATCACTGCGACCGGCGGCATCAAGAACGAGTTGCGGTTCCAGATCGTGGAGCGCTTCCACGAAGAGGGGCTGCATCTGTCGTCGTCTTCGACCGATCTCGTGCTGGGGCTGCCGGAAATCGAAAAGCTGTCTGAGATCATGCAAAAGGCGCCGACAGCGATGCCAAAGAAAAAGGTGCGCGAAGAGAAGGCAAAGGCAACGGACGACAACGACGATAAAGCGTGATCACGTCTCGTTCAGTTGCAGTTCAGTTTTGTCCTTTTATAAAAGAGCTACGAACGGCGGGTCGTTCTTCGAGGATGGAAGCAAGGCTTGCTTCCATCAGGGTTGTAGAAGCGGGAGCGGTGGAAACACCGAAACGATATGAACGTAATTCAGATCAACAAGTTTGCTACGATCGGTCTTGGCGCAGTCGTCATGCTTGCCGCTTCCATGGGCGGTTCTTACGCCGCCAAGATTTCCAACAAGGACAGCGCCGCGCAGACAATCGTGGTCACCGAAGGTGCTTCAAAGCGCGAGATGGTTGTGGCGCCGGGCGACACTGTCGATTTCTGCGCCGCAGGCTGCTTCGTCACTTTTCCGAACGGCGACCGCGAAGCGCTGACCGGTGATGAGACGATCACCATCACCGGCGGCAAGGCGACGCTGAAATAAGTCTGCCGCATTATTGAATTGAAAAAGCCGGGCGTTGTGCCCGGCTTTTTGTTGGCCTCACCGCTGGCTCAACTGCGCGGCTTGAGGTTTTCCGGGTCGTAAAGCGGCTTATAGCCAACAGACGCTACCTCGACCGGATAGGTTTCGCCGAAATATTCGACGGTCAGCTTGCGGCCTTCCTGACAATGGCTCCATGGCAGATAAGCAAGCGCGATATTCTTGCCGATGGTCGGGCCGAAAGCGACCGACGAGGTGAACGAGCGGCGGCCCAGTTCATCGACCAGCGTTTCGCCGGTTTCCGGCTCCATGACCGGCATGATGCCGACCGGGAAACGGGCGACGCCCTTCGAATCGATATTGTCGGTCATGACCAGCGTGCAGAGCATAGCGGGCTGATGTTCCCGGGCGCGATATTCGACATGTTTGGCCTTGCCCCGGAAATCGGCCTCCTTGACCTTCGGGCGCGCCAGATCCGCTTCAAGGAGATTATACTCGGTCAGCAGGTCGGCGTTCTGAAGGCGCAAGCTTTTCTCCATGCGGCGGGTATTGGCATAGGTTTCGACACCCACGGCAATCGTGCCGGTGGAGCGCAGCGCATCCCAGACGGCGAGGCCATCTTCATAGCGCATATGCAATTCCCAGCCCTGTTCACCAACATAGGAAATGCGGAAGGCGGTCACGTCCTTGCCCGCAATCCTGATCGGCTTGATCGCCGCAAACGGGAAGTTTTCGGCATTGAGACCGTCAGGATTCTCAACGACTTTCTTGAGATTTTCGCGGGCATTCGGGCCCCAGATGCCGATGGTGACATATTTCTCCGTCACATCGGTGATGGTGACGTCAAAGCCCTTATCCTCGGCCACGCGGCGCATGTAATGGAAATCGCGGGGGCCAGCATCGGCACCGTTGATCATGCGGATGCGGTCCGCCATGCGTATTGCCGTGAAATCGGCGCGCACCATGCCTTCATCGTCGAGGAAATGCGTATAGATGCCCTTGCCGATATTGGCGTCGCCGCCGATCTTGGCCGCACAGAGCCATTCCATCAGCTCGACATGGTCCGGGCCTTCAATGTCAACAATCGCGAAATGCGAAAGATTGATGATGCCGCAATTTTCGGTCAGTTCGAGATGCTCGGCATTGGAAACGCGCCAGAAATGGCGGTTGTCCCATTCATTTTCACGCACGGGTACGCGGTCGCCGTATTTTTCCAGCAGGTGTTCATTGGCGGCATAGCCATGCGCACGCTCCCAGCCGCCGAGTTCCATGAAATAGCCGCCAAGCTCCACTTCGCGTTCATAGAAGGGTGAACGGCGGATATTGCGGCCCTTGGAGAAAGGCTCACGGGGATGCACCGCCGGGTTATAAACCTTCATTGCCGTTTCGGTGCAGCGATCCCAGATGAACTGTTCGGTCATCTGGTGCGGATAGAAACGGGAATAGTCGATGGCGTGATGGTCGATGGATGTGCGGCCATCGGTCATCCAGTCGGCAATAAGCTTGCCCATGCCGGGGCCGTCCTTGACCCAGATGGCCACCGCATACCAGAGGCCGCGCACCTTCTGGCTTTCACCCATGGATGGGCCGCCATCGGTGGTGACTTGCAGGAAACCGTTGAAGGAATGGCTTTCATTATAGCCAAGCTCGCCGAGGATCGGGGTCAACTCGATGGCGCGTTCGAGCGGTTCCAGAACCTGTTCCATATCGAGGTCGCGCTGCGATGGCGAAAGGCGCGCTTCGTGCTTTTCCAGAAGATCACGCGGGTGGCAGAGGCGCGGATTGGTCTCTTCGTAATAGCCCCATTCGATCTGGCCGCCTTCGGCGGTCTTCGGATCGCCGGTGTCGCGCATATAGGCCGAATTGCCTTGATCGCGCATCAGCGGCCAGCCGATTTCCTTGCCGGTGCCTTCGAATTCATTATAGGGACCAAAGAATGTCAGCGGATGGTCAATCGGCATGACAGGCAGATCTTCACCGACCATTTCGGCAATCAAACGTCCCCAGAGGCCAGCGCAGATCACCACATAATCAGCTTCAATCGTGCCGCGATGGGTGACAACGCCCTTGATGCGACCGTTTTCGACCAGCAGCGACAGGGCGGGTGTATTGGCAAAGCTCTTCAACTTGCCAGCGGCTTCCGCCTGATCGATCAGTTTGCCAGCAACCGTCTGCGAACGTGGGATGACCAGACCGGCATCCGGGTCCCACAGGCCGCCCTGAACCATGCTTTCTTCGATCAGCGGAAATTTTTCCTTGATCTCTGCCGGTTCCATCAGGCGGGCGCGGGTGCCAAACGCCTTGCCCGATGCGACCTTGCGCTTGATTTCATCCATGCGGCCATCGTCGCCCACACGCGCAACTTCAATGCCGCCGACGCGGGCGTAGTGCCCCATCTTCTCGTAGAAATCGATGGAATAAAGCGTGGTCCAGCAGGAGAGGAAATCGTGGCTGGTTGCATAGCAGAAATCCGACGCGTGGGCTGTCGAGCCGATATCGGTCGGAATGCCCGACTTGTCGATGCCGACGATGTCGTCCCAGCCCCGTTCGATCAGGTGGTGCACGACGGATGCCCCGACGATGCCGCCGAGCCCGACGATTACGACCTTCGCCTTCTTAGGAAACTCTGCCATTTTATGTGACCCTGGTTGGTATTTGACAGAACCATAATCGCTGACGGGGCAGGATATTTGCCTTTATACGACATATTCGCTGCCTGACACGACTGCGTCTGCCACCGGGCAAAGCCGGGGTTTTTCGCAACAAGCCTGTTCTGCAAGCGACATGCCGGTACGAGCGTCACCCGATCTTGCGAAACTGATTCCGAAAGATGCTTTACGATGCTGATTTTCTTAGTCTTTTACACGAGGATCGGACTGCTTCATCCAGCGGGCATTCGATCTGTCGCAATGATCCAGCCTATGCTGCGATGAGCATTTTGCGATCTGCGCGTTCCTGCTGCGGCGAGCGTCCATAGAGTTCGCGATAGCATTTGGAAAAATGCGACGCGGAAACGAAGCCGCATGCCACCGCCACTTCCACGACCGGCATCGACGACTGCAAAAGCAGGTGCCGTGCCCGGTCGAGGCGGATTTCCAGATAATAGCGAGCCGGAGAGCGTCCCATTTCCTGCCGGAACAGGCGTTCAACCTGACGGCGCGACAGGCCGATCGTATGGGCGACATTGATCAGCGCCTGCGGCTCGGAGAGGTTGGCTTCCATCATCTCGATGATGGTCAGGACTTTCGAGTTCTGGATGCCGAGGCGCGCACGCAGCGGCAGACGCTGCCGGTCTTGCGGGCTGCGGACGCGGTCGGTCAGCGCCTGCTCGCAGATTTTGTTGACCAGATTGGCGTCGAAATCATCGCCGATCAGCTTCAGCATCATGTCGAGCGAGGCTGTTCCGCCTGCGCAGGTATAGATATTGCTGTCGAACTCGAACAGGTCGGCGTAGACTTCCGCCTTCGGAAACGCCTCGGCAAAGCCCGGCAGGTTTTCCCAATGAATGGCGCAACGCTTGCCGGAAAGGAGGCCGGCTGCCGCAAGGATATGCGCGCCGGTGCACAGGCCGCCGACCGCGACGCCGCGGTTATATTCTTCGCGCAGCCAGGCGAAGACCGACTTGTTGCGGAATTCCTCGACATAGACGCCGGAACAGACGAACACCATGGACGGGCGCTGCTCGCGTTGCAGATAGCGTCGCTCGTCTTCCAGCGAGGCATTGGCGGCGCAAACCACGCCGTTCGATGCCGTTACGGGCTGGCCATCCGCCGACGTCAGACGCCAGCGATAGGCTTCGTAACCGAGCATGCGATTGGCGATGCGTAACGGCTCGATGGCGGTCGCAAACGCGATCATCGAGAAGTTCGGCACCAGAAAAAAGACAATAGACCGCTTAACCGATGAAGCCTGGTTCATAACCGGACCGTTCCCACTTTATGAAGCACGCGCTGCGGTTCCCGACGCGGCGATGCTTCCGTCTCCGTCACGACTGCGGGGCCTGTTTTTGCCCCGCTTTTTGCCGGTCGCTATCAGACCGGCGATCCCGGTATCATTGCCCGCAAACACTAGGGGAGGGCAATGACGCAAACGGGACAGTGCTTTATTGAGACACAGAACGGTTAGGTTGCAAAGTGCGGCTAAATGCCTGCCGCGAGAAGGTATTTTCATGTCGTGAAAATGAGGGCGAGACAGGCTAGCCCTCATTCGAAAAGAGATATTTGTCGCAAATCAACCGTTGCGGAGCGTGTTGGCGCGCGTGGGTTGGCTCGGGCGGGTCATCGGAAGGCGGTCGTCGATTGCGGGCCAGCCGATGTCCTGCCGAATATGTTCCGGCAAATTCTGGATCGAGAGGCGCGTGCGAGCAATTTTGCGGTCGAGCATCCACTGTTCGATCTGGCTTCTTATTTCAGAGTGGGCCTGACGCAGCCATATAAAGATCGAAGGCGATTCCGACGTCGCTGAACGACGATCGCGGGCTGCTGTCTGGCTTAGGGCTTGGCCCATAGTTTGGCATTGTGCGGTCATTTTCGGTCTCCTCGGGGCGAGAATGGATTGGTTTGAATGCCTGCTGCAGCGGGATGGGTGTTTTCAATGTGCTTAATGTGCGCTGTGCTTGACGTTCAATCAAACGAAATATAAAAAGGCTTAAGATCAGAAAATTTGATTTATCATCACCGGAGTTCCGTCATGACAGCGCCCGTCCAGCATCCTTTGCCAATGCTCGATATCGATGTCCTTCGCACCTTTGTGGCGATTGCGGACACGGGCAGTTTTTCATCCGCAGCCAATGCGGTGTTTCGCACGCCATCGGCCGTATCGATGCAGATCAAGAAACTTGAAGAGCAGATCGGCGTCGCCGTGTTTGACCGCGATGCCCGTTCGGTGACGCTCACCAGCGATGGCGAAGTTCTGCTCGGTTTTGCGCGTCGCCTTCTGGCGCTCAATCGTGAAGCGGTTTCGAAATTTGTCGCGCCGACCGTCACAGGCGTGGTGCGGCTGGGCTCGCCCGACGATATCGGCGAATGTGTTTTGCCGCTCGTCTTGAAGCGCTTTGCCGAAACCCATCCCGGTGTGACCGTCGATGTGGTGATCGATCAGAGCAGCAATCTGCGCAAGCGCTTGGATGAACGGCGTCTCGATGTGACGCTGGTGAACATGTCGCATACGGTGCCCGGCAAGGGGGACACGGAAGTTCTGCTCGATGAGGAACTCGTCTGGGCCGGGGCGAAATGTGGAACGGCTTATCGTCGCGATCCGCTACCGCTTTCCATCTGGGAAGAGGGCTGCGCCTGGCGCGGCAATGCTCTGGAAGCGCTTGAAAGCTCGGGGCGTCCCTATCGCATCGCTTATATGAGTTCGCATTCTACCGGGCAGCGCGCCGCCATCATGGCCGATCTCGCCATCGCGCCTTTCGCGAAGACCTTGCTTGGCGAAGGCATTGTCGCGCTGGGTTCGGAACATGGCCTGCCGGAACTGGGGCGCTATCAGCTTGGCATGATCATAAAGCCGGAAGCCGGACCACATATCCATGCAGTGGCGGAGAACTTGCGCAATGTGTTCGAAGCTTATCGTCGGACGGGCCGCTTCGAGACTTTTCGTTCTTGCTGATACATCTCACAAGAACTTGTGGGTCTAAGTAATCCCGTCTCTTGTCAGGCCGAAATGTTGCGCTAGATTTCCTCTGTGACAGCCGGATGAAACGGCTTCATGGCCAGCTGACAGAGGCGGGGTCCGGGGTGGGCCGATGGAATGCTGGCGCGATACAAGCATGTGTGCCCATTGGTTTGGGCTGTAACGACATCCTTATCGGAGAGACCGCTATGAAACTGACCCGCCTTGTCCCGGTTGCTATTGTTCTCTGTGCCTTCACACTGGCTTCTTGCGCCAATACGGTTCGCGGCGTCGGACGCGATGTAAAAGGCACTGCAAATGCCGTTCAGGAAACGGTTGAATAAAAGGTTTTAAGCAAAAGGCCCGGGATATGCTCCCGGGCCTTTTTAGCGATGCGCTTTATGGCGCGTTGACCAGAAAATAACCCACCTGCATCTGCATATCCGGGCGTGTTTTATAAGCGATGCTCGTCGTGAAGATGCCCGTCGTCGGCACCGCGATATCGGCATTCGCCAGAAGATTCGCGATGTGGGCGTTGGGCGTCGCGTCGCCAAACCACATAACCAGAATTGGCGCTGTGATTTGCTTGGCCCCATCGGGGGTTTCCGGGTGGACAACTTTCAGCGACGGATCGAAGAGCCGGAAATTGCCCGGTATCTGCGCGTTATCCGTCACGATGGTCCTGAAATGTCCGTGGCTGCTGATTTCCGTATAAAGCTGACGATAATCTAACTGCCCGTAAGGCGGCGTGCTGGAACCATAGACCAGATAATAGGACAGAACCGGCGGAACCAGCAGCGCAACCAGCGCGCCCATTGCCGCATATTCGATGACTGGGCGCTTGCCGATACGGAAGCGCTCCAGACGAAATGCCAGCACAGCCGGCAACAGAAACAGCACTGGCTGAAGCCAGCGGTCCTTCACGTCATTGGCGCCGGTTGCAACGACGCCGACGAAAACAACGAGCAAGCCGACAAGCACGAGGCGACGCATGAATGTCTCGCCGGGCGTGTAGGGCGTGGTTGGCTTTGTGCGCTTTTTGTAATGGATCAGCGCGATGATAGCCGCGATTGCCAGGGCGAGCACAGAGAACAGGAAGGCAGCTTCGACGAAGCTTTCAATGCCGTTCAGCCGGTCGAAGATCGGATTGCCCGATGCGCCCATCTGCAACTTGCCGGAACGGGCGATGACGCTCGATTTGTGCGCGAACATCCATGTTGCCGTCGGTCCGACACAGATCGCGAAGGCAAGCAGCGTGACAGCCGAAAGTTTCGACAGCAGCACAGTTCGATATTCGGGAACTGAAAGCCCGGTTATGATCACCATGATGAGGAAGAACGACGCGTTGAACTTGCCCAGAAGTGCAGCGGTCATGGCAACGCCAAGAAGGGCAGCCGAAATAACGCTGCGCTTGCGCATATGCCAGGCAAAGGCCAGGAAGGTCCATCCGCAACCGGCCGTGCCAGCCACCGAATGGGTCAAGGCGCGCTGCGATTCCCAGCCGATTTGCGGAATGAGAAACAGGCCGAGCATGCTGGCCGAGGCCACGGGGCGCGAAAACCCTAAAAGCCGCATCGCGCCAAAGACGCTGAGGAACAGGCTTGCCAGCATGCCGAACTTCACGATCTGAAGCGTCAGCATCGACGTGCCCAGCACGGAGGCGGCAAGATTGGTCGTCCAGGTATAGAGTGGTGGCTGCGAACCGCCATAGCCCCAGTCGAGATAGCCTATATTGGCGAGCTGTTCCGCGTCATCGAGCCCGGCACCGTTGGAGATATAAGTCACCAGAACGGCCTGAAGCACGAAATAGCACACTATAAAAAGAACGGCCCAAGGCAGTCCCAATATTTCTTTGTCTGCGGTAGACGCGGTTTGTCTTAATGCGGTCAAGCTTGAAGTCCCGATGCTGAACGAAATGCCCGGATGGGCGCAAACAGGCTGCTACATGTCACAGGATTATGTTCGGATTTCAATCCGGGCAGCGCCAATCAATCGAAATATGAGGACAATATTTGATAAAATTTTCGTTTACGGCAAAAACCGCGCTGCCTTTCGGCGCACGGTTTTGCCAACTACGCATGGCAATCTCACCGGACTAAACGCTGGTGAGAGATACATAAAGCTCCGGTACGCAATACCAGATCCGGAGCATCGAGAGAGGTTCAGCCTGTCTCGAGCTCCTTTTTATCCGAACATCGTTACCGTACGGTTAGCAGACGATTAAGCAAATCTAAACATTGCCTTTTTTGGGCAAGTTTTTCACGGATGTGATGTTTTTTTACTTGGCGTCGGATTTTGCCCGCAAATGATTGATGATGCCGGAGAAATCTTCGCCACCATGACCTTCACCGTCGAAAAGCGCGTAAATCGCTTCGGCATGGGCACCAAGCGGCGTTTCCGCGCCCGCACTTTTCGCCGCTTCCTGCGATAGCTTGAGGTCTTTCAACATGAGTGCTGCGGCAAAGCCCGGTTTGTAGTCGCGATTGGCGGGGGAGGTCGGCACCGGCCCCGGGACAGGGCAATAAGTGGTGAGCGACCAGCATTGGCCCGACGAGGTTGAGGCCACGTCGAAAAGCGCCTGATGCGAAAGGCCGAGCTTTTCGGCCAGCACGAAGGCCTCGCTGACGCCGATCATCGAAATGCCGAGAATCATATTGTTGCAGATCTTGGCGGCCTGTCCGGCTCCATCGCCGCCGCAATGCACAATCTTGCCAGCCATTGGCTTGAGGATCGGTTCGCCACGCTCGAAGGCCTTGTCGCTGCCGCCCGCCATGAAAGTGAGTGTGCCTGCGGCTGCACCGCCGGTGCCGCCCGAAACCGGCGCATCGATGGAGAGGTGACCGTGGCTGGCAGCGAGAGCATGCGCCTTGCGTGCTGAATCGACGTCAATCGTGGAGCAATCAATGAAAAGCGAGTCTTTACGGGCCGTAGGCGCGATTTCCTCATAAACGGCGAGAACATGCTTTCCTGCGGGTAACATTGTGATAACCGCGTCCACATCGGTCACGGCTTCCGCCGCGCTCGCGGCGATCTGCAATCCATTGGCGCGGGCTTCTTCAAGATGCTGCGGCAACAGATCGAAACCGCGCACCGTATGTCCGGCCTTGACCAGATTTGCCGCCATCGGGCCGCCCATATTGCCGAGGCCGATGAATGCGATAGTGGCCATGTTAAACTCCTCCGTATAAGTGCTGTTCAGCGCCCGATCATATGCCTTGCAATGATCACGCGCATGATTTCGTTGGTGCCTTCCAGAATCTGGTGCACGCGCAGGTCGCGGACCAGTTTTTCGATCCCGTAATCGTGAAGGTAACCATAACCGCCAAAAAGCTGCAGCGCTTCATTGGCGACATTGAAGCTCGTGTCGGTTACAAATCGCTTGGCCATCGCCGACCATTTGCCAGCATCGTGGGTTTTGCGGTCGAGCTTGCTGGCGGCGGCGTAAAGCAGCAGGCGCGCTGCCGAAAGTTCCGTTTCCATGTCCGCAAGGCGAAACTGGAGAGCCTGAAAACGGTCGATCGTTTGTCCGAAGGCTTTGCGTTGACCGCAATATTCCAGCGCCTTGTCGAGCGCGGATTGTGCGCCGCCAAGCGAACAGGCACCAATATTCAGACGTCCGCCATCGAGACCCGCCATGGCGATCTTGAAGCCGGTGCCTTCATCGCCAAGCCGATTTTCCACCGGCACGCGACAGTTGTCGAATATGACCGTCCGCGTCGGCTGGCAGTTCCAGCCCATCTTGTATTCATTGGCACCAAACGACAGGCCGGGTGCATCTTTCGGCACAATGAGGGTGGAAATACCCTTCGGGCCGTCCTCGCCGGTACGCACCATGGTCACATAGATATCTGTCTCTCCGGCACCGGAAATAAACTGCTTGGCGCCGTTGATGACATATTGATCGCCGTCCCGCGTCGCACGGGTGCGAAGGGCGGCGGCGTCCGAGCCGGACCCCGGTTCGGTCAGGCAGTAGCTGGCAAGCCAGTCCATCGATGTCAGCTTGGGCAGAAACTGCTGGCGTTGCGCTTCGTTGCCGAATGTGTCGATCATCCACGCAGCCATGTTGTGGATTGAAACAAAGGCCGAGAATGACGGGCAGGCGGCTGCGAGCGCTTCGAAAATAAGCACTGCATCCATGCGTTTCAGCGCTGATCCGCCAACATCTTCGCGGACGTAAATGCCGCCCATGCCGAGCGATCCGGTCTCGCGGAGTGTTTCAACCGGGAAATGCTTGTCGCGGTCCCATTGCAGCGCGTGAGGTGCAATCCGGTCGCTGGCGAAGCCGCGCGCCATCTCCTGAATGGCAAGCTGTTCTTCATTCAGCTCGAACTGGTTTTGTTCGGCAGCATCCATGGTTTCCTCCCTCAGCTTTGAAAGTTGAGTACCGCTCCTCTGTTGTGGACTAGAGCATAAGACCGGATAGCTGCCAACGCTCCATTGGAATAATCTTGCTCACATTTGTAATAAACTGATGCGCATTTTTGCATAGAAGGTGTGTCGTTGAACGCTTCGGATGTGCTGTGAAGCATAGGCTGTGAGCCAGATTGCCATGGCTTGTTGTTTCGGCTAGGCAGGGCGCATGGTACGGGCAATTATGTTTCAGGGAACGGGGTCTGATGTCGGCAAGAGCGTGCTTGTCGCGGGGCTCTGTCGTGTGGCGCGCAATCGCGGATTGAAAGTCCGCCCGTTCAAGCCTCAGAACATGTCGAACAATGCTGCTGTCAGTGACGACGGCGGCGAAATCGGTCGTGCCCAATGGCTACAGGCACTGGCGTCGGGCGTGCCATCCTCGGTGCATATGAATCCCGTGCTGCTGAAGCCACAGACGGATATGGGCAGCCAGATCGTGGTGCAGGGCCAGGTGCGTGGCGAAGCGCGCGGGCGCTATTATCAGGAATTGAAGCCGCAACTGATGGCGTCAGTGATGGAGTCCTTTTGCATCGTCAGCGATGGTGCCGATCTCGTGCTGATCGAAGGGGCGGGGTCGCCTGCCGAAATCAACCTTCGGGCGGGCGACATTGCGAATATGGGTTTCGCAACGCAGGCAGATGTGCCGGTGGTGCTGGTCGGCGACATTGATCGGGGCGGGGTGATCGCCTCTCTGGTCGGAACCCATACAATTTTGTCTAACGAAGACCGCGCCATGGTGCGCGGTTTCATCATCAACAAGTTTCGTGGTGATATTTCTCTGTTCGATGACGGGCTGGAAGCGATCGAACGCTTCACCGGCTGGCGCTCGTTCGGTGTGGTTCCGTGGCTAAAGGCGGTTTCCAGATTGCCTGCCGAGGATTCGGTGGTTCTGGAGCGCGCCGTGCGCAGTGCTGACAAGGCGCTAAAAGTTGCGGTGCCGATGTTGCCGCGCATCGCCAATTTTGACGATCTGGACCCGCTGAAAGCCGAGCCTGCGGTGGAGGTGGTCATGGTGCCGCCCGGTACGTCTCTTCCGCCCGATGCCGGGCTGGTTGTACTGCCGGGAACGAAATCCACGATCACCGATCTGCTGGCTTTCCGTGAAAACGGTTGGGATCGCGATCTGGTACAGCACGTGAAGCGGGGCGGACATGTGCTGGGTATCTGCGGCGGGTTTCAGATGCTGGGGCGCAGCATCCATGACCCGCACGGGATAGAAGGGCAGGTACGCGAAGCAGAAGGGCTGGGGCTGCTCGATATTGAGACGGTCATGGAGCCTGAAAAAGTCGTCCGCAATGTGAAGGCGACTTCGCTGCTCTATGATGCGCCGCTCGAGGGATATGAAATTCATGTTGGCCGCACGACAGGTGCGGATATGTTCAGGCCTTTCGCGCGCATCGGGGATCATGATGACGGTGCCGTATCTGCCGATGGCCGCATTATGGGCACTTATTTGCATGGTGTTTTCGGTGCGGATCGTTTCCGGCAGCAATTTCTCGCAGCGCTGGGTGTTGAGGGCGGGATAGGCAATTACCGCCTGAGCGTCGAAGCGGCGCTGGATGAACTGGCGGAAGGGCTGGAAGCCTGTCTCGATATCGATGCGTTGTTTTCGCTGATCTGACGCAACTGCACTCGTTCAGTCTCGATAGTTTCACGTGTTAGGGCTATTTTTAGGCCTGATACGAAAATAAATCTTAATTATATGTAAATTGCATATAATTCTAATATACTATATCGTATGAATATTTATATTGGCATTTCTACTAACTCGTTTCATTCAAAATATATTTAAAATTATAATGAGGCTATTTTGATATTGAGGTTTTTATATCAAAATCATCATATTGTTTTTCGCCGTCATCTCTACGTATATTCACTCCTAGCGGTCAATGCATTGTTCATTGTTTCGCCTCAGGTCGATTTGATTACCAGCCGATATTTTTTCAGACACGGGGATTTTTCCGCGTCGAATTCACCGGCTTGGGTGGCCCTTAGGGATTTTCACCGTGTCAGTCAGTGGTGGTTGCTGGTTGGAATGGTGGTTTTGATCGCTATCTACGCGTTGTGGCGGCGCCCCATCCATTCTATCGCCCCTCACAAGGTGCTTTATGTGCTTCTGACCTTTGCGCTTGGTCCGGGCATCGTAACGCAAAGCCTGAAGTTGCTGATCGGAAGAGTGCGGCCCCGGCACTTGCTGGAATTTGGCGGCTCAATGGATTTTACACCTGCCTGGCAAATGGCTGCGACATGTAGCAAAAACTGCTCATTTCCGTCGGGAGAGGGCGCTGCTGCGGCTGCGATGCTGTCGCTGTTGATATTCGTTCCTGAACGCTGGCGCATTGTGTCCGCCGCGATTTTCATTCCAATCCTCATGCTGGTTTCCATGAACCGTGTTTTCATGGGCGCGCATTTTCTATCGGATGTGGTGATCGCATGGAGTTTGGTGGCGGGCGTGATGTCGTGGCTCTGGCCCAGGATCAATGCCAAGGCGGAGACCATCGACAGCTGGGTTCGGCGCAAGGGGCAATTTCTGCGCCCTCGCGCTGATTGACGGCCTATCAGCAAAGGCTTAATGTCCGCGCATGTGACAGGTTTTCGCCGGACGAATCTGGTGAAACCAAGAGGGAATGCGAAGGACGGACCCAATCAGGGCGTTTCTATCGCAGCCGACCCCGCGACTGTAGAGCGGAGAGGAATGAAACCAAGCCGGGCAACCGGCAGCCACTGGAACATCACGTTCCGGGAAGGCGGTGACATTACCGACGACCCGCGAGCCAGGAGACCTGCCTGTTGCAGAAGGGTATTTTACCCGCGCCCCATGGGAGGTTTTTCCCTGCTGCCTGCACGGAGGTTGTCATGGCTGCACGTATGAATAATTCTGTCTCCGCTACTATTCCCCTGCCTTTGGCTGCGCGCCTCGGTACGGCGGTGGTCTCCCTGCTTCTCGGCGCGTTTCTTATCTATGGCGTTGGCATTGCGCATTCGGATGCGCTGCACGATTCAGCGCATGATACCCGCCATTCTTACGGTTTTCCCTGCCATTGATGCTTTGCATCGACATTGCGAGCCGCGCCCTTGGCCGGTTTGCATGGGGAAATGACCATATGTCTGTTTTTCTAGGAAGCTGACATTGCAGAGCGTCGGATAGCGTTTGCTACCGACGGGCTTTGCAGCTGGGGAATTGAAATGTTGATCCGTTATCTCTTGGCCACGCTTGCTGCGGGCCTTCTGGCAGGGCTTCTGGTGACGCCTGCCATGTATCTCAAAACCGTGCCGCTGATCATTCAGGCGGAAGTTTACGAAGAGGCGGGCGGCGGCCATAGCCACGGACCGGCGGAAGCCGCGCCGCATGAACATGCCGCCGAGACGCCTGCTCATGACCATGCGGCAACTGCCGCGCCGGCGGAAGAAGAGGCGGGAGCAGAACTGCCTTTCGGTCGCCTTGGCAATACAATCCTCGCCAATCTTGTTGCGGGTGCCGGTTTTGCACTGCTGCTTGGCGGTATCGCGCTGCTGATTGGTCGCCCGATCACCGTGCAGAACGGGCTTTACTGGGGCATGGCCGGTTTCTTTGCGGTGGCATTCTTGCCTGCGCTCGGTCTGTCGCCGGAACTGCCAGCCATGCCTGCCGCCGATCTTGCAGAGCGCCAGCTTTGGTGGATTTCGACGGTTGTTCTCAGCGGCGTCGGCCTTTATCTCATCGTGCTGCGCGGAGAAATCTGGGCAAAACTGCTCGGCCTCATCGCCATTATTGCGCCGCATCTCTATGGCGCGCCGCATCCTGAGGATATTGCGTCGCCTATTCCGTCGCTGCTTGCGTCGCAATATGCGGTCGCCTCGCTGGCGACGAACCTGTTCATGTGGGCGGTGATTGGTCTGGCGCTTGGCTGGTTCATCCAGCATTACGCCTCATCGGAACTGGAAGGCTGAAAGCATGGCTCTGCCCGGAAAAATAACCTTTGTTCTTGGCGGAGCCCGTTCAGGCAAATCGTCCTATGCCGAAAAACTGGTTGAAGCCTCCGGGCTTCAGCCGGTCTATCTGGCGACTGGTCGGGCCTTCGACGGAGAAATGGAAAGTCGCATCGCGGTGCATCGCGACCGGCGCGGCACGCAATGGCAGACCATTGAAGAGCCGTTCGAGCTGAAGGGTGCGCTTCTGCAACAGGCACAATCGTCCAGATTTGTGCTGGTTGACTGCCTGACCTTGTGGGTCACCAATCTCATGATGGCCGAACGCGACATTGCTGCGGAAGGACGTGATTTGGTGACCGCGCTTTCTGAGCTGGGCGGGCCGGTTGTTTTCGTCTCCAACGAGGTGGGTCTTGGCATCGTGCCGGAAAACCGCATGGCGCGGGAATTTCGCGATCATGCAGGCTTTTTGCATCAGGCCATCGCTGCGGCGGCAGACGAAGTTTATTTCATGGCGGCGGGCTTGCCGCTCAAGATGAAGGGATAATTTTATGCAGGGCCAAAAGATACCGGCGACCGTGATTACCGGGTTTCTCGGATCGGGGAAGACCACGATGATCCGCAATCTGCTTGAAAACGCCAATGGCAAGCGCATTGCGCTGATCATCAATGAATTTGGCGATCTTGGTGTCGATGGCGGTATTCTGAAAGGTTGCGGCATCGAAACCTGCCGCGAGGAAGACGTGATCGAACTCAACAATGGCTGCATTTGCTGCACCGTTGCGGACGATTTCATCCCGACCATGACCAAGCTGCTCGACCGCGCGGATCGCCCGGATCACATCGTCATCGAGACGTCCGGCCTGGCATTGCCGCAGCCGCTAGTCGCGGCCTTCAACTGGCCGGAAATCAAAACACAGGTTACGGTTGACGGCGTGGTGACTGTTATCGATGCTGCCGCTGTCGCCGAAGGCCGCTTCGCTGATGATCATGACAAGGTGGATGCGCAGCGCGCCGCCGATGAATCACTGGACCATGAAAGCCCGCTGGAAGAACTGTTTGAAGATCAGATTCATGCAGCCGACTTGATCGTGCTCAACAAGGCCGACCTGATCGATGCGTCAAAGCTTGACGGCGTGAAGGCCGATGTGGCCGAACGCTCGTCGCGCCGCGTCAACATGGTGCCTGCAAGCTTCGGCAAGCTCGGCGCTGATGTGCTGCTCGGCCTTGGTGTCGGTACGGAAGACGATATCGCCAACCGCAAGTCGCATCATGAAATTCATCATGCCGATGGCCACGAGCATGATCACGATGAATTCGAGAGCTTTGTGGTTGAGGCCGGTTCCGTGTCGGACCCGAAGGCTTTTGCCGAAAAGCTGAAGGGCATCATTGCCGATCACGACATTCTGCGCCTCAAGGGCTTTGTCGATGTGCCCGGCAAGCCAATGCGTCTGGTGGTGCAGGCTGTCGGCCCGCGTATCGAGCATTACTTCGACCGCCCCTGGGGCAAGGATGAAGCCCGTTCGACGCGTCTCGTTGTCATCGGCCTACATGAGATCGATGAAACCGCCATTACCAAGGCCGTGAAAGACGCAGTTTTGTAATGCATCTTCTGCTTGCCCAGAAAGGAACGATCAGCGACGGCAATGAGGCCGTCGATCTCGGCCAGACGCCGGGTGACATTCTGTTCCTTTCCGCCGCCGACACGGAGCTGGCCAGTCTTGCGCAGGCGCACCGCGCTGAGCCAAACGGGCCAAGCCTGCGGCTCGCCAGTTTTCTGAGCCTGACGCATCCTATGTCCGTCGATGCTTATGTCGAGCGGACGGTGCGTCATGCAAAGCTGATTGTCGTGCGCATTATCGGCGGTGAAACCTACTGGCCCTATGGGCTGGAAGCACTTCATGCCTGCGCTGTGAACAACGGCGTCAAGATCGCGGTGCTTCCGGGCGACGACAAGCCGGATCATGGGTTGGATCGCTTTTCGACGGTTGCAAACGCTGACCGTGACGCGTTGTGGCGCTATCTGATTGAGGGCGGCGCTTCCAACATGCGCGCTTTCCTCGATTATTGCGCCGCGCTGATCCACGGCGGCGAAAAGCCAGCCGAAGCCGCGCCACTGCTCAAGGCGGGGCTTTGGTGGCCGGGCGAGGCGGTGGTTTCGCTCGATCTCATCCGCAGTCGTTGGATCGAGAATGCACCCGTTGCGGCAATCGTCTTCTATCGCGCGCTGGTGCAAAGCGGCCAGACTCAGCCGGTTGAAGCACTAATTACGGGTTTGCAGGCGGAAGGCATCAACCCGCTGCCTCTGTTCGTCTCCAGCCTCAAGGACCGGTTGTCCGCTGCCGTGGTGGACGGTGTTTTCGAAGATTGCGCGCCGGATATCGTGCTGAACGCGACCGGTTTTGCCATTTCTTCGCCGGGTGCGGAGCGCAAGCCGACCGTGCTCGACAAACGCGGCAACATGGTTTTGCAGGTGATTTTTTCCGGCACACCGAAGGCGGTCTGGCAAGCGTCCCAGCAGGGGTTGCTGGCCCGCGATCTCGCCATGAATGTTGCCTTGCCGGAAGTGGACGGGCGCGTCCTGTCGCGTGCGGTTTCGTTCAAATCGGCGCGGCAGTTCGATGCGGCGGTGGAGGCGAATATCGTCACCCATGAGCCCGATGAAAACCGCGTGGCTTTTGTTGCGAAACTCACGGCGAACTGGGTCCGACTGAAGCGGAAGAAAGCAGCGGAACGCCGTGTGGCGCTGATCCTCGCCAACTATCCCAACCGTGACGGGCGGCTTGGCAATGGTGTCGGGCTGGATACGCCTGCCGGAACGGTCGAAACGCTCAGAGCCATGGCCGGTGCGGGCTATCAGACTGGTGAAGTGCCTGCTGATGGCGACGCGCTGATGCAGCTTTTGATGGCCGGGCCGACCAATGCCGCACGCGATGGTCGCGAGATTCGCGAAACCATTTCGCTCAATCAATACAACGACTTTTTCAAAAAGCTTCCCAATGCGATTCAGGCGGAAATCACCACCCGCTGGGGCGAGCCGGAAAGCGATCCATTCTACGACCGGGAACGCATTGCTTTTGCGCTGCCGCTGATGCTGCTTGGCGAAACGCTGACTGGCATTCAGCCCGCCCGCGGCTACAATATCGATCCGAAGGAAAGCTATCATTCGCCGGATCTGGTGCCGCCACACGGCTATATCGCCTTCTATGCCTATTTGCGCGCCGTGGCGAATGTCGATGCCATTGTTCACATGGGCAAGCACGGTAATCTCGAATGGCTTCCGGGCAAGGCGCTGGCGCTGTCGGAACACTGCTATCCGGAAGCTGTGTTCGGGCCGACGCCGCATATCTATCCGTTTATCGTCAACGATCCGGGCGAGGGCACGCAAGCCAAGCGCCGTGCGGGTGCGGTGATTATCGATCACCTGACGCCGCCTTTGACCCGCGCCGAAAGCTACGGCCCGCTGAAAGATCTCGAAGCGCTGGTCGATGAATATTACGAAGCCTCGGGCGTCGATCCACGCCGTTTGTTGCGGCTCAAGGGGCAGATTCTCGATCTGGTGCGCGATATCGGCCTCGACCGCGATGCGGGCATTCACGACCACGACGATGAAGATATGGCGCTGCAAAAGCTCGACGCCTATCTCTGCGATTTGAAGGAAATGCAGATCCGCGACGGGCTGCATATTTTCGGGCAAGCGCCTCAAGCGCGGCTTTTGACCGATCTTCTGGTGGCGCTGGCCCGTGTTCCGCGTGGTGTGCCGGTTTCGCTTGGCGGAAGTGCCGGTGACCAGAGCTTGCAGCGCGCCATTGCGGCTGATGCGGGGCTGGATGAAGGTTTCGATCCGCTGGATTGCAACATGGCCGATCCGTGGACAGGACCGAAGCCGGAATTGCTGGCCGAGGTTAGTCCGGCGACTTGGCGCATCACGGGCGATACGGTGGAACGTATTGAACTTCTGGCAGCAAAGCTTGTCTCGGGCGAGCAGGCTTGTCCACAAGACTGGCAACAGACCAGCGCTGTGCTGCAAACTATTACTGACCATCTACGGCCAAGCGTCATCGCCTGTGGTCCCGCAGAAATCGAAGGACTATTGGCTGCGCTCGATGGGTGCTTCGTGCCGCCGGGACCATCCGGCGCGCCAACGCGCGGACGGCCCGATGTCTTGCCAACAGGGCGTAATTTCTTCTCGACTGACAGTCGTGCGGTGCCAACACCTGCCGCGTGGGAACTCGGACGCAAATCGGCGGAACTGTTGGTTACCCGCTATACGCAAGACCATGGCGAATGGCCGACCTCCTTCGGTCTCACGGCTTGGGGCACATCCAATATGCGCACCGGCGGCGACGACATTGCGCAGGCGCTGGCGCTGATCGGCGTCAAGCCGGTCTGGGATATGGCCTCGCGGCGCGTCACCGGCTACGAAATCGTGCCGCCTGCAATGCTCGGGCGTCCGCGTGTGGACGTGACCTTGCGCATATCGGGCTTTTTTCGTGATGCTTTTCCCGAACAGATCGCCTTGTTCGACAAGGCCGTGCGTGCGGTGGGAGCGCTCGCCGAAGACGCGGAAGACAATCCGATTGCGGCGCGCATGGCGGCAGAGCAGGCGCGTCTTGTGACCAGCGGTGCCGATGAAAAGACGGCGCAACGCCGTGCAGGCTATCGCGTGTTCGGCTCGAAGCCCGGTGCCTATGGCGCTGGATTGCAGGCGCTGATCGACGAAAACGGTTGGGCCGGGCGCAACGATCTGGCGGAAGCCTGGCTTGTCTGGGGCGGCTATGCCTATGGCGCGGGCGAGGAGGGGCAGGCAGAGCGTGGCCTTCTCGAAGAGCGCCTGCGTTCGGTGCAGGCCGTCGTGCAGAATCAGGATAATCGCGAGCACGATCTTCTCGACAGCGACGATTATTACCAGTTCGAAGGCGGTATGGCCGCGACGGTGGAAAACCTGACCGGTGCCATGCCAACGGTTTATCACAACGATCATTCGCGACCGGAAAAGCCGGTGATCCGCACGCTTGAGGAAGAGCTTTCGCGGGTGGTGCGTGGACGCGCCTCAAACCCGAAATGGATCGCGGGCGTGATGCGCCACGGCTATAAGGGGGCGGCGGAAATCGCGGCGACGGTCGATTATCTGTTCGCCTTTGCGGCGACCACCGGAAAAGTCGGGAACCATCATTTCGAGGCAGTTTATCAGGCCTATATCGCCGACAAGGCGGTGCATGATTTCATGGCTGAAAAGAACCCGGCAGCGCTGGCGGAAACCGCCGCGAAGCTGAACGATGCCGTCGAGCGCGGTTTCTGGACGCCGCGTTCGAATTCAGCGCGGTTCATATTGGAAAATCTTCAGAAGTTGAATCCGGAAAGGGCGACAAATGGCTGAGAAATCTGAAAAACTTCTGTCGATGACGGAAGAAGAGCTGAATGCGCGCCATGCCGACAAGATGCGCAAGAAGAAGGCCGCGCGCGACAAGATACAAGCCACCAAGACCGAGGAAAAGGGTCTTGTGATTGTCCATACCGGCAAGGGCAAGGGCAAATCCACTGCTGGTTTCGGCATGGTTTTCCGCGCGCTCGGTCACGGTATGAAGATCGGTGTCGTGCAGTTCGTCAAGGGATCGTGGGACACGGGCGAACGCTGGGTTCTGGAAAAATTTCCCGATCAGGTGACGATTTCGGCATTGGGTGAAGGCTTTACCTGGGAAACGCAGGATCGCAGCCGCGACATCGCCATGGCGCGTGGCGCATGGGAACAGGCCAAGGCCATGATCATGGATGAAGAGATCGACATGGTGCTTTGCGACGAGCTGAATATCGTTCTGCGCTATGATTATCTGCCCGTGGAAGAAATCATCGAAGTGCTGAAAGCCAAGCCGGAAATGAAGCACGTCATCGTGACCGGCCGGAACGCGAAAGATGAGCTGATAGAGGTGGCCGACCTTGTCACCGAGATGGAAATGATCAAGCATCCGTTCCGTTCGGGCGTGAAAGCGCAGAAGGGGATAGAGTTCTGATCATGGTAGCAAGCTGGCAGTTCTGGGCGTTGATGTCGGCGGTATTCGCCGCGCTGACCGCGATTTTCGCAAAGGTCGGCATTCAGGGCATCAATTCGGACTTTGCAACACTGGTCCGCACCTTTGTTATTATCGGCGCGCTGTGCCTGTTTCTGACGATCACCGGCCAATGGCAAAGGCCGGGCGAGATTTCTGCCAGGTCTTGGCTGTTTCTCGTCCTGTCCGGTCTGGCGACTGGCGCGTCCTGGCTTGCCTATTTCCGCGCCTTGCAAATTGGCGATGCGGCGCGCGTCGCGCCGGTCGACAAGCTTTCGGTGGTGCTTGTTGCGCTGTTCGGCGCTGTGTTTCTCGGTGAGCGCATGTCGACTATCAACTGGTTCGGCATCGTGCTGATCGGCTGTGGCGTGGTGCTGGTGGCGCTACGGGTTTAGAACCCAACCCATTGCCGGAGCGGATTGGTCGGGTCCATCAGAAGGCGCACAGCCAGAGCGAGGCTGACCACGATCAACAGCGGCTTGATCATGCGCGATCCAACCTTCATCGCCAGACTTGCGCCAATCTGCGCGCCGATGAACTGCGCAATGCCCATGCAGATACCGATTTTCCAGTTGATGACGCCGACAGCTGCAAAAGTCGCAAAGCCGCCAACATTGGAGGCGCAGTTCAAAAGCTTCGTATGGGCTGTCGCTTTCAGCACGCCGTAGCCCGCCAGCGCCACGAAAGCCAGCATGAAAAACGATCCGGTGCCCGGACCGAACACGCCATCATAAAAGCCGATCAGCGGCACGATGGTCATGCCGAACAGGAACGGGCCGATGCGGCGGGAACGGTCGATATCGCCGATATTTGGTTTCAGCGCGAAATAGAGGGCGATTGCCATCAACAGCAGCGGCAGCGCGGCGCGCATGATTGCGACCGGCAGAACTGTTGCGAGCAGTGCGCCGAAAACCGAACCGACGAGTGAAGCAAGCGCTTCCTGCCATTGCTCGCGAATGTTCACGTAACCCTTGCGGGCATAGGCGATTGTCGCCGAAGACGAGCCGAACAGACCCTGCAACTTGTTGGTGCCAAGCGCTTCCACCGGAGGAATGCCCGCAAGCAGCAAGGCGGGAATGGTAATCATGCCGCCACCGCCGGCAATGGAATCGATGATGCCAGCGATGAACGCGGCAGCCGTCAGGAGCAGGGTGAGTGTATCGAAGAATTCTAGCATGGAGAGGGTCCGGGAACTGATGTCGCAACATAACGTTGTTTTCCCGATCCGCCAGCATTAATGATGTGCTTCTAACCACGAACCCGGAGGGGCGCCTATGAGCGAAAGCATCTTCGACCGCATTAGCGCATTTTTGAACAAGAAGAGTGCCGTGCAGCGTGTTGCCGATGATCCGGCGCTAGCTTCGGAATTGCTGCTGCTTCTGCATGTTGTGTTCGCTGATGGCGACCAGCATCCGGCGGAAATTGCTGCCTTCAAGGAAATCGCCTTCAAAAATTTCGGTATCGCGGCGGAAGATATTCCGGAAGTGGCCGAATATCTGAAGGATTTCGCTTACGAAACCACCACCAAGCAGGCCGCAAACATGCTGGCCGAAATGGCGCCCGAACGGCGTCTGTCGTTGTTGCGCGATCTGATGACGATTGCCTGCGCCGATAATCGCATCGATAAATCGGAAACGGTGCTGATCCAGCGTGTTGCCGATGTGCTGGGCATCAAGCGCGAGGAATTGCAGCGGGCGCAACGGGGCTCGCCCTGTGGCGCGTGAGGCGCAACTTGCCGTTCTGGGAATGGGCTGCTCTTCAGGCGCGACGTTAGGCGAATTGATGGCGCTTGCGGGCACTGTTCTGTCCCAGTGTGGTCTGCGCAAACCCGATATGATCGCGACACTGGCATCGAAAGCCGGTGATTCCGTTTGGGCGGAACTTGCCGCTCATTACGATTGTGCTTTGCGCTTCTTCGAGGCGGGGCGTCTGGAAGAAGAAACGCCGCGTCTCGTCAATCCTTCCCAAGCAGTGTTCCGGACTGTCGGATGCCATGGCGTGGCGGAAGCTGCCGCGCTTGCCGGGGCGGGGCCGACGGCAAAGCTCGTCGTTCACAAGACCGGCCTGCTGCACGCCACCGCTGCGCTGGCTGTGGCGGGACAAGAAAACAGGTAAGACAAGTGACCGTTCATTTCATTGGCGCCGGTCCGGGCGCGGCAGATCTCATCACTGTGCGCGGCCTGCGGCTGATCGAAAAATGCCCTGTGTGTATTTATGCAGGATCGCTGGTGCCAAAAGATGTGGTTGCTTCCGCTCCCGCCGATGCGCGCCTCGTCGACAGCTCATCCATGACGCTCGATGAAATCATCGCGGAAATGGCGGCAGCCCACGCGAAGGGGCAGGATGTCGCCCGCGTTCATTCCGGTGATCCGTCAATTTACGGCGCGGTCGCCGAACAGATGCGCAGGCTCGACGCGCTGGGCATTCCATATGATGTGACACCGGGCGTTCCCGCTTTTGTCGCCGCCGCCGCCGCGATGAAACAAGAACTGACGATCCCGGAAGTCAACCAGACGATCATTCTCACCCGCACGTCGATGAAATCCTCGGCGATGCCGGAGGGGGAAGACCTCGCCACGCTTGGTCGTTCCGGGGCCACCTTGGTCATTCATCTGTCGATCCGCAATCTTGGCAAGATCGAACGCGAACTGACGCCGCTTTATGGTGCGGATTGCCCGGTTGTGGTGGCTTATCGCGTCGGTTGGCCGGATGAACTCATCCTGCGCGGCACGCTGTCGGATATTGCCGGAAAGATCGAAGCAGCCGATTTGAAGCGGACCGCGATGATTTTTGTCGGGCGCGGGCTCGATCCGAAGAATTTTCGGGATTCGGCGCTCTATCACGAAGCGCACAGCCATGCGGCGCGCTCAAAATCCGAAGTGTAAGCGAATAAGCCGGATTGTTTCTTCCACTGTCTCCGTGACATGTTCAGCCATGACCGGAGGGCGGGCGATCATCATGACGGGCAAAGCGAGATCGCGCGCGGCCCTGATCTTGGCATAAGATGTGTCGCCACCGGAATTGCGACAGACAATCAGCCCGATGCGCTTTTCCGTCAGAAATTGCGTTTCCTGCGCGTGAGTGCCCGGTCTGGCCAGAACAATTTCACACGTCTTTGGTAAGGGCGCGTCGGTCGGGTCGATCATGCGCATGATGAAATGCGCGTCGGCACGGGTTGCGAAAGGCGCGATATGCTGACGCCCGAGCGCGAGGAACACGCGTTCGCCCGCCGGGATCAGTCTTGCAGCTTCTTCTTCATTGGCCACAGTGATCCACTGGTCGCCATTCTGCTGCACCCATTGCGAGCGCTCAAGCCGGAGCAGGGACGTGCCGGTCAATGCGGTTGCCGTCACCGCATTTTGAGAAATGCGCGCGGCATAGGGATGCGTGGCATCAATGACGTAGTCGATTTTCTCAGCCGTGATATAGGCGGCAAGACCGTCAGCGCCGCCGAAACCGCCGCTGCGCACCGGACCGGGCAGAGGTGCCGGATTGGCGGTGCGTCCCGCAAGCGAGGTCATGACTGCAACTGACAAGGCCGAAAGCTCCTGCGCCAGCCTTGCTGCTTCCGTTGTGCCGCCCAGAATGAGAACCTTGGGTTTAGACACGGGCAAGGATTGTTCCCGCCCGGTCAGTCACGATGATTTCCACATCGACAGGTGCGCCACGGAGAGTCGCGAGCGCGGTTTCCTTCGCCTTGACGGCAATCGGCGTGGCGATATCGATGCCGATTGCCTTTGTCATATCAAGCACTTCCTTGGCGGTGTTCGCAAAGAGAATCCGGTCCTTGAGGTTTCCCGGTGCGCCAGCCTGGTCGGCGATCTCTGCCAGAAAGCTCATGTCCACCTGACTGCGTGCCGAATGCAGGTCGAGCGCACCCTGCGCCAGCTTGGTGAGCTTGGCGAAGCCGCCTGCGATCGTCAGCCTGTCGATCGGGTGATCGCGCAGATATTTAAGCACGCCGCCTGCAAAATCTCCCATATCGAGAATGGCGAAATCCGGCAGATCGTAGATCGCCTGCGCGGCATCTTCCGATGTCGATCCCGTCGCGCCAAGCACATGCTTTTGGCCTGCCGCCCGCGCCACATCGATGCCGCGATGAATGGAGTGAATCCAGGCAGAGCATGAGAAGGGATGCACGACGCCGGTGGTGCCGAGGATGGAAATGCCGCCGACAATGCCAAGACGCGGGTTCCACGTCTTCTTGGCGATTTCCTCGCCGTCGGGCACGGAAATGGTGATGACAAGATCGGCAGGGAGGCCGTATTCGGCGCAGATTTCCTCGCAGATTTCGGTCATCATGCGGCGCGGAACGGGGTTGATCGCGGCTTCGCCCGGTGGAATGGGCAGTCCGGCCCGCGTCACGGTGCCAACACCTTCGCCAGCGCGAAAGACCACGCCGGTTCCGGGTGGAGCCGGAAAGACGGTGGAAATGATCGTCGCGCCATGGGTGACATCGGGGTCGTCGCCCGCATCCTTGACGATACCCGCCATGGCGTAACCTTCGCCAAGCCCCTCATAGGCCAGTTGGAAATAGGGCACTTCACCCTTCGGCAGGATGATTCCAACCGGGTCGGGAAATTCGCCGGTGATAAGCGCTGTCAGCGCCGCCTTGGTGGCAGCGGTTGCGCATGCGCCCGTGGTCCAGCCACGTCTAAGCTCGCTTTTTCCAAGCTTTTTATTGGGGTCTGCGGTTTCGTCGGTCATGGATGCCTTATAAGGTATCTGATAGCAGTGCCGCCAGATTTATTAATGGTTGAAGCGAATGAGCGGAATCGGATCGACGACAGAACGGGGCATTGCCCTGCCAGCGATGGAGCCGGGCCATGTCTGGCTGGTTGGCGCCGGGCCGGGCGACCCGGGTTTGCTGACGCTCCATGCCGTCAATGCGCTGCAACAGGCGGATGTCATCGTCTATGACGCGCTGGTGGACGAAGCCTGTTTGTCTCTGAAAAACGAACAGGCGGTGCTGGAATATGCGGGCAAGCGGGGCGGCAAGCCGTCGCCCAAGCAGCGCGATATTTCACTTCGGCTTGTGGAACTGGCGCGGCAGGGCAAGAAAGTCCTGCGCCTCAAGGGCGGCGATCCTTTTGTTTTCGGTCGTGGAGCGGAAGAAGCGCTGACGCTGGTGGAACATGGCGTGCCGTTTCGCATCGTTCCCGGTATCACGGCGGGGATCGGCGGACTGGCCTATGCGGGCATTGCCGCCACGCATCGCGATATCAACCAGTCGGTGACGTTCCTGACCGGGCACGATGCAACGGGATTGCTGCCCGACCGCATTGATTGGAATGGCATCGCAAAATCGTCACCGGTTATTGTCATGTATATGGCGATGAAACATATCGATCTCATCACGGCGCGGCTGATCGCTGCCGGACGTTCGCCAGACGAACCGGTCGCTTTTGTCTGCAATGCCAGCCTGCCGGAACAGACCGTTCTCGAAACGACGCTGGCGCGCGCGGCCAGCGATGTTGAAGCTGTGGGGCTCAAGCCGCCTGCCATCGTGGTGGTGGGAGAGGTGGTCCGGTTGCGCGGTGGTCTCGATTGGATCGCCGCCGCACAAGGCCGCCAGCTCGTCAGCGATCCCTTGCATATCAGACGCGGAGGCCAGAGCGCATGAAGGGTTTTATGATCGCCGCGCCTGCATCCGGTTCGGGCAAGACGACGGTAACGCTTGGCTTGTTGCGCGCCTTGAAGCGGGCCGATGTGGCGCTTGCGCCAGTCAAGACGGGACCAGATTATATCGATCCCGCCTATCACAAGGCGGCAAGTGGCGTGGAATGCTTCAATCTCGATCCATGGGCGATGCGCATGGAACTGATCAGCGCCCTGTCGGCACGGATGACCGAAGGTGGAAAGGTGCTAATCGCCGAGGGCATGATGGGTCTCTTCGATGGCGCGCTGGACGGGCAGGGCTCTTCCGCCGATCTGGCAAGGCTGCTCGATTTGCCGGTGGTGCTGGTGGTGGATTGCGCGAAACAGTCCCATTCCATCGCAGCTTTGGTTTCCGGTTTCAGCCGGTTCCGCAAGGATGTTTTCGTTGCGGGAGTTCTGCTTAATCGTGTCGGCAGTGCGCGCCATGAGGCCATGTTGCGTGATGCCCTGAAGCCGCTCGGCATTCCCGTTTTGGGTGCATTGTCGCGCGATGCGGCGTTGGCTTTGCCGGAACGCCATCTGGGGCTGGTACAAGCGGGCGAACATGCCGATCTCGAACGCTTTCTCGATCACGCCGCCGATATGATTGAGGCGCATGTCGATCTTGCTGCTCTGCAGCGCGTCTGGTCGGCACCGAAACGCTTCGATCCGATGGCCAATGTGCCGCGTCTTCTGCCGCTCGGCAGTCGCATTGCGGTTGCGTGTGATGATGCTTTCGCCTTTGCCTATACGCATCTTTTCGAGGGCTGGCGCAGGCGCGGGGCGGAAATTTCCTTCTTCTCGCCTCTGGCTGATGAAACCCCGTCGCCAGACGCCGATGCGGTCTATCTGCCGGGCGGCTATCCTGAACTCCATGCGGAACGGCTTGTCGCCGCGCAGAATTTCCAGAACGGTATCAGGGCTGCGGCAGCGCGCGGCGTGACGATCTATGGCGAGTGCGGCGGCTATATGGTGCTGGGCGAGACGCTGGAAGATGCCAGCGGCAAACAGCATCCAATGCTGGGTCTTTTGCCGCTGGAAACCAGTTTTTCCAAACGCAAGCTGCATCTGGGCTATCGCGTTCTGGAGCCATTGAGCGGGTCACCCTGGCAGATGCCGCTGAAAGGCCACGAATTTCATTATGCCAGCATTACGCGCGAAGGCGCGGCGGACAGGCTGTTTAAAGTCCGCGATGCGGCGGGGGTTGATGTGGGTGATGCCGGGCTGCGGGTCGGATCGGTCGCTGGTTCCTTCATGCATGTCATCGATTTTTCCGGAGACCATGCGTGACATCCAACATTGAACATGGCGGCGCGCTGGACAAGGCGATTGCGCGTTTTGGCGGTACACCGGGCGATTGGCTCGACCTTTCGACGGGGATCAATCCCGAACACTATCCCTTGCCGTTCATTTCAGCCGAGGTCTGGAACCGTTTGCCGGATGAAGGTCTGCTGCGCCAGACGCTTGAACTTGCACGAAACTATTATCGCATACCGGCAGGTGCACCTATCGTTGCCGCACCCGGCACGCAAGCGCTGATCCAGATTATTCCGACGCTGGCGCAACCTGCGACGGTCGCCGTTTTGACGCCGACTTATCAGGAACATGCGGCTTCATTCGCCGCCTCTGGCTGGCAGGTCGCGGAATGTGCTGGCATTGCCGATGTTCCCGACAGTGCGACGGTTGCGGTCATCGTCAATCCCAACAATCCCGACGGAAGGGTAATTGCTGCAGATGAGCTGCGCGCTCTGGCCCGGACTTTGGGCGCGAGAGGTGGTTTTCTGGTGGTGGATGAGGCTTTTGCCGATCCGCATCCCGAAGTCAGCGTCGCGGCGCTGGCCTCCGACGAGCCTCTGATCGTACTGAAATCCTTCGGCAAGTTTTTCGGCCTGGCTGGCGTGCGTCTGGGGTTTGCCGTCGCGCAGGCTGGAATTGTCGACACGATCACGCGGCGCCTGGGTCCTTGGGCCGTGCCGGGACCGGCGCTTGTCATCGCTTCCGACGCTTTCGCGGGTGGCGAGACATTGCAGGCGTTTCGCAGGCGGATAGACATTCGGCGTCGGGAACTTTCCGATGTGCTTGCGCGATGCGGATTGTGGGAAGTCGGCGGCACCGCGCTGTTCTCGTTGGTCGCGCACGACAATGCGCACGGATTGTACGGGGCATTGTGCGAAAACCATATTCTCGTCCGCAAATTCGCCTATGCTCCGCATTGGCTGCGCATCGGCCTTGCCAATGACGATGCAGATCTTGCGCGTCTGGAACATGCGCTCATTCAATGTCTCGGAAAAGCAGCTTGAAAAAGTGATTCATGAATCTCGGTTAAATCCATGGAAATAAAGCTGATTATCCTGTCGCTGGCGCTCATCCTCGACCGCGTCGTCGGTGATCCGCCGCAGCTGTGGCACAGGCTGCCGCATCCGGTGGTGCTGTTCGGCAAGGCAATTTCCTGGGGTGAGAAGCGTTTCAACGACCGCACGCTGCCGGACGCGGTCCTGCGCCGGAACGGCATGTGGCTGACCATCGCGCTGGTCACGGCCTGTATTCTGCTGGGACTGGCGATCGAAAGCCTGCTGCCCTTTGCGGACTCTGCCGGGGCCGTGGCGGAAATTCTCATCGTGGCGGTGCTTCTGGCGCAAAAGAGCCTCGCCGATCATGTCGGGGCGGTTGCGCGCGGGCTGCGCGACGCGGGCATCGACGGCGGGCGCAAGGCGGTTTCGATGATCGTCGGGCGCAATCCCGATCAGCTCAGCGAAGGCGGCGTCAGTCGCGCGGCCATCGAAAGTCTGGCGGAAAACGCCTCGGACGGCATTATTGCTCCGGCATTCTGGTTTCTTGTTGGCGGTCTGCCGGGACTGTTCGCCTACAAGATGATCAATACCGCCGATTCGATGATCGGCCATCTCAATGATCGCTATCGCCACTTCGGTCGTTTCGCTGCGAAGCTGGACGATGTTGCCAATTATATTCCGGCGCGCTTGACTGGCCTTCTGGCCGCGCTTGCAACTGCACTGACCCGGAGCAGGGGAGCAGCAAAGGCAGCGTTTTCGGTCATGCGCAGCGATGCGCGCCTGCATCGTTCGCCCAATGCGGGCTGGCCGGAATCCGCTTTTGCCGGTGCGCTTGATCTGGCGCTCGCCGGTCCGCGTCAATATGGCGAAGAGAAAGTGGAAGGGCCGATGCTCAATGCATCGGGCAAGCGCGAAGCTGACGCAACGGATATCGACGCGGCGCTGGACCTGTTCTGGGCGACGATGAGCCTGCTGACTGGCCTCGTCATCGTCGCAAGCCTCGCCGGACTTATCTATCGGCTGGTATGAAGCGCGAACCCTCGTAGCGCTGCAAGCGGTTCGGATTGTCTGTCCGCATGCCGTTGCCGTCGAACTTGATCGTGCCAAGCACCGTTTCGAAGGATGTATGGCGCAGCGTGTCGAGCACTGGCTGCTTTTGCTCATCGGCTTTGCTGACGGCATCGGCGGCGATCTGCACCGTTGCATAGCCGGTGATCGCATAGGCTTCGACAAAACGCCCCGCCTGATGAAGCGCGTCGATTGCCGGTTTTGCGGTTGGCAAATCCTGCGGCTTCAGCGGCGCGGTCATCAATGTGCCTTCGCTCAAGCGTTGTGCGCCGGGCGCAGCGTCCAGCAGGCTGCCGCCCGCAATGACCAGCGGATAATTGAGCGAAGCAGCACTTGCGCCAATGGCGGCAATGTCGTCGCGTTCGCCGCCGACGTAGACATGGGTGGCGCCAGCGCGCTTGAGGCGGGCAACCAGCGCGTTTTGGTTTTCCAATCCGGGGCGATAGGTATCGATGAAAACCGGCTGTAGCTGCTGCTCTTTCAAGCTGGCAAGAACCCGGCTTGCGCGCTCACGGCCTTCAATGGTGCCATCATCGATCACCGCGAAGGGCTGGGCGCGCCACAGACTGCCGAGAAAACTCGCCGTCGCCTGCGTTTCCTTTTCCAATCCCGTGCTCAGGCGGAACACCGGCAGGGGCGTTGCGGCGCGGCGCTCGACAAGGGTTTGTTCGCTGACGCCGGATATGATCACCGGAATGTTGCGTTCGGCCAGAAGCGGGGCTGCGGCTTCGAGAGATTCGGCGCAGAGAAAGCCCGATGCGATGCGGACATTTTGCGCAATGAAGCGTTCTGCCGCCTCCTTGCCACCTTCCGCGTCGCAACGGTCATCGAAAATGACCAAGTCTGTGCTTCGTGTTTCGGCAGCCGCACGCGCGCCCTGCGCAAGCTGGTTGCCCAAGGGGGCGAAAGTGCCCGTCAAAGGTGCCGCCAGACCGATCCGGATGTTATCCGCATACGCCAATCCCGATCCTGCCAGCAACAGCATGGCAAGGCTTGTCAGAGTGGCAATGGGAAGCTTCCCAGACTCAATCACGTTATCGGTCTTCTTTATACAATTCGTGGCAATGTGATCGAAAAGTGGGTAGCGGTTTCCGCGCCTTTGTGCAATGCCCGTAATCTATGCCAGTATTTCGGCTAAATATTACGGTCGGCAACGGATCGATTCTGACGTGCAAACGATAAATAACATCATCTCCAGTGCGGCATCTGTGGAGCCCAAGGCTTACCGCGATGCCATGAGCCACTATGCCGGCGCGGTGCAAATCGTGACGACCGATGGCCCGGCAGGACGGCGCGGCCTGACATTGACGGCGGCCTGTTCGGTATCCGACGCTCCCGCGACAGTTCTGATCTGCCTTCAGAAGGTTCATGAAGACAATCGCCTGTTCATCGAAAACGGTGTCTTCGCAATCAACACGCTGGCGGGAACACATCAGCAACTGGCCGACGCCTTTTCCGGGCGCATCGGGCTGACGCAGGATGAGCGCTTTGAGCTGGCGACGTGGGACAGGTTTGCCACCGGCGCGCCCGTGCTGAGCGATGCGCTGGCGGCTTTCGACTGCCGGGTTGTCAGCATTCAGGATCATTCGACGCATCATGTGCTGTTTGGCGAAGTGATCGGCCTGCGGTCCAATGCCGATGCATCTGCGCTCATCTATCTGAACCGGCGCTATCACACGCTCGAATTGTGATCGGCTGACTGGAGGGGAGGAGGCAGAATGAAAATGCGATTGAACGCAACAGCGCAGGCTGGACTTGGGGGCATGGCAGCGCTGCTGTTGTCGGTGTCCGTAGCTTGGGCACAAGGGCCACTGCCGCCTTTCAAGGATGATGCCTTCGCCTATCCCGGCGTGTTGAGCAGCGCCGATGGCGGCGACTATAAAATCATTGATTACAACGAGATGCGCGACATCAATGGTCGCGATAGCGTGCCGGAAAAGCGCGTAAAGGACAGCTATGTCTCGCTGAAAGCGCGCGCCTATCAAAAGGATGTCACCTTTCAGACCGCGGCGGGGCCTGTGAAGGCCATGGTCGCTGGCAAGCAGCAGGGCGCATCCTTCATCGTAATCTATCTGCACGGTCGCGGCGGTAATCGCTTGCAGGGGATGAATGATTTCACCTTTGGCGGCAATTTCAACCGCGTCAAGAATTTGGCCGCGTTGAATGGCGGTCTCTATGTCACGCCGGATTTCAAGGATTTCGCGACTACGGGCGAAGCGCAGATTGCGGGGCTGATCGAGGCCTTGAAGGCGTCGTCGCCTTCCGCACCGCTGATCCTGTCCTGCGGTTCGCAGGGTGGTTCGCTTTGCTGGCGCATCGCGTCCAATGAAAAGGCTGGCGGAGAGCTTGCCGGGCTCATTCTGTTGGGTTCGCTGTGGGACGACGGTTTCTTCACATCGGCGACATTCAAGCGGCGTGTGCCGGTCTTCTTCGGACATGGCAGCCGCGATCCGGTTTTCGCCATTGACCGGCAGGAAGCTTTCTATCGGGAAATTCGCAAACGCGCGCCGGGCTATCCGGTACAGTTCCGGCGGTTCGAGTCCGGCAATCACGGTACGCCCATCCGCATGACCGACTGGCGGGAGATGCTGAACTGGATTCTCGCAAAACAGTGACGACAGTTTTGTGGATGCGAATCGAAATTCCGGCTCTGTGGCGTTCCTGCCACTCGACAATCGGCTAAAACCGAATAGTTATCGAAATTAAAATTTTACCTATCCAGCAGACCTAATGAGGAAGACCATTATGTACGGACGAGTCCGCACCGGAGCCCGTTTCCTTGCAATCGCCATGTTGGCCCCGCTTGCTGCCGCCTGTACGACGACCGCGCCGGTTGCCATCACCCCCGGCAAGACCGATTCCCCGGTGCCAGCGGCCAGCTCCTCGCTGCCAAGCTTCATTCCGACTCCGGTTAAGACGGTCGACTATTCCCTGGCGCAGCCTTGCATCACTGCCGCCGCCAACAAGTATTTCCTGCCGGAACGCGTGATCAGCGCTGTCGATTCCCGTCCGGGCGCCAATGGCGGCACGGATGTGGACCTAAAGGTCGATCTGCGCACCGCAGTCTGCCAGCTGACCGCCAAGGGCGGCGTGCGCGCGGTTATCGACACTTCGCCGAAGAGCGCCGATCAGGTTGCCGCTGAAGCTGCTGCCGCCAAGGCCGACGCAGCCGCAGCTGTCGCGCCGAAGAAGGCCAAGGCAAAGAAGAACTGATTCATTAAACTTGAATAAGTTACGAAAAAGGCAGGGATTTCCCTGCCTTTTTGTTTGATCATTTGTCCGGCTTTTCGCCGTACCAGCGTGGCGTATAGACCCATTCGCCGCCCGTTGCTCGCTCAAACCGCTGCGTATGAGACGAGCCGACGATCACCACCGTGCGCATATCCACATCGTCGGGCGTCAATTGCCGAAGCGTGGTGACGCGCATTGTCTCCGCCGGTCTGCCGATATCGCGGCCTAGCACAACCGGCGTTTGCGGAGCGCGATGCTGGCGCAGAATTTCCAGCGCACGGCCCAGCTGATGCGGACGGGCTTTGGAAATAGGATTGTAAAATGCCATGGCGAGATCAGCTTCTGCGGCCAGCGTCAGACGTTTTTCGATCACGTCCCATGGTTTCAGATTATCGGACAGCGAGAGAATGCAGAAATCATGGCCGAGCGGTGCACCGCTGCGGGACGCTGCTGCCATCGCAGCCGAGATGCCCGGCTGAATGACCAGTTCCACACCATGCCATGCAGGGTTGTCGGTTTCGTGCAGCGCCTCGACCACGGCAGCCGCCATGGCGAAAACGCCGGGATCGCCAGACGAAACCATCGCCACCGTGCGGCCTGAGGCGGCCAGTTCGAAGGCATGGCGCGCGCGCTGCATTTCCTCGCGATTATCGGTCATATGCACGGTCTGACCAGCATGAAACGGCCCGGCCATGCGCACATAAGTCTCGTAGCCGAGAATATCTTCGGCCTGTTCGAGTTCGCGCTGCACGGCGGGCGTCATCAGATCCCGTGATCCGGGGCCAAGCCCGACCACGACCAGCTTTCCGCGTTTGCGCCCAATCCGCAGCACGTCAGCAGGGGCAGGAGCGACGGCCAGCACGAGGCCGCCCGCTTCGATCAACCGCAGCGGCTGCTCGACTGAAAGATGAGCAAGTGAAAGCGCAGTGTCAGCCGACGGCACAAAGCGTAGCTCTGCGCCGAGTGCGCCTGCCGCTTCATGGATTTGCTGCACAGCGCAGTGACGTTCATGGGCCAGCAGCAGCGCGAGCGATGATCGTGCGAGGCCCGTTTCGTCGAACGCCCGTGTCATTGCTTCCGCAAGATCGTCGGTCGGCTGGTCGATGGCGACGGCCACGACCTGCGGATGATAGATGAGCTCATCCGGCAGCGGCGTGCGTTTTTCCGGCGTGATGCTGACGGTGAGCCTGCCATCGTCGGCGAAAGGCAGCTTCGACGTCTGTACCCAGCGGGAGCGTCCGTTGAGGCGCAGTTTCGCACCTGCCAGAAGATCGGACGTGAAGGCTTTCGCCGCATCCGGATTGGCGAGCGTCAGTTCCGCTGGCGGGTGCAGGAGATTGATTCCGAAGCGCAATTCGCCGGAGGTGGTGATCGCCGGGGCGACCTCCAGTGCGGCGGCGATGGTTCGCGCCGTGTCGTTGACGCCGGACAGCCCGCCGAGAAGCGGCACCACGGCGCTGCCGTCTTCGGCAATCACCAGAACGGGCGGCTCTATGCGCTTGTTCTGCAAAAGAGGCGCCAGTGCGCGGATGACAATACCGGCGGCGCAGAGCGCGATGACCGGTCGGCCTTCTTCATAAAGGGCGCGTATGGTGTCCCCGAAATGGGCAAATGTCCTGTCGGCACCCGTGACGCGATCCTGAAGTCCAAGCACCTCGGCCTGATCGAGCGCGGCGGCAATGCGGCGTGCTGTTACGGTCGCCGCTTCCGCCAACACAACGATAGCCGGCTTCATGCGCCGTTCCATTTCTGGCCAGGAACAAGGATGATCGAGAAATAGGGGCAATCGCTGCCGCTGACGTCCGACAGCGGCACGATGCGCTGATTGGCCATGGTGGCGCGCTCGACATAAAGCGCGCGGTCCATCAGGCTAAGATCGGTCAGCACATCGCGAACCTTGTCGAGATTCTTGCCGAGTTTCATGATGGCGGCGGCACCAGTATCGGCCAGCCTGCGCTTCAGTTCGTCGGCTTCCATGACGCCGGAAAGGATCGACAATGTCTGGTTGCGATAGACAAGCGGCGCGCCAAGCACAGCCGAAGCGCCGAGCACCGAACAAACACCCGGAACCACTGTGGTTTCATAGCTTTCAGCCAACCGGTCATGAATATACATGAACGAGCCATAGAAGAACGGGTCGCCTTCCGCGATCACGGCCACATCCTGTCCCTGATCGAGATATCCGGCGATTGTCGTGGTGATCTCGCCGTAAAAATCGCTGACGATCTGCTCATAATCCATGTGCGCGGGCAGTTTTTCCGTAGTCACCGGATAGATGAGCGGCACCAGAACCTGTTCCGGCGAGAGATAGTCCTCAACAATGGTAAGGGCATTGCCCTTCTTGCCCTTGGCAGCGTGATAGGCCACCACCGGCGCTGATTTTAGCAGCCGAAGCGCCTTCAGTGTGATGAGTTCAGGATCGCCGGGGCCGACACCCAGACCGAAAAGCTTGCCTTTTGTCGTCATTATTCGCGCTCCGAAGCCAGAGCATTGACCGCCGCCGCGGTCATGGCACTGCCGCCGCGTCGTCCGCGCACGATGACATAGGGCACGCCGCGACTATTGGCGGCGAGTTCGTCCTTCGATTCCGCCGCACCGACAAAGCCGACCGGCATGCCGATGATAAGCGCTGGCTTTGGCGCACCGGCATCCAGCATTTCGAAAAGCCGGAAGAGGGCGGTTGGGGCATTGCCGATGGCGACGATGCTTCCTTCGAGATGCGGCAACCACAAATCGAGCGCGGCGGCAGAACGGGTGTTGCCGATTTTCTTCGCCAGTTCAGGAACGGAAGGGTCGTTCAGCGTGCAGATGACCGGGTTGTCGGCAGGCAGGCGCGAGCGGGTGATACCTTCGGCGACCATGCGTGCATCGCAGAGAATCGGTGCGCCTTTGGCAAGCGCCTGTTTGCCAGCCAGACCTGCACCTTCCGAAAAAGCGATGTCGCTCACCACATCCACCATGCCTGAAGCATGGATGACGCGCACGGCGAGTTTTTCGAGATCGGCAGGGATGCGGCTCAGATCCGCCTCGGCGCGGATGATGGCGAAAGAGCGGTCATAGATGGCCTGCCCGTCGCGAATGTAATCAATCATGGTTTCCGCTCTGGTGAGTTGAGAAGGCGCGCGGCAGCGTCAATAGTCACGTCAGTCGCCAATAGCCGCCCGAAACGGGATGGTCCAGCCTTGTCTGCAAAAAAGACATCGTAGCGGCCCGGAGAGCGCGCCAGAAGCGTGTGCGGAAGCGGCGCAAGCGCGGCGCAGGACTTGGCGCAGCCAGTGAGATGGACCGCGTCCGGGCTATCGACGTCAAGAAACGAGGCCAGTTCTTTCGCATCGGTCTGCGTGTCGGAGAGGGCAGAGGCGCAACCCTTTGACCCGGTACAACTGCGCAGTCGTGATTGCGGTGCCTGCGCATCGGTCGCAAGGCCGAGCGTATGCAATTGCCGGAGAACCTTGTCGCAATGTGCTGCATCGACATTTGGCAGGATCACGCCCTGCCAAGGCGTCAGCCGGATTTCCCCGCCGTTGACCTTTTGTGAAAGGGCACCGAGTGCCTGCAGTTGCGTCGTATCGAGCCGCCCCAGAAGCGGCATAGCGCCGATGTAGAGCCGTCCGTCAACCTGAACGTGGGCTCCCAGATGGGCGCATGGGCGGGGTTGCCGCCGTTGCCAATTGGCAGCGGAATCGACCGGAAACGGAAGGCTGGCAATCAGTTCTTTCAAAAACTCTTCGACAGCAAGGGTTTCGAAGAGTTGCTTCATTCGCGCCGCGCCTTTGGAGTGGGCAAGAAATAATCGCAGCGCTGCTTCTATAAAGGGCAGCGCATCATCGATTTCCACGCTTCCCAATGCGGTTCCATCGGGCGACGAAGCAAAGCCGAAAGCAAAAATACGACCGTCATCTGTTGCGGATAGCCAAATGTCACCCGGATGAGCAATCATGGCGCAAGCTTCGCCGCCATCGATCTGGAACGAGAATTTTGGCGACAGCGCATGATGGTCGGCGTTGTTCTCAAGCGCTGCCAGCAATTGCCGCGCTAGCGGCGTGACATCGCAAGCTTGATCGCGGTCTATACCGGATGTGGGGCTGACCATGACGTTGCGAATGTCATCCGCAGCGGGGTTATCGGCACCAAAACCTGCTTGATAAAGTGCTGTGACTGCTTGTTCCCAGTTCTCAGGCGCGATGGCGCGCAGCTGGATATTGGAGCGAATCGAAAGTTCCACAGCGCCGGGACCGAATTTTTCGGCAATCTCGGCCAGCGCAAAAGCCTGATCGGCGGTGAGCCGTCCGAGCGGCAGTTTGATGCGCGCAATGGCACCGTCGCGCGCCATAACCATGCGCGACAGGCCGGGACAGGCATTTCGCCTGTCAAACGGTTCGGTCTTTGTCGCGGTGGTCTGCTGGTTCAACATGATTGCCTTATACGCCGCCCGTGCCGGGCCGGAAAGTAGGAACCGCCTTTGGGACTTGCGCTTGTCACCGTCGCACCCTACGAACGAAGAAAACGGAGCAAAGAGCATGGCTTGCTGGCTGACGGTCATCGGCATCGGCGAAGACGGTTTGAATGGGCTTGGCGAGACTGCGCGGCAGGCCCTTGCTTCGGCTGATGTGATTTTTGGTGGCAAGCGGCATTTGGGGCTCATCGGTGAAACACCCGGTGCCCGGCAGATTGCATGGCCTTCGCCCTTCGAGGATGCTTTTCCGATGATTTCAGCCGAGCGCGGGACGTCAGTCGTGGTTCTGGCCAGCGGCGATCCGATGCATTACGGCATGGGCGCTTCGCTAACCCGGCATTTTTCTCCGGATGAAATGCTGGTCTTGCCTTATCCGTCGTCGTTTTCGCTGGCTGCGGCGCGTATGGGCTGGTCGCTGCAGGACGTGTGTTGCCTCAGCGTGCACGGGCGTCCGCTGGACGTGCTGGCGAAGCATATTCTGCCCGGCATCAAATTGCTGATCCTCAGCAATGACGGTTCCACACCTGAAAAAATCGCCCGAATGCTGGCCGCACGCGGTTTTGGACCAAGCCGCATCGATGTGCTGGAACATCTGGGTGGCCCCAAAGAAACGCATAAGCGCGGTATTGCAGGTGCATGGACAGTTCCCGCCGGTGCCGATCTGAATGTCGTCGCTGTGGAATGCATTGCAGAGCCGGATGCGAAAATTCTTCCCAGTGTGATCGGCCTGCCTGATGAAGCCTTCGAAAATGATGGTCAACTAACGAAGCGCGATATTCGCGCCGTGACACTGTCGCGGCTGGCGCCGCTGCCTGGCGAAATTCTATGGGATGTCGGCGCGGGGTGCGGCTCCATCGGTATCGAGTGGATGCGCACCCATGCTTCCTGTCGTGCCATCGCCATCGAGGCGCATGAAGGGCGGCAAGGCATGATCGCCCGCAATCGCGATGCGCTGGGCGTACCCGGTTTGCAGATCGTTTCCGGTGAAGCGCCGGGCGCTCTCGCAGGACTGGAAAAGCCTGACGCGATTTTCATCGGTGGCGGCGTGACGGATGAAGGCGTGTTGCAAGCCTGTTGGGATGCACTGCAACCCGGCGGACGGCTGGTTGCCAATGCCGTGACCTTGCAAAGTGAAATGCAGCTTTTCGGCTGGCGGCAGCGCTTTGGCGGAGAACTCGTGCGGCTTTCCGTGGCACAAGCCGGTGCGCTTGGCTCGTTCGATGTATGGCGGCAGGCACTGCCTGTCACGCTATATTGCGCGATCAAAGACAAATGATGACTTGAATTGTCATCTTATATTCGGGTAAGGCTGGCGCATCATTTCATCCGATGGAGGATGGGTCGTGTCCGAACTCAACGCCAATACCCGCTTTACGCTGACCAATGCTGGTCACATCGTCAATCAACTGCTCGATCATTTCGTCGAACATGCTGATGTGCAGCGTGACGAGACGCATGCGAAACTCGTTTTGAGCTTCGGTCAGGCCGATGTTCAATGGGATAACGAGACGGTCAGCGTCGATGTCAAAAGCGATGATGAGACCGGCCTTGCCTATATGAAATATTCAATCGCCGAGCATGTGCTGGAATTTCTGGAGAAGGGCAGCCCCACGCCGAAAATCATCTGGCAGGGCGATGGCGCGGCGGGACTGCCGCTGCCTTACTTCCGCGAAATGCAGGTGGTGGCGGTGTCCAATGTCACGCCGCATATGCGTCGCGTGCGCCTGAAAGGCGACAACCTCCAGCGGTTTTCGCATACCGGGCTGCATATCCGCCTTCTGTTCCCGCCAAAGGGGCTGGCAAAGCCACAATGGCCGGTGACGGGTGAGGACGGGCGTCCGGCATGGCCGGAAGGCGATGCCAAGCTTGCAACCCGTGTCTATACCATCCGCAATATCGATCCTGAAGCGGGCTGGGTCGATATCGACATGGTTGTGCATGGTGATGATTGCGACGCTCCGGGTTCGGGTTGGGCGCTTAACGCCAAGCCGGGCGATATTGTCGGCATGACTGGTCCGGGCGGTGGCGATGCAGGCGATGCCAAATGGTATCTGCTCGCAGGCGACGAAACCGCGCTGCCCGCCATCGGGCGCATTCTCGAACGACTGCCTGAAGATGCAAAGGCCGTTGTGCGCATTGAAATCGGCGATCAGGCCGAGGAACAGAAGCTTGTCTCGCGTGCGAATGTCGATGTGCAATGGCTGAACCGCAAGGGCGCCGAAGCTGGCACCACCACGCTGTTGCAGGATGCGGTGCGTGCGGTCGAACTGCCGGAAGGCGAGGAAGACATTTATGTCTGGGCGGGTTGCGAGTTCAATGCCTTCCGTAATATTCGCAGCTATATGCGCAAGGAGCGTAACGTTCCGAAGAATCGCCAGCTGATTGTCGCCTATTGGCGGCGCGGCCAGGACGGGGACAATGCCCGCAAAGCTTCTGAGGAATAAAAAAGGGGACCGAAAGGTCCCCTTTTTGTTGTGTCATGCGACTGGTTTCAGCGCCGGAAACCTTCGCTCGCGCGCATCAGGTTCTTGGTATAGTCGGCGTGAATATTGCCGGTGACTAGATCGCCAGCCTGTAATTGTTCGACCACTTCACCATTGCGCATCACTGCAAGGCGGTCGCACATATGGGTGACAACGCCGAGATCGTGGCTCACCATGATGAAGGTGAGGTTGCGGTCACGGCGAACCTGTTCCAGCAGGTTCAGCACTTCCGCCTGTACTGATGCGTCGAGCGCCGAAGTCGGTTCGTCGAGCAGCAGAATGCTCGGTTCCACGATCAATGCGCGGGCAATGGCGATGCGCTGGCGCTGACCGCCCGAAAGCTGGTGCGGATAGCGGAAGCGGAAGCCCGAGCCGAGCCCCACTTCATCCAATGCGCGCACGATGCGCTGTTCGGCATCGCCGACACCATGAATGGCGAGCGGTTCCAGCAAAAGCCGGTCCACCGTCTGGCGCGGGTGCAGGGAGCCATAAGGGTCCTGAAACACCATCTGCACCTTGCGATAGAAGGCCTTGTCGCGTGGTGTCTTGAGAGGTACGCCGTCGATACGGATTTCGCCATCGTCAATCGGCGCAAGTCCCGCGACTGCGCGCAGAAGTGTGGACTTGCCCGAACCGGATTCGCCGACGAGACCATAGGATTCGCCCTGCGCCACATGGACGCTGACCGACTTCAACGCATGGAAATGGTCGAAATAGACGTCAATATTGTCGACGCTCAGTGCTGGTGCCGTACTCATAGCTTCCAGGCCTCCTCACGCTGCAAGGTGGGCAGAGGATGGCGGTCGGCTCCGATTTTCGGCATGCAGTTCAGCAATCCTTGCGTATAGGGATGTTTCGCGTTGGCAAGATCCTTGGCCGCGATCTCTTCGACGATACGGCCCGCATACATCACGATGACGCGGTCGCAGAAGGACGAAACAAGGCGCAGGTCATGGCTGACGAAGATCAGCCCCATGCCACGTTCGGCCACCAGCTTGTCGAGAATGCCGAGCACTTCGAGCTGTACCGTCACGTCGAGCGCCGAAGTCGGTTCGTCGGCAATCAGCAGTTCCGGTTCGGCCACCAGCATCATGGCGATCATCACGCGCTGACCCATGCCGCCCGAAACCTCGTGCGGATAGAGTTTCATGACGCGTTCAGGATCGCGAATCTGCACCGCTTCCAGCATGGCCATCGAGCGCGTGCGAATTTCTCCGCTGCTGTATTTGCCGTGGGCTTTAAGCGTTTCGGCAATCTGCTTGCCGATGGTCATCACAGGATTGAGCGAATATTTCGGGTCCTGCAACACCATGGCGATACGCCCGCCGCGTAAGGAGCGGCGTTCACGGGCCGAAATGTTGAGGAGATCGATGCCGTCGAAATTAAGCGTCTTGGCCGTGATCTGCGCGTGGAGTGGCGTCAGACCCATGATGGCGCGCCCGGTCTGGGACTTGCCTGAACCGGATTCGCCAACGATGCCGAGGCGTTCGCGGCCCAGCTCAAAGCTGACACCACGGACAGCCTCGATGGCCCCCGTGCGCGTCGGGAAGGTGACGCGCAGGTCTTCTACTGTCAGAAGCGGCTTCATTGGTTGTTACCCCGCGGATCAAGCGCATCGCGCAGACCATCGCCCAGCAGGTTGAAGCCGAGGCTGACGATCAGGATCGCAATGCCGGGCATGGCGGCAACCCACCATTGGTCGAGGATGAAACGGCGACCCGATGCGATCATCGCGCCCCATTCCGGCAGTGGCGGCTGTGCGCCGAGGCCGAGAAAGCCGAGACCCGCTGCCGTCAGAATGATGCCCGCCATGTCTAGCGTCACGCGGACAATCAGCGACGAGGTGCAGAGCGGCATGATGTGGCGCACGACAATGCGGATCGGCGAAGCACCCATCAGGCGGACAGCGGAGATGTAGTCGGAGTTGCGCACGGTCAGCGTTTCTGCGCGAGCAATGCGCGCATAAGGCGGCCATGAGGTGATCGCGATGGCGATGATGGCGTTTTCGATGCCCGGTCCCAGAGCCGCCACGAAGGCAAGCGCCAGAATGAGTTTCGGGAAGGCGAGGAAGATGTCGGTAATGCGCATCAAAACCGCATCGACCCAGCCGCCCGCATAACCGGCCACTGTGCCGACCAGCAGGCCGATTGGGGCCGCAATGATCGCAACCAGCAGTACGACATAGAGCGTCAGGCGGGAACCGTGAATGAGACGCGAAAGAATATCGCGACCCTGATCGTCGGTGCCGAGCAGATAGCCGGGGCTTCCCGGCGGCAGCAGGCGGGCATTGGCCAGATCGCCGACAACCGGCGAATGCGGCGCCAGCACATCGGCGAGCGCTGCAACGACCAGCAGGCCGATGATGATTAGGAGGCCGAGAACGGCCAGCTTGTTGGCGGTGAACCGCCGCCAGACCATATAGGCGCGACCGAGGCGGGCCTGCGCGCGTGACTGGGGCCGCTCGGTAAGCAGCCATTCACGCCATGAGAGGTTGGATGTATCTGTCATTTGGCTCATCGTGCGCGCGTCCTTGGATCGAGAAGCCGATAGAGAAGATCGGACACGAGGTTGAGCGCGATAAAGACCGACCCGATAACAATGGTGCCACCGAGAACGGCATTCATATCAGCGTTTTGTAGCGAATTGGTGATGTAGAGACCAAGGCCCGGCCAGGAGAAGATGGTTTCGGTCAGAACCGAACCTTCCAGAAGCCCAGCATAGGAAAGCGCAATCACGGTCACCAGCGGCACGGCGGCGTTGCGCAACGCGTGGCCCCAGATGATGCGGGTTTCCGAAATGCCCTTGGCGCGCGCCGCGACGATATATTCCTGATCAAGCTCGTTGAGCATGAAGGAACGGGTCATACGGCTGATATAGGCGAGCGAGAAATAGCCAAGCAGTGCCGATGGCAGGATAAGGTGGGAGACAATATCCTTGAGGGCTGGCCAGTCACGCTGGAGGATCGCGTCGATCAGGTAGAAGCCGGTGATCGGAGTGAACGTGTATTCGAATGTAATGTCGATACGTCCGGGACCGGAGGTCCAGCCGAGACGGGCATAGAAGATCAGCAGCGCAAGCATGCCGAGCCAGAAGATCGGCACGGAGTAACCGACAAGGCCGATAACGCGCACGATCTGGTCGATGATGCTGCCGCGTTTGACGGCTGCGAGCACGCCGAGCGGAATGCCGAACACGGCGCCGATGATCGTGCCGAGTGTGGCCAGTTCCATCGTGGCCGGGAATACGCGGCGAATGTCGGTCATGACCGGATTGGTCGTGAGCACCGAAGTGCCGAAATCGCCTTGCAGCACGCCTTTCACGTAAAGAAAGAACTGCTGGTAATAGGGCAAGTTGAAGCCCATTTCCTCGCGCACGCGGGCGACGACATGCGCAGGCGCGCGGTCGCCGACGATGGCCAGGACAGGGTCAATCGGCACGACGCGACCGATGAAGAATGTTACGGCCAAAAGGCCCAGATAGGTCGTGACGACGATGACCAGAAAACTGGCTATCGACGCGGCAAGGGCCGATGAACGCCGCGGCGCTCGCCTAACCTTTTTGGTGGTTTCAGTGTTACTCAATGTTTTGACCGCTTCCGATGATGAGTGCGTTCAGAACAGGGTCCGGTCTGACGCTCGATCATCTTTGCTTGAAAAAAGCTCTGGAGCGGCTTTCCTTTTTGATTCAGAAAACCGCTCCATCTCGTTGTTTTAAAGCCGCTTAGCACATTCATGCGCCAAGGCTTGGCCGACTATTCCTTGCTGATCGGAGCAAGGAAGTTGGAGTCGAATGTCGGGCCGAGCTTGTAACCCTTCACATTGCCGGCGATACCGGCCGTCTCGATCTGCTGGAAAACCATCACGAACGGGCTCTGGTCGAGCGCTTCCTGCTGAAGCTTCTTGTAGATCTCGGCGCGCTTTTCGTTGTCGCGTTCCAGAAGAGCAGACTGCGTCTGCTTGGTCAGCTCGGGAATGTCCCAGGCGTTGCGCCATGCCAGCGTCTTGTTGGCGGCATCGTCCTTGTTATCCGGATTGCTGGTGAAAGCTTCGGCATTGGAATTCGGATCCCAATAGTCCATGCCCCACTGGCCGATATACATGTCGTGGTTACGCGCACGATATTTGGTCAGGGTCTGCTTGCCATCGCCCGGGATGATTTCGATCTTCACGCCAGCCTGAGCAGCGCTCTGCTGGAAGGATTCGGCAATGCCGGTCACCGGCTGCGTGTTGCGCACGTCGAAGGTCACGGAAAGACCGTCCTTCAGACCTGCCTTGGCGAGAAGTTCCTTCGCCTTTGCAACGTCGTATTTGTAGCGTGCAGCATCGAGCGCGCCCAGAACGCCCTTAGCCTGATAGGTCTGGCGGATTTCGCCAATGCCTTTGATGAGGGTCGAACCGATTGCATCATAATCGACCAGATATTTGAACGCTTCGCGAACTTCCGGCTTGGCCAGGTTCTCGTTCTTCTGGTTGAGGCTGATATAGTAGACCGTACCCTTCGCGGCGCTGGTCGTCGTCAGCTTGTCGTTTTTCTGAACGGCTTCGTAGTCGCCGGGTTCCAGATTACGCGCCACATCGACGTCACCGGATTCAAGCATCAGGCGCTGTGTCGCGCTTTCCTTGACGTGACGATAGAAAACGCGCTTCAGCTTGGCCTTTTCACCGTAATAATTGTCGTTGCGTTCCAGAATGACGACTTCATTGGCGCGCCATTCGCGGATCGCGAACGGACCGGAGCCTGCCGACTTGGTCTTCAGCCATGCATTGGCATAGTCGGTGTCGTATTTGTAGTCGTCGGTCGGTGTGACCTTTGCGGCATGCTCTTCGAGAAGCTTCTTGTCGACGACTGCGGCGACGGTCGCGGTCAGGCAGTTCAGCACGAAGCTTGGTGCGTATGGCTTGTCCACGGTGAAGACGAAAGTCGTGTCGTCTACGGCTTTCGCCTTTTCGTTGACATTATCCTTGGTCAGGCCGAACTGGGTCAGGATGAAGGCCGGGCTCTTGTCCAGACGCACGGCGCGTTCGAAGGAATAGGCCACGTCGGCAGAGGTAATCGGGTTGCCGGAAGCGAACTTGATGTCCTTTTTCAGCTTGAACGTGTAGGTCAGGCCGTCGTCGGAAACGGTCCAGCTTTCCGCCACGCCCGGCACGACTTTCGACGTGTCGTTGATGTCGAGGCGAACGAGCATGTCATAGGCATTACCGATGAATTCAGCCGGGCTGAGTTCGAAGGATTCTGCCGGGTCGAGCGTGATGGTGTCATCGATCGCCCATGCCTGGACGAGCGTGTCGGCTGGCGTGGCCGACAGGGCCGGATTGGCAGCCATAACGGCAGCAAGCGCTGCACCAGCGGCGAGGATGCGAAAACGTCCGAAATGCATCATGATTGAGTTCCCTTTCTGTATTTTTGTTGGGATTTTGTTGAATTGTATTTGTATCTCAGGCTTCGTGCCATGCCTGTTTCAGAACCCTGATCCAGTTGTCCCGGCAAAGCTTCGCCAGTTCCTCATCGTTATATCCGGCCTCTCGCAAGGCCGTGACGAGGTTCTGGGTCCCGGCGGCATCGGAGATTTCGGCTGGGATGGTCGCGCCGTCATAATCGGAACCGAGCGCCACGCAGTCGATCCCCATGCGGTCAACCATGTAATCGATGTGGCGAACCATATCGGACATCGGCGTGTTGGCATCTTCCTTGCCATCGGCGCGCAGCATGGTGGTGGCGTAGTTGAGACCCGCAAGCCCCTTGCTTTCGCGGATGGCATCCAGCTGCTTGTCCGTCAGATTCCGGGCCACGGGCGTCAGGGCATGGGCATTGGAGTGGCTGGCGATCAGCGGCTGGTCGCTGAGTTCAGCCACATCCCAGAAGCCTTGCTCGGTGATATGGGCGAGATCGATCAGAATACCCTTGCGGTTGCACGCCTTGACGAGACGCTTGCCCGCTTCCGTGAGACCGGGACCGGTATCCGGGTTCATCGGGTAAGAGAAGGGAACGCCGTGACCGAAAATATTGTTGCGGCTCCACACAGGGCCAAGCGAACGCAGGCCAAGCGCGTAGAAGACATCGAGCGCGGCAAGATCGGCGTCAATCGCCTCGCAGCCTTCCATGTGCAGAACGGCGGCAAAGGTGTCGCTGTTCAGCGTTTCATCGAGCTCGCGGCCATTGCGGCACAGTTTCCACGCGCCAGCTTCTTCAAGGCGGAGTGCGATGGATGCGATTTCGATGGCGATGTCGAGGGAAGGAGTGCGCTTGAGCGGCGGAGAAAGCGGCGTGTCGTAATGGCCATTGGCGTCGGGTTTGCCAAGTTCGATATGGTGGCCGGACGGCACATAGATGGCGCAAATGCCGCCAGCGAGACCGCCTTTGCGGGAGCGCGGCGCATCAATATGGCCGGTTTGCGTTCCGTCGATGAATTCCCGGATGGGATCGTCGCCGTTTCTGGAGTTTTCCCAGAGCCTCAGAAGGACATCGTTATGCCCATCGAAAACACGCTGCATGCTATCTTCCTGGCTGAGTGATAAAGCGTTGTTTTAGCACTCGATTAAATAAAATCGCGCAACGGGAAGAATTTGTATCGGCATATTTGCATAAAATTTAAACACAATAGCCACGCGCCTAATCCCCAATCGCACATCCCTATAAGATAGGAGCCGGTGCCGGAGTCAAGAGATACGAAAGCGGACGAACTCTTTTGAAAGCAAAGAAATCGGTGCAAAAAGAAAGGGCTACGGTTGACCCGCAGCCCTTGTGCAAAAATGGAATTGCCTTATGCAGAAACGGTATAAGGCTTATATCGCTTTAGAAGCGATAGTTCAGACCGGCCTTGATGGCGTGGTTCTTGAGGTTGTTGCGCTGCGAAACGCCGTTGACTTCAGACTTCACGTCGCCGAAACGCTGGAAGTCATATTCAGCCTTCACCGAAAGCGGGCCGGTCAGGGCCTGTTCGACGCCAGCACCAACCAGCGCGCCGCCTTCCCAGCCCGGACCTGACGTGGTGTTGTCCTTCGCCTTGAAGCGCGTTGCGCCATAGCCGAGAGTGCCATAAACCAGCGTCTTGTCGAAGGCGTAACCGGCTTTGACCTTGGCATTGGTGTTCCAAGACTGCTGGAGGCTGCCGCCATTACCGATGCGGTGTTCGGCTTCCGCGAAATTGGCTTCGACTTCACCGCCAACGACGAAATTGCCGCTCTGGATGTTCTTACCGGCGACAACGCCACCGAGCACACCAGCGCGATTCGTAAACGGGCCGGGGATCTTCGAGGACGATGCACCGACCTGTGCGCCGACATAATTGCCGGACCAGTCGTGCGGGCCTTCGGCAACCGGCTCGTTGTAGGAATAATCGTTCGAACCCATCATATCGGCAGCGAATGCCGGGGCTGCGATGGCCATGATGCTGGCGCTGAGCGCCACTGCGGTAAAGGTACGCTTCAACATTTTGTACTCCGTTTTTCCACCCGGAACGCTGATGGAAACATGCAAGATCTGTTTGGCAAAGACGGGCCTTGCCGTCTTCGGTTCGGTTGCCTTCTGTTGGGTGATTGTGACTAAATTTAAGAAAATTCGAGCGAATTCCATCCGTCGCACAGCCATTCTTCGCGCTATGCTTAACAAGTGGTAACGATCTGCAACAGGCCAGCCCTGACGGCTTCACATCAGGTTCTGCTTTCGGAAGCTGATGCATTTTTCCTTGCCGACAATGATGTGGTCGTGCACCGCGATTTTCAAAGGCTTGGCGGCCGCTATCAGCGCGTGCGTCATGTCGATATCGGGCCGAGACGGCGATGGATCGCCTGAAGGGTGATTGTGGACGAGAATGATGGCCGTTGCCGCAAGCTCTAGCGCCCGGTGAACCACTTCCCGTATATAGACCGGCGTATGATCGACCGTGCCCCGCTGCTGCACTTCATCGGCGATGAGCCGGTTCTTTTTATCCAGAAACAGAATACGGAATTGTTCGCGTGTCTCATGCGCCATGGCGGCTGCGCAATAATCGATCACCTTTTCCCAGACACTGAAAACCTCGCGCTTCATGACCTTGCTGCGCGCACTGCGTTTGTGAACGGCTTCTATAATCTTGAGATCACGCGCCACGGAGGGGCCAGCGCCGGGTACTTCCGCGATGAGCTTTTCGGGGGCTCCCAGCACTTCGGCAAGCGTGCCGAAGCGGGTCAGCAAGGCCTTTGCGATGGGTTTGGTATCTGCGCGTGGGATAACGCGAAAGAGCAGGAGTTCAAGCAGCTCATAATCAGCAAGCGCATCAGGCGCAGCCTGGAAGCGCTGCTTCAGGCGATCCCGGTGGCCGACGTGATGCGGCTGCTTCGCCACTTTCGGCGTTAGCTGCAGCGTGTCGCTGAAACCGGGGATGCTGTAGCTCCCCGGTCTATCCGTTTTCTTTGTCATTCTGTTTAAACCCCCGCAAAAACAGATGAGACTATATTTCCAGTTTTACCGCATCGATGCAGGGCCAAACATATTGGCCGGTGACAATGTGAATATTTCGCAGCCGTCCTTGGTAACGCCAACCGTATGTTCATACTGGGCGGTCAGCGAGCGGTCACGCGTCACGGCAGTCCAGCCGTCCGCCAGCACCTTCACATGCGGCTTGCCGAGATTGATCATCGGCTCAATCGTGAAGATCATGCCTTCCTTGATTTCCACGCCTTCGTTCGGCGTGCCGTAATGAAGGATATTCGGCGCGTCGTGGAAAAGCTGACCAACGCCATGGCCGCAGAAATCCCGCACCACGGAACAGCGCTCGCCTTCGGCATAGGTCTGGATTGCAGCGCCGATAGCGCCTGTCTTTACGCCCGGCTTGACGACGGCAATGCCGCGCAAAAGGCTTTCATAGGTGACTTCCAGCAGACGTTCGGCAGCGCGCTTGATCTCGCCCACCGCATACATACGGCTGGAATCGCCATGCCAGCCGTCGAGCAGATAGGTCACGTCGATATTGACGATATCGCCTTCGCGCAGTGGCTTGTCGTTCGGGATGCCGTGGCAGACAACGTGGTTGATCGACGTGCAGGTCGATTTGGTATAGCCACGATAGTTGAGCGTCGCCGGGAAGGCGCCTTGATCCATGCCAAATTCGAAAACGAAGCGGTCGATTTCATTGGTGGTCACGCCGGGCTTCACGATGTCGTTCAGCGCATCAAGGCAGCGTGCGGTCAGGTTGCAGACCTTGCGCATCGCCTCGAAGGCGTCCGGGCCATAAAGCCTGATCTGGCCGGTATATTTCATGGGGGCGCTTGTCGCTTCGATATAAGTTACCATTACTAGATCCGTCTTTGTCTATTCAATTGGCACCAGCTCGGTGGCGACAATGCTTTTATCCGTTATGTGGCATCGAACGGCCCATGCCTCAACCCCGGATGCGACGGCGCGCTCAAAAGCGCGTGCATAGACAGGGTCGAGATCGCCGGAAATGCTGAATTTGCTGCAATCGCTTCGCTGGATAATAAACAACATCACACCACGATGACCAGCGGCAACACTGTCGGCCAGCTCATTGAGATGTTTTGTCCCGCGCGCGGTCACCGTATCGGGAAATTCCGCAAGGCCAGCCGTGCGGGTGAAGTGCACGTTCTTGACTTCCACATAGGCGCGGGGCAGGGCGCCTTCGTCGAGCAGAATGTCGACGCGGGAATTCTGTCCGTATTTCTGCTCACGCTTGAGGCTGGCATAGCCGCCGAGGCTCGGAATGAGACCGGCGCGTATTGCCTCTTCGGCGATTCTGTTCGGCAGACCGGTGTTGACGCCGACCAAAGTGCCGTCAGCTTCGATGATCTGCAGCGTGTGGGCATATTTGCGGTGGGGCGCATCGGAAACGCTGAGCCAGGCGCGCGAGCCGGGCGTCGTCAGGCCGAGCATGGAGCCGGTATTGGGCACTGCCGCCGTAATGAAGCGGCCATCGTCGAGCGTTACGTCTGCGAGAAATCTTTTATAGCGGCGTTCGAGCCTGCCGGAGACAAGGGGTGTTGGGAATAACATAAAGCTTCTGAACAGTTTGGACGGAATGGCGAAATGTTTGTCCGCCTAACGCCGCAAAAAGTCAAAAGCACAATCGGTGCTTGTTATCGCTCGTTTCAGAAAAGAGCCTTGATAACATCTGCCCAGCTCAGATCCGCACCAAGCGCCATTGCTGCGGCGACAAAGCCTGCACCGAGAAAGGTGAGGGTGGTTCTGGTTTCGCTGGTCATCATATCTTTCCCCATCAAATCGGTCGCTTGAAGTTGTGAGGAATGTCGCGGGTGAATGAGCCCGGAATGTGATGCGATAATGGCTATTCCGGGCATTTTGCAGGCAATTTGCGGATAAGGTAAATGGCGGCTCTTAGACCTGCGTCTGCTGCCAGTTGAACACCAGTTCCTCGCGGAAGGCAAAGCGGACGATGTGATTGACCACGACGTCCTGAAGCCGCTCGAGATTTTCGGCTGAGGTCTTCACGGTGGTGGTCAGTTTTTCCGCATCGGCGTCGAGAATCACCAGCCGGTCGTCGCCGAGATCGATCTGGCCGTGTTCGGGTGTGAATTCGACGGCAAACTTATGCGCCCAGTGTTTGCAGAGTTGCTGCAGATAACGGCTGGCATGGGCGGTGGGAACAATGGCTGTAGCTTGCGACATACGCAGTAATTTCCCTTTGAATTGCGAAGTGGTTCCAGCTGCGCGTAACAATATACTGGCAGAACGGCCAGTATTAATTCCATCAATTTTTCGGGAAAAGAAAAACCAGCAAGTGGTACGCCCAAGGGGAATCGAACCCCTGTCTGCGCCGTGAAAGGGCGCTGTCCTAACCGCTAGACGATGGGCGCCTGCTGGTGTGGGGCGCTTATAGTCAGGATAATTCAGACATGCAAGCCCCTTTTTTCAGCATCTGTGAAATAAATTCAGATGGTGCAAAACGGCGTGCGAAGGATCGCGCTCGGAGCGCTAAAGCTTTGATATGTTGGGGAAAAGAAAAACCAGCAAGTGGTACGCCCAAGGGGAATCGAACCCCTGTCTGCGCCGTGAAAGGGCGCTGTCCTAACCGCTAGACGATGGGCGCCTGTTGCTGGTGTGAGTGGGCTTATATTCAGGTCGATGCTGACTCGCAACCCCCTAAAATCAGTTTTCTGAAAAAAGTCGCATAAGCACCTATTCCGTAGGACGCAGCCTGTGGATTTCCAGGCTATGGCTTTGAAATCGATGACAAAAAGAAAGGCTGGCTCCAATGGGGCCAGCCTGTTCATTCAAGAGAATTGGGGCGCAGAGGTTCAGATCAGCCCTTGCATTTCCAGTTCCAGTCGCGTTCCGGCCCGATATCCACATGGACGGATGACGTATGGCAATAGGTGCCGACGCCGCCGCGTCCCGGCATTGATCGCGCAAAGCGGGCCATTTCCCACTTGGAAACACCATCGATCTGAATATCGGCTGCGGCACAGATCATATGGAGCGATTTGCGGGCGCCGTTGACCTTGCGGTTATAGGAAGGGCTGCGATAGCCGGATGTGACCATGACTGGGCGGCGGAAGTGCCGTTCCATGGTCTTCAGCATGGCGACGAGTTGCGGCTTGAGGCAGGCAACATCCACGGTCTGGCGCTGTACCTTCAGGCCGTTCGGCGCGAGCCGGGCGAGGCCGGGCGCCGAAGCAAGCGTGACATTGGGAGAATCATCATATTCGTTCGCATCAATGTCGGTGTCGTCATAGAGACTATTGCGATGCTTGATCTCGATGCCGCCATTCGCGCGCACACCTGGCAATGTATAATTATACTCATGCTTCACGGCAGGCGAGACAGGCTTTGCCATCGCCAGCTTCTTGTTCTCGGTACGGTCGGAACGTGAATTGGCCGATTCGTCGGAGAAAAGCCGCGAGATGCTGCCCTGCGATGCGGTCGGGCGCTGGGGTGTCGCATAGGCATTGGCATTTTTCGGTGTGCCGAAAAGCGAAGCGACCTGAACCGGCTTTTCCGGCTGGGCCGGTTTGGCGGCTTCCGGCTCGTTCGCCTTCGCGACTTCAGCGGCAGGCGCTTCGGCCTCGGTTGCAGGCTTTGCTTCAGCGGTCTTAGCCTTGGGCTTCTCGGCGCTGGCCGTTGCGGCTGGCTGTTCGGTCGCTTCGGCTGGCTTCGATTCGCTGGAACCACTTCCGCCAAACAAGCCGAACAGCGAATTGCTCTTCTTTTCCGGTGCCGCCGCTGCCACTTGGGTTGGCTGCACTTCGGTTGCCGCGTTTTCCGCAGTTGCGGTCACGGCTGCATTTTTCGCATTCTCCTTGGCCGGGGAGGCGGCAGATGTAGCGCCAGGATTGGCCGCCGTTGCAGCGGCTGCGACCTGTTTGGCCTCGCCGGGCTTTTCTTCCGTCTTTGTCTCTGCGGTCTTTGCTTCTGTGCCAGCTTCGGCGGCGACAGTCTGGTCGGCAGCACTTTGCAGCGTCTCGGTCAGCATCGAGCCATTGGCCGTCATCTGCAGTGGCTTGCCGTCAGGACCGGTCCCCGTCGATGTACAGGACGACACCAGAAGCGCGAGCAAAGCCACGCTGCCTGAAAGTAGTCGGCCGGTTGTCCGGTGCGCAGAAGGTACAAATTTCAATAGTCCGCTCCAGCTCGATTTCCCTGACCAGTTTGGCGAACCGGACGTGTCCGAACCCACCTGGCTTCGGGAGATCGGCTCTCCCGTGTGGGTGGAACCAATCACAAAAGTGATTTCTCCCACGGTCCCCTGTCAAAGCCCAATAAAAGCTTAGGGAAACAAACTCCATTATATCAATGCGTTAAAGTGGCTCTCCCAGTTTCTCAGTGAGCCAATTTTAGCAGTGTGCAAATCACCTGATCTGCAATTGTTGCCAATTTTTAAGTTTTTTATGCCGTGAAGGCAACTATCGAAGTGCATTTTATACGACAGGCACTATGCATTATTCCGTGGGGTTAAGGATTAACCCATTGGTAACAAAATATTACTTTGTGTAATCTTTTGAGGATCAGAGTGCTGCTCCTATCGAAATAAGCGGCTTCGGCAGGCCAAATGTCGGAATTGGGCCAATCGCTTGTTGACATGATGCATCGACTTGGTGCTATCCCTTCGGAAGTATATTCTGTCGCGACTTGTGCGGCAGCCTCAACGGCAGAACCGGGATCAGACATATGACCAAGAGCACGCGGCAGATCGCCCATCTCATGCTGGCATTAACCGCCGCAGCGATGCTCACTGCCTGTGCCGGTGGCAAGGAATTTCAGGGCGTGCCGCAGGAAGGCGCATTGCGCACCGGCGTCTATCCGACATTCGGTCGTATGCCGAAGGCTGCAACCGAGCAGATCACACCGGAAGAAAAGCAGCAGATGACTGCAAAACTCGATTCCGATCGCACGCGTCTTGCGGCATCGAGAACGTCTGGCGGCGGTTTTACCCCCGCACAGGCTGAGGCCATGCGCAAGCAAGCGCAGGCTGAATCGGAAGCTACCCTGAAGCAGATCGAATCCGGGGAAGAATAAGCCCTTCATCGACACGCAAGGCCACGTTCGAAACGGCGCGGCAAGAAGTCTCGACCCGATTCGATAACAGGTGTATAGCTCCACCCGCGGCGCAATGATGCGTCCTATCGTTAACTCTCCTTTTGGAACAGGATCATGTCGGAAGAATTCCATAAAGTCCGTCGCTTGCCCCCTTATGTCTTTGAACAGGTCAATCGCCTGAAGGCATCGGCGCGAGCGGGCGGGGCCGACATCATCGATCTTGGGATGGGAAATCCCGATCTGCCGACGCCGCAGAATATCGTCGACAAGCTGTGCGAGGCCGTTCAGGACCCGCGCGCGCATCGTTATTCCTCGTCGAAGGGCATTCCGGGGCTGCGCCGCGCGCAGGCGCAATATTATGCCCGCCGTTTCGGCGTGAAGCTCAACCCGGATACGCAGGTTGTCGCCACGCTCGGCTCCAAGGAAGGCTTCGCCAACATGGCGCAGGCCATCACGGCGCCGGGCGATGTGGTGCTTTGCCCGGACCCGACCTATCCGATCCATTCCTTCGGCTTCATCATGTCGGGCGGCGTGATCCGTTCAATTCAGGCCAAGCCGGATGACAACTTCATCCCGGCACTGGAGCGGGGCGTGAAGCACTCGATTCCAAAGCCGATTGCGCTGATCCTCAATTTCCCGTCCAATCCGACGGCTTATGTGGCGACGCTCGACTTCTATAAGGATGTCGTGGCCTTTGCGCGCAAGCATGACATCGTCATCCTGTCGGATCTGGCCTATTCGGAAATCTATTTTGACGGCAATCCGCCCCCGTCCGTACTCGAAGTGCCGGGCGCCATGGATGTTGCGGTCGAGTTCACCTCCATGTCGAAGACGTTCTCGATGCCGGGCTGGCGCATGGGCTTTGCGGTCGGCAATGAACGCCTGATTGCTGCTCTGACGCGTGTGAAATCCTACCTCGATTACGGCGCATTCACGCCGATCCAGGTGGCGGCAACCGCTGCGCTTAACGGCGACGGTTCCGACATTGCCTATGTTCGCGATGTGTATAAGCAGCGCCGCGATGTGCTGGTTGAAAGCTTTGGCCGTGCAGGCTGGGTTGTTCCGCCGCCAGCAGCGACGATGTTCGCCTGGGTGCCGATCCCGGAACGCTTCCGCGCTCTTGGCTCGCTCGAATTCTCCAAGCTACTGGTGGAAATGGCCGATGTGGCCGTTGCTCCGGGCATCGGCTTTGGCGAGCACGGCGATGATTATGTGCGTATCGCTCTGGTCGAAAACGAACATCGCATTCGTCAGGCAGCGCGCAACATCAAGCGTTTCCTCGCCACCAAGGATGAGAACCTGCACAATGTGATCCCGCTGGAAGGCCGCCGCTAAGCGCCATTCCGGGTTCTTCCTTTCTGGCCGTGACAAGCGCGCGGCCAGAACTCCCACCTACCAAAAATCCACTACATCCACACAATCAGAGTCAGAAGGTCGATATAATGAGTGATGCATTGCGGATCGGCGTTGCGGGGCTTGGCACCGTTGGCGCTTCAGTGTTGCGTATCCTGCGTGACAAGTCCGAAATGCTCACCCGCCAATGCGGTAAGCCGGTGACTATTACCGCCGTCAGCGCCCGAGATCGCTCGCGTGACCGTGGCGTTGACCTGAACGGTATCGACTGGTTCGATGATCCGGTCGAACTGGCCAAGTCTGCCGATATCGACGTTTATGTCGAGCTTATCGGTGGTGATGATGGCCCGGCCAAGGCTTCTGTTGAAGCCGCTTTGCGCGCTGGTCGTCATGTCGTGACCGCCAACAAGGCGCTTCTGGCACGCCATGGCGTCGCTCTGGCGAAAATCGCCGAAGACAAGGGCGTTCTTCTCAACTTCGAAGCGGCGGTCGCCGGTGGCATTCCGGTCATCAAGGCGATGCGCGAGTCGCTGACCGGCAATACGGTTTCGCGCGTCTATGGCATCATGAATGGCACTTGCAACTACATCCTGACCCGGATGTGGGAAGAGGGCATTTCGTTCGAGGCCTGCCTGAAAGACGCGCAGCGTTTGGGCTATGCCGAAGCCGACCCGACTTTCGATATCGAAGGCAACGACACCGCGCACAAGCTTGCGCTGTTGACCAGCCTTGCCTTTGGTACGCAGATTGCTGCCGACGATATTTATCTTGAAGGCATCAGCAATATTTCGCTCGCCGATATTCGCGCCGCCGATGAACTGGGTTACCGCATCAAGCTTCTGGGGGTGGCGCAGAAGACCGATACCGGCATTGAGCAGCGCGTGCATCCGACCATGGTTCCAACCTCGTCGGTGATTGCGCAGGTGCATGGCGTGACCAATGCGGTTGCCATCGAGACCGATCTTCTGGGCGAGCTTCTTCTGTCTGGTCCGGGTGCGGGCGGCAATGCGACGGCGTCCGCAGTCATCGGCGATATCGCGGATATCGCCAAGAGCCGTCCGGGCTTCCAGCATGGTCCTGTTTTCGGCACGCCTGCCAAGGCCTTGCAGCCTTATAAGCGCGCCAAGATGCGCAAGCATGCGGGCGGTTATTTTATTCGTCTGACGGTTCTCGACCGCATCGGCGCCTTTGCCGGTATCGCCAAGCGCATGGCCGAAAACGACATTTCGCTTGAGTCGATCGTGCAGCGTCCGCCGATGGGCGACATGCAGCAGGAAGGCATCAAGACTGTCATCCTCGTCACGCATGAGACGACGGAAGCAGCCGTCAAGAAAGCGCTGGAAGCGATCCTCAAGGACGACCATCTGGTGGATAAGCCGCAGATGATACGTATCGAGCGTGCAGGCTAAATCGAGTGTCGCGCTGTGCGATCTGCCATGATTATTCGTGGCCGATTGCACCATGATGTTGCGCAGGCCAGTTCACGCCCGGCCATGACATGCAACGAAGCGTGTAGTCCTTAAATCGATTAAGCAATTGAGCGCACATAGTTTTTAGCTTTCGGGCTCTTGCAGGGCACCGGGGACTTTGACAAAAGGTTCGCATACTGTCGCTATAAACGCGGCATGGCGCCCCTTGTGGCGCATCAACGCAATTCGAATTCAGGACTTGTTCAAATGGCCAACACCGCAGAGCAGCACCCCCACGGACTGGATCGCATTCTCACACTGGAACTGGTCCGTGTAGCCGAACGCGCAGCAGTGGCAGCAGCGCGGCTGCGGGGGCGTGGTGACGAGATGGCTGCCGATCAGGCCGCTGTTGACGCCATGCGTCAGGAACTGAACCGTCTGCCGATTTCCGGCACGGTGGTGATCGGTGAAGGCGAGCGCGACGAAGCGCCAATGCTCTATATCGGTGAAGAAGTCGGCACCAAGCAGGGGCCGGATGTCGATATCGCGCTCGATCCGCTGGAAGGCACGACGATCTGCGCGAAGAATCTGCCGAACTCGCTGGCGGTCATCGCCATCGCCGAGAAGGGCAATCTGCTTTATGCGCCCGACGTCTACATGGAAAAGATCGCCGTTGGCCCGGGCTATCCGAAGGGCGTTGTCGATCTCGACGCCAGCGCAACGGAAAACATCAACTCCATCGCCAAGGCGAAGGGTGTAAAGCCGCATGAAATCACGGCTTGCATCATGGACCGCCCGCGCCACGCACGCCTGATCGAAGAAGTGCGCGCGACAGGCGCTGCAATCCGCCTGATTGGCGACGGCGACGTTGCAGGCGTGATGCACACGACCAATCCGGATGAAACCGGCATCGACATTTATATCGGCATCGGCGGCGCACCGGAAGGCGTGCTGGCTGCGGCAGCTCTGCGCTGCATCGGCGGCCAGATGCAGGGCCGTCTCCAGCTGAACACGGACGAGAAAGTCGCCCGTGCGCTGAAGATGGGCATCTCGGATCCCAAAAAGGTCTACACGATGGAAGAAATGGCCAAAGGCGACGTGCTCTTCGCCGCCACCGGCGTGACGGACGGCAACATGCTTTCTGGCGTGAAATTCGCCCGCGATTACATCCAGACGCATACTATCGTGATGCGCTCGAGCTCGCAGACCGTGCGCGAAATCAAGGCTCGCCATCAGGATCTGTCGAAGTTCTAGAGCATTTCCAGCAAAAGTGCGAAGCGGTTTTGCGTCGGATAATGCGATAAAATAAAGAACCCAATCGCGTCGAACTTCACGACGAACCGGCAAATCCCGAAAAGCCCCGTGCTTTTCGGGATTTCTGTTTATGGAGCCTTGCGCAGATGTTTTGGCCAAAGATTTGTCATTTTGATCGCGACTGTGTTCAATCACCTATCGACGAAGAAATGGAGCGGGCATGACCGAAACGCCGAATAAGCTACGGATCGCGGTACTCTTTGGCGGGCGTTCCGCCGAGCACGAGGTGTCGGTTCTTTCTGCAACAAATGTCATGACCGCGTTGGATCCCGCGAAATATGAAGCCATTCCAATCTATGTCACCCATGAGGGCCAATGGCTGTTGACGAGTTTTGCAGGCGGCAAGCTGGAACGGCCCGAACACGGTACTGAAGTGTCATTGCTGCCGGGCGGCAAGGGACGCGCTGTTGCGCTGCCCGAAAGTGGTTTGCCTTACGAACTGGCGCGGATCGATATCGTCTTCCCGGTCTTGCATGGGCTTCACGGCGAGGATGGCAGCGTGCAGGGGCTAACCGAAGTGGCGCGTGTGCCGATGGCAGGTTGCGGTATCTGTGGTTCCGCCAATGCGCTCGACAAGGATATTGCCAAGCGCCTGCTGTCCGAAGCGGGCATCCCGGTGGCGCGCGCCATGACGGTTACGCGCGACACGGTTCCATCCTTCGATGTGCTGATCGAAGCACTCGGCCTGCCGATCTTCATCAAGCCCGCGCGCCAGGGGTCATCTGTCGGTGTCAGTAAGGTTCAGACAGAAGCCGATTATCAAAAGGCGCTGGCGGAAGGTTTCAGGCACGACGCCAAGCTTCTGGCGGAAGAGTTCATACAAGGCCGCGAAATCGAATGCGCAGTGCTGGAGGACGAGAATCACGGCCTGTTCGTGTCGCGAACGGGCGAGATAGTCCCGGCAGAAAGCCACGGTTTTTATAGCTATGATGCCAAATATATTGATGAAGACGGTGCGGCGCTGAAAGTCCCGGCAGAGTTGCCGGCGGATATCGAGACCGAACTTCAGGCGGTCGCGGCGCGGGCGTTTCGGGCGCTCGGTTGTGACAGCATGGCGCGTGTCGATTTCTTCGTCACACCGGATATGCAGTTTCTCGTCAACGAGCTGACCACTATTCCGGGCTTCACCAATATCAGCATGTATTCGAAAGTCATGGCGGTGAGTGGCGTCAGCTATCCCGAGGTCATTGACCGGCTCGTGGCGCATGGTCTGGCCCGTGCAGCGCGCGACAATTAAGGTTAGGCACGGCTGATAAATTGCGGGCGGCATTGCAAAGATGCCGCCTTTTGTGTCTTTAAGAGTTTATGACGACAGAGCGCCTTTTCCTTGGAATAAAACAATCTGCAACCGGCCAGAAATGGGTGGATCGACTGGGCTTGCGCGAATCCAACACCGCGCTTGCCATTGCCCAGCATCACGGCATTTCCGATCTGGTGGCGCGGGTTCTGGCGGGGCGGGGCGTAACGGTGGAAGGCGCGCCGGAATTCGTTGATCCCACACTGCGCAATCTCATGCCCGACCCGGCCACGTTGACCGATATGGAGAGCGCGGCAGGCCGCATTGCCGATGCCATCGAGCGCCGCGAGACCGTTGCGATCTTCGGCGACTATGACGTGGATGGTGCCTGTTCATCGGCGCTGATGGCGCGTTTTCTGAAGCATTACGGCATCCAGCATTCGATCTATATTCCTGACCGGATTTTCGAGGGTTACGGCCCAAATCCCGATGCCATGCGCGAGTTGGTTTCCAAAGGCGCGAGCCTGATCGTCACCGTGGACTGCGGCACGAACAGCGCGCCCTCAATCAGTGCAGCCAAACAGGCTGGGGCGGATGTGGTCGTGCTCGATCACCATCAGGTGGGCGGCGATCTGCCGGAAGATGCGGTGGCCATCGTCAACCCGAACCGCGAAGACGATATTTCGCAACAGGGCCATCTTTGCGCTGCGGGCGTTGTGTTCCTGACGCTGGTACAGGTCACCAAGATATTGCGCGAGCGCGGCAAAGGTGCTGCACCTGATCTGTTGTCGCTGCTTGATCTCGTCGCGCTGGCAACGATCTGCGATGTGGTGCCGCTGCAAGGCGTCAATCGCGCCTTCGTCGTCAAAGGTTTGCTGGTTGCGCGAGCGCAGAGCAATGCCGGATTGGCGGCGCTTGCGCGGGTGTCCCGGATCGGCGAGCCGATCAATGTCTTCCATCTTGGCTATCTCATCGGTCCGCGCATCAATGCGGGCGGTCGCATTGGCGATGCCGGACTGGGCGCAAGGCTGTTGACGCTCGACGATCCATCGATGGCAGATCGCATCGCCATCGAACTCGACCGGCTCAATCAGGAACGTCAGGCGATGGAAGCGGAAATGCTTCTGGAAGCCGAAGCGGAAGCATCGCTTGAGATTTCCGGCGGTGCAGGCGCTTCGGTGATCGTGACGGCCAGTGAACGCTGGCACCCGGGCATCGTTGGCCTGCTGGCATCGCGATTGAAGGAAAAGGCACGGCGACCTGCCTTCGCTATCGCTTTCAATGCCAATGGCGTCGGCTCCGGTTCGGGGCGCTCGATCAGCGGTCTGGACCTTGGCAGACTGGTGCGCGGCGCGATGGAGCGCGGGCTGCTTGTCAAGGGCGGTGGCCACGCCATGGCGGCCGGCATCACCATTGAACGGGCCAAGCTTGGCGCGCTTCGTGCCTATCTGGAAGACGAATCCGCCCATATCGTTGCGCGTCTCCGTGAAAATCAGAGCCTTTCCATCGATGGCGCGCTTGCCGCTTCCGGCGCGACTGTTTCGCTTTATGAAGCCTTGCAGAAGGCCGGACCTTACGGTTCCGCCCATCCGCAGCCAACTTTGGCCCTACCGCATCATGTGCTGGCCGATGTGCGTGGTGTCGGTCGCGACCATGTGCGCGTCGTCTTACGCGGCGCCGATGGCAAGCGGGTCAATGCCATTGCGTTTCGTGTGGCGGAAGGCGATCTCGGGCGCTTTCTGTTCAACAATATCGGGCAGAGCGTTCATGTGGTCGGCAACCTGTCGCTCAACCATTGGAACGGTTCGGTCTCGCCGCAAATCCAGATTCTGGATGCGGCAAAGCCGCTTTGACCGCATTTGAAATTTCTCGATTTTTTTGAGTTCACGCCCTTGTGAAGAACGGGGGGCAATTCCCATATGTGCAATGATTTAAACATTCAGTCATGTCTCTAAATGGGAGTAAACAATGCCGGGTTTCGGAAACCGCCTGACAAAACTGACCGCCGCGATGGTTCTGGGCCTGATCGCCTCATTCGCCGCTGTCGATTTCGCCGAGGCTCGCCGTGCAGGCGGAGGCGGTTTTGGCAGCCGTGGGGCGCGTACCTATCAGGCGCCTGCGCCGACGCGCACCGCACCGAATAATGCAGCACCAATTGAACGTTCAATGACGCCGAATACCGGCGCAACGCAGACGACCCGTCCTGCCGCCGCTGGCGCGCAGAATGCGGCTCCGGCACGTGCGGGTGGCATGTTTGGCAATTTCGGTCGCTCCATGTTGGGCGGCCTGCTCGTTGGCGGTCTGATCGGTATGATGCTCGGTAACGGCCTCGGTGGTCTCGCTGGCATGTTCGGTCTTCTGTTGCAGGTGGGCGTGATTGCGCTGATCGCAATGTTCGTCATGCGCATGTTTGCCAATCGTCGTCAGGGCGCGACCGCAACGGCAGGCGCTGGCAATGCCAACGCTCAGCCTTTTGGTTCAGCGCAGCCTTTCGGCGCAGCCAAGAGCGCCGCGCCACAGCAGGCTGGCAACTTCGGCGGTCGCACGCCTTCGGTCAATCCATTCGGCGCGGGCGCCAAGCAGGCTGAAGAGCCGGTGGCTCAGGCTGTTGAAGATGAACCGATGGATGTCGGACAGGAAGAGCTTGATCGTTTCGAGCAGATGCTTTCGGAAATCCAGAGTGCATATGGCCGCGAGGATTACGCAGCGCTCCGCAAGCTGACCACGCCGGAAGCCATGTCCTATCTGGCGGAAGAACTGGGTGAAATTGCTTCCAGCGGTATGCGCAACGAAGTGAAGGACGTGAAGCTGCTTCAGGGCGATGTTTCGGAAGCCTGGCGTGAAGGCAATATCGAATATGCCACCGTGGCGATCCGCTACTCCGCAATCGACCTCATGCTTGACCGCAACACGGGCGCGGTTGTCGAAGGCAACCCGAACGAGCCGGTCGAAAGCACCGAAATCTGGACCTTTACCCGCGTCGATGGCGGCGACTGGCTGCTCGCAGCCATTCAGGGAACGGAATAAGCATTTTAATCAAGAAAAAGCCCGGTCGCGAGACCGGGCTTTTTTCGTTTAAGCATTTCCAGCGAAACTGCGAGGCGGTTTCGTGCAGGATAATGCGTGTAAGCAGAATTCTTACCAGCTGCCGACATTCTCGGCGGAAGCCCATGGCTCCTGCGGTGCGAGGCGTTCGCCCTTCTGGATCAGTTCGATGGATATGCCGTCTGGCGACTTGATGAAAGCCATGTGGCCATCGCGCGGTGGGCGGTTGATGGTGATTCCGGCATCCTGTAGCTTCTGACAGGTGGCGTATATATCGTCCACTTCATAGGCGAGATGACCGAAATTGCGCCCGCCCGTATAGGTTTCCTGATCCCAGTTATAGGTCAGTTCGATGGTCGGTGCGCGCTCTGCGTTGGCGCGTTCAGCATCGCCCGGAGCGGCAAGAAAGATCAGCGTGTAGCGCCCTTTTTCGTTTTCGATGCGACGGGTTTCTTCAAGGCCGAATTTATTCACGTAGAAATCGAGTGATTCGTCGATGTCGCGGATTCGAACCATCGTGTGCAAATAGCGCATTTTATTCTCCTGAAGCATTTCCAGCATGTGGCGAAGCGTTTGGGGCTCGCGAAGGGATATAGCAAATAGCAGGCGCTTTTCCACTTTCCTCTTTGGGTTTTGATTTCTGGTAAGGTGCAGTCACGCGCAATGTCGGCAAAAAACATCAATTGGGGAATTGCCCTCGGGCGTCGTTGCCATATGTCCCGAAATGAAGCCGGTTTCGGGGCTTTGCGGCAGGTGCGGTAACCATGGAAGCACAAAGTCTGTGATGATCGTGGGGGAGAACAAAAGTTTAGGCTTGCCGCCTCCGGTTAAGGAAGTGTTATTCTTTGGACAAGAATCAGCTTTGAATCGCAACGGAAGAATAGAGGAGGGGCGAACGCATGGCGGACAAGTCTGTGTCGAATGACCAGTTTCACAGCCAGCACGCCTCGGAAGAGCTGGGCGATATCATTGAAATATCGGGCCATATCAAATGGTTCGACGTGGCCAAGGGCTACGGTTTCATTGTGCCGGATCAGCCGGGCCTGAACGATATCCTGCTTCATGTGACGTCGCTTCGTCGCGATGGCTTCCAGACGGCGCTGGAAGGCGCACGTATCGTCTGCGAAGTTCGCAATGGCGATCGCGGCCTGCAATGTTTCCGTGTTCTCTCGATGGACACATCCACAGCGGTTCATCCGGCGCAGATGCCGCCGCAGCGCACCCATGTGACGGTTACCCCGTCGAGCGGCCTTGAGCGTGTCATCGTCAAGTGGTTCAACCGTACCAAGGGCTTCGGCTTTCTCACCCGCGGTGAGGGCACCGAGGATATTTTCATCCATATGGAAACGCTGCGCCGTTTCGGCATGATGGAACTGCGTCCCGGTCAGGTTGTGCTTATTCGCTTCGGCACGGGCGACAAGGGCCTGATGGCTGCTGAAATTCACCCGGATATCGGCACGGCTATCCCGGTTTCGCACTGATTTCTCATCAAACCGAGCATGTCATCCCACAGTGAAAATCCTTTGGGAGCGGCTATGTGTGGAGACAATCCACATCGCCCTGTGAACTGCCCTTGACGTTCTCGGTCAAAAGGCGGTGAGGGGCGGGTCTTCGTCTCTTGTCCCCATTATGCCGCGTTGATAATCTCCCCGCCCGAATTGCAGGTTTTTGGCGTGGTTGGGAATGGCTCGATTATTTTTTGTTATCGCATTTTTATTTGCAGCTTTTGGCGCGCAGGCACAGGAAAAGCAGCCGATGCGGCTGCCGGTGGATGCCGCGCCGCTGACCTTCATTACGGCCAAGGGCAATAAACTCCCCTTCGCACTGGAAGTGGCGGATTCTGACGATGCGCGTGTGCGCGGGCTGATGTGGCGCACCGATTTTCCCAAGGACCGCGCGATGATCTTCATCTTCGGTGAGATGCGCCGCGTCATGATGTGGATGCAGAACACCCCGCTGCCGCTCGACATGGTTTTCCTTGACGAGAAGGGCCGTGTCACGGCTATCCATGAAAATGCGGTGCCCTATTCGGAAGATATCATTTCATCCGAGGTTCCGGCAGCCTTTGTGGTGGAGCTTCTGGCCGGTACGGTAAAGCGCACGGGCATCAAGAAGGGCGACAGAGCCGTCCATCGCGTGATATGCGGCGCGTGTCGATCCTGAAATCACGCCGAACACTGCCGACGGAACAATCATAAGGAATAAACAGTTGAGTGCCCTCGATATCGAATATTTCGACCATGACGGCTTGCGTCTTGCATATCGTCAGGATGGAGAAGGCGATCCGATCCTGCTGATCCACGGCTTTGCGTCATCGAGCCTTGTCAATTGGGTTTCGCCCGGCTGGTTCCGGACTCTGACCGAGGCAGGCTATCGCGTTATCGCCATCGACGATCGCGGACATGGGTTTTCGGCCAAAAGCCACAACGCGGATGATTATACGCCGACCAAGATGGCAGGCGATGCAGCAGCGCTGCTCGATCATCTGGGCATCGAAAAGGCGCATGTGATGGGCTATTCGATGGGCGCGCGGATCACCGCTTTTCTGGCTATCGAGCATCCCGAGCGGGTTCACAGCGCAATCTTTGGCGGATTGGGCATCGGCATGGTCACCGGCGCTGGCGACTGGGAGCCGATCGGCGAGGCGCTTCTGGCCGAAGATCCGACGACGATCACCCATCCGCGCGGGCAGATGTTCCGCAAATTCGCCGACCAGACCAAGAGCGACCGCATCGCGCTGGCCGCCTGTGTGATCACCTCGAAAGAACTGGTTCCGGCGGAAGCCATTGCGCGCATCATGCAGCCGGTGCTGGTTGCCGTCGGCACGACCGACGACATTGCCGGTAATCCGCAGGAACTGGCGGATCTGTTGCCGAACGGTCAGGCGCTCGATATTCCGGGGCGCGACCACATGCTGGCTGTCGGCGACAAGGTCTACAAGAAGGCGGTTCTGGAGTTTCTCGCGGAAAATCCGCTCTGATCTTCGTTTTGAGGCCTGTGTCAATTTCTGCGGTGTCAAGGCAAAGCATTTTCAGTTATGCTGCGCGCCGAACTCGTATTGCGGCGCGGAGCCATGCCGGAAAATTCGGCTTTCGTCTGGCCTGCGCGGTGCAAAACCGGAGTATATCTATGTCTGTTCGCTCAACTGCTAAAGTGAATGCCAGCCTTGGGCAAGTTGATCCAATCTGGCACTCGGTCCGCGCTGAAGCGGAGGAAGCCGCCAAGTCCGATCCCGTGCTTGGAGCCTTTCTTTACGCGACTATCCTTAATCAGCCGAGCCTTGAAGATGCGGTCATGCACCGCATCGCGGAACGCCTCGGTCATGCCGATTTGAGCGCCGATATTCTGCGCCAGACATTCGATGTGATGCTGGACGCCAATCCGGAATGGTCGCAGACTGTTCGGGTGGATATTCAGGCCGTTTACGACCGTGACCCGGCCTATAGCCGTTTCATGGACCCGATCCTCTACCTGAAAGGCTTTCATGCGATCCAGACCCACCGTCTGGCGCATTGGCTCTATCATCAGGGCCGCCGGGATTTTGCCTTTTATCTCCAGAGCCGATCGTCTTCGATCTTCCAGACCGACATTCACCCGGCAGCGCAATTGGGCAGCGGGCTTTTCCTCGATCACGCGACCGGGCTGGTCGTCGGCGAGACCGCGGTGATCGAAGACAATGTTTCGATCCTGCATGGCGTCACGCTCGGCGGCACCGGCAAGTCGAGCGGTGATCGTCATCCCAAGATTCGCCATGGCGTGTTGATCGGAGCGGGCGCGAAGATTCTCGGCAATATCGAAGTGGGGCATTGCTCGAAGGTCGCGGCGGGTTCTGTCGTCGTCAAGCCTGTGCCGAATAATGTCACGGTTGCCGGTGTTCCTGCCAAGATCATCGGTGATACGGGCTGCGCTGAACCGTCCCGCGTCATGGACCAGTTGCTGGGCGACGGCGTGCTGGGTGACGGCATTTAATCGCGCAAACGCCGAATGCACAGAATCCGGGCCGCTTGCTGGTTTTTCTCCGCGAGCGGCCTATATTTTGTCGAAAGCGGTGGTTAGGCGCTAAAACCCCGAGGGACTACTCCCCCAGGGGTTTACATCACAAAAGCCCGGGTGCAATAAACCGGCTTGAATTCAATATCAGGAGAAGCCGGTTGAAACCCGAAGAACTAAAAAAACTGGACGCCTATTTCAAACGGACCTTCAACAATCAGGGCCTTCAGGTGAAGGCGCGCCCGCGCAAGAACGACTCGGCCGAGCTTTATATTGACGACGAGTTTTTGGGCCTGATCTACAAGGATGAGGACGAAGGCGAACTGTCCTACAATTTCTCGATGGCTATTCTCGACGTCGATCTCTAGGGCGCGGCTTGGGAAAAATCGCGAGATTTTTCGAGAGTTGTCCATGATGATCCGTCACAGCCCGACGATCTGACGCCCTTTCCGCTTTGCGGAGAGGGCGTTTTGTTTAGTCATTCCCCAACAAATGCCCGGTTGCGAACTGTCGCATGGCTTCATCGAGTGTTTTCCACTCGGCCAGCATATCGCGGGGAAAACGATAGAGAATCTGCAGCCCATTTCCGAACTGGATATCGCGCTCGCAGGCGTTGAAGTTTTCTGCCGAAGCATCGCTCATGCAACGGGCGACGAAAGCCGGATTACCGCTTGCGGTATCGGAAAGCACCAGTTCTTCACCAGTATAACCGCTGCCTTCCAGAAACTGGTGGATCGTCAGTCCTCCCGGTAGAGATTCACCCTCCGGCTCAATCAGCGCAGCATAGATCGGCAGATAGCGTCCGCTCATGTCGCGGGACATGGTGCGCTCTTCAATCGACATGAATAGCAATTGGCGCTTCGGCGTGAGCAGATTGAAGATTGCCCGGTCTGCTTCCGTATAGCCGGTCAGTCCGGGCCAGCGCGCGTAGAGATCGAGGCGCGTTGTCAGACCGTCCCGCCGCTGATTGGAAAAGCGGATCATATTGGCTGGCATGGACAGGACATTGTTGCCGATCAGCACTTTATAGAGATGCGTGCTGTCGGAATGGCCGCCGCGCGCAATCGTTGGGCCAAGCAGGCCACCACCAATATTGATCGCAACGGAAAGCACCACAAGCGCGACAACCGCCAGCAGGATGCGGACGAAGAGCCGGTTGCCCTCTTTTGTCGTGGTAGTTTCGATTGCGCTGTCCATTGGCGGGAATGCCATGCTGATGATATTGCAGCGATTATTGGTCTTTTATGGTTAACGGAGGGTGAAGCCGCGCTTGTCCCTCATCCAAAAAAAGCTTAGCTCTTTTCATGAAGACATTCTGATGGAGGAGCCCACATGCCGATATATGCTTATAACGGACACAAGCCGCAATTCGCAGACCGCGCCAGCAACTGGATTGCACCGGATGCGACACTGATCGGCAAGGTCGTCGTGGGCGAAAATGTGGGCTTCTGGTTCGGCGCCGTCCTGCGCGGCGACAATGAAGTGATTGCCATCGGCGACGACACCAATGTGCAGGAACTTTGCGTCATGCATACCGATATCGGCTATCCGCTGACGATTGGCGCGGGCTGCACCATCGGCCATCGGGCGATCCTGCATGGCTGCACCATCGGTGAGAACACCCTGATCGGGATGGGGGCCATTGTGCTCAATGGCGCGAAGATCGGCAAGAACTGCCTTATCGGAGCCGGGGCTCTGGTGACGGAAGGCAAGGAAATTCCGGATAACTCGCTGGTTGTCGGCTCGCCAGCGCGCGTTTTGCGTGAACTGGATGAAGCGGCGGTGGAGAAGCTTAAACTTTCCGCCAAGCATTATGTGGAGAAGGGGCATTCCTTCATGCGCGGCATGGAACCGGCCTGACGGTTCGGTATTAAAAAAGGACGGAGCCAGAGGGAGACTGGCGACCCGTCCCTTGAACTTCATCGATGTCTGATCAGTTCTTGATGCTGCCGACGAGAATGTCGCGGTCATCCTTGATCGAAACCCAACTGCCGCTGTTCGCGGTCGACTGACGCTTCAGGTAGGTGTAGTCGGTCTTGTTCCAGGCCAGAACTCGCTCATCGAGATTGTCGAGAATGAAATCGCCGCGGTCGGTGCGAAGCGTCAGGACGGCATGGCCATCGCCATTCGGCTGGCGAACGACGGTGAACAGAAGCGTGTTGGCAGGAATGCCAAGCGCCATCAGTTCGCGCTGCTTTTCCAGCATGTAGTCGTCGCAGTCGCCGGCGGTTACCGGATATTCCCAATATTCTTCGCGACCCCAGACTTCCATGTCGGTGGCTGGCTTGATTCGCGTGTTCACGCTGTCATTGACGGCAATAATCTGCTGCCACAGCTTCGGCGTCAGCTTGAGAGCATTGGTGTTGCGGCTGACGATCTTGCACTCAGCCGGGTAGCGCTCGCAAAATTCATAATGCCCGATTGGCTGCGAGGTGCGTTCGCCGGTGCTCATCCATGGCGATTTTGATGCCGGGTTCGCTGCTTGCGCCAGTCCGACGCCGAGCAGCAGAAGGATCGCTGCGATGATGGTTTGCTTGGTCATTCTTTTATCTCCCTGTTGGAGATCAAAATGACCGGGACAATTTGAAGGCGCGCAAATTTGAGCGCGAAAATGCGAGTCAAATTCGATTAAAACTGCGCGGAATATTGAAAGTTTTTGTAAAGAAAGCGGCCAATTCGGCCCGAAAACGCGGGTTTTCGCGATATTTTACTGTTTATACCCGCGCGGGCGGTTTGCCAATCCGTAACCTTGACGCGCGTTCATCTTTTCAGCCGTTCAAAGTTTAGCTGAAAAGACTGTCGAGCGCCGTGCTGGTCTGGATTGTGGCGAACTCGATGGCGAAACCGTCTGCGAAATGGCGCACGACCCGTCCGCGGATCGGCCCCAGCAGGACGCCGCTCTTGATCGCCGGTTTGACATCGCATTCGATAGCCGCCCCCGAAAGCGACAAGTCGGCGATGCGGCAGAGCAATTGGGTGCCATCCGGAAAGGTTACATTCTGGTGCGACTTGCGCGGAACGACACGCTCATGGCGGCGATCTTCCGGCAGCGAAAGTTCATGCCGGTTGGCAAGCCATGTCAGCTGCGCCGAAAGCTTGTCCTTTTTGGTCGCGGTATTGGTGAGGAGAAGATGAAAGCCTTCCGCCGAAATCTGGTAGGCCGTACCTTCGATGCGACCGACATGATCGATATAGGCAATGATACGCTCGCCATTACGCGGCGTGGCGATACCGGTCATCAAGGCAGTGCCGGGCGACATGCGCTTCAGGACACAAGGATACTCGTTGCGATTTTCGAGCATATAGCGACCGTTGAGATCAACGTTCACGGCATTGAAATTATCCTGTCGCCCGCTGTTTGCAGGTGATGCCGCCGCGAATCCCCTCATTGAAGCTGGCCCATCTCAGTCTTTCGCCAATAAGCTGTTATTTATATTATACTTAAAGCAGTTCGGCGCAAAAGAGAAACGCGATTTCAAGCTTTGCCGCCATTGATGACGCGCAGATGCGGCGCCTTGCGCATGGGTGGTGTTGCCAATCGGGTTTCCGTCCACTGACGGGTGCGATTCGATGCATTGACCGTAAAGATCGCCGCCTTTACCGCTTCGTCGGCAAGCGCCACATCCGGTGCAATCGGCTCGATGTGATTGAGATGGCCGAGCACCAGAGGGTCGGCACCCGCCCAGGTCACATTGTCCAGAACGGCGATGCTGCCCATCAGGCCCAAGCGACCGTTGCTGGCTTCTAAGGGCGCGAGCAGCATTTCAAAGCTGAGACTGCGGCCCGAAAGGCTGATTCCATCATGCAGGCTAAGTGCGGGGATCTGCATTGCGCTGACATTCTGCGCCAGTTCGCTGAGGGCAGGGCGGTCGCGCTCCGGCCACAGGGATAAAAGGCGCACACCTTTCAACTCGCGACCGAACAGGGTGCAGATTCGTGTACCGCCAAGACGAAAGACAAGTTCGCCATTTTCATCGGCTTCTACGAAAAAAAGATCGGACAAATGCCGTCCAAGCCGACGCGGTTCGATATCGGTCCGCTGCGGCGCTTGAAAGCCGTGCTCCAGATCGTCATTGCGATCAAAGGCCAGTCGCTGCCATTCGCTGAATATCGCGATCGTGCTGCGGTGTTTCATCGTGCGCCGTTCGTTTGATTCTGGGTGAATTGGGACTGTTGATCGATTTCGAAGCGCCGTGGCTCCGTCTCACGACCATTAAAATAGTATTAACGGCGCGGATGCCAGCTTAACCCTTTCTTCATCCACGGCGCTCAGCTGTTAAGGTTAACGGCAAGTAACTGTTGCAATGGCAAGAGCACAGGCGTTTGATGAACACATCAGATGAAGCCGTTGTCTTGATTTGTGTTTTTCTGAGATCCAGTCGTTAATTTTGCGAATCTCGCTGGTTCGCATCAGGGCCGGTGGTTGACCTCCACTGGCCTTTATTTTTAACGATTTCTATCTTATCAAATGCTGGTTTCGCCACGCGAACGGTCCGACCGGGCCGATTTTCGTTTCCGGGCCTCTTTGGCCCCATCGCGGTTTCGCAATCTGGAAAGCAGTGTTCATGGTCCTTCCGCAACCGGAAATGCAGGATAATCGCGGTCGTTCCGGCGGAAGTGAGCCGATCTTCAATATTCCAGGCGTGGTGATCGCGCTGATCGGCATCTGCGTGGCGGTCTATGTTTATGAGAACTACCTGATCAGCGAGCAGCAGAACTATGAGTTCATGCTGAACTTCTCGCTGATCCCGGCGCGGTTCTCGATGGCTGGCGGTTTTTCTGACCCGGCAGGCCTGTTCACTTTGATCAGCTATTCCTTCATGCATGGCGGTATCGAGCATATCGTGGTCAATATGATCTGGCTCGCCGCCTTCGGCTCTCCGCTCGCCGGGCGAATCGGAACCGCGCGCATGATCATTTTCTGGATTTTCACGGCGATCATCGCCGGATTGACCCATTACGCGATTTATCCGGATAGCGTGACGCCGCTGGTTGGAGCATCGGGCGCGATTTCCGGCATGATGGGTGCTTCGGCGCGCTATGGGTTCAGGCGCGTGAATGCTGGACGACGCGCGGAATTTGCCGGTCCTGTGCTGCCGGTCGGCTTAACGCTGACGCTGAAACCGGTCATCACCTTCGTTGGCGTCTGGTTCGTGATCAATATCATCACCGGCATTTACACGACCGGCGGGGCTGATCTGTCGGGCATCGCCTGGGAAGCACATATTGGCGGTTTTATCGCCGGTTTCTTCGGGATTTCGCTGCTGGATCGTCCGCGCAGCTATGACGCGGTTCTAAGGCGTTAGAAGAGTTACCTCCCAGTTTTATGGTACTTGCTAATCGGGCAATCAAAGCGCACCATCATGGAACGCGGCGGGAGGAGCTGCGTTCTGTTTTCAGGTGTTTGAGCGCCTGAAACAGCGAATGCTAAATCTTTGGAGGGACTTGGCATGACAGTAAGATCGATTCTCGAACATAAGGGCAGAGACGTTGTCGTCATCGCACCTGCCGACACGCTTTCCCACGCCGTCGCCATGTTGAACCAACACAAGATCGGCGCTCTGGTGGTTTGCGACGAGGCCGGTCATATCAAAGGCATTCTTTCCGAACGCGACGTGGTCCGGGCGCTGTCCCTCAAGGAAAGCGGCGCGATGGCCATGCCGGTTGCCGAGGTCATGACCGCAAAAGTGCAGGTCTGCCGGGAACATCACACGATCAATCAGGTCATGGAAATCATGACGCGTAGCCGTTTCAGACATATGCCGGTTGAAGAACACGGCAAGCTTGTCGGAATCATCTCCATCGGTGACGTCGTGAAACGGCGAATCGAAGATGTGGAACGCGAAGCCGAAGAAATTCGCACCTATATTGCGACCGCTTGAATCAGTTCGTTCGCAAACTCCATGCGCCGGTCGGGATTGCCGATACGGCGCATGAAAACCGAATCAACGATTGCGCAGATAACGCTCCGCCGCATAAAGCGAAATCGCTGCGGCGTTTGAGACGTTCAGCGATTTGATTTCGCCGGGCATGTCGAGGCGGGCAAGCGCGATCACTGTTTCCCGCGTCTTCTGGCGCAGACCTTTGCCTTCCGCGCCGAGAACCAGTGCGATTCGTCCACCGGCAAGCGTTGCTTCCACTTCCTGCGGGCCTTCCGAATCAAGGCCGATGGTCTGGAAACCCAGAGCGTGTAGCTCTTCAATCGCTTCGGCGAGGTTTCTGACCTCAATATGCGGAATCATTTCCAGGGCGCCGGAGGCAGCCTTGGCCAGAACGCCAGTTTCCTGCGGACTGTGGCGGCTGGTTGTGATCAGCGCACCCGCGCCAAAAGCCACAGCAGAGCGCATGATGGCGCCGACATTATGCGGATCGGTTACCTGATCGAGCACCAGCAAAAGCGGGCTTTCCCGCAATTCAGAGAGTTTCTTGGCGCGCAGCGGCTCGGCTTCGATCATCACGCCCTGATGCACGGCGTCGGAACCAGTTTCCTTGTCGATATCCTTCGGGTCGACAATCTCGACCGGGAAGGGGAGCGAATCGGCTTCTCCGATTTCAAGCCGCGCAAAACCATTGCGCGTCGCGCGCATACGCAGAATCCTGCGGGCAGGGTTTTCAACGGCTGCGCGCACCGTATGCAGCCCGTAAAGGCGCACGGTGCCATCCGCGACGGCGCTGGCTGAAATCGACGGGCGCTGGGGCCTGTGCGGCGCCTTGCCTTCTGCGAGGGCCTTCTGGTCGCGATGCTGGCGGCGCAGGCGCGCATAATGTGTATCTTTAGGGGTAGGGGGCGTGTTTTGATCGGTCATGGCGCGCTTATAACTCTTATAGGAGAGGGAAGATAGCTGTTTGCCCTGTAAATGCTATCAGGCTGTTATGGCTGCCTATTAAGAGGCGAAAGCCCGCATATCCCGATTTTTCCGTATGTCGGAATGCATGGGCGAGCCCGGTCTTCCGGAATGCTTTGGCCAAACTGTGGATAGGTATGCATTCTTTTCGCTTTTACCCTGTTGACAGGGGAAGCGCTTATCGTCATAAGGCCCCCCGTGGAGCGACGGCGCGGCCAACAGCCAACCGACTGCTCCACGAAAATGCCTAGTTACTCGACTCTGCTGATAGTGATATTAGGAGGAATGCCCGAGCGGTTAAAGGGGACGGACTGTAAATCCGTTGGCTAAGCCTACGTTGGTTCAAATCCAACTTCCTCCACCACTGTCGGATCAGAGTTTAGAGTATGCGGGTATAGCTCAATGGTAGAGCAGCAGCCTTCCAAGCTGAATACACGGGTTCGATTCCCGTTACCCGCTCCAGTTTTCAAGAGCGGATAGGCGTGTAAGGAATCATCGACGGGCGGTTCGCCGTTCCGTTTTGGCATAAATGCTGGCCCCGAAGCCGATCGGCTTTTGCGCTGGCGCTTGAGCGGTTCTAGAACGAAGAGAACAACGGCGATGGCTAAGAGCAAATTCGAACGTACGAAGCCCCACGTTAACATCGGCACCATCGGTCACGTTGACCATGGCAAGACCTCGCTGACTGCAGCGATCACGAAGTTCTTCGGTGAATTCAAGGCGTATGACCAGATCGACGCTGCACCGGAAGAACGCGCCCGCGGTATCACGATCTCGACGGCTCACGTTGAGTACGAAACTGCCAACCGTCACTACGCACACGTCGATTGCCCAGGCCACGCTGACTATGTGAAGAACATGATCACCGGCGCTGCACAGATGGACGGCGCGATCCTGGTTGTTTCGGCAGCTGACGGCCCGATGCCGCAGACCCGTGAGCACATCCTGCTCGCTCGTCAGGTTGGCGTTCCGGCAATCGTTGTGTTCCTGAACAAGTGCGACCAGGTTGACGACGCAGAACTGCTCGAACTGGTTGAACTGGAAGTGCGCGAACTTCTCTCGAAGTACGACTTCCCGGGCGACGAAGTTCCGATCATCAAGGGCTCGGCTCTTGCAGCTCTCGAAGATTCCTCGAAGGAACTCGGCGAAGACGCAATCCGCAACCTGATGGACGCTGTCGACAACTACATCCCGACCCCGGAACGTCCGGTTGACCAGCCGTTCCTGATGCCGATCGAAGACGTGTTCTCGATCTCGGGTCGCGGTACGGTTGTGACGGGTCGCGTTGAGCGCGGTATCGTCAAGGTCGGCGAAGAAGTTGAAATCGTCGGCATTAAGGCAACCTCGAAGACGACGGTTACCGGCGTTGAAATGTTCCGCAAGCTGCTCGATCAGGGCCAGGCTGGCGACAACATCGGCGCACTGGTTCGCGGCGTTGGCCGTGACGACGTTGAACGCGGTCAGGTTCTCTGCAAGCCGGGTTCGGTCAAGCCGCACACCAAGTTCAAGGCAGAAGCTTACATTCTGACCAAGGACGAAGGTGGCCGTCATACGCCGTTCTTCACCAACTACCGCCCGCAGTTCTACTTCCGTACGACTGACGTGACCGGTATTGTGACCCTGCCGGAAGGCACGGAAATGGTTATGCCTGGCGACAACGTTACCGTTGACGTTTCGCTGATCGTCCCGATCGCCATGGAAGAGAAGCTCCGCTTCGCTATCCGTGAAGGTGGCCGCACCGTCGGTGCAGGCATCGTCGCTTCGATCATCGAGTAATGAATTATCATTGATCGGCGGTTCGCCGCCGGTCATTATGACGCCCAACGTCACTTAGGGGTATAGCTCAGTTGGTAGAGCGACGGTCTCCAAAACCGTAGGTCGCGGGTTCGAGCCCTGCTGCCCCTGCCATTTTTGAAACGGGTGTATGCGGCTTGACTGCATGCGCCCGTTTTCTATATAAGGAAAAGTCTGGCGGCGTTTGCGCTGCCTTAACTTTTTCAGTTTTGTTCGTGTCGAGCGCTTTATGAGCGGTCCATGACATTGCTGGAAAACGATAATTCCCTGTCGGATATGTTGGCCGGGCGGGGAAGGCCGTAATCACACGATTGAATGGTGTGATAGAGCGGTGTGTGCAAGGGTCGGGTTTCCGACAAGCCTGTATGGTATTCTTTTAACCTTTGGGCTTGTGTTTTGTGGGAATCGATTCTATGTAACGTCAACAGACACGCGGTGCGTGGGGCTGATAATTCAGCTTTGCGCGCCGTATACGCGTGGGTTCCGGCTTCTGATTCGCTGATTGATATGATTGGCAGTTCAAAGTTTGGAGGTCGCGCTCGATCAATGACAGAGCGGCAGATGGCATCCAAAACGAATCCGATCACCTTTCTTCAGCAGGTCCGCGCCGAAACGGCAAAGGTAACCTGGCCGACCCGGCGTGAAACGGTCATCTCCACTATTATGGTGGTGATTATGGCGTTTCTGGCTGCTGCGTTCTTTTTCCTTGCCGACCAGCTTATGGCCTATGGCGTAGAATTTATTCTCGGCCTTGGTCGATAAGTCAGGATTGGGGAGTTTTTAGATGACGGCGCGCTGGTACATCGTTCACGCCTATTCAAATTTCGAAAAGAAGGTAGCTGAGGATATCGAAGCCAAAGCTGCGCAGAAGGGTCTGTCCAATCTGATTGAACAGATCGTTGTGCCGACCGAAAAGATCGTTGAAGTGCGCCGCGGCCGCAAGGTCGATGCCGAGCGCAAGTTTTTCCCGGGTTACGTGCTCGTGCGTGCCACGCTTACCGACGCTGTCTTTTCGCTGATCAAGAATACGCCGCGCGTCACCGGTTTCCTCGGTGACTCCAAACCGGTCCCGGTTTCCCAGAAGGAAGTCGATCAGATTCTGAACCAGGTTCAGGATGGCGTTGATCGTCCGAAGACTTCGGTCTCCTTCGAAATCGGTGAGCAGGTTCGCGTTTCCGATGGTCCGTTTGCATCGTTCAACGGTATCGTTCAGGAAGTCGACGAAGAGCGCGCGCGTCTCAAGGTCGAAGTTTCCATCTTTGGGCGCGCGACGCCTGTGGATCTGGAATACGGTCAGGTCGATAAGCTCTGATCGTTTGCCCATAAGGGCATTTCACTCCGGAGCGAGATCCTGAATTGAGCCTGAGGGCATAAGCGGGATCAAAATTCCAACCGGAGTGGAAGTGGTGGAAGGGAAGGTGGCTTAGCCGGTCGTCGATCTCCGCACCACCGAACTGCCCGCCAGTCCGACATTTGTCTGGTTGGCGTCAGTCGAAAGCCGGGTTTCCCGGCGTCAATCGAGAAGCCGGTTTTCCGGCATTGTAAAAAAGGCAGAAAGTAATGGCTAAGAAAATTGCAGGCCAGCTCAAGCTGCAGGTAGCAGCCGGTGCGGCCAATCCGTCGCCTCCGATCGGCCCGGCTCTGGGTCAGCGCGGCATCAACATCATGGAATTCTGCAAGGCGTTCAACGCTGCCTCGCAGGAAATGGAAAAGGGTTCGCCGATTCCAGTCGTGATTACCTATTACCAGGACAAGTCTTTCACTTTTGTGATGAAGACCCCTCCGGTGACCTACTTCCTCAAGAAGGCCGCTAACCTGAAGTCCGGTTCGAAGACCCCGGGCAAGGCAAGCGCCGGCACGATCTCCCGCGACAAGGTTCGCACGATCGCTGAAGCGAAGATGAAAGATCTGAACGCCGCTGACATTGAAGCAGCGATGCGCATGATCGAAGGTTCTGCCCGTTCGATGGGCCTGGAAGTGGTGGGCTGAGACGATGGCGAAGATTTCCAAGCGCATTAACAAGATCCGCGAAGGCGTCGATCGTAACAAGCTGTACGATCTGTCGGCTGCTATCGGTCTCGTCAAGGAACGTGCTGTCGCAAAGTTCGATGAAACCATCGAAATCGCGATGAACCTCGGCGTTGATCCGCGTCACGCTGACCAGATGGTTCGCGGCGTTGTCAACCTGCCGAACGGCACCGGTCGTACGGTTCGCGTTGCTGTTTTCGCACGTGGCGACAAGGCTGAAGAAGCCAAGAAGGCTGGCGCCGACATCGTCGGTGCGGAAGAATTGTTCGAAATCGTCAATGGCGGCAAGATCGATTTCGATCGCTGCATTGCAACCCCGGACATGATGCCGCTCGTCGGTCGTCTCGGTAAGGTGCTCGGCCCGCGTGGCATGATGCCGAACCCGAAGGTTGGCACCGTCACCACTGACGTTGCTGCTGCTGTTGCTGCTTCCAAGGGCGGCGCAGTCGAATTCCGCGTCGAAAAGGCTGGTATCATCCATGCCGGTATCGGCAAGGTTTCGTTCGACTCGCAGAAGCTCGAAGAAAACATCAAGGCTTTCGCTGACGCCGTCATCAAGGCAAAGCCGTCGGCTGCCAAGGGCGAATACGTCAAGCGCGTTTCGCTTTCCTCGACCATGGGCGTTGGCGTCAAGGTCGATCCGGCAACCGTCAAGGTCGTCGCTTAATCTATCTGGGCTCCGGGTCGCCGGAGCCTAAGCCTTTCCTTCGGGGGAGGTGAAACGGTGGCACGCCGGGGATGCGAAGGCAGACCGAAGTGCAAGAATTCCGGATCGCAAGATCCGGATAGCCGGACGAAAGTCCGGTTATCCTGTCCGAGATTGCAGGCGGATCATCATCTTCGGGTGATAATCCTTAAACATACGGCCTGCATGAGACGTGGAATAACCCTGTTTCGCACGAATGTGCATGCAAGGTTTGAACCGTAGTTGCCTTTGAGTGATGCCTGGTTTCCAGGATAGCTGAAGGGGACAGGATCCTCGAGCGCCGGACCAACTGTGAAGTTCGTTCGGCAAAGGCAACCGGCAGGGCCATGTGGTCCTGCCTACTGGAGAGAGACAGTGGATAGAGCGGAAAAACGCGAATTTGTCTCGTGGCTGAACGGCGCTTTTAAAGAGTCCGGTTCGGTCGTCGTGGCCCACTATACCGGTCTCACCGTTGCGCAGATGAGCGATCTTCGCTCGAAGATGCGTGATGCAGGTGGGTCCGTTAAAGTCGCGAAAAACCGCCTTGCCAAAATCGCTCTTCAGGGCACGGAATCGGAAGGCATTTCTGATCTGTTTACAGGTCAGACGGTTGTTGCTTATGCAAACGACCCGATTGCTGCTCCGAAAGTAGCCGTCGAATTCGCCAAGGCTAACGACAAGCTCGTTATCCTCGGTGGTGCAATGGGTGCAACGACGCTTAACGCCGATGGCGTCAAGTCGCTTGCTTCGCTCCCATCGCTCGACGAACTGCGCGCAAAGCTGGTTGGAATGATCCAGACCCCGGCTCAGCGTCTTGCAGTACTTACCAGCGCACCAGCGGGCCAGATCGCTCGCGTTATTGGCGCGCACGCCCGGAAGAACGAGGCGGCGTAAGGCCGTTTTTCGCTGTCAATTGTTCAAACCTTGAAACTAAGGAAATACCAAAATGGCTGATCTCGCAAAGATCGTTGACGACCTGTCGGCACTGACCGTTCTCGAAGCTGCAGAGCTTTCGAAGCTTCTCGAAGAGAAGTGGGGCGTTTCGGCTGCTGCTCCTGTAGCAGTTGCTGCTGCTGGTGGCGCTGCTCCGGCTGCTGCTGCTGAAGAAAAGACCGAATTCGACGTCGTTCTCGCTGACGGCGGCGCTAACAAGATCAACGTGATCAAGGAAGTGCGCGCAATCACCGGTCTCGGCCTCAAGGAAGCCAAGGACCTGGTCGAAGGCGCTCCGAAGGCTGTCAAGGAAGGCGCTTCGAAGGACGAAGCTGAGAAGATCAAGGCACAGCTCGAAGCTGCTGGCGCCAAGGTCGAACTCAAGTAAGTTCGGACTATTCTGGCGGATGGTTTCCATCCGCCAGTTTCCGCCCGTGAAACGGTGGATCGACTGACTGGAAACCCTTTTTCTGAACGCCAGAACGGCTTTCAGAAAACGGGTTTTAGCCCATTAGAGCGCCACGCGTCGGTACGACGCGTAAAGGCCGCTCTAATTTGAGAGTTTGCGCATGATCCTTTCTTCAAATCTATCCGATTTGAAGGGTTATGCGCTTGAAGGACCGCCGAAAGGCGGCGCACGATAAAGGCCGCAAGGCGTGAGCAAGCCGCAAGGCTATAGAACGAGGAGCGACGATGGCTCAGACCCATTCATTCAATGGTCGCAAGCGCGTACGCAAATTTTTCGGCAAGATCCCAGAGGTCGCCGAGATGCCGAACCTTATCGAGGTTCAGAAGGCATCTTACGACCAGTTCCTAATGGTTGAAGAACCATCCGGTGGGCGTCCTGACGAGGGTTTGCAGGCGGTTTTCAAGTCTGTTTTCCCTATCCAGGATTTCTCCGGCGCTTCCATGCTCGAATTCGTCCGCTACGAATTCGATCCACCGAAGTTCGACGTTGACGAATGCCGTCAGCGCGACCTGACCTATTCCGCGCCGCTCAAGGTGACGCTGCGTCTTATCGTATTCGATATTGACGAAGATACCGGCGCGAAGTCCATCAAGGACATCAAGGAGCAGGACGTGTACATGGGCGATATGCCGCTCATGACGGACAACGGCACCTTCATCGTCAACGGCACGGAGCGCGTGATCGTTTCGCAGATGCACCGTTCGCCGGGCGTCTTCTTCGATCATGACAAGGGCAAGACCCATTCTTCGGGCAAGCTCCTGTTCGCTGCTCGCGTCATTCCTTACCGTGGTTCCTGGCTCGACATCGAGTTCGATTCCAAGGACATCGTCTACGCGCGTATCGACCGTCGCCGCAAGCTGCCGGCAACGACGCTGCTCATGGCGCTCGGCATGGACGGCGAAGAGATTCTGTCGACCTTCTACAAGACCGTCACCTATTCGCGTGATGGCGACAACTGGCGCATTCCGTATTCGGCCGAACGCTTCAAGGGCATGAAGATCATTTCTGATCTCATCGACGCGGATACGGGCGAAGTTGTTCTGGAAGCCGGCAAGAAGCTCACGGCCCGTTCGGCCAAGCAGCTCGCTGAAAAGGGTCTGAAGGCCATCAAGGCCACCGAAGACGACCTGTTCGGCGCTTATCTGGCGGAAGACGTCGTCAATTACGCAACCGGCGAGATCTATCTCGAAGCTGGTGACGAAATCGACGAGAAGGTCCTCAAGACGCTGCTCGACACCGGTGAAACCGAGATCAACATCCTGGACATCGATCATATCAACATCGGCGGTTACATCCGTAACACGCTGGCTGTCGATAAGAACGAAAGCCGTCAGGATGCACTGTTCGACATCTATCGCGTGATGCGTCCGGGCGAACCGCCTACGATGGATTCCGCCGAAGCGATGTTCAACTCGCTGTTCTTCGATGCAGAACGTTACGACCTTTCGGCCGTCGGTCGCGTCAAGATGAACATGCGTCTGGACCTTGATGCGGAAGACACCGTGCGCGTGCTGCGCAAGGAAGACATCCTGGCCGTGGTCAAGATGCTGGTCGAACTGCGTGACGGTCGTGGCGAAATCGACGACATCGACAATCTCGGCAACCGCCGCGTGCGTTCGGTCGGCGAGCTGATGGAAAATCAGTACCGCGTCGGTCTGCTCCGCATGGAGCGCGCGATCAAGGAACGTATGTCCTCGATCGAAATCGACACGGTCATGCCGCAGGATCTCATCAACGCGAAGCCCGCAGCGGCTGCCGTTCGTGAATTCTTCGGTTCGTCGCAGCTGTCGCAGTTCATGGATCAGACCAATCCGCTTTCGGAAATCACCCACAAGCGCCGTCTTTCGGCTCTTGGACCGGGCGGTTTGACCCGTGAGCGCGCTGGCTTCGAAGTCCGCGACGTGCATCCGACCCACTATGGCCGTATCTGCCCGATTGAAACGCCGGAAGGCCCGAATATTGGTCTGATCAACTCGCTTGCAACCTTTGCCCGCGTCAACAAGTACGGCTTCATCGAGAGCCCGTACCGTAAGGTGATCGACGGCAAGGTAACGAACGACGTTGTCTATCTGTCGGCCATGGAAGAAGCCAAGCACTCGGTTGCCCAGGCAAACGTGGAGCTGGACGAGCAGGGCGGTTTTGTTGACGAATTCGTCATCTGCCGTCATGCCGGCGAAGTGATGATGGCCCCACGTGAAAACGTGGACCTGATGGACGTTTCGCCGAAGCAGCTCGTTTCGGTTGCAGCAGCGCTCATTCCGTTCCTTGAAAACGACGACGCCAACCGTGCTCTCATGGGCTCGAACATGCAGCGTCAGGCTGTGCCGCTCGTTCGCGCTGAAGCGCCGTTCGTCGGTACGGGCATGGAACCGATTGTGGCTCGCGACTCTGGTGCAGCAATTGCAGCGCGTCGTGGCGGTATTGTCGATCAGGTCGATGCGACCCGTATCGTTATCCGCGCTACGGAAGATCTCGATCCGTCCAAGTCGGGCGTCGATATCTATCGTCTGCAGAAGTTCCAGCGTTCGAACCAGTCGACCTGTATCAACCAGCGTCCGCTCGTTCGCGTCGGCGATCCGATCGGCAAGGGCGACATCATCGCTGACGGTCCGTCGACCGATCTCGGCGATCTGGCTCTCGGCCGCAACGTGCTCGTCGCGTTCATGCCGTGGAACGGTTACAACTACGAAGATTCGATCCTTCTCTCGGAAAAGATCGTTTCGGACGACGTGTTCACCTCGATCCATATCGAGGAATTCGAAGTTGCCGCCCGTGACACCAAGCTTGGACCTGAGGAAATCACCCGCGATATTCCGAACGTTTCGGAAGAAGCGCTGAAGAACCTCGACGAAGCCGGTATCGTCTACATCGGTGCTGAAGTGCATCCTGGCGACATTCTTGTCGGCAAGATCACGCCGAAGGGCGAAAGCCCGATGACGCCGGAAGAAAAGCTTCTGCGCGCCATCTTCGGTGAAAAGGCGTCCGACGTTCGTGACACCTCCATGCGTATGCCGCCCGGAACCTACGGTACGGTTGTGGAAGTTCGCGTTTTCAATCGCCACGGCGTTGAAAAGGACGAACGCGCCATGGCTATCGAGCGCGAGGAAATCGAGCGTCTCGCCAAGGACCGTGACGACGAACAGGCTATCCTGGACCGTAACGTCTATGGCCGTCTGGCCGACATGATCGATGGCAAGGTTGCCGCTGCCGGCCCGAAGGGCTTCAAGAAGGGCACGACGATCAGCCGCGAGCTCATGACCGAGTATCCGCGTTCGCAGTGGTGGCAGTTTGCCGTTGAAGACGAAAAGCTTCAGGGCGAGTTGGAAGCTCTGCGTGGCCAGTACGACGAATCCAAGAAGCTGCTCGAAGCACGCTTCATGGACAAGGTCGAAAAGGTACAGCGCGGCGACGAGATGCCTCCAGGCGTCATGAAGATGGTCAAGGTCTTTGTCGCTGTTAAGCGCAAGATCCAGCCAGGCGACAAGATGGCTGGCCGTCACGGCAACAAGGGTGTGGTTTCGCGCATTCTGCCAGTCGAGGACATGCCGTTCCTCGAAGATGGTACGCATGCCGACATCGTGTTGAACCCGCTTGGCGTTCCGAGCCGTATGAATGTGGGCCAGATTCTGGAAACCCACCTCGGCTGGGCATGCGCTGGCATGGGCAAGAAGATCGGTGAGCTTCTCGACGTTTACCGCAAGACGGCCAATATTGAGCCGCTGCGCGAGACGCTGGAGCACATCTATCCGGACAACGACCGCAACGAACCGATCCGGTCTTATGACAACGATTCCGTTGTCATGCTGGCCAATCAGGTGAAGCGCGGCGTGTCGATCGCAACGCCGGTTTTCGACGGTGCCGTCGAAGCCGACATCAATGCGATGCTGACGGATGCCGGTCTTGCGACCTCGGGTCAGTCGACGCTTTACGATGGACGTACGGGTGAGCCGTTCGACCGTCAGGTGACCATGGGCTACATCTATATGTTGAAGCTCCACCACCTGGTCGACGACAAGATCCACGCACGTTCGATCGGACCTTACTCGCTCGTTACGCAGCAGCCTCTGGGCGGCAAGGCCCAGTTCGGTGGCCAGCGCTTCGGCGAAATGGAGGTCTGGGCACTGGAAGCATATGGTGCGGCTTACACGCTGCAGGAAATGCTGACGGTCAAGTCGGACGACGTGGCAGGCCGTACCAAGGTCTACGAAGCCATCGTGCGCGGAGACGACACGTTCGAAGCGGGCATTCCAGAGAGCTTCAACGTTCTCGTCAAGGAAATGCGCTCGCTCGGCCTCAATGTCGAACTCGACGACACGCGTGATGCTGAACAGCCGGCCCTGCCGGACGCTGCAGAGTAAAAATATCGAGGCGCGCCATGGTCTTGCCGTGGCGCGCCCGTATACTCGTTTCATCGGAGTGGTTTTCTGAGCCGCTGGAGGGAACGAGACTACGGCAAGCCAGTTCAAAAACTGAGTAGTACCGCGATTTCTTTTCCAGATGGCAGGGATTTTCAGCCTGTCATCGACGACACACAGGGCGGCGGATCGCCCTTAAGGAGAACGGCATGAACCAAGAGGTCATGAATCTTTTCAATCCTCAGGCTCCAGCGCAAACGTTCGATTCCATCAGAATCTCGATCGCCAGCCCTGAGAAGATTCTGTCCTGGTCATACGGCGAGATCAAGAAGCCGGAGACGATCAACTACCGCACGTTCAAGCCAGAACGCGATGGTCTCTTCTGCGCGCGCATCTTCGGCCCGATCAAGGACTATGAATGCTTGTGCGGCAAGTACAAGCGTATGAAATACAAAGGCATCATCTGCGAAAAATGCGGTGTGGAAGTCACGCTCTCTCGCGTTCGTCGCGAGCGTATGGGCCATATCGAACTCGCAGCTCCGGTTGCTCACATCTGGTTTTTGAAGTCGCTGCCGAGCCGTATCGGCACGCTGCTGGACATGACGCTCAAGGATATCGAGCGCGTGCTGTATTTCGAAAATTACATCGTGACCGAACCGGGCCTGACCTCGCTGAAGGAGCATCAGCTTCTTTCGGAAGAGGAATACATGATCGCCGTCGATGAATTCGGCGAAGATCAGTTCACGGCTCTTATCGGAGCAGAAGCTATCTACGAGCTTTTGGCTTCGATGGAACTTGAAAAGATTGCCGCCGATCTGCGCGTCGATCTGGCCGAGACCACCTCGGACCTGAAGCAGAAGAAGCTGATGAAGCGTCTGAAGATCGTCGAAAACTTTCTGGAGTCGGGAAACCGTCCGGAATGGATGATCATGAAGATCGTGCCGGTCATCCCGCCGGATCTGCGTCCGCTCGTGCCGCTGGACGGCGGTCGTTTCGCGACGTCGGATCTGAACGATCTGTACCGCCGCGTCATCAACCGTAACAACCGTCTCAAGCGCCTGATCGAACTGCGCGCACCGGGCATCATCATCCGTAACGAAAAGCGCATGCTGCAGGAAGCTGTGGACGCGCTGTTCGACAACGGTCGTCGTGGCCGCGTGATTACGGGCGCCAACAAGCGTCCGCTGAAGTCGCTGTCCGACATGCTCAAGGGCAAGCAGGGTCGCTTCCGTCAGAACCTGCTCGGCAAGCGCGTCGACTATTCTGGCCGTTCGGTTATCGTGACCGGTCCAGAACTGAAGCTGCACCAGTGCGGTCTGCCGAAGAAGATGGCGCTCGAACTGTTCAAGCCGTTCATCTATGCTCGTCTTGACGCCAAGGGCTATTCGTCCACCGTCAAGCAGGCGAAGAAGCTGGTTGAAAAGGAACGTCCGGAAGTCTGGGATATCCTTGACGAAGTGATCCGTGAGCATCCGGTTCTTTTGAACCGCGCTCCGACGCTGCACCGTCTCGGCATCCAGGCCTTCGAACCCACCCTGATCGAAGGCAAGGCAATCCAGCTGCATCCGCTCGTTTGTACGGCTTTCAACGCCGACTTCGACGGTGACCAGATGGCTGTTCACGTGCCGCTGTCGCTGGAAGCCCAGCTTGAAGCACGCGTGCTGATGATGTCGACCAACAACATCCTGCACCCGGCCAACGGCGCGCCGATCATCGTTCCTTCGCAGGACATGGTTCTCGGCCTCTATTATCTGTCCATCGTGGCAGACAAGGAGCCGGGCGAGGGCATGATGTTTGCCGATATGGGCGAACTTCAGCACGCGCTGGAAACCAAGGTCGTCACGCTGCACACCAAGATCAAGGGTCGTTTCAAAACGGTCGATGCCGAAGGCAAGCCTGTGTCGAAGATTTACGACACGACGCCTGGCCGCATGATCACGGGTGAACTGCTGCCGAAGAACGCCAATGTGCCGTTCGATATCTGCAATCAGGAGATGACCAAGAAGAACATCTCCAAGATGATCGACCACGTCTACCGCCATTGCGGTCAGAAAGAGACGGTTATCTTCTGCGATCGCATCATGCAGCTCGGCTTTGCCCATGCCTGCCGTGCGGGTATCTCGTTCGGTAAGGATGACATGGTCATTCCGGACACCAAGGCGAAGATCGTTGCGGACACCGAAGCGCTCACGACCGAATACGAACAGCAGTACAATGACGGCCTGATCACTCAGGGCGAAAAGTACAACAAGGTCGTCGACGCCTGGGGCAAGGCTACCGACAAGATCACCGAAGAGATGATGGCGCGCCTGAAGGCCGTCGAATTCGATCCGGTGACCGGTCGCCAGAAGCAGATGAACTCGGTCTACATGATGTCGCATTCGGGTGCCCGTGGTTCGGTCAACCAGATGCGTCAGCTTGGCGGTATGCGCGGCCTGATGGCCAAGCCGTCGGGTGAAATCATCGAAACCCCGATCATCTCGAACTTCAAGGAAGGCCTGACCGTTAACGAGTACTTCAACTCGACCCACGGTGCCCGTAAGGGTCTGGCAGACACCGCGTTGAAGACGGCTAACTCGGGCTACCTGACCCGTCGTCTCGTTGACGTTGCACAGGATGCGATCATTTCGGAAGTCGATTGCGGCGCCGAAATCGGTCTCACCATGCAGCCGATCGTCGATGCCGGCCAGATCGTGGCTTCGATTGGTCAGCGCGTTCTGGGCCGTACGGCTCTCGATCCGATCCTGCATCCGGCAACTGGCGAAGTCATCGTCGAAGCTGGCCGCATGATCGAGGAAAAGGACGTCGAGATCATCGAGAAGGCTGGTATCCAGTCGATCCGCATCCGTTCGGCGCTGACCTGCGAAACCCGCAACGGCGTTTGCGCCAAGTGCTACGGTCGCGATCTCGCACGCGGTACTCCGGTCAACCAGGGCGAAGCTGTCGGCGTTATCGCCGCTCAGTCGATTGGCGAGCCGGGCACCCAGCTCACCATGCGTACCTTCCACTTGGGCGGCACGGCACAGGTTGTCGACTCGTCCTACCTGGAAGCTTCGTATGAAGGCACCGTCAAGCTGCGTAACCGCAATGTGGTTCGCAACTCCGATGGCAACCTCGTGGTGATGGGCCGTAACATGGCTGTGCTGATCCTCGACAACACGGGCAAGGAACGTGCGGTCCATCGCGTGACCTACGGTTCGCGTCTGTTCGTTGACGAGGCCGACACGGTCAAGCGCGGTCAGCGTATTGCCGAGTGGGATCCGTACACCCGTCCGATCATGACCGAAGTTGAAGGCTACGTTGAGTTCGAAGATCTCGTCGATGGTCTTTCGGTTTCGGAATCGGCTGACGAGTCGACCGGTATCACGAAGCGCGTCGTTATCGACTGGCGTTCGACCCCGCGCGGTTCGGATCTCAAGCCTGCCATGGTCATCAAGGACAAGGCCGGCAAGATCCTCAAGCTGTCGAAGGGTGGTGATGCCCGCTTCATGCTCTCGGTGGAATCGATCCTTTCGGTCGAACCGGGCGCGCATGTGAAGGCTGGTGACGTTATCGCCCGTCTGCCGATGGAAAGCGCCAAGACCAAGGACATCACCGGTGGTCTGCCGCGCGTTGCCGAACTGTTCGAAGCACGTCGTCCGAAGGACCATGCCGTCATCGCAGAGATCGATGGTACTGTTCGTTTCGGTCGCGACTACAAGAACAAGCGTCGCATCATCATCGAGCCGAACGACGACACGGTCGAGCCGGTCGAGTACCTCATTCCGAAGGGCAAGCCGTTCCATCTTCAGGACGGTGACGTCATCGAAAAGGGTGAGTACATCCTCGACGGCAACCCGGCACCGCATGACATTCTGGCGATCAAGGGCGTCGAAGCTCTGGCTTCGTACCTCGTGAACGAAATCCAGGAAGTCTATCGTTTGCAGGGCGTTTTGATCAACGACAAGCACATCGAAGTGATTGTCCGTCAGATGCTGCAGAAGGTCGAGATCACCGAATCCGGCGATACCGGTTACATCACCGGCGATCACGTGGATCGTATCGAACTCGACGAGATCAACGAACGTCTGGTCGAAGAAGGCAAGAAGCCGGGTTACGGCAATCCTGTCCTCCTCGGCATCACCAAGGCTTCGTTGCAGACTCCGTCCTTCATCTCGGCTGCGTCGTTCCAGGAAACGACCCGCGTGCTTACCGAAGCTGCGGTTGCCGGCAAGATGGACACGCTGCAGGGGCTCAAGGAAAACGTCATCGTCGGCCGTCTTATCCCGGCCGGTACTGGCGGCATGACCAACCAGATCCGTCGTATCGCGACAGCTCGCGACGAGCTGATCATCGACGAGCGCCGCAAGTCTTCCGGTTCGTCGGAAGCCAATGCGATGCTGGTGGACATGACCAACAACGCTGCCGAGTAATCGGTAGATACAAAACTGAAAAGGCCGCCCTTCGAGGCGGCCTTTTTGTTTGTCCCTTTGAGCAGGAGAGGGGGCGCTATGAAAGCAAAAGAAAAAGGCGCATCCGGTTTTCGGAATGCGCCTTGTTCACGGAAGCATTTTCCGCGGAGTGCTTCGCACCCGTACCGGAAACGCTTTCGCTAAATCTTACTCTTCTTCTTCGTCGTCGCCGTCAAATTCGATCAGCGCGACTTCACCGCTCAGAGCGGTTGCCCATGCACTTTTGTGCGGCTCTTCAGCAGGCTCTTCGGTGAGGGTGCCCATCTCAAGAAGTTCGGCTTCATGATAACCTTCCTCAGCGAGAATGCCGAGAACGGTCTGAACCAGATCTTCGTCTTCGTCCGCCTTCAAGAGCAGATGCACTTCGACGGGGGATTCTTCACCCTCGTTCCAGACGTCGGCGATGACCAGGTGGACGGTTGGCGAATCGTCGCCGGCGGATGCAGTGGTGGAAGACATTGAGAATCTCTTAATATTGGGTTGCGTTTCGACTCGGATGTGTTTCAATAACGGCTCACGGGCGCCAACACCATGGTGCCACGTGAAAATGACGGTTTTGATCGCGAAATAAGTGCGATTTCGCGCCGATTACAGCGCAATAACCTGTCCGGCCAAGGCCGAAACGCCGGTTTCCTGCCCTTTGGCGAAGAAACTTGGCCCAACTCCCTTGACGAAACGTCGCTAAAGACGTATCAGCAGCCCATCTGAGCCGATGTGAGACAGGCTTGTTCGGGACGACGCGTCCTGAAGTTCGTCTCAAACAGGGTTCGTTTTACGATCGAAATGCAATTTGCCGTTCGCATGAAGCGTCAGCTTCCTCTGCTTTTGTTCGGGGTGGTCACCGGTTGTCGTGACTTGTCCCGAATTCGTGCATCAGCATGGCGGTGAAACGGCCCATATGGGCGTGGATACGAGATTTTTTATAGAGGAAGGTTGTATGCCAACCGTAAACCAGCTTATCCGCAAGCCGCGCATTGCGCCGGTAAAGCGCAATAAGGTTCCTGCACTGCAGGCAAACCCTCAAAAGCGCGGCGTTTGCACCCGCGTGTACACGACGACCCCGAAGAAGCCGAACTCGGCTCTCCGTAAGGTTGCCAAGGTTCGTCTGACGAACGGCTTCGAAGTTATCGGTTATATCCCTGGTGAAGGGCATAACCTGCAGGAGCACTCGGTCGTCATGATCCGCGGCGGTCGTGTAAAGGACTTGCCAGGTGTGCGTTACCACATCATCCGCGGCGTTCTCGATACCCAGGGTGTCAAGAACCGCAAGCAGCGCCGTTCGAAGTACGGTGCAAAGCGTCCGAAGTAAGATTTTCCGGGGATACCGGCCGCCAGAAGGCGAGCTGAGCCCGATGTAATTGAAAGAAGAGACGAAATGTCCAGACGCCATAAGGCTGAGAAGCGTGAGATTAATCCGGATCCAAAGTTCGGCGATCTCGTTATCACGAAGTTCATGAATGCAGTCATGCTGCATGGCAAGAAGTCGGTTGCTGAAAGCATCGTTTACGGTGCGCTCGATTCAATCGAAGCCAAGGCGAAGTCCGAGCCGGTCGCGCTGTTCCATCAGGCGCTCGACAACGTAGCTCCGCACATCGAAGTCCGTTCGCGCCGCGTTGGTGGTGCAACCTATCAGGTTCCGGTCGATGTGCGTCCAGAACGCCGCCAGGCGCTTGCCATCCGTTGGCTCATTAATGCTGCTCGTGGCCGTAACGAGACGACAATGATTGATCGTCTGTCCGGTGAGCTGCTTGATGCTGCTAACAACCGTGGTTCTGCTGTGAAGAAGCGTGAAGACACGCATCGCATGGCTGAAGCCAACCGCGCCTTCTCGCATTACCGCTGGTAATCGTCGAAACCTATTCAAAGAGCGACTATCATGGCCCGCGAATACAAAATCGAAGACTACCGCAATTTCGGTATCATGGCTCACATCGACGCCGGTAAGACGACGATGACCGAGCGCATCCTGTTCTATACCGGTAAGAACCATAAGATCGGCGAAACCCACGATGGTGCGTCGACCATGGACTGGATGGAGCAGGAACAGGAACGCGGTATCACCATCACGTCCGCTGCTACGACCACGTTCTGGCAGGGCCGGGATGGCAAGAAGCGCCGCTTCAACATCATCGACACTCCGGGCCACGTCGACTTCACGATTGAAGTTGAACGTTCGCTCCGCGTTCTCGACGGCGCGATCGCGCTGCTCGACGCCAACGCTGGCGTTGAGCCTCAGACGGAAACCGTGTGGCGTCAGGCTGAAAAGTACCACGTCCCCCGTATGGTCTTCGTCAACAAGATGGACAAGATCGGTGCTGACTTCTACCGTTGCGTAGAAATGGTTGGCTCGCGTCTTGGCGCTGTTGCACTTCCGGTTCAGCTGCCGATCGGCGCTGAAAACGAGTTCACCGGCGTTATCGACCTGATCGAAATGAAGGCCCTGACCTGGGATGGCACCATCGGCGCAGCTGCCGAAGTTGGCGAAATCCCTGCAGACCTCAAGGACAAGGCTGAAGAATACCGCGAAAAGCTCATCGAGCTGGCCGTGGAAATCGACGAAGCCGCGATGGAAGCATATCTGGAAGGCACCATGCCGACCAATGATGAGCTGCGCGCGCTGATCCGCAAGGGCACGATCGACGTCAAGTTCCATCCGATCCTCTGCGGTACCGCATTCAAGAACCGTGGCGTTCAGCCGCTTCTTGACGCTGTTGTCGAGTTCCTGCCGGCTCCGACCGACGTTCCTGCCATCAAGGGCATTGACGTCAAGACGGAAACCGAAACGACCCGCGAATCTTCGGATGAAGCTCCGCTGTCGATGCTTGCGTTCAAGATCATGAACGACCCGTTCGTCGGTTCGCTCACCTTCGCACGCATCTACTCGGGCAAGCTGACCAAGGGCGTTTCGCTGGAAAACACCGTCAAGGGCAAGCGTGAGCGTATCGGCCGTATGCTGCAGATGCACTCGAACAGCCGTGAAGACATCGAAGAAGCCTTTGCTGGCGACATCGTTGCTCTGGCTGGCCTCAAGGAAACCACCACTGGCGATACGCTCTGCGATCCGCTGAAGCCGGTTATCCTTGAACGCATGGAATTCCCGGATCCGGTTATCGAAATCGCGATCGAGCCGAAGACCAAGGCCGACCAGGAAAAGATGGGCATCGCGCTCAATCGTCTGGCAGCTGAAGATCCTTCGTTCCGCGTAAAGTCGGATGAAGAATCCGGTCAGACCATCATCGCCGGCATGGGCGAACTTCACCTCGACATTCTCGTCGATCGCATGAAGCGCGAATTCAAGGTTGAAGCCAACGTCGGTGCTCCGCAGGTTGCTTACCGTGAATCGATCACCCGTCAGGCTGAAATCGATTACACCCACAAGAAGCAGTCGGGTGGTTCGGGTCAGTTCGCTCGCGTGAAGATCATCTTCGAACCGCATGATGGCGACGATTTCATCTTCGAATCGAAGATCGTCGGCGGATCGGTTCCGAAGGAATACATTCCGGGTGTCCAGAAGGGTATCGAAAGCGTCATGGGTGCGGGTCCGCTCGCCGGCTTCCCGATGCTCGGCGTGAAGGCCACCCTGATCGACGGCGCGTACCATGACGTTGACTCGTCTGTTCTCGCCTTCGAAATCGCGTCCCGTGCAGCGTTCCGTGAAGGTGCGCAGAAGGCTGGCGCTCAACTCCTCGAGCCGATCATGAAGGTCGAGGTTGTTACGCCGGAAGATTACGTTGGTGACGTTATCGGCGATCTGAACTCGCGTCGCGGTCAGATTTCCGGCACCGAAGCCCGCGGCATCGCCACGGTCGTCAATGCAAACGTTCCGCTGGCCAACATGTTTGGCTACGTGAATTCGCTGCGTTCGATGTCCCAGGGCCGTGCACAGTACACGATGCAGTTCGACCATTATGAGCCGGTTCCGACGGCGGTCGCACAGGAAATCCAAAAGAAGTTTGCGTAATCGGAGCGCATGTCTCCCGGAAGTGGATACCGGTTCCGGGAGAAAGACATGCGTAATCTGAAGGTTACGCTCCCAATCAAAAGAATGCCTGAGCAGGCTAAATTTACGGAGAGCTCAAATGGCAAAGAGTAAGTTTGAACGTACGAAGCCCCACGTTAACATCGGCACCATCGGTCACGTTGACCATGGCAAGACCTCGCTGACTGCAGCGATCACGAAGTTCTTCGGTGAATTCAAGGCGTATGACCAGATCGACGCTGCACCGGAAGAACGCGCCCGCGGTATCACGATCTCGACGGCTCACGTTGAGTACGAAACTGCCAACCGTCACTACGCACACGTCGATTGCCCAGGCCACGCTGACTATGTGAAGAACATGATCACCGGCGCTGCACAGATGGACGGCGCGATCCTGGTTGTTTCGGCAGCTGACGGCCCGATGCCGCAGACCCGTGAGCACATCCTGCTCGCTCGTCAGGTTGGCGTTCCGGCAATCGTTGTGTTCCTGAACAAGTGCGACCAGGTTGACGACGCAGAACTGCTCGAACTGGTTGAACTGGAAGTGCGCGAACTTCTCTCGAAGTACGACTTCCCGGGCGACGAAGTTCCGATCATCAAGGGCTCGGCTCTTGCAGCTCTCGAAGATTCCTCGAAGGAACTCGGCGAAGACGCAATCCGCAACCTGATGGACGCTGTCGACAACTACATCCCGACCCCGGAACGTCCGGTTGACCAGCCGTTCCTGATGCCGATCGAAGACGTGTTCTCGATCTCGGGTCGCGGTACGGTTGTGACGGGTCGCGTTGAGCGCGGTATCGTCAAGGTCGGCGAAGAAGTTGAAATCGTCGGCATTAAGGCAACCTCGAAGACGACGGTTACCGGCGTTGAAATGTTCCGCAAGCTGCTCGATCAGGGCCAGGCTGGTGACAACATCGGCGCACTGGTTCGCGGCGTTGGCCGTGACGACGTTGAACGCGGTCAGGTTCTCTGCAAGCCGGGTTCGGTTAAGCCGCACACCAAGTTCAAGGCAGAAGCTTACATTCTGACCAAGGACGAAGGTGGCCGTCATACGCCGTTCTTCACCAACTACCGCCCGCAGTTCTACTTCCGTACGACTGACGTGACCGGTATTGTGACCCTGCCGGAAGGCACGGAAATGGTTATGCCTGGCGACAACGTTACCGTTGACGTTTCGCTGATCGTCCCGATCGCCATGGAAGAGAAGCTCCGCTTCGCTATCCGTGAAGGTGGCCGCACCGTCGGTGCAGGCATCGTCGCTTCGATCATCGAGTAATTAAGGTTTGTGCAGGAGCGTCTCTCCGGAGACGCTCCGCGTAACAAGGAACAGATGAAATGAACGGTCAAAATATCCGCATTCGCCTTAAGGCGTTTGATCATCGGATCCTTGACGCTTCGACGCGGGAAATCGTGTCGACTGCCAAGCGTACCGGTGCAAATGTGCGCGGACCGATCCCGCTTCCAACACGGATCGAGAAGTTCACGGTAAACCGGTCGCCGCACATCGACAAGAAGAGCCGCGAGCAGTTCGAGATGCGCACGCACAAGCGTCTTCTCGATATCGTTGACCCGACCCCGCAGACTGTTGACGCGCTGATGAAGCTCGATCTGTCCGCCGGTGTCGATGTCGAGATCAAGCTTTAATCGGCTTGAGGACGGAAGGAACGAACCCGATGCGTTCAGGTGTTATTGCACAGAAGCTGGGCATGACCCGCGTCTATAACGACGCCGGCGAGCATGTGCCGGTGACGGTTCTCCGCATGGAGAATTGCCACGTGGTAGCTCAGCGTACAGTTGAAAAGAATGGTTACACGGCTGTTCAGCTTGGCGTTGGTATCGCCAAGGTAAAGAACACGTCCAAGGCTATGCGCGGTCATTTCGCGAAGGCCGAGGTCGAGCCCAAGGCGAAGCTTGCGGAATTCCGCGTTTCTCCGGACAACCTCCTCGAAGTCGGCGCGGAAATCACCGCCGAGCACTTCGTCGCCGGCCAGAAGGTCGACGTGACGGGTACTTCGATCGGTAAAGGTTTTGCCGGTGTTATGAAGCGTCACAATTTTGCTGGTCATCGCGCCTCCCACGGTAACTCCATTACCCACCGCGCTCACGGCTCGACCGGTCAGCGTCAGGACCCGGGTAAGGTGTTCAAGGGCAAGAAGATGGCTGGTCATATGGGCCAGACCCGCGTGACCACGCAGAATATTGAAGTTGTCTCGACGGACACTGATCGTGGCCTCATTCTGGTCCGCGGTGCGGTTCCGGGCTCCAAGGGCGCCTGGATCATCGTCCGCGACGCAGTCAAGGTCTCGCTGCCCGAGAACGCGCCGAAGCCGGCCGCTCTGCGTGCAGGTGCCGCCAAGGCTGAAGCCGCCGCGACTGAGGGAGCCGAATAATGGATCTCACGATTACAACTCTTGAAGGCAAGGATGCCGGCAAGGTCAAGCTGAACGAAGATATCTTCGGCCTCGACCCGCGTGACGACATTCTTCAGCGCGTTGTGCGCTGGCAGCTGGCTCGCCGCCAGCAGGGCTCCCATCAGGCTCAGGGCCGTGGCGACGTAAGCCGCACCGGCGCGAAGATGTACAAGCAGAAGGGTACGGGTCGCGCTCGTCACCATTCGGCTCGCGCTCCGCAGTTCCGCGGTGGTGGTCAGGCTCACGGACCAGTTGTCCGTAGCCATGAACACGACCTGCCGAAGAAGGTTCGCGCTCTTGGCCTGCGTCATGCTCTTTCCGCCAAGGCAAAGGCATCCGACCTGATCATCATCGATGATCTGGCGGCTTCCGAAGCCAAGACGAAGCAGCTTGTTTCTCAGTTCGCCAAGCTCGGTCTTGAAAATGCACTGCTCATCGGCGGCGCAGAGATCGACGTGAACTTCCAGCGTGCGGCTTCGAACATCCCGAACATCGACGTTCTGCCAGTGCAGGGCATCAATGTTTACGACATTCTTCGCCGTGGCAAGCTCGTGCTTTCCAAGGCGGCTGTCGAAGCCCTCGAGGAGCGTTTCAAATGACTGATCTTCGCCATTACGACGTGATCGTCAGCCCGGTTATCACTGAGAAGTCTACTCTGGTTTCTGAACACAACCAGGTCGTCTTCAACGTAGCCCGCAAGGCAACGAAGCCGGAAATCAAGGCTGCAGTCGAAGCGCTGTTCGGCGTCAAGGTTACCGCAGTCAACACTGCAGTGCGCAAGGGTAAGGTCAAGCGGTTCCGCGGCATTATCGGGCGCCAGAGCGACGTCAAGAAAGCGATCGTTACTTTGGCTGAAGGCCAGAGCATCGACGTTTCGACCGGTCTCTGAGAGGCCTTGGAGTAAGAAACAATGGCACTCAAGCATTTTAATCCGACCACGCCGAGCCAGCGTCAGCTGGTCATCGTGGATCGCTCGGAACTCTACAAGGGCAAGCCGGTCAAGTCCCTGACCGAAGGTCTGTCCAAGAAGGGTGGCCGTAACAACACCGGTCGTATCACTGTTCGCTTTCAGGGCGGTGGTCACAAGCGTTCATACCGCTTCATCGACTTCAAGCGTCGCAAGCTTGACGTCGTGGGCACCGTCGAACGCCTGGAATACGATCCGAACCGCACCGCGTTCATCGCGCTGATCCGTTACGAAGACGGCGAACTCGCATACATCCTGGCTCCGCAGCGTCTTGCTGTTGGCGACAAGGTGATTGCTGGTAACTCCGTCGACGTTAAGCCGGGCAACGCAATGCCGCTCGCTTCGATGCCAGTTGGCACGATCGTCCACAACGTCGAACTGAAGCCTGGTAAGGGCGGTCAGATCGCACGTTCGGCTGGCACCTACGCCCAGCTCGTCGGTCGCGACCAGGGCATGGCGATCCTGCGCCTCAACTCTGGTGAACAGCGTCTGGTTTCCGGCGCCTGCTTCGCTTCGGTTGGTGCAGTTTCGAACCCGGATCACGGCAATATCAACGACGGCAAGGCCGGTCGTTCGGTATGGCGTGGCAAGCGTCCGCACGTTCGCGGTGTTGCAATGAACCCGGTCGATCATCCGCATGGTGGTGGTGAAGGTCGTACCTCGGGTGGTCGTCACCCTGTTACTCCGTGGGGCAAGCCTACGAAGGGCAAGAAGACGCGCTCGAACAAGGCGACTGACAAGTTCATCATGCGTTCGCGCCATCAGCGCAAGAAGTAAGAGAGGTAGTCTAAAGTGGCTCGTTCAGTTTGGAAAGGTCCGTTTGTCGACGGCTATCTTCTCAACAAGGCTGAGAAGGTACGCGAAGGCGGTCGTAACGAAGTTATCAAGATGTGGAGCCGCCGCTCCACCATCCTGCCGCAGTTTGTCGGTCTGACTTTCGGCGTCTATAACGGCAACAAGCATGTGCCGGTGTCGATTTCGGAAGAAATGGTCGGACACAAGTTCGGTGAATTCGCGCCTACGCGTACCTACTACGGTCACGGCGCGGACAAGAAGGCAAAGAGGAAGTAACGATGGGCAAGGCCAAGGCTCCCCGCCAGCTTAAGGATAACGAGGCGAAAGCCGTCGCCCGTACGCTCCGCGTCAGCCCGCAGAAGCTTAACCTTGTCGCGAGCATGATTCGCGGCAAGAAAGTGAATGCGGCACTTGCCGATCTGACGTTCTCGCGCAAGCGGATCGCCGATACGGTTAAGAAGACGCTAGAGTCGGCGATTGCAAACGCTGAAAATAATCACGACCTCGACGTCGATGCTCTGATCGTCGCCGAAGCCTATGTGGGCAAGTCGATCGTCATGAAGCGCTTCCACGTCCGTGGCCGTGGCCGCGCGAGCCGTATCGAGAAGCCGTTTTCGCATCTCACCATTGTTGTCCGCGAAGTCGCGGAAAAAGGGGAGGCCGCATAATGGGTCAGAAGATTAATCCGATCGGTCTTCGTCTCGGCATCAACCGCACCTGGGATTCGCGTTGGTACGCAAATACCGGTGAGTACGGCAAGCTGCTGCATGAAGATGTGAAGATCCGCGAGTTCCTCACCGAGGAACTCAAGCAGGCTGCGATTTCGAAGATCGTAATTGAGCGTCCGCACAAGAAGTGCCGCGTGACGATCCACTCGGCTCGTCCGGGCATCATCATCGGCAAGAAGGGTGCAGACATCGAAAAGCTCCGCAAGAAGCTTTCCGAGATGACCAATGCCGATACTTCGCTCAACATCGTTGAAGTTCGCAAGCCGGAAATCGACGCTACGCTGATCGCTCAGTCGATCGCTCAGCAGCTCGAACGCCGTGTGGCATTCCGTCGCGCCATGAAGCGTGCTGTTCAGTCGGCAATGCGTCTTGGAGCCGAAGGTATCCGTATCAACTGCTCGGGTCGTCTGGGTGGCGCGGAAATCGCTCGCATGGAATGGTACCGTGAAGGTCGCGTTCCGCTTCATACTCTGCGCGCCGATATTGACTACGGCACAGCAGAAGCGAAGACCGCTTATGGTATCTGCGGCGTGAAGGTCTGGGTCTTCAAGGGCGAGATCCTTGAACACGATCCGATGGCTTCCGAACGTCGTGCGGTCGAGGGTGACAATCAGGGTTCCTCGTCGAACCGCCGCCGCGAAAACGCTTAAAAAGCGGGCCGCGGGCGAGAAATTTGGAGTAGAGAACAATGATGCAGCCTAAGCGCACCAAGTTCCGCAAGCAGTTCAAGGGCCGTATCCACGGCAACTCGAAAGGCGGCACGGATCTGAATTTCGGTGCTTTCGGTCTGAAGGCTCTCGAGCCGGAACGCGTCACCGCACGTCAGATCGAAGCGGCTCGCCGCGCGATCACCCGTCACATGAAACGTGCCGGTCGCGTGTGGATCCGCATCTTCCCTGACCTGCCGGTAACTTCGAAGCCTACCGAAGTCCGTATGGGTAAAGGTAAGGGTTCGGTTGACTTCTGGGCATGCCGTGTGGCACCAGGTCGCGTGATGTTTGAGCTTGACGGCGTACCCGAAGATGTGGCACGCGAAGCCCTCAGACTCGGCGCAGCAAAGTTGCCGATCAAGACGCGCTTTATCCAGCGCATTGCTGAATAAGGAGAGGCAACGATGAAAGCCGCAGACGTTCGGGCGAAAAGCACCGATCAGATGAACGACGAGTTGGCCGCACTGAAGAAAGAACAGTTCAATCTGCGCTTTCAGAAGGCTACCGGCCAGCTCGAAAAGACCGCGCGCGTGAAGCAGGTTCGCCGCGACATCGCGCGTATTAAGACTATTGCCCGCCAGAAGGCGGCCGAAAGCAAGGCATAAGGAAAAAATATCATGCCTAAACGCGTTCTGCAGGGCGTTGTCGTCAGCGATAAGAACGACAAGACTGTTGTGGTTAAGGTTGAGCGTCGCTATTCGCATCCGCTCCTCCAGAAGACCGTGCGTCAGTCGAAGAAGTACAAGGCGCATGACGAAAACAACCAGTTCAAGGTTGGTGATTCCGTTTCCATTCAGGAATCGGCTCCGATCTCGAAGGACAAACGCTGGGTCGTTCTGACGAACGAAGCAGCGGGCTAAATTACAAACACGCAGCTTAGGTAGGGCAGGAGCCCTTAACCAGCTGAAGGAAAAGAAGGCGGCCAGTCATGATTCAGATGCAAACAAACCTCGACGTGGCGGATAACTCCGGCGCACGTCGTGTCATGTGCATCAAGGTGCTGGGCGGCTCGAAGCGGCGTTATGCTTCCGTTGGCGACATCATTGTGGTGTCGATCAAGGAAGCTATTCCGCGCGGCCGCGTCAAGAAGGGTGACGTGATGAAGGCGGTTGTTGTACGCACCGCCAAGGACATCCGTCGTCCGGACGGCAGCGTAATTCGTTTTGATAACAACGCAGCTGTTCTCATCGATAACAAGAAAGAGCCTATCGGCACGCGTATCTTCGGACCGGTTCCGCGCGAACTTCGCGCAAAGAACCACATGAAGATCATCTCGCTGGCTCCGGAAGTTCTGTAAGGAAGCACAACGATGCAAAAGATTCGCAAAGGCGACAGCGTTGTCGTGCTGTCCGGTAAGGACAAGGGCCGTAAGGGCGAGGTTCTTAAGGTTATGCCTAAGGACGAGCAGGCGCTCGTTCGTGGCATTAATATTGTGAAGCGTCATCAGCGCCAGACCCAGACCCAGGAAGCCGGCATTATCTCCAAGGAAGCGCCGATCCACCTGTCCAACCTGGCAATTGCTGATCCCAAGGATGGCAAGCCGACCCGCGTCGGTTTCCGCGTTGAGGACGGCAAGAAGGTTCGTGTCGCAAAACGTTCTGGAGCGCTGATCGATGGCTGAAGCTAAGGCACTTCCACGCTTCAAGAAGCTTTATCAGGATAATATCCGTAAAGCGCTCCTTGAAGAGTTCAAATACGACAACGAGATGCAGATTCCACGCATCACCAAGGTTGTCCTCAATATGGGCGTTGGCGAAGCCACCGGCGATTCGAAGAAGCCTTCGGTTGCCGCTGAAGACCTCAGCCAGATTGCTGGCCAGAAGGCCGTCATCACACGCGCCCGTAACTCGATCGCAACCTTCAAGTTGCGTGAAGGCATGCCGATTGGCACGAAGGTCACCCTTCGCCAGGACCGCATGTATGAATTCCTTGATCGTCTGGTGACGATCGCTCTTCCTCGCGTTCGCGACTTCCGCGGCCTGAACCCGAAGAGCTTCGACGGACGTGGCAACTACGCCATGGGCATCAAGGAGCACATCGTGTTCCCCGAAATCAACTACGATAAGGTTGATCAGATCTGGGGCATGGACATCATCGTTTGCACGACCGCCAAGACGGATGATGAAGCGCGCTCTCTTCTGCGTGCATTCAACTTCCCGTTTCGGCAGTAACGGCAAGCGTAGCGAGGTATAGATAACATGGCCAAGACTAGCGCAGTCGAAAAAAACAAGCGCCGCGAAAAGTTGGTTAAGCGTCATGCTGAAAAGCGTGCACGTCTGAAGGCGATCGTAATGGATCAGGGCCTTCCGCTGGAGGAGCGCTTCCGCGCCACTATCCGGCTTGCCGAACTGCCGCGCAATTCGTCGAAGGTTCGTATTCGCAATCGTTGCGAAGTATCGGGCCGTCCGCGTGGTTATTACCGTAAACTGAAGATGTCGCGTATTGCGCTGCGTCAGTTGGGTTCGCTCGGACAGATTCCGGGCGTCGTCAAGTCGAGCTGGTAAGGAGTAGCATATGTCTGTGTCAGATCCTCTCGGCGATATGCTGACCCGTATCCGCAACGCAGTAGGCCGCAAGAAGACCAAGGTTACGACCCCGGCTTCGAAGCTGCGCGCTCGCGTTCTCGATGTTCTTCAGTCTGAAGGTTACATCCGCGGATACTCGCAGAGCGAATTCGTGAACGGCAAGGCCGAGATCGAAATCGAGCTGAAGTATTATGAAGGTGTTCCGGTTATCCGTGAGATCAGCCGCGTATCGAAGCCTGGCCGTCGCGTTTACGTGTCGGTTAAGTCGATCCCGCAGGTTGCAAACGGCCTCGGCATCTCGATCCTCTCCACGCCGAAGGGCGTAATGGCGGATCATGAAGCCCGTGAACAAAACGTTGGTGGTGAGCTGCTCTGCCGCATCTTCTGATGCGGTTGACAGCGAACAGATAAAAGACAGGTATTAAAATGTCTCGTATCGGTAAAAAACCCGTGCCGGTCCCGGCAGGCGTGACCGCCAGTGTTGATGGGCAGATCGTCAAGGCCAAGGGCGCGAAGGGTGAACTCTCCTTCGTCGTGCACGATGAAGTTCTGGTCAAGATGGAAGACGGCGCTATCAGCGTCGATCCGCGCGACCAGTCGAAGGAAGCTCGTTCGAAGTGGGGCATGTCCCGCACGATGATCTCCAACATTTTTGTTGGCGTGAAGGACGGCTTTGAGAAGAAGCTCGAAATCAGCGGCGTCGGTTACCGCGCTGCCATGCAGGGCAAGAACCTGCAGCTTTCTCTCGGCTTCAGCCATGAAGTGGTCTATGACGTGCCTGCTGGCATCACTGTTGCCGTGCCGAAGCCGACGGAAATCGTCGTCACCGGTATCGACAAGCAGCAGGTCGGTCAGGTCGCGGCTGAGATCCGCGAATATCGCGGCCCCGAGCCTTACAAGGGCAAGGGCGTCAAGTATGCTGGCGAGAAGATCGTCCGCAAAGAAGGCAAGAAGAAGTAAGGGAAGCGCGTCATGGCATCGCCAAAAGAAACTTTGCAGCGTCGCGCTGCTCGCGTGCGCCGTCAGCTCAAGTCTGCCGCCAACGGCCGACCACGCCTCAGCGTACACCGCTCTTCGAAGAACATCTACGCCCAGATCATCGACGACGTCCGCGGCGTTACGCTCGCGGCCGCTTCGACCCTCGATGGCGACCTCAAGGGCAAGCTCAAGACCGGCGCAGACCAGGCAGCAGCGGCTGCCGTTGGCAAGCTGGTTGCTGAGCGCGCCGTTAAGGCTGGCGTTAAGGACGTAGTGTTCGACCGTGGTGCATTTATTTTCCACGGCCGCGTGAAGGCTCTCGCCGAAGCTGCCCGCGAAAGCGGCCTCAGCTTCTAATAGAAGTTTGTGCTTCCGGAAAAGAAAAAAGGAAATCAGGATATGGCACAGAGAGAACGTAACCGCGAAGACCGCGGTCGCGAGGAGCGCGACAGCGAGTTCGTTGACAAGCTCGTTCACATCAATCGCGTAGCCAAGGTCGTCAAGGGCGGCCGTCGCTTCGGTTTTGCTGCTCTCGTCGTCGTTGGCGATCAGAAGGGCCGCGTAGGCTTCGGTCATGGCAAGGCACGTGAAGTGCCGGAAGCTATCCGTAAGGCTACCGAAGCTGCCAAGCGCGACATGATCTTCGTTCCGCTGCGTTCGGGTCGTACTCTGCATCATGACGTCGAAGGCCGTCACGGTGCTGGCAAGGTTCTGCTCCGTGCAGCTCCTGCCGGTAAGGGTATCATCGCCGGTGGTCCGATGCGTGCAGTGTTCGAAACGCTCGGCGTTCAGGACGTTGTCGCCAAGTCGCTCGGTTCGTCGAACCCATACAACATGGTTCGCGCGACGTTTGATGCTCTCAAGCATCAGATGCATCCGAAGGATATCGCGGCACAGCGCGGCATCAAGTACTCGACCCTTCAGGCTCGCCGCCATGATGTGGTTGGTTCGGAAGAATAGCCGATAGTTTGTGTTAGTCCGGGGTCTGACAGTTTCTGCAAGAATTTGCATTCGACACTGAAACAGGCCACCGGATACGCCATAGACAAAGGATTTGAGTGATGGCTGAGAAGAAGGGTAAGACGGTTACGGTCGAACAGATCGGAAGCCCTATCCGTCGTCCAGCCGAACAGCGTGCAACGCTGATCGGCCTCGGACTTAACAAAATGCACCGCCGCCGCACGCTGGAGGATACTCCTTCGGTTCGTGGTATGATCGCCAAGGTTCAGCATCTCGTCCGCATCGTGGACGAGGCCTGATAACGCAGGGGATAGAGACATGAAACTCAACGATCTGCGTGACAAGCCAGGTTCCGTCAAGGCGCGCAAGCGCGTTGGCCGTGGTATCGGCTCGGGCACAGGCAAAACCGCTGGCCGCGGCGTCAAGGGTCAGAAGTCCCGTTCGGGCGTCTCGATCAATGGCTTCGAAGGCGGCCAGATGCCAATCTACCGTCGTCTGCCGAAGCGCGGCTTCACCAACATCTTTGCAAAGAGCTTCAACGTTGTGTCGCTCGGCCGTGTTCAGGCCGCTATCGACGCCGGCAAGCTGGACGCCAAGGCTGTTGTGAACCTCGAAGCGCTGAAGGCTGCTGGTGTGATTCGTCGCGCCAAGGACGGCGTTCGCATTCTTTCGGATGGCGAACTGAAGGCAAAGGTAACCTTTGAGGTTGCTGGCGCTTCCAAGTCGGCAGTCGAGAAGATCGAAAAGGCTGGCGGTAGCATTAAGCTTCCTGAAGCGGCAGCTGCCGAATAAGGCTTCTGCATCAAAATTATAAGCGGCGGCCCAGAGCAATTCCGGGAAAGATGCAGTGCATTTTTCCATTTGGAACTGCGATAAAAACTGGGCCGCCGCTTGCACATTTATGCCAATGCGCATATCTGGGTTGGGTCTTCTTGTCCGGAAGGACGCGGGTTGATTAAACGCGTGTCGATGGGAGTAGGGGACCGGAGACTTTTCACCGGAGAAATTTAATGGCATCGGCTGCTGAACAGCTAGTTTCCAATCTCAATTTCTCGGCTTTCTCGAAAGCTGATGAACTCAAGAAGCGCATCTGGTTCACACTGGGCGCTTTGCTCGTATATCGGTTCGGCACCTATATTCCGCTTCCGGGAATCAATCCTGACGCTCTTGCGCAGGCTTTCCAGCAGCATAGTCAGGGTGTACTCGGACTTTTCAACATGTTCGCCGGTGGCGCTGTTGGTCGTATGGCCATTTTCGCGCTCGGCATCATGCCTTACATCTCGGCCTCCATCATCGTGCAGCTCATGACGTCGGTTGTTCCGTCGCTTGAAGCGCTGAAGAAGGAAGGCGAGGCGGGTCGCAAGATCATCAATCAGTATACGCGTTACGGCACCGTGCTTCTGGCGCTTGTGCAGGCCTATGCCATTTCGGTGGGCTTGCAGTCGGGTAACGGCATTGTCATGAATCCGGGGCCGTTCTTCATCGTTTCATCGGTGATTACGCTCGTTGGTGGCACCATGTTCCTGATGTGGCTCGGTGAGCAGATCACGGCACGCGGTATCGGCAACGGTATCTCGCTCATCATCTTCTCCGGTATCGTCGCGAACCTTCCGCATGCCATTTCCGGCACGCTGGAACTGGGCCGTACCGGCGCTCTGTCGACGGGCCTCATTCTGGGCGTCATCGTGCTCGCAATCGCCTTGATTGCGGTCATCGTGTTCGTCGAGCGCGCTCAGCGCCGTCTTCTGATCCAGTATCCGAAGCGTCAGGTTGGCAACCGTATGTTCCAGGGCGACACGTCGCATCTGCCGCTGAAGCTCAATACTGCAGGCGTCATTCCGCCGATCTTCGCATCGTCGCTGCTGCTTCTGCCTGCGACCGTTGCTGGCTTTGCCAACACGACGGAAATGCCTGCCTGGGCTACCACGGTTCTCAACGCATTGGGCCATGGACAGCCGCTTTACATGCTGTTCTACGCTGGCTTGATGGCGTTCTTCTGCTTCTTCTACACGGCCATCGTGTTCAATCCCAAGGACACGGCTGACCAGCTCAAGAAGCATTCCGGCTTTATCCCGGGCATTCGCCCCGGTGAGCGGACTGCCGAATATATAGACTATGTGTTGACCCGCATCACGGTTGTCGGCGCCATCTATATTATGCTTGTCTGTCTTCTGCCGGAATTCCTGATTTCCGCGACCGGCGTGCCGTTCTATCTTGGCGGTACATCGCTGCTGATCGTCGTGAGCGTTACGCTCGATACGGTTGCGCAAGTTCAGGGACATCTTATCGCCCATCAGTATGAAGGGCTGATCAAGAAGTCCAAACTCAGAGGTGGGAAACGCAATAAATGAGACTGATACTTCTTGGGCCGCCCGGAGCAGGTAAGGGGACGCAGGCTGGACTTCTTACCAAGAAGCATGGAATTCCGCAGCTTTCGACTGGCGATATGCTGCGTTCGGCAGTCGCTCAGCAGAGCGAAGTCGGAAAGCGCGCCAAGGCAGTCATGGATGCCGGTCAGCTGGTTTCCGACGAGATCGTCAACCAGATCGTGTCGGAGCGCATCGACGCTCCGGATTGCGCGAACGGTTTCATTCTCGACGGCTACCCGCGTACGGTTCCGCAAGCTGAAGCTCTCGGCGGAATGCTCGCAAACAAAGGCCTGAAGCTCGATGCAGTCATCGAGTTGAAGGTTGATGAGAATGCCCTGGTCAAGCGGATGGAGAGCCGCGTGGCCGAAACGATCGCCAAGGGCGGTCAGGTGCGTTCGGACGACAATCCGGAAGCTTTCCGCAAGCGTCTTGTCGAATATCGCGAGAAGACCGCGCCGCTTTCGACCTACTATGCCGGGACCGGCGAATTGCGGGTCCTTAACGGTATGGCTCCGGTTGAAGAAGTTACCGCCGAAATCGAGAGAATTCTCGTTCCGGCATAAAGGCTTGGACGAACGCATCGGCCCAAAAATCGGGATCGTTTTTTGGAAAGCGCGATGCGCAGATTCAAACACGGGCAGAAAAGCGGTTAGCGTTTTCTGCCCGTTTATTGCTTCCAGAAGTCGATTCGATTGTCTGTAAGGCCGGTTTAACGGCTTTACGAACGTTTAAGAGTTGACTTTTTCGGGCGATTCCGTCAAAGACTGCGCCACTTCATTTGGTTTTGAATGGCAGGTAGCGGCGGAAATCGAAAAGAGGCCGATACCGGTCATTTTATGCTGTCTGGGGGATTAGTCTTTCAGGCGGAAGTGATTAACATTAAGGAGAACAGACGTGGCACGTATCGCTGGCGTCAACATCCCGACGAACAAGCGCGTTGTTATTGCGCTTCAGTACATCCACGGGATTGGACCGAAATTTGCTCGGGAAATCGTAACGAAGGTTGGCATTGCCGACGAACGTCGCGTTAACCAGCTGACGGATGCTGAAGTCCTTCAGATCCGCGAAGCAATCGATGCTGACTACCAGGTCGAAGGTGACCTGCGTCGTGAAGTTTCGATGAACATCAAGCGCCTGATGGACCTGGGTTGCTACCGCGGCCTGCGTCATCGTCGTTCGCTGCCGGTTCGCGGCCAGCGCACGCATACCAACGCACGCACCCGTAAGGGTCCGGCGAAGGCTATCGCAGGCAAGAAGAAGTAATTTCGACGGAACGTTTCGTTCCGTCGGGCCTTTCCGGTGCGCCGGTTGGGTTTGATACTGGTCCTTTCGTGAGGACCGGTGTAGCCGCTGGAATTACGGCGGTGTAGAGATCGATTGAAAGGACTATCATGGCCAAGGAAGCCACGCGCGTTCGCCGTCGCGAGCGTAAAAACATCTCGTCGGGCGTTGCCCACGTAAATTCGACGTTCAACAACACCATGATCACCATCACGGACGCTCAGGGCAATGCGATTGCCTGGTCTTCCGCAGGTGCTCAAGGTTTCAAGGGTTCGCGTAAGTCGACCCCGTTCGCCGCACAGATCGCTGCCGAAGATTGCGCCAAGAAGGCTCAGGAACACGGCATGCGCTCCCTCGAAGTCGAGGTTTGCGGACCGGGTTCTGGCCGTGAATCCGCGCTGCGCGCCCTTCAGGCTGCCGGCTTTGTGATCACGTCGATCCGCGATGTTACGCCGATCCCGCACAACGGTTGCCGTCCGCGCAAGAAGCGCCGGGTCTAATCCTCGTTCACATGCCGCACGAACCCTGGAGAAATCCAGGGTTCCTCTGCGGTTTCTACACTTGATCGCTACGATAGGATGGTAGCGACGATTGATAGAGGGATACTTACATGATCCAGAAGAACTGGCAGGAACTGATCAAGCCGAACAAGGTGGAATTTATCACCCACGGCTCCCGCACGCATGCAACCGTCGTTGCTGAACCGCTAGAACGCGGTTTCGGTCTGACGCTCGGCAATGCTCTGCGTCGCGTGCTTCTGTCGTCGCTGCGCGGCGCTGCCGTGACCGCCGTACAGATCGACGGCGTTCTGCATGAATTCTCTTCTATTCCGGGCGTCCGCGAAGACGTTACGGATATCGTTCTGAACGTCAAGGAAATCGCCATCCGTATGGAAGGCGAGGGCCCGAAGCGCATGGTCGTCCGCAAGGAAGGCCCAGGCGTCGTTACGGCTGGCGACATTCAGACTGTCGGCGATGTCGAGATCCTCAACCCGGATCACGTCATCTGCACGCTGGACGAAGGCGCTGAAATCCGCATGGAATTCACTGTCAACACCGGCAAGGGCTATGTGCCTGCCGACCGCAACCGTGCGGAAGATGCTCCGATTGGGCTTATCCCGGTCGACAGCCTGTATTCCCCGGTTCGCAAGGTGTCGTACAAGATCGAGAACACCCGTGAAGGTCAGGTTCTCGATTATGACAAGCTGACGCTGAACATCGAGACCAACGGTTCGGTCACGGGTGAAGACGCAGTGGCTTATGCTGCTCGTATTCTCCAGGACCAGCTGGCGATCTTCGTCAACTTCGAAGAGCCTCAGAAGGAAGCTCCGCAGGAACAGGTTGCGGAACTCGCTTTCAACCCGGCTCTGCTCAAGAAGGTGGACGAGCTCGAGCTGTCTGTCCGTTCGGCAAACTGCCTGAAGAACGACAACATCGTCTACATCGGCGATCTGATCCAGAAGACGGAAGCCGAGATGCTGCGGACTCCGAATTTCGGCCGCAAGTCGCTCAACGAGATCAAGGAAGTTCTCGCGTCGATGGGTCTCCATCTTGGTATGGAAATCCCGTCCTGGCCGCCGGAAAATATCGAAGATCTCGCAAAGCGCTACGAAGACCAATACTAAGCATTTCCAGCGAAAGTGCGAAGCGGTTTCGCGCGGGATAATGCTTGAATTAAAGACCAGCATTTCCAGCGAAAGTGCGAAGCGGTTTCGCGTCGGACAATGCGTTAATCGAAAATAAGACCGGCATATCCCGGTACGTTACGAATTAAAGGAGAAGGCCATGCGCCACGGTAATGGACAGCGTAAGCTGAACCGCACTGCCTCGCATCGCAAGGCAATGTTCGCCAACATGGCGGCTTCGCTCATCGAGCACGAACAGATTGTGACCACGCTTCCGAAAGCCAAGGAAATCCGTCCAATCGTTGAAAAGCTTGTCACGCTCGGCAAGCGCGGCGATCTGCATGCACGCCGTCAGGCTATCTCGGCTATCCGCGACGTTAAGGTCGTGGCTAAGCTGTTCGATACGCTGGCTACGCGCTATGCAACCCGCAACGGCGGCTACATCCGCATCATGAAGGCTGGCTTCCGCGCTGGCGACAACGCGCCTCTGGCCGTTGTTGAATTCGTGGAACGCGATGTCGATGCAAAGGGCAAGGCTGACCGCGCCCGCGTCGAAGCTCAAGCTGCTGCTGAAGCCGACGCAGCGTAATTCACGCTGATAAAGATTTAAAAAGGGCCGCCTTGTGCGGCCCTTTTTATTTGCGCTGCTGCTTGCGTATGCGGCCACACATTGATGTGACGGAAAATTGCACCGGCTTTTTGCATGTGGTCACAATGTGGCCCTTTATCCTTGGCCTCACTTCATTACATATGGACAACGAGTCCCGTATTCCTCCATTGGGAGTTGAACGGGAAGGCTGGGAAAGCGCGGAGTTTGTGCATGAATTGGCGACGTTTCGGAATCACGGGCATCATTCTGGCATCGATTGGCATGGCAGGATTGCCAGCCATAGCGCAGGATGCGCCAGCACCGGCAAAGCAGATACCGCTCAGCCGGGCTGATATGCAGCTTTCCTTCGCCCCTTTGGTCAAGGAAACCACACCCGCCGTTGTCAATGTCTACGCTGCGCGACAGGTGCAGGCTCAGGCGCAGTCGCCATTTGCGGGCGATCCCTTCTTTGAGCAGTTCTTCGGCAGGCAGTTTCGCGACACCAAGCCCCGCATCCAGCAGTCGCTCGGCTCCGGCGTTATTGTCGATGCGTCGGGCATCGTCGTGACCAATAATCACGTCATCAAGGACGCGGACGAAATCAAGGTCGCGCTGTCCGATGGCCGGGAATTCGAAAGCAAGCTTCTGCTGCGCGATGAGACCACGGATCTGGCCGTCTTGAAAATCGAATCCAAGGAGAAATTCCCGGTCCTGTCGTTGGGTAATTCTGACGAAGTGGAAGTGGGCGACCTTGTGCTTGCTGTTGGCAACCCGTTTGGCGTCGGCCAGACCGTGACGAGTGGCATCGTCTCGGCGCAATCGCGCACGCAGGTCGGTATTTCCGACTTCGATTTCTTTATTCAGACAGATGCTGCGATCAATCCCGGCAATTCCGGCGGTGCTCTGGTGGATATGCGCGGGCGGCTGATCGGGATCAATACGGCGATCTATTCGCGTTCCGGTGGTTCTGTCGGCATTGGCTTCGCCATTCCGTCCAATATGGTGCGCGCTGTGATTCAGGCCGCGCAAAGCGGCAGCACCAGCTTCGAACGCCCTTATATCGGTGCGACCTTTCAGGGCGTGACGGCGGATATAGCCGAAGGCCTCGGCATGGAGAAGCCTTATGGCGCCCTGATTACGGCGGTTGCCAAAGGCGGACCGGCTGAAGCCGCAGGCTTGAAGGTTGGCGATGTGGTGCTTTCCGTGCAGGGTACGCGCATCGATAATCAGGATGTGCTCGGCTATCGTCTTTCGACTGCCGGGATCGACAGCACGGTTTCCATTGCGATCCTGCGTGGTGGCGAAAATCTGACCCTGCCGGTCAAGCTGACCAAAGCACCCGAGGTGAAGCAAACCGCGCCTCTGGTTATTGAGGGTGATAACCCATTTGCCGGTGCCGCTGTGCAGGAGCTGACGCCGTCCACTGCCGCAAAATTGCGCCTCAAGCGCGATGCAAACGGCGTGGCGGTGATGGATGTTTATTCGGGCTCGCCAGCCGCCAGGCTTGGCTTACGCCCCGGCGATATCATTCGCAACCTGAATGGCAATGTGATCCGCAGCGTAACAGATCTTTCTTCGGTCCTGAATGCGGGCCGCGGTCTGGCATGGCGTATGGAAATCGAACGCAACGGCACGCTCCTGCGCCAGTTCGTTCGATAAACCGGCTACAGAAAGTTGCATGCCGCTTCAGGTAAGCTTATGCCTTCGTGTCTGATCCAAAAGTCGCCATGCCGGGCTGCAAATGGCAATTTCTGCGCTTACCTAGGCTCACGTACCCTAATGTACGCTGCGCTCCGGTTCTCGAAATCACCATTTTCGCCACGGCCTGCCGCTTTTTGATTCAGACACTGAAGCGGCATTTATTTTTCGACAGAGTCATCGAATGAGCGATCTTTTTTCATCGGCGTCAGACCCGAATGCGGACCGTAATCGTCCGCTGGCCGACCGTCTGCGTCCGAAGCATCTGTCTGAGGTCACCGGTCAGGAACATCTGACCGGGCCGGAAGGCGTGTTGACGCGCATGATCGCATCCGGTTCGCTCGGTTCGATGATTTTCTGGGGCCCGCCAGGAACGGGTAAAACCACCGTTGCCCGACTGCTGGCTGGCGAAACCGATCTTGCGTTCGAGCAGATTTCTGCAATCTTTTCCGGTGTTGCCGATCTCAAGAAAGTTTTTGAGACGGCCCGCGCGCGGCGCATGTCCGGGCGGCAGACCTTGCTGTTTGTCGACGAAATTCATCGCTTCAATCGTGCGCAGCAAGATTCCTTCCTGCCGGTGATGGAAGACGGCACCGTCATCCTGATTGGCGCGACCACCGAAAATCCATCATTCGAACTCAATGCCGCTCTTTTGTCGCGCGCGCGGGTGTTGACCTTTCATCCGCACGACGCGGAGAGTATTGCAACGCTTCTGATCCGCGCCGAAGAGCAGGAAGGCCGTCTGCTGCCGCTGGATGAGGAGGCGAGGGCGAGCCTTATCCGTATGGCCGACGGGGATGGCCGTGCTGCATTGACGCTGGCTGAGGAAATCTGGCGTGCCGCAAGGCCAGACGAGGTCTTTACGGTAGAAAAACTTCAGGACGTGGTGCAGCGTCGTGCGCCGGTCTACGACAAGAGCCAGGACGGGCATTACAATCTGATCTCGGCGCTGCATAAATCGGTGCGCGGGTCTGATCCTGACGCGGCGCTTTATTATCTGTCGCGCATGTTCGATGCAGGGGAAGACCCGCTTTATCTCGGGCGGCGCCTGGTGCGTATGGCGGTTGAAGATATCGGGCTGGCCGATCCGCAGGCGCTCGTCATCTGCAACGCGGCCAAGGATGCCTACGACTATCTGGGTTCGCCGGAAGGTGAACTGGCGCTGGCGCAGGCCTGCGTTTATCTGGCAACCGCACCAAAGTCGAATGCCGTTTACTTGGCTTATAAAGCTGCGATGCGCGCAGCCAAGGAACATGGCTCTCTGGTGCCGCCAAAGCATATTTTGAATGCTCCTACCAAGCTGATGAAGAACGAGGGCTATGGCGACGGTTACGCCTATGACCACGATCAGCCCGATGCTTTTTCGGGGCAGGACTATTTCCCGGAAAGCCTCGGACGGCAGAAGTTTTACGACCCGCCGGAGCGCGGCTTTGAGCGCGATATTCGCAAACGGCTCGACTACTGGGCGCGGCTGCGCCAGGAGCGTCAGGGCAGGAACCGATAAGAACCTGCCCGCTTGTCGCTCAATGCATCAGTGCGGGATAGGTGAAGAATAGGGCATGGGTCAGATTGAGCAGAAAATGCACCGCGATTGCTGAGATCAGCCGGCCTGACTTGTAATAGGCCATGCCGTAAAAAATCCCGGCAACGGTTGCCAGCGCGACATAACTCAAGCCGCCCTGATAGTGCAGCATGCCGAACAGGACCGCGCTGATTGCGATTGCAAAGGCCGGGTGCCAGCACCGATAGTACGAATAGGCAAGCAGGCGTCCCTGTATCATGCCGCGAAACAACACTTCTTCCGCAAAGGCGACGAAGACGAGATTGTTGACGGCCCAGATCCCCAAATAGGGCATGATCTTGGGGTCGAACTTCATATAGCCGATCGCCAAGGCGAGAGGAATCACGGTTATAAGGCAACCACTCAACATCATTCCGATGAAGTTGAGTGTTCTGGCCGTTCCCGCCGCGCAGTCCGGTTAATAGGACGTTTACTTTTACATTTTATCAATCTTTATAATTTGACGAGGTTTCCCATGATGCGCGTTTTGTGTCTCGTAGCGCTCGTGATCCTTGGAGGCTGTGCGACCGCCCCGCGGCAGGTCAGCAATGTATGCGCAGTCTTCGATCAGCGTGACGGTTGGTTTAACAATTGGCAGAGTGCCGCCACGCGCGTTTCGCGTGAATTCGGCGTGCCGGTTCCGGTTTTGATGGCGACGATCTATACGGAATCGGGCTTCCAGCCCTATGCACGACCGCCGCGCACGAAGATTCTCTGGATCATTCCATGGAAGCGCGCATCCAGCGCTTATGGCTATTCGCAAGCGCTCGACGGGACCTGGGATCGCTACAAGCGGGAGACTGGGCGCTGGACCGCTTCGCGCACCAATTTTGCCGACGCTATCCATTTCATCGGCTGGTATCACTATCAAAGCTATCAGAAGAACGGCATCAACCGCGCGGATGCGTATAGCCTCTATCTGGCTTATTACAGCGGCCATGGCGGCTATGCGCGCGGCGTCTGGCGTGGCAACGCGACGGCTCTCAAAGGCGCGAAGCGGGCGCAGGCCATGGCCAATCGTTATGCGGCCCAGTTGCGTTCCTGTGGCGGGATTAGCTAAAAGGTGAGGACGGGGGATTCAAATACGAAATTTGGAACACCGTCCGGCCTTAATCGCAACTATCATGCGCGCGGAATCGCAAATTGAGGATGACCTTTGCATGTTGAAAAAAATCGGTATCGCCCTGATTGGAGCCACCTTGCTGGCGGGCTGCACCACTGACCCTTATACGGGCGAACAGAAGATGTCGAACACGGCGGGCGGCGCGGCTATCGGTGCTGCCGTTGGTGCTTTGGGTGGCCTCATGGTTGGCGGTTCCAGCCGTGCACAGCGCAACGCCGTGCTGATCGGCGCAGGCATTGGCGCGCTCGGTGGCGGCGCTATCGGCAACTATATGGATCGCCAGGAAAATGAGCTGCGCGCGCAGCTTCAGGGCACCGGTGTATCTGTGACGCGTAATGGCGATCAGATCATCCTGAACATGCCGTCGAGCATCACCTTCGACACCGATCAGGATCAGGTAAAGAGCCAGTTCTATCCGACGCTGAACTCGGTGGCCATCGTGCTGCGCAAGTTCAACCAGACCCTCGTCGACGTCCTTGGTCACACCGACTCGACGGGTAGCGCCGCCCATAATCAGGATCTGTCGCAGCGTCGTGCCGGATCGGTAGCCAGCTATCTCGGTTCGCAGGGCATCGACCCGCGCCGCTTTGCGATCATCGGTTATGGCGCAAGCCAGCCGGTCGCGACCAATGCGACGCCAGAAGGCCGTGCTCAGAACCGCCGCGTAGAAATCCAGATTTCGCCACTGCGGGGCGCAAGCTAACCCTTCGGCAGACAGAATCGGGCCGCTGTGGGCCCATCTAACGAACGCAGTTCTTCGCGAGAGGGGCTGCGTTTTTCTATGTTCGGGCCGAATCGTTGCTCCGCCGAAAGTGGCGGAGCTGCTTAAAGCGTGGATAGGCTTTTTATTTTACGGCCCGCTAATTATAGAGAACAATAATGGAACAAAATAATAATATTGTTTTATTTCAGTCGGCTAGCCTTATTGCCAAATGAGAACAAAACAGATACAAATAGATATTGGCGATGAGCCTGCCGGGCTTCTAGCGAGACAAGAGGATGGTGTAAGATGTCTCAGAATTCATTGCGACTTGTTGAGGATAATTCAGTGGACAAGACTAAGGCACTTGATGCGGCGCTGTCACAGATCGAAAGAGCGTTCGGCAAAGGCTCGATCATGCGCCTGGGTCAGAACGACAAAGTGGTCGAGATCGAAACCGTATCGACCGGCTCGCTCTCTCTGGACATCGCGCTTGGTGTAGGCGGCTTGCCCAAGGGCCGTATCGTCGAAATTTACGGGCCGGAAAGCTCCGGCAAGACCACGCTCGCGCTACACACCATTGCTGAAGCGCAGAAGAAGGGCGGCATCTGCGCATTCGTTGACGCTGAACATGCGCTCGACCCTGTCTATGCGCGTAAGCTCGGCGTGGACTTGGAAAATCTGCTGATCTCGCAGCCGGACACCGGTGAGCAGGCGCTCGAAATCACCGACACGCTCGTGCGTTCCGGCGCCATCGACGTTCTGGTCGTGGACTCCGTTGCAGCGCTGACGCCGCGTGCGGAAATCGAAGGTGAGATGGGCGATTCGCTCCCCGGTCTCCAGGCCCGTCTGATGAGCCAGGCACTGCGCAAGCTCACCGCTTCGATCTCGCGTTCGAATTGCATGGTCATCTTCATCAACCAGATCCGTATGAAGATCGGTGTCATGTTCGGTTCGCCTGAAACGACTACCGGCGGTAATGCACTGAAGTTCTACGCTTCGGTTCGTCTCGATATCCGTCGCATCGGTTCCATCAAGGAGCGCGATGAGGTTGTCGGCAACCAGACCCGCGTGAAGGTTGTGAAGAACAAGCTTGCTCCTCCCTTCAAGCAGGTTGAGTTCGACATCATGTATGGCGCCGGTGTTTCCAAGACGGGCGAACTGGTCGATCTTGGCGTGAAAGCCGGTGTGGTCGAAAAGTCCGGCGCTTGGTTCTCCTATAATTCGCAGCGTCTCGGTCAGGGCCGTGAAAACGCGAAGCTTTACCTCAAGGAGAATCCTGAAGTTGCGCGCGAAATCGAAACGACGCTTCGCCAGAATGCCGGTTTGATCGCGGAACAGTTCCTTGAAGATGGCGGCCCGGAAGAAGATAGCGGGTCCGACGCTGCGGAGATGTAATCTCTGCTGGTGGTTCGGTTCGAACCTCAAGTTCCGCTTGAAAGTTGGAGGCCCTGTGCTGTTGCGCAGGGCTTCACTTTTTCAGTCGCAGCTTGATGGGGATTCAACCGCACCGGCAAAAGCTGGTTTCAGGTGCTGAATTTGCCTTTATGGCGCACGCTGCTTATCTGGACAGAAAAGCAGCACATCGTTAAAAGCGGTCAACCGAAGAACTCCACTTCACGTCTTTGTAGCGCGGGGAGGGAGTAATGCCTGCGGTTTCCGTTATTTATTGCGGTTTGCAGGTGCAAAAGACAATCGATGCTGCCTTTTAACAGGCTGCATCAATGCAGGGCAGGAAAAGCCCAAGGGTGAATTATGGCTGGCGTCAACGAGATTAGGTCCACATTCCTCGATTACTTCCGCAAGAACGGACATGAAATCGTTCCGTCGAGTCCGCTCGTACCGCGCAATGACCCGACGCTGATGTTCACCAATGCGGGCATGGTGCAGTTCAAGAACGTTTTTACCGGGCTGGAACATCGCGCCTATAATCGCGCAACCACCTCGCAGAAATGCGTGCGCGCCGGTGGCAAGCATAACGATCTCGACAATGTGGGCTACACTGCGCGCCACCACACTTTCTTTGAAATGCTGGGCAATTTCTCGTTCGGCGATTATTTCAAGGAAGACGCCATCAGCTTTGCCTGGAACCTGATCACCAAGGAATTCGGTCTGCCGAAGGACAAGCTCCTCGTCACCGTCTATCATACGGATGAGGATGCGGCGAATTATTGGAAGAAGATCGCCGGTCTGAGCGATGACCGTATCATCCGTATTGCCACCAGCGACAATTTCTGGGCGATGGGCGATACCGGCCCGTGTGGTCCGTGCTCGGAAATCTTCTTTGATCACGGCGATCATATCTGGGGTGGACCTCCCGGATCGCCAGACGAAGACGGCGACCGTTTCATCGAAATTTGGAATCTCGTTTTCATGCAGTTCGAGCAGGTGACACCGGATCAGCGCATTGATTTGCCGCGTCCGTCGATCGATACCGGCATGGGGCTGGAGCGCGTTGCAGCCGTGCTGCAAGGCGTGCATGACAATTACGATATCGATCTGTTCAAGGCGCTGATCCGCGCATCGGAAGAAGCAACCGGCGTCAAGGCTGAGGGCGATTTCCGCGCCAGCCATCGCGTGATCGCCGACCATCTGCGCGCTTCGAGCTTCCTGATTGCCGATGGCGTTTTGCCGTCGAATGAAGGTCGCGGCTACGTGCTGCGCCGCATCATGCGGCGCGCCATGCGTCATGCCCAGCTTCTGGGTGCGAAGGAACCGTTGATGTGGCGTCTACTGCCTGCGCTCATTCGGGAAATGGGGCAGGCCTATCCGGAACTGATCCGCGCCGAAGCGCTTATTTCCGAAACATTGAAGCTGGAAGAAACCCGTTTCCGCAAGACACTGGAACGCGGTCTCGGCCTCTTGTCCGACGCCTCCGAAAAGCTGGTCGAAGGCGACCGCCTCGACGGTGAAACGGCTTTCAAGCTTTACGACACTTATGGCTTTCCGCTCGATCTGACACAGGATGCACTGCGCCAGCGGGGTATCACCGTTGATACGGACGGCTTCAGCACCGCAATGGAACGCCAGAAGGCCGAAGCTCGCGCCAATTGGGCAGGCTCCGGCGAAGCTGCAACCGAAACGATCTGGTTCGGTATCAAGGACAAGGTCGGCGCGACTGAGTTCCTGGGTTATGAAACTGAAAGCGCTGAAGGCGTTATCGCCGCTCTGGTGCGCGACGGCGCGGAAGTGCAGTCGGCGTCCGAAGGCGAGACCGTATCCGTCGTAGTCAACCAGACGCCGTTTTACGGTGAATCAGGCGGCCAGCAGGGCGATACCGGAACGATTTCCGGCGAAGGTTTTGTCATCACCATCAAGGACACGCAGAAAAAGGGCGAAGGCGTCTTCGTTCATATCGGCGAAGTGACCAAGGGCACTGCGAAAACCGGCGAAGCCGTCGAATTGAAGGTCAATTCGGATCGTCGCACGCGCATTCGCTCCAATCACTCGGCAACCCATCTTCTGCATGAAGCGCTGCGCGAAACGCTGGGCAGCCATGTGGCGCAGAAGGGTTCGCTCGTTGCGCCTGATCGCCTGCGCTTTGACTTCTCGCATCCGAAGCCGATTGCGGCTGAGGAGCTGGCCAAGGTTGAAAACATGGCCAATGAGATCATTCTCCAGAACGCGCCGGTTTCCACCCGCCTGATGGCTGTGGACGATGCAATTGCTGAAGGCGCGATGGCGCTGTTCGGTGAAAAATATGGCGATGAAGTGCGCGTCGTGTCGATGGGCACGGCCAAGCATGGTCCGAAGGCTGGCAAGTCCTATTCGGTCGAGCTTTGCGGCGGCACGCATGTGCGCCAGACGGGCGATATCGGTCTGGTTCGTATCGTTTCGGAAGGTGCGGTCGCAGCTGGTGTTCGTCGTATGGAAGCGCTGACGGGCGAGGCTGCGCGCCTTTATCTCGAAGAGCAGGACGAACGCGTGAAAGCAATCGCCAGCGCGCTGAAGACCACGCCTGCCGAAGCGCTTGAACGCGTCAACGCCCTGATGGACGAGCGCAAGAAGCTTGAGCGCGAATTGTCGGATGCACGCAAGAAGCTCGCGCTCGGCGGCGGTTCATCGGAGGGCGGCAGCGCGGTTGAAGCTGTGAATGGCGTCAACTTCCTCGGCAAGGTCGTGACTGGTGTATCGCCGCGCGATCTGAAGCCATTGGCCGACGAAGGCAAGAAGCAGGTTGGTTCCGGCGTGGTGCTGTTCATCGGCGTCGGGGAAGATGGCAAGGCCAGCGCAGTTGCTGCCGTGACGGAAGATCTGGTCGGTCGTTTCAGTGCCGTGGATCTGGTGCGCGCTGCTTCGGCAGCACTTGGCGGCGCCGGTGGCGGCGGCCGCCCGGACATGGCGCAGGCCGGCGGGCCAGAGGGCGACAAGGCGGATGCTGCGATTGCAGCAGTCAAGGCGCTGATCGCCTGATTTAATAGCAATAAGGCCGGGGAAACCCGGCCTCAGGCCGCTGACAAACCCGCCGATATTTTTCGGCGGGTTTTGTTTTTGGGAGGGGGCGCGTTTTGTGACTGCATTAACAAGGAGTTGCAAGCGGCTGCAGCCGCTCATACGCTGGCTGCCTTTGGGGTCTTTGTCAGGACTATGGCGATCTTCTTGATGTTCTGTGCGGCGGCTTGCAGCAGGCATTGGCAGGCGACGCGGACAAGGCCTCGAAAGCG
>NZ_VEWL01000019.1 GCF_006376685.1 Ochrobactrum teleogrylli | reverse complement strand
AGCGATGATCCACGTCGCCATGGGGAGCCTGTTGTTGCGCCGTATCAGCCATTAAAGCAAATTATCAAACGGACTCTAAGACAAACTCGATCATCGTTGCCAAAATCGCACATTGAATTCTGGAAAACATAATAATACTCCATTTTATTGAGAAATTTTATTTTAATTCATTCTTTCAAAAATTTTAGCTGATATTTACTGCAGTCTATCGTTTCATTGTGCATTTATTATTTGTAAAAGCATGCGGAGCCAGATCTGTTAAATGCTAATTATCTGGGAGCGGAACAAGATTTGCTCCCAAAAACACGCTAAGAGTTCGTTTGGAATTTTCTTCAATGGCTGATACGGCGCACGCCTCCGAGGACGAAATCGCGAAAGCCCGCTTTGTCCATCAATTGCCTGCGGTCGCATGGGTTCTGTCGCAATTTTTTTACTTCTACTGAGCTTTGCCACCATCGGGGCGCGTCATTGAGTAAGGAGACAGTGGATGGTCGTCGATTTCAAAGGAGCTCACTTCCCCAAAAGTGTCATCCTTTATGCTGTTTTTCTATGTGCGCTATTCCGTTTCCTATCGCGATCTCCAGGAAATTATGGCTGAGCGTGGTGTAGAGATTGATCATGCGACATTGAAGCGGTGGGTTGTTCGACACTCTCCGCAGATTGCGGATCAGGCACGGAGACGTAAACGCCCAACACTGGGTTCGTCGCGCGTTGACGAAACCTATATAAAGATCAAAGGCCCATGGACTTATCTTTATCGGGCGGTTGATCGTGACGGACAAACGCTTGAGTTTATGCTGCCTGAGCACCGAAACCTCGGCACTGCACGACAATATCCTTGAGCAGGACCATCGTTTCATCAAGAAGATCACCAAGCCCCACATGGGCTTCAAAGCGTTTCACTCCGCTTCAGCGACTATCGCGGGCATCGAAGTTGCGCATATGATCCGTAAGAGCCAATTCGCGAACGACAACCGCTCGCCATTCGAAGTCTTTGCAGAGCTCGCAGCATAATTGCGTACACGAATAAGGCCGCATTCAACCTATTGAGAAATTTGCGACAGTACCTTTGCAATTCACGGGGCTGTTCTTAAATATCCACATTGAAACGCGATTCATCCGGCAAAATCACCGGCTGGCGCGGTTCACCCTCAGATGAAGGGGCTTGTGGGATCGCCGTCCGGGATTGCATGAGCCGCCAAAGGAGCATCCATGATCGAACACAATCCCACAACGATTTACGGTACGACCATCGTGACCGTCCGCAAGAACGGCAAGGTCGTGATTGCCGGCGACGGGCAGGTTTCGCTCGGAAACACCGTCATGAAGGGCAATGCGCGAAAAGTTCGCCGCATCGGCAAGGGCAATGTCATTGCCGGGTTTGCAGGTGCTACCGCCGACGCCTTCACCCTTCTGGAACGCCTCGAAGCCAAGCTCGAACAATATCCCGACCAGCTGATGCGCGCTTCGGTCGAACTCGCCAAGGACTGGCGCACCGACCGCTATCTGCGCAAGCTCGAAGCCATGATGCTTGTTGCCGACAGCAAGGTGACGCTGGCGCTCACCGGCACCGGCGATGTGCTTGAACCGGAACATGGCGTGATGGCCATTGGTTCGGGCGGCAATTATGCGCTGGCTGCGGCCCGCGCGCTGATCGACACCGACAAGTCGGCGGAAGAGATCGCCCGCAAGGCCATGGAGATCGCAGCCGATATCTGTATCTACACCAACCACAATATCCTCGTGGAAAGCCTGGACGCAGAATGAGTTCGCTTGCGCAGGTCACCAAACCGAGTGCACAACGCTGGGGCCTGGGCGTCCTGATCGTCATTGCCATTGTTGCGGTGCAAGCCATCTGGCTGCATCTCGACGGGCGGATTGCCATGTGCGAATGCGGCACCATAAAATTATGGTCGGGTTCGCTGAAATCGGAGAATTCGCAGCATATTGCCGACTGGTATACGCTGTCGCATATCATCCATGGCTTTCTTTTCTACTGGCTGTTCACGGTTATCGCGCCCAAAGCCCCGCTCGGCTTGAGACTTGCGGCTGCGGTCGGCATCGAAGCGGTATGGGAACTGGTCGAAAACTCGAATTTCATCATCGAGCGCTATCGCGCCAATACGTCCTCCGTGGACTATTTCGGTGACAGCATCGTGAATTCAGTTTCCGATACCCTCGCCGCCGCGCTCGGCTTTCTGATCGCAGCAAAGCTGCCAACCAAAATCACCGTCGCCATCGCGCTCTTCTTTGAAATTCTGGCGCTGATCGTCATTCGCGACAATCTTACGCTCAACGTGATCATGCTGCTGCATCCGTTCGAGTTCATCAGGCAGTGGCAAAGTGGGTTGTAAAATGAGTAACTTCTCCCCCCGTGAAATCGTTTCGGAACTTGACCGTTTCATCATCGGCCAGAACGACGCCAAGCGCGCCGTGGCCATCGCCTTGCGCAATCGCTGGCGCCGCCAGCAACTCGAAGGGCAGATGCGCGAAGAGGTCATGCCGAAGAACATTTTGATGATCGGACCGACCGGCGTGGGCAAGACGGAAATCTCGCGCCGTCTCGCCAAGCTTGCAGGCGCACCTTTCGTCAAGGTCGAAGCCACCAAGTTCACCGAAGTCGGCTATGTCGGCCGCGATGTGGAACAGATCATCCGTGACCTCGTCGAAGTCGCCATCGGGCTCGTGCGTGAAAAACGCCGCGAAGACGTGAAGGCCAAGGCGCATCTGAACGCCGAGGAACGCGTTCTCGAAGCTCTGGTCGGCAAGACGGCAAGTCCCGCCACCCGTGACAGCTTCCGCAAGAAGCTGCGCAACGGCGAGCTGGACGACAAGGAAATCGAAATCGAGGTCGCCGATACCGGATCGAACTCGAATTTCGAAATCCCCGGCATGCCGGGCGCCAATATCGGCGTGCTCAATCTGTCGGACATGCTGGGCAAGGCGATGGGCGGGCGCACCAAGACGCGCAAGACCACGGTGAAGGATTCCTATGCGATCCTCGTCAATGATGAATCCGATAAACTGCTCGATCAGGATCAGATCGTGCAGGAAGCGCTGCGCGTCACCGAAGACGAAGGCATCGTGTTCATCGACGAGATCGACAAGATCGCCTCGCGCGAAGGCGGTGGTGGGGCTGGCGTTTCACGCGAAGGCGTGCAGCGCGATCTGCTGCCGCTCGTCGAAGGCACCACGGTTGCGACCAAATATGGGCCGGTGAAGACGGACCATATCCTCTTCATCACCTCCGGCGCGTTCCACGTGTCGAAGCCGTCCGATCTTCTGCCGGAATTGCAGGGCCGCCTGCCGATCCGCGTCGAGCTTTCCGCACTGACGCGCGAAGACTTCCGCCGTATCCTCACAGAAACGGAGGCAAGCCTGATCAAGCAGTATATTTCGCTGATGGAGACGGAAGAAGTGACGCTGTCCTTTACCGACGACGCCATTGACGCTCTGGCCGATATCGCGGTCGATCTCAATGCGACGGTCGAAAATATCGGCGCGCGTCGCTTGCAGACGGTGATGGAAAAGGTTCTGGACGAGATTTCGTTCACCGCTCCGGACAAGACCGGCGCGACCTTCACCGTCGACGCCAATTACGTGAAGGACAAGGTGGGCGCTCTGTCGAAGAACACCGACCTGTCGCGCTTCATTCTGTAAACCGCGACAATAAAGTGACCGGAAAGCCACGGCCCTAGTCGCTTTCATGCTTCTAAAAAGAAACCCCTCGACTTGCGTCGGGGGGTTTTCTATTTTGCCCGCGAATTGACGATCCATTTACCATATTGGGACTGCTTCCGCACAATGATGAGCAACAGTACACTGAACCGCATTGCTGGCTTTTGTTTCCGCGCCATGTCCAATGCAAAACCGGTTTCCGCTGTTGCTGGCGCTGCCTTGGCCTTCATGCTTGCAAGCCAGAGCGCCTATGCGGTGACGGTCGTGCCGCCCGGCAACCGCAATGCAGAGCAGCCGCCCATTCCCGGCGCGTCGGCCAAGCGCACGCGGGAACTCAGCACCACTTATGAGAAGAAGTACCAGAAGATCTATAATCTTCTGAAGAAGGACGCCTCGCTGCGCTCGAAAATCCGGTCGACCGCCGCAGCCTATGGCATCGATCCCATTCATATCGTTGGCGCGATTGTTGGCGAACACACCTATAATGTCGATGTCTATGACCGGCTTCAGACCTATTATGTGAAAGCCATGTCCTATGTGAATCAGGGCGTGAGCTTCGGCTATAATGGCGAAAGCATCGGCCAGTTCATCAAGCGGCCTGAATTTGCCGACTGCCTGAAGTTCAAGGACAGCTATTCGCTGTGGTCCTGCCGGGAAAATGTCTGGAACAAGACTTTTCGCGGCAAATCGGTGGGCGGGAACACTTATCCCAACAATCGGTTCAGCGCCGTGTTCTTCCAGCCCTTCTATGCCGGGCAGACATTTGGCCTTGGCCAGATCAACCCGCTGACCGCCTTGCAGATGTCCGACATGGTGAACCGCGTTTCCGGCCTGCCGAAACTCGATGCCGAAGACGGCAGCGCCGTCTACAAGACCATCATGGACCCGGACCTGACGCTGCCTTACATCGCGGCGACACTGAAACAGTCGATCAATTCCTATCGCCAGATTGCCGGTTTCGACATTTCCAAAAATCCCGGCCTCACCGCCACGCTCTATAATACCGGCGGCGCCGATGCCCGCGCCCGTGCGCTGGCAAATGAGAATGCTGGGCGCTCCGACCCGCAATTGCCGCAGGAAAATTACTATGGCTGGCTGGTCAATACCAAGCTGGATGAACTGAAGGCGCTGTTCTGACAGGAAGTCGCATTCAGGCCTTCGGTATGATGCCCCGGCGGCGCTTGCGCGCCGTCTCTATATCATCGCTCAGGCGTTTGATGGTTTCCTTGTCGATGATGCGGATATTGCGCGCCAGAAGATTGGCAAGCTCCGTTGCCTGCGGCGACAGGCCTGATGTATCGATCACCACGCGCGGATGCGAAACAGCCGCAAGGCTTTGCAGCTCTTCCGCTTCATCCCAGATGATATTGAAAAATGTGATGATGCGCTGGAGCAAATCCCAGGTCGGTTGACCGCGCCGTCCATGTTCCAGCGCCGAGAGATAGGCCGGTGAAACGCGCAGCGCCGCCGCCATTTCCTTCTGCGTCACGCCGCGCTCTTCGCGCAGTTCCCGCAATCGCTTTCCAAACGGGGTCATCGCTGCGGCCTGCCTCCGCTCAAACCGCCCAAGCCACCACCAAGCAGGTTCTGCTGGGTCTGGCGGCGCAACCGCACATAAAGCGCGCCGTGACCACCATGATGGCGCGCGGCGTCTTCATAGGCGCTGACCAGCAAACGGAACAGCGGCGTGGAGAACCAATGTGGCACGGCCTGACGCAAAATGCCCTCGCTGCCAAAAGACCGGCCTTTGCCGGTAATCACCATCACGTGGCGCAGACCGCGGGCATGAGCGCTGACCAGAAAGCTGTAGAGAAGCCCATGCGCCTCATTCTGGGTGAGGCCGTGAAGATCGATCCGCGCCTCGATATCAACCCGGCCTTTGGCAATCTTGCGATGGGTCGGCTTGTCCAGCGACTGGATTTGCATTTCACTGAGCGACGACAGGCCCTTTTTCGGCTTGTTTCCTTCATCGGCAGAGGTTTGCGGCATTTTCAGCGCCGGACGCTTTTCTTCTTCTGCCATCAGGGTCTTGAAATCGGGCAGCTCTTCCGCGACCGGTTTCTGCCGCGATAAAGGCTTCGCAGTCTTCGCAACCGTTTCCCAGAGAATGCGATCTTCGGGCCGCAGATAATCCTTGCCGGATTTTTCGGTGTCGCGCGCCATGGTCACGCTCCCACCAGCCGGCGCGGCACGAGCGCGTAGAAATCCGCAGCGCTCTTGATGCCGCCCGCAATTTCGCCCGCTGCCTCGCCGGAACCGGCGAACAGATCGCCGCGTGCCGGGCCGACAATGGCCGTACCGGTATCCTGTGCGATCATCAGGCGGGCGAAAGGCGCACCATCGAAAACAGTGACGGTCGGCGCATCGACATAAAACGGCGTGCCGAATGTATGCAGCAGCCGGTCAACAGCCAGCGACCGGCCCGCCGTCAGCGGAACCTTGGCGGCTGCAATCGGACCGGCATCGACATCGTCCACCGGCGCTTCCCGAAAGAAGATGTAGGACCGGTTCTGCCAGATCAGCGCATCCGCCTTGTCGGGATGATCCTTGAGCCAGCGGCGGATTGTCTGCATGGAAATATCGGCTGCGGGAATTTCGCCATTCGCCACCAGGATGCGCCCAATGCCCGTAAAGGGATGCCCCGCCTTGGCGGCATAGGTGATGCGCATCATGCTGCCATCGTTGAGTTTCAACCTGGCAGCGCCCTGAACATGGGCGAAAAATGCATCCACCCGGTCGGCGACGAAGGCAATCTCCAGCCCCCGCCCGGCAAGACTACCCTGTTCGATCTGGCGGCGGTCGTCATATTCGACAAGCCCGGTATCTGTCTGGCGCGCAAAGGCATAGGTCGGATCGAAGCCGGCGGGACGGTTATCATCCGTCACCTTGACGAGATCGTCCGGTTTTCTCAGAAACGGCACCGTGAACCGGTCATCCGCAGTAAGGGATGCTTCGATTTCCGGCTCGTAAAAGCCGGTGACAAATCCCTGTTCCTGTTCGGGAACAATCTGGCATGGCACGAAATGCTGTTCGAAAAAGGCACGGGCGGTGATCGTATCGGGATCATCCAGAAGCCGCGCTGCCGCAAAAACAGGTTCCAGCGCCTCAAAACTGATGCCGAGACTGCCGCTATGATAGGTGTTTTTAGCAGCGTAATCGGCGGAACGGCGGAAAGCGGCAAATGCCAGCGCCTGATCGTCCCGGTCCCAGCCGGGGCAATCGGAAAAACCCACCGGGCGGAAAATCCTCGCCAAGTCGCTCACAGCTACATCCGCTATCAAGTAAAACAAAAAGGCCGCTGAAATCAGCGGCCCGATTCATAAGCCTTCTCTTAATCTTCCGCTTCGGTCGCGACAAGCTTCCAGTTCGGATCACGCGAGCGCGTATCGCGGGCAAAGGTCCACAAGTCCTTGATCTCGACCACATTTTCCAGATCGCCGTCGATCAGCGTGCCTTCCTTGTCGAGCGTCGCCGAAATCATCTGGCTGACGATATTCAGCGTCACATGCGCCTCCGAGCCCTTCATTTCAGCAGCCGCGATTTCCGCCTTTTCGATACCCACGAAGGAAGAGCGCACGCTTTCGCCGCGCTGCTCGCGCTCCTCGATGGCCGAAACGAAGCCTTCATAGACTTCCTTCGACAGAAGATTCTTCAAAACCTTCCGATCGCCATCGGCAAAGGACATCACAATCATTTCATAAGCGATCTTCACGCCATCGACGAAACGGGCTGGTTCGAAGGTGGGATCGGCGGCGTAAATGGCCCGCAGACCGTCATTGATCGGTGTCCCCGCCGCAGCGATCTTGTCGATTGCCGTAAAGTCCTTCTCACCGGCACGGCGCGGCAGAGCCACGACATTGTCGGTGTCCGTCCCGGCGGGCGCGGCATTGTCGGCGCTTTTGGCCGATGTATAGGGATCGAAGGGCGGCTTTTCATTTCCAGTACGGCGGCCAAGAACATTCCTCAGCTGGAGAAAAATGATCACCGCTGCGATGAAGAAGAAGATTGTGCCGAAGTCGAAAAATTCCATGCCGCCTGCCATAGATTGAAGGAGAGGGCGTCAAATCCCTTCCAATCGTGAATTTCTGTTTCATACATATAGATCGGCAGGCGCAATCATTCAAATCCCGATCACGCGTACCTATTTGATATTTCATGTTAACAGTTTCATTTTCGTTCCGAACCTGAAAAAGCTACATTTGTCGCTATGGTCGCAACGTCAATCACACAACAAAAGGTCCTGACTCACGTGTCGTCTTCTTTCGCCCCTCTCGTCATGCTGGCAATGCCTTTCATCGAGATCGCCGGTTTTGTGATCGTCGGCAGCCATATCGGCGTATTCGCGACACTGGGTCTGGTGATCTTGAGCGCCATGCTGGGCTTTTTCCTGCTGCGTGTGCAGGGGATCGGCCTTCTCCAGCGCATCCGCACCGAAACGGCGGCAGGCCGCGTGCCGGATCGCGAAATGGTGCATGGCGCCATGCTGGTTCTGGCCGCGATCATGCTGATCGTGCCGGGCTTCGTGACCAGCACCATCGGCATTTTGCTGTTCATCCCGTTCATTCGCGATATCGTCTGGGAAAAATTCGTGCGTGGCCGCATGGTCGTCGCCACCTCGGCGCGCTATTCGGACGGCTATGGCCAGTATAAGCAACCGCGTGAAGATCGTGTCATCGATCTCGACCCCGAAGATTATACGACCAAGCCGAATGACAATTCGCCATGGAAAGGCGAGCGCAAAGACGGCTAACAGCAGCAATAGCTAACGTTAAAAGCCTTTCTTGCCTCATTCCCCTTCACATGCTAGCCAAGCATTCCAGTGGAGTTAATTTGACGTTTGAACGCCGTTCGACATAAGCGCAGCTTCAAACGTCAAATTTGAAAACTCCACTGAAGATTTAAAGTTGCTGGTGGTCTTTTGATTCCGACATTTGCCCAGCGGCTGTAGCACGGAAAGCAAATGTCGGAATCAGACCACCAGCCTTTTGGGGCAACGAGTTTAATTACCGAAAAGAAGGCATACCGATAATGAGCGATAAGGCCGCTGCGGGCGAAGTAAAGAATGGCAATGGCGCGACCGCCGAGCCGTCCCTCAACATTCTGGCGCAATATGTGAAGGATCTGTCCTTTGAAAGCCCGGGTGCGCCGCTGTCGCTGCGCCCGCGCGATAAGGCTCCTTCGATCAACATCAATGTCAACGTGAACGCCAATCCGCTTTCCGAAACGGATTTCGACGTCGTTCTGACGCTGGAAGCCAAGGCTATGGACGGCAAGGACGTTCTGTTCAACACGGAACTGGTCTATGGCGGCGTTTTCCGCATTGCTGGCATCCCGCAGGAACACATGCTGCCGCTGCTGTTCATCGAATGCCCGCGCCTGCTGTTCCCGTTCGCGCGCCAGATCATTTCTGACGCAACGCGCAATGGCGGCTACCCGCCGCTGATGATCGACCCAATCGATTTCGCGCAGATGTTCCAGCAGCGCATGGCCGAAGAACAGGCCAAGGCCGCCGTCAAGAGCTGAGCTCTACATACTGCTTGCAATAAAAACCCGGCTCAAGGCCGGGTTTTTTGTCATATTCATCCAAAAATTCAGGCCAAATATTTTTTCCAGATTGCCTTGTCACCCATACCCTCAATCAGTGCGGCATGGGCTGCACGTTCCGTTTCGCTGATGCGGGGAGCAAGCGGGGCAGGGCGCACCGCCAGCACAATGGCGGCGCTGCCATCGGCTGCATTATCCCTGTTTGCCCCACCATCCTGGCTGAGACCAAGCGCCGTCTGCTTGCCGCCGATCAGCTCGATATAGACTTCCGCCAGAATCTGGGAATCGAGCAAAGCGCCGTGCAGCGTGCGGTGCGAATTGTCGATGCCATAACGCTTGCACAGTGCGTCCAGCGAATTCGGCCCCATCGGATGTTTGCGGCGCGCCAGCGCCAGCGTATCCACAATGCGCTCCGCAGCGATTTCCGGTTTTCCAAGACGCGCGAGTTCGGCATTCATGAAGCCAAGGTCGAACATGGCATTGTGCGCGACCAGCTTGGCGCCGTCGAAGAATTCCAGAAACTCGTCCAGAATTTCAGCAAAAGTCGGCTTGTCCAGCAATTGCTCATTGCTGATGCCATGCACGGCCAGCGCTTCCGCATGCACCTGACGTCCCTGCGGATTGATGAATTTATGGAATGTGCGGCCTGTGGGAAACTTGTTGATCAGTTCCACGCCGCCAATTTCGATCACGCGATCCTCCAGCCTTTCCAGACCGGTGGTTTCGGTATCGAAAACGATCTCACGCATTGAAGAACCTCTCAAGGGATTATCTCGAACCTTATAGCACGACGAATGCGGCTATTCGGTCGCGACCGCCGGCTTTCCACTCAATTTCTCGATGACCGCTGTAATCTGCTGACGCAAATTGTCAAAACTGCCGCTGGTATCGAGCACGAAATCGGCGCGGGCGCGCTTTTCGGCATCCGGGATCTGACGCGCGAGAATGGCGTCGAGCTTTTCTTCTGTCATGCCGGGCCGCGCCAGAACGCGGGCGCGCTGAATATCGGCAGGCGCGGAGACGACTACGATCCTGTCCACGCGCTTTTCGCCGCCGGTTTCAAAAAGCAGCGGAATATCGACTAGAGCGATGGCCGAGCCTTGCGCTTCCGCCTCACGCAGAAACGCTTCTTCTTCCTCGCGCACCAGCGGATGCACGATGGCTTCCAGCTTCTTCAGGGCATCCGGCTTGCCGATCACCGTAGCGGATAGTTTTTCACGGTCCACGGTGCCATTCGTCACCGTTCCGGGAAAAGCCGCCTCGATCAGCGGCGCGGCACGGCCTGAATAAAGCCGGTGGACTGCATCGTCGGCGCTGTAAACAGGAATACCCGCCTCGGCGAACATATTGGACGCCGTGGTCTTTCCCATGCCGATGGAGCCTGTCAGTCCGAGAATGATCATAGAGCGCCAGCCTTTGCCATATCCGCCAGAATATGCTCCCGCAGCGCCGCCGTCACCTCAGGCTTTTGGCCAAACCAGCGTTCGAAACCCGGGACTGCCTGATGCAACAACATGCCAAGCCCGTCCACGGTGTTCAGTCCGGCCTCTTCCGCAGCTTTCAGAAAGGGCGTTTTGAGCGGAACATAAACAATATCGGTCGCGATGACGCCTTCCGCTGCGACGCTCAGATCAAGCGGAAACCTGCCTTCGTCATCCTGATCGCCGCCATGACCGCTCATGCCGAGCGAGGTGGTGTTGACGATCAGCCCGGCATCAGCAACGCGTTGCTGCGCGGCATCCCAGCCGGAGGCCGAAACGGCAGCGCCGAAATGCGCGGCCAGTTCTTCTGCCCGGCTTGCCGTGCGATTAGCGATCCAGACCTTTGAAAAGCCGCGCGACAAAAGCGCGTGAACGACGGCGCGGCTTGCGCCGCCCGCACCCAGAACAAGCGCCGTTTCGGCATTGTCCCAGCCCGGCGCATAATCGTCGAGATTGGCGGCGAAGCCATAGGCATCCGTATTGCCGCCGCGCAGCCTGCCGCCTTCAAACCATAGCGTGTTGACCGCGCCGATGGCGGTTGCGGCACCATCAAGGCTTTCCGCTGCCGCAAAAGCCGCTTCCTTATGCGGGATCGTGACATTGCCGCCCGCGAAACCATTGGCGGCAAGCGCTGCGGCGAAAGCCGCGAAATCTTCCGGTTTGACCTCGATCGGTTGGTAAGAACCGTCAATGCCGAGCGTTTCCAGCCAGAATCCGTGGATCAATGGGGAACGCGAATGTTTGATCGGAAAGCCGGTGACGAAAGCCTTCGGTCCCGCCACGGATGTCGTGTCAGCCATCGATAAGTTGTTCCTTGCGCAGTTCGGCAAGCAGCGGCAGCAGCGGCAGGCCGACAATCGTGAAATAATCGCCTTCGATTTTTTCGAAAAGCTGGATGCCCGGACCTTCCACCTGATAGGCGCCGACGCTGGAAAGCGCGCTGTCGCCAACCCGACCGAGATAGCGCCCGATAAAAGCCGGGCTCAATGCCCGCATTGTCATGCGCGCCACCGAAACGTGACGCCATAGAGTCTCGCCGTCCTTCACCAGAACCACCGCGCTGTTGAGCTGGTGCGTCTTGCCGGAAAATTGCAGAAGCTGGCGACCCGCCGCTTCCATATCGGCGGGCTTGTGGAAAATATCTTCACCGAGCGAGAGAGTCTGGTCGCAGCCGATCACCACGGCGCCAGGATTTTTCTCACTCACGTCCAGCGCCTTGGCTTCAGCCAGAACCTGCGCCACATCTTCCGGCGTAGCGCCCGTTTCATAAAGCGGGGCTTCGACGGCGCGCTCATCGATATCGGCACTTTCGTTCGAAAATTCGATACCTGCATTTTTCAACAGCGCAGAACGGAACGGGCTTTTGGAAGCAAGAATGAGCCTGGTTGTCATGACTGAAATCCTTCGTTCTTTCCAGATCGCAAAAGCGCCAATATGGCGGCTGCCGTTTCCTCGATGGAACGGCGCGATACATCGATGATCGGCCAGTTGTGCCGGTTGCAGATGTTACGCGCATAGGCCAATTCTTCGGAAATTGACACCCGGTCCGTATAAAGTCCCGTATCGAGCGACGGCACACTGCCAAGCGGGCGGTTCTGGCGGATTTGCGAAATTCGTTCGGCGGTCGCCACCAGCCCCACGATCAGCGGTCGCTTGGCCGTGAACAGCACTTCGGGAATAGGAATGCCCAATACGATTGGCACATTGGTCGCCTTCACGCCGCGATTGGCGAGATAAATGCTGGTCGGCGTTTTCGACGTCCGCGAAATGCCGACCAGAATGACGTCCGCTTCTTCGATATCGAGCGGCAATTGCCCGTCATCGTGCTCCATCGTGAAATTCAGCGCATCGATGCGGCGAAAATAATCGGCATTGAGCACATGCTGTGCGCTGGCGCGGCGATGTGCCGGCGCGCCGAGATAGGATTGAAACGTGGTCAGCACCGGTTCCAGCACGGACACGCTTGGAATACCCATTTCCGCACAGGACTGATCGATGATCGCAGCCAGTTTCTGATCCACAATCGTATAGAGCACGATGCCGGGTTCCGCGTCGATGCCTTCCAGAACCTTGCGCAACTGCTTCTCGGTGCGGATCAGTGGATAAATATGCTCAATGGCCCGCGCATTGGCATATTGCGCCGCCGCAGCGCGCCCGGCTGCAAGGAGAGTCTCTCCGGTCGCATCAGAAATCAGATGGAGATGAAAGTAGGAAAGCGGTCTGGTCACAGTTTTGTTGCCCTCCTGTTGACGGCTGTGCGTAAGCCCCAGGCTTCTTCCACAAGCCATGGCAGGCCGTGGAAAAATTGGCAAGTCATCCACAGCGGGCGAACATGTGAGAAGCCGCCATCAACATGTGTGGACAAGACTCGCAAAATCGGGAAACCTCTCAATAATTCCCAGCTTTTCCACAAAAGCTCATGAACTGCGTCAATTGGTAACCCTTTATATTAAAAGAGGGAATTGAGTTTTTTCCGTTTTCGGTCAGACTGGCGGCGAAAAATTGCACAGGATGCGTTGGCAATTTCTGAACTGTGGGGAAAACCGGAACAGACCTTAATCCCCGATTCCAACAGACTCTAAGAATCAAAAGATTCCTGAATCATCCTTTCTTTATGAGAACCGGACTGGATAACTTCAGACCAAAACCGGATCAGACAACCAACAGGGCGGAAAAAAATCAGATGAAGCGCAAAGTCTTGAGAGTGATCGACGGTGAAGCGGTCTTTCCACCTCCCATCTGGATGATGCGTCAGGCCGGTCGCTACCTTCCGGAATATCGCGAGACACGGAAGAAGGCAGGGAGCTTTCTCGATCTGTGTTATTCACCCGACCTGGCAGTCGAAGTGACGCTTCAGCCGATCCGCCGTTTTGGCTTTGATGCAGCCATTCTGTTTTCCGACATTCTGGTCATCCCTCACGCCCTTGGACGTGACCTTCGCTTTGAAGAAGGCAAGGGGCCTTTAATGACCCCGATCGACGCGGACGAGATATTCTGGCTTGAGACCGAAGGTGTCGCCAAACGGCTGGAGCCGGTCTACGAAACGGTTCGGCTACTGCGCGAGCAACTGCCCGACGAAACGACGCTGCTCGGCTTCTGTGGCGCGCCCTGGACCGTTGCGACCTATATGATCGCCGGTCACGGCACACCGGATCAGGCGCCAGCCCGCCTTTTCGCCTATCGTTTCCCGGAAGCCTTCGAAAAGCTTTTGAATGATCTGGCGGATGTGTCCGCCGAATATCTCATCGAACAGCTGGATGCAGGCGCGGACGCCGTACAGATTTTCGATTCCTGGTCTGGTGTTCTGGACGAAGATTGCTTTGAGCGGTTCTGCATCCAGCCGGTGGCGCGGATCGTTCAGAAAGTTCGCGCGGTCTATCCCGAAGCGCGCATTATCGGTTTCCCGAAGGGTGCCGGAATGCTTTATGCGGGCTACCGCGAAAAGACCGGTGTGGACGTGCTCGGCCTCGACTGGTCGGTTCCGCTCAATTTCGCCGCCGCCTTGCAGGAAGATGGCGCCATTCAGGGCAATCTCGATCCGTTGCGCGTTGTCGCGGGCGGTTCGGCACTCGATGAAGGTGTAGACGCGATCCTAGAACGTCTCGGGAAAGGTCCGCTGATCTTCAATCTCGGACATGGTATTACGCCGCAAGCGCCGGTCGAGAATGTCCAGCGCATGATTGATCGCATTCGTGGAGAAAAATCGTGAGCCAGCCGACCTCGAAGGGCAGCACCAAGGCCGCCTATATTCGCATGATCGCAGCGCTTGTCATCGTGGTGCTTGGCGTTTGGGCATTGTTTCACGTGAATCCAACCGATGCCTATCTCTGGGTAAAGGCGGTTCACGTCATTGCCGTCATCGCCTGGATGGCCGGAATGCTCTATCTGCCACGGCTTTTCGTCTATCACACAGCGGCCAAGCCGGGCTCAGAAGCTTCCGAGACTTTCAAGGTGATGGAAAAGCGACTGCTGCACTTCATCATCAATCCCGCCATGGCGGTGACCTGGATCGCCGGTATCTGGATGGCATGGGAGATTTTCCGCTTCCAGGGCGGGTGGCTGCACGCCAAGCTGCTGCTGGTCGTGTTGATGTCCGGCATGCATGGCTATCTTTCGAAAGCGACACGCCTTTTCGCGGAAGACAAGAACACGAAATCGGCAAAGCACTGGCGAATCGTTAACGAAGTGCCAACGGTGCTGATGGTCCTGATCGTCATTCTGGTGATCGTGAAGCCATTTTAATTGCGGTTTTAAATGAAAAAGAAACCCGTTTGGTCGGGTTTCTGCCATTTTCTCGTTGCAGAATTTTTGCGCAGTCACTACATGTGACTTGCTCTTCATATTGCAAATCGATATGAAGGAAACCTCTTCCCTTCCTGATCGCAGGCCTTCGATGCCGGTCAAGCCAACCAGCTGACCAACTTTCCGAACAACTGCATTTTCTCCTTATATTTCAAAAGAGTTCCTCATCCATGCAGGAAATGAAACTACAAGAACTAAAAAATAAAACACCGGTTGAGCTGCTTGCTTTCGCCGAAACCCTTGAAGTCGAAAATGCGAGCGCGATGCGCAAGCAGGAACTGATGTTCGCGATTCTCAAGAAGCTGGCTTCGCAGGATGTCGAGATCATCGGTGAGGGCGTTGTCGAAGTGCTGCAGGACGGTTTTGGCTTCCTGCGCTCCGCCGACGCCAATTATCTGCCAGGCCCCGACGATATTTATATTTCCCCTTCGCAGTTGCGCCGCTTCTCGCTGAAGACCGGCGATACGGTTGAAGGCCCGATCCGTGGCCCGAAGGAAGGCGAGCGTTATTTTGCGCTTCTCAAGGTCAATTCGATCAATTTCGAAGACCCGGAAAAGATTCGCCACAAGGTCCACTTCGACAATCTGACGCCGCTCTATCCGAATGAGCGTTTCAAGATGGAACTCGAAGTTCCAACCTCCAAGGATCTGTCGCCGCGCGTCATCGATCTGGTTGCGCCGCTCGGCAAGGGCCAGCGCGGCCTGATCGTCGCTCCGCCGCGTACCGGTAAAACCGTTCTCTTGCAGAATATCGCGCATTCGATCACCGCCAATCATCCGGAATGCTATCTGATCGTTCTTCTGATTGATGAGCGTCCTGAAGAAGTGACGGACATGCAGCGTTCGGTGAAGGGCGAAGTCATTTCGTCTACCTTCGACGAACCGGCTGCGCGTCACGTTCAGGTTGCCGAAATGGTCATCGAAAAGGCCAAGCGCCTGGTGGAACATGGCCGCGATGTCGTGATCCTGCTTGACTCGATCACCCGTCTTGGCCGCGCTTACAACACTGTTGTTCCGTCGTCGGGTAAAGTCCTGACCGGTGGTGTGGACGCCAATGCGCTCCAGCGTCCGAAGCGTTTCTTCGGTGCTGCGCGTAACATCGAAGAAGGTGGTTCGCTTACCATCATCGCGACCGCGCTGATCGATACCGGCAGCCGTATGGACGAAGTGATCTTTGAAGAATTCAAGGGCACGGGTAACTCGGAAATCGTTCTCGACCGCAAGGTTGCAGACAAGCGCATCTTCCCGGCTATGGACATTCTCAAATCCGGTACGCGTAAGGAAGATCTGCTCGTCCCACGCGCCGATCTCCAGAAGATTTTCGTTCTGCGCCGTATTCTCGCGCCGATGGGCACGACTGATGCAATCGAGTTCCTCATCGACAAGCTCAAGCAGACCAAGAGCAATGGTGAGTTCTTCGATTCGATGAACACGTAATCGCGCTTCAAGCGCTCCGACAAATTAAAGCTACGCTGGGTAACCGGCGTGGCTTTTTTGGTGTTCATGCTCCGCCGGTCAGAAGAATGCGCAAGGCTTCGCCGTTTTCCACGGGTGGCAGGCAGACATGGCCTTTGCAGAACCAGGCGGAGGGCTTTTCAGCCTTGGCTGTTCCGCCTGTGGGCAGGTCGATCTCAGCATCCGCTGTGAAACTGACGATCTTATCCATACGCCGCGGATCAGGGTTTCGATTCGCTATCGTAACAAGCTCATCCTGTTGGGATTGCGCGGCGACAACGAGAGATAGCGGTTCAGCTGCCATACGCGCAGCATTCAATATGCCGATCTGTCCATATTGCTGCGCCAATGCGCGGCCCAGCGCCTGCTCAATCAACGTCTCATTGCTTTGATAAAGCGCCATATCGCCGGTCGCGAGGAAAAGCCGCGTTAGCGCTTCAATGATCTGGCTGGTCGCACTGGGGATCGCCTCGTCATAATCGCCATAGGCGTGAAGAATAACATCGTCGGCATCGAGTGCCGAGAGGCGATAATTGCCTGACGCATCCCGGTGATGTGCGTCGAGCGCTTGCTTCAGCTTCTGCGCATCATCCACATAAGCGCGGTCAGCACTTGCTTCAAAGAGCGCCAGCGCGGCATTGATCATGCTGGCATAGTCTGTCGAAAGGGCAGGGTAGACCAGCCGATCTTCCATACGACAATGCGCCAATTGTCCCGCACGAAACGGCGCCATGATCGCGTGATAGGCTTCGACGGCGAGCATGGCCCATTCAGGTTTGGAAAAGCTCCGCCCTGCCTCTGCGAGTGCCCGGATTGCCAGTGCGTTCCAGTCGGTGAGCGCCTTATCATCCCGTCCGGGGCGAATGCGTGTTTCACGCTGTGCGAAAAGCTTCGTCTTGGCATCCCGTATCAACGGCGGAACCGACCCTCCACCATCGACGTCATGCAGGCGGTTCAGAATAGTATGGCCCTCCCAGTTACCACCCGGTGTAACGCCATAGAAGGTCTTGAAAGCTGCGCTGTCTCCTCCCAGAACGCGGTCGATCTCTGCTTCACTCCAGACGTAGAATTTTCCTTCTTCGCCTTCGCTGTCGGCATCCAGACTGGATGTGAAACTGCCATCCGGCAGGCGCATTTCCCGAACCAGCCAATCGATGGTTTCTTCGATTCGGTTACGGAACAAGTCATCCGTGGTTTCCGCATAGGCATAATTAGCGTGACGGATCAGTTGGGCATTGTCGTAGAGCATCTTTTCAAAATGTGGCACCAGCCAGTCCGCATCCGTGCTGTAGCGACAAAGACCACCGCCGAGATGGTCGTAAATGCCACCTTGCAGCATGGTTTTTAGCGAGTAGATAAACTTGTCCCTGCTATCGCTGTCGCGATTATAAAGCCAGGATAGCCACAGAGCGTCCATGAAAGGGGCATTGGGAAATTTCGGAGCGCCTTCAATACCACCCCGGACGGGATCGAACATGGTCGCGATCCGTGTGGCGATCACATCGAAACGGGAAACTTCGTTCTGGCTACCTTCGCTCTGCGCAGCGAGCCTGCCTTCCAAATGATTGAAGACCGCTTCGGCATTATGGTTAATTTTTTCTTTATTTCCCTGCCAGAGACCATTCACCGCGTTCAGTACGTCGACAAAGCCCGGCATGTTGTAGCGCGCATGTCGCGGAAAATAGGTGCCGCCCCAGAACGGCTTGCCGTCAGGGCGCAGAAACATGGTCAAGGGCCAGCCGCCCTGCTGTCCCATGGCGCCAAGCGCTGCCATATAGATCTGGTCGATATCCGGTCGCTCCTCGCGGTCTACCTTCACATTGACGAACAGGTCGTTCATGACTGCTGCAACATCGGCATCTTCAAAAGACTCGTGGGCCATGACATGACACCAGTGACAGGCGGCATAGCCGATTGAAAGCAGGATAGGGCGGTTCAATTCCCGCGCTGCGTCGAGGGCTTCCTTTCCCCAGGGCTGCCAGTGAACCGGGTTGTCCGCATGTTGGCGCAGATAGGCACTGGGTTCCGCAGACAGCCTGTTTCTGCTGATATCCGTCATGAGGCTTCCCTTTCAGCGTTTGAATGAATATGCACTGAGCTTAATTTCAATCCTCTTGGCAAGATTGATATAGGTCAGGAAACGCAATGAACGACACCGCCGTGCATCACGATACGATTTTCGCACTGTCCAGTGGAAGGCTCCCGTCCGGTGTTGCTGTCGTGCGTGCGTCCGGCCCCAAGGTTCGATTCATTATCGAAACGATTATCGGCGGCGAAATTAAACCGCGCTATGCGGGCTATAAGACATTCCGTGCCCGAAATGGAGATGCGATCGATCGCGGATTGGCACTCTTTTTCCCCGGACCGCATAGTTTTACCGGCGAAGACTGCGTTGAATTTCATCTTCATGGCGGTATCGCCGTCGTAGAAAAGCTGTTGCAGGAACTGAGTGAGCTTGCCGGATGCCGCATTGCAGAAGCGGGCGAATTTACGCGTCGGGCCTTTACCAACGGTAAGATGGACCTGACAATTGCCGAAGGTCTCGCCGATCTGATTGCCGCAGAGACCGAAGGCCAACGACGCCTTGCCTTGCAGATTGCTTCCGGCGCGCAACGTCAACTCTATACCGAATGGCGACAACGGCTTGTCCGTGCGCGTGCCTTCATTGAAGCCGAACTCGACTTTGCGGATGAAAGCGATGTGCCGGGTTCTGTTTCTGATCAGGTATGGCGATCTTTGCAAGCGCTGCATAAGGAAATTGAGCTCCACATTGCCAGCGGCAAACGCGCAGCCATGCTCCGCGACGGTTTGCATGTGGTGATTGCTGGCGCACCAAATGCCGGTAAATCGAGCTTGCTAAATTTTCTCGCCGGACGGGAAGTGGCCATCATTTCCGATGAAGCGGGCACCACGCGCGACCTTCTGGAAGTCAAACTCGACCTCAATGGCATCCCGGTTTATGTCACCGATACGGCGGGGCTACGCGAGACCGAAAGTGTGGTGGAAAAAATCGGCATTGAGAGAGCTCGTGAAAGAGCGTCGGAAGCAGACCTTATTCTTCTGCTTGAAGATATGAGCGATCCGATTGACGTGTCTCTCGACGAAGCCGATGCGGAGATATGGCGGATTGGAACCAAGGCTGATCTGACTGGTGCTCTAACCGAACGATGGACTTTTCGAATCTCCATCAAAAATGGTTCAGGACTCGACGAACTTTTAGCTAAACTACAGAAGTTCGCCGAAGAACGCATTGGTCAGATCAACGATGCTGTTCCCACACGACAGCGCCATATCAATTTGCTCCGCTCAACACTAAGCGAAATCGAAATCGCCGCCCACCGAGAGGATCTTCCACTGGAGTTGCGCGCCGAAAACATGCGCCGAGCCTCGCAATATCTCGGGCGCATCACAGGTGATGTGGATGTCGAAGAAATTCTGGATGTGATCTTCTCCCAGTTCTGCATTGGCAAGTGATTCACGTGAAACATTGCCTCGTGAAGCGCCGACAAAGCTCGGGAAATGTTTCACGTGAAACATCTGTGGAATCCGTCAATGTTGGTTGACTCCATCTTATCTTCATGAGTCAGCGACGTTGAACGCTTTAATTGATCGCTCGTCACGCTTTTATCCTTCCGTTTCAAACGCTTTCATGGCAAAAGCTGTCTCTTAATCCAGGGATGCGAGAAATGAGTTCGGCTGAGTCTACAGTCTTCGATGTTATTGTTGTCGGTGGCGGTCATGCGGGCTGCGAAGCTGCGTCGGCGGCTGCGCGCGCTGGCGCACGCACGGCATTGGTGACACATCGCTTTGATACCATTGGCGTTATGTCCTGTAATCCTGCCATTGGTGGTTTGGGCAAGGGGCATCTCGTTCGCGAGATTGATGCGTTGGACGGTTTGATGGGTCGCGTTGCCGATAAGGCAGGCATCCAGTTCCGCCTACTGAACCGACGCAAGGGACCAGCCGTTCGCGGCCCTCGTACCCAAGCTGATCGCAAACTTTATCGTCTTGCAATGCAGGACATAATCAGTAAGCAAGAGAATTTGACTGTCGTTGAAGGTGGTGCCTTCGATATCAAAACCGAGAATGGTAACGTCACTGGTGTCGTGTTGTCAGATGGTCGGCTGTTGAACTGCGGCGCTGTCGTGCTGACGACCGGCACGTTTCTGAACGGCCTCATTCACATCGGCGAGAAGAAGATACCGGCTGGGCGCATGGGTGAGAATCCGGCACTTGGGCTTTCGGATACTTTGAAGACGCTTGGCTTTGCATTGGGGCGCCTCAAAACTGGCACGCCACCGCGTCTTGATGGGCGGACTATCGATTGGGCAAACCTCGAAACCCAGTCTGCCGATGAGAACCCGGTCCCGTTTTCTTTGATGACGGATCGCATTACGACACCGCAGATCGATTGCGGTATTACGCGCACGACGCCGGAAACCCACGCGATTATTCGCGCCAATCTGCATCGCTCGGCCATGTATTCCGGCTCGATTGAAGGTATCGGCCCGCGCTATTGCCCTTCGGTTGAAGACAAGATCGTGAAGTTCGGGGATCGCGACGGCCACCAGATATTCCTGGAGCCGGAAGGTCTGGATGACGATACCGTCTATCCGAATGGTATCTCGACCTCTTTGCCGGAGGATGTGCAGCTTGCAATCCTGAAGACCATACCCGGTCTTGAGAAGGCAGTGATGCTGCAGCCCGGCTATGCAATCGAGTATGACTTCATCGATCCGCGCGAGCTGAAGCGCAGTCTGGAAACGCGGCGCGTCAATGGTCTGTTCCTGGCGGGCCAGATCAATGGCACGACAGGGTACGAGGAAGCGGGCGCCCAAGGTCTTTTGGCTGGCTTGAATGCTGCGCGGCGGGCAGGGGGCGATGAGCCGATCATCATCCAGCGCACTGAAGCCTATATTGGCGTGATGGTGGATGACCTGACATCTCGCGGTGTGAGTGAGCCATATCGCATGTTCACATCGCGCGCAGAATTCCGTCTTTCTTTGCGTGCGGATAATGCTGATCAGCGTTTGACGCCACTGGCGGATCGTCTTGGAATATTGGGCGCGGAGCGCAAGAAGCGGTTTGATGAACGTCAGGAAGCATTGTCTGCCGCACGGGAATTGACACAGTCGCTGTCGATTACGCCAAATCTTGCAAGCCGATATGATCTGCATCTCAATCACGACGGTGTTCGCCGCTCGGCTTATGATCTGCTGTCTTATCCCGATATTGACCTGACGCGGTTGAATCCAATCTGGCCTGAACTGGGCTCAATAGATCCGTTCACGCGCGAAGCGCTGGAAATTGAAGCGCAATATGCGGTCTATATGGAACGTCAGCAGACGGATATCGCTGTCATGGAACGCGAAGAGCGTTTGTTGATTCCCGCTGGTCTGGATATCGACGCGATTTCGGGCTTGTCCAATGAGTTGAAGCATAAGCTCAAGCAGCGTAAACCGGAAACGATTGCCGAAGCGCAACGCGTCGACGGGATGACACCAGCTGCTTTGGCGCTGTTGATCGCACAAATCAAGAAGCATGGCTCGCGCCGACAGGTTGCCACGGAACTGGCGGAAGGGAAGGGCGCGGCGTGAGTGCTATTATGAGTGCGGATCGTCGTTATGAAAGCCTTCGCCGGATCAATCCCACTGTTTCACGTGAAACAGCGGATCGCCTGATTGAATTCGAAGAGCTGTTCCGAAAATGGTCAAAAGCGATCAATCTGGCCTCTCCATCGACATTGGCGGACCTTTGGAGCCGTCATATTCTCGATAGCGCGCAGGTTTTCCCGCTAGCGCCAAACGCTAAACGCTGGCTCGATATCGGTTCTGGGGGCGGATTTCCCGGCATCGTCACGGCCTGCTATCTGGCGGATCAACCCGATAGCCGTATCGATCTGGTGGAAAGTGCGGGCAAAAAGGCTGCTTTTCTGCGTACCGCTGCCGGACATTTGAATGTTCCCGCTCATATTCATGCGGCTCGTATCGAGTCGATGTGGGAAAAACTCGAAACGCCGGACGTTGTTACCGCCCGGGCGCTCGCCTCATTGAATGATCTTTTCGGTTTGACGGAGCCCTGGCTCGTCAGCGGCGCCAAGGCGCTTTTCCAAAAAGGTCGGGATTACCAGAGGGAAATCGATGAAAGCCGTGTCGGTTGGGATTTCGATCTGGTAAAACATCAAAGTGCTATCGATCAGACTTCGGTCATCCTCGAAATCAGCAACTTGCGACGCAAAGCAAATTGAATCCGAGAATTTGGCAGATCTGGAAAGCGGCAGGGCGACGGTAATGAACAAGATGTCCAGGATCATAACCATTGCGAACCAGAAGGGCGGCGTCGGTAAAACCACGACGGCGATCAATCTGGCCACAGCATTGGCGGCAATAGGCGAAACGGTTCTCATCGTTGATCTCGATCCGCAGGGTAATGCCAGCACGGGATTAGGGATTGACCGCCGCAACCGTCCGCTGTCTTCCTATGACGTGCTGACGCAAGAGGCGTCAGTGCCGGAAGCTGCGATGCAGACCGATGTACCCAATCTCTTTATTGTGCCATCGACGCTCGATCTGTTGGGTATCGAGATGGAAATCGCACAATCCGCAGACCGTACGCGCCGTCTGCGCGATTCTCTACGCTTCGATTCCAGTGTTTCCGAACGATTTTCCTATGTTCTGGTGGACTGCCCGCCATCATTGAATCTGTTGACGCTGAATGCCATGGCCGCTGCGGATTCCGTGCTTGTGCCGTTGCAGTGCGAGTTCTTCGCGCTGGAAGGCTTGAGCCAGTTGTTGCAAACGGTCGATCAGGTGCGCTCGACGATCAATGCCGAGCTTTCCATCCAGGGCATAGTGCTGACAATGTTTGATAGCCGCAACAATCTGGCTTCCCAGGTGGTGGATGATGTCCGCGCCTTCATGGGCGAAAAGGTCTATCGCACTGTCATTCCGCGCAATGTGCGGGTATCGGAAGCGCCCTCGCATGGCAAGCCGGCCATTCTCTATGATCTGAAATGCGCGGGAAGTCAGGCCTATTTGCAGCTTGCGTCGGAAGTTATCCAGCGAGAGCGGCAGCTGAAAGCCGCATAACAAACCTATCGATTCGACTACGAAACAATTGCAGGAATTTGCCGAACGATGAACGACGATCCTTCAAAGAAGCGCCTTGGCCGCGGACTGGCCGCCCTGATTGGTGAGATCGACCGTCCGGTCGAGGAGCGCAAAACGCCAGTTCCAATCGAACGCAATGTGCCCATCGAGTTCGTCACGCGCAATCCGCGCAATCCGCGACGCATGTTCGCGGAAGCAGAACTCGAAGATCTGGCCCAGTCGATCAAGGAACATGGTGTTGTTCAGCCAATCGTGGTGCGTCCCGCGCCCGGTCAGCCTGATCATTTCGAGCTGATCGCCGGCGAACGCCGCTGGCGCGCATCGCAGCGCGCAGGCGTCGATACGATCCCTGTTATCGTCCGCGATGTGGATGATCGCGTCGCTCTTGAGATCGCGATCATTGAAAACGTTCAGCGCGCAGACCTGAATGCAGTCGAAGAAGCGTTGGGATATCAACAGCTTATCGATAATCATGAGTATACGCAGAGCGATCTGGCGCAGGTGATCGGCAAGAGCCGTAGCCATGTGGCCAATACGTTGCGCCTTCTCAAGCTGCCGCAACCAGTTCAGGATTTTATCGTTGATGGTGCGCTGTCTGCCGGACATGCGCGCAGTCTTATCACGATGGACAATCCGACGGTTCTGGCGGAGCGGATCGTCAAGGAAGGCTTGTCCGTCCGTCAGGTGGAAGCTCTTGCGCAGGCCGAAGCGCGGGGCGGGGCGGAACCGAAACCGGGCAAAGCTGCTCCGGTGGAGAAAGATGCCGACACCAAGGCGCTGGAAAAGCTGCTTTCCGATGTGACCGGCATGAAGGTCGAGATCAACCATCGGGACCGGGGCGGCGAGGTGAAAATCCGCTACAGCTCTCTGGAGCAACTCGATGAAATCTGCCGCCGCCTTCAAAGCTGATTTGTTCGTTTGTGGAATACAAGAACCCCGGTATCTATACCGGGGTTTTTATTTGCGGATTGTTTCACGAGAAGGGAGCTAGCGCCGTGCGTTGCGCATAGCTTCCACACCGATAGCCATCAGGCATTGGCGGATGATCGGAATGGCAAGCGCGGAATTCTGACGGCTTTCCAGCACGGCACGCTGGAGACGCTCCAAAACGCGTGAAAGGCTTTCGCCGCTCCAGCGTCCGACTGCTGTTTCGATCAGCCTTTTACGATTGAAGAAGATGGGTGGCCTTGCACCGGCCACGACAACGGACGCGCTTTTGCGTTCGCTATCCATGATATAGCGCAGGCCCTGTATCTGCTGGAATTGCCGCATGGCTGTGTTCAGCACCAGAAAAGGCGCTGTGCCGGATTTCACGACACGGTCGAATGTGATTTCAAATCGCTGCAAATCACCGGCAATGACTGCATCCACGACCTCTTCTGTCGACAGGCCTGCAACATCGCCCACCGCTTCGCGCACATCGTCAATGTCGATGCGTTCCTTGCCGCGCGCATAGAGGCAGAGCTTTTCCAGTTCGCCGCGGGTGGCAAGGCGGTCCCCGCCAAGGCTGGCGCGAAGCAGCTGACGCCCATCGAGGGTGATCTGCAGCTTCCATTCGGCCAGCACATCATCAATGACACCATCGATGCCGCGCGCATCATCCGTATAGCAGGGCAGCGCCATGCCCGCCGAGGCGTTCTCGACGGCGCTGCGCAACCCTGCGCCCTTCTTCAAATCACCGGCTTCCACAAGGATGAAGGTTTCATGCGGCGGTTCGGTTGCCAAGAGCTTGACCGCATCGGCGAGTTTCTTCTGCCCGGCGGCGTTCTTGATCCAGATCAAGCGGATGCCACCGAACATCGAAATAGTGCGCGCTTCATCGGCGAGCTTCGAAGGATCTGCGTCGATCTCGTCGGCTTCCATGCGAATGACGGCAAAGGGATCGTCGAGCGGCAGCTTTGTCGCCTCGGCATAGCGGCGCGCTCGCTCACTCACCAGCCCTTTATCCGGGCCATAAAGAAGCACGACCGGAAACGAGCTGCTCGGTCTGCTCAGGAAACCATCGACTTCATTTGCTTTTTTCTGGGCCATAGTGGGTTCTTAGAACATTTCGGCCAGAAACAAAACAGCCGCCGGTCACGGGATGAACGGCGGCTGTGAAAAGCGAATAGTGGACTATTATTCGATCAGCAGGGCATCGTCGTCGAGCGTCTGGCCGCGCACCTTGCGGAACATCTCGATCAGGTCTTCCACGCCCAGCGTCTTGCGCTTGTCGCCGGTAACATCGAGCAGAATCTTGCCGCCATGCAGCATGATGGTGCGGTCACCATAGTCGAGCGCCTGACGCATGGAATGGGTGACCATCAGTGCCGTCAGCTTGTTTTCGGTGATGAGCGTACGGGTCAGTTCCATGACGAATTCAGCCATGCCCGGATCGAGCGCTGCGGTATGTTCGTCGAGAAGCAGAACTTCCGAACCGGCCAGCGTTGCCATGATCAGCGAAAGCGCCTGACGCTGCCCGCCGGAGAGAAGTTCCATGCGGTCCTGCATCCGGTTTTCAAGGCCGAGATTGAGGCTCGCCACGCGCTCGCGAAACCATTCGCGACGATTGGAATTCAGCGCATGGGTGAAGCCGCGCTTCTTGCCACGCGATGCGGCAAGCGCGAGGTTTTCCTCAATGGTCAGGGTGCCGCAACTGCCAGCCAGCGGGTCCTGAAACACGCGTGCGACGAGACCGGCGCGTTCGGCGGTGGATTTGCGGGTCACATCCTTGCCACTGATCACCACCTTGCCGCCGGTCGGGATGACATCGCCCGCAAGCACACCGAGAAGGGTGGATTTGCCAGCGCCATTCGAGCCGATAACGGTGACGAAGGAACCGCGATCCATGGTCAGGTTGATTTTGTTCAGAACCTGCTTTTCCAGCGGGGTACCGCGACCGAAGACGACATCGAGATTGGATACTTCGATCATGCGGATGCTCCCCCGCGGCGCATGCGCGGCAATATCAGGGCGAATGTAACGAGAAGCGCGGTGGCGATGTTGAGATCGGACGCCTGCAGGCCGAATGTGTTGCCGTTCGAAAGTGCAAGCTGGATGGCGATGCGGTAGATGACGGAGCCGAGCACGCAACCGATCAGGATCACCAGCAGGTTGCGCGTGCGCAGGATGGTTTCACCGATGATGACCGCTGCGAGACCAACGACGATGGTACCAACGCCCGAGGTGACGTCCGCAAAACCGTTCGTCTGGGCGAAAAGCGACCCGCCAAGCGCGACGAGCGCGTTGGACAGCGCCATGCCGATATAGATCTGGCGATCCGTCTGTACGCCCTGCGCGCGCGCCATTTTCGGATTGGCGCCGGTCGCACGCATGGCGAGGCCCATGTCGCTTTCCAGAAAGCGCCAGACGATGAAGACCGCGATGGCCACCAGCACGAACAGGAAAGCCGGACGCACGTAATATTCCGGAATGCCGTGGCCGAAGAAGGGGCTGAGCATCGTGTCCTGATTGATGAGCGCGATATTCGGCCGACCCATCACACGCAGGTTCACCGAGAACAGCGCGATCATCGTCAGAATGGATGCGAGCAGATTGAGAATCTTGAAGCGGACATTCAGCGTGGCGGTCACGAGACCGGCTATCGCGCCGGCAACCATGGCGATTGCGGCGGCGAGCCATGGGTTGAGGCCTGCGAGGATCAGAACGCCGGTTACAGCTGCACCGAGCGGGAATGAACCGTCTACCGTCAAGTCGGGAAAGTCGAGGACGCGAAACGCCAGATAAACGCCAATGGCGACAAACGCGAAAACGAGGCCTAATTCGACCGCACCCCAGAAGGCGATCTGACTCACAACGACATTCCTTGTACTTTGCCGCAATCGACAAGGATGAAGCCGGTTTTCCGGCATAAGACCATCCGCAAGCCTGCGGGCATCGAGGCTTCGTGCCTCCGATTGCCCAAAAGGCTTTCACCAATCGCGACCGGTTTTGGTTTGAGTGTATCCGGCGGGCGAGGCCCGTGCGGATCGTTTCCCGGCTAGATCATTTGTTCCCATTATTATTCCAGTGGGATTACAACTCTCGTAATCCCGAGCGCAAGCCCAAACCGCGCCAAAGGCCCGCAAATGCGGCTTTATGTGCGGCTCACGCAACATTCGTGCGGTATTGCCCCACCTTGGGTATTGTTTGGAACTCCTTTGGCCTTTGTCCAAAAAGAAGAAGGCGAGAGTTTTCACTCTCGCCCCCTTTTTTCTGCGGTCTGATCGATGATCAGTCGATCTTGCTGGTGGCGCGGTCGATCACGGCCTTCGGGAATTCCACGCCCATCTTCTTGGCGGCGCCAAGATTGATGACGAGATCAGTGCCCTTGGCGATTTCAACTGAAATGTCGCCCGGCTTTTCGCCCTTCAGGATGCGTGCAACCACAGCGCCGGTCTGCTTGCCGACGTCGTAATAGTTGAAGCCGAGTGCAGCCATCGCACCACGCTTGACGGAATCCGTATCGGCGGTGAAGAGCGGCAGCTTGCTTTCCTCGGCAACGCCGACAGCGCTTTCGAGGGCCGAAACAATGGTGTTGTCGGTCGGCACATACATGGCATCGGCGCGGCCGACGAGGGCCTGCGCAGCGCCCTTGACTTCAGCCGACTTGGTGGCGGCGGATTCAACGATTTCGATGCCGTCAGCGGCAGCAGCTTCCTTCAGCGCAGCCAGAAGCGAGACCGAATTGGTTTCGCCGGAATTGTAGAGATAGCCGAGCTTCTTGATGTTCGGCATCACTTCCTTGATGAGCTTGATATGTTCGGCCACCGGCGACATGTCGGAGAGGCCGGTTACATTGCCGCCCGGCTTTTCCATGCTTTTGACGAGCTGTGCGCCGACCGGATCTGATACGGCGGTGAACACAACCGGTATGTCGCGCGTGGAAGAAACCACGGCCTGAGCCGAAGGGGTGGAGATCGGAACGATCACATCCGGGCCTTCGCCGACGAACTGACGTGCGATCTGTGCGGCGGTTGCCGGGTTGCCCTGTGCGGACTGATAGACGAATTTGAGATTTTCGCCTTCCTTGAAACCGGCTTCGGCCAAAGCATCCTTGACGCCGTCACGGGCAGCGTCGAGCGCCGGATGTTCGACGATGGCGGTCACGGCGACGGTAACGTCTTTTGCCTGGGCCGAAGTGGCAATGGCCGTTGCGGCCAGCAATGCCAGAAGTACAGAACGCATGAAAATCTCCCCTAATTGGTTTCTATGCTGTTGATTGCTTAATCAAGTTGATAGCCGAAATCAATCAGCACGGGAACCGGACAGATTGCATGGGGGAATACGGGTCGCTTGATGAAGCGGCTGTCAGGCTTGTTCCACCCCATGGGTTTCCAAAAGCGACTTCATGCGTTTCACGGCAAGCTCCGGCCTGTCGAGCACATTGGCCTTGTCCGCCAGCTGAAAAATGTCGGCATAATGGACAATGCCGCGCGCCGACTGCATTCCGGCTGGCATGGTGAAATGCGTCTGGTGGCCGTTGAGCCATGCGAGAAACACGATGCCCGCCTTGTAATACTGGGTCGGCGCTTCGAAAATCTTGCGCGATAGCGGGACGGTCGGCTCTATGATGGCGCGGAAACGGGCGCTGTCGCCTTGGGCAAGCGCTGCCAATGCGCTGGAGGCCTGTGGCGCGACCGCATCGAAAATGCCGAGCAAGGCATGGCTGTGCCGGTTGCCGTCGCCTTCGATCAGCGGCGCATAGTTGAAATCATCGCCTGTGAAACAGAGCACGCCTTCCGGCAACCGGTCTCGTAATGCCAGTTCGTAACGTTCTTCGAGTAGCGAAATCTTGATGCCTTCCACCTTGTCGCGGTTGGCTTCGATGATGTCGATGACGGTATCCAGCGCATCCTCGAAATTTGAGGCTCCCCAGTAGCCCTTGAGCTGCGGATCGAACATGTCGCCTAGCCAGTGCAGCACAACTTTCTCGCGGGCATTGGAGAGAATGTGCCCATAAACCTTTGCGTAATCGTCGGGCGAGCGGGCGATACGGGCAAGGGCGCGGCTTGCCATCAGGATGAAACGCCCGCCGTGTTTCTCGATGAAACCAGCCTGTGTTTCGTAGGCCTTGATGATGTCATCAAGGCTCTTGGCATCCGCCGGATCGAGATGGTCGGTGCCAGCACCGCAGGCGAGATCGGTACCCGCTACGGTCTTGCTTTCAGCCAGCGAGCGGCGGATCAGCTCCTGCGCGCCCGTCCAGTTGAGGCCCATGCCGCGCTGCGATGTGTCCATCGCTTCGGCGATCCTGAAACCGAGACTCCAGAGATGATGCCGGAAAGCCATGGTCGCATCCCAGTCGAGCGCGGGATTGCTCCAGGGCGTCGTATCTTTTCGCGGGTCGGAGACAACATGCGCTGCCGCATAGGCGATGCGATTGAATTGCGGGGGAGCGGACGGTCTTTCGGTCGGCGTTCCGACAAGCCGATATGGAAGCAGGGTTCCACCGGCCTTCGGCAAGGTCAGCATAGTGTCGAATGCAACGCCCATCATCGTCCTCCCATGAACCTCAGTCTTGATAATTTAGAACGTTCCAAATGGCAAGGAATAAGCCTATTTCAAACAGATATAGCCCATTATTTAGAGAATTCCGCCTAAAAAGGGCCAAAAAACAAGGCGATATCATGGCAATATTACGGCTAAATTTATCTAATTGACAATTTTGGAACGTTCCAATTAACTTAGCGGCAGAAGTCGAGGAAAGCCATGAACAAGAGCAGCGTTACGGTCATCGATATTGCACGCGAGGCAGGCGTGTCCAAATCGACCGTGTCGCTCGTGCTGCGTGACAGTCCGCTGGTTCACGCTGAAACGCGGGTCAAGGTACAGGCGGCAATCGAAAAGCTCGGTTATGTCTATAACCGCAGCGCCGCAAATCTGCGTCAGGCGAAGTCGAAGATCATCGGGCTGGTCGTCAATGATCTGACCAACAGCTTCTTTGCCGAACTGGCGGTGGGCATAGACCGCGTGATGCAGTCGGCGGGCTATGTGCAGTTTTTGGCCAATACCGGCGAAAGCATCGACCGCCAGCGTGAGGTGATCGCCTCCATGCGGGAACATGGCATTGCGGGGCTGATCGTTTCACCGGCGCGCGGTACGGAATCAGGCGATCTGAAGCCGCTGGCGAAAAGCGGCCTGCCGGTCGTGCAGATGGTGCGCGATGTGCCGGGTTCCGGCGTTTCGTCCATTCTGTCCGACAATCGCGGCGGTGTCGCGAAGGCCGTCGAGCATCTGGTTGGTCTGGGTCACAGGAACATCGCCTTCATGGGCGGCTATGCGGATACCGCGGTGTTTTCGGAGCGTGTTTCCGGATATCGCGCTGGTCTGGAGCAGGCGGGTCTCGCCTTTGACGAGGCGCTGATCTTCACATCGGCGCCGTCGCGGGCAGGTGGTGTGGAAGCAGTCGAGCGCATGTTGCTGCACGGCGCAAAACCAACGGCCACGGTGTGTTTCAACGATGCGGTGGCGTTTGGTGTTTGTGACGGCCTGCGCGCCGCGCATCTGGAACCGGGTCGCGATTTCGGCGTGGTCGGCTTTGACGATGTGATCGAAGCAAAGACGGCGGTGCCCGCATTAACAACGGTGTCGGTCGATCCGCAGGGGATGGGCGAACGGGCGGCACAGCTTCTGTTGAAGCAGATCAACTCGGAACGGGTGGAGGCGGAGGCGCAGCGTTTGGCGGTGCGTCTTGCGGTGCGCGCAAGCTGTGGCGCGCAGACCAAAAAGGAGGAGAAACACCAATGGCAAAGTGGGGCCTTATAGGCGCAAGCACGATTGCGAAAGAGTGGGTGATCGGAGCCATTCGTGCGACCGGCGGCGAAGTCGTTTCGGTTTACAGCACCAATGCCGCGCGCGGCGAAACCTATGCCCGCGATAATGGTATTGGCCGCTCGGTGACAAGCCTTGATGCGATGCTGGCCGATCCGGAAATCGACGCTGTCTATATCTCCACCACCAATGAACTGCATCGCGATCAGGCGATTGCCGCGGCACAAGCAGCTAAACACGTCCTCTGTGAAAAGCCGCTGGCGCTGACGATTGGCGACGCCCATGCCATGCTGAAAGCCGTGCGCGAGGCAGGCGTTGTGGCTGGCACCAACCATCATCTGCGCAATGCCGCCAGCCACCGCGCTATGCGCGATGCCATCGCAGAAGGCCGGATCGGCAAGGTGCTTGGGGCGCGGGTTTTCCATGCGGTTTATCTGCCGCCACATTTGCAGGGCTGGCGCATTGAACGACCAGATGCCGGTGGCGGCGTCATCCTCGATATCACCGTGCACGACGCGGACACGCTGCGTTTTGTGCTGGGCGAAAACCCGGTCGAAGCCTTGGCTTTCAGCCAGCAGGGGGGCCTCAGCGGCGATGGTCTGGAAGACGGTGTGATGGGTGTGCTGCGCTTCTCCTCCGGCGCGATTGCCCAGTTCCACGATGCTTTCACCGCCAAATATGCCGAAACGGGCTTTGAAGTGCATGGCAGCGAAGGCTCGCTGGTGGCGCGCAATGTGATGACGCAAAAGCCGGTCGGCACCGTGCTGCTGCGTGATCAAAACGGTGAGCACGAATTGCCGCTCGACCAGAAAAATCTCTACGAAACAGCCTTGCAGGCATTCCACAACGCGATTGCGGGCAAGGGCCAGCCTTCTGCAACACTCGAAGACGGCATCTGGTCGCTCGCCACCGGGCTTGCGGTCGCGGAAGCCGCCAAGACTGGCAAGGCAACCGCCGTTCAATCTGGACTCTGAACACCATGAACAAGCATATTTCGGCTGCGGAAGCGGCTGCACTCATCCCCGACAATGCTGTCGTTTCGGTCTCGTCATCAAGCGGTCTCGGCTGTCCCGACCTGACGCTGAAAGCGATTGGCGAGCGGTTCGACGAGACGGGCCACCCGAAGAACATCACCACGCTGCACCCAATTGCGGCGGGCGATATGAGCGGCATCAAGGGGGTGGATTACATCGCCAAGCCCGGGCTGTTGAAGAAGATCATCGGCGGGTCTTATCCGTCCGGCCCGTCGAATGCCGAACCGCCGCTGATCTGGCAGATGATCACCAATAATGAGATTCCGGCCTATAATGTCCCGTCGGGCATCCTGTTCGACATGCACCGTGAGGCGGCGGCAAAGCGCCCCGGCGTGCTGACCAAGGTAGGGCTCGATACATTTGTCGATCCCAAGCGTCAGGGTACGGCGATGAATGACAAGGCTACACAAGAGCCGGTGGTGAAACATGTCAGCTTCGAAGGCGAGGACTGGCTTTATTTCCCCGCCATCATCCCGCAGGTGGCGATCATTCGCGCGACGACGGCGGATGAACGCGGCAACCTCACCTATGAGCATGAAGGCGCTTATCTCGGCGGTCTCGATCAGGCGCTGGCAGCGCGCAACAATGGCGGCATCGTCATTGCGCAGGTGAAGCGCATCGCCAAGGAAGGCACGCTGAAGCCGCATGACGTTCGCGTGCCGGGCGTTCTGGTCGATTATATCGTTGTCGATCCCGACCAGAAGCAGACCACGCAGACGCTCTACGACCCGGCGATTTCGGGCGAGATTTTCCGCCCGCTGGATACATTCCGTCTCGCCGAATTCAATATTCAAAAAGCGATTGCACGGCGTGTCGCGCAGGAATTGCAGGCGGGCAGCGCGGTCAATCTCGGCTTCGGCATTTCCGCCAATGTGCCACGCATTTTGCTGGAAGAAGGCCTGCACGGTGCCGTGACCTGGGTGATCGAGCAGGGTGCTGTCGGCGGCGTGCCGCTTCTGGACTTCGCTTTCGGCTGCGCGTCCAATGCCGATGCCTATATGCCGTCACCCTATCAGTTCACCTATTTTCAGGGTGCCGGTTTTGATGCCTCGCTGCTCTCGTTCCTTGAGATCGGGCGCGACGGTTCGGTCAATGTGTCGAAACTTTCATTCCGTCCGCATGTCACGGCGGGAGCGGGCGGCTTTGTCGACATTACCGCACGCGCCAGGAAGATCGTCTTTTCCGGCATGTTCAATGCGGGTGCGAAATTGTCGGTCGCTGACGGTAAGCTGGTGATCGAAAAAGAAGGCAAGCTCAAAAAACTGGTCACGCAAGTCGAGCATGTCACCTTCTCAGGCCCCCGCAGCGTCGCGCAGGGACAGGACATTACCTACGTCACCGAACGGGCGGTGATGAAGCTGACGCCGGAAGGTATCGTGCTCACCGAGATTGCGCCGGGTGTCGATTTGCAGGCGCATATTCTAGATCAATCCGAATTTCCGCTGATCGTTTCCGACCAGCTCAAGACCATGGATGAAGCGCTGTTCCGCGAGGAGCCAATTGGACTTGAATTGCCGCAAAAACCGGCGCGAAAGCTGGAGGCGCGACATGGCTGATAGGATAGAAATTTCGACCGAAAATCACATCGCGGTCATGACGATCAAGCGGCCCGAAAAGCTCAATGCATTCGATATTGAGCTTTTGCAGGAATTGTCTGCCGCCTGTGATCGGGTGGAGGCGGATAGCACTGTGCGGGTTGCAATCCTGACCGGTGAGGGCAAAGCCTTTTCAGCAGGCGGCGACATCAAGGCCTGGGGCGGCATGGAACCGCAGGAATTCGGCCATGCCTGGGTGCGCTATGGTCATCGGGTGTTCGAGCGGCTTGCGACTTTGCGTGTGCCCTTGATCGCGGCAATGAATGGTCATGCTCTGGGCGGCGGGCTGGAATTGGCAGGCGCTGCCGATATCCGCATTGTCGAAAAACAGGCGAAGATCGGTCTGCCGGAAACATCGCTGGGCATGATCCCCGGCTGGTCGGGCACGCAGCGTCTTGTACACCGCTTCGGCGCGCAGGTCGTGCGGCGAATGGTGCTGGGCGGCGAGATGTTCACGGCTGAGGAAGCGCTCTCGCACGGGTTGGTCGATGCCGTTGTGGAAACGGGCGCAGCCTTGCAGGCGGCGCAGGATTATGCGGCGCGGGTGGCACAACGCGGACCGGCTGCACTGGAAATTTCCAAACTGATGCTGTCCGTCGCCAATGGCGAGGACAACGGAACCGCTGTCGAGGCGCTGGGTTCCATCCTTGTCGCCAAGACCGGCGATCTGAAGGAAGGTGTGCGCTCGTTTAGCGAAAAGCGCGAAGCGAATTTTAAAGGAGAATGGTGATGAGCGTTATTGTAAAGCCGCAACCGCTGGCCGGACTGGCCGTCCGCGAATTCTCCATGCTGATCGATGGCAAATGGGTGGGCAGCCAGAGCGGCCAGACCATTGAGCGCGTGGCCCCCGGCCATGGTGTCACGGTGAGCCGTTATCCGGCGGGCAACAAGGCGGATGTGGAACGCGCCGTAGCAAGCGCACGCAAGGCTTTCGATGACGGGCGCTGGTCGTCTAAGACTGCTTCGCAGCGCTCGCTGGTTCTGCTGAAGGCTGCCGAGCTGATCGAGGCGCGGGCCGAAGAGCTTGCCTATCTCGATGCGATTGAAGCTGGAAAGCCGATCAGTCAGGTGCGTGGCGAGATTGCCGGTTCGGTCGATATCTGGCGCTATGCGGCAGCGCTGGCGCGCGATCTGCATGGCGAGAGCTATAATACGCTGGGCGACGGCACGCTGGGCGTGGTGCTGCGCGAGGCGATTGGCGTCGTCTCCATCATCACGCCGTGGAATTTTCCGTTCCTGATCGTCGGGCAGAAGCTTCCTTTCGCGTTGGCTGCAGGCTGCACAGCGGTCGTCAAGCCGTCGGAACTCACCTCCGGCTCGACGCTGGTGCTGGGTGAAATTCTGGCCGAGGCGGGCGTGCCGGATGGCGTCGTCAACATCGTCACCGGAACTGGTGCGGATGTCGGCCAGCATATGAGCACGCATTCAGATGTGGACATGGTGTCGTTTACTGGTTCCACTGGCGTCGGCAAGCTGACCATGGCCAATGCCGCTCAGACCCTGAAAAAAGTGTCGCTGGAGCTTGGCGGCAAGAACCCGCAAATCCTGTTCCCGGATGCGGATATGGATGCCTTCATCGACGCGGCGGTGTTCGGCGCGTGGTTCAATGCGGGCGAATGCTGCAATGCCGGTTCGCGGCTGATCGTGCATCGCTCGATTGTCGATGAGATTGTCGAGCGCGTCGCCGATCTGTCGAAAAAGGTCATTGTCGGCGATCCGCTCGATGTCAGCACACAGGTGGGCGCGATCATCACGCCGCAGCATCTGAGCAAGGTTGGCGCCTATGTCGATCAGGCCAGAAAGGCTGGTGCGGCGCTGGCGCATGGCGGTGAGGTGCTCGACCTCGGCCTCGGCCAATATATGGGCCCGACCATTCTGTCCGGTGTGAAGGCCGACATGGCCGTGGCGCGTGAAGAAGTGTTCGGGCCGGTTCTGTCGGTATTGTCCTTCGACAGCGTGGATGACGCAATCTCGATTGCCAATGCGGTCGATTACGGTCTTTCGGCAGGCGTGTGGAGCCGTGATTTCGATACCTGCATGACCATCGGGCGCAAGGTGCGTGCTGGCACAGTCTGGATGAACACTTTCATGGACGGCACGCCGGAACTGCCTTTCGGCGGTTATCGCCAGTCGGGTCTGGGGCGCGAATTGGGCCGTCATGCGGTGGAGGATTACACCGAGACCAAGACACTCAATATGCATATCGGTGCGCGGACGGCCATGTGGATGCCGCAGGCGAAGTAGGGAGTGACGGCTTTGGGAGGACAGCCGGATATCGTCATAATCGGATCGGGTATCGGCGGCGCGACGATGGCCGCCGGTCTTGCTGCGTCGGGTGCCAACATTCTCATCCTTGAGGCGGGGGAGCATTTGCTGGACAGGCCGGAAAACCGTGACCCGCGCGCTATTTTCCAACAAGGCTTCTTTCGTCCGAAAGAGTTCTGGTACGAGACGAACGGTACGCCGTTCAATCCCGGCAATTATTACAATGTTGGCGGCAATTCCAAATTCTTTGGCGCGGTGCTGATCCGCTATCGCCGCGAGGATTTTGCAGAAATGGCGCATCTGGAAGGGGTCTCGCCCGCCTGGCCCTTTTCCTATGAAGAACTGGAGCCGTGGTATAGCCGCGCCGAACAGCTGTTTCAGGTGCGCGGTGAACTGGGCGGTGATCCGACCGAGCCAGATCATTCAAAGTCTTATCCCTATCCGGCGATCCGCGACGAACCAGCCATTGCCGATGTGCGGGCGCGGTTGAAGAAAGCGGGATTGCATCCGGCATCGCTGCCGCTGGGGGTCGATATCGACCGTTGGCTGGCAAAGGCCAAAACGCCGTGGGATGCGCATCCGAATAGCAATGACGGCAAGATGGATGCGGAAACCTGTCCGCTCGCGGTTGCCCTCAAGCATCCCAATGTCCGGCTCGAAACTTCCGCACGGGTGACACGGCTGGAAGCCGGGCCGGATGGCAAGACCATTGCCACCGTGCATTATGTGAAGAACGGAGAGGCGCTGGTCCTGCGCCCGAAGCTGGTCATTCTGTCCGCCGGTGCGGTGCAATCGGCGGCGCTCCTGTTGCGGTCGGGACTGGCCAATCGCTCCGATCAGGTGGGGCGCAATTTCATGAACCACAATGCGAGCGCCGTAATCGCTTTCGGTCCGCGTTATCGCAATGACAGCGTCTACCAGAAGACCTTTGGCTTCAACGATTACTATCTGTCGGACGGGGCAGGCGGGCCGCCATTGGGCAATGTGCAATTGCTGGGGCGCATCTCGGGTGCGATCCTCAAATCCAGTATGCCACGAGTGCCGGAATGGCTGTTGAACCGGATTGCCGGACACACAATCGATTTCTACGCCATAAGCGAAGATCTGCCGTCGCCGGAAAGCCGTGTGACGGTGGATGGCGACCGCATCGTTTTGCATTGGGTGCGCAGCAACTGGCAAGCGCATCTGATGCTGGTGGAAAAGCTCAAATCCGCTCTGCGTGCGGCAGGGTTTCCGGTCGTGCTGTCACGCGCCTTTGACCGGCGCACGCCGTCGCATCAATGCGGGACGGTGCGCATCGGCAATGACCCGGCGACGGCGCCGCTCGATCCATGGTGCCGGGCTTACGATCACCCCAATCTCCATGTGGTCGATGCATCGCTCCTGCCGACATCGGCGGCAGTCAATCCGGCGCTGACCGTTGCCGCACAGGCGTTGCGCGTCGCGGACCATTTGAACCGGGAGGTTCTGGCATGAACCGTCAAAGACCTGTGGCGCTGGTAACCGGCGGACGTCGCGGCATCGGGCTCGGCATCGCCCGCGCCCTGGCGGCAAAGGGTTTTGATCTGGTGATCACCGATATTGAGGACGACGAGGCCGTCATTCACGAATTGCGCGGCATGGGCGGCAGGGTGGCTTTCTTCAAAAGCGATCTGGCTGCCGTCGAGACGCATGAGGCGACCATTGCCGCTGTGCTGAAGGAGTTTGGCAGCATCGACTGTCTCGTCAACAATGCGGGCATGGGGTCGGTCGAGCGCGGCGATTTTCTTGGGCTGAAGCCTGAAAATTTCGACACCATCATGGGGGTCAATTTGCGCGGCACAGTGTTTTTCACGCAGGCGATAGTGAAAGCCATGCTGGCGGTAACCGATGTGCGTTTTCCACGCAGCATCGTGACGATCAGTTCGGTTTCATCGGTGATGAGTTCGCCGGAAAGGCTCGATTATTGCATCAGCAAGGCGGGGCTGACCGCCTTCGTGCAAGGGCTGGCGCTGCGTCTGGCCGAGGCGCGGATTGGTGTGTTCGAAGTGCGTCCCGGCATTATTCGCACCGATATGACCGCGAAGGTCGCCGAGCGCTACGACACGCTCATTGACGGCGGGCTGGTGCCGATGAAGCGCTGGGGCGAAGTGGGGGATGTTGGCGCCATCGTGGCCGGGCTTGCGGGCGGAAATTTCATATTCGCCACCGGGTCGGTGATCAATGCCGATGGCGGCCTTTCGATAGCAAAGCTTTAGGAACGATGTGATGAATTACGATTATATCATCGTTGGCGGCGGGCCTGCCGGTTGTGTTCTCGCCAATCGGCTGAGCGAAGACGCGTCTGTAAAAGTACTACTGCTAGAGGCAGGCGGCAGCGACTGGAATCCGCTGTTCCATATGCCTGCGGGCTTTGCCAAAATGACCAAGGGCGTAGCGAGCTGGGGCTGGGAGACCGTTCCACAAAAGCATATGAAGAACCGCGTGCTGCGCTATACGCAGGCCAAGGTCATCGGCGGCGGTTCCAGCATCAATGCGCAGATTTATACACGCGGCAATGCCGCTGATTACGATCTTTGGGCCAATGAAGATGGCTGCACCGGCTGGGATTATCGCAGTGTGCTGCCCTATTTCAAACGCGCCGAGGACAATCAGCGCTTCAACGACGATTACCATGCCTATGGCGGGCCGCTGGGCGTCTCCATGCCGTCCGCACCGCTGCCGATCTGCGACGCTTATATCCGCGCTGGGCAGGAACTGGGGATACCCTACAACCCGGATTTCAACGGGCGCGAACAGGCGGGCGTCGGTTTCTATCAGTTGACGCAGCGCAACCGCCGGCGGTCGTCCGCCTCGCTTGCTTATCTCGCATCGATCAAGGGACGGCGAAACCTGACGGTCAGGATCAATGCGCCAGTCCGTAACATCGTGCTGGAAAAGACGCGCGCCACAGGCGTGGCCCTGATGAGTGGCGAGGTGTTGCGCGCATCGCGGGAGGTCATCATTTCATCGGGCGCTATCGGCTCGCCAAAGCTTCTGCTGCAATCGGGCATCGGTCCCGCCGATCATCTGAAACAGGTTGGCGTTGCGGTGAAACACGATCTGCCCGGCGTTGGCGAAAATATGCAGGATCATCTCGATCTGTTCGTCATTGCTGAATGCACTGGCGATCACACTTATGACGGCGTGGCAAAGCTGCACCGCACGCTTGGCGCGGGCCTGCAATATATGCTGCTTCGCTCCGGCCCGGTGGCGTCGAGCCTCTTTGAAACGGGCGGTTTCTGGTATGCCGATCCGGATGCCCGTTCGCCGGATATCCAGTTCCATCTGGGACTGGGATCGGGGATTGAAGCAGGTGTCGAGAAGCTCAAGAATGCGGGCGTGACGCTGAATTCCGCCTATCTGCATCCACGCTCGCGGGGCACGGTGCGGCTTGGTTCGAGCGATCCCGCTGCTGCGCCGCTGATCGATCCCAATTATTGGAGCGATCCGCACGATCTGAAAATGTCATTGGAAGGGCTGAAGATCGCGCGTGAAATCATGCAACAGGCCGCACTGAAACCCTATGTCATGGCCGAGCGGCTGCCGGGACCGAAAGTGGTCACCGACGATGATCTGTTCGACTATGCCTGCGCCAATGCCAAGACCGATCACCATCCGGTCGGCACGTGCAGGATGGGCACCGACGCTTCAGCCGTGGTCGATCTGGAACTGCGGGTGCACGGTCTGGAGGGGTTGCGGGTGTGCGACAGCTCGATCATGCCGCGCGTACCGTCCTGCAACACCAACGCGCCAACCATCATGGTCGGCGAAAAGGGATCGGACATTATTCGTGGACGCGATCCGCTGCCGCCGACCGTCTTCTCCTGGGAGAAAAACCAACAGAAGCCGCGTGCAAGGGTTTAATCCGTGCCGTCAGCCGGTTCGAAGCGCAAATAACCCACAATACTCGATCCCTTGCGGTTCGGCGTGTCTGACGGGTGATTGACGCCGTCATTGACCGGAATGACCTTGAAATCGAAAGGTGAGACGCCTTCCAGACAAGCCGCATTCACGCCGAACTGGTGCGGATTGGAGCGGCGCTGGTGATGGGTATAAATCCCGCATTTGGAGCAGAAATAATGCTTCGCGATGCCGGTATTGAAAGTGTAGAGCGTCAGCGCATCTTCACCTTGCAGAATTTCCAGTCCGCCCACTTCCGCAGTTACGGCAACCGCTCCACGCATCCGGCAATAGGAGCAGGTGCAACGTCGCGCACTGTGCAGGCCATTGGACAATTTTACGCGAAAACGCACCGTTCCGCAGTGACACGCGCCATTGGCTTCCGTGATGTCCGGATTCATTTTTCCCTCCATTCTGCTTATGGGGAGGATATTTTCTTTTCTGCCAGTTTACCACCGGCGAAAACCGATTAAGTTCGGTTTCGGAAATGCTTCAGGGAGGGAGCGGCATGAGCGAATTCGCAGTCATCACAGGCGGCAGCACGGGGATCGGCAGACATCTGGTTACGGCTTTTGCTAATGCGGGCTATGCGGTGGCTTTCAGCTTCAAGGATGACGACGACGCAGCCCAGTCGCTGGTCGAGGCGATTGAAGCGGGCGGCGGTCAGGCGCTTGGACTTGCCTGTGATGTCGGCGTTGGAGCCGAGGTCGAAGCTTTCTTCGATGAGGCGTGCAGCTGGTTTGGCGATGCGCCGGATGTGCTCGTCAACAATGCCGGTATCCAGAGATGGAAATCATTGCTGGAACTCGCCGAAGACGAGTGGGACGATGTCATCCGCACCAATCTGAAAGGGTGCTTCCTCAACACGCAGGCTGCGGCCAAGCGGATGGTGGATGCCGACAAGAGCGGCGCGATCATCAATATCGGTTCGGGCTGCAACAAGCTGGCTTTCCCGAAACTTGTTTCCTACACGGCCTCCAAGGGCGGCATTGAGCAGTTCACCAAGGTTTCGGCGGTGGAACTCGGGCCGCATGGCATTCGGGTGAATTGTGTCGCTCCCGGCGCGATCCTCAATGAGCGCACGGCGCTGGAACAGCCCGATTATGCGGGCACATGGGCCAAGGTGACGCCATTGCGCCGGGTCGGCAGCGCTGAGGATCTGTCCGGTCCGGTGCTGTTCTTTGCTTCCGAGGCGGCGCGTTTCGTGACGGGCCAGACATTATGGGTCGATGGTGGCGTCTTTTCGCAGGCCAACTGGCCTTATGATAAGTGATTTTTAAGTGGTGATCCCGACTGGATTCGAACCAGTGGCCTACAGATTAGGAATCTGTCGCTCTATCCTACTGAGCTACGGGACCGACCGTTAAACCATCCGCTGTTGCCAGTGATGCCAGCATGTTCGGATATTTTCGACACATACTGGGTTTCATGGCGGTAGCCAACCCCGCAAAAAGCGGGGTAGGCGGATTTTCTCAAGTTTGGAGTGACGTCAGGCGGCAAGCGCCGTCTCGGCGACGGACACGAAATAGCTGACGCCATAGGGAATAGCGTCGTCGTTGAAATCATAGGCCGGGTGATGCAGGCCCGGCGTATCGCCATTGCCGATGAAGATATAGGCGCCGGGGCGTGCTTCCAGCATGTAGGAAAAATCTTCCGCAGCCATCATCGGCTCGACATTGGCGTTGACCTTGCCTTCACCTGCAACGCCGGTGGCGATGCGCTCGGCAAATTCCGTCTGCGCATCGTGGTTGAAGGTGACCGGATAATTGTTCTTATAGCGCACGGTAATTTCTGCGCCCGTGGCGGCGGCGATCCCGGCAGCCACTTCGCGGATACGGCGTTCGGCGAAAGCGCGGGTTTCCTTTTGCAGCGTGCGCACGGTGCCCGACAGTGTCGCCTTTTCCGGGATCACATTGTAGGCCTCGCCCGCGATGAATTTCGTGACCGAAATGACGAGTGAATCCAGCGGATCGGTATTGCGCGAGACGATGCCCTGCAAGGCGATCATCAGCTGCGAACCGGCGAGGATCGGATCAATCGTGCGGTGCGGCTGTGCCGCATGACCGCCGCGACCGCTGACGAAGAGATCGAATTCGTCGGTTGCGGCCATGATCGGGCCCTTGCACATGGCAAACTGGCCCACGGGCAAACCCGGCATATTATGCACGCCATAGACTTCCGAAATGCCGTAGCGATCCATGACGCCGTCCTGGACCATGGCGAGGCCGCCCGCGCCGCCTTCTTCGGCAGGCTGGAACAGCAACGCGACCGATCCGCGGAAATTGCGGGTCTCGCTCAGATATTGTGCAGCGCCCAGCAGCATGGAAGTGTGCCCGTCATGGCCGCAGGAATGCGCCTTGCCGGGAATTTTCGATGCCCATTCGACGCCGCTGGTTTCATTGATCGGCAGAGCGTCCATATCGGCGCGCAGGCCGATGGCCGGGCCGTCGCCGTGGCGGCCCTTGATGATGCCGACCACGCCGGAGCGTCCGACGCCGGTTTCCACGTGGTCGCAGCCGAAAGCTTTCAATTTTTCCGCGACGAATTTTGCAGTGTCGTGCACGTCGTAGAGCAGTTCGGGATTCTGGTGAAGCTGGCGACGCCAACCGGCGATTTCCGCCTGCGTTTCTACGGCACGATTAAGCACTGGCATTTCGGAGAGGCTCCCGTATTGGGTCTATATAGGCATGGGTATCAGGTGTGATTTGAAGGGTACAGGATATGACGTTTCGGTGAAATCCGGCAATCCCTGTTTGCCTTTTCCTCGCCACATGGCATAGATAAGAGCAACGCAAATCCTCCTTATATGACCGAACGTGTCGTGTGTCGTCCTGATGGCGATTTGGAACCATTGAATTGAGCCGTGCAAACGGAGACCCGCAGAAGTTGCGGGCCATTATTGATTGGAACTGCGCAATGTTGTCGAAGTCGTTGAAAATCCTGGTTGCTGCCGCAGCAATGGCTGGCACGGCGATGGGAGCGGCGGTTGCCAATCCATCAATCGCCGTCGATGTGGCGACCGGCAAGGTTTATGCCCAAAAGGATGCGTTCCAGCGCTGGTATCCGGCTTCGCTCACCAAGATGATGACCGCCTATGTGGCGTTTCGCGCGCTCCAGTCCGGTCGCATGACGCTTGAATCTCCGGTGCCGATGACGGTTCGTGCCGCCAAGGAGCCGCCGAGCAAGATGGGCTACAAGCCGGGCTCGGTTATGACGCTCGATACCGCGCTGAAGATCATGCTCGTCAAATCCGCCAATGACGTCGCCGTCGCCGTGGGCGAGGCAGTCGGCGGCAGCGAAGCTGGCTTCGTACAGCTCATGAATGCGGAAGCGCAGCGTCTCGGCATGGTCGGATCGCATTTCGCCAATCCGAACGGTCTGCACGATCCGAACAATTATACGACGGCGCGCGATCTTGCGGTGCTCGCTGTGCAGCTGCGGCGTGAATTCCCGCAATATGCGCATTATTTTGCCACCGAGGCCATCGATCCGGGTGCGGGCAAGAAAATTCAGGCCAATTACAACATTCTGCTTGGCCGTTATGACGGCGCGGACGGCATGAAGACCGGTTTCGTCTGTGCGTCGGGCTTCAATCTGGCCGGGTCCGCCACGCGCAACGGTCGCACGGTGCTCGCCATCGTACTCGGCGCGGATCGTCAGGAAGCGCGCGCCGTACAGGCTGCGCAGCTGATGACCGATGCATTTCGCGCCAGCGCGTCCGGCGGCGCAACGCTTGCGACGCTGCGACCAACCGCAGGCGGCAATCTCAATGAGGCTGTCGATATGCGCAAGGCGATTTGCAGCAAGGAAGCCATGGCCGACCGCTGGGACGGTCGCGATGTCGAAGGCAAGCTGAAGATCAACTCGCCCTATATTCACGCCATGGATCACGATCCGGTTGCGGTGCAGGTTGGGCTTGTTTCCGAACCTGGCCCGGTCACAAAGCCGAGCCAGTTGCATATTTCGCAGGTGCCTGTGCCGATGCCACGCCCGCAGCGTGCGGTGGGTATAAAGACGACCGCGATCAACTGATCCACCATAATATTGGGTTGATAGGGTCAACTCTGTCCGTCGTGTTCCTGAAGTGTCGCGCCCTCAAAGTGTGAAGTGTTTGCCATGCCAAATCCTATTCCCGTCTCCGTGTTGACCGGCTTTCTGGGCTCCGGCAAGACAACGCTGCTCAACCGGCTTCTGAAAGACCCGGCCCTGAGCGACACCGCCGTCATCATCAACGAATTCGGTGAGGTGGGTATCGATCATCTGCTGGTCGAGCAGGCGAGCGAAGGCGTTATCGAGCTTTCCGACGGTTGCCTCTGCTGCACGGTGCGCGGCGAGCTGGTCGATACGCTGGCTGATCTGATCGACCGCTTGCAGACCGGGCGCATCAAGGCGCTGAAGCGGGTCATCATCGAAACCACCGGTCTTGCCGACCCGGCGCCGGTGCTGCATTCGATCATGGGGCATCCGGTGCTGATGCAGGCCTTCCGTCTTGATGGCGTGCTGACGACCGTTGACGCCGTGAACGGCATGGCGACACTCGACAACCACGAGGAAGCGGTCAAGCAGGCGGCGATGGCCGACCGCATCATCCTGACCAAATCGGATCTGCCGGAAGCACAGGCGGGTTTGCCAGCGTTGAAAACACGGTTGCGGGCGCTCAATCCGGGTGCGGAAATTCTGACGGCAGGCGATCAGCGTACCGGCTTTGCGGCCTTGTTCGAATGCGGATTATATAATCCCGAGACCAAAACGGCGGATGTGCAGCGCTGGCTCAAGGCGGAAGCCTATGAGCATGATGACCATCATCATCACGACCATGCGCATCATCATGATCACGGGCACGATCATGACCATGTTTGCGGCCCGAATTGCGACCACGATCATCATCATGCGCATCACCACCATCATGACGATGCCATCCGCTCGTTTTCGCTGCGGCATGATGCGCCCATTCCGCTCTCGAGTTTCGATATGTTCCTCGATCTCTTGCGCTCGACGCATGGCGAGAAGCTGCTGCGTGTCAAAGGCATCGTCCAGATCGCAGAAGACCCGGAACGTCCGGTGGTGATCCATGGCGTCCAGAAAATCTTCCATCCGCCAGCGCGCTTGCCGCAATGGCCGCAGGGTGAGAAGCAGACGCTTCTGGTGATGATCGTCAAGGATCTGCCGGAAAGCTATGTGCGGGAACTGTTCGACGCATTTCTGGGTCGTCCAAGCCTCGACCGGCCTGATCGCGCAGCGCTGATGGAAAACCCGCTGGCAATCCCGGGCTTTTCACCGAAGCACTGAATCTTATTTTTTCCGGATCAGGAAACGCTGCACGGTTTCGCTGCGCTCATGTTCAATGAGCGCATGGCCTTCCTGCGCGCAGAAATGCGGCAGGTCGATACCGGAAAGCGGGTCGGTCGCCTCCACCCAGAGATATGCGCCGCTTGGCATTTTCTCCAGACGATGACGGGTCTTCAAAACCGGAAGGGGGCATTTCAGCCCCCTCAGGTCATAAACGGGAATGTGCGCCTCGGTAGAGGTCAGTTGCCGATGATCTTCCACCATGGCTTTTTCGCTTCCGGTGCAGCCACAGGTGCGGGCTGATCGATATTCTGTGCAACCGTGCTGCCGGTCGTCACTGGCGAAACGTCGGCAGGCATTGCGGGGCTCTGGGCGGGGTTTTGCTGCGGTGTCGGCACAGAGGCGGTGACCGGAGCGGCTACCGGAGCCGTGGCCGGAGCTGCAACGGGAGCCGTTGCGGCAATTGCGCTCACTGGCTGCGCAAGTGCAGGCGTAGCAGGACGAATATCCGGTGCGCCAGCCTTTTCAGCCGATGATGGCGTGAGCGACGGCGGTTCGCGGGTTACCTTTTCGCCGCGAGCGCGGGCAGCGCTCCAGGCCGAAACGAGCTTGGCTTCGGTCAGGCCCTGAATCGACGGAGCAGGGGCTTTCTGAGAAGCGCTGAAGGCGCTCTGGAAGGTCTTTTCATAAGATGCGTAGGCCGTCGACATGGCGTCGGTGTTGGCCGACGGCGGGCAGGCATCCGTTGCTGAGAGTGGCTTTCCGTCTGGCGAAGCGACGTTGAACACGTAGCGCTTCTCGCAAACATCAACCTTCGGCGGAACCTTGGTCACTTCGAAGGCGTCATAGCCCTGCTTCAGCATTTTCCAGAAGCCGTAATTCGGGTCGCTCTTGTAGCGCGCCATGTTGGCATTGGTCATGCGGAACGGGAAGGCCTGAATCTGGAAGTCGCGCTGGCCGCCCTTGAAGGCGTCGCGTCCGAAGGCGTAGATTTCAGAAACGCTTTCGTCGGTCATCGAATAGCAGCCCGACGAAGAGCATGCGCCGTGCACCATCAGGTTCTGGCCCGTGCGCCCGTTGGCGCGGTCATAAGCGTTGGGAAAACCGATGTTGAAGGCGAGATAATAATTGGATTTCGGGTTCATCTGCGTCGGGTGGACGGTGTAGAAACCTTCCGGAGCCTGACGGTCACCCTCGATATATTTCGGTCCGAGCTTGCCCGACCATTTGCAGATTTCATAAGAGGCAATCTGGTCGTATTTGCCGTTATTCTTCTGCTTCCAAACTTCGAGAACGCCTTCTTCCTTGAAGATTCTGACCAGAATCGGCGAGGTGCGGGTCATGCCCTTCGCCTTCATCTTGGTGACGATCTTCTCGGGAAGCGGCTTTTCAGCGCGCAAGCTCAGGTCGGATACGGACGAGCCCTGACACCCCGCGAGAAGCGCGGTTGCCATGACGGTTCCAAGTATTGCGGTTCTGATCTTCATATCGCATCGAGTCTGTTAGAACGGTGCAAGAGACGATTTCCTGCAAGGGTGATTTTGACAACCAAACCTTACGGTATCGTTTACAAATCCTTGCCTGGATATCTAAAAATTAACGCGACGGCAATATGGCGGAAATGACGTGAAGATGCAAATCCGGGATGCGAAGAACATCCCGGATGAGAAATGCCAAAACTGGCAGGGCTTTATTAGAGATTACGGCCGATCTGGAGGAATTTCTGACGGCGTTCCTGCTTCAGCGTTTCGCCGTCGACATCCTTCATCGACCGTAACGATGCCGTGATCATGTCGCCCGCCGCATCGATGACAGCTTCCTTGCCGCGATGCGCGCCGCCGAGCGGCTCAGGAATGATACCGTCGATGACCTTGAGATCGAACAGATCCTGCGCGGTGATGCGCATGTTGGAGGCGGCATCCTTGGCGCGGGTGGAATCGTGCCACAGGATCGAGGCCGCGCCTTCCGGCGAGATGACCGAATAGATCGAATGTTCGAGCATATAGACGCGGTTGGCGACGGCAATCGCGATAGCACCGCCCGAACCGCCTTCGCCGATGATGATCGAGACCACCGGCACGCGCAGACGCAGGCATTCGGCGGTGGAACGCGCAATGGCTTCCGCCTGGCCGCGTTCCTCGGCGCTGACACCCGGATAGGCGCCTGCCGTATCAACCAGCGTGATCAGCGGCAGCTGAAAACGGTCGGCCATTTCCATGATGCGGACGGCCTTGCGATAGCCTTCCGGGCGGGCCGAGCCAAAATTGTGCTTGAGGCGCGTCTTGGTGTCCGAGCCCTTTTCCTGACCGAGAATGGCGACCGGCTGTCCGTTGAAACGGGCAAAGCCAGCCTGCAGCGCTTCGTCATTGGCGAACTGGCGATCACCGGCCAGAGGCGTGAATTCCGTAAACAGCCGGTCGATATATTCCAGGCAATGCGGACGATCCGGGTGGCGGGCGATCTGCGCCTTCTGCCACGGGGTCAGCTTGCGGTAGATATCTTTCAGCGCATCGGCCGAACGCTTCTCGAGGCGGCGAATCTCGTCGCTCATCTCAACGCTGCCTTGTTCCTGCGCGAGCTTCTTCAGCTCAAGAATCTGGCCTTCGAGATCGGCGACGGGTTTTTCAAAATCGAGATAGTTGTACATCGGGCCTGACTGTTCGTGCGTTTCCAACGAGATCGCCGCAATAGCGTGCCTGAAGAAGGCTGTTTTACGGCGCCTTACATATTCACTGCGGGCTCAACTTGCAAATTTTGCTTTTCTCATAACCGGAGCAGGCTCAATCGGCAAGCGGATGATGTTCACTGACGAGCTTATGCAGTCTTTCCTCAAGCACATGCGTATAAATCTGCGTGGTCGAAATATCGGCGTGGCCGAGCAATTGCTGCACCGTGCGCAAGTCAGCGCCGTTCTGCAAAAGATGGCTGGCAAAGGCGTGGCGCAGAACATGGGGTGAAATGGCGGCGGCGGAAAGATTGGCGCGGGCGGCCAACCCCTTCAATTCGCGGGCAAAAACCTGTCGCGCCAGATGCCCGCTTTCGGAGAAGGCTGGAAACAGCCACGGGTTCTCTTCGCAGGCGGGCAGGGAATCGCGCAAGGCCAAAAAGGTCTGCAACGCATCCCGCGCCTTGGTCGACAGCGGCACCATACGATCTTTCGAGCCCTTACCCCGCACCAACAAAAAACGGTGATCGGTGCGCGCAACGCGGACCGGCAGGCCCACCAGCTCCGAAACACGCAAGCCCGTGGCATAAAGCGTTTCAATCAGCGCATGAAGCCGCAGTGCCTTGATGCGCTCGCCTTGTTCTTGCGCTTCGCCTGCTTCCAGCGCCGCCCGGTCGAGAAGGCGGGTGACCTGATCGACGCTCATGATTCTTGGCAGCGGCTTTTGCTTCTTCGGCGCATCGATGACGCCGGTGGGGTCGTCCTGCCGAAAGCCTTCCGCATAGAGAAAGCGGAAGAACTGGCGCAGCGCGGACAGCCGCCGCGCCTGCGATGTCGCGGCAAAGCCTTCCCTCGCCATGCCGTCAAGCACCGAGCGAATGTGATCGGCCTCAGCCTCCGCTAGATTGATGCCGCGCTCAGCCAGCGCTTCGGCGGTCATGGTGAGGTCGCGCGCATAGGATTCGAGCGTATTGCCTGCCGCGCCCCGTTCAGCGCTCATCATTTCAAGGAAATTTTCAATCGCCAGCGATGCGCGCATCATTATTCCTGTGAAGGCGTGGTTGTTTCAATAGCTGGCGTCTCGCTTGCGGCGGTTCCAGCATTTGAAGGTGGTGGCGCAATCGGCACTGGGTTTAGTTTGGAGGCTGGAATCTCCACCCGCATTTCCTGGGTCTGCGGCTCGACGAAATTCGCAAGCGCATACATCGCAGCATAGACAATGGCTGCGATCAGGACGACGAAAGCGATGAGGCGCGTCAGCGTAGGCATCTGTCGTTTATGATGCGGCATTGCGGTGAAAGCAAGAATGTCGGTGGCGTCGCTGCAAAAAGCCGCCATTCCTCCTTTCAGATTCCATGAAAGCAATTGACGCCGCCCGGTTTTTCATGTGGAACCATCCCAAATGGATGAGGTTGATGAGCAGTATAGAAAAACAAGCCAATTCACATGAAAAGGCTGGGCTGCATGAGAAGGCGGGGCTCCACGGGCGAGCCGACGCCATCCGTGGTCTGCTCGGTACGAAGGTTCTGGTGCTGGTCGGCCTGATGGGCGCTGGCAAGTCCACCATTGGCCGCAAAATGGCTTCGATGCTCGGCCTGCCTTTCCGCGATGCCGATACGGAGATCGAAGCTGTCTCGCGCATGACGATCCCCGAACTGTTCGAAGCCTATGGCGAGGTTGAATTCCGCGACCTTGAACGCCGGGTGATCCTGCGTCTTCTCGATGACGGCCCGATGGTGCTTGCCACGGGCGGCGGCGCTTACATGAATGCCGAAACGCGCACGGCCATAGGCGCTGCGGGTGTTTCCATCTGGCTCAATGCCGATATCAATGTGCTGATGGACAGGGTTTCCCGCCGCCAGAACCGGCCGCTTCTTCGCAACAGCGATCCGCGTGCCGTCATGCAGAAACTGATGAATGAGCGCTATCCGGTTTATGCGCTTGCCGATCTGCACATGATGACGCGCGAAGAGAAGAAAGAAATCATCGCCGACGAGCTGATCGAGGTTCTCGCCCAGCATCTGGAAAAACGGCATCTGGAAAAATCGACTGGAGAATAGAATGAATGCGCCTTCGTCCGCACATGACAGTGTTACCGTGCCGGTTTCGCTGGGAGAGCGCTCTTACGATATCCTGATCGGCAAGGACCTCGTTGACCGTGCGGGCGCGGAAGTTGCCAAGCGCCTGAAGGGCGCGCGCGTTGCCATCGTCACCGATGAAAATGTCGCCAGGGTGCATCTTGAACGGCTGCGGACAAGCTTTGGCAATGCCGGTATCGAAGCCACGCCGGTCATTGTGGCGCCGGGCGAAAAATCCAAGTCCTTCGCGACGCTTGAAACCGTCACCAATGCCATTTTGGCGGCCCGGCTGGAGCGCGGCGATGCGCTGGTGGCTTTCGGCGGCGGCGTGGTGGGCGATCTGTCCGGCTTTGTGGCCGGGATTGTGCGGCGCGGCATGAATTTCGTGCAGATGCCGACCTCGCTTCTGGCGCAGGTGGATTCGTCGGTTGGCGGCAAGACGGGCATCAACACTGCCTATGGCAAGAATCTCGTCGGTGTTTTCTACCAGCCGCAGCTGGTGCTGGCCGACACGGATGTGCTGGACACGCTGAGCCCGCGTGAATTCCGAGCCGGTTATGCGGAAGTTGCCAAATATGGCCTCATCGACCGCCCGGATTTCTTCGCCTGGCTGGAGAAAAACTGGCAGGAAGTCTTTGCCGGTGGCACGGCGCGAGCGCAAGCGATTGCCGAATCCTGCCGTTCCAAGGCCGCCGTGGTGGCGCGCGACGAGCGCGAAACCGGTGACCGGGCGCTGCTTAATCTCGGCCATACATTCGGACACGCGCTGGAAACGGCGACGGGCTATGATTCGAGCCGTCTGGTGCATGGCGAGGGTGTCGCCATCGGCATGGCGCTGGCGCATCGTTTTTCGGTCAAGATGAATCTGGCCGGTGTGGAAGCAGCGGAACGGGTCGAGGCGCATCTGAAGGCTGTTGGCCTGCCGACGTCGCTTGACGAGGTGCCGGGCGGTCTGCCGCCTGCGGAAAAGCTGATGGACTATATCGCGCAGGACAAGAAAGTGGCGCGCGGCGCGCTCACCTTCATCCTCACCCACGGGATCGGCCAGTCTTTCATCGCCAAGGATGTGCCGCCCGCCGCCGTGCTTGAGTTTTTGAAGGAACGTCTCGCGGACGCATAAATTTCATAGCGCAACCGGTCGGCGCGGACGGAAAAGGAGATCGACGGAATGGTTTTCGAACTCTGGATCATGTGCGGGATCATCCTGCTTTGTGTCATTCTATCCGCCTTTTTCTCCGGTTCCGAAACGGCGCTGACGGCTGCGTCCCGCGCGCGGATGCATTCGCTGGAAAACCAGGGCGACGAGCGTGCCGAGGTCGTGCAGCAATTGATCAGCCGGCGCGACCGGCTGATCGGCGCGCTGCTGATTGGCAATAATCTCGCAAATATCCTCGCATCCTCGATTGCCACCAGCATTTTCCTGACCTTCTTCGGTGACGCCGGTGTGGCCTATGCCACTATCGCCATGACGATCATTCTGGTGATCTTCGCGGAAGTGCTGCCAAAATCCTGGGCCATTTCCGCGCCCGACCGCTTTTCGCTGGCGGTGGCGCGCAGCGTATCCTTTGTGGTGACGGTCATCGGCCCGGTTTCATCGGTGGTGAACTGGATCGTGCGCGTCATCTTGCGGCTGTTCGGCATCAATCTGGCGGCAGGGCGTTCGATGCTCTCAGCGTCCGAGGAGATACGCGGCGCCGTCGCTGTGCTGCATCGTGACGGTTCGGTGATCAAGGAAGATCGCGACCAGTTGGGAGGTCTTCTCGATCTCAAGGAGCTGGAAGTCAGCGACATCATGGTGCATCGCACCGCGATGGGAACGATCAATGCCGACGCCCCCGCCGAGCAGATCGTCGGTGATATTCTGGCAAGCCCGCACACGCGCATGCCGGTCTGGCGCAACGATATCGACAATATTGTCGGCATCATTCACACCAAGGATCTGGTACGGGCGCTCTATGATGTCGATAATGATTTTACCCGCATCGACATCATGAAAGTGGCGAGCAAGCCGTGGTTCGTGCCGGATACCACGACCTTGCAGGATCAGCTGAATGCGTTTTTGCGCCGCAAGGCGCATATCGCCATCGTCGTGGACGAATATGGCGACGTGCAGGGTCTGGTGACGCTGGAAGATATTCTGGAGGAAATTGTCGGCGATATTGCCGATGAGCACGATATCGACATGCAGGGCGTGCGGCTGCAACCGGACGGTTCGGTCATTGTCGACGGATCACTGCCGATTCGCGATCTGAACCGCGCGCTCGACTGGTCGCTGCCCGACGAGGAAGCGACGACGATTGCAGGGCTGGTCATTCATGAAACCCAGTCAATCCCGGAAGTGAAACAGGCTTTCACCTTTCATGGCAAGCGGTTCTCCGTGTTGAAAAAGGAGAAGAACCGCCTGACTCGTCTGCGTATCGTGACGCTGGATGCCGATGGAAAGCCGGTCGTGGCCGTTGGCGTTCTGCCGCAGCGTACCTAAATAGGGGATCACCGGCGCGTCGGTTCGCCGGGGGCAGAAGGTTCAAGCGCCAGCGCATGAACACCGTTGTTCAGCTCGTCCTTGAGGACTTCGTTGATGGCGCGATGGCGCTGAACGCGACTCAGGCCCGTGAAGGCATCGGAGATGATCCGGACGCGAAAATGCGTCTCGCCGGAGCCGTCAAAAGCGGCATGGTGATCGCTGTCGTGATGATGATGGCCAGCGTGAAGGTGGCTTTCATTAATGATTTCAAGTCGTTCTGGCGCAAAAGCTGCCGTCAGCTTCGCTTCCATCACGTCTTGTTTGCTATTGTGAATGGACATTTGGGCTCGTTCTCCCCATATACACGCTGTGCTTCATATAGACTCAAGCCCCGACGGCCCAAGGTGGGGCAAATCCGCACAGGAACCAGATCCGCTTCAAAATTTCGCCCAGTTGAAATGGCCAAAAGCCCAACCGGACGAAATGTCAATTCTTGTTTAGCAACCCCTTAATCCGCATAATTGATTCGATGACCACGAACTCCAAACTTTTCGACAGTATCCGCATCCGCCCGAAAAAGACGCAGCAGGCCAAGTCCAGCGGCCCTTGCTGCCAGTGGGACGGTTGTGACAAGCCCGGCACGCATCGCGCGCCGGTCGGACGCATGCGCGAAGGGGAATATTTCCACTTCTGCATAGACCACGTGCGGGAATATAATAAGAATTTCAACTATTTCTCCGGTCTTGCCGATGGAGATATCGCCAAATTCCAGAAGGATGCGGTCACTGGCCATCGTCCAACCTGGTCCACGACGGCGAATTCCACGGCCAAGGCGCGCACTTCCCCCGACATGGCCAAGATGCGTTCCGGCTCGGCTTCCTATCACAATCGTATCCGCGATCCGTTCAATTTCGTGAAGGAAGCAAAAGGGCAGGAGCCGGGGGCAACAGCCAAGCGCAAGCCGCGCACGCTGGAAATCAAAGCGCTCGCTACACTCGGACTTGAACCGAATTCGACTAGCGATAAAATCAAGGCGCGCTATAAAGAGCTGGTAAAACAGCACCATCCCGATGCGAATGGTGGTGACCGCGGTTCTGAAGAGAGATTCCGCGATGTCATTCAGGCTTATCAATTGCTCAAGCAGGCAGGTTTTTGCTAGAGCATGATGGATTGGCCAGTCTTGAACTGGCCGGTTTTTGATTGATCAAGTCGAGCTGTGGCTCAAGCCGCATTTATGCGATGCCAGATGTTTTCATCTGGCTGCAAAATGCTTTGACGGACATTCTCCTGCCGTGCTGGAAGGCGCGGATTCAAGCATGGATGCCCGCAACGAACGACGGAAGGGGCATACCACCGGCTTGCCGGTCATCATGCCCCGGATGATACTTGGATGTCGCGGCCGGACAGTCCTGCCGCCCTGGAGGCATGATGAACAAGGTTGAGCGGGATATAGCCAATTTGCCGGATACGACGGTTTCGGTGCGCGATGTGTTCGGTATAGATTCCGACATGAAAGTACCGGCCTATGCGGCGGGCGACTCCTATGTGCCGGAGCGTGATCCGGATTATCTTTTCGACCGTCAGACGACGCTCGCGATCCTGGCCGGTTTTGCCTATAACCGCCGCGTGATGGTCTCCGGCTATCACGGCACGGGTAAATCGACCCATATCGAGCAGGTTGCGGCGCGCCTGAACTGGCCTTGCGTCCGCGTCAATCTCGACAGCCATGTCAGCCGTATCGATCTCGTCGGCAAGGACGCCATCGTCGTCAAGGACGGCGTGCAGGTCACCGAATTCAAGGATGGCATCCTGCCCTGGGCTTATCAGCACAATGTCGCGCTGGTCTTTGACGAATATGATGCCGGTCGCCCGGACGTAATGTTCGTGATCCAGCGCGTGCTGGAAACCTCCGGTCGCCTGACCTTGCTCGACCAGAGCCGCGTTATTCATCCGCACCCGGCTTTCCGCCTGTTCGCGACCGCCAACACGGTCGGTCTCGGCGATACGACCGGTCTTTATCACGGCACGCAGCAGATCAATCAGGCCCAGATGGACCGCTGGTCCATCGTGACGACGCTGAATTATCTGCCGCATGACAATGAAGTGGCAATCGTTCTGGCCAAGGCCAAGCATTTCCAGAATGCGGAAGGCCGCGAGATCGTCAACAAGATGGTTCGCGTCGCCGACATGACCCGTCAGGCTTTCATCAATGGCGATCTTTCAACCGTGATGAGCCCGCGTACCGTCATTACCTGGGCAGAAAACGCGGCGATCTTCGGCAATGATATCGGCTTTGCCTTCCGCCTGACCTTCCTCAACAAGTGCGATGAACTGGAACGCGCGACGGTGGCTGAGTTCTATCAGCGCGCCTTCGGTGCGGAACTGCCGGAATCGGCGGCCAATATCGTTCTGGCCTGATGCAGTCTCCCGAAGCGGAAACCGTTTTCGGGGCAGACAAGCATGAGCAAAATTGACGATGCCTGTCGCCGCCATGGCGGCAGGGCCTTGATTTGATGGGAAGCAGGATAGGCATATGTCAGGCCAGATGTCAGGAATGGGCGACAATTCGCGCGAGCGCAAGCCGGGGCCAGTGGACTCCGAGCCGTTCAAGCGCGCGATCACCGCTTGCATGCGCGCTATTTCCGGCGAGAACGAGCTGGAAGTGGCGTTCAGCAATGATCGCCCCGCTCTGACGGCCAACCGCGCCCGACTGCCCGATCTTCCGAAGCGCCCAACCGCGCACGACATTGCCGTGACCCGTGGCCTTGGCGACTCGATGGCGCTGCGTCAGGCGCGCCACAATCCCCGCATTCATGCGCAGCTCGCGCCGGAAGGCAAACAGGCCCGCGCCATTTATGATGCTGTCGAGCAGGCCCGTGTCGAGGCCATCGGCGCGCGTGCCATGGCAGGCGTTGCCGATAATCTGGCGACCATGCTGGCCGACAAATATGCCAAGGCGAATTTCTCCGCGGTTACGGACAAGGAAGACGCCCCGCTTGAAGAAGCGGTGTCGCTCTTGTTGCGCGAAAAGCTGACCGGACGGGCCGCACCTGCGGAAGCGGGCGACGTGCTGGAGCTGTGGCGCGACTGGATCGAGCAGAAGGCTGGCGGCGATCTGGCGCGTCTTGGTGAAAATCTCGACGATCAGCAGGCTTTTGCGCGCACGGTGCGCGATATGCTCGCTTCCATGGACATGGCTGAAGAGCTGTCGCAGGAAGAGCCGAGCGACGATCAGGAACAGAACGAAGAACAGACGCCGGATTCTGACGAGAACGAAGAAGGCGGCGATGAGAGCCAGGAAGGTTCCGATTCCGCTGAAAGCGAAGAGTCGGATAGTTCCAGCGAAGAAGGCGAGCAGGGCGAGATGGATGCCGCCGATGCATCCGCCGACGATATGGACGACAGCGAGGATATCGACGCGGAAACGCCGGGCGATACGCGCCGTCCCAATCAGCCTTTCGCCAATTTCGCCGAGCAGATCGACTACAAGGTTTTCACGCGCGAATTCGACGAAGAGGTCGAGGCGACCGATCTGTGCGATGAGGCAGAGCTGGACCGTCTGCGCGGGTTTCTCGACAAACAGCTGGCCAATCTGCAAGGTGTGGTGGGCCGTCTCGCCAATCGCCTCCAGCGCCGCCTGATGGCGCAGCAGAGCCGCTCCTGGGATTTCGATCTGGAAGAGGGCTATCTCGACTCGGCGCGCCTCGTGCGTATCGTGGTCGATCCGACCCAGCCGCTTTCCTACAAGATGGAGCGCGATACGGATTTCCGCGACACGGTGGTGACGCTGGTTCTGGACAATTCCGGCTCCATGCGCGGCCGTCCGATCACGGTTGCCGCCACCTGCGCCGATATTCTGGCCCGCACGCTGGAGCGTTGCGGCGTGAAGGTGGAAATTCTTGGTTTCACGACCAAGGCCTGGAAGGGCGGTCAGTCGCGCGAGGCCTGGCTGTCGCGTGGCAAGCCGGCCAATCCGGGTCGCCTCAACGATCTGCGCCACATCGTCTATAAGAGCGCTGACGCGCCATGGCGTCGCGCACGGCGCAATCTCGGCCTGATGATGCGCGAAGGGCTCCTCAAGGAGAATATCGACGGTGAAGCGCTGATATGGGCGCATCAGCGCCTGTTGGGTCGCCCCGAGCAGCGCAAGATCCTGATGATGATCTCGGATGGTGCGCCGGTGGATGATTCCACGCTGTCGGTCAATCCGGGCAATTATCTGGAACGGCATCTGCGCGCGGTGATCGAAGAGATCGAAACGCGTTCGCCGGTCGAGCTGATCGCCATCGGTATCGGCCACGACGTGACGCGCTATTACCGTCGCGCGGTGACGATTGTCGATGCGGAAGAGCTGGCAGGCGCAATGACCGAGCAGCTTGCATCCCTGTTCGAGGAGCAGGGCGCGGCATCCGCCGGAAAAGGCAAACGCCGGGCTGGCGGACGCTGACGATTTTTTGGCGCGGATAGCGTTGAAAGAAGCAGTTTTTTGCTCTTCAAGTATTTGGTTTGCGGCGCGCTTGTCCCAAAGGTGTTCACCTCCGGGATAAGTTCCCATGTCCGTTGCCGGAAGCTTGATCGTATTGTTCGAGCCCTTATCGCCCGTCACTCTGTCGTAAGCAGCTCTCTTGCTTCGGTAAGCGAGTTTTGAACTCGATTGCTTGAACCTTTCAGAATTTTTCTCAACAATAAGGCGGAGCCGTTCTTGTACAAGTGGCTTCAAAGATCTGTATTGTCCATGCCGCCCATTTGCGCCAACAATTATGGACTGACAAAATAACTTTCCTTTTTTTTGTTTGTTGATATAGTTAAATCAGGGCTATAAGGTTATATTTCACATTCTTATACATTTTATAGTCTTTTATGAAGTTAAAATTTTAATGAATGTTTTATTTGCATGTTTTAAAGGAGTAATATTATGAATATTCGTGCTACTTTATTCGCTGTAACGGCGCTGACATTCGCTACTGTTTCTCTCGCCGAGGCAAGAGATGTTAAACTGAGTGACCCCGAAATCGCCCATGTCGCTTATACAGCAGGAGTGATTGACGCGGCCGCCGGAAAACAAGCTCTCCAGAAATCGAAGAACAGAGCTGTGCGAGATTTCGCGAAAACCATGATTCGCGACCACGAGGCTGTTAACGTTCAGGCGCTCAACCTCGTGAAGAAACTCAATGTGACGCCCCAGGATAACGATATCAGCAAAGCTCTATCGAAAGCGGCTCAAAGCAAGCTAGCCCAGTTGAAAAAGCTTCGCGGGAAAGCATTTGATAAGGCCTATGTCCAGAACGAAGTCGATTACCATAAGCAGGTCAACGGCGCCTTGGAGACAACCCTGATCCCGAATGCGAGCAATGGCGAGTTGAAAGAGTTGCTCAAGACCGGTCTGAAACTGTTCAAAAGTCATCAGATGCATGCAGAGAAATTGAATGCTTCGCTGCGATAGGAGAGAAAAATGCAAGTTATGCGCAGTTTTCTCCTGCTCGGCGTTGTTCTCGCAAGCGTTTTCCCTGCTGAGGCCAAAACGATCCATGTTGTGATTGAAAACCTGGCTTTTAAGCCATCCAAGATCGAAGCCAAGGTCGGAGACATTCTCGAGTGGGATAACAGGGATGCAATATTGCACTCGGCGACGGTAAAAGGCGGCTTCGACATCAAATTGCCGCCCAAAAAGATAATCAGGCAGGAACTCAAAACCGTTCAGTCGGTCAAATACTACTGCCGGTTCCATCCCGACATGACAGGTAGCCTTGTCGTCAAACCGTAGCGTGTCGCCGTAGCATTTTGTCCCCGAGAGCGTGGACAAAGTCGATCAGCGTATCTCGAAAAGCCCGCGCCTTTCGGGATACGCCTTATTCTGCGGTCGCGCGACCGGCTGCATACAGAGCCGGGGCGAATATGGCGAGGATTGCGCCATAGGGAATCAGCATCAGCGTTCCCATGATGACCTTCACGAAGAAATCCCCGAAGGCGAGCGACGCCCAGAGCGGGACGCCCAGGCCGAGGAAGGAGGCCGGTTCCGTCAGTGACGAATCAGGCATGCCGGTCAGCCTGTCGATCCATGCAAAACCCGCCGCAAAAGCGATCGAGAAGAACAGGATCGTGTCCAGCACCGAGCCGAACATGGCGGCTGCGAAGGGTGCTTTCCACCAGGTCTTGCGGCGTAGGCGGTCGAAAACGGTGATGTCCATCAGCTGGGCCAGCAGAAAGGCGGTCCCTGATGCGATGGCGATGCGGGGCGTGGCCAGCCAGATCGACATGACGACGCCGAGCACAAAACCGGCATAGACAACCTTGCGCGCTGCGGCGGGGCCGAAGCGGCGATTCGTCAGATCATTGACCAGAAATGCGACCGGATAGGTAAAGGCGCCATAGGTTAGCACTTCGCCGAGGCCGAAATGCTGGAAAGGATACTGGACCAGAATATTCGACGCGGCAACCGCCACGCACATAGCCAGTACAGCCGGCAAAAGCCGGGATAATGCAGGATTCTCAATAGGCATTTTTTTATCCTGGGTGATGGAACCAGCAAAAAAGGCCGACAAACTGTCAGCCTTTTTTGTCAAATCTTCAAGACTGCGTCTTCTGTCCGAAGCATAATCCTTTTTAGAAAAGCCCACAAACCATGCGGGTTTTCAGGATTATTGCTTAGGCAGCAACAGCTTCAGCCTGCTTCTTAGCGATCTGGCGCTTCAGAAGACGAGCGCGCTGCGACAGTTCCTTGTCGTCAGACTTGACGAGGAAAGCGTCGAGGCCGCCGCGATGTTCGACCGAACGCAGGGCGTTGGCAGAAACGCGCAGACGATAGCTCTGGCCGAGTGCTTCAGAGATCAGCGTAACATTGCAGAGGTTCGGCAGAAAGCGGCGACGCGTCTTGTTGTTCGCGTGGCTGACATTGTTGCCGTACTGGACCGACTTGCCGGTCAATTCACAAGCGCGGGACATTTTGGTCTCACCTTCAATTTTGTTTCCGGCCCTTTTCGTTTTCTTCGAAAAGCGAAAAGGTCCCTCGTTCCGTTTCCTCGCAATCCTTGAGCAAACTGCTTCGCATTTTTGCTGGAATTGCTCAGGCCCCGACCAGAATGTCCGAATTCAAGCATTCAAAGCAATTTAATGCTGCTGGCGCGCGGTTTCGGACAGGCGGCCTATTGGGAAAGTCGCGTTTCTATAGTGACAGGAGCGCTTGCAGTCAAGTGAGATTCCGCCGCGATGCCGTCACAGCGCGGTTTTACGGCATTCGCATCGCCTTCACGAAACGCTGCGATCATAACTTCGCCGGTTTTGCTTGGCTTACACAGATACTGTATCGAAGAATCTCTCGCAACTTTTTGACAGCTCAATGTGGTTGAAAACCATAGGTCCTCTTTCCGGGCCGGGACGCAGAAAGGAACGCCGAATATGATCGAGCCGCCATTCTTATCGAAACCCGTAGCGAACCGGCTGAAAGAGCTTGTTCTCTTGTCATGTGCAGGTTTCGCGCTGACCACGGGAGTAGCACAGGCGAACGATCTCTACAGAACCGAATATGCGATTTCGATTTTCGGCCTTTCCATTGCACGCGCGGCAACCGAAACGACGGTCAGCGGCTCCAGATATGATCTGAACGGTAATTTCAAAACGTCCGGCCTTGCGCGCGTTTTCGATGATACCAAAGGTACGGTGACCGTGACCGGCAATGCGGTCAACGGGCGGGTTGTTCCGAGCGGTTTCGATCTCAATTACAAGCACGGGCGGAAGAACAAGCGCACGACGATACGTTTTGCCAATGGCAATGTGGTGGCTTCGGAAAACCAGCCGCCGGTGAAGAAGCGCGATCCATGGGTGGAGACTACGCCGCAGGATCTGCTCAATGTCAGTGATCCGCTGAGCGCCCTGATGATCCCCGCCACCGATCCGCGTTCAGTCTGCAATCGCACACTGAGCGTGTTTGACGGGCAGACGCGCGCCGACATCAAGCTTTCCTTCAACGGCACCGAATCGTTCACTGCTGACGGCTTTACGGGCGAGTCGGTGATCTGCTCGGCCAAGTTCATACCGATTTCCGGCTATCAGAAGGGCAAGAAGTCGATCGACTATCTGAGCAATAAAAGCCGGATCAGCGTGTCCTTCGCTTCGCTGGGCGATTCGGGCATTTATGCGCCGGTCGTCGCGCGGATAGGCACCCAGATCGGCACGCTGAAAATTACCGCCACGCGCTTCGAGAAGGTGAATTAGAACGCTGGGTGCGATCAGTGCGCGGGGTGCAGGCATTCGTCGTGATTGCCCAAAATTTCGATCACCCGGCATTGGTCGATGCGGCCATGGGCGGTGCATTCCAGCATGCGTTGCAGTTCCGTCTTCAGAGAAAGAAGCTTGGTGATGCGGTGTTCGATCTCAACAAGTCGGGCGCGGGCGATGGCATCGGCCATGGCGCATGACTGATCGGGATTATCCTGCAATTCGAGCAAAGTGCGGATCGAATCCACCTCGAAACCCAGATCACGCGCGTGGCGGATGAACAAAAGCCGCTGAACATCGCTCTTGTCATAGAGGCGGCGATTTCCCTCCGTGCGCGGCGGCACCGGCAGCAAACCAATCTGCTCATAATAGCGGATGGTCGGCACTTTGACGCCGCTGGCTTTGGAGGCCTCACCAATGGGAAGATTGTTTGTCATTTTTCTCTTGCTCCTCTAGTCACTAGAGGATGTAGACCCAGTTCAGGACAATTCAAGAGTGCTCTGAAAGGGCAGGTCATGAATAAGGCAATAAACCAGATTCGTTTTCGCGTGGACGGCATGGATTGCGCGTCCTGCGCGACCAAGATTGATACTGCTGTCCGCCGCGTGTCGGGCGTGGAGGACGTCTCCGTTTCGGTCACCGCAGGCACGATGACCGTGCTGCATGACGGCAGCAGCAAACCCGAAAATATAGAAAAGAAAGTGCGCAGCCTCGGCTATCGCACAGAACGGCTGGCCGCCGAAAAGCGTGCCGAAGCGCCCAAGCCTGATGCGCATGCGCACGACCATGACCACGGAAGCTGCGCTGATCACGACCATGATCATGACCACGGCGATGACCATTCGGGGCACACTCACAATCACGACCACGACCATGATCATGATCATTCTGGGCATGACCACGATCATGAGGATGAACCGGCAGCCATACCGGCATCGGCCAACAGCTTTCGTTTCCAGGTGTCGGGCATGGATTGTGCATCCTGCGCCGCGAAGATCGACACGGCGGTGCGCCGCGTTGCAGGCGTCAGCGATGTGTCGGTTTCCGTGACCAACGGAACCATGACTGTCAATCATGATGGCTCTGCAAACAGTGACGAGATTGCCGGAAAGGTGACGGGGCTTGGCTATAAAACCGCCCTCGCCACACCGCCATCCGCAGTGGCGCCCAAGGCCAGCGCACCGTCCAAGCCCCTGTCATGGTGGCGGACGGACAAGGGCCGCACGATGCTCATCAGCGGCGGCGGACTGGTGGTGGCCTATGCGATCGGTCATCTTTATCCGCCGATCTCGCTCTGGGCCTTTACAGCGGCGATGCTGATCGGTCTGGTGCCGATTGCCAGACGCGCTTACATGGCCGCGATCAATGGCACGCCGTTCTCAATCGAAATGCTGATGACGATTGCCGCCATTGGCGCGGTGTTCATCGGCGCGACGGAGGAAGCGGCGGCAGTCGTGTTCCTGTTCCTCGTCGGCGAATTGCTGGAAGGTGTTGCGGCGGGCAAGGCCCGTGCCAGCATCCAGTCACTGACCGCCCTTGTGCCGAAGACGGCCTTTCTGGAACGCAATGGCGCGACCACGGAAGTTGCTGCCGACAGTCTTGCCGTGGGCGATGTCATTTCCGTGCGTCCGGGCGACCGTATGCCAGCAGATGGTGAAATCCTGTCCGGTGAAAGCGCTATCGATGAAGCGCCAGTCACCGGCGAAAGCACGCCGGTCGGCAAGACCGCAGGCGACACTGTCTTTGCCGGAACGATCAATGGCGATGGTCTGCTGCGTGTGAAGGTGACGGCTGCCGCACAGGACAACACCATCGCGCGCGTCGTGCGGCTGGTGGAGGAAGCGCAGGAGGCCAAGGCTCCGACCGAGCGTTTCATCAATCGCTTCTCGACCTGGTACACGCCCGGCGTGGTGGTCGTTGCCGCACTCGTGGCCATTCTCCCGCCGCTGGTCGCGGGGGGCGCATGGGACGAGTGGATCTATAAGGGCCTTGCGATCCTGCTGATCGGCTGCCCTTGCGCGCTGGTCATTTCCACGCCGGCTGCAATCGCTGCGGCCCTGTCGTCGGGCGCCCGGCGTGGCCTTCTCATGAAGGGCGGCGCCGTGCTTGAAACCATCGGCAAGATCACGACCGCCTGTTTCGACAAGACCGGCACGCTGACCGAGGGCAAGCCGAAGGTTACGGATGTGCTTGCCGGTGCTCTGCCGGAGGATGAGGTGCTGCGCCTTGCTGCATCGCTCGATGCGGGTTCAAGCCATCCGCTGGCGCTGGCCATCGTGTCGGCGGCGGAAGAGCGCGGGCTGAAGCTTTCTGCGGTCGCGAAAGGCAAAGCCCATGGTGGCAAGGGCGTGTCCGGTACTGCGGACGGCACCGAACTGTTCCTCGGGTCTCGCAAGGCGGCAAACGATGTGTCGGCTATCCCCGAGGCACTGGCTACCCGGATCGCTGCCTGCAACGATGAAGGCAAGACGGTTTCGGTGCTGGTCGCTGGTGGCAGGATTGCCGGTGCAATCGCTATGCGTGACGAACCGCGCGCAGACGCCGTTGCCGGGCTCAAGGCACTGAAAGATGCCGGTATCCGCACGGTGATGCTGACGGGCGATAACCGCCGCACGGCAGAAGCTATCGGGCGCGATCTCGGTATTGAAGTGCGCGCCGAACTGCTGCCCGAGGACAAGCAGCGCATTGTCGGCGAATTGCGGGGTGAGGGGCAGATCGTCGCCAAGGTCGGTGATGGTATCAACGATGCGCCAGCCCTTGCTGCCGCGGATGTCGGCATCGCCATGGGTGGGGGTACGGACGTGGCGCTTGAAACCGCGGACGCCGCCGTGCTGCATGGCCGGGTCGGCGATGTGGTGGCGATGGTCGATCTGTCGAAGCGCACCATGCGCAATATTCATCAGAATATCGCCATTTCGCTTGGGCTGAAGGCCGTCTTCCTCGTGACGACCGTGCTGGGCATTACCGGGCTGTGGCCCGCCATTCTGGCCGATACCGGCGCGACCGTGCTGGTGACGATGAATGCGCTGCGGCTGTTGAGGCAAAAAGCCTGACGGCCTCACCGGCCCCCTCATCCTTGTACGTTGTCGATAGTGTAAAATAGGTGACGTGACGGAGGCGCGTGTCATCCTTGGGACTTGACCCC
>NZ_VEWL01000018.1 GCF_006376685.1 Ochrobactrum teleogrylli | reverse complement strand
ACGCGGGGTGGAGCAGCCCGGTAGCTCGTCAGGCTCATAACCTGAAGGCCGCAGGTTCAAATCCTGCCCCCGCAACCAAATCATCACAAAAGCCCCGCATAAACAATGCGGGGCTTTTGGCGTTTTAAGGGGGAACAAATAGTGGAGGGCTCTTTTGGTGTCAAAAAGACCAAAGCCTGAGCCATACCATGGTACTCAAAAGCGCCAGAGAACGCAGTGCCTGGCGTTTATTAAATACATCTAAAGAATTTGATGCCGAGATAGCTATACGGTATCAAGGTCCTTCGCCAACGAGATTTCAGATTGTGCAATGCCCGACGCGGTTAGTACCTCGCAGAGCGCTATAAGGCGCTCGTACTGACCTGAATCAGTACCTATCAACGTACATCAATGACTTGTTGACGAACCATAGTGTAATGACCTTTTTGATTTTTACTTAATAGGGGGCGCGCTCAGATGCGCGCGGTGCAATGCGATCGTTTCAGGGGATGTGCGCCTCTCTACGCTACGGCATGATCAGGGCCGGGCTTGAGGTGGCTGCTGTCCCCTTCGTTCGCTCGATATTCCCAAATGCCGCCGGACGCGGCGTGATTTTTACCTTGCATCATGTTCGCCCTGCGGTCGCGGAGCCCTTTTCCCCAAATGCACATCTGTCGGTCACACCGGAGTTTCTGGAAGAAGCGGTCAGCGCGGCGATCGGTGAAGGGCTAACGCCCGTTCATTTGCATGACCTGCCAGCTTTGCTTGCTGATAAGGGCGACAGGCGCAAATTTGTGGCGTTCACCCTTGATGATGGCTATCGCAACAACGCCACGTTCGCAGCGCCGATATTCGCGAAATTTTCTGTGCCTTATACGATCTTTATCAATCCCGGGTTTGTGGAACGGCAGCGCAGCGCATGGTGGGAAACTGCCGAAGCCTTGACGCGTAAAGCGTCGCGCTTCGCTTTCGATTTTGGCAGAGGGATGGTCGATGTTCGCTGCGAGACACTCAGTGCAAAGCTAGCAGCTTTTGATCGGCTCACAGACTTTGTTCAGGCTATCGATGAAGATGAAGCTGTGCGCCGGATCGATGCGGCAGCGCAGCTCCATGGCGTGGCACCAATGGCGATTGTCGAAGATCTGGTGATGGATGAAGGCGAGTTGCGCTTACTGGCGAACGACCCGTTGGTTTATTTTGGCGCGCATACGGTCAATCACGTCAATCTGCGTCGTGTGGGTAATGACAGGCTGCATCAGGAGATAGAACGCTCCGCTTCAGCAATTGAACGCTATGCCGGGCAGCGGCCGCGTTCTTTCTCTTATCCCTATGGCTGGCCGACTGCCGTTGGTGAACGAGAGACGTCCGCAGTTGCAGATGCAGGGTTTGCCGTTGGGGTGACCACCCAGCCGGGCGTGTTGAGCTGTGACAGCATTCAATCCCTTATGAGACTGCCGCGTGTGTCGCTGAACGGCTATTATCAGAAGAAGCGCTATGTGAAGGCGCTCATCTCCGGCGTTCCGTTCAAGTTCCTGAAAAACAACTGAGACAGTGGTTGCGGTTCGAGGCGGACTCAGACCGCTTATAAGCAAAAATCCCGGACGAAGCCGGGATTTTGAAAGCTAGACTGATCAGAAAACTGGAGCGGGCGAAGGGATTCGAACCCTCGACCCCAACCTTGGCAAGGTTGTGCTCTACCCCTGAGCTACACCCGCTCGCGCCAGTCGATTCTATCAAGAACCGATTCTGTCAGGCCCGCGCTATATGAACCAAGCAAAGAGAGATTGCAACAGGTCGGCACTGCTAATTTTGCATTGTTTTCAACGCATCCGACTGATCATGCAGTCATCAGGTTGCAGGCGCATTTACCGCACGCTGGATGCACTTCCCTCCATCACAGCCGGTGCATTCGGTGCCAGCGCATTGCAGGACGGAGCTGCTTCAGCCGTCTGCGATGTCGAAGCGACAACGTTTTCCTGTTCATATTTGTCGACCTTCATCGACTTGTTTTCGCGCCAGTTGCCGCGAAGATAAAGAACGCCCGCCATCAGCATGGTGGATAGCATGGCGACCGGAAAGCTGAGCCATAGTGCATCGACACCGAGCCAATCGCGCAAGCCAATCGCAACGCCGAGCCGAACCGGATACATTGATACGAAAAGGATGATGAGTGGCCAGATCACCTGCCCATTGGCGCGGACCGTTCCGAACAGGACCATGGAGACGCCAAAGGCGATGAAGCCCCAGGTTGCCATTTTGCCGATATGCTGGCCGATCGGGATCGCAGAACTGTCAGCGCCGAGAAATATCTCCATCGCCTGCCGGTCGGCCATGAGCAGGACAACCACAAGAACGCCGGTCATCAGGATCGCATAGAGCACACCGGTTCGGGTGATGTTGCTGACACGGTCCCAGTTGCCGGCGCCGATATTCTGGGCGGCCATGGCGCTGACCGCCGCGCCAAGCGCCATGGCTGGCATCTGCACATAGGTCCAAAGCTGCTGGGTTGCGCCGAAGGCAGCTGTCGTATCGACGCCTTCCTGATTGACCAGCCGCATCATGGTCAGCATAGCGCTAGAAACCACGATCATCTGGATTCCCATCGGCAGCCCCTTGCTGAAGATCAGTTTCAGCACTTTGAGGTCTGGTATGAGAAACCGCAGTTCCGCGCCTTTCAAACGCAAGGGGAGATCCTTGCGATAGATGTAGAACAGCATGGCTGCGAGGCTGATGTAATTTGCAACCGCAGTGGCGAGCGCCGAGCCGGATATGCCCAAGGCCGGGATCGGACCGATCCCGAGGATGAGCAGGGGATTGAAGACGATATCCAGGATGACCGCCAGCCCCATGAAAATCAAAGGCGTGATGGAGTCGCCGCTGCCGCGCAGGGCCATCATCAGGATTGTCTGCATGAGGATGGCAGGCATGGCCACGAAGGTGACTTGCAGGAAGGCGCGGGCCAGAGGCGCGATTATGTCCGGCGTGCCCAACAGTGTAAGGACATGCGGCGCCAGAAACCAGCCAGCAATGGAAACAAGTATGCTGATCGGCACGAAAGCGCCAAGCGTGGTGCCCGTGATGGCGCGCGCGGTTTCGAGATCGCGGCGCCCGAAAGACTGTCCGATCAGAATGGTCGATGCCATGCCGAAACCGAAGACAAAGGCCGTGAGCAGAAACATGACGAGATTGCCGTTTGTCGTGGCCGCCAACGCATCCGTTCCGAGCAAATGGCCGATCCAGATCGTATCGATGGAACCGTTTGCCGATTGCAGGATCGACGATCCAAGCGTCGGTAAGGCGAAGAGCAACAGCGCTTGATTGATCGGCGCTGTCGTCAGATCCATCTGTGTCTTCATACGCCCTCAATAATATTATGAATTACGTTTTACGAAATGCAGCGTTTCCAAATTAAACCGAATTATCAAAACTGCTACAGCTTTATTGTTCCGCATTGTCGGGGGCGACAAATCTGGCGGCTTTACGGCAAGATTTTATATAAGTTTAGCTTTGACGAATACATCGTAACGGGTGCTTTTGCCCAAGATTTGATGTGACGGCTTGCGCAAGCCCGCCATCGGTTCGGCGCGCAACGGCCACTTCAGCACCACGCGATTGACCGCCGCTTCGAGCGCCACCTGCATCAGCTTTTCCGCATCGGGATCAGTGCCGACAATCTCGCGGATCTGTCGCATTTCCTTTTTGACGAGCGCCGTGTTGCCGCGTGGCGGGTGCATCGGATCGACCAGCACCACCTGTGGCCGCAACGCTGGCAACAGCTCGCAGGAATCGCCGTGCAGCAAGGTCATGCGCGCCACCGTCTCAGCATATTGACCACCTTCTGCCGCGGCGCGCGCGAGGCCTTCCGCCAGCAAGGCATGCATTTTTTCCGAGCGCTCGATCAAGGTGACGCGAGCGCCAAGCGAAGCGAGCAGAAATGCGTCGCGTCCTAGACCCGCCGTCGCATCGGCAATCTCCGGTGTGACGCTGCCGGTAAAGCCGACGGCTTTGGCAAGCGCCTGCCCGCGTCCTTCGCCGGAACGAAACCGGTGGCCGACAGCACCGCCGACGAAATCGACAACCAGCTCCGATGTATCTATTTTCTGCGACATCTATGATCTCAACACAGGATCAGAACGGGCAAGGCGCGGTGAATGTCACGTCGCGCCCGTCGGGATGGCGGAAGGCTAGCTGTTCCGCATGCAGAAGCAAGCGGTCGGCTGCTGCCAGTGCCGCGCCGTCCGCATAAAACTCGTCGCCCAGAATGACATGGCCGATTGCCAGCATATGGACGCGCAATTGATGCGTGCGGCCAGTCAGGGGAGAGAGACGCAGGCGCGTGCTGTTTTCACCGCGGCTCAAGACCTGCCAGCGTGTCTGGGCCGGTTTGCCATGCTCGTGGTCGACCCGATGGCGCGGCTTGTTCTCGGGATCGATAGCCAGCGGCAGATCGATGAAACCTTCGTCGCTGTCCATATGTCCCCAGACTTTGGCAATGTAGGATTTTTCGGTCGTCCGGGCCTCGAACTGCGCTGCGACATAGGCGTGGGCTTTTTTGTTCAGCGACATCAGGACCAGACCGGACGTGTCCTTGTCCAGACGGTTGATCATCAGCGCGCGGGGAAACTGCTTTTGCACCCGCGTGGCAAGGCTGTCGGAGAGGGCGGGATGCCGACCGGGGACGGACAAAAGCCCGCTTGGCTTGTCCAGCACCAGAAGATCCGCATCGCTATGAATGATGGAGACATAGGGCTCCAGCGGCGGATTATAGATGGGGGCGACGGATGACAACACACTCATGCTGCCTTCTAGCATGGTTCATTGGGCACAGAGAAGTATTGCTGCGATGCTAGGTTATGGATTTCGATGAAGAAAATGGCGGAGAGGGTGTCCGCTAATTTTTCGATCTCAACCTATGCTATTCTCTATCAGGATATATCACAAGCCATTGTAATTTATAGTTATATAGCGTACGCATAGCACCACTTAATCTCAAGTCGTATCCTGCAATCTTACTCTTGCTGATGGGCTGGATGATGGGCTGAGAGCCCGTGTTGACTTATTAGCGGTGTTAGAATGATCAGCGATGCAAAAGCGAGAAAAATAAAGCCAACCGATAAGCCGATATGCGACACTTCGGTAAAAGGTCTTTATCTGATACCCTCAGCTAATATTGGCGCTGGCAAATGGATCTTTCGCTTTACATCGCCTGAAACGCGAAAGCGCCGTGATATGGGACTTGGCAGTTACCCGACGGTTTCTATCAAGGCTGCAAGGGACCTTGCGTGGATTGCACGACAGATGGTCGAAGTCGGTAAAGATCCGCTTGAAGAGCGTAAACGTGAAGATGAGCAGAAACGTGTTCTGAGCGATATGCCGACATTCGAGAGCGCAGCGCGAATAGTTCATTCGCAAGCTTCCCCCGGCTTTCGAAACCAAAAGCATATTGATCAATGGATAAACACCTTGGTGGAATACGTCTTTCCAAAGATAGGCAGTAAAAAGGTTGATGAGATTACGGTAAGTCATTTTGCTGATTGTCTACGACCTATATGGCTTGAAAAGCCTGAAACGGCCTCACGTGTAAAACAGCGTTGCGATAAAGTTATGCAGTGGTGTGCTGCCCATGGATTTATTGTGGCAAGTCCCGTTGGTGTGGTTGAACAGCTTCTTCCCCAGCAGCCTAGCAAGCGTCATCGCGTGGATCACCACCCAGCCGTATCATGGCGATCATTACCAGCGATTTACGCTGATAAGATTGCTCGGGGTAACGTCAGCGACACAAAGTTGATGCTGGAGATCCTCATTTTGACTGCTACGCGTTCAGGCGAAATCCGATTGATGATGTGGGATGAGGTCGATTTTGATAAATCGATATGGACTATCCCTGCGTCACGAATGAAAGCGAAGGTCGCTCATCGTGTGCCTTTGACGTCTCGTGTCGTAGAAATACTCCGATATAAACAGCAAAATGCATTATCGAACAATTCATTGGTCTTCGCATCGCGCAAGGGTACGCCATATAGCGATATGATTTTAACTAAGTTTTTGCGCGATCAGGAAGTTGAAAGCGATGCACCGAAGCGAATAGCGACTGCTCATGGATTTAGATCGACCTTCCGAGACTGGGCTTCCGAAAGTGGTTATCCTCGTGATGTTGCGGAGCGCGCTTTGGCGCATACGATAGGCAGCGCAACGGAAGCTGCTTATCACCGTACAGATTTGCTAGATAAGAGACGTGAGATGATGAATGCTTGGCAAAAATTTGTGCTGAGCGTGAAATAAAAGCGATAGAGTACCCGAACGCTATTCGAATGTGAATTGGAGCGGATGTGCTTTGGTGGGGCGTTGCGCTAATAAGCCTGGAATTATTTATCGATTTCTACCGTAGCTTGAAGATCAATAGTTTACAGTGATTCGGCTGATGAACTAGCGTCGATTTCAAAGAAACAAAATGATTCGAAATCGGTGCCATGTCAAAAGAAGCGACCAGTGACCTCAATTTCTCAACGGAGCTTTTTAAGGCTGCGGATAAGCTCAGGGGCAATTTGGAGCCGTCCGAATATAAACACGTGGCGCTTGGCCTCATCTTCCTGAAATACATATCCGACGCCTTCGATGGCCTCCATGCCAAGCTGGAAGCAGACGAATATGCTGACGCTGAAGATCCGGAGGAGTATCTCGCCGAGAACGTCTTCTGGGTGCCGAAAGAGGCCCGTTGGGGCCATCTTCAAGCCAATGCCAAGCGGCCGGAGATCGGCAAGCTGATCGATGAGGCAATGGAGGCGATTGAGCGCTTCCCGTCGAACGAGGGGCTAAAGGGCGTTCTGCCGAAGAACTATGCTCGCCCGACGCTGAACAAGACCATGCTGGGCGAGCTTATTGACCTCTTCTCCAACATCGGCCTGCATGACAGCAAGGACACGGCCAAGGATCTGCTGGGTCGGGTCTACGAGTATTTTCTCTCGGGCTTTGCCAGTTCCGAAGGCAAGCGCGGCGGCGAGTTCTTCACGCCCCGTTCTGTGGTGCGCACCCTGGTGGAGATGCTGGAGCCTTATAAGGGCCGCGTTTATGACCCCTGCTGCGGCTCTGGCGGCATGTTCGTGCAGTCGGAAAAGTTCATCGAGGAACACGGTGGACGGCGCAATGACATTGCCGTCTACGGCCAGGAGATCAACCACACCACCTGGCGTCTGGCCAAGATGAACCTCGCCGTGCAGGGCATAGATGCCGATATCCGCTGGAACAACGAGGGCAGTTTTCATCGTGATGAACTGCCGGACCTGAAGGCAGATTTCATCCTCGCCAATCCGCCCTTCAATATTTCCGATTGGGGCGGCGAGCGGCTGGCGGAGGATGCCCGCTGGAAATTCGGCAGGCCGCCGAGCGGCAACGCCAACTTCGGCTGGCTGCAGCATATCATCCATCACCTTGCCCCGCGCGGCACGGCAGGCGTGGTGCTGGCCAATGGCTCCATGTCTTCCCAGCAATCGGGCGAAGGCGAGATCCGCAAGGCGATGATCGAGGCGGATCAGGTGGATTGCATGGTTGCCCTGCCGGGGCAGCTTTTCTATTCCACCCAGATCCCCGCCTGCCTCTGGATCCTGGCCCGCGACAAGAGCGCCAATGGCCACCGCGACCGGCGCGGCGAAATCCTCTTCATCGATGCTCGCAAGCTGGGCTTCATGGTGGACCGTGTGCGCCGCGAGTTCACGGCAGAGGACGTCGACAAGATCGCGGGTGCCTATCACCGCTGGCGCTCGAAGTCGGAAACGCGGGCAAAGAACGGCTGGGCGGATTATGCGGACGAGCCGGGTTTCTGCAAATCCGCTAGCCTGGAGGAGGTGCGTGACAGAGGGTATGTCTTGACCCCCGGACGCTTCGTGGGAGCCGAAGACGTTGAAGATGACGGGATCACTTTTAACGAGCGCATTTCCTCACTGAAGTCGCAGCTTGAAGAACAGTTTTCTGCGGCTAGAAGCGTCGAAGAGCGTATCCGCCGCAATCTGAGCTTAGTGCAGTCATGACGGCAAATACGAAACGCAAGCTTGGTGGACGCGAGGCGACCAGCGCTAGGATCGACGGTGATTTCGCCTTAGCAGTGGGAAAGCCTGACCGCTCACCACCCAGTAGATGGGAATGGAGGCTGCTTACAGACCTAGCCCGTCTGGAAAGTGGACACACTCCGAGCAGAAAAAAACCGGAATATTGGGGTGGGGATATACCTTGGATAGGTATAAGGGACGCTACGGGCAATCATGGTCGGACGATCTATGAAACGAAGGAATACACGAACGAACATGGCATAGCTAATTCAGCTGCGCGTGTGCTGCCTCCAAATACAGTTTGCTTGTCGCGTACCGCTTCCGTGGGTTATGTCGTCGTCATGGGGCGACCGATGGCAACCAGCCAGGACTTTGTGAACTGGTCGTGTTCTAAAGATCTGGAAGCCACATTCCTGAAGTATGCACTTATCGCCGAGGGAGATGCCCTCCTTCGGTTCGCGAGTGGCTCTGTGCATCAGACGATCTACTTCCCGGAAGTAAAATCCTTCTACATTGCGACACCGCCGTTAAGAGAGCAGCGCGCGATCGCAGAGGTTCTCGGCTCCCTAGACGACAAGATCGAACTGAATCGGCGGATGAACGAGACGCTGGAGGCGATGGCGCAAGCGATCTTCCGTGACTGGTTCGTGGATTTCGGCCCCACCCGCCGTAAGCTGGAAGGCGCAACCGATCCCCTCACCATCATGGGCGGCCTCGTGCAGGACACCGAGCGGGCACAAGCCCTTGCTCATCTGTTCCCCGATAAGATTGGAGACGACGGGCTGCCCGCTGGGTGGGAGGAAAGGCAGGTAGGAGACGTTACACTTCTACTGAGAAGAGGCCTTGCGCCCTCCTATTCTGATGAGGGAATTCTAGTTATCAATCAGAAGTGCATACGCAATAAGGCTGTCAATCTTGCTCTCGCTCGACGGCACGATGCGGCGAAAAGACCGGCTAATGACAGACTTCTTGAAGAATATGACGTGGTGGTGAATTCCACCGGAGTTGGCACTCTCGGTCGCGTGGCTACAGTGCGAGGGCTTAAACAGGCGGCAACTGCAGATAGTCACGTCACTATCTGCAGGGCCGACACTTCAAAGGTTTCTAAGCTAGTCCTGTCACTTTTCATGGAAGGACAGGAAGCGCTTATTGAGACCTTGGGGCACGGATCTACTGGTCAGACGGAACTTAGCCCAGCGTCGCTTTCTGCGATGGTATTTCCCGTTGCACCGGAACCAGTGCAGTTGGCATTTGAAAGCTTGGTGATGCCGCTGCGTGACTTAGTAACTTCCAATTCCGAACAGTCATTGACCCTTGCGGAAACCCGCGACCTTCTCCTCCCCAAGCTTATGTCCGGCGAAATCTGCCTGTCGGAGGCCGAAGTTTTGGCGGAGCCGGCACATTGAAGTCCTCTGGTAAATCTCTTTGCAGAACCTTTCAGGAGCTCGGGGATGATGTTTCCAGAAATCTGCATCTGGCGTATGGGTCGGCAATTTCTTACAGCGAAGAAACCATCACGGAGAGCACGTTGCTGGAGATATGGCGTCGCCACTCCACAGAAGTGAACATCAGAACTTATACAAAGCGACAAGAGGCACGCAACGGCGCTGATTGGGAATGGCACCTGATAGGCCTAAAATATACGCTGAAGATGCGGGTACAGGCAAAACGCCTGCCTAAAAATACCCTGCAGTTCCCAGGGCTTTTTACCTATAAGGCGAAGTCGGCACCGCACCCGCAGATCGACATGCTGATCGCAGAAGCCAAGCGTGATCGACTGCTGCCAATCCTATGTTTTTACTCAGAGGAAAGCGCAAAATCGCGTTGGCGCAAGTCAGTCATGTCGTCCCGTTACGAGGTGGGATGCTTGATTGGCGATGCCCGCAGAATCAAGAGACACGGCTATCAAGATATTGCTTCGTTGGAAGCGCGATGTGTGCCTTGGCATTTCCTAGTATGTTCCCAACAAGGAAGACGTCTGTTCTTTCCAAGTGTGGGAAAACTTAATGGTCAAACGCAAATGCGTGACGGAAAGATTCCCACCTACATCGTTCCGACCGACGAATACTTCTCACAGCCCACTCGAGAGGCAGATGGCGAATACGGCCCGATAGGATTGGTGACATTGGATTGTCGAAATCTGTGAAGCCGGCCTGGGATCAACGAATTTTATGAAGGATCGATTTGCATCATGAAAATCAGCAGCATTCTGGAAAAGATCGACGAACGACAGCTTTTCGTGCCGGCCTTCCAGCGCGAATATGTGTGGAAGAAGAAGGATGCTAAGCTGCTGATCGACTCGATGATCAAGGGCTATCCGACAGGCACCATCCTCACCTGGGATACCAACCAGCCGCCTGAGTTGAAGGGTGCGCACGTTTATGATCCACTCCAGGGGGCGATCAAGATTCTGCTCGATGGCCAGCAGCGCGTCACGACGCTGTACATGCTGATCCGCGGCGAGCTGCCGCCTTACTACACTCTCGAAGAGATCACAGAAGATACGCGGGGACTGCAGGTAAATATCGAAACACTGGAGATTGAGTATTACAACAAGAGGATGGAGACTGACCCGCGTTGGCTGGCCATCACGGAGATATTTCGGAAAAAGGTACTTCCTTTTGAAGTTGAGGACCGTCTACTTTCATCTGGTAGAGAACTGAGCCGCGATGACAGAAAGAAGATTGCCCAACACTTTCAGACCATTCAGGCGGTATTAGATCGGGATTTTCCAGAGCAAAACATCCCAATTAAGGCTTCACTGCGCGAAGCGATTGATATCTTCTATATCGTCAATGCTGGCGGCGTGGCGTTGACGGACGCCGAACTCGCGTTGGCTCAAATCTCCGGATACTGGCCTCAGGCTCGCGAGGCCTTCAAAAAGAAGCTCGACGCGCTGAGGAGGAACGGCTTCATCTTCAAGCTGGATTTCATCGTCTACGCGTTGCTGGCCATTCTGCATCAGGGCGGCTCCGATATGCGTAAACTGCACTCGGTCGACAATAACGATGCGATACGAGATGTCTGGAAGGCGCTCGATGAAAAGGTTCTGGACTATGTGGCGAACCTGTTGCGTGGCCATGCGTTCGTTGACCATACCGACGAGATCAACTCGATTTATGCAGTCATTCCAATCGTCGCATACTGCTACTGGATGAACTGCAATCTTAGCCACAACGACCTCCAGAAGGTTGTGAAGTGGTTTTACTATTCTCAGGTTCGCCGACGCTACGTCAGTCAGCTTCCACAGAAGCTTGATCACGATCTCAAGATTGTCGCGACATCAGAAATGCCATTCGATCGGCTGCTGGATGTAATCCGTGAGGATCGTGGCGGCAACATCGCGATCACCCCTGATGAATTTGTTGGCAGTGCGGTCCAAAACCCTTTGTTCGGCTTGTTGCGCTGGCATCTGAAAAGCCGGGGTGCAAAGTGCCTCACGACAGGCGTCTCCATTCACCAACCGATGGGCGAGAAATACAAGCTAGAATACGATCATATTTTCGCTTTCGCAAACTTGAAGGCAGCTGGATATGGTCAGGAGAACAGGCTTCGCTATCAACTAGCGCAGGAACTGACAAACCGTGCAATTCTTACTCAGACTGCCAACAGATCCAAGGGTGCGAAGGAAACAGAGGGCTATCTCTTGGGCGTTGCACAGAATCAGCCAAACGCGCTTGGCCTGCAGCTCATCCCTGAAGACAAGGAACTTTGGCAAGTAGACAATTACGAGCTCTTCCTGAAGACCCGCCGCAAGATGCTTGCCGAAAGCCTGAACTTATGGCTCGAGGGGTTGGCTGAGACCCATGCAGTTGCAGAAAAAGTCTCGCTCGAGGATATGATCATCGAAGGTGAGAACGAAGAGGTCGAGTTCAAGCAGACTTTGCGTTGGGACATCAAGCTTGGAAATGTGAATAAGGAACTGGAGGCCGTGATTATGAAAACGATTGCTGCCTTCGCGAATGCTCATGGTGGCACGCTTCTGATCGGCGTTGCCGACAGTGGCGAGATTAAGGGTCTGGACAATGACTATAAATCGCTAAACGGAGGCAATCGCGATAAGTTCGAACTCCATCTAAAGACCCTGATTATCAATACGTTCGGCGAGGCCTTTGCTGCAACCAAGCTCAAGCTTGCCTTTCCTGAAGTTGACGAGAAGGAAATCTGCCGCGTCGAAATCCTGTCGGCCAACAAGCCGATCTATGTCAAGTTGGCAGACAAGGGGGGAGCAGCGCAGGATCGATTTTACGTCCGCAACGGCAATTCTTCGCGTGAAATGACTGGCGACCAAGCCATCACCTACATCAAGGAGCGCTTCGTCTAAGAGCGGGGGGGAAGTTTAATGGAAGATACTCTCTATCAGCAAGCTTCGATGACACCTTCGGGTTTCTCCGAAGGCCTTGTCGAAGAAGTCGTTCTAGCGATCTTTCACGACCTTGGATACCTCTACTATCCCTCGCAGGTCATTTCCCCGGATGGGACCGCCCCGGCCCGTATGGCCTATGGCGATGTGCTGCTTTCGAATGTGCTTGCCGCCGCCGTCGAACATCTGAACCCAAACATTCCGGCTGACGCCCGTGAACAGGCGATCCGCCAGCTTTCAATTACCGAAACGCCGTCGCTGGTCGAGGAAAACCGCCGTATTCATCGCTTGATTACGGAAGGTGTCGATGTGGAATTCGGCATCGGCGATGGGGAGGTGAAGGGCGACAAGGTTTGGCTGATCGACTTCGATCACCCGGAGAATAACGACTTTTGGGTTACCAATCAGTTCACCGTGGCCGAGGGCAAATACACAAGGCGGCCCGATGTCATGATCTTCATCAACGGCTTGCCGCTTGGCATCATCGAGCTGAAAAATGCGGCCAGCGAAAACGCCACGATCCATGAAGCTTATAACCAGCTTCAGACCTACAAGGAGCAGATCCCCTCGCTGTTTCGCACCAATGCGGTAATGGTGGCGTCTGACGGGATGCTGGCGCGGATCGGCTCGTTGACGGCAGATGAAGAGCGTTTCATGCCCTGGCGATCCGTGACCGGCGCAGAGGGGGATTTCACGCCTCACGGCCCCTACGAGATGGATACGCTGCTCAGGGGCGTCTTCGACAAGGAGCGCTTCCTCGCGCTTATCCGCGACTTCACCGTGTTTGGCGATCGGGGCGAGGGGCCGTTCAAAATCCTTGGCGGCTATCACCAGTTCCATGGCGCCCGCAAAGCCATCACCAGCGCGATCGAGGCTGTGAAGCCAGAAGGGGATCGCAGGATTGGTGTGATCTGGCACACCCAAGGCTCCGGCAAGAGCTTGCTGATGGCCTTTCTTGGTGGCCTGATTGTCCGCTCGCGCGAGCTGGAAAATCCCACGCTGATCGTGCTGACCGATCGCAATGATCTGGATGATCAGCTTTTTGGCACCTTCAGCCTCTGCAAGGACCTGATCCGCCAGACGCCGGAGCAGGCCGATAGCCGAGACGATTTGCGCAAGCTGCTGAACCGGGCGTCCGGTGGCGTGATCTTCACGACCGTGCAGAAGTTCACACCGGAAAAGGGGGAAGAAGTGTTTCCGGTGCTGACCGAGCGCCATAACGTCATCGTCATGGCCGACGAAGCACACCGCAGCCAGTACGGCTTTGACGCCAAGCTGAACCGAGAGACCGGTGAACGTCGCTATGGCTACGCCCACTATATCCGTCAGGCGCTGCCGAACGCCTCCTTCATGGGCTTCACAGGAACGCCAATTGAAGCAGCGGATGTGAACACGCCTGCCATCTTCGGCAAATATATCGACATCTACGATATCAGCCGTGCGGTGGAAGATGGGGCGACCGTTCCGATCTACTACGAGAGCCGTCTTGCCCGGATCGAGCTGAACGAGGATGAGAAGCCGAAGATTGACGCCGAGATCGAGGCCATGCTCGAAGATGAAGGCCTGACGGAACAGGAAAAGCAGAAGGCGCAATGGACGACGGTCGAGCGATTGGTCGGTTCGAAGAAGCGATTGGCTCAGGTTGCTGCCGATCTTGTGGAGCATCTGGAAAAGCGTATTGAGGGTTTGCCCGGCAAGGCCATGACCGTCTGCATGAGCCGCCGCATCTGTGTCGATCTCTACAAGGAGATCGTGGCGCTCCGGCCCGAATGGCATTCAGATGATGACGACAAGGGGGCGATCAAGATTGTCATGACCGGATCGGCCTCCGATCCACTCGACTGGCAGCCGCATATCGGCAACAAGAAACGTCGCGACGATCTAGCTAAGCGAGCGCGTAGGCTCGATGATCCCCTGAAGTTGGTTATTGTCCGCGATATGTGGCTGACGGGCTTTGACGCACCCTGTATGCATACCATGTACATCGACAAGCCAATGCGTGGTCATGGGCTGATGCAGGCCATTGCTCGGGTGAACCGTGTGTTGAATGAGAAGCCGGGCGGCTTGGTGGTTGACTATATCGGCATCGCTACCAACTTAAAGAAGGCGCTCGCCCAGTATTCGCAGTCCGACCGAGACAAGACGGGGATTGATGAAGAGGAAGCCATTGCCGTTCTGCTGGAGAAATACGAGATCGTCCGGGGAATGTTTGCCGGGCACAATTACAGTCTCGGCGTGACTGGAAAGCCAGTGGAGCGCCTGAAGGCGCTGGCGGACGGCATCGACTGGATCTTGAAATGGCAACAGGTTGAGGCCGCCAAGGTGGAGAGCGCAGAGGCCAAGAAACAGGCGCATCGCCGTTATCAGGATGCTGTTCTTGAACTCAGCAAAGCCTATGCCTTGGCCTCTGCTAGCGATGCCGCAGCCGAGATCCGCGATGAGGTCGGCTTCTTCCAGGCTGTACGCGCTGCCCTGGTGAAAACAACGGCCACCGGCAAGATGTCCGACAAGGCCAAGTCACTCGCCGTCGAGCAGCTTCTTGATCAGGCCGTGGCCAATGCAGAGATCGTAGACATCCTGAAGGCAGCTGGGCTGCAATCACCCGACATTTCTGTCCTGTCTGATCAGTTCCTGTTGGATGTCCAGAAGATGGAGAAGAAGAACCTAGCGCTTGAGGCGCTTAAGAAGCTGCTGAACGGAGAGATCAAGAGCCGATCAAAAACAAACGTGGTTCAGTCTAAAGCTTTCTCTAAGCGGTTGGAGGAAGCTGTCGCTCGCTACCATGCCAATGCTATTTCTACTGTAGAAATGATTCAGGAGCTGATCGCTCTCGCCAAAGAAATGCAGGCATCCGCATCGCGTGGTGAAGAGTTGGGCTTATCATCGGAAGAGATAGCTTTTTACGATGCGCTCGCCGAGAATGAGACGGCTGTTGATGTAATGGGGAGCGAACAGCTCCGGGTCATTGCTCATGAATTGGTTGAGCAAATGCGCAATTCGGCAACGGTTGATTGGCAACGTAAAGCAAGTGCGCGAGCAAAAATGCGCATTTTAGTGAAGCGTATCCTTAAACGATTTGGATATCCGCCTGATTTGGAACTTGAGGCAGTTCAGACTGTTTTGGCACAGGCCGAATTACTTCTGAATGAAGTCTCGAAACATAGCTGAGCTTTTGCTGGACGGCATGAGTGTTCGTATCAGTCCCATATTGGTAACGGCGCGGCTGCACTTCTATTGCTATCAACAAGCCACATAATGCGAATGCTGCCAACGAGATAAGCCTCTAGGTCGATCATCCCGTTCGCTCACTATGCAATCTTCGCCTTTTCTAAGTCGAATATTGCAGCGGTCGAAGGGATACCGAGTATCATCATCTTAGATTTAGGGTCAGCTTTTGCAATTTTACGGACGATAAAGCATTGATAATCTTCAATCTGGACTGAGATGAATTTGTCCAAGTGCTCGAAGGGTTGGCGCTGATTGCAGAACGCGAAGGACTTTTGCCAACCGTACACACGTTTCCCCAGCGCATCCAAGGTTGCGCTCTGCGATTGCTTGGGGTTCAGGTTGCTGTCTTTACGCAGTGCCTCGGTGATGGCGGACTTCGAGGATGCGAGTGCCTCTCGAATGCTGCGCTTTATGTTTTCTAACGATTTGGCACTTGGTACACAACGTTTAGGTTGAAGCGTGCAGCCCAGAAAAGTAATCGCCTTGCTGCACTCTCCCTGTGCCGCCTTGTCAGGCCCGTCTGCAGGAGAGTATAGGCCGAAGCCAAAATCTGTCAGAACCTTCTCAGCATATGCCCTGGCTGCATCAAGTGCTGCCTGATCGGCTGACACCATAAGGATGTCGTCAATGTATCTTACAGCCGTCACGCCCATTCGGTTCAACTGTTGGTCCATATCGTAGAGCAACATGTTACCAGCAAATGCCGATAGAGAAGAACCTTGAGCAACGCCGATACCGCCCTTTGGGAAAAGGTGAGTGTAGCCGATAAGCTCATCCTCGTTTCCCAAGTGAACCTCAAGCGCCTTTGAGAACAATTCAACAAGCGCGTCATCGCCGGTTTCGCGTCTGACAAACGCTACCACCTTGTCGGTGGGAATTTTCGTGAAGAAGGCGCGAATATCCGATTGAAAGAAGTACTTCGCGCCGTTGTCCATGGCTGACATAATTGTCTTTATTGCGGGATGGACGCCGCCATACGGGTAAATGAGGCCTCCTACACCGTACTTTGAAACGTTAACGTCATTGATCTGACCAAGCCGTTCGTCACGAATGGTTTCAAAGCGCGTATCTGGATCACGCAAATCTCGTGCATGCCTTGGCTGTAGAACTTGCAGAATTGCCCTCTGTACGACACGGTTTTGTATAGTGGATATTGCAATAGGTCGTGGGTCTTTTTTTGCAGCAAGGCGTTTTCGCTTATCCTTCAAAATACCCTCAACGGGATCAAAGGAGAGCTTTCCAGAGCGTAGTTGGCTGATAATCCGCTTCAGGTGCCGTTGGTGCGCATGTTCAAATTCAGAGGCCTTACCCCGAATGTCAGGGTTGCCTGAAGTCAGTGCGCTTCGCTTCACGTGCCGCCAAGCTGAAAAGATATTTTGTTCGCTTCTGACCTCTTCAAAAAGTGTCTTCGTCATGTTCTTCGTTCGGGTCCTCCGCTCATACAATCCCGACCGTTGACTGATACCCATCCACTGCGCACGGCATGGCCGCGACTACAGACACCTCAGCGGAAACTTCCACCTTGGCTAGGTCTCCGTGGCGCACGATCCGCATGGAAAGGTCCAGCTTCACGTCGGACGCCATGGCGACCATGGACGCTGCGGCGAGCACAAGCAAAATTGCACGTACGCCGGTAAGCCAGCTCAGATGAGCCGGTTTTTCAGGGCAAAATCACACATTTCGTCACTTTCTACCTTAGCAGGTTTTTAGCAATGTCAAGCGCGCCTTGCCCCGGCCACGCCCGCCGCTTTGAATGCTTATCTGCTGCTTGGAGGCCGTCTGGAGACGGAGCATTCACAGCATCGAAGCCAACGGTCAGGCATAGCCCATCCACTGCGCACGGCATGGCCGCGACTACAGACACCTCAGCGGAAACTTCCACCTTGGCTAGGTCTCCGTGGCGCACGATCCGCATGGAAAGGTCCAGCTTCACGTCGGACGCCATGGCGACCATGGACTACTTTCCCATTTTGGTGATGAGGCTCTAAGATTTCAAGTGATGCTGGTGAGAATTTTCCCAACGGATACGAGACCTTACCCAATTAATATTTGATGTTGTAGAAAATGTTCTGCCGACCTTCATTAGAACTAGAATGTGCCTGTGCTGAATATCGGCATGTTTCCGCTTCAATCCCAATTAAGGAATTATTCATTTTAAAGCGATGATTGAAGCTTGCAGGATTGATGAGAGCAAGCTTTAGCTCCTCAATGTTGAATGCCTTGCTCGCTTCAATCAAATACTGCACGAATGCGGCTTCCGGACGCCAAGAGCAGCACCAGTGCAAGACCAAGAAGCGATGTGCGTCGTCATCATCTAATTCATCCTCGTAATCCGCAAAATAGTACACGGATTCGCCGAGTTGTTGTTCTAGCCTATTTGCGACGGGACGCATTTGTTCGCGCCAAGCCAAGAAAGCTCTCTCAGCGCGGCTGTGATCTGTATTGAATTCATGGTCAATCCATGGAGGGCCCGGCAGATACTGGATCATCGCCTTTGGCGGAGTTAACTTAGGCTGAGTTACAAGAGACCAAGGCTCATCATAATAATCCGGGCCTGAAAACATCTTAGCTTTTGTGGCTTCATCGTTCGCGCGATAAAGCAGCTTTAAAATCTCTGGTTCGACCAGCGCATTAGTTTCTAACCAGTCAATAAATGAAACAGCGGGAATTGCACCCGCTGCGTCTGGATTCGATGGATCGAAAAACTGCATCCATTTGCTTTCAGGGAAAGCCCTTTCCAATTCGTTATTGAGGGACTTTGATCTGCGAAGATGTAGCTCTTCGGCAAGCTGATGGTGTGCGTCCAACGACTGTAAAGCATCGGAAGGCCGGATATAAGGCACATTATCAAATGCTGGAGGCTCAAGTAGTTCGATGAAATGGTGCTCGAAACGGCCTTTATTATCGATTGCCGTTTCGATGAGGGCGATGGTTTGCGGTTGTAATGATGAAACCGGCAAAGCGCACATTAAAGCTTCGATATCGACCATATAATCAGCCAAATCATGTAATTAAGGAAAGGAGCTTGGTCGAAAGCATACAGGAAAATGCGGTTGAAGTGAAAGAAGATCATGCTGATGCTCCTTTGCCAACGCATTGTCTGGCCATGCCAGTTATCAGGCCGATCTGTTCTGAGGTGAGTTGTGAGACCAATTCGAAGAGCTCATTGGCTTCTCGGTTCTGCACAGCGTTGCGAAGGGTGCTCAGTTCAGCCAACTGATCCGCAATATCGAGCTTTCCGTAATACTGATCTGTCGTTGCCATATTCTCGTGCCCGAGATTTTGGCTCCATGCTTTTCTCTGTTTTGTATTTTTGCAAAGGTCATCTCCCATCAGCGCAAGCGTTTTGCGCAAAGCGTGTGGGTTAAAATATGGAAGCTCGACGGTATTGCATGCACGTTTGATTATCTTACGCACGGTGCCCTGATCCATGAGTGGAAGTGTTTCATCAGGTCGAGCTTTATGACGAATTGGATCCATCGCTCGCGGAAATAGCGGGGCTGATTTATTCGATGTGCCGTCGTGAAGTTCTTTTGCCCAGCTTGTGAAAATGTCCTCGATTTCCTCACCGACTGGAAACCATGCTGTATGCATGGTTTTTGCGTTCTTGGTTTTGACGATGCGCGCATTTTGGAAAATACTGCGGTTCTCCAAATTGATGTGTCGCAGTTGAAGGCTCAGGGCTGCACTGATGCGCGTGCCGCTGAGCAGCAAGAATGCGAGCAAAGCCCGATCTCGCCTTTGGATAAAATTCTCATGTGGCATGGCCAAAACGATGGCGAGAACCTGTTCATGCGTTGGAACAAAGCCGTCCTTCCCGGGTGCATCTGCCAAAGCTTGAAGATTACGCGACGGGGAGCAATATTTGCTCAATCCTGATGCCACCATCTTAATGTCTGCGTGGGCTTCCAACCAATCGTAGAACTTCTTGAGATCAAGTAGCGTGTGAACAACGGTTGACGGCGAGCGCTGGTCGGATGTGCTCAGCGATAACTTTGCTTCCAGATGTTCCTTGAAAGCAATAATTGTATCGCAGGTGATCGCAGAATAAGCTTGGTGGTTAGTGAACGCATCAAACTGAGCGACGTGACGAAGCGTAGCGATTACGGTTTTCTCGCGAAGGCCTTCGGCTTGTTTCAGATAAATTTGAAAGTCGCGTCTTAGGGCAATATTGCCGTTATTTTTTGTTTCGACAGTGACGTTCGCAGGAAGCGCAGTTTTAGAGCTGAGTCGAGCAACATAATAGTCGTCTTTCTCAGTTCTGTTTTTTGGATCAGTAACGAGCTTGATATGCTCAGTTTCCTTATGAGAGACGTATTTAAATGCGTCTTTTCCGGTATTTGGGCATTCCACTATCAAGCTAGCTTGATCAGTCTCATTCTGTTCAATCCGATAGAAATCAGCCTTAGCCAGATGCACTTGCTTGCAGTGTACGCAAAAGACCTCACCCAAGCCCAATGGACGGGACTTATTTCGTTTGTACCAGTTCTGAAAATTATTGAGATCCTGACCAAGGTACAGATCAGTAACGCTTCTTGTCGCTGGCAGCCCAAGTTGCTTCCATGCGGTCAGGGTGTTCGGCGTAATACCATAAAGCCCTAAGACTTCTCGGGTCGTATAAATTAAATGAGATTTTGCCGCTATATGACTATGGCGACGCGTATTCCGGGCATTTTTTGGGTTGGAGGTCATCTTAGGCCTCCAGATTACGGTTTTCGAACGCCAAAAGGTCTGACATGCGCCAACGCGACGTACCCGGACGAATGATGTGAGGTTTAGGAAAAGCCTCGTCTTCCTTTGCCCAGCGCCAAATTGTGGGGACGCTATTCGAATAGCGGTGCGCAACTTCTTTAACGGACAGGTATTTTTCGTCTTCGGTGGAAGGAGCAATATATCCGTTGGGAACTGGTGCGTGCTTCTTCGCAGGCTTTGCTACATCGCGTTTTTCAGGACGAACGCTTTCAGGGATCGATGGGCGGCCCTTAAGGTCGGCATAAGTCTGTTTGCCGAAAGAATGGACATTATCTGAAGAAGGTTCTTTTTGGGTGTTTTGGGAGACTGGGAAAGCATTGGGCTTAACATCCAGATCCTGCGCATCTTTTTCAGTTTCGATAAACGAAAGCTGGCCATCCATAGTCATGATATACCCCAACCTACCGCTTAAGCGATAGGTTTCAGATTGGAGCACGTCATGCGCAATGTTGATTTTTAAGCGATTCTAGGAATCAATCGCCACGAAGATCAAACTGAATTGAACAATCTCATTTGGCAAGCGGAATTTCCATCAGCGGGATCTGGTATAAAATTATGCCCTGATGGGCCCGTTGATGGGCTGATTGCAGGCGCAGTGTATTTTATAAAGAAAAAACAGTGACTTATGAATGCCGTATGGCGGAGAGGGTGGGATTCGAACCCACGGTGGAGTTACCCCCACGCCGCATTTCGAGTGCGGTACTTTCGACCACTCAGCCACCTCTCCGCATTGTGCAATCCGGTAAAGCGATCTATATAATCGCACCGTCAAACAGCATCAAAAGCGAATGCTAAGTGTGTAGCGGCTCAATAGCGGGCTGATTGCAATTAGACAAGACCTAATTTGCATTCTCTCGTGAAAATTCTTGACTTTTCCCACGTTCCGAACCTATAAGCACCAGACCTTAGGCGTGGGGCAATCCGCGCCTATTGTTTTGATTGATGATTTCCGGGTTTTCCGGGGCGGCAATCAAGGGGCGCAAGCCCTTCACTTAACCGACTGATAAAAAGACGGCCCATCACTTCGGCGCTAATGTCGTGGAAATGAGAGCCGGACCGAACAACCGAAAGGACAACAAATGTTCGCAGTCATCAAGACCGGTGGCAAGCAGTACCGCGTTGCCGCAAACGATCTGATCAAGGTCGAAAAAGTTGCTGGCGAAGCCGGTGACATCGTAGAATTCGCAGAAGTTCTGATGGTCGGCTCGACCATTGGCGCACCAGTCGTCGCAGGCGCTCTCGTGACCGCCGAAGTCGTCGAACAGGGCCGTGCCCGCAAGGTCATCGCGTTCAAGAAGCGTCGCCGTCAGAATTCGAAGCGCACCCGCGGTCATCGTCAGGAACTGACGACGATCCGTATCTCGGAGATCCTCACCGACGGCGCAAAGCCTTCCAAGAAGGCCGCTGAGAAAAAGGCTCCGAAGGCAGAAGCCGCTGAAGGCGAAGCCGCAAAGCCGAAGAAGGCAGCGCCTAAGAAGGCTGCAGCCAAGGCCGAAACGGCTGAGTAAGTAGAGAGATTAAAGGAGAACACCAATGGCACACAAAAAAGCTGGCGGTTCCTCGCGTAACGGTCGCGATTCAGAATCCAAACGCCTTGGCGTGAAGAAGTTTGGCGGCGAAGCTGTGCTCGCTGGCAACATCATCGTGCGTCAACGCGGCACGAAGTGGCATCCGGGCGCCAATGTTGGCCTCGGCAAGGACCACACGATTTTTGCAACCACGAACGGTTCCGTATCTTTCCGTACGAAAGCCAACGGCCGCACGTACGTATCGGTAAACCCGATCGCGGAAGCAGCAGAGTAAGCCGGGCCTCTTAAAACCACCGGCGTCCCATCGGACCCGGTGTATATGGCAGCCTAGCCAAAAGATCGAAGGGAAGATGGGACCACCATCTTCCCTTTTTGCATCTGGAGGACAGAAAAATGGTTGTCGACGTTTTAGAAGAAGATTGTTACGCAGAAAGCTGTACGAGCCGGGATGAGGGTTTTGCCGATCTCTCCCCCGGTCTGGCGGCTGATCTGGAGCCTGAGTTGGCTCCCGTTTTAGATTGCCCCGTCTTGGTCACCGAAAGGCTGGTTCTGCGCCCGCCGCATGTCGAAGACGTAGATGCCATTTCCTATCTTGCCAACAATCTCCGTGTTTCGGGCATGCTCACTCGCATGCCGCATCCATATACGCGTGAGAATGCCGTCGATTTTGTTGATCGCGTGCGAAAAGGCGAGATGGGCAATTGCATCTACGCCATTACACAAGCTGAGACCGGCATCTTTATGGGCTGTTGCGGCATCCATGCGAATAAACATGGCGACGGGCTGGAGATCGGCTATTGGCTGGGCGAACCCTATTGGGGGCATGGCTTTGCAACTGAGGCCGCTCATTCGCTGATTGATCTGGTGTTCCGAGCAACGGCGGTCAACCGGCTGCATATTTCCTGCCGGGCGACCAACAACGGATCGCGCCGTGTGATTCACAAGTGCGGCTTCCAGTTCAGCAGCATGGGCATGTCGGATACGCTTGCCGCCGGAAACGTTCCGGTCGAACGCTATGTTCTCGACCGGCGCACCTGGATCGGCCTGAGAAGCTGGCAGTCATAAGATAATGAGGCCCTGCGGCCTTGTCCGCAGGGTCCGCAATTATCGGAGAGCGAAATGAATGATAAACATGGAAGCGCGCCAGAAAAGATCGTGCTGCGCGCCCTGGATAAGGGCGATCTGCATCGCTATCGCGCCATCAGACTGAGCGCACTGAGCCGCGCGCCACTGGCCTTTGGTTCGAGTTTTGAGGAAGAAAATGCCTATTCCGACAGCGTGTTTGCGCGCCGTCTGGAACAGGTGAATGGCAATATCATCTTCGGTGCTTTCGACGGTGAAAATCTGCTGGGAACGGCAGGCGTGTTTCGTCATGAACGCAAGTCCGAACGTCATCGCGGAACGCTCTGGGGCGTCTATGTGGCGCCGGAAGCGCGTGGACTGGAACTGGGCAAGGCTCTGGTTCAAAAAGTTATCGAACATGCTGCGGCGCATGTCATCGTTCTCGACGCCAAGGTGGTGGCGACGAACGAACCGGCAAAGCGGATTTATGAGGCGCTCGGCTTCAAGACCTATGGGACTGAGCCGAAGTCGCTTTTTGTGCAGGGGCAGTATCTCGATCAGGAACTGCTCTATATCGACTTCAGCGATCCGGTCTGGAAAGACAAAATCGGATGAAATCCGGCTACTGCAACTGTTTGCAGGAAACGGGTTTTGCTGTAATTGCAATTTGGCTCGCGCAATAGGTTGCGCGGGCCCGGGTTTAAGGCGTGAATGCGCCGCAAGAGGTAAGGTTCAATGAAATTTCTCGATCAGGCCAAGATCTATATCCGCTCCGGCGACGGCGGGGCAGGGGCCGTATCGTTTCGCCGCGAGAAATTTCTTGAATTCGGCGGTCCCGATGGCGGCGACGGCGGCCGGGGCGGTAATGTCTGGGTTGAAGGCGTGGACGGTCTCAACACGCTGATCGATTATCGCTATCAGCAGCATTTTCGGGCCAAGACCGGCATGCATGGCATGGGCCGCAACATGACCGGCGGCAAGGGTGACGATGTCGTTCTCAAAGTCCCGGTCGGAACGCAGGTTTTTGAAGAAGATGATGAAACGCTGATCTGCGATATCACCGAAGTCGGCCAGCGCTATCGTCTGGCCAAGGGCGGTAATGGCGGTTTCGGCAATCTGCATTTCACGACCTCGACCAATCGCGCGCCGCGCCGCGCCAATCCCGGACAGGAAGGCATCGAGCGCACCATCTGGCTGCGTCTGAAGCTGATCGCCGATGCCGGTCTGGTCGGTCTGCCCAATGCAGGCAAATCCACCTTCCTGGCCAGTGTGACAGCAGCCAAGCCGAAGATTGCGGACTATCCATTTACCACGCTTCACCCAAATCTTGGTGTTGCGCGCGTGGATGCACGTGAATTCGTGATCGCGGATATTCCGGGTCTGATCGAAGGCGCCAGCGAAGGCGTGGGCCTTGGCGACCGTTTCCTCGGCCATGTCGAGCGCACACGGGTTCTGTTGCATCTGGTGTCGGCGCAGGAAGAAGACGTGGCAAAGGCCTATAAGGTCATTCGCGGCGAGCTTGAAGCCTATGAACATGGTCTCGCTGACAAGACGGAAATCGTCGCGCTGTCGCAGATCGATACGCTCGATCCCGATGCGCGCAAGGCCAAGGCCAAGGCGCTGAAGAAAGCCTGCGGGCGCGATCCGCTGCTGCTTTCCGCTGTCAGCCATGAAGGCCTGAACGATGCGCTCCGCCAGCTTGGGGCTGTTATCGATGCAAGTCGCGCACAGGAAGCCGGAACGGCGCAAGTCGAAGAATAAGGCTGAATGCGGCGAGAGGAATGAGAGCATGCTGAAGCAATTGAAAGACTATCGCCGCATTGTTGTAAAAATTGGTTCCGCCCTTCTGGTGGATCGCGCCAAGGGGCTGAAGCGCGACTGGCTGGAAAGCCTGGGACAGGACATTGCCGCCCTCCATCACGCAGGCGTCGAGGTGCTGGTGGTGTCGTCGGGCGCGATCGCGCTGGGGCGCACCGTGCTTGGCCTGCCGAAGAAAGCGCTGAAGCTTGAAGAAAGTCAGGCCGCAGCCGCTGCCGGTCAGATCGCGCTCGCCAAGGCCTATGCCGACGTGCTCGGCGGCCATGGCATCAAGTCGGGCCAGATTCTGGTGACGCTTTCCGATACTGAAGAGCGTCGCCGCTATCTCAATGCGCGCGCGACCATCGAGACGCTTTTGAAGCTGAAGGCCGTGCCGGTCATCAATGAGAACGACACCGTGGCGACGACAGAAATTCGCTATGGCGACAATGACCGTCTGGCCGCTCGCGTGGCGACCATGATGGGCGCGGATCTTCTGATCCTGCTTTCCGACATTGACGGGCTTTATACGGCGCCGCCACACAAGAACCCGGATGCCGCGTTTTTGCCGCTGGTGGAAACCATCACGCCGCAGATCGAGGCGATGGCTGGTGCAGCTGCTTCCGAACTGTCGCGCGGCGGCATGAAGACCAAGCTTGACGCGGGCAAGATCGCCAATGCCGCTGGAACGGCGATGATCATCACCTCGGGTATCCGCATGGGGCCGCTTTCGGCGATTGATCGCGGTGAGCGTGCGACTTTGTTTGAAGCTGCCCGCGCGCCGGTCAACGCCTGGAAGACCTGGATTTCCGGCAATCTGGAACCGGCAGGCCGTCTGTCCGTGGATGCAGGTGCCGCGAAGGCGCTGAAATCGGGCAAGTCGCTTTTGCCTGCGGGGGTGAAGGAAGTGAGCGGCCAGTTCGAACGTGGTGACACGGTTGCCGTGCTAAACGAGGACGGTCGCGAGATTGCGCGGGGGCTCATTGCTTATGACGCCGAGGATGCACGCAAGATTGCCGGACATAAAAGCGATGAGATCAGCACCATTCTTGGCTATGATGCCCGGGCGGCTATGATCCATCGCAATGATCTCGTGGTGCGCGGCGCAGCCGTGGCTGCCGAGACCGAAAATGCCTGAACACTGAAAGGCGGGGAGAGGATGCTGAATAAAGTGGAAGCTGGAAGCGACATAGCCGCGATCATGGCCGAAGTGGGCCGCAAGGCGAAAGCCGCCGCAGCACCACTGGCGATTGCGGGTGCGGAACAGAAGAACAAGGCGCTTCTGGCCGCAGCCGACGCCATTCTCCAAAGCCGTGACGTCATTCTCGACGCCAACAAGCTTGATCTGGCCAATGCCGCCGAGAGCGGAATGGCCGCTTCCTTCGTGGATCGCCTGACGCTGGACGACAAGCGCATTGAGGCGATCGCGGAGGGCATCCGCGCCATTGCAGCATTGCCTGACCCGGTTGGCGCGGTTATTGCCGAATGGGATCGTCCCAACGGTCTGCATATCGAGCGTGTGCGCACACCGCTCGGCGTTATCGGCGTCATTTATGAAAGCCGCCCCAATGTGACGGCGGATGCGGGCGCGCTCTGCCTCAAGGCTGGCAATGCGGTGATCCTGCGCGGTGGTTCGGATTCGGCCCATTCGTCAGCGGCTATTCACAAAGCCCTGGTGGCGGGACTTGAAGCGGGCGGCCTGCCTGCCGATGCCATCCAGATCGTGCCGGTGACGGATCGCGCGGCGGTCGGTGAAATGCTGAAGGGCCTCGACGGCGCTATCGATGTGATCGTCCCACGCGGCGGCAAAAGCCTCGTCGCGCGCGTTCAGTCGGAAGCGCGGGTGCCGGTTTTTGCGCATCTGGAAGGCATCTGCCATCTTTATGTAGACAAAACCGCCCAACTCCACATGGCGCGCAAGATCGCGGTCAATGCCAAGATGCGGCGCACGGGCATTTGTGGATCAGCGGAAACGTTGCTGGTGGATCGCGCCGTCGCTTCGACGCATCTGGTGCCGATCCTTGAGGATCTGGCCGCCAAGGGCTGCGAAATTCGTGGCAGCGAAGAGGTGAGGGCGCTCTATCCGGCAGCGATGGCGGCGACGGAGGAAGACTGGGCCACCGAATATCTGGACGCGATCATTTCCGTGGCGCTTGTGGATGGTGTCGATGGCGCAATCCGGCATATCAATCGCTATTCCTCGCATCATACCGAAGCCATCGTCGCCGAGGATGCGGAAGCGGTTGCGCGGTTCTTCAACGAAATCGACTCGGCCATTTTGCTGCACAATGCCTCGACCCAATTTGCCGACGGCGGCGAGTTCGGCATGGGTGCGGAAATCGGCATCGCCACGGGCAAGATGCATGCGCGTGGCCCGGTGGGTGTCGAGCAGCTCACCTCGTTCAAATATCGCGTTCGCGGCAACGGGCAGATTCGAAGCTGATGCGCTTTGGCTTCGGTCTTTCCGCATTGAAGGAACAATATCCCGATGTGGGTGCGCATTATCTGCGCATGCCGCATGCCGAAAAAGGCATGGCGGTCGGCCTGTTTGGCGGTTCGTTCAATCCCCCGCATGGGGGGCACGCGCTGGTCGCGGAGATCGCCATCCGGCGGCTGAAGCTCGACCAGCTCTGGTGGATGGTAACGCCCGGTAATCCGTTGAAAGACCGTCGCGAATTGGCGCCATTGGCGGAAAGGTTGCGGTGGAGCGAGGAAATCGCCAGCGATCCGCGCATCAAGGTGACGGCGCTCGAAGCTGCCTTCAACGTGCGCTATACCGCCGATACGCTGGCCCTGATCCGCGACGCCAACCCGGGTGTGCATTTCGTCTGGGTGATGGGCGCCGATAATCTGGCTTCCTTCCATCGCTGGCAGCGCTGGCGCGAGATCGCCAATAATTTCCCGATTGCGGTGATCGACCGTCCCGGCTCGACGCTGGCTTACCTGTCGTCGCGCATGGCGCAGACTTTTTCGCATAGCCGTCTGGACGAGCAATATGCGCCGACGCTGGCGCGCCGCACACCACCGGCCTGGACCTTCATCCATGGGCCGCGTTCTTCGCTTTCATCAAGCGCCATTCGCAAGTCGGGTACACGATCTTGATGGTTTCGTGACTGTCTCAACAAGATATGCGCAAAAAAGAACAAAATATTGAAAAAGTGAACGGCCCTGTAAGGTCCTGACTCTTGAAACAAAACAGGGACTCTGCCTATCTTAGCTATGTGCGGTGCTTTTAACTGCCGTAGCAGCTTGTTCTTGTTAGAAAGGCAATACACTGAGAACAGCACTTGAGAAGAAGGCTCACCACGCGCCTTCACCGGTCAGGATGAACGAGACAGATCTCGTGTCCCAGACCTTCGACGCGGCCTTGGCCAGTCTCGAAAACTCCAAGGCAGAATCCATCATCCCCATCGACATTCGCGGAAGATCAACGATAGGCGATTATATGATCGTCGCGTCGGGCCGTTCGCACCGTCATGTGACGGCTGTGGCCGACCATCTTTTGCAGGCGCTGCATCAAGCGGGCTGCAAGAATCTGCGGGTCGAAGGGCTAGAAAGTGGCGATTGGGTTTTGATCGACACGGGCGATATCATCGTGCACATCTTCCGACCGGAAGTCCGTGACTTCTACAATATCGAGAAGATATGGCTCGATGACGATTTCGACGACGAACGCGCGTTGGGAACCGTCCATTGACCTGTCGTCTGCTGCGACCCGGCAGGCTTTAACTCCTGCCATATTGAGGGCGCGATGCGTGTGAGTGTTTATGCCGTGGGCCGGATGAAAGCCGGCCCCGAACGGGAGTTGGTCGAGCGCTATTTCGACCGTTTTTCCAAAGCTGGCCCGCCTTTGGGGCTGGAATTCGCCGGTGTGAGCGAAATCCCGGAAAGTCGTGGCCAGACCGTTGATTTGCGCAAGGCCGAGGAAGCGCAACGCATCCATGAAGCGCTGGATAATGGCGCGGCTCTTATTCTTCTCGACGAACGCGGCAAGGCGCTGGGTTCCGAAGCCTTTGCCGAGCGCATCGGGCGCATGCGTGATGATGGCAAGCGGCAGCTGATCGTCGCCATCGGCGGTCCAGATGGGCACGACCCGGCATTACGGTCGCGCGCCGATCTGGTTCTGGCGCTGGGCGAATTGACCTGGCCCCACCAGATTGCCCGCATTCTGATTGCCGAACAGCTATATCGCGCTGCAACCATTCTGGCTGGCCATCCTTATCATCGGTCGTGATAATCTTTGTTTCTTTGCTAAAGCGTTTCTTCTTGGGATTGCACTCTGCAACCAGAAGCGTGTAATGGTCTTACGCTTTTGTTTTTATTAGAATATTCTGAAATGCACGAGGAAATGAGTAAGCCTACCGTCATCACGCTCTCGACCATTCCGCCCCGGTTTCACCTTTTAAAGCCAACGCTGCTGTCGCTTCTGTCACAAAGGCTGAAGGCGGCGGAAGTTCGGCTTTATATACCGCACACATACAGGCGCTTTCCCGATTGGGATGGGCGGTTGCCGGAAGTGCCCGCGGGCATAACGATCGTCCGCTGTGACGAAGATCTCGGCCCTGCGACCAAGGTTTTACCGGCTGCCCGTGATCTCAAGGGGCGGGACGTGGATATCCTGTTCTGCGACGACGACAAGATTTACGATGCCGACTGGCACCGGCGCTTCAAGACGGAAGCTGAGCGCAAGCCGGGTCATTGCATTGTTGAAGTCGGTGAAACATTTCCCGACATTGCGGATGCAGGCAGGCCTGCCGACCGGCTTCCGCGCAGTCGCTGGAGGGTCAAGGACGGCAAATACAGAATGAAGCGCATTGCTTCGCTGTTTTTGCACAAGCCGGACCTGAGCACGCCGGGCTATGTGGATCAGATTTCCGGCTTCGCTGGCGTTCTCGTTCATCCCGATTGGTTCGATGAATTGTTCTACGATATTCCCGACATCATGTGGACCGTGGATGATCCCTGGATTTCCGGCCATCTGGAAAGACGCGGCATTCCCATCTGGATGATCGGTGAAAACAGCCGCCGCGCCGAGGGTAAGGGAAGCAGCGTGAGCGCGCTGCTGAACCATGTCGAAGACGGACAGGATCGCGTGGATGCGGACCTGCTGGTGATCGATTATTTCCGGCAGCAATACGGCATCTGGCAAAAAACCGAAACGGTTGACGAAAAGGCGAGCCATCGCACGGCTTCCATGCGCGAAATGATGCGGCGCAGAAAAGTCGAGCTTGGATTGATGGCTGCTTGATGTCGTTCTGGAAGCGAACTCTTTTTTGCTAATCAGGGTTTGCGATCATCGGGCTTATGGTTGATGTTTCGTTAACGGTATCGGGATAGGTTGGTCCCGATACCGTTTTCGGCTCTGAATTTGGCCTTGTTTCGTCCCGATAGAACACGCATGAGTCCTGTACATCTTCTCAGCAAGCCCCGGCTGCTCGCCTTTATGCGGGTGGGCTTTTTTGCGACCTTCACTGTTATTGGCGCGGTTGGGTATCCGCTTTCCGGCATTGCGCAGGATGCCTTGCAGCAGCAGCGCGATCAGGCGGCAGGCGAATATGAGCAACTGACTGGCGAACTGACTGTGACAGGAGACAAGCTCAAGCAGCTGGAAAGCGAGGTTGCGAGCCTCAAGAAGGATCAGGACACGATCACCGCCGCCTTGATCCAGTCGGCCAAGACCGACAAGAAGTTACAGCAGGACATTGCCGATATTGCCGAAAAGCTGGTCTCCCTGCACGAGCAGGAGGCCGGTATTCGCACATCGTTGCGGGCGCGGCGCGGGGTGCTGGCCGAAGTGCTGGCCGCTTTGCAGCGTATGGGGCTCAATCCACCGCCTGCCATTCTGGTCCGGCCCGACGATGCGCTTGCATCGGTGCGCAGCGCCGTGCTGCTTGGCGCGGTGGTGCCGGAAATGCGCGGTCAGGTGGAAGAGTTGACCGGCGATTTGAAGGATATGCAGACGGTCACCGCCTCCATCACGCAGGAGCGCGAAAAGTTGCAACAGACCCGCACCACGCAGGCTGAGGAGCAAAAGCGCCAGTCGCTTTTGCTTGAAGAAAAGAAAAAGCTGCAGGCGCAGTCGGAACAGGAAATGGAAGCGCAGCGCAAGCGCTCGGCAGAACTGGCGGCGAAGGCGGGCAGCCTCAAGGAACTGATCGATACGCTTGACAAGCAGATGGCGGGCGTGCGTGACGCCGCCGATGCGGCGCGCAAGGCGGAAGCCGAGCGTCTGGCGTCGGCGCGGGAGCGCGCAGGCGAGGCAACGCCCGATGACAATCACCTGCGTGCGCAGACGAATTTCGCTTCGCTACAGGGAAAACTGGTTTTGCCGGCGGCGGGCAAAACTGCACGCCGCTTCGGCGACAAGGACGGTGCTGGCGGCGCGATGATGGGGCAGGTGCTGGAAACCTTGCCTTCTGCCACGATTACGTCACCTTCCGATGGCGTTGTACTTTATGCGGGACCGTTCAGATCTTACGGGCAACTCTTGATCCTCGATGCTGGCAATGGATATCATATCGTGATGGCAGGCATGGGGCGAATCGATGTGGCGCAAGGCCAGTTTGTACTGGCGGGCGAGCCGGTCGCGGCGATGGGCGATAAACTTCTCGCGAGTGTTGCGCCGATAGAGGTGGGCAATGGTGCGCCGTTGCTTTACATTGAGTTTCGAAAAGATGGAAAACCCGTCGATCCGGCCCCATGGTGGACCGAGCGGCTTTCTGGAAGGACGTAAAAATGATACGTAAACTGTCGCTGCTGTTCGCCGGAGCCCTGATGGGAGCTTCCGCCATGGTGATGGTGCAGGGCGCTCCAGCTTCGACGGCTTTCGCAGCCGCCAAGGATGCTGACGTCTACAAAGACCTGGCGCTCTTCGGCGATATTTTCGAACGTGTGCGCGCGCAATATGTGACGCCGCCAGATGACAAGAAGCTGACGGAAAGCGCCATCAACGGCATGCTGACCTCGCTTGATCCGCATTCGTCCTATCTCAATCCGGAAGCCGCGCAGGATATGCGCGTGCAGACCAAAGGTGAATTCGGCGGCCTCGGCATTGAAGTCACCATGGACAATGATCTGGTGAAGGTGATTGCGCCGATCGACGATACGCCCGCCTCGAAGGCCGGTGTTCTCGCGGGCGATCTCATCACCAAGATCGATGGTCAGGAAGTGCGGGGCCTCAGCCTCAGCGATGCGGTCGACAAGATGCGCGGTGAAATCGGGTCCTCGATTGAGCTGACGCTCATGCGTCAGGGCGTCGACAAGCCGATCACGCTCAAGATTGCGCGCGCCGTCATCAAGGTGAAGGCCGTTCGTTACCGTGTCGAAAACGATGTCGGTTATGTGCGCGTGATTTCGTTCACCGAACAGACCGCTGAAGATCTCGGCAAGGCGATCAAGGATATCCAGAGCAAGATCCCGGGCGACAAGCTGAAGGGCTTCGTGCTTGATCTGCGCCTCAATCCGGGTGGTCTGCTCGATCAGGCAGTCGCCGTTTCCGACGCTTTCCTCGACAAGGGCGAAGTGGTTTCGACCCGTGGCCGCGATCCGCAGGACGTGACGCGCTTTGACGCCCGCAAGGGTGATCTGACCGACGGCAAGCCAGTGATCGTGCTGATCAATGGCGGTTCGGCCAGCGCTTCGGAAATCGTTGCGGGCGCTCTTCAGGACCACCGCCGCGCGACGGTGCTTGGCACACAGTCCTTCGGCAAAGGCTCGGTGCAGACCATCATCCCGCTTGGCGAAAACGGATCGCTGCGTCTGACCACGGCGCTTTATTACACGCCATCGGGCAAGTCGATCCAGGGCAAGGGCATCACGCCGGACATCAAGGTGGAACAGCCATTGCCGCCGGAACTAAAGGGTGAGGACGTCGTTCGCGGCGAATCCGAACTCAAGGGCCACATCAAGGGTAATGCCGAAGATGACAATGGCTCCGGTTCGTCGGCCTATGTTCCTGCCGATCCGAAGGATGACATCCAGCTCAACGAAGCTCTGAAGCTTCTGCGTGGTGAAGTGGCGAATGCCGCATTCCCGCCGGATCCGAAGAAGGGCGTGCTGAACTGATCGTTCCATGCTGGATCTGAACAGCCCGCTCGGACTGGACAAGAAACCGCGAAAGCGCGGGGGCGAACGCTCCCGCGCTTTTCGTTGGTCTTTGCTCGGCTTGGGCGCGGCAGTCGTAATGGGTGTCGCAGGCGGTATGATGTTCACCGTCTGGCAGACCAACCGCGATGCTTTTCGCAAACCTGAAAAGGCGGCAATTGCCGAGGCGCAAACGCCGCCCGACGCCGCGGTCAAAACTGGGCAGCAGGCATCGACTGCGACCGGTAACACACCCGCGCCGGGCACCGCGCTGCGCGGAACCGGGGGGCAGCAAACCGGCCCGGCAATCATCAAGGTCACGCCTGATATGCCCAATGTCACTGCCGGGACGGCAGATGGCAATGTCGTCGTCGTGCAGAACCAGCACAAGGCAGGGCAGGACCAGCGGGTCGCGCATCTGCCGGAAAAGGCGCTGGTCGAGAAAAGCCCGACCGGACCATTGCCGGTGCGCGGGGCAGATGGTTTGCGCCCGATGGATGCCTATGCGGTGGGCTGGTCGGGTGCGCGGGGCGCAAGGATTGCGCTGGTTATTGGCGGGCTTGGCCTGTCACAGACCGGTAGCATGGAAGCTGTAGACAAGCTGCCATCGGAAGTGACGCTGGCCTTTGCGCCGCAGGGCAACAGTCTGCAGCGGTGGATGCAGGCGGCGCGCCAGAACGGCCACGAGCTGTTGCTGCAATTGCCGATGGAGCCATTCGATTACCCGCGCATCAACCCGGGGCGCAATACGCTGACGGTGGATGACGGGGTCGCCAAAAACCAGACGTCGCTTTTGTGGGCCTTGTCGCGCATGACCAATTATGCCGGGGTGATGAACTATATGGGCGCGCGCTTTACCGGCGAGGCGGAAGCATTCGCGCCGGTGCTGGGCGAGATTGGCAGGCGCGGACTTTATTATCTGGATGACGGCACTTCGGCGCGTAGTCAGGCCGACCGGATCGCACAAAAGGACGCCGTGCCATTTGCTGCTGCCGATGTGCTGATCGACGCGTCACAGGATCGCTCGGCGGTGCTTGACCGTCTCGAAGAGCTGGAACGCATTGCGCGCGCCAATGGCAGCGCGATTGGCACCGGCTCCGCTTTTGGCGTGACCGTCGATGCGGTGCGGGATTGGGCCAAAGAGGTCAAGAAACGCGGCATCGAAATCGTTCCGGTTTCGGCGCTGGTCCGTGACCCGGAACGTCAGTAAAACTTACATATCACGGAGAATGTCATGTCGAAGCATAAAGGTCCGGTCGATCCTGAAAGCTTGCCATATCGCCCCTGTGTCGGGCTGATGGTGTTGAACAAGGCCGGTCTGGTCTGGGCAGGTCATCGCATCGTCATTCCGGGCGATGAGATGGATGGCGCGACGCAGCTCTGGCAGATGCCGCAGGGCGGGATCGACAAGGGCGAGGACCCGGTCGAAGCCGCATTGCGCGAGCTTTATGAAGAAACCGGCATGAAGTCGGTCTCGCTGCTTGCCGAAGCGCCGGACTGGATCAATTATGATCTGCCACGGCATCTGGTCGGTCAGGCGCTCAAGGGCAAATATCGCGGCCAGACGCAGAAGTGGTTTGCCTATCGTTTCGAGGGTGACGAAAACGAGATCGCGATCAATCCGCCGCCCGGCGGCCATACGGCTGAATTCGACAGCTGGGCCTGGAAGCCGATGCAGCAACTGCCGGAGCTGATCGTGCCGTTCAAGCGCAAGGTCTACGAGGAAGTTGTCGCTGCTTTCCGGCATCTCGCGCCGTGATTTTGGGGCACATCCCGAAGAGATTTCAGGATGTGCTCAAATTTGCGCACCCCTCTTGTGCGTTGGACCAACATATTGTCAACTCACTTCAGTTGCGCCGGGTGACGGCGCTCTAACTGTTTGTTTTGACGCACATCTCGCCCGAAAACCGTTTCACACTTTTCGGGATGTGCTCTGGAGGGAGAAAAGCGCATGGATGTTGGAAGTCTAATCGTATTTCTTTTTGTCGGCCTCGTCGCGGGCTGGCTGGCTGGTAAGGTTGTGCAGGGCGGCGGTTTCGGCATGATCGGCAATATAATTGTCGGCGTGATTGGCGCGTTCTTCGCGGGCTGGCTTTTGCCGCGCCTCGGCTTTTCGGTCGGCGGCGGTATCATTGCCTCGATCATCAATGCATTCATCGGCGCGGCGATCCTTCTGATCATTCTGCGCATCGTCAAACGCGTCTAGAGTGTCAGCATGTTCTGCAAGGCCCGGCTTGTTGAAGCCGGGTCGTTCCATTCCCGAAGTTCCGTGACATGACACCGAATTCCAAACTGTCGCTCGGTCTGGTTCTCACCGCATCGGCTGGTTTTGTTGATGCGATCGCCTTCCTGCAACTGGGCGGCTTCTTCGCTTCCTTCATGAGCGGCAACACCACCCAACTCGGCGTCGCGCTTGCCGGTCAACCCGGCGTGCAGGGGACGGTGCTGGTCTGGTTTCCCGCCGTGCTGATCGTCCTGTTCTTCAGCGGCGCGTTTCTGGGCACGCTTGCCGTGCGCGCCTATGGTCGCTGGGGCAGCCTTTATGTCATGGCAAGCGTGGTAGTGATGCTCGTGCTAGTCAGTATCCTGCGGCGCGATGGGGCCATGCTCGTCCAGCCGGTGCTGCTGCTTGCCGCCGCCATGGGCGCGCAGAATGCCGCCGTGCAGCCGATCGGCGCGGCGCGTCTTGGCGTTACTTATGTCACGGGAACGCTATTCAATGCTGCCGCAGACCTCGCCGGTGCATTTCGCGGCGAAGTGCCGAAATGGCGCTGGGCGCAGCACGCCGCCGTGTGGCTGGCGCTGATGCTGGGCGCGGTGGGAGGCGGGTTGGGCCATTACTATATCGGCCTCGACGCCTTGTTCGTGCCGGTCGTGATGATTGTCGGTGTGATGGTTGCTTATGTCAAACTCAAGTGAATAGCGATTTTTCGCTTTCGACCAGTTCCGAGATCAAGGCCGATACCGCCGTCACACGGCGCAGCGTTCGGGCGGATTCATGATAGGCCAGCCAATAGGCGCGGCGGATGACCCGGTCCGGAAGAACCGGCACCAGATCGGGATCGGCGCGCGCGATGAAGGCATGCAATATGCCGATGCCCGCACCGGCGCGCACCGCTTCCACCTGGCCCAGCGCGCTCGACACTTCAAAAGCCGGTTTCCAGTCGCGACTGATTTCCGGCGCATAGGCGAGCGACGGGTTGATGACCAGATCTTCCACATAGCTGATCATGCGATGGTGGCTGAGGTCCTCGGCAGTTTCCGGCGTGCCATTGGCTTCCAGATAGCTGCGATGGGCATAGAGGCCGAGCGTATAATCGACCAGCCTGCGCGCGATAAGCCGCCCCTGATCCGGGCGTTCAACGGTGATGGCGATATCCGCTTCGCGCCGGGACAGCGAGAAGGACCGCGGCACCGGCACCAGCTGGATGGTGAGGTCTGGATATTGCTGTGTCAGGCGGGCAAGGCGTGGCGCCAGAAAGGTCACGCCGAAACCATCCGGCGCGCCGATGCGCACCGTGCCCGAAACCGCGACATCGGCATTGCCGACCTGCGCGCGGGCGGAGAGCATTTCCGCTTCCATGCGCTCGGCGGCGAGCAAAAACTCCTCGCCTGCTTGTGTTAGCGTCGAGCCATTGGTGCGCCGCGTCAAAAGTGTGGTGGAGAGCGCGGTTTCGAGCGCCGTCAGCCGTCGCGCCACGGTGGTGTGGTTCAGACCAAGCCGCTTGGCTGCGCCCAAAATCTGGCCCGAACGCGCCACCGCGAGGAATATTCGAATGTCATCCCAGTTCATGATGTAGGAGTACTATAAAAAATGCACAACGGATACGCTTTTCAGCGTCTTGCAATCACGAATTTGCAGAGTCAGGATAGGGATAACGATGGGGACGATGCGAGTCCTCATAAACGGTAATCAGGGAGGTTTCTCGATGCGCAATATCGGACATTTCATCGGCGGCAAGCATGTTGCCGGTAATAGCGGTCGCACCGCCGACGTTTTCCAGCCGCTCGACGGCACGGTTCAGGCCAAGGTGGCGCTTGCGACCAAGGATGAAGTGCGCGCTGCCGTTGAAAACGCCAAGGCTGCCCAGCCTGCATGGGCCGCGACCAACCCGCAGCGCCGCGTCCGCATCCTGCGCAAATTCCTCGAACTCGTCGAAGCCGAATATGACAGCCTGGCCGAACTGCTGGCGCGCGAGCATGGCAAGACGATTGCCGATGCCAAGGGCGACATTCAGCGCGGTCTTGAAGTGGTGGAAGTCTGCCTCGGCTCTGCGCATATGCTGAAGGGCGAGTTCACCGACAATGCCGGTACGGGCATCGACACCTATTCCATGCGTCAGCCGCTCGGCGTCGTTGCCGGTATCACCCCGTTCAACTTCCCGGCCATGATCCCGCTCTGGAAGGCAGGTCCGGCGATTGCCTGCGGCAATGCTTTCGTTCTGAAGCCATCCGAACGCGATCCGGGCGTCCCGATGCGTCTGGCTGAACTGTTCATGGAAGCTGGTCTGCCTGCCGGCATCTTTAACGTCGTCAATGGCGACAAGGATGCTGTCGATGCGCTGCTCGACGATCCGGATGTGCAGGCCATCGGCTTCGTCGGCTCCACGCCGATTGCCCAGTACATCTACGGTCGCGGCTGCTCGAACGGCAAGCGCGTTCAGTGCTTCGGCGGCGCCAAGAACCACATGCTCATCATGCCCGATGCCGATATGGACCAGACCGTCGATGCGCTTATCGGCGCTGGTTACGGCTCGGCAGGCGAACGCTGTATGGCAATTTCGGTTGCTGTGCCGGTCGGTGAAGACACCGCCAACCGCCTGATGGAAAAGCTCATCCCTCGGGTTGAATCGCTCAAGATCGGCCCGTCCACCGACAATTCCGCCGATTACGGCCCGGTCGTCACGCAGGCTGCCCTTGACCGCATTCGCGGCTATGTCGATCTCGGTGTCGAAGAAGGCGCGAAGCTGGTCGTCGATGGCCGTAATTTCAAGATGCAGGGCTATGAAAATGGCTTCTACATGGGCGGCTGCCTGTTCGACAATGTGACGCGCGACATGCGCATCTACAAGGAAGAGATTTTCGGCCCGGTTCTCTCCGTTGTCCGCGCCAAGAATTACGAGGAAGCGCTCGCATTGCCGAACGATCATGAATATGGCAACGGCGTCGCCATCTTCACCCGCGACGGCGATGCGGCCCGCGATTTCGCAAGCCGCGTGCAGGTTGGTATGGTCGGTATCAATGTGCCGATCCCGGTTCCGATCGCTTATTACACCTTCGGTGGCTGGAAGGCTTCCGGTTTCGGCGATCTCAACCAGCACGGCCCGGATGCATTCCGCTTCTACACCAAGACCAAGACCGTCACCTCGCGCTGGCCGTCTGGGGTTAAGGATGGGGCAGAGTTCGTCATCCCGACGATGAAATAACCCCAGACGATTTTTTACGTTTGCGCGTCCTCGCTTCGCTGCGGGCGCGCGGCGTGGGTTAAAGACGGGGCAGAATTCGTCATCCCGACGATGAAATAAACCATTACCTCCCAAATGAACCCCCGCCTTCACGGCGGGGTTTTTCTTTCGCCGGTGGTTTCCAGTGTTTTGCGGTAGGATTCCTCGTCCGACTGTGCTACGGCGACGCTGTCCCCTTTCCTGAATGCAAAACGCTTCAGCAACGAAGAGACCGTTTCCTATGGCTGTCAGCTCCAAGCATATTCCCGCTCCCGATCTTCATCGGGTGCGCCGCGCCCTCCTTTCCGTTTCCGACAAAACCGGCCTGATTGAATTCGCCAAGGCGCTCCGTGCGCATGGCGTCGAAATCCTCTCGACCGGCGGCACTGCCAAGTCCATTGCGGCGGAAGGCATTCCGGTGCGCGACGTTTCCGAAATCACCGGCTTTCCTGAAATCATGGACGGGCGCGTGAAGACGCTGCATCCGGCAGTCCACGGCGGCCTGCTCGCCGTGCGCAACGACCCGGAACACGTTGCCGCAATGGAAGAGCACAAGATCGGTGGTATCGATCTTGCCGTGATCAATCTCTATCCGTTCGAGGAAGTGCGCTTCCAGGGCGGCGATTACGACACGACCGTCGAAAACATCGACATCGGCGGCCCGGCCATGATCCGCGCTTCGGCCAAGAACCACGCCTATGTCGCCACCGTTGTCGATCCGGCCGATTATGCCGAAGTGGTCACCGAGCTTGAAAAGCATGCCGGTTCGCTGCCGCTCGCTTTCCGCAAGAAGCTGGCCGCCAAGGCTTTCTCGCGCACCGCAGCTTATGACGCGGCGATTTCCAACTGGTTCGCCGAAGCCATCGAAGAAGAAACGCCAATCTGGCGCTCGGTTGCGGGCAAGCTGCATTCGGTCATGCGCTATGGTGAAAACCCGCACCAGACTGCAGGCTTCTATCTCTCCGGCGAAAAGCGCCCGGGCGTTGCGACCGCAACCCAGCTTCAGGGCAAGCAGCTTTCCTACAACAACATCAACGACACCGATGCGGCTTTCGAGCTCGTCGCCGAGTTCGATCCGGCGCGCACGGCTGCCGTCGCCATCATCAAGCACGCCAATCCGTGCGGCGTGGCGGAAGGCGCATCGATCAAGCAAGCCTATCTGAAGGCGCTGGCCTGCGATCCGGTTTCGGCGTTCGGCGGCATTGTTGCGCTCAACAAGACGCTGGATGAAGAAGCCGCCGAGGAAATCGTCAAGATTTTCACGGAAGTCATCATCGCTCCCGATGCAACGCCGGGCGCGCAGGCCATCGTCGCCGCCAAGAAGAACCTGCGTCTTCTGGTGACGGGCGGTCTTCCTGACCCGCGCGCCAAAGGCATCGCTGCGAAAACGGTTGCCGGCGGCTTACTGGTTCAGTCGCGCGATAATGGCGTTGTGGATGATCTCGACCTCAAGGTCGTGACCAAGCGCAGCCCGAGCGAAGCCGAACTGAACGATATGAAGTTCGCCTTCCGCATTGCCAAGCACGTCAAGTCGAACGCCATCGTCTATGTGAAGGACGGCGCAACGGTTGGCATCGGTGCTGGCCAGATGAGCCGCGTCGACTCGGCGCGTATCGCTGCCCGCAAGGCGGAAGATGCAGCCGAAGCCGCCGGTCTGGCAGAGCCGCTGACCAAGGGTTGCGTGGTTGCCTCTGACGCATTCTTCCCGTTTGCGGACGGTCTGCTTTCTGCCGTTCAGGCAGGCGCTACGGCGGTTATTCAGCCGGGCGGTTCCATGCGTGACGAAGAAGTGATCGCTGCTGCCGACGAGCATGGCATTGCCATGGTCATGACCGGAATGCGCCATTTCCGTCATTAATTCATCGACTTAGAAATCTGAAAACGAGCCCCGAAACGAAAATTTTCGGGGCTTTTTGTTTTCATTGAGTTTCGAATTATTTCGTTTTAAATTCGTTTATGAGCGCTCACGTAAACACGGGAGCTGCTTTGCATCAGGGGGAGGACGCGGAGGCATAGCAAGCTTTTTCATACCTGATGTAAACTAAAAGCATTTTACACAAACATATTCGAACGGGAGGATACTGTGAGTACCAAGCAATTTATCGGCTCCATCGATCAGGGAACCACCAGCACGCGCTGCATCATTTTCGATCAACTGGGCGATGTCATCGCGATGGATCAGCGCGAGCATGAGCAGATTTACCCCAAGGCCGGCTGGGTGGAGCATAGCCCGCTTGAAATCTGGCGCAACACGCAGCACGTCGTCGCGGAAGCGTTGAAGAAGGCCAAACTGACGGCAGCGGATATCGCCGCGATCGGCATTACCAACCAGCGCGAGACGACGCTGCTCTGGGACAAGGCGACCGGCCAGCCGCTTTATAATGCGCTTGTCTGGATGGATACGCGCACCGCCGATCTGGTGGCGCAATATACGAAGAATGGCGGTGCGGATCGTCTTCGCGCCCGGACGGGGCTGCCGATCACCACCTATTTCGCCGGACTGAAGCTGCGCTGGATTCTCGACAATGTTCCGGGCGCGCGCCAAAAGGCCGAAGCAGGTGAGGCGCTATTTGGCACCATCGATACATGGCTGGCCTGGAACCTCACCGGCGGACCGGATGGCGGCATTCACATTACCGATGTCACCAATGCCTCGCGCACGCAGCTGATGGATATTGCAAGCCTGCAATGGGATGCGGAAATTCTGGACCTCTTCCATATTCCGCGCGCTTGTCTGCCGGAAATCCGCTCATCGAGCGAAGTTTATGGCGAGATTTCGGTTCGGTCCCTGCGTGGCGTCCAGCTTGCGGGAATTCTGGGTGACCAGCAGGCAGCTTTGTTCGGCCAGGCCTGTCTTGAGCCGGGCGCGGCCAAGAACACTTATGGCACGGGCTGCTTCATGCTGATGAATACGGGTGACAAGCTCGTTTCGTCCGATTACGGCCTGCTGACCACCGTTGCCTATAAGATCGGCGATGCCCCGCCGTCTTATGCGCTGGAAGGCTCCATCGCCATTACCGGCGCGCTGGTGCAATGGCTGCGCGACAATCTCGGTATCATCCGCAACAGCAGCGATATCGAAACGCTCGCCCGTACTGTCGATGATAATGGCGATGTCTATTTCGTCCCGGCATTTTCCGGTCTTTATGCGCCGCATTGGGAATCGTCCGCGCGCGGCGTCATTGCCGGGCTGACGCGCTTTGCCAATAAGGGTCATATTGCCCGCGCGGCACTGGAAGCAAGCTGCTATCAGGTGCGCGAGGTGCTGGAAGCCATGGTGAAGGATTCTGGCGTGGAGATCGGTGAACTGCGCGCCGATGGCGGCATGACTGTTAATGAATTCGTCATGCAGTTTCAGGCCGATATTCTGGATGTCCCGGTGGTCCGCCCCAAGATCGTGGAAACCACGGCGCTGGGGGCGGCTTACTCGGCTGGGCTTGCTGTCGGCTACTGGAAATCCATGGAAGATGTTGTCGAAAACTGGCAGGTCGGCCATCGCTGGCACCCGAAGATGCCGAAGAAGGAGCGTGAACGCCTGTTCGCCTCATGGGAAAAGGCGGTTCAGCGCTCCCTGAACTGGGTGGATTAAGGCCAATTCGGCGCTCTATAAGGCCGCCTTGTCGGCAGGATAGGGCGTCGCTTTCGTCAGACAGAGACCAGCGGCGAAGAAGATCACCAGCACCGCCATTCCAATGGCTGCCGACCCGCTGATGGCGGTGACGGTGGCGACCAGAAACGGCGCGAGGAAGCTGGTGGCGCGGCCCGCTAGCGCGTAGATGCCGAAATAGCGTCCCGACTCTTCCGGCTCGATGCTGCGGGCAAACCATGAGCGCGACGAGGCCTGCACAGGGCCGAAGGCCGCGCCGATCATCAGCCCATAGATGAGATAGGCATGTTCGGCGGGCGTCGAAAAAAGCCCCTGCGCGGTGCTTTCCGCAAAGGGTAGCAGCCCGAAGAACGTATAATCGCGCCCTGTCGATACAATGCCGAGCGTGGCAAGCAGCAACAGGATCAGCGATGCGATGACCACGGCTTTTGAGCCGAAACGTGTATCGACGCGGCTGGCGACAAGGCAGCTGAAGATCGCCATCACATTGAGGATCATGCCGAACAGGCCGATCTCGGTGATCGACCAGTGAAACATGGCGGCAGCATAGCCGCCGCCCAGCGCCAGCAAGGCGTTGACGCCGTCCTGATAGACCATGCGGGCGATGAGAAAGCGCAATATGCCGGAGCGCTGGCGCACCTCGCGCAGCGTGGCTTTCAGCTCAGAAAGGCCATGGCGTAGCGCCTTGCGCAGAGGTTCGCCGCGCGCCGAATCCGGGGTGAACAGGAACATCGGCAGCACAAAGATCAGATACCAGAGCGCTGCAAGCGGGCCGGTGATGCGGGCGTCTTCTCCGGTGGTCGGATCAAGGCCAAAAAGCGGATCAACGCCGATGATCGTTTTGCCGGTTTGCGGCGACCCGGCCAGAAACAGCACCACGAAAACCAGCATGATCATGCCGCCCAGATAACCAAGCCCCCATGCGATATTGGAAATGCGTCCGATATCTGCACGTGGCACAAGACGCGGCATCATGGAATCATTGAAGACGATGGAAAATTCAGCTGCCACCGAGGCGATCGCAAAGGCCAGCAACACCCAGAACAGGCTTGCTCCCGGCGCCGCGAACCAGAGGAGCGACAAGCTGACGATCTTCAGAACGGCGAAGAAGCCGATCCACGGTTTGCGCGCGCCGGTGCGGTCGGAAACAGCGCCGAGCACAGGCGACAGAATGGCGATGATAAAGCCCGCCGCCGCGATGCCATAGCCCCATGCAACTTGCCCGGCTTCCGGGCTTGCCGCCATGCGGGAGATAAAATAGGGGCCGAAAACAAAGGTCGTGACGACGGTAAAAAACGGTTGCGCCGCCCAGTCGAACAACATCCAGCCCCATATGCCGCGCCGTGACGCATAGCTGCGTTCGCTGACTGTCAGATCGCTCAAATGCCACTCCCTTGCAAATGTGGCCGGAGCTTATACGGCGAGCCGCAACCTCACAAATGAAAAGGGCGGCCTTAAGCCGCCCTTCCATTTTTAATTGCCGGGCGCGGATTACTGCGCCAGATCGGACATCAGGCCCGCCGCAACAGCCAGCCGCGAGACGGTGAGGTCACCGCCTTCGGTGAGCGCGACCATGCGATTTCTGACCTGCTCGATCCGGACGCCGTCCGCATCGAGCCACGCCGCTGCCGGGTCTTTCTCCTTGGCGAAGCGCTTCAACGCCGCGATGGTGATCCCGCGTGCCGCCTGCGTGATGGTCTCGCTCGCACGCGACAGGGCCAGTCCGTCATAATAGTCGGTGACGGGGATGGACCGTGCCGCATCTTCGATGCGCCCGATGCGGAAGGCTTCCGACACGCCGAAATAGGCCTTGGCGGTTGCCACCAGATCGGCGTTCGCCAGATGCGCGATCAGCGCGATATCCGGCATGATGCCCGCAAGCTGGAGATTGGCGAGACGCTGGGCCAGCTTTTCCGGTGCGCCCTTTTCCACGAAGGCAGCCTTGTCGGCACGCACCGTGTTGCGCAGGAATTCCGGCATCAGGCCTTCGAAACGCGGTTCCAGTTCGGCACGCGCCTTGACGATGGTGCCGACCAGTTCGGTGAGGTTTGCGCGGGTCGTATCATTGCGCAGCACCCATGCCGTCGTCGCCTGCAACATTTCGCCGACGAGATGGTAGAACTGGTTCTGCACATCGCCCGGCACGCGATTGTCGAGCGCATCAATGGCGTCATAGACTGCGTCGATCTCGAAACCGTCACGCACCGCGATATAGGCGCGAACAATATCTGAAGGCGACTTGCCGGTCGTGTCGGCCAGACGGCTGATGAAGGTGATACCGCCGCGATTGATGACATCATTTGCCAGCAAGGTCGCAACGATTTCCCGCTTCAGGCGGTGGCCCGAGATTTCCTCCGCGTAAGTCTTGGCCATACGTTTCGGGAAATAGCCGAACAGAAGTGACTGGAAGTAAGGCTCGTCTGGAAGCGCGCTTGCCACCAGATCGTCACTGAGCGACAGCTTGGCATAGGCCAGCAGGACCGCCAGTTCCGGACGGGTCAGTGGCTGGCCTGCCTTCTGGCGATCAGCCAATACGGTGTCGGACGGCAGATACTCGACCTTGCGATCCAGCAGTTTGCGGTGTTCCAGTTCCGCCATGAAACGCGCCTGATAGGGGAGTTCGGCAAGTCCCTGACGTTCGCTCAGAGAAAGCGCCAGCGGCTGGAGATAGTTGTTGCGCAGCACGAGCTCCGAAACATCGTCGGTCATGCTGACCAAGAGCTTGTTGCGGGCAGGGCGCTTGAGCTTGCCCGAACGCATGGCTGCGGCCAGAGCAATCTTGATATTGACCTCGACGTCCGAGCAGTTGACGCCAGCCGAATTGTCGATGGCGTCGGTGTTGCTGCGACCGCCTGCAAGCGCATATTCGATGCGCCCGCGCTGGGTCATGCCGAGATTGGCGCCTTCGCCGATCACACGGGCGCGAACATCCGAACCGGTGATGCGAATGGCGTCATTGGCGCGGTCGCCCACCTGCGCATCCGTTTCGCTGGACGCGCGGATATAGGTGCCGATGCCGCCGAACCATAAGAGATCAACCTGCGCTTTCAGGATGGTCGTCATGATTTCCTGCGGCGTCGCTGTGGTCTTGGCAAGGCCGATGGCAGCCGCTGCCTCGGCAGACAGGGTGATGGTCTTTTGGCTGCGGCTATAGACACCGCCTCCCGACGAAAGCTTCGAGCGATCATAGTCCTGCCAGCTTGAGCGCGGCAGTTCGAACAGGCGCTTGCGTTCGGCAAAGCCGTCCGCCGGAACCGGGTTCGGATCGATGAAGATATCGCGATGGTCGAAGGCGGCAATGAGCCTGATCTGCTCGGAAAGCAGCATGCCATTGCCGAACACGTCGCCCGACATGTCGCCCACGCCGACGACCGTAAACGGCTCGGTCTGGATATCCATGTCGAATTCACGGAAATGCCGCTTCACGGCTTCCCAACCGCCACGGGCGGTGATGCCCATGCCTTTGTGGTCGTAACCGGCAGAGCCGCCCGACGCGAAAGCATCGTCCAGCCAGAAATCATGCGCCTGACTGATGGCATTGGCCGTATCGGAGAAGGTGGCCGTGCCCTTGTCGGCGGCGACAACGAAATAAGGATCGTCATTGTCGTGACGCACGACATTTTGCGGCGGCACCACAGCGCTGTCATGAATATTGTCGGTGACCGACAGAAGCGTCGAGATGAACACCTTATAAGCGTCGCGTCCGGCTTCGAAGACGGCATTGCGGTCGCCGCCCACGGGCAGGCGCTTCGGATAGAAGCCGCCCTTGGCGCCGACCGGCACGATCACCGCATTCTTGACCTGCTGCGCCTTGACGAGCCCCAGCACTTCGGTGCGGTAATCCTGCGCGCGGTCCGACCAGCGCAGACCGCCACGGGCGACCGCTCCGAAACGCAAATGCACGCCTTCGACTTCCGGGCCGTAGACGAAAATTTCGCGATACGGGCGCGGATCGGGCAGTCCATCGACCAGCCGCGGATTGAGCTTGAAGGCGAAGGTGACACGCGGCTTGCCTTCGGCATCCAGCGTATAGGCGTTGGTGCGCAGTGTCGCTTCGATCAGATTGCGGAACCGGCGCAGGATCTGGTCGTCGTCGATGCTCGGCACACCGAGAAGTGCGGTTTCGATGGCGTCGATCAGCTTCTTTTCCGCTGCGTCACGGCGCTTGGCCGATGGGTTGAAGCGCAAATCGAACAGCGAATAGAGATCGCTGGCGATTTCCGGATAGCGATTGAGGGCGGCAGCGATGAAGCCTTGCGAATAGGCGATACCCGCCTGCTGCAGATAACGGCCATAGGAGCGCAGGATCATGATCTGGCGCGCGGTGAGACGTGCCGTCTGCACCAGCGCATTATAGCCGTCATTGTCGGCAAAGCCGTCCCAGACAGTGCGGAACACGTCTTCCAGCATTTCGCCGTCATCGGAAAGATCGACCGGTGCGCCATAGGCGTTCACAAGCTGCATGTCGTGCACATAGACCGGCGCACCATCTTGACCGGCATGGGGCAGATCAATGGTCTGTTCGCTGACGACGCGGAAGCCCATATTTTCCAGAAGCGGAACGCGCTGCGACAACACCACCGGCGCGCCGTGATGATAAAGTTTTAGCGAAACCGCATCCGGTCCATCGGTGCGATAACGGTAGAAATCCACGAAAAGCGGTGCTTCCGGGCTGAGACCCGCAATGCGCTCCGCATCGACCAGCGCTTCCGGTGCGGTGAAGATTTCGCGATAGGATGGCGGGAAGCTCGCGGCCAGCGCCACGACACCAGCATCGGCGTTTTCCACGCTTTCACGCACCGCATCTTCCCAGGTGCGGACGATGGAACGCACTTCCGCTTCCAGCGCTTCGCGATCCACATGCGGCGTGGAACGTTCATGACGGCGAATGACGAACTGAACGCGCGTCAGGCCGTTTTGAAGGAAGACCGGATGGAATTCAAAGCTGTCGCCGCCATAGACGTCGACGAGATAGCGACCGATCTTTTCACGTACGACCGAGTCGTAACGGTCGCGCGGTATATAGACCAGCACGGTCGCGAAACGGCCAAAACGGTCGAGGCGCGGAATGGCGCGCACACGTGGACGCTCGCCCAGCGCGAGGATGAGTTCGGCATTGGCCGTTAGGCTTTCCGTGTCGATCTGGAAAAGCTCGTCGCGCGGATATTCTTCCAGCACGTTGATCAGCGCCTTGCCGGAATGGTCTTCCCGGTTGAAGCCCAGATGCTTGATCACTGCATCGGCCTTCGAGCGAATGAACGGGATGCTGGCCACCGAGCTTATATAGGCGACCGAGGTGAACAGGCCGACGAGGCGCAGTTCGCCAATGGCTTCGCCCTTCGGTCCGAAAATCTTCACGCCGATATAGTCGAGATAGGAGCGGCGATGCACCAGTGACAGCGTATTCGCCTTGGTGACGATCAGCGGCTCGTTGCTGTCGAGGAATTCGGTAACCTCGCGCGGCGTGACGGTATCGTCGTCATCCTTGCGCAGCACGCGCACTTCATTGTCGCCAAGGACGCCAAGCGGTCCCTTGACGGCGACGAGGCTGCGCTTTTTGCCCGAACCTTCAAAAGCAAGCTCACGCATGCCGAGGAAGATGAAATGATCGTCGCGCAGCCATTCGAGGAAGGCGATGGCTTCCGGCATGGCGGCATTGCCGTTCAGCTCGTAAGCGCGCTTGTAATCTGCGATGGCGTCATCGAGACGCTTCAGCATCGGTTTCCAGTCGCCGACGGCAAAACGCACCTGTCCGAGAACGCGCTTGAGCCCGTCCGTCAGGTCGGCCTTGGCCTGCTTGCCGAGCGCTGGCAGATGAATCTGTACAAGGCTGACGCGCTCAACGCCCGTGGCGGGTGCGAGCTGCGATGCTTCGCCGAGAATAACCAGCCCATCCTTTTCCCGGGTAACATCGAGAACCGGGTGCACGACCATGAAAATCTGGCCGACGTGATTGTTCAGCTCGCCCAGAATGGAATCGAGCAGGAACGGCATATTGTCGTTGACGATGGTGATGACGCTTACCGGGCGACCATGGCGTTCGATACCGTTATCGACGCTGATGATGCTTTTGCCCTTGCGGTAGGATTCAAGAGCCGCATAGCCATGACGGGCTGAACTGTCGAGCACTTCGGCGTCGTAAGCTGCCAGGTCTTCTGGCGGTGCCCACTCGAAGAGAAGCTGCGAGAAGGCTGCCAGCGCCTTGGGCTTCCCTCCTTTTTGGTCCTCTTTGCTTGCCTTGGAATTCTTAACTTTGCTCGACCGATCCTGCTTTGCAGTCACGTCGGATACTCCTGTCATGATGGCAATGCGCGCCAAACTAGCAGATCAGACATTTCTTTCGATGACAAATTGCTGCGACTATCGAAAAAAATCCTGAAAAGTCAGAAAAATGGCATCTAATCCATTTAATTTGGAATAAAATATCGAAAACTTTGGGCGATTTTTCTAAAAATACCGGGGAAATTCCCGGCGCGCTAAAAATTGGCGTCAGCCGACGGCGGAATTGCCACAATTCAGACCAAAGTCGTAGATGATTCTGAGATGCTGGCGCTGTCAGAGCTCGATCAGATGATCGTCCAATTCGTTCATATTATCGGCGCCTGCGGGGAAGTGCTTTTCCAGCAACGTGCCAGCCTGACCAATCGCCGTGACGAAGCCCTCCGCCATTTGCGACCGCGATGCGTGATGGATCAGCGTCGCGACAATGGCGTTCCATTCGTCTTGCTCAACACGGGCATGGATGCCTGCATCGGCAATCACTTCGGCATAATGCTCGGCCATGGAAACAAACAGCAGAATGCCGGTGCGGTTTTCGGTGATGTGGACATTGCGGGCCAGAAACTGTTGCAGCGCATTGAGATGGGCGCGCTTGTAGCGGATGCGGCGAGGCACCAGCAACATGCGGATCGATGGTAGCAGCCAGAGAACAAGCATGGCCGAAATGAAAGCGGCGAGAATGGACAGGCCGAACATCGGCAGGCTGATATCAAACCAATACCAATGGGCGAGGCAGGCTGCGATCACCGAAGCAAGCAGGATGCCGCAGGTTGCGACAAAGCCAGCTGCAAAGAAATAGTCGTCGCTGCTGCGCGCCAGCACCGCATAGATTTCGCCACTGGTGCCTGCTTCCGCGTGACGAATAGCGTCAGCGATGCGAGCATGGTCTTCGGCGCCGATCAGCGTATGGTGCTTCATCGCTACCTCTCCCTACCAGCTTCCAGAGGCGCCGCCGCCCCCCGATGAGCCGCCGCCCCCGCCAAAGCCGCCACCGCCGCCGCCGGATGACCAACCACCGCCACCACCCCAGCCGCCGCCGCGACCGCCGGAACTGCCGCTTGAATTGGTGTTCAGCGTCATACCCAGCCATTCATAGCGTCCGGGGCCGAGCTTGCGTCCGAAGATCGGGGCAAGCACTGCGAAGCCGAACCCGCCAAAGAAAATCAGACACCAGAAGGTGATGAAGATGACCGCAACCCAGTCTACATCGTTACTACTGGTTTGCGCATTACGCTTGGCGCGCGCTTCCAGTTCGGCGGCGTCGCCGGAGAGAACGGAGAGAATGCCGTCCACGCCCTGCACGATGCCGCCACTATAGTCGCCGGTGCGGAAGGCTGGAATGATGGCGCCGTTGATGATGACGCTCGACAGCGCATCGGTCATGGTGCCTTCAAGCCCGTAGCCGACCTCAATGCGGACTTTGCGGTCGTTCGGGGCGACAACGAGCAGTATGCCGTTGTTTTCCTGCTTCTGCCCGAGAGCCCAGCTGCGGAACAGGCGGTTTGAATAGGATTCGATGTCCTCGCCATTGAGGCTCGGCACCGTCACCACCACCACCTGATCGGAGGATTTAGCCTCGAAATCCGCCAGTTTCTGGGTCAGTTGCTGCCGTTCAGCCGGATCGATGATGCCTGCATTGTCCACCACACGGCCGGTCAGCGCCGGTGTGGCCTTCTGTGCCGTATCCTGCGCCCATGCAGCCGAGGTTGGTTGCAGGGTCAGGACAGCGGAAAACAGCAGAAGCAGGCATGCAAACAGGTATCGCGGCCAGTGAAGGCCGCGATGCCGATGCCGGAATGCTGCGCCCGTCGCCACGGAAGCGACCGTCAGTTAAACTTGACTTGCGGTGCTGCCTGGCTGCCGGCGTCGGCGCTGAAGGTCTGCATCGGTTGCGCGTCGCGATACCAGATCCAGGTCCAGATCATGGTCGGCATGGTCCGCAGCGTGGTGTTGTAGACGCGAACCGCCTCTATATAGTCGCGGCGTGCCACGGCAATGCGGTTTTCCGTGCCTTCAAGCTGCGATTGCAGCGCAAGGAAATTCTGGTTGGCCTTGAGGTCCGGATAGCGCTCGACCACCACCATCAGGCGCGACAGGGCGCTGGTGAGGTTGGCCTGATTGTCCTGAAACTGCTTGAAAAGTTCAGGATTGTTGAGCGTTTCCGGCGTGATCTGCACCTGCGTCGCCTTGGCGCGCGCATCGATCACCGCTTGCAGCGTTTCCTTTTCGTGGGCGGCATAGCCTTTCACGGTCTCGACCAGATTGGGCACGAGATCGGCGCGGCGCTGGTACTGGTTCTGCACCTCGCTCCAGGCGGCCTTGGCCTTTTCCTCATTGGTCGGGATCGTGTTGAAACCGCATGCGGAGAGCAGCGGAACAAGAACGGTGAGACCAAGGGCGATGAGAATACGGCGGAAAGAGAAAGAAGAGGCAACCGTCGCAGCCGACATGGGTTTCTCCTGAAAAAAGACGCTTTGCCAAGCGCCCGAATACGGATGTCGTGGCCCGAATATTCGCATTCACGAAAATGCGAGCCGTCAAATCAACAAGATAGCGTAATTTTGCGCAGCGTCCAGCCCGTTTGGTGAGACTGCGTGTGCGCATCGGTTATATGTTGACTTAGTCAACAATTTGCATATTGATAGAGTCAACATAGGGGGGGCGCCGAACCACGGCGTATGCAGCAATGACGGAACCGACCAATCAGGCTGACATTGGCGCATTGCGCGCCTTCAATCGAGCCTATACGCGTCGTCTCGGCCTGTTGAACGTGCATCTCGACAAAAGCCCGTTCACCCTGACCGAAGCGCGCATTCTCTACGAGATCGCAAACCGCACCGCGCCGACGGCGGCGGACATCATGCGGGCGTTGGGGCTTGATCGCGGCCAGCTCAGCAGAACATTGAAGCGCTTCACCGAGCGCGGACTGATCGAGACGGAACAGCACCCGGATGGCGGGCGCAGCCGCCCCATTCTGCTGACCGAAGCTGGCCGCAAGACGTTCAGCGCTCTGGAACGCAATACCTGTGATGCAGTGGGCGAACTTCTGGATGGCTTACAGCCCGACCGCCGCCGCGATCTGCTGACGGCAGCGGGAGCGATCATGCGCGTTTTCGACGAGGGGCAAACCGGGCAGGTGCAATTGCGTGATCTCAAAGCCGGCGATCTCGGCTGGATCATCCATCGCCAAGCCATCCTCTATACCGGCGAATATGGCTGGAACAATGAGTATGAGGCGCTCGTCGCCCGCATTCTTGCGGATTTCACGGAAAATTTCGACCCTGCCCATGATGCCGGCTGGGTGGCGGAACTCGACGGTCGCGTGGTCGGTTCAGTCTTTCTGGTCAAGGGCGGTCAGCCCGGACTTGGCAAGCTGCGCCTGCTCTATGTCGAGCCGGATGCGCGGGGCGCAGGTGTGGGGGCGAAACTCGTCAACGCCTGCATTGAGCGCGCGCGGGCTGTCGGTGATGAGCATCTCACGCTCTGGACGAACAGTGTGCTGACCGCCGCTCGGCGTCTTTACGAGCGCGCCGGATTTAAGCTTGTCGAAGAAGCGCCACACCATTCCTTCGGTGTCGATCTGATCGGTCAGATATGGGAACTGGACCTTACGGCAAGTCTTCAAGGACAAATGAAGGCCAGCGCATAAAAGAAAAGCGGCGGATTGCTCCGCCGCTTTCTCAAAATGCAAACTGCGCGAAAGATTATTCGCTTGCAGCAGCTTCTTCAGCCGGAGCGGCTGCGGCTTCAGCGGCAGCAGCAGCAGCTTCTGCAGCCTTCGCAGCAGCTTCTTCTTCAGCCTGCTTGGCCAGAGCGATACGCTCCTGAGCCTTCTTGCCCGGCTCACCCTTGGTCGGGTTGCTGCGGGCCGGACGCTTGGCAATGCCAGCCTGGTCGAGGAAGCGCAGAACGCGGTCGGTCGGCTGTGCGCCCTGGGCGATCCAATGCTGGATGCGGTCGGCGTCGAGCTTTACGCGTTCAGCGTCCTTGGCCAGCATCGGGTTCCATGCGCCAACGGTTTCGATGAAACGGCCGTCACGCGGGCTGCGGACGTCGGCAACAACGACGTGGTAGTAAGGACGCTTCTTGGAGCCAGCGCGGGCGAGACGAATCTTGAGGGACATTTTTTCTTTCCTTTAGACAAATTGTTCGGCCCTGACGGGCTATCGGTTGTTCTGCCCATCTGGGCAATGGATCGAGCCGTTATCGGCTATTTATTTTCCGCTGTGGTTGGCAGCGGCATGCTCATGATGCCGAATGACTTCCTTCACGATGAAGTTCAGGAATTTTTCGGCGAAATCGGGGTCGAGATGGGCATCGACAGCCAAAGCGCGAAGACGCTCGACCTGACGCTTTTCGCGAGCCGGGTCAGCCGGGGCGAGGCCCCGTTCGGCCTTCAGCACGCCCACTGCCTTTGTGCAGCGGAAGCGTTCAGCCAGCATATGGATCAGCGCCGCATCGATATTGTCGATGGAGGCGCGCAGTGACAGAAGTTCGGCGGGTGCAGTGTTCTGTTCGTCGCTCATAATGCTCACTTTTTCTTCGGCAGACCCGGAAGGCCGCCACCGAGACCCGGAAGCTTGGGTCCGCCCAAACCGGGAAGACCGCCGCCCGAAAGCCCAGGCAAACCGCCGCCTTTCGTCAGACCGGCTGCTTCCGCCTGCTTGGCAAGCGCCTCAAGCTGCTTCGGGTCCATCTTCGACAGATCCGGCATGCCGCCGAGGCCGCCCATGCCGCCACCCAGACCGCCAAGGCCCATCTTGCTGGCAAGACCGCCCATCATCTGCTTCATCATTCCGCCTTTGCCCTTGCCCATGACTTTCATCATGTCGGCCATCTGGCGGTGCATCTTGAGAAGCTTGTTAATGTCGGCGGCGTTGGTGCCGGAACCCTTGGCGATGCGCTGCTTGCGGCTGTGCTTCAAGAGGTCCGGATTGGCGCGCTCAGCCTTGGTCATGGAACCGATAATGGCAAGCTGGCGGTCGAACACCTTGTCGTCGAGACCGGCTGCAGCAACCTGATCCTTCATCTTGCCCATGCCGGGCATCATGCCCATGATGCCGCCCATGCCGCCGAGCTTCTTCATCTGGCCCAACTGGTCGGCGAGATCGTTGAGATCGAACTTGCCGGACTGCATTTTCTTGGCCATCGCAGCGGCTTTTTCCGCGTCGATGTTTTCAGCAGCTTTTTCGACGAGCGAAACAATGTCGCCCATGCCGAGAATACGGTCTGCGATGCGCTTCGGATAGAATTCCTCAAGCGCATCCATTTTTTCGCCGGTGGCGATCAGCTTGATCGGCTTGCCGGTGATGGCGCGCATCGAAAGCGCTGCGCCGCCGCGACCGTCACCGTCCATACGGGTCAGAACGATACCGGTGATGCCGACGCGTTCATCGAAATTGCGCGCCAGATTGACGGCATCCTGACCGGTCAGGCTGTCGGCGACGAGCAGGATTTCATGCGGATTGGCGGCCTTGCGGATATCCGCCATTTCCACCATCAGTGGCTCGTCGATATGCGTGCGGCCTGCGGTGTCGAGAATGACGACGTCATGGGCGCCGAGCTTTGCAGCCTGAACGGCGCGCCTGGCTATTTCGACCGGCGACTGACCGGCGATGATCGGCAGCGTGTCGACGCTGGTCTGGATGCCCAGCTGACGAAGCTGCTCCTGCGCTGCTGGACGGCGCGTATCGAGCGACGCCATCAGCACTTTCTTGCGCTGGCGTTCGGTGAGGCGCTTGGCGATCTTGCCGGTGGTGGTCGTCTTACCCGAACCCTGCAAGCCGACCATCATGATGACGACCGGTGCCGGTGCGTTGAGATCGATGGAAACGCCTTCGGTGCCGAGCATCTCGATAAGCTCGTCATGGACGATCTTGACGACCATCTGACCGGGCTTGATGCTCTTCAGGATTTCAGCGCCGACGGCCTTCTCACGAACGCGGTCGGTGAAGGAGCGAACCACTTCCAGCGAAACGTCGGCTTCGATGAGCGCACGACGCACTTCGCGCAGCGCCGCCGTCACGTCGCTTTCGGAGAGAGCGCCGCGTCCGGTGAGGCCGTTCAGAATGGAGCCAAGACGCTCCTGAAGTGATTCAAACATCGCGTTTCCTTATATCCGGGAATAGGCGGGAGGCTTCATCCGGGATAGATCGTCCCGCGTGTCTGCCAGTTCAAGAAGCACCCAAAGTGATACAGCACCCGAGGGCGCATCGCGCTGTCGGATGTGGACCTCCGGGATCGTTTTATACCATAATGGGTCCCGGTCGGTGGCTCGCGTTCTGAAGATCGCGGATAGATTGAGGGGTGGATTAGGCGTCGAAGAGCCGAATGTCAAGCAAAACTCGGTCAAATTGCCGTTCTTTCACCCAATTTAGCGCATATCCGCCGATGACAATACAGTGTGGTAATGGCAAATTCCCGCATAAGGCGAATCAATTTCGCTAAACAGTTCACAGCTGATCACTTCACAAGGAGAGAAGAATGGCGTTGACTGCCAAGGGCCGGATTTGGGCGGCGACAGTTCTTGCAGCAGGCATGTTTGCGGGTGCAGGCGCGGCTGAAGCCGCACAATGCGGCAACAATGCTGCCGGCTACAATGCGTGGCTGCAGCAGACCCTGAAGGAAGCGCCGTCGCGCGGCGTTGGCAAGGCGGGCCTCAGCGCGCTGGCCAACACCAAATATGCGCAGGCCACCATCAATGCCGACCGCAACCAGAAGAGCTTCAAGCTCTCCTTTGAAGACTTCATGAAGAAGCGCGGCGCGGATACGATCATCAAGCGCGGCAAGGCCATGAAAGCGCAGAACGCCGCTCTCTTCGCCAATATCGAAAAGCGTTATGGCGTTCCTGCCGGTCCGTTGATCGCGATCTGGGGTATGGAAACCGGCTTCGGCAACTATCTGGGCAAGCAGCACACGATTTCAGCCGTTGCAACGCTGGCCTATGACTGCCGCCGCACCGAATATTTCACCGGTCAGCTTTATGCGGCTCTCAAGCTGGTCGATCAGGGCGATCTCAGCCCGCAGGCAGTTGGCGCCATGCATGGTGAAATCGGCCAGACGCAGTTCATGCCGGCAAACGTCCTGAAATACGGCGTCAGCGGTTCGGGCAGCGCCCATTTCGACCTGAAGAACAAGGCGGATGCTCTCCACTCGACTGCCAACTTCCTGGTCGGTCACGGCTGGAGCCGTGGTGCAGGCTATCAGCCGGGTGAGCCGAATTACGGCGCGATCCAGGGCTGGAACGCAGCGCAGGTTTACCAGCGCGCCATTGCCGTCATGGGCAAGGCCATCGACGGGAATTAACAGAAATCACGGAGCGCTGCCAAAGCGCTCCGCTCGGTCTGGAAACAAAAAAGCCCCGGTCGGACCGGGGCTTTTTATTGCCGTCTGGCAGGAATTACAGAATAGGCTCACCGGCTTCGGGGCGTTTGAAGTCGCCGCTCTGCTGGTCCATGACCCAAAGCTCGCCGGTTGAAATATCGAACCATGCGCCGTGCAAGGTGAGCTTGCCCTTCTTCTCCAGGATATCGACGCAGGGGAACGTGCGCAGATTATTGATAGAGTAGCGGATGGAAATGCGCTCCAGCGCCGTCTGACGCTCGGTCGGCGTCATCAGGCTGTTGCCGCTGACGGCTTCAGCCGCAGGTGCAATCAGGCTCATCCACTTGCCGATGAAATCACCGGGCGACAGGGGCGCGCTTTCCGTATCGAGCGCAGCCTTGATGCCGCCGCAGCGTCCATGGCCCATGACGACGATGTGCTTGACCTTGAGGCTTTGCACCGCAAATTCCAGCGCAGCCGATGCCGCATGAAACTCGCCGTCAGGCTCGTAAGGGGGAATGAGATTGGCAACATTGCGCAGGACAAACATTTCGCCCGGCGCAGAGTTGAAGATTGTTTCGGGAGCAGCGCGGGAATCGCAGCAGGCAATAACCAGAGTTTCCGGTGATTGTCCTTTTTCCGCCAGTTCGCGATAGCGCGCGGTTTCCCGTGCGAAATGCTCCGTCATGAAGGTTCTGTAACCTGAGAGGAGTGTGTCCGGAAGATCAGCCATAGCGTTCCAATATCCCTAACGAAAACCGAGATCAATCAAAATGATCAGGCCCATATCGTCATTCGCAGACCTTGTGCCTAGCATAGGAGGCGGGTAGTGCGTCATAGGCAAGCTGCTCCTTTATTTTATGCATGTATTGGTAAAGTTAACAGTATTATTTGATCTAAAAGATTTTTATATAGGGTGAAAATTTTTAAATTTAGGATAGTAAAATGGATAGAAAAGTATCTATAATGAATTATCGTACTGGTCATTATGTCACAGTAGATGGTTTAATTCCAGGGCAACATTACTGGAATATACGTATGACGCCTTATTGCGACAAGGAGAAAAGCGCTTGGTTTTTATCCGGCTCTAGCGAGAATGGTGTATACGAGATTTACCATAAGGACATTGATGGGGGGCAAAGTGTAGATGTTTTTCTAGCTAAGAGTATTAAACTGTTAGAAGATTCATCTTCGTGTGGTGCCATCGGGTCCGAGCAGGCCGTTTTCGGTAAAACAAATTTTACTCTCTTCAATCCAACTGATGTATACTACAATATATCTATAACAGATGATGGGTTAAAATATTACATGAAAGCACCAAAGACGGATATAGAAAAACTTATATTTGTCCCGGATGACGTTAATATTACTAATGAGAATACTTTTATTATTGAAGATTTTATGAGCAGATAATTTGGTTCGATTGTGGAGGCTTTAGGCTTACTTCAATTTAGCGCTTAAAATATCATGCTCATCTGAACAAAGGCCAATTAATAACTCTAATTGGCCTTTGGCATAGGGTGTAAGTAGTGCCACTTATCGTATCAGGCGCGCAATCCCTTGGTCGGGTGCACAAGACGGCGCGTCTGCACCATGGCCATCGGCGAGGCAAGGCTGGAGGCATCGGCTTCCAGCATCAGTTCGTCGGCGCCGCGTTTTGCTGACCGCGCCATGATTTCGAAAACGGCGGCGGTGGTGCTTTGCAGGGTCTTTTCTTCCGACAATCCTGAAAGGCGGCGCGCAAGAAACACCGCCGAGGTGAGATCGCCGAGACCATTGGTCGGACCGTCCACGCGCCGATGTTCCGCCATCAGCGCCATGGTCGGCGTCAGCAAGATATTGCCGATGCTGCCCGCCATCAGCGGGAAGGCGGAGGTGACCAGCATAGTTGCCGGGCCAGCGTCCAGGGCAGCTTCCATCAGTGATTTATTGTCTTCGAGCGGCACGCCGGTCAGCCAGGACAGTTCAAACCGGTTGGGCGTGGCGATATCGGCAAGCGGCATAAGCTTGTCGCGAATGCCGATGGCGGTTGCCTCGGGCACATAGAGGCCCTTTTCATCGCCGATGACCGGATCGCAGAGATAGACGGCGTTCGGGTTGCGCGCCTTGACGCCTTTGACCAGCTCAGCGACAGCTGCCGCCTGTTCCGGGTGACCCAGATAGCCGGTCAGGATTGCGCCGACTTCGCCCAGCCACGGGGCGCGCTGGAGATCCTGCATCAGGCGGGAAAACTCTTCGGGCGGTGGCACGATGCGTCCGGCAGGACCATGGCCGGGATGCCAGGGCAGGACAACCGTTGGCACAGCCCAGACCGGAAAGCCCAGCGTTTCCAATGCGAAGACGGCTGCCCGGTTACCCACCGAACCGCGCACGACATGGCTTGAAATGACAATAACGGTTGTCGCGTCCGAAGGCGCAGAAAGCGTCATGTTAGACCTAGCTTTGCATGAGATAAAAGACGAGCCAGACGATGATCGCCAGCGTGATGAGAAGGCCCAGCGTCCGCCCGATGCGGGTGGCCCAGAGTTCGATGCGGTCGTTTTCCGGTGCGTCCCCGGCGGCAAGGTGCATGGCGGTACGGGCAAAACCACGGCGGACGATACCTTCCGCGCCGGTTTGCTCGCGTTCCAGCCGCTCCAGAATACGGCGCGCTTCTTCCTGGCGCTCGCGTCCCGGACCGCCGGCGTCCTCGCCTATGCCAGCCTGCTGGCGTTCACCCATGATCTGCCTGCCTTGCCGAAGTGACTCATATCCGAAACCCGGCATAGCATCGTGCCCGAAATGATGTTCTGCAAGCGGAATAGTTGCATTCTATGTGAGCTTGACGACAAGCTTGCCAAAATTGCCGCCGTCGAGCATCGAAATGAAGGCCTTTGGCGCGTTTTCGAGCCCCTCCACAATGTCTTCGCGATAGCGGATTTGCCCGTCGGCGATCCATTTCGCCATATCGTGATAAAAAGCGGGGCGCTGATCGGCAAAGTCGCGCTGGATGAAACCGCGAATGGTCAGGCTCTTGGACAGGATATCACGCATCACAAGCGGCAGGCGGTCGGGACCGTCGAATGGGCCGCTCTGGTTATACTGCGCGATAAGCCCGCAGACCGGCACACGGGCAAACTGGTTGAGAAGTGGGAAAACTGCTGCAAAGACCTTGCCACCGACATTTTCGAAATAGACGTCGATGCCGTCCGGGCAGGCCAGCGCCAATTCCTGTGCGAAATTTGGGCTGCGATGGTCAACCGCAACATCAAAACCGAATTCGTCAATCAGCGCCTTGCATTTATCTGCGCCGCCGGCAATGCCAATGGCCCGCGCGCCTTTCAGTTTGGCGATCTGACCGACCGCAGAACCGACAGGACCTGTCGCTGCCGCAACGACCACCGTTTCGCCTTCCTTGGGTTGGCCGATGGTCAAGAGCCCGGAATAGGCGGTGAAGCCCGGCATGCCGAGAACGCCAAGGGCGGTGGTGAGCGGTGCCTGTTCAGGGTCAAGTTTGCGCAAGGTGGAGGCATTGGCCACCGCATAGCTTTGCCAGCCGGAATGAGACAAGACGAAGTCACCGGGCGCGAAGCCCGCGCTGCGGCTTTCCACCACTTCGCCCACCGTGCCGCCTTCCATGACGGAACCGATTTCCACCGGGGCGGCATAGGATTTGGCAGCGCTCATGCGACCGCGCATATAGGGGTCGAGCGAAAGATAGCGCAGCTTCAGAAGCACTTCGCCTTCGCCAGCGCTCGGAACTGCCGTTTCTTCCAGCCGGAAGTTTTCCGCCGTGGGGCGTCCGTCTGGACGCGATGCAAGCACGATGCGCTGATTGATCTTTTCGCCCATGGGATAAACTCCTGTTGTTGAGGACCGCCTTAAACCGGAACGGCATGCGATGCATCCGGTTCCGCGACGGTTACTCACTTTTGAAGACGGCTTGGTGAAGAACTGCTATGGAATGATGTAACAGTGATTTGTAAATCCATTCGCTTTGAGGCCAAAGCAAAATGACCCAAGATTCGTTGTTTCTTTTGACCCCGGGTTTCAAAGATCCGGCCTATCCCGGACAGGAATTCTATTGCTGGCACTGCGCGCTGATTGAGGGTGTTCTGGCGTCTTTTCCGTCGCTCGGTGGTGATCTGAAGATCGAGCGCGTCGCATTTTCCCGGCCACGTGAGAAGGTGATCCAGCTTGCGGGTGAGGAAAACCAGTCACTTCCATTGCTGATCTTGAAGGACGGCGACCGCTCGCCGCTGGAAACGGGCACCTATCTGGGGCGTTCGCTGATTGCCGATCCACACAAAATTCTGGCCGCGCTGACAGAGCGGCACGGTTTCCCAGCGCCGCATCCGTGAACGTGTAAAAGCGTTAGACGTAGCTTCCGAGCGCCACGCGGCTGAACTGCCAGTTGACCTCCGGCAATTCGGAGGCCGGGAAGGACAGCACGATCTGCTTGGATGTGACAGGCCCGCGGAACCCAGCGAAGAAGATCGTGTCTTCCAGTTGCGGCGCGACTTCGAAACAGGAGAACACCCAGGTGTCGTCCCGGTCGGCAGACAGGACGATCAGGCCGTTCTCATCATAGGAAATATCGACCGACGGGTGCAGGTGGAACCGCACCGCAATATTGTCGCGTCCATTGGCTTTCAGCGGTCGTCCGTCGCCACGATAAAAACGGTCTGCCCCCTGAATGACACTGCCATTGTGTGACAGCACAAGACGGCGCTCATGATAAATGCCGAACAGGCGCGCATAGCCGTCATGGCTCGCAACAAAACCTTGTCGCCCCATTTCTTCGATGCGGTCACGCTGTACGCGCGTCGGTCCGGCAATGATCGGCGTACCGATCATGTTGGAGAGGCCAGCGTTGAGGCTGAACCGGCACGACGATGTGTCGTTGATGGTCGCTGTCGAATGGGCAGCCGTGGAGCGTCCCAATGGACGAAATTCCGGCGGGCCGAAACGGTCGATGCCGGAATTGACGATATAGCGCTGGCGTCCAGAGGACATTTCAAAGGCAAGGCAGCCCGCATGGGCATCCCGCGAGGCAGTGACCGGCGGCGGCAGGCCGGTATCGGCGATGATGGTCGTCGATCCCATGGAAAGACGTTCATAGCCGGAATAGGGCGCGTGGGTCAGCGGCGAACCGGCGGTTTCGTCATGACGCAGTACCGAGATGATGCGCTCCGGCATGGTCGGGCCCACGCCATTGAACAGCGCGAGGCTGCCATCCTGATGACGGAAGAAGCGCAATGCGGGCAGCATACGCTCAACCGCCTCGATCAGGGCCTTGGGTGGCGATTCCGTGCCATTGGCATAGGTCTGGCGCAGCGGCAGAAGATCGGCCAGCAGCTCCAGAACGGTTACCGGATTGCGCGAAATATGCCCGCCATCGGGCAAAATCTGGCGCTTCAGTTCATATTCGAGATTGCGTCGGGCGGCGCGGGCAGTCGGCGGTGAGACCGGCAATGCAAGGGCGGCGAAAGCGAGCGCGATACGCGCGCGCAGACGCTCTTCGCCGTCGTCCATCGCGCCCGCAACGGTGCGCAAGTAGCGGACCTGCATGGCGAGAGACCGCATGAATTTGCGATAGGCCGGCATTTCTGCGCCGGAGAGGATCAGGTTGGAATGCTGCAACCAGGCGATGATGCGCTGTGCTGTCACTTCTGGCGCCCATGCGAGACCGCCGATGCGCTTGCCGAACATGCGCATCCAGTCATCGACCAGCGCCCGCGCATTGGCGGTCGCCAGTTCGCTGTTGGCGCTTTTTAAATGGCGCAGCCAGCCGAAGCTCTGAAGCGCTGCTTCCCATTCGGGGGTCGGCGGCTCAACGGCAAATGGCGAAAGCCCGCCGGTTTCGACAAGGCGACCTGCCAGCGCGAAGCGCCCGTGATAGAATTCCTGCGCCAGCTGCGGGTCGGCGACGCGCAGATCGGGCGGTGCAATCAGGATACGGTCGGGCGTAAAGCCGGTGAAGCGCCAGCTGTAAAGCGGCCCCATACGCAGGCGGCGGCTGAACTTGCGCCACGCCTGTGCAACGGCCAGTCCCCAAAGGTGAGGGGTTTCGCTCAGCGCGACTGCCACCCGGTCTTTCTCCGTATCTTTTGTCATTGTGCCTACGCATTATCCAACGCAAAACCGCTTCGCACTTTTGCTGGAAATGCTCAAATCCTTTAGGCCGGATCAGAATTCCAGCCTTCTTTACAATTCTATAGAATGATGAATCGAGCGTTAACCATAACGGGTATCGCACCCCGTTATGACAATTTTTACGATTTAGTTTGGCTTACGCGCGCCGCTTGAAGCGTGCTGCGAAGAAACCGTCCATGCCCGCCCTATGCGGATCGCCGTTGAAACGCTCGGGCGGAAGATCGGCTGGCGTGGAACGAAGATAGCCTTCGCTGGTGATCAGACCTTCCAGACCGGCGCAATCGTCCACGGTGATCGGGAAAGGCTCCAGCAGCGGATTTTCTGCCGCCTTGCGCGCCATTTCCTCGCCTTCGAGCGGATGCAGCGAGCAATTGGAAAAGACGATCACGCCGCCGGGCTTTACCAAGGTTGCAGCATGGGCCAGCAGCTTGCCCTGAAGATCGGCAAGCTTGGTGATATCCTGTGGCGTCTTGGTCCACGGAACGTCGGGATGACGGCGCACCGTACCGGTGGAAGAGCAGGGCGCATCGAGCAGAACTGCGTCGAAAAGCTCTTCCGGCGCAAAATCCATCAGATTGGTCGCAACGGTCTTCGCCTCGTAACCAAGCCGTTCCAGATTACCGCGCAAGCGCTTCAGCCGATTCTCGGACATGTCGAGCGCCGTGACGTCTGCACCTTGCTGCACGAGTTGGGCTGTCTTGCCGCCCGGTGCCGCGCAAAGATCAGCGACGCGTTTTCCATTGATATCGCCCATCAGGCGTGCAGGCAGGCTTGCCGCCACGTCCTGCACCCACCAGTCACCCTCGGCGAAGCCCGGAAGGTCGGTCAGCGCACCCTCCACCGTCTGCACACGGACAGAACCGTTCGGCAGCGCAATGCCGCCCAGTTTTTCGGCCCATAGCTCCGGGTCGCTCTTCACGGTGAAATCGATTGGCGGCTCATAGGCATGCATGGCGAAGATGGCCGCAGCTTTTTCCGCGCCGTAAGCATCGACGATGCTCTTGGCGAACCATTCGGGCACGTTGCCTTCCGGTAGCAACGTGTGTGCCAGCGCGCGTTCCTTGTTGCGCGACAGGCGACGCAGCAATGCGTTGACCAGACCGGCATATTTGCGATTGCGCGGATCGGCATTGGCGGCTTCCACCGCCAGATCCACCGCCGAATGGTCGGGAAGGTTGAGATAGAAAATCTGCGCCACGGCGACATGCAGCAAATGCTTCAGCGCAACGGCATTTTCCGGCAGCGGGCGGTCGAGACGTTTTGAAATGGCCCGTTCGATGGCACCGCGATTGCGCAGGCTTGCACCCAGAATCGCACGTACCAGCGCGCGATCACGCGGTTCCAGTGCCAGATATTGCGGATGGCCATGGCTGTTGTCGGTGAGACCGTCCAGCGAGGTGTTCTTTTCGATCACCGCACCCAGCAGGCGCGCCGCACATTGACGCGCGCTCAAGCCGGGGCGTTCCACCGCGTTGTTCTGCACCGATGGCTTGTTGTTTCCGCGCTTTGGCGCGGGCTTCTTATCGTTCACGCTATTCTGCTTTTATGAGATGATTTTCAGGACCATGGCCCCCGATAACCGGAACCGCCACTGTTGTTATCGCCTGCATTACCACTTCTTTGGCCCCAGGGACCACTGTTTTGTGACGGGGCAGCAGCGCGGGGAGCCATTCCGGTTGAGCGAATGCCCATTTCTCCGGCCAATTGTTCAAGCGCCGCGATGCGATTGTCGGTGTCCGGATGGGTTGAGAAAAGATTGTCGGCACCCCGTCCGCTCAGCGGATTGATGATGAACATATGCGCCGTTGCCGGGTTGTGTTCGGCATTTTCATTGACGGTCGCCTTGGCGCTGCGGGCGATCTTGTTAAGCGCCGAAGACAGCCATAGCGGGTTGCCGCAGATTTCTGCGCCACGTTTGTCGGCGGCATATTCGCGGGTACGGCTCACGGCCATCTGAACGATCATCGCGGCAAAGGGCGCGACGATCATCGCCAGAATGGTGCCGATAACACCAATGACACCATTGCCGTTTTCGCGGTTGCCGCCGAGGAAAAAGGCGAAATTGCCGAGCATCGAAATGGCACCGGCCAGCGTCGCCACGATGGTCATGGTGAGCGTATCGCGGTTTTGCACATGCGCCAGCTCATGCGCCATCACGCCCGCGACTTCTTCCGGTGTCAGGCGCTGGAGAAGACCCGTGGTGGCGGCGACAGCCGCATTTTCGGGATTGCGCCCGGTGGCAAAGGCGTTGGGCTGGTCCTCGTGGATGATGAATACCTTCGGCATCGGCAGACCGGCATTGGCGGCAAGGCCGCTCACCATGCGGTAGTAATCCGGGGCGGTGCGCTCATCCACCTGCTGCGCATTGTACATGCGCAGCACCATCTTGTCGGAATTCCAGTAGCCGAACAGATTCATGCCGATAGCGAAGACGAGCGCGATCATCATGCCGCCGCCGCCGCCCAGCAAATAGCCGATGCTCATGAACATGACTGTCATGAGAGCAATCAGCATGGCAGTTTTCGTCATATTCATGCGTCGTGATCTCCAATTCAGCGAGAGTTTATCTCAAACAGGGTTTTGCGTCCCACCTATTCCTGCCTATATGATGGGTATCAAAAGCCTGCGCTTCAATAATAGGACTTCAGCGGATGACCGATAAACGCGACGAAACCGACATCGACGAGAACGCTGCGCCGCGCAAGTTTGACGATCTGCCTCCGGCTGCCCAGCGCGCCCTCAAGGAAGCGGAAGAACGCCGTGCTGCCGAAACCAGTGCCAAGGCTCCGCGTGAAATCGGCGGGCGCGGCGGCAAGGACCCGGCGCGCTTCGGCGATTGGGAGATCAAGGGGCGGACAATCGACTTCTAAGCTTCAGATATTTCCGCTCCTGCGGCCTGCGCGCGCCCCTCATCCTGAGCCGGTGCGTAGCACCGTGTCGAAGGACGAGGCTGTGCTTCCCTCCTGATCCTTCGAGACAGCGGCCTTCGACAAGCTCAGGACGCTTCCTCAGAATGAGGAGGGCGAGGGCGCATCCAAAAATGAAAAGGCCGGGAAAATCCCGGCCCCAGCCTGCTGACAAACCCCTGGCTATGCCGGGGGGTTTGTGATTCTCTGGGTCATGTTGAAGAAACCAGCCGCTGAACAGACCGCGCTCGAGATGGTGACACTCGATCAACTGGTCCCGAAAGATCATCTGCTTCGCAAGATCGATGCGGTGATCGACTTCTCTTTCATCCATGACCG
>NZ_VEWL01000017.1 GCF_006376685.1 Ochrobactrum teleogrylli | reverse complement strand
CCAGAACGCCGAGCAGTTCGCCCGCACGCGCCGGGTCGAACAGGTCCGGCTGGTAGGAGCCAAAAACCGGCGGCAGCGAACCTGCCACCTTCACGTCGCGGTCGGAGGCATCGGCGGCTTCGCGGGCAATCGTGCCGGAAAGGGCTGCAAGTTTGAGACCCTCGGCGGCAAAGCGCTCTTCGCCGATATGGAACGGCACCACGGCGTAGCTGTTGGTGGTGATGACGTCGGCACCGGCGGCAATATAACCGTCATGCACTTCACGCACGAATTGCGGGCCTTCGATCAAGGCAAGCGCCGACCACTCCGGCTGGCGGAACGGCGCGCCGACGCGCTCCAGCTCGCGGCCCATGCCGCCGTCGAGAATGATTGCCTTCTTGCTCATAATGTCGTGTCCTTTCAGAGATTATTCTGTGCCGTGCAGCTCTCTCGTCCGGCAATGATGCCATCGAGCCAGCCGGGTTCCATTTGCGGAACGGAAGCCAAGAGCTTGCCGGTATAGTCATCGAAGGGCGGCGTTAGCACACTGGCCTTCGGGCCATAGCGCACCACCTGTCCGCGATGCATGACTGCAATGCTGTCGGCAATGGCGCGCACGATGGCCAGATCGTGTGTCACAAAGAGATAGGATGTGCCGGTCTCGTTTTGCACCCTGCGCAAGAGATCTAGTATCCCTTCAGCCACTAGCGGATCGAGCGCCGAGGTCGGTTCGTCACAGAGCAACAGCTTTGGTCGTGCGGCAAGTGCACGCGCAATGCAGACGCGCTGCTTCTGGCCGCCGGAAAGCTCAGCCGGATAGCGCTCCAGAACGGCCTGCGGCAGCTCGATGCGATCCATCAGTTCGGCCACGGCCTTGCGCCGGTCTGCGCGCCCCATGCCGAAATAGAACTGCAACGGGCGTCCGACGATGTCGGCAATGGTGCGGCGGGGATTGAGCGCCAGATCGGGCAACTGGCTGATCATCTGGATATTGCGCAGCGTTTCCTTCGACCGGCCTTCAAGGCGCGGCGACAGGATTGCGCCATCGAAGTGAATCTCACCGGCGATTGGCGGCAGAAGCCCGCAAACCACACGCGCCAGCGTCGATTTGCCGGAACCGGACTCGCCGACAATGGCGAGCGTACGGCCCTTTTCCAGCTCCAGCGAGATATCGCTCAGAACCGGATTGGCCGGGTCATAGGCAGCGCTGATCTTGCTGACGGTCAGGAGCGGTTCGGCGGTGAGCGGCTTGCCTTCCACTTCCTTCTGGCGCACGGCAACCAGCTGGCGCGTATAATCTTCCTGCGGCGCATCGAATATCTGGCGGACGGACCCCTGTTCGACCATGCGGCCATGGCGCAGCACCATGATGTCGTCGGCGATCTGCGCAACGACCGCAAGGTCGTGCGAGATATAAAGCGCTGCCGTGCCGGTACTCTCGATCGCCTTCTTGATGGCGATGAGAACTTCGATCTGGGTGGTCACGTCGAGCGCCGTGGTCGGTTCGTCGAAAACCACCAGATCGGGCTTCGGGCAAAGCGCCATGGCGGTCATGGCGCGCTGCAACTGGCCGCCTGATACCTGATGCGGATAGCGCTCGCCAAAATGCTCCGGGTCGGGCAGGCCAAGCATGGCAAAGAGTTCTATAGCGCGCTTTCTGGCTTCCGCACGCTTCATCAGCCCGTGCCAGACCGTGGCTTCGATCACCTGATCGATCAGGCGATGGGCAGGGTTGAAGGCAGCGGCTGCCGATTGCGCCACATAGGCGACACGGCTGCCGCGCATGGCCTGCATGTCCTTGCGCGACAGCGACAGGATGTTGCTGCCGTCGAGCGTCACGGTCCCGCCAGTAATCTGCAAGCCGCCGCGTGCATGCCCAAGGGCTGCAAGACCGATGGTGGATTTTCCCGCGCCGGATTCGCCGATGAGACCAAGCACCCGGCCTTTGGCAAGGGTCAGGTCGACCTTATCGACGACAAGGCCATCATCGGAGCGGATTTCCAGAGCGGTGATTTTGAGCAGGGGTTCAACCATTATCCTGCGCACCTCGCTTCAGGCTCGATGTGCGCTGCAAGACCCAATCGACGACGAAATTGACGCTGATCGCCAGTGCCGCAATCGTGCCGCCGGGAATGAGCGCGGCGAAGACGCCGAACATCAGCCCGTCCTTGTTGTCTTTCACCAGACTGCCCCAGTCGGCCACTGGCGGCTGCACGCCAAGCCCAAGGAAAGACAGGGTGGAAAGAAACAGAATTGCAAAGACGAAGCGCAGCCCGAATTCGGCCAGCAGTGGCGACAATGCATTGGGCAGAATTTCGTTGAAGATGATCCAGCCTTTGCTCTCGCCGCGCAACCGCGCGATTTCCACATAGTCCAGCACCACCACATCCGAAGCGATGGCACGGCTGACGCGGAAAACGCGGGTCGCTTCCAGCACGGCCATCACGGCGATGAGCACGAACACGCTTTTCGGCAGAACGGCGAGTACCACCAGCGCGAAAATCAGCGTCGGGATCGCCATCAGCAGATCGTTGGTGCGCGACAAAAGCTGGTCCGGCCAGCCTTTGGAGAGCGCAGCAAGAAAGCCGAGCGGCACGCCGATTGCAAAGGCCACGATGGTCGAGGCGGCGGCAATCGACAGCGTTAGCCGCGTGCCCCAGATAACGCGGGACAGAAGGTCGCGACCAATATTGTCGGTGCCGAGAAGAGCTTGCGGCGAGGGGCCTTGCCAGACAGCGCCCACCACTTCCGAAATTGGATGCGGTGCCAGAAAATCTGCGAAAATGGCGACGAACAGGAAGAAGGCGATGCCGCCGAAACCGATGATCGCCAACAGCGGCGAAGACTGTTTGCGCTTTTTCATCGCGGGTGCCTCAGCCGTGGATTGGTCAGGATCACAATAACATCGGCGATGATGTTGAGGCCGATATAGACGGCGGCAAAGATCAGGCCACAGGCCTGCACCACCGGCACGTCACGCTTGGCAACGTGATCGACCATATATTGCCCCATTCCAGGATAAACGAAGATGACCTCGACCACCACGACGCCAACCACCAGATAGGCTAGGTTCAGCGCAATGACATTGATGACCGGCGACAGCGCATTGGGCAAAGCGTGTTTCAAAAGAATGCGCCAGCGCGGCAGGCCTTTCAGCTGCGCAGTCTCGATATAGGGCGACGACATGACGGACAAAAGCGAGGCGCGCGTCATCCGCACCATATGGCCGGTCACGGCGATCACCAGCGTCATGCAGGGCAGGGCAACAGCCGTCAGACGCTGCCAGCCGCTCATCGACGACGTGACGAGCGCGCTTGATGGCAGCAGGCCGAGCGAGATCGCCAGATAGGCGATCAGAATATAGGCTACGAAGAATTCCGGCAGCGATATGGTGGCAAGCGTTGCCACGGCAATGCCCCGGTCGATCACCGTTCCGGCATAGAGAACGGAAATCACGCCGAGCAGCAGCGCCAGCGGTATCGCGAACAGCGCCGACATGGCAGCAAGATAGAGCGTGTTCGACAGGCGCGGCGCGATGCTTTTGGCAATGTCCTGCCGGTTGGAATAGCTGCGGCCGAGATCGCCTTGCACGGCATTGACCAGCCATTCGGAGTAACGCTGGATCGCCGGTCGCTCAAGGCCGAGTTCCTTGCGGATGTTTTCGACGGCCTGCGGGGTTGCCTGCTGGCCGAGCATGGCGGTTGCCACGTCGCCGGGCAGGATCTGCGTGCCCGCGAAAATGACCACTGAAATCGCCCAGAGCAACACGATACCGAGCAATACGCGCCGCACGATCAGCCCGAGAAGCGAGTTGCCGCGCAGAAAGCCACCGGAGCGTTTGCGTGAGGAAGGCCTATAGGCTCCCGCGACGGCGGCTTGCGCGTCGATATCGGGTCGCTCTGTCGGCATGTCTGTCATTCGTGGCTCAGTGTTGGGGCGTCGTTCTGCCCCGGAGAAAAGCTTGCGGCAAAAGGGGTCGCCCGGTTTTGGGACCTGCAACGTGTTAATGGTTCGCTGCGCCGCTGCCAAGCCCTGTTTGGGCTTCATTCTTATTTTCTATAAGTTTGCTTCCGGTTCGGAATGCGCCTCGAAGACGGGGAGGGCCTAAAAAGTAAAAATCCCGGACGAAGCCGGGATTTTGAGAATTGCCTTGCTGGAAACTGGAGCGGGCGAAGGGATTCGAACCCTCGACCCCAACCTTGGCAAGGTTGTGCTCTACCCCTGAGCTACACCCGCTCGCGCCAGTTTCGACTTGAAAGCGCTTCCGAAGGAAGTCGTTTCCGTCAGGCAGGCGGTATATGAACCAACGCATTGCAGATTGCAACAGGCAAAACGAGCCTTTCGATGGAAAATTTTTCATCGCTGTGGATGAACGAAATCATGCTCCCAAACGGTGAGCGCCGAGGCGCGAAAAGCTGATTACCGATGCAAACAGCGCAAAGCCCGAAGCGATGAACAGGATATAGGGCGAGCCTTCCACGCCCCATTGCGCCAGCAGGAACGCCACGAAGGCAGCCCCCAGCGACTGGCCGAGCAGACGAGCGGTGCCGAGCATGCCGCTTGCAGCGCCGGAGCGCGCACGCGGCGTCGAGGTGATCATCATGCGGTTGTTCGGCGCTTGGAACAGACCGAAGCCGATGCCGCAAATGGCCATGCGCCAGCAAATATCGGCAATCGTCGGATGGGCGGGCAACATGCCGACCAGCGCCAGCCCGGCAGCAAAAGTGATGAGGCCGAGCAGCCCGAGTATCGCCGGGGAATATTTGTCGGAAAGCTTGCCGGATAAAGGCGCGACCAATGCCAGCGCAATCGGCCATGGCATCATCAGAAAGCCCACCTCAATCGGCTTGAAGCCGAACACGGTCTGAAACAGGAACGGCAGCGAGATGAAGGCCATCATCTGCGCGAGGAACGACATGATCGACGTGCAGATCGAGAGCGTGAACACCGGAATGCGCAACAGATCGAGCGGCAGCAGCGGGTCTATGGTACGCAGCGAGCGGCGTGTCAGCAAAATGCCCGCCACGAGACAGGCCACGGCCTGCAGCACGACGACAGTTTGACTGACCTCGTTGCCAGCACTGTCGATGGTCGTGATCAGAAGGCCGATGGTCAGGGCGCTGAGGATGGCGCTGACGACATCGAACTTGCGCGCCGAGCGCTCATTTTCCGGCAGGGTTCGTAAGCCCATCGCGACCGCTGCGATGCCGAGCGGAATATTGATGACGAAGAGCCACGGCCAGGTCAGCGAGGACAGGATGACGCCTGCGAGCGTTGGCCCGATGGTCGAAGAAACCGCGACAAAGAGGGCGTTGAGGCCGATGGCCGTACCGAATTTGGCCTGCGGAACGGTATAACGCAACAGCGCGGTATTGACGCTCATCAGCCCCGCCGCGCCCAATCCTTGCACGATGCGCGCGAGGGTCAGCGTTTCCAGAGAGCGCGCGAAGACGCAAGCCACCGATGCGACGGTGAACAGTGTCACGCCCGCCAGATAGATGCGGCGATAGCCGTAGATTTCGCCAAGCGCTGCCAGCGGCAACAGGCTGATGACGATGGCGAGCTGATAGCCGTTGACGATCCAGATCGAGGCTGCGGGTCCGGCGGAAAAATCGGCGGCGATTGTCGGCAAGGCGACATTGGCAATGGTGCCGTCGATAACGGCAAGCGTCAAACCGACCATCAAGGTAGCCCATGCCCAATAGATTCTCGGCTTGGGCAATCCGTCCGGTGCGACGGACGTGCCTTGCTTGATGACGGTTTCGTGCTTCATGTCATTGACCAGTCTGAGGGATGGCGCCAACCTTAACCCGAAAGGGAAGGTGAGCAAGCTCTCTAACCCAAAAATGCCCGCCGAACATCGTTTTTGCCCGATAAATTGATTGGGTAACGCTATTGTGTGCCATTCGCTGGCGAAACCGGCAGGTTCATCACCCGCGCATAATGGCGGGGATTGAAGCTCAGATAGAGCGGGCAGATCGCCGCGACCAGAACAAGGTGCAGGATCCAGCCGGAAGCAAAGCCGCCGGTGATACTATGAAGAAGCGCGGTTGCGACGGGTCCAAGTGCTGCAATCAGAAAACCGCCGCCTTGCATCATGGCGGCCAAAGCGCCTGCTTCCTCCGGTTTCGGCAAATGGTCCAGCGAGGTGATCATCGCAAGCGCGAAGCTGCCGCCGAGGCCGGCACCACAGATCGCCGACCACAAGACCGGCGAGATGTCCGGCGCAAAGGCAAGCCCGGCAAATCCCACAACCTGCATCAAAAGGCTGAAAAGCAGCCATGGGCGGCGGTCGGTGCTGCGTCGTGCAAGCATGGGCAGGGCGAGGGCGCTCAGAGCCTGCGCAATCGCCATGGTCGCGACAAGGCTGCCCGTCGCCGAGGCTTCAAGCCCGAGTGTCTGATAATAAGGTGCAAGCCATGCGACCATTGAGGAATAGCCGGCATTGACGAGGCCGAATGCGGCCATCAGCGCCCATGTGCGCGGACGCCGTAAAAGCGTAGCTGTAATGCCCGACTTCTGGCCTGCTGCTTTCGTTGTGCTTGGGGCCTCTTTCAGGATCGGCACGGCAGCGATCAAGGCGAGCACGGCAGGTATCGCCAACAAAGAGAGCGCATAGCGCCAATTGTGGGCGGCACCGGCAAACCATGGCGCCAATCGCGCACCCAGTGCACCCCCGCCCATGATGGTTGCGGAGTAAAGCCCGGTGATCGTGGCGATGGACGATGGAAATCTGGCCTTGATGAGACCGGGCATCAGCGCCTGTATCATGGCAACGCCAGCGCCGCAGAGAATGGCTGTGAATATCAGCGACAGGCCGTCCGGCACGATGCCGCGCAGCGCCGATCCGGCTGCGAGGATTGCGAGTGCTGCGAACATGCTTCGGCGCGTACCGAAAAGCGACTGGATGCGCGGCGTGACAAATGCGCCAAGCCCCATCAGCAGCATCGGCAGAAAAGTCAGGAGTGAAAGCGCACCGAACCCCATGCCGGTATCAGCGGCAATATCTGACAGAACCGGCCCCGGTCCCGTCAGGAAAGGCCGCAGGTTGAAACCGATCAGCGCGACGAGCGCGACAAGGGCAATGGGTGCGGTCCGGTTACCGCCGGTGCTGGCAGGGTTGCTGGGCATGATGAGACTTTACTGGGTGTCTGTCCGGTCCTGCCATGCGCGCAGCAGGCGTTCGCCTTCTTCCGACGGGCAATGTTCAAAGCGGATACCGGTCTGCGCGCTGACGGGCTTGGCCAGTTCAGCAGCGATTTTTGCGGTGGAAAGGCCATAGGATTCGGCCTGTTCGTTGGAATTGGCGAACAGGATTTTGTCCACGCCTGCCATGCGCATGGCGGCATAGCACATGGGGCAGGGCTGGCCACTGGTATAGACGGCGCAGCCGTCGAGACGTGGCGATTGCAGGGCCTTGCCCGCCGCGCGCAGCGCCAGCAATTCGGCATGGGCCGTTGGGTCGCAATCGGCCTGCATGCGGTTGACGCCGGTGGCAATGACGTCGCCGTCCTTGACCACCACGGCGCCGAACGGGCGTCCGCCCTGATCGACATTGTCGAATGCCAGCGCTATGGCCTGATCGAGAAAGATCCGGTCGGTGTTCATTTCGCACCTGCCTTTTCGAGAAGGGCGACCACCGGTGCATAGCCGCGCTGGCGCGCATGCTGCAATGGCGTCACGCCGTCCTTGTCGGCGATGTTTACATCGGCACCGGCATCGATCAACTGCTTGACGATTTCGACATGGCGCTCGCCGCCATCGGCCAGAATGATAGCCTCCAGCAAGGCGGTCCAATGGAGATTGTTGACGTGATCGACTTTCACGCCCGCCGCAATCAGCGTGCGCACCGTCTCGACATGGCCACGTTCGGCTGCTGGGATGAGCGCCGTTCCGCCATAGCGGTTGGTGCTTGTCAGGTCGGCACCGTGCGCCAGTGTCAGTTTCAGGATTTCCAGATGGCCGCGCGCACCCGCATATAGATAGGGGCTGTCATGGATCGCGTCCTTGGCATTCACATTCGCGCCCGCCTCGATCAAAGCGCGTGCGACATCGATGTGATTGGCATGGGTGGCGGCGAGCAGGGCCGTTTCGCCATTCTTGCCGCGCGCTTCAAGATCGGCTCCGGCCTTGATGGCGGCCTTTACGGCGGCGAGGTTGCCGGCGCTGGCTGCTTCGATAAGACCGGTTTCGGTTTGTGCGATGGCCTGATGGCCGGGCAAGGTGGGTTCGCTCATGACAATGGCTCCTGCAATCAATGCCAAGGCACTCAAGCTGAATAATGTTCGGCGCATTTACGGCTCCCTTGGTTGATTGTTTTCATACAGCTTGCCCGTTCTATTTGAAAATTAAATGTTGAACTGATATCCAGTGGATTTATGAATACTATCTTCAATCTCGATCTGATGCGGGCCTTTGTGGCTGTCGTCGATAGTCGCAGCTTCACGGTTGCGGCGCAGCAATTGCATTCGACGCAATCGACCATCAGCCAGAAGATATTGCGGCTGGAAGAGGCGGCGGGGCAGGCGCTGCTGGAGCGCGCACGCCGCGATGTGCGACCCACCGATGCCGGGGAAAAGTTGCTCGGTTATGCGCGGCGCATGCTGCATCTCCATGACGAAGCCGCTGCCGCCATGACCGGCAGCGCGCTTGCAACAGTGTTTCGTCTGGGACTACCGGAAGATTTCGCATCGCGACTGGTCACGCCTGCCCTGGCGGCTTTCATGCGCGAGCATCCGAACATCAAGCTGGAAGTGACGAGCGGTCTCAGCCGCGACTTGCAGAAGGGTTTTGAAACGGGTGATTTCGATCTCGTCATGGTCAAGCGGAAGCGCGGCGAGACGGCAGGCAAAATGCGCTGGCCCGAACCTTTGACCTGGCTGGAGAGTGCGGACTTTCCGGTGTCTTCAATGTCGCGGCTTGAGCCGCTGCCGCTAGTCGCCTTTCCGCCGAACGGGCTTTATCGCAGCGACATGATGGAGGCGCTCGACCGGATCGGCAGACCGTGGCATGTGGTGTTCACCAGCTCCAGTCTGGTGAGCATTCAAAGTGCTGTGGCGGAGGGGCTTGGCGTCAGCCTGTTGCCGATGCGCGTTATGCTGCCCGCCCACCGCGCCGTGCCGGAGCTTGCGGGCCTGCCTGCGGTCGAACCGATGGAAATCGTCATCCGGCACATGGATCACGGCCCCGAACAAATCCGGCAACTGGCAGGGATACTAGCCGAAACCGTCGAAAACTGATGATGACCGTTTGAAGAAAACGACCGGGCGTGCCAACCCGACGCAATTTATCCGGTCAGCACACCTTTCAGAAATTTTCAGTCGTCAACAGTCTCCAATCTTTTCAGAAAAGTCGTTGAAATTCGGATTGACCGATTTTGTATCCAGGATATAGTTTGCGAAAAGTTGGGAGGCTTTTCGATTGGCGGCTTATGAATGGCGTAGTCAGACCCGTTTGCTGGACGAAGTGGCAGAGGCGCTTCGGGAGCGAATCTATGCGGGCGTTTATGCGCCGGGCGCGATCCTCCGGCAGGAGCATATAGCCACCGAATTCGGCATCAGCCGCACGCCCTTGCGGGAAGCCTTGCGTGTTCTGGAGCGCGACGGGCTGGTCATCCATCTGCCGGGCAGGGGGGTGCGTGTCGCCTCCGCCGATCTCACCCGCCTGATTGATGCTTATGCCGTGCGCGAAGTGCTCGACGGTGTGGCTGCGCGTTTTGCCGCTGAACGGGCGAGCGATGCGGATATCGCCAGGCTGCGCACCCATGTCGCGGGTCAGTCGGCGGTGGTCGATCCGTGGGATGCCAAAGCCTATACCCAGTCCAATGTCGATTTTCATATGGCGGTGATGAACACGGCAGGTAATGCCTCGCTGATCGCCTTCGTGCCGTTGTTGCGCATGACATCGCAGGTTTTCGCGCCATCCTTTTCGCTATCGGTAGATCGTGCACGCGATGCAATCCGCGAACATGGCGCGATTGTTGAGGCCATTGCCGCGCGCGATGGCGAGCAGGCTGAGCGGCTGGCGCGGGCGCATATCCGCGCCACCACTGCAAGATTGGAGGCGGAACAGCCTCTTCGGGAGAATGAAGATGAAGCATGAGAACCAGACGGGAGGAGCGGGCTTGCTCCGTTACGGCAATTTTATCGCGGGTCAGTGGCAGGATGCCGCTGGCGGCGAGCATATCACCGTCAAGAACCCCTCCGATGGCAGCGATCTGGCGCTGATTGCGCGCGGCACCAAGGCCGATATCGATCAGGCTGTAGCAGCAGCCCGCAAGGCGCTTTCCGGCGACTGGGGCAAGCTGACCGCGACCGAGCGCGGTCGTGTACTGCATCGCATTTCGGAAGAAGTGCTGAAGAATATCGACCTCCTGACGGATCTGGAATCGAAGGATGTTGGCAAGCCGGTCGGCCAAGCCCGCGCCGACGTGGTGGCGCTGGCGCGTTATCTCGAATTCTACGGTGCATCCGCTGACAAGGTGCATGGCGATACGCTGCCCTATCAGAACGGCTTCACGGTTCTGTCGATCTATGAGCCGCACGGCGTCACGGGCCATATTATTCCGTGGAACTATCCGATGCAGATTCTGGGTCGCAGCCTTGGCGCAGCATTGGCCATGGGCAATGCCGCCGTGGTCAAGCCTGCCGAAGAAGCCTGCCTGACCATTCTCGAATTTGCGCGCATTGCCGAAAAGGCCGGTCTGCCGAAGGGCGCGCTCAATGTGGTGACCGGGCTTGGCGCGGAAGCGGGTGCAGCACTCTCCGAACATCCCGATGTCAACCACATCTCGTTCACGGGATCGGTGCGCACCGGTGAAGCGGTACAGGCCGCAGCAGCGAAGAACACTGTGCCGGTGACGCTGGAACTTGGCGGAAAATCGCCGCAGATCGTTTTCGCTGATGCCGATCTCGACCGCGCTTTGCCGTTTCTGGTCAATGCCGGCATTCAAAATGCCGGTCAGACCTGCTCGGCTTCGTCGCGCATTCTGGTCGAACGCAGCATTTACGAAGATGTTGTCGCGCGCATGAGCGAACGCTACCGCGCATTGAAGGTTGGCCCTGCAAGTGCTGATCCGTCCGTCGGTCCGGTGGTGTCGCAGCGCCAGAAGGCGATTGTCGAAAGCTATCTGGATCTCGCCAAGGAAAGCGGACTGTCCATTGCCGCGCAAGGCGTGCTGACCGAAGACGCGCCGGAAGGCGGGGCCTATGTGTTGCCGACGCTGATCCGCGACGTGCCTGCCGATCATCGACTGGCGCAGGAGGAAATCTTTGGTCCGGTGCAGGTTATCCTGCCGTTCGATACCGAAGAGGAAGCCATCGCCATTGCCAATGGCACGTCCTACGGTCTCGTTTGCGGCATCTGGACCAAGGATGGCGGACGCCAGTTCCGCCTCGCCCATGCGATCCATTCGGGGCAGGTGTTCATTAACAATTACGGCGCTGGCGGCGGTATCGAACTGCCGTTCGGCGGCGTGAAGAAATCCGGCCATGGCCGCGAAAAAGGTTTTGAGGCGCTCTACGGGTTTGCCTCGCTGAAGACGATTTCCGTGTATCACGGTTAAGGAGAAGCATAGTGTCGCTTGAAGGTAAGGTCGCGCTCATTACAGGAGCAGGTTCGGGGTTTGGCGAAGGCATGGCGAAGCGCTTTGCTTCAGGCGGCGCAAAGGTCGTCATCGTCGACCGCGACAAGGCAGGCGCTGAGCGCGTCGCAGGCGAAATCGGCGATGCGGCGCTGGCCGTGGCTGCCGATATTTCCAAGGAAGCCGATGTTGATGCAGCGGTGGAAGCCGCGTTTTCGAAATTCGGCAAGGTCGATATTCTCATCAATAATGCCGGTATTGGCCACAAGCCGCAAAATGCCGAACTGGTAGAGCCGGACGAGTTCGACCGCATTCTCGGCGTCAATGTGCGCGGCGTCTATCTGATGACGCGCAAGCTCATCCCGCATTTCAAGGGCAATGGCGAAGGCGTCATTTTGAACGTCGCTTCGACGGGTGCTGGTCGCCCGCGCCCGAATCTTGCCTGGTACAATGCCACCAAGGGCTGGGTCGTTTCGGTCACGAAGGCGCTCGCCATCGAGCTTGCACCGTCGAAAATCCGTGTTGTGGCGCTGAACCCGGTTGCCGGTGAAACGCCGCTTCTCACCACGTTCATGGGTGAGGACACGGAAGAAATCCGCAAGAAATTCCGCGATTCCATCCCGATGGGCCGCCTGTTGAAACCCGACGATCTGGCTGAAGCGGCGGCTTTCCTTTGCTCGCCCGCTGCCTCTATGATTACCGGGGTTGCGCTCGACGTGGATGGCGGGCGCTCGATTTAAATCCAGAAAGGTTGTAGGGGAACCATGGGTAAACTGTTTAAAGCCGGGCTTATAACGGCTACGATGCTGGCATCGATCAACGGTGCCTTCGCGAAAGATACGCTGGTGGTCGGCGAAGTGCTGGAGCCGCCGGGTCTGGACCCGACCGCCAATGCCGCCGCCGGTATCCGGCAGGTTACCTATGCCAACCTTTATGAGGGTCTGGTGCGCATTGTCGAGGATGGCACGGTGAAGCCGCTTCTGGCTGAAAGCTGGACCGTCTCCGACGACAAGAAAACCTATACGTTCAAGCTGCGTCAAGGCGTGAAGTTCCATGACGGCACGCCGTTCGACTGCTCGGTGGTAAAATTCTCCTATGAGCGCGCCGTCGCTCCAGATTCCACCAATGCGCAGAAGGGCCTGTTTGCGCCGATTGAAAGCACGCAATGTCCCGATCCGGCGACCGCCGTTGTGACGCTGAAGCGCCCGACCTCGAACTTCCTGTTCAATATGGGCTGGGGCGATGCGGTGATGGTCGCGCCGAATTCGGCTGGCGAAAACAAGACCAAGCCGGTCGGCACCGGTCCTTTCAAGTTCAAGCGCTGGGTGCAGGGCGACCGCGTCGAGTTGGAACGCAATGCGGATTACTGGGGTGAGCCTGCAAAGCTTTCCGCCGTCACGTTCCGTTTTGTCAGCGATCCTTCGGCTGCCGCCGCCGCGATCCTTGCCGGTGACATCGACGTGTTCCCGATGTTTCAAGCGCCGGAGCTGATCAGCCGCTTCAAGAGCGACGACAAGTTGCAAGTCGAAGTGGGCGATACGGCGGGCAAGGTTCTGCTGTCGCTCAACAATGCCAAGGCGCCGTTCGACAACGTGAAAGTGCGTCAGGCGCTGGCCCATGCCATCGACAGCAAGGCGCTGATCGAAGGCACCTATTCCGGTTTCGGCACGCCGATCGGTTCGCATTATTCGCCGGTCGATCCGGGCTATGTCGATCTTTCGCAGACCTATCCCTATGATCCGGCCAAGGCCAAGCAGCTTCTGGAAGAGGCAGGTGTTCCGGCAGGCACGTCGATCACCATCACGCTGCCACCACCGGCCTATGCGCGTCGTGGCGGCGAGATCATTGCGGCGATGCTGGCCGAGGTCGGCATTCAGGTCAATCTCGTGCCGATCGAGTTTGCGCAGTGGCTGGATCAGGTGTTCAAGCGGTCGGATTTCGACGCGACGATCATCGCCCATACCGAAGCGCGCGATCTCGATATCTATGCCCGCGACAAGTACTACTTCAACTACAATAACCCGGATTATAAGGCGCTCTACAAGTCTTATGCCGAGGCTGGCAGCGACGAGGAACAGCTGGAACTCGTCAAGAAGTTGCAGGAAAAGCTGGCCGCCGACGAGCCGAATGTCTTCCTCTATGCGCTGCCGAAAATCGGCGTCTGGAACAAGAACGTAAAAGGTCTTTGGAAGAACATGCCGATCCCGGCTGATGATCTGACGCAGGCTTACTGGGCCGAATAAGAACCTTCGCCCCGGCGCTTTGGCAACGGGGCGGATACTCATAACGAATGCCGTGCGCCCCATAAAGATAAGGGGAGGGCGTATGGTGAGTTGGAATGTGGAAAGCGGATATCCGTCTTTTCAAGGAGGTCGCCTTGCTGGCTTACATATCCGGGCGGTTGGTTTCGCTCTTGCTGACGACGCTTGCGGCTTCCGTCATCGTCTTTCTGCTGATGCAGGTGCTGCCGGGTGATCCGGCGGCGGTGATCCTTGGCATCAATGCGCAGCCTGAAACGCTGGCCGCGCTCCATACGCAGCTCGGCCTCGACCAGCCGATCTGGTGGCGCTATCTCACATGGATCGGCGGTTTTCTTAAAGGCGATTTCGGCACGAGCTATACCTATTCCGTTCCGATCAGCGAACTGCTCGGACCGCGCATCATGGTCACGCTGCCGCTGGCTCTTTTGTCGATGGTTCTGTCGGTCGCGGTTGCCATTCCGGTCGGCGTCTATGCGGCTTCGAAGCGCGGCAAGACTGGTGATGTGCTGTCCATGGGGGTGGCGCAGGTCGGCGTCGCCATCCCGAATTTCTGGCTCGGCCTGCTCCTGATCCTGCTGTTTGCCTTGCAGCTCGGCTGGTTTCCGGCTTCGGGTTTCGCGGGTTGGGAAGGCGGTTTCTGGAACGGCATCCGCTCGCTGTTTCTGCCAGCACTGGCGCTGGCGCTGCCGCTTGCCGCCATTCTGGCGCGTGTCACCCGATCCGCCGTCATCGAAACGCTGGGTGAGGATTTCGTGCGCACCGCGCGTGCCAAGGGCCTGACGCGCAAGTCCGCGCTCTGGCGTCATGCGGTGCCCAATGCACTGATCCCGGTCGTGACCATCATCGGCCTGCAATTTTCCTTTCTGCTGGCGGGAACCATCATCATCGAAAACGTCTTCAATTTGCCCGGCCTTGGAAGGCTGGTGTTTCAGGCCATCGCGCAGCGCGATCTCGTCACCGTGCAGTCGCTGGTGACGCTGCTTGCCGCTTCCGTGATCGCGGTCAATTTCATCGTCGATCTGGTCTATGGCTTCATCGATCCGCGCCTTTCGACGGGAGGCAGCCGATGAGCGACACGCAAATCTTGCCGAAACCCGGCATTTTCCGAACGGTGCTTTTGAGCCGCAGCCTGACCATCGGCACGCTGATTACGGTTATCCTCGTTGCGATGGCGCTCATCTCCTTTTTCTGGACGCCCTATTCGCCGACGGCCATGAATTTCCGCGACAAGTTGCAGGGGCCGAGCCTCAATCATCTGTTCGGCACGGATAATTTCGGTCGCGACGTGTTTTCCATGATCATGGTCGGCGCGCGCAATTCCATCGCCGTGTCGATCATTGCCGTGCTTGTCGGTGCCGGGATCGGCATTCCGCTGGGCGCTTTCGCGGCGGCACGCGGCGGCATGGTGGACGGTTTCGTCATGCGCATGACCGATCTGGCTTTCGCCTTTCCCGCGCTGCTTACCGCCGTCATCATCACGGCGGTCTTCGGTCCCGGTGCGGTGAATGCGATGATCGCCATCGGCATTTTCAACATTCCGGTCTTTGCCCGTGTCACACGCGGCGCATCGCTTGGGCTTTGGAAACGCGAATATGTGCAGGCAGCCCGTTGCGCTGGTCGTGGCGATGTGTCGATCACGCTTTTGCATGTGCTGCCCAATATCAATCATGTACTGATCGTGCAGGCGACGATCCAGTTCGCGCTCGCTATCGTTGCCGAGGCGGGCCTTTCCTATGTCGGTCTTGGCACCCAGCCGCCGATGCCAAGCTGGGGCAAGATGCTCAACGACGCACAGACCTTTATTTATGACGCGCCATGGCTCGCCATTTTCCCCGGCCTCGCCATCACGTTTGCCGTGCTGGGCCTCAACATGCTGGGTGACGGATTGCGCGATGTGCTCGACCCGCGCGTGCGGAGGCAGAGATGACAGCACCCCTTCTTGAAATGGACAATATGTCCGTCGAGCTGCCCTTCGGCACTCGTTCCGCAGATATTGTCTCCGGCATCACGCTGACGCTGAACCGTGGCGAACGCCTCGGTGTCGTTGGTGAATCCGGTAGCGGCAAGTCGATCACCGCGCTTGCCGCCATGGGCCTGCTGCCGGAACGGATGCGTGTGCGCGGCACGTTGCGCTTCGACGGTCAGGACCTTGCCGCCACGCCGGAAGCGGAACTGTGCAAAATGCGCGGACGGCGCATGGCGATGATCTTTCAGGAGCCGATGACGGCGCTCAATCCGGTCAAATCCATCGGCGCGCAGATTGCCGAAGGCCGCCGTCTGCATTTAGGCGAAAGCCGTGCGGATGCCGAGCGTAAAGCGCGCGAACTGCTCGACCGCGTTGGCCTGCCTGCGCCGCGCTTCAATCTCGATCTTTATCCACACCAGCTTTCGGGCGGGCAGCGCCAGCGTGTGATGATCGCCATGGCGATTGCCTGCGAGCCGGACCTGCTGATCGCCGATGAGCCGACCACTGCACTCGACGTGACGGTGCAGGCGCAGATTCTTGATCTGATGGACGAACTGATCGACGAAACCGGCACGGCGCTGATGCTGATTACCCACGATCTCGGTGTGGTTTCGGAAATGACCGACCGGATAGCCGTCATGTATGCGGGCCGCATCGTCGAGACCGGACGCACGCAAGCCGTGTTTCAACGCATGGCGCATCCCTATGCACGCGGGCTGTTTGCAGCCTCGCCGCATGGCGCCGCCCTTGTGCGCAGTCACGCGACGGGCAAACGCCTGCGCCTTGCCGCCATTCCCGGCGTGGTGCCCGATCCGCTGACGCGTCCGCCTCATTGCACCTTCGCCGATCGTTGCGCCTTTGTGCAGGATGATTGCCGAAAGGCAATACCGGGTCTCGATTTCATCGCCGAGAATGACGGCATCGTGCATCGTGCCGCCTGCCTGCACCCGCGTGAAGGCGAGGTGGTTTCATGAGCCAGATGATTTTGCAGGTGCGCGATGTGGTGCGCGAATATCAGCTTCCGCGCGCGTCTTTCTTTTCGAGGCCGGGCTCCTTGCGTGTTCTGCATGGCGTCAATGTCGAGATCGAAGCAGGACAAAGCCTTGGCATCGTTGGCGAAAGCGGTTCCGGCAAATCCACGCTGGCCCGCGCCGTGATGGGGCTGGAACGTCCGCAGTCGGGTCAGATTCTCGTCAACGGGCAGGATATTTACGCTCTCGACCGCGCTGGTCTGCGCGAGGCGCGCAAAGGCTTTCAGGCGATTTTTCAGGACCCCTATGGCTCGCTCGATCCGCGCCATACGGTGAAGCGGATTATTTCCGAGCCGATTGTGTCGCTTGAAAGCGGCACGAGCGCCAAAGATCGCGACGACCGTGTGGCGGAAGTGCTGGAAGCGGTCGGCCTGCCCAAAGCATCGGCGGAAAAATATCCGCATGAGTTTTCCGGCGGGCAGCGCCAGCGCATAGCCATTGCCCGCGCTTTGATCACCAGACCGGCGCTGATCGTGGCCGACGAGCCGGTCTCCGCGCTCGACGTTTCCATTCAGGCGCAGGTGTTGAATCTGATGATGGATTTGCAGGAAAAGTTCGGCCTTTCCTATCTCTTCATCAGCCATGATCTCGGTGTGGTGCGCGCAATTACCGACCGTGTTGCCGTGATCTATCGTGGCAATATCGTCGAGCAGGGACCGACCAATGCGGTGTTCGACAATCCGCAACATGACTACACGCGGGCGCTGGTCGATGCCGTGCCAAAACCTTTTTCCGGTCGCCGCAAGCGCGTGCGGCGATCCGATTCCACACTGAAATTGCCTGAGTGATTTGAGGAAATATCCAATGTCGAATCTTGCCGATTTGTCAGCCGTTGAACTCGTGTCCGCCTATCAGGCGAAGTCGCTTTCGCCGGTCGAAGTCACGGAAGCCGTCATCACCCGCATCGAAGCCTATGAGCCGAAGCTGAACGCGCTTTGGGCCTATGACCCGGATGCTGCGCGGGCGGCGGCCAGAGCTTCCGAAGCGCGCTGGGCGAAGGGTGAACCGGCAGGCCCCATTGATGGTGTGCCGCTGACGATCAAGGAAAACATAGCGACCGAGGGAACGGCGGTTCCGCTTGGCTGCGCGGCGCTGCCGCTGAAGCCTGCCGCCGCTGATGCCCCACCTGCGGCCCGTACCCGTGAGGCTGGCGGCGTGCTGCTCGCCAAGACGACCATGCCCGATCTCGGCATGTTGTCGTCGGGGCTGTCGAGCTTCCACAAGCTTGCGCGCAATCCGTGGGACCTGAACACCAATCCGGGCGGTTCAAGCGCCGGTGCAGGCAGCGCCGGTGCCGCCGGGTACGGTCCCTTGCATATTGGCACCGATATTGGCGGCTCTATCCGCCTACCGGCTGGCTGGTGCGGTCTCGTTGGATTGAAGCCGTCCTTCGGGCGTATTCCGATTGATCCGGCATTTCTCGGACGTGTTGCCGGTCCGATGACCCGCACGGTTGCCGACAGCGCGCTTTACATGTCGGTGCTGTCGCGTCCGGACCGTCGCGACGCCATGAGCCTGCCTTATCAGGACATTGACTGGATGGACCTTGATATCGACGTCAAGGGCCTGAAAATCGGTCTCTGGCTCGATGCCGGTTTCGGCGAGCCGACCGGCGATGAAACCCGAGCCGCGGTGGAAGCAGCCGCGAAAGCTTTCGCCGATGCGGGCGCGATCATCGAGCCGGTTGCGCCGTTCCTCAATCGCACCATGATCGACGGTCTCGACCGCTTCTGGCGCGCGCGCTCCTGGGCCGATGTGAAGAAGATGACGCCGGAAAACCGCGCGAAAATCCTGCCTTACATCTATCAGTGGACCGAGACCGCCGAAGGCTTGAACGGCGAGGAGGTCTATTCCGGCTTCGCGCAGATCGACGCAATGCGCCATACGGCGCTCGCCGCGTCCAAGGATTTTGACTTCATCATCTCGCCGACTGCTCCAATGCCGACCTATCCGGCGGAATGGGCATCGCCGATCAACGATCCGCAGCGTCCGTTCGAACACATTGCCTTTACAGTCGCTATGAACATGTCGGAACAACCGGCGATCTCGATCAATTGCGGCTATACATCGACGGGCCTGCCGATCGGCCTGCAGATTTTCGGCCAGCGTTTCGATGATCTGGGCGTGTTGCGGATGGCAAAAGCGTATGAGGGGATGCGGCCTGCGCAGAAGCCTTGGCCGGTTCTCGTCTGATCCATAGAGGCGAGATGATCGCCAACCCCGCATCCCTCACCCTGAGGAGGCGCGAAGCGCCGTCTCGAAGGGCGAGGAGCGGGGCTGCAAGGCCAAAATTTTGTCCCGTCTCATCCTCACCCTTCGAGACGGTGTCCTTCGACAAGCTCAGGACACCTCCTCAGGACGAGAGGGGACGCTGAGCGGCCCTTCTTATCTGTTGGGCCTGAGCGGCGCGCGTTCCTTGTAGCGGTCCACGGCGGTGAGCTTCTGGATCAGCGGCTCGGCGTCGCGCCAGCCGTAAATCTCGGTGCGCAGATAGTCGAGTTCGGCATCGAGTTCGTCTTCGCCGATTTCCGTCCACCAGGATTTTGGGCGACCGTCGCTACCGTCCGACCAGCGATAGCGGCGCTCCTTCAGCTTGTCCTTCATTTCGAAGGGGCTGTTTTCGGCATAGATGCGCAGGCGCGATTTCTGGCTGGCTTGCAGCAGTTCGGCAAAGGGCGTCATATCGCCCGACTGTTCCTTCAGTACTGCGAGCAGCGCCTGACAATCATCCTCGGCGCGGTGCCCATTATGGAAATACCCGCTCTGGCCGATCAGATAGCCAAGCTTGGTGCCTTCGAAACCGCGTCCGGTCCAGTCGATTTCCTTGACAGAACAGGCCCACGGCTTGTTGGCGAAGACCGGTGAGAACCGCTCCAGAAACGGACGGTCGAAACCGGCATTATGCGCGATGATCAGATCGGCATCGGCGATCAATGCTTCCAGCTCCGCCAGCGGGATCGTCTGCCCCTTCACCATCTCATCGGTGATGTTGGTGATACGGGTAATGTCTGCCGGGATCGGCTTTGATGGTTCCTGCAAAGCGCCGAAGGTGGCGCAGACATCGCCAATCGAACCGTCATCGGCGTAGCAGAAGGCGACGGCGCCGATTTCGATGATTTCTTCCTGCGCGGCATTCAGTCCGGTCGTTTCCGTATCCACGACAACGCCAAGGCGAGGAAAGGCCATTCTGTCGGCATCAGGCACCACAGGCAGAGGATCGAGCCGTTGCAAAATGCGATAACGCCCGCTGTCGTTCAGCTGACGCACCATTTCCGCCTCGTTCAAGGCCGGTGCTTTGCCGATGTCGCGCTTCGGTTTCGCGCGGGCAGGACGCAGCTCCGCCCGTTCTTCCCCAGCCTTCGCAGCGGGAGTAAAAAGGTCGAACTGGTGGCGCATCGAAATTCTCCAAACAGAGCGTCACCGGCCAGATTGAGGCCGGACCCGCTCGAATAGCATGGGCACAGGATGACATTTAGCCTTTTCCAGACCAAGCCTTCATTCGCATTAGTAACAGGTAATAATGGCCGGAAATGGCTTCAAGCGCGTGCTGTTTGACTTTCGCGAGCAATAACTGGGGATAAAAATTATGCGCCTATTTAAGAATAGAATTCAGCTTTTGCGTGGAGGTCATTGTTTGCAATTTTATATTAGCGCTTCCTTTATTTAAATAAGTGAATATTTTATTCTGTAACTATTAATTGTGCTACAAAAGTTAATTTGACTCATATGTGCAATTGCACTTCCAGATGGGCGCCACTACTTGTTGAATTATAATTCAATCGATTTTTGGTTCGGCTTCTCGTGAAAATTGTTCCCTCTTTGCTGATCATGCTGTTTGCGGTCGCGATGTCGAGTCTATGGGTGCTCGACAGGCGGCGGACGCATATGCTGCTGTTCGGCCTGAGCTTTGCAGCATTTTCGCTGGGGCATTTCGTACAGATTTCACCGTTTCTGCCCAATCTGCGCCATACATTCCTTTTGGCAATCTTGCTGCAATTTGCGGCTGGCTGGCTGTTCTGTCAGGCGGTAATGGTGCGGCTGGGGCGCGGCTTTCCGCCGAGAATCGCGTCGCTGATCACCATTTCGACGCTGGCGGTCGTCGGCCTCCTTGCATGGTATGGCGCGATCTACAGCTATCTGGTCGTTGCTGCCAATATCGGCCTTGGAACGCTGGCCGCTCTTTTGTGTGTGTATGCCCGGCGCGTGCCGGGCGACCGGTGGGTGGAATCTGCGCTGCGTCTGGTGCTGGTGCTGCTGGCGGCGCATTTCTTCCTGCGCAGTGTCTTCACGATCATCATGCTCGATGATGTGTTGAGTTCCAGGCAATTGCTGTCCTTGCCTTATTGGTCATGGGTGACGGTGGCTGCGTCGATGGGCGGCGTGCTGCTCGGCCTGTTCATTCTGACGGTGGCCGCGCTCGATATCATCGACAAATTGCGCAATGAACGCGATGCCGATCCGTTGACGGGCCTTCTCAACCGGCGTGGCATGGAACAATGCGCAAAGCGCGCGCTGGCGCAGGCTCCGCTGGACGCGACCCATGCGGTCATCATTGCCGATATCGATCATTTCAAGGCGATCAACGACCAGTTGGGCCATGCGACCGGTGACCGGGTGCTGGTCGAGTTTGCGCATCTGTTGCAGTCGCTGGTCGGAAAGGACGCGCTTGTCAGTCGTGTCGGCGGCGAGGAATTCGTTCTGCTGGTCGCGGGCAGCGCCCAATATTGCGAACGCTTCGCCAAGCGACTTTGCAACCGGGTTGCCCGTCATGACTTTGCGGCGCTGCCCAGTGGTCGTCATGTGACATGCAGTTTCGGTGTCGCCATGCTGCGTCGCGACGAAACCTTATGGCAAACGGTGTCCCGGGCCGATCTTGCCTTGATGCGCGGCAAGCATCGCGGGCGCAATCGCACGGTGACCGAGGGCAAGGAATTCCCCGAAATTTCGGACGATACGCCGCCCCCTTATCGCCTGACGGGTTGATGAGGCGTTCCTCTCCGCGAGAGGAATTATCAGACGGACGCCGTTCGTAAAGACTTTGGTTACCATAATTCGCCATGCTGGAAGCGACCATTGCGGTCACTGCTTTGCTTCGGCCACTGCTTTGCCATGTCCTGTTCGCTTTTTTGCCGAACTGCCATGCGAGGCGAGGGCCCGAAAGTGGGGCCGCGAAGTCGAATTCCAGTCGGGTTAGTATCATGGCGTGTGTGACAGAAGTGTATGGCTATGCGGCTCCGCGTAGCAGCCGTATCAGCGTTCCGTTCAGTTTGCGCGGTTTTGCGCGCTTGACGGCTTTTGCCGTTACAGGGCTTTTCGCCGGTGGCTGGATGCTGACCACGCTCGGCGCGCTTGAAACGGTCATCCCGGCATTTGCACCTGTCGCGCCGGTCATGCGGCGCGCGCCCGGGGCCATGCCGCAGGCGCTCGCCCTTGTCGATCAGACCCGAACGCCATCGCACAAGATGCGCGAGAGCTTCATCAAGGCCTATACGGCGGATGGCGCCTATTCCAATCTCGACTGGCACCGCAACAAAGTGACCGACGATCAGCCGATCATTGCCGATATCGGTCCGGATTCGGTCATCGAACCAAAATCCGTAGACGTCGCATCGGTGGTCGAACCGCGCGCCGACCGGGTCAAACTGCCCGAGCCGGTTGCAGTTGCTTCAGCCGCCACGGCCATGGATAAAACGGGCGACACGGCGGCGAAACCCGCCACAGCAGCGGCTGTCGCGCTTGGCTATGCCAGCGCGCCGCAAACGCCTGCCGCTCTTGTCGCGCTGGCCCAGATCCAACCGCAGAACCCGTCCGGTATTTTGCCTCTGTCGCAGGCCGAAGAAGCTGATGCAGAGGGTGGCGCCACGCCCAATCTGCCGGTCGGCAAGGCGATACCGTTGCCGCAATCCGCGCCTGACCAGAAAACGGACATGGCGGCTGACGACGATACCGATAGCGATATGTTCGTGCCGGATGATGTGCCTTTGCCGGGTGCCAAGCCTGCGCTGCGCGCATCGCGCATGCGTCCGAAGACGCAGCTTGCCTACGCGCCCGAAAGCGGCCTGACGGACAGTCCTGAGCCGGGCCTCTTCAGCCCATTGCTCAATCAGGCTGCGCGCAGCCGCGTGGCGATCTACGATATTTCTGCTGCAACCGTCTATTTGCCGAGCGGGGAAAAGCTCGAAGCCCATTCCGGCATCGGTCGCATGCGTGACAACCCCAGCTATGTGAACCAGAAGAACCGCGGCCCCACGCCGCCGCACAGCTACAATCTGCGCATGCGCGAGGCGCTCTTCCACGGCGTTGAAGCGATCCGCCTGACACCCGCTGACGGCAACAACCGCTACAATCGTGACGGGCTTCTGGCGCATACATTCATGCTGGGACGCAACGGCGATTCCAATGGCTGCGTGGTGTTCCGGGATTATCCGCGCTTCCTGCGCGCCTTCAAGCGCGGCGAGTTCAACAAGCTGGTCGTGGTGCCCCGCATGTCATCATCCAAGCCGGCGCGCATTGCGTCGCTTTTCTGATCGAAACAGATCTGCGCAAAGAATTTCCGGCATCGGCTGACTACACGAAAAATTGCCCCCAACAATATTGCAGGGGCAGCGGGAACTGATAGACATCCCGCGTTGCAATTCTTCGGAGACATCTTTCAGTGAAGCTCTATTACAAAGCCGGTGCCTGTTCGCTCGCACCGCATATCGTTCTCAGCGAAACCGGCCTGCCTTACACGTTTGAAGCCGTGGACCTGAAAACCAAGGTCACCGCCAGCGGCGCCGATTTTCTGGCGGTCAATCCGCGTGGCGCGGTTCCAGCGCTGGAGATCGAGTCGGGCGTCGTGATCACCCAGAACGCCGCTATCCTGCAATATATCGGCGATCATTCGGATGTCGCAGCGTTCAAGCCTGCCTATGGTACGATGGAACGCGCACGCTTGCAGGAAGCACTCGGCTTCTGCGGCGATCTGCATTCTGCCTTCGGCGGCTTGTTTGCACCGAACCTGACGGAAGAAGCGAAGGCGGGTGTGCTTGCCAATATCACGCGCCGCATGGGCCAGTTTGAAGCCATGCTGGTGGATGGTCGCAGCTATTGGTTGGGCGAAGAACTGACCCAAGCCGATGTTTATTCGTCGGTCGTCCTTGGCTGGGGCTTTGCGATGCAGGTCGATCTCAGCGCCTATCCGAAGGCGCTCGCCCTGCGTGAACGCGTCATGGCGCGTCCAGCGGCGCAGAAGGCGCTGAAGGAAGAAGGTCTGATCTGATCCTTCGCAGCCGGAGCCATTATGGCTCCGGCTGTTCTGCTTCTATTGCTGCGCTTTTCGCTCAAGGCTTTGAGCCCTCGCATCGACCGGCTGCTTATTGCCCGGCCTGCAAAAGCCATTCTTTTCATTGCAATTTTCTGATTGTGTCGGCCTCCCTTTGCGCATGCTTGGGGAGGTGTGTTTTTTGCTATTTGGAGCGCAGTTAATTTCCGAAAATTATAATTATAAAATGTATAAATTTCTAATTTAGTATTTATATAATCGTAATATTGAATATATAAGTGCAATTTCATTAAATATATGAGCATAAAATTGCGATTTATTATAAATATAAGCGTATTCTGCGTTGTACGAATCTTCAACATTGGATATGGATTCGATATGATCTGTAAGTATTCTGCATTTTATTTGCGGAATTGCTAAATTTATTTGTTGGATTATTCGCCATGGGCCGGGGGGCTGTAGGGGCGCATTTAGGGGCAATGATGTCGGTCATTTCAAAAGATCTGGTGCGGGTGCTGGGCTCAACAGCCGTGGCGCTCATTCTGTCGAGCACAGTGGCTGCCGCGACGAGCGTTGTGGTAAACGGCGCGGCCTATCGTTATGCCGGGGGCAGTACGGCTAACCTGGACGGCTCGGGCGCGACCTACGAAGTGGCGACGACCAATAATGGGCGCGCATGGGGCGTGCTTGTCTCGACCGCAGCCGGATCAGCTTCGACGCTGAACGTGTCGAACATCAACGTCATCACTTCGGGACCGAAAGCACATGGCATTCAGGTCGGTGCGAAGGGAAGCAACGCGAATGGCATGGATCATTCGCTCATTCATCTGCTCGGCGGGGTAGCTGTCACAGCTGACGGCGTCGGTTCCTATGGATTGCATGCGATTGATGGCGGCACGATTGACGGCTCAGTTCAGATCACGACGACGGGCGCCAGCGGCTTTGGCGCGTTCGCAGAAAGCTGGTCGACGATAAATCTATCGCACTCGGCAATCAACACGTCCGGCCAGAAGGCATTCGGCCTTATCGCAAATAATGACATGGGCACTGTCGCCGGGCAGATTTCCGGCGATGCACTCAGCATCACGACCGCTGGAGCCAATGCATCCGGGGCTTATGTCGATGGCGGCGGTCAGGTTCTGCTGACACAGAGCAATATTACGACAAGCGGCGCTACTGCGCACGGCGTCGAAGCCTTGTCGGGTGGCGCCGTCACGTTGAACGGCGGTTCGATCACCACTTCGGGCAGCAACGCAAGGGGCATTCAGGTCGACAACGCGACGGTCATCGCCAATGATGTGGCAATCGTGACCAACAACGCGGCCCGCTTTTCCGAAGGCGTCCAGTCGCACAACAATGCGAGCGTGACGCTCAACGGCGGTTCAATCACGACCCATGGTCTGCGCAATTACGGTCTGCTTGCCAGCAATGGCGGCTTGATTACGTCAAGCGCTGATATCACGACCTTAGGCAACAATGCCCATGCCGTGCAGGCGGGCGCATTCGGCACCAATCACCCGGGTTACGCTTATGACGGAACCACGTCCGGCACGGTCTCTCTGACTGGCGGCACCATCCGCACCGAGGCCAGCAGTTTCGCTGTCGGCCTGCATACCGTCGATGAGGGGCTGATCGATGCCGAGAATATCGCCGTCGAAACCGTTGGCGCATCGAGCTTTGGCGCCTTCGCCGAATCCGCTTCCACGATCAGGCTTTCCGCTTCAACCATCCAGACGACCGGCGATCAGGCCCATGGGCTTCTGGCCAATAATGATCAGGGAACGGTAGGCGGCTCGATTTCGGCCACCAATACGCAGATTGTGACTTCCGGTGCTGGTGCTGCCGGGGCCTTGGCGCAGGCGGGCGGTTCGATTTCGCTGATGGGTGGCAGTGTCACCGCACAGGGCGAGGCAGCGTCCGCTCTGGCTATTTCAGGCTCGGGCACGATCGTCGCCGAAGGCACGGTTCTTAAAACTGCGCAGGGACCGACAATTGGCGTGGTTCTGGCCAGCGCTGACGATGTGGCGCAAATTCGCCTCCGCAGTGGAACCGTTGCGACGGAGAATAATGGCGTCCTGCTACAGGTGGATCGCTCCAGTGGAGCGGGTTCCGGCGGCATTGTCGATATCGAACTCGATGCAGGCTCCGTCAGCATGGGCGATATTATCGACACGCAGGCTAAAACCGGGGCAGGAAACACCGTTCTGACTCTGCAGAATGGCGCAGACTGGAAGGGCCAAATTCAGGGGATCACGCATATCGAGGCGAAACGCGGCAGCAGTCTGGTTTTCGCGGGGCAATCGGTGATCGAAGGAAACCTTTCCGGCGTCCAGAGCAATTTCGATTTTGGGGATGAAGGCGATTTCATCGGCGGCAATGTCCTGCTTGCGGAGGGCTCCGCAACCCGTGGCGGCACGATTGCGATACCGATTACCGTGAGTGGCGATGTCAGTGTCGATCCTACATCCACTCTTGGCGGCAACTGGCATATAGCCGGAGGTCTGGCCAGCTCAGGCACGATCACGCCCGGCAATTCCGTCGGCATCGTGTCGGTCGATGGCGACCTGACGCTGGCATCGTCTTCGGTCTATGCGGCGGAAATCGACGCGCAGGGCGGATCTGATCTGATCAAGGTGGGCGGAACCGCCAATCTGGCGGGTGCGGTGACCGTATCTACGCTCGGTGGCTATCAGCTGAACCGGCCTTACACGATCCTGACCGCAGGCAATCTTGCAGGCACGACATTCAGCAGCGTTTCCTGGACCGGATCGACTGATTTCATCGCGCCAAGCCTCAGCTATGATGCGAATAATGTTTTCCTGACCATCGGGCGCAATGCAGTTTCGCTTGCAAGTGTTGCGCAGACAGACAATCAGCGGACTGTCGCTGGTGTAATCGACAGTCTGAGGCTGGGCAATCCGGTTGCGAATTCTGTCGCCTTTCTGGGTGCTGCGGGGGCAAGGCAGGCTTTCGACCAACTGTCCGGTGATGGATATGCGTCCACTAAGACAGGCTTGATCGAGACATCGCATTTGGCGGCGGATGCGATAAACAATCGCTTGCGCTCGGCATTTGCCAGTGTCGGATCGAAGGACGTTCCGGCACTTTCTTATGCGAAAACAAAAGAACCGTCCCGTGCGTCTGCCGCAATTGATGCGGTCAGCGATGACGCATCCCTGGGGCAATATGGGTTCTGGGCGACAGGCTTCGGCTCCTGGGTTGAGCAGGATGGGGATGCCAATGCTGCCGGTGTCTCTACATCGACAGGAGGCTTCATCTCCGGTCTCGATGTTGGGCTGGGAGAGGGCTGGCGCCTTGGTTTCGCGGGCGGTTACAGCCGGGCGGATATCGATCTCAAGGAGCGACATGCGGCTGCGACGAGTGACAATTGGCATCTCGGCATCTATGGCGGCAACCAGTGGGGCCCGCTGGGACTGCGCGCCGGGCTGATCCAGACATGGCATAGCCTCGATGCATCGCGGTCGGTTGCATTTACCGGTCTCTCCAACTCGCTGGAGGCCGATTATGATGCGCGCACGCTCCAAGCTTTCGGCGAGGTCGGATATCGGATCGACACGGCCGCCGCATCCTTCGAACCGTTCGCCAATCTCGCGCATATCAGATTGCGCACGGACGCTTTCACAGAAACGGGTGGCGCTGCGGCATTGAATGTCGAAAGCGAAACGACCAACACGACCTTTACGACTCTCGGCCTGCGGGCGGAGGCTCCACTGTTGCTTGGATCAACATCCGTTAATCTGAAGGGTTCGCTCGGCTGGCGCCATGCCTATGGCGACATCATACCGGCCTCAACGCAGGCCTTCGCGGGCGGTGATGCCTTCAGTGTGGCAGGTGCGCCGATTGCCAAGGATACGGCTTTGCTGGAAGCAGGGCTTGATTTCGATGTGACGCGGGCCTCGACGCTCGGTCTCAGCTATATCGGCCGGTATGGCAGCGGTGCCAGGCAAAACGGGTTCAAGGCCTCGTTCAATATTAAGTTCTGACCTGGCCCGGTCTGCAACATGACGTAGTAAAGCCAAACTCACGTGCGGTTACCAGCTTATCGAGCGGGAGCCGCACGGGCGACTGACAGCGGATGTAACGCGTATTTCGGTTCCCCAAGTGAGAAAGCCTGCGCTATTTCAGGGGCTGTACCTTATATGTCAGGCTGCCCGGCGTCACTTCCTCGATCTTGATGGTAAGATCACGGATCTCAATACTTGACTGGGCGACAGGGAATTCCATTGTCTGCCCGCTCGCTGGGTGCTGCAGGTCGTGGCCGGAATAGCCGCGAATTTCGAACTGCATTTTGTCCTTTTCGATCCCTATGAACAGGATGTCGTAAATACTGCCGCTTTCATTCGCGTCATAATCCTGAGCGCGAGGGAGATCGGTCCCTTTGCTATAGGCACGCGGCGGTACGATTGGGTCGCCGGACAGGATGAATTGCGTCCCGCCAAAGCTGTCCGTTGCAGGTGCGGGGCGTTCGCTGACGTTTTCGGTTTGCGCCGCGACAGCTCCGTCTGCCGCTTGCGCAAAGCTCTCAGTCGCGGAACTGTAAAAGCCGAAGGACAAGCTGGTCAGGCCTGTCAAAATCGCTCGTCTCACAAGATGCATTCGGTTTTCCGACTCCGTTTGAGCCCCATCACGTTGTTTCGTGTCACGCTCTGCCATTTTTGCCACGAGCATTTCAGCTGAAAAGCATCCCAATTTCACATGAAAACAAGCCGCCTGCGCATCGTCGCGAATGGGCGGCAAGCGCCATACATGGTTCGGTGATGGCGACCTGAACGTGATAGCGCAGAAGGGGGATAATACTGGCGGAGAGAGAGGGATTCGAACCCTCGATACGGTTTCCCGTATACACGCGTTCCAGGCGTGCGCCTTCAACCACTCGGCCACCTCTCCGTCTGCCTTGCTGTCGGGGAAAACCGCGTTAACGGCGAAATCTGACTGCAAACGAGATACCGCATTTCGTCTGGCGCTGGTTATTCGCCAACATGCGGTAGCGGCGCGCAATATAGCCAGAATACGCATATGTTCAATAGCTCTTTGCAAGTTTTTGCGCCAAATCGGCAGGAGTTATGCTGGTAGTCTCAATCCTCTCATAACTAACTGTTTTTAAATGATAAATTTATGTGTATAATTAAGAGGCACAATGGCTCGAGGCGTAATGGCTTCCTTCCGTGAGGATTTGGCGGTATGAAAAGGCCAGGTCAATGACGTCGGGATGTGCCCGACGCGCTTGAATGTGTGCCTGAATGTCTGGGGCAGGGAATCGTGATCCGGTTTGTGTTGCGTAGTTTCGCGGTTGTTTTTCTGGCATTGGCGGTGATCTTCGCCATTCTCGACGGCGCCCGTTCGGTCGGCGCGTCGAAGCTGGTGGCCAAACCGCTGCTTTCCATGTGGTCGCGTAACGCGCCGGAAACGTTGGCCGATGCAGAAACGCTCGTGACGCACTATATAGGAGCTACATTCTGGAACACGGTCTGTGTTCCTTTGCTCGAGCAGCCGGGATGGCTCTTCTTCGGCGTGCTCGCTTTGTTGTTCTATGTGATCGGTCATCGGCGCGGACGTCCCCTGGGGCGCTTCACGGCCTGACGGTCAATCCCACCACAGGGCCATAGGAGGTAGAAATCTATGAGTTTCCTCGACAGCTATCGCAAGAAAGTACAGATGCCCTCCACGGATGAGGCTTTGCCGGGCCGCGCAACAGCCATTCCTACATCCGCGACGCATTTCGTCTCCGGCCATCCGTTGAAAGGCCCATGGCCTGACGGCCTCAAGCAGATCATGTTCGGGATGGGCTGCTTCTGGGGCGCGGAACGGCTGTTTTGGCAGGTGCCGGGCGTCTATGTGACGGCGGCAGGCTATGCGGGCGGCATCACGCCAAACCCGACCTATGAAGAAACCTGCACCGGATTGACCGGCCATGCCGAAGTGGTGCTGGTGGTCTATGATCCGAAAGTCGTGAGCCTTGATGAGCTGCTGACCCTGTTCTGGGAAGAGCATGATCCGACGCAGGGCATGCGACAGGGCAATGATATCGGCACGACCTATCGGTCGGTGATCTACACTTTCGATGACGCGGATCGGGCGGCGGTTGAAAAAAGCCGTGATGCTTATGCAAAGGCGCTGGCAGCGCGCGGTCTGGGCCCGATCACCACGCAAATCGAATATGCGCCGGTGTTCTACTATGCCGAGGATTATCACCAGCAATATCTGGCGAAGAATCCGAACGGATATTGTGGCCTGCGCGGCACTGGCGTGAGCTGCCCAATTCCGCTGGCACAGTAAAACGGTCTCAAAAAAAAATCGCGCGATCCTATCGCGCGATTTTCTTGTTCAGGATCAGCATGTCGGCATAGTCGCCGTCGAGCTGTTCGTAATCCTCCCAGCCGATCTGCCGGTAGAGGTCAGGCTTGTTCGTATAAAGAAAGGCCTCGCCGTGACCAAGCTCTGCCGCGGCCTTCTCGATGGCCCGGACAAGGCTCTTGGCGATGCCCCGACCACGATAGGCGGGCGAAACGAAAACGCTCGCCACCCATGGCTTCAAATGGGGATGCGTCTCCAGATCATTGTCGATCAGCAGTGCAAATCCGGCCAGTTCTCCATCTGATAGCGCTGCGCGCGCGATCTGCCCATCGTTGGTTCGCACGAGATCGTGGAAGCCGGCGATGGTCTGTTCCAGCGTTCCGCCGTTGAATTCGCCCCATTCGCCAAAGTTCCATGTCGCGCAGGCAGCTATGAGGTCGGGGCGGTCGGCGAGGTCGATTATCTGAAGCATGATCTTACCAATGCGGAGGTTTGGTGACCGGCACGTCAGGCGCGGTCTGTTCTTCCAGTTCCAGAAAACGGTCGGTCAGAGCGCTGAGCTTCTTGGAAAGCTGGTCGATAAGCTTCCACTGCTCGGCCAGCACGGACGACAGTTCGTCGATGGTCTTTTCCTGTTCGGCGACGCGAATTTCGAGCTCGGTCAGGCGTTGGTCCGCAGTCATGGTCGGTTCCGTTTCGATAAGAATCTCAAGCGCGCATCCTATCAGAGAAACAGGTTACTGCGTGAGGATGAGCGCGCCATTTGCTACTTCATAATGGCGCAGGCGCTTGAGAAAACTCATGCCGAGCAGAATGCCGGACAGCGCTTCGTCGCGCAGCACGATTGCTTCGACATTTTCCACGCGAATGCGTCCGATTTCCACGCTGCTGAGCATAGCGCGCGCTGCCGGTGTTTCGCCATTGGCCGTTGAAACGCGATAGCGGAAATCGTCGGGCCGCAGCGAAAGCCCAATGCGTCGGGCGGTGCTGGCATTGATCGCAACCGAGCTTGCCCCTGTATCGATCATCCCGCGCAGGTTCTGGCCGTTGAAGCGGATATCGGTAATGAAATGCCCGCGACTGTCCGGCGCAATCTGCGCACGGCGTCCGCTATAGGCGGATGGGTTCTGTTGGGATGATGGGGAGGGTTTTGCCGTCGCGGATTGCTCGACCGTTGCCGACTGGAATTTCTCGAAGAGAACCGGAAAGGCCGTGGCCAGTCCCGCCAGCATCAGAACAATAAAGAAAATCCGCGCCATGCTCACCCCGTTCTGAAGGCAAAGTATCCGGCGCGGATTACTGTCTGGTTACGTTTTAGTCTATTTCGTGCCGTACATGCGGTCGCCCGCGTCGCCGAGGCCCGGAACGATATAGCCCTTTTCGTCGAGGCGCTCATCGATGGAAGCGGTGTAGACATCCACATCCGGATGCGCCTTGGTGAAGCGTTCGATGCCTTCGGGTGCGGCCAGCAGGCACAGGAAGCGGATATTGGTCGCGCCGCGTTCCTTCAGCTTGTCGATGGCGGCAATGGCCGAATTGGCGGTAGCGAGCATCGGATCGACCACGATAATGAGGCGATTGACGATATCTTCCGGCGCTTTGAAGTAATATTCGACCGGCTGCAGCGTGTCGTGATCGCGATAAAGGCCGATATGGGCGACGCGGGCTGCGGGCACCAGATCGAGCATACCTTCCAGAAGGCCATTGCCCGCGCGCAGGATCGAAGCGAAGACCAGCTTCTTGCCTTCGAGGATCGGCGCTTCCATCGGCATAAGCGGGGTCTCGATCTCCATGGTGGTGAGTTCGAGATCGCGCGTCACTTCGTAGCAAAGCAGAAGCGAGATTTCTTTCAGAAGCCGCCGGAAGCTGGCCGTGGAAGTCTCGCGCTTGCGCATGATGGTAAGCTTGTGCTGGACAAGCGGATGGCTGACGACTGTAACGCCCATGATCTTTCCACTTTTTCTTCTTATCGTTTTGAACTTTAGCGGCAGATTGCGCCGGAGAAAACGCGTGGCAAGCGCACACGCACAGTTTTATGTCTCTTTGGCCATTTTTCAACGCCAACGCAAGCTGCGATCACAAAAGGGGTAGTGGGAAAACGTCTGTGCTTGTATCGTCCGGCACAAGCTTTATATGCATAACCGAAATTGTTTTCGTCAGACTATTCAAAAAGCAGGATGAGCTATGAGCCAGCAAAACGGCAATGCGGACCGCGTGGGCGCGCAAGGTGGCATGGAACACTCGTTCGGCTTCAAGTCGGTGGACGAAAACGAAAAGCAAACCCTGGTCAATGACGTTTTCCACAAGGTCGCCAACAAATACGACGTGATGAACGATCTCATGTCGGCAGGCATGCACCGCGTCTGGAAAGATGCGATGATCGCCTGGCTGGCGCCGTCGAAGCGTCCGGGCTGGACCTCGCTCGACGTGGCTGGCGGCACCGGCGATATCGCCTTTCGCATTGTCGAGGCTTCGGGCCGTCAGGCGCATGTCACCATTCTCGACATCAATGGCTCGATGCTGGGTGTCGGTCGTGAGCGCGCGATCAAGAAGGGCCTTGCCGACAATCTCGAATTCGTTGAAGCCAATGCCGAGGAACTGCCTTTCGAGGATAACAGTTTCGATGCCTATACAATTGCCTTTGGCATTCGCAACGTACCCCATATCGACAAGGCGCTGTCAGAAGCCTATCGCGTGCTGAAGCCGGGCGGGCGTTTTCTGTGCCTCGAATTTTCCGAGGTCGAATTGCCGATCCTCGACAAGGTCTATGACCAGTGGTCGTTCCAGGCCATACCGCGCATCGGCAAGATGATTACCGGCGATGCGGATTCCTACAGCTATCTGGTCGAATCGATCCGCAAATTCCCCAAGCAGCAGGATTTCGCCGCCATGATCGAGACCGCCGGTTTCGAGCGCGTGAGCTATCGCAATTTCACCGGCGGTATTGCGGCGCTTCATTCGGGCTGGAAGCTGTGATCGTGCCTGTCATGAGTTTTGGGCGGGCATTATCGCATGAGTAATCTTTCCGCCGCTTTCCGGTTGGCGCGGGCCGGATGGATTTTGACACGCGAAGGCGTGATCAGTGCGCTGCCGGTCGAAGGATTGTCCGGTCTTCCGGCTTTCGGCCACAAGATTGCAGGCATGCTGGCGCGCCCGCGCGCGCGGCACATGCAGCGTTCCGAGCGCATGTCGCGGGCGATGAACAAGCTTGGCCCATCCTATGTGAAGCTTGGCCAGTTTCTGGCCACACGCCCGGATATTGTCGGGCGCGACGTGGCTGCCGATCTGGAGCTTTTGCAGGATCGTCTCGATTATTTTCCGCAAGCCGACGCGATTGCCGGTATCGAAGGTTCGCTTGGTCGCAAGATCGACGATCTTTACCTGCATTTCGACGCGCCGATAGCGGCGGCCTCGATGGCGCAGGTGCATCCTGCCGAAGTCATGAGAGACGGCAAGCCGAAGAAGGTTGCGGTCAAGGTTATCCGCCCCGGCGTTCGCCAGCGTTTCGCCCGCGATCTCGAAGGCTTTTACATGGTCGCGCGCATGCAGGAGCGCCATGTGCCCTTCACGCGCCGCCTGCGTCCGGTACAGGTGGTCGAGACATTGCAGCAGACCACCCGCATCGAGATGGATCTGCGACTGGAAGCGGCAGCGCTTTCCGAAATTGCCGAAAACATCAAGGGCGATGAAGGTTTCCGCGTTCCGCAGGTGGACTGGGAACGGACCGGTCGCGATGTGCTGACGCTCGAATGGATCGACGGCACCAAGATGTCGGATGTTTCGGCGCTGGCCGCTGCGGGCTTCGATCTGAAGAAGCTTGCCGAAACGCTGATCCAGTCTTTCCTGCGCCACACGCTGCGCGACGGCTTTTTCCATGCCGACATGCATCCCGGCAATCTGTTTGTCGATCCGCAGGGCATCATCGTCGCGGTCGATTTCGGCATCACCGGACGGCTCAACAAACAGCAGCGGCGCTTCCTGGCAGAAATTCTCTATGGCTTTATTACACGCGATTATATGCGCGTGGCGGAAGTGCATTTCGAAGCAGGCTACGTGCCGCATACGCACGACGTGGCGAGTTTTGCGCAGGCCATTCGCGCCATTGGCGAGCCGATCCACGGCCAGCCGGCGGAAACCATTTCGATGGCCAAGCTTTTGACGCTGCTGTTCGAAGTGACCGAGCTTTTCGACATGGAGACCCGGCCCGAGCTTCTGATGCTCCAGAAAACCATGGTTGTGGTTGAAGGTGTGTCGCGCACGCTCGATCCGCATTTCAACATGTGGAAAGCAGCCGAGCCGGTTGTCGGCGACTGGATTCGCAAGAATCTTGGGCCGCAGGGCATGTTGCTCGACGCGAAGGACAGCGCTTATTCCCTGCTGCATTTTACCCGCAAAACGCCGGAGCTGGTGGCGCGTGTGGAGCGCGTTTCGGTTGCGCTGGACGATATGGCCGCCAATGGCTTGCGCTTCGATGCAGCCACGGCGGAAGCCATCGGTCGCGCCGAAGCCAAGCATTCGCGTTGGGGCCGCATCGCGCAAATAGTGATTGCAATTGCGCTCGCTGCGATCGCGATCAAGCTCTATATTTGGCTATAAATACACTTTTAAAGTGACAAATCACCCATAAGATGATTTCATTGATTGCATTTGCAATAAGCCGGTGCAATCAAATGGCCAGTATCACTATTCGCAATCTCGACGATGCCGCCAAGGAAAAGCTGCGTGTGCGCGCCGCGCGCAATGGGCGTTCCATGGAAGAGGAAGCGCGGCTTCTTCTGACCGCGCTGGAAGAACCCGCGCAGGTTACGCCGCCTCAGTCCGGTGCGATCACAGGCGCGTCACTCACTGGCAAGCGCGTTCTGCTGATTATTGGTGGCGGTATTGCCGCTTATAAGACGCCCGACCTGATCCGCCGCTTGCGTGAGCGTGGTGCGCAGGTTCGCCCGTTGATGACGGCGGCAGCGCAGCAATTCGTGACACCACTGACCATCGGTGCCGTTTCCGCCGATCATGTCTTTACCGATCTGTTCGCCCGAGAGGATGAGCAGGATGTCGGGCATATAAGGCTCGCCCGCGATGCGGATCTGATCGTCGTCGCGCCGATGACTGCCGATCTGATGGCGAAGATGGCGAACGGTCTGGCTGACGATCTTGCCAGTGCAGTTCTGCTGGCGCGCAAGGTTCCGGTTCTGATTGCGCCTGCCATGAACCCGGCCATGTGGGACAATCCGGCGACCCGGCGCAATCGTCTGACACTGGAAAAAGACGGCGTGCATTTCATCGGCCCCGAGAAGGGCGAGATGGCCGAGAGCGGCGAGGCGGGAACGGGCCGTATGAGCGAGCCGCTCGCCATCGTCGCGGCAGTGGAAACGCTGCTCGCACCGCGTGCACGACCACTGGCTGGAAAATCCATCGTCATGACCTCCGGCCCGACGCATGAGCCGATTGATCCGGTGCGCTATATCGCCAACCGCTCGTCGGGCAAGCAGGGCCATGCCATCGCCGCCGCTTTGGCGCGGCTGGGTGCAACGGTGCAACTGGTGTCTGGTCCGGTCACCATTCCCGATCCCGAAGGCGTTAACGTCATTCATGTCGAGACGGCGCGTGAAATGCAGGCGGCTGTGGAGCGGCATCTGCCCGCCGACGCGGCGATCATGGTGGCTGCTGTCGCCGATTGGCGCACGGCCAATGAAGCCGGGCAGAAGATCAAGAAAAAGCCCGGCGAAAGCGCGCCGACACTGGCTATGGTCGAGAACCCCGACATTCTGGCCGGTGTCGGTCATAGCGAAAAGCGCCCGGGTCTCGTGGTCGGCTTTGCGGCGGAAACGCAGGACGTGGCAGACAATGCGCGCGCCAAGCTTGAGAAAAAGGGCGCGGACTGGATCGTCGCCAACGATGTATCCTATGGCTCGGATGGCAGCAGCGTCATGGGCGGCGACCATAACCGCGTACGAATTCTAAGCCGCTCCGGCATCGAGGACTGGCCGGAAATGAGCAAAAACGAGGTGGCCGAAAAGCTGGCGGAAAAGATTGCGCAACGCTTGTTGGAAAAGGAGCACTGACGCTTAGAAGAACTCGTCCAGTAAGCGGTAATAGGCGATCTTTGCTTCGTCGATGGCTTCTGCGCTATAAAGGTCGAGGAAAGGCTTCACCCATTCGTTGCCAAGATTATAGCGGATGCTCCAGCAGGCGAGTCCCAGATCCTGATGACGGTCTGCAAGGCCGAGCCTGCCGCAGTCGATAAAGCCGGTGAATGTGCCGTCGCTGGCCATGAAATTGGGCAGGCAGGCGTCGCCATGGGTGACCACAACATCTTCCTGCGACGGTTTCAGGCGGTGCAGTTCGGAGAACAGGTCTTCCGCGGTGCGGCCTTCACGCTCGGTATCGAAATCATCTTCATCGACCGCGCCCGCTTCAACGCGCTTGCGTGCATCTTTAATGCGATGTTCCAACCGGTGGTCGAATGGACAGGCGGCAGGGTCAACGCTGTGCAGCGCCTTCAAGGCTGTAGCGAGAATGGAGACGATGCGGTCAGGCGTAAGAGTGCCGACAGACGAAGCGAGATCCGATCCGGCAAGGCGCGTCATCAGGAGAAAATGGCGGTCGGCCATCCTCTCGTAAGCGACGACGCTGGGGCAGGGCAGCCCTTGGGCTGAAAGCCATTCAAGCCGGGCGCGCTCATCGGCCAGTTCGCTGACCGTGCTTGCCGGTTCGATTTTCAGAACAAGCGGTTCGTGCGCATCATGATCGAGCAGCAGGACATTGGCGCTCGAGCGGCCAAGCTCATCCTGCTGGCTGCTATAACCTGCAAGCCGATGCAGCAAGGCATCAGGCAAATCGAGAGCAGCCAGAACAGGATCGGTCATAGCAACTTACCGCATCATGCCTTGTCACGGACCTGATAGTCCTTGATGGTTGCGAAACGGATATCCTTCCAGCGCTCGGCCTCGTAATTGAGCGAGAAGCCGTTCTGCGCTAGGAAAACCGGATCATTGTCGAGGTCATGCGCGATATCGGCGCGATGCGAGGTGATGAAGCGCTGCAATTCAGCCGGGTCGTCGGCGGAAATCCACCGGCAGACCGAGAAGCGCGACATTTCAAACCCGACCGGCAGCGAATATTCCACTTTCAAACGTTCGGTCAGAACGTCGATCTGGAGCGCGCCGACGACACCGACAATCGCCGGAGAACCGTCATCGGGCACAAACAGCTGCACGACACCTTCCTCGGCCATCTGTTGCAGCGCTTCACGCAGCTTCTTGGCCTTCATCGCATCGTCGAGACGCACGCGGCGCAGAATTTCCGGCGCGAAGTTCGGTACGCCACGGAACAAGATATCCTCGCCCTCGGTCAGCGTATCCCCGATGCGCAGTGTGCCGTGGTTTGGTATGCCGACCACATCGCCGGCAAAGGCTTCGTCGGCGATCTGGCGCGAACGCGCGAAGAAGAATTGCGGTGCAGACAGGCTCATCTGTTTGCCAGTGCGCACGAGCTTGGCCTTCATGCCGCGTGACAGCTTGCCGGAGCAAACGCGCAGGAAGGCGATGCGGTCGCGGTGGTTCGGGTCCATATTGGCCTGAATCTTGAACACGAAGCCGGTCATCTTGTCTTCGGTGGAACCGACCATGCGCGTGTCGGCCTGCTGGTCGCGGGGCGCGGGGCCAAAATCGCAGAAGGCTTCGATCAGGTCGCGCACGCCGTAATTCTTCAGCGCCGAGCCGAAATAAACCGGCGTCATATGGCCTTCGCGGAAGGAAGCGAGATCGAACGGACGGCAAACGCCGCGCGCCAGTTCGATATTTTCCAGCCAGGCTTCGCGTTCGTTTTCAGGCAGCAGCGCTGCAGCCTCGCCCGGGCCGCTGACCTTGGTTGGCTGCTCTTCATTATCCTGACGACGCATCGTGTCGTTATGCAGGTCGAAAGTGCCTGCAAAGCTCTTGCCCGAGCCGATAGGCCAGGTGATCGGCGCCGTGTCGAGCGCCAGCTTTTCTTCGATCTCGTCCAGGATTTCGAGTGGATCGCGTGCTTCGCGGTCCATCTTGTTGACGAAGGTGACGATCGGAATATCGCGCATGCGGCAGACTTCGAACAGTTTCAGCGTGCGCGGCTCGATACCCTTGGCGGCGTCGATGACCATGACGGCGCTGTCGACGGCGGTCAGCGTGCGGTAGGTGTCGTCCGCGAAGTCTTCGTGGCCCGGCGTGTCGAGCAGGTTGAAGATGCAGTCCTTGTATTCGAACGTCATCACCGAGGTGACGACCGAAATGCCACGGTCGCGTTCGATGTTCATCCAGTCCGAACGGGTCTGGATGCGATCCTTCTTGGCCTTCACTTCACCGGCAAGCTGGATGGCGCCGCCAAACAGCAGCAGCTTTTCGGTCAGCGTGGTCTTACCGGCGTCCGGGTGCGCGATGATCGCGAATGTGCGGCGCTTGGAAACGGGATTGTCAGCAGGCATGAAGAAACTCGTGATGGCGAAATGTTGGGCCGCGCAAAGGCGCGCCGCGAAGATGTTGCGCTGCATCTAGCAGTCATTGGGCAAAATCTCAACAAGCGCCGTGCCGCTCATCGGGCCTGAAATGAAAAAGCGGCGCTGAACACGCCGCTTTAAGGAAAATGCTGCGCTTGATTAGCGGCTTTTGATGCCGAGGCCGAAGGCGATGTAGGTCCAGCCCTGGAAAATCAGATCGATGGCCAGGAAAAGGCCAAGGATGAACAGGCTGTTGACCGGCCATTGGATGGCGATGATGAGGCCGAGCAGCGCGGTTATGACACCACCGGCCACGATCCAGCCCCAGCCGGAGGCCGGTTTCGACTTGAAGCCCATCCAGACGCGGAAAAGGCCGGAGCCGAGAAGGGCGGCCGCCAGCAGGAATGTCAGCACGCCCGCCGCCAATATGGGATTGATGAAGGTGACGACACCCGCCGCAGCATAAAGCAGGCCGCTCAGGAGCCAGAAGAAAAACCGCCCCCACGTTTTCACGCCGAAAGCATGGATGATTTCGATCACACCAGCGATCAGCATCATCATGCCGACATAGTAGACCGAGACAACTGTGGCCAGCACCAGATTGCCGAAGGCGATGCCGCCCAGAATGAGAAGCGCCACGCCCAGCGCGACGAACCAGCCCCACTTGGACGTCAGCTCTGTCGGCAGCACGGGATTGTCGAAATCTTTGTTCGTCGTTGCCATCGAATAACCCTCTTGTCCCTCGAATTGTCGTGACCCAATTTTCGTAGCCCACGCAACAATATAAGGCAGATGGAGCTTTTGACCAGCTTTGGCTGCGTGAGGCCGCCGCGCCAGCCTTTTGCGCGCTTGAACCGACGACCGAGACCGGGAAAAACGGCGATATCTCTTTGTTTTTGCGCATAAACTAATTCGCTGCAGTTGCACTTTTTTGGCCCGTTGGGCTCTATCTCTTTGCCGTTACACCTGTTTTAATCTCTATCGGCTACATATTTCTGGAACTTGACGCGGGGGCGCTGCCGGTTTCCCGGTACTCAATTGTTGTTGGAAAAGTCTGTTCGATGTTCGATCTGATTTCCCATTACTGGCCGCATATTCTGGCTGTTCTGTCGATCGTGCTCGGCGCAATAGCCGCCATTCATGCGACCATGACCAAGGACGAGGTGCGCACTGCACTCGGCTGGGTCGGCGTGATCGTGCTGTCGCCCATCGTGGGGGCGGTGGTCTATGCCATTGCGGGCGTCAACCGGATCAGGCGCTCGACGCTCACCCAGCAGCGCGCGCTGGGGCATATTGCGCTTTATCACCTCTCGCATTTCGACACGACCAACGACCTCGTGCGCGCCGCATTCGGGCGGCAGTTCGGCGCGATGAAAATTCTGGGCGACGCCGTCAGCCTTTATGATTTCACCAGCGGCAATCGCATTGAAATGCTGGAAACCGGCGACGAAGCCTATGCGGCCATGCTGGAAGCCATCGGTAAGGCAGAGCGCAGCATCTTGCTGGAAACCTATATTTTTGACCGTGACGCCATTGGCATCCGGTTTGCCGAGGCGCTGGGCGAGGCCGTCAAGCGCGGCGTGGAAGTGCGGGTGCTGATCGATGCGGTTGGCGCACGTTATTCCATCCCGAGCATTGTCAGCCTGCTCAAGGAAAATGGCGTGACAGTGGATGTCTTCAACGGCAACATCATCATCGGCCTGCGCCTACCTTATGCCAATTTACGCACCCACCGCAAAATCCTCGTCGTGGACGGGCGATATGGCTTTACCGGCGGCATGAATATCCGTGCGGGTTTTGTGCGGGCGATTGCTGGCGATGCGGTGGCCATCGACACGCATTTTCGGCTGGAAGGACCGGCCATTGCCGACCTTTTTCACATCGCATCCGAGGACTGGCGATTTGCAACGGGTGAACTGCTGACCGGCGACGCCTGGCGCATTGCCCCGCCGGAAAATCCGCCCGGCACCGGCACGTTGGTGCGCGTGGTCGGCTCCGGTCCCGACAAGAATGTGGAAACCAACCACCGCATGATGATGGGCGCGTTCTCGATAGCCGAGCAGCACATCCTCATCATGTCGCCCTATCTGTTGCCCGACCGCGAACTGATCAGCGCGCTGGTCACGGCGGCGCGGCGGGGCGTGTCGGTGGATATCGTCGTGCCGGGGGTCAATAATCTCAAACTGGTGGACCGCGCCATGCGCGCCCAGTTCGACCAGCTTTTGAAGGATGGCTGCCGCATCTGGCGGGCGGGCGGCGCGTTCAACCATTCCAAGCTGATGACGATTGATGGCACATGGTCCTATGTCGGCTCGTCCAACATCGACCCGCGCTCATTGCGGCTCAACTTCGAGATCGATCTGGAAATTCTGGATCGCGATGTGGCGCGTCAGGTGGAAGAGCGGATCGGGAAGGTCATCGAGGAGAGCCGTCAGGTCAATCTGACACGTCTCAACAACCGCCCGTTTCTGGTGCGTCTCATCGACCGGATTATCTGGCTCGGTTCGCCTTATCTATGAGCCGGTCCTGCTTGCGGGTATCTCCGGATTGAGATTGTGCAGAAGATCTATTTATTTTCACGCATTTCCAGACGCAAAACCGTTTCACACTTTTGCTGGAAATGCTCTATCGCCGTCTTCAGGTCGAGATGCGCCTTGATCGGCAGATGGTCGGAGGCCATACGCGCCAGCGGCGTGTTGTGAACTTCCACCGAGGTCACGAGATTATGCGGCGCGCCCATCACGCGGTCGAGCGCGAAGACCGGGAAGCGTGACGGAAAACTCGGCACTGCCGTCGCCACATGGTTGAAGGTCGGCATCAGCGCGGCCAGCGAAGAGCGCTTGCCGATACGCCATTCATTCAGATCGCCGATCAACAGCGTCGGCAGCGTGTCGGCTTCCTGCAAGGCGGTGAGAATGCTTTCCGCTTGTTGCTCGCGGGAGCGTTTCAGGAGGCCCAGATGCGCGGCAATGACGCGCAGCGGACCGGCGGGAAATTCCAGATCGGCGACGAGCGCGCCGCGCGGCTCCACGCCGGGCAGTTTCAGCTGCTGCACATTGCGCACAATGCCTTCGCGGAACAAAAGCACATTGCCGTGCCAGCCATGCCCCTTCGGCATCGTTGCATTGATGGGGACAGGAATGAGGCCGTGGCGGCGCTCCAGAAGGCCGAGGTCGAGCAGACCGGACCGCTCACCGAAACGCTTGTCGGCTTCCTGCAACGCTATAACATCCGCGTCGATTTCGCTGATCACGTCGGCGGTGCGCTGCGGATTGAACTGTTTGTCGATGCCGATGCATTTGTGAACATTATAGGATGCAATGACAATATCACCGCCAGTGATATTGGCGTTGAGAGGCCTGAAGCCCGGCCTGTTGCGGATCGCCGTCAGGATCGACTTCGATATCCGGTTTGCTTCCTTTTTCTTCTGCACCCTTTTCACCCGTAAGGTCGCCAGTTCAAGATGAATATTTCAAATTTATACTCTTCTATATAGATAGTTTGCTATGCGATTTGAACAGAGCCGCCACGCACAATTGAGTGTTTGGGGCGAAAGTTCAGCGGGCAATGAAGCGAACCAGCCAGTCGGTCAGGCCGCGATAGGGCGGCTTGATGAGATCGCTCGGGGCGGGCGCATATTTGGTCAATATAGGCATGACCTTGGAAAAGGTCAGGAAGCCGTCATAACCGTGATACTGGCCCATGCCGCTGGCCCCCACGCCGCCGAAGGGCAGGCTGCTACAGGCAAAATGATAGAGCGTATCGTTGATGCAGACCCCGCCCGCGACCACATGGGCGAGGATGGTCTCGATCTCTGCGGTGTTCTCGCTGAAACAATAAAGCGCCAGTGGGCGGTCATGGCCCAGCACATAGGCAATGGCGTCATCGGTCGAGCGATAGCTGATGACAGGCAGCAGCGGTCCGAAAATCTCTTCCTCCATGATGGCGCTGGTCACTTGCGGCTCAAGAATGAGCGTCGGCGTCATCAGGCGCGTTTCGGTGGAGGGCGCGAGCAGCTCGACGATGCCTTCGCTCTTGTCCTTCGCATCGGCCAGCAGGCCGGATAACCGCTGCAACTGCGCATCGTTGATGATGGTGGAGCGGTCCTGACCGGCGGATGCGCCGCCATAGCGGGCCTGCATTTCGGCTTTGAGCAAGGCAATGAATTCATCGCGCTTGCTGTGGTGGATCAGCACATAATCCGGCGCGATACAGGTTTGCCCGGCATTGAAAAACTTGCCGTTTGCGATGGCGCGCGCCGCCCGCACCAGATTGGCGTTTTCGCTGATGATGGCGGGAGATTTGCCGCCAAGTTCCAGCGTTACCGGCGTCAGATTGGCAGCTGCCGCTGCCATGATCTTGCGCCCCACGGCGGTGGAGCCGGTGAAGAACAGATGGTCGAAAGGCAGGCTGGCAAAGCGGGCGGAAAGCGCTGCATCGCCTTGCACCACGGCAACGCGATTGTCCGGAAAGACCGTGCTGATGAGCTTTTGCAGGAAGGCTGCCGTCTGTGGCGTGTGTTCAGATGGTTTGAGCAGGACATGGTTGCCTGCCGCAATGGCCGCCACCAGCGGCGCGAGCGCCAGATTGACCGGATAGTTCCACGGCGCGATGACGCCCACAACACCCAGCGGCACGAAGCGGACTTCGGCTTTCGCGGGCCATAATTTCCAGCCCGCCTTGCGGCGCTTTGGCTTCATCCAGCGCTTGAGATGGTGCAGCGCGTCATCGATTTCGGCAAAGACCACGCTGGCTTCGCCAAGCAGGGTTTCATGGGCAGAGCGCTTTCCGAAATCGGCGCTGATCGCCTTCGCCATATCGTCGAGCTGTGCGGCCAGGCCAGCACGCAGGCGCTTGAGGTCATCGATGCGTTGCTCATAGGGCGGGCGATGATCCAGCCATGCCTGACGCAGACGTGCGAAAACCGCGTCGAGATCATCGCTCATGGGTGAAATCCTCGGTCGAGCGGGCGAACAGGAATTGCGCCACATAATAGGTGGCGAGCACCCATAGCCCGCTCAGCGGAATATCGAAGCGGAACCGGTCATAGGCGAGAAGCGTGTCGCTGACCATGAAGAACAAGCCACCCCATGCCGCGAGCCAGGCGGCGTAATGTTGTGGTGTTTCTGGTTCGGTGCCGCTTGCGCGGCTGAAAGCCTGCGCGGCCATCAGACCCAAGGCGGCGGCATAGATGATGACGGGGATTTTCATGGCCCCCGGCAGGGCCGTCCAAAGACCGGTGATCAGCGCAACTGCCGCAAACGCGAAGACGACGAAGGCGCCCTTGTTCTGCGCAAAGCGGCTATGGCGCGACAGGGCGTAAATATAGGCGCAATGGGTGATGAGAAAGCAGATCAGCCCGGCCATGAAATAATCACCCGGCAGCATCAGGAAAAAATCGCCAAGCGCTGCGAAGGCAAGGCCGAAAGCCACGGCAAGGCCATGGGATTTCGAGCGCGGCTTGGCGGAACAGAGCACCGCCGCCAGCAGAAGCAGCGTTGCGGTCGGCTTGGTGAGATAATGCAGCCAGCGCCAGAACGAAGTTTCGCCAGGATAGCTCAGCAGACTGCCTGCGATGGCGCAGACCGCGCAAAACAGGAAAAGACCATAGAGCGTCCGATTCCGCCCGAATTCCAGCAGGCCTTTATGCCGCATCTCAACTCCCCCGTTTATGATGCCGGTTTTTTATTCTTGTGTTGCCGCCGCTTCGCGCCGCCTTTTGCGACCCATGCGCTCGGCCCGGGTGGAAAGCTCCGTATTGCCCTCGAGATCGGTTTGCAGGATCAAGCCTTCCTGCTTCAGCCACCGGATAATCTCGCCGAATGCGCGGTCGTAATCGGGCTGTTCCATGGCGAACCTCTTGACCATTCTACCGGGACGGGCGATACCAATTTTATTGCTAACTAATTGTTTTTACGCATATCAAACACAAAACCATTTCACACTTTTGCTGGAAATGCGTTCCGTTGCAAGGCGGAAAATGTCAGCGTCATGAACGCTTCAAATCTTGCCGCTATCAGATAGGCTTCCTGTTTCTGACCCGACCAAGGTGCGTTTGATGAAGTCTCCGCTTTTTGTTGCAGCATTTTGCGCCGCTGTTTCCCTGACGTCAGCGGCTTTCGCGCAGGATTTCAAAAAGCCAGTGCTGCTGGGCGAGATCGTGCTGCCAACCGGCCTGCAAATTAAAGGCGTTGAGTTCGGCGGCGTATCCGGCCTCGACTATGATGCGGCGCAGGATATCTATTACGCCATTTCCGACGACCGTTCCGAGAAGGCTCCCGCGCGGTTCTATACGCTCAGGATCGTCGCCGACGAAAAGGGACTGCACAGCGTCGATATCCTTTCTACCGTCACGCTGTTGAATGCCGATGGCAAGCCGTTTGCGAACAAGGATGTCGATCCGGAATCCATTCGCTATCATGCGGGCACCGGCACGCTGTTCTGGACCAGCGAGGGCGACCGCAACGGCAAACCGGCCGTGCGGGAATCGCGCATCGATGGCAGCCTGATCCGTGAGTTTGCCTTGCCCGATTATTACATCCCGAATGCCGACGGCACACGCGGTATTCGCAATAACCTGTCCTTTGAAAGCCTGACCTTTTCGCCGGATGGCAAGACGCTGCTCGTCGGGCTGGAAAATGCGCTGCTTCAGGATGGTGACAAGGCAACGCTGGAAAAAGGCAGTCGCGCCCGCATACTCGCCTTCGATATTCTGTCCGGCGGTGTGAAGGCGGAATATGCCTATGATACCGGGCCGATCTTCACCAAGGCGACCAAACTGCCCTATTGGAACGACAACGGCATGTCGGAATTTCTCGCCTGGGGCGACGATCTGTTGACGGTCGAGCGCTCTTACGCGCATGGCGTGGGCAACGAGATTAATTTCTACCGCGCGCGCTTTGCCGGTGCGACGGACGTGAGCGGCATGGCGACGCTCAAGGATGTTTCGCTAACGCCGATGGCCAAGGAAGCTGTGCTGCGGCTGGGCGAAGGTGATTTCGGCCTCGACATCGATAATATCGAGTCGGTCAGTTGGGGGCCGACAATCGGCGGACATAAAACGGTGGTCATCGCTTCCGATAATAATTTCAACCCGGAACAGTTTACTCAGTTTGTGATGTTTCAGCTTAATGCAGAAGCAAATTGAACGCAGGTTCAAGTATAAATCAATTAAGTAAACATGGTAATTCTTCTAAATAAATCCTCGTCGGTCAGATATGGGTTTATACAGCCGTAAGATGTTCAAAACATTGTGTTTTGTCAGAATTACAATCCGGTAGCGAAAAAGTGACATCAGATTGTCGTCAAATCGATTATATATTCCAGCTTCGCTTTTCATATTCACCATTCATGAGGGAATACATGCTGTCACAAGCCAAGGTAGACCAACTCGGAATCACGATCGATGTGTATCAGAAAGCGGCGAAGCAGTGGGTTGCTTCCGGCATTTATGAAGGCCACCACATCGTCGTCGAAAACCAGACACAGGGTACCGCCGTCAGCGCATGGCGTGACCGGGCGCTTTCCGTTTCGGATAGCGGCACCGCATAATTTTTTTTGAGTTCGTTAGCAGGGTGGCCAAACGGATCGTTTGCCGCCAATTTCTTTTCAAAGCCGGGCTGTTACGGTCGATTTTCAGATGACTGCAACAGCCGTTACAATCAAATTTCTCGGGGCTACCCCCCGCGTTCCTCGAAACCTTCGGCATTACCTTCGTCCACCTTGTGACGCAGATATTGCTTAAGCCGGTTGATATCGTCGCTCTGCCAGTTTTCTGCGCCGGTGATGTCACGCCAGGCTTCCAGATAATGCTCCGGGGCATAGACATGTCCATGCCCCATGGGCGCGCTGTCGGCAAATGCCATGTCGACCACCAGTTGCAGCGCGGTCACGATCGGATACCAGCGTAAATCGGCTGATACATCGGGACCGCGCGGCTCTTTCATCCAGTCCGGCTCGCGATAGAACATGCTGCTGTTGAAGAACACGATGGCATCGCTGGCATATTGCAGATAGATCGTGCGCATCACGCCCCATTCGTTGCCATTGCCGGGCGCTTCGCCATTCTGGTTCATGAAGCGCACGAAGGCGCCGTCGCGCACCACCGGCAGCCATTCCGGCGTATCGGGATTGCGGCTGCGCGTCAGCGAACGCCACAGCGCGCTGGGGAAGGGCGGGCCGCTCCACAGGGCGCCGTTCAGGGGCGCATCCAGTATTTCAAACAGCGATACCGAGCTTTGCGAATTGAAAGCGCCGAGGCTCAGACCATGCAGATAAATCTTCGGTCGTTTGTCGGCAGGCAGGCTTTTCCAGTAATCATAGACCGTTTCGAACAGCGCGCGCGCCGACTCCGCGCCATATTCCGGCTGAAACAGCAGCGATAGCGGGCTGTTCAGATAGGAATATTGCACGGCGATGCTGGCCACGTCGCCGTCGCGCAGATATTCCAGCCCGATCATGGCGGAGGGATCGACCCAGCCCGTACCGGTCGGCACGATGATCACCAGCGCAGAGCGGTCGAAACCGCCCTGCCGCTTCAGTTCCTCCAGCGCCTGTCTGGCCCTTTCCTCTGGCGTACGACTGACATTGAGCCCGGCATAGACGCGGATCGGGTCCATGGCCGCGCGCCCGGTAAAGGCGGAAATCTCGGCGGCGGTGGGCGCTGAGGCGATATATTCACGTCCGGCACGGCCAAGATCCTCCCAGCGGATAAGCGAGGCGGCGCTGCCTGTCTTGCCGGGGGAGGAGGGCTGCACGCGGTCCGGCTCCATCAGGGCGTCATAGCGCTTGAAGGACGCATCGAGCGATTTGAACGCCGTATTGATCAGCACGCCGTTGGCGACGGTCCAGATCAGAAAAGCCGTCACCGAGGCCGCAATGACGTTTGCAACGCGCCTTGGCATGATGCGGCGCATCTTCGACGAGAAATAGCGCCCAATGCGAATGAGAATGCGGGCAATGACCAGCAGCACCAGAAAGACAGCGATGGCAATCGCGGTCAGGGTCGCGGGATAGGCGGAGGGCACCGGCGGCATGTCCATCGCGGTGCGGATCGAATTTTGCCAGCCAGCGGATGAGCGAAGCGCGATCAGCGCGACGGCAAGGCAGACAATGCCGACGCCGATCTTCAGGAGCGCGCGCTTGCGGCCCTTGATCTCCGGCAGTTCGAGATAGCGCCACAGCGCGCCGAAAAGCACGCCGATGCCATAGCCGATTGCGAAGACCAGCCCGCACAGCGCGCCCTGAATGACATAGGTTCGGGGAATGAGGCTCGGCGTCAGCGCGGCTGCAAAGAATAACGTGCCGAACGCCAGTCCCGTGGCGCTGAAGGAACTGGTGGCGCGAAAGAGGGCGAGGACAAAGGCGCGCATCGACACTTGCTCCAACAGAATTGCTTAGTCTTTGGATATAGTTCGCACAGGGCAGAGTAAAGGCCGTTGGCAGGATTGCCGGTCGCACGGCAATCTCCGCGAGACAAATCAACTGAGCAGGATTACCAATTGCAGGGGGCTGCTTTGCGGCGGTCCTTCGCTCTTTATGGTCAGGGTGCCCACGACGAATGTTCAGGCTTCTCAGGAGCTAAAGGTCGTGAGGCCGTCACTACACGGTTACGAACGCCCTGACCGCCAAGGATCATGAAGTGGACCGCCACGCGGTGGTCCACTGTTCTGTATGGTCGGGGAGCCTGTGGCGTATACAACAGGTTCGAAGAACCAAAGGCCGCAGGGGCCGTCTTGAACGGCTTTTCCAACTCCCCGGTCACCAAGGTTCACGCGCAGGCTCAGCGCGCGTGCTTCCCGTGCAAAACGGCCTCTGAATATTACTTCATTCTAAAACAGAGATATCGTATGGTCGCTGCGATTAGCCAGCCATCGATTTCGCTTGTTTCACAGTGCGTTGCGATCATCCGGCAGAAGCCTGTCGCGTGACAGATTTAGCGTGTGACAAGCCGTCAGAAATCCTCTACGCCTAAGGGTGGACCGCTACGCGGCGGTCTGGGGCTTCGCAACCTCGATTTCGTGGCTGGTATCGCCGAAAGGTACCGAACCTTCGTTCTTTATGATCGGGGTGCCTGTTGCTATGTACAGGTTCACCCGAGCTAAAGGCGCAGGGCCGTCGAAATACGGTTGCGAACACCCCGATCACCAGAGATCGAAGGGCACAACGCGGGGGCGTACCGCGAGAGTGCGCCGGGGTGGAGACCGATCGTGGCGAAAATGCTCAGTTTCTATGCAATCACCGATGACAAGATGACGGAATGGGATGACGTGTTCTATGTGGACTTGGCAGACGCCGAAGCTGCAATACAAAGGACACTGAAAGAAGTCGAAGAACAGCTCGTCTTCTGGCCCCGTCCTATACGATGTCCTACGGTGCTTTACCTTGAGCGGGTCAGCGTTCCGTTCACCGAGGAAACGCTGTTTGCCTTGCTGAATGACAAGGGGCCGCCCAGCGTTTTTGCAGAGCGGGAAGTCCTCAACATGTATTACACGAACGGAGAAACTTGGCTGGGGTCGGGCTTCTGTTCGTAAATTGAATCAGCAGGAGCGCCAGTCGGTCCTGCTGTTTTCCTGCCAGCCTGAAGGCGACCGCTATTCTTCCTTCTCATCAGGCATTTCTTCCGCCTTGCCGAGCAGCAGTAGATGATACCGTTTCAAGCGTTCGAAATGAGCGTCCATCGCGCGCGCGACTTGAGAGGAATTTTTGACGGCGACGAAATGGCCCACGATCTGGGCGTAATGGCTTGCCTGTCTGGGAAGCCGCTGTTCGGGCTGTTTGCGATCATCTATTTCTTCGTCCGACATTACTTGGACGATCTGGAATGGTTCGGGCATATCAGGAAGTTCAGCCGGCATCTTGGGCAGCGTGCCATTCATCAACTGAGAACGCGGGTCTAGATGATGGAACAGGACCGCTTCAAGGCTATTAATTTCTGCCTTGTCCTCGACAGGAAAGGCCCAAACAAATGCGATCTCCCAGACATCGATCTGACGGTTGGCGATGATGTCTGATCGGGCAGAAGTCAGATGGCGACTGACACGCGAGCGAATGCCGTCTTTGGTTTGACCGACATAGATCGGCACATTGTCAAGATCTGCCAGAACATAGACGCCGACGTTTGTGGTAAGAGATTTTACCGCTTTTTTTCGGAAAGCAAAATTAACGGCCAAGAGATGCTACTTTGTTGCTGTCGATTGCTGCTATTTGTTTTCCAATAGCCAGCGGCTCGAAGAGATAATGGGAGAGGAACCGAACGACGGGGACAGCTACGCCGTCACCAGTCAGGTGATAAGCTTCGTTATATTTTTTCGGTAGTCGGTAGCTCTCTGCAAGCCCCATTAAGCGGGCGGTTTCACGCGCAGAGATCAACCGGGAGCGGACTCGCTCACCCTCGACCACCAAAAGCGTCTGCCTTGAAGATCCGCCATTCGGCGTACGAAGGCATCCGGCAATATCGTCAAAACGGACTTCAGCGCGAACAACGCGCCCATTGGCTTCAGGCCTTGTGCGCTTGTAAACACCCCCGACGATACGTCTTTCGGCTCGTTTGGCGGCTTCGACTTTCGCCACGTTGACGGGGGTCATAGATGCCAGAAGCCGGTTGGTTTCAGCAGGCGTGTGCCACTTCACATCGACAGGGTGATCTTCGATAATATCTGAGAACGTTGTGGTGCGAAGCGGTGGAGAAGGCAGGTTCCACCAAACCCAATCGGCCTTCGCACTGTCACTGATACGGGCATACGCATTTTGGAGACTGCGTGTGTGGAACGGTACAGTCGCCCCAGGAGACAACAGGCAAGGATTAATCGCAATGTCCTTGCGAACGCCGACCACGAATAGGCGCGGACGAGAGTGCGGCAAAAACAACTCAGCATCAATAACAAGCGCCCCATAGCGGTAGCCTGCGTCCGAGAATGTTTGGCAGATCGCCCGAAAGTCGGCGCCTTGATGCGAGGTGAGCGCGCCGCAGACGTTCTCTAGCGCGATCACTTTGGGGCCGCGGTTGTCTCGAATCAGGCCGCGCATAACGTCCCAAAAAGGATAAAACGTCCCAGATCGTTCGCCTCGTAGCCCAGCTCCGCCGCCCGCCAAAGATAAATCTTGGCAGGGGAATGAACCCCATGCGAGATCAGCCGTGCTTGAGAGCATCTTGGTGGTCACATCGCGAACGTCACCCACAAAGAGCTCGCCGCTCGTTCCCCAATTATCTTGATATGTCAGACCCTTTTTACCGTCAAAGTCATTTGCAAATAGGCACTGCCAGTTGGAACCAAGACCGGCTCTCGCCATTCCAGCACCTGCAAAAAACTCGTAGAATGAAAAGGTCTTGGACATAAAATCCCCACGCAGCCGATTTATGTTCACTGAATAATGAATCAAATTAGTTTCTGATTTGTTCCTATTCTAGCATGGCTCAATGATGACCAGCAACCGCTTGCCCACAGCAAAGAAAAGCGCCGAAATGTCGTTTGTTCGGTCAAAGAACACCGCTCCCGAGTTGACGGTGCGCCGAGCGCTTCACTCTCTGGGAATCAGGTTTCGGCTTCATAGAAAAGACTTGCCGGGCACGCCGGATATCGTGATGCCGGCCAGGAACGCGGTGATACGTGTCCAGGGATGTTTTTGGCATGGCCATGATTGTCCGCGAGGAATGCGTAAGCCGAAGACCAACACCGACTACTGGGCGGCAAAGATAGCACGTAACATTGCGCGAGATGCGAAAACGGAGGCGGAGTTGACCGCGCTCGGCTGGAACGTCACGACTGTCTGGGAGTGTGAGCTCAAGGACAAGGACGGCGTCGCGAAGTTATTGCTTGATCGTCTGCCGCGCAAATTAACGTCTCGTGACCGATAGGCGTGTCGGGCCGCTCACTGTCCTATGCAACGCCGCGACCATCGCTTCGTCTATCGGATCGCTGCGAAAATGACGAACATCCCGCCGCCATTTCAGAAGCTCGAAAAAGGTGTCGCGATCAGCGTCGGTGAATTGCATATCTGTCTTCCTGAAGCTCAGGCCGGGGTTTGGACGCTTGGGAATGCGACGGGCCCAGAAAGCAAAAAAGCCCGCTTGCGCGGGCCTTTTTGGGGTGCTTCTGAACCTTGGTAGTGGTCCGAAGACTTGGAAATGGTGCCCAGAAGAGGACTCGAACCTCCACGCCCTTGCGAGCGCCAGCACCTGAAGCTGGTGCGTCTACCAATTCCGCCATCTGGGCGACGAGGACCCATCTAAGGGGTCGGCTTGCCTCTGTCAATCGCGTTTTCGAAATAATGTCAGCTTTTTTTCAAGCTGTCCGTTTTCCATGTTGAAAACGCTATCGGGCGCGGTGTCGCGCCCGATAAATTTGCCGCCAACTGCATGTCAGGCTTCCAGAATTTCCTTCGAGGCCACAGTCGAATCAGCATTGAGCCGGTAAATGATCGGCACGCCGGTATTCAGTTCCTGCTTGAGAATTTGTTCCGGCGTCAGGCCGTCGAGCGCCATGATCAGCGCGCGCAGCGAATTGCCGTGTGCAGCCACCAGAACGCTCTCGCCGCGCAGCACATGCGGCTGGATTTGATGCAGATAATAAGGCCAGACGCGCGCGCCCGTATCCTTCAGGCTTTCGCCGCCCGGAGGAGGCACGTCATAGGAACGGCGCCAGACATGAACCTGCTCTTCGCCCCACTTGGCGCGGGCATCGTCCTTGTTGAGACCGGACAGATCGCCATAATCGCGCTCGTTCAGCGCCTGATCGCGGATCGTTTCAAGGCCGGGCTGGCCCAGCTCATCCAGAATGTGCTGGCAGGTGGTCTGCGCGCGGGTCAGCACTGACGTATAGGCGATATCGAACTTGAGACCTGCGGCCTTGAGGCGCTGGCCAGCGGCCTTGGCTTCGGCATGGCCCTGTTCGGTCAGGCCCGGATCGCGCCAGCCGGTGAAAAGATTCTTCAGGTTCCATTCGCTTTGGCCATGGCGAACCAGGACGAGAGTACGAGACATAGGCAAGGCTCCGTTGGTGGGTAAATCAAAGCGCATCCCGAAAAGTGTGAAACGGTTTTCGGAAAAGATGCGCGTTCAAACAAAATAGTAGAGCGCCGATCTGATGCAATCAGATCGAAACGCGCTCTAGTCACTCAGCCCGAGCACGTCGAGCATGGAATAGAGGCCGGGCTTTTTGCCATAAGCCCAGAGTGCGGCCTTGACGGCGCCGCGTGCGAAGATGGTGCGGTCCTCGGCATGGTGCGACAGCACAATGCGTTCGCCGGGGCCAGCGAGAATCACCGAATGGTCGCCGATTACCGAGCCGCCGCGCAGCGTGGCGAAGCCGATGGTGCCTTCCGTGCGCGGGCCGGTATAGCCGTCACGCGCCCGCACGCTGTTGTCTTCAAGGCTGATGCCGCGGCCTTCGGCGGCCGCTTGGCCAAGAAGCAGGGCGGTGCCACTTGGCGCATCCACCTTGTGCTTGTGGTGCATTTCGAGAACTTCGATATCGAAATCTTCCGGTCCCAGCGCCTTTGCGGCCTTCTGTACCATGACGGAAAGCAGATTGACGCCAAGGCTCATATTGCCCGACTTGACGATGGTTGCATGGCGGGCGGCGGCGCGGAATTTCTCGTCGTCTTCTGCCGAGCATCCCGTGGTTCCGATGACATGGACGATGCGGGCCTGTGCAGCGAGCCCGGCAAATGCCACGCTCGCGGCAGGGCTGGTGAAGTCGAGTACCCCTTGCGCCTTTGCAAAGACCGGCAGCGGATCGTCGGTAATCTTCACACCAAGCGCGCCGACACCGGCCACTTCACCGGCATCCTTGCCGATCAGCGGCGAGCCGGGGCGCTCAATAGCGCCCGCAAGCTTCGCGCCGTCTATCGACTGGATCGTCCGGATAAGGGTCTGGCCCATGCGGCCACCGGCGCCGACGACGACGAGGCCCATTTCGCTGTTTCGGCTATCCGGTTCACCGGTCATTTTGTCCTCCTGTGCCCGCAGGCACATCATCCGCAGTCAGTTCTTCGATTGTCGGTTCGGTCATACTGTCGGCGCTGCCGCTCTGCAATTGATAGAAGCGGGCATAGACGCCGTTCGGTATGGCGATCAGCTGTTCATGACGGCCTTCTTCCACCACGCGCCCCGCTTCCATGACCACGATACGGTCGGCATTGACGACCGTGGACAGGCGATGGGCGATGACGATGGTGGTGCGGCCCTTCATGATCGTTTCCAGCGCCTGCTGGACGCGCTTTTCCGATTCGTTGTCGAGTGCGGATGTTGCTTCATCAAGCAGCAGCACTGGCGCCTTGCGCACGATGGCGCGCGCAATCGAAATGCGCTGCCGCTGGCCGCCGGAAAGCGTTGCGCCGTTTTCACCAATCGGTGTGTCGTAGCCCTGCGGCTGTTGCAGGATGAAATCATGCGCATGGGCAAGCTTGGCCGCCTTGACGATTTCATCATCGGTCGCATCCGGGCGTCCATAGCGGATATTGTCGGCAATGGTGCCTTCGAACAGATAGGGCTGTTGCGAGACATAGGCCACGGCGTGGCGCAGCGAGCGCTTGGTGACCTTGGAAATATCCTGCCCGTCGAACAGGATCGTTCCCTTGTCGAGATCGTAGAACCGCTGCACGAGATTGATGAGCGTTGACTTGCCCGCACCCGATGCGCCGATGATCGCCGTGGTTTGCCCTGCCTTGGCGGTGAAGCTGACACCATGCAGAACCGGCGCAAGCTCGCTATAGGAGAAATGCAGGTTCTCGAACTGGATTTCGCCGGGGCCGGGGTTCAGCGGCACCGCATCGGCGGAATCGCGCTGGTGCGGCTTGATATCCAGCACTTCATAGATCATGCGGGCATTGACCAGCGCCTTTTCCAGCCCGACCTGAAGGCGGGCAAGACGGCGGGCCGGGTCATAGGCCAGCAACATGGCGGTGATGAAGGCAAAGGTTGCGCCGGGCGGCTGTTGTTCGAGGATGGCGCGATAGCCGCTATAGGCCAGAACGCCGGATACGGCGATACCAGCCAGTATTTCGGAAATCGGTGTGGTGCGTTCGGACACCTTGGCGATCTTGTTGCTGCGTCCTTCCGACAGGTCGATCAGATTGCCGATCTTCGCGCGCAGCTGATCTTCCATCGTGAAAGCCTTCACGACGGCAATGCCCTGCACGGATTCCTGCATGGCGCCGAGAAGATGCGAATTGAGATGCACCAGATCGCGCGTCACCGAGCGGATGCGGCGCGAAATATAGGCGACGGCCAGAATGAGCGGCGGACCGATCAGGAAGATCGCAACCGACAGCATCGGGTCCATGTAGAACATCATGGCGATCAGGCCGATCAGCGAGATGAAATCGCGCGCAATCGACGAAATCGTCATGTTCAGAAGGTCGCGGATGCCGGACACATTCTGGTTGATCTGCGCCGCCAGATGGCCGGAGCGGGTGTCGTTATAGAAGTCGAGACCGAGCTTCATCAGATGGTCGAAAATGCGCTTTTGATAGCGCGCGACCAGATTATTGCCGATCTTGGCAAGCTCGACGGCCTGCACATAGCCAGACAGACCGCGCAGGATGAAGATCGCCAGAAGCGTGCCACAGATGACCCAGATCAGCGGCAGGTTCTGCTCATAGAAGATCTTGTCGATCATCGGCTTCATCATATAGGCAAGCGCGGCGTTCGATCCGCCGACGATCAAAGATGCGATGATGGCGATGATATAGTTCTTCTTATATTCACCGATGTTTTCCGACATCATGCGCCGGATTACGCGGGTCGCTTCGCCCGTGTCGATTTTCTTCTTTTTCTTCTTGAATAGGCTCACGTGCAAAAGCGCTTCATTCCTGAGCTCGGTATGTCCGAGACTGCCGTTGAAAATGCGTTGGTATTAAAACCAAAAACGCGGCGGTGAAAAGGCCGAAAGCCAATTCCCCGACGCGTTTCTATAGCTTTAAGTCGCGTAATTATCCATCCCTGGTATCTGATCCAAAAGTCGCCATGCCGGTCTGCAAATGGCAATTTCTGCGCTTACCTAGGCTCACGTACCTAAAAGTACGCTCCGCTCCGGTTCTCGAAATCACCATTTTCGCCACGGCCTGCCGCTTTTTGATTCAGACACCCTGATCCTCTTGCTGGCAGAACTTAGCCGATGCGCCAGCGCCGCCCGTCTGTCGAGACTTCGAAGCGCGATGGTGCGCAGGCGAAAGCCGACAAGCCGTTCAGCGCCGCCAGCGGATAGGTGATCACGCGGACCGGAATGTCGTGCATGATAGCCTGATGCGGCGCTTTATCTTCAAAGGCCGCGCGGAAACCGCCCGCCCGCAAGGCTGGAATAATGCGCTGCGGAATGCCGCCCGACAGGTAAACGCCGCCATGCGCCATGAAGACAAGCGCCATGTCGCCCGCCACACGGCCAAGATAGGTCGCAAACAGGTCGAGCGTTTCGCTGGCTTGCGCATTGCTACCATCGAGACCGGCAGAGGTGATGTCGGCGGGCGTTTCCAGCGTCGGGGTTACACCGTCGGCGGTGCAGATTGCCACATAGAGATTGTGCAGGCCGCGTCCGCTCAGAATCTGCTCGGCGGAAACGCGCCCGTCGATCTGCTCAATATGCGGGAAAATCTGATAGTCGCGTTCGCTGCGCGGGCCGACATCGACATGGCCGCCTTCACCCGGAACCGGCACCCAGGCCTTGCGGGTGCGCACCAGACCGGCCACACCGAGGCCAGTGCCCGGTCCGAGTACGACGCGGGTTGCAACCACCTCGTCGGGCTTGCCGCCGATCTGTTCCATATGGTGACCTTCGAGCGACACCACGGCCAGCGCCTGCGCCTCGAAATCGTTGAGCACGGTCACATCCTTGAAGCCGAGATCGGCGATCAGCTTCTTCGGGCGCACAACCCAATCGCAATTGGTGAGGTCGATTTCATCGCCTTCGACGGGCCCGGCAATGGCCAGAATGACCGAGCGCGGCTGCAGCGACGTCTGGTCGAGAATAGCCGTCTGAATGGCTTCATCGATGGTCGCATAATCCGCCGTCTGAAGAACCGGAAATTCCTTCGGGTCGGAGTTAGCATCGACAAGGATCGCAAAGCGGGCATTGGTGCCGCCGATATCGCCGACAAGGACTGGAAACTGAAAACTCTGTTCGGCGTCGATCATGGCCTGCATTCTCTCTCCCTGTCGTTTCTTGTGGCCCTTGGGAGCTTACCAAAGGCTGTTATTTCTTCGCTCGTATCAGTCCAAAGCTTTGATCAGCTTTTCCGCCGTGGCCGGGTTCAACGCCATCGGAATGTCGTAGACGCTGCCAAGCCGCGTCAGCGCCTTGACATCCACATCATGCGGAAGCGGCGACAGCGGGTCGATGAAGAAGATCAGCACTTCGACGGTGCCTTCTGCTATCATCGCGCCGATCTGCTGATCGCCGCCGAGCGGGCCGCTTTTGACGCGCTGGATCGTCAGGGAAGGGCAGGCTTCGAGGATCAGCCCGCCGGTCGTGCCCGTGGCGACGATATCGAAACGCGACAGCGCCTTTTCATGCGCGCGCGCAAAGGCGACCATGTCGTCTTTCTTCAAATCGTGGGCGATCAATGCGATCCGCAGGCGCTCTGTCATGAAGTTGATAACCTTGTCATTCGGCTCTAAATCGTTTTAAACCTATAGCTGAGGCATAGGCTGGTGAAAAGAGGGCTTAGAGAAAATGCCCCGCCGTCAAGCGTCGGGGCATGATAGTTGTTTACTGCACCCCATAGGTCACTTCGGCGACCGAATTGGGAGCCGGACCATCCAGCACAGCGGCACATGCCTTTGGAAGATCGGATACCATGACGGGGCGGGGCTTCTTCGGCGGTTCCTTCGATGGCTTGGCTGGCTTCCACGGCTCATCGGTAAACCACCATGCAAGTGACTTGTCGCAACCGTCGCCAGCGGCCACCTTGGGCTGCGACTTGCATTGCGGCGAGCCGGGCTGGCAGGTCAGGCGCACATGGAAATGGTAGAAGTGCCCCCAATAGGGGCGAACCTTGCCAAGCCAGCTTCGGTCGCCGGTCACCGTATCGCAAAGCTGCTTCTTGATGCCGGGATGCACGAAGATGCGTTCGACTTCCGGATAGCTCGCGGCATGTTTGATCAGCGCCGTGCGGGCAGGGGTCCATTTCTTTTGATCGACGTAAAGCGAATCCCCCTTCAGCATCGACACGGCGGAAACGCTTTCGCGTTCGGCATCGGTGAAGCGCTTCTTAGGCATCGGCGTCAGCCAGATATCGGCGTCGAGGCCGACCTGATGCGAGGCATGACCCGTCAGCATCGGGCCGCCGCGCGGCTGCGAAATATCGCCGACAAGCAGTCCCGGCCAGCCATCCTTGGCAGCATCGCGGGAGAGTTTTTCCAGAAGACCGATCATACGCGGATGGCCCCAGCGGCGATTGCGTGACAGGCGCATCACCTGCCAGTTCGGGCCGTCTGTCGGCAGCGCGACAGCGCCCGCAAGGCAGCCCTTGGCATAAAAGCCGATCGATTGTGGCGATTGAGCCAGCACGGGCAGCTTTTCCGCACCGAATGCCTGCTTGGCGGGCCTATCATCCGCCATGGCCACGGGCACGAAATCGGGCGCGATCATCGCCGCCAGCGAGGCGATGAGGACAAATTTCTTCAGTTTGTTTGCGATCATGGGGCAATTCCATGGTTTGCCAAAGGGCGCTGCGATTGCGAATCAAACAGCGAAACTGCGGGCATTATGCTGTGTGAAATGCTGGCCAGCAATGCCGGTCGGCGGTTTGTGACAACCGACCGGCTTTTCGATCAGCTCCGTTGCAACCTTGCAAGCATGGTCAGGACCACAAGGGGCATGACGGTACAGAACGCGATCAGCGGCCATGCCGTGTCGCCGGGCAGCAAAATGACGAGGACCGTTCCCGCCAGACTGACCATCAGGCTCTGTATGCAGAAGTAAAGCGCGACAGCCATGCCCGCGCTGTCGTCAAAGGCCGCCAAAGCGCCGTTTGCCGTCATGGATGCTGTCAAAACAATGCCGATGGCCCCCAGCCACATCGGCGCTATCAGGCTGGCGAAGGATGGCAGCAGCAGCTGTTCGGTGAGGAGCAAAGCCAGCGCGCTGGCAAGGAGCACGACCATGCCCAGCGCCACGCTTTTGCGCACACCCCATTTCCGCGTGTGACGCGACAGGAGGCGCGTGGCGGCAATCATGACAAGGGCAACGCTTGCAAATGCCAGGCTGAATTCCGTTTCTCCGTAGCCGCCTCTTTCGATCAGAATGCGCGGCGCGGTGGAGAAGAAAACGAAGAAGGTGCCCATCGCGGTGCCGAAACCCAGCGTGTAGGTCCAGAACGGGAAATCCTTCAATATTTTCAAGGTATTTGTATTGTTCGCGCCAGTGCATTCAGGGCGCGTTTCGGGCCAGTGGCGGTAGGCCCGTCCTGTTGCGATAAGGCCAAGTAGACCGAGTGTCGTGAAGATCGCGCGCCAGCCGAAACCGCTGGCGATCAGTGCACCAGCGATTGGGCCAATCGCCGGAATGAAGGACAGCATGGCACTGAAAAGGCCGTAGATCGTCGCGCCTTCCGGGCGGTTGGCATAGACGTCGCGCACCGTGGCAAAAGTTGCGACAAGTGCTGCCGACGCGCCGACAGACTGGGTGAACCGCAAGGCGACGAAAAGCGTGGCGCTATCGGTCGCTGCCAGCGCGAAGGAAGAAAGCGCAAAGACGACCCCGCCGCCAAGCAGCACCGGCTTGCGCCCGATGCGGTCCGACAATGGGCCGAAGATGAGTTGCCCGGCGCCCAGCATCACCATGTAGAGACTGAGTGTCAGTTGCACCATGGAAGGCGTCGTTTGCAGAATTGCGGGCATGGAGGGCACCACCGGCAGGTAGATATCCATGGCCAGCGAGGCAAGAATGTCGAAGGGAGCCATCAGCGCAAGCGCGAATGGCAAGGTGAAGCTCCAGGATGGAGTTTTCTGAGGATCAAATGGCATGACAAAGCATCCGCTCGAAGACAATCGGGCGGCAATCTGCCTGCAATGGAAGAAATTGGTCCGGGACAGATGCCGCAACAGGTTGGAAAAGCTGTTGCGGCTTATTTATCTGCTGACTTGCTGTTACCCATCGTTCTTGTCCCGGTTTGAATTTGTATCAGCGCTTTTACCCGAAGGTGCGCGCGCATGCAATCAGCGCCAGTTTTCGTCGCGCCACATGGCCGAAAAGGCGGTTCTGTAGTCGGGATAAGCGAAGGAATAGCCCAGCGCTTCAATACGCTTATTGGAGACGCGCTTGTTCTCACCATAGAAGGAGCGCGCCATCGGTGTCAGTTCTGCTTCTTCGAACGCCACTTCCGGCGGCGGCGTGACGCCCATCAGTTCCGCTGCATAGGCAACGACATCCTGCGGCGGCGATGGCTCATTGTCGGTAATGTTGAAAATACCGCCCGTATCGGTGCCCGCGAGAAAGCGCAAAGCGCCCGCAATGTCTTCCACATGGATGCGGTTGAAAACCTGATCCTGCTTGACGAGACGTCGCGCCGTGCCGCGCTCCAGATTGACGAAAGCATTGCGACCGGGACCGTAAATGCCCGACAGCCGCAGAATAGCCAGCGGCGTTCCATGCCGCTCGCTCAATTCTGTCCAGGCCTGCTCCGCCTCGACGCGTTCTAGGCTGCGGCGCGAAACCGGCTTGCAGGGTGTGGTTTCATCCACCCAAGCGCCCTTGTGATCGCCATAAACGCCGACGGTCGAGAGATAGCCGATCCAGCGAATCGTATTGTCTGGGCGGCGCAGCGCTTCTTCGACCCATGCGAGCGTCGGGTCGCCCGCTTCGCCGGGCGCAACCGAGACCACCACATGGGTTGCCTTGGCAAGCCGTTCCAGAAGGTCGGGCGAGGGCGTTTCACCATCGAACAAGACCGGCGCAATGCCGGATTTCTCAAGGATCGGGAATTTCTGTTCATGACGGGTGGTTCCGTCGATGCGCTCTATTTCTCCAGTCATCCGCTTGGCAAAGGCTTGCGCCGAATATCCGGCCCCGAACAGGAAAATGCGCATATCAGACTGTCTCCGTATTCCACTCTTCCTGCACCGTAGCATCCTCCTCCGTGGAGGCCAGACGTTTTTGCAAGGCATCGACATGGCCCGGCTCGGCCAGTTGCTTCAAGGCCCAGACTGCCGCCCCGCGTACGACAGGTGCGGCATCGCCAAGCAGCGCTTCGATCTGCGGCAAAAGCGTTGTATCGCCGGAATTGCCCGCCGCGATCAGCACATTGCGGATGAAGCGGTCGCGCCCGATCCGCTTGACCGGCGAGCCGGAAAAAAGCGCGCGAAACGCCGGATCGTCGAGCGCCAGCAGGTCGCTGAGACGGGGCGCTTTCAGATCGTCGCGCGCCTTCAGCTTCATTTCGCTGGTTGCCTGCGCAAATTTGTTCCACGGGCAGACCGAAAGGCAGTCGTCGCAACCATAGATGCGGTTGCCCATCACCTTGCGGAACTCCGCCGGAATGGGCCCCTTGTTCTCGATGGTGAGATAGGAAATGCAGCGGCCTGCATTGATGCGATAGGGTGCTGGAAAGGCCTTGGTCGGGCAGGCGTCGAGACAAGCGCGGCAGGAGCCGCAATGATCCCGGTCTGGCTCATCTGGCGGCATTTCCGCCGTGGTGAAGATCGAGCCGAGAAACAGCCATGACCCCAGTTCGCGGCTGACCAGATTGGTGTGTTTGCCCTGCCAGCCAAGCCCTGCGGCTTCCGCCAGCGGCTTTTCCATGACGGGGGCGGTATCGACAAAGACTTTGACATCCTGCCCGGCCCGCGCGGCAAAGCGGCTGGCCACATGCTTCAGCTTGCCCTTGATGATGTCGTGATAATCGCGGTTCTGCGCATAGACCGATATGGCCGCACGATCTTTCTGGTCGAGGATAGCCAGCGGGTCGGTGTCCGGCCCGTAATTCATGGCCAGCATCATGATGGAGCGGACTTCGGGCCACAGCACGCCGGGATTGGCGCGGCGCTCTTCGGTCTCTTCCATCCAGAGCATATCCGCGTGATGGCCGTCGGCAATATATTGCCGCAGGCGTTCAGGCGCCTGCGGGATAGCATCGGGCGTGGTGAAGGCGACGGCGTCGAACCCCACGGCTTTCGCTTCTTCGATGAGGAAGCGCTTCAGTTTTTCTGTTTTCGAATTAGAAGTCGAGATCGCCATAATGGGCCACCGGGGCAAGCCCGCGCACGCGATCAGACAGAAGCGGGCGGAAAGCGGGACGCGACTTCATGCGCGCATACCAGTCGCGCGCCGCGCGCGTTTCGCCCCATTCGATTTCGCCGAGATAATCCAGCACGGAAACTGCCGCTGCCGCCGCCATATCGGCATAGCTTGGATGCGCGCCTGCCAGCCAGTCGCGGGTGGCGGCCAGCCAGTCGATATATTTCATATGCTGGCGGATATTGGTGCGGGCTGCGCGGATCGCGGTCGAATCCGGTGCACTGCCGCCCATTTCAGCCGCCATCTGCAATTTATAAACGCGCTCGCGGGTGATGTGGCGGGTGACTTCGTTTTCGAATTTCAGCAGGAACCAGTCTACCAGACGGCGCACTTCGGCGCGCTCCATTGGGCTTTCCGGCAAAAGGCGACGGTTGCGCTTCAATGCGCCGCGTGTCTCATCGAGATATTCGGCAATCACCGTTGCGCCCACGACCGGCAGGTCGTTTTCCGCCAGCAGCACCGGCAAAGTGGCGGCAGGATTCAGCGCCAGGAATTCCTTGCGGCGCGACCACGGCCTTTCCTCGATCAATTCCGCTTCCACGCCATATTCGCCGAGGATAAGCCGCACATAACGCGAGCCTGAAGACATGGGATGATGAAACAGCGTAAGCATGATCGACGCGGTACTCTCGACTGACACAGCTTGAATTGAACGTCCGGAGATTGGCATGGCGTTTGCGCATGCAGCAGGCTATTTCTGCTGCCAAGCGATTCGGCGCCGCCTCAACGGAATATAAAGTCTATAAGACCTATGTTTGCGGGAGACAAGCAATCGCTGGACGTGCTCGTTTTCACCTCAACACCCGCAATCGCGGGCCAGTTCAGATGCCTCCATTGTGCTCATCATTCTAAGGTACTGACTTCATGGATATTTTTAATCTGCTGGAAGCCGCGTTTCTCGGTCTGATCGAAGGTTTGACCGAATTTATCCCGGTTTCCTCCACGGGGCATTTGTTGCTGGTCGGGCATTTTCTGGGCTTTGAATCCACAGGAAAGACGTTCGAGGTGCTGATCCAGCTCGGCGCTATTCTAGCCATTCTGACCGTTTATTCGGCGAAATTGCTCAAGCTTCTGGCGGATTTTCCGCGGGACGCGCGCACGCGGCGTTTTGTTTTCGGTATCCTGATCGCCTTCCTGCCCGCCGCTGTCATTGGCGCGCTGGCGCATGGCTTCATCAAAAGTGTGCTTTTCGAAACGCCGATGCTGGTCTGCATCATGCTGATCCTCGGCGGTCTGATCCTTCTCTGGGTAGATCAGCTCAATTTGCGCCCGCGCTATCATGATGTGATGGATTATCCGCTGCCGATGTGCCTCGCCATCGGCTTCATCCAGTGCCTTGCGATGATCCCCGGCGTGTCGCGTTCGGGTTCCACGATTGTCGGCTCGCTGCTGCTCGGCGCCGACAAGCGCTCGGCTGCTGAATTCTCGTTCTTCCTCGCCATGCCGACCATGGCCGGTGCCTTCGCTTATGATCTTTACAAGAGCCGCGACATGCTCACGGTCAATGATGGCGCGTTGATCGGCGTCGGCTTCGTGATGGCCTTCATTTCGGGCGTGTTCGTCGTGCGCTACCTGCTCGATTATGTCTCGCGTCACGGCTTCAAACTATTTGCCTGGTGGCGCCTGATTGTCGGCTCGGCTGGTCTTGCCGCACTCCTCATTTGGGGATGAGCAAAAGAAAAGGGGCCGTGAGGCCCCTTATTCATTTCCGACTATCGATATCTCACGCAAAACCGGTCTTGGTATACTGACCGGCCACGCGATAGCGCCAGAGATAGGCGGGCAGAATGGCGTCGACGCCTTCCGGGGTAATGCCCATGCCCTGCAATGTACGACCTTCCTTGATGGCGGCTTGCGAAACCACATTGTCGGATTTCAACAGCCGTATCTGATCCTTGGTGATCGGCGGATTCGGCAGCACGCTGAGAACGGTCGCCTGAAGACCGGCAGCCCACCATGGCAGCGAAATGAGGATGCGCTTGCGGTCGATGACGCGCAGCATGTCCTTCATCCAGTTCTTGAACGGTTGCACATCCGGGCCGCCGAGTTCGTAGATGCCGCCCGGCATCAGCTTGCCATCGACAGAACGCGCAACGGCTTCCGCCACATCGCCGACATAGACCGGCTGGAGCTTCGTTTCACCACCACCTATGACCGGCAGGAAGGGCGAGAAGCGCGCCATATTGGCGAAGCGGTTGAAGAAGCGATCCTCGTGACCGAAAATAATCGAAGGACGCAGGATAACGCTTTCCGGCAGCACGGAAAGCACGGCGTTTTCGCCTTCAGCCTTGGTGCGCGCATAGTCCGAAGCCGAGTTTACATCGGCAGCGAGCGACGAAATGTGGGTCATCGGAATACCGGCGGCCTTGGCGGCTTCGGCGATGTTCTTCGCGCCCAGCACCTGAACCGTGTTGAAACGCTGGCGACCGCCTTCGGCCAGAATGCCGACCAGGTTCACGACATGGTCGGAACCCTTGACGACCAGATCGACCGAAGCGCGATGGCGGACATTGGCCTGCACCATCTGGATCTGCCCGACATTGCCGAGCGGCGCCATGTAATAAGCCACTTCGGGCTTGCGCACGGCAACGCGCACACGATAGCCACGCTTGGTGAGACTTGCTACGACCGCGCGTCCGACAAAGCCGGAGCCGCCGAAAACGGTGACCAGTTTCGGCCTGTTGTGGACTTCGTTCGGTTCGGTCTTCATCCTAAACTCCTGCATGAAAGCCAGTTGCGCCGCTTGTGAGCAGCAGCCGCAATGTGTCTGTATTGCCGGTGATTTATCGCCTTTTTGCCACAAGGCAAAGGGGACTTGTTGTCACGATCATGATAGCAGGGCTTTTTCCCGCAATTAAAGCGCAATAGAGCTTTGAGATTTCGCTGCTTGCTGTTAAATCGCGCGCATGAGCACACCACTTGACCATATTCGCAATTTTTCGATTGTCGCCCATATCGATCATGGCAAATCGACGCTGGCCGACCGCCTCATTCAGTTGACGGGCGGTCTGGATACGCGCGAGATGAAGGATCAGGTTCTCGACTCGATGGATATCGAGCGCGAGCGCGGCATCACCATCAAGGCGCAGACCGTTCGTCTCACCTATAAGGCGAAGAACGGCGAAGATTATGTGCTGAACCTGATCGACACCCCCGGACATGTTGACTTCGCCTATGAAGTCTCGCGTTCGCTGGCGGCATGCGAGGGTTCGCTTCTGGTGGTCGACGCTTCCCAGGGCGTGGAAGCGCAGACACTGGCCAATGTCTACCAGGCCATCGACAACAACCATGAAATCGTGGTCGTGCTAAACAAGATCGATCTGCCCGCTGCCGAGCCTGAGCGCGTCAAGGAGCAGATCGAGGAAGTCATCGGCATCGATGCGTCGCAGGCCGTGCATATTTCCGCCAAGACCGGCCTCGGCATCGAAGATGTGCTGGAAGCCATTGTCACCCAGCTTCCAGCGCCGAAGGAAGGCGATCGCAATGCACCGCTCAAGGCGATGCTGGTCGACAGCTGGTACGATTCCTATCTCGGCGTCATCGTTCTGGTGCGCGTCATCGACGGCGTGCTAAAAAAGGGCCAGACCATCCGCATGATGGGCACGGGCGCGAAATATCCGGTGGAACGCACCGGTGTCTTCACGCCGAAAATGGTGCAGATGGACGAACTCGGCCCCGGCGAGCTTGGCTTCATCACCGCTTCCATCAAGGAAGTGGCCGATACGCGCGTCGGCGATACGATCACCGAGGATCGCCGCCCGACCGAGAAAATGCTGCCCGGCTTCAAGCCTGCGCAGCCGGTGGTGTTCTGCGGCCTGTTCCCGGTCGATGCGGCGGATTTCGAAGATCTGCGCGGTGCCATGGGTAAGCTGCGCCTCAACGATGCTTCGTTCTCGTTCGAAATGGAAACCTCCGCAGCGCTGGGGTTCGGTTTCCGTTGCGGTTTCCTCGGCCTGCTGCATCTCGAAATCATTCAGGAACGCCTTGAGCGCGAGTTCAATCTCGACCTCATCACGACCGCACCTTCGGTTGTCTATCGGCTGAACATGATCGACGGGTCGCAGAAGGAATTGCACAACCCCGCCGACATGCCGGATGTGGTGAAAATTTCGGCCATCCAAGAGCCGTGGATCAAGGCCACGATCATGACGCCGGATGATTATCTCGGCGCGATCATGAAGCTCTGTCAGGAACGTCGTGGCATTCAGGTGGACCTTACCTATGTTGGACCGCGCGCCATGATCACCTACGAACTGCCGCTCAATGAAGTGGTGTTCGATTTCTACGACCGCCTGAAGTCGATCTCGAAGGGTTATGCTTCGTTCGACTATAATCTCTCGGAATATCGCGAGGGCGATCTGGTCAAGATGTCGATCCTCGTCAACGAAGAGCCGGTCGACGCGCTGTCGATGCTGGTGCACCGTTCGGCTGCGGAAAAGCGTGGCCGCGCGCTTTGCGAGAAGCTGAAAGAGCTGATCCCGCAGCACATGTTCAAGATTCCGATTCAGGCAGCGATTGGCGGTCGCATCGTGGCGCGCGAGACCATCTCGGCGCTGCGCAAGGACGTGACGGCCAAGTGCTACGGCGGCGACGTGACGCGTAAGCGCAAACTTCTGGAAAAGCAGAAGGAAGGCAAGAAGCGCATGCGCCAGTTCGGCAAGGTCGAAATCCCGCAGGAGGCCTTCATTCAGGCGCTCAAGATGGGCGATGATTGATTGCCTGCCTTTGCGGGCAGGCAAGTGCGCGCTTTAATGCAAGAACGGTGGTGTTGGATGGTCGCCAGTATCGTAAGGCTTTCCATCACCGCCTTCGTTTAAGTCAGTAATAATTTTATCGACTTTCTTAATTAGCAGAATTCCAAGTCCTTGTATTTTTGGATCGGGTGCGCCTAGCCGAATGAGCCGCTTTGACCTTAGGCAAAGAACGGCAAGATCATCGGGCTTGTTCACTGTATATAGCGCCGGGAATACAGATAATACCGCTCTGACAAGATGATCATCGAGTGCTGGCCGGGCAGTATTCCAAATATGGACCGCAGCAACCTTGTCATCAGTAATCAAACTGAAGTTTGGTTTAAATGTCAGTTTAAACAGAGATTTAGGGCTGTTGTAGATAACGTTGTTGGCCATCACAAACTGGGCTGGGTATTCATTCTTCCATTTTATAAACGCTTGAAGACCGGTTCGAGCCGAATCTCTCTCTGATGCTTTTTTAATATCTTTGAGGCGTTCAATGACCGCCCTTGGATTAGCGTTATTCAGCGCCAACTCTGCACAAAGTCTCCGAACGCTTCCGTGAAAGTCGTAGCCTCCTCCGTCACTAGGATTCAGGCGCTTGCGAATTTCTGTCTTTTGAGGTTTTTCGTTTAAGTGTAGAATTTTAAGAAATGAAGAAATTCCGAAATTGGGCATGAGTGCTCCGTTCTAATATAGATATAATAATATAGGGGTGAATTTTACATATCAAAGAGGCTGTATTTATATTACATGGTTCTAATATTTGATATACTAACAGGAGTAAGATTCTAATTGAAGTTAAGCAAGGTGAGATAAGCCGTGTCCGCAAATCCCCGCATCTCTATCACCTACTGCACCCAATGCAATTGGCTGTTGCGCGCTGCTTGGATGGCGCAGGAGCTGTTGCAGACTTTCGGGCAGGATCTGGCGGAAGTCGCATTGCGTCCGGGCACTGGCGGGGTTTTTGAAATCCGGGTGCTGATGCCCGATGGCAACGAGGAACTCATCTGGGAACGCAAGCGCGATGGTGGCTTTCCGGAAGCCAAGGTTCTGAAACAGCGCGTGCGCGATCTCGTCTGGCCGGAACGCGATCTCGGTCATTCAGATCGGCCAGTTAATTCGTGAGGGGATTTTTACCCGATCCTTCGATGAACTCAGGATGAGGTGTCGCTTTGCTCCGCCCCTCAGCAACCGTGTTGTTGAGAGGTCCAAGGAGTTCGCCTTCGCAGGATGGTGTTAAGAATGGTTGCGAGCTTTCG
>NZ_VEWL01000016.1 GCF_006376685.1 Ochrobactrum teleogrylli | reverse complement strand
ACGCCCGAACCGTCTCCCTTCACACGGATCTTTACGTTGTAATCGACAACCCGTTTTACTGCGACAAGGACTTTCATCCGCGATCACCTCTTCCATGAATCTTGCGGCAGACTATGCCGCCATGAACCACCGCCTGCATGCCAGATTCCGACGGGAATGCGACGTGAAAGCGGCTCCGTAGGAAGCACGGTGACAAACCGTCCTGTCACGGCACTTCCTATTAGAAACCGGCGGGAAACCTAAAGACGCTTGACGTGCACGTCAATCAGCCTCGGCGATCTATATCGATTAATATCCATTTATTCTGGCAGAACTTCATTCTCAGATTGCGACATCCCCTGAGAGGCCTTCTGCTCCCTCATCCGTGGCGTTTACAAAGGCGGCTTCCTGCTTTACGACACACCCGCACTAACCGGTCGCAGCCTACCCGGTCAAAACAAGGAACCCTGACTATGAAAACGCTTGTCGTCTGCTCCGGCGGACTCGACTCCGTTTCGCTTGCGCATAGAATCGCGGCGGAACATGACCTCACTGCCCTTCTCTCTTTCAATTATGGCCAACGTCATAAAAAGGAACTCGATTCGGCCAAAGCCTGCGCCGAACGGCTGAGCGTTCCGCACCAGATCATCGATATCCGCACCATCGGCGCCAGCCTGACCGGCTCGGCGCTGACGGACAATGTCGATGTGCCAGACGGCCACTATGCCGAGGAGACGATGAAGATCACCGTCGTCCCCAATCGCAACGCCATCATGCTGGCGATTGCCTTTGGCGTGGCGGCTGCGCAAAAGGCCGAAGCGGTGGCGCTTGCCGTCCATGGCGGCGATCATTTCATCTATCCCGACTGCCGCCCCGGCTTCATCAATGCGTTCCAGACCATGCAGAACCATGCGCTGGAAGGCTATGCCGATATCAAATTACTCGCGCCTTATGTGAACGCATCCAAGGCCGATATCGTCACCGATGGGGCGAGGCACGACACGCCTTTCGAGGCGACATGGTCCTGCTACAAAGGCGGCGAGAACCATTGCGGCCGCTGCGGAACCTGTGTCGAGCGCCGCGAAGCCTTTCACCTTGCGGGCGTCAAAGACCCGACCGTCTATGAGGATGCCGATTTCTGGCGTGAAGCCGTTGCGCGGAGGAACGCCTGATGTTTCGCATCACCAAGGAGTTTCACTTCTCCGCCTCGCATCAATTGACCGGACTTCCTGCCGATCACCAATGCGCACGCCTGCACGGCCACAACTACATTGTAGAGGTCGAGCTTTCCGCTCCTGATCTCGACGGCCATGGCTTCGTGCGCGATTATCATGAACTGGCGCCGTTTAAGCGTTATATCGATGACGCTTTCGATCATCGGCATCTCAATGACGTGCTGGGCCATGGCCAGACAACAGCCGAAACACTGGCAAAGCACTTTTTCGACTGGTGCCATGCGCGCTGGCCGGAAATATCCGCCGTGCGGGTGAGCGAAACGCCAAAAACATGGGCGGAATATCGCCCCGGTACAAAACCATGAAACCGGTCTCCGAAATCCGCATCAGCGAGATTTTCGGCCCAACCATTCAAGGCGAAGGCGTGCTGATCGGCGAGCCGACTGTCTTCGTGCGAACGGGCGGCTGCGACTACCGCTGCGCATGGTGCGACAGCCTGCACGCGGTCGAAAGCCGCTTTCGCCATGAGTGGAAGCCGATGGGCGTCGAGGCCATCTGGCATGAAGTGACGGCACTTTCGGGAAATCGACCCTTAACAGTGTCACTTTCGGGCGGCAATCCGGCCATACAGCCGCTTGGCCCGCTCATCGCCCATGGCAAGAAGGAGGCCTATCGCTTTGCACTGGAAACGCAGGGGTCCGTCGCAAAAGACTGGTTTTCCGGGCTGGACACGCTGGTATTGAGCCCGAAACCGCCTTCCAGCGCGATGGCATTCGATCCCGACGCACTGGCAGCCTGTGTCGAAGCGGCGGGGCCAAAGCCCCGAACGGTGCTGAAATTCGTGATCTTCGACGATGCCGATTATGCTTTCGCAAAACACGTCTCGGCGCTTTATCCGCATCTGCCGGTCTATCTGCAGCCCGGCAATCACACGCCGCCACCGCCAGAAACGGACGATGCATTGATCGACATCGACGGCATTATGCGCCGCATGGAATGGCTGGTGGAAAAGGTGATTGCTGACCGCTGGTTCGAGGCGCATGTGCTGCCCCAACTGCATGTGCTGATCTGGGGCAACAAGCGAGGCGTCTGAGCACATCCCGAAAAGTGTGAAGCGGTTATCGGAAAAGATGTGCGAAAATAAAAACTTAGCGATTTGCGCCCGGCACCCAGAGCACGTCTTTCGCGCCGTTATCGTTGACGGCGCGGGAGGCGACGAAGAGAAAATCCGAGAGGCGGTTGATATATTGCAGCGCCTCCGGCGACACCACCTCGCCCTCGATTTTCGCCAGCGCCACCATCAGTCGCTCGGCGCGGCGCGAAACGGTGCGCGCAAGATGCAGTGCAGCCGACGCCGCCGAACCACCCGGCAAAATGAACGAGCGCAATGGCTGAAGATGGGCGTTGAGATTATCGATATCGGCTTCGACGCGGGCGACCTGCGACGCAACGATACGCAGCGGTTCATAGGCCAGCGGCTTGCCGTCATCGGGCGTCGAAAGATCGGCGCCGAGATCGAAAAGATCGTTCTGGATACGCGACAGCATCGCGTCGATTTCTGCATATTCGCCGGTATGAATTCGCGCCATGCCGATACAGGCATTGGCTTCGTCCACCGTGCCATAGGCTTCCACCCGCAGATCGGATTTGAGCCGTCGCGGACCGCTGGCAAGACCGGTGGTGCCGTCATCGCCGGTGCGCGTATAAATCTTGTTGAGCTTGACCATGCCTTACTGTCCGCCCGTGTACCGTGCGAAATAGATTGCGCCCACGATCAGAACGATTGCGATGAATTGCAGGAAGACGCGCAATTGCATCATCTTGTTGGAAAAATTGGCGTCGCCACCACGCATCATATTGCGCAGGCCGATGATCAACACAATCGCAACGGCGAGCATGGCCACCATGGCTGCGCCTTTGAACACAACGTCCATCTTGTTCCCTTCCCATCATCCGCAGTCTATTGAATTTTCAGACGCAAAACCGCTTCGCACTTTTGCTGGAAATACTTCAAGACTGATCGGACAGCATCCGGTAAAGCCAGCGCGACGGCATCAGGCGGCGCGCCAGAATTCCCAGTTTCGCCGGTCTCGTCACCGCATAATGCGGATTCGGACGCGGCGCCTCCAATGCGTGAAGCAGTACATCATAGACGGCTTCCGGTCCAAGCTTGTTCTTCGATTTGGTGCCGCCGCTGGTGAGCTTGGCCATCTGGCGCTGATAAAGCTCGCGATGCACGGAGGCTTCCATATCGATATTGGCTTGCGCGTGCCGGGCGGCATTATAGGTGAATTGCGACGCAATCGGCCCCGGCTCGATCAGCGAAACCTCCACCCCGGAACCTTCAAGCTCCATGCGCTGTGCCAGCATCAATCCTTCAATGGCGAATTTGGACGCGACATAGGCCCCACGCCATTTCATGGGCACCAACCCCAGGATCGATGAGCAATGGACGATGCGCCCATGCCCCTGCGCGCGCATGACCGGCACCACCCGCCGCGTCAGATCATGCCAGCCGAAGAAATTGGCTTCGAACTGTGCGCGAAGTGCTTCCACCGGCAAATCCTCGACCGCGCCCGGCTGGGCATAGGCACCGTTGTTGAACAGTGCATCCAGCCTGCCATCGGTCTTGCGCAGCACTTCGTCGGCAAGGGCGGCAATGGAATCCGGCTCCGCATAATCGAGATAATAGGCAGTCATCCCCTTGACTTGCAGGGCGGCAATGTCCTGCTCCTTGCGAGCGGTGGCAAAAACCTGCCATCCACGACGGTGCAGAGCTTCCGCGCAATGAGCGCCGATGCCAGAAGAACAGCCGGTTATGATGATGCTGCGATTTGCGCGTTCCTCAACCATTTCGTCCCATCCTGCCGCCGCGTTTCCTCTACAGTGCTTGATTCGCATGGCCTTTAAAACGGCGCTACCCTTGCAATCTGTCAGGTGATGCTAGATTTAAGGCATTGAAACTCAATGCTGGCGGCGAAAAGGGTAAAATCTGCGGATGCGAAAAATCAGACGTTTTCTCCGTCAGATTACCTATGATGTGCTGGGCCATTTCAGTTCGGACGACGGCTGGGCCTTTGCAAGTCACATCGCCCTATCGGGCCTCATGGCACTGTTTCCCTTCCTGATCTTCGCAACCTCGCTGGCGAGTTTTCTCGGCACCAAGGAATTTGCTGAAACGGCTGTCCACGTCATTTTCGACATGTGGCCATCGAATATCGCGGCCCCCATCGCCAATGAAGTGACCAACGTTCTGACCGTGCAGCGCAGCGGACTTCTGACCCTCAGCGTGATCGCCGCTGCCTATTTTGCCTCCAACGGCGTAGAGGCGCTGCGCATCGCGCTTAACCGCGCCTATCGCGTCACCGACCAGCGCTCAATCATCTTTTGCCGCTTGCAAAGCCTCGGCTTCGTTCTGGTGGGCACGCTCAGCCTGATGGCGATCAGCTTCCTCTTGGTTCTGGCCCCACTCGCCGTGCGCATTGCCGAGCAATGGTTTCCCGACATCGCGCCTTTCACCGGCACCATCGCCTTCTGGCGCTATAGCGTCGCCGTGGCCGTTCTGGTGCTGGCGCTGTTCATGGTGCATATCTGGCTGCCTGCCGGACGCCGCAGTCTCGGCGATATCCTGCCCGGCATTCTCATCACACTTGTCGCCTGGCTGGCGGCCGCGACCGCCTTTGCAAAATATCTCGAAACTTTTGCCACTTATGTCACCACCTATGCGGGCCTTGCCTCGATCATGGTGGCAATCGTTTTTCTCTACATGCTGTCGGCTATTTTCATCATCGGCGCTGAAATCAACGCCGCGATCATGAATTTCCGCAAACGCGAGCAGCAACCAGATCTGGTCTTGGAATAGTCAGCGCTTCATGGTCGTCAGGGCAACGCCCAAGGTCGTGACAACCATGCCGGCAATCTGGAGCGGACCGAGCGTCTCGCCGAAAATCAGATAGGCCATGATCGCCGCCGTGCCCGGCACGAGATAGAACAACGAGGCGACTTTCGACATCGCGCCTTCGCGGATCATCACCAGAAGCGCCAGAATGGCGCCGATGGAAATCGCCAGCGTCAGCCAGACCAGCGCAAAAATGAGCTGTGGCGACCAGATAATCACGCGGGTTTCAAAGCTGAAAGCACAGAGCGCCGTCAGGACGGCAGCAGCGATATACTGAACTGCCGTACCGGTTTTCAGATCACTGGTCGTGCCGAAACGCTTCTGCCAGACCGTGCCGGTGCTGATGGCAAGCACGGCGAAAAAGGCCGCCGCAAGGCTCTTGGGATCGACGCCGCTGCCCGCCGAAAACTTCGGCCAGACGACCATCGCCACACCGAGAAAGCCGATCAGCAGGCCCGTCCATTGGCGTCCGCTTGCCCTTTCGCCCATAAGCATTGCCGCAATCAGCGTGGTGAGCATGGGTTGCAGCCCCGCGACCAGACCCGACATGCCAGCAGGCAGGCCGTGATGAACCGCCCAGAAAAGTGCTGAAAGATAGGCACCATGGATCAAACAACCGGCGATAGCCGCATGAACCAGTGTGGCGCCCTTCGGCCACACCGCCCGGCTCGCCAGCGCCCACAGCGTCATGATGACCGCCGCAATGGAAAACCGCACCGCCATGAAGGTGAACGGTTCCGCATAGGGCATGGACAGCCCGGCCCCGATGAAGCCGGTGGCCCAGAGCAGGACGAACATAATGGGGAAGAAGCGCGCGGCCATGGCAAACTCTCTTATTTGCGCTCGCCTTATACCGCTTCGCCAGAAACACCTATCGCATAAATCTGATTGCAGCGTTCAATTTGCCAAAAGGCAGGCGTCGTTTTATGGAGAACGGATGACCACTGAAACCAATACGATCCGCATTCTCGTTGACGCCGATGCCTGCCCGGTGAAGGCTGAAATCTACCGTGTCGCCGAGCGGCATGGCCTGCCTGTGGTGCTGGTCGCCAACAGTTTCGTGGCGATCCCGCGCGATGCCGAACGGGTGGAGCGGGTTGTCGTATCGGACAAGCTCGACGCCGCCGACGACTGGATCGCCGAAAATGCGCAGCCGGGCGCAATCGTCATCACCGCCGATATTCCGCTGGCCAGCCGTTCGCTCGAAAAAGGCGCATCGGTCATCGCCCCCAATGGACGCGTTCATACGCAAAGCACCATCGGCAACACGCTCGCTACACGCAATCTGATGGATTCGCTACGCTCTGCCGGAGAAATCACCGGTGGTCCCGCGCCATTTGCGCCGAAGGACCGGTCGGCGTTTCTGTCGGCGCTCGATCTCGCCATTGTGCGGTTAAAGCGCGCCGGTTTTACATCAGCTTGACCTGATCGTTGCAGTCGCAACACCAGCGCCGATCAGCAAGGTGCCGCCTGCGCGATTGAAAATCCGCAGGGCCCGCTCGCTGGCAAAGAAGCGCCGCGCCCGTGCCGCCGTCAGCGCATAGGCGAAGGCATTGAGGAAGGCGAGCACCAGAAATGTGCTTTCAAAGACCAGCATCTGGGTCAGAAAATCCCGATGCGGGCTGAGGAACTGCGGCAGAAACGCCACGAAGAAAGTGATGCTTTTCGGGTTGAGCGCCGTCACCAGCCAGGCATGAACCAGCATCCTAACCGGATGCACCTTGTCATGCCGGGCCTTGGCATTCATCGTGCCTCCGGCCCGGAACAGCTTGATGCCGAGCCAGACGAGATAGGCAGCGCCGATCCATTTAACCGCCGTGAACACGGTTGCGGAAGCCGCGAGCAGTGCCCCGACCCCCAGCATGGAGAGCGTCATGGCCGTGAAATCGCCCAGCGCCACGCCCACCGCCATCGGAAAAGCCGTCTTCCATCCCTGCCCCAGCGCATAAGACACGACGAGCAGAACCGTCGGCCCCGGAATGATCAGAAGCACGATGGATGCGGCGGTGAATGCAAGCCAGACGTCGAGGCTCATGCGATGTCTCCTTCGAAAAGGAGGAAGCCACCAATTCGCGCCGTTGTCGAGGATTAAAGTTTTTGCGCCGCTTCGATCAGTTTCATGGCGTCCGGCCCTTCCCATGGGGCGGGCCCGTTCATCGATGCGATCTGGCAGCCATCCTTATCGACCAGAAGCGTAACCGGCAGGCCGAAAGCGAGGTTCTTTCGCTTCAGTTCGTTGAAACTCGCCATGGTCGCATCCCGGTGCAGCGTGAGGTTCTTGATCCCGATCTCGTTCAGAAAGCCCTTGGGCTTATCGTCGGACCCCGTGTCGATATTGATCGCCACGACATCGAAATCCTTGCCGCCCTTTTCGGCCTGCAATTTGTCGAGGGCTGGCATTTCCTCGCGGCATGGCGCACACCATGTTGCCCAGAGATTAACGAGAAGCGTCTTGCCCTTGTAATCGCCAAGCGTCATCTGCTTGCCGTCGGGGCCCGTGAAGGCAAGATGCGCCACGGAAATCGGCTTTTCCGCCGGGCGCATGGCGGCCACGCCGCCGGTTGCAGCCGCGTCGAGCGCCTTTAGCGAATCCGCTTTTAAGGCGCATTGGGCGGACGCTTCGTCATTTTCAGACGAAACATTAGCGGCTACCACATTGCCAGAGGGGCGCTCCATCACGTATACCGCCCCGATACCGGCAATGACACCGGCAAGGGCTGCAAGAAGGACGATCTTGCGATTTCCCGATTTCGCCTTTTCGTTGTCTTCTGCCATGTCGCGTCACTTCTTTCTAATATCCGGCCAAATCGTCACTCGGGGCATATGAGCATGAGCGAACAAAAATCAAGCAATCAGATGTGGGGCGGCCGTTTTGCCTCAGGACCCGATGCGATCATGGAAGAGATCAATGCATCCATCGGCTTCGACCGCAAGCTCTATGCGCAAGATATTCAGGGCTCGCTCGCGCATGCAGCCATGCTCGCAAAGACGGGCATCATTACGGCAGACGATCACAAACAGATCGAGCAGGGCCTGAAAACCATCCTCAAGGAGATCGAGGACGGCAAATTCACCTTCTCGCGCAAGCTCGAAGACATTCACATGAATATCGAGGCGCGGCTGGCCGATCTGATCGGCCCCTCGGCAGGTCGCCTCCACACCGCCCGCTCGCGCAACGATCAGGTGGCCGTCGATTTCCGCCTCTGGGTCAAGCAGGAACTGGAAAAGACCGCCGCCGCCCTGAAGAACCTGATCGAAGCTTTTCTGGAACGCGCCGAAGAACACGCGGCGACCGTGATGCCGGGCTTCACCCATCTCCAGACCGCGCAGCCCGTCACTTTCGGCCATCATTGCATGGCCTATGTGGAAATGTTCGGACGCGATCTGTCCCGCGTGCGCGACGCTATCGAGCGCATGGATGAATCCCCGCTGGGTGCCGCAGCCCTCGCTGGCACCGGCTTTCCGATCGACCGTCATATGACGGCCACGACGCTCGGCTTCCGCGAACCGACCCGCAACTCGCTCGACAGCGTTTCCGACCGCGACTATGCGCTGGAATTCCTGTCGCTTGCAGCCATCTGCGCCGGTCATATGTCGCGCCTTGCCGAAGAAATCGTCATCTGGTCCACGCCGCAGTTCAACTTCGTGCGCCTGTCCGATGCCTTCTCCACCGGCTCGTCGATCATGCCGCAAAAGAAGAACCCGGATGCCGCCGAACTGGTTCGCGCCAAGACTGGCCGTATCAACGGTTCGCTGGTCGCCCTTTTGACCATCATGAAGGGTCTGCCGCTCGCCTATTCCAAGGACATGCAGGAAGACAAGGAACAGGTTTTTGACGCTGCCGAAAATCTGGAACTCGCCATTGCCGCCATGGCGGGCATGGTGCGCGACCTGACGATCAATGTCGCTTCCATGAAGAAAGCCGCCGGTTCGGGCTATTCCACGGCAACCGATCTGGCCGACTGGCTGGTGCGGGAACTGGGACTGCCCTTCCGCGAAGCGCACCACGTCACCGGTCGCGCGGTTGCTCTGGCGGAAAGCCGCAAGGTTGACCTCGCCAAGCTCTCGCTGGAAGAGCTGCAATCGATCCATCCCGGCATCACCGATGCGATCTTCGGCTATCTCACGGTCGAGAAATCGGTCAAGAGCCGCCAGTCCTTTGGCGGCACGGCCCCGCAGGAAGTGCGCCGCCAGATCCGGTACTGGAAAAAGCGCATCCTGAAGGCCTGATCGCCGTTCAAGATAAAGTCATGTGAAATCATCCGGCCAACGGGTGATTTCACTCTTGAGAATTTTGCGTTACAGCTAGCCCAACCAAGATTTTGATTCAGGAACCAAAGCTGATGACAGGCCGCTCCGCCATTTCGACCGTGCTTATGATCGCCGCACTCGCAGCCACGCTTGCCGCCTGTGGACGTAAAGGCCCGCTGGAACCGCCGCCGTCATCGCTGATCACCGATGATCAGGGCCACACCAAGCCGAAACCCAAGGAAGACAAGCCTTTCATTCTTGATAAGCTGCTCTAGTTCCCAAGGACTATCTTCCGTGAATCATTTTGAATATCGCGACGGTGTGCTGCACGCCGAAAATGTCAGCCTGCCTGAAATCGCCAAGGCGGTCGGCACGCCTTTCTACGTCTATTCCCGCGCCACGATCGAGCGCCATTTCCGCGTGTTCAGCGAAGCTTTCGCCGATATGGAACCGCTGATCGCCTATGCGCTGAAGGCCAATTCCAATCTGGCCGTGTTGAAGACGCTCGCAAAGCTCGGCGCCGGTGCCGATACGGTGTCGGAAGGCGAAATACGCCGTGCGCTCGCCGCAGGCATCCCTGCCAGCAAAATCGTCTTTTCCGGCGTCGGCAAGACCCCGCGCGAAATGGATTTCGCGCTTGAGGTCGGTATCTATTGCTTCAATGTCGAATCCGAACCGGAGCTGGAAATTCTCTCGGCCCGCGCTGTCAAGGCGGGCAAGGTTGCCTCGGTATCGCTGCGTATCAACCCGGATGTCGACGCCAAGACCCACGCCAAGATCTCGACCGGCAAATCTGAAAACAAGTTCGGCATTCCGCGCGTCAAGGCGCGCGAGGCCTATGCCCGTGCGGCCAGCCTGCCGGGCATCGACGTGGTTGGCATCGATATGCATATCGGCAGCCAGATCATTGATCTTGAACCCTTCGACAATGCCTTTGCGCTGATGGCGCAGCTGGTGAAGGAATTGCAGGCCGATGGCCACAACATCCGCCATGTCGATGTTGGCGGCGGTCTCGGCATTCCCTATCGCACCGACAACAACCCGCCGCCGCTACCGGTGGCCTATGCGGAGATTGTCGCCAAGCACATCAAGCCGCTCGGCCTCAAGACCGTTTTCGAGCCGGGCCGCCTGATCGTCGGCAATGCCGGTCTGCTGGTGACAGAAGTGATTTTCGTCAAGGAAGGCGATGCGAAGAGTTTTATCATCGTCGATGCCGCTATGAACGATCTCATCCGCCCGACGCTTTATGAAGCATTCCACGATATCCGCCCGGTCAGGCTTGCGAAGGATGACGCGCCGCGCATCCGCGCCGATTTCGTGGGGCCCGTCTGCGAAACGGGCGATTATCTCGGCCTCGACCGCGAGACGACCAAGCCTGCGCCCGGCGATCTGATCGCGGTGAGCACCGCTGGCGCTTACGGCGCGGTGCTGTCGAGCACCTATAATAGCCGCCTTCTGGTGCCGGAAGTTCTGGTCGATGGCGACCGCTATCATGTCGTTCGCCCGCGCCACACTTACGAAGAGCTGCTTGCGCTCGATTCCATTCCGGACTGGCTGTAAGCTATCGGGCCAATTAATCGTGGCCCAATTAATCATGGCAAAGCCTCGCCTTTGCCATGATGCATGTTATCCTGTCATTTGATTGCACGCTGGCAGACAGAGCAGAAAGCCCGGATGACGGATCAAGGCCAAGACAAGAAGGATAAGCCGCAGCTGATGCGGGATGCCTTTTTGCGCCTGTTTTCAGGCGATGGCGCGCTGTTGCGCCGCCTGCGTCTGCGCACCTTCCTGTCCGTCGGGTTTGAACGCCTGTGGCCTCTGGTCCTGCCACTGATTCTGTTGGTTGCGCTTTTCGCAAGTATCAGCTGGTTTGGCCTCTTCGGTATGATGCCGCGCTGGCTGCATATCGCCGTGCTGACGATATTTGCGCTGGCAGGGCTGGTTGCGCTCTATCTCCCCTCCCGCTTCCAACCGCCGACCGAAGACGATGTCACGGCGCGCATCGAGGCGGTCAACGGCCTCGTGCACGAACCGCTGGCCGTGCAATCCGGCCATATGGCCAGCGGCACCCACGATCCGTTTTCGCAGGCTCTGTGGCGCGAACATCAGAAGCGTATGGCCGAACGGCTCAAAAACCTGCAATCCGGCCTGCCGCGACCGCGCCTGCCGGAACGCGATCCTTATGGCCTGCGCGCCGTCGTGGCGCTGCTTTTCGTCACAGCGCTCGCCTACACGTCCAGCGCTGGCAGCGGGCGCATTGCCGACGCCTTCCACATTCGCCCCGGCAACGGTGCCGCCCTTGCCCGTGTCGATGCCTGGGTGACGCCGCCGCGCTATACAGGCCGCGCGCCGGTCTTCCTGACGGCCAGCGCTGAAAACAGCCGCAATGCCGAAGCGATCACAGTTCCCGAGGGCAGTGTGCTTTCGGTCCGCGTCATCGGCGGCAGCTCGGAACGCCTCACCGCAACCAATGCAGAAGGCGAGCAACGGGAAGTCCAGCCCGTCGCCCCGAAGGAAGAGCAGACGCAAGCGCAAGGACTGAGGCCGGTACAGACGCCGGAAGAAAGCGCTGTCGATGGAAGCCGCAACTTCCGCTACGATTTACGCGAAGACGAAACCGTGACCCTTTCCGGCACCGATGCGCGCTGGAAATTTGCGGTGACGCCAGACACGCCGCCGACGATCCGCTTTACCAAGGAACCCGGTCACGCGCTCAACGGCACGCTGCAACTGACCTATGAAATCGATGACGACTATGTGCCGGCCAGAGCCTTTGCCGAGATCGTGCCGCTGGAAATCGATGAAGACGAAGAGGCCTCCCCGCTTTACGAGGCACCGGAGCTGCCGCTCGCATTGCCGCGCCGCGGCGTGAAGGAAACCACCACATCGAAAGACCTGACCGAACATCCGTGGGCAGGCCAGAAGATAGCGCTAACCCTCGTCGTTACCGACGCGGCGGGCCAGGTTGGGCGCAGCGAAACCAAAGTGATAACGCTTCCCGAACGGCCTTTCAGCAACCCGCTGGCGCGCGCTATTGCCGAACAGCGCCGTATTCTGGCGCTTGACGCCAACCAGCGCGATCATGTGCTGGACATGCTGTCGGCGCTGATGCTGCGCCCGGAAGAAACGATCAAGAACGCCGCGCATTATCTGGGCCTCGTCACCATCCGCACCAAGCTTCACATGGCGAGAAGCGACGACGCCCTACGCGATACTGCCGATTATATGTGGCAGGTGGCGCTCGGTATTGAGGATGGCAATCTTTCGGCAGCCGAAAAGCGTCTGCGTCAGGCGCAGGAAGCACTGAAAAATGCGCTGCAAAACGGTGCCTCGCAGGAAGAGATCGAGAAGCTCACCGCCGAATTGCGCAAGGCGATGCAGGATTTCCTGCGCGAATTCGCCCAGCGCCAGCAGCAGAACCCGAATGCGCGCCAGTCAGCGCCGGATCCCAATGCGCAGATGCTGACGGAACGGGATTTACAGCGCATGATGGACCAGATCGAAAATCTGGCCCGTCAGGGATCGCGCGATCAGGCCGAACAGCTTCTGTCGCAATTGCAGGACCTGATGAACAATCTGCAAATGGGTCAGACACAACCCGGCCAGCAGGGTCAGGGACAGCAGGGCCAGCAAGGGCAGATGCAGCAGCAGATGAACAAGCTTGGTGATCTGATGCGCCGCCAGCAACAGATGATGAACGAGACCTTCAATCTCGACCAGCAGCAGCAGCGCCAGTTCGACGGCAATCCGAGTGCCGGTGAAGAGGGCGAAGGTGAGGACATGGAAGGCCTGTTCCCCGGCGATGACGGCTCCAGGGGCGGCGGTTCGCAGCAAGGCGGCCAGACGGATGAGAAGACCGCAGAGGCCATGCGCAAGCTGCAACAGCAGCAGCAGCAATTGCAGCAGGAACTGCAAAAGCTGACGGAAGACCTGAAAGGCATGGGCATTGAACCCGGCAAGGATTTCAGCGATGCCGGAAAATCCATGGGCAATGCCGCCGAAGCGCTAGGACGCAATGAAGGCGCGGAGGCCAACGACAATCAGGGCAGCGCTCTGGACGCCCTGCGCCGTGCCGGTCGCGACATGATGCAGAAGATGCAGCAGGCGATGGGGCAGGACGGCCAGCAGGGTCAGGGCGCGAATGGTTCTCGTGGCCGCGATCCGCTCGGACGCCAGCAGGGCATGGGAGCCGATGATGGCAACGGCACCAAAATTCCCGGCGAAATCGACATTCAGCGCGCGCGTGAAATTCTGGATGAAATCCGCCGCAAGCTCGGCAACGCGCTGACGCCGCAGATGGAAAAGGAATATCTGCAGCGCCTGTTACAGTTCGATTAGAGGCTGCTCAACGAACTCGCACGACGGTTGCAAATTCGTCAGGCCGTCGCGAAAAGAGTGATTTTCGAGCACCGGAGCGGAACGTACTTAAGGGTACGTGGGCACCGGCGCACAGAAAAGCGCTCTTTGCAGCCCGGCATCACGAATTTGCCGCTCAATCCTTGACGTGTCCGACATAGGGCAACTGCCGGAACGAATGGGCTACGTCCATGCCATAGCCGACGACAAAATAATCCGGGCATTCGAAGGCGACAAAATCAGCTTCCAGATCGACCTTGCGCCGCACGCTCTTGTCCAGCAGGACGGCAATGCTGACGCTGCGCGCGCCACGTTCCAGCATCAGTTCGCGGACGAATTTGAGCGTCTTGCCGGATTCCAGAATATCGTCGATCAGCAGCACATCGCGGTCACGCACTTCGCTGTCGATATCGCGCAGCAGGCGAACTTCCGTACTGGTCGTGCCCTTGCCATAACTGGACACCGTGATGAATTCGACATCCGGTTCCACGCCCGCATCATGCATGGCACGGATGAGGTCGGCTGCGAAAATGAACGAGCCCTTGAGAATGGAAATCGTCAGCAGATTGTGAAACTTGCGTTCGGCAATAGCCTTCGCCAGTTCAAGATTGCGACCGGCAATATCTTCCGGGCTGAATAGAATTTCTATCGTCTTGCCGCCGACTTCTGGCATTGCCGGTTCTCTCCTGATCGTTTGCTTTGCTCGTGGGCAACCGAAAGCCTTTTCAGGCTTTTCGGGATGCGCTTTCCTGCAGAAGGCACGCTCTATAGCACGGTTTGAAGAAAATGCACCCCGCCTGTCAACAAGCCCAGGCTTAGAGCCTGAAACAAAAAGCGGCATGTGTGTGCAAAATGGTGATTTTCGAGTACCGGAGCGGAGCGTACTATTGGTACGAGAGCACCGGAATGGAGAAAATTGCCATTTGCAGCCACACAGGGCGACTTTTGGAACAGGCTCTTATATCCATTCCCCGATGACAGGATTTGATATAGCGTGCCCGCATGCATCCGGACATTATCGAACTGCGCTCCTTTTACGACACGACACTTGGTCATTTGGCCGAGCGCGCCATACGCATGGCGATTGCCGGTCTTTGGGAACGTGTTCCGGGCGAACGGCTCATCGGCATGGGCTACAGCCTGCCCTATCTCGACCGGTTCAGCGCCGATACGGAACGCACTTTTGCCTTCATGCCAGCCGGACAGGGCGCGATCGCCTGGCCTTCGGCGGACAAATCCACCACGGCTTTGGTCTTCGATGAAGAACTGCCGCTGCCGGATTCCTCCATCGACCGCATCCTGATGGTCCATGCGTTGGAATATGCCGAAAGCGCACCGGAAACGCTGAAGGAAATGTGGCGCGTACTGGCGCCCAACGGGCGGCTGGTGATCGTTGTGCCCAACCGCCGTGGCGTCTGGGCCCGCTTCGAACATACGCCTTTCGGCAGCGGGCGGCCTTACAGCCGCGACCAGCTTTCCACCCTGCTGCGCGAAGCCAATTTCACGGTCAACACCGTCAGCGACGCCCTGCATTTCCCACCCGCCACGCGGCGCTGGATGATGCGGCCTTGTCTGGCAATCGAAGGTCTGGGGCGGCGGCTGTGGCCGCTTTTCTCAGGCGTGTTGGTGGTGGAAGCCCAGAAACGTCTCTATCAGGGTCTGCCGGTTGCGCAGCGCTCGTCGCGGCGTGTTTTCGTGCCGGTGCTTGGAACCCCGGTCAGCGGACTGCGCAAGGCCAAACAAGAGTCTGACGCCTAGAGCCCATCTGATTACATTAGATCGGCTCTACATATTTACTCTGACGCACATCTTGTCCGAAAACCGCTTCGCACTTTTCGGGATTTGCTCAACCCCCATAAAACAAGGTTTTTCTCGACTTCGCGCCCATGGCGGTTTATGTCGCATCGGGGCTCAAATCCCTTGAGCGTCCCATAAAGCAACACTGTTCTTTTGGCGGAGCCAAAATCATGACCGATCAGCAAAACCTTTCCCGTCCCCAGCCCAAGGCCGGCCTGCTCAACATCGCAGCCTACGTGCCCGGCAAGGAACATGTGGAAGGCGTTGCCAAGGTCTATAAGCTCTCCTCCAACGAGACCCCGATCGGCCCCAGCCCCCATGCGGTGGAGGCCTATCGATACGCGGGCGAAAAGCTGGAACTTTATCCCGACGGACAGGCGCTCGCGCTGCGTGAAGCCATTGCCGAAACGCAAGGGCTGAACATTGGCAATATCCTGTGCGGCAATGGTTCGGATGAGTTGTTGGGCCTGCTCTGCCAGACTTATCTTGCGCCGGGCGATGAAGCCATCATCACCGAGCATGGCTTTGCCGTTTACAAGATCCAGACGCTGGCAGCCGGTGCAACACCGGTAACCGTGAAGGAAAGCAATGCGCGCATCGACGTCGATGCCATTCTTGCTGGCATTACGCCGCGCACCAAGGTTGTCTTCATCGCCAATCCGGCCAATCCGACCGGCACCTATCTGCCTTTCGAAGAAGTGCGCCGTCTGCATGCGGGCCTACCGAAGCATGTCCTTCTCATCCTCGATGCTGCCTATGCCGAATATGTGCGCCGCAACGATTATGAGGCCGGTCTCGAACTCGTTTCGTCGAACGAGAATGTCGTGATGACCCGCACCTTCTCGAAGATCCACGGCCTTCCGGGTCTGCGGATCGGCTGGATGTATGCGCCCGCCCATGTGATCGACGCAGTCAATCGCATTCGCGGCCCGTTCAACATGAATTCGGCAGCGATTGCCGCCGGTGCGGCCGCCATTCGCGACCGCAACCATGTCGAAAAGTCGGTCGCCTATAACGACAAGTGGCTGTCCTGGCTGACGGATGAGTTCACCAAGCTCGGCCTGCGGGTGACGCCTTCGGTCACGAACTTCCTTCTGATCCATTTCCCCGAAGACGCCGCACACTCGGCAGACAAGGCGGATGAGTGGCTTTCCAAGCGCGGTTATATTCTGCGCCGTGTTGGCGGATACGGTTTCCCCAACGCGCTGCGCATGACCGTCGGACCGGAAGAAGCCAATCGCGGCGTAGTCGCCGCACTCACTGAGTTTTTAAAGTAAGATCAATGTCCACGATCCATTTTGATAAAATCGCGCTGATCGGTATCGGTCTCATCGGTTCGTCGCTGGCGCGCGTCATCCGTCGCGAAGGCCTTGCCAACCATATCGCAATTGCAACCCGCAGCGCCGAAACCCTGAAGCGCGCCGAGGAACTGAACCTCGGCGACAGCTACACCACCGACAGCGCCGAAGCGGTCAGGGAAGCCGATCTGGTGATCGTCTCGGTACCGGTCGGTTCGTCCGGCACCGTCGCAAAGCAGATCGCTGGCAGCCTGAAGCCGGGCGCCATCGTCACCGATGTCGGCTCGACGAAAGCTTCCGTCATTGCACAGATGCAGCCGGAACTGCCCGCCAATGTGCATTTCATTCCGGGCCACCCGCTAGCGGGAACGGAATATTCCGGCCCGGACGCAGGCTTTGCAGAGCTGTTCAACAATCGCTGGTGCATCCTCACGCCCCTTCCCGACACGGATGAAGCGGCGCTGGAAAAGCTTACGGCCTTCTGGACGGCCTGCGGTTCGCGGCTCGACCATATGGACCCGCAGCACCATGATCTGGTGCTGGCCATCGTCTCGCATCTGCCGCATATCATCGCCTACAACATCGTCGGCACCGCCAGCGATCTGGAGCAGGTGACAAAATCGGAAGTCATCAAATATTCCGCATCCGGTTTCCGTGACTTCACGCGTCTGGCGGCATCAGACCCGACCATGTGGCGTGACGTGTGCCTGCACAACAAGGACGCTATCCTTGAAATGCTGGGGCGCTTTTCGGAAGACCTAGCCTCGCTGCAACGCTCGATCCGCTGGGGCGACGGAGAGGCCTTGTTCGACCTCTTCACGCGCACGCGTGCGGTGCGCCGTGGCATTATCGATGCGGGTCAGGAAGTGGATGCGCCAGACTTTGGCCGTCAGGCTGCGACGCGCACCAACGAAAAGAAGTAAGGCAATAGATAGGGCAGTAAAAACATACTCCCCTATTCCCCTATTCCCCTAAAGCGCCGGTAACCGCCCAAGCGGAATGAACCCGGCATTGGCTCTGCCCTTGCGAACGGCAATCTCCAGCGTGGGATTGCCGTTTTCGTCTTTCGGCATGGCTGATAGCGCGAAGAGGATGGTGGCGATATTGCTGCCCTGCTCCGGAAAAACCGTCTGGCCAGCCTGCGCCAGCGATTGCGCATTGACGAGCGTCAGCTTCACATCGGCATTGATCAGCCCGTCGTCATCGACAGAGAATGGACCGGTCAGCGTCACCATCGCCCCATTGGGCATGGAGAGAAATGCCTGATGGATCGTGCCGCTATGGCCGCGCAGGCGCTGGCTGAAATCGGAAGAGCCCGACGCCAGCAGTGTGGCAGCATCGGCAATCTCGATATCGGCAACGCCGTCGATCTCGGGGCTCTTGGCATTGCCGATCACCGGGGCTGCAAGCTTCAGCCCGGCAAAGCGGCCTGCCAGTTTCAGCGCGCCATCGACGGCGCTCATGCTGAAATCCATCTGTTCCAGACTGCTGAGCGGCTCCGTCGTCGTGGTTTCCGTGCGGCGACCGACCACGATGTCGCGCGCTTCAAGCGCGATCTCGGTCGGGAACGGGCGGGCAAGCCGGGTGTTGGAGCTGAACCGGCTCCAGCTCACTTCAAGCGGTTGAAGACCCGGAAATTCGATAAAGGCAGGTCCTGTCAGATCATTGCTGAGCGAGCGCGGCGCATAGATCGGCGAGCCGGAGGTGAAACGCCCTGCGCGAAAGGCCATGCCGGCGCTGGGCTTCTGCCAGGAAATGCTGTCGCAGACCACATTGACACGAAGCGGATAGCCGCTTGTGCGCAGATCCTCGCAGCGCACGCCAATGCCCTGAGCGGACAGCTTTGCCATATCCGCGGTGGCGCGCGTTTGCAGGCGGTCGGCCACATAGAACCACCCGGCAGTGTAGGCAGCGACGAGAACGATCAGGAAAATGCCAAGCGCAATAGATCGCTTTCTGGACTTCCGTTGTTTCGTTCCAGCTTCCGTCCCGGGATGCACCATCGAAAAACCTTATGTCGGTCAGAGAGTTGAGCCTGAGAAGCAGCAGAGCCGCCAGCGACGCATCTTTCGATACAATGTTTTGCTCAACCTCACTCTTGGCCATATTATGGCAGGATTGAGTCTTGTGAAGTGTCGCTTCAGAAAAAACGAGGGATATCCATCAATTACCCATGGAAATCGGTCACAAGACGGCAAATATTATACCATCATGACACACCATATCGATGCAAAGCGGACGAGTGATTTCTGGGTTTTCGGCTACGGCTCGCTGATGTGGCGGCCCGGCTTCGCGCATGTGGAGACCGTTCGCGCCCGTCTGCACGGTTATCGTCGCAGCCTGTGCATCTATTCGCATTTTCATCGCGGCTCGCCCGACCACCCCGGACTGGTGCTTGGTCTCGACGCGGGCGGCTCCTGCCTTGGCATGGCGTTCCGCGTTCCGGGCGAGATGACCGACGAGGTTATGGTCTATCTGCGCGAACGCGAAATGTCGAACAATGTCTATCACGAGAAAAGGCTGCGACTGCGCCTCCACGACGGACGCGACGTTCAGGGACTGGTCTATGTGGCCGACCGCCGCCACGTGCAATATGCGGGCGCGCTCAAGGCCGAGGACGCGGCTGCGATTGTGGCATCCGCGCATGGCGAATCCGGCGCGAATATCGACTATGTCGCCAACACACTGAAACATCTGCGCGACATGCGGGTGCGCGATCACGCACTTGAGCATGTCGGCAATCTGATTGCCGCGAAATCACACCCGCCGCGTGATTTCGACTGATCAATCCCTGATTGCGAGAATGGACTTCGCCAGTCCGGCAATCTTCTCAAATTCGATCCGCCCATCCGGGAAGAGCTTACGCACCTGTCCCGTGGTCAAAAGCCGGATCGATTCCACATGAAAACGGGCATCGTCGGCGCTTTTCTGCCGCTCGAAAAAGCCGAGCCGCATCTTGGTCATCAGCCAGATGCGCACCGCCACCGGCAGCCACTGAAAACCGATAAAGCGGAAATGCGGCTCATAAGGGAACCAGTAATTGGGCGTCTGCATGTAATAGCGCTTGCCGAGCCTGCGGGTATTTTCCGCGAAGCGCGTGATGGCAGCCCAGTCGCCGACATGTTCGATGACCGAGTTTGAATGAACCACGTCGAAAATCCGCCCGGCAAAAAGCGCGGGATCGGTCGCGTCGCCAACCAGAAACGTGAAGGTTTCCGTGTCTTTCTCTTCCTGCTTTTCAGGATTGATCAGCGTGAAATGCAGGCGGTCACGGTTGGCTTCGATGAAGTCTTCGCCGATCAGCCAATATTTTTCCGACCCGCCGAGATCGAGGATTTCAACTTTTTCGCCTTCCGGCTTTTCGGCAAGCGCCGCCTCGATCAATTTGCGGATATGGGCGAACCGTTTGGCACGGAAGGAAAACTCGATGCTTTTGCGGTCCTTATAAGGATCGCGACTATTTTCTGAAATATCCATTGTCGTTTTATCCGTTCAGCCAAACACCGGTCAGCACTGTTAAGCTCACTTGCCATTTATTACAAAGCATAGCAACACCGATGGCATATCAGGGCATTGTCCGGCAGAGCAAAGAGAAGGTGCCAGAATAGTGCCTCCATTACGAAAATTGAGCCGGCAGCCTATCGGGCACTTGTCCTCAATCGAAGCAATCGCTACATCTCGGCCAATCGTCAAGGAGACAGACACTCATGATAGCATTGTTCCGCACCATTGATCTGGCGCTCGACATCTATACGTGGATCATCATCGCCAGCGCCATTTATTCGTGGCTCTATGCGTTCAATGTCGTCAATTCCGGCAATCGCTTCGTGGCCTCCGTCGGAGAGTTTCTCTACAAGGTAACCGAGCCGGTTCTGCGCCCGATCCGTAATCTCCTGCCCAATCTCGGCGGCATCGACATTTCGCCGATTGTCCTGTTGTTGATTATCTTCTTCATCCGCCAGTTCATGTGGACGACGCTGCTGCCGCTCTTCCTCTGACCGGCACAGCAAACACCAAAAACAAAAGCGCCCGATGGATCATCGGGCGCTTTTGTTTTGAACTCAACTCATGAAACAGGCGATTACTTGCCCTTGGCGCGTTCGATCGCTTCAACGATGAACTTGCGAGCGTAGTCTTCATCGCCCCAATCGCCGATCTTGACCCACTTGCCGGGTTCCAGATCCTTGTAATGCTCGAAGAAATGCGCGATCTGCTTCAGCGTGATTTCCGGCATATCGGTATAGTCGTGGATCTTCTCGTAACGGCGCGTCAGGTGCGGCGACGGAACGGCGATGATCTTTTCGTCCTTGCCGGAATTGTCTTCCATGACCAGAACGCCGATCGGGCGGACATTGATCACAGAACCCGGCACCAGCGGACGGGTGTTGCAGACGAGAACGTCGATCGGATCGCCGTCTTCCGAGAGCGTGTGCGGTACGAAACCGTAATTGCCCGGATAGGTCATCGGCGTGTAGAGAAAACGGTCAACGATCAGAGCCCCGGACTTCTTGTCCATCTCGTACTTGATCGGCTGGCCGCCGACCGGAACTTCGATGATGACGTTGACGTCTTCGGGAGGATTGGTTCCGATGGAAATGGCATCAATATTCATGATGGGTCCTTTCGTGTCGCGCTCTGATAACGGGTTTCATGTTTCCGTGCAAGAAAAACGAAAGTTCAATAAAACGCGACTAATTGTCGTTTAGCTCATGTACAGCCGGAAGGATGTCGGGCATTTAACTGCGCGGTGAAACACCCAGTTCCTTCAGGCGGTCCACAGCTGTCGGTGGCATCGGGGGTGGGTTGGGGTCGCGGCTTGCCGCAACCAGAAGCTCGTCGCAGGCCGTTTCGGTGCTTTCGATCAGGCGGCGCAGAAATTCTTCCTTTTCAAGCCCCGGCGGAATGGGCGGCAGGACGCGGCACCGAATGGTGCCCGGAAAGCGCAGAAACTTGCGGCGCGGCCAGTAAAGCCCGGCATTATGGGCAATCGGCAAGACCGGCAGGTTCAGCGCATCGTAAAGATGCACGATGCCGTATTTATATTGCGGCGGCGCACCGGGCGCGCGGCGGGTGCCTTCAGGATAGATCAGGATCTGACGCCCTTCGGCAATGGCCTTTTCCGCGCCCTTGGTGATCGAATGCAGCGCCTTGACGCGCGATCCGCGATCCACCGGGATCATCTCCATCTTGGCGACGTACCAGCCGAACAGCGGAATGCGCATCAATTCGCGCTTCAGGATCAGAACCGGATCATCCAGATAGGGCAGGAATGCATAGGTATCCCAGGCCGACTGGTGCTTGGGCGCGCAGATATAGGCGCCCTCTGGAATATTATCGAGACCTTCAATGACGAAATCCGTCCCGGCAATGATCTTCTGGAGCTTGAGATTGACCCGCGCCCACAGCTTCGGCACGATCCAGGCCTTCTTGCGCGGCAGCAGGAAATAGAACGGCGTATAGACGATCATCTGAACCAGCGTGCAGATGTAAAACGCCGCATTGAAGAGGATTGAACGCAGATAGAGAAGCATCGTGTCGGCGAATGTCCCGGCTAGAGCACGTCCCGTAGAGAGAGACACAATCTCGAAAAACTGTCAGACCTTCGCTTTCCGAAATCTCGGGCACTCGTATATCAGGAACTGCCCCGTTTTCCATACAGAAAACAGTGACCGATCGTCGGGAATTTGCTGTTTGTTACCGATTGATTTTCTGACCGGCGACGCCGTTCAGAATGTCGAAGCCGAAAATCTCCGACGTACCGACGCGCACGACCGCGCCCAGATATTTGACATATTCCACGAACAGCACGCGCAGCGTGTCACCCTCGGCAACCCAGCTTTGCCCGCGCCCCTCGGTGTTCACCACCGGATAGGGCACGAATTCCACGTCCTTCATCCGGTAGGACATTTCCAGAATGCTGCGCGGCATATGGTAATTGTTCGTCACGACGATCACCCGGTTATAACCGTTGTTGCGAATCCAGTGTTCGCTTTCCTCGGCATTGCCGATGGTGTTGCGTGCCGAACGGTCGAGATCGACACAGCAGTCGAACAGGCTCTGATCGGCATGGGTAGCGCGCTGTATCGATTTTTCATTCGTGGAAGGATGCACGCCGCTGATCAGCAGACGCTTGCCGCGTTTTTCCTGCAACAGATCGACCGCCGCCTGAATGCGGGACTGACCGCCGGTCAGGACCACGATGGCGTCGGCGGGTTCATCGATCACTGGCGGCGTCATGCTCGTCACCTTCTCACCGAAGACGACAAAGCCCACGAGAAAAGCCAGAAGCAGGCCAAAAAGTACGATGGAAATGGGTTGGAAACGTCTCAGCATGCGCATCATGACAGACCACAGGAATCTGGCTGGCGCAAGCAGCAAGGATGAAGGGGCAACAACAGGGGGGCTGCGTCGCCAGACCACGGCGCCCGCTCGCATCTCTTCCGCTGTTTGTCCCTTTGCCACCGCATCGTTACTCGCCCGGTATCCGCCGCCCAATGCGTGCGCGATTCGCCCGTTGTTCCTCTGGCTATCATACGCAGCATTGCGGCGATAACTCGGAAAACTACCAGGAATTTGCGAGCGGCGGAGCGTATTGGGCCAAAAGATCGTCATTCGGAGCGCACTCCCGGACCATCCATGGTTGCGAGCTGGCGGATAACCGTCAGGCGACTGGTCAGCATGGTCAGGACACTAACCAGTATGATGATGGCGGCGGCGCCCAGATAGCCGCTGCGACCGATGGCAAAATTGCCGAACATCGCCGCGGCCTGATCGCCTTCCGGCGTCGCCATATGGCGGGAAGCCCACCACGAAAAGATCAGGAAAACCAGCATGGCGGCGGCACCGCCGAACAACGCGCCTTTCAGCGCGGTGCGGAAGAAATGCCACTCGAATTCACGCGCCACGAATTTCGATTCCGCCCCGATGAAATGCAGAACCTCGATGATGTGGCTATTGCCGGACATTGCGCCGCGCGTGGCGAAAATGACGGTGAGAATGGTGGCTGCGATCACCAGCGAAAGAACTGCCGTGCCGACCAGAACCGTTGTCCGCGCCATCGACACCAGCCGGTCCACCCAAGTCCGGTGATCGTCGAAACTGGCTGCCGGTATGGCGCGGGTCAGTTCCGCGCGCATGGTGCCGAAATCTGGCGGCGCGCTTTCGTCAATGGTCACCACGACAAGGCGCGGCACCGGCAGTTCGTCAATGTTGAGGCCGCTGCCAAGCCAGGGTTCCAGCAGACGCGCCGTGGCATCCTTGTCGATGATGTTCGTCGCCTTCACGCCTGCAAAGCCGCGCGCGATATCGCTCGCCTGTTGCAAGGCCTTTTCAATATCCTGCCCTTCGACCGGACGGATCTGGATGGTCGCCTCGCGCGCAATCTGGCTCTGCCAGGCGGCAGCCGATGCGCGGACCAGCGAAACGCCGCCCATGGTCAGGCAGGCGAGAAAGGTCATGATCGCGATAACGGTCACCAAAGCCGTGCCGGTGACGCTGCCATCGGGCACGATGGGACTTGGTCCCTTGCGCTGTCGGCGTTTGCCGACCCGCACCAGAACCATGTCCTTCAGGTCTTCGAAACGAACCTTGAGGTCATCCAGAATTTTCTGCCAGCCGTTTAGGCGACCACTGCGGGGCTTATTCATAGATATCGAGCCGCCCATGTTCCAGAATCATGCGGCGCGCATTGACCTGATCCATCAGGGAAAGGTCGTGCGTCGCGATGATGACAGCGGTGCCCGAGCGATTAAGCTCCGTGAACAGGCGCAGCAGGCGCTTGGCGAGCGGCGGATCGACATTGCCGGTCGGCTCATCAGCCAACAGCAGTTCTGGCTGGTCGATCAGCGCGCGCGCAATCGCGGCGCGCTGCTTCTCACCACCGGACAGGACCGGCGGGAGAACGCCCATCCGGTCACCGAGGCCAACCCAGTGCAAAAGTTCCTCCACCTCATGCCGATAGGTGGCTTCTTCCTTGCCGCGCACCCGCAGCGGAAGCGCGACATTCTCATAAGTGGTCATGTGGTCGAGCAGACGGAAATCCTGAAACACAATGCCGATACGGCGGCGCAGCAGCGGCACCTGCTTATGGTCGAGACGCGCCACGTCGTTGCCGAACACGTTGATCAATCCGCGTGTCGGTTTCAGCGCCATGAAAAGCAGCCGCATGAGCGACGTCTTCCCGGCACCCGAAGGGCCGGTCAGAAACTGGAATGAACGCGGCGGTATGTGGAAACTGACATCCTTCAGGATTTCAGGTCCCATTCCATATCTCAGCCCGACATTCTCGAAACGTATCACCGGTCAGTTTCTCTTTGTTCTTCGCGCGCGCGAAGCCTTCACGCGTCGCACATCAATACTCGTTCGACCTTTACGCTCTATGGTTAATCTTGCGTTAAATCGGACCCGTTTCGGCCGTTAAAATATTCGCGAGCGAAGCATTAACCATTTTGCGGCAGCCTATGGGGCTGGAATGAGTGAGCAAACGCAAAGGAAGATGACTTCATGATGGCGAAGCGATCCCCCGCCGCAGACCATGCGCGCGCCCATGAGCGTGCCTCGACGTCTGCCGGTTGGCGTCACGCGCCCGCTGTCGAAGTCGAGGACGCCGAATTCGAAACTGTGCTGCCGGAACGTCGAAAGCCAGCCACGCCGCATGTGCTGCCGGGGTTCAGCCTTTTCCGCAAACAGCAACGCCCGGCGATTGCGACGGAAACCGCGAGCGGCCCCAGTGTTGCCTATTGGGTTCTGGTGGCCTTTTGCGCCACGACCGCCTTCTGGATGGCGGGCGGCTATACGATCATGACAGGCAAGTCGTCGGACGCCGTCGCCAGCGTATCGCCATCACTGCCGCTCGTTTCCGCGTTGAAAGTGACCGACATCACCAGCAATATCGCAGAGCGCGCCGAAGGCAATGTGCTGAATGTGGGTGCCAGCATCAGGAATGACAGCCACGAAACGCAGCCGCCACCGGCTCTGATCGTCAGCATCACCTATCGTGACGGACAAAAGCGTGAACGCCTGCTGGAACCGGTGCGCACAAGCATCGAACCCGGCAGAAACATCCGTTTCGAGACGATGCTGCCCGCCCTGCGCGGCACAATCGAGAAGGTCGATATCAGGATGGCGCGTCCGGCTTGAGCCCCGACGCGTGTTTCAAAAGCTGGATCGCTTACTGCCAGCAGCCGAGATTACGTCCCTTCAGATTGTGAGAATCGATCTCGACAATAAGCTTGGGATCCTGACGCAGCAGAACCATTGTGGTGCGCTGCTTGAGATCGATCTTCTGCCATCCCGCGCATTCGGTCGGTAGCGGCGTGGTGTCGATCTTGACCTTTTCCGTCCATGCGGTCGCCGTGCAGCCGGAAAGAGCGGAAACCAGCGGCACCGCCATGGCGATACCCCAAAAGATTCTCGATCCTCTGGTCTTAGGATGCATGTTCAAACCGCAAACTCCCTGTCTGCTCTACGACAGCCTTTGAAAATGGCTGTTCTTCGGTTACGGGCCTGCCCCGTGCCTACTCTTCGCTTATAACGCGCATGCAGCCCCCTTCGCAATAACCCGGCTATGGAAGTCAGCGGTCAAGCAACCCCGCAATTGCGTCATTCAGCCGACGACCGGTGACAACGCCCTCCGGGGCGCCATTGCTGCTCGCCCTTCGCTTCAGCCGTAGGGCACATGATTTACATTAATCAATTCAAGTGCTTATCAATCATATTAGCGAATAACAACAATATAATTGGGGTAATTTTCGATATTTACTTTTAAAATAGTTCTACGAAGCAAAGCATAGACGCCATTCTTTGTTTTCAACAATATTGCCGGAAGAATATGACAGGGATATAGTTTTGGATATCTGATTCGCATTCGGCCAGTTTCACTACACCAACCTTGGGGATTTCCATGTTGAATAAACTATCGGCTGAGTTTTTCGGAACTTTCTGGCTGGTTTTCGGCGGCTGCGGCAGCGCGGTGCTCGCTGCGGCTTTTCCTGAACTTGGCATCGGCTTCCTGGGCGTCGCCTTTGCTTTTGGTCTCACCGTCCTGACCATGGCTTTTGCTGTGGGCGGCATTTCTGGTGGCCACTTCAATCCAGCTGTTTCGCTCGGTCTCGTGATCGGCGGCAGGCTTCCGGCAAAGGATCTTATCCCCTACTGGATCGCACAGGTTCTGGGTGCCATTGTCGCAGCGGCAGTGCTCTATCTGATCGCTTCGGGGAAAAGCGGCTTCACGGCGGGCGGCTTCGCCTCCAACGGTTATGGCGAATTGTCGCCGGGCGGCTATAGCCTGACCTCGGCCCTGCTGATCGAAATCGTCCTGACGGCGTTCTTCATCATCATCATTCTGGGTTCGACATCGTCGATCGCACCGGCTGGCTTTGCCCCCATCGCCATCGGTCTCGGCCTGACGCTGATCCACCTGATCTCGATCCCGGTGACCAATACGTCGGTTAACCCGGCTCGCTCCACCGGCGTTGCGCTCTTTGCTGAAACGGCTGCACTCAGCCAGCTCTGGCTGTTCTGGGTTGCTCCGCTGATCGGTGCAGCGCTCGGCGCGATCATCTGGAAAGGCCTGCTTGGCAAGGATTGATCCGCCCTCCCGGATCGATTAGGCCGACGTCATGTCGGCCTTTTTTTTCGCCCTTTTTCTTGAAGTCCTTTCCGCTTCGGGAATTGCCGACACAATTGCCACCAAAAAGTGATTCCGATCATGGGAAGGATGCTGTAAGTAACCACAATCTTTCCTCGCGATGTTTTGAGCAATGTCTCCCTCAACCGATGCTTCTTCTGCTGATCGTTACGCAGCTTTTCGCCACTCATCTTTTAAAAAATACTGGGGCGCACGCTTTCTGAGCGCCTTTGCGGTGCAGATCGTCAGCGTTTCGGTCGGCTGGCAAATCTATGACCAGACCCGCGATGCCTTCAATCTGGGCATGGTGGGGCTAATGCAGTTTCTGCCTGCATTGCTGCTCGTTCTCGTAACCGGGGCCACGGCTGACCGTTTCGGCAGGCGCTTGATCATGGGCCTGTCACTGGTTCTGGAAGCTGTCGTCACAGGACTGCTGCTCTCGCTGACGCTTGCGGGCCTGTTCGAGCCAGCGACCGTATTTGCGAGCCTCCTGCTGTTCGGTATCGCCCGCGCTTTCCTCGGACCATCTTCGGCATCGCTGGTGGTAAACCTTGTTCCGACTGAAGATTTTGCCAATGCCGTGTCCTGGAATTCGTCGGCCTGGCAGGTCGCAACTATCGTTGGCCCCGTCGCGGGCGGCCTGCTCTACGGCATCTCGCCGGTCGCAGCCTACAGCATTGCCACGGTCTTTCTGATCGCGGCAGCGGTCCTCACCTTCTCGATACCAAAGCCGAAGCAGCATACGCTTGCAGAACAGCGTTCCCTGTCGAGCATGCTCGCCGGCTTCCGCTATATCTGGAAGGAAAAGATCGTGCTGGGCGCGATCTCGCTCGACCTTTTTGCGGTGCTGCTCGGCGGCACGGTGGCGCTGCTCCCGATCTATGCGCGCGATATTCTCGATCTTGGTCCGTGGGGGCTTGGCCTGTTGCGTTCCGCACCCGGCATTGGCGCGGTTTTGACCGCGATCTGGCTGGCCGGTCATCCGATCCGCGACCATGCAGGCCGGGTGATGTTCGTCTTCGTTGGGCTTTTCGGCCTGTTCAACATCATCTTTGGCGTTTCAACGCTGACGTGGCTTTCCGTCGTCGCACTGGCGCTGGCCGGTGCTGCCGATATGATCAGCGTCTACATCCGTGAAACGCTGATGCAGCTCTGGACGCCGGATCATGTGCGCGGACGCGTCAATGCCGTGAATATGGTTTTCGTCGGCGCGTCGAACGAATTGGGCGAATTCCGCGCAGGTCTGATGGCGGCGGCTCTGGGTGCGGTTCCGGCAGTGGTGATTGGCGGCGTCGGCTCCATCGCCGTCGCGATGATCTGGGCAGCCATGTTCCCGCAATTGCGCAAGGCCCGCCATCTGCAAGGCCGGACTTGATGATCAAAAGGGCGAGCTACGGCTCGCCTTTTCTATCTGTACCCGCGCCTGTAGGGCATTGCGGTCATCCTCGCGGATGCCGATAAGCTCGGCGATGCGCCATGTCACGTCCGCTTCCACTTCGCTGACATCGCCATCGGCATAGACCATTTCCCACATCAGACCCACGAAATCGAGCCGCGCATTATAGTCCAACTGACGCTTGAGAACGGATGTAAAGCTCGAAAAATCGATGGCCTCGCTATCGGCAGCCTCGGCGGCCTTGATGAGCTTCTTCAGCGCATCGCCCTTGAGGTTATATTTCAGCGACAGCATCGCGGCGAGCTTCTTGCGCTCGCTCTCGCGTGTTTCTCCGTCGACATCCATGATGTGAAACAAAAGGGCAGCGGCGGCAAGTTTCGGATCATCGTTGGAAATATTTCCCGTCCGGTCACGAAAACCGTTGCCGGGCAGTTCTTTCAAAAATTCCAACAGACGATCGAACATTCACCCTCGCGAGACACATTAACGCTCAAGCGTCTCACCTGGGAAACGCTGACCTGCATATTTGCGAACCTAACGGGGGAAATACGGCAGGCAACGCGACAAACCGTCATGAAAGACGGTTCGACGCAGAAGACGCCGCCAGCGTTGTTTTTCAGCAACGCTTTATGCAAGTGGAACTGGCTTAGAACAGCCGTAAACCACCCTGCACCTTGCGCGGTGTGCTGTTTTGATCCACACCCGGATCATCGACCACGAAATGACCGCGCTTGTCCTCTCCGTCTTCGACGTCATCGAACGAGGTTCCATCAAGCGGCGGTTGCGGAGTTTCATCGCGCTTCAGAACTGGCGCAGGCGGATCCGCTTTCACGGGCTCGGCGGCGGGCACAACCACTTCGGCCTCCACCACATCAAGCTGCGGCGCAGCTTTCGGAGGTGCGTCGCGAACCGGCGGCGTCACCACCACGGGCACTGCCGGTTTAACATCCGGGACAGGTCCTTTGATTTCCGGCTCTTCGGCCTCAACAACCGGCGCAAGTTCGACAACCGGGACTTTCCATTCAAAGCTGTTCAGCCTGCCGGTAACCGGCGAAACTGGCGACCAGCGCTCGGAAACATAACCATCGGCAGTCCAGGCCGGATCGCGTGGCGCCTTGAGCGCTCTCGCGAGCCACTGACGCACCTTGCCCTGATCGCCGGTTTCGGCTTCCTCGATATCGGCCAGCAGCAGATAGGCGCTTTCGGTCGGGCGTGCCCGCAACACCTGTTCGGCATTGTCGCGGGCTGCCTTGAAATCTCCAGCCTCATAGGCAGCGCGCGCCAGAACGAGACTGCCTTCCGCCGTGTTGGAACGCAACGACACCAGATGCCGTGCGCGTTTCAGACGATCCTGCGCCGTGTCGCCTGCGCGGGCATAGACATAAGCGGAAGCGATATCGGGATGCGGGGAACGCTTCCATGCCGCCTCCAGAATCCTGGAACCCTTGCGCACATCACCATCGGTGAACAGCGCCTGCGCAGCCACGACAGCGGCAGGCACCAGATCGGGCGCAAGCTTGTTTGCCTCCAGCGCAATAGTCTTGGCATGGGCGTGATCGACATTCAGCGTTGCCATGGCCTTGGCGGTCAACAACGCTGCGCGTTCCTTCTTCACTGTATCCTTGCTGTGCGCCAGCGCCTGCTTGCGCGCCTCGACCAGTTTCAATGCGCCATCCCAATCGCCATCGGCGCAGAACTGGCCCATCATTGCCGATGACGCCCATTCGAGCTGCGGCGCCTGCTTGGCAGCTTCCGAAGCATAATGACGGGACGCCTCGATTGCGCCGACGCGCTGCGCTTCGATATAAAGCCCGCGCAGGCCCAAAAGCTTGGTTTCGGGGTCTTCCAGCATCGCCTCGAAGCCCTTGCGGGCATCGTCCGTGCGACCTTCAAGCATCGCCGTCTGCGCTTCCAGAAGTTTGATGAGCGGCTCCTGATCGGAATTCAGCAGCTTGCCCGCCTGCTTGGTCATGCGGCGCGCAGCTTCCGCATCGCCCGCACCGGCAGCGATCAGACCAGTCGAAAGCGACTGATATCCACGGTCGCGCTTGCGGGCGCGAAAATGGCGGCGCAGCGTGTAGGGCGACTGGATGATGCTTTTCACCAGCCACCACAAAAGCAGGATCGCCGCCACGATAGCCACAATACCGGCGACTGCCGTAATCAGCGGCACATTATAATGGTTGCCTGCAAAAACGACATCCAGCTCGCCCGGACGGTCAGCCAGCCAGGCAAAGCCGAAACCAAGGGCCACAACGATCAGCAGATAGAATAAAACACGCAGCATCGGCCCGCCCCCTTAATTGCCCGCCGGTGCCGCGGCACCCGCTTCTGCCGGTGCTTTCGGCTTGAGGCTGTCAGCAACCAGACGCTGGATCAGCGCGTCGGCGTCGCGCCGCACTTTCATCTGGTTCGCAAATTCTCCGGACACCGCTTTCGCATCGGCAGGGAGTTTTTCCCATTCACCGATGGCGCGCTCCAGATCGCCAGCATGAAGCGCTGCTTCCATGCGCGCGGTCGTCGGACCGACACCTTCGCCTTCCACATTGCCCGCGACGGGCCGAACACTCACCAGCCCCTTGGCGCTGGCAACGAGTTGATCCCAAACGCCCGCATCGGCGGGCAGCTTGTTTTCGGTGGCGACAATACGATTGGCGACGGGACCAAACCAGGCATTGAGGTCCGCCACGGTCGGCACGCCCGTATTGGCAAAGGCCTTGAGGCCCTCGACCGAACTATCCTGTGGTGCCAGCGACGCATAGGTTTCAAGCTCGGATTTGAACGAACCGCCGCGATCGATGGCCGTTTTCAGCGCATTGGCGGCAATCAGCGCTGTTGCATCCGGCTGGCGGGCGGCTTCGCCGACCGTTGCCTGCAAGGAGGTCAGCTTCGATTCCAGCGAAGAAATCGTGCCGGTATTACCGGAAACACCGGCTGCAGCCTGATCCGCCTGATTCTGGGCCGCCGACAATTTCGATTCCAGCGCGTCGAGGCGCCCGGTCAGCGCTTCAATGTCACCCGAAGCAGCGCCTGCACTCCCCTGCGGCAATGTCTCGACCTGCTGCTGCAATTGCGTCAGCGTGCCTGCGACCGCTTCAGCCTTGATTTCGGCGGCCTGAACATTCTTCTGCAAATCGGCAAATTGCGTGCGGCTCGCAGCATCAAGCGGTGCGGGCGTCGGGTTGGTGCGCAGTTCTGAGATCTGCTGCTCCATCGCGGCCAGTTGCTCGGCGGTCACGCGCGCGCCGGGCGACGGAATGACATTGCCCCATTGCAGCGCAAACATGCCACCAAGCGCGATGACGCCACCGGCAATACCCGCCAGAAGATGCGACGCGCCGGTGCTTTGCTTCGGGCTGGAGTTGCCGACGGGCGGCACGGTTGAAGACGCGCCCGGCTTTTCCGTTTCCGGTTTTACACCAGCGGTGAAGGGCGGCCTTGCGGCATTTGCAGCCGGTTTCGGCTCGGCTTTCGTTTCAGCGGGCCTGGCGGTCGTTGCCTGAGCAAAGTTCCCGACCGGTTCGGCGGGCGGTGTCGTCCTGGCTCCCGCTTGTTCGTCGACACGCTTTACATCAGACGGATCGAGATTGATCGTCACGGGATTGCGGGCCGGTTTGGAATGTCGCGGGGTGCCGGATTTCGCCATGGGTCCTCTCGTAATCGTCGATTGCCTGCCGGTAACTCGGTGTGACTCTAACAGATAAAATCTTCTGTCGCAGGAAGGTTGCGTCTAAAAGAATCAAAGTTTGGGAAACAGTCGGAAAAGTCCTGTCTCATCCGGCTGTTCCGCCACCAGCGCATGTCTCTGCCAGTTCGATGGCAGTTTTTCGGCCACGCGCGTCGATATGCACAAAAAACGGGTCTTATCGTTAAAAGGCGGGTCGATCCTGTCCATTGCCGCCGCGAATGCTTCCGCAGCAACGCCGGAATAAAGCATCACCGCCGCAAGCGGCTGCGGGCCTAACAAGCGCTCAAGTTCGCTGCGGGAATAGTCGATGGTTTCGATATCATAGACATCACACACCGTCATATCGAGACCGGCTACCGACACGCGCTCTTCAAACACCGGCTGGCGCACCCGCCCGGCCAGATACAAAACACGCGCACCTTGTGGCAAAGCTTTGCGCATGGTTTCCGCAAGGCGCACCGCATCACCGCCGCCATCAATAACGTCGGTGAAGCCCGCTTCGCGCGCGGCGCGCGCCGTACCCTCGCCGACGGCGAAGAGCGGCATATCGCGGTGCGGCAAAGCATGCCCCGCATGCCGAAAAGCATTGGCGCTTGTGACGGTCAATGCATCAAACCGGGCATCGGGAACCGAGAAGCCCAGCGGCACAGTGCGGCTGAGCGGCAAAAGCACCGGCTCGAAACCGGCGTCAGTGAGCTTGGCGGCAGTCTGCAATGCTGCCGGTTCCGGTCTTGTCACCAGAACCCGCTTGATCGCGGTCGCTGTGCCTAGCCCGGTCAAGGTCAATCCCAGTCGGTGAAGAAATGCGGGCCAGCCGCCGCGCGAACCTGCCTTGCAGCCTCGACACCGAGCGCCGCCGCTTCTGGTGCTGTGCCGTCGAGCGTCACTTCATGCGCCTTTGTGCCATCGGGCGTCAGGATCATGCCGTGGAACTGCACCTTGTCGCCGTCCACCGTGGCAAGACCAGCAATCGGCGTGCGGCAGGAACCGTCCAGCGCACCCAGAAAAGCGCGTTCACAAGCCAGCGCAACCTGCGTGTCGCGATGCGCCAGCGGCGCCAGTAGCGCATCGATGCGGGCATCGCCGATGCGGCTTTCAATGCCGATGGCGCCCTGTCCCGGCGCTGGCGGGAAGGTCAGCGGATCCACCAGTTCGGTGATTGCCGCATCAAGCCCCAGCCGCTTCAGGCCAGCGCAGGCCAGAAAAGTGCCGTCCACTTCGCCCGCTTCAAGTTTTCGCAGGCGGGTATCGACATTGCCGCGATACATCACCACCTGAATGTCCGGGCGCAGACGCCGGATCAGCGCCTGACGGCGCAGCGACGACGAACCGACGACAGCACCCTGTGGCAAATCGATGAACCGTTTGGCCGTGCGACCAATGAAGGCATCGCGCGGGTCTTCGCGTTCGAGAAAGACGGAAAGATGCAGTCCTTCAGGCAGAACAGTCGGCATATCCTTGGACGAATGCACGGCGATATCGATTCGCCCGTCCTTCAGCGCCTGTTCGATTTCCTCTGTGAACAGCCCCTTGCCGCCGACTTCCGACAGCGGTCGGTCCTGAATGCGGTCGCCCGCCGTGGACATGGGCAGGATTTCAATCGCCTTTTCCGGCAGACCATGCGCCTCCATCAGGCGGCGACGCGTCTCGTAAGCCTGGGCCAGAGCCAGCTTGCTACCGCGCGTGCCAATCTTCAAGGATGGTGTTTGCATATCGCGTCGTCCATGGTACCGGGTTGCTTGACGTATCAGAAATATGAGACTGGCAGGGTCTAACCGCAAATGCGCATTCTTGGAATAGAAACCAGTTGCGACGAAACAGCCGCCGCTATCGTTGAACGCAACGATAAGGGCGAAGGCCGTATTTTGTCCAATGTGGTTCTGAGCCAGATCGCCGAACATGAGCCTTATGGCGGTGTTGTGCCGGAAATTGCCGCGCGCGCCCATGTCGAGGCGCTTGACCGGCTGGTCGAACGCGCCTTGCAGGATGCGGATATGCAACTCGACGAGGTGGATGCCGTGGCGGCCACCGCCGGTCCCGGCCTCATCGGCGGGCTGATCGTCGGCCTGATGACGGCAAAGGCGCTCGCTATGGCCGCGCAAAAGCCGTTCTATGCTGTGAACCATCTGGAAGGCCACGCTTTGACGGCGCGGCTGACCGACAAGCTCGAATTTCCCTATCTGCTGCTGCTGGTTTCCGGCGGTCACACGCAGATGGTGCTGGTGCGCGGGCTCAATGATTATGAGCGTCTCGGTACCACGATAGACGACGCGCTGGGCGAAGCCTTCGACAAGACGGCAAAGCTTCTGGGCCTGCCTTATCCCGGCGGCCCGGCGGTTGAGCGCACGGCGCTTCAGGGGGATCCGAAACGCTTTGCCCTGCCCCGCCCGCTGAAAGGCGAAGCGCGGCTCGATTTTTCCTTCTCCGGTCTCAAGACCGCCGTGCGCCAGACGGCAGCCGAGCTGGTGCCGCTTAGCGATCAGGATGTTGCGGATATTTGCGCCTCGTTTCAGGCAGCCGTGGCAGACACGCTGTCAGACCGGGTCGGGCGTTCGCTTGAACGGTTCAAGACAGAGTTTCCCGACTGTGCAACGCCTTCGCTGGTGGTTGCGGGCGGCGTCGCCGCCAACAAGACCCTGCGGGCGTCGCTGGAACAGCTTTGCGCCAAACACGGCTTCAGCTTCATCGCGCCGCCGCTCAATCTCTGCACCGACAATGCGGCCATGATCGCCTGGGCCGGGGCAGAACATGCCGCGACCAAGGCTCCGGATTCGCTTGCCATCGCACCGCGCTCGCGCTGGCCGCTCGATGAAAAATCCGCGCCGCTGATCGGCACGGGACGGCGTGGAGCCAAGGCATGAGCGCTCACACGAAGATCGCCGTTCTCGGTGGCGGTGCATGGGGCACGGCGCTTGCCGCCATGGCGGCGACCAGCGGCCACGAAGCATGGCTCTTTGCCCGCGATGCGGAAACTGTCGCAGCCATCAACAATGATCGGCGCAATCCGCGCTATCTGGGTGACATCGAACTGCCCGCTGGCATCCACGCCAGCGCCAGCGCTTCGGAGGTTGTAACCGGCGCTGACGCCGTCCTGGCCGTGATCCCGGCACAGGCCATGCGCGCAGGCCTTTCCGAACTGAACAACCTCATCCCGCAATCCGCGCCCGTCGTTTTGTGCGCAAAGGGCATCGAGCGCGGCACCGGACGCCTGATGTCGGAAGTGGTGGCGGAAGTTTTGCCGAACCACCGCCTCGCCGCCCTATCCGGCCCAAGCTTTGCCACCGATGTTGCGCGTGGCCTGCCAACGGCAGTAACGGTTGCCTGCGAGGACGCCGACACCGCTGACCAGCTGGCTGCACTTCTTTCTGGCCCTGCTTTCCGCTGCTATTCGACCACCGATCTCAAAGGTGTCGAGATCGGAGGTGCGTTGAAAAACGTTCTGGCGATTGCGGCGGGTGCCGCCGTCGGGCGCGGTTATGGTGCCAGCGCGCAGGCTGCACTGGTGACGCGCGGTTTTGCCGAACTGCGCCGCATCGGTCAGGCCATGGGCGCAAAGCCGGAAACCATCATGGGACTTTCCGGCCTCGGCGATCTGATGCTGACATGCTCATCCTCGCAATCGCGCAATTATTCCTACGGCCTCGCACTTGGACGCGGCGAAGACCTGACCAACCGGCCTCTGGCCGAAGGTGTCGCGACCGCGCCGATTGCTGCGGAACTGTGCGACAAGCACGGCATTTCCGCGCCCATCATCGATGCGGTTGGCGCTTTGCTCAGCGGAAAGATCACCATCGACGAGGCTGTAACCAACCTTATCAACCGACCACTCAAGACCGAAGACTAGAGGACCAGACGATGCTTTTTGCACTTCTTTGCAACGACAAGCCCGACCATCTGCAGGTGCGCCTCGATACGCGCCCGACGCATCTCGAATACCTTACGAGCCTTGGCGATGTGCTGAAGTTTGCCGGTCCTTTCCTTGGCGAAGATGGCAAGCCAAATGGCAGCCTTCTCGTTGTCGAAGCCGAAGACAAGGCCGCAGCAGCAGCCATCGGCGCCAACGATCCCTATGCGAAGGCTGGTCTGTTTCAGGACGTGACCGTGCGCCCGTGGAACTGGTCGTTCAAAAATCCCGCCAACGCCTGAGTCGCTTACCGAGGAACGCACAATGGCTTACTGGCTGTTCAAATCCGAACCGTTCAAATGGTCATGGGAAATGCAAAAGGCCCGTGGTGAAAAAGGCGAGCAATGGGATGGCGTGCGCAATTATCTGGCGCGCAACAACATGCGCGCCATGAAACTCGGTGACAAAGGCTTCTTCTACCATTCCAATGAAGGGCTGGAAGTGGTCGGTATTGTCGAGGTTTGCGCGCTTTCGCACCCTGACAGCACCACCGACGACCCGCGCTGGGATTGCGTGGACATCAAGGCTGTTCGCGATGTGCCGAAGCCGGTCACCCTGAAGGATGTCAAGGCGAACCCGAAGCTTGAGAATATGGCGCTTGTCACCTCCATGCGCTTGTCCGTTCAGCCGGTGACGGAAGATGAATGGATTGAGGTTTGCCGCATGGGCGGCCTCGACGCCAAAGATATCTGATGCTCGATCCGGCGGAAACCAGCACGCGCAGCTTCATTCTGGCCAATACCGGCCTGCAAGCACCGCCGCATGTGCCGGAAATCCGCCTGCATCTGGCTGACGAAGCGCACGACCTCTGGCACAAGACAGAGGAAGAACTGGCCACAATCGGCCTGCCGCCGCCCTTCTGGGCCTTTGCCTGGGCGGGCGGTCAGGGCGTGGCGCGCTATATTCTCGACCATCCGGAAGCCGTGCGTGGCAAGACTGTGCTGGATTTTGCATCCGGCTCCGGTCTTGTCGCCATCGCGGCCATGAAAGCGGGCGCGAAAAGCGTCGTCGCTTCGGATATTGATCCCTTCGCGCTTCCCGCAATTGATATCAACGCCAAGGCCAATGGCGTTGCAGTGACGGCCAGCCTTGACGATCTCATCGGCGCCGATCACGGCTGGGATGTGGTTCTGGCGGGCGATGTCTTCTATGAAAAGCCGCTGGCCGACCGGCTTATTCCATGGTTCGCAAAATTGGCGGAACGCGGCGCTCAAATCATCGTTGGCGATCCGGGCCGCGCCTATTTGCCCAAGGATCGGCTGGAGCAGCTTGCGGTCTATACGGTGCCCGTGACGCGTGCGCTGGAAGATTCCGAAGTCAAGCGCACGACCGTCTGGGCATTCATTTAGACCCGCTTAAGCGAAGCGTTTCGCTCCCGCGACGCACAGCACGACGATGCCCGCTGTCGCGACCATGCCCATGCTGACGGGCTCTCCCGCAATGCCTGCCGCCAGCATCAGGCCGAAAAACGGTTGCAGAAGCTGAAGCTGACCGACCGTCGCAGCCCCGCCCTGCGCCAGCCCGCGATACCAGAAGAAAAACCCGATCAGCATCGAAAACAGCGACACATAAACCAGCCCGCCCCATGCCATCGCGCCAATGCCTGTCCATGTTTCAGGACGCATGAGAATGGTCAGCGGCAGCATGATCGGCAGCGAGAAGACCAGCGCCCAGCAAATGACCTGCCAACCGCCAAGCCTGCGCGACAGACTAGCACCCTCCGCATAGCCAAGCCCGCAGACAATGATGGCGCCCAGCATCAGCACATCCCCGAGCAGCGTGGACTGGCTGCCCTGCCCGTAAGCATAGGACGCGACAATAGCCCCACCCACGATCGAAAACAGCCAGAACAGCGGACGCGGCCGCTCGCCGCCGCGCAGCACAGCGAACACTGCCGTCGAAAGCGGCAGCAGGCCGATAAAGACAATCGCGTGCGCCGAGGTCATATGTTGGAGCGCAATACCCGTGAGCAGCGGAAAGCCGACCACCACGCCCAGCGCCACCACGATCAGGGAAATGACATCGCTTTTGCGCGGAAACGGTTCGCGAAATGCCAGCAGCAGCGCCATGCCCAACAGCCCGGCAATCGACGCGCGCGCCATGGTCAGGAAGGTCGGATCGATATCGATCACGGCAAGACGTGTCGCAGGCAGCGAGCCGGAGAAAATCAGCACGCCCAGAAACCCATTCATCCAACCGGCGGTCTTGTTGCCAATACCGTTGTTCCCAACATTCTCACGCATGTGTCTTTTCAGCTTTCAGCAAAATCGTTTATGAATTTCGCGGACAATGCCGCGAACTTGCCGAAATAATCAGAGACAGTTACCGGACAATTCTGGCAAACTGTACTGATACGAAAGAGAGTACAGATGATATCGACGGGCCTGTTGCGCAGCCTGGAAGCCGTGGAAGCCGCCTATGCGGGCGTCGATAGCGCGCGCGGTGATGAAAATGGCATGGCTGAAAAAACCTCGCTCGTCGAAAAAGTCATGTCCATTATTCGCGGACGCATTGCGGCCATGAGCCTTGCGCCCGGCGCCCGCCTGCCGTCGATCCGCCGCCTTGCCGAAACCATGGACGTCTCCAAATCCACCGTGGTTGAAGCCTATGACCGGCTGGTGGCAGAAGGCATCATCCACTCGCGCCGTGGTGCTGGCTTCTATGTGTCAGAGCGAGCGCGCCAGCCGTTTTCGCTGGCCACCACCACGCCGCACAAGGACCGGCAGATCGACCCGTTCTGGGTCATGCGCCAATCGCTGGAAACCGAAGGCAAGACATTGAAGCCCGGCTGCGGCTGGCTGCCGGATGAATGGCTGCCGCTGGAAGGCATCCGCCGTGCGCTGCGCGCCATTGCCCGCGACGAGCGCAGCGATCTCGCCACCTATGGCGAACCACTCGGTTTCCGCCCGTTGCGCAGCCATCTCGCGCACCGGTTGGCGGAACAGGGCATGGATATTTCCGGCGGCGAGATATTGCTGACCGATTCCGGCACGCAGGCCATTGATCTCATCTGCCGCTTTCTGCTCCAGCCGGGCGACACCGTGCTGGTGGACGATCCGTGCTATTTCAACTTTCAGGCCGTGCTGCTGACCCACCGGGTCAAGCTGATCGGCGTGCCCTATACGCATAGCGGCCCGGACCTCGACGCCTTCGCCAAGGCTGCCACCGAACACGCCCCGAAACTCTATATTTCCAATGCGGGCCTGCAAAATCCGACCGGCGGCGTCATGTCGCCCGCAACCGCGCATCGTCTTCTGAAGCTCGCGGAAGCACACGGCATCATTCTCGTCGAGGACAATATTTTCGGCGATTTCCATCCGTCGCCAGCACCGCTGCTGGCGGAACTCGACGGGTTCGAGCGCGTGCTGCACATTGGCAGTTTTTCCAAAACACTCTCGGCTGCGGCGCGTGTCGGCTATATTGCCGGGCGCAGTGACTGGATCGATGGCCTGACCGATCTGAAGCTCGCCACAACCTTTGGCGGCAATTCAATTTCGGCGCAAATCGTCCATGCGCTTTTGACCGACGGCACCTATCGCCGCCACATCGAAGGCATGCGCGCCAAGCTTGCCGATGCCATGACGCTGACCGCCAAGCGCCTGAAAGCCGCAGGGCTGGAACTCTGGGCCGAACCGCAAGGCGGCATGTTTCTCTGGGCGCGCTTGCCCGACGGCATGGATTCCGGCACCATTGCAAGGCACGCGCTGGACAAGGGTGTCGTTATGGCGCCCGGCGATGTATTCAGCCCGTCACGCACGGCAAGCGCCTATCTGCGCTTCAACGTGGCGCAATCGACAGACCCCGCTGTTTTCACGGTTCTGCAAGAAGCGATGAAAATGACAGGTTGCTAAACCCAACCACGACATTAGCCTTCCCGCGTCGAAAACAATTTCAAGCAAAACACGCACAGTCATGCGGACGGGTGCCGTTATACTCTGACGACTGTCTTGGAGGAGACATTGCGTATTTTTGTGTGCGGCACAACTCGGACAGCCACAACACGATTGCGCAGGGAGAACGGAGAGGGCAGACTGGTCTAAACCCGTCTGCCGGGAGGGAGTAGCATTGAATACGCACCTGTCCGGGGCGGATGCAGTTTCGCGCCCTGAAGATGAAAAACTGTCGGTTGCTGCAAACCTTGCCTATGGTTTTCAGCATGTGCTGACCATGTATGGCGGCATTGTTGCGGTTCCCCTGATTATCGGTCAGGCCGCAGGATTGAGCCCCGGTGAAGTGGGTCTGCTCATCACTGCCTCATTGTTTGCCGGCGGTGTCGCCACTGTGCTGCAAACCATCGGCATTCCCTTTTTCGGATGCCAGCTGCCGCTCGTGCAGGGCGTTTCCTTTGCCGGTGTCGCAACGATGGTGGCCATTGTCACGTCCAGCGGCAGCGGCGAAGCAGGCCTGCAAGTCGTGCTTGGCTCCGTCATGGCGGCGGCCTTTATCGGCTTTTTGATAACGCCGATTTTCTCACGCATAACGCGCTTCTTTCCACCGCTCGTGACCGGCATCGTCATCACAACCATCGGCCTGACGCTGATGCCCGTTGCGGCCCGCTGGGCGATGGGCGGCAACAGCAATGCGCCCGATTTCGGCAGCATGTCCAATATCGGTCTGGCCGGGCTTACACTGGCGCTCGTGCTTATCCTGAGCAAGATCGGCAGCGCCACCATTTCCCGCCTGTCCATCCTGCTCGCCATGGTGTGCGGCACGCTGATCGCCTGGGCGCTCGGCATGACGGATTTTTCGCGCGTCAGCGAAGGCCCGATCATGGCTTTTCCGGAAATCTTTCATTTCGGCATGCCCGTCTTCAGCATCGCTGCGACCATTTCCATGTTCATCGTCATTCTGGTGACCCTTGTGGAAACCTCGGCGGATATTCTGGCCGTGGGCGAAATCATCGGCACCAAGGTCGATTCCCGCAGGCTCGGCAACGGGTTGCGCGCCGATATGGCGTCGAGCATTTTTGCCCCAATCGTCGGCTCGTTCACGCAGAGCGCCTTTGCGCAGAATGTCGGACTTGTGGCGGTGACGGGCGTTAAAAGCCGCTTTGTCGTCGCGACCGGCGGTCTCATTCTTGTCACGCTCGGCCTGCTGCCGGTGATGGGGCGCGTGATTGCCTGTGTTCCGCCAGCGGTTCTGGGCGGTGCGGGCATCGTACTTTTCGGCACGGTCGCGGCCAGCGGCATCCGCACGCTGTCGAGGGTCGATTATCAGAACAACGTCAATCTGATCATCGTCGCCACCTCCATCGGTTTCGGCATGATCCCGATCGCTGCACCGCAGTTCTACCATCAGTTTCCCGACTGGTTTGAAACCATCTTCCATTCGGGCATCAGCTCGGCTGCGCTGATGGCCATCGTGCTGAACCTCCTGTTCAATGAGTTCAAGACCGGTAATTCCGATCAAATGTCGGTGTTTTCGGAAGGTACCGAGCGCATCATCCGTCATCACCACATCGCCGAACTGCACGACGGCGACTATTTCCTCGGCGGAAAGCTCTACGACGTGCAGGGCAACGAGGTGAAAATCGTGCCCGCACCGGCGCACTGAAAATCGGAACTATCGCAGGACGCGAATGACCGTTCGGTCCGATAGATGCGGCAAGAGGCGCGCCATGTCGGCGCGCTTCAATGCGATACAGCCCTCGGTCGGCGTATAGCCCGGCCTCGCCAGGTGGAAGAAAATGGCGCTGCCGCAGCCGCGGCGACGCGGCAGGATGTTCCAGTCCATCACGATGCAAACATCGTAAAGCTCGTCCTTGCGCCACATATCCTCGTGACTGGCCTTGTAAGGCAGCGGCACCGGCCGGTTATAGTTGCGGTCGCCCGGCGCATCGCACCAGCCATCCAGACGGCGGATCTGGCGCAGAGGCAGCCGCGACGAGGGCAGGTTGCCCTTGTCACCGCGACGATATCCATAAAGCAGACGCATGGCGGCCAGAGGCGTTGCACCATCGCCCTCGCGCTTGAAAGCGCTGATGCCCCCCTTGCCAAGCGCACATTCCAGCACCAGATTGCCAGCAGTAAGCAGCCCGCGCGTTTTGTGGCCCGGCTTGGCCCGAACATTGATGATGCCGACCCCACGGCCTCCTTGGTATCTGGTCACGCTGCCGTCTCCATTTTCAGTTTTCGGGCAAAATATGTTTACACTTCGCCCCTGAGGCGCGCGAAAGCCTGATTCGCGTTTCGCCGCTTCAACTTCTGGCCATTAAGTGTCATAAAACACGAAGAGCCATATTTAAATCAAAGAGTAACGAGGACAGGCATGACAGGCCGTACAATTCTGATTGTGGATGACGACGAAGATCTCCGCTCCATCCTCGTCGAGCAGCTTGAGCTGTGTGAAGAATTCCAGATCCTGCAGGAAGACAATGCCACCAAGGGCATTCAGACTGCCCGCAATGGCATCGTCGATCTTCTGATCATGGATGTGGGTCTGCCGGACATGGATGGCCGCGAGGCTGTCAAGCTTCTGCGCAAAGGCGGCTTCAAGTCCCCGATCATCATGCTGACCGGACATGACACCGAATCGGACACGATCCTCGGCCTCGAATCCGGCGCGAACGACTATGTCACCAAGCCGTTCAAATTTGCCGTTTTGCTTGCCCGCATCCGCGCGCAATTGCGCCAGCATGAACAGAGTGAAGACGCGACCTTCACGGTCGGCGCCTATACGTTCAAGCCGGGACAGAAGCTGCTGATCGACGAGAAGGGTGCAAAGATTCGCCTGACCGAGAAGGAAGCGGCGATCATCAAATATCTCTACCGTGCTGGCGACAAGGTCATCGGTCGCGATGTGCTACTGGAGGAAGTCTGGGGCTATAACTCAGGCGTGACGACCCATACGCTTGAAACCCATGTCTATCGTCTGCGTCAGAAAATCGAGAAGGACCCGTCCAACGCGACGCTTCTCGTCACAGAAAGCGGGGGATACAAGCTTGTCCCGTGATGGACAGCGCCCGATGCAGGTGTATTGACACTCTATGGCGCTAGACGACGATATTCGCATTCTGGGCACGGTGGGCCTGTTCGAGTCATTCACTCCGGAACAGTTGCGCCTCCTTGCCTTCGGCGCCGAGCGGCTTGTGCTGCGCGCGGGACGCGAGCTTTTCCGTGAAGGCCAGAGCGCGGACTGTGCCTATATCGTCGTTTCCGGCAACATTACCCTGTTTCACGACGCTGATGAGGGGCGGATATCGATCCGCCCCGTTGGCCCCGGTGCGATGCTTGGTGAGATGGCTCTCATCGCCCAGACATCACGCCTGACCGGCGCGGTTGCCGAAGCGGAAACCGAAGTGATCCGCATCAGCCGCTCCATCTTCCGGCGCATTCTGGAAGAATACCCGGAAGTGGCAGCCTCGCTGCATGGCCATATCAGCCGCAATCTGCTGGAACTGATCGGCGAGATCGAAAAAGTCGCGCCCCGCCTGACGAATGGCGACTGACTTCGAGAGCGCGGACGGAAATGTCCGAAACTGTTTCGGATAAGATGCGCGTGAGAAGCAGCGGTTGAACCGGCTAAAGCGATCCAACTTTCACTGAACCAACTCCATCTGTGAGTTCGGTAGAGCTTGTCCACTCGAATTAAAACGCTCCATCAGTCCCTCGGACTGAACCGCGACAATCTACCGAAGTTTCACGGCGAGCGGAATTCTTGCTCTGAAAACGAAAGCGCCGATTTGATACAATCAAACCGGCGCTTCTTTTGTGCTTAGGGTATGTTTTGCCTATCCAAAATGAATGGGAAGCCGTCTCGTCCGATTTTCCCTGCAAGTCCATCGGATTTACCGGAAATGCTCTCGACCAGTCTTTGCTTCAAGGTCTCGCAACAGACGAATGTCTGTCAACATCGCTCAGTCCATCCAATGCATTACGGCCTGATGTCACTCCTTAACCGATAGCAAAAGCGGGAAACCACAAGCCCAGCGCCAGCATCGAGATAGAGCGACAAGAAGAGCCCGTTGGGCTCTTCTTGATATGCTTATCCTACCAGTTCACCTTGAAACCTACGTTTCCTTTAACGGCATAGCTGTCCGCAAAGTGGTTGAGCGAAGTGTTCACGGTGCCTTCGCCATAGACGGAGTATTTGTTGTCCGCCCAGGCATAGGTACCGCCGAAACCAACGCCAGCCCATGTACGGTCCTGGTCGACTTTCATCCGGGTACCGCCATAGTTGATGCTCGTTCCACCGAGGAACTCCTGATAGAGGTTGGCGATGCCATACACATTGGCATTGACCATGCGGCTATCCGCTCCCTGCCAGCTATTGGCGTAGTTGGCGGCAAGCCCGAGACGACCGTTGAGGCTGTTGCCGTCACGATTGCTGACAGTCGCGCCGTAGCTATCCGAGAACGTATCGAAATCGACCGATGAGAACATCAGCTGAGCCTGCGGCGTCAGCGACCAATTTTCATCGATATCGAAACGCTTTCCAGATTCCACGCTGAACGCATAACCGAAACCATTATTGTCGTTCGTCAGCCCGTTGTTGCCGCCGCCAAAGCGAAGGTCGGTTTTGTACCAGTTGGCCTGCGCCTGTCCATCGACATAGAAACCGTCATTGCCATACCAGGTAATGGTTGCACCGAGACCCCAGCCTTGGGTGTTCAGCTCGCCACCACCGTTAACATCGTCGAAATTGCTCGACGTTCTGGCACGACCATTGCCGTATTGACCGGTAATGCCTGCGATCAACCGGCCGCTCTCATCCTCGTAGAACTGCCCATCGACACCAGCCTGCATGATGACAGTATTGATATCCTGCTGCACATGCCCGGCGGTCGTATTCGGCTCCAGACGGTTATGCGCTCCTTCGATACGTGCCCAAATGGCGCGATCATCCGTCTCGCCAGCCTCCGAGGAGCCGCGAAGTGATCCTGACTTGTTAAGGTAACGATCCCCGCGGCGCTGTTGCAATGTCGGCAGTTGGTTCAGTGCCTGCATACTTGCAGCATAGGACGTATATACCGGAGCGGCAGGACTAAAGCGGGATGGTCCACTTGGATTAGTAGGATTCTCAGGGCAGCCATTCGGATCATCACAATCCGGCGGATTGGGGCCATCTGGATTGCTTCTGGTGTACTGACTGACCAAGTACCAATCCTTGGTATTCGATCCGCTCGCATCGCCCTTTTGCAAGGTGTAGGCATAGGCCGACGAGGTCAGAATGGCCTGCTGCCCATCCTTGGTCGTGTAATCACCTTGAAGATTGAATGTGCCGCCCGAGTTCCCAGCGATATCGATCAGTTCGATGCCATTTACCGTCGCGGCACCGAGGCCGCCTCGGTTCTTGACGACAACCGATGTGGTTCCAGATGTATTGCCACCGACCCTCATCAAATCCGTGGTGGAATTATCCGCTCCCAGCACAGTGCTCATGACGAGTCGACCGCCACCAACATAGTCACCAGCAATGGTGAGCGTAGTGCCACCCATACCGCCGAAATCAACTGTACCAACATTCTCCAGCGACCGAACGCCGGTGGCAAAACCGCCGAAATCGAGCGTGGCGCCATTGGCCACAGTATAGGCTGACGTATTGCTGAAGGCATCTTTCGCGCCTTGCACCAGAGAGCCGCCATTGACAGCAGTGACACCGGAATAACTAGTTCTTCCAAATAGGGTGAGCTTACCGTTTTCGTTTTTTACAATTCCACCTGTTCCAGAAATTGCACCGGAAAACTGATCATTAAAATCCTGATTGAGAGTCAATGTTCCAGAGCCGAGAGATATATTACCGTCACCGTCCTTGTCGCCGATCAGACCACCGACGGTTTCACTGAAATCGGCTAGATCGAGCGTAGCCCCAGCATCGATTTTCACCCGCCCAGAGCCGAATGCCGTGACCGCAACACCAGCTTTCGCCGTTCCGTTCTCGACGGTCAGGCCATCGGAAAAACTATTGCTTGCACTAAACGTCGTGATTCCGGTGCCACGCTGAATAACTTCCCCTACGCCCGAAATTGAATGATCGAAATTGATGGGACCGGAGTGATTGAAAACCAAAACGCTGTCGTCAAAATGATTTCCAGCGAGAATGATATCGGTGTTGACTAGCCCTTGTGTGCCCCCATCGCCCAGTTGGAGCGTGCCCCCCGATACAGTGGTAGTGCCGCGATAGTCAGCATTTTTGGTCAGGATCAACGTACCGTTACCAGTCTTGTTCAACCCATCCGTTCCGTGCAAAACGGTATCGACTGTCGCCGTCATTGAGGATTTACTGGCCTCGCTAATATCACCGACCTGAATGATGGGCGCTTGGCCCCCGGCCTGAACCAAAGTCAAAGGATCACCGTTGATTACGTAACCATTTGTTTGAAATACCAGTCCAGACGCGTTTACGGGACCCTGAACCGCGACTGTACCCGCAGCCCCTTCAAAAATGGCAAGCGCGTCGTCATCCCAGATACCGTTCTGCGCGCCATTATCGCTTGTCCAATTGGTGTTTGTCGCATTCCAAGTTCCGTTACCACCAGCAACGCCGTTGCCGCCGGTCGTATTTGAACCATCCCAGTAGTGATACGCAACGCCGTTGGTATGGACAAGATTGACCGCACCAGAACCGATTTGAAGCGACCAGTCGTTCTGATTCGCAACATTTTGGATCGTACCCAACTGGAATCCGTTATCGGTTGAGGTGCCACTATAATGGAACACTTGATAGACACCCGCTGTTGACTGATTGGTTTCCACCTCAAGCGTTCCGTCGAGGATCAAATCACCGTTAACCTCGAACATCGGAGGATTCGTCGGCGTCGCCCCAATTGTGATATGAACGGTGCTATCAGCATCCAGCACCAAACCATTGCCAAATGTCATCGTCTTTCCTGCGGTCCCCACCAGCGTTCCACCACCTGCAATTTCGGTGCGCCCAACAGAACCTTCACCACCCAATGCGCCGCCGTTATCAACATTGACCCCGCCGCCGAATTGACTGTTGACCTCCATCGTTCCGGCCTTAACATTGGCTGTACCGAAAAATTGCGTTGTGTCGGCACTACTGTCAAATGTGAGGCGACCGTTACCTATTTTATCGAAACTGGATATGCTGGCTCCGTCTACCGGACCCGTTAACGTCAGGTCATGATCGGTATCAAATATACCGCTCGTCAGAACATTAACGGCATGATCAATCGAGATATTAGACCCAATCGAGAGCGTGCCGCTATCGAATATCAGGCCGCCAGCTCCGAGGACTTTATCGGAGTCAATCCTGAGCGTACCATCGGCTAGTTTCGTACCGCCCGAATAGGTGCTGTCCTCATTGGAGAACTTGACAGTACCAGGGCCATCAACAACGACTTGGCCATCACCCGTGGTCTTGTTGTCGAAATCATAAGGCGTAGCAGCATTGTCCCCACGGCTGATGATCAACTGTGCATTCTGACTGACATTAATGGTTCCCTCCACACTTCCCTTTGTCCCCCTATTGCCAAGCAGTATTGCACCTCCCAAAATGGTCGTGCCGCCCATATAATTGCTATCACCGGTCAGAATCAAAGCGCCGGAACCCATCTTGGTTAAACCACCGACACCGGTTATGGCTTTCGCAATGCTAAGCGAACCGAGTTGATCGGCAATATCGAAAGTACCGCCATGGGGGTTCAGGGTGACCGTTTGCAATGATTGCATCGATGATGGCGTCCATCCGACCAACCGTAGTGTTCCGCCGTCGAAACTCAAATTGCGATTGCCAAGGGCGTCCACCGTATTCGTCGAAATCACCCCCCCGTTCAATTCAATGCCCAGGTTCACCACATTATTGTTATTCGTGAGTTCCAGTGTACCGTCCCCCTCCTTGCGGAGTCCGAATTCACCGGAAAGCAACCCGTTGAATGTTTGTGTTACGCCGCCGGAAAGATCATAGATCAAAAATCTGTCCACTGTGGAAGAACCACTCGCTGCGATGATCGTGTTATCACCCAGAGAGCCTTGATCGTCTATTTTCAGCGAACCATCGAGAATATCCCAACGGTTATCGTAACGGGTTTCGAGTGTCCACGTGCTCGTGCCTGCCTTCTGAAACTTACCAAACCCCTGATAATCTGAGGTGTGGTCTATGGTTGCCGACAGCGTTTTACCGAATGTAGCATCGTCGTCCCCGCCGAGTATGAAAACATTTCCGCCAATATTGGCTTCAGCGACAACTTTCCCAACAATATTTGAGCCATTATGGATTTCCAGCGTGTTGGCGTGAGTCGGTCCCTGAGCAGCAAGGAAATGTATGGCAAGTCCTTCATTCCCCCCAGCAAAATTTGAGCTTCCCGAAGCACCGCCCTGACCAGCCTGGATAGTTCCACTGTTGATAATAGTAAGGCCACCTCCATTAATACCATCGCCGCCATCGCCCCCACCACCACTTCCCCCGACACCTCCCTGGCCAGCCTGAATGTTGCCGCTGTTGTTTACGGTGAACTCATTCCCATAAACGCCACCGCCGCCCTTACCTCCTCTTCCGTTGCTTGAATCACTTGCCAGCGTGGTACCACCGTTACCACCATCCCCACCGGCTATTTGGCCGACATTGGTGATTACCGCGCCTACAGTTACCTCGACACCTCCACCCCCATTTCCACCGATGCTCTGCTCTCGAGTTTTTGAACCCTCTGTTGCAGCATTACCGCCGTTTCCACCTCTCCCCCCTTGGATAACGCCGTTAGCGTTGTTCGTGACCCTAGCCGCAACGGGAAGTGAAGGGAGAACCACTCCTGCGCCGCCATTGCCGCCGGTCGCTTCATGCAAGAGAGTTGAAGTTGTCTGTTGATGATGCCACTGATCGCCAACACCGCCATTTCCGCCCGCGCCGCCAATGATCGTACCGTCATTATCCACACGCAGAACGCCGAAAATCCCTTCCCCCCCACGGGCGCCGCCAGCACCATTACCTAGGTCCTGGTTGGGTCTTCCTATCACATTGACCCCGGTCTGCGTATCGCCGCCATCACCACCAGCCCCGCCTTGTATAGCAGCCCCTGTTTGATTTTCGACGGAAGTTCCTGTCGGGTCCGAACTATAAACCCCCGCGCCGCCATTACCCCCATCGGCTATACGGGTAGAATTACCAGCCAACGCAGCATCAAGTTGAGTTTCCCCGCCTTTTCCGCCTGCTGCACCGCTTATGATCTTGCCATTTATCAGTGATATATTTTTGGCCGTCATCCAGACACCAACGCCGCCGCCACCGCCCTGCCCCCCGGAGCCATTTAAAACCCCAGCGACAACAGTCGCTATCGCGCGTCCGCCATCGCCGCCGTTGCCGCCAGCACCGCCGCTGATCGTTGCCATGTTGGTAATTGTTCCACCAACTTTTACAACCAAACCATAACCGCCCGCACCACCGCCGCCGCCTGCTGCACCGCTGGAATATGTTTTTTGGGCATCATCGCCGGGGGCACCGTCATCCCCCTTCGTCCCAAGCTGATCCCCCGTGATACTCTCACCGGCCGGGGCAATCGTCGTTATAACAAGCCCGTGAGCGCCACCATCTCCGCCTTTGCCACCGAACTCATGACCTTGGCCTTCGCTTCCGTTGCCGCCAGCCCCCCCTCCGGCACCACCTCCCCCACCGCCCAACGCATCGGGATTCACATGTAATGGATGAGTTCCGGAGTGTTCGGGCTCACCGCCCAGTGATGCCGAATCTTGTTCGTAGGCATTATAGCCCCCAGCACCACCAACTGTCTGCGCAAGTGTCGGCGCTACCGGAAATGAAATGTACATGGTGAGCACCACGCCCGCACTCAGGAAATTTTTATACCTTCTCAGTACTCCACGCCACACATCGTTATTAATTGATATTTTATAAAATAAATACCTCATTTAACACCTTCTGATTTTAAATTAAGATTGATACTTGTTTAAATATATAAATAATCCATGAAAGTCACTTAATAATTTTTAATTATATATTAATAATATAGAATATAATAATAATTAATATTGTATACTTATAGTTACATTAAAATACAATCGATGCTAAGTCAATTTAGAACAAATTTAGTGTGTAAATGAAAATTTATTAATTAATAAAATATATGTATATTTAACTTAGTTATTAATACGACTTATATCCCCGGCTTTCATTATTCCAATAAGAGGAAGGTCAAGCTTTACCCATATCGCAGCTGAATCGGGAAAGCCGCCCACGCAACCGGTAAAACCACCAATTATCATACCGAACCTGACAGTTGTTGCTTACTTCGGAAAAAGGCACCTTTTGTGAGCAATAGCAAACAAGAGGACTTCCCTATGAGTAATTATATAACAATTATCAATTTTCCGAACTTATTCACGCCAGACCGCTCGGATAACCCTTCTGCAGACAAAGCATTGCAAGTGAAATTCAGGGTAGACGGTGATACTGGGCCCGTTTCAAAAGCAAAGTGTAGATTCACATCTAACCAAACCAGCATACAGGTTTTTGACGCCAATAAAAAGAGAGTAGACACGATTCACTCAGGAAGTGCTACTTTTGAACTCACGTCGGCACAGGACGGAATCGTGACTTTTTACATCTGGTCGCACGACAAGATAATATTGAAACCGTCTCTTACCGTTGAAGGATCCACTTTCTTCACTCCACCACAGGGTATGCCCAACTACGTCACATTCACCGATGATACTGACGAAGATGATGAATTCAGCCCTATCGAATATCCTAGCGATGACGACGGAAATCTTTCTTTCGGTGATAACTCAGACCATATTACCCTCCACATACCCGACGACTTGCGTCTCAACATGATGGGCAAGGAAGGTGCATTGGTAACCCTGTTGGTGAACGGCGGTAACGCTCAAACACAGCAGCCTGAGAAAGCTTATACCACTGGTTTCAGGGTTCCGATTGACTGGTTAAACACGGTAGCAGGCGAAGAAAACTTCTTTGCTCTTACAATGTTTGCGGGCAATACCGCTTCTGCTTTAGTGCCTACCCGTGCCGTCATGGGCACTCCAGATGACAATACGCCCGGAGTGGGTATCCATCGCTGGATGGAAAGAGCGCAATTGCCGTGGGACGGAACTATTATAAACAATGCAAGAGACGATTTGGTTATTACTATTCCTGCGCCCCAGGACGCTTATGCTATTCCTTTGTGGAAAGACGGCAATTACGTTGAATTGTACCTCTATCTAAATGGCTTTGACGGCTTCTACCATGATCCGAAATCAGATAAGATTTCAATTAAAGGTCGGGTGCTGGTGGCTGGTCAATTAGGAGATCCGTATAAGATCACAGTCCCAAAGACGAACATCCAGGGTTATGGTATGGATGATCATGGTCATGCTGGGACATTCGCTATTGATTACATGTTGAGAGACCCAAATGGTAAAGGGTTGGCTCAGCCCAGAGAAATTAATATTGGTGACTTGAATACAGTCGGTCCAGCAGCAAGCTAATTGACTTCAAAGCCTCCCGGTTGCTTCGAACCCAGGTGGCTTAGAAAAAATTTTCTTACAGGGAAATCAGTTCGGTGAACTGGTTTCCCACCCCGCAGTGGCCATTTCGACAGCCAGAACAAAGCCATGCGGATGAATATTCGGGCCGCAATCTAACTCGGAAATAGCTGTGGCGTGAAAGCGGATGTTATCGGGACCAAGAGAGATTTTCTCTAACGGTTCCATTTCAGTTTAAAACACCGACGCCTCTCCCCTATTTGGATCCACCCGGATTTGTTCGAACCGCCCGTTCACGCCGTTCCGAAACGCGTGAGGCCCAGAATTACAATACGGTTTGCAGCGCCAGATCGCAGCATGCAGCTGTCAATTGTGCAAGTACACGCTGCCAGTTGAAAAAGCCACTATGCGCTCTGGAGCCCTTGAGTTGCCAGTTCCGATGGAGCTGGCAACATTTTCCCGTTGAAACAAATAGGAGAGCAGAATGAAAAAGTTCATTCTCACTCAGAAAAATAATACGCTGCTTTTTAAGCCTTCGGTCGCAGATTCCGATCTTGTGCTTCCCAATAATGAATTCGTCGAGCTGGCCGTCATTTACAAGGACAGCCGACAGAAGCCGTTAACCAATCGCAAACTCGTGTGGCGCGTTATCGAGGGCGATGCCGTTCTGGAGCAGTCGACCACGGTGACCGACAGCAAGGGTCAGGGCGCCAATCGTATTAAAGCATCGCCTGACGATGCAAGCGCCAGCACCTTGGTCCGCATCGCCGTCTCACCGCAAGACGAACCGGATGCTTCGCTTGAGCTCGAATTTACTGTATCCAAAGCTGCCAAACACAAGGGTTCAGCAGATAATTTCGACGGCAATGATCACGTTTCAGCGACAGCCCTATATCCGGAAGAATCGGACTCCTCCGTCATTTCAACGTTGGAAACCGCCTTTATCACCTTAACTGTGCCGGACAAAAGTCAGTCGTTTTACGATACCAATTTGACTATAGGGGTCGCCGCTAAAGCCCAGTGGACTGGCAACATAGGCACCGCAAAGATAAACTGGGATGTGACCGTAGCGAGCGGCCAGTCAGCTGCCGGTTTGGTTTATGACAAGTCGACGTTATTAAGTAATGGGGCAGGAAAACTCGTATTCCGGTATGATACATCGAATGGGTTTCCTACGGACGATATCGTTTTGACCATAACGGGAACCTTTGATGAGGCCGACCCTTATACCGGTAGCCAAACGGCGGTGGTCACATTCAACGGGAAAACTCAAAAAATTGCGTTAACGCTGGTAGAACCAAGCATGAACGTAATTATCTACATGATTAAAAATAATATCACGGTGCGACTAACCAATCAATTTGGCAGCTTGATGAAGAATTATGACGTCAAATGGGGCATTTCGCCATTAGACGACCAACTGATAGGATTTGACGATAAGACGAATGATAAGGGCGAAGCCACTCTTCAATACAAACCACATACTTGGTTAGGCTTGGATCTTCCAATTACAATACCCCACTCTGATACTTCGGAAAATTACTTCTTCCAGACTCTGACGGCTTATCCGCAAAGAATTGAGTTGCACCCTCCAAAAAGTACAGACATGCTGTACGACACTCAGGTGGGTTTGTCTGCGTGCGTCTATGACGCCGAAGACAGGAAAATATCTTCTGTGGGGTTGCACTGGAGCTATACGAACGGCGTGACCGGGCAAGAAAGCACACAAACGCCAGATCTTCAGAACGACTCCCAGACCTGGCTGGAATATTCTACCAAGAACAGCGGTTTACCAACTTCACCAGTCGCTACGTCGGTGACAGTAAGGGATGATTATGGCCATACTCAATCAGCATCCCTGACGTTCACTGGCAAAACTGCTCAAGCTCGGCTGAAAATCACTTCGCCAGCCGACGAGACCCCACATGTCGTTAACCAATCGACCACCGTACGCGTTAAACTCGTCCACAACGATCATAATGATGAGTATCCGCTGAAACGCTTTCCTATCACTTGGGGGCAGCCGAGCAATGGAGGCGTGTTAGGAACCCATAAGTCAGAGACCGACACATACGGTGAAGCTACGGCGGAAATTACGGGAACAAGAACAGGGACGACCGAAATAATTGTTAGCGCTCCAAACACGGACGCTGGCGATGTTGCCGTCCAGCTGAATTATGTCGAGCAGGGCACATTGCCTAGCGACATCACGATAGATCCAATAGAAAGTGATGCTCTTTTATACGACACCCCGGTGGCTATAAAGGCGACCGTTTTGGACGAGACCGGTAGTGGCGTCCCTGGAATAACCGTAAAGTGGGTATTTGACGGAAACCCACCGAACATCTCCTGCGACCCATCAACTAGCGGCTCTGACGGCCACGTCGAAGGCTCGTTTGTATATCGTACACAATCGGGATATCCTGCGCCATGGGCTTCCATAAAGCTGACAGCGCAAACCACGAGCGGCGTCGCGTCAAAGCCTATGCAGCTGACTTTTACTGGTCCTGCAAAAGACAACGCGCTGGATTTAATCACTCCCGAACCAACTGAGACCTACCCCCTGGGTCAGACCGTCCAAGTCACCGTGGATTTGTCGCAGAACCACCGATACCCGCTAACAAATTATCCCATTGAGTGGCCCGCTTCGGGGCCTGGCTTCACTATCAAAAACCCCAGCGCGACCACCGATGTCAATGGTATCGCAAAGGCCAGTCTCGTTGCCACTGTCGGTGGACCGATTGACTTCACGGTTTGGGCACAAGAGGCGAATATCTCTTGCCCAGTCCACGTGAATTTCGGGCAGGAAACACAAACCAAACATATCAAGATAGAGAAAGTGGACCCTTCCACCATCCTGTACGACACCGACGTTCCAATCAAGGCGATTGTGACAGACGAGGATGGCAATTTTCTGGGTAACGAAACGGTAGACTGGGAGTTCGAGGGAACGCCGCCCGTGGCGCACACCAAGAGCTCGACCACGAGTTCCGAGGGTATCGCCAAAGCTTTATTCTCGCTCTGCACCGAGGCAGGCTATCCTGGCGACGGAGTCACCACAACAGTCATAGCTCGTCTCCGAGATGGCTCCACAGCGTCCGATCCTGTGACACTGACCTTTACCGGCCCATCCCCAGATAATAGCATGGATCTGATTTCGCCCCTAGTGGACAGCACGTGGACCGTTGGCGTACCACTGGATATTGTCATAAAATTGAGTCACAACAACGAATACCCATTGAAAAATTACGAAATCACATGGAATATTTTTGAAAATGTATTCGATATACAACGGCTTGACAAATGCACAGACGAGGATGGCTTAGCCACTGCCACCATCGCGTCAAAGCATCCGGGATATCCTGGATTTACCATTTATTCTACACCCGCTGGGAAAGACGTATACTTTAATTTGGACTTCCTAGAACCAGATCAATCGCCCAAGTATATAGAGATTGACGATGTGGATTCGTCCACGATCCTGTACGACACTGACGTACCGATTAAGGCAGTTGTGACGAACACCCAAGGCGGCGGTGTGCCCGGCGTGACGGTTGAGTGGGATTTCAAAGGAACGCCGTCGGTTGCTCACACATGGACATCATCCACGAATTCCGACGGCGTAGCCGAGGCCAACTTCTCGTTTAGCACTGGTTCAGGTTTCCCCGTTGATTGGGTCTCGACAATAGCGACCGCATACATTCAGGAAGGCCTTATTCCGTCCACACCTGCGAGACTGACCTTCACAGGCCCTGCTACAAACAATCACTTGGATTTAGTTTCGCCAACGGACCACAGCAAATGGGATATCGATAAAAAGTTCGATATCGTGGTCAAATTGACCAGCGATGCAGGCTATCCGCTGGAAAATTACGAAATCGACTGGGGTACTTTGGACGCAAGTGTAAACATTTTAGGAAACAAGCCAACGACCGACGGGTCTGGTGAAGCCAGGTTGACCGTTCAAGGGACGATGGAAAAAACGGTCCACTTCGAGCCCACGGCTCTCAAAGCAGGTAACGCCGCCCACTGCTCCTTTGACCTGCAATTCGTGCAGCAGGAAGCACAAATCGGCAATATCAAGATAGACGACGTAGACCCTCTCACGATCCTGTATGACACCGACGTGCCGATTCAGGCGATGGTTACTGACCACAACGGTGTCGGGCTACCAGAGATAAGTGTATTTTGGGATTTCAGTGTGGATGGCTATATCATTCAACAGAAAACCAGTAACACGAATTCTGATGGTGTCGCTGCGACCACGTTCCGATACTCCACCACCAACGGCTTGCCTGAAAAGCCGATTGTCGTGTCCGCCAAGGCGACCGCCACCTTCGCGGATGGTTCGACCAAGTCAGACGTAAAGGACGGTCTCGGGTTTGCCGGTCCCGGCAATGAGAATAATGTCGCACTGCTTATGCCGGGTAATGACACGACATGGAATGTCGGCCAATCGGTTCATCTTGTGATGAAACTTTCGTGCAAAGATTATCCGCTGAAAAAATATCCTTTCGAATGGAATTTTCCAGATAGCTTTACAGTCGGAACTCACGATACAGAAACCGGGTCGAACGGAAACGTTCAAGCAATTATATCTGGAACGGAAGAGGGTTTAGTTACATTATATCCTGGTTCAGACGAAGCAAATGCCCACTTGCCGGTCTATTTAACCTTCGTCAAGGACAGCAAGCTGCCCTCGAACGTCAAGATTAGCGATGTGGATCCTTCGTCGATCCTGTATGACACCGACGTGCCAATCCGAGCGGTTGTGACGAACGCTGAAGGCCATGGTGTGCCCGACGTGACGGTGGAATGGGATTTCGAGGGAAAGCCTTCTGTTACATCCCCGCAGCCGTCAACCACGAATTCCGACGGAATCGCCTCTGCCAAATTCTCGTTGAGCACGCAGTTCGGGTATCCTGAGGAATGGGTCTCTACAACGGTGACCGCAAAGATTCTGAACGGCTCCGTTCTATCCGAGGCAGTGACCCTGACGTTCACCGGCCCCGCCACAAACAATCATCTGGCTCTGATTTCACCGGCGGACCAAAGCACACATGCCGTTGGCGAAGAATTCGATATCGTGGTGGAATTGACACATAACGATGAATACCCATTGGAAAATTACACAATTGACTGGGGTGAGTGGGACCCCAGCCTCACGGTTACAGGCATCAAGCCAATAACAACGACCGACAGTGAGGGTAAAGCCAGCGCGACTATTAAGGGGAATGTGGAGAAAACAGTCATTTTCGACCCCAAGGCCCCCAAAGCAGGCAAGACTGCCGAGCGCCCCTTTAAGCTGCAATTCGTCAAACAAAACAACCAACCCGCATTCATAACCATAAGCGAACCGGATCCTTCAACGATCCTTTATGACACCGACGTTACGATCCGAGCAAAGGTCCAAGACGCAGACCACAATCTGCTGCCCAGTGCGGAAATATACTGGGATTTTGTCGGGACACCGGCGGTTGCCCATAAAGACTCGTCATTCTCCGACCCAAATGGTGTTGCCGAAATGACGTTCTCGCTCGGAACGGGTTCTGGCTATCCCGGAGATGGAGTCACCACAACGGTAACGGCAAGGACGGAAGACCATTCTGTTCATTCTGATTCTGTTACTCTAACCTTCGCGGGCCCCTCCCCTTATAATAATTTGGATCTGATAGCACCCACGCATCTTGACGGATGGCCCATCGAGCAGGATATCCCAATTGTCGTAAAGCTTACTCATAATCACGAATACCCATTGCAAAACTACCCGATCGACTGGGGTAGTTGGGACAGCAATATCTATTGCGTTGAAAAGGAAACTGCCACTGATGAAAACGGTGAAGCCAAGGCGACTATCAAAGGGAAGAGTGCAGGAACGGCGCACTTCCTTGTGAAGGCAAACCACACGGATGCCAAAAGGGAATTCGATTTGACATTCGCAGGAGGGGGCGAGGGCGAGGACTATACGTTAGTGCTCAGCAGCCACTATGCGCACAATCCGCGACCTAAGCCCGACAATCCGTACGTCAATCAGGAGGTCGATCCGCACGACGATAGTCAGCTCATAACGTGCACCTTCCGATATATGTCTGGCGGCAAACCGCAAGGTGGCAAGGAAGTGATTTGGTCCGTATCGCCCAATGTTGACGGGTTGAGATACTTTTACGCTGACAGGACGCCCGTACCAGATAAAGGAAACGAAATATCCATGCACACCGATCCCGAAGGGATTTGTGTTCTCAGGATTGGCTGTGTCGACCGTTTCAAGGGTAACGTTAAGGTCCGTATGGGATCCGAAAAGCTAGCGTCCAGCCTCATAGATACTTTCGTTATCGCAACATTCGATTCGGGAGAAATGCATGACGATTCGGTCGATTTTGATAACCCAATTCACATTCCTGAAAGGCCGTCGAGCATTGATCCGGGCTTCCGGCTCTCTATGCCTCGGGTATCTTACAATCCAGCCGTTCACCCTGATGTCGTATTTTGGATTGCGAGCAGCGAGGACGGAAAAAATCGGGTGGAAACCATCAAAATTGTATCCAACGATCAGGCATTAGATGGCGTAATATTCCCTTATACCACGATCTGCCTCGACCAGGGCAACACCGGAAAAAACACTTTCAATTACATGGTAATTGACAACATTGGTTCAAATTATCTGGGGCATACAAACAGCCCCCGCGTACTGGGATATAAGTTGGAGAATAAACCAGACCCGAATACAGATAGAAAACTAAATAAGCCAAGGCTTCCTCATGATACGACTATAATTAATTTGAGCAATGCGTCAGATGGAATAGAGGTTACAATTCCCGCATCTTCTTATTTCAAGGAAGGTGAATCATTATACCTTTATTTGTACCTTAACGGATTCAACACCAATAATGAATCGATCGGAAGAACCGTACTAATTGAATACACAATCGAAACACCAGAATCAGACTCCATTATATACATCGAACCTGAATATATAGTTGGGTATGATAAAGGAACATTCCAAGCTGACTATACAGTAAGCAATGAGTGGTCAAAGGTACTTGATGGAGTCACTTTGAACACCCTGAATTTGGAATAAAGGATCACATAATAGAACTGAATATTCTCTCTCGGTATTCAAAAAGATTCTCATAAAATGAGGATATTTTGAGATAACCAGCAAGACTTATATTAATAACCAATGCCAACTGATGTGCTCAATCGCAACTTATCGCGCTTGAGCACATCGCCTTCGGGGGGAAGGGGAGGGGCGACCAAAGCAGCATGAAGATAATGCGCGACACCTGAACGCTCGTATGTTGAAGCTTTCAGAAGTCGAGAGCCAATCTTCGAGAATGTGCATTCCTGATGAGAGCCTTTAGCGACTCCGCAATTTGATACAGCGGCGCGGGGATGTTTGAGCCAAATACGGATCAAAAGCCCAAATAGCACTAGCCGGCCTTTCTCTCTCCTGCTCCTGCTCAACAGATTTCTATTAGCGAAAAAAAATAAGAATTTTCTAATTTAGAATACATTTCAAACAGCATCCGACATTTAAATTAAAATTGTTAGAAAACCTATTAAAATCTTGTAAAAAAGAGAGTAATATGGTGAAATTGTTTCAGTAAATCTGAATACAATACCCTACTAAATTATACGTATGAGCATAAACAAAACATTCTTATTGGGTGTCTGCAATGAAATGGGAACAAATTTATGAATCCATGCAATCCGCTGATGATGCTGGGCAGCTTCTGGAGCATATAGACAACTATGCCAAACAGCGCGGGTTCGCACATGTGTCCTATATCATGCGCGTTCCACTGCTCAATGGCGTGGTGAAATGGCTCAGCTTCGGCTCTCTGCCGCAAGAGTGGGTAGATCATTACGCTTCAAAAAAATACGCGGAGGAAGATCCGCTTATTCGTAAAGCATTAAACAGCATCGAGCCGCTGGTCTGGTCGGCGAAACTATATGCCGAGGCGCCTCAAATCTGGACGGATGCACAGAGTTTTGGCTTCAAGGTTGGTATTTCGCAGCCTTGCTGGGCCGCGCAGGGCGTATTCGGCATGCTGTCTTTCATCAGAAGCGATCCGCCATTAACTTCCGGCGAAATCGCCACGTTGCGTCGTCAGATGCAGATTTCGGCCAATTTGCTTCATCTGTCCATGTATGAACATCTCGATGTTCCAACCATGAACTGCGTTTCCGAGGTCAATCTGACGGCGCGTGAAAGGGAAATCCTGCACTGGGCCAGCGAGGGCAAAACATCGGAAATCATCGGCGCAATTCTCAATATCTCAACCCGTACCGTGAATTTCCATATCAGCAACGTGCTGACGAAGCTTGTTGCGGTGAATAAAGTTCAGGCGGTCGCGAAAGCCCGCACCTTCGGCCTTCTCTAATCTTATTCTATCCCCTCAGTCTCTTTCGGCGGTTTGGCCCGAAGGACAAATCCAAAATTCCCCCCAAATTTTGAAAGAATCACTGTAGACGAATAGAGCAGGTTAGCCGCCTGCAAATCCTCCGCGCGACCCCCTGGCAATTCGCTGAACCTACAGATCAATCATCCTTTCGATCCCGATAGCATCTAGAAACGCCTGATCGTGGCTGACGACAACTAAGCCGCCTTCATAGTCGTTCAATGCCGCTTCCAGCGCCTCGATGGAATCGAGATCGAGATGATTGGTCGGCTCGTCCAGGATCAGCAGTTCCGGCTTCTGCGTTCCACCCAACACGCAGGCAAGTGCTGCGCGCAGCAACTCACCGCCACTCAGTTCTCCGGCAAGCCGGGACGAAGCTTCGCCCCGAAATGAAAAACGCGCCAGCGCTGCGCGGGCATCATTGTCATTCGCATCCGGATTGAGATGCCGGAAGTTCTCATAAAGCGTGGCTTTGCGGTCCATCAAGCTCATCTGCTGGTCGAACATGGCGGTCGGCACGAAACACTGCACGCGCCCGGCAACCGGCAGCAATTCCCCCGTGACAAGCCGCAGCAGTGATGTCTTGCCCGCGCCATTCGCACCGCGTATTGCAATGCGCTCCGGTCCGACAATCTTCATCGAAAAATCGCGTATGACGGGCGCTTCTGGTCGCGGCCCGCCCGACACGCTGTCCATTTGCAGAAGGACGCGCCCAGAGGGAAGCGCCTCGCGCTCGACGCTGAAACGCATCGGCTTGACAGTTTCGACCAGCGCCTCGGCTTCTCTCAGTTGCGCCTCAGCCTTCTGCATATTGCGATCCGCAAGCGCCTCACCTTTGCCGCCTGTCTTCTGCGCCCTGTCTTCTCGCGCATCGAGCAACAATTTGCTCATGCCTGCATCGGTACGGGAATTGCGCCCACGCGCATCGCTGCGCGCTTGTCGTTCGACTGCATCCTGCGCCTTGCGTTGAACCTGTTTCACATCGCGTTGGGCAAGCTGAAGATTGCGGGCCGCATTGTCCCGTTCTTCCTGCTTCTTGTCGTGGTAAAAATCCCAGTTACCGCCATAAAGATGCAAGCCACCTTGCGAAAGTTCGGCAATGCCATCCATTTTTCGCAACGAGGCGCGATCATGGCTGACGACAATAGCCGCCCCGCGCCACTCTGCCAGCATAGTCATCACGGCCAGACGGCCATCATGATCGAGATTGTTAGTCGGCTCATCCAGAAGAATGATATCAGGCTGATGGAAAAGAAGGGCGGCGAGAGCGGCGCGCGTCCGCTGCCCACCGCTGAGCGTTGCAAGGGGTGTCTGCGGTTCAAGCGCCAGCCCGAAGCGCTGCAAGGCATCGGCAAAGCGCTGTGGCAACAGCCAGTCCGCTTGTTCAAAGTCGTTATCCGACCCCAGCCCGGCTTCAATGCGCGAAAGCATGGTGAACGCTGCGGAAAGGTCGAACAGATCGGCCAGCGTCCGCCCGCCGTCAGTCACAATATTCTGTTGCAGAACACCGAGCCTGCCGTGTCGCGTGACAGCGCCGGAAGTCGGCGCCAAGGCACCGCTCATGATATTGAGAAGCGTGGATTTACCCGCACCATTGCGCCCGACCAGCCCGATACGGCCTTCGGTCACGCTGAAATTGACGGATTCGAAAAGCGTGCGGCCATCAGCCGTGATGCAGGAAACGTCCTGAAGTGTGAGAGGAGCAGTCATTGCGAACCATGGAAACATTGAAAACACTGGTTGGTTGATACAGTGCTGCCTGATCCATCGTTCTTCTCTCCTTGTTTAGACTGCTCCCAATATAGGGACTGTTACGAAATCAATCCAGATCAAATGTCGCGATAACAGGGACGTGGTCTGACGGCCGCTCCCAGCCGCGCGCATCGCGCAAGATTTGCAAGCCCTTCATATGGACCTCCAGATCAGCGGAACCCCAGATATGGTCGAGGCGGCGACCACGATCCGATTCATCCCAATCCTTGGCGCGATAACTCCACCAGGTATAGATTTTCTGATCCGCTGGAATGATCTGGCGCATGAGGTCGCTCCAGCCGCCCTTGACGCGCAGGTCTTCCAGCGTCTCGGTCTCGATCGGCGTATGGCTGACGATCTTCAAAAGCTGCTTATGCGACCAGACATCGTTTTCCAGCGGCGCGATGTTGAGATCGCCCACAAGGATCGACGACAGACCGTCCTGCCTGTCCGCCACAACGGCCCGCATTTCTTCCAGAAAGCCGAGCTTATGGGCGAATTTCGGATTGATTGCCGGGTCCGGCTCGTCACCGCCCGCTGGCACGTAGAAATTATGGATGCGGAGCTTCTTGTTTCCAGCTTCGACGACAGCGCTCAAATGGCGGCAATCGCCCATATCGCAAAAGCCGATCTTGTCGACGTCGGACAAAGGACGGCGCGAGATGGTCGCAACACCGTGATAGCCCTTCTGGCCGCTGATCGCGATATGCTCATAGCCGAGCGCGCGAAACCCCTTGGAGGGGAACTGATCGTCCGGGCACTTGGTTTCCTGAAGACACAGAACATCGGGCTGATGGTCGCGCAGAAACTGCTCGACCAGCGGCATGCGCAGGCGCACGGAGTTGATGTTCCAGGTAGCAACGGAAAAAGCCATGGGGGAAGGACTCGCAGCAACGAAAAAGATGCCGCGAACCTAACCATTTATCGCGCAAATGCAAACGGCTTGCAGACCATAAACTGGCGATTACGGACGCTTGCGCTTCATGGCGATGCGCTGATAGTCAATCTTGAACATGTCGTCGGTGAAGCGCACACCGCTGCGCACGTTGAAGATCATCACCGTGGTATCGAGCTTCTGCGCATCGGTGATGGTCCACTGCTTCAGCTCATAGGACTTCGGATCGAACATCATGGTGATTTTCGAATCGCCGAAGATCGACTTGTCGCCGAGCACCAGCGTGGTCATGTCCGGTTCCTGCTTCACATTCTGCAAACGGCCTCCGCCAAGGTCGATGCGATCCGCCAGCAACAGCTTGAGCGGCGTCTTGGAAAGCGGATAGAGATCCCACGTATCCAGCTTGCGATTGTTGATAACGACGGACTCGCCGTCGGCAATTACACGGATTGGCGAGTTGTTGTAGTTGAAACGGATCTTGCCCGGACGCTCGATATAGAAAGTGCCGCCGGTCTGGTCGCCTTTCGGCCCGAACTGCACGAACTCACCCGTCATGGTGCGTACCGATGAAAAATGGTCGGCAATCTGTTGCGCCGCCGCACCGCTGCCTGCGCCCTGCGCCATCGCGGCAACAGGCGCCAGAACAAGCGATGATACGCCAAGACCAAGCGCTCCCATTCCCAGCATGGCGGCAAGACGGCCAGCTTTTACCAAGGCTGAAAAACGGGAGAACATCATTGATATACTTTCTCTTTTCATCATTCTGTTTAACTACGCCGCCAGTTTGGCGCGAGTATGGCGCGCTGCTGCACTCGGCTTAGAAGTCATCCTCACCAGTCGGCACCAGAATTTCGCGCTTGCCGGCATGGTTGGCGGGACCGACAATCCCTTCGTCTTCCATACGCTCGATAATCGAGGCAGCGCGGTTATAACCAATGCCGAGACGACGCTGGATATAGGACGTGGAAGCCTTCTTGTCGCGAAGCACTACGGCAACGGCCTGATCATAAGGATCGTCGGAGTCTTCCAGATTGGAGGTTCCAGCCGGTCCGCTGCCGCCCTCGTCATCCTCTTCATCCTCAGTGATGGCATCCAGATATTCCGGCACGCCCTGAAGCTTCAGATGCTGCACGATGCGCTCCACTTCGTCGTCGCCGACGAAAGGCCCGTGCACGCGCTGGATGCGACCGCCGCCCGCCATGAAGAGCATGTCGCCCTGACCGAGCAGCTGTTCAGCGCCCTGCTCGCCCAATATGGTGCGGCTGTCGATCTTCGACGTCACCTGGAAGGAAATACGGGTCGGGAAGTTGGCCTTGATCGTGCCGGTGATGACATCCACCGACGGACGCTGCGTCGCCATGATGACATGGATACCGGCGGCACGCGCCATCTGCGCCAGACGCTGCACCGCACCTTCGATATCCTTACCTGCAACCATCATCAGGTCAGCCATTTCGTCGATGATCACGACGATATAGGGCATTGGCGCCAGATCCAGCTCTTCGGTCTCGTAGATCGCTTCGCCGGTATTGCGGTCGAACCCGGTCTGCACAGTGCGCGCAATCGGTTCGCCCTTCTTCTGCGCCAGACCGACACGCTGGTTGAAACCGTCAATATTGCGAACGCCGACCTTCGACATTTTGCGATAGCGGTCTTCCATTTCGCGCACGGTCCATTTGAGCGCGACAACCGCCTTCTTCGGATCGGTCACAACGGGCGTCAGCAGATGCGGAATGCCGTCATAGACGGAAAGTTCCAGCATCTTCGGGTCGATCATGATCAGGCGGCATTCTTGCGGCGTCATGCGATAGAGCAGCGACAGGATCATCGTGTTGATCGCCACCGACTTGCCGGATCCGGTCGTACCGGCAACGAGGACGTGCGGCATCTTCGCGATATCGGCAATCACCGGCTCGCCATTGATGGTCTTGCCGAGCGCCAATGCCAGCTTCGCCTTGGACTGTTCGAAGTCGCGGCTGGCCAGCATTTCGCGCAGATAAACCATTTCGCGCTTCGGGTTCGGCAATTCGATGCCGATGGCGTTGCGGCCCGGAATAACGGCAACACGCGCCGCAATCGCGCTCATCGAACGGGCGATATCGTCGGCAAGGCCGATCACGCGGGAAGACTTGATGCCCGGCGCAGGTTCCAGTTCATAAAGCGTGACCACCGGTCCGGGTTTCACATTGATGATTTCGCCGCGCACGCCGAAATCTTCCAGCACGCCTTCAAGCAGACGGGCATTCTGCTCCAGCGCATCCTTCGACAGAGCGGGATCACGTTGAACAAGCTTTGGTTCGGCGAGGAAATGCAGCGATGGCATTTCAAACACGCCCTTGTCCTTGAGGAACGACGGCTGCGCCTCACGCTGTGCGCGGGCGCCCGGCTTGGGCGACGGCGCAGCCTGTTCGACACGCGCCTTGCGGCTGCGTGCTGGCGGCGCATCGTGCCATTCCTGACCGGCCAGCGGCACGTCGTCCATGCCGTCATCCATCGGATCATCCATGTCGAACGGCGCTTCGTCCGCCGACGGCCCACCGAAGCCCGGCTCACGACGTCTGCCCGCTTCCGCACCGTTACGCGTTTCGGCACTGCGGCGCACGGCGCGCATGTCGCCGAAATCCTCGTCGCGGGACTGGCGGCGACCAAGCCCGGTCAGACGCTTGAAGTTGGCTGTCGTTGTCAGCACGAGATGGGTCAGCGCACCAATGAACTGGAAGCCGCCGCCTGCGGTTTCCTCGTCATCCTCATCGATGAAATCTTCCTCCGCCCGTCCGCGCTGCACGGGCTGAACCGGATTGATGATGCCGCGGCCAATAATGCCGCTTGCAAAAAGGCAGAGCCACAAAGCGGGAACGGCGAGAACCAATGCAATGGCCGAAGCGATTGCGCCCTGCGGGAACTGGCCAAGGAACAGGCCGGGCAGGCGCAGCACCATATCGCCAAACACACCGCCAAGACCGATCGGCATCGGCCAGCTTTCCGGCACCGCAAAGCAGCTTGCAATGCCGGCAAACAGAAGGGCTGCGCCGATCCAGGCAAAGCTGCGCTTGGCAACGCGGCCAATACCGCCGCGCGTCATCATCAGAAGCGACCACACGACCAGCGGCAACAATGCAGGAACGCTCGCCAGACCAAAAAACTGCATGGCGAGATCAGAGAAGACAGCGCCCGGATAGCCAAGCGCATTGGTCACCGGATTGTCGGTTGCATGGCTGAAGCTTGGATCAGCCACATTCCAAGTGGCCAGTGCACCGACTGCCATTGCCGTCAGCGACAGAAGCGCCAGACCGAACAATATATAGAACTGCCTGCGGAAGATATTGGTCAGGCGGAGCCTGTCTTCCGTAATCCGCTCGTCACGCAGCGGGTATGAGGGCGAATATCCTTGCCGCATATAGCCAGTCCCGAACCGAAATTTCTGCTGTCGCCCATAACGGAATAGCTATGGGCAGAATGAATCGGTCCGATCCTAATCCGGCGATAGTTAATTCCCCATTAACCATGGACTCTCTTCTTATAAATGAAAAAAGGCGCGGTTTCCCGCGCCTTTCTCCTTCTTGGGAGAATTGTTCTTACTGAACAGATTCGCCGTGCAAAGAGATATCCAGACCTTCGATTTCGGCCTGCTTGCTCGGACGCAGTCCCATCACGGCCTTGATCACATAAAGGATGATGGCCGTCGCGACTGCGGTATAGACGATGGTGATTGCCGCACCGAAGAACTGCTTGCCCATGGAAGCGCCTTCGCCGAGCGAATTAATGGTGGTGTCTGCAAAGAAACCGGTCAAAATCGCACCCACGAAACCGCCGACGCCATGGACGCCGAACGCATCGAGCGAGTCGTCGTAGCCGAGCGCATGCTTGATCTTGACGGCTGCGACGTAGCAGATCGCACCGGCCACGATGCCGATGATGAGCGCACCCATCGGATTGACGAAACCGGCAGCAGGCGTGACGGCGACCAGACCGGCCACAGCACCCGAAATAATGCCAAGCACGCTTGGCTTACCTGCAATTGCCCATTCCACGAACATCCAGGCCAGAGCCGCACCGGCGGTCGCAACCTGCGTGTTGAGCATGGCGACACCGGCGAGAGCATTCGCACCGACAGCCGAACCGGCATTGAAGCCGAACCAGCCCACCCACAGAAGGGCAGCGCCGATGACCGAGAGAACGAGATTGTGCGGCGCCATGTTGGTGTGACCATAGCCGTCGCGCTTGCCGAGGATGAGTGCAGCCACCAGACCGGCAACACCGGCATTGATATGAACGACCGTACCGCCGGCGAAATCAAGCACGCCGTCCGACGCGAGGAAACCGCCGCCCCAGACCCAATGCGCGACCGGGATATAGACGATGAACAGCCACAGGGTCAGGAAGACCAGCATGGACGAAAACTTCATGCGTTCAGCAAACGCGCCGGCAATAAGCGCTGGCGTGATGATCGCAAAGGTCATCTGGAAAGTGATGAAGACATATTCCGGAATGGTGCCGGTCAGCGATTCCATCGTGACGCCGGAGAAGAAAGCCTTGGAAAGACCACCGATATAAGCGTTCGACGAACCACCGTCGGTGAAAGCGAGCGAATAGCCGGCGACCATCCACAAAACGGACATGAGGCAGGTGATGGCAAAGCTCTGCATCACGGTGGACAGCACGTTCTTCTTGCGCACCATGCCGCCATAGAACAGCGCAAGGCCCGGGATGGTCATCATCAACACGAGCGCGGTTGACGTCAGCATCCAGGCCGTATCGCCCGTATCGAGAGTGGGCGTGGGAGCCGCAGCAGGCGCTGCGTCCTGTGCCATCGCCATTCCAGCCATGGCGACCAGCGCAGGCAAAGAGGCCAAAAGAGCTGCTGGCTTGATTCTTCCTGTTATGAGCATCGAATATCTCCGTCGAATGGCGGTTTCAAACGCGTATGCGCTGGAAAGACCGGTTCGAACCAAGAGAAACAAAAATCGTGCCAGTTGCAGAAAGGCGCGGCGCAAAATGTGATTTTTTTGTGAAGCGAGTCGTTGCGGCTTCCGGCAGCCCCGCAAAGCCGGGCTTTTTGTGCCGGAGGTTTAGGCAAATTCAGGCTAAGTGATTCTAGCGATTCATCTTTTCAGCGCCCTGCCCGAGCGCTGAACTTGGCTGAAAACCGTCGAATTGCATAATATTTATACAGAAGGCATTGGTGTGGTTAATATTTAATCATTCTTTGTTTTCATGCACACGAATTAGTCCTTCCTGTGCAACGGAAGCCACCAGAATGCCGTCGCGCGTATAAAGCGACCCGCGATTGAAACCGCGCGCGCCCGAAGCGCTCGGTGTGTCCTGCGTATAAAGCAGCCAGTCATTCAGCTTGAACGGACGATGGAACCACATCGCATGATCGAGGCTTGCCGCCTGAAGATCGCGGTCGAAAATCGAACGCCCATGCGGATGCAGCGATGTGTCGAGCAGCGTCATGTCGGAGAGATAAGCGAGGATCGCCGCCTGAAGCGCGCGATTATCAGGAACAATACCATTTGCGCGCACCCAGACATGCTGCGCAGGCTCCAGCTTCTCCCGCGAGAAATAATGCGTCAGCTGCACCGGCTTGATCTCGATGGGACGCTCCTGTTCCCAATATCTGCGAACATTGGCCGGAGCGAGATGCAGATATTGCTCCTTGATGTCGCGGTCGCCCAGCAATTGCTCCGGCATCGGCAGTCCTTCGGGCATGGCGATCTGGTGGTCCAGACCGCCCTCATCCACCTGAAACGACGCCGACAGCGTGAAGATGGCCTTGCCGTGCTGCTTGGCCAGCACGCGGCGGGTGTTGAAGCTGGAACCGTCGCGAATGCGATCCACCTCATAGATGATCGGAATCGCCGGATCGCCGGGACGCACAAAATATCCATGCAGCGAATGCACATGCCGCGCAGGCTCCACGGTGCGCTGCGCCGCGATCAGCGCCTGGCCGATCACCTGACCGCCGAACACGCGCTGCCAACCCACTTGCGGGCTGTTGCCGCGAAACAGGTCCACCTCCAGCGTTTCCAGATCGAGTATCGACAGCAGCTGCCGCATGGAAGCCGTCTGGCCTGCGCTCTCATCTGAGACAGATGTAAGATCGGACTGCTGATATTCGGACTTTTCGCGATCGGACATGGACAGCCTGGCTCCTGCGACCATATATGAAGCTAATAAAGTTGAGGCTCATGTTTGTTCCTGCCGGTCGAAATCTGTCAAGTGGCCCGGAGGCTTTTCGGATTCGGTCGGTGTGCCTCACAGTGCCGCGGCAAAATATCGGCTTCACTCTTGCCGTATTTGTGCCAGAAGCGCACAAGCATGGTATAGGCTTTCCGAAAAGGACGAACCGATGGCTGCGACTTCCAGACAGACAAGCACTCGCAACACCGACCTGCTAATCGCCGGTGGCGGTTATGTTGGCCTCGTCACGGCGGTTGCGGTCAAGTCGGCGGCGCCACATCTTTCCGTCACCGTTGTCGATGGCGCGCCCGCCGGTTCGTGGAAAACCGACCCACGCGCCTCGTCCATCGCGGCTGCCGCATCACGCATGCTCGACAAGCTCGGCTGCTGGCAGGAAATCGTGTCTGATGCGCAGCCGATCACCGAAATGGTCATCACCGATTCGCGCGTATCCGACCCGGTGCGACCTGTTTTCCTGACCTTTGCAGGCGATGTGGACCCCGGCGAGCCTTTCGCCCATATGGTTGAAAACCGCATTCTCAATACTGCCCTGCACAACAAGGCCGATGCGCTGGGCATTAACTTCCTCGAAGCAACCAGCGTGAATGGCTTCGAAACCAAGCCGGAAACCGTTACCGTTTCGCTTTCCAATGGCGACGCCATCGAGACCCGCCTTCTGATTGCCGCCGACGGTGCGCGCTCGCGCCTACGCGATCAGGCGGGCATCAAGACCGTCAACTGGGACTATGGCCAATCGGGCATCGTCTGCAACGTATCCCACGAAAAGCCGCATGGCGGACGCGCCGACGAGCATTTCCTGCCTGCCGGACCCTTTGCCATTCTGCCGCTCAAGGGCAATCGCAGCTCGCTGGTGTGGACTGAACGCACCGCTGACGCCGACCGGCTGATCCGCGAAGATGATTTCGTTTTCGAAGCCGAACTGGAACAGCGCTTCGGGCATCGTCTCGGCGCGCTGCATGTCGAAGGCCCGCGCCGCGCCTTCCCGCTTGGCCTGACGCTGGCGCGCGAATTCGTGAAACCGCGCTTTGCCCTTGTCGGCGATGCGGCGCATCGCATCCACCCGATCGCGGGACAGGGCCTCAATCTCGGTTTCCGCGATGCTGCTGCCATTGCCGAGGTTATCGTCGAAACGGATCGCCTCGGCCTCGATATCGGATCGTTCGCCGCCCTTGAACGTTACCAGTCCTGGCGTCGCTTTGACACGGTGCAGATGGGCGTGACGACCGATGTTCTCACCAAGCTGTTTTCCAACGACAATCCGGCCATCCGCTCCATTCGCGATATCGGCCTTGGTCTCGTGGATCGCGTCCCGAGCCTGAAATCCTTCTTCATCAAGCAGGCAGCCGGATTGTCCGGCGATACGCCCCGCCTTTTGAAAGGGCAGCCGATCTGACCGCCGCCCCCCCCTAATTGCTGCCTATTCATTGCTGGAAGCCATCGCGAAGCGCCCTATATCCGTGACGGACAATCACCGAGAGGAGCTTCCCCATGGAAAGAAAAGCAATAGCAGTCTGGCAAGGCACGCTGAAGGAAGGCAAAGGCACGCTCAACACCCAGAGCGGCGCACTGAAAGACCTTCCCTATGATTTTAAAGCTCGCTTCGAGGATGAAAGCGGGCGCGCTGGCACCAATCCGGAAGAGCTTCTCGGTGCGGCGCATGCGGGCTGCTTCGCCATGCAGCTTTCCGCCCTTTTGACGCAGAACGGCACCCCGCCGGAAAAACTGGAAGCAACGGCAGCCGTCAACATCGGCCAAGCTTCGGGCGGCGGTTTTGAAATCACCCGCAGCGCGCTGACCCTCAATGCCAAGATTCCCGGCATTTCGGCTGAGGCCTTTGCCGATCTTGCCAAGAAGGCTAAGGAATCCTGCCCGCTTTCGAAGGCGCTTGGCGCAATCGAAGTGACGCTGGACGCAAAACTGGTCTGAGACCACGAAAGGCGGGGTTACAGATCCCGCCTTTTATTCCGGCAGGTGGCAGACGGCCTCTATATTGTGCCCGTCCGGGTCGATCACGAAAGCAGCGTAATAATCGGGATGGTAACCTTCGCGGATGCCCGGCTTTCCATTGTCGCTGCCGCCAGCCGCGATGGCCGCTTCATAGAAACGATCCACTTCCGAGCGCGTGCCCGCCGAAAAGGCGACATGCAGAACCCCTTCCAGTTTGGCGCCCTTCTGCTTGCCAATCCAGAATTCCGGCTTACCGTTGCGCCCATATCCGACCCAGTCGCCGAATTCCATGGCGCGGGTAATGCCCAGAGGGGCAAGCGCCTCATCATAGAATTTGCGCGACTTGGGCATGCTGGAAATGTTGAAGCCGATATGGTCGAGCATGATTGCCCATTCTCCGTGCTGCCTTGTTATCTCAAGACATATCGGCGGCAACGTAAAGGTCAAGACCATACAATCAATGAGTGCATGATCTGCTGCCGGTTCGTGCAAAAAACAAAGGGGAAGGCAACAGCCTTCCCCTTTGCATACTTTAATTGATAGCTGGCGCTACTACACGCGGCGCTCGACCATCATCTTTTTAATCTCGGCAATCGCCTTGGCCGGGTTCAATCCCTTCGGGCAGGTCTGCGCGCAGTTCATGATCGTGTGGCAGCGATAGAGGCGGAACGGATCTTCGAGATTGTCGAGACGTTCGCCCTTAGCTTCGTCACGGCTGTCGATCAGCCAGCGATAGGCCTGCAGCAGCACAGCCGGGCCGAGATAACGGTCGCCGTTCCACCAGTAGCTTGGGCACGAGGTCGAGCAGCAGGCGCACAGAATGCACTCATAAAGACCGTCCAGCTTCTGGCGGTCGTCATGGCTCTGCAACCATTCCTTCTGCGGCTCCGGCGAAACCGTCTTGAGCCAGGGCTCGATCGAACGGTGCTGGGCGTAGAAGTTGTTGAGGTCGGGCACGAGATCCTTCACCACCGGCATATGCGGCAGCGGGTAAACCTTGATGGCGCCCTTGATATCGTCCATGCCCTTGGTGCAGGCCAGCGTGTTGGCACCGTCGATGTTCATCGCGCAGGAGCCGCAAATGCCTTCGCGGCACGAGCGGCGCAGCGTCAACGTCGGATCGATCTTGTTCTTGATATAGAGCAGACCGTCCAGAACCATCGGGCCGCAATCATCGCGATCGACATAATAGGTGTCGATGCTCGGATTGGCGTCGTCGTCCGGCGACCAGCGATAAATACGGAATTCCGTGACGCGCTTGGCGCCATCAGGGCGGGGCCAGGTCTTGCCCTCCTGCATGCGGGAATTCTTGGGAAGTGCGAGTTCAACCATTGCTCTTTCCCTTAATCAGTAAACGCGCTTCTTCGGCGCAATCTTGGCGAGGCTGATGCCACCTTCTTCTTCCGTCGTGAGCGGATCGAGGTGAACGGCGCGATAACCGAGCGTCACCTTGCCGTCCGGCGAGAGCCAGGACAGGGTGTGCTTGCGCCATTCGGCATCGTTACGGTCCGGGAAATCCTCATGCGCATGCGCGCCGCGGCTTTCATGACGCGCTTCCGCCGAAACAACGGTCGTCAACGCATTGGCCATCAGGTTTTCCAGCTCCAGCGTCTCGACGAGATCGGAGTTCCAGATCATCGAGCGGTCGGAAACCTTGATATCCGGCAGTTCCTGCCAGATCTTTTCCATGCGTTCGCAGCCCTGCTTGAGCGATTCCGACGTGCGGAACACGGCAGCGTCTTCCTGCATGGTGCGCTGCATCTTCTCGCGCAGCTCTGCCGTCGGCGTGGAGCCATTGGCGTAACGCAGGCGATGGAAACGATCCATGATCTTTTCGACAGCGGCTTCGTTGATATCCGGGATCTTCGCGGCGCGGTCGATGACTTCGCCAGCGCGGATCGCAGCCGCACGACCGAACACCACAAGGTCGATCAGCGAGTTGGAGCCGAGACGGTTTGCACCGTGCACCGAAGCGCAGCCCGCTTCGCCGACAGCCATCAGGCCGGGCTGTACGCGATCCGGGTCTTCCGGCGTCGGGTTCAGCACTTCGCCCCAGTAATTGGTCGGAATGCCGCCCATATTGTAGTGAACGGTCGGCAGAACCGGGATCGGTTCCTTGGTCACGTCCACGCCCGCGAAAATCTTGGCCGACTCGGAGATGCCCGGCAGGCGTTCATGCAGAACGGCGGGATCGAGATGGTCGAGATGCAGGAAGATGTGGTCCTTGGCCTTGCCTACGCCACGACCGGCGCGGATTTCCATGGTCATGCAGCGCGAAACCACGTCGCGCGAGGCAAGATCCTTGGCCGATGGCGCATAACGCTCCATGAAGCGCTCGCCTTCGGAATTGACCAGATAGCCGCCTTCACCGCGTGCGCCTTCGGTGATGAGGCAGCCTGCGCCGTAAATGCCGGTCGGATGGAACTGAACGAATTCCATGTCCTGAAGCGGTAGACCAGCGCGCGCAGCCATGCCGCCGCCGTCGCCGGTGCAGGTATGGGCCGAGGTGGCCGAGAAATAGGCGCGACCGTAACCGCCCGTCGCCAGAACCACCATCTTGGCGGAGAAACGATGGATGGTGCCGTCATCGAGGTTCCACGCCACCACGCCGGTGCAGACACCGTCGGTCATGATCAGGTCGAGCGCGAAATATTCGATGAAGAACTGCGCGTTGTTCTTCAGGCTCTGGCCGTAAAGCGTGTGCAGGATGGCGTGGCCGGTACGGTCGGCAGCAGCGCAGGTGCGCTGAACCGGAGGACCGTCACCGAAATTCTGCATATGGCCACCGAACGGGCGCTGGTAAATCTTGCCTTCTTCCGTGCGCGAGAACGGCACACCGTAGTGCTCAAGCTCGTAGACGGCGGCAGGCGCTTCACGCGCCAGATATTCCATCGCGTCGGTGTCGCCGAGCCAGTCCGATCCCTTGACGGTATCGTACATGTGCCACTGCCAGCTGTCCGGGCCCATGTTCTTCAACGAGGCGGCAATGCCGCCCTGTGCCGCGACCGTATGCGAACGGGTCGGGAAAACCTTCGTGATACAGGCGGTCTTGAGCCCCTGCTCGGCCATGCCGAGCGTGGCGCGCAGACCAGCGCCACCAGCGCCGACCACGACAACGTCGAATTTGTGATCGACAAACTTGTAGGACTTTTCGCCCGCAGCCGGAGCTGCATTCTTTTCTGCACTAGCCATCGGGCTATCAACCTCCGAAGCTGAGCTTGAGGATCGCGAAAACGCAGGCAAAACCGACCACCGCCGCAAAGAAGGTGTTCAGCATCACCAGCACGACCTTCATGCCTTCGCCATGCACATAATCTTCGATAATAACCTGCATGCCCAGACGCATGTGATAAACGCCGGTCAGAACGAACAGCGCCATGACAATGGCGGTAATGGGATGCGAGAGAGCAGCCCGGACTTCCGCAAAGCTTGCGCCATTGAGCGAAATCACCAGACCGAGGAAAAAGAGAACCAGCGGCACCAGGGCCACTGCCGTCACGCGCTGATACCAGAAATGGCTGGTGCCTTCCTTGGCAGAGCCAAGACCGCGAACTTTGCCAAGAGGCGTGCGCATATCATTATTCGAACCGCTCATGGGATTAGCCTCCTAGCGCACCGAGTAAGCGACGACCCAGACGAGGATCGTTGTGATGACCGAGAAGACGACCGTAGCCCAGGCGATCTTGGAAGCGGTATGCTTTTCAAGACCTGCGCCGGTATCCCAGATGAAGTGACGAACGCCGCCCGCCAGATGGTGCAGCAGCGCCCAGGTATAGCCGAACAGCACAAGCTGGCCGATCCAGGAGCCGAACACGGCGTTGACGGCATTGAAGCACTCTTCGCCGACGGCTGCGGAAATAAGCCAGGCTGCAAGCAGCAGGGTGCCGAAATAGAGAGCGCCGCCCGTGATACGATGCACGATGGACATCGTCATCGTGATGACCGGCTTATAGACGGACAGGTGCGGCGACAAAGGACGCTGACGCGTTACGGTCGGTTGTGTCATGGTTCTCGTTGGCCTCTCGTGGGGCTTCCCTGACGTTTCTCCCCCGGAATGCCCACCGACAATGATCGATCTGGCGTACCGGATGGCGGGTTTTTCTAAAAACCCAGTTTTGAAGTCGCGCTCTACGCAATGAACCGGAACTTTCGATCCCGCGCCGGTGCGACCTGAAAATATGGCGAGACCGTGGAATACGGCCTTATGTGCCGCTTTCTACTGCTCTTTTACCACCACGTCAAAGAAGCTTTTTCACGAAAAGACTAACAATTGGTCGCACCTTTGCGACACTTTCACGTGAATGCGGCCTTCAATCGTTTGAAGGCCGCAATTTAAAAAACATGTGTAATTTCATCAACTTTAGCAAAAGCACATCAGGCGCCGAATCGAATCACATAGCTCGACCAGTCGGCTGCCGTCGCGACCTGCTCATAGAGCTTGCGTCCGTCTTCCGGCACACGCGGCGCATTGAGGACAAGCTTGGACCAGCTGCGCTCTTCCGCCTTGTCGGCCAGCAGGTCGATGAGCGCCTTGGCGATGCCTTTGCCGCGATGATCGTGATGCACATAGATATGATCCACCTGCCCTGCGCGCAGACCCGATACCGGCTCCGGCAGATCGTAGAAAATCACGAAGCCGACAAGATTGCCGTCCACGCGCGCGCCTAGAATTTCAGTGGCACGGTCCTGCAGAAGATGCTCGGCATAATAATCGTCGGGGCGGCGCGGTGCGCCACGCTTCAGCGCCTGCGCATAGCTGGCAAGCAGCGGCGCGAATTCGTGAGCATCACGAAGATGGAGCAGCGCGATATCGACGGCATGATCTTTGGTCATTGAACATTCCTTGGCCTTCGGGGCGGTTCAAGTCGTCCTTGCTCACTACGCCGCGAAGCAGTTGCGACCAAAGACTTATCCGATTGTAGCCAGCACGGATGACAAAGGTAAAGAAAGAGTTAAGATGGTGCGGAAACTCTTTTTGCGTCAGACGGCGAAGGCGAAACGGCACCATGGCAAACAGAAACAGGATCGCGTTGCTGGCGTCATGTACACTGGCTTTTGGTGGCTTGGTCGCGACAGCCTCTGCCGAGACCACCTTGCGCTATGCCGACGCGTCTGGAAACCTCGTCATGCAGAAGGCTGGCGGCGGCGCAAAGATCATCCGGGTCGGTGCAGCGCATAAAGACCCGACATTGCGGATGCCGCGCAAGGTGCACGGCACGACAACCATAACCGCGTCGCAGGACAAGGCTGTGTCCTATATCGTCAGCCCTCCGAACAGCAGTTGCGAAAGCGCCATCGTCCTGCGCGGACGCTCATTCATGTACGGGCTGGACAGCGGCGAAACCCCGGTTCTGGATCATCCGGGCTGTTGAGGCCGATTATCCGCGTGTGCGGGCTGAGCCTGACGGACGAAACTCCACGACATTCTCATCAGAGATAATGGGCGAGGCTGCGCGCACGCAATTGCGACCGCCCTTCTTCGCCTCATAAAGCGCACCGTCAGCTCGCTTGTAGAGGTCGGAAAACATGTCGTCGAATTCCATTTCGGCAACGCCGAAGCTGGCTGTGAAATCGATATCGCCATGATTGCTCGGTATCTGGATCGTGCCGCAGGCCAGACGCATACCGTCGGCACAGCGAGACGCCGACTGAATGGTGTTGCCGGGCAGCAGGACCGCAAATTCCTCGCCGCCCATACGCGCCGCAAATCCGCCTCGGGCAACGGCAGTCTTGCGCAATTCGGCAGCAAAGGCTGCAATGACACGGTCACCCAGCGCGTGGCCGTAATTGTCATTTATCAATTTGAAATAGTCGATATCGCAAACCACCAGCGACAGGGCCTGTCGAGACCGCTTCGATTTTTCGATGGCCGCCTCTGCCCGCAACGCAAAGCCGCGGCGATTGAGCAGCGCCGAAAGCTCGTCCGTTTCGGAACGAATGGTCATGTCCGAAAGCAGTTCCCGCATCAGGCTCAATAGCAATAGAAGTCCCGCCGCGACCGACAGGCCGGCCCCGATCGACTGGGCAAAAAGCGCATAGGCCGTATTCACATAATCGTTCGGCTCAGCCCCCGCGCCGCCCGACACATTGGCAAGCACCGGCTTCATGAGAAAATGCACAGCACTGAAGGCAAAAAGCACGGCCATCAGCATATCGACAGCTCCGCGTCTGCTGGAGCGCAGGATGATCCAGACGGCGAGCGCCAATGTCAGAAAATAAGGCGTCTGGTAGAGGAACATACCGGGCAAGCTGCTGCGCGCGATGCCGTATATGGCATGGATCATCACCAGCGAAACAAACGCCAGCGCGCCAAGCGTCTTCCACGGCACGGGCGAAGAATACATCCGCGCCAGACCAATGACGAGACAAGCCAGTGTCATCAGATAGGTTGCAAATGCGAGCATATAGCCGATGCGCGGGCTCGGCATGGACGGCATCGCCAGCTCACTGAGGAAGTAGAGCATCGCAAAGACGAAGCCCGTCGCGAAGACGCGCGCCGCGGCATTGCCTTTCGCATAAACGGCAATGCCGAAAAACGCGAAGGCAAACAGACCGGATACGGTCATGTTGATGATGAGAATGAAATCGGCCCCGCCCATGAATGCCTATTCCGCCTGCTTTGGTTCGTAGCGGCTTCTCTAAAGTAGGCGCCAATCTAGCAGCACTTACTTATACATGGAATATGCGAGGAAACCGTGAAGAAGCGGATAAGAGCAAAGCTTTTTTCTTACCCATGGCGGCGCATAAAAGAAAAGCCGCCGGATCGCTCCGGCGGCTTGTTCTATTCAGTGTTGTCTGGACACGTTAGTTCCAGTCGCGAATGTCCACGAAGTGACCGGCAATGGCAGCTGCGGCGGCCATGGCAGGCGACACGAGATGGGTGCGGCCCTTGAAGCCCTGACGGCCTTCGAAGTTGCGGTTCGAGGTCGAAGCGCAACGTTCACCCGGCTTCAGACGGTCGTCATTCATGGCGAGGCACATCGAGCATCCCGGCTCGCGCCAGTCGAACCCGGCTTCGATGAAGATCTTGTCGAGGCCTTCGGCTTCCGCCTGTTCCTTCACGAGACCCGAGCCCGGCACGATCATGGCGTTGACGCCATCGGCAACCTTCTTGCCAGCGGCCATGCGGGCTGCGTCGCGCAGATCCTCGATACGGCCATTGGTGCAGGAACCGATGAAGACGCGGTCGATCTTGATGTCGGTCATCTTGGTGCCCGGCTTCAGACCCATATAGTCCAGCGCACGCCACTTGGACGCACGCTTGGTTTCATCCTTGATATCGTCCGGATTCGGCACGATGTCGGTGACGAAAACAACGTCTTCCGGCGAAGAGCCCCAGGAAACGACCGGCGAAATCTTGGCCGCATCCAGCTCGACGACCTTGTCGAAATGCGCGCCTTCATCCGAATGCAGCGTCTTCCAGTAGCCGATAGCCTGTTCCAGCGCTTCGCCCTTCGGCGCGCGCGGCTTGTCCTGCACATAGGCGAAGGTCGTTTCGTCCGGTGCGATGAGACCAGCGCGTGCGCCGCCTTCAATCGACATGTTGCAGACGGTCATGCGACCTTCCATCGACAGCGAGCGAATGGCGCTGCCTGCATATTCGATCACGTAACCGGTGCCGCCTGCGGTGCCGATTTCGCCGATGATGGCGAGCGTGATGTCCTTGGCGGTCACGCCCGGAGCCAGTTCGCCCTCAACACGCACCAGCATGTTCTTGGCTTTCTTCTGGATCAGCGTCTGGGTCGCGAGCACATGCTCGACTTCCGACGTACCGATACCATGCGCCAGCGAACCGAAAGCACCGTGGGTCGAGGTGTGGCTGTCGCCGCAGACAATCGTCATGCCCGGCAGGGTAAAGCCCTGCTCCGGTCCGACGATGTGCACGACGCCCTGGCGACGATCACGCTCGGAATAATATTCGACGTTGAAATCGGCGGCATTCTTGGCGAGAGCTTCAACCTGAATGCGGCTTTCTTCGTTCTTGATGCCGTTGACGCGATCTTTCGAGGTCGGCACGTTGTGATCGACCACAGCCAGCGTCTTCTCGGGATGGCGCACCTGACGGCCAGCCATGCGCAGGCCTTCGAAAGCCTGCGGGCTCGTCACTTCGTGCACAAGATGGCGATCAATATAAAGGAGGCAGGTCCCATCTTCCTGCTGATCCACTACATGGTCGTCCCAGATCTTGTCATAAAGTGTACGCGGCGCGCTCATTGCGAGAGTTCCTTTGAACGGTTCTTAATTTGGCTGTCATATGCACCTGCTGTTGCGTTTCGTCAAGAAACTGAAACAGCAACAGGGTGTCGCAGTAACAATCTTGCGCAAAGCGGGCAGAATTATGCCTGATATTATGCGTCGTAATGCGTTTGGCAAATAAAAAAGGCGGCCACAGGCCGCCTTTTTCAAAGATCTCTGGCTGAAACTTATTCAGCAGCGGTCTTGGCAGCTTCGGCAGCGGCGGCAGCCTTGTCGGCTTCGCGCTCGGCCTTGGTGCGGTTGTCTTTCTTTTCAGAAATACGGGCAGCCTTACCGGTGAGGCCACGCAGGTAGTAAAGCTTGGCGCGACGGACCTTACCGCGGCGAACCAGCTCAACGCCTTCAACGATCGGCGAGTAAACCGGGAATACGCGCTCTACGCCTTCGCCATACGAAATCTTGCGGACGGTGAAGTTTTCGTTGAGGCCTGCGCCCGAACGAGCGATGCAGACGCCTTCATAGGCCTGTACGCGGGTACGCGTACCTTCCGTCACGCGAACCTGAACGCGAACCGTGTCGCCCGGCTGGAAATCTGGAAGCTTGCGCTTTTCTTCGATCTTTGCTGCCTGTTCGGCTTCAAGCTGACGAATAATATCGGTCATCGTCTGACTCCTTCTATGTTCTTCTCAAACAGTCAGAGCGCTCTGCACTTGCCGCCAAGCAATCCTTGGCCTTGCGGCTATGCCCTTGATATCAGGCAGGAGCGGTGCACCATTTATTGGTTTACGGACGTCCCGGGCTATGCCCGAACGAGCCATCGCAATGTCGGATTTTTCCGAACAGACGCGCCAATACAGCATCGCGAGGGTTTTGTCACGCCCTGTCAGAATTTTTAATAGCCAGCCGCAATGGTCTATGTCAGAAATATTGCAAAAAATGACGGCTGCGCATGCAAGCAATCGAATAAAGCATAAAGCTAAAATGGGGACAATATGACAAGCAAACAACCGTCACCCTCATTGTATAATGAGGATCTGGCGCCGGCTGTTGAGCGCAAATGGGGCGCCTTCAGTATTTTCAACGTCTGGACATCGGACGTCCATAGTCTGTGGGGCTACTATCTTGCCGCAAGTCTTTTCCTGCTTTGCGGCAGTTTTCTGAACTTTATCATTGCCATCGGTCTCGGCTCTCTGGTCATCTTCTTCCTGATGAGCCTCGTCGGCAATGCGGGCGTACGGACCGGCGTGCCCTTTCCAGTGCTGGCCCGCGCCTCCTTCGGCACATTCGGCGCGAATTTCCCAGCCCTCGTGCGCGGCGTCGTCGCCTGTTTCTGGTATGGCGCGCAGACGGCGGCAGCTTCCGGCGCCCTTGTTGCGCTGCTGATCCGCAATGACAGCATGCTGGCTTTTCACCAGAACAGCCATTTGCTCGGTCATTCGACCCTTGAAGTCATCTGCTACGTGCTGGTCTGGGCGGCGCAGCTCTTGATCATCCAGCGCGGGATGGAAACGGTGCGCCGTTTTCAGGATTGGGCCGGCCCGGCAGTCTGGATCATGATGCTCATTCTCGCCATCTATCTGGTCATCAAGGCAGGCACATTCTCCTTCGGCAGCGAAATCCCGCGCGATGTTCTGCTGGAGAAGACAAGAGATGCAGGCGTATCCGGCGAACCGGGTTCCATCCCGGCGCTGGCGGCGGTTGCCGCCACCTGGATCACCTATTTCGCAGCGCTTTATCTCAATTTCTGCGACTTCTCGCGCTATGCCAAGGATGAGGCGGCACTGCGGCGCGGCAATCTCTGGGGCCTGCCGGTCAATCTTCTGGCCTTCTGCCTCGTGGCCGGTGTCACGACCACAGCCGCCTTCACGGTCTATGGCGAAGTGCTGCTGCATCCCGACCAGATTTCAGCCAAGTTCGACAGTTGGTTCCTGGCATTGCTGGCCGCGCTGACATTTACCGTCGCAACGCTCGGCATCAATGTGGTGGCAAATTTCGTTTCCGCCGCCTTTGATTTCTCGAACACATTTCCGCAGAAGGTTTCCTTCAAGCGCGGCGGTTTTATCGCGGCGCTGATCGCGCTGATCCTCTATCCGTTCGCACCATGGGAAACCGGCGCTGCGCATTTCGTCAATTTCCTCGGCTCCACCATGGGGCCGATCTTTGGGATCATGATGGTCGATTATTATCTGCTGCGTCGCGGACAGCTGAATGTCGCCGATCTCTATCAGGAAAATGGCGAATTCCGCTTCCAGAACGGCTGGCACGTCAAGGCTTTCATCGCCTTTGCCATTGGCGCGCTGTTCTCGTCAGTCCTGCCGATAGCCACCAATCTTCTGCCGAACTGGTGGGGAACCTATGGCTGGTTCTTCGGGGTCGGCATTGGCGGCGGGGTCTATTACCTGCTTCGCAAGCCGGAAGCTGCCCTTCGCGCATCCGCAAAGCAACATGCCTGAAACAGAAATGCCCGGTGAAAACCGGGCATTTTTCTGCGGGACGATACTTTTCAAGCGCTCGATCAGCTTTTGCGCTTCGTCTCCTGATAGACATCCCAGAGATCTGGACGACGCTCCCGGGTAATCCGCTCGGCCTCAGCATGCCGCCATTTGTCGATGGCGCCATGATTGCCGGATGTCAGCACATCGGGAATGGAACGCTCCTCCCAAACCTGCGGGCGCGTATAATGCGGATGTTCGAGCAACCCGGTCTCGAAACTCTCCGTTTCGCCCGATTGCTGATTGCCCATCACGCCGGGCAACAGGCGCACCACAGCATCCAGCAACACGATGGCCGCCGTCTCGCCGCCCGAAAGTATATAGTCGCCGATCGACACTTCCTCGAGATGGCGCGCTTCGATCACACGTTCATCCACGCCCTCAAAGCGACCGCACAAAATGATCGCGCCCGGACCGGCTGCAAGCTCGCGCACGCGCTTTTGCGTCAGCGGCGCACCGCGCGGCGTCATCAGCAGCATTGGGCGATCATCGGCAACGGAATCGAGCGCCCGCGCAATCACATCAGGCTTCATCACCATGCCCGCGCCGCCACCGGACGGCGTGTCATCGACCATGCGATGCCTGCCTTCGGCAAAGTCGCGAATCTGCACCGTATCAAGCTGCCATTTCGCCTCGGCCAGCGCCTTGCCCGCCAGGGAAACGCCAAGCGGCCCCGGAAACATTTCCGGATAAAGCGTCAGGACCGAAGCATGGAAAAGTTCGCCCGTCATGACTTCTTCGGTCGCTTCTTGGGCTGATTGCCGCCCTTCAGCGGATTGTCGTCTTCATCGGCGATCAGGCCCGCCGCGAAAGGCTCCACCAGAATGGTGCCTTTTTCGAAATCAATCTCCGGCACAGCCGCTTCGGTAAACGGAATGAGCATCGGGCGCTTGCCCTTCTCGCTCAACTCAATGATGTCGCCGCCGCCGAAATCGAACACCGCGCTGACAATGCCATAGCTTTTGCCGTCGGCATCGATGGCCGCGAGGCCGATCAGGTCGGTCTGGAAGAACTCGTCATCGTCCAGATCGTCGTCCGGCAATTGCGAACGGTCGATGTAGAGCGCCGTGCCGTTGAGCGCCTCGGCTGCATTGCGGTCATTGACGCCCTTGAGGCGCACGATCACCACCGTCTTGGCGGCCCGCGCTTCAAGAATTTCGTAGCCCTTGCCCTGCTCATCATAGAGCAGGCCATAATCGCCGATAGACAGCGGGTCTTCGGTGAATGTCTTGATCCGGACTTCGCCGCGAATGCCATGGGCGGCACCGACGATGGCAAGCTGGATCGGATTTTCTGGACGTGGCATGGTTGCCCCTGATCTGGATTCGGGCGCATCGTCCCGACAGTCGGACCGATATGCGCTGCTGATTAGCCTATCGCTTAGCGAATTCAGACCGAAACGCCAAGAAAAATGCACGGTTTCAGCAAAGTCGCCGATGGAAGCATCAAAGGCAACCAGCCGGTAACCTCTGCCTGACAAACTGTCTGCCGAAACTTCAACCGGTAGATTTCAAGATGGCAATGAATGGCGAATTCCTGATTCCCGCCCGTGCAGACCTCGCGGCTGCGCGTGAGGAATGGCTGAAGACATTGAAAGATACGCGCCGTCTTTCCGAGAATACCATCGAAGCCTATGAGCGCGACTCGCGGCAGTTTCTGAATTTTCTCACCGGCCATCTGGGCGAAGCGCCCTCGCTGAAGGATGTGAGCGCCTTGCGCGTTGCCGATCTGCGCTCGTTCCTCGCCAGCCGCCGCAATGACGGCGCAGGCGCACGAACCCTGGGGCGCGGTCTGGCTGGTGTGCGCTCGCTGCTGCGGCATCTGGAAAAACGCGGACTGGCCAATGCCGCTGGCGCCGGTGCCATACGCGCGCCCCGCCAGCCGAAATCGCTGCCAAAACCGCTGACCGCAGACGACGCCCGCCGTGTGGTCGCAGCCGATGGCCAGATGGCCGAGGAGCCGTGGATCGCCGCCCGTAACGCCGCCGTGCTGACCCTGCTCTATGGCTGCGGCTTGCGCATTTCCGAGGCGCTTGGCTTGAAAGGCGACGCGCTATCCGACAATTCCGCGCTTTCGATCACCATAACCGGCAAGGGCAATAAGTCCCGCCTTGTGCCTCTGCTGCCGATCATACACCGCGCCGTCGCGCAATATCGCGCGCTCTGCCCCTATGATCTCTCTGCCGACAAGCCGCTGTTTCGCGGCGCGAAGGGCGGCGAGCTTCATGCCGCGATCATCCAGCGCGAAATGCAGAAGCTGCGCGCTGGGCTGGGCCTTCCCGACAGCGCCACGCCACATGCACTGCGCCATTCCTTCGCGACGCATCTGCTGGGTCGCGGCGGCGACTTGCGCACCATTCAGGAATTGCTGGGCCATGCCAGCCTGTCCAGCACGCAGATTTATACCGGCGTGGATACGGAGCGTTTGCTGGAAGTCTATGACAAGGCGCATCCGAGAGCCTGAACCGGACACCTTTCACATCGCGGAAGATCGCCTATATTCACTTTATGAAAAAGCTGCTTCTTGTTCTTCTATGCGCCGTCTTCGCCGGGTCCGTCACCGCCCGCGCTGACGAAAAGGCCACCGCCTGCTCCGTTCGAGGCGCAAATCTCGTCGATGGCGTGGAGAAAAGCGATCCCGCCCTCTGGAAAAAATTGCAGGCGGAAGCCGAAGCAACGCCCAACCATCAGGGCCGCCTCTGGAGGATCGAAAAAGACGGCGTAGCGCCGTCCTATCTGTTCGGCACGATTCATCTCAGCGATCCGCGCGTGCTGGACGTGCCGAAGCCTGTCGAAGAGGCTTATCGTTCGACCGGAACCGTCGTGATCGAAACCACCGATGTTCTCGATCAGAAGAACTTTCTGCGCCTGAAGCTGGAGCGCCCGGAACTGCTGCTTTTCACCGATGGCAGCACGCTTAAATCGCATCTGCCTGCCGACAGGCGCGACGATATTGAAAAGAAACTGGCCGAGCGCGGCATTATTCTCGATGCGGTCGCCAAGATGAAGCCGTGGGTTCTGACCACGCTGTTATCCCTGCCCGAATGCGAGCGCGAACGCAAAAGCGAAGGTGAAAAGTCGCTTGACGAATTTTTGGCCGTCAATGCAAAGGCGGAAGGGCGCGAAATAGCGGGGCTGGAAACGGCTGCCGAACAGTTCGAAGCGACTGAAAAACTTCCGCTCGACTTTCATATTCGCAATCTCATCGCCACCGTCGATTACGGCGACAAGTCCGAAGACGCGATGGAGACGACGACCGCACTTTATCTGAAAGGCGAGCTTGGCATGATCATGCCCGCGCTGCGACAGATCGTGCCGGATGCATTGTCCGATCAGGATTACGACCTGTTCCAGAAATATCTGATCACCGATCGCAACCACACCATGGCGGATCGCGCCGTTCCGCTTCTGGAAAAAGGCAATGTCTTCATTGCAATCGGCGCGCTGCATCTGCCGGGTCAGGAAGGTGTGGTGGAACTGCTGCGGGCCAAGGGCTATCGCCTGACGGCGCTCTAGCTCCGGCGTGGCTGCGGAACAATCGGCTTTTGACTGCGTTCACTCTCCACACAAGGTTTGTGACGGCTGGAGACCGCGCAAGCCCCATGCGAAAACTGGAGGAGCGCGCAATGGTTGATCCCCTCGATCCGCGAAACGACCCCAGAACAAACCCGGTCAATACTGATCCGAGACTGTCGGACCCTTCCGGCATGCCACCGCCACAACGGGGCGGCAGCGGCTATCTTCTGGGTGCTGTTCTGCTCGTTGCAATCATCATTCTCGGCTATTTCTTCTACAATAACGGCACGAGGACCGACACGGCAACACCACCGCCCGCGACGCAGAGCGAACCGGCCACACCGGCCCCGGCAACCCCTGCCAATCCGCCAGCCCAGAACTGATTTCCAAAAAAAGGCCCGCTTGTGCGGGCCTCAGCCTGCTGACAAACCCCTGGCTATGCCGGGGGTTTTGTGATTCTCTGGGTCATGTTGAAGAAACCAGCCG
>NZ_VEWL01000015.1 GCF_006376685.1 Ochrobactrum teleogrylli | reverse complement strand
TCGCGTCTCTCGTGTCCACATCGTTAATGTGAATCACGAACCAGAGACCAAGGAAACTAAATTCTCAAACGGACTCTAATCACATTGGGAGAACCCTGCCGATTTTACTGCGGCAGGGATATCTTCTTCGCAGCAAATCACACGACACCGAGCATATGGATCAGTCCGAGGCTGATGATGCCGAGCGCCAGCAGCGAGAGAACCGCCGTCAGCGTTACCCGCCCGCCAGCCTGTGCGACCGAGCGCACATCGACACCAAGACCAAGCGCCGCCATCGAAATGATGGTCAGGAGCGTCGACGCATATTGAATGCCGGGAAGGAGCGCTTCCGGAATGAGACGCAACGAGTGCAGCGCCATCATTCCAAGAAAGCCAATGATGAACCACGGCACCAGTTGGAAAAAGCCAGGCTTTGCATCCGCGTTTTTATTACCGGCAAGAACCGCCAGCGCCAGAATGACCGGACCGAGCATCAGCACGCGCACCAGCTTGACCAGCGTGCCCAACTGCACACTGATGGCGGCGACCGGAGCCGTCGCGGCCAGCACCTGCGGCACAGCATAGACCGTCAGGCCTGCAAGCACGCCATATTGCGTATGCGACAGGCCGAGAAGCGGCACCAGCAATGGCAGGCACAGCACGACAACCACGCCGAGGATCGCCGTGAACGCGATGGAGGCGGCAACATCTTCGCTTTCGGCCCCGATGACCGGGGCCGTCGCCGCTATGGCCGAGTTACCGCAAATCGAGTTGCCGCAAGCCACCAGCACCGCCATGCGATGCGGCAGCTTGAGCAGCCGCCCGATACCGTAGCTCAATCCAATCGCAAGAATGACCACGCAGGCGATGCCAAGTATAAGGCCCGAACCTGCCGCGATCACTGCGCTGACACTGATCGAAGCGCCGAGAAGCACCACGGCGATTTCCAGAATCATCTTTGCCGAGAAGCTGATGCCCTTGCTGAACTGTTTGCCCGGACGCAGGAAAGTCCGCACCGCCGTGCCAAGCAGAATGGCAATCACCAGCGCTTCCAGCCATGCTCTGCCCGCATAATGCACTTCGATCTTCTCGAGACCGATCGCCATCGCGGCGACACCGACGCTGAGCGCAAGTCCGGGCAGAATGTTCTGGATTTTTGAGTATGTCATTATCGGCATTTCATATCGAATGAGAATTTCATTCCGATCTGATGCCTTATTTCCCCTGTTCAATCCATTTCATTATATGGCATACTTCATTCGATAAAATCGAACGAATAACGCTATGACCCTGGAACAACTGCGTATTTTCATTGAAGTGGCGGAGCGGGAACATCTGACCCGCGCCTCCGAGGCTCTACATCTGACGCCCTCGGCCGTCAGCTCGGCAATCCGCACCCTCGAAGAGCGCTATGGTGCAACATTATTCAACCGCATCGGACGTCGTATCGAACTGACCGGAGACGGACGGCTGTTTCTGGATGAAGCACGCGCAACGCTGGCGCGCGCGCGTTCTGCCGAACGTATGCTGTCTGAATTCGGTGGCGGCAAGCGTGGCTTTCTCTCCATCCATGCCAGTCAGACCATCGCAAGCTATTGGTTGCCGCCCTTTCTGGCACAGTTTCACAGCATCTTTCCGCTTGTCGAAGTGCGGCTGACCGTGGGAAATACGGAAAGCGTGACTGCGGCAACGCAGGAAGGCGCAGCCGATATCGGCCTCGCGGAAGGCTCCGTGCACGCGTCAGCGCTCTCCATAAGCAAGGTGGCGACGGATCAGCTTATTCTGGTCACGCGCCCTGACCACGCATGGAGTGGAGCGGGACGTCTCTCGTGGGACCGGCTGTTTGAAGGAAAATGGATATTGCGCGAACAGGGGTCTGGAACGCGCAGTGTCTTTGAAGATGCCATGCGCGCTAACGGTTATACCCCCGCGAGGTTGAACGTGGCGCTGGAACTGCCCTCCAACGAGGCCATTTGTTCGGCCGTGCGTTCCGGCGATTACGTCACCGCCATATCGGAACTGGTCGCTGCCCCGCATCTTGCCGCAGGAACGCTCGTCAAAGCAGACTTCATCCTGCCGCATCGTCAGTTTCTTATTCTACTGCACAATGACCGCTACAGAACAAAAGCGCTTCAAGCCTTTGTCAACTTACTAATTCCATAAAAAGAGCAGCCAAAGCAGTGCAACCCACCGGGCTTATCAAAGATTAACTTAAAAACAAAAATAATAAACTGACAAAAATCATAAGCAATATAACGGCCATTTGGACAAGTTTTACTTTTGAAAACAATGCAATAACAATAAGAATAAAAACAAAAAATAATTCTATATAATTAGTAAAATTATTTCTTACATCAAAATTGTGAATTACAAAATTATTCATGTATGATATCATGAATATGAAAAATAGCCACAATCTTCTCGAAAAGAAATAATCATAATACCCGTCATAATCGTCTATGTTCTCCGGTGTAATGGTTACACATATAAAATACAAAAAAGCTATATTTAAAACCTGAAGAAAATAGAATATACCATCATCTAAATAGTTCGCTCCATCTTCGAGAATTTCCCACCAATATGATGCAACATATATGAATATAAAAATAAGCCAAGCCGTATGGATAGCCGACAGACGCTGCTTTGTTGGATGCTGAATAAATCCCGCAGCGAAAGCGAGAAGTCGAGACATACACAATCCGACACCAAATCCGCTTATAATACGGATGTGAAAAAAAACGTCGGCAGTGCTTAGACCTTTTTCGGAAATAAGCAACGTAAAATCCCAATATTAATATATAAAAACAATAAATAATATATAATACAGATTTACTTAATCATATTTTCTGTTGGGAAGCAAGTCGAAGCCAAGCCGTTCTTTGCCTGCCACATACCGATGGAGCGGCGCGTCTTGAAGCCCGGCAGCCCGTCCGGCTTTCCAACGTCATAGCCTTGTGCCTGCAAGCGCTTCTGCATCGCCCCGATATCCGAGCGATATATCGTCCCGACATTGCCCCATGACTGCTGGAAATCGCCTGCACCATAGGCGATGCGGTCGCCGACATGGCCTATGAAGAGCGCATAGAGATCGCTCATATTATAGTCCTTGAGCACGTAGAAATTCGGGCTTACGATGAAGGCCGGGCCAAAACGACCGGCGGGCATGAGCAGAAAACCTTCGCCCTTCATTTCGCTGGCTGGAAAAGCCTTGCCATTGACGCGGGTGATGCCAAGCCTGGCCCATTCGGCAATCGGCTTGCCCTGATCCGGGCCTTCCAGCGAGCAGGACACGCTCTGCGGTACATTGACCTCAAAGCCCCAGTCGCGCCCCTTCTGCCAGCCGTGCAGCTTCAGATAATTGGCGATGGAAGCCAGCGTATCTGGCACGGAATTCCAGATATCGCGCTTGCCATCGCCGTCGAAATCGACGGCATGTTTGAGATAGGAAGTCGGCATGAATTGCGGTTGGCCGAGCGCGCCAGCCCATGAGCTTTTCATGGCGCTTTCGTCGATATAGCCTTTGGACGCAATTTCGAGCGCCGCGATCAGTTCCTTGCGGAACATGTCCTTGCGCGTCGCCATAAAGGCCTTCGTGCCCAGAACTTCAAACACATTATAGGGAATCTTGACCGTGCCGAAGCCCGATTCACGGCCCCATATCGCAACAATGATCGGGCCCGGAACGCCGTATTTCTGCTCGATGCGTTTCAGAAGACTGGAATACTGGCTGTAACGCGCCTGACCACCGCTTGTGACCGAGGCCATGGTCTTGGCATTGAAATACTTGCCCGGCGCGCCGAACTCAGCCTGTTTCTGCTCTTTGGGCGTCGACGGCTTTTCCCCGGGGATGACCAGATCCGGCAATTTCCAATTGATGGCCACACCGGCAAAGGCCTGATCGAAGGTAGCGCGCGAAACACCCGCCGCCTTGGCCTCAGGCCAGAGATCTTGCTCGATCCAGTTGCGATACTGGCTTTCGACCTGCGCCTTGGAGGGCGCTGCGACGGCAGGAGAAACAGCAAGAATGACGACAAGCCCCAGAGCAGTTTTCAAAGCATGCTTCCAACGGCTTGCTGCCATCATGTTTCTCCTGAATAACTAAAGGGTGGTTCTCGCTCGCAAGGCGGCAGCCAGCGTGCCCTCATCCAGATAATCGAGTTCGCCGCCCACCGGGACGCCATGAGCGAGCCGTGTGACGCGAACCTCGAAATTCGCCAATTGATCGGTAATGTAATGCGCGGTGGTCTGGCCTTCGACAGTCGCATTGACTGCGAGAATCACTTCTTTGATTTCGCCGGTCGCGACACGTTCCACCAGCCCCTTGATATTGAGGTCGTCAGGACCGATGCCGTCGAGCGGCGACAGGCGACCGCCCAGGACATGATAACGGACATTCATCGTGCCCGCCCGTTCCAGCGCCCAAAGATCGGACACGTCTTCCACCACGATCAGCGTGGTGGGGTCGCGGCGCTCGTCCGTGCAGATGGTGCAGGGATCGGACGTGTCGACATTGCCGCAGCACGAACAAATGCGCACCTTTTCGGCAGCTTCCTGCATGGCGCCGCCCAGCGGCACCAGAAGCGCTTCCTTCTTCTTGATGAGATGCAGCGCCGCACGGCGCGCCGAACGCGGCCCCAGACCCGGTACACGGGCCAGAAGCTGGATCAGTCGTTCGATTTCGGGACCGGCGATTCGTTTGGACATTTTTTGTAAGGGAGTAAGGGAATAGGGGAATAAGTGAGTAGGGGACGAGAATGAGGGATATGCGACATGGCGGCAACCAGCCGGCCAAACATACTCCCCTATTCCCTTATTCCCCTACTCCCTTAAAACGGCAGCTTGAAACCCGGAGGAATCGGAAGACCCGCCGTCAGCGACTGCGTCTTTTCGGCCATTACGGCTTCAAGCTTTGCCTTGGCATCGTTGTGGGCCGCGATGATCAGGTCTTCGAGGATTTCGACCTCGTCTTCCTTGGCCAGCGACGGATCGATCTTCAGCGCCGACAAGGAGCCCTTGCCGGACAGGGTGATCGTCACCAGACCGCCACCGGAAGAGGCCGTGGCTTCCAGATTGGCGATTTCGTCCTGCATGGCCTTCATCTTGGCCTGCAATTCCTTCGCCTGCTTCATCATGCCCATCATGTCACGCATGGGTTTACTCCATAGTCTTCAATAATTCAGTCGTCTTCAGACGGCACACCGGGCACGTCAGCAACGGCGTCGAGGTCAATGTCCTCGTCATCGTTCTGTTCCGCCACGGCAATGCGCACGTCGGTGATTTTCGCGCCCGGAAAGGCCGCGAGAATGGCTGCCACATCCGGATCGGCGCGGGCATCGGTGACAAGATTGTCGCGACGCTCCGTTTCCGCTTCGGCAACCGTCTGGCTCGCGACGTCACGCGCCACCGTCACCACCCAGCGAATGCCGGTCCAGTTCAAAAGATGCTGCGCGATCTCGCTCGGCAGCGATTTCGGCGCATCGTCGGTCAGGCCGATTTCAAGTCGTCCCGGCGCGATGGAGGCCAGACGCACGCAGTTCTTGACCAGAATCTTGAACTGCATGTTGCGATGCTTGTCGGCCATCGCAACAATGTCGTTCAGGCTGTTGACCGGCACGGAAGGCTGCGCTGCACTCTCGGCGACCGGCTGCGGAGCAGGCGGCTGAACCGGTTGTGGAGCCGTTTCCACGATACGCATGGCCGTGGCCGGGCCGCCCGAGGCGGATGCCATCGAGGCCGAACCGACGGCATCGGCCGCGAAACGTGCTTCCGGCGCGCCGTTGCCATTGGAGCGAGGATTGCCCGAAGGTTGCGGACGCGGAGCAGAAACAGAACCGTTTTCAAGGCCGCGCAGGGCTTCGTCCAGCGTCGGCAGATCGGCAGCATGCGCCAGACGGATCAGCAACATTTCGGCAGCCTGCACCGGCCTTGTCGCCGTATCCACTTCCGCAATGCCCTTGAGTAGCATCTGCCAGGTGCGCGACAGCACGCGCACGGACAGCTTTTGCGCAAAATCGCGACCGCGCACGCGTTCATCTTCCGACAGCGACACATCTTCCGCCACATCGGGCGTGAAGCGCAGTCGTGTTACCAGATGATTGAAATCGGCCAGATCAGTTAGCACCACCGAGGGATCGGCACCCACATCATATTGGGCGCGAAACTCGGTGAGAGCGCCAGCCACATCGCCGCGCATCAGCATTTCGAACAGGTCGATAATGCGGGCGCGGTCGGCAAGCCCCAGCATGGAACGCACGGCTTCCGCACTGACCTGACCGGCACCATGCGCGATGGCCTGATCGAAGATCGACAGCGAATCGCGGGCGGAACCTTCACCGGCTCGCGCAATCATGGCGAGCGACGCATCATCGACTTCGATCTGCTCGGCCTCCGCAATGCGGCGCAAATGCTGCGCCAGCGTGCCCGATTCGATGCGGCGCAGGTCGAAGCGCTGGCAGCGCGACAGAACCGTGATCGGCACCTTGCGGATTTCGGTGGTGGCGAAGATGAATTTCACATGCGGCGGCGGTTCTTCCAGCGTCTTCAACAGACCATTGAAGGCCTGATTAGAGAGCATGTGCACTTCGTCGATGATGTAGACTTTGTAGCGCGCTGAAACCGGGCGATAGCGCACCTGCTCGATGATCTCGCGAATATCGTCGATGCCGGTATGCGAGGCAGCGTCCATCTCGATCACATCGACATGGCGGCCTTCCATGATTGCCTGACAATGCTCGCCGGGCACGGAAAGGTCGATGGTCGGCTGATCGACAGTATCGGTCTTGTAATTGAGCGCCCGCGCCAGAATGCGCGCCGTCGTCGTTTTGCCAACGCCGCGAACGCCGGTCAGCATCCAGGCCTGCGCGATGCGACCGGTCTCGAACGCATTTTTGAGCGTGCGTACCATCGGCTCCTGGCCGACGAGATCGTTGAAATTCTGCGGACGATATTTGCGGGCGAGAACGCGATAGGCCCCATCGGCAGCAATGCCAGCGGATTTCGTATCCATGGCGACCCTTCCGTTCTTCCTGTTACGCTTTTTTCTCGACCGACAGTTTGGACCGGACGCATGAGCAAGGTCAACAACGGACACTGTTCATCAACAGCCGCCAGATAGCCAAGAAAAGTGGCGAATGAGAAAAAGGTGGGAGGCTGGCACGGCGACCCGTGCCTGGCTCGTTAGGGCTGCTTCCTTCCGGACCTGACCCGGTTGGCGAGTGGCTCGTCCACCACCAACCTCCCACGCTGCATATCGTCAATCGCAGCGCAAAAAGCAAGCGCAGAACGAAAAAAACTGGTAAGTGTCTGAAGCAAAAAGCGGCAGGCCGAGGCGAAAATGGTGATTTCGAGAACCGGAGCGCAGCGTACATAGAAGTACGTGAGCACCGGAAGCGCAGAAATTGCCATTTGCAGCCCGGCATGGCGCTTTTGGATCAGACACGTAGAATCAGCTTATGACACAGTATGAACTCGATAAGCGGCTTGATGCCGACACTTTTTCCGTCGCCGTGCTCGGCCTTTGCGAGTTGCGGCTGATGAATGACCGCCGCTGGCCGTGGCTTATCCTCGTGCCGCGCAGGGCCGATCTTTCAGAAATTCACGATCTGACGCCGCTCGACCAGACGATTCTCACCTTCGAGGCCGGATTGGTAGCGCAGGCGCTGAAAACCGTGACCGAGTGCCAGAAAATCAACACCGGAGCCCTCGGCAATATCGTGCGCCAACTTCATCTCCATGTGATTGCCCGCAACGAGGGCGATGCGGGATGGCCCGGCCCCGTCTGGGGTCATGGCACACGTGAAACCTATGACGAAAAAGACGCCCGCAAGCTAATCGCCGACATTCGCGCGGCGCTGTAATTTTCCCAACAACAGCAATTCGAGAGCATCATGGCTTTCCGCCTCTACGATCTGCCGGAAATAGAACCGAGCCGTTTTGTCGGCTTTGGTGGCAACCGCATCGACCGCCAGTCCGAAAAACGTCAGGACGATTCGGCCTTCACCGCGCTGGAACTGCCGGAAACGCGCGTCATGCTTTTGGGCGGCAACAAGCTTCTGCTCGATTACACCTATGAAAAGACGCCGCGGGCGCTGTTCCGCTTCAGCGAAGCGAGGGACTTTGCACCCGATCTGCATGAGCCGGTGTTTCTGGGGTTGCAGGATGGCACGCCGCTCGTCGCCCTGATGGCCCCCATCGATCCCGAGGCGCTGGAAGTACCGTTTCGGGCGCAGGACTATCGCAGCATCTATATGGAAGGGCTGGTTTCAGCCGATCTGCTGGGCGCGCTGGCGCAAGCAGCGGCACTAACTGCCTGGCACAACAATCACCGTTTCTGCGGGCGTTGTGGCACAAAGACCGAAATGCGCGCCGGTGGTGCCAAGCGTCAATGTCCAAATTGCAGCGCCGAGCATTTCCCGCGCACCGATCCGGTGGCGATCATGCTGCCGGTGCGCGGTGACAAATGCATTCTCGCGCGCAGCCCGCATTTTGCTGCCGGTTCCTATTCCTGCCTTGCTGGTTTCATCGAACATGGCGAGACGATTGAAGCAGCGGTTCGTCGTGAAAGCCTTGAGGAAATGGGGCTCGCCATTGGTCGCGTCGGATATCACGCCAGCCAGCCCTGGCCGTTTCCCTATTCGCTGATGATCGGCTGCCATGCCGAAGTGCTGTCGGACGACTTCACCATCGACCGCTCGGAACTGGAAGACGGACGCTGGTTCGGCAAGGATGAAGTCCGCACCATGCTGGCGGGCACCCATGAAAATGGGCTGCGAGTGCCACCATCCGGCGCCATCGCAACCCATCTGATCAAGGCATGGGCGGAAAACTGATTCTGCCCGATATTTTCGTGAATTATTCCGCGGCGAGCAACTGCGTGCCGCGAATGTCGCTGCCCCGATAGACGCCGAGAATACGTACTTCCTTGGAGAAGAATTCGAGCTCCTCCAAAGCGAGCTGTACATTGCGGTCTTCAGGGTGGCCCTCAATATCGGCATAGAACTGCGTGGCAATGAAACGCCCGCCGATCTGATAGCTTTCGAGCTTGGTCATGTTGACGCCGTTGGTGGCAAAGCCGCCCATCGCCTTGTAAAGCGCCGCCGGAACGTTGCGCACGCGAAAAACAAACGTCGTCATGATGCGTTCGCCGTTTTCCGGGCGTGGTGCCCATTGCTTTTCCTTGGAAAGAACCACGAAGCGGGTCACATTGTCTTCCGCGTCCTCGACATTTTCTTCCAGAATATCGAGGCCATAGAGATCGGCGGCCAGACGCGGCGCGAGCGCTGCCATCGAACGGTCCTGCATGTCGGCGACGAGACGGGCAGCGCCCGCCGTATCACCCGCGATGACCGGCTTCCAGCCGTTCTGGCGGATGACCTTGCGGCACTGGCCGAGCGCGTGAATATGGCTGTGAACCGTCTTGATTTCCTCGCGCTTGACGCCCGGAAGCACCATCAACTGAAAATGGATCGGCAGGAAATATTCACCCACAATGTGCATGTCGGCCAGCGGCAGCAAATAATGAATATCCGCAACGCGACCAGCCAGCGTATTCTCGATCGGGATCATCGCCAGATCGGCAGCACCGGTCTCGACCGCGTTGAAAGCATCTTCAAAAGTCGGACACGGCAAAGGCTCCATACCGGGAAACATGTTGCGCGACGCCGTATCGGAATTGGCACCCGCTTCACCCTGAAAAGAAATCCGGTTGGTTTTCATCGTCGTCGTACTTTCTCAAACGCCCCTCACTCGCGGGGCTTTCCTGGTTGTTGACCTTGTCAAAGACCCTTTGCGACAAGAAGTCGGGCGCGGTCAAGGTCGGCGGGCGTATCGACGCCCAGCGGCACCGTTTTCACCACTTCGACATCGATGCGCATGCTGGCTTCCAAAGCGCGCAATTGCTCAAGCTTTTCGCGCTTTTCCAGCGGCGACGGCCCGAGTTTCACGAATTTCTCCAGCGCTGAACGGCGATAGGCATAAAGACCGATATGATGATAAAGCGGGCCTTCGCCATAAGGCGCCGTGGCGCGGGTGAAATAGAGCGCGCGCAGACGCGAACTGCCCGCCAGCGGCGAGCCGACGATCTTCACCACGCTCGGATTGGTCTTTTCCGATTCTTCCTCAATCTCGACGCCAAGCGTCGCAATATCTGCCGGGCCGTCTTCGAGCGGCAGCAGAGCGCGGCGGATTATGTCGGGATCTATGGTCGGCAAATCACCCTGCACATTGACCACGGCATCGAACTCGCCAGCCGGATCGAGCTTCAAAAGCGCTTCATAGATGCGGTCCGAACCCGATTCGTGATCGGTGCGGGTCATGACGGCTTCGTGGCCATGCGCAGTGACGGCGGCAAAAATTTCCTCGCTATCGGTCGCAACGACGGCGCGCCCAAGTTTGGCGGCGGCGGCTCTGTCGGCCACATGCACGATCATCGGCTTCCCGCAAATATCGGCCAGCGGCTTGTTCGGCAGGCGCGTGGCGGCCAGTCTTGCCGGAATAAGAGTGAGGGTCTTTAGGGTCTGAAGCATGGTCGCCTCTTGTTGTCTCGTCGGATCGTGGCCGTCTTTCGAGGAGTTTTATCCGCACTGTAAATGCTGCAAAAGTGTCAAAAAGTCACGGGTCTGGTTACCCTTATAGGTGTTGCATCGCCCTGGTAAAAGACCTAGTTTCCGCCCGATGCCGCGGAGAGAATTGCAACCTCATATGAGGTGCGCATGTCGGCTGAGGAGAGCGTTCTCGGGGAGAGCGTTTTGGTAGAGGGAGCGCTGACCGGCGATGAATTCAACCCGGACTAACAAGTTTATCATGGCTTTTCTGGCAACGGTTTTCGTTGTCATGACGACGGGCATCCTGTCCGATGCGCTGTTTCATTCGCCGGCACCGGAAAAGCCCGGCTTTATAATCGAAGCGGCGGAAGCGTCGACCGGTGAAGGGGGAGCTGCACCGGCCAAGGAAGAAGTTTCCATCGCAACATTGCTGCAATCCGCCGATCCGGCGCGCGGCGAAGCAGTCTTCAAGCGCTGTGCTGCCTGCCACACCGGCGAAAAGGGCGGCGCAAACAAGGTCGGCCCGCATCTGTGGGATGTCGTGAACCGTCCGGCGGCTTCCGTTGAAGGTTTTGGCTATTCGTCCGCCATGAAGGAATTCGGCGCAGGCGGCAACAAGTGGGACTTCGAGCATCTCAACAAGTTCCTGACATCGCCAAAGGGCTTCATCAAGGGCACGGCCATGGGCTTTGCGGGCGACAAGAAGGACAATGAGCGCGCCGATCTGATCGCCTATCTGCGCACGCTGTCCGACAACCCGGCTCCACTTCCAGCCGCTGATGCCGCACCGGCAGGCGGCGATGCCAAGCCTGCGGATGCAGCGCCTGCACCGGAAGGCGAAAAGCCAGCCGCACCGGCGAACTAATAGCGCAAGAATGATCGAAAAGCCCGGTTTTAACCGGGCTTTTTCATTTGGACGATGAAATTTATTGTCCCGCTGCCTTTCTTCCTCCGCAAAAACCCATAAGACTCATACAGATGATCCGAAGCAGAAACGGAGAGACTGGATGAAAGCGTTTTGGGCGGGTGCATTTGCGGTTGCCATGCTTGCAAGCACAATGTCGTTAAGCCATGCGAGCGACGTGGAACCCCAATGGCGCAGTTCTTCCAGCCTGCTCGGCGAGCCCAAATATCCGGCTGATTTCAAGCATTACGACTACGTAAACCCGCAAGCGCCGAAGGGCGGCACGCTCAATCAGGTGGCCGTCGGCACATTCGACAGTCTCAACCCGTTCGTCGTGCAGGGCGTCGCCGCAGCGGGCCTGTCAGACTTCGGCGGCGGCATGCTCTACGATACGCTGATGACAGATTCGCTCGATCAGGGATCGACACAATATCCGCTGATCGCCGAAGCGCTTCAGTACCCGGATGATTATTCCTGGGTGAAGTTCAAGCTCAACCCGAACGCCAAATGGCATGACGGCAAGCCGATCACCGTGGAAGACGTGATCTGGTCCTTCAATGTGCTGAAAAAGCAGTCGCCACTTTACAACAAATATTATGGCGACGTGGAAAGCGCGGAAAAGACCGGCGACCACGAGGTGAAGTTCAACTTCAGCCAAAAGGGCAATCGCGAATTGCCGCAAATCATGGGCCAGCTTGCCGTGCTGCCGCAGCATTGGTGGGAGGGCAAGGACGCGCAGGGCAAACAGCGCGATATCAGCCGCCCGACGCTGGAAATTCCGCTGGGTTCCTCTGCCTACAAGATCGACCGCGTTGCGCCGGGACGCTCCATCACCTGGGCGCGCGTTGATGATTACTGGGGCAAAGACCTGGCCGTGAATGTCGGTCGCAACAATTTCGACCGCGTCGTCTACGAGTATTACTTCAACGAAGATGCAACCTGGGAAGCCTTCAAGAAGGGCGGCCAGTATGATTATCGTAACGAAAACCGCGCCCAGCGCTGGGCGGAACAGTATAATTTTCCGGCAGTCGAGCGCGGTGACGTCGTCAAGAAGTCCTTCCCGTATAATGCCGTCGGCCGCATGCAGGGCTATTTCCTGAATACGCGGCGCGACAAGTTCAAGGACCCGAAAGTTCGTCAAGCGCTGACCTATGCTTTCGACTTCGAATCCATGAACCGCATGCTGTTTTTCAATCAGTATAACCGCATCAACAGCTATTTCGCTGGCAATGAATTGCAGCTGAGCGGCCCGCCGACCCCGGCGGAGCAGGCCATTCTCGAAACGGTCAAGGATGCGCTCCCCGCAGATGCACTGAGCAAGGAATTCAAGCTGCCTGTTTACGACACGCCGCAGGCCACCCGCGATAATCTGCGAACGGCTCTGAAGCTGTTTGCGGAAGCGGGTTGGAAATTGCAGGGCAACAAGCTGGTCGATGCGAATGGCAATCCGTTCACCATCGAATTTCTCGGCAAGGATCCGACCGACGAGCGCATCTACAATCCGTTTGCGGCGAGCCTGCGCAAGATCGGGATCAATGCCACGGTGCGTATCGTCGATACCGCCCAATATCAGGGGCGGGTCAATGATTTCGACTATGATATCATCACCTCGGTCATCGCGCAGACCGCCTCGCCCGGCAATGAGCAGCGCGACATGTGGGGCTCGAAGGCCGCAGATTTCAAAGGCAGCCGCAATTATGCCGGTATCAAAAACCCGGCCATCGACACGCTGATCGACCGCGTGATCTATGCCAAGGATCGCGAGGAACTGGTGGCCGCAAGCCATGCGCTCGACCGGGCGCTGTTGTGGAATTATTACGTGATCCCGCAATGGTATTCCGACCACATCAATGTGGCCTATTGGAACAAGTTCGGCATGCCGGAAAAGCAGCCGGATTATCTGGGCATCGATCCATTCTCATGGTGGGTCGATCCCGCGAAGGAAGCCAAACTGAAGACCGGCAGCGAATAGGGACAAGCGGAGAATGACGATGCTTCGCATGAACCGCCGCCATTTTCTGGGTGTTTCGGGCAGTGCCGCAATCGCGGCCTGCCTGCCGGGTCAGGCTGTCATTGCCAACGCCTATGCGGAGGTGCCGACCGGCAAGTCCCTGCATGGCCTGTCCGCCTTTGGCGAGCTGAAATATGGCAGCGATTTCACCCATTTCGATTACACCAGTCCAGACGCGCCGAAAGGCGGCACGTTCAGGTTTGCGCCAGCAAGCTGGACCTGGAACCAGAACACGCAGACCTTCAACACGCTCAGCACCTTTACCTTCAAAGGCGACGCGCCGCCGCGCATGGAGCTGACCTATGACAGCCTGATGGTCCCGGCGCTCGATGAACCGGATTCCGTCTACGGACTTCTCGCTGAAAGCGTCACGCTGTCGAAAGATCGTCGGGCCTGCACCTTCAAGCTGTGCAAGGAAGCGCGGTTCCATGACGGATCACCGATCACGGCGAAAGACGTGCTGTTCACCTATACGGTGCTGAAGGAAAAGGGCCACCCGCTCATACGTCAGTCGCTCGCCGGGCTGGAAAAGGTGGAACTGACGGGCAAGAACGATATTCGCATGCGTTTTGCGACGGATCGCGGCCCCAACGCCATCCTTGACGCCGTGGTGCTGCCGATCCTGTCGGAGACCTGGTTCAAGGATCGCGATTTCGAAGCGACCACGATGGAACCGGTGCTCGGTTCGGGCGCTTACAAGGTGGGGAATTTCACCGCCGGTCAATTCATTGAATATGATCGTGTCGAAGACTACTGGGCCAGGGATTTGCCAGTGCGGCGCGGCTCCAGCCATTTCGACCGCATCCACATCGAGTTCTTCCGCGACCGGCAGCCGGAATTCGAAGCCTTCAAGAAAGGCGATATCGATTTCCGTTCGGAAAGCGTGTCCAAGAACTGGGCTACCGGCTACGACTTCCCGGCCATTCAGGAAAAGAAAATCATCAAGCGCACCTTCCCGAAAGAGAAGAGCCCGCTGATGCAGGCCTGGGCGCTGAACCAGCGTCGCGAGCGTTTCCGCGACCCGCGCGTGCGGGAGGCAATCAGCCTCTGTTTTGATTTCGAGTGGACCAATAAGAACCTCTTCTTCGACACCTATGAGCGCTCGCAATCGAGTTTCAACGGGTCGGATTTTCAGGCCAGGGGCCTTCCCACCCCGGATGAGTTGAAAGTGCTGGAACGCTATCGCGGCAAGCTTCCCGATGCCGTGTTCGGCGAGGCCGTCACCCTGCCGGTTTCGGATGGAACAGGGCGGGACCGCGCGCAATTCGGCAAAGCCGTCAAACTGATGGAAGAAGCCGGTTTCGAGCGGCGCAACGGGCAGTTTCACGACAAGGACGGCGCGAAATTCGCGCTGGAAATTCTCAGCGATTCGGAAGCCTTCACGCGCGTCTACAATCCGTTCATCCAGAAACTGCGGGCCATCGGTATCGATGCCAATTTGCGGCTGGTGGATGCCAGCCAATATCAGGCACGGATGCAGGATTTCCAGTTCGACATGGTGGGCATTGCAATGCTGTTTGGCGCGACGCCGACGTCAGAATCGCTTTCCAGCATGTTTGGTTCGCAAGCGGCCAAGACGCCCGGAAGCTATAATCTGCCCGGCACTGCCGACCCGGTGATCGACGCCCTGATCGACGATGCCGGAAAGGTTACGACCCGCGACGATCTTGTCGCGACCATCAGAGTGCTGGATCGGTACTTGCGTATCCGGCGCGACTGGATTCCAAATTGGACAACAGCGAATCATCTCGTCGCCTATTGGGACCGGTTCGGTTTCAAGGAACCGAAGCCCGATTACGGCTTTCCGGTCGAGACGCTGTGGTGGATTGAAGAAGAAAAGGCAAAAGTTGTTGGTAAGCCATAAGAGAAACACGGATCTAACGCGAGAGCCAAGCTAATGGGCGCCTACATCCTCCGCCGCTTGATCTTAATGATCCCGACCATCTTCGGCATCATGGCTATTTCCTTCGCCGTTGTTCAATTCGCTCCCGGCGGTCCGGTCGAGCGCGTGATCGCGCAGCTTTCCGGTCAGGGCGGCGACGCGCTGGACCGCCTTTCCGGTGGGGGCAGCGATTTTGGCCAGAGCGCGGTCGATAGCGGCTCGGTCAATTCGAAATATCGCGGTGCACAGGGGCTCGACCCCCAATTCATTGCCGATCTTGAAAAGCAGTTTGGCTTCGACAAGCCGCCACTGGAACGTTTCGGTCAGATGCTATGGAATTATCTGCGTTTTGATTTTGGGCGCAGCTATTTCCGCGACATCAGCGTCATCGATCTGATCAAGGAAAAGATGCCGGTTTCAATCTCGCTCGGCCTGTGGCTGACGTTTCTGTCCTACATGATCTCGATCCCGCTTGGCATTCGCAAGGCAATCAAGGAAGGCACGCGCTTCGATACATGGACCAGCGCGGTCATCATTGTCGGCTATGCTATTCCAAGCTTCCTGTTCGCCATCCTGCTGATCGTGCTGTTTGCGGGCGGTTCCTTCTTCGACTGGTTCCCGCTGCGCGGCCTCACCTCGCCCGACTTCGCGCAAATGTCGTTCTGGGGCAAGATCGGCGACTATCTCTGGCACATGGTTCTGCCGGTCACGGCGCTGGTGCTTTCCGCCTTCGCCACCACAACACTTCTGACGAAAAACTCGTTTCTCGAGGAAATCCGAAAGCAATATGTGACGACGGCGCGCGCCAAGGGCCTTACCGAAAATCAGGTGCTTTATCGCCATGTCTTCCGCAACGCCATGCTGATCGTCATTGCCGGTTTTCCGGGCGCTTTCATCTCGGCTTTCTTCACCGGCTCGCTTTTGATTGAAACCATCTTCTCGCTCGACGGTCTTGGCCTGCTCGGCTACCAGTCGGTCATCAACCGTGATTATCCGGTTGTATTCGCCAATCTCTTCATCTTCTCGCTGATCGGCCTGCTTGTCGGGCTCCTGTCCGATCTGACCTATACGTGGATCGATCCGCGCATCGATTTCGACCGGAGGGACGTGTGATGACGGATGCTGCCCTCACCCCCACCGTCAAGCCCGTAAAGCGTCCATGGCTGTCGCCGCTGAACCGTCGTCGCTGGCAGAATTTCAAGGCCAACAAGCGCGGTTACTGGTCGCTGTGGGTTTTCCTGTTCCTGCTCATTGCCGCCCTTTGCTCGGAATTCATCGCCAATGATCGCCCCATTCTCGTTTCCTACAAGGGCGAGTTGCTGGCGCCGGTTTTTGTCGATTATCCGGAAGAGAAATTTGGCGGCTTCTATGCGGTGACCGACTATCGCGATCCGGTGATCCAGGAAGAAATCGCCAATAATGGCTGGGCGATCTGGCCGCCCATTCGCTATTCCTACAACACCGTGAATAATGAAATCCCGGAAGCGGCGCCGTCCAAGCCTTTCTGGCTCTATTCCGCCGAGGAACGCTGCCAGCGCTATCCGCAAGGTGTGAGCGATCCCAATTGCCGTTTCGGCAATTTCAACCTGCTTGGCACCGACGATCAGGCGCGAGACGTCTTTGCGCGCGCGCTTTATGGCTTCCGCATTTCGGTGCTGTTCGGCCTGATCCTCACCTTCTTCTCGGCCATCATCGGCGTGACGGCAGGCGCGGTTCAGGGCTATTTCGGCGGTTGGGTCGATCTGATCTTCCAGCGCATCATCGAAATCTGGTCGTCTATCCCCGTGCTTTATCTGTTGCTGATCATAGCGGCGATCCTGCCCCCTGGCTTCTGGGTACTGCTTGGCATCATGCTGCTGTTCTCATGGGTGGCGTTCGTCGGCGTGGTGCGCGCTGAATTCCTGCGCGCCCGAAATTTTGAATATGTGAACGCGGCGCGCGCGCTCGGCGTGAAGAACGGCACCATCATGTGGCGGCATCTTCTGCCCAATGCCATGGTGGCGACGCTGACCTTCCTGCCCTTCATCCTCAACGGCTCGATCACCACGCTGACCTCGCTCGACTTCCTCGGCTTCGGCCTGCCACCCGGCTCGGCCTCGCTCGGCGAACTTCTGGCGCAGGGCAAGAATAATCTTCAGGCGCCGTGGCTCGGCATTACCGGCTTCGTGGTCATCTCGGTCATGCTGTCGCTGCTGATCTTCATCGGCGAGGCGACCCGCGACGCATTCGATCCGCGAAAGGCATTTCAATGAGCGGATCCATGAACAAAACCCTGCTGTCCGTCCGCGACTTGTCGGTGGCATTCCGCCAGAATGGTGAAGAGCGCATTTCCGTAGACCGTGTGTCCTTCGACATTGCCGAAGGCGAGACCGTGGCACTGGTCGGTGAATCCGGCTCCGGCAAATCCGTTTCCGCGCTTTCCGTGCTGAAACTCCTGCCCTATCCGGCGGCCAGCCACCCTTCCGGTGAAATCCTTTTCAACGGCAAGGATTTGATGCAGGCCTCCGAGCCGGAATTGCGACGCGTGCGCGGCAACGACATTGCCATGATCTTTCAGGAGCCGATGACCTCGCTCAATCCACTGCACAGCGTCGAGCGACAGGTGGGCGAAATCCTGCGTGTGCATCAGGGCATGGGCGACGCTCAGGCGCGGGCGCGCACGCTGGAGCTTCTGAACGAGGTTGGCATTCGTGAACCGGAGAAGCGCCTGTCGGCCTTCCCGCATCAGCTTTCGGGCGGACAACGCCAGCGCGTGATGATCGCCATGGCGCTGGCCAACAAGCCGAAACTGCTGATTGCCGATGAACCCACCACCGCGCTTGATGTGACGGTGCAGGCGCAGATTTTGAAGCTGCTGGCCGAGCTCAAGGCCGCGCAGGGCATGTCGATGCTGTTCATCACCCACGATCTCGGCATCGTGCGCAAGATCGCCGACAAGGTCTGCGTGATGAGCAAAGGCAAGATCGTCGAGGCTGGACCGACAACGGAAATTTTCGACAATCCACAGCACCCCTATACAAAACATCTGCTTGCCGCCGAACCAAAGGGCGAGCCGCCCGCTGCCGATCCGGCAGCGAAAACGGTGATGGAAGGCAAGGGTATCCGCGTCTGGTTCCCGATCAAAAAGGGGTTCATGCGCAAGACCGTCGACCATGTGAAGGCAGTGGACGGTATCGATGTCAATCTGCGTGCCGGTCAGACACTCGGCGTCGTCGGCGAATCGGGCTCTGGCAAGACCACGCTTGGCCTTGCCCTTTCGCGCATGATTTCATCAAAAGGCGATATCCACTTTGAAGGGTGCGATATCGCGAAATTCAGCTTCAAGGACATGCGTCCGCTGCGTCGTGAAATGCAGATCGTGTTTCAGGACCCGTTCGGCTCGCTCTCACCGCGCATGACCATTGCGGACATCATCGCCGAAGGTCTGCTGGTGCATGAGCCGAAACTCTCGGCAGACGACCGCGATGCGCGTGTCGTCTCGGCGCTTCAGGAAGTGAACCTCGATCCCGAAACCCGCTTCCGCTATCCGCATGAATTTTCCGGCGGCCAGCGCCAGCGCATCGCCATTGCGCGCGCCATGGTGCTGAACCCGCGGTTCGTGATGCTGGATGAGCCGACCTCGGCGCTCGACATGAGCGTGCAGGCGCAAGTGGTCGATCTTTTGCGTGGATTGCAGAAGAAGCATGATCTCGCCTATCTTTTCATAAGCCACGATCTCAAAGTGGTGCGGGCACTGGCCAATGATGTGCTGGTGATGCGCAACGGCAAGGCGGTTGAATATGGTACGGCGAAGGACGTCTTCGCCAATCCGAAGACCGACTATACCAAGGCGTTGATGGCGGCAGCCTTCCATATGGAGGCGCTCTAGTGGAGTGAATTTGACATTTGGACACCGCCCGACCGATACGCAGGTTCAAATGTCAAATTCAAAACTCCACTAGATACAGAATTGATAAGTGGTCCTTTGATTCCGACATTTGCTCGGAGCTAAAGGCAATTGAAGGCAAATGTCGGAATCGGACCACTTGGGGAGGAGTGAGGCAATGACCACGAACAACGACAAAGGCAATATTCTTCTGGCGATCACCGATTGGGATCCGGAAATCTGGCTGAAGACATTCAAGGACAATGCGCCGGATCGCCCCGTGGTGACCGAGCGCGCCGAGACCGATCCTTCCGTCAAATACGCGCTCGTATGGAAGCAGAAGCCCGGCTCGCTCGCCAATCTGCCCAATCTGAAAGTCATCTTCTCGCTTGGCGCTGGCGTGGACCATGTGTTCCGCGATGACCGCATTCCCGATGTGCCGCTGGTGCGCATCATCTCCGACGATCTGACCATGCGCATGACCGAATATGTGGTCTGGCAGGTGCTGGATCATCACCGTCTGGGCTCGCGCTATCGCAAGCAGCAGCAGAACCACGTCTGGCACGAAGATCGCCGCCAGCCTGCCGCCCATGAGGTGACGGTTGGCATTATGGGGCTTGGCGTGCTGGGTCGCGATGCGGCTGAAAAGCTGACCGCGCTCGGTTTTAACGTGACCGGATGGAGCCGCCGCCCTCAGGAAATCAAGGGCGTCAAAACCTATCACGGTCGCGACGGCTTTGGCGCTTTCCTCAAGACCGCCGATATTTTCGTCTGCCTGCTGCCGCTGACGCCGGACACCAAGGGCATTTTGTCCATGTCGATGTTCGCCCAGTTGAAAAGCGACGGGCCGTTCGGCGCGCCGGTATTGATCAATGCCGGCCGTGGCGGCTTGCAGAACGAGGCTGATATTCTGGCGGCGCTCGACCGTGGGCTGCTTTCGGCAGCAACGCTCGATGTGTTCAATCAGGAACCGCTGCCGGCCACCAGCGCGCTCTGGGATCATCCGCGCGTGACGATCACCCCGCACGCCGCCGCAAGCTCGTCAGCGACCGCGCTGGTGCCGCAGATCATCCGGCAGATCGAAGCTTTCGAGCGCAATGGCACGCTGGAGCATATCGTCGACCGCAACACGCAGTATTGATGTTGATATTCGGCTTGATCGGCAGCCACCGGCTGCCGGTCATTTTGCGCAATCTCCTGGCAACGGTACTCGAAAACGGGCACCGTTGCCTTTTCAATTTCTGCTGTTTCGCTCTCAGCTGGCCCATTCGCCGCGACGCATCACCGGCTCGCGGCTACCATCGGCCTTGATGCCATCAACGTCGATTTCACCGGAACCGATCATCCAGTCGATGTGGATGAGGCTGGAATTGCCGCCCTGCGCCTTGATCTGTTCCGGCGTCAGCTTGGCGCCGTCGATGAAGCACTTGGAATAGCACTGGCCGAGCGCGATATGGCTTGCAGCATTTTCATCGAACAGCGTGTTGTAGAACAAGAGACCGCTTTGCGAGATCGGCGACGAATGCGGCACCAGCGCCACTTCGCCGAGCCTGCGCGCGCCTTCGTCCGTGTCGAGTACCTTCGACAGCACTTCCTCACCACGGCTCGCCTTGGCTTCGACAATCCGGCCCGCTTCGAAACGCACGGCGATATTCTCGATCAGTGTGCCCTGATGCGAAAGCGGCTTGGTGCTGGCGACATAACCATCGACGCGCAAGGCGTGCGGTGTGGTGAAAACCTCTTCCGTTGGAATATTCGGATTGCAGGTAATGCCGTTTTTCGCCGTTGATGCGCCGCCGTGCCACTCGTGGCCGTCGGCAAGCCCGACCGTCAGGTCCGTGCCCGGGCCCTTGAAGTTCAGAGCGCTATAAGCCTTGCCGTTCAGGAAACGGGTGCGGGTGCGAAGCGCTGCATTATGCGCGGCCCATGCGCCGATCGGATCTTCGACATCCACGCGTGAAGCGGCAAAAATGGCTTCGGCCAGCTTGCGGGTCGCAACCTCTTCCGGCTCATTCGGGAACATCAGCTTCGCCCATGCCACATTTGGATAGGAAACGATGTTCCAGTTGATATCGAAGCCCGCGATCTTTTCCAGCGCAGGCTGATAGGCCTTGGAATTTGCGCGATTGGCACGCGAAACCTTGGCGGCGTCCTGGCTGGACAGGAGCATCGGGTTGTCGGCAGCAATCGCAAGACGCGCCGCACCTTCCGAATAGGCCTTGGCCATACCCTGATAGAGCCAGTCCGCGGCGCGGTCGAAGCTTGCATCGGGCGCGTTTTCATAGCGGGCCAGCGCAATCTGATCATCGGCGAAGAACGGCGTCACCAGACCTGCGCCAGCCTTATAGGCGTGTTTGGCAATCAGCCGCACCAGCGGCAGGGCGACAACCGGCGCCGTGATGATCAGATCCTGTCCCTCGCGCAATTGCAGGCCGACGCGCACGGCGACTTCCGCCAGACGTTCGAGCTTTACCGGATCGATGACAGGATTTTGCATATCGTGAGCCATGAGCTGCGGGACCTCTTTTGATGCGAAGACGCGTCCCTTTAAAAAAAGAGCGCGGTTTGGAATCAGTTCTATACTCTCGTTATCAGTTTACCAAACGGCATAATTTCACCACTCTTTTTCATGCACCTGCGCTATTATTGAAGCAGCGGGCAGTTACACAGGACGAATGACGATGAACCGGAAACTACTTGTTTTGTTGGGGCTCGCAGGCCTGCTGGCTGGTTGTGTCACCATGACACCGGAAGAGCGCCGCGCCGCCGACGAACAGACATGTCTCGGCTATGGCTTCAAGCCACGGACCGACGCATTTGCCAACTGTCTGCAGCGGCTCGATCTCGACCGCCGGGCGGATCGCCGCGCCTGGGAAAACCGCGTCGATTTCTACGATCAGCCCATCATGCTCTATCAGCCGATCTATCGTCCGGTCGTGGTTCGTCCCCGCTAATAGCGATGGAATGCAGAGCTCAAATGAAAAATGCGGGCCAATCGGAAAGATTAGCCCGCACCAAATCTGTTCAACTCAACTTATAGAGGCGTTTCCGGACGGTCCTGCGAGAGAAGCAATGCGCCGATTGCATCGACCTGCTTCTGGTCTGCCGCCGCATAGCCAAGCGATTGCGGCTGGCTTGCCGGTGCCGACGTATCGAATTGCGGCTGATAGGATGCGACCTGCTGAATTTGCGGCTGCGCCGTCGCTACACCGTTCTGATGCGCAAGGCGATTGCCCCGCGCCTGCGGTCCAAGGCCGCTGCCACGCACAGAGGTTTCCATCTTGGACGCATCCGCCAGCGCGACCTGTACGGTTGGCGCTGCTGCCGGAACCGGCCCGGCCTGCGGCAAGGTCACGTCATAGGACGGGTCTTGCGGCAGCGAAGGCGATTGCGGCGAATAGGCGAGCGCGAGGTTATACGGTTCCTGCGGGACCGGGTTCTGCAACGAGCCGTCGCGATTGCGTTTTTCGTAGAAGGAATTACCGCCGGCAACCAGCACATAGTGCATGTTGTTGTAGGGGAACTTCAGGCCTGCCGTATGGAAGAACATCGCGTTCTTCAGTTTCGGATGGCGCTGGCCTTTCAGCACGGCGTCGGCTGCGGCCTGAACATCAGGCAGCTTGCTGGATTCCATCTTGCGGGTGAGAACGCCGGGTGCGAACTGGTTCTTCTGGCCGACGACGCCGCAAATCGTATCCGGATAACGGCCCGATGCGAGGCGGTTCATCACAACCGTGCCGACAGCCATCAGACCATCGGAACTGGAGCGGTTCGATTCGAAGAACATGGCGCGCTCGAGACACTCCTTGTCCCTTGCCGTATAGGTATAGGTCTTCACACCGTTGACCGACTTGACGTGACTTACGGCCGCCGTCTTCTCGGTCTTGGCTGTGGTGCCGGTCGTCGTGCAGCCCGTCACTACGAAGGGCGCTACGAGCAGTCCTGCCAATACAGGCAGCTTCCAATTACCAGCGCGCGTCAACGGCTCAGTCTCATATTCAGGACCCTTAACTGAAGCAGTCGATCCGAAGGCCAAAAATGACCAATACGGGTCTAGCTGCGGTGCAAGTCAAAGCAGGCGAAGATCAAAAATCAAACAACCTGCCGTCGCTCGTCTTCTTCAAGGTTTTGGAATTTTTAGGCCAAAAAAAGGCAATGGGTCAAATTCCGAAATTGCTGAAACCATCGAAATGGTCGCAAATGAAACCCGAATCACGAGCGCAATTGTCCACACAAACCATTCAAAACTATTAATATTTTCTTAATGAACCTACGGAAAAGAGATAAACCTTTGATTTGATGGAAATGATATTTCCTCAATACAGGTCACAACCCTGCCTTAATTCGCAACTGCTGTAAAATTTTGATATATCTTGCTTCATCAGATTGGGAAAATCTGCAGCGTAACTGTTTTAGAAAGTCCTGCGCCGGTTCCTTCAACTTTGATACAAGAAGCGTAACATTCCGTGAGATTAGCGATTTTCAGCCTTTTCAGCGTCTCGCCGGACCGAATCGGCTGGCAAGGATAACAGGCCGCAAGAGCGCTTCAGAAAGTGATCGAGCCCGCCTTTCGATGAGGAAAGACGGGCTCGAAAAGAAGTTTTTTATCGACGCACGATCAGCCGAAAGAATATCCCGCGCCGCGTACCGTGCGGATCGGATCGAGCGCACGACCGAGATTGATAGCCTTACGCAGGCGTCCGACATGGACGTCCACGGTGCGATCATCGACATAGATATCCGGTCCCCAGACACCGTCGAGAAGCTGACTGCGCGAGAAAACGCGGCCCGGCGACATCATGAAATATTCGAGCAAACGGAACTCCGTCGGTCCAAGACGGACTTCCTTTTCCTTGCGGTAAACGCGGTGCTGCTGACGGTCGAGCACCAGATCGCCTACTTTCAGAACATGCGACAGCAGGCTTGGATTGGCACGGCGCAGCATCGCCTTGACGCGGGCCAGGAGTTCCGGCGTCGAGAAGGGCTTCACGACATAGTCGTCGGCCCCGACGCTTAAACCCCGAACGCGTTCGCTTTCCTCGCCGCGCGCGGTCAGCATGATGACCGGCAGGCGTTCCGTCTCCGGCCATTGGCGCAGACGGCGGCACAGTTCGATGCCCGATACGCCGGGAAGCATCCAATCGAGGATGAGGAGATCAGGGACGTTCTCGCGCAGCGCGATTTCAGCCTCGTCGCCGCGCAGCATCGTGTCCACCTGATAGCCTTCGGCCTCAAGATTGTAGCGCAGCAGAACGCTCAGCGCTTCTTCGTCTTCCACCACAGCGATTTTGGGTACCTGTGACATCCATTATTCCCTATCTTAAACCGGCGAGCGGAAGATACACGTCCCCCCATCGACCGCGTGCCGCCGCGCTATTCACACATTCTCCACCGCATTTGGGAGCAATCCGGCCATCTGCCCTGATCGCTTCAAATGCAGCGCTTACTCAGGGCTTGCGTGCCTCATCCACGACGATGCCGTGGCTCAGGTCTTCCTTCGGTCGTTCGGCAGGCATCTGCAGGCCGGTCACGATGTAATAAACGGTTTCCGCGATGTTGGTCGCATGGTCGCCGATGCGCTCGATATTCTTGGCGCAGAACAGAAGATGCGTGCAGGCGGAAATATTGCGCGGATCTTCCATCATATAGGTGAGCAGCTCGCGGAACAGCGAGGTGTACATGGCGTCGATCTCGTCGTCGCGATCACGCACGACATTGATCTGCTGTACCGAGCGCGACGAATAGGCGTCGAGCACGTCTTTCAGCTGGGTCAGCGCCAGTTCGGCGAGCGTTTCCAGACCGCGATAGAGCTTGACCGGCTGGCGGGATTCCGAAACGGCGGCAACGCGCTTGGCAATGTTCTTGCCCAGATCGCCAACGCGCTCCAGATCGGCGGAAATGCGAATCGAACCGATGATTTCGCGCAGGTCCACCGCCATCGGCTGGCGCTTGGCGATGATCATCACGGCCTTGTCGTCGATTTCGCGCTCGCTGGCATCCAGGATCAGGTCGTCGGAAATGACGCGCTGCGCAAGAGCGTTGTCGGCATTGACGATCGCTGCGACCGACTGTTCGACCATACGTTCCGCATGTCCGCCCATTTCGGCGATCTTGTGGGTGAGAAACTTCAGTTCCTCATCGTAGGAACGAACGGTATGCTGAGACGGCATGGTAGACCTCGTAATATAAATTGCGGGGAAGCCGCACTTCTGTTTGTTCTGACGCAATCCGCGCGCAAGGGTTGCTTTCCCCTGCCCCCGGTTTGTTAGCCGAAGCGTCCGGTGATGTAATCCTGCGTGCGCTTTTCCGTCGGCGCAGTGAACATCGTTTCCGTGTCGCCCACTTCGACCAGATTGCCGAGATGGAACATGGCGGTGCGCTGCGAAACGCGGGCCGCCTGCTGCATCGAGTGCGTGACGATAACGATGGTGTAGTTCTGGCGCAGTTCGTCGATCAGCTCTTCCACCTTGGCGGTGGCAATCGGATCAAGCGCCGAGCAGGGTTCGTCCATCAGGATGACTTCCGGGCTAACCGCAATCGCACGTGCAATGCACAGGCGCTGCTGCTGGCCGCCGGAAAGGCCCGTGCCCGCATCGTGCAGGCGATCCTTCACTTCCTCGAACAGGCTGGCCTTCTGCAGGCTGGTCACGACGATTTCCTCCAGATCGGCCTTCGTGCGGGCCAGACCGTGAATGCGCGGGCCGTAGGCGACGTTCTCGTAGATCGACTTCGGGAACGGGTTCGGCTTCTGGAACACCATGCCGACACGGGCGCGCAGTTCCACCACGTCGATCTTCGGATCGTAGATATCCTCATTGTCGAGCGTGATCTTGCCAGCGATGCGGCAACCTTCAATCGTGTCGTTCATGCGGTTGAGCGAACGAAGGAAGGTGGACTTGCCGCAGCCGGAAGGACCGATCAGCGCCGTCACCATCTTTTCCGGAACATCCAGATTGACGTCGAAAAGGGCCTGCTTCTCACCATAGAATACGCAAACCTTGTCGCCGCGCATCTTTACGGAACTGGCGTTGGCGTTCATCTTTTCTCCTACGGCTTTCTCGAGAGTTCGTTCAGTCATCAAATTCATAGCTTCGACTCCCGTTTACCAGCGGCGCTCGAACCGGCGGCGCAGAATGATTGCTGCAATGTTCATCACGGCCAGGAACAGAAGCAAGACGATGATAGCGCCGGACGTGCGTTCCACAAAGGCGCGTTCTGCTTCATTGGCCCACATATAGATCTGGACAGGCAAGGCGGTCGCCGGGTCCATCGGCGTGGACGGAACATCCGCCACGAAAGCCACCATGCCGATCAGCAGAAGCGGCGCGGTTTCGCCCAGCGCATGGGCAAGCCCGATGATCGTGCCCGTCAGAATGCCGGGTGCGGCAAGCGGCAGCACGTGATGAAACACCATCTGCGTCTTGGAAGCACCGAGACCGAGCGCTGCTGCGCGGATCGACGGCGGCACGGCGCGCAGGGCGGCACGCGTTGCGATAATGATCGTCGGCAGCGTCATCAGCGTCAGCACCAGACCGCCGACCAGCGAGGCTGAGCGCGGCAGGTTGAAGAAGTTGACGAAGACCGCAAGCCCCAGCAGACCGAACACGATGGACGGTACGGCTGCGAGGTTGTTGATGTTCACCTCGATCATATCCGTCCAGCGGTTCTTCTTGGCGAACTCTTCCAGATAGATCGAAGCGGCGACTCCGATAGGCAGAGCCAGACCCAGCACGATCAGCATCATGTAGAGCGAACCGACCAGCGCCACGCCGAGCCCCGACGTTTCCGGGCGGCTCGATGCGCCATAAGTGAAGAGACCGGTGTTGAATGCCTCCTTCATGACGCCTTCTTCCGAAAGCGTCTTCATCCAGTCAACCTGACGGTCCGATACCTTGCGGCTCGTTTCAGGGACGGTCAGATCGATCTGCCCCTTGAAGGCGGAATCGATATCCGCACCGGCCAGAACCGGAACAGTTTGTGTCGTGCCGATGATGGCGGGATTGTCCATCACCATCTGGCGCAGCTGAACGCGCACGCCGTCGGAATAGAAGCGGCCAAGATCGCGCATGGCCGGGCGGTCGGTGGTTGCGACGCCGAGCTTTTCAGCCAGCGCATTGCGCACCAGAAGCGGATAGTTCGCGGCGATCAGCACGTTCGGATCGGTCGCCCGCTTGTTGCCCGGATCAATCACCTGCGCGTCGATCTGGACCGGAAGGTAGAGCGTCGTCTGCCAGAAGGCGGTGTAGCCCTTGGAGAAAACCGAGAACAGCAGCGCGCAGAGGAAGAACACGCCAATGGCGATTGCTGCGATGCCATAGAGGCGGAAGCGGCGTTCGGCAGCGTAGCGGCGTTTCAGTCCGATATCGCGGCGGGCGGGTTGTGCAGTCGCCGTACCGCTTGCGTTGAAGGTCGTATCGGTCATTATTCGTACTGCTCCCGGTACTTGCGCACGATATGCAGCGCAAAGATGTTCATGATCAGCGTCAGGACGAAAAGCGTGATGCCAAGTGCAAAGGCAACCAGCGTCTGCGGCGAGTTGAACTCAAGGTCGCCGGTCAGCTGATTGACGATTTTCACCGTGATGGTGGTCATCGCGTCGAATGGGTTGATGTTGATACGCGCCGCAACGCCTGCCGCCAGAACCACGATCATGGTTTCGCCGATGGCGCGTGAAGCGGTCATCAAAAGTGCGCCGACAATGCCCGGCAGAGCCGCTGGCAGGACAACGCGCTTGACGGTTTCGGAGCGGGTGGCGCCAAGACCGAGCGAGCCGTCGCGCAGCGTGCGCGGCACGGCGGTGATGATGTCGTCGGAGAGCGACGACACGAATGGGATGAGCATCACGCCCATGACAAGACCAGCGGTCAAAACGCTCTGCGCCATGATGAAGCCCTGACCGCCCGCAATCGCGGCGGAAAGATCACGCAGGAACGGGCCGACCGTCACAAGGGCGAAGAAGCCGTAGACGATACTGGGAATACCGGCGAGCAGTTCAAGCACCGGCTTGACCACCGTGCGCACGCGCGGCGAGGCATATTCGGCCATGTAGATGGCGGCGAACAGACCGACCGGAACCGCGAACAGCATAGCGACCAGCGCGATATAGAGCGTACCGGCCAGAAGCGGGATCAGGCCGAACTGGCCCGTCTCACCGCCGGAACCGGCAGCAGCAAAGCGGGGATCCCAGACCGTACCGAAGAAGAAATTCCACGGCGAAACCGACTGAAAGAAGCTGATCGTCTGAAACAGCATCGAACAGATGATGCCGACAGTGGTCAGAATGGCGATGCCCGACGCGGCGATCAGCCCCCACAGCACGATGCGCTCGACATTGTTGCGGGCGCGCATGCGGCGGTTGATCGTGGAAAGACCGAAAATCAGACCGGCAACCGCAATGACCAGCGCCACGGCAGCGCCGATCGTGTGCGTGAGGTCCGTCGCCTTCTTCAGATAGAGGGCGATCGGCACCATATAGTCCTGCCCCTCGGTTGCGAGAGCCACGCCCTTGTTGCCGAGAACCGAGCGCGCATCCTGATAGTTGGTCGGGAAGCTTTCCAGCTCAGCCGGTGTCAGGCGCTCAAGCCCGTTGGCGAGGCCGCGCACCATTCCGAGCTGAAGGCTGCGATTGGTGTAAGAACCATCCTCGACGGCATCGGGTAGTCGTGCGGTGGCGCTGTGATCGAGATAGACGGACGATCCGACAGCCCAGACGGCAAGAAACAGCACTGCAGGCAATGCAGAAACGAGGAAAACCCACCAGCCATGATAATGCGGGCGGGAATGCATTTTCTCGGCCGTCGATCCTTGCCCCGAACCTTGGGGCGCGACAGGCTGCGCTTTGTCCAGTGCAACGGCGCGCTGACGGCCAATAAAGAAGCCGACCAACCCGATTGCAATGACGCTGACGAGAACCAGAAAGAAGGACATTCAATTTCCCCGGTTGCCCTGAAAAATGCGAAACGACATAGACGTGTCCCCAATGACCAGACTGTCAGTTCCGCGCGATTGCGCCTCTCATATTAGAATGGCGCGAAAGGAGAAGAACGCGGGGAGGTTTCATCCCCGCGTTCCACAGATTTAGACTTACTTTGCAGCCAGCGTCTTGCCTTCGGTGAAGGCGGCGCGCTGTGCTTCGCGTTCTGCATCCGGAGCCGGAACCAGACCATATTCAGCGAGCGGGCCGTCAGGACCGATCATCTGGTCGTTCAGGAAGAAATCGACATATTCCTTGAGGCCCGGCACGACGCCGAGGTGAGCCTTCTTCACGTAGAAGAACAGCGGGCGCGAAACCGGATATTCACCCGAGGCGACGGTCGCAGCCGATGGCGTGATGTCGTTGACGGTCGCAACCTTCAGCTTGTCGGCATTGTTTTCGAAGAAGTAGAGGCCGAAAACGCCAACGCCGGTCTTGTTGGAGTCGATGCGCGCCAGCGTTTCAGCATAGTCGCCGTCGATGTCGACAGCCTTGCCGTCCTTACGCACTGCGATACAGGCCGAAGCGGCGGCCTTGTCGTCAAGACCGGCCTTCTTGATTTCGTCCAGAGCGCCGGAGTGCTTGCAGCCGTCGGCCAGAACCTTTTCTTCGAAAACTTCACGGGTGCCGTGCTTTTCGCCCGGGATATAGGCAGCAATGTCCCAATCCGGCAGGTTCGGGTTCACCTGGTTCCACTTGGTGTTTGGATTGTCGACCAGCTTGCCATCGACAACAACCTTGGCGGCCAGAGCCTTGTAGACGTCTTCCGGCTTCAGCTTCCAATCCGGACCCTTGGCGTCGGTTGCGAAGACGATGCCGTCATAACCGAAGCGCACTTCCTGAACGTCCTTGACGCCAGCGTCAACGCACGACTTCAGTTCCGAATCCTTCATGGCGCGCGATGCATTGGCGATGTCGATGGTGTTTTCACCGACGCCCTTGCAGAATTCCTTGATGCCGGCGCCCGAACCGCCCGATTCAACAACCGGCGTCTTGAAGTTCGGATAGGTTTCGCCGAAGGTTTCAGCGACGATCTTTGCATAAGGCAGCACGGTGGAGGAACCGGCAACCTGAATCTGATCGCGCGCCTGGGCAGCGGAAACCGACAGAACGGCGGCAATGGCCAGCGCCGCGGTCGAGGAAATCATCTTGTTCATGAGCAGCAGCTCCTGTTGTAAAAAGCCTATGACGATTAGCGTCAGTAGCCGTCTACGCGCTCTATATTACATTCATATGACAGTAATGTTACAGGTTTGTAGCAATCCACCCTCCACCAATTGTGTGGGACTTTGGATGCCATGGAAGAGCTGCTGGAACTGTTATGGGAATCAAAGCCGTAAGCTTGGCAAACGGGCTCCCGTGGCTTCGATGCCCGCCACATCGGCGTTGGCAAAGGCAAAGCGCAGAAAGGCTTCCTGTCCTTCACCGAAGAAGACACCCGGCAATGTGACAATGCCGAGCGACTTCGCAAGGCGCTCTGCAACCGTCACCGATGATAGGCCCTCGAAAGGGTGCCGCACGAAGGCGAAATAGGCCCCAACCGCTTCAACACGCCAGCCATCGACAGCCGCCATGACGGAGCGAAGTGCTGCAGCCCGGCGCGCGATTTCCTTGCGGTTCTCGTTGCGCCATGCTTCCAGCGGCGTAAGCGCGCGGGCAACGGCCACCTGCGGCGCACGTGTGGCGCAGATTTGCAGATTATCCATCACCTTGGCTATATTGGCCACCATATCGACGCCTGCAACAATGGCCCCCAGACGATGCCCCGGAATGCAGAAGGATTTCGAGAAGCTGTAGAGCTGGATCAGATGCGACGGCCAGTCGGCCTCACCGAACAACCCATGTGGCGCATCTCCAGCATTCGGCAGAAAATCGCGATAGGTTTCATCGAGGATCAGCCACGTGCCGTTGGCGCGGCACAGCGCATAGATCTGGCCGAGCAGTTCCGGCGGGTAGACCGCGCCGGTCGGGTTGTTCGGGGAAACAAGCGTCAGCGCCTTCACACCGGGATGCAGCGCCGCCCGCACATCCTCAACCATCGGCACAAAGCCATTTTCAGCACGGCAGGGAAAGGAAGCCGGCTTGATGCCAAGCATTTCCAGTGACGAACGGTGGTTGAAATAGAACGGGTCGGTCGTCAGCACCGTATCGCCGCTCCCAGCCACGCACATGATGGCCGCGATGAAAGCCTGATTGCAGCCGGATGTGACATGCACATTGCGCGCTTCAATCGAAGCGCCATAAAGCGAGCCGACATGTCCGGCATAGGCCTGACGCAGCCCAGCCTCGCCTTCAATCGGCCCGTAGCCTGCGCAGGCGAGCGAACCCGCCGCCTCGCCCAGAAAGCGCAGCATGTCGGGATGCGGCGGATAGCCCGGAACCGCCTGCGAAAGATCGATCAGCGGGCCGTGGCTGCCGTCATAATCCCGCGCCCAGGCCTGCACAGCCGGAATGGGCGGCGCGGAGAGTTGATCGATCAGCGGATTGACGGCAGGCAAATTCATCAGTGGCTCCCATAACGATGACGCCACTCTTATCGCGAAGGGATGAGGGTTTAAAGCGGTTACTCGCTGGGCCGAGAAAGCACATAGGCGGCAGAGCCCAGCATGAAGATGGTCACCGCAATCGCCAGCAGCGGACCAGGACGGGCGCCCCACCAGAAAAAACCGTAGCCGACAAGCATGCCCAGGCAGGCATAGAGCTTTGCCTTTGGTGGTATCGCGCCACGGTCACGCCACTTGACGATCAGCGGGCCGAAACGCGGGTCGGCAAGAAGCCGCGCTTCAAGTTTGGGCGAAGACCGCGCAAAGAACCAGGCCGCCAGAATGATGAAGATGGTCGTCGGCATGACTGGCAAGACGGCGCCGATGATGCCAAGCGCCAGCATGACAAAGCCCAGTACGAGATAGAGCGCCCGCTTGCCAGCGGATATCGCCGGAACGGAGGCATTCTTGTTCGTGTCGGGATGATCGTCCTGCATGTTTTCCGTTGAAATCGCACCTGTTCGCAACAGGCTTATAGCAGGATTTCTTCCATAAATTGCACTGGCTGCACGGTCAAAGAAACGTCATAAGCGCCGTTTTCCGGCCTGTGGATAAGAAAAAACCGACCTGTAAAAATTGCCACACACACGGCGAAATTGCATTTTTGCCCGGAAAACGCCGCATTTCGACAACTTTTAGAAGAGGCTTTAAAACTTGCGCTACAAATAAAAATTGTAGGATCAGGCGACAGCGGTAGAACCGCTAAAAGCAGTTTTTCTTGGATTCCACCGCATAAAACAAGGCCACACGAAGCGACGCGTCAGATTCCTAACGAATCGTAAACGCCTTTACAGCAACAGAACCGAATCCTTCAAAATATTCCTCAGTTATGTTTCGAAATATAAGTAAACAACGCATAGTATAGGATGATATTCCGCTGCGGATATAGATTCAATTATCGCATAATGTTCTCATTCGAACCACGTCATCGCCACATTTAGATTCCACTTCGCTCAGGTCTTTCTCAGCAAAACTGTCAAAGCGCCCCGTTAACAACTAGTGGAACTGGTATGAACTTCAAGACCCGTATGGCTATGCTCGGCTTTGCAGCAACCAGCCTTCTCGCTGTCAGCGCAATCGAAGCCTCGGCACAGCAATGCGGCGGTGCCTCCTGGTACGCCCTGACCTCCCGCACGGCTTCGGGTGAACGTATGAACCCAGCCGGATTGACCGCAGCGCACCGCTCCCTGCCGCTTGGCAGCAAGGTCAAAGTTACCAATCAGAGAAATGGCAAGTCGCTCGTCGTGCGCATCAACGACCGCGGCCCGTTCATCAAGGGACGCGTGCTGGATCTCTCCAAGGGTGCTGCAAGCCGTCTCGGCTTCATCGGCGCCGGACATACCAAGGTCTGCTTCACGCCGATGTAATCCGGCGTAAAGCAATGATCAGATTTTAGAGCGCATCCCGAAAAGCGGGAGCCGGTTTTCGGAAAAGATGCGCGTAAAAACGAAGAATTAGAGCAGTACCAGCCTGGGCTGGGCAGGTACTGCTTTCAACTCTTCCGGGATACGCTGTTTGCGATCCAGCCGATCGATGAACCAGCGGGTCAGATTGATCCAGACGTCGTCTTTTTCCGCCGCATCCTCGATGCCGTGTTCGAGATTGGGATTGTCATTGACTTCGATCACCACGACACCGTCATCCGTCTCCTTCAGATCGACACCGTATAATCCATCGCCAATACACCGCGCAGCGCGCAGGCCGGTTTCCAGAACCGCTTTGGGCGCATCCGCCAGCGTATAGGTGCGAAAGCCGCCCTCAAGCGGTTTGCCGCCCGTATCGTGCTTGACGATCTGCCAGTGGTTTTTCGCCATCATATACTGACAGATGAAGAGCGGCTTGCCGTCGAGGACGCCCACACGCCAGTCGAACCGGGTCGGCATATATTTCTGCGCCAGCAGAAGATCGCTGTCCTGAAGCCACAGCATCGCCAACGCCTTCAGCTCGGCAATATCCTTCACCTTCTTCACCCCGCGCGAGAAGGACGAATCCGGTATCTTGATGACCAGCGGAAAGCCCAGCATATCGGCGGCCCGCTCCAGATCCTCCTCGCCCGCAATCATCACGGTCTGCGGCACGGCCACATCGTTGGCCTGCATCAGTTCGTGCAGATAAACCTTGTTGGTGCAGCGGATCATCGAAATCGGATCGTCGATGACCGGCATGTTTTCCTGCTGCGCCCGTCGCGCAAAGCGATAGGTATGGTTGGAAATCGACGTGGTTTCGCGGATGAACAACGCATCGTAATTGGCAAGTCGCGACAGGTCCTTCCTGCCGATGGGGTCCACTTCAACGCCGAGGCGCGCTGCGATCTTCGCCCAATGCTTCAGTGACGCCATGGATGAAGGCGGCATCGCCTCTTTCGGATCGCAGAGCGTGGCGACCGTATAACGGGCCGGAACCTTTGGCTTGGCCGCCCGCCATTCGCGCTGCGTATAGCGGTCGAGCGCATCCTCGAAACGCTCCTTTTGATGTTTTGAGAATTTCGCAATATTGGCAAAGCCGATTTTCTGGATACGCGCCCACTCGCCGGGCTTGACCGTTACTTCCAGCGACGGCGCACGGAACCAGTCGAACAATAGCCTGCCGAAACGCTCGAATTCCGGGTTCTCGGCCAGCCCGAAATGGACGTGGATGGTTTCTGGCGCTTTTTCGGGATGCTTGCCCAACGCCTTGTTGAGCATGTCTTCCAGTTCGGGAATGGCATTCTCATAGAGCCGCCGTTCGGACAGATCAATCATCGTCTCGACGGACGGAATGATCCGGTGACCGCGCGCCTCCGCCAGAAGCGAGGCATAATAGCCGCGGCTTTGATAGGTATAGCTCCGCGACAGGTTGATAATGCGCGGGCGCTGCTGGCCGTTGAACAGGGCCGGATGTGCGAGATAATCGCGATTGGTCATGACCTTGTGCGGTGTCGCGCCATTGTCGATATCCGAGAGGCGCCCAACGAGAATGACGCAGATCGTCATCAGTCTGTCCCTTTTTCGAGAATCACAGCTGCTCTCAGCCCATCGCTGCCGAAGCGGGCGATGCGGTCGAAGATGTGGAAGGGAACCGGCACATTGGCCGCATCGGCGATGCTTTCGCCCTGTTTCTCTTCCACCCACGGATCATGAATAAAAATGTGACGGCCATCTTCGCCATGGACGAGCACCCAATGCGGCACCTTGTTGCCGAACATGAGATAGCCGCTGATCAGAACGATCACCGACGCGCCCCGCCGCAGCGCCGTGATGATGTCGAACAAAGTGAAACCGCGATATTCAACCGGAATGCCATAGGCTTCCGTGCGCTGGCGGAAATCGGTTTGCGCAAGCCGCATCACCCGGCGCTTCTTTTCCGAACGCACCGATTGCAGAAACAGCATATCCTCAATGGAGACGATGATGGATGCCTTCAATCCATGCTCGTGCCCGGCGACGGCAAGGCCGAAAGGTTCGCAGCCGCCCGGCCCGGACATCATGTAGATCGTGGTTGCATCGCGCCACAGGCGGATTTCCAGCACCGGATCGAGCGCGGTTCCGGGCTTGTGCCGGGCAAGCGCCATCATCAGGCAGGCCGCACCACAGGTGAAATCGGTCGTCTGCCGGTAATAGGCAAATGGTGTTGCCAGAGGCACGCCTCCGCGCACCGTCTTTTCGAAACGCAAGGCGTTGGAATGGTCGGCATAATAATCGAGATAGCGCCCAATCGGGCGATAGCCGTGGCGCTTGTAAAGAGCGATCGCCCGCGCATTGTCCTCGCGCACTTCAAGCCGTAGCAGCGGACGGTCATGCTCAAAGGCGGCCGTCTCTGCCGCCTGGAGCAAAAGCGCGCCGATCCCCTTGGCGCCTGCATCCGGATCAACGGCAATCGAATAGAGCCGCGCCAGTGCCGTACCGTGCCGGAAAAGGATCATCGCATAGCCGATGATCTGGCCGTCAGCTTCCGCAATGATGGTTTCCGCAGTGGGGCGCGCGATCAGGGCGCGAAAGGAGCGTCGGGAAATGCGGTCTGTTTCGAAACAGCGCTCTTCGATGCGCAATAACGCATCGATGTCGTCTGCCGTGGCCTTGCGCGTGGTTGCGCTTGTCATCCCGTGGCCTTTGCAAATGGACCCTCAAAGGTCCGGTGGAATGTGCCAACCATTGGCATATTCGCTGGCAAAAACAAGCTCCCTCAGCATGGCAAAATTATGAGTGGTCACCAAGCGTACACAACGCTCAAAAAACCCAGTAGATTCAATCCAGGATTGCATTATCGCAGACCACCCGCGTTAACCATTAATTAAGATGTTGGGCGATGAAGCGGCAAATCGAATTGACTCGCAAGTGTTTCAGATTTTAACGTTTCGTTAATAAAAGAGTTTCCGGCAAGGGCGTTTAGTATGTTTTGCGTTGTTCGCTCGACCAAGAAAATGATGGCAGCAGCTGCTTTCGCGGCTTCGGTGCTGATGACAGGCTTTAGTGCTGAAGCAGCCTCTGGCGACTTCATGCATACCGGGAAGGTCACTTCCCAGCCAATCGGCCATTACGAATTCTGCAAGCGCGAAGCGCAGGAATGCAATATCGTAAGCCGGGACACCAGCCCGTTGCCGCTTGACCATGCCAACTGGCAGCGCATTGTCGAAGTCAATCTCTCGGTCAATGAACGCATCAAGCCGATGACCGATATGGAAATCTACGGCGTCGAGGAATATTGGACTTACCCAACCACCGTCGGCGATTGCGAAGACTATGTGCTTCTCAAGCAGCGCGAGCTGCAAAAGGCCGGTATTCCGATCAGCGACCTTCTGATCACCGTCTTGCGCAAGCCGGATGGCGAAGGCCATGCCGTGCTGACCGTGCGCACCGACCGCGGCGACTTCGTTCTCGACAATCTGACCGACGAAGTTCTGCGTTGGAACGAAACCGACTACACCTATCTGAAGCGTCAGGCCACAAACAATACCGGTCGCTGGGTCACCATCGAAGCACCGGACAATCTGCTGGTCGGCTCGGTTCGTCATTAGAGCGGTTCCGGTTAGCACGGAATCGTGGAACCGCTCTGTCTATTTGTTTTTGCGCATTATCCCACGCAAAACCGCTACGCACTTTTGCTGGAAATGCTCTAAATCGAAAGCTTACCGAAATTGAATTCAGGCCCGGAACGTGATAGACAGTCCGGGTCTAAAAAGGAGAGGTCGGTGCGGTTAGCCCGGCTCCCGTGCAACGGCATAGTATGATGCCAGACACGGGTCCTGACCTTCGCGGTTCTGCGATCGCAATGTGTCCCCTGACCTTCAACTCCGGAGCAATGGTGCGCCGGAGGATCAAGGGTTTGGACAATGAAACAGCAAATTTCCGTTATTACACTCGGTATTGCCGACCTCGCCAATTCGCGTCGCTTCTATGTCGAAGGCTTCGGCTGGACGCCGATATTTGAAAATGACGAGATCATCTTCTACCAGATGAACGGGTTCGTTCTCGGCACCTTCCTCAGATCATCGCTCGAAGCCGACATGAACCGTCGCGGCCTTGTGCAACCGGGGGCATTTTCGCTCGCCCATAACGTGGAGCAACAAGCAGATGTCGCGCCGCTGATGCATCGGCTGACAGAGGCAGGCGGGACGCTGCTGCGCGCCGCCGACGCGCCCCCGCATGGCGGCTTTCGCGGCTATGTCGCCGATCCCGACGACCACGCCTGGGAAATTGCGTGGAACCCGGCCTGGCGCATCGATGAAAACGGGCTGGTGACCTTCGGGATCTAAGCCCCGGAACGCGACCATCTGCGGCGTGAGCAATCACGCCGCAGAAATCAGCCGTTCCGCACCGATGCGGTAGGAAATTGCGCCAGCCAGATGAATGCGGCTGATTTGATCCACCCCATCGAGATCGGCCAGAGTGCGCGCAACTTTCAGGATGCGGTGATAGGCACGGGCGGAAAAGCGCATCTGCTCGCTGGCGTCGCGCAACAGCTTCATTCCCGCTGCATCCGGTCGCGCCACCTCCTCGATCAGATTCGCCGAGCAATAGGCGTTCGCCATCGACGGATCGAGCCCCAGCGCCGCATAGCGCGTGGCCTGCACGGCGCGGGCGCGGGCGACACGCTGCGCCACGGTCTCGCTGCGCTCCGACTGCGCGGGCTGGATCAGGTCGAGCGCCGAGACAGCGGGCATGTCGACACGCAGGTCGATGCGATCCAGAAGCGGGCCGGAAATCCGCGCCTGATAATCCGTCTGGCAGCGCGGCCCGCGCGCGCAACCGTGGCCGGGTTCGCCCGCCATCCCGCATCGGCATGGGTTCATGGCGGCAATCAGTTGAAAGCGCGCCGGATAGCTTGTGCGATGATTGACCCGGGCGATCAGACATTCGCCCGTTTCGAGCGGCTGGCGCAGCGAATCCAGCACCTGCGGTGAGAACTCCGGAAACTCATCCAGAAACAACACGCCATTATGCGCCAGCGACACCTCACCCGGGCGGGCGCGCAAGCCGCCGCCGACCATCGCCGCCATCGAAGCGGAATGATGCGGCGACCGGAATGGTCTGCGGTCGGACAGTTTTCCGCCCGCAAGCTCGCCCGCAATGGACGCGATCATGGACACATCCAGCAATTCGCGCGGCGCAAGGCGCGGAAGGATCGACGGCAGGCGTTGCGCCAGCATCGACTTGCCGGAACCGGGCGGGCCGACCAGAAGCAGATTGTGATTGCCTGCTGCGGCGATTTCCAGCGCGCGTTTGGCCGTTTCCTGTCCCTTGATATCAGCAAGGTCGGGCAGGTTTTCGCTGGAAACCCGCATGGACGGATCGGGCGGCGTCAGCACCTGCGTCCCGCGAAAATGATTGGCCAGCGCAATCAGGCTGCGCGGCGCGAGAATGTCGATATCGGCACCAGCCCAAGCAGCTTCCGGACCGCAGGCATAGGGGCAGATCAGCCCCTTGTCTTCCCGATTGGCACCGATCGCAGCGGGCAAAACACCCGCGACAGGCGTAATCGACCCGTCGAGCGAAAGTTCGCCCAGCACCAGATAGGATTGGATGGCGTCTGCCGGAATGGCGCCGATGGCCGCCATCAGCCCGACCGCTATCGGCAGATCGTAATGCGAACCTTCCTTCGGCAGATCGGCGGGCGCCAGATTGACCGTGACCCGCTTGGTGGGCATGGATAGCCCGGAAGCATGCAAGGCCGCCTGCACGCGCTCGCGGCTTTCCGCCACCGCCTTGTCGGGCAGGCCGACAATCGACATGCCCATCTTGCCCGGCGCGACCATGACCTGCACATCGACAGGCACCGCTTCTATGCCCTGAAAGGCAACCGTTCCAACCCGCGCGACCATAAGCCCCCACTCGCCACGCAGCACATCCCTAAAGTGAGAAAATGCTTAAATACAACCAGAGGATTTAAGCATTTTTCCCGAAACAGATCAAGAACGCTGTGTCGCCAGTGAGGCCTGAATTTACCAGGAAACGCGTGCGCCTATGCGACCGGAAAGAAGCCTGAAGCGCTCGCCGCCGAGGTTGAACTCATAGGATGCATTGGCATACAGCGAGGTATTGTCGGCAACCTTGGTCGTGAAACCGGCACCGAGTTCAAGGCTGGTTTCCTCCCAGGAAGGACGAAGCCTGTCATTGTTGAAATAGATCGTATCGCTCGCCTTGAACTGATGCCAGACATTGGCCAGCACGAACGGATTGAACGGCCGCTCGTTGATCGTGTAATTGCCTTGCAGGCGCGCGCCGACACGGCCTGTCCAGCTATCGTTATTGTCGTAACGGATGGTGCCGCCGGGATCGTTAGCCTCATCGAAATTCTGATACTGCCAATAGATCTGCGCCTGCGGTTCGATCACCCATTTTTCGCTGATCGCGAATTTCTTGCCCGCTTCGAGAGAGGCCGTCCATTCCTTGCCATGGAAGCTGGAACTATAATCTGCGACCGATTCCGTATCGATGCTGAGCCATGAATGCATGACGATGGCGTCGATATAGGCTTCGTCTTCCCAGGTATGGGTCCAGTAGGCGCCGAGGCTGTAAGCATCGACATCGATATTGCCGATCTCGATATTGTTGCCATAGATGTTTCTGGCGCGCATATCGCCCCAGCCGCGCGCATAGCCAGCCATCAGGCCGAGCGTATCGAGCTGACCGTCATCATGTTCGGCACGATAGACCGGCACGCCGAACTGCATGCCCCACTGGTTACCCTTGTAGCGCTGATCGGCGAAGGTGCTGAGATTCTGGCGATATTGATCGCCGAACATGCGGCCCCAGATGACATGCTTGTTTGCCTCATCACCGAACCAGGACTGTTCGCCGTGCCGTTCGTGGAATGTGCCGAGCGCCACGCGCAACAACCCGCGCACGACGGTTGGCGTTGCGCCCAGGATCGGAACTTCGGGACGAACCAGCGTGATGCTACCGCCATCGTCGCCACCGCCCGAACCGCCTCCGGTCCCACCGCCGCTGCCGCCACCCGTGCCGCCGCCAGAGCCGCCGCCTGTACCACCTCCGGAACCACCGCCAGAGCCGCCACCTGTGTTGCCATTGCCGTCGTCGTCATCATCGCCATCGTCAGGGCCGGGCAATAACCAAATCGGCAAATCAGGATTGGTTGCGTCGATGCCGTCGAAATTGTTGCGCAGATACCAATTGTTCTCGGTTCCCGCCGTCACACCGCCTTGCACCAGCTGGTATTCGTAAATACCGGCGGAAGCGCGCCGCGCGAGGTTAAACGTACCTTCGCCGGTGGTCGCTCCATTGATCGCCTCCACCACAAGAATACCGTTCTGCTGGGTTTGCGCACCCGTACCGCCGACATTGGTCACCACGATGCCGGTGGAGCCGGTCGTGGTGCCGTTCGAAATGACCAGCTTGTCGGACGGCGCATTGTCGCTGGCCAGAACCGTGTTCAGCCAGAGCTGGCCCGAATTGCCCTGATAATTGCCGACGATGGTGAGGCTGTCCGACGTGGAATTGGAGCCATTGGTGAGATCGATCACGCCTGCATTCACCACCTGTGTGAGACTGCCACCCACCGCCGGGCTGATGGTCCAGCTGCCGCTGCCAGCGCGAAGATAGCTGCTCGAATCGATGGTGAGCGTGCCGGTAGCGGTGCCGCTGTCGCCAAGCGTCAGATTGCTGTTCATCGTCAGCTCGGACGCATTCTGAAGCTCGATAAGCTCCCAGTTGATCAGGCGCTGCGGATTGCTGCCCTTGGTGTTCTGCCAGGTCAAACGGTCTGTGCCGAGGCCGCCATTGATCTGGATGCTTTTCAGCTGCGTATCGGTCAGCCCCTGAAACACCGCGACATCATTGTCGGCGCCCATGTCGATGCCGCCGATCAGACCACCGGTCCACAGCATGTAATCGGCACCATTGCCCGCCATCAGCGAGCCGGTTACTTCGCCACCAGACAAGAGGAACCGGTCATTGCCGTCATCCTGATTGACCGTCGCACTGACACGACCGCCGCGCATGTCGAAAAGATCGTCGCCAGCCCCTTGCGAAACGCTGCCATTGATCTGGCCGGGATCATAATTGATGATCGTGTCGTTGCCGGAACCAAGCGCAATCGTGCTCTGGATCGTGCCGTAATTTTCCACGAAGGTCTGGCTGGCGCCATTGACGAAAATGCCGTTATTGAAGAATGCGCCGGTGGTGTTGGTGATATTGGTCGCGCCATCGCCATTGATGGTGACGCCATTGTTCAACGTGCCATCATTGGTGATGATGTTCGTGCTGTTGCCGGTGAAGCTGAACGCCGAATTGATATGCGAATTGGCATAATTATGGACCACATAGGTGCCGTTGCCGCTCACAGTCAGGCCGCCATTGATCGTGCCGCGATTGTCGAAAACGAGGCTGGTCGCATCGTTTATGGCAACGCTCTGCGCATTGCCCGAATGATCGACCGTCAGCGCGCCCATGCTGCTGGCCGTGAATGGGCCATTCAGATTGGTGTTCTGCTCGATCACGACATTGAGGCTGCCAAGCCCGCTGGTGCTGAACCCGCTCGGATTACCGTTACAGACAACCGTATCGCCCGATGCAGGCGAGGCAGGCGTACAATCGGCAAGCGCCGTTTCTGTATAGGGGAAGAGAAGAAGAACCCCGATGACCGGTATCGGCATTTTGAACTGAGGGGCGGTAAGGCGCAGTAACGGAAAGGCGTGACTTTTTCGGTTCTCAGTCGAATGACGCATCAAGGTCCCCTCGAATACTATTCGCAAATAACTGAATAGACCGAATTCTGCACTAAAGAACGGGATTGGCAATATTATAAATTAGGGTGTTCTAAATTTGTTGGACGGTGTGTCCCAAAATCGTACAGGGGGTGCAAGCGGCGCAGTCACTTTGATTTTGCAAGTCTGCTCAACGCAATAGTCAATCGAAGTGCATATCTGGCTAAAAAGAAACGGGCCCCCATTGCTGGAGACCCGTTTCACTATACTGGTGGTTCGCAGTCAAAACATCGGCGCCACGGATTTGCGGGGGCCGAGTTTGTCTATTACCGCTTTGCTTCCACTGCGTCCCAGAACAGAGCAGCAATATTGGTGCCGTCAAAACGCTCGATCTCGCGTATGCCGGTCGGCGAGGTGACGTTGATCTCGGTCATGTAGTCGCCGATAACGTCGATGCCGACCAGAATGAAACCGCGCTCCCGCAGGGACGGTCCGATGCGTGCGCAGATTTCACGTTCGCGCGCCGTGAGCTTGCTCTGTTCGGGCCTGCCGCCGACATGCATGTTGGAGCGCGCATCGGTTTCTGACGGCACGCGGTTGAGCGCGCCGACCGGCTCGCCGTCGATCAGGATGATGCGCTTGTCGCCTGCGCGCACGTCTTTCAGATAGCGCTGGGCGATGAACGGCTCGCGGAAAAGCTGGCCGAACATTTCGAGCAGCGAAGTGAGGTTACGATCACCGTCGGCCAGATGAAACACGCCCGCGCCACCATTGCCATAGAGCGGCTTGAGAATGATGTCGCCAAATTCGCGGCGGAAATCCATGACTTCCTGCGGGTCCTTGGTGATGAGCGTTTCCGGCATCAGGTCGGGAAATTCAGTGACGAAGATCTTCTCGGGGCTGTTGCGCACCCAGGCCGGATCGTTGACCACCAGCGTCTTCGGATGGATGCGCTCCAGAAGATGCGTGTTGGTGATGTAGTTCATGTCGAAGGGCGGGTCCTGACGCAGCAGCACCACATCCATTTCCAGCATGTCGCGGCGCTCAGGTTCGCCCAGCGTGAAGTGATCGCCTTTGACGTCGCGCACTTCCAGTTTTTCGAGGCGCGCCGAAACGACGCCGTCGCGCATCGACAGGCGGTCAGGCGTATAATGATAAAGCTCGTGGCCGCGCTTCTGCGCCTCCAGCGAAAGCGCGAACGTTGTGTCGCCCGTGATGTTGATCGTGCTGATATGGTCCATCTGGACCGCGACTTTGAGAGCCATGATTTCCTCGCGATTCGAAGTTGCGGGAAATCTAAAACGGAATGCACCGGCGATATAGTGCCTTTCTGCCGCCGAAACCGTGCCAATTCAGGCTTTCCGGCGTCCACAAAACACAAAAAAGTGTTTGCCATGGGGCCTCACTTCCAAACGAGGCAACCCTCCCCATATGATGGATCACAAATAGATACCCCTAGAATCAAGAGAACCTCATGAAAAAGATTGGCTTTCTCTCGTTCGGCCATTGGTCGCCCTCCCCGCAGTCGCAAACCCGTTCGGCTGCCGATACGCTGCTGCAATCGATTGATCTGGCGGTAGCCGCTGAAGAACTGGGGGCCGATGGCGCCTATTTCCGCGTGCACCATTTTGCGCGCCAGCTCGCCTCGCCTTTCCCGCTTCTGGCGGCGGTCGGCGCCAAGACCAGCAAGATCGAGATCGGCACCGGCGTCATCGATATGCGTTATGAAAACCCGCTTTACATGGCGGAAGATGCAGGCGCTGCCGACCTGATCGCTGGCGGACGCTTGCAGCTTGGTATCAGCCGCGGATCGCCCGAACAGGTGATCGACGGCTGGCGCTATTTCGGCTACGCGCCGGAAGAAGGCCAGACGGATGCGGATATGGGCCGCAAACATGCGGAAGTGTTTTTGCGCACGCTGAAAGGCGAAGGCTTTGCGCAGCCCAATCCTCGACCGATGTTCCCCAACCCGCCCGGTCTGTTGCGCCTTGAGCCGCATTCGGAAGGATTGATCGACCGCATCTGGTGGGGCGCAGGGTCGAACGCCACCGCGGTCTGGGCAGCCAAGCTCGGCATGAACCTGCAAAGCTCCACGCTGAAAGACGACGAGACGGGCGAGCCGTTCCATATCCAGCAGGCAAAGCAGATACGCGCCTATCGCGAAGCCTGGAAGGAAGCGGGCCACAGCCGCACGCCGCGCGTTTCGGTGAGCCGCAGCATCTTCGCGCTTGTCGATGACCGCGACCGTGCCTATTTCGGCGCTGGCGGCAAGGAGCAGGACAGCATCGGCTACATCGATGAGAATACGCGGGCGATCTTCGGTCGCTCCTATGCCGCGGAGCCGGAAGATCTCATCAAGGAACTGGCGCAGGACGAAGCGATTGCCGAGGCAGACACCCTGCTTCTGACCGTCCCCAACCAGCTTGGCGTCGACTATAATGCCCATGTCATCGAAGCGATTTTGAAACATGTCGCTCCGGCGCTTGGCTGGCGCTGAATTGCCGCATTTATGCCATGCCGAAGCTTTTCATTTGGCGGGAAAATGCTCTAGACACAGCGGTTGAATGATACTTTTCGGGAGGAAAAGGTGACGTCCGTCAAAACTGTCATATTCGCCGACCATATCGCAGAACTGGGCGAAGGCCCGGGTTACGATCCGCTGACAGGCCATGTCTGGTGGTTCGATATTCTCGGGCACAAACTCATCGAGCGAAACTGGGAAAGCGGGGCAATGGAGGTCCATGACCTCGGCATGAAAGCCAGCGCCCTTGCCGTCATCGACCGCGAGCGCCAGCTTCTGGTCAGCGAACACGGGCTGTTCATCCGCGAGCGCGCCAATGGTCGTCTGACGATGCATCATCCGCTGGAAGCCGACAATCCGGTGACGCGCTCCAATGATGCGCGCGTCCACCCCTCCGGCGCATTCTGGATCGGCACCATGGGCCGTAAGGCCGAGAAGGATGCCGGTTCCATCTGGTGGTATCGCGAAGGCCAGGTGAAGAAGCTCTTTTCCGGCATCACGATCACCAATTCGATCTGCTTTTCGCCGGATGGAAAGATCGCCTATTTCGCCGATACCGACCGCAATATCATCTGGCGTGTCGATACCGATCCTGAAACGGGGCTGCCGGTTTCGGAAAAGAGCGTCTTTCATCACCGTGTCGATGAAGGCGGCGTTGACGGATCAGTCGTGGATGCGGAAGGCACCGTCTGGAACGCCTGCTGGGGCGGAAAAGCGCTTCACGCCTATTCACCACAAGGTCGCCTGATCCGATCGATAGAACTGCCTGTAAGCCAGCCGTCCTGCCCGGCCTTTGTCGGCCCGGATGCGGCGGTGATGATCGTGACCAGCGCCCATGAAGGCATGAACGACGAGGCTCGTAACGCCGATCCCCATGCCGGAAAGGTGCTGCTGCTTGATCTCACATTGGCGGGGCGGCATGACCCGCCGGTAGCGCTCTAAAAGATAAAGGCCCCTTCCGAGGCCTTTTTCATTGTGGTGTCAGATACCCTCGACAATGACGATCTCACCATCCGCTACGGTCTGGCGAATAGCTTTCGCCGCCTGATATTCCGGCGAGTTGTAGCAATCGAGCGCGTGCTGCATGGTCTCGAACTCGATGATGACATTGCGCGCACGTCCTTGTCCTTCGACGGCTTCCGCCTTGCCGCCGCGCGCAATGAAATTCGCGCCATAGCGTTCGAAGGCGGGTTTGGCTGTGGACACATAATCCTTGTAGCGTTCCGGGTCGCGAACATCCACGCGGGCGATCCAATAGGCTTTCGTCATGCTTTCCTCCTCGAAAACTATTTACGCAGCGGAGCGCATTTCTTCCAGAATGGCAAGGGCAGACGCTTTGCGATCCGCTGCGCCGACAATCGGTCGCGCCACGACAAGATGGCTGGCGCCGGCACGAAGCGCATCCGCTGGCGTCATGACACGCTTCTGATCACCCTTCTCCGCGCCTGCGGGACGAATGCCCGGCGTCACCACCGCCATATCCGGTCCGATGGCCTGACGAATGGCGGCAGCTTCGGCTGCGGAAGCGACGATACCACCCATGCCGGCGTCCAGCGCCTGACGCGCGCGCTTCAGGACCAGCGTTTCCGCATTGTCGGAATAGCCCGCTTCGCGCAGGTCGGCATCATCCATCGACGTCAGAACCGTCACGCCGAGCAAGCAGAGATCTGACCCTCTGGCGGCTTCGACGGCAGCGCGCATGGCTTTTGGATAGGCATGGAGCGTGAGCATCGAAACGCCCATCTTCGCAACATTCTCCACGCCCTTGGCGATGGTGTTGTCGATGTCGAGCAGCTTCATGTCGAGGAAGACTTTCTTCTTCGCCGCAATCAGGCTCTTCGCAAAATCGAGACCGCCCGCAAAAACCAGCTGATAGCCGATCTTGTAGAAGGACACGGCATCACCGAGTTCCTCAACGGCTTTTTCCGCTTCGGCGATAGTCGGCACGTCGAGGCCCACGATCAGCTGATCGCGCAATTCTGTCGTCGTCATGAAATTCTCCGCTGCAATTTTTGTTCTAATCGCACAACGGGGCGCGGTACGAAAGATACCGCGCCCCGAAATATGCAGATTGAACGGAGAATCAGCCTGCCCGGCTGATCACGCTCTGACAGACGGCTGTGAGCATTTTGGCGCTGCGCTCATCCTTGAGGGTGCCGTCCTCGTTGAATGCCACCGAGGCGCGACCGACCGAACATTGTTCGGTCACGACCTGCGTTCCAACCGCCATCAACACCGCGCGCAGGTGGTAGAGCCCGCGCATACCGGCGAACATACCGTCCGACGTCGAACACAGACCGACCGTCAGCCCGCTATAGGGCCGCAGCGGCTGGTCGCCATCCTTGGAAATCCGGCTGACCCAGTCGAGCGTGTTTTTCAGCAGCGGCGGGATCGATGCATTATATTCCGGCGAGCAGATCAGAAGCGCGTCGTGTTCGGCAAAGAGCCGACCGAGCTTCATGGCGTTTTCGGGAACGCCATGCTCCTTTTCCAGATTCTGGTCCATCAGGGGCAACGGATAATCAGCAAGCGTGATGCGGGTGACTTCCGCACCCTGCGCCCGCAATTCCTGTTGGGCGGCATCCGCCATATGACCCGAGAAAGCGCCGATACGGATCGAACCGGCGAAGACAAGAACACGTGCGGTCATGGACAACTCCGAGAATCAGCAAATACAATCACGGACAGTCAATCAGCCGAGTGGCCTGCGGTAAACCCACAGCTGTGCTGGCGGAACATTACGCATGACGAAATCATAGTGCTGAACCGTATAGTTTCCGCGACCGGCTGGAACCGGCGGCAGAGGTCCATAAGTGATCTGCATGAACGGACGGCCACGCGGAATGCGCGTCAGCATATCTTCGATAAGCTGCACACGGCGCGCCATCGGGAAGTTGAGCAGCGGCACGGCAGAAATAATACTGTCGAACTGCTGGTCCTTCATGGTGCCGAGCGTGGTGTCGAGATCGAACGCATCGCCCTGGATGATGTTCACCTCAGGATAGGTCTTGTTCAGATGCTCGACGAAATCCTGCGAATATTCGATCGAATAAAGATCGGATGGCTTCACGCCATGCTTGAGGATCGCCTTGGTGATGACGCCGGTGCCCGGCCCAAGTTCGAGAACCGGCAGGCCGGAATGGATATCGATCACGCTTGCCATGCGCCGCGCGGTGATGGAGCTGGTCGGCAGAATGGCGCCTACCGCTTTCGGCCCGTCAATCCACCCTTTGAAAAAACGGATTTCCTCGTCGAATTTCGCGGCGAGTTTCCTGCCGAGTTGACCTGCCATTCCGCATGCTCCCATTGTCGTTATTGGACAAGCTTATGCCGCTTTCAATTCCTTAAGCAAGGCAGGAATAAGGAAAATATGAAAAAAGGGAGCCGTTTGGCTCCCCTTTTTTACTCACCTATTCCCTCGAAGAATTCCTTCATCCGCGAGAAGAACCCGGCTGATTTCGGGCTGTTCTCCTGCGAGGAGAGCTTTTCGAATTCCTCCAGTAATTCGCGCTGGCGCTTCGACAGGTTCTGCGGCGTCTCAATATCGATCTGGATATAGAGATCGCCCACCGCCTGCTGGCGCAGAACCGGCATGCCCTTGCCCTTGAGGCGGAACTGCTTGGCGTTCTGCGTGCCTTCGGGAACCTTCACGCGGGTCTGGGTGCCGTCCAGTGTCGAGACTTCGAACTGGCCGCCCAGCGCCGCCGTGGTCATCGAGATCGGCACCTTGCAATAAAGGTCGGAGCCGTCGCGCTGGAAGAACTCGTGCGGCTTGACCGAAAGGAAGATGTAGAGATCACCCGACGGACCGCCGCGCATTCCGGCTTCGCCTTCGCCTGCAAGGCGAATACGGGTGCCGTCCTCGATCCCGGCCGGGATATTGACCGAAAGCGAACGCTCCTGCGTCACGCGGCCCTGACCGTGGCACTTGCCGCAAGGATCCTTGATGACCTGACCGCGACCATTACAGGTCGGGCAGGTGCGTTCCACCGAGAAGAAGCCCTGCGCCGCGCGCACCCGGCCCGAGCCCGAGCACATGGTACAGGTGGTGGGCTGCGAACCCGCCTTGGCACCCGAACCGGAGCATTCATCACAGGTGATGGAGGTCGGCACGCGAATCTGCGCCGTCTTGCCGGCGAAAGCTTCTTCGAGCGTCACTTCCATATTATAGCGCAGATCGGCGCCGCGTTCGCGACCGTTGCTGGAACGGCGGCGACCGCCACCCATCATCTCGCCAAAAATATCTTCGAAAATATCGGCAAAACCGCCCGCGCCCGCAAAGCCATTGCCAAAACCGGCACCTGCGCCGCCATTTTCAAAGGCAGCATGGCCGAAACGGTCATAGGCTGCCCGCTTCTGCGGGTCCTTCAGCGTTTCGTAAGCTTCGCCGATTTCCTTGAACTTGCGTTCAGCTTCCGGATTATCCGGGTTGCGATCAGGATGGTACTGCATGGCGAGCTTGCGAAAAGCCGCTTTCAGCGTCTTGTCATCGCAGGACTTTTCTACGCCCAATGCTTCGTAATAATCGATCTTCATACGTCCGTTACCCCGGCGGCTGGACCGGACTCCCAACCGGAGCCTTCGTTATTATTCATCGTCTGCCGAATACCGAAACTGGCAAAAGCCCGGCATGGAGCCGGGCTTTCACTGTCAGCGGCAGATGATTACGACTTCTTCTTGTCGTCGTCGATTTCTTCATAGTCGGCGTCAACGACATCGTCCTTGGACGAAGCCTGCTCGCCGCCTTCGGCGTCCGCACCTTCAGAAGCCTGCGCTGCCTCATACATGGCCTGACCGAGCTTCATCGCCGTTTCAGCGAGCGTCTGGGTCTTGGCCTTGATGTCTTCGGCATCGTCACCTTCAAGCGAGGTCTTGAGCGCAGCGATCGCGCCTTCGATGGCCTGCTTGTCGTCTTCCGAGACCTTGTCGCCGTAATCCTTCAGCGACTTTTCCGTCGAGTGGATCAGGCTTTCGGCCTGGTTCTTGGCTTCAACGGCATCGCGGCGCTTCTTGTCGGCGTCGGCATTGGCCTCGGCGTCCTTGACCATCTTTTCGATGTCGGCATCCGACAGACCGCCCGAAGCCTGAATGCGGATCTGGTGCTCCTTGCCGGTGCCCTTATCCTTGGCCGATACGTTGACGATACCGTTGGCGTCGATGTCGAAGGTCACTTCGATCTGCGGCACGCCACGCGGTGCAGGCGGAATGCCCACGAGGTCGAACTGGCCGAGGATCTTGTTGTCGGCAGCCATTTCACGCTCGCCCTGGAAGACGCGGATCGTCACAGCCGACTGATTGTCTTCGGCAGTGGAGAAGGTCTGCGACTTCTTGGTCGGGATGGTCGTGTTGCGGTCGATCAGACGGGTGAACACGCCACCGAGCGTTTCGATGCCGAGCGACAGCGGGGTCACGTCGAGCAGCAGAACGTCCTTGACGTCGCCCTGCAGAACGCCGCCCTGAATGGCCGCGCCCATGGCGACGACTTCATCCGGGTTCACGCCCTTGTGCGGTTCCTTGCCGAAGAAGGCCTTCACGACTTCCTGGATCTTGGGCATGCGGGTCATGCCGCCGACCAGAACCACTTCGTCGATTTCACCAGCCTTGAGACCGGCATCCTTCAGAGCGGCCTTGCACGGCTCAATCGTGCGCTTGACGAGGTCTTCGACAAGGCTTTCGAACTTGGCGCGCGACAGCTTGATGGCCAGATGCTTCGGACCCGTTGCGTCAGCGGTGATGAACGGCAGGTTGATTTCGGTCTGCTGGGCAGCCGACAGTTCAATCTTGGCCTTTTCGGCAGCTTCCTTGAGGCGCTGCAGAGCAAGCTTGTCGTTCTTCAGATCGATGCCGCTTTCCTTCTTGAACTCGGTGATCATGTAGTCGACGATGTGCATGTCGAAGTCTTCACCGCCGAGGAACGTGTCACCGTTGGTGGACTTCACTTCGAACACGCCGTCACCGATCTCAAGCACCGACACGTCGAAGGTGCCGCCGCCAAGATCGTATACGGCAATAGTCTTGCCTTCGCTCTTGTCGAGACCATAGGCGAGCGCGGCAGCGGTCGGCTCGTTGATGATGCGCAGCACTTCCAGACCGGCAATCTTGCCAGCGTCCTTGGTGGCCTGACGCTGGGCGTCGTTGAAGTAAGCCGGAACCGTGATAACGGCCTGCGTGACGGTTTCGCCGAGGTAAGATTCAGCCGTTTCCTTCATTTTCTGAAGGATCATCGCGGAAACCTGCGATGGCGAATACTTCTTGCCGTGAACTTCTACCCAGGCATCGCCATTGTCGCCCTTGACGATGTGATACGGGACAAGATCCTTGTCCTTGGTGACCATCGGATCGTCGAAACGGCGACCGATCAGGCGCTTGACTGCAAACAGGGTGCCTTCCGGATTGGTGACGGCCTGACGTTTCGCAGGCTGACCAGCGAGACGTTCGTCACTATCGGTGAAAGCAATGATGGAAGGCGTCGTGCGGGCGCCTTCGGCATTCTCGATGACCTTCGCGCTCTTACCGTCCATAACGGCGACGCAGGAGTTGGTCGTTCCCAGATCGATACCAATAACTTTAGCCATATTTCTCTCCATTCAGCAAACCGCCAAGACCTCTACCGAGCGTTCCATGGGCGGCTCCTACGGTTTTTCACAATGCCCGCTTCAAGGTTGGGTTTCCGGAGGTTTTTTCAAGACCCCTCGGCCTGTCATCGAAGCCCTGTGCGAGGCGTATATAAGAAAGGCGCTTTTTCACTGCAAGTCAGAACAGCCGGACAGTCATAAATTCCTTCCCGGCTATTCTGACAGGTCTTTATCCGGACGATCCCTACAGGGAACCTAGAGGTCTACGAAACCATTATTTTTGCCCGCCCGATAGATCGCGTCGATGACGCGCTGATTGGCCTTGGAATTCTCCAATGAAAACAAGGCTACATCCTCGCCCTGCACCGCCCGCACAAAATTTTGCGCCTGCAACTGATAATGGTTTGCGTCCGAAAACGACCATTCCGTCGCTTCCGTATGGCCTGCGTCGTTGAGCGTCACGCGGCCATGACCGTATTTGCCGGTGTTGAACGGCGCATGAACCTCGATGAAGCCCTTGTCGCCGTGGAAAACCATGAACTGACGCCCGGCAAGCTGCGTCGCTACATAGAAAGTCATGTCGAAGCCGTCGAATCGGGCCGCGACATTGGCATAGCGGTCAGTGCCGAAATTCGGGTCGATTTCGACGGAAGCCTGCACGGAGAGCGGCTCCTTGCCCGTGACCATGCGGGTTACGACCATCGGATAAACGCCAATATCCGGCAGCGCGCCGCCGCCGAGGTCGGGCTGGTTGCGCATATTGCCGGGATCGACGTTGAAATAGCTGAAAGCGCCCTGAACATGGCGCAACGTGCCGATGGCGCCTTCGGCCACCAATGCGCGCACCTTGATCCATTGCGGATGGTAATAGACCATGAAGGCCTCGGCGATTGTGACCTTGTGCTTGTCGCGCGCGGCGATGAGCTGGTCGATATCGTCGGCTTTCAGCGCTATCGGCTTTTCACACAGCACATGCTTGCCGGCTTCCGCCGCCTTGATCGTCCATTCGATATGCTGCGATGTCGGCAGCGGGATATAAACGCCGTCCACCTGATCGCTGGCCAGCAATTCCTCATAGGAGCCGAAGGCAAGCGGGGCACCGAAACGGTCGGCCACGGCACGGGCACGGGCGTGATCGCGGCTCGCTATCGCATGGACCACGCCATTATCCGACGCGGCCAATGCGGGAATCACCTGCGTGACGCCGATTTTGGCGGTGGAAAGAATACCCCAACGGAACATGCCATTTCCTTCGTTCAGATCGTTACTCTCATTGCCCGGCGACAATTCATTCTGCTGCGTCCCAGTCCTGAAAAGTCAGTTCCGGCCAGTATGAAAGCGCGCGGCGCGCCTTGGCGCGATGCGTTGCGGCGTTATCGATGGCACGATTAGGCCTGAGACGAAACGAAAAAATGTCATCGAGGCCGAAGGGTGCGTGTAACGTCAGCGTGCCATCGCTTTCCGACCGGGCACCGACACAGTGCGCGATGGTCGAAAAGCGCCCGATTGATTCCGTTGCTGAGCGTAGTGGCTCATAGGGCTGGCCGAAGCGCTGTTCGAACCACAGATGCACCCGCGCCTGATTGCGTATTTCCACCGGCAGGGGAAAATCGCTGAAAACCGCCTTTCCCAGTTCGATCAGCCGGCCTTCCGCCTCCCAGGAGAGATCCCGCGCATCGAAATAGAAAAGATCGACATCCTTGATGCCGTGCAGCAAAGGCCTCTCGGTGAGATGATTCCAGACACTGTTATAGAGCGCGCCCGAGACGATCCAGAATTCCACAGTTTCGGGACCGTCTACAGCCTGAGCGGCAAGGTCTTGCACACGTGAAAACGCGTCAATCAGGAGCGCGTTTTGCAGGACGATTTCCGAGAAGATCGCCCGTTGTTCCTGTTCCGGTAATCCGACATAGCGCAGGTGGTTCATCCTATTCCTCGCATCGGCTAATGAAGCCTATCGATTGCATGATCGTAAACGCAAGAAATAGAAAAACCGGGGATAGCCCCGGTTTTTCACTATCGTTTCGAATTGCAATCACATCCGCCGCAAGGCTGGCGGCGCAAGCGTCAACAGCCCGCCGAGCGTCATGGCGAAGCCAACCCACAGCGGTGCATGGAGACCATATCCCGCTTCCATCGCCAGACCGCCGATCCATGGACCAAGGCCAAGGCCGATATTGATAACCGATGCGTGCATTGCATTCACCAATGCGCCGGGATGGGCAATGCGCATCACACGCGCCACGAAAGCCGGGTTCAACGCAATGCCGGTCAGGCCGATCATCACGATGGCGAGGATTGCAGCAGGCTTGAGTTCGGCGAAAAGCGCGAAGATCAGCATGGCTGCAAGCATCACCACAAGACCTGCAAAGATCGTCACGATCGTGTGCCGATCGGCAAAGCGCCCGGAAACATAGTTGCCGACGATGTTGGCCGCACCATAGATGGCGAGCAGGAATGGAACCTGCATGGCCGAAAATCCGGCCAATTCCACGGTGATCGGCGACAGATAGCTGTAAACCGCAAAAGACGAGCCGATGACCAGCGCGCTGGTGGCATAGGCCGCCCAGAGTTTTGGCTTGCGCATTTCCGCCAATTCCGAACGCAGATCGGCCTGCGGTCCGTCACGGGTCGTTTCGATCTTGAGCGCGATGACCAGCGCGCAAAGCAGAATCAGCACCACGATGCTCCAGAAGCTGGCGCGCCAGCCGAACGCATTGGTGATCGCCGTTGCAATCGGCACGCCCAGCACGGTGCAGAGCATCAATCCGGCAAAGACCAGCGAGGACGCGCGTCCCCGCAGTTCCGGCGCGACCAGCTGCGCCGTAATGGCGAGCATGAGGCCGAAACTGGTTGCGGCGGCCATGCCGGTCAGCACGCGGGCGGCCAGAAGCACCTGGAAATTGCTGGTGGAGGCGGCAACGCTCTGCGCAAGCGCATAGAAGATCAAAAGGCCGAGCAGTCCGCGCTTGTTCTCGATCTTCAGGGCCAGAAACAGCACCGTTACCAGCGGACCGCCGATCATCATGCCCAAGGCATAGAGCGAAATCAGATTGCCGATATCGGCAATGGAGCGGCCAAAAGCTTCCTGAAGCGAGGGCATCATGCCCGAAATCATCAGTTCGGAGGTCGTCAGCGCAAAAACGCCGAGACTGAGACAATAGACCACCAGCGGTATTGCCCGCGCCTCTTTACGGGACGCAACCGTCCCATCCGCCGCAAGGGCAGAATCGCACGAATCGTTCATGGAGACGAATCCTATTTATGTAATAATGATTATATAATTCATATCGACTTGTTCGAGCGCGTCAAGAGAATTATATAAGACAGACTACAGAAAGGGAGGAAAAATGGTTTCGCGCGGTCGCCCGCGCAGTTTCGATCGCGATGCTGCGCTGGACAAGGTCATGAAAGTTTTCTGGGCCAAGGGCTATGAATGCGCCCAGATCAGCGATTTCACGGCAGCCATAGGCATTACGCCGCCGAGTTTCTATGCCGCATTCGGCAACAAGGAACAGGCGTTTCGCGAGGCCGTTGACTATTATCGGCGCACCATCGGCGCTGCCCCCTTCAGAGCTTTGGAAGACGCCGTCACCATTCAGGACGGCATACGCCTCTGGCTTGAATTGAGCGCAGACAGCGCTTTTGCGTGTCCTGCTGGCGGCTGCATGATCAGCGTCAGCTCGATCCAGTGCAAACCGGAGAACGTCCCGGTCAAGGAATTCCTGACAGCCATTCGCCACACCAATCAGGACCTGCTTTCCAAGCGCCTGCAACGCGCCTTGCGCGAGGGCGACCTGCCGCCCGAAACCGACATCGCCCAGATGAGCGAATTCTACCACGCGATCCAGCAGAGCCTCTCCTATGAGGCGCGCGACGGCAGTTCGCGGGCCGCGGTGCAAAACATCATCGACATGGCCATGCGCGCCATGCCCGCAAAAGTAAAGAGCCCGGCTTGAAGCCGGGCTCTTTACTTTTTGCTTATCCGCGCAGCACGCCGCCGGTCTGTTTGGCGACACTTGCCACAACCTGTTTCGACAATGCGTCCAGATCTTCGTCGGTCAGGGTGCGGTCCTGCGGCTGAAGCAGCACTTCAACCGCAATCGACTTCTTGCCTTCGCCAAGCGATGCACCGGTGAAGATATCGAACACCTGAACGCCGACGATCAGCTTCTTGTCGGCTGCCGAAACCGCCTTCACGACATTGCCCGCTTCGACAGTGGCATCCACCACAAAGGCATAATCGCGTTTGAGGCTCTGGAACTGCGACAGGTTGAGCGCAGGCTTGGTGCGGGTCGCCTTTGCCTTCGGCTCAGGGATCGCATCGATATAGATTTCGAAGCCGCAGAGATTGCCCGACACGTCGAGGGCTTCCAGCGTGTCCGGATGGAACTCGCCGAAATAGCCAAGCACGACCTTGGGGCCGAGCTTCAGCGTGCCGGAACGGCCCGGATGGAACCATTCCGGTCCACCGGCTTCGATCTGGATGCGATCAACCGGCGCACCGGCAGCTTCCAGCGCCGCCAGCGCATCGGCCTTGGCGTCGAACACGCCAACGGTCGCCGCATTGCCCGACCAGAAGCGGCCAGCGCCTTCAACGCCCGCCGTTCCGCGACGGATACCACCGGCCACACGGCGCTGCTTCTCCGGCGTGTCGCCTTCATAGATGCCCGAAACCTCGAACAGAGCGATATCGCCAAAACCGCGATCCGCATTGCGCTGTGCCGCAGCCAAGAGGCCCGGCAGAAGCGACGGACGCATATCCGACATGTCGGCTGCAATCGGGTTCGCAAGCTTCAGCTCCGGCTGGCCGCCGCCAAATGCCCTGGCGTGTGCTTCGGAAATGAAGGAATAGGTCACCGCTTCCAGCATGCCGCGCGAAGCGAGCATACGGCGGGCATGGCGCGTGCGAATCTGCAAGGTGGTCAGGATACGGCCATTCACGGCGCCATGGTTTGGCAGCGGCTGCGGCTCGATCTGGTTGATGCCGTGAATACGCATGACTTCTTCAACGAGGTCGGCCTTGCCTTCCACGTCTCCACGCCATGTCGGCACCGTTGCCTTGATGACCTTGCCATCGCCTTCGACACCGAAGCCGAGACGCTTCAGGATATCGAGCGAAGCGTCGTAGGAAACCTCGATACCTGTCAGGCGCTTTACTTCCGTGACCGGGAAATCGATGACGCGCGCAGCTGGCGCCTTGTAACCGACAACGTCGAGAACCGTCGGCTGTCCACCGCACAGGTCCAGCACCAGCTGGGTTGCAATTTCCGCACCCGGAACCATCATTTCCGGATCGACGCCGCGCTCGAACCGATAGCGCGCATCGGTGACGATGCCGAGTTCGCGGCCCGTGCGTGCAATCATGCGCGCATCCCAAAGCGCGGATTCGATCAGCACATCGACAGTGTTCTCGTCGCAGCCAGAATGTTCGCCACCCATGATGCCGGCAATCGATTCGGGACCGTTTTCATCGGCAATGATGTACATGCCGGGCTTCAACTTATACTCGCGCTGGTCGAGCGCCAGAATGGTTTCGCCTTCACGCGCCGCACGCACCGTCAGATTCCCCTTGACCTTGGCCGCGTCGAAAACATGCAGCGGACGGCCCTGATCGAAGGTCACGTAATTGGTGATATCCACCAGCGCATTGATCGGGCGCAGGCCGATTGCCTTCAGACGCTGCTGCATCCATTTCGGGCTCGGGCCGTTCTTCACGCCCTTGACCATGCGCAGCGCAAAGCCAAGGCAGAACGGGTTTTCCGCATCCTGATCGAGAACGATCTTCACCGGCGTTTCGCCTTCGCCCTTGGCGGCGGCTGGCAGCGTGTTCTTCAGCGTGCCGAGACCGGCGGCTGCCAGATCGCGGGCAATGCCGTGAATACCGGTGCAATCGGCGCGGTTCGGCGTGAGGCCGATTTCGATAATCGGATCGTCAAGGCCCATATAGGCCGCAAAGCTTGTGCCCACCGGTGCATTTTCTGGCAGATCGATAATGCCGTTATGCTCGTCGGACAGTTCCAGCTCACGTTCGGAGCACATCATGCCAAAACTTTCGACACCGCGAATCTTGCCGACCGACAGCGTGACATCGAGACCCGGCACATAGTCGCCCGGACGGCCCAGAACACCGACCAGACCGGCGCGGGCATTCGGCGCGCCGCAAACGACCTGTACCGGCTTACCATCGCCCGTATCGACGGAGAGCACGCGCAGCTTGTCGGCATCGGGATGCTGGGTGGCACTCACCACCTTGGCGATCTTGAAAGCCTTGAAGGCGGCGCGGTCATCGACCGATTCCACTTCAAGACCGATATCGGTCAGCTTCTCGACGATCTGGTCGAGCGTCGCATCGGTTTCAAGGTGATCCTTGAGCCAGGAAAGCGTGAATTTCATGATCGTGTTCTTTCCTAAAAATCAGCGTTTGAGCACTTCGACAACGCGAAAGCGCTCGCAAAGCAATTCCATATCTGGAGAGAAGCCGCCGTTGCGGCGAAAATAGGCTTCGTGGCCCTTTCGCCATTCTTCCAGCGGGCCTTCGCCCTCCTGTTCCGCAAATGCGGCATCAACCTCATCAAAGCGGCGGACCGTCAGTTCGACGGTTTCGACCACCGCAGCGGGTCGGCCAAGACCATCCAGAACCACATCGCGACGACCGATGACCGGCATCGGCTCGCCGTCTTCACCGAATGAGGCAAGCGCGGCGCAGGTCGCAGTCTTGCGACCTGCCAGAACCAGCGCAAGCAGCTCATCGGCGAGTTCCGGCGAATCGCCAAAGGCGAAAGTCACGGCATCGCGATAAGGTTCGGGCAATTGCGTCATGCGCTGAGGCCACCAAACAGCGTCGGCAGATCGAGCGGACGGAAACCGTAATGGTTGATCCAGCGCACATCGGCGTCGAAGAAGGCGCGCAGATCCGGCATGCCGTATTTCAGCATGGCGATGCGGTCGATACCCATGCCCCAGGCAAAGCCCTGATAGACGTCCGGGTCATAACCCGAAACGCGCAGCACATTCGGATGCACCATGCCGCAGCCCAGAATTTCGAGCCAGTCATTGCCCTCGCCGAACTTCACATGCGGACCGGAGCGGTCGCACTGGATATCCACTTCGACAGATGGTTCCGTGAACGGGAAGAAGCTCGGACGCATGCGCATCGTCACCGACGGCACTTCGAAGAACGCCTTGCAGAACTCTTCCAGCACCCACTTCATGTTGGCGACATTGGCCGACTTGTCCACGACCAGACCTTCGACCTGATGGAACATCGGCGAATGGGTGGCGTCGGAATCCATGCGATAGGTTTTGCCCGGGATCACGATGCGGATCGGCTCGTCGCGGCCTTCCTTGTCGCGGATCGCTGCGAACTTCTCCATCGTGTGCACCTGCACCGGCGATGTATGCGTGCGCAGAAGCTTGCGCTCGCCCTTTTCATCCGGATTGAAGAAGAACGTGTCGTGCATCTCGCGCGCCGGGTGCCCTTCCGGGAAATTCAGCGCGGTGAAATTGTAGTAATCAGTTTCGATATCCGGACCTTCGGCAATCGAGAAACCCATATCGGCGAAGATCGCCGTGATTTCGTCCACCACCTGCGAAATCGGATGAATGCGGCCGCGCGAGGCAGCGCTTTCACGAACCGGCAGCGTCACATCGACTTTTTCGCGTTCCAGACGGGCCGCAACCGCAGCCTTGCGCAGCGCAGACTTGCGCTCCGTCAGCGCATCGGTGACGCGGTTCTTCAGGCCGTTAATCGCCGGGCCCTGAAGCTGGCGTTCTTCCGGCGACATGGTGCCGAGCAGTTTCAACTTCTCGGAAACCGTGCCCTTCTTGCCCAGTGCCGCGACGCGGACCGCTTCAATCGCCTGCTCATCGCTGGCGGCGGCGATTTCGCCCATGATCGTTTGTTCGAGTTGTTCAAGATCGCTCATTGTCTATATCCCTCTCGTGTCCAAGGGACACTCGACGCCTCTTGTTTACATCCCTGTCGTGCCTTCGGCACTCCACGCCTCTTGTTTGCTTCCCTGTCGCGCCGATGGCGCTCCACGCCTCTTGTCTATTTCCCTGCGCGCCTGCAACACCCACGCCTCTTGATCGGCGATATCGGCACCGGGCACCAGATAAGAAAGAAAAACCCGCGCCAGCCGAGCCAGCGCGGGTTCCCCAAATTCACAATGTCACTTGGGAAGGGCTGGCTTAGCGGACAGCGCCTTCAAAAGCGTTCGGCGTTTCGGTGTTCTTGAGGTACTCAAGAGCCTTCTTTGCCGATGCAACCAGCGCACCGAATGCATCCGGTTCGTGGATTGCGATATCGGACAGGACCTTGCGGTCGATTTCGATACCAGCCTTGGCCAGACCGTCGATGAAACGGCCATAGGTCAGGCCCTGCTCGCGGACAGCAGCATTGATGCGCTGGATCCAGAGAGCGCGGAACGTACGCTTGCGATTCTTGCGGTCGCGATAAGCATACTGCTTCGAACGGTCAACTGCAGCCTTAGCGGTGCGGATGGTGTTCTTGCGACGACCGCGGAAACCGGCAGCCTGATCGAGAACTTTTTTGTGCTTGGCGTGTGAGGTAACGCCGCGTTTTACGCGTGCCATATCATGATCTCCTTAAAGGACAGCGGCTTAGAGGCCGTTAGGCAGGAACTGTTTTACGATCTTCGCATCTGCTTCCGAGAGCACCATGGTGCCGCGTGCATCGCGAATGAACTTGTTCGAGCGCTTGATCATGCCATGGCGCTTGCCTGCAGCCGCAGCTACAACTTTGCCAGTGCCGGTGATTTTGAACCGCTTCTTCGCGGCCGATTTGGTCTTCATCTTGGGCATTTTGCTACTCCTTAATTGCGATCCCCGTCGTGCCTGCGGCACTCCACGCCTCTTGTTATGGAAGGCGCTCGTGCCTGAAACCGACCGAAATCTGTTTTTACTTTCAGACAGACCAAGCCTGAAAAGCATACGAAACCGCCACGGCATGCCCTGCCGGGCGGTTCGAACGCGGCCTTATAGGCTTAAAGCCCATAAAACGCAATGGCTGAATCAACCGAAATTGATCAATAAAGCCGCAACAAAACCGACAAGACATGGATGTCCTGCAGGTACTCGATAAATTCGAAGAACGGATAGGCTACGAAGAATACCAGCCCATCTATGAAAGTACGATAGAGCCGGTCCGGCTTCACCGTGACCGTCGCGTCGTCGCTATAGATCGAAAACTTCGGGAAGAAGCGTGGAACCTCACGGCAATAAGCGCGGTAAGGCTCGCCGAAATTCTGCTCCAGAAATTTTTCTTCTGTGCGGATGACGATGGAAAAGGCGATATAGCAAAGCACGCCGAAGCCGGCTGCCACGATGATACTGCCCGTCTGCGCGCCGATGCCCATCGCACCGATGGTGCTGAACACATAAAGCGGGTTGCGCGTGATCGAATAAGGACCGCTGCGCACGATTTCCGCGCTCTTGCGCCCGCCGATATAAAGCGTGCACCACAGGCGCCCGAGAATCGCGGCGACGATGAAGCTGATGCCGATCGCCTCGATATATTCATGCGCATGCCCGACCCAGGCCGAGCGCACGAAAAGCAGCGCGATCACCAGCAGCGCAATCACAACGCCAATCGCCAGACGGCGACGTTGCTGATATCTTCCCAGTTCACCTATCGTCTTCATAATTGTTCCACGATTGCCACATTGGTTGCCGCCCATCCGATTGCGGGCAAATTTCCGGCAAAGAAAAACCGCCCGAAGGCGGCTTTTCCAAGACAATTCTGAAAAATCAGCGCGGTGCAAGCACCATCATCATCTGACGGCCTTCGAGCTTCGGCTCGGACTCGACCTTCGCGATTTCGACAGTGTCTTCCTTTACACGCTGCAGAAGCTTCATACCGAGCTCCTGGTGCGCCATTTCACGGCCACGGAAACGCAAGGTAACCTTTACCTTGTCGCCTTCCTCAAAGAAACGCACGGCGGCCTTCATCTTCACCTCATAATCATGGGTGTCGATGTTCGGTCGCATCTTGATTTCCTTGATTTCAACCGTTTTCTGCTTCTTGCGTGCCTCGGCGGCCTTTTTCTGGTTCTGATACTTCAGCTTACCAAGGTCTACGATCTTGCAAACCGGAGGCTCTGCGTTCGGCACGATCTCAACGAGATCAAGGCCCGCTTCCTCTGCCATAGCAATCGCTTCCTGAATGGAAACATCACCATGGTTCTGGCCTTCGGCATCGATAAGCTGGACCCGGGGAACCCGGATGTCACGGTTGGAGCGCGGTCCGTCTTTCTGGACCGGCGTCGCTCTGAACGGTCGGCGAATGGTCGTTATCTCCTGATTGTTAACGTTCATACGGCAAGAACTTTTGTCGCTCACACGACATATCCCCGATCAAACCGCAGTTGATCGCGGAAATGTCGTCAAGCAAGCGGCGAAGTCAATAGCATCTTTGACAGGAAAAATCACCCCCACTTGATAAAGAGCTAAATCGGGGGCTGAAAGCGACATATCGGTCACATTTCCTGCAATTTCAAGGGCTGCCAAGCGGTTGGGCTGATCGCGCGGGTTTCCTCGCCAGACAAGACATGGCAAAAGTCATCCCAACAATCAGGAGACTCAGATGAGCAGTGCGGGGCCAGAACTGGAGCCAGAATTTCTTGACGTGGACGGCGCGAAGATTGCCGTTCGCCACAGAGAGGGTAAAAATCGGCCCGGTGTCGTCTGGTTAGGTGGCTATCGTTCCGACATGCGCGGCACCAAGGCCCTCGTTCTCGATGAATGGGCCGAAAAGACCGGCCATAGCGCGCTGCGGCTCGACTATTCCGGTCACGGCGAATCCGGCGGCGATTTCAATCAGGGCACGATTTCGCGCTGGCTCAACGAAAGCCTTGCCGTCTATCGCCATTATGCCAAAGGCCCGCAAATTCTCGTCGGCTCGTCCATGGGCGGCTGGATTGCGCTGCGAATGGCGCAGGAATTGAAGAAGGAAGGCAAGGAGCCCGCCGGCATCGTGTTGATTGCGCCCGCCCCCGACTTCACGGCGGTGCTTGTCGAGCCAACCCTTTCTGACGCCCAAAAGCGCGACTTACAGGAAAAGGGTTATTTCGAAGAGCCTTCCGACTATTCGCCCAATCCGTACGTCTACACACGTGCGCTTCTCGAAGACGGCCGCCAGAACCTCGTACTCAAGGGCATTATCGAAACCGGATGCCCGGTCCATATTCTGCAAGGCATGCAGGACCCGGACGTGCCGTACAAGCACGCGCTGACGCTGGTGGAGCATCTGCCGGTCGATGATGTGACGCTGACGCTTGTACGCGACGGCGACCACCGGCTGTCACGCCCGCAGGATCTCGATCTTCTCATCCGCACGGTCTCCGGTTTGGCCGAACGTGTGACCACAACAGCATAACGGGGCATCATCATGCGCTTTTCGGTCATCGCGTCATCGGCGGTTGCGGCCATTGTTGGCTTCGGGGGCACGCTGGCGCTGATCATCGCCGCCGCACAGGTTCTGGGCGCCACACAGGCCGAAACAGCGAGCTGGGTCACGGCCATTTGTCTTTCCATCGCCGCCACCTCAGCCTGGCTCAGCACGCGCTATCGCATGCCGATCATCGCGGCATGGTCGACGCCCGGACTGGCGTTGATCGGCGCAAGCGCCGGTTTCACCATGGCGGAAGCCGTCGGCGCCTTCATCGTGACGGCGATTGCGCTGATCGCGACCGGACTGATCCGCCAGCTTTCGGTGCTGGTCTCGCGCATACCGGCCTCCGTCGCCTCGGGCATGCTTGCGGGCGTACTGCTCAGCTTCGTCATCGCCGCCGCCAAGACTGTTCCCTTCGATCCCGTTTTCGTGCTGCCGCTGGTAGCGCTGTTCTTCCTGATCCGCCTCTTCAACCCGTCGCTGGCAGTCATCGCCGTTCTGGTGGTTGGCATGATCTTCGCGCTTGTTTCAGGCCGCTCGCCAACCCTGCCCGCACCGGAAATCTCGACGCTCACCCTCGTCTGGCCGGAATTTCACTTAAGCGCGATGATCGGCCTCGCCTTGCCGCTCTATCTCGTCACCATGGCGTCGCAGAACCTGCCCGGTTTTGCGGTGCTGCGCGCATCCGGCTATGAACCGCCGACCAGCGCCTGCCTGCGCGTGACGGGTCTGTTTTCCATACTGTCGGCACCGTTCGGTGCATCCACCACCAATCTGGCGGCGATTTCGGCAGCACTTTGCACCAATCCCGATGCCCATCCCGATCCCACCAAGCGCTGGCTGACCGGGCCGGTCTATGCGGCAATCTATGTTGTGTTCGCTTTGTTCGGCGCATCGCTGGTTGCGATTTTCGCCGTGCTGCCGACAACGCTGATCGCGCTGGTCGCCGGTCTTGCCCTGACCGGCCCGTTCATCAACGCCATGTCGCTTGCCTTGAAGGACGAACCGGAGCGCCTTGCCGCCACGATCACTTTCGCTGTGACCGCCTCCGGCATGGCATTCTTCGGGGTCGGTTCGGCCTTCTGGGCCCTGATAGCCGGGCTTGCCGTAACTTTTCTCGAACATTTTCGGAAAAAAATTTCGAGATAATCACATTGGTTAGCTCTGACTCCCTCTGAATCGGACTGGAATCGGATTGCGACATGCTTGAAATGCCGCAATCCCCTCACCAATTCGAAATCAAGCCGCCAAACACGAAATGTCCGCATGATGTGGACCTGGCAGGCCTGATTTTATGGAGCAGACCATGACCAATTCCGCATTGATACGACCGGCATGGACGCCAGCCACGATTGCGCTGATGGTGCTCGGCTTCTTTCTCTTCTGGCCGCTTGGCCTTGCCATGCTCGCCTATATTCTTTGGGGCGACCGCCTCGAAGGGTTCAAGCGCGGCGTCAACGAGAAGACCGATTCCATGTTCGGTTCTTTCCGCAACTGCCGCAAAAGCGAGAGCTTCAACTTCGGCAGCGCAACTGGCAACGCAGCCTTCGACGACTGGCGTCGCGAAGAACTGAACCGCCTTGCCGAAGAGCGCCGCAAGCTTGACGAAGCCCGCGCCGAATTCGAATCCTATGCCGCAGAGCTTCGCCGCGCACGCGACAAGGAAGAGTTCGACCGCTTCATGGCTGAGCGTCGCGCTGCAGCCAAGAAGACGCCAGCAAAGGGCAACAAGAATGACATCACCGATCTTTGATCGCGGATAACAGCTTGAAAACTATTGAAACGGCGCGGGTTTTCCGCGCCGTTTTGCTTAAAACAGCTTTTTTGTCTGGCTTTTCGCACGAATCGCTTATTCTTACGCGATGGGCTTATCCTTCCTTCGGCAAATCAGCGGCAACAGGGCATCTGCCAATACGGCAACTGTCCGGAGCGAACGCATCCATGCGGTGGCCGGTCGCGAGCTGTCATTGCGTGTCTTCGAAAACCCGCGCGCCAAACGGCTGACGCTGCGCATCGAAGCTGGCGGAAAAGGCCTGCGCATCACTGTTCCGCCCGGACTGCCCGAGCGCGAAGTGCAGAGTTTTCTCAAGCGCCATCAGGGCTGGATCGAAAGCCGCATCACCAAACTGCCGGATCAGCCGGGTGTTCGCCCCGGCGTGAAAATTCCGATCCGCGGCGTGCCGCATCTGATTACACATCAGCCCGGACGCGGCACAGTCGACCTCCTTGAAGGCAATGTGCTGCTGGTTCACGGCGACCCCGCCCATCTGCCGCGCCGTCTGGCAGACTATCTCAAAGGGCAGGTGAAGCGCGATATAGAGGCGCTCGTCATCCGCCACACGGCAAGCGTCGGTCGCAAGGCCAAGGCCGTCCGCTTCAAGGACACCAAGAGCCGCTGGGGGTCGTGCACCTCCGATGGCGTTCTTTCCTTTTCATGGCGGATCGGCATGGCGCCACCGGCCGTCATCAACTATCTCGTCGCGCATGAAGTCGCGCATCTGATCGAGATGAATCATGGGCCGCAATTCTGGAAACTCTGTCAGGAGCTTTGCCCCGATACGGAACGCTGCAAGGCGTGGCTGAAGCGAAATGGCAGCGCATTACAGGCTATAGACTTTACATGAACCCATCGATACTGACCGCCGCCAAGGTGCTGTGGGACTACCACTGCGTTTACGATCCAATTCCGGCATCCGATGTCATCATCGGCCTTGGCAGCTATGATCTGCGTGTGGCAGAGCGCGCTGCCGATCTCTATCTTGAAGGCATGGCGCCGCTGGTGATCTTCACCGGCAAAAGCGGTCACTGGACCGAAAACCTCTATCCTGCCAGCGAAGCGGAAGCCTTTGCCGAAGTGGCGATCCGGCGCGGAGTGCCGGAAGAAGCAATCACCATCGAGCCCAACGCCACTAATATCGGAGAAAACATCCGCTTCTCGCTGGAAAAAATGTTGCCCGGCGTGATCAGCCCGATTTTCGTCACCAAGCCGCAGACCCAGCGCCGCGTGCATGCCACCGTCGCCCGGCAATGGCCGGAAGCAAAGGCAAGCGTGACGGCACCGCTCCTTTCCTTTGAAGAACAGTCGACGCCTTCCTATCCGGTGGAGATGCTCATCAACGAGATGACCGGCGATCTGGAGCGCATTCTGGACTATCCCGCCAAAGGCTACCAGATTGCGCAGGCGGTTCCCATGGAGGTCATGGAAGCGTATGATTTCTTGATCGCACGTGGTTTTGACGGACATACCGCCAGAGAATAGCTGCGAACTGCTTGAGAAGCGCACCGTTTTGTGCGACGGGAAACCATGGTTTTGGATATCAAGATATGCGGGCTGAAAACGCCTGATACAGTCGCTGCCGCTCTCAACGGCGGTGCGACGCATATCGGCTTTATCTTTTTTCCCAAAAGCCCGCGCAATATCACGCCGGACGCCGCAGCCGTTTTGCGCCCTGCCGCGCTTGGCCGCGCCAAAGCTGTCGCCGTGACGGTCGATGCCGACGATGCGACGCTGGATGAAATCGTCAGCGCCGTAAAACCGGATATTCTGCAATTGCATGGCCATGAAACGCCTGAGCGCGTGCGCTTTGTGAAGGAACGCTATGGCCTGCCGGTCATGAAAGCCTTTGCGATCCGCAGCGCCGACGATCTGGCCGCCATCGCGCCCTATAAGGGCATTGCCGACCGCTTCCTGTTCGACGCCAAGCCGCCGAAGGGATCGGAATTGCCGGGCGGCAACGGGGTTTCCTTCGACTGGGCCCTGCTCGATGCGCTTGACGCGGATGTCGATTACATGCTTTCCGGTGGATTGAACGCTGGCAATATTGCCGAGGCGCTGCACGAGACGCACGCGCCGGGCATCGACATATCGTCCGGCGTCGAGCGCGCACCCGGCGTTAAGGACGTGCGTCTCATTGAAGATTTTTTCCAGGCTGTCGCCGATGCGGATGTGTCACCATCCGCAAAACGCGCCTGAACATGACGGAGCTGAAGCGTTGAACAAGCCGGTTGAACCCAATTCCTACAAGACAGGCCCGGACGAAGAGGGCATGTTCGGTATTTTCGGCGGACGTTTCGTCGCCGAGACGCTGATGCCGCTGATCCTCGAATTGCAGGAAGCCTATGAAACGGCCAAGAACGATCCTGAATTCAAGGCCGAGCTTTCCGCCCTTTCGACCTATTATGCCGGTCGCCCGTCGAAGCTGTATTATGCCGAAGGGCTGACCAAGCATCTGGGCGGTGCAAAAATCTACTTCAAGCGCGAAGACCTGAACCACACCGGCAGCCACAAGATCAACAACTGCCTCGGTCAGATTCTGCTCGCCAAGCGCATGGGCAAGACGCGCATCATCGCCGAAACCGGTGCTGGCCAGCATGGTGTGGCATCGGCAACCGTCGCTGCACGTTTCGGCCTGCCTTGCGTGGTCTATATGGGCGCGACGGACGTTGAACGTCAGAAGCCGAATGTGTTCCGCATGAAGCTGCTGGGTGCCGAAGTGAAGCCGGTTACGGCTGGCAACGGCACGCTCAAGGACGCGATGAACGAAGCGCTTCGCGACTGGGTCACGAATGTTGAAGACACCTATTACCTGATCGGCACGGCTGCCGGTCCGCATCCTTATCCGGAACTGGTTCGCGACTTCCAGTCGGTCATCGGCACGGAAGCGCGCCAGCAGATTCTCGAACAGGAAGGCCGTCTGCCGGATGTCATCATCGCGGCTGTCGGCGGCGGTTCCAATGCCATCGGCCTGTTCCATCCTTTCCTTGATGACGCATCGGTCAAGATCGTCGGCGTCGAGGCAGGCGGTCACGGTCTGGACGGTGACGAGCATTGCGCATCGATGAGCGCAGGTCGTCCCGGCGTTCTGCACGGCAACCGCACCTATCTGCTCCAGAACGAAGATGGCCAGATCCTCGAAGGCCATTCGGTCTCCGCCGGTCTCGACTATCCGGGCGTCGGCCCGGAACATTCCTGGCTCAAGGATACGGGTCGCGTCGATTATGTGCCGATCCTCGATCAGGAAGCACTGGATGCCTTCCAGCTTGCAACCCGCGTCGAAGGCATCATTCCGGCGCTCGAATCCGCCCATGCCATTGCGCAGGCCGTCAAGATGGCGCCAACCTTGGGCAAGGATCAGATCATGATCGTCAACCTGTCTGGCCGTGGCGATAAGGACGTTCACACGGTCGGCAAGCTGCTCGGCATGGATATCTGAGGACAGAATGGGCAAAGACGCCGCTGACGCTTCCACCTACAGACCGCGCGCCGCATGGTTCGACGGCCTGACGGAATGCGGCCCGGCGACGATCAAGCTCAACATCATCGAAGCGGACCCTTCCAATCCGCTTGCCGAAGCTGCGGTGGGCATTGCCCGCCGGCAGATCGCAAATGCTGCGGCAAGGCTTGAAGCCCTGCCGCATCTGGACGCTGGTTTCGCCATTCTCCATCAGGGTGAGGAAAGCCTCTGGCTTCTGCTTCACTGGTGGCTGGAAGGCGGCATTGCAACGGAAATGCTGTGGCAGTCCGAACTCGGCGACGAGATCGAATTCATGCCCGCACAGCCCTTGCTGATGGCCTGCGTCTGGGAACTCGGAATTATTGACTTTGAACGGCGCGCTTGGATGGAGACGGCCATGTCCGGCAAACCCATCGCCGATTATCTTGCGCGCACTTTGCCACGGGGCACGGTATGACCACTCGCATCGACACCAAATTCGCCGCATTGAAGACCGAGGGCCGTCCGGCGCTGGTCACCTATTTCATGGGCGGCGATCCCGACCTCGAAACTTCGCTCAAGGTGATGAAGGCGCTGCCCAAGGCCGGTGCCGATGTGATCGAGCTTGGCATGGCCTTCTCCGATCCGATGGCGGACGGCCCGGCCATCGAAGCTGCCGGTCTGCGCGCGCTGAAAGCCGGGCAGTCGCTTTCCAAGACGCTTTATATGGCCGCCGAATTCCGCAAGGAAGACGACACGACCCCGATCGTGCTGATGGGCTATTACAATCCGATCTATATCTATGGCGTCGAGCGCTTCCTGACCGATGCCAAGGCCTCCGGCGTTGATGGCCTGATCATTGTCGATCTGCCATCGGAAATGGATGCGGAACTTTGCGTCCCGGCCATGAAGGCGGGCATCAACTTCATTCGCCTGACCACGCCGACCACCGACGACAAGCGTCTGCCGAAGGTTCTGCATAATTCGTCGGGCTTCGTCTATTATGTCTCGATGAACGGTATCACCGGCTCGGCCATTGCCGATACGGCCCGCGTCGGCGACGCGGTGCGTCACATCAAGAAGAGCACCGATTTGCCGATCTGCGTCGGCTTTGGCGTCAAGACGCCGGAACAGGCTGCCGCCATTGCCGCCCATGCGGATGGCGTCGTCGTCGGCACGGCAATCGTCAATGCGGTGGCCGGCGAACTGACGCCGGAAGGCGCGCTTAAGGGCGATCCTGTGGCCGCTGTGAGCAAACTTGTCGGTGCACTGGCGCAAAGCGTTCGCACGACACGCCTTGAAGCCGCCCAATAAATCGTCCATTTAAGCGGGTAGAGTTGCTTTTCCGCATAAGCGGGCGCAAAAGCGCCCGCACTTTCTGTCGGAAGTGCTTGCCGTCGAAGAACAAGAAACGGAACCAAACGTCATGAACTGGATCACCAACTACGTTCGTCCGAAGATCAATTCGATGCTTGGTCGTCGCGAAATGCCGGAAAACCTCTGGATCAAGGATCCGTCCACCGGCGAGATGGTGTTCCACAAGGATCTGGAAAGCAACCAGTTCGTGATCCCGTCTTCGGGCCATCACATGCGCATCAAGGCGAAGGACCGCCTGCGCTTCTTCTTCGACAATGGCGAATATACCACGCTGGAAGCACCCAAGGTGCCGGTCGATCCGCTGAAATTCCGCGACGAGAAGAAATATATCGACCGTCTCAAGGATTACCGCACCCGCACCGGCATGGATGACGCCATCGTCAACGGCCTTGGCACCATTGAAGGTCTGCCGATCGTCGCCACCGTGCAGGATTTCGGCTTCATGGGCGGTTCGCTCGGCATGGGTGCCGGTGAGGCGATCATTCAGGGCTTTGAAAAAGCCATCGAGCTGAAGCGCCCGCTGGTTCTGTTCGCAGCATCGGGCGGCGCGCGCATGCAGGAAGGCATTCTCTCGCTGATGCAGCTCCCGCGCACCACCGTTGCCGTGGAAATGCTGAAAGAGGCAGGCCTGCCTTACATCGTCGTGCTTACCAACCCGACCACGGGCGGCGTGACCGCTTCCTACGCCATGCTGGGCGACATTCATATTGCTGAGCCGGGCGCGCTGATCGGCTTTGCCGGTCCGCGCGTGATCGAACAGACCATCCGCGAAAAACTGCCGGAAGGTTTCCAGAGTGCTGAATATCTGATGGAACACGGCATGGTGGACATGGTTGTTCCCCGCACCGAGCTGAAGGAAACGATTGCACGTCTCCTGAAGATCATGACCAAGCAGCCGGCCAACACCGACAGTCCTGTAGCGCCAAAACCAGACGCCGATAGCAACACTGGCAGCAAGGCGGCCTGATATGGGCAGCCAGATCGTGGCAGGCAAGGCGGCTGCCGCTATCGAGCGGCTGATGCAACTGCATCCGAAAGGATTTGACCTCTCCCTGGACCGCATTCGCGGTCTGTTGGAGAAGCTCGGCAATCCGCATCTCAAATTGCCGCCCGTGATCCATATTGCCGGAACCAATGGCAAGGGATCAGCGACTGCCTTCTGCCGCGCCATTCTGGAAGCTGGCGGCTTTGACGTCCACGTCCACACTTCCCCACATCTGGTCAACTGGCACGAGCGTTATCGTCTGGCTGCGCCGGGTGGTGGCCAGCTGGTTGAGGACGACGTTCTGGCCGAGGCCATTGAGCGCGTCGCAGCCGCCAATGGCGGCCAGCACATCACCGTCTTTGAAATCCTCACCGCCGTGGCCTTCGTGTTGTTTGCCGAGCATCCAGCCGATGTCGTCATCATGGAAGTCGGGCTGGGCGGACGCTTCGACGCCACCAATGTCATTCCCGAACCTGCCGTATCGCTGATCATGCCGGTTTCCATTGACCATCAGGCATATCTCGGTGACCGTGTAGAACTGATCGCCGCCGAAAAGGCGGGGATCATCAAGAAGGATTGCCCGGTCGTCGTCGGCTTTCAGCCTTTCGATGCGGCGCGCGAGGTGCTTGTTTCCACCGCGGACCGGCTCGGTTGTCCGGTTTCGGTCTATGGTCAGGATTTCCTCGCCTTCGAAGAACATGGCCGCATGATCTTCCAGAACGAGGATGGGCTGATCGATCTGCCGCTGCCGCGCCTGCCCGGTCGTCACCAGATTGCCAATGCCGCCGCCGCCATCGAAACAGTGCAGCTTGCGGGCTTCAACATCCCCGACAAGGCCGTCGAAAAGGCGCTGATGGTGGTGGACTGGCCGGCGCGCATGCAGCGTCTGACGCATGGGGCGCTTGTCGATCTTGCACCGCCAACCTCGGAAATCTGGCTCGACGGCGGACATAATCCGGGCGCAGGCGCGGTGATCGCGGAAGCCTTCGGCGACCTTGAAGAACGCAATGCGCGTCCGCTGTTCCTGATTACCGGCATGATCAACACCAAGGACCCCGTCGGCTATTTTGAGGCCTTTGCGGGCATGGCGCGTCATGTGTTCACCGTGCCGATCCCATCCAGCGATGCGGGTATACCCAATGATGCGCTGGCTGTCGCCGCCCAGAAGGCCGGATTGTCAGCCGAACCGGTTCACTCGGTCGCCAATGCGCTGAAACTTCTGCACGACACCTGGCCAGCCGATGAAATTCCGCCGCGTATCCTGATCGGCGGATCGCTATATCTGGCGGGCGAAGTATTAGGAGAGAACAACACACCACCATCCTAATAAAATTACACTATTATGAGTTACTTTATTAGTCATTATTCCGCCTTTATTTATATCCAAGAATGAATTGTCGTAATTTTAAGAATGGATATATAAATGCGTAATACTCTTATTATTTCTACAATTCTTTTTATGGGTCTTTCGGCTGCTCCGTCCTTTGCTGCCAGTATTGCAAAAGAAACTGGCGCCAAGGAAACGGACACCAAGGCTGTAATGCCCGTTTGTCCCACCGGCACCAAAGCTGCTGCCGACGGGAAATATTATCTTCCCGGTACGCATGAAGAATGCCGGTCGGGCGATAAAGACCATAACGACACCCAGCACAAGTCGAAGTAAGCACACCGCTGATCTTCGAACAAAGAAAAACCCGGCTCAAGGCCGGGTTTTTTATTGCTTGCTATAATTTCTACTTAAGCAGCAGAAGCCTTGATCCAGTCGGCAAGGCGGCTCTTCGGAGCAGCGCCAACCATATTGGCAGCAAGTTCACCGTCCTTGAACATCAGGAGCGTCGGAATCGAACGCACGCCGAACTGGGCTGCGAGTTCCGGATTCTCGTCGATGTTGACCTTGGCGATCTTGACCTGACCGGCCATTTCGGCGGCGATCTCGTCGAGCGCCGGAGCGATCATCTTGCATGGACCGCACCATTCTGCCCAGAAATCCACCACGACCGGCTCGTTCGACTGAAGAACGTCCGACTGAAAATTGCTGTTATCGACCTTAACGGTTGCCATAGGGCTATCCTCTATATGGTTAAGAACGGCAGACATCTTCACAGACTCACACGTAATCCGCTCTTTCTTCGCTATATCATGTGGCGTGTCTGCTGCCATCCGTCAAGTTCTAGTTACTCACCTTTCCTTGAGAGTCTCTCAGCGCCTGCATGGCTTCATCAAGCACAGCATCGGACAGCGGCAGCAGGAACGGCCCCTCGGTAAAGAGCAAGGCCGTTTCCACAACCCGCCCCGGATAAAGCGGCTCCAGCAGTGCCTTATAGAGCGCAAGCTGTGCGCGATAAGCGAAAGGCACCGCCTCGACGGTCTTGGGCGGCGGTCGGTTGGTCTTGTAGTCGACAACGAGAACGCGGGTCTCGTCCACGCTGATGCGATCGACCTGACCGGACACGGCATGATCGCGCCCGCCAAGATTGATCGTGCCCATGATTGCGACTTCGCCACGCGAGCCGGAAGCGAAAACCGGTGCAAATTGCGGATCGGTCAATATAGCTTTCACGCTCGAAACGGCGTTGTGACGCTCAGCCTCCGGCCAGTCGCCCGCTATACGGGCCAGATAATCTTCCGCCAGCTTCTCTCGCTCGCTCTCCGGCACTTCCGGCAGATATTGCAGCAGCATGTGGATCGCCGTGCCGCGCCGCAGGGCAAAGCCGGGCGTGCCGTCGCTGACGATATCCCCGAGCACAGGGGAGCTTGCATCAAGCGGCGGCTCTTCATCCGCCTCAATCAGCGCCGACGCGCCCGATGGTGCCAGCGGGCGCGGGAGCCCCGCCTCGGGCTTGACCGGAAGCAGATATTCCGGCGGCAAACCGGGCAAGGGCGTCGCCTCCGCCTGATCCGGCTCGAAAATCTCCGTTAATCCGCGTGGCGTATTGCGATAGCGTCGTGCGGCGACACCCTGCACGGGGTGCACAAAGGTCTCCGATTTGATGGCAAGCGCGTCCTCGGCCAGCCGGTGCCAGGTTTCTCCGCTCTCGCGTGTGCCGCGATAGCCGCAGATGATGAGGCGATCCTCGGCGCGCGTCATGCCGACATAAAGCAGGCGGCGGTATTCTTCCTCGGCGCGGGCCTTTAGCTCTTCGATACGAGCAGCAGTAAACCCGGTCTGCCATGACCCGTTCGGCTGCCAGAGATAGCCTTTCACCGACGGTCCGTCATGCGCCAGATCATAGGGGATCAGCTTGGGCGCACGGCTCCCGGTCCAGACGGCACTGCCGGGATCGACCAGAAACACCACGGCGCCTTCAAGGCCCTTCGCCGCATGGACGGTCATGAGGCGCACTTCGTTGCGGCCCTGATCCAGCTCACGCTTGATTTCCGGCGAAGCGGCATCCAGCGTTTCGAGGAAAGCCTGCAAACCGGGCAGACCGGCCCGCTCGGCAGAGAGCGCGTAGTTCTGAAACTCATCGATAATGTCGCCCGCTTCCGGCCCAAGTCGCGCCAGAAGTTTTCGCCGCGCGCCGTCAGCACTCAGAATACGGGCATAGAACTCGAAAACCGGCATGGTGTCGGCGATGCCGCGCCAACGGCTCAAGGTCTTGTGGATGGCGGCAAGCGCCTCGTCGTCACGTGAGGCGCGGTAGAGATGTTCGAACAAGGTCGAACCGGCCCCGCGCGGATGCGCCAGTGCAAACAGCCGGTCATCGTCCCAGCCGAAGAGCGGGCTTTTGAGAAGCGAAGCCAGCGAAAGATCGTCGGAGGGTTGCAACACGAAGCGTCCAAGCGCCATCAGATCCTGAATGGCGATATGGCTGGTGAGGCGCAGGCGATCCGCGCCCGCCACCGGCACGCCCAGATTCTTCAACGCCCGCGACAAGGCAGGCATGAACTGATCGCGCTTGCGCACCAGCACCATGATATCACGCGGCGCGATGCGGCGGTTTTGACCGGGAATGGGTTCGCCCCTGTCCAGCCAGTAACGGATGGTGGCGGCGATCTGTTCGGCCAGCCGCACGGCGGGCGCGGCCAGATGATCGACCGGCACGCGCCAGTCATCCGGTTCTTCCACCGCTTCGGGCGTCAGCATATCCCAGATTTCCACCTCGCCCGGCGCGTCGGCGCGAATGGCATCGTGAACCGTGGCACCGGCAAGCCCGCGATTGGCTTCCGGCCTCGCAAACACTTCATCCACCGCCTGCAACACATCCGGTGCCGAGCGGAAGGAGAAGTTGAGGCTGACGCGCTCGAACTTCAATTCGGCATCGCCTGCGCGAAGACTGACGGAACGGCCCTGCGCGGCAAAATCTTCCGGCACAGCCCCCTGGAACGAATAGATCGACTGTTTTTCGTCACCCACTGCAAACAGCGTGCGCTGCAAATTGCGCTGGCCGAGACCGGAGAAGAACTCCTCCGACAACATGCGGATAACCTGCCACTGGTCGGGGCTGGTGTCCTGCGCTTCATCAACGAGGATATGATCGATGCCGCGATCGAGCTTGTACTGCACCCACTGCCCTGCCCCGTCGCGGGCAAGCAGCGCCACGGTGCGGGTGATCAGGTCCTCGAAATCGAGCAGACCGCGCTTACGCTTCAGATCATGATAGCGTTGCAGAAGATCGTCGATCAGCGTCAGCGCGGCCAGATTGAGCCGCACGAGTCGCAATTCCTTCAGCCGGTCGAGGCCCATTTCAACACGGGAAGCGGCTGCATCGAAGGCTTCCTCGAAATCCGGCAGCAGTTTCTTCACCGCCGCCGAGCCGACATAGGACCCGGATTTCGGCTCGCCAGTGCTTTTCAGAAACGCAGCGCGCAGCACGGCTTCGCGGTCACGGGTGACGCTCACCTTGTCGTAACGCTTCAGTTGCAGCGCAAAATCATGCGCGCGCGCAGCACCCTTCTGGATCGAAAGAATGAGATCAAGCGCGTCATCGGAGAATTCAGGAACCGGCCAGAGCTCCGCCAGAATATCGCTTTCGCGCTCATCCCGATCGAAACCGAAGGCGCGATGCAAGGTCTCGGCGCGCGTTTCGGCAACGCCCAATTCCGCGATATAGCGCTGCAAGCCGTTACGCCGGTTCACCGCCTCGTCCAGAAGCGATTGCAGCCCTATTTCGCCCGATGCCTGCAACACATCGGCAAAGGCGGCTGCGATATTCGCATCGCCACCGCCATGCGCCGTTTCGAGCAGCTGACGCCGTGCTTCACCCACGAGTGCGACCTGCATCAGATCGTCCATCATCTCGAAGTGACCGGCGATGTTTGCCTCAAGTGGAAACTGATGCAGGATGGCTTCGCAAAACGCATGGATGGTCTGGATTTTCAGCCCACCCGGCGTTTCCAGTGCGCGGGCAAAAAGCCGCCGTGCCACCGCAAGGCGAGGTGCGCCCGGCCTGCGACCTTCCAGCGACTTCAACCGTTCGGCCAGTTCCGCATCCGGCAGCACCGCCCATTCCGACAGACGCGCAAAGACGCGGTTCTGCATCACCGCAGCCGCCGCCTTGGTATAGGTAAGGCAGAGAATTTTCGACGGATCGGTCCCTTCGAGCAAAAGGCGGATAACGCGCTCGGTCAGAACATGCGTCTTGCCGGAACCGGCATTGGCCGACACCCAGACCGAGGCGGCGGGATCGGCTGCCCGCGTCTGCGCATCGATGGTTTCCGGCGGAATATAGAGTTTCTTCTTCATTCGCCGCCCTCCCCACCGGCATCGCCGCCAGCGGACCATTCCAGCACGCGCGCGAGGTGGTCATAGTCGCCCGTAAGATCGGTTTCGCGGAATGGCAGCGCGCGCGAAAGATAACCCTTATCCGGCTTCTGATATTCAGCCAAAAGCTGGGCAAGGCGCTGCCATGCCTCCTCACCCAAAGCGGGAGCGGTCTTTTCCGATGGCGGTCTGCTGATCTTCAGAATGGATTCCGGCTTCACCTCGCCTCCGGCGCGAAGCCGCACATAGGTGAGATCGGACGCCCGAACCGAGCCAACCTCACGGAACGCGCCCCGCACCAGAAGAGCCGCCTCCAGCGCCAGCTGCGGCGACAGCAGAACATGCGCCTGACGCGGCGATGGCGTGGAGCCGGTTTTATAATCGATGATTTCGGCAGTCCCGTCGCGCATCAGATCGATACGGTCGGCACGGCCCGAAAGCGTGATGCCAAGACTATCGATGTCGCGCTTGTCCGAGGCGATTTCCGCAAACCGCGTCTGCACATTGTAAGCGCGCTCCCGCTCCCATTCCAGAAACTGCGGGATCAGCGCCGTGAAACGCGGCCACCAGACGGCTTCGATTTCGGTCGGCAAATCCATATCTGCAAACAGGATGCGCCCCAGTTCCGTCAGGCGCTCGGCTGCATCCGGTGCCAGCGGGTCGATATTTTCCTGCGTGAAGTGTCCGAGAATGTCATGGAACAGCGTACCGCGTTCCGCCGCTGCCGGATCACGGATCAACGGCTCCAGCGGACGCAGCTTGAGAATGCGCTTGGCGAAGATCGCGTAAGGGTCGCGGCGCAGCGTTTCCACTTCCGTGACCGAAAAATGCTTGGGCCGCGCTGCGACCGGTGGCGCAGGCTCAGGTCTTTTGACGAAAGGCACATCCGGCGCACGGTCAATCTCCCGCGACCAGTGCACGAAACGCTGGCCGCGCTGGCGCATGTCCTTCGTCACATCGGCACCCAGCACGGTTTCAAGTCGCTGCAGCCAGCGCGATGTCACCGTCGGCGCATTATCGGAACGCTGCGAACGCGACAACACCACATGGTCCATGCCAAGCGCCATTTGAAAATCATGCGCGGCAAGGCCGGTGCGCCGCTCTGGCGGATCGAGTGCGATCATCGCCTTCATCGGGCGCGACATGAAGGGATCGTTGCGCGTCTTTGCGGGCCAACTACCTTCGTTCAGACCGCCGATCACCACTGTATCGACCGTCTGGAGACGCGCTTCCAGCGCACCCCAGACAAAGACACGCGGATGACCGCCCGGATGCGGCTTGACGGTTTCGCCAGCCATCAGCGCATCCAGAATAGCGGGCCATTCGCTAGCTTCGAAATCCAGCTCCGACTCGCTCGACACCAGACCGCGCAGGAACGAGGCAATTTTTTCGCCGCGCTCACCGGAATAGAAAGTGGCGACGCTGCCGTTTTCATCACGCGCCATGTTTTCAACGGCTTGCGCCGTCGCACGCGCAATCTCGCCAATATTGGTTCGCCGACTTGTTGTCGCGAAAGGTGCCAGCGGCGCCACCGCCTGGGACAGATTTTCACAGAGGGCCCGGGCGGCAGCGATCATTTCCGGCGTGATGCTGTCATGCCATGCCGGACGCCAGGACTGATTGGCGCTTTCTTCCAATCGCCGGTCGAAAAAGCCTGGCAGGTCGATAACGGAAGCGCGTCCCGTGCCACCACGAAAGGCGACAAGCTCCAGCGTTTCACCAGCGAGACGCCGGTCGATGCGCGGTGTTTCAAGCCGCAGCAAAGGATGCTTCACCAGAGCCAGCAGCGCCACCGGATCACCAGGGTTGAACACCGTTTCGACCGTCAGGCGCAGCAGCGTCGAGGTCTCGACATCGCGCAAATGCCGCCCGCCGGAATCATCGGCATCAATGCCGAACCGCGCCAGTTCTCCAACCACGCGCCGCGCCAAATTGCGGTCCGCCGTCACCAGCGCTGCGATCTTGCCTTCTTGATGGATGGCGTCGCGCAGCGCCAGCGCCACCGACAGCGCTTCCTCGCGTTCGTTCGCCGCCTCAATGAGATCGATTTTATGCGCCGAAGACAGAAGGACGTCCGGTTGCATATCCGGGTGCTGGCTGAGCGCACCCCACGCATCAGTCGTTTCCGCCGGGCGCAGCGCTTCACTGACAACGCGTTCCAGAACACGTTTCTGGCGTGACATGTCTTCGATATGTTCGACGTCTTCGCGGAGCGTCCCGATGGCACGCAGCAACTTGTGCAGGCCATATTGCGGATGTCCGAAGGTCGAAGGATTGTCCTCGGCCTCGCCCAGCATCTTCCACGCCTCATCGTCCAGATCGCGATCAAGCCCCGGCAGCACGACTGCGCCGTTCGGCAGATGCGCGATGACGGAAATCAGTTCCGCTGTGGCAGGAATGGAACCCGTTGAACCGGCCACAATGACCGGCCCCGGAGGCGGGTTATCGCGCAGGCGCGCCACCTCCCCCCAGATCAGGTCGTTGCGGTGCGCTGCCGGATTGGAAAGCTTGCGCTCAGCCAGAATTTCGGGCCACAGCTTGGTGACGATATCGAGAAAACCGAGCGTCACCCGCCACCAGTCGGCAAGATCGTCGGGCGCGATGCTGGCGAGCTCGCTCCATTGCGCGCCATCAGTTTCCACCTGATCCATCAGCCCGGCCAGATCGCGGGCCAGCCAGATGGCATCGGCGGTTGTGGCTGGAACCGATACGTCATCAACGCCGAACAGCGCCCGCACATGGGCGGGCAGAGATTCGCGCCATGGACGGATCAGACGCGCCAGCAGCAGAAGCCGCTCGGCCTTTGCAATCGGCGGATTGAGGTCAAACACGCCCGCCGCCCCGGCATTGAAAAACGCCGCGTCCTCATCCACATCGCCAAGCGGTCTGACGGCGGGCAGAATAGCACTCTTAGCCGGATTCATATCCACGATGACGGAACGCAGAGCACGGGCTGCACGACGCGTGGGCACATAAATCGTGGCGCTGGCTAGCGCCAGAGGATCTGCGGGATTGCCGGGAAAGCCTTCGATCAGTTTGCCGTCAAGCAGGGCTTTGGCGAAGGCTGGGAGAAACGGCGTTCCGGAAGGAATGGAAAACAGCCTTGGCGTGGTTTTGCTCATGCTGTTTCTATCCTTCTCAAATTATTTGGCTCAAATAAACTCGGTTCAAACCAGCGCGGAAAGTGCGGCCTCCGCTTGCGCTATCGCTTCCGGTGTTCCGACCGTCAGCCAATGGCCGACCATGGGCATACCATAAAGACGGCCCTCAGCGATGGCCTTATCGAAATATCGATTGAGCGACGCCACTTCAGGCTCTGCACCTGCAAAAATGCGCGGATGAATGATACCGGCCCCGGCATAGATCAGCGGCGTTCCCGCCACATCGCGGGCGCGACGCAAGCGGCCTGCATCGTCGGCGACGAAATCGCCCTTCCCCTCGAAACCGGTGGCCTGATCCAGCCCCGCCGTCATCAGCAGGATATCCATCTTTGCATCGTCCCAAGCCTCGCCCAAGGACACGAGATTGGGCTTCGATGTATCGCCCACCCAAAACGTATCGGCGTTCAGGAGGTAGAACGGTGCCCCTCCCAATTGCGGCAATGCCTTGACGATGCCGCCTGCAGAATCGAGCAGCAGATCGCGCTCGTCGGAAATGACGATATGCGGCTCTGCGCGGTCAGCAAGATAGGCATCAAGTTGGTCGGCTAAATAATGTACATTCACGACCGCCCTCTGTACGCCAACGGCTTCAAGCGCGTCCAGCCCCCAGTCGATCAGCGGCTTTCCCGCGACCTTGACCAGCGGTTTCGGGATTGTCTCGGTGATTGGGCGCATACGCTTGCCAAGCCCCGCCGCCAGAACCATGGCCGTCTCAGGCATTTTCATTGCGCAATAGCCCTTCCTGCATCAATCCCAATTCGCGGAACCATGCCGCCACGGGCGCCATGACTGGATGAACAAGCACACGACCGAGATAGTCATGGATGCGTGGCAGATGGTTGAGATAAGCCGGTTTACCGTCGCGCTCATCAAGCCGCACGAAGAGACCGAGCAGCTTGGCATTGCGTTGCGCGCCCATGGCCGCATAGGCCTTGCGGAACAGTGCTTCGTCGAAAGCATGGCCCAAGCTGCGGCGCTCATCGCAATAAGCCGCCACGACCGCCTGTTCCAGTTCAACCGGAATCGTCACGCGCGCATCGAGCGCCAGCGAGGCCACGTCATAGGCAGCGGGACCGATCATCGCATCCTGAAAATCGATGGTTCCGATGCGGTCCTTGCCTTCTGCTTCCGGAAACCAGAACAGGTTTGGCGAATGATAATCACGCAGCAGCAGGCTCTGTTCGACATCGGCGATATCGGCAATCACCTTGTCCCACGCCGCTTCGTAAACCTGCTTTTCAGCGTCGGTCAGCTGGCGACCCATCATGCGTGGCGCATACCACTGCCCGACAAGGCTAACCTCGATCAGCATGGCATCGCGGTCGAAGGACGCGATGAGGTGATCGGGATAGCCGTCAAGCGGCACGCGGTTCGGCCAGTGCACCCCATGCAGATGCGCCAGAAAGCGCCCTGCCGCCTCGTAGCGTTCCGCCACCGGCTCACCGGTAGCGGCGCGCACGCCCTCAACGCCCAGATTTTCCAGAACCAAAAACCCTGCGTCCAGATCAGCAGCGCGCATTTCAGGCACGCGAAAACCATGCGCGGCCAAAAGCCCATCAATGGCTGCGAAAGCCAGAATATTTTCGGCCAGATGCGCTATCTGTCGGTAGGTCTTGCCGTCACGCAATATTGGATCATAAGGCATCTGCGGCGCATTCATGAGAATCTCGACGCCATGCGTACTGCGGATCGTTTCATATTTGCGCGGGGATGCATCGCCTTGCAGATAACGCCGTTCCGCACCCTGCCGGTCATGGCGGTCAAGGAAAGCACGAATGGCCAGCGAGCGCTCCAGACGGCTGATCGCGGCTTTCGGCCCGGCAATGGCGATGCGTCGCCCTGCCCCTTCATGCGAAAGCGTGACGGAGAAATTCGCCTCGGGCAAAAAGCCCTCGCCGCGCTCCGGCCATTCGGCAAGCACAACGCCATCGTCCAGAAATTCGACCAGTCCCAGCTCGTCAAGCTCTTCACCCGACGACAGGCGATAAAGATCGGCATGGGCAACCGGTAGACGAAGCGCTTCGTAGCTTTGCACCAGCGTAAAGGTCGGGCTTGGCACTTCAAGCCCCGGATCGTCGGCAATGGCGCGGATGACCGCGCGGGCCAGCGATGATTTCCCCGCCCCCAGATCACCGGAAAGGGTGACCAGATCGCCCTTTTGCAGAGCGAGAGCAAAGTCCTCGCCAAACCGGAGTGTGGCGGCTTCATCGGGCAAATAGAATTCGAGAATCTGTGTTTGGGCGCTCATAAGCACCGTTTACCTTATTCGGCAGCAACACGGAAGCTGCGTGTCTCCGATGGAAAGCGGCAAATCACGGTTGTTCCCCTGCCCGAACCAGTCTCGATATCGACGTTGCCGCCATGCAGCTCAACGAAGCTTTTCACGATGGCAAGGCCGAGCCCGGCACCGCGCTTGCGCCCGCCATTCGGATAGGATTGGAAACGCTTGAAGACAGTATCCAGCACTTCCGGCGGCATGCCGTGCCCATCGTCATGGACAGAGAAGACCACTTCGGGCCCTTCGCGCGCCACCTGCAAGGTGACGGTCGAACCTTCCGGCGCGTAATTGGTCGCGTTGGACAGAAGGTTGAACAACACCTGACGCACGCGATTGGCGTCTGCCTTGAAGACATCCACATCATCGGCAATATCGACATCGAGGCCGATATCATGGTCGCGCAAGCGCTCGCTCACGCGGGAAGCAGCTGCGGAAATCGCCTCCACCACCGAAACATCGCCGATTTCCAGTTCCATGATGCCGGCATCGACGGTCGCGAGATCGAGAATATCGTTCACAATGGTCAGCAGAACCGACGACGACGTGCTGATATGCTCCAGATATTCGACCTGACGCTCGTTGAGCGAGCCGAAGGACGGTGTCTGCAGCAGTTCGGTAAAGCCGATGATGTTGGTCAGCGGCGAACGCAGCTCGTAGGAGACGTGCTGCACGAAATCATTCTTGATCTGGTCGGCCAGTTCCAGCGCTTCGTTCTTTTCCTTCAGGGCACGTTCAACGCGCACCGTATCGGTCACGTCGATGAAGGTAAGCATGGTCTGCCCCTTGGGCAGCGGCACCACCGCGAAGGACAGGATCACACCGTCATCCAGCTCCACCTGCCCCATGCGACCATCACGCTGGTCGAGGAAGCCGGTCACGGAGGACACGAAATCGTCCCAGAGACCGTCTCCGCCGCGCTCACGGCAAAGCTTTGAAATCGTTGATATATGCGTTCCCACCACGACCATGGCGGCGGGCAATGACCACAGGTCCGCGAAGGACGGATTGGACAGGCGCATGCGGCCATCGGACCCGAACACCGCCACGGCCTCGGCCAGATGATCCAGCGTTTCGCCCTGAACCTTGATCAGTGTGTTGTAGCGGCCTTCGAGTTCGAACTTTTCCGTCATGTTCTCGAAGAACCAGGTCACGCCGCCTTGCGGATGCGGATTGGCGACCACGCGCATGGTGCGCGTATCGGGCAGATGCCACATATGTTCCTGCGGCTCGACGGCGCGATAGGCAGACAGTAAACCGTCCTTCCACTTGCGCCATTCCGGCTGTTCCGGCAGCTTGCCTTCGGACCGCAGCCGGTCGAAGAGCAAGGTGTTGCTCGGCTGGGTTTCGAGCCAGGCCGTGTCAAGCGACCAGAGTTTCGCAAATGCCTGATTGAAGAACTGGAGCTTCATTTCCGGATCGAAAATCGCCACGGCAGTCGAGAGCTGATCCAGCGTTTCAGCATGGCTTTTCAGCGTGCGGCTCAGTTCCTCACGCACCTGCTCGACTTCGCTCAGATCGAAGCCAAGACCAGCGGAACCGCCCTCGGCGCTCACATCGGTCACGTCGAAAATCCGGCGGTCGCCACGCACCACTGTCGGCAATTGCTCATGCAGAACCGGCTCGGCGAAACGGTCCCGTTCCAGACGAATCCGCGCCTGCGCGCCGAAAAGCTCGCGACCTTCCGCAATTGCCTGGCTGGTATCGGGCATATCGACAGCACGCGCATAGGCCTGATTGACCCATTCGATGCGGCCATTGCCATCGCGAACCCAGACAGGTTGCTCGATGCGTTCCAGCAAACGGCGCAGAAGTTCGATCCGGTCCGACAATTCCCGATTTTGCGCCTGAAGCGCTGCGCGCTCCGCCTGAACGCCCTGCAGGCTGAAAAAGCGGGCGACAGCCAGACCGCCGGAGGTGCGGCCATAAACATCCAGCAGCGTGCCATTATTGGTTTCGACCGTCAGATCGAAGGTGCGCGCATGTTCGCGCAGCGACGCGACGGCGCGCTCCAGCGCCGTCACCGATTGCGGGCGCAGCCAGCGACCGAAAGCCAGAAAGGCCGAGCGATCCTGCGGCGCGCCGCTTTCATCCGGCAATTGCCCGACCACATCGGCCCGCATCGTATGACCGTCCCAGACGACGATGCGCTGATCCTTGAGATTGAGAAGCGCTTCATTGCGCTGCGCCGTAAGGCTCAGATCAGAGAGTTTGGAACGCAGTTCCTTGTTTTCACTCGCAGCGCGGGCGCGCTCGCGAATGAGCCAGCCTGCGGAAAGCAGCGCCGCGCCCATGGCGCCGACAAACATGGAAAACTGAATGACTTCGAAGGCGCCGACGCTGCCGCCGCCAAAAGGCAGTTCGATGCGCGCGCCATCAGCGCCCTGCGCAAAAGCGGGCATGGCGGCAAGAACGGCGGAAACTGACACGGTCGCCTTCAAGACGACCTGCCGAAGCGGCTTTGCAACACAGGCGAGAGCAACCGTCAGGCTCATGCCTCTTCCGATTGTGGAATTGCCCCGGGTTGTGCCCGATAAGCCGACTTCTGGCATGTTTCCCTTTTCTCCGCCACCCGACTGTGCTTCCGCAAACGGACGCACACCCGCATTTCAATTTCAACACATCAACCGACCGTCGGGCACCGCCACAGTGCCGATAGCCGAACGTGTTTCAGGGACGAAGCGACCAGCCGCTTCCCGCCGAAACCGGCAAAAAACGCACCACGCGAACACCCGCCAAAACACATTGTTTCTTCGCATTCCCGAACATCAAAACCGCAATACACTTTTGCCGGGAATGCTTTTGATTCGTCTTCACAATACCCTTCCGACGAATCCACGTGAAGCGTGTCGCGCGCAAAAAGAAAGACTGGACAGCCTGTCAACTGTCCAGTCTCAACATGTAGTAGAATGCTTAACCGATGGTTAATATCTGTAGTGCTCGGACTTGTACGGGCCCTGTGGAGTGACGCCGATATAGGCTGCCTGTTCCTCAGAAAGCACAGTCAGCTTCGCACCCAGCTTGTCGAGATGCAGGCGCGCCACCTTCTCGTCGAGATGCTTCGGCAGAACATAGACTTCGTTCTTGTAGGCTTCCGGACGCGTGTAAAGCTCGATCTGAGCCAGCACCTGGTTGGTGAAGGAGGCCGACATCACGAAGCTCGGATGGCCGGTCGCGTTGCCAAGATTGAGCAGGCGGCCTTCCGAAAGAAGGATCAGGCGCTTGCCATCCGGGAACTCGATCAGATCGACCTGCGGCTTCACATTGGTCCACTTCAGGTTGCGCAGAGCGGCAATCTGAATTTCGTTGTCGAAGTGGCCGATATTGCCGACGATGCACATGTCTTTCATCTTGCGCATGTCGTCCAGCGTGATGACGTCCTTGTTGCCGGTCGTGGTGATCACGATATCTGCGGTCGGAGCGGCATCGCTGAGCGTCACGACTTCAAAGCCGTCCATGGCGGCCTGAAGGGCGCAGATCGGATCGACTTCCGTCACCTTGACGCGGGCACCGGCACCGGCCAGCGACTGGGCGGAGCCTTTGCCGACATCGCCGTAACCGCAGACGACGGCGACCTTGCCAGCCATCATCACGTCGGTGCCGCGACGAATGCCGTCGACCAGCGATTCCTTGCAGCCATACTTGTTGTCGAACTTCGACTTGGTGACGCTGTCATTGACGTTGATGGCCGGGAAGGGCAGGAGGCCCTTCTTCTGCAACTGGTACAGACGGTTGACGCCGGTGGTGGTTTCTTCCGTCACGCCCTTGATGGCATCGCGCTGCTTTGTGAAGAAGCCCGGCGTTGCAGCCATGCGCTTCTTGATCTGCGCGAAGAGAACTTCCTCTTCTTCCGAACCGGGGTTCGACAGGACGTCTTCACCCGCTTCAGCGCGCGCGCCGATGAGGATGTACATGGTGGCGTCGCCGCCATCGTCGAGGATCATGTTGGACGGCTGGCCATCCGGCCACTGGAAGATCTGGTCGGTATAGGTCCAGTATTCTTCAAGGGTTTCGCCCTTGATGGCGAAAACCGGCGTGCCGGTGGCGGCAATCGCAGCGGCGGCATGGTCCTGCGTCGAGAAGATGTTGCACGATGCCCAGCGCACATCGGCGCCAAGGGCCTTGAGCGTCTCGATCAGAACGGCAGTCTGAATGGTCATGTGCAGCGAGCCGGAAATGCGTGCGCCCTTCAGCGGCTGCGACTTGCCGAATTCCGCGCGCGCAGCCATCAGGCCCGGCATTTCGGTTTCGGCAATGTCGAGTTCCTTGCGGCCCCAGTCGGCCAGGCTCAGATCCTTGACGACGAAATCTTGGCTTGCGGTCATCGCGTGCTCCAATCAAAAACAATTCCAACACGGCAATGAACCGGTTCGGAATGGCGTTGTAGACATGGTTTGGGAGCGGAATATCGTCGATAAAAGCCGCTCCGGCTGCCGCTTTGACTAGCAGATCGCGGGCCGAAGCACAACTTCATATAAACAAATCTTTATACGTGCATATCGAACAATCAGCCGATTGCTGGGTCCACCACGGTCAGATCGAGAGAGATCCCAAGCGTTTCCAGCATTTTACGAAAATCGGACACGGGGTAGGCGGCGCTTTCGGTCACCAGCGCGACGGTGCGGCCCGAGCCGCCTTGCGTGGCGGGAAGGGTAGACACCACGCTGTCCGCCGGATCGAGAAACAGCCAATCGGGGCGCGCTTTCTCGAAGAATGGGCGCAGCCAGGGCAAATGCGTGCTCGACAGGGTCAGAACATCAATGAGCGGATCGTTTGCCGCAATCGCTTCACAGAAACGGGTGACGTCTTCGGCTGTTCTTGCCGGGTCTGACAGAAACAGGCCGCTTTCCACAAGCTCAACCATGGGAGAGGCGTTGATGAGACGGACCTTTTCCGGCTCGCTCGCTTGGGCGCACACAAATGCGCCTAGCTCAGCGCTTTCGATCATCGACCGCACGCCCATGATCGCAACATGGCCGCTGCAGCTCGCCGCAATTGCCTCGCGAACCGGTGGCGCCACGCCATAAACGGGAACGGAGAATTGATCTTTCAGCGCGTCCAGCACCATGATCGACGGCGCGTTGGAGGCCAGAACGACGCTTTTTGCACCGAGACCGGTCAGATAGCCGATGGTGCTGCGCATGATGGACAGCAGCTCGTTTCGCGTCTTCCCGCCATAGGGAAAACGCGCCCGATCTGCAAAATAGATGATGTCCTGTTGGGGCTGTCGCCGTCTGATCAACTCGACCAGCGCATAGCTTCCGATGCCCGCATCAAAAACCGCGACAGGCGCGGCTAGATCGTCCAGAACGCTCAGCATTCCTCGCCGAACTTGTCGGCAATCAGCGTCTGCAGGGCGTCGAGCACGGTCTCGGCCTGTTCGCCCGAAGCGCTGACCTCGATGCAGCAGCCGGGCGAGGCGGCCAGCATCATCAGCCCCATGATCGAGGTGCCGCCAACCGTCATGCCGTCCTTGGAAACGCGCACATGCGCATCATAGCCGTCGACCAGTTGGACGAATTTGGCGGAGGCGCGGGCGTGCAGCCCGCGCTTGTTGACGATCTCAAGCGACCGGGAAATTGCAGTTTCGGGATCGTATTCGCCAGTAAGGGTGACGCTGGACCGCATATATTACTTTCCTGTCAGAACCTGACTTGCGACGTTGATATATTTACGCCCCGCGTCCTGCGCCTCGCGAAGCGCAGTCTTGATGTCGCCGCCGATCCGCACGCTTGAAAGCTTGATCAGCATCGGCAGATTGACGCCTGCGATGACTTCAATCTTGCCTTCCTGCATGACCGAGATGGCCAGATTGGAGGGAGTTCCACCGAACATGTCGGTCAGGATGATGACGCCGCTGCCATTTTCGGCGCGTTCGACAGCTTCGACGATATCGCGCCGACGCTGCTCCATGTCATCTTCCGCACCGATGCATACGGTTTCGAAATTATCTTGCGGGCCTACCACATGCTCAACGGCATGAAGAAACTCTTCGGCCAGCCTTCCGTGCGTAACAAGCACGAGTCCGATCATACTATAAAAGCTCCCGTCGCGCGCCCGCCGCATCACCCCGCCAGATGATCAGATGGCACCTGCTTTGTTCCAGTACGATCACTCCAAAAAACCTGTCTCGTTTTAAGGATCGTACTGCAGCCGGAACCATGCCGGCGAGTTGTGCATCTTGGCAGGGCAAATCCTTATAGCAAGTGAAAAATCTCCACCCCGCCTTGAAAAAAGCAAAATGCCGCAGCGGTGTGAAATCTTCACAGAATCGAAACCATCGCCGGTCAGCGATTCTCCGGCGACCACCGTTCGTAGAACAAAGTCGCCTCTATCGCCCGCGACAGCGCGTTGGAATCGCCATTCGACGACAGTGACGGCAGAAGCAGACGCGGCAGTTCGATCCCTTCAAAGCTCCAGATTCCGCCGCCTGGATAACGCTCCGCTTCTTCACGGGCCACAAGCCAGATCACCAGATCAAGCGTGACGCTGGCAACGAAAGGCACCCTGAACAGGCCAGCGCCGCGAATCTCCACACCGCCCGCAAGGGCAACTGGCGCGCTGGCGATCAGGCGATTGTCTTCGGCGCGCAACATCGTGCGATCATCGCTGACGAGGGCCGCCTGTTCGCTGCGGAGCGATGCGCGCTCCACCAGCGTCAGCGCCAGTTCGGTCTTGCCCGCGCCCGAGCGGCCCATGATCATCACGCCCTTTCCGCGCAATTGCACGGTGGTGGCGTGGAGGCCGCTCCTGGCTTCTTCCGGGGTCATGTGCTGGCCGGAAGATCGACGATGAAACGGGCGCCCCTGAATTGATCGGGCTTTGCAGGATCGATGATGTTTTCCGCCGTCAGCGTACCGCCATGGGCTTCGATGATCTGACGGCTGATCGACAGGCCGAGGCCGGAATTCTGACCGAAAGCCTCCGATGCCGGGCGATCCGTATAGAAACGCTCGAAAATCCGCTCGATATTCTCGATGGGGATGCCCGGTCCGTTATCCTCGACGAGAATGCGCAGGCGGCTGCCTTCGCCCTGCAACGTCACCACGATGCGCCCCGTATCGTCGGGCACGAAGGAGCGCGCATTTTCAATGAGATTGCTCACCACCTGCCCAAGCCGCAGGTCATGGCCCGCGACGTAGAAGGCCTTTTTACCCGCTGGCAGCTTGCCAGTATTGAAGACGATCTCGGTGCCAACCTTGTTGCGGCGCACTTCGCGCGCGGCAGTGACAAGATTGGTGAGCAGCGTCTTCATATCCACGCGGTCGATATGTTCGCGCGCCAGTTCCGCGTCGAGGCGCGAAGCATCGGAAATATCGGTGATCAGGCGATCAAGACGGCGCACATCATGCTGAATGATGTCGAGCAGGCGCTTGCGCGATTCCTCCGACTTGGCGAGCGGCAAGGTCTCCACCGCGCTGCGTAGCGAGGTGAGGGGGTTCTTCAGCTCGTGGCTGACATCGGCGGCGAAGCTCTCAATGGCTTCGATGCGGGTGTAAAGCGCGTCCGTCATGTCGCGGATGGAGGTGGACAGATGTCCCACCTCATCCTGTCGCTCCGAGAAATCAGGAATTTCAACACGGTTCTTGACGCCATGACGCACGCGATCCGCCGCAGCCGACAATTTGCGCAGCGGGCTTGCTATGGTCGATGCGAGGAACAGCGACAGGATCACCATGACCAGCGACACGACACCGAACACGCGGAAGACGGCCATGCGCTCGCCCTCTACGATCTTGTCGATATCGTCGCCTTCGGTCGAAAGCAGCAAGACGCCGAGAATCGCGCGCGAACGCTGGACCGGCACGGCCACAGAGACCACCAGTTCGCCCTTTTCGGTGCGGCGCTGCGCCGTTTGTGGAGAACCAGAAAGCGCCTTGACGATCTCGGGGAAGGCGAGACCATTGCCGCCCGGCTGTTCCTGATAAACGGGCAAGCCGCCACCATAGAAGAAGCCGGTGAACCAGCGGCTGAAACGCTCCCACAGCCCCGGCGTTTCGCCCTCAATCGGTGGCAGAGGGTAGCTCAACACCGGGCTGGAGGATGGGAAACTCGGCGAATAAAGCGCGCGCGAATCCAGCAGCATATTGGCGTAGCGGTCATAGATACGCGCCCGCGTGCTGGTCGGCGAAATCAACCGGCGCAACAGGGGCGAAACCTTTTCAGGATTGATCGGGAATTCCCAATTATCGGGAGAATCGGGCGAGGGGGTCAGGCTTTGCCCGGCTTGCAGTTCCAGAAGCTTTTCCGGATCGACCATCAGCGAGTTGGTATCGACCGTTGCCGAGGCCGAAATCGCCGCAGCGATGATCTTGCCCTGGGTCAGAAGGCTTTCCACCTTCGCGTCGATCAGCCCCTCGCGGAACTGGTTCATATAGAGAATGCCGGAAACCAGAACGCCAAGCGCCGCAAGGTTGAGAAACAGGATGCGACGCGTCAGGCTCGAGAACAGATATTGACCGAGAAACTTGCGAAAGGGCGCAAACAGACGGCGCCAGAACACCGAGCGCTGCCGCCGTGCCCTGCGCTCGCGCAAGTTTGCTTGCAAACTCGTTTTCTGGCCTGCAAGGCCTTCGTTCTGGGTCTCTGCGACCATCTCGCTTTTGTTACTCGTTGGAGCGCATCCCGAAAAATGTGAAACGCATTTCGGATAAGATGTGCGTCAAATATTCCAAATCAATGCCGGGCTATCGCACCCGGCATTGGTAATCCTATGCATCAAGCCTCGCGGAAGCGATAGCCGACGCCATAGAGCGTTTCGATCATCTCGAAGTCGTCGTCAACCACCTTGAACTTCTTGCGAAGGCGCTTGATGTGGCTGTCGATGGTGCGATCGTCCACATAGACCTGCTCATCATAGGCCGCATCCATCAAGGCGTCACGGCTTTTCACAACGCCGGGACGCTGCGCGAGCGAGTGCAGGATGAGGAATTCGGTGACCGTCAGCGTAACGGGTTCACCCTTCCAGGTGCAGGTGTGGCGTTCCTGATCCATGACCAGCTGACCGCGTTCCAGCGACTTGGACGGCTGGCCCGCAGGCTTTGCCGTACCGTCGCGGGCAGCGACGCGGCGCAGAACTGCCTTGACGCGCTCCACCAGCAGACGCTGCGAGAACGGCTTGGTGATGAAATCGTCGGCGCCCATCTTGAGACCGAACAGCTCGTCGATTTCGTCGTCCTTCGAGGTCAGGAAGATAACCGGGAGATCGGATTTCTGGCGCAGGCGGCGCAGAAGCTCCATACCGTCCATACGCGGCATCTTGATATCGAAGATCGCAAGATTTGGCGGACGCGCCATCAGACCATCAAGTGCGGAAGCGCCATCGGTATAGGTTTCAACCCGATAGCCTTCCGACTCCAGCGCAATGGAAACGGAGGTCAGAATGTTACGGTCATCGTCGACCAGCGCAATTGTCTGCGTTGCCGAGGCTTCCTTCATGCGGACCTTTCTCCTTCATGTTTTGCCAGGGCATCCCCCTTTGGGGCTCTGCCATCTGGCATTCCACCCGGAACAACCGGCTGGTGGGGCGGTTCGATCATCGAGCGCCTGATTTGCACGTCGATCTTATTATAGTGATGCAGCTTGTGCAGTACAAATTAGGTACAAAATGTGGCAGCCCTGAAAGAAGCCGTGAAAGGCGCCGTCTCGAATCATTCTTTGGTTAACGCTCGCAAAGATTGTATTCCACAAAAAATACACGCCAAAACGCAAAAGTTAAACGATTTAAAAAAAATTCAAAATTTTTAAATCGATTAAATATTTGAATTGCCACAATTAATCTGTTTCTGACTGCCATTCCTCCGAGAACGGAAAAAACGGAGGGCAGATTAATTTGTCAAACCAGATGGCGGAGACACCATGAGAGAGACCGGCATTCACAATACGGCCGCTTCCATTGCCACTTCGGGACTGAAGGAACTCTCCGCAGTCTTTTATAACCTCGGACCGGCCCGGCTCTATGAGGAAACCGTCCGCCGCGGCGAAGCCGAACTGACGGCACAGGGCGCGCTCGTTGCCCGCACCGGCCAGCACACGGGCCGTTCGCCGAAGGACAAATTCGTGGTCCGCGACGCCAACACCGAAGATCAGGTCTGGTGGGACAACAACAAGCCGATCACGCCGGAAGCCTTCGAGCTTCTCTATGCCGATTTCATCGAGCATGCGAAGGGCAAGGAGCTTTTCGTACAGGATCTCATCGGCGGTGCTGACGCCGACAACAAGATCAACGCCCGCGTTGTGACCGAATATGCCTGGCATTCGCTGTTTATCCGCAACCTGCTGATCCGTCCGGCCCAGGAAGAGCTTGCTTCCTATGTGCCGGAAATGACGATCATTGATCTGCCATCCTTCAAGGCCGATCCGGAACGCTATGGCGTACGTACCGAGACGGTGATCGCGGTCGATCTGACCCGCAAGATCGTGCTGATCGGCGGCACCTCCTATGCTGGTGAAATGAAGAAGTCGGTCTTCACCGCGCTCAACTATATTCTGCCTGCCAAGGGCGTGATGCCGATGCATTGCTCGGCCAATGAAGGCCCGGATGGCGACACCGCTGTCTTCTTCGGCCTGTCCGGCACCGGCAAGACCACGCTTTCCGCCGACCCGACGCGCACGCTGATCGGCGACGACGAGCATGGCTGGGGTGAACACGGCATCTTCAATTTCGAAGGCGGCTGCTATGCCAAGACCATCCGTCTTTCCGCCGAAGCAGAACCGGAAATCTATGCCACGACGCAGCGTTTCGGCACTGTGCTGGAAAACGTCGTGCTCGACGCCAATCGCCAGCCGGATTTCGACGATGGTTCGCTGACCGAAAACACCCGTTGCGCCTATCCGCTCGACTTCATCCCGAATGCATCGAAGACGGGCAAGGGCGGCCAGCCGAAGAACATCATTATGCTCACCGCCGATGCTTTCGGCGTGATGCCTCCCATCGCCAAGCTCACGCCTGCACAGGCCATGTACCACTTCCTGTCCGGTTACACGGCCAAGGTCGCAGGCACTGAAAAGGGCGTCACCGAACCGGAAGCAACCTTCTCGACCTGCTTCGGCGCACCGTTCATGCCGCGTCATCCGTCGGAATACGGCAATCTGCTGCGCAAGCTGATCGCCGAACACAAGGTCGATTGCTGGCTCGTCAACACCGGCTGGACCGGCGGCGCCTATGGCACCGGCAAGCGCATGCCGATCAAGGCAACCCGCGCGCTTCTCGCTGCCGCCCTCGATGGCTCGCTGAACGACGCCGAATTCCGCATCGATCCGAATTTCGGCTTCGCCGTTCCGGTTGAAGTGCCGGGCGTGGATACGTCCATTCTCGATCCGCGCTCCACCTGGACCGATAAGGCCGCCTATGACGCGCAGGCCAAAAAGCTGGTCGATATGTTCGTCACCAACTTCGAAAAGTTCGAGCGTCACGTCGATCACGAGGTCAAGGACGCAGCACCGGCAATCCGCATCGCTGCGGAGTAAGCCACTCAGGAATACTGAGGAGGGAGAGAGCCCGGCCCGCGTGCCGGGTTTTCTTTTGCCCTCAATCCAGCCCCGCACTTTGGCGCGCGTGATTTTTCTCGCATGCCCTTACCCCAAAACCGCTTCGCACTTTTGAGGGGCATGACTTGTCTCCGCATGCCCTTGTCTCAAAACCGCTTCGCACTTTTGAGGGGCATGCGCGTGCAGGGTTTTCTTTTGTCCAACCGAAGCGAAGCGTGTATGCGTTCTCTTATGGAAGAGAACCGGAACATCATCCGCATCACCAATCGCCTGACGATCCGCGAGGACGATCTGGAGGAGAGCTTCATTCGCGCCTCCGGTCCCGGTGGGCAGAACGTCAACAAGGTTTCGACGGCGGTGCAGCTGCGTTTTCATGCGGCACGATCGGGATTGCCGGAAGATATTCTCACGCGCCTCTTCAAACTGGCCGGTCAGAAAGGCACCAAGGACGGTGACATTCTCATCGAGGCCAATCGCTTCCGCACGCAGGAGCGCAACCGTGAAGACGCCCGCGAGCGGCTGATCGCCCTGATTGCCAAGGCCGCCGAGCCGCCACCGCCGCCGCGCAAGAAGACCAGGCCGACCAAAGGCTCCGTCGAGCGACGCCTGAAGGCAAAATCAGGCCGCGCGGATATCAAAAAAGGGCGCGGCAAGGTTTCTTTCGACTGAAACACCGCCGCCAGACCTGAATTCCAATCCATACAAGACCGCATGAGCAGGGGAAATGCATGACCACGAAACTCTACGATCTCGAAACCAGCCACGGCAAAATCGCGGTGCGCGAAAGCGCGGGTGAGGGCGCGCCACTGCTGATGGTCCATGGCAATTCGAGTGCCAGCGCGATCTTCCAGAACCAGCTTGAAGGCGAAATCGGCAAGAAATGGCGCGTCATTGCGCCCGATCTGCCCGGCCACGGCCAGTCGGGCGACGCCATCGATCCCGATCGCAGCTATTCCATGGAAGGCTATGCCGATGCCATGACGGAAGTGCTGGAAAAGCTCGGCATAGAGGATGCGGTGGTTTTCGGCTGGTCGCTTGGCGGCCATATCGGGCTTGAGATGATTGCACGCTATCCCGGCATGCGCGGTCTGATGATCACCGGCACGCCGCCGGTTGCCCGCGAGGAAGTGGGGCAGGGGTTCAAGAGTGGCCCCGACATGGCGCTTGCCGGACAGGAAGTGTTTTCGGCCCGCGACGTCGAATCCTATGCCCGCAGCACCTGCGGCGAGCCGTTCGAGGCGTCGCTGCTTGATATCGTCGCCCGAACGGACGGACGCGCGCGCCGCATCATGTTCGAAAAATTCGCCGCCGGAACCGGTGGCAACCAGCGCGATATCGTGGCGGCAGCAAAGCTCCCCATCGCCGTGGTCAACGGGCGCGACGAGCCTTTCGTCGAACTCGACTTCGTGTCGAACGTCCGCTTCGGCAATCTCTGGGAGGGTAAAACCCACGTTATCGACAATGCCGGTCACGCACCTTTTCGTGAAATGCCAGCGGTTTTCGACGCCTATCTGGCACGTTTTATCGAAGATTGCACGGCATAGAGCCGTTTTCACCGCACTTAATACATTCTTTCGGCGGCGTTGCGCGGCGCCGCCGAATTTAGCTGCTACCATCTCCTCATTGGCGCCCTAGTTTGAAGGCGGGAGTTTCAACGAGGTGATATTATGAGCATGACTGTCGCAGACCTTTTGGTCGCCGTTTAAAGGCAGAAATTGCGTTGCAGAGAAGGCATAAATTACAGAGATTGATATCAATTTTGTATCAATTTTAAAGTTATTCCAACATCATCTGTCGATATTCTAAGTATTTTATTCCCAGCCCCATCCGCATCCCCCGGAATTTTCTTAGACTCAACAGTTGTATAGTAAAATCTATCCACCCCAACTGCATATTTTACTTCATTCAAATCGGGCGGATTCCAGTAATCTTGGAAAATGAAAATATTTATTCTATCTTTTCCTGCAGTAACCCGGATTGCCTTATAACTATCACCATCATTTCCAACCCAAGGAACCCAAAGTGAGCCAAACCTATAACCCAACATGGGTACCGTAAAATCAGGCGGCGAATCTTGTTCAGAATTATGGAAATTTACCGGATAATCTGTGTCGTTTACTATACTAGTTAAATTAGTTACACTTGCCATATTGAAATCCATTCAATAAATAATCCAAAAATTGTACAGAATAATTCTTGTAATTTTAACTGAGATAATTGCTAGACTTTATGAGCTTGAATAACCGTATTCTTCTTTTTTAAAATCAAAAGTTTAGGAGCCGGCGTAAAAAGTTCTGCTGACGACCGCGTTAGTGCCCGACTCAAAATTGCAGCCTTGCGATGCGGCGTGTCATACGTCTGATTGACGAGATGAAGATCCATGCCTCTGACGAGGCGATAAAGGCTTCCCAATCTTTAGCCAGCCGACGGTAACGATAAAGTTAGGCGAAGGTTCGCTCAACGGTCCACCGTCTGGGCAGAATTACAAAGCCTTTGGCCTGATCGGAGCGCTTGACGATTTCAATAGCCAGTGCTTCGCTGTGCCACAGCAGTTGTCAGTTTTTCGCCAGCATATCCGCCATCGGCAAAGAGGTTCCTCACTGTGGGGTGGTTTTGGCAGGCGCGGCGATGAAATCGTAGAACTCGCCCGCACCAATCTGAGGCGCTGATCTAATTGTTTTCACGCATTATCGGACGCATCGAAGCGGGGGCAGAATCAGTCCAGTGAACTGATTTCCCCGCGTAGGCGCTTCGCACTTTTGTTGAAATACTCTGAACAAAGAGGCCGGGTTTCCCCGGCCTCTTTTCATATCTTCCTGAGCGCGACCTCTTCGATCAGATGGTCGCTGCCCTTGCGCAGGATCAGATCGGCGCGCGGTCGGGTCGGCAGGATATTCTCATTGAGATTGCGCAGATTGATATTCTGCCACAGCCCTTCGCCGATGGAGCGGGCCGCATCTTCCGAAAGCTGCGAATAGCGATGGAAGAAGGACTGCGGATCGCGGAAGGCCGTTTCGCGCAGGCGCATGAAACGGTCGATATACCATTTGTGGATCAGTTCCGGATCGGCATCGATATAGATCGAGAAGTCGAAGAAATCCGACACGAAGGGCACCATCTTGCCGTCTTCCGGCAGATCGCGCACCTGAAGGACATTGATGCCTTCGAAAATCAGAATGTCCGGCTTGTCGACGATCTGGTAGTCGTCCGGCAGCACGTCATAGCTCAGATGCGAATAAAGCGGCGCGCGCACACGGCTCATGCCCGCCTTGATCGCCGACAGAAAGCGCAGAACAGCACCGATGTCATAGCTTTCCGGAAAGCCCTTGCGCTCCATCATGTTCTGCTCGCGCAGAACCGCGTTGGGATAGAGGAAACCGTCCGTCGTCACCAGATCGACTTTCGGGCTGGAGGGCCAGCGGGCGAGCAGTTCCTTCAGGATACGCGCCGTGGTGGACTTGCCAACCGCGACCGAACCGGCAACGCCGATAATGAAGGGCGTCTTGAAGGATTCCTCCATATTGAGGAATTGCTGGCGCTGGCGAAACAGCAACTGGCTTGCCTCGACATGGGCATAAAGCAGTCGCGACAGCGACAGATAGATGCGGCGGACCTCATCGAGATCAATGGGGTCGCCGAGCGAACGCAACCGCTTGACTTCTTCATAGGTCAGGGTGAGGGGGGTATCCGCGCGAAAACCGGCCCATTCCTCTGCCGAGAAAAAGCGGTAGGGCGAATATCTGGAAGGGGTGAGCTGATCCACTTTTTCCCACATGAACTGTCGTCTCTCTAGAGCATTTCCAGCAAAAGTGCGAAGCGGTTTTGCGCAGGATAATGCGTAAAAACAAATAGATAGATCGGCTCCACGATTCCGTTTTAACCGGAACTGCTCTGGCCTTCTATTCAGCGCGATCCGTTGCAGGATCACGCCTTCGGGCGAGCAGCCTTTTCCTCAAGGCCGGTCTGGCCCGTGCGGCGGTCGAGTTCCTGCAGAACATCTTCCAGCGGAACACCAGCGATTTTCCAGACCACCATCAGGTGATAAAGCAGATCGGCGCTTTCGGAAACCACGCCCGCGCGGTCGCCGGAAACAGCGGCAATCACCGTTTCCACGGCTTCTTCGCCGAGCTTTTGCGATGCCTTGGTCTGACCTTTGGCGACAAGGCTTGCCGTATAGGACGATCCATCGGTCACGCTGGCGCGTTCCGCCACGATGCGTTCAAGGTCTGCGAGCGTAAACTGGCTCATCGGGGTTCCTCCCGTCATTTCTATTCTGTTCAGCGAACCGGATCGAGCCGCATCGGAATTCCGGCTTCGGCCATATAGCGTTTCGCTTCCCCGATCGAATAAGTGCCGAAGTGGAAAATTGAAGCGGCCAGCACGGCCGTCGCATGACCGTCGCGGATACCGGCCACCATGTGATCCAGATTACCGACACCGCCGGAAGCGATCACCGGCACGCGCACGCTGTCGGCCACTGCGCGGGTCAGCGCCACATCGTAACCCGCCTTCGTGCCGTCACGGTCCATCGAGGTGAGCAGGATTTCGCCTGCACCCAGATCGACCACCTTGCGGGCGAATTCCACCGCATCGATGCCGGTGGTCTGGCGACCGCCATGGGTAAAGATTTCCCAGCGATCCGCTTCGCCTTCGCCCGAAACCTTCTTGGCGTCGATGGCAACGACGATGCACTGGTTACCGAACTTGTCCGCCGCCTCGGCGACGAATGCCGGGTTTTTCACCGCCGCCGTGTTGATCGACACCTTGTCGGCACCAGCCAGAAGCAGTTTGCGAATATCGGCAACCTGACGCACACCGCCACCGACGGTCAGCGGCATGAAGCACTGTTCTGCCGTGCGGGCCACCACATCGAAAATTGTCTCGCGATTGTCCGAAGACGCCGTGATGTCGAGGAAGCACAATTCGTCTGCGCCCGCTGCATCATAAGCGCGGGCGGCTTCCACCGGATCGCCCGCATCGATCAGATCGACAAAATTGACGCCCTTGACGACGCGACCGTCCTTCACATCGAGACAGGGAATTACACGTGCCTTGAGTGTCATACTGTGGCCCTCAACAATGACAGTGCTTCCGCCGGATCGATGCGACCGTCATAAAGCGCACGGCCCGAAATCGCGCCTTCGAGCTTGCGCGCATCCGGCGCGGCGAGACGCCTGATGTCGTCCATCGAAGCAAGACCGCCCGATGCGATCACCGGAATGGAAACCGCCTCGGCAAGCGCCAGCGTCGAATCCCAGTTGATCCCGGCCAGAACGCCGTCGCGGTCGATATCCGTATAGATGATGGCGGCAACGCCTGCGCCCTCGAACTTCTTCGCCAGTTCGATCACGCCAAGCTGAGAGGCTTCGGCCCAGCCTTCAACGGCGACCTTGCCGCCCTTGGCGTCGATACCGACAGCGACCTGTCCCGGAAACGCCTTGCAGGCTTCGATCACCAGCGCCGGGTCGCGCACGGCAACCGTGCCGAGGATAACGCGGCGCAGCCCCTTGGAAAGCCAGCTTTCAATGTGCTGCAAGGTGCGAATGCCGCCGCCCAGCTGCACCGGGTTTTTTGTGGCCTTGAGGATTGCCTCGACCGCTGCGCCATTGACGCTTTCGCCTGCGAAAGCGCCATTGAGATCGACCACATGCAGCCATTCAAAGCCCTGATCTTCAAAGGCCTTGGCCTGCGCAGCCGGGTCGGTGTTGTAGACGGTGGCCTGATCCATGTCGCCGAGCTTCAGGCGCACGCATTGACCGTCTTTCAAATCGATGGCGGGAAAAAGGATCATGTCTTCAAGGTTTCCATTTCAGGAAATTGGCAATGAGCGAAAGGCCGAGCAGCTGGCTCTTTTCCGGGTGGAACTGGGTTCCCACCATATTGTCGCGACCGACAGCGGCGGCAACATCGCCACCGTAATCCGTCACGGCCAGAACCTCGTCAGCCTTCTTCGCGTCGAACATATAGGAATGGACGAAATAGGCGTGCAAACCGTTCTCGCCCGTCTCGATGCCGTCAAAAATCGGATGCGCCTGATGCGATTGTTTCACGTGAATCCGATTCCAGCCGATCTGCGGAATTTTCAGCGTCGGGTCGGACGGTGTCATCTCGCGCACATCGCCCGCGATCCAGCCCAGACCCTCGGTCACGGTCTTTTCCAGTCCGCGCTCGGACATCAGCTGCATGCCGACGCAGATACCGAGAAACGGATGGCCCTTCTGGATGACAACCTCATCGAGCGCTTCAACCATGCCCGACACGGCATGAAGACCGGCGCGGCAATCGGCATAAGCGCCAACGCCCGGCAGCACCACGCGGTCGGCAGACGCCACCCGCCCGGCATCCGCCGTCAGTTCGATTTCGGCATTTATGCCGCTTTCGCGGGCGGCACGCTCAAAGGCCTTGGTGGCCGAGCGAAGATTGCCGGAACCATAATCGATTATCGCAACACGCATTTTCAGTTTTCTCCGCGATGACCCACGAAGCCGATCGTGGAGCCAGTAGAGGAATAAGTGGGACGCAGGGACGCCTTGTCCCATCGATGGGCAGAAACCGGCTCCGATGCAGGGACAGGCTTTTCCGCGAGAGTGGTTTCAGCCGCCGCACGCCCGAAGAAATAGCGGATTTCAGCCTCGTCGAGATCGCTGGCGTCGATTGCCGTCCGTTCGATATAGCCCTGACGCTTCAGTTTCGCGATTTTCCAGTTCGCACCTTCAAAGGCGACGAACAGAGAAACGATCAGCGTCAGCAGAGGAACCGCCTCGGCAATGCCGAAGTAACTCCCGGCAAAACCGAGCAGAGCCGTGACACCGAGAATGGCGAAAGCCTCGAACCAGAGGCGTTGCGCCAGAAGCCAGACAAAGGGCAGAACCAGCGCCAGAACATGGAAACCGTCACGCACGAACACGGAATGTTCAACGCTCGTCCCGCCGCGCTTCTTTTTGAAAGACGCTTCGGTCGGTTCCAGAATGACGAACTGGGCCATGAATTATCCCTTCAGCGACCCCTTGGTGGAGGGGATTGCATCCTTCTGGCGCGGATCGGTTTCCAGCGCCGCGCGCAGAACCCGGGCCACCGCCTTGAAGATCGACTCGGCGATATGGTGATTATTGGCGCCATAATGATTGTTGATATGCAGCGTAATACCTGCATTCATCGCAAAGGCCTGGAAGAACTCACGCACCAGTTCGGTATCGAAGGTGCCGATCTTGGCCGTCGTGAAGTTGACATTCCACACCAGAAAAGCGCGACCGGACACATCGACCGCAGCCCCGGTCAGCGTATCGTCCATGGCGAGATCGAGCGAGGCATAGCGCACGATGCCGCGACGCTCGCCGAGGGCCTTGGCGACGGCCTGACCGAGCGCAATGCCGGTATCCTCAACCGTGTGGTGATCGTCGATATGCAGGTCGCCCTTGGCCATGACGCGCATATCGATGAGCGAATGTCGCGAAAGCTGCTCGAGCATATGATCGAAGAAGCCGACACCGGTGGTGATGTCGAACTTGCCGACGCCATCCAGATCGACAGAAACGGCAATGCTCGTCTCTTTCGTGGAGCGTTCGATACTTGCCTTGCGGGTGCTTTCAGCAGTCATAAGCGGTCCTCATTGGGTACTGGACGCGTTCTAGAACAGCTTGCCCGCTTTGCCAAATGCTTTCGGCAATCCGGCAAGCAGCAATTCGGCATTTGCAATTCAGTATTTGCAATGGTTCTGTCCCATGATCAAACTCTGCGCCATGCTCAGCCATAAGGACGGGGAGACCATTTTTCACAGTTGCTGGGGAGAGAACGGCCGAGCATCTCTTCCTGGCCAAGCCCGGCTGTGCAGGCAGCCGGACAGGGGATTGTCCACTGAAGGCGGTCTGCTTTCGCAAGAGGGATCATAACCCGTATGGGCCGAGACGGGCGAAGCCTGGCTCGGTGAGCGCCAGCGAATAGAGCCCGACGCCGGAGCGGCTTGCCAAGACAATTTGCGGATGGTGCACGACCGCAGGCAATTGATGGACAAAGCCGCCATTCTCGATTTCGTCATCGACGTGATTGAGCCGTATCAGCCATTGATGCAAATTCTCAAACGGACTCTTAGAGTCCGTTTGAGAATTTAGTTTCCTTGGTCTCTGGTTCGTGATTCAGATTAACGATGTGGACACGAGAGACGC
>NZ_VEWL01000014.1 GCF_006376685.1 Ochrobactrum teleogrylli | reverse complement strand
GCAAATGTTGGAATCAAAAAGACCACTAGCAACTATATGTATCTAGTGGATTTTTCGAATTTGACGTTTGAAACAGCGTATGTGTCAGCCGGGATTCAAACGTCAAATTCAATCCACTAGGTGTAAGACCTATCCAAGCGGCGAAATCGCGACCTGACTTAAACATCTTGGGATCGGGAGTCTTCATCATCAACAGCGATGCGCCAATCGGTCCGACACCTGGTATTTCGGCTAGCCGGATGCTGCATTCATCCGAGCGATGTAATGTGGTAAGCCTTTCCTCGACAGCTTTCGTTTCCGCAAGCAAATCTTGATATTCATCGCCATGCATGGCAAAAAGCGCGCGGGCCAGTTCAGGTAATGATGGATCAACCGCTATTCGCTCTAACAAAGGCTCAATGCGGCACATGCCGGTGGCAGCGGCGGTCTCGAACTCCATAGCAAAACCTCGAATGGTATTAGCGAGCTGCGTCCGATTGCGAATGAGACTCTCTCGCATGCCGATAAGCATCAATGCCGCTTGCTGGTCGGCAGTTTTCACCGGCACGAAACGCATGGTAGGCCGGCTCATCGCCTCGCATAAAGCTTCCGCATCCGCAGCGTCTTTCTTGCCACGGTTAACATAGGGCTTCGCCAATTGAGGCGCGATCAGCTTCACCTCATGGCCGAATGAGCTTAATGCCTTGCCCAATGATGAGATCCACCACAAGCTTCGAGTGCAATAGTAGTCGGCGACGCTTTCTCGAAGAATCTCACCATCTCTCTACGTGAAAGCTTCTTACGAAGGAATTGGCTGCTCGGCTGCGTTCACGCCATGCAACTGGAAAACACTCTTTGACGTATCTATACCTATTCGAATAATCTGTTCCAAGGACGGTCTCCCTCGATTGAGCTTTCAACGAACTCATTCTGGCACATCGCGATGCCGTTGGGAGCCGTCCACACCAACAGACCTGATTGGGTCTGGTAACCGCCAGCTTGCGCAGGAGGTAGGGATAGACCTTGTGCCCTGGCGCTGGTTTCGACGTGTTCGGGCCATGGTAGATCGCCTCGATACCCATCTTCTTCATGAGCGCGGCGACGTGCAATCGCCCAACCTCCAGCCCTTCTCCCCTCAAAAGCCCTTGCACCATCCGACTTCCGGCAAACGGGTAATCGAGATGCAATTCGTCGATCCGGCGCGTCAAAGCCAGATCGACGTTCGGCACTGGGCGCGGAGAATAATAGACACTGCCACGACTGAAGCCGAGAAGCTTCGCCTGGCGCACGACGGATAGCTCGTGATTGCGGTCAATCATTTCTTTCCGCCCAGCAATCCCGCCTTGCCGAGCGCTCCGGTTATCGTAGCGGGGACCGTGGCCCCAGTGGGGCCGCGTAAGCCCCAAGCGAAGCATCATTCTCCAGTGTTAGCTCGCCGATCTTGGCGTGAAGCGTTTTGACGCCGACGGTAGGCCCCGCAAGTTCGGCCTTGGTTTCATCGCCGAAAACGCCTGTCGCTCCCTCAAGAAGCTGTTCTTTCCACTGCTTGATCTGATTGGTATGCACGTCGAACTGCTGGGATAATTCCACCAGCGTCTGCTCGCCTCTGATCGCGGCAAGCGCCACCTTGGCCTTGAAAGCCGGGCTGTGGTTCCGGCGTGGTCGTCTCGTCATGGTATCTCCTGTTCTCCGCATCTAAGCCGATGTCAGGCAGAAATTCCACTTATCCTAGCTGTTCAAATCTTCCGAGCCACCTCTCCTTCGCGGTTGAAGTCGTCCAGGACGTTCAGCAGCCGGAATTGCCTTCCATCCTCCAGCCGGTCGGCTATGAAATCCATGGACCAGACCATGTTCGGCGCATCTGGCACGGTCAGAGCATCGGGCTTGTCCCGCGTCAACCGCTTGCGCGGCTTGGTCCTGAAGTTCAATTCAAGCTCACGCGTTTATGGTTCCAGTGATGCCCCCGGACATTGCGCAGATAAAGGAAACACAGACCGAAGCCCCAGGTCTTCTTTGCCCGCGTCGGTCCGATCAGGAGATCGGCAATCTGCGCGTTCTCGTCGTTCAGCCTGGCGCTGTAACGATAACATGTCTCGCTGACCTCGAAGATGTGGCAGGCAAGCGCAACGCTCACCCCTCGCAACGCCACTGCTTTCCCGGCCATCTCCCGGCGTTAAGATGGCCGCGTCACTTTTTTCCAAGAGCCTCTTTGAGCAGTTCCGCCTGCATGCTAATCTCCGCATACATCTTCTTCAGGCGACGGTTGCTCCGCCGGGCAATTGATTCACTGGATGAATTGCTTTTCCGGCTTCGATCCTCCAGAGCCTTCATCTGGCTGATCATCGAGGCATCCATAACACCGTATTTAACTATCTGACTAAAGTGGAGAAATCTCCATTTCCCTGGTGACAGATTCATCGATGGGCGTTTCATATGTCATCAGGATGTAACCAAGAACAGAATAGAAGCCGACCGTAGCGATCAAGTCGAAAACGGCGGCTCTCCCAATGCGAGCGGCTAACCGTTTTTCGAGATCGAGTGGCAACCGTCTTTTGTCGAAAAGGCAGTCGACGGCTTCCGCAATCAGCCCATCTTCGCCTTCCGGTGTGGAACGCATGGCTGCGATGCGCTCATCCGACATTCCAAGCGCACGAGCGCGGCTCACATGGTGCGCCCATTCGTAAGCCGACCCCATGCGGTGCGCCGAGCGCAGAATAACCAGTTCCGAACGCTCCAGACCGAGCGCGCTGTCCTTCACGATATGCTGGCGCAACGGCGCCCAGGCCCGAACGAGATCCGGGTGATGCGCCATCGTACGATAAACGTTCAAGGCGCCGGCGAAGCCGGACCGAAGATCTTCGATAGCTGCGGGCCAGTCGGCGTCTTTGAGCGGTGGGCATGGTGTCTTGGTCATTGCGGTGTCTCTATAATCTCGTTCTTTTCAACAGCAGGAGCGTCTTCGCGTAGAGCTCTGGAACGCGGTCAGTACCAGTCGCGGGCGCGATAATGTTGTGCACAGCGGAGGCAAAGGCGATGCGATGCGACATCGTCAGCCCCGTATTGCAGCTTCAATTGCAGACGACACCCGATCGACAATCAGGTCGACTTCTTCAGGCTGAATGATATAGGGCGGCGCGAGCAGAACATGATCGCCGCGAACACCGTCAATTGTGCCGCCCATTGGATAGCAAAGGAGACCCCGCTGCATCGCTTCCCGCTTGATCCGTGCATGCAACTTCTTTGCCGGATCGAATGGCGTCTTGGAATCCCTATCAGCCACGATCTCGATGCCGCGGAAAAGCCCGCGTCCGCGAATATCACCGACATGCGCATTCTGCCCAAGAGCGGCCTCAAGACCCGACTGGAGGCGTTCCCCCATGCGGACAACATTGTCGAGAATGTCGGTGCCAGTCAGGATTTCCACGACCTTATCGGCGGCAGCTGCTGCAACCGGATGACCGATATAGGTATGACCGTGCTGGAACAGACCGGAACCGTCTGCAAATGCGCGATAGATCCGCGCCGAGAGAACAACCGCGCCGATGGGCTGATAACCACCACCGAGCCCCTTCGCGATTGTGACCAGATCAGGAACGATGCCTTCCTGTTCGAAGGCAAAAAGCGTTCCGGTGCGACCCATGCCACACATGACTTCGTCCAAAATCAGGAGAACACCGTATTTGTCGCAGACAGCGCGGATTTTCTTGAAATAATCGGCGACCGGCCCAACCGCGCCAAGCGTAGCGCCCACAACCGGTTCGGCGACGAAAGCGATGACTTCATCGGCGCCCAGTTCAATGATCTTGGCTTCAAGTTCAGCGGCAAGACGCGTCGCATAATCAGTGCCGTCTTCCTGCGCCGTTTGATCGCGATAGGAATAGCAGGGCGATACGTGATGGGTCTCCGGGAGGATGGGCTGAAACTGTGCACGGCGCCAGGCGTTACCACCCGTCGCAAGCGCGCCAATGGTGTTGCCGTGATAGCTCTGACGGCGCGCGATGATGTGGCGGCGTTGCGGCTGGCCGATTTCGACGAAATACTGGCGCGCCATTTTCAGAGCGGCCTCGACTGCCTCAGACCCGCCGGATACCAGATAGACATGGTCCAATCCGTCCGGGGTCATGGTGACGAGGCGTTCGGCGAGCGATTCCGCTGCGTCGGTCGTGAAGAACGATGTATGCGCGTAGCTGATACGATCAATCTGCGCCTTCATCGCAGCTGCAACGTCTGCATTGCCATGACCAAGACAGCTGACAGCCGCCCCGCCCGATCCATCGATGTAACTGCGCCCTTCACTGTCCGTGATATAGATACCCTGCCCGCCCACGGCTCGCGGTAAATTGGCATTGATCGAACGGTGGAGAATTCGTGTCATGTTTCTCTCGATTGCCTTGAAAAGTTCATCGACCTACGTTTCGATACATTTGTTGCAGGCTTTTCCTCACATTGCAACATATGTTTTATAGTGTAAATTGTGGGCACAAACGTATTATTTAAGCAGCGGCGAAACGTTGTGATCACGGACCAGTAGGGCGCTTTAACCCCATAAGTTGCGAAATTATTTGACTTTTTACGTAAGACCGCCAAATTCGATTGAAACTCATCCGACGAAAGACGATACAAATGTTGCATACCGACCCATTACGGGCGCGCATCATTGCTCGCTTTGACGAAATGTCACATCAGTTACAGCAAGCCGCCCGATACATTCTGGCCCATCCACAAGATGTCGCCCTTGTGTCCATGCGAGAGCTTGCGCGCAATGCAGGCGTCCAGCCTTCCACGATCACCCGTTTGACCAAGTTTCTCGGCTTGGACAGCTATGAAGAAATCCGATCCCATCATGCGCAGGCAATTCGAATCAGCGCCGATGGCTTTGCCGCCCGCGCCCTGCAATATAATGTCGATACGCCGGGTGGTGACACCAACGACCTCGCCCGCAATATGCTTCAGGGCCTGTCGGCCCAGCTTGCGCGTCTTTGTGAACCCCAGTCGCTCAACCAGTTGAGCGCAGTGGCCGACCATCTCTTGGAAGCCCGTCGTGTCTATGTGCTGGGACTTCGGTCCTGCCATTCCGTTGCGTGGCATTTTCATTATGTCATGTCATTGTTGGGCGACAAGACAGTGCATCTCGATGGCCCGGCGGGAACCGGCGGCGATGCACTGATGCATGCAGGCTCCGAGGACGTTCTTTTTGCCATTTCAATAAACCCTTATGCATTGCAGACATTGGAACTTGCTGAAATCGCCAGACAAAAGGGCATGCCGATTGTCGCGATCACAGATAGCGAAGTTTCGCCGCTCGTTGCGATTGCCACTCAAAGCGTACTGGTTTCAACCGAGAGCCAGACATTCTTTCATACGTTGACGCCAGCGCTTGCCGTTTCGGAAGTGCTGTGCGGCCTTCTGGCCAATCGCAATCGTCCTCAATCCGTCGAGGCGCTGACCAATGCCGACCGTTATCTGCAATCCTTGAACATTTACGCAAGCACGATCCCCCAGCGAAAGCTGTAGACCTCACCTTGGTCCGCAAATCACACAGGCTCCAACCGATTGATATGACGAATAAATCGGCATTCTGAACAATTTTCACGGTCACTTCGCGCAAATTTTCATTGCGACAAATATAAAAAAGCATTCTATATTTGCATACAGCAGAGAGGGATCAACCTTCAACGCAACCAACGATAAAGGGAACACATCCATGAAAACGCGTATTCGTCATCTGTTGCTGGGCGCTGTTATCGCCGCCATCTCCATCGGCACTGCAAAGGCCGAAGACCTCGTCGTTGCGACCGATACCGCCTTCGTGCCCTTCGAGTTCAAGCAGGGCGACAAATATGTCGGGTTCGACATCGACCTGTGGGATGCCATCGCCAAGGATCTCGGCGTTACCTACAAGCTCCAGCCGATGGACTTCAACGGCATTATTCCCGCACTTCAGACCAAACAGGTCGATGTTGGTCTTGCCGGTATAACCATCAAGGATGAGCGCAAGCAGGTCATCGATTTCTCCGACGGATATTATGATAGCGGATTTTTGCTGATGGTGCCTGCAGACAGCGCAATCACGGGCGCGCAGGACCTGAAAGGCAAGACGGTGGCGATCAAGACCGGAACCTCTGCCGCCGACTATGCCAAAGCGAACTTCAAGGACACTGAATTGCGTCAGTTCCCGAACGTCGACAACGCCTATATGGAATTGCAGACGGGCCGCGTGGATGCAGCCATGCACGATACGCCGAACATCCTCTACTACATCAACACCGCGGGCAACGGTAAGGTAAAGGCTGTGGGCGAACAGATGATGGCTCAGCAATACGGCATTGCGTTTCCCAAGGGCAGCGATCTCGTCGCCAAGGTCAATGCATCGCTCGCCAAGCTGAAGCAGGACGGAAGCTACACCGCTATATACAAGAAATGGTTCGGCACCGAGCCAAAACTTTGATCCGTCATTAAACGGTCTTCGCGCGTCGGGCTTACCGACGCGCATCCTATGGGAGTACACCAATGCAGTTTGACTGGTCGGTGGTCGTGGATGCAATGCCCGCCCTTTTGGGCGGCGCGCGCCTGACCATCCTGATTGCTCTTGCCGGCCTTGTCGGCGGCACCATTCTTGGAACAATTACCGGCTTCATGCGGGCCTATGGCAACTGGCTGCTGAACGCCATCGCCTTTATCTATATCGAGATTATTCGCGGTACTCCCATCGTCGTGCAGGTGATGTTCATTTATTTCGCATTGCCGATGGTCGCGGATATTCGTGTGAACCCGATGACTGCGGCCGTGACTGCAATCGTCGTCAATGCTGGCGCCTATATTGCCGAAATCGTTCGCGGCACATTGCTTTCAGTCAGCAAGGGCTTGAAAGAAGCGGGGCTCGCCCTTGGCCTGCCGATGTGGAAAGTGTTGGCCTATGTCATTGGTCCCATCGCTTTCCGCCGCATGATCCCACCGCTTGGCAACCAGTTCATCGTCAGCCTCAAGGACACCTCGCTATTCATCGTAATCGGCGTTGGGGAATTGACCCGGCAGGGTCAGGAGATCATGGCTTCCAACTTTCGCGCCGTCGAAATCTGGACCGCAGTGGCGATATTGTATCTCATCATGACGGGCGTTCTGACCCTTGCTCTCCGCTTCACCGAAAAAAGGATGCGCATCCTATGAGCATCGTCGAGTTCAAGAACGTTACAAAGACTTTCGGCCACATCACCGTTCTCAAGGATGTCGATCTCAGCATCAATGCCGGTGAGGTGGTTGTTCTGATCGGTCCCTCCGGTTCAGGCAAATCCACGCTTTTGCGCTGCATCAATGCACTGGAAGAAATCGATGCGGGTGACCTGATTGTGGACAAGATCAGCGTCCGCGATGGACGCTCGCGCGTGCGCCTGATCCGTCAGGAAGCCGGTATGGTGTTTCAGCAGTTCAACCTGTTTCCTCAGATGACTGCACTCGAGAACGTGGCGTTCGGTCCGCGCCGCGTGCGCGGTGTTTCGAAAGCCGAAGCAATCGAGCAAGCACAGGCCTTGCTGGTCAAAGTAGGCTTGGGAGATCGCGGTGGACATTATCCGTCGGAATTGTCCGGTGGACAGCAACAGCGTGTCGCCATTGCGCGCGCCTTGGCCGTGAAGCCCAAGCTCATGCTCTTCGACGAACCCACCTCGGCGCTCGATCCCGAACTGCGTCAGGAGGTGCTTAAGGTCATGCAATCGCTTGCCGAAGAGGGCATGACCATGATTGTCGTTACGCATGAGATTGCCTTCGCCCGGCAAGTGGGCACCAGACTGATCTTCATGGAGGGTGGCAAGATCACGGTCGATGGAAGCCCTGCCGAATTGCTCGATAATCCCGAAAATCCCCGCCTGCGCGAGTTCCTTCAACATGTCCATTAATGTCTCCAATCGGCTTTCGGCAATCGCAGTCACTGGCACGCCTTTCGAAATCGGAAAGGCGCTGGGGCAGCATGGTGCCGCCGCAGCGCACCGGCATCTGATCCGCACCCACGCCTGGGCCGTCGTTACCGGGTTCAGGGACAGCGAGCGTGTACAAACGGCGCTTGCGCTGACGGAAAAGCATTTTCCAAACTACCTTGACGAGCTAACCGGGCTGGCTGACGGCCTGGACCTTCCTTTCGAGAGTGTTTTTGCTTGGAACTGCCGTGGTGATGTATGGGCTTTAAGTCCGGACGGTTGCACGACCGTGCAGACACCCGGCTCGCAACAGGGGGTCGCTCATAATGAGGATGGTGACCCCGGACTTCGGACGGGCTGCGCGATTGCAACCGTCCAGCCGGATCAGGGCCGCGCTTTCAGCGCATTTGTTTACCCCGCCTCCATTCCGGGCCACACATTTGCACTCAACGACGCCGGGCTTGTGATGACCGTGAACAATATCCGCTCCCGCCAGAGCGGCAACGGGCTTCCGCGCATGGTGCTGACCCGCGCTCTGCTCGATTGCACATCACTGGACGAAGCCATCAATCTCTTGCGCGCTTCGCCGCGCTCGGGCGCCTTCCACCTGACGCTCGCCCGGCCCGGCGAGCCTGAAATCCTCAGCGTCGAATTCACCCATGGCGATGTATCGGTCATTCCGGTGGCCAAACAGTCTTGCCATGCCAATCATCTGATCCATGATACTATGATCGCTGAAAAGCAGGTCGTGACGGGTTCGTCGCTCTCGCGACAGGAACGTGGCGATGAAATGCTCGCCCTTTGCGGAACGATATCTGCTGATCCTTTGACCATTTTGCGCGACACACAACGGACGGCACTGCCGATCTATCGCATGCAGCCGGATGACCCCGACAATGAAAACACACTGGCCACAGCAAACTTTGTGATTGGCGCCGATAGTGTTGAATGCGCAGTTTATGATAATCTCGAATCTTCTTCGCGCTTTCGTTTTCGCAGCGATGCGCTCAGCCCTCAATGAGGTTCATGGATGACCGGTGGCAGCGCATCGACTGATTTCTTACGTCCACAGACGCTGGAACAGCTGCGTGCGCTGACAGTCGATATTCGGCGCGGCGCGGCGGGACCATCCTTAGGCGGCAAATCCCTGGATGTGCTCTCGCGCCTTGTCGATGTGCCGGAACAAACTGCCGTGCGCTCAATCTCTGAGCTTGCCGAGATTCTTGGTATCAATGCATCGACATTGACCCGGCTTGCACAGCGACTGGGCTATGGTGGCTTTGCTGACTTACAGAGCATTTTTCGTGAGGCCATCGCCGACGACGAACAATATTTTTACAGCCGACAGGCCGGTAAACTTATGTCCGTTAAATCCGAACCTGACGAAGAACTGCACGTCGTCGAGATAATTTCAGCAGAATCCAAGGCGAATATCGATGGGTTCCTCTCGCAATTGGACAATACCCAGTTGCGCGAAGCGGCTGCGATGCTTGCCCGTGCCGGACGCATTCGCGTTCACGGTGTCAGGCAATTTCATGCTTTTGCGAGTTTTCTGACCTATGGTTTGTCGATGATCCGCAGTGATGTGGCGTTGCTGGATGCGCCACGCCTTGGGGAAGCCGAGAGCATTGCCCAACTCTCACAGGGCGATGTCATTGTCGTTGCCAGTTGCGCGCCCTATACACGCAATGTTGCAGATGTAGCGAAGGTGGCGGCAAAGCACGGCATTGATGTGATCGCTATCACCGACACCCGTGCGTCACCACTCGTCGTGCCTTCGAAACATGCGTTCTTCATTCCCCATAACAGCAGCTTCTTCAGCAACAGCATGGGTGCGTATATCGTCTTCTGCGAAGGACTACTCAATCTCGTCGCGCGCGCGCTTGGCGATCAGGCGATACACGCGCTTGCAAAGCGTGAAGCCCTTATAGACGATCTGGCAATAGAAACGGATCGGTAACCCTTATCACCGGCCATCACGCATCCGCGTTCTGAAATCATCGTTCCAAGGCTCGCGCACCGAAATGGAGCCTGCGACGTTTGAAACCGTCTTGGCGAGCGCTTCCTGTTCGTCGGCACTGAGCGTCCCACCCGGGCGAACAAGGTTGATATTGACAGCCGCCACCACACGCATGGAGGCGTCGAATACAGGCGCCGCGACGGAAATATCCCCTTCGAAAATTTCGTGATGCGTCGTTGCAATGCGCTCGCTACGAACCTTGTGCAGCCGGGCAACGATATCTTCCCTGGTTAAAAGAGAGCCGCTTGCATAGGGGACAAATCTCACTTCATCGATCAACTTCTCCGCTTCCTCCTCTGGAAGAAACGCAACAATCGCCTGACCGATTGCCGAGATATGCCATGGGAAGCTGGAACCCAACGCCACGTTGGGCGACACCACTTCATGGCCTGACGCCCTTATCACCACAGTAATCTGGCCACGGTCCAGAACGCCCATATTCACCGTTTTACCCAGACGATGATTGCAGGCCAGAATATGCGGGGTGGCTCTTTCAATGAACTGATTTCCCCGCAGATAGATAGACCCCATCCTCACGAGGCCAGGCCCCGGAGAATAGCGCCGTGTCGTTGGATCTTTGATCAATAAGCCGGAAGCCACAAGGGTTCTTGTGAACCGCTGTACAGCCGTCTTCTCTATGCCGGTCATGGATACCAGTTCGGTCAAGCCTAAAGTTTGATGGCCGTACTCAAAAGCTTCCAGAATTCTCAAGCCTCGTTGCAGCGAGGTGCTTAGCAGACGCGAGTTCTCTTCTGGTTCACTCATGGCTTCTTGCTTTCATGAAGGCTGGGCCACTTCTTCTCAATTTTTTTCAGAGGCGGCTCAACGCAAAATTCGTTCGTAATCAATCGTCTCTCTATCTCATTGTGCAGCTGCCGCTGTCAAACCGATATTAAATGTATTGACTCGAATGGCGATAAATGTACCATTAATTCATATAACGCACTTTAGTAGCGATTATCGCTACTTCTCAAAAAGGGAACAAAGATGGACGGCTCAGCGGAAGAAACGTTTCTTTCCAAACTTCGAGAAATCGTGGGCAGCAACAACGTCCTGACGGACAGGGACGATCTGGCTGCCTATGTGATCGATGCGCGACGCCGTTACGAAGGAACCACCATGGCCGTTGTCCGCCCGGCGACGACGGAGGAGGTTTCGAAGATAGTCGCGCTTTGCAGTCGGGAGAAAGTGGCTGTCATACCGCAGGGCGGCAATACGGGAATGTGCGGTGGCGCAACCCCGCTTTTGAAAAATCGAGCGTCCATCGTCGTCGCGCTTGGCCGAATGAACAAGGTGCGTCACCTCGATCCGGCGAACAATACTATTGCCGTCGATGCTGGCTGCACGCTCTCATCCATACAAGCCGCGGCAACGGAAGTGGAGCGGCTTTTCCCGATATCGCTGGGAAGCGAAGGCACATGCCAGATTGGCGGCAATATTGCCACCAATGCGGGCGGCACCTCGGTGCTGCGCTATGGCCCGATGCGCGACCTGGTCCTCGGCATCGAGGCGGTGCTCCCTGACGGACGCATCGTTGACGCAATGAAGGGACTTAGAAAAGATAATACCGGCTTCGCGCTCAAACATCTTTTCATCGGTTCTGAGGGAACGATTGGAATCGTAACCGGTGCGGTGCTCAAACTCGTCGCCAAACCCGCCAAAAGTTCAGTCGCGATGGTCGGCCTTGCCGATATTGATCAGATTCTGGACCTGCTTCACAAATTTCAGATGGCGGTGGGGGACAGGTTGACCAATTTTGAGGTTCTATCTTCCGGCCAATACGACCTCGTAATGAACCTCCCGAAGGGGCTACAAAATCCCCTGGCCGAACAGCATGCATGGATAACAATTATCGAGCTCACCGACCCTGACCCAAAGGCGGAGCTCGACGAATTGCTGGCCTCCATACTTTATGAAGCCATGGAGGCGAAGATCGTTGATGAAGCCATTCTGGCCAATAGCGACGCCAAGGCCGAGCTGATTTGGGAAATCCGGCATTCCGTCACCGAAGCCAATGTGAATGCTGGCCTCACCTTTTCTCACGACACCTCTGTCCCCGTTTCCCGCGTCCCGCATTTTGTAACTGACGTTCAAAAGCACATCGGTGAAAGGTTTCCTGAAGCGAAGGTAGTGTTTGTGGGACATGTCGGAGACGGAAACATCCATGCCGTCGTCATCCTGCCACGTGAGCTAAAGACCGACAAAGCCGCCGTCGACGCGCTGGCTGCCGCCGTTAACGCAACAATCGACGAAGTCGCGATTTCGCTCGCAGGTTCGATAAGCGCCGAACACGGAATTGGCCGCTCCAATCGCGCGCGTCTCCACTCTTATCTTGATGACACCCAACTCGCGCTTATGCGAGGCATCAAATCGGTATTTGATCCCGAAGGCATCATGAATCCGAACGTTCTCTTCTAACATATCGAGGATCAAGAATAATGACCAAGTGTGTGGCACTCATCGATCCAACCATTCTGCCGGTGGGCGTTGATTATCTCAAGAGCCGGGCGCGTGTGACGCTTGCTTCAGACGGCAATGAAAAGACTTTGATCCAAACGATCCAGGAAGCACAGGCGCAGGCGCTGATCGTGCGCGTGGAGGATGCAACCCGCACGATTTTCGAGCAATGCCCAAGCCTTTGTGTTGTCGGCATGCACGGTGTTGGAACAGATACTATCGATATCGAAGCCGCCACGGATCAGGGCATTCTGGTTCTGCATACACCGTGGGTCAACTACAAGTCCACATCCGAACATGCGCTGGCGCTTCTGATGTCCGTGGCTAAAAAGATTATGCCCGGCCACCAAGCCGTGAAGGATGGCAAATTCGTTTACTACCGTAATAACCATCTGCCAACGGAACTGGAAGGAAAGACGGTTTTCATCATCGGTGTCGGGCGTATCGGTGGTGAAATGGCCCGTAAATGCAAAGCCGCGTTCAATATGCGTGTGCTGGGCCATGATCCCGCCTATACAGCCGACGAACTGGCCAAAAAGGGCGTTGAGAAAGTCAGCCTGGAGGACGGACTGAGGCAGGCGGATTTTGTCACTATTCATACGCCGCTCAATCCCACAACGCGCCTCATCATGAATGAACACACATTCTCTCTCATGAAGAAAGGTGCTACCTTTATCAATGCTTCGCGTGGTGGAACGATGGACCAATCGGCACTGCTTGCTGCACTTGATTCAGGTCATCTGTTTGGTGCAGGTCTTGATGTCTTCAATCCGGAACCCGTTCCGTTGAACGACCCTGTCACGACCCATGAAAAGATTGTTTTAAGCCCCCACTTTGCCGGAGACACCAACGAGGCGCGTAGCCGTTGCTCCGAAACGATCGCCAAGTCGGTCATTGACGCGCTTGATGGTTTGCCGGTTGAAGGCGTCGTGAACCCCGAGGTTCTGACACGCGCCAATTATCGGCTGGGACATCTGCTCGCAGCGTAAAAAGAATACAAAAAATAGGGGAACAGATGTCACAGCTATTCGAAAGCAAATCGGGAGCAGAACACTCCAGAGCCAACTATCGAAATCCGCTGCGGGCGAAACTCCAACGCGGTGAATTCACACAAGGTCTCTGGATCACCTTGTCGAACCCCGCCGTAACAGAGTTTGCGGCGGAACTTAATCTGGACTGGGTCTGCGTTGATATGGAGCATGGCGCAACCTCTTATGCCGATGTCGCCAACCATGTTCGCGCCGCCAAGGGAACGGAAGTTGCCGTTTTCGTGCGTGTCCCTTCCATATCGGTGGATGCAATTGCGCGTTGCCTGGATCTGGGCGTCGACGGGATCGTCCTGCCACTCGTCCGCTCTTCGGACGATATCCTTCGGGCCATGGATTATATGCTTTATCCACCCAGAGGAAGCCGTGGCCTCGGAGGGGAAAGGGCGCAGAAGTGGGGACTGGGCGTGGACGAATATATCGCCTCGGCCAATGACGAGCTTATCCTTATGCCCATGATCGAACACAAGGATGCGGTTTCTGCGATCGATGACATCTTGAGTATACCGGGCCTCGACCATTTCTTCATCGGCCCCGGTGACCTGTCGTCCAGTCTTGGTCATCTCGGACAATGGGATACAGCCGATACTGCAGCAGCGATCGAGCATGTCCTGTCCCGAGCCAAGGCGCATGGGGTAACTGCCGGTATTTATGCCATTGGTCCAGATGACACCAGGAAGCGGATAGAACAGGGCTTCAAAATCATCGCTATAGGCTCCGATCTCGCTCTGATGGGCAAGCAAATCCGGCATGATCGGGAAGTTCTGGGCGCAACGCTGGCGAATGCCGCAAATCCCGGGGAGTGAGATTGCAGCCATGTTGAACAAGCTAAACGTGAACTCGACCACAAGCAGCGCTGATATCAAACTGGCGGTGAAAGACCTCAGCAAGACTTATGGTTCCTTCACCGCACTCCACCCAACTGATCTTGAGTTGAAAGCAGGGGAGTTTATGACCCTTCTCGGCCCGTCGGGATCAGGCAAGACGACACTTTTAATGATGGTGGCTGGTTTGCTGAATTCCGACACCGGCGACCTCTGGATCGACGGTCGCCGTACCACCAACGCGCCGCCATGGGAGCGCGGCATCGGAATGGTGTTCCAGAACTATGCGCTTTTTCCCCATATGAGCGTCTTCGAGAATGTCGCCTTTCCTTTGCGGATGAGAAACGCGCCTCCTGATGTGATCAAGCGCGAAGTCACAAACGTCTTGCAGATGGTGCAGTTGGAACACACCGCGCATAGACGTCCGCGCGACCTTTCCGGCGGTCAACAACAACGCATCGCCTTGGCTCGCGCTTTCGTATTCAAACCGCATATTATCCTGATGGATGAGCCGTTGGGTGCGCTCGACAAAAATCTGCGCGATCAGCTGCAACTCGAAATCAAGAATATCCACCTCACCCACAAGACAACGATCCTTTACGTCACGCATGACCAGGGCGAAGCCCTGACCATGTCAGACCGGATCTGCCTGATGAATCACGGCAGGATAGAACAGCTGGATACCCCGTCTGAACTCTATTTCAGGCCAAAAACGGTGTTCGCCGCGGATTTCCTGGGCGATTCAAACTTCATCGATGGCGAGGTCGTGAGCCGGAATGGTGACTATGTGCACCTCGCGGCCAGTTTTGACCGGCAAACAATACTGCGCGGATATGGACCAACTTTAAGTGTTGGCGACAAAGCCAGAATGATGGTTCGACCAGAACGCCTCAAGCTGTCCGCCGACGCGCCGCAGAACTGGAACGCTATCCCCGTAACGGTAAAGCAATCGATCTTCGTGGGCAGCTTTACACGGCATTATGTCTCCGATCCGACCGGCGCTGAAATGGCGACATTGGAACTCACGTCGGGACCAAACGGTCAGCCAATGGCCGGGCAAAGACTGATGGCCGTATGGTCGCCCGACAGCGCAGTCGTTCTACCAAACGCGCCGGGGAGATCGCGATGAACGTCAAAGCCGTCAGGGGTAATCTCCAACCGTTCAACCTCTCTTTGCTTGCTGCAAAATGGGGTAAGATCACACCAGCGCTCGTTATTCTAATTGTCATTGCCATCTTGCCGGTCGCCCGGCTCCTGGAGATGAGCTTCCGGGATGGAGGCAATTGGAGCCTCAGCCATTATGCGCGTCTGTTATCGTCACCGGTATATCTCCGCGTGCTGGGCACCACGTTCCAAGTAGCTGCACTGACAACGATCTTTACCCTTATCCTCAGCTACCCGATCACCTATTTTGCAGCGAAATTACCACGACGCCAAAAGAACCTGCTTCTTTTCGTCATCATGCTTTCGTTCTGGGCAAGCTTTCTGATCAAGACCTTCGGCTGGATGGTGATCCTGAGCAAGAATGGGCTGCTTAGCCAGATATTGGCGTCGCTCGGCCTCGTCAGCGAACCGGTCGGCTTTCTCTATACGCCCACCGCTGTCGTGATCGGCATGACGCATGCGATGGTGCCCCTTTGCATCCTGACCATGTTGCCGGTGTTTCAATCCATTGATCACAATCTCTCAAAGGCGGCCATGGTGTTGGGTGGCAAGCCGGGCAGCGTATTCTGGCAAATCTACTTCCCACTATCGTTCCCCGGCGTGACCGCCGCTGCGCTTCTCGTCTTCATCACGTCTCTTGGGTTCTTCATCGTACCAGCGTTTCTGGGTGGCAGACTTCAGACGATGCTGACCCAGCTCATCATCGAGCAAATTCAGGAATATTTGAACTGGCCTTTTGCCGGGGCACTATCGCTCCTGCTGCTCTTGTCGGCTCTGCTGGTCTTCTGGATTTATGATCATCTGATTGGTCTATCCGCCCTCGCCGGCACAACGGATCAGGGCAAGTCCGGTCGGTCTATGGGGTCGATCAGTCGGCGATTGATGAAGATTGCTTCGCTTGTCTCGGACACTCTTTATAATGGCGTGAACCGCCTGGCTGGTTCTCACATGCAGAATGTCGGAAACCTCGCCCGTTATCTCGTTATCGGGTTGACACTTTTGTTCCTGATTTTTCCGGTTCTCGTCATGATGCCGGTTTCCTTCACCGCGGGCAGCCGCATGACCTGGCCGCCGGAAGGCTTCAGTCTCCGCTGGTATGAGGCCATCCTGTCCTCACAAATCTGGACTCAGGCGGCAATACGGTCTTTGATTGTCGCTCTGGCTTCAGCAACCCTGGCCGTCATTATCGGAACGCCCGCAGCTTTCGCTATTGCGCGCCAGAAACTGCCTGCCAAGACCTTGATCCTGGCGATCATTCTCTCGCCTCTGATCATGCCACGTATGGTTCTCGCCGTCGCACTGTTCTATCTCTACGCGCAGATCGGTCTGGTCGGGACTTATATCGGGCTGATTATCGGCCACGCAATTCTGGCGATACCTTATGTGGTCATCACAATCATTGCCGTGCAAAAGCACTTCGACCCGCGCTATGAGCAGGCCGCATGGAGCCTTGGCGCACGCAAGTCGCAAACGTTACGGCGCGTTACTCTGCCTCTTTTGAGCGGCGGTCTGTTTTCGGCGTTCAGCTTTGCAATGATCACATCGTTTGATGAGCTCACCATCGCCCTTTTCGTCACCGGTGGCTTAACCACCACACTTCCAAAACAGATGTGGGACGACGCGATGAATATCGCCACCCCGACACTCGCAGCGCTTTCAACGTTGATGCTTCTGTTTGTGGCTGTGATGACACTGATAGGTCTCAAACTGCAATCTCGTAACTGACGACGCTACTCACTCATAGAAAAACAAGGAGGGAACTATGAACAAGATGATGATCTCAAGGCGCAGCCTTTTGAAAGCGACCGCAACAGGTGCAGGGATCGCACTTGCCGCACCGATGATAGCCCGTTCAGCATTTGCACAAACCAGGCAGATAGTCATACGGACGCCCGGCGGCCCGACCGCCATAGCAATGCAAAAGTCCTATTACGATCCTTTTGAGGCGGCGACCGGCATCAAGGTGGTTCCAGCCACCTCGACGAACGAGCCGGTCAGTCAGGTCAAGGCCATCGTGGAGTCCGGCGCCAAAACATGGGATATGGCGGCATCGTTTTCGCGCTCAACCATAATTCAGCTGATCAAGGATGGCGATTATCTCGAACCGCATGGCCTGAGTGATGATCCGGCTATCGCCATGATACCCAAAGCCTACCGCAATGACTTCGCCGTGGGACACGGCATTTATGCGACACCGATTACCTATCGAACTGATAAATATCAGACGGCGCCTAAAAACTGGGCAGACTTTTTCAATGTCGAACAGTTTCCAGGACCGCGCGCCATGCGCAAAAACCCCGTGGAAACGCTCGAGATTGCGCTGATGGCCGACGGCGTTCCCGGAGAGCAGCTATATCCCCTCGATATTGACCGCGCCTTTAAGTCGCTCAACCGAATTAAGCCCCATATTTCGAACTGGTGGACAACACCGGTGCAGGCAACCGAACTCATCGTCAATGGAGACGTGAATATGGTTCCAGTATGGGTAAACTTCCCCGTAGCAGCCATCGGCGACGGCGCTCCGCTGGGACTAAGCTGGCAAAACAACATTTTCGGTGTGGACATGTTTACGATACTCAAAGGATCGCCAAACGTGGACGCCTGCCGGGAGTTCATCAAGTTCAGCCTTCAGGCGAAGCAGCAGGCGGGCGTTGCGTCCCAGGTCGCAATCGCTCCCACCAATCCCGACGCCTTCGCCTTGATCCCACCCGACAGAGCAAAGCTTCTCGCCAGCAGCCCGGAAAACTCCAAAGACGCCGTGGAAATCAACAGCGACTTCTGGTCCGCCAACCGAGACGCGATTTCGGATCGCTTTAATGAATGGCTGCTCGAATAGTCTGGCCTGTACCAACAATCATTCAAGCAGACAGGAGAGGCAATGGAAAAAGCGAATTATCAATTCTCCACGCCCGTGCTTGCCAACGCATCCGAACGGGTGCTGGGCCCGTGGACGCCAAGGCAGATGATCCTTGATGGTCTCGTTGCGCTGCGCAAGGACGATAAAGCAACAGGAAGAGCCTACACAATAAGACTTCGACGATCATCACAGCCATCGAGAGCAAATGCCGCCCGAACACTGGCGGCTTACGATGCCGCGCCCGCCGACAGCATTGTCTTCATTCAACTCGTGGATGATCTTGGGGGTGCGGTTGTTGGCGATATCATCGCGCATCGGCTGAAAAAGCTGAACGTCGCTGGCGTGGTTGTTGAAGGTCCGGTGCGCGACATTGACGGGCTCATCCAGTTCGGCCCGCCAATCTGGTATCGAAATGCGGTCGCGTCGGGTCTCGAACTGGCTGAAACAGAGGTTGAAGTCCAGGTTGCGCTGCAACTGGGCGCGGCTTTGGTGGAGCCCGGATCGATCATATCGATCGATCGCGACGGCGTGTTTGTCTTCCCCGGTACGCACTATGAAGCACTGGTCAGCCAAGCGGATACGATTACAGCCAAAGAAGCATTGGTTCATGCAGCCCTGGAAAACAACGAAAGTTTGTTGAAGGTGCTGAATTTGGACGACGAGATAACCCCTTGATCGGGATGCAGAAAGGTAATTTCATGTCGAACGAGACGAATTTTTCACCGGCGGCGGATGGCGTCGGCAGTTCAACTATTTGGGATGTTACGGAACATCTTCATGGTGGCTTTTCCATCCGTCACAGGACCATCGACACATTGAAAGCACTTCGCCCAACGGATCGTGCGATTGGTGTGGCCTATACGATCAGAATGCGCCGGGCCAAGAACAGCGACCCTTCAAACAGACTTCAGTTTTTGCAGGCCTATGATAATGCACCCAAGGGTGCTGTGGTTGTCGTTGAAGTGCAGACCGATATTGGCGGCGTGCCCATGGGCGATCTGGTTGCCCATCGGTTGGCGGCAATCGGGGTCAGCGGCGTCGTGATCAATGGACCCATCCGCGATACGGCGGGTCTGGCGAATGTTGCACCACCAACATGGTACAAGAACATTACGCCTGCGGGTCCGGTCTCGAAAGAGATAACGGTGGAGGTTGGCGTTGATGTGGTGGTTGGTGGCGCCGTTGTTCGCAACGGCGATCTTATTACCGCTGACGCAGACGGCATCATGGTAACGCCGCCCGGCGAGGCCGATGAACTTGTCACTGCGGCGAATGCCGTCGTTGAGCGCGAAACTGCTATACATCAACGCCTTTCGAAAGGCGAAAGCCTTGCCTCCATTCTTATGGGGAAATAGGCGAAACTCAACCAATTGTTGCCGGGCGTCGTCAGACCTTTGAACAAAACGCGAGAAGCGGTAAGCTTCCGCGCATAGGCTGATTTCGCACCGGAACACAGCTCTTCCCAGGGAGGAATAAGCAATGCCATCGACCAAGGTCGCGCCGCTCACGAAAAACCTGAAGGATTTGGAACGCCAAATCCTGTGGCACGCCTGCTGGATGATCCATAACGCCAATCATCTCCGCGAAAAAGGCGAGGTTAAAGTTGGCGGTCATCAAGCGTCGTGCGCCTCTATGGTGTCGATTATGACGGCATTGTATTTCCACGTTTTGAAGCCAGAGGACCGGATTGCTGTCAAACCGCACGCATCGCCGGTCTTTCACGCCATCCAATATCTAATGGGCAATCAAACCCGCGAAAACCTTATCAATTTTCGCGGGTTTGGCGGGGCACAGTCTTATCCGAGCCGCACAAAGGATATTGACGACGTCGATTTCTCGACCGGCTCCGTTGGGCTCGGCGTGGCGATCACTGCCTTTGCCTCGATTGTACAGGATTTTCTGGCAGCGAAGCCTTTTGCGACCGATATTCCGAAGGGCCGCATGATCGCGCTCGTCGGCGACGCCGAACTCGATGAAGGCAACATCTATGAATGTCTTCAGGAGGGCTGGAAGCACGATCTCCGCAACACTTGGTGGATCATCGACTACAACCGCCAAAGTCTGGACGGTGTGGTGCGTGAGAACCTGTGGCAGCGGATCGAAGGCATCTTCACTGCGTTCGGCTGGGATGTCAAAGTGCTCAAGCACGGGATACTCCAGCAAGCAGCGTTCAAGGAGCCCGGTGGTGAGAAGCTGCGAGCATGGATCGACAATTGCCCGAACCAGCTCTATTCGGCGCTGGCGTTTCAGGGTGGCGCAGCATGGCGGCGGCGTCTGAACGATGAGATTGGCGATCAAGGCGACGTGAGCCGGTTGATCGAGAGCCGTTCCGACGAAGAACTTTCCGATCTCATGAACAATCTCGGTGGCCATTGTGTCGAAAGCCTCGTGCAGACGTTTGAAGACATCGATCACGACCGGCCAACCGTTTTTCTTGCTTATACGATCAAAGGATGGAGCACGCCGCTCGCCGGTCATAAGGACAATCATGCCGGGCTTATGACCAAAGCCCAAATGGAAGAGTTGCAGCGACGCGTCGGTGTGCCCGCAGGAAAGGAATGGGAGGAATTCGGCGCTATCCCGGATTCAGCCGAAGTCAAAAAATTCCTCAAAACCGTTCCGTTCTTTGCCAATGGCAAACGGCGGTACAGCGCCAAACCGGTTCGCACGGAAGGTCCGGTATTCCTTGATGATCGCGAGCTTTCGACGCAAGCCGGTTTCGGCAAGATACTGGATGCGATCGGTCGGAAAGACGACGATCTGGCGCGCCGCATTGTCACCACGGCACCCGATGTGACGGTTTCAACCAATCTCGGTCCCTGGGTCAATAGGCGCGGGCTGTTTGCACGCCAGACCCTGGCGGATACTTTCCAGCAGGAAAAGGTGCCGTCGGTTCAAAAATGGTCCTTTGGACCAGGCGGGCAGCATATAGAACTAGGAATTGCCGAGATGAACCTGTTCCTGCTTCTCGGCGCGGCAGGCCTGTCTCATTCGCTTTTCGGGGAGCGGCTGATCCCAATCGGCACCGTCTACGATCCCTTCGTTGCGCGGGGCCTCGATGCCTTGAACTATGCCTGTTATCAGGACGCCCGGTTCATGATTGTGGGCACACCTTCCGGCGTCACCCTCGCACCGGAGGGCGGAGCGCATCAGTCCATCGGTCAGCAACTGATCGGCATGAGCCAGGATGGCCTTGCCAGTTTCGAACCGGCATTCCTTGACGAACTTTCCGTCATCATGGACTGGTCTTTCGACTACATGCAGCGAGAGGGGCATGCAAAACACGATCCCCGAACCTGGTTGCGCGACGAAGCCGGCGGATCGATTTATCTGCGCCTGACGACACGACCAATCGAGCAGATCACGCGGCGGGAAGATCCAGCATTCCGTCAGGGTGTCATCGACGGCGCTTACTGGCTGCGTGAACCCCGACCGAACACGCGCCTCGTTTTGGCCTATCAGGGTTGTGTGGCGCCCGAAGTTCTGACGGCTGCAGGCCGCCTTGCAGAGACACAAAGAGACGTTGCCGTGCTCGCCGTCACCTCGGCAGATCGCCTGAATGCGGGCTGGACAGCGGCTCAACGGGCGCGGCGCCACGGATTTGGCGAGGCCGTGAGCCATATTGAACGGCTTCTGGCCCCCGTTCCTTCACATGCGCATTTCATCACTGTCACGGACGGACACCCTGCAACGCTCGGATGGTTGGGCTCCGTTCATGGCAACGCGACCACATCGCTGGGCGTTGAACATTTCGGCCAGACGGGAACCATCGCTGATCTCTATGCGCATTTTGGTATCGATACAGATTCAATTATCGATGCCGCGGAGGCTATCTCCCGGCGTTTCGCAAAAGCAGGTTAGGGTCACAAGAACGACCCTGCATTCGCAGCAATCTCCCGCTTGTCAAAGCGGGAGATTTAACGCGCTTCTGAATTTGGTTGATTAGTGGTGCTGTAGTATCTCACCGAGGAAGGTTCGTGTGCGGGGATGCGCCGGCGCTCGAAAGAATGTTTCGGGATCATTCTCTTCGAGAATCTCTCCGTCCGCCATGAAGATGACCCGGTCCGCAACCTGACGAGCGAAGCCCATTTCATGCGTCACGCAGATCATCGTCATGCCATCGCGGGCAAGCGATACCATCGTATCAAGGACTTCCTTGACCATTTCGGGATCTAGCGCCGAAGTCGGCTCATCGAAAAGCATGGCCTTGGGCTCCATGCATAGCGCCCGCGCAATAGCAACGCGCTGTTGCTGTCCACCGGAAAGCTGCGCGGGATATTTTTCGGCCTGATCACCGATACGCACCCGGTCGAGATATTTTCGTGCCGTCGCTTCCGCTTCGTCCCGCGAAATTTTGCGCACCCGCATCGGCGCCAGAATGCAGTTCTCCAATACGGTCTTATGTGGAAACAGGTTGAACTGCTGAAAGACCATACCAACTTCACGGCGCACCGCATCAATGGCTTTCTGGTCTTCCTTGACCGCGTGACCGGCAACGACGATCTCGCCGCCCTGGCTCGCTTCCAATCGGTTGATGCAACGGATCAGGGTGGATTTGCCGGACCCCGATGGACCACACAGAACGATCTTCTCTCCCTTTGCGACCGTCAGGGAGACCTTTTTCAGCGCATAGAAGTTGCCATACCACTTCTCCACGTCGCGCATCATGATCATCGGTGGCGCATCTGACTTTTTATCAGTTGTCATGAGAAGTTCCCTTTCTTATCTGGAGAGGCCGGCGGCCATGCGTCGTTCAATACGCCTGCCCCACAAGGAGAGCGGCCAGCACATGGCGAAGTACATCGCCCCTACAACACCGAACACAAGAAGCGGTCGGTAGATCTGATTGGAGATAATCGAACCGGCGCGGGTCAGTTCAATGAAGCCAACAATCGCGGCAAGCGACGTGCCCTTCAGAAGCTGAACAAGAAAGCCAACGGTGGCCGGCAACGATAGTTTAAACGCTTGCGGCATGATGACGTCGACCATCAGGCTGTAGCGATGCAGTCCAAGCGCATCCGCCGCTTCAGTCTGCCCTTTCGGAACGGCTTCAATCGCGCCACGCCAGATTTCACCCAGAAAGGCCGAAGCGTGCGCGGCGAGGGCTATGCCCACCGCCGCCCATGCCGGGAGATCGAAACCAAGAAGGGGCAAGCCGAAATAGGCAACAAAGAGCTGCATCAGCAAAGGCGTGCCCTGAAAGAGACCTATCCAGCCGATTGCGAGAGCCCGAACCCATTTGAGCTTCGATACCCGCATCAGAGCGATGATGATGCCGGAGACAATACCGCCAGCAAACGCCATAGCGGTCAGTATGAGCGTCCAGCCGAGACCTTGCAGCAGATAGGTGAATTCTTGCAGTCCCATAAGTCGTCCTCCTCAACGCTGCGGATAGCTGAATGCACGTCGCCCGATGGCGGCAAGGGACCACATAGTCACCAGCGAGATCACGAGATAAATGCCGGTCAGCGTGAAATAGGTTTCAAAGCTGCGGAATGTTTCCGCCTCGATGCGCTGTCCCGCTGACGTCAACTCATAGGCGGAGATCGACGTGCAAATTGCGGTCGTGAGCGTGAGCAGGATGAACTGGCTCGACAGTGATGGATATATCGCGCGCAACGCTGGTTTCAGAACGATCATACGGAACACTTCGTGCCGGTGAAGGCCGAGCGCCAGTCCCGCTTCCGTCTGACCTTTCGGAATGCTTTCGACCCCGCCACGGATAATCTCAATGGCATAGGCACCACCATTCAACCCGAGGGCAAGAATGGCCGTCAGTGTGGGATTGAGCCGTACACCCGCAAGAGGCAATGCAAAGAAGATGAAGTAAATCTGTACCAGAAACGGCGTGTTGCGGATCACCTCAACAAAGGTCGTGACCACAAAGGATGGGATCACCCTATGAGTCCGCAAGATTGCAACCCCCACGACACCGATGATGGTGGCGAGGGTCATGCCAACGACGGCCAGGAATAGCGTTCCCAGTGTCCCATAGACCAGCGAGGGCCAGGCATCCGCGACGACGCTGAAATCAAGTGTCATATTCTAACCTCCTCCAGCAGGGCGTTCAGTCCCATTCGGGTTCCCATTCAAAACGGGAGAACCGTTCGCCGCGTGCAAGCGCATGGATTGCCGCCATATCTTCCGGGGACAATTCAAAATCAAAAATATCCCGGTTGGACTTCATATTCTCAGGTTTGGCGGAGCGCGGAATGGCGCCAACATTGTCCTGCTGTAGATGCCAGCGCAAGGTGACCTGGCCAGCGGACTTTCCGTATTTGCGCCCAAGCTCGACAAGGATATCCGAGTTGAAAACCTTGCCCCGCGCGATCGGCTGATAGGCATTTAAAAGCATGCCTGCCTCACGCATGCGCGTAAGGAGCTTCTCCTGCGACAGATAAGGGTGATACTCGACCTGATTGCAGAACAACTCGGCGTTATGAACATCCAGCGCTTCGTCCAGAAGTGCGACCGTGAAATTGCTGACGCCGATCAGGCGGGTCTTACCGCTCGCTTTTGCTTCTGCAAAAGCTGAAAGCGTTTCGCCGAGAGGAACAGTCTTGCTCGGCCAGTGCACCAAAAGCAGATCGACATAGTCAAAGCCAAGCCGCTCCAAGCTTTCATCGACCCGGCGGGAAACTGTTTCCGGATCAAGATCGGTGAACCAGATTTTGGACGTAACGAACAAGTCTCCGCGTGCGACACCGCTCTCGCGAACAGCGCGCCCCACTTCAACCTCGTTGCCATAGCGAATGGCCGTATCGATCTGACGATAGCCAAGCTCAATCGCCGTGCGGATTGCAGCTTCGCCTTCCGGCCCTTTCAGTTCGAACGTGCCCAGTCCAAGGCTGGGGATCGTCACGCCCTGAATGGTCTTGGTTTCAAGGTTTTTCACGCTACAACCTCCCCGGTCACTTTGGCCAGTATGTCATTTGATGCCCGCAGCGTTCGCTTCGCCCATTCAGCAACGGACAAGCCTTTCGACTGACGATCATTCGGGATTTCGACCGCAACCGGGATATCAGCCGGCAAAGCATCGAACATGCCAATGAGATCGAGCTCGCCTTCTCCGGGCAGGAACCGCTCGTGGCGTGCGGCAAAATTCAGCTCTTCACGACTTTCCGGAATTTTGGCCGGAGCATCGCAAATCTGCGCATAATGCAGCCATTGGCGCGGCACATTGGCAATCTCTTCAATCGTGGTGCGCGCTCGCGAAACATGGAGCGTATCGATAATCACGCCCTGATTTGGCTGGTCAGCCGCAGTCAGCACGCGGGTCGCAGCCGAAAGGTCGCGGAGTTCGGATTGCGGCATGAACTCCAGATCCATCGACAGACCGAAAGGACGCGCGGCCTCACACAGTTTCACAAAGGAGTGGGTCAAACGCCCCTCGTCGGCGTCATCGCCCGCAACCAGAATGGCACGCGCACCCAATTGGGCCGAGCAATCCAGAAATGGCAGATATGGCTCGGGATCGAAATCCGGTCCTATGCGGATCATCTCGATGTCAAATACCTCGACGCCCTTGTCATTCATGAGGCTGATAAGTGATTTCACACGGGCTGGCTCGTCCATCAGCGCATAAGCCAGTCCACCGGGAACAGCGGGCAGCAGGCGAAAACCGAGGTAATCGTAACCTGCTTCCGCTGCGGCCAGCACGGCTTCTTCCGGCGCGACGCCAAGCCCGGTCAGGAACGAGAGTGATGTCTTTCTGCTCGTCATGCCGCCACTCCGGCTGTGTTCAACATTTCAGCAAGGGTCACGGTACGGTCCTCACGTCCCGCAACATCGACCGCAAGCGTGGCGGCGAGTGTCAACATGCCATCGCGTGCCGTGATCAACGGCTTGGCATTGCCATGGATCACATCGACGAAATGGTCGAGCTGGTTCACATAGGTCAACGAGCCATCACCGGGCCGGTATTCGCGGATCAGCGGATGCTGCCAATGATCACTTTCCTCCGCGTGTCGCCATAGATACATATCGGAAACGGACAATGCTGCCTTGCGTCCGGCAAGGAAGAGGCATGGTCCGGGTTGTGCCGGATGATAGAGCGCCTGACCGGACGTATATTCCCAGGCCCAGGGGCTGACGGCACCATCGGAAATCAGGAACGTGCCCAGTACCCCATTGACGAAGCGGATCGAGATACTTGCAGTATCTTCCACTTCGAAGCCGCGGCGCGCAGATGACGTAAAGGCGCGTATACTTTCGATCTCGCCTACCAGATAGCGCAGCACATCAATGTCGTGGATCAGATTGATCAACAGCACCCCACCACCCAATTTGCGTCGCCATTCCGTATTGAAATAGTCATCGGGCTTGTCAAACAAGGTCATGCCATTGACGGCAACCAGAGGGCCGAGTTCGCCCGCGTCAATGGCACGCTTTGCCGACCGGATATCCGGGCTGTGACGCCGCTGATGCCCGACGAGCACAGCAACACCCGAACGTTCGGATGCTTCTACAATCCGGTTGGCTGACGCCAGACTTTCCGCAATCGGCTTTTCGATCAGGCAAGGTACACCGCGCTCGATGCAAGCCAGAGCTGCCGGTGCGTGCAACTGGTTTGGCAGGGCGATGATGGCACCGTCCAGCTTTGCCTCATCGAGCATCGTGCCATAGTCGGAGAAATGCGGGACGGAAAGCCGTGCCGCCATTTCAGCAGCGGCTGGCGTCGGGTCGCAAATGGCGGCAATTTTCGCGCGCCGGTTGGAAGTCAGAAGTTCCGCATGTTCGCGGCCAATCAGGCCCGCCCCCATAAGACCAATGCGTGTCATGCCGTCATCTCCGTCATTGCCCTGAGAGCAAGGCGATACCCTTGAGCTCCAAAACCTGCCATCACGGCTGTTGCCGTTCTCGATACGAGCGACTTGTGATAGATTTCCTCACGCTGATGCACGTTGGAAATGTGCAGCTCGATCTTGGGACCATTGAAGGTCTTGAGTGCATCAAGAATAGCAATCGAGGTGAAAGTAAAGGCGGCCGGATTGATGATGATCCCAACCGCTTCGTGACGTGCGGTATGGATAGCTTCGATGATTTCACCTTCGAAGTTCGACTGGCGAAACTCAATCGCCACACCAAACTCTGCGGCATCCGCCTCCACCCAGGAACGAATTTCATCGAGCGTCGTTCGACCGTAAATTTCCGGCTCACGCTGACCGAGCAGATTAAGGTTGGGGCCGTTCAGTATGAAGATTTTACGCATGTTCAAACTTTCCATGGAAACGAGGGCGCGACTTCACAATCGCGGCCGCACACCCCGCCTCATCATGCTGTATTGGAATTGTCGCTGATCTTATTCGACTGTGTAGGGCACGCCTTCGAGCTTCTCCGGGAAATTCGGAAGCTTGTCTTCGCCGAGCCACTTCTTGTTGATCGCCTCAAGACGGCCATCTGCCTTGATCTTGTCGATGAACTGGTTCAGCCAGGCGTTGATTTCCTTGTCGCCAAGCTTGGTCGTAACGCCCATCCACTGTTCATTGAAGACCAGTTTCTGCTCGTAATCGTTGCCCGGTGCAGCCTTGTCGAGATTGATCTTGTAGGTGGTGTTGCCACCAATGGCATCGACCTGCCCGGATACCAGCGCCTGCATTGTCGAACTGTCATCATCGAAACGGCGGATATTGGCGACATCGCCCAGAAGACTGGTGATTGACTTGTCCTGCGCAGCGCCGCGCGGCACGCCTATACGAAGGCTTTTCGCGTCTTCAATCTTGGTAATGTTGTTCTTGGCGCTCGACAGAAGAATGATCTTCAACCCGGCATAGGGCTTGGTGAACTGGACAGCTTTCGCGCGATCAGGATACATGCCCATGACCGCCATCTGCAGATCGACCTTGCCGGTCAAAAGGTTGGGAATACGTGCAGCAACGGCGTTTGGCACGAACTCGACCTTGACACCCATTTCCTCGCCGATCAGCTTCGCAACATCGACGTCATAGCCGACATTGTTGCCTGTGGAGTCGATTGAACCCCATGGGGCCTGTTCGCCCATCACGCCGATGCGAACGACGCCTGCGCTTTTGATTTTCTCCAGGGCCTGTGCATGGGCTGCAGAAGCGCCGAATACCATAGCCACGCCTGCAAAAAGCGTCAGTGCAGCATTACGAATTGAGAATTTGCCCGGCATTGATGGTCCTCCTCAGGGTTTGTGCCGTTTTGTCCAGACAGCGACTCCTCTTCGCTACCGGACCTGTGTTCGTTTTTTTATTAACCAACCAGTTGGTTGATGTCAATCCACGTGATATCCCTGTCCGCAGATCGATGACTTATGCTCAAGCTGCTGCCCAATTCCTTCCAATGTGGTAAGAGGACAGCCAGTCCGAGGAATCCAGATGACGAATACCGATACGATGCCAACACAGAACACGCTCGATCCTGGGCAACGATCGCCGGAAAAACGCAGGCGCCTTCTGCTTGAATCCGCTATTGCGGAATTTTCGACCCATGGAATTGGCGGCGCTCGGGTGGATCGCATTGCGCAGCGGGCGAATTCCAATAAGGCGATGGTCTACCATTATTTCGGCAGCAAGGAGGAACTCTACCTTGCGGCCATGGAACACCTATATGTCGGCATCCGTTCCGCTGAAGAGCAGCTGTTGCTTGATCCCGCCGACCCCATTGGCGCGATGAAAGCGCTGATCTCCTTTACCTTCCGTTATTACATCGACAATCCAGCCTTCGTGCGGATGATCAATACCGAGAACCTGCATGGTGCCGTCCATTTGCAGGCGGCGACCGGCATGGAGGGGCTCAACAGCGCCATCGTCAACAGAGTATCGACGATTATCGAGAGCGGTGTCGCCCAGGGACTTTTCCGTCATGTCGATCCGCTCGATCTCTATATCTCCATCTCTGCGCTTGGTTTTACCTATGTCTCCAACCGGCACACGCTGAAGGTCCTGTTCGGTCGTGAACTCCTTGCGGAAGACGCTATCGATGCCCGCTTGCAGACGATGACCGACATGATCCTGCGATTTATCGCTGTAGATGGCCATCAGGCTGCTCTCGCCACTGCACGATAATGGGCAACGGTCTGGGCAATCCCGTCACGCAGCGACGTGACGGGGATGGCTCCCAGCAGACGCTTGTTGTCGGTTGCCGCGATATTGGGCGCCATCGGTACGGCTTCACCGGCAAAGTCGATTTTGGCACCGGGTATTTCTGACCGGATCGCCCGGATGACGTCGGGCACATCCTCGCATGCGCCACCCAGCGAAAAGGCGTGCGCACCTTCGTAAGATCGTGTTGCCGCAGCCGCAAACGCCGCCGCCACATCAGCCACGAAAACCATGTCCTGCGGCCCTGAATAGCCAATTGTATAAGAATTGCCACGAACCGCTTCGCGACAGGCAATTGTCGGCCCGGCGGTTAGCCCGCTTTCCCGGCCCGGCCCGTAAACAACAGTGGGACGCAGGCCGATACTGGCAATACCAGAATCATGCCAATAGGCTCTGGCGCTTCCCTCGCATGCGAGTTTGAAAGCACCATACTGCGTGACCGGATAAGGCGTCAGCCCATCGTCCGGGCCAAAGACGGCAGCACTGCTGGCATAGGCCACCCGCCCAATCGCATTTGCCTTGGCGGCTTCGAAAACATTCAGCGTACCAATCAGATTGACCGTTGCACCGAGCACCGGATCGTTCTTGCAGGCGGGCGTTAAAAGTGCTGCAAGATGGACAATAGAGGTACAATTGCTGGCAGCCGCCTTTACAGCCTCTGCATCTGCGATATCGCCTTGATACCACTCAACCTGCTCAGCCTCGTCGCCGACAATTTCCCGCAGAATACGTCGATCACTGGTACGGTCGAATATCCGCACTTCGTGAGCTTGCGCCTTCAACGCCTTCAAAATCCATCCGCCCAGAAAACCGGCCCCACCGGTAACGAGGACCCGCGTCATGCTGCCCCCTGCATATCTTCGGAGGTCAGTGAAAAGGCGGCATCGTAAATATTGCTGATGGGAGAAGAAAGAACGCCGGTTTCAATTGCCAGTTGCTCAATCTGTGGCAGCGCCGAATGAAGTCCCGGATTTGAAGACCCTTCAATGAGAACCACCACATCGAAACCGCTTTCGCTCATTTCGGCACGCAACTCGGTTTCCCTGGTGCGAACGCTCGAAACTTCGTTGCGCGAAATACCGATATGCACGCAAGCGACACCACGAACGGCGAGCATCTTGTCCGCAAGCCCCTGCGCCTTCGCCCTCAGCCCTTCCTCTCCTTCGCTCCCCGAAAGATCGAAGCGGATCGTTGCCACAGAGCCTCCGTCGCCAGTACCGGCGGTCGCTATCCGTTCGCAGGCGACGCGCAGAAAGTTGCGAAAGCTCGGCGCGACGGCAGCAGTCCACCGCGTTGGATTGTTCAGACGTTCGAGATAGGCCGGTGACCGAAATGTTTCGACTGTTTCGCCAGCATAGATTGTCCCGAAGACATATCGGGTGGCAGCGGGCGCGTGGAGCCGTTTGCCTGTCCTGAAGCCGGGTATCGAGAGGCGTTCAGGCATATGTTCACGTGTGTGCCACTCGATATATTCGTCATGGGCACCATCTTCGATGTCGTGCCAGATCGCCAGAAAGGCAGAGCCCTTCAGTCCCATATTCTTCTCCTCCATTCTGCTTGCCCCGCGTCCTCCCGCTTGACAAGTCGGTCGTTTCCGACCCATTTAGGCTACTAGAATGTTAGTATTCTACAGAATGTCAAGCACAAGATTCGCTGTCCGTTTGGGAGCACCAAACATCTCATTCACAGGGCCGCGCGAAAGCGGGCCGGATTATCAGGGAGGAAAGCCATTATGGCAGAACAGGAAACATCACGCGTCGCGATTGTAACCGGCGGTGCGGGAGGGCTCGGATTTCCCATTGCGGCACGCCTTGCGGCCAAAGGGCACAAGGTCGCGCTTTGGGATATCAACCGCGAGCGCGTGGAGGGAGCCGCCGCAAAATTGCCGGGCGCCAAAGGGTATGTGGTGAATGTGATGGATGCCGCCGAGGTTGAAGCTGCAACCGCAGAGGTGGTGGCTGAGATGGGGCCACTCGGCATCCTCGTTACCAGCGCCGGTCACAATGGTCCTCTGGAGCAATTCGAAAAATATCCCCATGACGGCTGGCGGTTCGTCATGTCGCTCAATCTGGATGCCGTGTTCTATTGCTGCCAGTCGGCGGTGCGCGAAATGCGCAAGACTGGATATGGCCGCATCGTCAATATCGCCTCCATCGCCGGCAAGGAGGGCAATCCCAACGCGGTCGCTTATTCCGCCTCCAAAGCGGGCGTTATTGGCCTGACGAAATCTGTCGGAAAAGAGCTGGCAACCACACAGATTCGCGTCAACTGCGTCACGCCCGCAGCTATCGAAACCGAGATGATGAACCAGCTGACGCCGGAATTCAAAGCCTTTGTAACCGCGAAAATACCGGTCGGCAGGCTCGGAGAAGCCGATGAAGTTGCAGCACTCGTGTGCTGGCTCGCCTCAGAAGAATGTTCATTCTCAACCGGCGCGGTTTTCGATGTGTCCGGCGGTCGCGCAACCTATTGAGGCCGCAGCATGTATAAAAAACATCCTCTCTCCCTCGCCTATCTGACCGTCTTCGGTTGCCCACCCGTTGATAACGTCAAGATCGCAGCGTCCTGCGGTTACGATATGGTCAGTCTGCGGCTGATCGCCCCGCACGGACTGGAACTCGCCCATCCCATTGTCGGCCAGAAGCCGCTGCTCCGGGAGATCAAGGCCGCCGCCGCAGATACCGGTGTCTCGTTCTATGACGGGGAAGTATTTACGCTTTTGCCACAGACCGATATTGCCGCATGGCTACCAATCATCGAAACGGCTGGCGAATTGCGCATGCCGGTGATGCAGATCACCTGCGAAGACCCCGACCTGTCGCGGTCTTCGGACAATCTGGCGCAGATCGCCGATGCTGCAGCACAATACGACATCAAAATGGCGGTAGAGTTCATGCGCTGGCGTTCGACGGCGACGATCCAGGATGCAACGCGCCTTGCCACCGCATCAGGCCGGAAAAATGTCGGGCTCCTGATCGATGCGCTGCATCTGTCCCGGTCGGGCGGTAATCCCCGTGATGTTGCGTCCCTGCCGGAAGGACTGGCGCTCTATCTGCAACTTTGCGATGCACCGGCTGAACAGCCGGTGGACAATGCCGGTTGCATTGCTGAGGCCCGAACTGGACGGATGTTCCCCGGCGACGGTGGTCTTTGGTTGCGCGAACTGATGTCCGTACTGCCCGACGATGTCGTCATCAGCGTCGAAACTCCGCATAAAGGCGATACCGAACTTAGTTTCCTTGAACGCGCCGAACAGGGAATGGCAGCAACAAAACGCTTCCTCGACAGTGTGTAACTGCCGTGGTGTCATGGCACCGGGGGTGTTGCTTCGCCCCCGGTGGACGCGTACAGGAATCATTTATACTGCATTGAGAAGTTATTTTAGCTGCAACAAGGAAAGGGTCCGCAGAAATGCATTCAAAACCGCGATCCTCGCTGGGTGCACGGGTGACCGACAGGTTGCGGCGGGCAATTATAGACGGTGAACTTGAACTGGGGGATGCGCTGTCGGAAGACAAGCTCGCAACCGCGCTCGGTGTCAGCCGCAGTCCCGTCAAGGAAGCCTTCGCCATTCTTGAGCAGCAGGGCCTGATTGATGTGCAACCCCAGCGGGGCACTTTTGTTTTCCTGCCGACCCATGAAGATACCGTCAATCTGTGCGAGTTCAGAAAGACTATCGAAGTTGAAGCGGTACGTCTCGCCATGGTGCGCAGGCGTGATGAAACGTTGAACGCGATGCGCATCGCAGCGAAAGACATGGTTGAGGCATGTGAGGCTGGCGATGTTTTGCGCGGTGCCCGGGCTGACGATCATTTTCACGACGCGGCGCTGGAAAATTGTGGCAATCCCTACCTCGTTAACGCCTATCATCTGGTCGCCAGCAAAGTTGCGGCGTTGCGGTCGCATCGCTCGTCTTTGTCAACCCGCAAATTTTCCAGCGCGGAGCATCTCGTCATTGTCGATCTTCTCGAAAACAACCAGATTACCGAAGCGCTGCAGCAACTTTCTGCACATATCATGATGATGGCTGAGCGTTACGGCATAGATAACGAACCGGTGCGCGCGCTGGGTACGCGAGCCGCTCGCGGCGCCAGGCTTGATCATATCGGACCGCTTACAGATTAGCGCATAATCCGGGCGGAGCGAGCCAAGCGTCCACGGGTTCAACCCATCGAACCCCGCGCCCCCAGGTGAACCGTAGTCAACCCTCGTGCATAGCAGCAACGCGGCTTCAAGAACGCGCGGGCGATAAAGCATGCAATGTCACAATTTGGGAGAGGAACACAATGAAAGCGCTGGTTTATCTGGGTAAAGAAAACATGGTTTATCGCGAAGTCGATGAACCGCAAGCTGGCCCCCGCACAGCGCTTCTCAAGGTCAAGGCGTGTGGCATCTGCGGCTCGGACATGCATGGTTATCACGGACACGACCCGCGTCGGGTTCCACCGATGATTATGGGACATGAAATAGCTGGTGTTGTGGAAACAGGATCTTTGGCCGGGCAGCGTGTGGCGGTCAATCCACTTTTAACCTGCGGAGAATGCACCGAGTGCCTGTCCGGGACGCAACAGCTGTGTGAGAACCAGCGCAACATAGGGCTCCCGCCGCATGCAGGCGGCTTTGCCGAACGGATCGTGGTCCCAGAACGCAATCTGGTGAAAATTCCAGACGACATGGATTTTCGTGTGGCCGCGCTCACCGAACCGGTAGCGGTCGCCTATCATGCAGTTCTTCTCGGGACAAACAATTTGCGTCGTCCGCTTTCGGCAGCGCGCGTTGCGGTGCTTGGCGGGGGAGCCATCGGACTGACGACCGCGCTTGTCACAATTGCCCAAGGGGCGGGTGCTGTAATGCTTGCAGAACCAAATCCTATTCGCCGCAGGACCGCGTCCGCCGCCAGTTCCGCGATTATCGCCTACGATCCCAACGATGCGTCATCGGCGCCTCCGGCGAACTCGGTCGATCTGATCTTTGACGCGGTCGGCGCGAAGCAAACGAGAGAGGCAGCATTCTTGATGGCACGCCGCGGGGCTACGATTGTGCATCTCGGCCTTCTGCCGGGATCGGAAGGCGTGGATGTCAGACGGATCACGCTTGCGGAAATCGCTTTCATCGGCTCCTATTGTTATTCAATGGCGGATTTTCGGGAAACCGTGGCGTTGCTGGCATCAGGGCGACTGGGTCCGCTCAATTGGGTTGAAAGCCGGCATTTATCCGAAGGGAGCCAAGCCTTCCGCGATCTTGATAGGGGGCACACCGCCGCCGCCAAGATCGTCTTAACTATCTAAGCGATTGCCCGAAGGTTTGCGCCCCTTCCCCCTCAGCTTCTATCCGTGGGAACCAAAAGTGCCACACTGACCGATTGTTCGCCACGGCTTGGGTCAATTCTTCTGACAGCGCACTGTAATCGCCTTGACTGTCTTGGCTCATGTGCCACAAAGAGCATAGGTAACTGAAATGGGATACTATGAGCGCTCTTGAAAAATCGCTGACCATCATCGAGCTGCTCGCGGCTCGTCCTGCCGGTCTGTCCGTCTCAGTGATTGCCCAGCATGTCAATCAGCCTCCAAGTGGCGTGCACCGCACGCTTAACGAGTTGATTCGACTTGGTTATGTTCGTCAGGTTCAGGATCAAGGAGACTATGCGCTCACCATGAAGCTCGCAGCGCTCGGTGTAGGTTTTCTCGGCCGCACGGGCGTTGGAGATGTGGCTCAGCCCATATTGGACCGGTTGGCCCAAACCAGCGGCGAGTTGATTCGTCTCTCGGTGATTGATGGCGACGATCTGATCTGGGTCGCGGTTGCACAAGGCGCGACCGGCGGTTTGCGTTATGATCCCGGACAAGAACAGGGCGTCAATGTTCATCTGGCCACAAGCGCTGGTGGTCAGGCGTGGCTTGCCTCGATGACCGATGAAGAGGCTCTGCACCGGGTTGCGCAACAGGGCCTCGTCAACAGCAACAAGCCTTCCGGTCCTGGTGCTCCCACCACGATCACCGAACTTCTGAAAGTGTTGGCGCAGACACGCAAGCGTGGCTATTCCATTTCGGTCAATAGCTACATTATTGGCATGGCTGCGATGGCTGTGCCGGTTCGCAGCGGCGGCGAGGTTATTAGCTGCCTTTCCATCGCCGGACCAACTGTCCGCATGACACCGGAGCGGATGGCGGAGCTTGCACCGCATCTCACCAGAGCAGCAGAAGAGATCGGTCTTGCGGCGAGTGGATCGCGCTACTTTCCCGGCTTGCACAAGCGAAGCTGAGGCCCGGCCGGCATAGAGTATTTCCAGCAAAAGTGCGTAGCGCCTACGCGGGGAAATCAGTTCACTGGACTGATTTCTGATCCCGCTTCGATACGTAGGATAATGCTTAAAAGCAAATAGATAGAGCGGTTCCACGATTCCGTCTTAACCGGAACCGCCCTAAAAAAGCCCCGAAGGGAATGATCCTTTCGGGGCTTCTTTTGTTTCGGAGGATTAACGCAGAGCTGAAAAAAGCTTAGCCAGCCTTGCGTAAGTTTTGTTGTTCAGACAGCGCCCAGCCCAGAGGTTGCAGCTTTTGCAAAGCGTCCTGAATTGCGGCGTCCGGTTCGGAACTGAGAATTTCCACGACCGACAGTCCCCGATAATCCGACGCGGCCAGTGCTTTGGCCGCCGCCGCGAAATCAACGCTGCCCGTTCCGATGGGGTCGTGTTTCCAGGCGCTTTTCCCGGTGTCGGACATGTGAAGTATATCGAGGTAAGGGACCACTAGCGGGATCGCTTCACTCAGGTCCTCACTGATGAAATGCGCATTGGCCAGATCGTAGCAGATGGTCAAAGCGGGGCTCGCAAATTCTTCCACCCATTTGACCATGCTCTTTGCATCCGGCAAAACCCCCATCGGGATGTTTTCCAGAAACACCTTTACCCCAGCCCGCTCCGCATAAGCGACCGTCTTCTCGAGAGAACCCCGGAACCAGCCCTCCAACTGCGCCTTTGGTGGCGCATTTAGAGAATTATATCGCCCTGATACGGAGACAAAGCCTTGCGCCCCAAGTTCGTAGGTCGCGTCCAGAAGCTTCTTGTTGAAGCCGACCGTCATTTCGCGGATTTCTTCGCGGGGCGAAGCAAGATTATGGTCCAGGCTCTGTGCCGTCAGCGAATGAATAGTCAAGCCTTCCGCTTCCAGAAACCGACGGATGCGCGCATAATCACGCGCCGTCATATTCTGGATGTCGAGATGCGCCGGGCTGACCATCACATCGAAATGCGTGAAGCCAAGCTTCGCCAGACGAGTCAAAGACTCTTCCAGCGGCACTGTCCAGGCATCACTGATCGTACTCACTCCAAGAGGAAACGAGGCCATTTCTTCTTCTCCCGTTTTGATCGTCGCGACTTATTTCAGAGGCGAATTCGCAGTCGGAAAAGCGATGGTCGAACGCATGTCGGTCGTCAGCCAATCCGGCCCGCCTTTCGGTGGCCACACGTTTTTGGCAACGGAATCTGCACGGATCTGGCCGCGCTCGTTCACCGAAGCGAAAGGCCAGATATGCGTCATGCGCGGCTTGCCGTCGACGCCATACATGCAGATGGTCAGCTTTGAGAGTTCCGTGCGCGCCGGTACAGCCGCTTCCCATGCCTTTATTGTCGGCTCCAGACCACCGGTCTTGAGAACATAGGTACGGAATTCATAGGCAGGACCAAAGCTGCCGATTTCAATCGGCGGCAGAAATGGAAATGGCGCATAGCCTTCAAGTTCCAGTCCGGTCAGCCATTCGGCAGCACCGAACGGGTTGGCCGCGCGAAGTGTGCGCTCACGTTCTACTTCAAAATCACCGGTGGTATCAAAGCCGCGCAGAACCAGAACCTTATTCAACGCGCCAATATCGGCATAGAAAATGCCCAGAAGACGCCCCTTGCCTTCCCCCGCGAATGCTTCCACTGCCGGCGCAACCTTGGCGGCTGCCCCCATGGTCGTGGAAAGAGTTGCGATTTCATAGCGTTGCATGTTTCTTCCTTTCATTCGTCATAACGTCGGGCGCATCTTGTGACACATCGGTAAGCTTTCCGGCGGCGTGTTTGGCCACACGCCATCCAAACACAATGGCTGGACCAATGGTCGTGCCCGGCCCCGGATAGGTCCCGCGAAAGATGGAGGCGAGATCATTACCGCAAGCATAAAGTCCATGGATCGGCTCGCCGTTCTCATTGAGAACCCGGCCAAATTCATCGCCGGAAAGACCCGCACTGGAGGCGAGATCGGACGGGCGCACAGCCATGGCGTAATAGGGACCGGCACCAACCGGCCCTAAGCACGGATTAGGCCTGAAGCTGGCGTCGCCATTGAACCGGTTCATCACCGATGTGCCGCGCCCAAAGTCTTCATCAGTACCGGTTGCAGCAGAACGATTATAGGCTTCGACGGTCTGGACAAGCGTGCTCGCGTCGCAACCGATCTTGGCCGCCAGTTCCGGCAAGGTCGCGCCCTCAATCACATATCCGGCCTTGAGCATGGTTTTCAGGTTCTTCGCCCCCGGCAGGATCATCCCCATACCATAGCGATGCAGAAATGCTGCGTCGCAAATCAGGTGGGCCGGATTAGCGCCATTACCAATCTGGCCCATCGAAAAATCATGATAGGAATTGGATTCATTGACAAAGCGCTTGCCTGCGGCGTCAACCGCCAGAAGGCCCGGCTTGGCGCGGTCGAGGATGATATGCGGCCACACGGCCAGTGATCCGTCTGCCCGACGATAGGACGAGCACGGCATCCAAAGGGCGGGGCTATCGCCGCCATCTTCGAAGCGCGCGCCTATCGCCATTGCCACATCCGCTCCATCGCCGGTGTTGGTGACAGGCGCCAGCGAATAATCGCGCGCCGCTTCAGGAAACAGCCGGTCGCGGATTTTCTCGTTCCAGCATACGCCCCCCGTCGCCAGCACGACCCCTTTGCGAGCCCTGATGCGGCGCGACCCCGATGGCCCCTCCAGCACCGCGCCAACAACGCGGCCATCCTCCACAATCAGTTCATGAACGCCGGTTTCGAACAGTACTGGCACCTTTGCCTTGCGCAGGCTATAGAGAAGCCGCGCCACCAGCGCATTGCCCATCAAAAGACGTGTTCCGCGCTTGTAACGTAGACGGTCGAGCACATAGCGCCCGACGATCTGAACGGTGCTGCGGAAATTGGCGATAGAGCCAAAGGGTTGCAGCAAGGCGCCCAGTTCATTGCGTCCCACCATCATACCGCCCAGCCCCATGAATTCGCGGCGCGGCGGACGAACCCGGTCAAAATCATCACGCTCCAGCAGGCGACCGTCAAATGCGACTGGGCCCAAAGCCCGGCCCCCATAGGCAGAACCCGGCCCGTCGAGATAGTCGGGATGTGCAAGAGCGGCGGCAAATTTCACATCGGTGCGACGGTCGAGTTCCTCGATAGCCTCGCGCCCTGAGGCGAGAAACGCCTCGCGCAGCCGAATGCCGCTGCGATTGGCGACAACGCTTTCCAGAAAAGCGCGCGCATCCTCGACTGTATCAGGAACGCCTGCTTCTTCAGAAAGATGTGTTCCCGGCACCCAAGTGGTGCCGCCCGAGGTTGAGGTTGTGCCACCAACCTGTTTTGTCTTTTCACATAGGAGGACATTTAGTCCCTCCAGAGCACCAACCAGCGCCACCGTCATGCCACCAGCGCCTGCACCGCAAACCAGCAGGTCGACTTCGTCCGTTTTGTGCTGATCATGCTCAGATCGCATATTCTGTTTCCTTGCTGTTGGATTGTGCGCTCTCAGCCGCAGCCCGCTTGGCAATGGTTTCAGCTGCGAGGAACCCAAAGGTCATGGCAGGGCCGAGCGTGATACCACCACTTGGATAGTGACCACCCATAATGCTGTTCATGTCGTTGCCGGCTGCATAAAGACCGGCAATTGGCTGGCCCGAAGCATCGAGGACACGCGCAGATGCATCGGTCTCGATACCGGTAAATGTACCCAGACTGCCTGGTACAATTCGCACCGCATAGAAAGGTCCATTGCGGATGGGAGCAATACAGGGATTGGGTTTCTGATCAGGGTCACCCTGAACCCGCTGATAGAGTGTCTGGCCGCGATTGAATTGCGGGTCTTCTCCCCATTGCGCATCACGGTTGAACGCTGTGACGGTCGCGTTGAGACCCGCCGCGTCGATGCCGCAGCGTTCAGCCAATTCGGTGATCGTTGCGCCCTTGATAAGATAGCCGTTGTTCAACCAACGCCGATAAGGAACGGGCGCTGGTTTGACAGCGCCAAGACCGTAACGGCGCAAAAACCGATGATCACAGATGAGCCATGAGACAACCGGTTGCCCCTCCGGGGTCGCTGCTATCATATCACAAACATAGTCATGATAGGGGCCGCCCTCATTGGCGAAACGGCTTCCCGAAGCCAACACCGCGATCACACCCGGCTTTCCGCGCTCGACAAGATGCGGAAAACGCCCCACGGTTCCATCATTGCGGGGAACGAGCGATACCGGCGCATAGGCCGCGCCATGCGCCATGCGGTCCGATACGTGCCCGCCGACCATTTCGGCAAGACGCATACCATCGCCAATGTTTGTCTTGGGCGCTGCCGATGCGTGATCCGTACCGGCCTGAACATGCGGCAGGTGTTCGAAAAGCCGCTCTTTATCATGCGGAAAGCCGCCTGTCGCCAACACGACGCCGTGTTTGGCAGTGACAGTAAGGGGGCCTTTAGCGGTCATGAGAACCGCGCCCGTGACACGTCCCTGATCGGCGGTCAATTCGCGCGCTGCGGCTCCCGACCAAAGGGTAATCTCCTTATCGGATGCAGACCGCAATAGCCGAGCGACCAACGCGTTGCCATTGACAAGTTGCATCGCGCGCCGATGAACAACGAGATCGCGCAGATGTTTCGACACGCGTCGTGTAACATAGGCAAATGCCTTGGGTGAACGCATCGCCGTCAGGAACATGCGCATGTCGACGCCTGATGCGATGCCCATGCCCAAAAACGTTGTTTCAGGGATCGGCGGGCGCAATTTTCCGATCAAGGAGCCAAGTTCGCGACCGTCATAAGGTGCGGCGACAACCGAACGCCAGCCTGTCGCCGCCGCCGGTGCATTGCCGTGAAAATCCGGTACGCCGCTGCCCGGATTGAAGCGGACTTGCGTGTTGCGCTCAAAGAAAGACAGCATGCGCGGCGCGGCTTTCAGATAACCGTCGATCATGGCCTCATCGTAACGATTACCAAGAATATGCCTCAAATAGGCTTTCGGTTCATCGGGGTTTTCACCCTTGCCAGCTGATACGGCATGAGGCGCATTGGGGATCCACAACCAGCCACCGGAAAAGGCAGTGGTGCCACCAAATACATCGGCTTTTTCGGCCACGATGACCTTCAATCCGAAATGCGCTGCCGCTACCGCTGCAGAAAGTCCCCCGGCACCAGAACCGATAACGAGGACATCGCATGCCGCTCGATGAGAGGAAACCATCGGGTCGTTGTTATCGATGGAGTGGTCGGGAGACATATGTATTTCCTATCTGCCAGAACGCGTCACTATCGGACGTGGGAATAAAGTGCGGCGATGGCCGCAATCACCAGTGGAACCGCAAAGACGATCATTACCGTCGAAAGGCTTGCACCCGAACCGATCAGAACGCCGCCCATCGACGGGCCAACGACGGCACCAAAGCGTCCCGCTCCCATGGCCCAGCCAACGCCCGTGCCTCGGACGGAAGCCGGATAAAGGCTGGCTGCGAGACCATAGAAGGAGTTGAAGCCACCATAGATCGCCATTCCCATGAGGAATGCCGTGAAGAGTATAATGCCGAGCGACATGTGGACTGTTCCGAACACCACCAGAAGTGCTGCGGCGAGAACAAGGAATACAGCCCCGACAATGCCTTGCGGAAAGCGGTTCGACAGCTTGCCCATCAGCAACGTTCCCAGAAACGCGCCGAAGTTTAGGATCGCACCGACATAGATGGCATTTTCCAATGTCAAACCGGCTTGCGAGGCAAGCTTCGTCACCCATGAGATAACGAAATAAAGTGACAGGAAGCCCATGAAAATTCCGACCCAGAGCCAAATCGTTGGCACCAGACGATTTTCGGCGAAGATGGTAGCGAAACCGGCAGCTTTCTGCTGGGGGGACTTTTGCGGCAATTGCTTGACCGGCTCCATACCGAGCCTCGTCAGCACATGATTGACGCGTTGCAGAGCATTTTCAGGCCGTTTGCGGACCAGAAAATCCAGCGATTCCGGTAGGAAAAACCAGACGAACGGCAGCACCACCAACGAGGCAATGCCCGCGCCGATCAGCATCATATGCCAGCCGTAGACAGGGAGCAGCGGTGCCATGGCGAGGCCGGTAAAAACCGCTCCAAGCGGATAGCCAGCGGTCATGACGGCCACGGCGAAGGAACGCTCCCTTACCGGTGCAAATTCCGCAGCAAGCGCGGCCATCGAAGCAAGGATCGCGCCGATCCAAACGCCGATGAAGAAGCGCAGGACAACCAGTTCCATGACTGTGGTTACAAAGCCGCTCAGGATCATGGCGATTGTGATTGCCGCGAGGGCAGTAATCGTCAGTGGCCGGCGACCCCATCTGTCGGCAAGCGGCGCAACGAAGAAGCAGCCGATCACCATGCCCGCAAGACTTGCGGAGAACACGACACCAAGCCGCTCCGGTGACAGCGCCCAGTCTGCCGAAAGCGCAGGCGCGATATAGGAAAGGATAACAACATCCATGCCGTCGATGGCGTTCAACAAAAAGCAGATCGCCAGAATGATGACCCTCAACGAAGACCAGTTTTGCGAAGCACCGATGGCTTCTAACGCAATATTGTCCTGCTTCGTTTGATCAATGGCTTTTCCATGCACACCCTTGCGGGCTGCAAGCGTCAGTTTTGCGCCATCGGACCCGACGGCATCTATGCTGTTCATCTGTTCCTCCACTCGATCGCATGCGTTCCACGTTGCATTTGCAGCGCGGTTCCACCGTCATGATGCGACATTCTTGTCCTCGTGCGCCGAGGACTCACGATCCTCACTCCCCAGCGTGAGGATCGTTATACAGAAATTTGAATATCATTCCAGAAAATAATTTGATTTTAATTTTCGAGGGAATTCACCAAGCTCAGTGTCGCGGCCAGCGCCTGAGCCGCTCTTTCACGCGGCGCCAGCCGCGCGTTCAATTCTTCGGAGGCGATTTCCACACTGATCGGCACATTCGCAGGCAAAGCCGCCAGAAATGCGCGCAGATCAATACCGCCCTGTCCCGGAAACAGCCGCCCGCTGCGGGCAACCCGGATCAGTTCGCTATCGGTGTCGATGAATTCTTTTGGCGCATCGCATATTTGAAAATAATGAATACGCTCGGTCGGAATACATGTGAGATCATCGACCTTGCCGCCAGTGCGGTCCCAATGCAGAGCGTCGGCAAGCACACCACCATTGGCTTGGCCGGCCTTTTCCACGATGGCCAAAGCCGCTTGTGCGTCCCGCACGCCAGTCCACGGCATGAATTCGAGATCAGCGGTCAAACCATAGCGGCCCGCAAGCTCGGCGAAACGCGCAAAAGTCTGGGTGAGCCGCGCTGGATCTGGATCGTCACCAGCAACCAGAATATTTGCAGCGCCGAGCACTGCCGCACATTCCAGAAACGGCAGAAATTCCTCGACCTTTGTCTGGGCTTTCAAACGCACGATCTCGACATCCCCAATGCGAATGCCGGTATCGGACAAAGCTGACCGGGCCTCTCTCAGAACTGCCGGGTCGGTCAAAATGGGATAGGGTCCCTCACCGCTGGCGGCGGCTGGAAGCAAGCGCAGACCAACGCTGTCATAGCCAGTTTCCGCTGCGATGCGGATCGCTTCTGCAGGAGCGAGATCGGGAACGGTGAGGAATGCGAGTGCGAAATGCCTGTTCATGTCGTTCACACCGCGCAGAGAAAATCGACCATCAGATCGCGTACTTCGACGAACATGTCAGCGCCGGTGATTGTGCCGCAGCCGATTTCGCGCGCACGCGCCACAAGCGGGGAAATGGCCGGTTTGGTGATCACTTCTCCCACAAACATGTCGGATGTCAGCTTGTCGCCGTCAAAGGGAAGAGCATCGCCTTCCTTCATGCCCGCAGGCGTCGCATTGACAATAACATCAAATCCGGACGGGTCTGATGTGCCCACGTCAATTTTCGCCAGACCCAGAGAAGAAAGCCGTTCGATCAGGCTATCGCGGCGTGCCGCATCCATTTCGTGGACCGCCAGTTCCGCGATGCCCGACTGAACGAGCGCATAGGCGATAGCCCCACCTGCACCCCCAGCGCCTGCCAGCAAAACCTTTTTGCCTTCCAGCTGGCAGCCAGCCTTACGTAGCGCCGCAACATGGCCCATTCCGTCAAACATCGCGCCTTCCCAGCCTGTTGGGGTCCGTCGCAACGTGTTGACAGATCCCAGAAACGCCGCCGTTTCAGAAAGACGATCCGCCATGCGTGTGGCTGCGATCTTGTGGGGAACGGTGACAATAATACCATCCAGATTCTGAAGCGCGCGGGCGCATTGCCAGAAACTGGCCAGATCTTCGGGCTTCACGTGGCCCGGTATGCAGATGGCATTATGCCCCCGAGATTGAAGCATCTCGGTTACACCTTGCGGCGATTTCACCTGTGCGATGGGATCACCGATGACGAAGTGGAGACGCAGCGCGCCATTCAGCTCGGGGGCCATATTTCCTCCAATAATTGAATATAATTCAATTTTCGAATATCATGCCAGAAACAAGCGGTCGAGCGAAAAGCGCCGCTCCAGGTCATTATAAGATCGCTGGAAACGAGCTGTTCCAAAGAAATTGGAAAGGCCGAACGCCGTCACTTCCGCAAAACAATGATTGAAAAACAGAATGTGACATGTCAGTTTTAAATTGACATGTCAGTTTCGCAAATGCTACGTTCATATTATAGACTTTTTGTCCATAATATGAACACAGGAGGAGCCGTGGTCGCGCAACCGCCCGGGGATATCGACCCCGAAACATTGCGTCGGATGCCCTATCAAAAGCCGCAGCCAGTAGAAATGCTGCCTGATTTGGTGGTGCCCAACGCCATTCCAACCGACGAACGTATCTGGGTTCCACAGTCCGAAAATGTCTGGTTCCGGCCATTGTGCCTCAACCGGTCAGCCGGTTACTGGATGAACCTGTTGAAGGTTCGCAAGTCTGGCGTGCTCAGCCGCCATCGTCATCCTGGCCCTGTCCACGCGCTGGTGCTTAAAGGCAGCTGGCGCTATCTGGAGCACGACTGGATCGCCACCGAGGGGTCCTATGCTTTCGAACCACCAGGCGAAATCCACACGCTGGTTGTCGATGAAGGTGTGGAAGAAATGATCACCTATTTCCAGGTTAATGGTTGCATGTATTACGTCGACCCCTGGGGCAACAATAACGGCTATGAAGATGTCTTCACGAAGATAGACATGTGCCGGAAACATTATGAAGAAATCGGCCTCGGCGCCGACTATGTCGATCAGTTTATCCGCTGATCGCAATCGGTTGCCGGATACAAAATAAGTCAAAAAAGGCAGGTTTGAATCCTGCCTTTTTGCAGCACCAGTTGCACGCTCCCATTCTCCCAACCCGTCAAAGAGTTTTCACCATGACCTATGCCCCCGATCTGTTTTCAGGGAAACTGGCGCTCGTCACCGGAGCCACAACCGGTATTGGAGCCGGAATTGCGACCGGCCTTGCCAGGCTTGGCGCGCGTGTCGTCGCCGTCGGCCTCGGCAGCGACCAGTCAAAGCCGGAAGCAGGTCTCGATATCAGCTATCATGAACTGGATGTTTGCGATGCAAATGGCGTTCAGGCTCTGATCGACGGTCTCGACCGGCTCGACATGGTGGTCAATTGCGCAGGCGTCATCCGGCGACATGAGGAACATGAACTCGACGTGTTTGAAAAAGTGCTCGCGATCAATCTTACCGGCACGATGCGCGTCTGCACGGCAGCGCGCAGCAAACTCGCGGAAAGCAAAGGCGCCATCGTCAACACCGCTTCCATGCTGTCCTTCTTCGGCGGCGGGCTTGTCCCCGCCTATAGCGCCAGCAAGGGCGGCGTGGCTCAGCTCACCAAATCGCTGGCTATCGCCTATGCTCCCGACGGCATCCGGGTGAATGCTGTTGCACCCGGCTGGATCGCCACGCCGTTGACACAGGCTTTACAGGACGACCCCACGCGTTCCGGGCCCATCCTCGACCGCACCCCGATGAAGCGCTGGGGCAAGCCGGAGGATATTGCTGGCGTTGTCGCGTTTCTTTGCAGCCCTGCGGCAGCCTTTGTCACCGGTATTGTCATGCCCGTCGATGGCGGCTACCTAATAGCCTAACCAAAGGCCGAAGGACCGCCGAAACAGGGAGAATAGATCCTGACAATGCAGGAAAAAGTACCCGGCACCGCCGCGTTCTCCCGTTTCATGCAGGTATTGCAGGCGGTCAGCGATCAGGAACAACCGCTGACGACTGCCAGGCTTGCCACGGCGGTCGATCTGCCGCGCCCTACGGTTTATCGCATCGTTGCGGCACTCAAGGCCGAAGGTATGCTGACGGAAGTTCGGGGATCGGGCCTGTTGTTGCTGGGCCCGCGGCTTATCAGCCTTGCCGCACGCAGCTGGGAGCGTTCGGATTTGAGACAAGCGGCGGAATTGCCGCTGGTGCGGCTGCGCGACGCCATCGATGAGACAATCCATCTGGCGATCCGCAGCGGCAATGAAATGATCTATATCGACAAGCTGGAAAGCAACCGCACCGTCAGGATGATGTCCCGGGTAGGCACAAGGGTGCCGCTTCACTCCAGCGCGGTCGGGAAAGCCTGGCTTGCGGCGCTTGATCAGGCTGAAATTCAGGCAACACTCGATACGCTGCCCCTTCCCCAAAGAACGCGCCAAACGATTACCGGTCGCGACGATTTCGCCCGTGAAATCGGGGCGACCCGCGAGCGCGGTTATTCCCTCGATCTGCAAGAAAACGAGGACGATATCTGCTGTTACGGTCGCGCTATCGTGGATCGCAACAGGCAGGTACTGGGCTGTATCAGTGTCAGCATGCCGCGATATCGGTTCGAGGAAACCCCGGCGGAAGCAATCCTCAGAGCGATGGCGGATTGTGTCCGCGACATCGCCCGTCAGTTTAATGAGTTTAACGGCTGACCCTCACGCAAACACGACGGAGACCGGGCTGCCGATCTCGTACGTTTCACCAAGTGGCGAAAGCGACCCGCTTGTCTGATCAATCTCGTAGACCGTGAGCGAATGACCGTCCTGATTGGCCGCAACCAGATAGCGCCCACTCGGGTCGATGGCGAAATCGCGCGGGGTTTCACCCCGGGTCGAGTACCAGCCAACCGCCTCCATTTCTCCACTTTCAGCATGAACCTTGAAAGCGACGATAGTATCGTGGCCGCGATTGGATGCGTAGACGAACCGCCCGTTCGGATGGACGCGGATCGCCGCGCAAGCCGATTCACCGGTAAAGTCCGCGGGCAAGGTGGAGATTTCCTGGATCAGCCGGATTGCATCGTCGCCAAGGGCATATGCGCTGACCGAGCATCCCAGTTCATGCACAACGAAGAGCTTCGACCCATCGGTCGAAAGCGCCATATGCCGGGGCAGAAACCCGCCTCTGGTTTTCACCACGCGATCGGGAGTTGTTGTAATCAAGCCTCCAACAAGTGAATAACGCGCAATCTCATCCGTTCCTGCATCACAGATCAGAACGTGGTTGCCATCGGGAGTAACCGCTGCGCAGTGAACATGCGGTCCTTCCTGCCTGCTCTCGTTGGGACCCGTCCCACTGCGCTGAACATTGACAACCACACCGGTCGGAACACCGGCGGCGTCGAGTTCGCAGGTTATGAAATTTCCGCTCAGATAGTTGGAAACGAAAAGCCTGTTTTCGGCTTTGTCCAGCGCAACGTGGCAAGGCCAGTCGCCCATCGCATCGACGCGACCGAGCAAGCGCATATCGCCCGAGGCTTTATCGAAGCTGAGCGCTGCCGCCGCCGCGCCATCCTTGGCAGAAAGTTCCTCGACGGCATAAAGCGTCTTCTTATCGGCAGATAGCGTCAGATAAGTCGGGTTGCGAAGCCCCGCGAATTGCGAAACCGGTGTGATCCGACCGCTTTCGCTCGAAAGCCGAAGAACGCTGATCCCCTGCCCGCGCGCCTGCACATGGGGTAGCGAATCCGTATAGCTGCCAATGATCAGGGTGATTTCGTCCGGATTGATATTCTGTTCGGTCATGATTGGGGTCTCCTCCATTCATTGGGCGATGCGGGCGTAAAGATCGTCCTTCGGATGATAGCCGAGGAAGCGTTTGCCATTTTCGAGGCTCCAGTCTGAACCAGCATTCGCCGATACACCGTTAACCACAATGCCTGGCTCCGGCCAAGCGTCGCTCGATGCGGTGACGCTGGTAAAGACAAGCTGTACGAAATCGCCGTTGGATAACCACATATTGCGGAACCAACGCAATGTGCGCGCTTCCTCTGCGTCGGCGGCGCTGGTCGCGCTCTGCCCGCTGGGCGAGCCGGAGGTGCTGATATCGGCAGGATCATTGTCGCCGGGCAACGCCCAACCGACGCGCAACGACACAGCGCTCAGACGTCCCTTGGAACCAGCGGCAAGACCGGCGACGAAACGCTCACCCATGATCTTGGAGGAACCATACGCCGTCGAGTCGATATCCTTCGTGCCATCGTTCCAGCGGGTGCCCGGCGCTGGCGCCAGTTCCTCGCGGAGGGCACCCGGAGCCATGGTGGCGGCCAATTCGCCATCCTTGTAGCCGCCCATCGCGTGATTGGACGAGCAGAAGACATAACGGGCGACGCCATGCTCAAGACAAGCGAGTCCGAGATTGACGGTCATGTCGAATGACGCAGCCGCTTCGGACCATGTGGAGTCCGGCACGGGGTTTTTTGCGGCAAAATGAACAACGGCATCCACGCCTTCAAGGTGCTGACGCCAGCTTCCGTTCGCATCGGTCAGATCAGCCACCACGATTTTGATCTTGTCGTTCTCCGGTTTCGGTGGCGTGCGATTGGGCGAATAGAAACCAATGACTTTCTCGCACCAGGGCGCTGCGGCCAGTGCTGCGACTGCCTTCGCGCCCAGATTTCCACCAGCGCCCGTCACAATCACCGTTTTTGTCGTGCGCAATTTGGCATCCTTTTCCATATGTCTCACTCCCTTTCGGTATCTTTTCGCCTTTCAGCGCATGAATCGTTTGAACAGGCTAGATGCCGTGTCTCGTCTCTTGCGGTACAGAATAGTCGTGCAGCGGACGAAACCTCAGCGCATCCTTGTTGAGGGTCGCAATATCGGGGCATCCAAGAAGTCCTAGCCCGCGATCGACCTCCGACGACAGGATGCCGATGGCATGCTGCGCGCCAGCCTCACCGCCTGCGGCCAGACCATAAATCCCAGCGCGGCCGATCAGCACAAGATCAGCTCCCAGAGCCTTCGCCTTGAGAATATCGGTGCCGCGTCGGAAGCCGCCATCCAGCATGATAGCAAGCTTGCCTTTCAGCTCGGCGGCAATTTCCGGAAGCACTTCCAGAGCCGACACCGCACCGTCAAGCTGACGTCCGCCGTGGTTGGAAATCACGATCCCATCGGCGCCGCAATCGAGTGCCAGCCTTGCATCCGCTCCCGTCGAGACGCCTTTCACGATGAGTTTTCCCGGCCACAGATCGCGCAGCCAACGAATGTCGTTCCAGTTGAGAGATGGATCAAGCTCGCGACCCAAAACCGCCGATGCGCCCTTGGCAGAGTCCTGTCCCGGCGGCAGAAGATCGCCAAGGTTCTTGAAACGCGGCAAACCATGCGGGATCGGCACATCCAGCAACCAGCGCGGACGCAGAGCCGTGTCGATAAGGTTGCGCAGATTGAGCTTCATGGGGCGGCGAAAATTGCGAAGGTCCCATTCGCGATTGCCATAGACCGGAATATCCGTCGTGACCACAAGGCCTTGAAACCCGGCGGCCTTGGCGCGTTCAGCGACTTTGCGGACGAATTCGCGTGTCCGGTACATATAGACCTGCATCCACAAGGTGCCGCCTGCATGCTCGGCGATATCTTCCATCGAGGTATTTGAGACATTGCTGAGCGTGAACGGAATGCCAGCCTTCGCAGCGGCGCGCGCAAGCTTCAGGTCGCCCTGATGCGTGAGCATTCCATTAAAGCCGGTTGGCCCGATCGCAAACGGGCTCGCGACACGCTGGCCGAAGAGCTCGACCGACTGGTTTCGACTGGTCACATCGACCAGCGTGCGCGGCAAAAAGCCGATCTGTTCGAAGACGTCCCGGTTGCGGCGCAACGTCACCTCGTCATCCGCTCCGCCTTCGACATATTCGAAGCAGAAATTCGGGGTTCGGCGGCGCGCGATCAAACGCAGTTCCTCGATGTTGCGGGCGCGTCTGAAATCCCAACCGGCGTAATATCGTCTTTTCATCAAATGCTCGCTGTCCGTTGCCGAATATGCCCATGCAAACAGAAATGTAACATGTCATTAATTGTATTAATGGCTCCGCACCTTCTGCCTGCGGAGCCACTATCTGAAAAATCCGTCAGCCGCTGTGATAGCCACCATCAACCGGCAATACGGCACCGGTGACGAAAGCTGCCGCAGGTGACGCAAGGAAAAGCGTCGGCCCGACCAGATCGTCCACCGTGCCCCACCGCTTCAGCGCCGAGCGTTGCGCGATCTTGTCCGCACTGTCCTCGACCTGCCAGAGGTCTTTCGTCATGTCGGTCTTGTGATAGCCCGGCGCGACCGCGTTGACGCGCACGCCGTCACGACCATATTTATGCGCCATGGCGCGGGTCAGACCGACGATACCCGCCTTGCTCGCGGTGTAGGCGGGCACGGTTTCATCGGCAAGATAGCTCAGCATCGACGCCACATTGATGATATTGCCGCCGCTCGCCTTCAAGAGAGGATAAGCGCTGCGGGCGAGGCGCATGGCGCTCGACAGGTTGATATCGATCACATTCAGGAATGTATCTTCATCCCATTCCTTGTCCGGGCGGGAAATGCCCTGACAATTCACCAGAACATCCAGACGTTCCAGTTTGGCAAAAAATGCATCAGCGGCTGGCGCATCGCGCACATCCAGACGCTGGAATGACAGCCGGTCAGTCGCAAACTGTTCGGCCTCTGCGATACGCTGTTCGGAACTGCCCGTCGCGATGACGGTCGCACCGGCTTCGGCAAAACCGCGCGCCATGGCAAGCCCGATGCCGCTGGTGCCGCCGGAAACGATCACAATTTTGCCGTCAAATACCGGCTTTGCGAATGTGCTTACATCCATTTTGATTAACCTCCTCATTTGTCCTTGAAATCACGAAGCCAGTGCCCTGAGCGCCGAAACCACCATGTTGGCTGTAACGGGCATCGGCTCGTTGTGAATAATCTCGCCTTCGCGGGTGGCGCGCCTTGCGACGACGCTAAGTTTTTGTTCCGTCACCTCAGTTATGCCGATATCGGACAGGCGGGTCGGAAGGCGCACCGATTGACAAAAGCTGCGTACGCGCTCGAATTCTTCTGTTTCGCCAGCAATGAGCAGTCCCGCCAGCACGCCGATCGCGACCTTTTCGCCATGCAGATGATGGTGCACGTCATCCAGTTCGCAAAGGCCATGGTGAATGGCGTGGGCGGCTGCAACGCCGCCGGATTCAAAGCCAATGCCCGACAAAAGAATGTTGGCTTCAACGATGCGTTCCAGCGCCGGGCCCGTCTCGTTGCGGTCGCATTGCGCAAGTGCTTCTTCACCGAAGGCAAAGATTTCATCCCGGCATCTGGAGGCAATGGCAAAAGCCAGATTGGTGCCGGGCAGACCCATACAGTTCGCCGCACCACTTCGGCGGCAGGCCTCGGCCTCATAGAAGGTGGCAAGTGCATCGCCGATCCCCGCCGCCAGAAAACGGGAGGGAGCGCGCGCGATCAGCAGCGTATCGACAAGGACGAGATCAGGATTGCGCGGCAGGAACAGATCATAGGCAACCGTACCATCATCGCGATAAACCACGGCAAGCGCACTGCACGGCGCGTCGGACGCGGCAATTGTCGGCACCACGACAACCGGAAGGCCGAGCCGGTGAGCGACGGCCTTGGCGGTATCGAGCACCTTGCCACCACCGATCCCGACGATCAGGTCTGAGGACGATGTGACGGCCAGTCTCTCGACATGCTCCACTTCCGTTTCCGAACACTCGCCGCCATGTCTGACAGCCACCGGCTGCATGGCCTCGCCGAAGGCGGAACGCAGGCGCGGTTCCAGCTCCGCGAAAAGAAACCCGTCCAGAAGCGCCAAAGGTTTGACGCCAAGTTCGCGACTGTGCTGCCCCAGTTGCGCGAAGACATTGGGGCCCTGGATATAGCGGCCCGGAAAACGAATGCCACGGACGGAAGACAGGTTGCTCATGAAGCCCCTCCGATCCGCACCACGATTTTCCCAAGTACGTTACGCTCGCGCATGCTCTTGAGCGCATCGACCGCCTCGTCCAGCGCAATGACCTGCTCGATCATCGGGTCGATTTTCTTTTGCTGCAAAAGCGCCAGCATGGCGTCGCCCATCACGGCGAAGTCTCGCTGGGTGGGAACATGCCCGGCGGCATAGGCGCCGCCCAGCGCCACCTCATGGATGGAAGCGGCATAAGTATAGGGCGGAACGTCACGCAAAACCGGCATGGGATCGATGCAGAGCAGATGCCCGTTATAGCGGATCAGATCAAGTGACTGCCGCGCATCGCCGGGATTGGCGACCTCCAGCATGATATCGGCTCCGTAACCATCGGTGAGGGCGTGCACTTGTTGCTTCAGATCTTTTGCATGGCGGTCCAGAACATGATCCGCGCCAAGCGATCTTACGCGCGGTTCCTGATCCTTACGCGCCAGAGCGATGACCGTCGCGCCTTTGGATTTGGCGATCTGCATGGCAAAGCCGCCCACGGCGCCGCTCGCGCCCTGAACAAGTACGGTCTGCCCTGCTTCCACGTGCGCCTTGCGCACCAATGCCTGATAGGCCGTCAGGCCGGCACAGGGTAGCGCCGCCGCAGACGTCGCCGCTATGTCGTCTGGCAATCGGGACAGGACGTGGCTGTCAGCCAGTGCAAATTCGGCCAAAACGCCCTGCCGGTTAAGGTCGCTGTGCCATAGGACTCGATCCCCCACGTTCCAGCCCGTCACGTCCGGTCCCAGACTGTCGATCACGCCTGCGCCATCAAGGCCAACCACATGCGCGCCGGTTCCTTGCCACCATGGCGCAAAGCCGGTCGCAAGTTTCCAGTCCACGGGATTGAGCGATGCCGCCTCAACGCGGACGCGGACCTGCCCTTTAGAAGGTTGTGGACGCGGAATCCGGCGCAGGCTGACACCCTCCATCTTCTCGTCCGGCGCATCGCAAACGACGGCCCACATCAATGGCTCGCCTGAAACATGTAACATGTTAGAAATTTCTGCACTGCGGTCGGGATTTGTCATGCCGTCACTCGTCCATCAGACCGGCGTAATAGACTTCAGAATAGCCGATGTGCTGGCGCAGGAGTTTGCGCACCGCTTCCACATCATTGGCTTCGATTGCATCGCGCAATCCCTTATGCTCGCTGAGCGAATGTTCGACATGCTGCGGCTGTTGGCTGAAACGCGTGCGGAGCGCGGCAAAGCGGCTATTGACCTTGCTGGTGAATGTTTCCTCCAGGAAAGGCGAACATGCACTTTCCACGAACAGAAGATGCAACCGCGTATCGAGCTTTTGATATTCATCAATTGCCCCGCGCTGGGCGCAATCGACCATCTCGTCGTAAATCTCGCCGACGCTGCGCTGCAACACGCGCAGGCTGCGCTGCATGGCAAGCGAAATTGCCTCAAGTTCCAGCGCCGTGCGCAGCTCGGACAGAGCCTGAAGCTCCTGCGGCGTCGGCTTGAAAACAAAAGTTCCAGACTGCGCCCGGATTTCAATCAGCCCTTCTGCTTCAAGGCGGATATAGGCCGAACGGATTGGTGCCTTCGTGACCTGATAAAGTTCCGACAACTGGCCTTCCGAAATCTTCTCGCCCAGCGCAAATTCGTTGTTGACGATATCGGCGCGCAGTCGTTCCAGCACGATCTCGGATACCGGTTTCGGTCGGACGATTTTTGCAATCGTTTTCTTGGATCTCATATCATCCTGCCCGCTTGCTACCCATGGCGCCGGTCACAGTACCGGCCATGGCTTCCACTGCCTTTGCCGCGATCACAAGTGTCGTCGAGTTGGTATTGCCACTGATGATATTCGGCATTGCGGAAGTATCGCCGATTCGCAAGCCCTCGACACCCATCACTTTGAGATCGCTGGTGACAACCGCGTACGGATCGTCCTCGCGCCCCATTCGCGCTGTACCGACCGGATGATAAACGGTTTTGACGAATGCCCTTGCATGTTTGGCCAGCTCTTCATCCGTATCCTTGCCGGTGCCCGGAAAGATTTCGCGGTCGACCATATGCTTGAGCGGCGCCGAATTCAGCACCCTGCGCGCCTGACGCAAGCCAGCGACAGACAGGCGCAGATCTTCCGAATCGGACAGATAATTCGGGTTCACCAGGGGCTGTTCGTCAGCCTTTCCGGAACCCAGCCGTACCGTTCCCCTGGACGCCGGACGCAACACACAGGAATTGATGGTGACGCCATAGCTCGGCTTCAGATCGGCTGTGCCCCGGTCGAGATAAACCGAAGGAATACAGAACTGCTGTATTTTCGCGTCGTTAGAGAAATCATCCGGGTCGAAGAACGAACCGGCTTCCACCCCGTTCGATGTGACCGGACCGCTTTTGAACAGAAGATATTGCAGGCCATTGCGGATCTGGTTCCAGCCCCTATCCTGACCGAAATAGCCGTATTTGCCGTTGCAGAACGCAAGCACCGGCACCTCGGTGTGATCCTGAAGGTTTTCGCCAACGCCTGCGCGATCCAGCACAACGTCGATGCCGTGCGCCTTCAGATGCTGTTGCGGACCGATGCCCGACAGCATCAGGATTTTCGGCGTGGCGATGGCCCCGGCGCAAAGCACCACTTCCTTTTGCGCTTCGATCTCGGTTACGGCATTGCCACGCGAGAATATTACGCTCTTTGCACGTCCGTTTTCGATGCGCACGCGATGAACGAGGCTGCCGCTTGATATATCGATGAGCCCCGTTTTCGTCGCCGGATAGAGGAAAGCATCGGCTGCCGAGCAGCGTCGACCATTATGCGTGTTGAGCTGAAAAAAGCCCGCTCCGGTCTGCTGACCGCGATTGAAGTCAGCCTTGAAGGGCAGGCCCGTGGCCTGCGCTGCCTGTACATATGCTCGCGACAACTCATTGACATGCAGCGGATCCGACACTTTCATCGGTCCTTCGCTGCCATGCAGATCGTCGTTGAAACGGTTATTGCCTTCAATGGCGCGGAAAAGGGGCAAGAGGCGCTCGTAACGCCAGCTCTCGTCACCGGTCGCCTCCACCCAGCGGTCGTAATCGGTGGATTGGCCACGGATGTAAACCATCGCGTTGACCGACGACCCGCCGCCAATGACGCGGCCGGATGGAATGACCGGTGTGCGTCCATTGAGCTGTTCCTGTCGTACCGACTGGAAAAACCACATATAGCGCGCAGCATTCAGCAGCTTCACATAACCTGCCGGCATCTGGATCAGCGGATTGCGATCCGATCCGCCTGCTTCGAGAACCAGAACACTTGCGCCCTGCTCGGCCATTTTAGCCGCGATATAGGAACCGGACGTGCCGCCACCGACGACGATATAATCATAAGCCTTGCGCGTCATTTGAACTGGTCTTCCTTTGCCGCATGAAACAGAAGCAGTTGCGACGGATCGATGGAAATCGTGATCGCCTCACCGCGTTCTACACAAATATCCGGCGGCGTAACGATGGATATGCGGGTCGCGCCGACATCGGCAAAGACAATGCTGTGATCCTGCAATTCCTCGGTAATGAAGGCATTGGCTTTCAACTGGATCGGACCATGCGCGCCGATTTTCAGGAAATGCGGTCGCACTGCGATCTGTCCCTGTGGCCCTACCTCTTGCAGACGCGGCAGCAGATGTTCCGGCAGATCGATATGATTGCCCTCCACATCCAGCGCACGGTTGGAGGCTGCCTTATAGGGGAGAAAATTGATCGGTGGCTCTCCGACAAATCCCGCCACAAAGGCGTTTTTCGGGCGTTGATAAATCTCCGATGGGACGTCGAATTGCTGGATATTGCCGTTGCTCATCACCATGATGCGGTCGGCGAGCGCAAGAGCCTCTTCCTGATCATGGGTCACATAGATCATCGTATGGGCGAATTCCTGATGGATCGCCTTGATGAACCGCCGCATGCGATAACGCTGACGCGTATCGAGATGGCTGATAGGCTCGTCCAGCAAAAAGACCGACGGCTTTCTGACCAAGGCGCGCGCCAGTGAAACACGCTGCGCCTGCCCCGACGACAGACCGCCCGGACGCAACGAGAGCAAAGACTCCAACTCCATCTTGGATGCGATGTCGCGCACACGCTTTTTTACCTCCGCATCGCTCATGCCGGATGCGCGCAGCGGAAAGGCGATGTTTTCGAAAACGGTAATCGGCGCATAGAGCGCGTAATTCTCAAAGCTCATGGCGACGTTGCGATCGCGAGCGCGCACATCGTTGACCTTTTTACCGTCGAAATAAATGGCACCATCCGAAACGGTTTCAAGGCCAGCGATCATGCGCATGGTCGAGGACTTGCCGCAGCCGGAAGGCCCCAGAATAGCAACGAATTCACCGTCATTAATCTCAAAATTCAGCGGGTGCACGGCTTCCACGGTGCCGTATCGCTTGACGAGGTTTTCCGCTCTTATCGATGCCATGTGTCAGGCCCTTCCTTCCAGAGCCTTTTCGCCCTGGAACAACTGAAACTTGCCGGGATCGATTGCAACGCCGACCCTGTCACCAGCGCGCACAGAGGTCGTTGTCGGCAGCGATATCGACACCTGATCCCCACCCACATTGACGACGGCAATATTCGCATAACCAAGATGCTCGACGACGCTGACCTGCCCTGCAATCGTGCCGGACTTACCTGCTTCGCCAAGCGAAACCGCTTCCGCCCGGAAGCCGGCCTTGAGATCATCCAGCTTGCTGAAGCGGCTGAAATGTTCATCGGAGACAATCTTTTCACCGGCCAGGCTTGTCAGTCCGACGCTCTTGCCTTCGCCTGTCACACGCACGGAAACGAAACTCATCGGGGGATCGCCAATGAAGGAGGCAACAAAAGCGTTTTCGGGCCTGTGGTAAAGCTCCGCAGGGGTTCCAACCTGTTCCAGCTTGCCCAGATTGAGCACCGCGATGCGGTCGCCGAGCGCCAATGCCTCACGACTGGAGGTGGTGGTGAACACCACGGTCGCATTGAGGTCTTGCGCAAGCGCCTTGAGTTCAGCCCGCATCTGGTGACGCAGCTTTGCGTCAAGGTGGCCGATGGGTTCGTCCAGAAGATAAATGTCGGCCGGGCGGATGATAGCGCGTCCCAAAGCCACGCGCTGACGCTGCCCGCCAGACAGGAAGCCCGGACGGCGATCGAGCAGATGGCCGATGCCGAGCATCCCCGAGACCCGCTTGACCCTGTCTTCGACTTCCGCACGCGACATCTTGCGCGCCTTGAGCGGAAAGGCGAGGTTTTCGCCGACGCTCAGATGCGAATAAAGCGCGTAATTTTCAAACGCCATCGCAGCATCGCGCCGTTCGGGCGGCAGCGGCAACAGGGAAACGCCGTCGCGCTGAATATCGCCCGATGTCGGCCTGGTGATGCCGCCCAAAAGGTTGAGCATCGTTGACTTTCCGGCACCTGCTGGACCGTAGAGAACGAAGAAGCTACGCTTTTGAATATCCAGATTGATCTTGCGCAGCGCAACCGTTCGCAAGCCGTAACGTTTATGGACGTTGACAAAACTATACATGGTCAGTCCACCTCTTTCATGAGGGCGGCGATTTCAGCTTCGGCCAGCGCGCGCTCCTTGCGGCAGCTTTGACGGGCGAAAATGAAGAAGCCAATGGCGAGTATGGCGGCGACGATATTCATGATCGTGACCGAAAACCCACGGTCAGGAAAATGTGCTTCAAGAGAGCAGAGCCAGAAGAAGACAACGCCGATGTAGATCATCACGGACTTGAAGCCCGCATCCCAGATTTGTGAGAAAGACATCGTTACCCCCTCACCGCGCCGAAAGTCAGTCCGCGGACCATATAGCGCTGCATCAAAAGGACGAAGAGAAGCATTGGCGCGACCGAGATCGTTGCCGCTGCGGCGACGGGCCCCCAGAGAATGCCTTGCAGGGTGAAGAAGCTTTCAACGCCGACCGTCACCGTCGAGGCAAATTTGCGGGTGAGAATGTAGGCGAAGAGGAACTCGTTCCAGCAAAAAATCAGGGTGAAAACCGTGGTCACGGCAATGCCGGGTGCAGCCAGCGGTAACGTCACCTTGCGCAGTACTTTCATGCGACTGAGACCGTCCATACGCGCCGACTGTTCCAGTTCACGCGGAATGTCCTGAAAGAAGCTGACCAGAAGCCAGATGGCGAACGGCAGATTGAACATCACATAGGACACGATCAATGCGCCATGCTGGTCGAGCCCCAAATGCATGAACTTGCCAAATCCGGTGCGCCCGATATCGCGGAAGATCAGAAAATAAGGCAGGATCACCGCAATGGCTGGCATCATCTTGGTGGACAGGATGAAGAACAGCACATGACCATCGCCAACATTATAACGGGCGAAACTGTAAGCCGCGAGCGAGCCGACAACGATCACGATTGCAGTCGAGATCACCGAAATGATGAGCGTATTGCGCACATAGAAAAGGAACCCCTTGTCAAAGAGCGCATGCTGGTAGTTTTCCAGTGTCGGCGTGAAGAAAAACTGGGGTGGCGACACCATGATCGCCGATTCCGGCTTGAAGCTCGTCAGCAGCATCCAGAAAATCGGAAAGAAAAAGAACAGAAGTACGACAAGGATCGCCGCATAGCGCAGAATTTCTTTCAGTGGTGATGTCTTGTGTTGCAACATCTCATGCCTCCCCTGCACGATCGGTGAACTGCTTGAGCAAAGGCTTGAGCGCGAAGATTGACGCCACCAGCATCACGTAAAGGAAAAAGACAGCCATGGTCGAAGCATAGTCCATGCGGAAAAGCTTCAAGCCTGTGCGATAGAGATAGAAGGTCATGGTTTCCGTCGAGGTGCCAGGACCACCCTGCGTCAGCACTGCGACCGCATCATAGAGACGAACGCAATCAATGGTCCGCAGCACGAGGATCAGGAACAGAACCGGCTTGAGCAAGGGAAAGGTCAGCGTGCGCAGGACGCGCCATGTGGATGCGCCGTCCAGTTCGGCAGCCTCGAAGGGTTCCTTGGGCAGCGCCTGAAGCCCGGCCAGCACAATCAGGGCCACAAAGGGCGTCCACTGCCAGACGTCAAAAATAATGACCGACCAGAGCGCGATATTGAAATCGCCGAGCCAATTGGGCTCCGGCAGACCGAACGCGCCCAGCACCCAGTTTACGACGCCGAACTGCGTATCATAGAGGTAGCGCCAGAACAGCCCCGTCACGGCAGCCGAAGTCGCCAGAGGCAGGATCATGATCGACCGGATGAGGCCCTTGCCATAGCTCGCCCCGTGGATGAGAAACGCAATCGCTATGCCGAGCGACATTTGCAGGCCGACCGATACGATGGTGAATTTCAGCGTGATCCAAACCGCAGCCCAGAAGGCCTGGTCGGCAAATATCGTGCGGAAATTGTCGAGTCCGACATAGTCTCCCAGTTTACCACGCGAGAGGTCGGCAAAACGGAAAGATACGTCCACCGCATAATAAAGCGGCAACAGCGCGAAGATAACGATGACCAGCATCGCAGGAACGATAAGCAGGACCGAGAATGCGCGGTCGGACGCCACCTTTTCAGGCGGGGCGTGATAACTGTTCATGACAGGAATCCGGACTGTTTTCTGATAGGGATACCGGAGCGGCCCGCAAGTGGCGTCGGGCGGAAACCGCTCCGGGTGGATTGTTGGACATTTCAACAGGAAGGCTCAATGCTTCCAGAAACATGCCAGTTGATCCGTTGTTGGGATACCGTCCGACAACGATCTGGTTCACTTGCCGATGGGGCAAGGACCGCCGCAGATCTTTTCAACTTCAGTCGCAAGGCTTTCAGCCGCCTGCCGCGCGGTCAACTGACCGGCCGCCGCTGACTGCAACGGAATTTGCATGGTGTTGTAGATCTTGGCGCCAAATGGCGAGGAGACGAGATTGGACGTGAAACCGTTCATGCTCTCGAAGACCTTGGCCAGCGTTGCATATTCGCCATTGGTCTTGCGGGCTTCCGGCGTCTGGAACTTCGGATCGGTCAGGATCGACATCAGGGTGGTCGCACCGCCATAGGATGCAAACTTCGCCTGCGCTTCCGGTCCTCCGATATGGGCAATGAACTTCATTGCCATATCTGGATTTGCCGAACTCGACGAAACCGCCAGAAGGAAGCCGCCGACATAAGACATTTTACCCGGTGCCTCCGCGACGGCCATTTTCGCTCCGGGCACGCTTTCCTCGGTTTTGACCGCATTTGGCCATTGGTCGAGGAAGAAGTCATGCGTCATCGCAATCTGGCCGTCGCGCATCTGGTTCATGACACCGTCATAGGTGACGGTCAAAGCCGCGGGAGGCGCGAATTTCAGAAGTTCGATATAATCGGACAGGACCTTCTCGACGTCATCGACAGGAACCTTGCCCTCACTGTTCAGCCAGTCGGACTTCATGTCCCACAAAGGCGCCGACAACTCGTCCTGAATGTCGGGAAAACGACCGGCCATCAGACCGACACCGTAGAAGTCTTTTTTCAGAACTTCACCCTTCAGTTTTTCGCCCGCCTTGCGCGTGAAAAACTCGGCCATGTCGCGATGCTGCTTCCAGTCGGCGGGCTTCGCCAGCTCATAACCATATTTGGCTTTGAAGGCGGCCTGCTCCGTTGGATCTTCCCAAAGATCGGCGCGATAGAAGAAGCCCGAGGAATAGGTATAATAAGGCAATCCCCACAGATCGTCCTTATAACGGATCGTCATATTGGCGAGAGTGGGGTGAATATCGTCGATGATGCTTTGCTTGTCTTTCAGAAAATCCGTCATCGGCAGAATGAAGCCGTTTTCCGCAAACTCCGCATATTCCGCATTGTTGAGCGTCACGACATCATAAGCGCCGGTCTGCCCCACCATCTCGATAACCTGTTTGTTATAGAGCTGGGAATTGTCAATGTTGATGACATTGACCTTGGCGCATTCCTTTTCCTGAAAGTCATTGACGAGCTGCGCCATGGCGTCGGTGTAAAAACCTGCAATCGTAGACCAGGTGATCTCGACGCGATCCGCGTCGGAACAGGCAGCAGAAGCCGGACTGGACAAGGCGACAAGACAGAGCGCGCTGGCGCCCAGAAGATAATTTCGCATGATTTCCTCCCATTTCCTAATTAGACATGTAACATGTCAGATTGAGAGTCAAGACGGTATTTTCGTGCTATTGCGGATTTGAAATCCTGCCCTGCATGGCGATCGCTGCAAGGTCAGGCGGCATGAAATCCCATGTCGCAGCTGGGGCCTGGCAGAACTGCCGCGCCTCCTCCGCAGAATGAGGTGCACCTTTGCCGTCGGGAGATTAGCCGGCAAATTGATAATCACGGCGTTCTGCGCGCCGTAATTTGTTCGCCACGGCGACTGGGTGCCGTTTCAAGGGCCTGTAAGTTGTCGGCGGTTCTTATGAAATGACAGACCGAAGGCATCTTCGCCGCGTCGAGTCATTGACTTTTTTCAATTGTGACAGTTAAAAACGCTCAAAATTCCTTCAATGGACCATTCACAAGCGGCTATTTCGACCGCTACATCGCGTTAGTAATCAAGAGTAAATCATGGCAAACGAAGATCTCGAAGCTCGGCACTTAGAGACCTTGGATCGAGATTTGGGCCGTTTCGCCAACCTCGAAACGGCAGCGAGTTACGTTTCACGTCCGCTCGTGGCGCCGGGCGTCGCACTGGTATTTATCATCCTTGCCGGGCTTGGCGCGGCGATGCTGCTCGGTCAGACCAGCCAGACGCTGATTGTCGTCGCCGCAGCCGTTTTTGGCGCCTATATGGCCCTGAACATCGGCGCTAATGATGTGGCCAACAATATGGGCCCTGCCGTCGGTGCCAATGCTTTGAGCATGGGCGGCGCGATTGCGATTGCCGCCGTGTTTGAAAGTGCGGGTGCGCTCATCGCGGGGGCTGACGTCGTGTCCACTGTGGCGACGGGCATCATCGCGCCAGATACGCTCGCCACCCCGATGATGTTCATCTGGGCAATGATGGCGGCTTTGCTTGCCTCTGCCCTCTGGGTTAACCTCGCGACATGGATCGGTGCGCCTGTCTCGACCACTCATGCGGTTGTCGGCGGGGTCGTCGGAGCGGGTGTAGTTGCGGCAGGCCTCGGCGCAGTCAATTGGTCCCAGATGGCGGCCATCGCGGCAAGCTGGGTTATTTCGCCTGTGTTGGGCGCTATCATAGCGGCTGGTTTTCTTTGGCTAATCAAGGCCCGTATCGTCTATCGCGCGGATAAAATTGCTGCGGCTCGCGTCTGGGTGCCCATCCTTGTGGGGCTCATGGCGGGGACCTTTGCAACCTATCTGATCATGAAAGGACTGAAGCAGCTGATCGACGTGTCGATCGGGGTAGCCTTGATTATCGGATTGGCATTTGGCATCGGAAGCTGGATTGCCTTGATCCCGGTCATTCGCCGCCAGTCCCGGGGCCTCGAAAACCGTAACAAGTCGCTTAAAGTCCTGTTCAGCATTCCCTTGGTCGTGTCGGCTGCTTTGCTCAGCTTTGCCCACGGCGCGAATGATGTCGCCAATGCTGTCGGGCCACTCGCGGCAATTGTCCAGACATCACAGACTGGCACGCTAACTGACGGCGTTGTAATACCACTCTGGGTCATGCTGATTGGAGCCTGCGGCATTTCCTTCGGCTTGTGCTTGTTTGGTCCCAAACTCATTCGCATGGTTGGCAATCAGATCACAAAGCTGAACCCGATGAGGGCCTATTGCGTCTCACTCTCAGCCGCAATCACGGTCATTCTGGCCAGCTGGCTGGGGTTGCCCGTCAGCTCGACCCACATTGCCATCGGTGCGATCTTTGGGGTCGGCTTTTTCCGCGAATGGGACACAGAACGGCGGTTGAAGAAAGCACGCCAGGCTCTACCACTGAATTCTGTTCCCGTAGAAGAGCGTCGCCGTCGCAAGCTGGTTCGCCGTTCGCATGCGCTGACCATTGCTGCCGCCTGGGTAGTGACTGTCCCCGCCGCCGCGATCCTCTCCGCCATCCTGTTTGCGCTGCTGAACCAAATCTCCGCTGGAGTCTCCTGACCAGACCAAAAAACTCCGTCTCCTTGACCCGCCGAGGACAGTAATCGCCGCTTAGCTCCAACACATGGAACCTCAGCTGGTCTGGCCGGTTATCCTTGATGCGTGCGAGGAGGAGAGTGGCAATTGAGCCATTTCGATCTTTACTACTGGCCAGTACCATTCCGCGGCCAGTTCATTCGAGGAATTCTGGCTTATGCTGAATGTTCCTGGGATGAACATGATTTCGGCGAGATTGAAGAAGTCATGCGCCTTGATGTCGAGGAGCAGCCGATCGCATTTATGGGCCCACCGGTGCTGATTGATCGTCCGCGCAATTTTGCGGTGTCACAAATGCCCGCGATCGCCATGTACCTCGGAGAAAGGCTGGAACTCCTGCCAACAACGATCGAAAAACGAGCACTGACAGCCAAGATTGTAAACGATGCCAACGACGTCATCGATGAACTGACGCTCGACGGCGGGCGTGAAATGTGGACGCGTGAAAAATGGACCGAATTCGTTCCCCGACTACGCCAATGGCTCCGCATTTTTCAAGATACTGGCAAGCGAAACGGGCTTAAAGTCGATACAGGATTTATGCTTGGAACTGAAAAGCCCGGCATCGCCGACATCGTGACTTCTATCGTTTGGTCTACGATGGCCGACAGGTTCGCTACAATTGAGACCATAATCAAAGATACCTCACCGATGATATGGAGTCTTTCCAAGCGGATGCAGGAGATACCGTCGCTGGCTGCGCTGGATAGCAAAAGCTTCAATGATTATGGCGATGCCTATTGCGGCGGAGAAATCGAGAAGTCGCTTCGGAAAGTCGCGACCTAGAGCGGTTCCGGTTCAAACGGAATCGGGGAACCACTCTATCTATTTGTTTTTACGCATTATCCCACATGCAGGCCCGGTGCTTCCTGTCCTGTGCTTTCGACATATTCGGTATAGCCGCCACCATATTGCTGAATGCCATCCGGTGTGAGTTCCAGCACGCGATTGGAAAGCGCCGCCAGAAAACGACGATCATGCGATACGAAAAGCATTGTGCCTTCATAAGATGAAAGCGCCTTGATGAGCATTTCCTTGGTGTCGAGATCAAGATGGTTCGTCGGCTCATCGAGTACGAGGAAGTTCGGCGGATCGAACAGCATCGCGGCCATGACTAGCCGCGCTTTTTCACCACCGGACAGCACCCGGCATTTCTTCTCGATATCATCCCCGGAGAAGCCGAAGCAGCCAGCTAGCGCGCGCAATGGAGCCTGCCCTGCCTTTGGAAAACGCTGCTCCAGCCATTCGAGAATAGTGCTATCGCCGTCCAGAATATCCATCGCGTGCTGCGCAAAATAGCCAAGTTTCACGCTGGCGCCGAGATTCACAATCCCCTGATCGGGTTCCGCTGCACCTGCGACAAGCTTCAGCAGCGTCGATTTACCGGCGCCATTGACGCCCATAATGCACCAACGCTCACGGCGGCGAACCATGAAATCCAGTCCGTCATAGATCGTGCGGCTACCATAGGTTTTGTTGACGCCCTTGAGACTGACCACGTCTTCTCCCGAACGCGGAGCGGGCGCGAAGTCGAAAGCAACCGTCTGGCGCCGACGCGGTGGCTCCACACGGTCAATTTTTTCAAGCTTCTTCACACGGCTCTGCACCTGCGATGCATGAGATGCGCGCGCCTTGAAACGCTCAATGAACTTTATTTCTTTGGCCAGCATTGCTTGCTGACGCTCGAACTGGGCCTGTTGCTGCTTTTCGTTCAGCGCACGCTGGCCTTCATAAAAGGCATAATCACCCGAATAGGAATTAAGCGAGCCGCCATCGATTTCGATAATCTTGGTGACGATGCGGTTCATGAATTCGCGATCATGCGATGTCATCAACAGCGCGCCATCGTAGTTCTTGAGGAAAGCTTCGAGCCAGATCAGGCTTTCAAGATCAAGATGGTTGCTTGGTTCGTCGAGCAGCATCACATCAGGACGCATCAGCAAAATACGGGCAAGCGCAACGCGCATTTTCCAGCCGCCGGATAATTTGCCGACATCGCCATCCATCATTTCCTGACTGAAACTCAAGCCAGCCAGAACTTCACGCGCCCGGCCGTCCAGACCGTACCCGTCGAGTTCCTCATAGCGGGCCTGAACCTCGCCATAGCGCTCGATGATCGCATCCATCTCATCGAGCCGATCGGGATCGCACATGGCCGCTTCAAGTTCGCGCAGTTCCCCAGCAACAATGCTGACCGGCCCGGCGCCATCCATGACTTCGGCAACCGCCGAACGCCCACCCATTTCGCCGACATTCTGGTTGAAATAACCAATCGTCACGCCTTTTTCGACCGTGACCTGGCCTTCATCCGGCATTTCTTCACCGGTGATCATGCGGAAAAGCGTTGTCTTGCCGGCGCCATTTGGTCCGACAAGACCGATCTTTTCACCACGGTTCAATGCGGCGGAGGTTTCGATAAACAGAATGCGATGGCTATTCGACTTACTGATATTGTCGATACGGATCATGAGTGTGGGAGGCCTTGTGATAACTTGGCCTTCCTATGGCATGCCTTGCTCGCGCTGTCACGGGGCACCGCGCAACCCGCGTCGCTAATTTCTTTCTTAATACAGGAACGGGCAAATTGGCCATTGTTCGACGGGCAAGGCGGAAGCAACGCCGAACTACGCCGCTCGATCCCTTTCAACGCGATTTCGTCCGTGTTGCTTGGCACGATAGAGATAGCTGTCGGCGCGGGCGATTGCCGATTTAAACGGCTCGCCCTGTTCCAGCACTGTTACGCCAAAGCTCACGGTCAGCTGCAGATCGGCAGATATATGGCGCCATCGTCTGGCTGCAAATGTTTGGCGCAAATCCTCGGCCAAAGTGGTTGCAACCGCCGCAGAAGTTCCGGGCAGAAGTGCCACAAATTCCTCACCCCCCAAGCGCGCCACGCAGCTTCCCGGGCCAGCCCGTTCCTGTAACAATTGAGCAAAATCAGTCAAAACCATATCGCCGGCATGATGGCCAAACCGATCATTCACCGTTTTGAAGTGATCAATATCCGCAAGAATGATTGTCGTTGGCTCGACCGACCCATTGGCCAGCTGAAACGAGCGCAGGAACGCCTGCAGACCTCTGCGGTTTGGAACACGTGTGAGCGAGTCCGTGTGAGCCATATCGCGATAGCCGTTGATCAGATCGATACTCACCGCAAGGACAATCGAAAACGTTAAGATAACGCCGCCGAAAAGCCCCGTATATTGCAGCATGACGCCCCAGAACGAACGGCTCCAAAAGCCGACCTCAGGCGCGGCGTCGCTCAAAAACAGATAGACGACACTCTGAACCAAAAGAAACGCGAAGATGACAATAAAGGTCACAAAAAGTACATTCTCGGAAGAGGATTTCTTCTTTGCTCTCACCTGCCAGAGAGACGCCAATGTCAGTGATGCGCTGCCACTGAGTATCGACAGCGTCTCAAGCCTCACGCTTTGAAAAAGCACCAGCGATAGTGCCGCTGCGCCAAGGAAAATCACGACAAGAGCGATTTCTAAAACCGGCTTCTTTGGCATTTTGAAATGGTAAACCAGCGCGCGGCAGCATAGGGCCACGCCCGCCAGAATGAGCAAGTCCTCTCCCAAAGGTTTAACCGCCGAAAATGTGGCCGTGCGAAAGAGCATCAGGCCATAGCCAGCTCCAAGCAGGCATAATCCGCGGCCCCATAGAATTGTTGGAAAACCGAACCGGGCAGCAACAATCAGGCCAAAACCGCAAACAAGGATCAATAGTGGAACGGACCATTCCAAAGCGGAATTGATCATACGGCGGCCTTTACAATCATTTAGTTGAATACAGACTTAACTGATGTCAGAAGGCCGAGTATGCCACGCAAAAACGTGGATTGCTTACGCCGTCCTGTCTGCTGATCGACTAACACTTAAGGGCGCATTCAACAACCCACGGTTTACTTAAAATCAATCAAAACAATGTGTTAATCATACATGATTGGTGAGAAGAGTGACTACCTTATCTATAACGACCTGCTATTAGGGCGCACCTTTCCCAACGACGGTTGATATCTCATTCGTTGGCTTAGGGCTGCCATTCTGGCTGAGTGAATTCAGCCTACCTGCAGAGGATCGAGCTACTGACAATAGGATGGCTTCTTGCCGCCTACCATGCCGCAACCGCGCTTGATTTCATCCCTGATCAAATCGCATGAATTTCCCGAATTGCATGGCGGGTTGGTGGCGGGTGAAATTTCCTTGCATTGGTTGACGAGAATATTGGCTGCTTTCGCACCAATCTCCTGTCTGCAATCCATGGCTGCATCGGAATCGTCCTGCTGTCCGATTTTTTTCAGCCAACCCAGCTGTTGGCTCAAGAGACCTATTCTTTGACGCGTCAGAACTTCCTTGCAATCCGCTTCAGACACCATGATCGCGTAGTTTACTTGCTGATAGCGGCATTCACTGTCGCGGTACTTGATCCAGTTGCGCTGGCTTTCCTTGAGCTGCGCTTGACTTCCATCCGGCAAGGCATTGATGACCTGACCATAAAGATCATTCAGCCGGCGATCCGCCGCCTTCAAATCGGCATAGGCAAGAGAAGACTGGAGCACAGCAAACACAACCAAACCGAACATCATCAATCGCTGCATCGTCTCGCTCCTCTATCGCCTAAAATCTGAACGGGCACCGGCGGACCGAGCGTACTCGATCCGCCTTTACTGGTCTACTTGGTTGTATAACCGCCATTGACGAGAATTGTCTGACCCGTCATCCACCAGCCTTCCGAGACCAGCAAGCGGATCCACGGAACAATATCGCCAATATCCGTGAGGCCTGTCTTCGAGAAGCTCGAAAGTGCTGCGGCTGTCTTGTGATAGGCCACCGCGTCCGCACCTTCAGCGGGGTAGAAGAACGGCGTATCCATGGGACCGGGTCCGATAGCGGTCACTGAAATCCCGCGCTCACCGAACTCCTTGGAAGCGGCGCGCGTGAAATGTTCGACGGGAGCCTTCGTACCGGCATAGCTCGAATAAAACGGCGTATAAGCCCCGAGCAGCGAAGTGACCAGCGTGCAGATTTTGCCGTTATCGTTCAGTTGCTTGCCTGCTTCCTTGATGAAGAAGAACGCGGCTTTCGCATTGACTGCGGACATCTCGTCATATTCAGCCTCGGAGATCTCGGTCATTGGCTTCTTCAAGACCTTGCCGACGGTATTGATGGCAATATCCGGCTTGCCAAGGGCTGCAATCGCGTCAGCGAAAAGCTTCTCCGTCGCGCCAGCCGTGATCAGATTGGCCTGAAATGCAACGGCTTCCGCACCTGCCGCCTTGACAGCGGCAACGGTGGCATCGGCATCCGCTTTGCTTGCTGCGCTGTTATAGTGGATCGCGATTGCCTTGGCGCCATGAGAGGCGAGATCACGCGCGATAAGCCCACCCAGATTTTTCGCACCGCCAGCAATAATGACGGTTTTGCCTTTGATGGAATGATCGGTCATGGAAAGGGCCTCCTTTGAAAAGTACCGAATTTATCAGCAATCCTTCCAGAAAGGGTGCTGCTGATACTCGCTATATGAGCATGCATATCTGAGTTATCGCTACTAAATCAGATGCTGTTATTCGTTTCTGATTGAATTCAGATATGACAGTCGTTTTCGAACAATGGCGGCCCTTTGGAATGCGGCAAGTTAAGAGACAACCTGCCTGCGCAGTTATATTTCGCCACGCCGTATCTTTGTGGGTGTCGTATGCAAGCGTTCCCTTATCAGGGAAGTCATATGGCTTTGGCTTCCAAACCCGCAAATCCGCCAGATTTCGGCGAGCGGTAGATCGTCGGCGCGAATGAGAAGTTCTGCGCGCTCGACACGCAGATCAATGAGATACTGATGCGGGCTTTTGCCGGTGGTTTGACGAAAAGCGCGGGAAAAATGGCTGACCGATAAGCGCGCCAAACTTGCAAGGGTTTCGATAGGAATGGTATCTGCAAGATGCGAGCGCATATAATCGTCCACCGTGCGCCAGGCCCTTGCCGAGAATCCACCTGCGAGACCGTTATACGTAGTTTTCCTAATGGAAGAATGATTTCGCAGGAGATGCAGCCATAACGCGACATTCAGGGAATCCAGGTACAGCAAATTAGAGCTGTCGTTTCCGCGTAAAATCTCCTCCCGCATGAGCCGCGCAAGCGCCAATGCCGTCTTATCTATCCGCCCAGGGCTCAACGGCCTTAACTCAAACTCATCCGTTTCAAATTCTAGACCGGCCAGATTACGCAACCGATCGCTTCCAAAACAGGACAGGATGTTTTCCTTTGGCGTGCGCCAGCGCGCGAAGAGATCAGCCTGATCCGGAATAAGCTCCAGCGACCCCACCGGGACATTCGCAGTGGTGCTTCGGTCGGAGCCTATCCTCGCCTCCCGTTTTATCTGCGGTGTGAGCAGGATAAGCGCGAAGGGATCTGGGGCCACAATCTGGATTTGATTTGGCCCGGTCCGGGTAAGAGTGACCGCGCTTTGATCGGTCTTGTGCAGCTTACCCCATTCTTCGGGAATACTGTCGAGCCACTTCATCTGATCGCCCAACTCAAAACCGTACTAATCCGTTCGTTCTGCGCAACAAAAGGGCAACCGCTGCCAGTTAACTGGGGGCGAACTGACAGCGGTCTGTCACAGTGCCTGCGTTGGAGAGTGCGGACAGCCAACGATGTTCTGTGGACTTCGATTACCCACTCACGCGAGGGTAGAACTTCTTTTCTGTCGCGAAAGGGCTGGGTTCGAGCAGAGGGATATGTGCGCCGAAAAATGCCGCCTTGCAACTTTAGTCGCCAGGTGGCATGTCTGAAATCCATCCGCAGTTCGCCGATTAATAAATATAAGCTTCTCAAACTGGCCGCTGACAACCAGTATATCCGATCAACCATGCGCATCCCTTAAACGCATTATTTAACCCCCTCGTATTGACCAACGCTCAATCAGAATATGCTACTTTTAATATTTCTTATATAAGCAACACGATTTGGGGAGGTTACGTAACCGTCACATCCACCGCGAAACGTCAGACGGGGTTGATATCGGACGGAATGTTACGGAAAAACTTTGGTATGTAGCTTCCTTTGGGGATCGCGATATGGATGGGTTCCAGCTTTCCCTTCCCGTTATTGTAGGCGTCCAGTGATTGCCGGAGCCTCTTGGCACTTGTTCTCACGAGTGAATCGCCTGCAAGATCGTGCCCGCTTTTCCGGTCAAATACATCTAGGGCGATTGTATATTCTTTTATTCTGTCCGCCCGCCCTGAAAGGGTTTCTTCGACAATGTAGATAAGAAATTTCCGCGCACGCGGCGATCTGGAGAATTCGGCTGCACTTGTCAATTTGGCAAGACATGCACGTATAGCTTCATCCATATCCGGAAATTCAGTCTGTTCCACTTCCCGCTGTTTTACGCCATTCATCGAAATAGTGGACGTCTTCGAAAAATCGGCAGAAGAATGCATTATCTCCGCTCCGCTGTGCAGCACAGAGGCTTCGACCGTAGCGGACGACTGATCCAACGCACGCGATTTCGATAAGGGAAGCGTATCGGGAACTCGGCTTATCCTATCTCGATAGGCAGCAATGATATCCAAATTTATTGTCAGAAGCACTGACAGCGCGAGTATAAGACCGCCGAAAAGACCAGTATATTGCAGAAAGACGCCCCATATGGAATTACTCCATAGACCTATTTTTGGATCGACGTCTTGAACAAATATATATGCCGCCGCTTGCACCAGCAAACAAAGAAAAGCAAGAGAAAAAACGAATATTAATATCAATTCACTAGCGATTCTTGTTCCAAATTTTACGCGTGATAAATATGAAAGCAAAAGAAAAGCACATCCTATTAGAATAGATAGACTTTCCAGCCTAACACTTTGAAAATAGAACAATGAAAAAGCAGCCGTTGCTAAAGAGAGAAAAATAATCAGCGCATCCAAAATCGATATAACCCGAAGCTTAAACTTGCTCGCAAACGCATGGCAGCAAATTGCAATCCCCGACAGTATCAGGAGATCTTCACCAAGCGGTTTAATAGCGGAAAAGCTTTCAGTACGAATAAGCATCAACGAATAACCGACGCCCAAAAGACACAAACCGACGCCCCATTTTATGGTCGTCGCGTTCAACTTTGCCGCGACGATAAGTGCGATCCCGCAAAGGAAAAGCAATATCGGAACGGACCACTCCAGGGCAGCAGTTAACATAGTTCAGGGCCTTTTCTTTAAACGGCGATAACGAGGGCAATAAAGGGGGGAACCCGCGCTATGTAATTTGGAGGGTTGATAGCCGCTCCTTTTAAAAATCGACTAACACCAGGTCTTTGGCCCTACAATAAATTTAATCGCTTATGCATTTCAAATGAGTATTTATTTCGTACATTTTCAGTGAACGCGCATATAACGGGGGACACTAAAAAGAATTCAGTATCCCCCTCGCGAGGACGGCACGAAAGCTTTCGATTGTTGATCCAGCCGTCCGTTTAGTTGTCGGTATCCGGATTATCGACTTCGCATCCCACGCCATGGCAACCGGTATAATTGCCTTGTGTATCGAAGTTCGGATTGCCGTCCCTGTCGAACTGTGGCCGTGTATCTATCTGGCTTTCTTCACGGCGGCGGCGCTCCCGCTTGCGTTCACGATCACGCTCTTCCTGTGCCTGAATGCGATCCTGAGCGCGCTGCTCATCTTGTTCATGAAGCGCACTTTGTTGCATCATGCAGTTCGCGAAGGCATCGGTGCCCGGGCGAAAGCCGAAGGAGGAACATTTGTCTTGGAAGACTTCATCTGCGGTGACACAGCCAGTGATTACCAAAGGCACAGCTGCAAGTATGAGGTACTTTAAATTCAATCGTGGCATTCGATACTCCTCATATGGGGGAACAGATGGCCGCGTGCGAGGCTATGCTGGATCAAGCCCGTCTCGAAAGAACACGGCACCAGAGCAACATTTAAACTTGGAAACACGACGACGACTGCATTTTTAGAGGTCTTTGTTAGCTGACTTCCTGTAGTTCGCGATCTGCAATGTCATCCTGACTTTTAGAAAAGGGCGACCACGTCATTTCGTGGCAGCGACGCATCCGGCCAGAGATTAATCCACCCGACGGCCAATATTAACAGCCGCCGCGCCCCCGCCCATTAAGAGCTTCTTGTCTATGGCAGATTCGAAGTAAATACGAAATCTTATTTTTGACGACGCATAACAACATTGCCATTTGCTTTGCGTTTTAAAGATAAGGGCGGCGCGTTTGCGCGCCCTCATCTATGCAAGCTGCTAATCAGGGCTGTCCACCAAACATCCGACACCGTGACAGCCGATATAATTGCCATGCGTATCGTAGTTGGGTTCGCCGTTTCTATCGAACTGCGGTGTGTTATCGATACGCTCAGAGCTATCCGGCCTGTCGACAGTGCACCCAATGCCGTGGCAGCCATTATAGTCACCGGAGTCACGGTAGTTGCTTGTTGCATGGCTGTGTTTGTGCTTGTTATCGGCAACCATTCCCTCGACGATTGCACCGAGAACTGCGCCTGCGACAACACCGCCAATATCATGACCATGATGATCATACTGGCGCGCACCCGGATCGAACCCATCGCCTCGGCCATGGTGATAGCCACCGACATCTGCAAAAACGCCGGAGCACCCTTGCGCAACCCATATATAGCGGCTCTTTGGATTGTATCCCCACGTGCGGTTCAGTATGCAAGCAGAGCTTGACGTTTGATGGATAAGTTGTGGCCTGGACAGCGGCCCGGCGTAGCATTCATCGTATTTGTAGTCTCTTGAGCGGCACTCGACAGTCGTTTGAGCTTTTGCTTCGAGAGTGAACGGCGGCGCAATTGTTGCACCAACCGCGATAGCCCCCACCATGGTCAGATATCTTAGCATTCTTCCCTCCGAATCCGTTGACATTCCGTCGTGCTGGTCAGAGTGCGCCTAGAACACGTGACCAATGCAACAAACCCACGAGATATACTTATACAATTTCGTGATGACTTGTTTAGTGTAATCTGAATTAATGTTAACATAAAGAAAATTAGTAACTTATAATATACATCTATTTATGAGATAATGGGCGCGAGTTGCCTGCTGCACTTAAGTGCTGATCGCGACGCTACTGAAATGGAGTTCTGCAAGGAAAGTGGCTTCGGCGAAGGTAATCGGCTGGAGAGGTATTTCTAAAAGCAATTAGAACGCGAAGACAGAGTGATAATTCGTCGCGCGACTATTCAATCGCCATTCTGTTGGTTCTTCTCAATCTGATAGGTAAGCCAGCGGCAGAACATGCCGATAATGGATGTTGCCGCGCCGGATATCAAACATATCGTCAGCAAAATACTTTTCTGCGCGCCGTCCCAACTGACGACTGCCAACAGCAAAACGCTTAGCGTGGAAACGAGATAGCCAGCACCCTTCAGTTTGTGCAAGGAATTCGGGCTCATCCTCGCCCCCATCTCGCTAATCGTTTTTAACGCGCTCAACAAGCTGAGCGAATGGCCCGTCAATATATGCCTGTAGCGTCGGGAGTGCCTCGGCCTTGATGCCCTTCTGACCGAGAAAATACTTGATTAGTGCATCGGAGCCTTTCATGAACTTGCCCCGCTCAACCTCTGCAGCGGGGAAGCTCAAATCCTCCAGCACCGGGGACAATTTTTCCCTGATCTGAGCCTGCTCAGTTGTTCCTTCGGCAAACTCGATAAGCTCAATACAATCAAGCATTCCGGCTTCCAGCAATGCGAGCCGCAGTTTGAAACAGAAAGAGCAGCCTTTCTTCAAATAGACCACAGGCTTGCTTAAAGCGGGTTCAGGCGCATCGGATGCCGATAGCCCTTCTCCCATGGCGCCGGTGACGCCTCCGGTTTCCTCGTCTGGTCCAGGCTTGCTATAGTGATCATCGTCTGCGGTGCGAACTGATTTGGGTTGATTGTTCATGTCTCTCTCACTGCATTAGCGGACAAACGGGGAAGGCCACTTGGTTACAGTTTTACGGCCTCCTCGCGCGGCCAGAACCTGAGCTTGCGGCAAGCTTCGACAAAAACCGGGATCGAAGTCGCACTGTCGATGGAAAGCAGGCCCTTATCGGCATCCGGCGCTATGCCCGCCTTTGCAAGGAGCGGAAGGGCCCCGGAATTGAACCCGATGAACTTGCAATGCGCAAAAGCATCGGCCACGAAATCACGCGCTGCAGCTTCTCCGGTCAATCTATTGGCCGCCTCTTCTGCCAGGACAAGGGCAACGGCGTCAAACACAACAGAGGGGCCACCATCAATCATATGATGGGCCACGATCCATTCGCCAGCAGAGGTCTCAAAACCGCCAACTGTTGGAGAGACAAGTTCTATCACCGCTCCTTCTGTCACAGCCGCCTCACGGATCGCTTCAACCAGTTCCATATCCGTCCCATTCGCCACAAGAACGCCGATCTTGCGGCCCTTGAAGCTTGAGGGGCCATTTTCAATAATGCTGAGCGCTGGCGACAGAGGGAGATCCTGGCGAACGGGTGCAAGAGCATCGGCAGGCTTTGGCATTGTGCGGATGCCAAGCCTCTCCGCGACCTCGTTTGCCAGCCCCTCTTCAATATTCATCAAATGCGAGACCATCCGTTCGCGGATAATGGGCGTTTCTACTTTCGACAGTTCGAAGGTCAACGCCATCGCAATATGTCTTTGCTCAACCGATGTCTGGCTCAGATAGAATTGGCGAGCCTGGCTATAATGATCGTTAAAACTCTCCGGGCGCAAACGGACTTTTTCACCGCTTTCCTGCGCCTCAAAAGACCGGAAGCCGTTGACTGGATCGGGGCGCGGCCCCTTCCCCCAGGAATTGGGCTGATAATTGGCCCGGCTGTCTGGATTGCGCATAGCCATATGCCCGTCCTGCTGAAAATGCGCAAACGGACATTTGGGCGCGTTGATGGGAAGCTGGGTGAAATTCGGTCCACCGAGCCGCTTCAGCTGGGTGTCCAGATAGGAAAAATTGCGCCCCTGAAGCAAAGGATCGTTTGAGAAATCAATGCCGGGCGGCACATTCTGCGTCATGAATGCAACCTGCTCGGTCTCCGCGAAAAAGTTCTCCGGCATGCGGTCGAGGACCAGCCGACCGACCGAAATCGGCTGGAGAATTTCTTCGGGTATCAGCTTGGTCGGATCCAGCACGTCGAAATCGAAGCTGTCCGCAAATTCCTGATCGAAGAGTTGCACGCACAATTCCCATTCCGGGAAGTTACCGGTTTGAATGGCAGTCCAGAGATCGCGCCGGTGAAAATCCGGATCGGCCCCGTTGATCTTCACAGCCTCGTTCCAGACGACCGATTGCAGTCCAAGCTTCGGTTTCCAGAGAAATTTGACGAATGTCGATTGATTGTCCTCGTTCAAGAAGCGGAACGTATGGACACCGAACCCTTCCATGAAGCGAAACGAGCGTGGGATTGCGCGGTCCGACATGATCCACATGATCATGTGCATGGATTCCGGCGTCAGGCTGATGAAATCCCAGAAATTATCGTGAGCGGATTGTGCCTGCGGAAAAGCGCGATCCGGCTCTTCCTTCACGGCATGAATGATGTCAGGGAAGCGTATCGCATCCTGAATGAAGAAGACTGGAATATTGTTGCCCACGAGATCCCAATTGCCTTCCTTGGTGTAAAACTTGACCGCAAAACCGCGCACGTCACGGGCGAGATCGAACGAGCCTTTTGAACCCGCAACCGTGGAAAAGCGGACGAAGACCGGTGTTTTCTCGCCAACGCGCTGGAATATATCGGCGCGCGTATATTCGGAGATCGACCGGGTGGTCTCAAAATAACCGTGCGCGCCATATCCTCTCGCATGGACGACACGTTCCGGTATGCGTTCATGGTCAAAATGAAAAATCTTTTCCCGAAAATGGAAATCCTCGGTCAGCGTTGGGCCGGATTCGCCGATTTTAAGCGTGTTCATATCGTCTGATACCGGCCCGCCCTGAGATGTCGTCATGACCGGAACATCGTCAGTCGCAATCTGGTGAAGATCGCCACTGTTGCCGGGAAAAAGCTTCTGGTCGTGGATTGTAATCGGCTTGTCTTCGGCGCTCGGCCTTTTGCTCGCGGGCATGGTTCGCCTCCCCTTTTTCAACGGTTGTGAGCCACTTGGAGTGACAGGAGCTTGCGTCCTAACCTTGCGAATTGGGGTTTGTTCCAAACTGCCCGCTTGCGCTTGTCTTTTAAAGCAGGCGCGACAAGGCAACTTTGCTAAGTTTCCGGGACTGTTACGGCGTGACTTTCGGGGCATTCAAACGCGATTTTGGCCCGCTGACAAAACCGGACCCTCGCAACCAGAAGCGCCAGGGCTCCTCAACTGCTCGACTGATACCGATGCGCGGACCGCAATCGACAGTGCATGGCTGTTCAGGCGCCGAAAGCAAAAACGGGGCGGCATCAAGTGCAGCCCCATCCAACTCGTCGGAAATTGCCAAAGCCTGGGCAAGCTTCGCCGGCCCCGAACAAAGCTGCTTCAGGTCCGTAATACCTCGCCGTTCCTGCATGAGCGGTATGCCCTGTCGCGGCTCGATTGCCCGCAGGAGTATGGCAGATGCATCGGCGCAGACAATGTTCATGCACCAATGCAGGCCATATATCCGATAAACATAGGCGCTGCCCGGACTTCCAAACATGGAGGCGTTTCGGCGCGTCGGACCAGAGAAACTGTGAGAGGCCGGGTCAGTTCTGCAATAGGCTTCAGTTTCGACAATCAGACCGCCGACTTCGCCGACGCGAAACGTCCAGCCAATCAGTTGCGGAGCGATCTCTACAGCGCTACGGCTCAGAAACATGCGCAGAGCATCATTATTGTTCATGAAGGCCTTTAGCGCCGGTGTTTTCAAGCCGAAAGCGGTTCCTTTGAAAACAAGCACAGTTAGGTGTCATCCGCAATGACCCCTTGGCGTGCATTGGAATTTGCTACCCCAGTGTTCGGCTGATGACGATCTGCGTACTTCTTGTGCGAGAGCCGGGCGGAAAGCTCTACAATATAGTTCTGGTCCCGCAGCCCGCTATCATAGAGAAGCAGGATGGATGACGCCAAATCCCGGCCCGAATATTCATGATCACTCTCTTCGAGGATGATCGCCGCCAATGTATAACAACTGCGCATGAAGTCGACCTCGACCTGGCTGTAAATGCGGCTTGCTTCGTGGAATAATGGCATGTCTGCCTCCATTAAAAAACCATTATGCGCCTACTTCTCAGCCGCGTATTAAAGGGTCTGCTAACGTACAGACCATATAGCTTTCCCGCGGTCTCCGTTCTTCAGGCCGCCTGTTGCCACTATCGGACTCCCCTTCTAAGTCCCATTTCTGCAAAGCTGCTCGTTTTGAAGTACATCTCAACAAAGCGGCTTTCCCGAAAGTGGCTCCTGATTGGCTGGCTTTGCCGGAATTGTCCGCTAGCGTACCAAAAATCATTTGCCGGATCAAAGTGTTATAGACTTAAAACCGTCAAAGAGGATTGGGAGCGTGACGGCGAGGCGCTCGTACTCTACCCGAAGAAAAACAAGATGTACGACAGAAATACAGTGAAAAACCGCCTGTTAAAAAGCCTTCCGCCAGACATCTACAATCAAATTCAAACTTTATTGGAGCCTGTTACCCTGGAACGTGGACAGGTACTCGTTAAAGCTGACCAACCTATCGATTATATTTACTTTCTCTGCGAAGGCATCGGATCGGTCATCACCGTGTCTGATAAAGGTCCAATGGTGGAAGCGGGCATGTTCGGTCGCGAGGGATTTTCGCCCACATCGGCGGCCGTTGGCGCAACGACCAGTATCCATGAAGTCGTCATGCAGGTCAGTGGTTCTGGCCATCGGATCGAAATCGGCTCGGCGCGGGCGGAAATCAACCGCAACAGCTTGTTCGCCAATTTGCTGGCTCGTTACATTCAGACCTTCGCCTCGCAATTATCCTACACAGTCTGGGCGAATGTGAATCTGCATATTCACGAACGTCTGGCTCGCTGGCTTTTGATGTCTCACGACCGGACCGACGGGGATGAAATCGTGCTCACCCACGATTTCATCGCGTTGATGCTCGGCGTCAGACGTCCCAGCATCACGACCGGCCTGCACGTGCTGGAAGGGAAAAAGCTGATCATATCCGAAAGAGGCCGTATTACGGTTCGTGATCGAAAGGGTTTGGAGGATTTTGCCGGTGAAGCCTACGGCAAACCGGAAGAGGAATATCGTCGTCTTTTTGGTCTGAGCGGTTAGACCGGATCGGAACGGGCGCAGTCAAAACTGCCCATCAGACGTGAATACTCTTTTTCCGGCCAGCCGTAAGCATCCCGCGCGTATTGCTCCAATCCTCGGCGGCTGCGAATGAGAACCGCTCCGCGCACGGATTTGATCAGGCCCAGCCCCTCCAATATATGGAGCGAAGTGGTCACGCTTGGTCGCCGGACCGCAAGCATGATAGACATGAATTCATGGGTCAGGGCGATTTCGCTGCCGGATATCCGATCGTCACACATCAATAACCAGCGCGCGAGGCGTTGAGGAACATCGTGAATGGCGTTGGAAGCCGCAGTGTGGGCCAGTTGAACCGAAAAGGCTTCTATTGACCGGATCATGATATTGGAGAAATTGCAGCTACTGGCCATCCAATGACGAAACCGGTCATAGGGTATTTCGTACGCTTCGCCTGCGACCTGTATGAAGACATCGTAAGAGCTTGTTTCAACACCGGCAATTGCCGAGGTCGGCACATAACCGTCAAATCCAAACAGCCCCGCCTCGGCCCGGTGACCTTCAGCGGTTGTCACCACAATGGAGCCGATGCCGGATGTCATAAAATAGACTTTTGTGATTGACCGGCCTTTTTCCGCGATAGTGACACCCCGCGGAAGATCGACATGCACGGTTTCACGGATGATCGCAGCATAATCGTCAGGCGGGAGCAAAGCCAAAAGTTTGTTCGCCATGGCGTCTTGGCTGGGAAATGACATACATGCACCTCTTCTGGGCCCCTCACCAAGAACAACAACCAGAAGAACGCTTGGTTCCGAAATAGCCGCCATCCCAACTTTGTGGAGGCGCTTTGATGAAGAAGCAGAACCCGGACCATCGAGCAGGCGGGTTCTTATTCAATGCTTACCGGCTGAACTCAAATCGCCTTCAAGCTGTGTTCTTGCCCTGTTAAGCCTGCTTTTGATGGTGCCGATGGTGCAACCCGCTTTTGTGGCGGCGTGCTCATAGCTCAATCCGTTAAAAATCACCAGTTCGATGACGTTCCGGTGAAGTGGCGATAACCTGTCATAGGCGCGTCCGACATCCTGCAGTTCCATGGCCCAGTCCTGCGACGGACCGATCGTGGGCCCGTCCCACTCCAGCATGACATCCTCGCGCCGCGCGCGCTTGATTTTGCTGCAGAAAGTGTTCTTCATAATGGTGAAGAGCCATGACTTCAGCGGCCCAAACGGCACATATTTATCCTGGTTCTTGAGCGCCTTCACCACTGTCTCCTGAACCAGATCGTCCACATCGGTGGATTGGCGGCACATTGTTCGCGCAAACTGATGGAGCGCGGGTAAAAGTTTCAGCAACTCATCTTCGAAATCGGGATTGGATGACATGGTATCTCCTCCTGCCCACCCGGTGAGATAAGGCCTCTCGAAGCTATTGGTTCCGACGCAACTGCAATTGGTACGTTACCGTACATTTTTTCGGCAGGCAGGGAACAACCCGGAGCGTGGATGGTTAGAACCAACCAATTCGAGGAGCATGACATGAATATTCTGACGATCAACGTTCGCAGCGACGAAACGCGAGTAGTCGTGGAATTTGTAGGTGAAGCGGAAGAGAAAATTACGGTTCAACTTACGTCCAGCAGTTCGTCGGAACGAAATGAACAACTCGAGCAAGCGGCAAACTGTCTGTCTCAGGCGATAAAGACGGTCGAGATCGAATTGGGACGGGCAACCACGCCCCCGCAACGAGACGATGAAAATCAGCGCCTTGAAAAAGGTTTGAAGGACAGTTTTCCGGCAAGCGATCCGGTTGCCGTGACAACGCCATCGACACCGGCCTCAGCCGATCCAAAATCCTGAGGTTTGTCTTTTCGAAACGCAGATGGGGATTTTGATGATAAGCGATCTTGTTGTCCCACCGCCCTCATTGCACCGTCTCTCATGCCTGTAGAAACGGGTCTTTTGCGGGGTAAGCTCCAGCCCGGCTCCATGCATCTTTGTATCGACATGCAGAATCTGTTTGGACCAAACTCACCATGGTTCGTTCCGTGGGTAGAACAGATTTTGCCACGGATCATCGATATCTGCACAGCCCAGCGCGACAACACCATATTTACGCGCTTTATCCCGCCAAAGCGCCCCGAGGATGCAATAGGTATCTGGGTCGATTACTATCGGAAATGGGAAGCGCTCACGCTGGCCCATATTGATCCTGCGCTAATTCAGCTTGTGGACCCGTTGAAGGATTTCGTGCCTCCCGCAGCCGTACTCGACAAGACAGTCTATTCGCCATGGACAGAAGACCATCTCCAAACCTATCTGGTCAATAAGCGCATTCATACACTCGTTATCACCGGTGCGGAAACAGACCTTTGCGTACTCGCTACTCTGCTGGGGGCCGTGGATCGTGGATATCGGGTGATTATGGTTCATGATGCAATCTGCAGCGTTTCCGACCAAACGCATGACGCGATCATGTCGCTTTGCCACCAGCGCTTCAGTGAACAACTGGAACTGGTTTCCACAGAGGAACTGATAGACGCCTGGTGTTGAGGTTGGAGGTGTAGCCTTGCCGATCAGCGGCCCCAAATCAGTATAAGCGCCACTATAATCACCAGCAGGATCACCAGCGCCACTAAGAATGGCTGCACAGTTCGCTTTCTATCCTTCTCCCACTGACGCAGGGCCGAAGCGTGACTGGAGGCATTGCTGTCGTGCTTCATACTGTCTGGTGATTGTTCATGATCGAGCCCCGGAGAGGAACTGCCGCCCGCTTCGGAATCCGTTTCGAAAGGCGCTGCAGCCGGATCAAATCCAGGCGCCTTGTCACCGGTTTGTCCCTTCTGGATAGCACCGCGTATGCGGGATCCTTCGCTCGTTTTGTGTCCGTCCTTGTCCATTTTTGATCTACCTCGGCAACCCAACCCCACCTCAGCCCAAATGTTCCCGGTGAGCCGTCAGTGTTATGTGCCCCGGCGGCGTCTCCCAACATCGCCGGGGCAGGCGCTTAGCGTTCGAACACTCCAAGTGTTGCTTCGCGCCATCCATCCGATGAGCCGTACCCTCGGATGTTCAAGCTGGCAGTGCTGGAGGACGTGCAGACACATCCGCAGCCTTGATAGCGGCAATGAAGCACTCTCTGGCTGTGTTGGGCTTGTTCTCAAGGTCGGCAAGACAGTTCTAGATGGCGCGCCAGAATTCCGCACCGCGGGCCTCATGCGGCCATTCTTCAAGAAGATATTCCGCAGCCATCGCCGCGTTCGTGACCGTGCAGTGTTTGCCCGTTCCGAACAATTCAACGTCGACAGGTTCACCCCAAGCCATGGCAGCCTCCCCAAAAGATGCCCTGCCTCGGCGGGGGCGAAAGGCAGGGCTGGTGACAGCCTGGCAAGCAATGTTCGAGCGGGACTGACACCAATTCTAGATCGGTGAGCCTAACCGCCTGCGCTAGAGTTTGTTCCCTCAAGATTTGAATTTGCCGCCATCGATTTTTGACGGCGATCCATGAATTTCTTATTGGCGAGCCGGGCGACCAGTTCGGTAATATAATTATGGTCGCGAAGACCGCTGTCATAAAGCAACAGTGTCAAAGACGCCAAATCGCGCGCCGAATATCCCCGGTCACTTTCTTCCAGCATTATAGCCGCGTGAGCATAACAACTTCTCATGAAGTCGACTTCAATTTGATTATAGATGCGGCTCGCTTCATTAAAAAATGGCATGTCTGGCTCCCGGCTTCGACATAACCAGCGAACCATATTCATTCTCATAAAGATATCATTCCCTGATCACTTAATATGTGGATCAAGAAAAGCTCATCCGTACAAAAGGATGCGGTTATTCATTATTTTTCCGCGCCGCTTTCTTTGCACCTTTAGGTAGAATTAAACCGTTATACAACTTACTATTACGTCAACTATTCAGACTTTTACAAGCTACCCGGCCGGTAAGGGCGACCGGATGGACGCCCCTACCAACTTTGGAACATCAACGCCTGCGACGATCATCATATTCGTAATCGCGGCGATCATCCCATCCCCGCCGCGACGCTTCGGAATGGCCTTCCGGATCGCCGAACCAGCCGCCATGGCCCCGACTGCTGGAACGCCGGTCATCGTCACGGCTTGCGTAACGGCGATCATCATCGCGACTGGAATAGCTGCGTCGACCGTCATCGCGGTCATCGCGTCGTTCGTCCCAGCCCCGGCGGGCGGCTTCTGCATGCCCGCGAGAGTCACCGTACCAGCCACGACCACGATCATCGTCGTCATAGCGACTGGAACGACGGTCGTCGTAATCATCATTGCGGCTGGAATAGCGGCGACGATCGTCATAATCCCTGTCGTCGCGGCGTTCGTCCCAGCCACGGCGGGCGGCTTCAGCGTGTCCTTGCGCATCACCAAACCAGCCGCCGTGGCTGCGTCCCCTGTCGTCATCGTCGTAACGACTGGACCTGCGATAATCGTCATCACGGCGGCTTTCGGCATAGTGGCGACGACCGCCGGCTCTGCTGCGGTCATCATCACTGACAAAGCGGCCCTGATCGTCACGTTCTGGCATATTACGTGGCATTTTTTCCTCCTGATTGTATGAATTTTGCGCGCAGTGGCGCATTGAGCTGCAAGAGCCCTTCTCCAGCTGCATTCCCGCAGCCGCGAGTTCCGGTTTCGATTAAGCTGTACCCTTGGCGGATGTCGCCGTGGCCGAGCGGACCTTGATGTTGTTTTGAACATCTGCCACGCCCGCACATGCTTCGGCGCAATCCTCGGCGCGGCGTTTATCCTGTCGGGTTGCGACTTGTCCCTGCAAGGTGACTTCGCCCTTCTTGACGCTGACCTCAATGTCGGAGGCATCAAGATCTGCATCTTCCATCAAGGCGTCAGAGACATCTTCCTTGATGCGCTCGTCCGTGCGGTTGTAACCCTTCGGTCCCTTTCCGCGATGCATTCCTGTGCCGCTTGAGGACTTCATCGGCTCATTGCGTGCGCCGTGACGCTCATAGCGGCTATCGCGCGCAAAAGATTCTCTTTGCGGCGAATTATATGCGAAGCGTTCCTCGTCATCGCTATAGCCGCGCGAACGATAATCGCCCGGATAGCGTTCGTCATAGTCGCGGTAGTTTCCGCCACGGCTTTCATAATCACGGTCCCGGTAGGGTTCGTTATAATAGTCGTCGCGATCTTCGTTTTGGTATCGACCTGGCATATCACGTGCTCCTTTGGTCATTGGCAAATGACAGCCAACCCAACCGCAAACGATTGCCTTTGTTCCTGCATGTTCAGATTTTTCTGAGATGCGTCCATCGCCGTTAATGAAATCGAACAAACAGCCGGTATCAGCGGCTGAACACGTCCAGCTGCGCATGATTCATGCCTTCTTCAGTCAGCCGGAGGGCAGGCTATTCAACAGGTGTGTTAGGCAAGGCGATTGATATTTCCAGCGTGTTGTCCGTCCACGCCCGATCAAGTCGGGCCGCAAGGGCTGAGACCAGCGCCTTTTCAAGTCGCGTTCCGAATCCTTCGCTTGGTTGATCGTTATGATGTTCATTGCCCGTTTCCAGCCAGTGAACGACGACAGCTTCCTGTGTTTCTTCTATGCTGACCAAAAGCTGGCCCCCTGTACCCGCCAGTGCCCCATGCTTGGCGGCGTTCGTCGCCAGTTCATGCAAAAGCAGCGACAGATTTGTCAGCGACTTGCCCGAGATTGCAGGATCAGCCCCGGAAATACGAATATTCTGCTCATCATAGGGTTCGAGAATGGTACGCACCAGAGTCTGGAGCGGCACCGAAGAAACCGTCATGTCGGCCTCTTCCCATGCCGGCATTGTCAGCTCGTGCGCCCGTGCAAGCGCGGCTAGGCGCGCCTGGACGGTCTCGCGGAGTTCGTCAACCTGCGTGGTCGATCTTGCGCTCAGCGAAACGATTCCGTTCGCCAGTGCGAAAAGGTTTTTCACACGATGCTGCATCTCGCCCATCAGGAGCAGCTGCTGCTTTTGCGCCTGCAGACGTTCTGTAATGTCGCGCGCGATCTTCGAAGCCCCAACAATCACGCCATTCGCATTGCGAATGGGTGAAATCGTCAACGAAATATCGATCAGCGTTCCGTCTTTTCGCTTCCGGATTGTTTCAAAGTGGTCGACCCGGTTGCCATTGCGTATCGCGGCCAGAATAGCCGGCTCTTCGCCCAACCGGTCGTCTGGAATGAGAATTGTCACCGGCTTGCCAATGACTTCTTCCGCCTGATAGCCGAAAAGGCGCTGTGCGCCTCTGTTCCAGCTCTTAATAATCCCGTCCAAGTTCTTGCTGATGATGGCGTCATCAGAACCGTCGACAATCGCGGCCAGCCAATCGCGAATGTCGAGTTCCGTATCGCTAAATTGCGGCCGCGGCGCAGCTGTGACGGACAACGTGAATCGACGTATACCGCCGGTCGAACCAACGAGCCGCTCATCGCCAGTTTGATCTTGATGACTTTCCATCTTATCCGCCCATTCCAAAAAGATTAATCCATATTAGTCGATCATCACGCGATATCAATTGTCTGAAATAAACCAACCGGATTCCAGGTGCAGGCGGTATCCGTCCCCTTCCACTTCCCGTTCGCGCCGCCATTCCGTTCTTGCGAGGGGTGTTCGACCCAAATTTTGCAAGCGCGGCGACACAAGGAACAAAAATGCACACGCCAGGTTAGGGAGCCAGAAACTTGTATTGGCGCCAGCTGCCGTTCGAACGACACTTGCCAAGCTGACGTCAGCTCAGCCTTACCACCTCAAGGCAGGACATCTTTTATTGGGAGACCGCGATGGCTTGGGGAGAACCCGTTGATATTCAGCTCTACGGCGTCGGTAAGTATCAGGTCGTGACGAATACGCCAATGGCGGCGGAATGCCTTTTAAACTATTGGCCGGAAGGCGCCCAGGGCGACGAATATCAGGACGCATTGCAGGCCTGCCTCGCCGATATGGAGGGGCTGCCCAATACTGCCCGGGCGTCATTTATCAAAGCCGCCGAAGCGGCGGGACTGATGGTCCGCCATAATCAAAAGCCCACGCTTAACTAAGCGGCGACGCCTTTTCCCAACTGTCTTTGCTTTTCCAACCGCTGAAGCTGCAATGAAGTGGGCCTGCCAAACCATCTGTTTGGCGGCTGTGTAACCGTATCATTACCAGATAAGCACTGTCTTAAGTATTCCCAGCCTGCATAAGCTTAAGATAAGATCGAGGGTCCCGGTGCCGTTTCAAAAGATAGGAAAACGGTCACGTCTATATTGATGGTAACCAGCAATGGGACTGCTCGCCTCGCATATCTCTCCTTTTCAGCCAGATTTGATGTGGCGCACCGCAGCCCGCACGCGCCTAAAGGGTGGTTTTCAAGGCACAGCTTATGCCGATCAGTGTGAATGTAAGCGTGGCCAATACTTCATTACGGAGGTCAGCCGACAATCCTTCTCATCGTTCGCCCGCACCAGCCAAGTTTTTGGCACCTACTATCTGATGCTCGACACACCAAGGAATAATCCATGAGCCAATCAGTTCATCCTCTTTTGCGCCTGCGAGACGGTCATCATGCGCATGTCACCTATGAAGAGCTTTTCTTCGATCTCGTTTACGTCTTCGCCGTCACTCAACTCAGCCACGCGCTGCTTCATCATCTGACCGCGTGGAGCGCGCTTGAAACGCTGGTGCTATGGTTCGCGGTCTGGCTCGGCTGGCAATATACGTGCTGGGTCACCAACTGGTTTAACCCCGAACAGCCGAAAATGCGCCTTGTACTGTTCGGCTGCATGGCGCTGGCGCTGGTCATGGCGGCCTCAATCCCGGACGCTTTTGGCGAAGGTGGCCTGATATTCGCCGGGTGCTATGTCGCAATGCAGCTTGGACGAACCGGCTTTATCGTCTGGCAATTGGGGCGGGACCACCCGCTTTCCGCTAATTATCGGCGCATGCTGGGTTGGCTCACCATTTCGGCCTGCTTCTGGATCGGCGGAGCCTTTGCGGACGGGGAAGCCCGGCTGGCGCTTTGGATCGTGGCAGCGCTTTGCGAATATGTTTCGCCCATGATCGGCTTTGCCTTGCCGGGAATGGGTCGCTCACACGTCAGCGATTGGACGATCGAAGGTGGGCACCTCGCCGAGCGTTGCCAGCTCTTTGTCATCGTGGCGCTGGGCGAAAGCCTGCTGGCGACGGGCGCCACACTTGCAGGCGCGGAAAACTGGAACGTTGCCGAACTGTCCGCCATGCTTGCCACCTTTCTCGGCACCATCGCCATGTGGTGGCTCTATTTTGGGACGTCGAGCAAGGATGCGACCGCCCGCATTACGCAGGCCCGTGATCCGGGAAAGATCGGTGCCTATTTCCACTACATCCACGCCATACTGATTTTCGGCATCATCGTGAGCGCTGTGGGCAACGATCTTGCCATGGAGCATCCCGCAGGTCATGCCAGCGTGGCGCAAATTGTCGTCATCGCAGTCGGTCCTGCTATCTACCTGATTGGCAGCGCGATCTACAAATATGTCGTTTACGGTCGCCTCCCCCTGTCCCATATCGGAGGGGTCGTTTTGTTGGCTCTCATTGCGCCTTTCGCACAGAGCGCCGATCTTCTCACGCTGGGATGGCTCACAACCGCCGTGCTTTTTGGTATCGGCTTATGGGAAAGCCGGACCAGGAGCGAAGTTTCCTTAAATGAAGGCGGCGTCCACCAATAAGGTGACGCCAGGTCTTTCTTTCACGGCGGCGCATCAGTGGATGCGCCGCAGCAATCTTTCGCGATAGGTATCGACAATCACAGCAAGTATGATCACCGCGCCAATGATGATTGGCTTGTAATTATCGCCGATGCCGAGCAATTGCAGGCCGGTCGCCAGAACTTGCAGAATACAGGCGCCCGCCAGTGTGCCGACGATCGAGCCTTTTCCCCCAAAGAGACTGGTCCCGCCGATAATGACTGCCGCAATCGCGTTCAGTTCATAGCCGATACCGGCGATCGGGCTGCCAATATTCAAGCGCAGCAAATAGACGATCGCGGCGATACCTGCGGTGACGCCCGAAATAACAAATGCAGCAATTTTATACGTGTCGGGATTATGCCCCGACAGACGGACCGCCTCATCGTTGGCCCCAACGGCGTAGATCATGCGACCGAAAACAGTAAACCGCAGGATGAACCAGCCTGCAAAAATGACCGCCACTGCCACCAGAAAGATTGAGGGCAGAAAACCGCCGATGATCAGATTACCGAAATCGACGAAGCCTTGCGGCAGTCCCGTAATGGTGGAGTTGTTGGACACCACGCGCGCTGCACCAGCGGCTATATTCAACATACCGAGCGTAACAATGAAGGAAGGAATCTTCCAAAAGGTCGACACCTTACCGTTGATGTAGCCGCAAAACCCACCAACCGTGATGCACGCCAGCACGGCAAGGGGTATCGATAATCCGGGTTCCAGACCTGATGTCATGATGAGCGCACCTATGACCGTGCAAAGCGCGAGCACCGAGCCAACGGAAAGATCAATGCCGCCGGTCAAGATGACGAAAGTCATCCCCGCCGCGAGAACCGTATTGATGGCGATCTGGACGAAAATCTTCAACGCGTTGCCGGGCGTGGCGAAATAAGGCGCAGTGAAAGAAAACACCAGCGTGATCAGTAAGAGAGCCAGAAAAACGCCAGCGTCACGCAGCAAGAAGCGTTTCAACTTCTGTTGGTCCGCTGCTGCAGATTTCTCGGGCACAGACGGCTTAGCTGTCATTGAACATGCTCCTGATAGGCAAGCGAGAGAATACGCTCCTGATCAAATTGCGACCGAGGCAGTTCTCCTACCAGCTTGCCATTGGAGAACACGATAATGCGGTGACACATGCCAATGAGTTCAGGCAAATCCGAAGAGACCATAATTATTGCTTTTTGATTTGCGGCCAGCATCCAGAGTAATTGATAGATTTCGCGTCTGGCACCGACATCGACGCCCCGCGTGGGTTCATCCAGGATCAGTGTTGAGGAACCGCGAAACAGCCATTTTGCAAGCACCACCTTTTGCTGGTTACCGCCAGACAAATTGCGCACCGATGTGCCTATGGAGGCCGTTTTGATCCGCAATTGCTCAACCAGTTCCATAACGGATTTCTTTTCTTCGCCTTTGTCCAGCAATCCGCCATGGGAGATTTTCTTCAAATCGGTGATCGTCGCATTTATGTCTACAGGCATATCCAGCATCAGCCCCTGCCCCTTACGATCTTCGGTCAGGAAACCCAGTCCATTTCTGACAGCATCTTTGGGATTACGAATATTTACCGGCTTGCCGTCCACACGGATTTGTCCCCCGCCTTTGGGATCAGCACCGAAGATCGCGCGCATGATCTCCGTGCGGCCCGATCCTACCAGACCTGCCACACCCAGAATTTCGCCCTCGCGCACCGAAAAGGAGACCGCAGGGTCTGTTGTCGATCGTGTAACGCTTTCGACCTCGAGGGCAACCGAACCTGGCACGATGGTGGAGTCGAAGCTATATTCGTCTGCAATATCCCGGCCAATCATCATGCGGACCAGATGGGGCACGCTCAGCCCCTCCAAGGCGCGCGTTTCAACCAGACGACCGTTGCGCAAAACGGTGACCCGGTCACCAATTTCAAAGACTTCATGCAGGCGGTGCGAGATATAAATGATAGTCACGCCCCTGACCTTCAGTCTCCCTATAATGGTAAAGAGCCGCTCTATTTCAGGCGGTGTCAGTGTCGCTGTCGGCTCATCGAGGACCAAAAGCTTGCTATCATAGCCGAGCGCCTTTGCAATTTCGACCAATTGCATTTGCGCGACGCCCAATTCGGAGACAAGTGTGCGGGGATCTAACGCCAGCCCAACCTCGTCCAGCAATTCAGCGGCACGCCTGTTGAGCGAAGCCCGATCCATGATGCCGCAACGTCGCGGGAGCCTTTCCAGCATCAGGTTTTCCGCTATGGAAAGGTGCGGAAGTAAATTGAGTTCCTGATGAACAATGCGAATGCCCTGAACCTGCGCATCATGCGGTGTCTTGGGCCTATAGGACTGATCATTCAAGATAATCTCGCCAGCATCGGGTTGATAGATACCCGCAAGCAGTTTGATGAGCGTTGACTTCCCAGCGCCGTTTTCACCCAGAATAATATGCGTTTCGCCGCGCAACAGTTGTAGATTGATACCCTCCAGAGCGATTACGCCCGGAAAGACTTTGCCGACCTTTTCAAGCTTCAAGATCGCGTCGGCTGACTGCATACTGTTCCTGCCTGCCGGAGTGACGGAAGGCCGCAACGGAGTGCATCCGATGCGGCCTCGCTATCTTGCGAGTTCCTAGAGGTCCTTGGCGGTAATCAGCTTGATATCCGTCTTGACCCAGCCTGAGAATTTTTCTCCCGCCAGTTCCTTAAGGCCATAATCGATGCCCATTGCCGCCATCTGCGCGCCAAACTGGTCGATTGTGGCCAGCATCTTGCCGTCCTTAATCAGCGGCTGGACAGCGGGAATATTGTCGAAACCAACGACTTTGATCTGGCCTGACTTGCCTGCTGCATCTAGCGCCTTTACAACGCCCAGCGCCATTGAGTCATTGGCTGCCATAACGCCCTGAATATCCTGATATTGTGTAAGGAAATTCGTCATGAGTGTGTTGGCTTCTTCCGTCTCCCAATGTGCGGTCTTGGAATCCAACAGTGTCAAGCCGCCTTCCGCCACAGCATCATCGAAACCCTTCTTGCGCTCCTTGGCATTGTCGGCCTCGGGATTACCTTCGAGGATAACCACCTTACCGCCCTTGCCGAGTTCCTTGGCAAGCGCCATGCCGGACAGCTTTGCGCCTTCGCGATTGTCGGGTCCGAAAAATGCCAGATCGACACCGGCCTGCTTCTTCGCCTCTTCATCAAGCGCCACGTCGATATTGATGACCTTGATGCCAGCTTCCAGCGCCTTCTTCACCGGTGTGACCATAGCCTTGGAATCGGCCGGCGCCAGAACGATCACATTGAACTGCTGCGTGATGAAGTTTTCAACCGCGTCAACCTGGGCGGCGAAATCACGTTCGTCTTTCATGCCAACAGCGGCAAAGGTAAATTTGTCTGTATTCTTGGCCGCATAATCTTCAGCACCGGCTTGCATTTGCTTGAAAAACTCGTTTGCAAGCGACTTCATGACAAGCCCGATTTTGGGTTTGTCCGCTGCAAAAGACGGTAAGGACGGCAAAAGCAGAGCGCCTGCTCCAGCCGCGCTGGTCGTTAGAAACTGGCGTCGCGAAATTGAACCTAGACCCAGCCCATTAATTATTGAACCTTTAGTCATGAATTCCTCCCCTCGCTTCAGCATTAAGCTTGAGCGTGAATTCAAGGTAGAGCCGGAAATGGAAAACTGTCAAGACTACAGAAAGTGGGAGATTATAAGTAACTCGCCAGGGCGAATACATTCGATAAAATTGAATGGCAGATAGTCTTTTCCCAGTTTCTTGGGTCTAACCCGACACACCATCTGTCTCTAACAAGCAACTTCCACCCACCGCAAAACTCGCCCGAAGGCTTCGCAAAGTTGATTGCTCTTCCCCGGTGCAACAATTCCTCGACTTGCTCCACTGAAGGTTTGTGCGAACCGCTCGGCCGTTTTTTATCGACTTGTCTAAGTTGCTCTAACCAAGTGCTCGCTTGATCTTTTCAGGTGTGATCGGAAGTTCATAGAACCGCTTGCCCGTGGCATGCGCTATGGCGTTTCCAATGGCCGGAATGATCGGGATCGTCACGACCTCGGCAATGCCCTTTGGCGGCGAAGTGTCGGAAAGCGGCGTCAGATAGTCCGCGCTCTGTTTCCATACGGCGACGTCTTTCGACCTCGGCAATGTATAGCGATTGAAATTCCATGTTCCGTCGCCCGGACCATCATCGTAAAGCGGCAGCTCCTCCATAAGCGCGTGGCCAATGCCCATGGCGAGGCCACCCTGCTGCTGGCCCGAAACCAGTTCGGGCACGATGATCTTGCCGGGATCGAGAATGCTGTGATGCTGCATGATCTCAACCGCACCCGTAAAGGTGTTGACGTTGAGTTCCACAATGCAGGACGCTGGCGCATAGGTCGTCACGCCCGCATTGACGCGCTGCACCGGCGGGAAATTGACCTTGCTGCGTTTGATATATTCATAACCACCCGTGGTCATCCGCCGTTTCGCCTCTGCGGGAGCGCCATCACCATAGCGCACCGCCAAAGCGTCGATGGGAAGCTCGCGCATGCCTGCGCCGGGTATGGTGAACTGGGCGGTCGCCCATTCCCAGCGACTGAAACAATGAAGCGCCACCCCTGTGATCAAGCCTAGTTCGTGCGCCTTGCGGGCGATGCGTTCAAAGGAAAGCGTTTCCATACTGCCACCGCCAACGCCGCCCGGGACGATACGGATATCGGCGAAAGTGACGTCACCAGCCGATATTTGTCCGTCGGCTGGCCCTTCGCTCCAGATGGCCCGCGCAGCAGGCCAGATGGTGTTTTCCAGCAGGAACTGCGCGGCCTGCCGGGTGCCGAAGCTTAGAAAATACGCGCTGTTGGAGGCGCTCATCGCTGGCAAAGTGGCAGGCACCCAGAAAGGGTTCTTCTCGGCCTCGTCCTGCTGCGCCTGCGTCATGGTATAGGGCGAACCGGTGCTGGTAATCGGAAGCTGCGGAAAATCCGTCACGCCGAATTCCACGTCATCCGGCACTTTGCCGATGATGTCGCGCACCAGAACCTGTTGCGCCGTTGTCGCTCCGGTGCCAATTTCCTGCACGCAATGCCGCATGGTCAGCCGCCCCTGTGCATCGAATTCCAGCGCAAGCGCGGAGGTGTCCGCCCCCGTGCCGTAATCCTTCTGCACCTGCGCGAAGCCGATGCCGTAAAGGCGGCCCGGATGCGCCGCGTCATAATCCTTCTTGGCCTGGTTGCGATTGGTCCACAGCGGATTGCTGGCCGCCTTGTCGAGCATTTCGATATTGCGCGGATCGCCAAGCGGCTGAGCGCCTTGCGTGTTCAGGTAACCCGCCTTGGTGGCGTTGCGGCGACGAAGCTCAATGGCGTCGATGGCAAGTTCATTTGCCAGTTCATCGACCATAAGTTCGGTCACCGACATGACCTGAAGCGCGCCATAGCCGCGCATGGAACCGGCCTCCACGGCCTGGCTCGCCAGCGCGACCGAACTGAAATCCGATTTCGGCAGATAATAGATCGATTGCGCCGCCGTTGCAGCGACTTGCGCGACGGAGAAGGAATAGTTGGCCCGACCGCCGCCATTGGCGACATAGTGCCCTTTCATGATTTCGAACTGGCCCGTCTTGCGGTCGGCGACAAGCGAGACATCCATATGGAACGAATGTCGTTTGAGGCCCATCTGGAACTGCTCATAGCGATCATTGGCAAGACGCACGGCTTTGCCACCGCCATAAAACGCCGCCATCACGCAATAAAGCGGGAAAATCGAATGGTCCTTCGAGCCATAGCCAACCGTCGTGCCGGATTGGAGCTTGATCTCATCGACCGGAAAGGTCTTGTTGCCCTTGACGATCATGGCTGCGAAGCGCGCCGCGTCGTAGGGCGATTGCACGGCTGCGATGATATGCAACGTCCGCGTTTTCGCATCGTACCATGCATTGCCATTGTCAGCTTCCAGCGCCGAAGGATCGATCGACTGGGAAAACGCCTTGCGGTCAAGCACGATCTTGTCCGGGTTCTGCCGGGCTGCGTCAATCTCTGCGCCAAGTTGATGCGCCGCATTCATGCCCCGGCGCATGGGCTCGTAAGTCTCGCGCGCCACCTGTTCAGGATCGCGCGCGCCTCCGCCCCGGTGCCTGGTCTGCACGGAGCGCGGAACGAACAGGCCCGTTTTGCTTTCATCCGGCCAGACGACTTCGTTGCCATCGAAATTGCCGTAGATCGTTGCATCCTGAAAGGATGAATAGACCGAAGGCGATGTCGGGGTTTCCCCGCCAATGCGCACATAACGCGCCGCGCCGTAATTCTTCGGCGGCTTGAAGCCGGTCTCAGCGCCATAGCGGACGACATCCGCTTCAAAGCGCAGCAGACGCTTCGCCAGTTCAAACCGCTCGAAATCGTCGTAAACAAGCAGCGCCACCGGATGGCCAAGCAAAGGCGGTGTTTCGCCCTTCGGAACGAGGAAATTCTTGCCGAAAAACTCTTCAGCCAGATCAGACACTTGCGGAATGCGGATACCGTCCCGCTCCAGATCCTCATGCATCACCAGACGGTCAGGCTGGAGTTCTTTTCCCAGCAACGACAGGTCTAGCCCCTCAAAGGTGCGGTCTGCTTTTGTCGCCTTTATGAAGAAAGCGTGCCCCTGATCCTTCGTCCAGCCGGGAATATCCCGGGCGCGATAATCGCGGGCAAAGGTTTTCCCGCCGGTCACTTTTCGCATGGCGTCCCAGCGATGGCGCGCCTTGCCGTCAGCGTCCAGCCAGTCCGCAGTCGACGGCCCCGATTGCACCTCCAGCGCTTGAGCAGCCGGAAGACGCGCGAAGAGAACGGATATGCCCGCGAACGTACCCAATTTGATGAAATCACGGCGTGACAGTCCGGCAGCCATATATCTATCTCCTTAATTGACCGTGCAGGGATGTCGTCCAAGATGCGGTCAAATCAGTTCTACGAATTATCGGACAGAGCGCTGGAACGCTTTAACCTGCCCGGCGGTAACAGGATGGCCGCCCCGCCCGCCCCACTGCGCCCGCATCCAGCTGACGAGCGCGGCGATCTCGCCCTCGTCCATCGTGTCGGCGAAGGCCGGCATGGCGTACATGCGCTGCTGGTTGGTGAATGCCTGAGTGGCAATACCGTTCAAAACGGCACTGATCAGCGCGTTCGGTTTATCCAGCGCCACAATACCGTTGCCTTTCATGGCAGGCGCGACATTGGGTATGCCTTCGCCGTTCAAACCGTGGCAGCCCGAACAGGCCGAAATATAGGACATACGCCCCTTGTCCATATCGGCATCCGGCGGCAACGTAACGGCCTGCGGCAAGGCTTCGGGCGCGGGTTTTGGCGGCGGAATATTGCCGTCACTGTCCGTCAGCAGATAGGTGGCGATAGCGCGAATATCGTCGTCGGACATGACATTGGTGGAGAAATGGGTCACCGTATTCATATCGGCGAACGATGTTCCCTGCGGAGCAATGCCCGTTTTCAGATATTGGCTCAAGGCACGCAGATCGAAGCCCTGTCGTGCCAGGCTGGGCTGCGTAATATCGGGCGCGACCATGCCCTCCAAGATGCCCCCTTGCAGATTGCGCGCAAAGTCGGGCGCCATCATGAGATTGAGCGGCGTGTGGCATCCACCACAATGAGCCAGCCCTTCAACCAGATAAGCCCCTCTGTTCCAATCGGCAGAGCGCTGGTCGTTATGCGGCGCTTCGCGTTTTGGGAAATTCAGAAGCGCCCAGAAATTCACAAAAGGACGAACCGGAAGCCGAAAAATGGCGCTGTTGGGTCTGTTGGCGACAGCCACAGGCGGTATCGTCATCAGATAGGCGTAGAGCGCATCGATATCATCCGGCGTCGTTACCTGCGTAAACAGGTAGGGCATAGCCGGATAAAGATTGCGATGACCGGGCGCGATGCCATATTTCATCACGCGATGAAAATCGGCCCGGCTGTATCTTCCAATGCCGTAAGTCGGATCTGGCGTGATGTTGGTCGAATGCAGAGTGCCAAACGGGGTGGCGATAGCAACGCCTCCCGCTGCCATCGGACCTTCGGGCAGGGAATGGCAACCGAAACAATCGGCAGCGCGCGCCAGTTCCTGTCCCCGGGGGACAAGCGCATGCATCTGTTCGACTGACAGCGGTGTTTTTACATCCGGGCTGACGGTTGAGGTCCGGAACAGACCCAGCAGAACCGACAATCCGCCCGCGATCACAACAAGCGTGACGGCCAAAGCAATGTGATAAAGACGCTTATGTTTCATGCCCCCGCTCCGCCCTATCAACCGATGACGCAGCCGGGGGTCGCGAGAGCAACATCCCGGATCGCCTCGTAATAACGGACATAGCCGGTGCAGCGGCAGATATGCACATCGAGCGCATCCTCAATCGCCGCTTCCAGCTCAGCACGCTTTACAGGCTGCCGTTTCAGCTGTTCGATAAAAACGGTCGCGCCTGCAACGAAGCCCGGCGTGCAATAGCCGCACTGAAAGGAAAAATGATCGATGAAAGCCTGCTGCACCGGTGTCAGGCTGAGAATACTACCGTCACTGTCGCGCTGCGCGTGGCCCTCAATGGTGAGGATCGATTTGCCGGCAAAAAAATGTGCATCATAGATGCATGTGCGGCTTTCAGCCTTGGTGCCGTCAGGCTTGACCTCGATAACTGTACAGGCATGGCAGATGCCCTGACCGCAGCCAAAATGCGTGCCCGTCAGGTCGAGATATTCGTGCAGAAAGTCGATCATCGGCATCCCGAGCGGAACGTCAACGGGTCCGACTGTGGCGCCATTAATCGTCAGGGTCAGCGGTCGCTTTTCCATATTCTATCCCGAAACCTGTTATTGATCAGCCGCTCGAACATATCGCCACAATATAATTTTTACCCATATCTTACATGTAGCTAATTTAACTAAATGTAATATTATTCAATTAAATAATAATCATTCTCCCATTAACGGACTATGAAACTAAATCCGACCGAATATCAATTCAATAGATAAATAATAATTGGTTGTTCCCATTCAGCACGAGCTACCGCTGAATTAACCTTTACGGATATGCGTCCTGTTTCCGACAACGCCGGACGGCAGCGTCAGAAACGCAAGGCGGCCAATTCCAAGTAATCATCTAAAAAATTGTTATAAAAGCACTTTCCAGAATCTGGACAGACAGAAAAACTGAATTATTATATTAGTTATGCGTCAGCAATAGAATATAAATTTGCAAGCCTGGGGGTCCGCGTTGTATTTTCTCACTGACCCTGTGGTGGCGCTATTTGCTTCCCTTGCAATAGGCTACCTCATCGGTCGCTTGCGCATTGGCCCGGTTCGATTGGGCGGGGTTTGCGGGACATTGCTGGCGGCGTTAGCAATCGGGCAACTTGGCGTCCGCATTTCGCCGGACCTGAAGGACAGCGCCTTCACTCTTTTCATCTACGCTCTCGGATTTACGGCGGGACCTCAGTTTTTCGCCAATATTCGAGGCGGGTGGCGGTATGGAATTTTTTCCATCATCGAAGTTATATGCGTCACTTTGCTGGTTTCGATTGCGATCATTCTGTTCAAGCTCGATATCGGAACGGCAACCGGCCTTTTCGCAGGGTCCGCGACGGAATCCGCGGTCATCGGCACAGCGTCACAAACGATTTCCCGTCTGCCCGTCTCGCCAGAAGAGATTGAACAATTGCAGGCCAATGTCGCCACCGCTTACAGCCTCACCTATCTGTTCGGCCTTTTGGCGATCGTGGTGTTCACGACCCAGCTTGCGCCAATACTTTTGAAGGTCGATCTCAAAACCGAGGCGCAGGCGCTCGCCAGAAAACTGGGTTCGGAGGATGAGGACGACGATCAGGTCGAGGGGTTACCTATGTTCGTCGCTCGTGCTTTCAGGGCTGGCTCCCTCGGCGGACAGACCGTTGGCGATTTGGAGAAAGGCTGGAATTGGACTGTCACGATTGAATGTGCGCGCCGACATAAGAAAAATGTTCAAACAGACCCTACGTTCCTTTTGATGCCGGATGACATTGTCATTGTGCATGGACGCCGTAACGCTGTTATCGCCATTCAGGATTCATTTGGAGACGAGGTTCCCGTGCCAGACGGCACCAGTCTGGCGCTGGTGACCCGTGAAGTGGTTCTCATCCGGGTTGACGCATTTGGGCGTCAAATTCGCCAGTTGCGCCATTCGGCGTCACCAGAGCTGCGGCGTGGCGTGTTCATATCGAATATCCGCCGGTTAGGGCAGAATATCCCGGCTCTGCCCGGTACGGTTCTCCATGAAGGAGATGTTCTGACGCTTTATGGACAGGAAGAGATAGTCACCCGCGCAGTGCGAGCATTGGGCAAGCCGTTGCCCAAAGTCGCCAGCACAGATTTTGTCTTTCTCGGACTGGGCATCGTCGCTGGTCTTGTGCTGGGCAATTTCTCCCTCAATATCCGCGGCTGGGAGCTGACGTTAGGGTCAGGCGGCGGCGCCTTGATCGCCGGGCTTGTCTTCGGTTGGCTCAACATGCGAAATCCGGCGCGTGGCGGGTTTCCGGCTCCTGCCGCTGAATTTGCTAAAGATTTCGGACTGGCGACATTCATCGCCGCCATCGGGTTAAGCGCCGGACCCGAGGCGATCGATCTTGTCCTTCAATACGGACTGATCCTGCCGATCCTTGGCCTGATCGTTTCCTTCGTTCCGGCTCTCGTGTCACTTTTTGTCGGCGCGAAACTGATGAAGATCGAGACACCAATTCTTCTTGGCGCAATCGCCGGTCAGCATTGCAGTACGCCAACGATCAGCGCACTTGTGTCCCAGGCCGGGAATTCGACGCCAGTCATCGGATACACGGTCACCTATGCGATTTCCAATGTTCTCCTGCCCCTCATGGGACCAATGATCGTGGGGATTGCTGCGGCGCTCGGAAGCTAGCTGACCCCAGCAAATCTCCGGCGATGTGCCCGTTACGTGGTCGGCAATCCGAGGCGAACGGCATAGGCCGTCAGCTCGGCAGAACTATGGAGATTAAGCTTCCGCATCAGGTTTTCGCGATGCTTGCGTGCGGTCAACGGACTGATCCCCAGTCGCGTTGCTACATCCCGCGCTGTCAGCCCTTGCGCGACCAGCGCCAGAATTTGACGTTCGCGACGCGTCAGCGGGATCGGCGACAGAATATCCGGCGCGGGCTCAGAGCTGCTGCTGCCCATCGCCCCCGTGATCGCAAAACGGATGGACTGGGCCAGATAGGTCTTGCCATTTCTGACAGCGTCGATGGCGGCGCCGATTTCTTCCGGATCGCCGTCCTTTGTCAGATAGGCGCTGGCCCCGGCTTCCATCGCGGCGCGAATTGTTCTGGGCTCAACATTCGCAGTCAGGATCAATATTTTCAGTCTGGGCGCAACAGCTTTTATTTCCGAGATGAATTGAATTCCGGCGACCCCTGGCATGCCGAGGTCTAGAATGAGCAGATCGGCCCCTGCACTGCGCACATGCTCCATAACGGACGTTCCATCATTGGCTTCCGCGATGACGGAGATGCCGTCCATCACGGAAACCAGAAGCTTGAGCCCCTGACGCACGATAGCGTGGTCGTCGGCAAGAATGGCGGTAAGAGGACGGGTCATCCGGCTATCATTCACCTTGCATTGGCGCCCATTGGCGCAAATCGTTCAAATCACAACTTATTGGCGGCAAGTTACTGATCGATCAATAATTTAAGTATATCACTGCGCAACAGACGACAATGCAACATATTGGGAGGACGGATGCAGGAAGACAGGATACGTCAGGCTCTCACGGAGCTTTTGTACCGAAATTCCTATGGCGTCATTATCTCGAACGTCGTCATTTCTCTCGGTGCGATCTATGTTCTGAAAAATGCTGTGCCGACGAGTTGGATCGCCGGATGGCTTGGCGCGCTTTATTTGCTGACCGCAATCCGTGTTTTCGCATCACGCCAATTCTTTAGCCGCCAAAGAGACGCGCAGTCCATTCAGCGCTGGGCGTGGCTTGCCGCGAGCTTTTCATGGATATCTGGCCTGTTGTGGGGCGGGCTGGGGTGGGCGGGGTTTCTGCCGGAAGCGCCAATCGTTCTGTCCTTCACCGTCATCGTCCTGACCGGACTTGTCTGTGGCACGGTGCCTTCGCTCTCGGCCTTTCCACCAGCGCTGGTCGGGTCAATCATCGCGACGGTCATACCGATAGCGGTGCGTTGCATCACCAGCGAAAGCGAAATATCTGGCGCCTTCCTGTTTCTGCTGGCCTCGCTTGTCGCCATCAATTTCTATTATTGCCGGATCACCTATCGCATGTTGCACGAGACCATTCGCCTGCGACTGGAAAACGAAAATCTGGTCGAGCATTTGCAGGAGGAAACGGACCGGGCGCAGCGCGCCGACAGGGCCAAGACACGTTTTCTGGCGGCGGCAAGCCACGATCTTCGCCAACCGATCCACGCATTGAGCCTGCTGATATCCACGCTCGGAGTCTTGGGGCAGCGCGGCAATGTTGCATCCAGCGATGCACGCGATCTCGCCGGAAAGGCAAAATCCGTCGTCCACGATCTGAGCGGACTTTTAAACGAGCTGCTCGATATTTCGCGGCTCGACGCGGGCATTGTAACGGTGGTGAACGAACCGGTTTCTCTGTCGGTACTATTTCACGACCTGCATGACGAATTTGCGCTGGAAGCAGAGCAACGCGGACTTCAGTGGCATGTTGTCGAGAGCGATCTTTATGTCGACAGCGATCCGATGATGCTCAAACGCATCCTGAACAACTTTCTATCGAATGCTTTTCGATACACCAAGCAAGGTCGCATCCTCCTTGGCTGTCGCAGACGCGGCGATGCGATCGAAATTCAGGTCTTCGATACCGGCCCCGGTATTCCAACCGATCAACAGGCGAAGATTTTCGAGGAGTTTGTCCAGCTGCACAATCCGGCGCGCGACCGGTCGCAAGGTCTGGGACTAGGGCTCGCCATCGTCCGGCGCACAGCCATGCTGCTGGGGCATCCGTTGAAACTCGTGTCCATTCCGGGCCGAGGCTCGATGTTCTCGCTCACGGTTCCCCAAACCCGCGACGAAGACCACGCAAACCCGCCAGGGCATCTGCCGCTCGAAGTGGAAGCCTCGCTCGGCGTCTTCGTCATTGATGACGAGAAAGATGTTATCGACGCCATGGAGCAGCTGCTTCACCTTGATGGGCACCGGATTTATCCGGGGCGCTCAGCCGCAGAGGCTGAGGCATCCTATGCGGCAGCCCTCGAGAGTGGGGACGCGCCGGTCGATTTGATCATTGCCGACTATCGGCTGGGCGGAGGCGTTACCGGGCTCGACGCCATTCAAACTCTGCGCTCGGTGGTCGGGCGACCTCTGCCGGCGATTATCGTCACCGGAGATACCTCTCCCGCGCGATTGAGGGAGGTCAATGCCAGCGGGGCACTCATGCTGCATAAGCCCATTGATGTCGATGAACTGCGCGAAGCCATTGCCGCCGCGATTTCCGCCCCGGTCAAAACCTCACCCTAAGCACGGCGTTTACACCCTGTTGATAGGCGTGAGAACCAATCTGGCCGGTATAATTGACCCCAAGCGTGGCGCTGCGGGAAAGATTGAAGTTCAGGCCAGCCTCGATGAGCGCTGCGTCCTTCGCAATCGGCGCTCCGTAAACCGTGAAGGCGGATGACCCGCTGAAACTGTTCGTCGAACTTGTGTCGATATCGCCATAGGCGTGACGCCAGCCAATAGACCCGTGCGCATTGGCCGATACATTGCCCAGCATGAAATGTCGTGACGCCCGCAAGCCGATGGTGGTGAAAGCCGTGTCCATCGTATCGCTATCGACAGGGAGCCGCGCCGCCGTTCTTCCCGCTTCATTGAAGCCATCCGTGCGGTGATGCACATAAGCGAGATTAGCAAACGCTTCCAATGGAGCATCTTCCCTACCCCATTGATAAGCAAGTTCGCCAAAAGCCTGAAACGTGCTGGCGTGATAATCGCTGTTCAGACTATCGGAAAAGCCCGGAAAAATGACGGATCGGTCGAGCTCGATTTCATGCCACGTATAGGCAAGCCCGGTGCGGAAGGCGATTGCATTGCCATTGTTCAGTGTCCAGGACGAACCCGCATAGGCGCCCAATGTATAATTGTCGCTTTGCCCGGAGGATGAACGACCATCCACATCGAATGTTGTCCGGCTATAGCCCGCCAGCAATCCAAGACGCCAATTGTCGAATACGGTACCGTCTACTCCCGCAACGAAGCCGCCGGTATTGTAGTCAAGCCGCGCAGTGTTGCCGTTTCCGTCAATGGAAGCCCAGTTACCATAACCCTGAATCCAGGCGTTATAATTTTGCTCGCGTGATGTGGATGTCATAGCCGCAAACGCGTTCGGCCTGGCGGCAGTCGAGCCACTCTCGGGACCATAGGAAAGTAGAGTTGCGGAGGGCGACAGCACAAAGCTTTCGGTTGATCGCAAACGACTGTTCATGGCGTCGCGAATAACGGCGCTTCCTTCGATGAGTGCTGCTTTCGTTGAAGCATAGGCTTCGCCGGACAGAAGGTTAAAAGCAGATCGCGCCTCATCAGCGCTGAGCATCAACAATCTGTTGTAAAGTTCGAGAGGTGGCCCCGACTGCTGCAGCGTATCCAGCGCCTTTGCCGTCGCGATCTGGTTCCTCGTTTCCGAAACAGTTTCGAAGAGCGCCGGTGAGCCCAAGGTCGGGTCGACACCTCCCCCGTCTGTCTGGCCCAAATTTTTGACAGCAATCGTCACTTTGACGTTGTTGAGATCATAGGTCTCGTTTGCATTGATAAAGGCCGACTTCGAAACTGTATCCCCAAAAGCGCCGTTTATTCCGCCATCCGATGTGAGGATCGTATAGGTCTGTCCGCTTTGATAACTGGTGGCGGGATCGAGGGCGGTCACGCTGACATTTCCGCCCAAAATCGTGGTTGCGCCGGTCACATGCGTCAGATCGCTCATGCCAGCGCCTGCAATATCAACGGCGAAAGTCGATCCACTTTGAAGCGTCAGGTCTCCGTTGATTGTCAACGTACCAATCGAATTACCAGACGACAAAGTTGCGCCAGTCAAAATGTCGACCAGCGACCCACTGCCCGAACCGATGGAGCCATGCCCACCAATCAAGGCGCCGTCTCCTATAATGATGGAGCCACCCAAAACCGCATTGCTGTGACTATTATCCGATCCGACGATCAAGTCGCCTGCGGACACGTTGGTCATGCCTGCGAATATGGGGCTTTCGCCGTTATAGGCGAGCGTTCCGGGTCCAGCCTTGATGAAAGTCCCCTCACCCGTCAACAAACCGGTAAACTGCGCGCTGGTCGCCTGATCGAATGTAAATGCGGCCGCGGCAGCAATAGAGACATCACCGGAGAAACGTTCCGCGCTGGAAGTCAGATCGCCTTGCTGTATGATCCAGTTGAGATCTGACGCGCCACTCAAGATAAGGCTGCCAGATCCTTCCTTGATCATCGTTCCGGCAACCCCGCTTGCGCCCGCTATATTTCCGGCAAAATTGCCATCAACTGCCTGCGCGAAAACGACGACACCCGCATTTGCGATATTGCCCGCAATCGTTTCCGAATTGCCGACGAGACGACCCGCCTCAATGACCGTGTTGCGATAGCTATTACTGCTATTTGTGAGTTGAAGCGTCCCTGCCCCCACCTTCACGAGATCATCCTGTCCCGATATGACACCGTTCACGGTGAGGTCGGTATTATCCAGCACATCGAAAATTCCGGCCTGCGTAAGCGTGATCGACCGGCCCGTCTGAAAACTCGCCGTTGTCGCCAATGCGCCACCGTTGAAAACCAGACCGCCGGACGGATCGCCCAGATTATTATCGCGCGACACCTGCAACACGCCGCCCGCTATCGTCGTGCCGCCTGAAAAGCTATTGACACCACCAAGCGTCAGCACACCGCTGTTGAGTTGCAGAGCCAGCCGACCGCTGCCGCCATCTTGAATCACGCCGGAAAATTGTGACGGGCCGACAGACGAACCGTCAATGGTCAAGACACTGCTTGTCGCCGCGCCATTTTCAACGAGACCAGCGCCTGCGCCGATACTGTTGATAGCGCCGACGGTTGTACTAAACCCATTGAGTTTGATGGTTCCCCCAACGCCACCCGGCAGATTGTCGAAATTGACGCCAACACCTGACGTCACTGCGTTAGTGGCGAGAACATTAAGCGTGCTATTGCCATAGAGGGTCTGAGCGCCACCACTCAGACCGCTGGTGGCGGAAACGTTGAAAACGCTGCTATCGTGAAACTCCCGAGCGCCACCGTTGACCGCATTGGCCGCCGACGCATTCAAGACACTGAGATTGTAGAAATGTTGCGCGCCGCCACCGACCGCTTCGCCCACGCCAGCATCCAACACGCTGTTGTCATTGAAATATTGCTCACCACCGCTCAGCGCGTTGGCAGCTGTCAACGCCATGACGCTATTAATGTAAAAACTCTGCGTTCCGCCGTTGACTGCGCTTGATGCGGTCGCATTTAGATGACTGCTGCCATTGAAAAACTGCGAGCCGCCAACGATGGCGTTCGCTGTCGCGGCGTTCAACGCGCTGGTGTCATAAAAAACCTGCTGCCCGCCACCGAGGCCGCCTACCGTTGTCACGTCCAGCCTGCTGCTGGCGTTGAAATACTGAAAGCCGCCACTAATCGCATTTGTCGCCGATGCATTTAGCGTGCTGGTGTCGTAGAAGCTCTGCCCGCCGCCGGCAATGGCGAATGATTGTGACGCATTGAGACTGCTGAGGTCGTTGAAATATTGCGATCCGCCAATAATGGAGTTCATCGCGGTGGCGTTCAGCGCACTCGAATTATAGAATGCTTGCGTACCGCCGCTAATAGAATTGGTAGCCGTCGCGTTGAGCAGGCTTGTGTCCTGAAACAGCCAGGTGGGACCGGATAGGTTGGGGAAATAGTCGGCGGAGTTTGCGTCAATAACCATAGCGCCCGTGCATGGCGACGATGTGCAAGCAGTCTGGGCGTCTGCCGGCGCTGTGAGGGCGAGACCGGCTGCGACTAACAAGACCGCCTTGGTTATGTCGAGATGCATGATCGATGCCGGACTATTCTTCCAAGAGGCCAGTCCTGTCCGAACCACCGGCGCCTGTTCGACTCGCTCTCCAATTAATCCGACGAAATACGCAACCAACGCACATCCCCCACAAACCAGCCGGCGAAAGCAAAGCCAATCACCCGGGCTTGAGCATTCGAGACCAGCATTCCTGAAACGGAAATGCTGGGATCGGAAACTCCGTTCTGATCGTTAAAGGGGTAGGTTATGCGCGCCGTCAGAGGAACATCACCAATATACAAGGTCGCCTAGGCTAATCGACGATTATGGGCTGAACATTACGCCATTGTTGGTATCGAACTACGACACCTATCGAATGCGGATTCCCACATTATCGGGGATCATCTTCCACCCGATAACCAAACTTGCATCCCAACATTCCGCACTGAAACAGTCCGGAAATGATCGCTATAAGGTTTTCGCTGGAGCCGTTCGCACATGAGGGCCCAACACGTCTGATGCCTTTTAGCCGGTCGAAAACAGATTCTTTGGGTCTTTGGGCAAACACAGCTGTAGATTTTTTGGTGTCAATCAGTTATAAATTTTCGTGTCCAATGCTGCGATACGCTCTGGCTCACGCGACAACGTTCGAATTGGAACACTCCTCCAAAAAAATTAAAAACAGACAATCGCTCGAGCTAAATTTAAGCTCGACTTAGCTTTTGTTTACGAAATTTTTCGTCATAGTTTCAATAGCTTGATTTCATTGAAATCCATCGCCCCAGTACCTTTATAAACACTCGTTCATGCGCGTCTCGTTTTGCGCACCGGGTTGGAATGCCCGGTATAACCTGTGAGACTGCGGGCAACCCCAACCCGTGTAGTTATTCGATATTCTCGCCCAGTCCAGCAATACTCCTACGATCAGCAATATCAATCGATGCGCCCCGTCATCCCGATTATATGACCGCAGCAGCCAGCCCAACAGTAACGTCGGCAGCCTCACGGTCGACCTTGAGATGACGGCGAGACAAGTTATTCATGCTTGGAGACGCGTTGGGATAACAAAAGAATTGTTTGAAACCGCAAACGTTTTACTCGTGCGTACGACTGCGCTCGTTTCGTTATTGCCCACGCCCGCCATATTCAATCGAAACTGAAATTGACAGCTGTCAACGCGTCTGCGCAAACAACTCTTTGCCACCCATAACAGCACTTTCACCGCATTCCATCCATATGTGAGAGCCCTATCACGACATGAATAACGCATCGGAATCGTCCGGCATGGGCATTTGACCCCGGTCGTAAATCCAAGTCTTCAGGCTGTAGGGCTGAGTAAGAATCGGTTATCATCGCCTCCAATAGCTGGAAGGAGTTTTTCTATGAGTGTTGCCTTCGCCAAAGAAGAGAGCGCGGAAGCAGCTTCGGAAACGATACTGCCAGATCGTGAAATCTCGTCTCACCCCAATCTTGTGACAGAGAAGGGTCTGCTACTTCTGCAAGCGGAGCTCCAGAAGGCGCGAGCTGCGTATGAAGTCGCAAATTCGATCGAAGACATCTCAGAACGCCGCCGGCAGACGGCACATCCAATGCGTGACCTCCGATATTATACCGCCCGCCTTCATTCAGCGCAGCTCGTGCCAACTTCACAACATCCATCGAATGTCGGTTTCGGCTGCGTTATATCCATCAGCAGGGATGGTGGCGCAACCCAAACTTATCAGATTGTCGGCGAGGACGAAGCTAATCCGAAGTCTGGCACGATATCGTTCGTTTCGCCGCTGGCACGGTCCGTCAGCGGTAAATCTGTGGGTGATATCGTCATTTTGGGCAACAATGAAATTGAAATCCTGGCAATCTCGTGAGTTTTTCAGAAATGCCGGCTCGGCTCTAGACAGATTTATTCTTCACCAATCTGCGTCAGACCCAGTTGTCAGCGCATTTCCGGCAACATTGACAGCTGTCAACGTAAACAACACATGACGGAAGATTAAATTACCACCAGATTGCTCGTCAGTAAAATCCTTTAGTCCCGATAATTGCTTTGCTTGATGTTAACTATTCATTAACTAAAAACAAATTGCGGTGAAGACAGAATCGGGGCATCTTTGTCAGCGCATATTTGTTACGTTTTACTGAATATGCGCTGATAAGGACGAGCCATGCACCAAAACCCGACAGCATCTCCGCAACCTCATAGCAGCCTTCAGTCTTTGATTGAAGCCGACGCTGAAGAGCTGTCGAAGCGACTTCAGGCGCATCAAATGCGCATTTTTCCGCCAACAGCGCAGAAATCGATTCGCTCATTCACGCCCGCGGAAGCTGCATCTTTTATAGGCGTGGCGGAAGGCTACCTCCGGCAGATCGTATCGGAAGGCCACGGACCTGCGCCCCAGAGCAATGGTCGGCGGATGTATTCCATTCAGGACATCCACGCCATTCGGCAATTGCTAGATGACAATTCGCCCAAGACGCACGGCAAATATATCCGTCATCGTCGCAACGGCGAGAAGTTGCAGATCATTTCGGTCATGAACTTTAAGGGTGGCTCTGCAAAAACCACGACGTCGGCCCACCTCGCCCAGTATCTGGCTTTGCGCGGATATCGGGTTCTGGCCATTGATCTCGATCCGCAGGCCTCACTTTCGGCGATGTTCGGTCATCAGCCTGAGCTTGATGTGCGCGTCAATGATACGCTGTATGGCGCCATTCGCTATGATGCGGAACGGCGTGAGATTACCGATATTGTTCGATCGACTTATACGCCGGGACTGCATGTCATTCCGGGCAACCTTGAGCTCATGGAATTCGAACACGAAACGCCCAAGGTTTTGGCTGAGCAGAAGAATGAAGCCATGTTCTTCTCACGCATCGGCAGTTGCCTTGCAGTGGTGGAAGATCTTTACGATGTCGTTGTGATTGATTGCCCGCCGCAGATGGGCTTCCTGACCCTGTCCGCCTTGTGCGCGGCCACATCGGTTTTAATCACCGTCCACCCACAGATGCTTGATGTTATGTCGATGAACCAGTTTCTGCATATGACGTCCGACCTCCTCGCTGTTGTTGAGCGCGCTGGTGGCAATACGCAATATGACTGGATGCGTTATCTGATCACCCGCTATGAACCCAATGACGCGCCGCAAAACCAGATGGCAGGCTTCATGCGCTCGATATTCGGCAACCGTGTTCTTGAAACCCCGATGCTGAAATCGACCGCTATTTCCGACGCGGGCCTGACAAAACAGACCCTTTATGAAGTTGATCGTTCTGCATTCTCCCGCGGTACTTATGATCGCGCGCTGGAATCGTTGACATCTGTCAACGCTGAGATTGAAGACCTAATTCGCCAGACCTGGGGGCGTAACTAACCATGGCCCGCAAGAACATTTTCGACTTTTCTGAACAGACCGAGCCATCGCAGAAAACTGACGATCGCTCCACACAAGCGTCCTTCGAGCAGGCGAGGCCGCTTGCAGGTTTGGATCGAGACCGTGCAAATCGTCCAGCGGCGCTTGGCGCAATTTCGCAGTCTCTTGAAAAGATCAACGAACGGTCCGCCCGCGCCGATGAAATCGAACGTCAGCTTTCAACTGGTCAAACCATCATCGAACTTGATCCCGATCTGATTGACAGTTCGTTCGTCTCCGATCGTCTGGGATTTGACGATGAGGACCAAACAAAGCTCATTGAGCAGATCCGCGACAGCGGGCAGCTGGTGCCAATTCTGGTGCGCCCTCACCCACAGAATGCGGATCGGTTTCAGATCGCTTATGGCCATCGGCGCGTCGCAGCGATTAAAGCGCTCGGCATCAAGGTCAGAGCGGTTGTCAAACAACTCACCGATGAAGAACTGGTTATTCATCAGGGCCAGGAAAACAATACGCGTTCAAACCTCTCCTTCATCGAAAAGGCTTTCTTTGCCTATATTTTGGAGGGGCAGGGCTATTCGCGAGAAACGCTTTATCAGTCGACGGGCATTGATAAAGCCATCCTGTCCAAGATGATCACGATCATAAAGTCGATCCCCGAAGAGATCATCCGCAAGATTGGCCGTGCCCCGTCTATCGGGCGTACGCGCTGGGAAGATTTCGTTAGCCTTTTGACAACTGTCGGCGAATCTGTCGCAACGGACACCATAGGTAGCGCTGGCTTTTCCACTTTGCCTTCAGACGATCGATTTCAATTCGTATTCGATGCGCTCAAATTGTCAGCGTCGAAGGATAAGCGTCAAAAGAATGCTGTTCTATCACCTGTTCTCGGTGACGGTATTCAGCCTGTCTCCATCAAACGAGCTGGCAAAAATGTACAGTTCACCTTCAATGACAAGGCGGCTCCGCAATTTGCCGACTTTATCCAGTCGCGACTTGAAGAGCTCTATGCTGAATATAAGGCCAGCGAAGCACCCAAATAGCCTGGGAAGCGTAAGCCTTCAGCACTCGATCTAACCGATACATAACCCAGGAGACTAAAACGCAAAAGAAAAAGGCCCCCAAAACGTTGCCGCATGGAAGCCTTCCTCAGATTTAAGCACTCAGAGAATCGCATTTCCATGAATCAGTGTCAAGAGTCATAACGTCATTATGGCGGCTGAATTTCTTTTGCCTGAAAAAAGGTAAGAGGAAATGCAAATTCTGGAGTCAATAACGTCCACTTTTCGTGGGCGAAGGATGGTGTTTGGCCAATTGAAGCCTTCGTCACCAACCAAATTGGATGGCAAGACGGTCAACCGTTGGGCGATCTATAAAGAGCTTTGCATTGCCAAGTCAGTGTTCGGGATCAACGATCGCTGTCTGGCGGTGATAAGCTCGTTGCTGTCGTTTCTTCCCGAGAATGAAATCACCGTCAAAAACGGTCTAGTTGTTTTTCCTTCCAATCGTCAGCTCTCCTTGCGAGCGCATGGGATGCCGGAATCGACTGTCCGTCGCCATATTGCTACTCTCATCGAATGCGGACTGATTGCGCGGCGCGATAGTCCCAACGGCAAACGCTATGCGTATAAAAACGAGGCAGGGCAGGTAGAAGAAGCTTTTGGCTTTTCATTGGCGCCGCTTCTCGACCGTGCAGAGGAAATCGCACAAGCCGCCAGGCAAATTCAGGCCGACGCCGCGCTTCTCAAACGCATGCGTGAACAGATCACCTTGCAGCGACGAGACCTCACCCAAATGATCGATGCAGCACTGGCGGATTCTCCATCCAGCTTCTGGTCGGATGTTCATTCGCGCTTTCGCATAATCGTTGACGCCATTCCGCGCCGTGCTTCAACGAAAGAACTTCAAGACATTCTCGTCAAGCTGACCGGACTTCGGGCAGAAATTGATAAGGCTTTGATTCATCAAGATAATAGCGAAGAATTGAGCACCAATCACGACCAAAATGAGCGGCATCAAATTGAATCCCTGCCTGAATCCCATTTTGAATCTCAAAATATAAAAATGAATGATTTGAACGAGCCTTCTTCATCATCCACCGTGACCACGATTAAGATCAGCAATCCCGACCCCACGAAACAGCTCTCTCTTGAGACCGTGCTCAGAGCGTGTCCTGACATCAAGGATTACCGACCAACCGGTATTTCGTCATGGCGTGATTTAATTGAAGCAACGAGAACTGTTTCAGCTTTCCTTGGCATCACGCGATCAGCCTATCATGAAGCCTGTAAGATCATGGGCGTGGAAGGATTGTCTGCGACAATTGCCGGCATTCTACAGCGCATAAGCGAAATCGGATCAGCCGGCGGTTATTTGCGTTCTCTAACCCACAAAGCACGAGTAGGTGAGTTCTCCATCGCGCAAATGCTCTTGTCGTTGATGAAAGCAAACAGATCTCAACATGCTTTGAGTTGACGAATACGCTAACGAACTCCGTTCTGCACACCGCAACCGGGACATCATCGTAACCGACATGGCCATTCCCGCCTGGTGGCTGCGAATTATCCTCTGCAGGTGATGTAGAAAGTGACGTCTTGGGTTAGCGGGAAAATCTAATCAGCTTGGAAGAGGGGCATGTTTTGAAATCGAAACTGTGGGTACCGTGAAAGCGTTCGAACCTGAACGTTACGCTGTACTACTAAAACTAAAACTAAAACCAACCCGCTCGTTTAATGTATCGAAGGTCTGTTGTAGTTTGTCGCTGTTCGATCGAGACAACAGCTCCGGAAATGCCTGACGCAAGAACAACCAGGACGTCCCAAGCGTTATGAACTGGTTGCGATAGCGTGGGCCAGAAGCGGGGCCCGTTCGCGCGCATTGCCGGTCAGTTCAGCAATGGGGATCGCGCAACGAGCGCCAGCGCCTGATAACAAGCGGCAATGACGATCATTCGGTCTCGGCGGCAGGCGCGCGCGCTGGCAAGATGCGATCATCGCCTGAAGTTGATAGGCGCCGGGGTGACGGCCATGGCGCGGTTCAGGCCGTCTAGGCCGCTCCGGATCTGCGACCAGTCCCGCGGCTGCGATCCTGACCAGCAGGAGGATCGGGTTTCCTGCCTTGTCGGAGAGGGCGGCAAAGCGCGATGCCTACCATTCCATAGGGGCGGCAAGACCGTGGACATCGGACTCGTTTGGCATCAATGCCGCAAGCGAGAGCCCGAGGCGCAGCGCTTCATTGCAAAGATCCGCACGTAGCCAGTGTGCGCATTCGCTTGCCATATAACCCTCGTTAAAAATTAGACAAACCACTTTCAGCACGGTGGAATGCCGCTGCCGTCGTTCCCGGCCCTGAGGGGGGTCGAAGACAGCTGTCGATGCGTTGAACCACGGTGGCTTCAGATACGAAAAAGGCGTGCGCCACTTCCGGTGTCGATAAACCGCCCAAGAGCCGCAAGACCAGTGCCGGGCGCTGCTCGGCGGGCAACGGGGGATGGCAGGCCGTAAAGATCAGCCGCAACAGTCATCGTCAATGACTTCATCAAGCCTGGCTTCGATATTGGGATCGGCCTGTACCAGTTCCGTGAGGTCGATTGCCAGTTCGCGATGCTCGCCGTCGATCAGCGTGGTACGACGCTGCCGGTCTAGCGCGCGGTACTTCGCCACATGCATCAGCCAGGCGGCGGGGTTGCGCGGTACTGTTTATGATCGCGCCGTCAACCGCCGCGTGCAAGGTTCCGCCATTGAGAGTGATTGCGTCATTACCAAACGTGTCGATGCTCTCGTCCGTGGCGCGGTTGGCCACGACGGTTCCTTGTGAGATATTTGTGCCACCGGAATAGGTATTGGTTCGATCAAGATAAAGCGTGCCCACGCCCCATTTTATGAGGGCACCGGCCCCAGAAATAGTCGTTGCGGCGGTTCGAGCACATCTTGAACCTTTGAGATCAGGCGGCTTCTTTCAAAATAGCACGGATAGGTATTGGTGCAGTGCCCAGATATCCAGCAATCATCCGGGTGATGTGCTCGACAATATCGGCTTCGTCGGAGAGGGAATGGCCGCAGTCATTGAGAACGATGGCATGGGTCAACGTCTCCACTGTCGTTACGCATATAAACGCAGCCGTATCGAGGTCATTGAGCTGAACGTCGTCCTTGCATTTCTCCAGATAATGCCGAACCAGATGGAGCGTGTCCTTTCGGATGGCTTCCACCTCGGCAAGTTTTCCAATACGGGGAACTTCTTCTTTCAAGATACGGTGGAGCTCAGGATTAACCCGGTGCGCAGCAATCATCGCGCGAATGAGCTCCCGCATGGCACTATTCAGGTCGTCTGACGCGCATTCCTGCATGGCATTTTCCAGCAGAGCCAGAATTTCACGATTGTGCCTTGCGACGAGCGCAGCCACAAGCGACTCCTTATTGGGAAAATACTGGTAAAGCGATCCAATGCTCACTCCCGCTACTGCAGCGACGCGATTTGTGCTGGCCCGCGCATATCCGTCGCGCACCAAAACGCGAGCAGTGGCATCCAGTATCGCCTCGACGGTCATTCTCGACCTCTCTTGCGAGGCGGCTTTTCTGGGATTTGTAGCGTTGAGCTTGGCCATATTCTCGATTTCCTAATGCGAGTAGACAATGTGAGTAAAAGCTCACATATGTTGTATAAATCGTCAACACTAAAGAATGTGAGCCTATTCAAGGCGTTCAAATGCCGAGATGGCGATTCATTATTCGCATTCGGAAAACCAAAGTAAGAGTTATATAAATGGTAATGAAGTCTATCAACACTGTGATACTTGTTTCAATAATGGTAGTTGGGGCTGGTTGTGTAAGCTCGGGACAAAGAAATCAAATTTCTGCGGCAGACTGTGTCGTTACAAAGTACACTCAGACATTCAATGAAAAATGCGGCACGCCTCGACTGGGTTGGAAGGGCGCGAACGGAAGCGATTTCATTATTAGATAATGATCGCACGCCACATGTTGATTAGTCTCGCGGCACCCTTCGCTTGAAAAAATGGAGGAGGGCAGTGCGTAGCCTAACATCCGAGGGGCTCCGTGGGCTTAATGAGGCCCTTGGCACCGAAGGGCTGTTGATCCATCTGTTCGAATATTTTTTGCCTGGATTGGCCATTCTTGATCACTGGATGATAGCCATAGGCGGACTCCAATTCAAAAGCTCACACTGAGTTTCGCATTGAATCCGTTCTGTTTGGCGCCGGAAGCAAACTGGCCGTTATAGGACAGGCCGAGTGTGGCGTCTTCGGTCAATCTGAAATCAAGTCCTGCTTCGATGAGAGCTGCATCTTCAGCGATCGGAAGCCCAGAGACTGTGAAGGCGTTTGAACCGATAAAGCTTGCGGTGGAAACCGGCGTGATGTCGCCATAGGCATGTCGCCAGCCAAGGTCGGTTCGGGCCGTTGCCGTGATGCTGCCCAGACCGAACTCTGTCGATGCGCGGAGGCCGAGCGTTGAGAAGCTGGTATCCGTCGTGCCGGACTGAACCGAAAGGGCGGCAGCAGTCTGACCCGTTTCATCAAATCCATCGGTCTTCAGGCGAACATAGGCAAGACCCGCATAAGGCTCGAACAGGGCTTTGCCGTAGTGGATCTTATAGCCAAGTTCGCCAAAGAGCTGAACACTTCCAGCATCATAATCGCCGGTCAGATTATCGGCAAAGCCGGGAAAGGCGACAGAACGGTTCATGTCCATATCATGCCATGTATAGGCAAGTCCGGATCGGAACGCCAAGGCATGACCATTATCAAGTTTCCATTCCGTTCCCGTATAGGCCCCGAGTGTATAATTGTCGCTGCTGCCCGATGAAGCGCGATCATCCACATCGAAGCTGGAATGGCTGTAGCCTGCCAGAAGGCCGAGACGCCATGTATCGAGGACCAAGCCGTCAATACCGGTGATGAAGCCGCCAACGGATGATTTTACGCTGCCAGCATTGCTATCGCCATCCTGTCTCGTCCATGCGCCATAGGCATAGCCCCAGGCGGTATAGAGATTATGAGCAGGAGCAATGCTGCCCGGAGCCACGGCATGGAGGGCCGAGGCGGAAGCGGAAACAGGCCTTTGCGCTTCGGCATAGGAAAGCGCATTGATCGGCGTTGCGGGAGCGCCGCCAAAGGCTTGTTGCAGACGACCAAGGGCTGCATTGCGGATAAACTGGCTTTCGTTGATAAAAACGCCCGCGGCGGAAGCGTAAGCCTCACCGGAAAGGCTGTCGAAAGCCGCACGCGCTTCATCGGCCGACAGCATCAGCAGGCTGTTGTAGAGCGCAAGCGAAGAACCCGTCTGCTCCAGCGTATCCAGGCCGCCAGCCGTGGCATACTGATTGCGGGTCTGGGCAACGGTCGTAAAGAGGGCAGGGGAGGGCTGTTCAGGCTCAACCGGAATGGGACAGCCGGTATTCAGGCAGATTTTGAGATCTGCTGCGGTGTCACTATAGGCAAGGCTCATATCGAGAAAGGCAGAGTTCGACATAACGCTTGCGAATTCACCACTGACACCGCCGTGGGAGGTCAGGATATGGTAGAGTTGACCATTCTGATAACTGGTTTCCGGATCGATGGTGGCAACCGAGACACTGCTGCCGGAAATTGTAGCAGTTCCCGCCACATCGACGCGATCGGAAGTGCCATTGCTGGCAATTTCGATTTCAAGAACTGAACCAGGTTTCAGCGTCAGATCGCCGTCGACAGTAAGCGTGCCAATGGAGTTGCCAGGAGCCAACCTGCTTCCCGGAGCGAGCGTGACTAGAGAACCTGGCCCGGAGCCTACGGACCCGTGTCCGCCGAGTAAGGCGCCATTCTCTATTAAGACGGAGCCGGCAAGCCGCGTATTATTCTTTGTGACTTCTGAGCCAACAATGAGCCCGCCTGAGAGAACAGACGTTGTTCCCGTGAAGGCTGATGACCGGCCATCATAAGCGAGGACACCGCCGCCTGATTTTGTCAGATTGCCGACGCCTTGGATTGTGCCTGTGAGTGAAAGTACGGTGCCAATAGCGGTGTTGATATATCCAGTCGACGTCACGTCGACGTTGCGTACCATTGCAAACGTTGCTGTCGTTTCGAGCGCACCGCCATTCAACACAAGATTGCTGGAAGAACCGCCCAAGTTTGCATCCGAAGAAACAGTCAGAACGCCAGCGTTTAAGGTTGTTGCGCCGCTATATGAATTGATGCCGGACAGCTCAACTATTCCTGAACCATCTTTTATTAGTCCGCCCTCTCCGGAGACCATTCCAGAAAGATGGAGATTGTAGCTGGCCGCGTTCAGTGTTAACGCCGAACCTGCTCCAAGTTTGAAATCATTATCTAATCCAACGGGCCCATCGATTCCAGACATGGTCACTGTGCTGCCGCTGTCAAGCTCGATCCCATCTATCAGCTGTGAACGGCCGGCAAGTTCCAAGACATTTGCCGAACCACGGAAGAGCAGAGCGTTAGAACGCGTCTGATGGTCACCCGACAACCCGCCGCTGATCGCACCAAAGTTGACGATTCGAGTATCGCCATTGGCGATGATCCCCACTCCGCCAGTCCCATCGTCGCCATCATTCCCATTTTGGGATGACAATTGAAAGCCGATACCGCCATCTCCACCGGCTCCGCCATTTCCTCCCAGGATCGTTCCAGCATTCGTCAGATTGTTCCCGGCATTCAAATAAATGCCGGTACCACCGTCGCCACCATTACCTCCGTTGCCCGCATATTTGAAACCGCTATTGCCCTTTCCGCCCCGTCCGCCGTCTCCGCCCGAGCCCCCTTGTATGAGGCCAACATTTAAGTGCGAAAGATCGGAGCCCTGTATCTGCAATCCGTCACCTCCGTCACCTCCCGAACCCGCACCCCCGGTGCCAGATGCCGGCAGACCTGCTCCACCAATACCTCCGTTGCCGCCCATTCCGCCTCGAATAATTCCATAGTTGTTCATCAGGCCGCCAACAATTGCGCCATTGCCGCCGGCTCCCCCGCCCCCGCCCCCGCCGTGATGATCCTGTCCTGACAGTTCGAGTCCGTTTCCGCCGCTGCCGCCACTGCCACCCAGAAGTAGGTCTGTCGCGGTGAGATGAAGGGCGATGTCTTCAAGCCCATTTGCGCCGCCGCCGCCACCGCCGCCGCCGGCACCGTAGCCACCCTTGCCGACGGCGTCCTGACCATTCCCGCCGTTGCTTCCCGGTGCGGTTCCTCCGGATCCTCCTTGGCCACCGGTGGTTGGCAGTTTACCTGCTTTGTCGACTCCATTGCCACCATTTCCGCCGTCGCTCCCAACACTGCCTCCGCCTCCACCACTGCCTTCGCCGTAGAAACCGGAATTGAAGTCTGGCGTAAGACCGGAGCCGCCTGCTACCCCGGATTTTCCTCCCTTTCCCCCTTGAAGCATGCTGAACGCCGCATCATTTTGAAAGAATTGGTCCGAGGCACCCCCATTACCGCCGGAGTGTTCGGCACTGAATGCTGTGATCGGTGAAAACAGAGTGAGGAACAGCGTGGCTATCGCCGGTTTCGCAAAATAGAGGGGCGTTCTGGCAGACAAAATCCTTGAATCGGGAAGTTTGAAGCAAACAGGCGAGGAGTTCGTTGATAAGAACGTTGCTTGTGACAGCCGCAATCGAGAACTCCCAACCATTGTCATTCCCCCGAGAGCTGGCCAGATTTTAACTGTTATCGTTGAGTCCTTACTGACGCACAACGGACCGAACAATACGGCAGATGCCGTATTTTTTGAGGGTACGAAGGGTTTTCTGGATCAGCTCAGTAAACGAGACGCGCGTCCACTGCGCCGCTTGGCGTTGTTATAATAGTCGGACGCCTGCTGTACGGAGCGATGACGCGATTGTTCCATCGCTTCCGGGAGCGGAATACCACGATTAGCGGCTTCGGTGAGATAGCCGGAGCGTAACCCGTGCGCTGAAAACTCCCTCGGTTCAAGCCCTGCCATTTGCACCCGCTGTTTGACGATCCGGTTGACGGCGCTTGGTTCGAGCGCTCGCGTGGACACATTGCCCCAGCGATCGACTTTTCGAAACACGCTGCCCTTGTCGATCCTGGCTGCTTCCAGCCAGCGGGTGAGGGCTTCGACGGGTCGGCCGGTCAGATAGACGATTTCATCGTGATCGGCACCACTGGTTTTGGTGCGACCAAGATGGATGCCGAGCGAGGGGAGGGGAGGACCATCCCCATCGGTGACCGGGGGGTGTTTGATGAGCTGTTCTACACGCAAGCCAGCGACTTCGCTGCGCCTGCGCCCACCCGAGGCGAAGGCCACCATCAGGATAGCCCGATCCCGGATAGCGGTTAGATCCTCGCCGGAACAGGTTGCCAGCAGCTTGCCCAGAATATCGCCGGTAATCGCATTGGTACTCTTGCGCCTGCGCGGCCTGTTCAGAGCGCGCACCGCAAGCCGGATGGCCGATTTGACGGAAGGCGATGAAAACGATCCCTCCAGACCGCGCCAGCGGGTCAGTGTCGACCAATTGGCCAGACGACGGCGTACCGTTGCCGGCGCATGCGGTCCCGACACGCGCAGAAAGCCTTGTTGGCGCAATTCCCCTTCCACGTCGGCTGGCATGCCGTGATCAGGTTCGATCTCACGTTGCTGCGGCCGCCATAAGTGATGCGCGACGAATTTCAGCAACAGGGCTTCCGGCGCCGGGAAGGGAAGGGGATTGCCGGTGGCAGCCATTGACCAGGCTTCGAGATAGGCCAGATCCGAGGTCAAGGCGCGCAGCGTGTTTTCGCCCATGCCTTCATGGACCAGATGGCGGAGCGTCTCGACATCCTCATCCGTCAAAATGCCAGCCAGCATGTCGCGCCGGTTCATCGGCAAAACGGCGGCAATCGTGTCGAGTGCTTCAGCGCGCAATAGTGTTCTGGATTGATCACTCTCAGTGATCATGGGCGAGTGGGCCTAGAACAATGGCCTTTTCCGCTCGGGCGGCGGCAGCCAGTTTGCGATCCAGCGTAGCCAGCGGCAGGCTTTCTGTCAGGGCGAGCGCCAGATAAGCGGCATCGTAAGCACTAAGCTGGTGGCGTCGCGCGACCCGAATAACTTCTGAATCCTCACTGCGCGTTACAAGACGCAGCGGCAGGGCGCGAAAACGCGTCAGGGCTGTGTACACCATGTCCTCAGCGATACGACCGCGCTTTTCAGCGCTCAGCAGAATGCTGCGGATTTCATGCTGCAGAAGTTCCGGCGCAACCGCGTCTTCATCGGCCAACTGGTTCATCATCTCGGTGGCGAATGGATGATCTTCATCAGGCAGCAGCCAGGCACCGGCTACTGAGGCGTCGACAATAAAAGCCATCAGTAGCGGCGCCCTTCTTCAATCCATGAGCGGATTTCATCCTGAGTGACAGGTTGCGCCTGGGCCCGGAAAGCCCGTACGGCTTCAATTGCGGCCAGGCGCTGACGCCGTTCATCTAGCGCAACGAGGCGCGCAATGGGTGTGTTGCCACGCGAAATGATCACCTCTTCGCCCGCTTCAACCCGCGCCAGCAAGTCTGAAAGATGCGTTTTGGCTTCGGCAACTTTCACGGTTACAGTCATGGCCAGATCCTCCGGCTGTTAATCAGGTGGCAGCAAATATCGTTTCTTCATGGCTGTTGTAGCGCTTTTCCGCAGGTTGGTCAATGCATTGGTCAAATAACCTTCGATAACCTATACTTATCATATGTGATATAGCCGCGAAACCACCGTCACGGTGACGATACATAAGGCTGATTTCAGTTTCATAGTGATTTCAATATGCAATGATTACAACGCTTTCATCCTGCAAACGGATCCCAGTTCAGCGTATAGCGGGTGAAGCGAAGCTGGCCGCTGCGGGTCAAGGCGCCCTTATCGACCAGATCCTGCAAATCACGGGTGGCGGTGGCGCGCGAGGTGCGGGTGATGGCGAGATAATTGTCGGCGCTGAGGCCACCGATAAAGCCATCCGGTCCCGCCTCGAACAGACGCGCCACGACTTTTTCCTGACGTAGGTTGAATGCGTCTCTGAAGTGGTCGTAAAAATGCACCTTGGCGATCGTGAAGGCGATGCGATCCAGTGTGGTCTGTTGCGCCGTCAGCACGGTTTCAGCGAACCACACCAGCCAATTCGTAACGTCGAGGGTCCGCTGATGGATTTCCAGCTGATCGTAATAGGCTTTCCGTCGCTGCTCGATGGTAAAGCTCAGCATGATCAGGCTCGGTTGCCCCAGCGACTGGGCCAGTGCCTTTTCGGCCAGTGCACGGCCAAGACGCCCGTTGCCGTCCTCGAACGGGTGGATGCTTTCGAACCACAAATGGCTGAGCCCGGCGCGGGTGAGCGCGGGGAGGGGCGTACCGCCCGTCGGAGCGCTTGCGTTGAACCACGATATGAAGCGGTGCATTTCGTCCGGCACCTGCGCTGACGGTGGCGCCTCGAAATGGACGGTCGGACGGTCGAACTGGCCAGAGACGATCTGCATGGCGTCGGAATGGCTGCGATAAGTACCGATGCGTTCCAGATGTCGGCTGCCGGTCATCAACATGGTATGCCAGCGAAACAGCGTCGCGTCATCAAGCGGCAGAGCATAAGTGCCGTAAACGTCGACCGTCATTTCCGCAATCCCGTGTTCGCGCGGTTGCACCGAACGCCGGTCCGTATCCAGGCCCAGCTGCCGCCGCAGCGATGACTGGACGCTCAAGCGGTCCAGTGTTTCGCCTTCAATGGCGCTCGTCTTGACCGCTTCGTCGCTCAAGAGTTCGATGCGCAACCGGTCACGCTCGTCCGAACCGATATGGCGCACGGCGCCGATGATCACGCCGGAGGCGAGCAGAAATCGCTGTTCCAGTGCCGCGAGCGCGGATGCGTCATAGCGAAAGTTTGGCCAATCAGGCTGTGTCCAGTTCCAGGGCATGAGCGATAGGGGTCCTTTCTATCGCTCTTAATATCACATACTTATGAGCGATAGAAGCCACCCCAATTACTCACCATCTAATTGCGGAGAAGCTATTGCGGGTCCGCTTTGCGCCTTAAAGCAGTCATCGTCATTGCATCGAAGGCGAAACCGAATCCACTTTGGTAACTGCTGTTTCTTCGGCGACCTTGCCAGCAATAGTACTAAGCTCGAAATCGGTGTCATATGACTTTTCAAGCCAATAGAGATTTTCTGGAATTCCATTCTCTTCCAATCGATACCCTGGCAAGCCTGCTCGAAAGAAGTGAAAAGCTCGCTCGCGAATGGGACAGCCACACAATGCCGCAAACCTTGAAAGACAAGCGGATCGGCCTCATCGTTGATGATACCGGATGGCGAAATACCGTCGCCTTCGATCTCGGCGCAATGGCGATGGGCGGCATTGTGGTTCAACCGCCGATCAGCTTCAATGCCAGAGAAACTACTGCTGATCTCGCGGGCTACGTCGACAATTGGTACGACCTTCTTGTCGTCAGAACTAAGGAACTGGCTACTTTGAAGGAACTGGCATCAGCCATGCGGGCTCCAGTCATCAACGCGCGGACGAGGTCCAATCATCCATGTGAAACACTCGGCGATCTGGCCCATGTGCGAAAAATCAGAAGTTCATTGGGCACGCTCAAAGTCGTGGGCATCGCCCCTGACGCCAATATTTTGCGTTCATGGGTATCTACCCTTTCAAAAGATCGACGGAAGCCAACGCATATATTGACGGCATCCACGAGAATATAATCGCAGATGCCGTCATATTTTTCCAAAATTTATTATCATTTATTATTTTTCATATTTCTAATCAAATGTATTATTGAAATTAGTTTTAATAATCATCTAATATAATAAAATACTAGATATTTTTTGTTTCAAAATGCGATGCAGTCCGTCAGCCTTTTCAAGCAAAGTCGATAAGCTACTGAAAAGACCTGCCAATTTAATCCCATTATGGGAATGATAAATTGCTGTGAGTTGTATTGTGGATTGACTGTCGGAATAAGGACGGCTCTGCGTCTCCGGTCAGGGCCGCATTCACGATAGGAGCACGTTGTCTGCTCCGCTCCTGCTGGAGATAGGTATGTTGGCGGTACCATGTGGAACCCAATGGTGGTGCCACGAAAAGTTTGGGACTGAATGCGGTGTTATAGCGCTCTATTTAAAAGGCTACAAAAGACCAGAGTGGGACCTCAGAGTCCGTTTGATAATTTGCTTTAATGGCTGATACGGCGCAACAACAGGCTCCCCATGGCGACGTGGATCATCGCTTCGGACACGTCGAT
>NZ_VEWL01000013.1 GCF_006376685.1 Ochrobactrum teleogrylli | reverse complement strand
ACGCCCGAACCGTCTCCCTTCACACGGATCTTTACGTTGTAATCGACAACCCGTTTTACTGCGACAAGGACTTTCATTCCTGACTCCTTCGAATTTTTGCTGCCCCAATTGCATCGGTGCCAGACATAATCGCAGCCAACTGGATGGCTCCCGTCGATGCGTACATCGCGTTATGGTCTGGTTGATAAGAACTGGGGCAAATCACATTAAAAATCGATGATTTCTGCGGCTCTGGCTGCGAGTGCAAAGGGCCCCTCGCGCCAGGAATAGCCAAGCTGCATGGCGGTATCGATTGCACCAGCGTCCGATGCAATCTCGGACAGATGTGTCTCGCAGTAGCGCACCAGCTTGCGCAACACCGAACGCGCATAGTTCCCAATTGGACCTTGTTCGCTAAGCAGGTCATGCAATTCCGTAGGCAACGGCACCGGGCGAGTGGCGCGATAAAGCATTTTGTCAGTATCGAGCACTTCGAACTGCCCATCGGCGGCCTTGCGGTAGAACCCGCCGCCCGCCTTGCGCCCAAACGACCCTTTTGCCAGCAATTCAATGATGAGCGGATTGCCCGGCAGATTATAGTCCTGCAAGGCATCATCTTTCGGCAGCGCCTGCATCAAACCGCCCCATATGGTTGGCACGAGGTCAATGCCAATCAGATCGAGCAACCCGAAAACACCGGTATTTGGAACTCCGAGTACCGTCTGCACAGCGTCGGCAGTTTCGATATCCAGTCCAAAACGACAAGCTTCCGTGACCGACACCGCTATCCAGAAACAGCCGATACGGTTGGCTATGAAGCCTGGCGTGTCATGGCAATCAATCGGTGTTTTGCCCAGCAATAATCTGGCCGCTTGATGCAACTGATCGCGCAGGTCAGGATCAGCCTGATCGTCGACAACAACTTCCAGAAGCGGCATCAGTCGTGGCGGATTGAAGAAATGCGTGATGGCAAAGCGGCGTGCAAGACTGCTTTCCATATCAGCAACCAGATCATGACGCGGGATGGTTGATGTGTTCGAAGAGAGAATTGCCGACGGTTTCAGATGGGGTGCAATTTTCCGGAACAACTCGCGTTTAATGTCGAGTTTTTCCACCACCGCCTCAATGACCCAGTCTGCATCCTGTAACCGGGCGAAATGATCGTCAATATTGCCGGGGCGTATTCGGGCTGCAGCCTCCGGCGTCGTAAACCCGCCCAATTTAAGCTGGCGGGAAATCCCGGTTTCCGCCGGTTCGATACGGTTGACGCCACGGGCAATATCCAGCAGTTCAACGGCAATACCGGCATCGGCAAACTGCGCTGCAATACCCGCCCCCATTGCGCCGGCTCCGATGATCCCGACTTTCTTTATTCCGGTTGTCTCGGCACCCGCGACTTTTGCTATCAGATTCTGCATGACGTGATCTCAGTCCAGCCGTACATCGATGAGCACCGGCCCATCCTTGGCCAGAGCTTTGGTCAAGGCTAAATCCAGCTCGCTATTGGTGGTCACCGTCACCGCCTCGACGCCAAAGCCCCGTGCAATCGATACCCAGTCAATTTCCGGCCGGACCAAGCTCATCATGTCGAGCGCTGTCGGGCCGGGTTCGGCACCAACCTTGGCATATTCTCCGAGCAGAATGGCGTAGGAGCGATTGTCGAGCAGCAATGTGGTGACGGGCAAGTTTTCGCGGGCCTGCGTCCACAATGCCTGGACCGTATAGGCGGCGGAACCGTCAGCCTGTAAAGCGATGACCCGTCGTCCCTTGTCGCCGACCGCTTCCGCCCCGATGGCAGCGCCCGTTGCGAGCGGCAGTCCTCCCCCGATTGCACCGCCTGTCACAGTCAACCAATCACACGGAGCAGCCAATGGCATGACCGCAGCAAAACCGCCTCCTGAGGTCAGCGCCTCATTGACGATGATGCTGTTTTCCGGAATCTGACGCGCTACAATCTGGGCCAGAGTATCCGGCGTTACCGGACCATCCACCGGCACTTCGATCTCTCCATTCTGGATGGCGATGTCGCTTTCACGAGCCCCAAGCGCTGTGGCCAAAGCAGTCAACGCGCCCTTCGCGTCCTGATGAGCGGTCGTCAGAGTCAGAACCTCGGCATCGGCGCGATGCAGCAGGCTCGGCAGACCGGGATAGCGGAAGAAGCCCACTGGCGGCGGACAATTGACCAGCACGACCAGATCATAAGGATCAAGACAATGTAGCGCTTCCGTTACCACATAAGGCACGACCGGCAGCACCAGCCGCCCTTTTCCCTTCGGCATGTTGGAAATGGTTGAACTTCCCATCAATTCAGCGCCGGTTTGGTCGGCAATGCCCTTGAGTAAAGGATGCAACTCTTCGACGACGGCCGGATTACCAAGGATCATGACCGCCTTGCGGCCAGATTTCAGAGCTTCGGCTACTTGCGTCACGACTGCCGGGTCCATTGGAGATGGCCCTTCTATACCCCCAAGTTCCGCCGTTACGCCGCCTTCGCTCCATGACACGTCTGCGGGCAAGACCAGAGACGCGATCTGGCCATAGCCAAAAGAGGCCTCTTTCAGACCAGCCATGGCGTCGGCACCGATTGATGCCGGTTTTGTGCCGAAGCGGTGCCATTCTGAACTGCCCCCTACGAGCGCTTCCACATCGGCAGTCAACGGACTGTCATGCGCAACATGATCTGTTGCATGATCGCCGACAATATTGAGCATGCCGCTGCCAGCACGACGCGCATTATGAATATTGGCAATGCCATTGGCATAACCTGGACCGCAATGCAGCAGTGTTACCGCCGGGCGCTGCGTGACGCGGAAATAGCCGTCGGCCATCCCGGTCACCACATTCTCCTGCAGACCCAGCACACAGCGGATACCGGGTATCCGATCAAGCGCCGCGACAAAATGCATTTCACTCGTGCCGGGATTGGCAAAGCAGGTATCTACCTTGGCGGCAACAAGACTATGGACGAGCGCTTCCGCTCCAGTGAGATGCGGTCTGTTCATAATGTTTCCAGTCGGACTTGAGTGAACATGGCCGCCACACGCCGACGGCGGCCAGTGGCTTCATTCTAACGATGCTCTATGATGAGGGCGTCCACAGCGATGGCGCTGTCGGTTCCCAGCATCAACGGATTGACGTCTAGTTCGAGCAAATTGTGCCTATGGTCGCCAGCATAGGCGGCAATGGCCATGATAGCATCAATAACCGGCTCCAGTTGCACCTTTGGCTTGCCACGAAAACCGTCGAGAAGCGCAAAGCTTTTCAGCCCGCGTAGTGCATTTTCAACGTCTGCACGACTGACCGGTAACAGCAATGGTGTGGCGTCCTTCAACAGCTCCACCAGAATACCGCCTGCACCGATGACGAGAACCAGCCCAAACAGCGGGTCGCGTTTGACGCCGACGATCAGTTCAGCAAGTGGGGCCGCTTGCATCGGTTCCATCAGAAATGTCGTAAGCTCGATTGAAGCATCGTGCTGTTTGACCGATGCGACCATGCGCTCGGCTGCAGCGATGGCATCATTTCGGCTACGAATGTTGAGAGCAACACCGCCAACTTCTGTCTTATGCGGCAGTTGATCATGCAGAACCTTCAGAACCATCGGGGCGTCGAAGGTTTCCGGCAGTTCGCGGATCGTCTCAATGGTCAAAATGTTGCCGTTCGGCACATTCAACCCATAGGAGCTCAATCGCCGCTTGGATTCCGCTTCATTCACTGTCACGCCGTTTGAAGGCAAGGCGGGGACTGCAAACGGGACTTTGGGTTCCAGGGCAGCATCGCCCTGCCGCCGGTCGCACCCAACCATTTTGCAATAATTCGCCCATTTCGCGACAACCTGCGCAGCATCATGCAGACCATTCAGAGGCACGATCCCTTGCGCGATCAGCGCTTCGGCATCTTCTGGCGGTATGCTTTCCGTATTCACCGATGCATGAAATACCGGCTTGCCCGCAATCTTGCCAGCTGCAGCCAGAGCCCGGTCCATAGCCTGATGCGCGGATTTATCCTTGTAGGGCGATCCGACCGGCGGATAATCGATCACCAGCATGGCCGCATCGTAATCACCGTTCAGCATGGTGGTGAACATGGGTGTCAGCAGTTCTTCGCTGCCCCAATAGCCTGCGGTGAAATCGAGCGGATTGGACACATGACCAAAGTCAGGCAATGTCGGCTTGATGATAGCTTTCTGTTGCTGACTTGGCTGTGGCAATTGCAAGCCAGCAAAGGAACAATAATCCGCAGCCAGGCCATTATCGCCGCCGGAACTGGAAAACACGGTGATGCGCTCGCCTTCAAGCGGTGCGGCAATCGAAGCAAGCTTCATCATTTCGAGGAATTGCGGGACCGTATCGGTCTCGATTACGCCGAGACGGGCAAACAATGCTTCATAATATTCATTTTGCCCGGCCAGCGAACTCGTATGGCTGGCGGCCATCACCGCACCAAGTTCTGAACGCCCGGAACGGCAGACGATGACCGGAATACGCTTTGCACGCGCCCGCAAGGCGGCCTGCGAGAACGCGGCCACATCACGTATGCCTTCCATAAACAGACCCAGACAGGTCACGTTCGGGTCATCGATGAGGTAATCAATATAGTCTTCAAAGCCGAGAACGGCCTGGTTGCCCGCGCTGATCAGATAGGAATAAGGCACCGAACGACCGTTGGAAACCAGATGCCCGGTGACGTTGCCACTCTGGGAAATGACCGCCGCGCCGCGACTGTTCTGCAACTTCGGGTAAAGTGCTGGCCAGATCGAGCCATGATTGACGTAATTGACGAGGCCATAACAATTCGGGCCGACCACCGCCATGTCGCCTGCAGCTTCGACAAAAGCCAGATTTCGCTCAAAACCCGCCGCGCCAATTTCGGAAAAGCCGGAAGCATAGCAAACGACACCACCCGCCTTCATGGCCGACAGTTCATGCAATGCGGTGATGGTCGCATCGGCATTGACGGCCAGAAATACCGCATCAGGCGAAACAGGCAGATCGGCAATCGACGGAATGCATTTATATCCGGCGATTTCGCTGCGTTTGGGATTCACCACATAGACATCGCCAGCATAATCCTGCTGACGCAGGGTTTTCAATGTTGCCTCGACCTGACCACCACCAATGAAGGCCATGGCGCGGGGCGCAAGAAGACGCGCAAAATTCTCTCGCAGCGTAGGGCTGATACGGCCCTCCTCCACGCTCGTACTCACCTGTAGCATATTCCTCTGCCTCTTAACTTAAGGCACTGCCAGCCCAGGGGGCTCAAACTTCCACGGCAGCGCTCGTTCCAGCTTGACTGGTAAGAGGTGCAGACGTCGGGAAATTCTCCACATCGAAATTGGGCAGCAGCGGATGATCGGCGGGATTTTCGCCAAACAGATCGCACAGCCATTTGCGGATGATGATACAGCAATCCTCGGCCGAATAGGCCTCTTCCATGACCCAGCCGTGCCATAGCCCGTCCGCCAGTTGCGTAAGAGCGATGGCCGCCAGGCGGACATCAATTTCCATATTCTTTTCTGCCGCGACCTTGGCAAGCCGACGTCCGAGAAACGCGCGGTATTTGCCCCATAGTTCGCGATGTAATGCCATGATCTCTGGAACAATCCAGGCGGCACTGTTGTAGTGAATATGAACCTGTTGATATCCGCGTCCGTGGAAAAATGGCCCACAGGCAACAAAGTATAGCGTATCGAAATTCCCGGTCTTCACCGATGATACAAGGTGCCGGTAATAATCGTCCCCATTTTGAAGGTAATAGCGATGTGCTGCGGTCAGCAGATCTTCCTTGCTGTCAAAATAGTGGTTTATCAATCCACGTGAAAAACCAGATTCTTTACTGATCGTGTTGATCGTCGAATTCAGATAGCCATGTTTGACTATTGAATTCAGCGTCGCAAGGATCAGATCCTGTCGTCTGATTTCGTTGGTTTGCCTCTTTTTGACAGCTTTCCGCATTCTTTACCTTCTCGAAGGCCGATGACTAACGGCGACACTTATTATTGATACGGTCTCAACAGATCCTTTGCGATAATATCCTGATGGACCTCGGACGTACCTTCCCAGATACGTTCGATACGCGCATCTCGCCAGAAACGCTGGATGGGGAATTCTTCCATAACGCCCATGCCACCAAAGATTTGCACGGCATCGTCCGCAACCCGGAACACCATTTCCGAGCACCAGTAATTCACCATTGACGCTTCAGTGCGGTTCATCGTCTGATTCTCAATTTTCCACGCGGCTTCTTTCACCATAAGATCACCGAGCTTTATATCAACCGCCATATTGGCAACCTTGAAACCGACCCCCTGGAATTCACCAATTGTTTTGCCAAACGCCTTGCGGGTTCCGGCCCACTCCTTGGTCATTTCGAAGATGCGTTCAGAACGACCGACACAATGGGCGGCCAAAGCAACCCGACCATCGTAGAGCCACTCATTGGCAGTATCGAAGCCCTTGCCCTCTTCGCCCAGAATATCATCGCTATGAACACGAACATCTTCGAGATAGACCATCGTCGGATTATAGCCACGGGTGACGATCGACTTCATCGGCTCTACACGCAGTCCCGGCAGGGTTTTGTCGAGCAGAAACGCCGTAAAACGCTTGCGTGGTCCGCGTGGCGTTTCATCCACGCCGGTAACAGCAATGAGAACGATGAAATCTGCGATATCGGCGTGAGAGATAAACTGTTTCACCCCGTTGATAACCCAGTGATCCCCATCGCGCACGGCCTTGGTCGTAATGCCGCGTGCGTCAGACCCCGCACCGGGTTCCGTGAGCGCGAAGGCATCCTTACGTTCGCCTCGGATAGCTGGCTTCAGATATTTTTCAATTTGGTCGCCCTTGCATTTGAAGAGGATGCCGGTAACGCCACGGTTCATGCACATGGTGAGCGCGGCGCTCGATTTACCAAGCACGCGTTCAGCCTGCATCTTGGTCTGCTTGTCGAGACCCGGGCCACCCCATTCTTCCGGCAGATTCATCCCGGCGAAGCCCGCCTGGATCGATTTTTGCTGAATTTCCTGTTTGATTTCCTCAGGAACGTAGCGAAGTTCCTCAACGAGATTCTCGTGCGGATAAAGTTCGCGCTTGCAGAACTCTTCCAGTGAATCGATGAGCGCCTGTTGTTCAAAACTTAATGCAAAATCCATGGTGTTCCCCCTTTACGCGCCGATGAAATTCGGTGCGCGGCGCTCATTGGCAGCAGCCAGGCCTTCTTTATGATCTTGGGTCTGTGCGCAGACCTTGCCCGCCGCTACTTCTTCCAGTTGCTGATCGGATAGGCTGCGCGTATGAGCGCTGTTCAGCAATTTCTTGGTCTGCGCGATGGCGACAGTCGGCCCGCTCGCCAGTTGCCGGGCGAAGGCCAGCGTGTCCTGCCACAGATTGTCAGAGCTGCTGACGTGGCTGACGAGCCGATTTTGAAGTGCAATCTGGGCGGTCCATAATTCACCTGTATAAGCAAAACGCTTTGCCGCCTCGAGACCGATCACGCGCGGCATCAACCAGGTTCCGCCGCAGTCCGGGTTGTAGCCGACATTGGTATAGGAACAGATGAACTTGGCCTTTTCCGATGCGTAGCGAAAATCGCACGCCAAAGCCATATCAAGACCGGCACCAACGGCTGCACCGTCGATCATGGCGATAACGGGCTTGGGCATTTCATGGACTTGCTGAACCAGTCGCAGCGACTCCTCGACCCAGTTCATGTCCGGCCAATCCGTTCTGCCCGCCGCCCATTCCTTCACGTCTGCACCGGCTGAAAAGGCGCCACCGCGTCCGGCCAGAATAAGGGTGCGGAGCGTTTGATCAGCCGCCGCCTCCTTTAGTGCCTTGCGCAGTTCTATGGTGATCCCCATACCGAGCGCATTGCGCGCCTCCGGCCGGTTGAGCGCAATAACGCCCACCGCGTCATGACGTTCAATTTCCAGAAATTTGTACATAGCTCTCCCTTTCTGCCCAGCCACAAGGGTTGGGCAGTCTCAATTGTCATTCAGTTATTGGTTCAGCGTCCGCGCCAGCGCGGCGGTCGTTTTTCGAGGAAGGCTTTTTGGCCTTCGATCATATCCTCCGAGGACAACATGGCGGCAAAGGTGGACAGCTCCGGATTATCGCCAGCTCGCAATTTCATGGCGTCGCGGTCTGACATGCCATCCACGGCACGCAACGCTTCTTTCAACGCTTGTTGTGCCAGCGGTGCAGATTCCGCAATTTTCCGGGCTATTTCCAATGCCATCGGCATAAGATTTTCTCGTGACGCGGTGCGATAAACCAAACCCCAACGCTGCGCATCCTGCGCGCTCATGGGGTCGCCGGTCCAGATCATCCCGGTTGCCACATAATAGGGAATACGGCGTGGCAGACGTTGCAGCCCCCCGCCATCGGGCAGCAGTCCCCGCTCAAGCTCGGGCAACTGGATGAAGGCGTCATCCGCCATCAACAGAATGTCGCAAGCCAACGATATTTCGAGACCACCGCCAATGGCCGGGGCGTTAATAGCGGCGATCAGCGGTTTTCTGAGTGACCACAGCGTCGTTATACCGCCGAAACCGCCCTCTTTTGCGCCTTCGGTGCTTGCACCACTGTTCTGATCCGTTCCTTCCTTGAAATCATAGCCAGCTGAAAAGGCACGCTCTGACCCGCTGGACACAATACCGACACGCAGGTCGGGATCACCTTGCAAATAGAGCGCTGCCTTCTCCAGATTGCGGCTTAGACTGCGGCAGATCGCATTGACCTTTGGCTTGACCATACGGATCTCAAGTACGGATCCGTGTCTCTCAAGGTGGACAAAGCCATCCATTTCTCGGTTAAGTTCTGCAATCATATCAACCACCGTTCTTTGCTGCCCGCTGGCTGTAAATGTGCAGCAGAAGCGGTGGTAGCGATGTGACAATCAGCATGAGTGTTGAAACCGCCGCCAATGTAGGATCGAGATCATCGCGCAGCGTGGAGAAGGTAACGCGCGGCAATGTCGACATGGGCCCCGATGCCACCATCAGCGAGATAATCAATTCGTCGAAAGAGATCAGGAATGACAACAGCATCGAGGTTGCGACCGAGAGCTTGAGCTGAGGCAAAGTCACAGTCAGAAAGGCTTTCAGCCGATTGGCACCGAGACTGCGTGCCACCATTTCCTGCGATGAGTCATAACTGCTGAAACCGGCCAGCATGGTCAGGATCACAAACGGCATCGCAACCACGGAATGGCCGAGGATCATGCCCCAAATGGTGTTCAACAGCATTCCGATCTTTGCATAGACAAAGAAAATGCCGACAGCGATCAGGATCGAGGGCACTGCCAGCGGCGCAACCAGCACCGTCTTCAAAAGACCCTGAACGGCGATGCGTCCCTGATTAAGAGCGTAGGATGCCGCCACGCCGGTGACAGTCGCAACGATCATGGTCCCAAATGCGACCCGCAGCGACACCCAGAGCGAGCTGATCCACTTTTCCTGACCGAAAAATGAAGCATACCAGCGTGTGGACCAGCCTGCTGGCGGGAAAACCAGTGATGTCGTTGAACTGAACGAAACCGGAATGACGATCAGGGTCGGAACGATCAGAAAAAACAGCACCAGTCCGACGAGAATGTAGAGCCAGAGACGTGCACGGTGAGAAACGTGAGCTTCCATCATACCACCTATCGATCCGACGACAGCCGGCGCACCAACACCAGACTGATCCACAAGCAAAGAGCCGTCATTGCCAGCAGCAACACCGCAAGGGCAGCCGCAGGACCCCATGTCGGGTAAAGCGAGATCATCTCCTCAATGCGCTGCGCAATCATCTTTACCTTGCCACCGCCGAGCAGTGCGGGCGTGATGTAAAAGCCGAGGCACATGACGAACACCATTATGGCGCCAGCGACCAATCCGGGCATTGAAAGCGGAAGGAAGATGCGCAGGAACGCGTGCGTTGGCGACGACCCCACATTGGCGGCAGCACGCATCAGATTGGCGTCGATGGCCTTCATCGATGCATAAAGCGGCAGCACCAGAAACGGGATCATGATATGCACCATACCGATGACAACGCCGGTGGTGTTGTTGACCAATGCCAGCGGCTGGTTGATCAAGCCAAGGCCTTGCAATGTCTTATTGACCACGCCGTTGCGCTGCAAAATGATAAGCCATGAAAAGGTGCGCACCAGCCCGGAGGTCCAGAAGGGCACCAGCACTGCCAACATCAGTAGCCCCGCCCATTTGGGGGACAGGATCGACATCAGATAGGCAACCGGATAGCCGAGCAGCAGGCAGATAACGGTGACGATGAGCGCGATCTTGAACGTATTGAGAAACATCTCGATGTAGACAGGTTCCGAAAAGAACAATCGGAAATTTCCGAGACCATGTTCTCCATTGATGTCGACAAAAGACATCGACAGCAACCACAAAAGCGGCGCCACCATCAAGATGCCAACAATAGCGAGTGCAGGGATGGTGAGGCGCACCATCGACCAGCTTTCGTATTTTTTTTCGCGGTTCAGCGCACGGCGGTTTTCATTCAGTTCGGCTTGCGTCACTGGTCTGGGGGCTGCAACAGGAAATGAGACAACAGCTTTTGTCATCATCAAGCCTCCGCGCGCACAAGCCGCGCGTCCGCCCGTTCCAGACGCAGCGCCACGCGTTCACCAACCTTTGGCACTGCCCGCAGATTTTCCGAGCGGTTGGCAATGCGTGTGAATACCTTATGGCCACCATCCAGCATGACCTCGAAAAGCAGGCATTCACCCTGGTAGATGGCCGTGACGACCTGACCGGAAAACAGGTTCGCTCCCGAAGCGCGCGCCGCCGCTTCGTCTGTGGCAAAACGCAGACGCTCGGGGCGCATGCTCAGCAACATGTTGTCGTGCAGTTCGCCCACATCATCCGACAAATTAACGCCCTGGTCGCCATAGCTGACACCAGCGTTAGTGCGCCGGAGCGGCAGAAAACTGGTTTCACCAATGAATTCCGCAACAAAACGGCTTTCCGGGTGTTCATAAAGATCGGTCGGCGACGCGATCTGGGCCAGTTTGCCCTTCGAAAATACGGCAATCCGGTCCGACATTGTGAGCGCTTCACGCTGATCATGCGTGACGGAAATGGTCGTCATGTCCAGCCGGTCATGCAGTTTGCGGATTTCGATCTGCATCGTTTCCCGCAGTTGCTTGTCGAGCGCGGACAAGGGTTCATCCATCAGCAGAATGCGCGGTTCGAACACGATGGCGCGCGCCAGCGCTATACGCTGGCGTTGTCCCCCAGACAGTTCGGTGATCTTACGCTCGCCATAGCCACCCAGTTGCACCAGATCGAGTACTTTCTTGACCCGTTCCTCGATTTCGGCTCGACCGATCTTACGCAAACGCAGCGGATAAGCGACATTCTCGAATACCGACATATGCGGGAACAGGGCATAGTTCTGAAAAACCATGCCGATATTGCGCTTATGGGGCGGAAGATGCACGATTTCCTGTGTACCAATCTTGATCGAACCATCCGTCGGACGGGAAAAGCCCGCAATCATCATCAGAAGGCTTGTTTTTCCTGACCCGGAAGGGCCGAGCAATGTGAGAAATTCACCGGCTTTAATCGCCAGCGATACGTCGTCAACCGCCCGGACCGTGCCGTAATGTTTGGACAGTGCTTGGATCGTAACCGGCAAAGCCGTCGTCGAGGAGTGTTTCATCTCTGCTTTCCATCAGCGCACAACAGGACACCGCAGCATTGTCAGCTACAGACTGTAATCTTGGGCTCCATGAAGAAGATTCCGGGTTGGAGGCCGAAGCCTCCAACCTTCCAGAACCAGCTATTGCATCATAGCCTTGTCCCACATGGTCTGCGCCTTTTCGTGATTTTCGGCCCAGTACGGCATGTTGGTGATGAGCTGCTTCTTGAGATTCTCAGTGCTCGTGACAATGCTCGCCGCCTTGTCGGCGGGTACAAGCCCTTGTTTGAAGGCATCCTGGTTCATCGGGCCATAGGCGATATAATTTGGCAGGTTCGCCTGATATTTCGGGTCGAGCAGATGGTTGACCAGGCGCATTGCACCTTCCGGATTGGGTGAATTTTTGGGAATGACCAGGCATTCCACATCCATCACCGCGTCGTCAAGCTTATAGGTATAAGGTGCGCCTTCCTTGATGGCAGCATCTATGCGGGCTGCCCAGATCGATAACATATCGACCTCTTCGGACGTTGCGAGCTGGGTCGCCTGCGCGCCCGTGGCCCATTGAACACTGATATTCGGTTTCAGCGTAGACCATTTGGCCATCGCCCTCTCCATATCAATGGGATAAATCTTGTCCTTGGCCACGCCATCGGCCATCAGGGCAATTTCCATATTTGTCGCTGGCGAATTCCCCGAGATAGCGCGGCTGCCGGGGAATTTTTCCGTATCGAAGAAGTCGGCCCAGTTTTGTGGCCCCTTGTCACCATAAACGTTTTTGTTATAGGCAAGGACCGACGTATAGGCGGTGAATCCTACCCAATATTTTGAGCGCAGGTGTTCCGGGATTCCAGCCGCATTGGGAATTTTTGAATAATCGAGCGGAACCAGAAGCTCTTCTTTACCGGCCAGATCACACAGACCACCATAGAGTTCGGCCACATCGATATCAACCGCATTTGCACGCACCTTGGTACGGATATCGCGGATACCGCCAGCCAGTACATAATCGACAACGGTCATGCCATGGTCTTGGGGCAAGTGGTCAAGAATGGCCTTTCGCACGCCTTCCTGATAGGCGCCGCCGTAGGACGCATAACTGACCTTTTCTTCAGCCACAGCCGAACCGGCTGCCATGGCAAGCACTGCGCCCAATATGAATGTCTTTTTCATTGTTCCTCCTCCCTATGCGACCCACTAGCCGCGTTTTTTTGCATGCAACAACCGGCAAAGGCACTTCCTCCAAAGCACCTTATTCGGCATTCCGCTGACAAAAGTCAGTTGGAAAATGCGCGTAACCCCCTTGTCATGGCAAGGCGGCAATCACTGACCATACGCTCGATAAGCTCCTGACAGCTCGGAATATCCTTGATCAACCCAAGCGTCTGACTTGCCCAGACCAGACCGCTATCCAGTTCGCCAATTGTCAGCGCGTGGCGACCTCGCTCTCCGGAAACCAGCGGTCGAACATCTGTAAACTCCGCACCGCCCGGTCGACCTTCGATAGCGACGACTTCATCGGAGATTGCATTTTTCAAAACACGCCCGGTGTTTCTGAACGTTCGAAAGATCAAATTGGTGTCGCGCTCACCGGCATTGACCAGCGCCTGTTTGATGTTCTCATGAATGGGAGCTTCTTTGGTGGCACAAAAGCGCGTCCCCATGTTCACGCCCTCGGCACCGAGCATAAAAGCTGCCGCCATGCCTTCGCCAGTGCCGATACCGCCCGAGGCGATCAATGGAATTTTGACCTGCGCCGCTGCAGCGGCAAAAAGGACCAAACCGCCAACATCATCCTCACCCGGATGCCCCGCCGCTTCAAATCCATCGATGGAAATGGCGTCGACACCAGCCCGTTCCGCTGACAGCGCATGACGTACAGCCGTACATTTGTGAACGACAACCGCACCAGCCGCCTTTACTTTCTCGATGAACTCTTTTGGACTGCGTCCCGCCGTCTCTATCACCTTCACACCCGACTGTAGCGCCGCATCAAGATACTCTTCATAAGGTGGAGGCGCTGTCGTGGGGAGTATCGTGAGATTGACGCCAAATGGTTTATCGGTCATCTGCCGGCAGCGAGCGATCTCTTCGCTTAGCGCTTTGGGACTAGGTTGCGTCAGTGCTGTCAAGATTCCAAGGCCGCCCGCATTCGATACAGCTGATGCAAGTTCGGCACGACCAACCCATTGCATTCCGCCTTGAATGATCGGGTATTTCGTTTTCAATAGCTCGGTTACTCGGGTCTTCACGCCCCACTCCCTGCTGCAATCAAACCTGATGATTAGATACTGAAATTCGCCGCAGATGAAGTCAAACAAAAAATTTGCTGAACGTCCAACTTTTTATTAACATGCAGATATAACACGATGATTTTCGTCGGAGCCCCATAAAGAGGGCCAATTGGAGGGGGAACATCATGAAACTGCGAAAGATCACGCCATATCAAGGACGTAGTCTAAATCACCGCCCAGTATCTTCGAATTCACCACCCCCGGAACAGCACGCAGGAGCCCCGAATCCCGTGTCGCCGACGGCTGGTCTGATAGTTCGGGCGTGGTCTCCAGAGCGGCAACCTGTCGCGGTCATGGCGCGTCCACATGTATGATGTAACGACCGCGATAAACCTTCCCCACTGTAAGCACTGTCCTTGCGATTATCTTCAGGTCGCGACTGACCTTGAGGGGGCCGCATGATCCCACTGCGTTTCCTTGGCGCTGCCGCTCTCTGCACAAGCAGTCTTGCTTTTACCCTGAATGATACGACGACCAAGTTTCTCATCAGCGACTATGATGTGTCATCGATCATTTTGATCCGCGGCCTGATGGCATTGCCGATTCTTTACCTGTTTCATGTGCGGACAACCGGGCGAAGCAAAATATGGTCGGCCAGAATTGGGCTACATGCGCTGCGGGGAGCCTTTGGCTTGATTGCCGCCTATTTATACATCGCTTCCCTGAAAACTCTGACTGTCGCTGAGGCGGCAGTCATTCTCTTTATGACACCCGTCATTATCACTGCGATGTCCCGTTTTCTGCTCAAGGAGAATGTCAGTTTTCGCACATGGCTGTCGATCTGTTTCTGTTTCCTTGGCGTGGTTGTGGCGATCAATCCACGGGCATCCAACTTCAATTACGCTATGGGGCTGGCTGGGACATCGAGCGTGTTTTACGCCATCAATGCGATCAGTTCGCGTTGGATTCCGTCCGAAGATAACCTGTGGACGATCTCGTTTTTTGGCGCGTTCTTTTCGGCGCTATTTGTCGCCCCGTTCGCCATAGAGCATTGGCGTGGACTGCAAGTCCCACACCTTGCCCAGTTTGGGGCTGCGGCGGCATTCTCCAGCATGGGCATAGGTTTAAGCGCCATTGCCTACCGCATGACATCACCTGCCCTCCTTGCCCCCTTCGGTTATTCGGGGCTGATCTGGTCGATTACGGTCACCTGGCTGTTCTGGGGCATTCATCCCAGTCTCAATGCCATTCTCGGCACGTTCATTATTCTAGGCAGCGTCACATTGACCATCAAAACCAGCCGCATCGATCCACAACCCAATCCGCAGAACTGTATCAAGGGATCCACAAATGACGACCCCAATCCTCGTCGATATGAATAGAGCAACCGGCATCAGCACCGTCACATTCAACCGCCCTGAAAAATACAACGCTATCGATGAGGCGATGGCAGCGGCCTTTCATGAGGCCGTGCAAGCCATAGCATCGGACAAGGGCATACGTTGCGTCGTTCTCAAAGGCGCGGGCAAAGCGTTTATGGCAGGTGGAGATGTCGCGGCTTTTGCAGCCGACCCTGATCGGGCTGATCTTGTCTTGCAGCGCATATTGCGCCACATGCACCCAGCTTTGTTAATCCTGCAGCAATTGCCAGTGCCTGTCATCGCGGCAATACACGGACCGGCAGCTGGCGCCGGATTGAGCATGGTTCTATCGGCAGACTATGCCATCTGCAGTCAATCAGCAGAGTTCATTCTTGCTTATGATCGACTGGCGACGGTGCCCGATTGTGGCGGCAGCTGGTATCTTCGGCAAAAGCTGGGGCCGCGTGCTGCTTTTGCCCTTATGCTCAAGGGTGGCAAACTCAATGCCAGTCAGGCCAAAGCAGTTGGGATCGTCAACGACGTGGTTGAGGATAGCAGTTACCAGGAACAGCTTTCTGCCCTGATACAAAAAATTGCCTCTGGCCCAACACGAGCCTTTGGACTGTTCAAGCAATTGCTGGCCGCGGATCTTTCGTTGGCGGCTCAACTTGAGGCAGAAAAGGCAGCCTTCATGGAAGCCACTTATACGCATGATTTCCGGGCTGCCATCCACAACTTCCCGAACAAGCAACCGGTTCAATTTCTCGGATACTGAAACGAGATCGTGTCCGACGGGAACCGTTGTATTCAACGTCACCCTGCAAAACCTAACAATTACCAGAGAGGGAAATATCGTGCTCCAATCCGACCAGAACACCAATTACATCGTAAAGACTGACATTTATATCGATGGCGCTTGGGTCGAACCTTTCGGAACCGACACCATTGCCGTCGTCAACCCCGCCAATGAGCAGCCTTATGCAACCATTTCGGCAGGCTCAACTCAGGATGTTGATCGAGCGGTCACAGCTGCCCGTAGGGCATTCTCTTCCTGGAGCGAAACCCCGGTTGAGGAGCGCGCCCGCTTCTTGCGCAAGATCGCAGAAATATATGAGGCGCGTCTCGAAGATATGGCCAAAACCATTTCGCTTGAAATGGGTGCGCCTATCACCATGGCCCGCGATCAACAGGCCGCTGCAGGCTTGTATCACCTCAACGCTTTCATCCAGGCGCTGGAAAACTTCGAGTTTGAAGAAAAACGAACAGATAATTCCGGCGAGATCATTGTGCGTGAACCAATCGGCGTCTGCGGTCTGATTACCCCATGGAATTGGCCGATGAACCAGATCGCTTTGAAAGTTATTCCAGCGATCGCGGTCGGATGCACGGTAGTTTTGAAACCCTCCGAAATAGCGCCCATGTCTGCAATGCTCTTTGCCGAATTTCTCCATGAAGCAGGGCTTCCAAAAGGCGTATTCAACCTGGTCAATGGCGAAGGTTTGGTCGTGGGCGAAGCCATGTCACGCCACGCGGACATCGACATGATGTCATTCACCGGCTCGACCCGTGCGGGCACTGCTGTCGCGCGCGGCGCGGCAGATACAGTCAAACGTGTCTCACTTGAGCTCGGAGGCAAATCCCCCAATTTGATTTTCGCGGACAGCGACATTGAAAGCGCGGTAGAGCGCGCCATTGCGGAGTGCTTCAACAATACCGGTCAATCCTGCAATGCCCCCACCCGGTTGCTGGTCGAGAACTCGGTTTACGATCAGGTCGTGCGGCTCGCCGCTCGTGCCGCTGATCAGATGCTGGTCGGTGATCCAGCTCTTGAAGGAGATCATATCGGCCCGCTATCATCGAAAGTGCATTTTGACAAAGTTCAAGGTCTGATCCAAACAGGCATTGATGAGGGTGCACGTCTGGTTGCAGGTGGCCTCGGTCATCCGAAGGGATTTAACGCCGGCAACTTCGTCCGCCCGACCATATTTGCGGATGTACGGAACGATATGACGATTGCGCGTGAAGAGATATTTGGTCCCGTGTTGGTCATCATTCCGTTTGACGATGAACAGGAGGCCATCGCTATCGCGAATGATACACCATACGGTTTATCCGCTTATGTCCAAACCGGATCTGTTGAGCGCGCCAAACGCCTTGGGCGGAAGCTCCGCGCAGGCATGGTGCAGATCAACGGCTCATCGCTTGGTTCCGGCAGCCCGTTCGGCGGATACAAGCAATCCGGCAATGGCCGTGAAGGTGGAAAATGGGGGCTGGAAGACTTTACGGAAGTTAAGGTAATCTCCGGCTAAAGGCACGCGAAAAACGCCAAGCGCGGCGAGTTCAATCTATGTTGGAAATTAATCCACTCGACTGACATCATGAAGCCAACTGATTGATGATAGTGCGTTCTCGCCGCGCTCCAAATTTTTGAACAAAAGCTGAACTGTTTATTTTACCGTCATAAGTGTTGAGCAGCCCTGCCCACTTGACGATGTTTCGCGGCAATGATCGCGCGAATTTTTACGTCCGCCCACAGCGGCCCGTGATCAGGGTATCCAATTTTTTGCACCGCGCATCTGCAGTTGCTTCCAGAAAGGGTGGCAGTATCGCTTTGCGCTTTTCATTCCGCTCCCTGTGAAAAGATTTTGAGAAATTATCGGCATTAAAGACTCATTATTGCATTACAAAAATTATCCGCTATCATATTTCAATCGAAGTAATCGCATAACAATTAAATGGGAAAATGACAGTGCCAGTGATTGCGGAACTGATCGAGCTAATCGGTACTGAGGCGGTAATCGTCGACGCTGCCGAAATGGTGCATGCCACCGAAGACTGGCGCGGTCGATATAGTGGCAAGGCGCTTTGCGTTGCGCGTCCGGCGAATACGGAACAGGTTGCGGCCATCGTCGCCTGCTGTAATCGCCACGACGTTCCCGTATTGCCGCAGGGCGGCAATACGGGTCTGGTCGGCGGGTCCGTACCGGCAAAGGATGGCCCGGCACCGGTAATCATCAGCCTGGAACGCATGCGCCGCATCCGCAATGTCGACCCCGTCAATAATACGATGGAAGTCGATGCAGGCTGCGTGCTCGCCAATATCCATACCGCCGCAACCGACGCCGGACGCTACTATCCGGTCAGCCTTGGAGCGGAAGGCTCGTGCCAGATCGGCGGCACCATCGCCACCAATGCGGGTGGCACGTCGGTTCTGCGTTATGGCAATACCCGCGAAAACATTCTCGGGCTGGAGGCCGTCTTGCCAGATGGTTCGGTCTGGTCCGATCTCAAGGCCCTGCGCAAGAACAATTCGGGCTACGATCTGAAGCATCTCTTCATCGGTTCCGAAGGCACGCTCGGAATCATCACCGCCGCCGTATTGAAATTGCATCCGCAACCCATCCGCCATGTGGTGGCATGGGCCGGGCTGCCAAGCGCCCATTCCGCCGTCAAGCTTCTGACCACCGTGCAGGAACGCTACGGCGCCAAGCTTTCCGGCTATGAACTGATGAACCGCCTCCAGCTCGATCTGGTGGTGGCAAACGTTCCGCAGCGCCGTTCGCCGGTCGATACGGAACATGATTGGCATTTGCTGATCGAACTGTCCGACAGTGGCGGCGAAGACGATCTCGACGCTGCGCTGGAAAACCTGCTGGGACAGGCTTTCGAGGATGGCCTTATCGAAAATGCCGTGATCGCCAGCAGCGAGTCCCAGCGCGCCGCGATGTGGGAAGTGCGCCATAGCGTTTCGGAAGCCAATAAGAAGGCGGGCGTCGGCCTGACTACCGACTGCGCCGTACCGGTGGCCGCGACCGCCGAATTCATCGACCGCGCCAGCGCCGCCGTGCTTGATCTCGCAGCCGATGCGTCACTCGTCATTGTGGGGCATCTCGGCGACGGCAATGTCCATTTCATTCCGTTCTTTACCTTCGACGACTGGAAGGCGCTGGAAGACCGCGACGCGCTCGCAGCCAATATCCGCCATGCCGTCAACGACGCATCCTTTGCGCTGGGCGGCACATTCAGCGCCGAACATGGCGTCGGACAGGTCTCGCTCAAGGAAATGGACCGTTACAAGACAACCACCGATCTGGCGCTGATGCGGGCTGTGAAGTCCGCCATCGATCCAAAAGGATTGTTCAACCCTGGCCGTCTCATACCGGCAGCACGGGCGGAGCATTGAAATCGAAAGCATTTCCAGCAGAAGCGTGAAGCGGCTTTGCGTCGGATAATGCGAAAAAACAATGAGTTAGAGCCGACCGTTGGTTGGTTCAGCATTTTTGAAAGGGAACGAACATGATAATCAAGAATACCACCTGGTCACGCCGCCAGTTTCTGAAAACCACCGCAGCAGGTGCAGTCGCTCTGGCCGCCCCTGCGATCTGGACGCCGTCGCAGGCCCAGAACAAGCGCATCGTCGTGCGCGATGACGGTGGCATCTACACCAAGGCTTACGGTGCCGTTTTCTACCGTCCGTTCCAGGAAGCAACCGGCATCGAAGTCGTGGGTGTTCAGGCCAATGCGGAGCCAACCGCGCAGATCCGTTCAATGGTCGATGCCGGGTCCTACACCTGGGACATGGCGAAGATCAGCGAACCGGCCATCCTCATGCTCACTGCGGGAGACAAGAAGTATCTCGAAAAGCATGGTCTCGAAAGCGAAGCCGTCATCGCCAGCCTGCCGAAGCAGTATCTGTCGGAATACGGCGTAGGCAACAATGTTTACACCACCGTTCTTGCCTATCGTACTGATGCTTTCGAAGGACGCGAAGCGCCCAAATCCTGGGCCGACTTCTTCAATCTGGAAAAGATTGAAGGCCGTCGCGCGCTGCGCAAGCACCCGTTCGACACCATCGAACAGGCCCTGATGGCTGACGGCGTGGCCAATGCGGATGTCTATCCTTGCGATCTCGACCGCGCCTTCAAGTCGCTCGACCGCATCAAGAAGGACGTTTCGGTATTCTGGACCAGCGGAGCGCAGGTCGAGCAGATGCTGATCTCCGGCGAAGTGGACATGATCCCGACTTGGGTTTCGCGTGCGCAGTCGGCGCAGTCGGGCGGCGCTCCGGTCGAAATCGTCTGGGACCAGAACATCTGGGGCCTCGACAACTGGGCTATCCTCGCCGGAACGCCGAATGCCGACGCCTGCCGCGAATTCATCAAATTCGCTTCCGACCCGAAGCGTCAGGCGCAGCTGGTTGAATATTTCGCCGCTGGCGTTACCCAGCCGGAAGCCTTCGACATCATCGATCCGAAAGTCGCGCAAAACTGCCCGACCTTCCCGGATCACATCAAGAACGGCGTCAAGATCAATGCCCAGTATTGGTATGACAATCAGGACAAGGCCATCGAACGCTATAATAGCTGGCTCCTGAGCTAACCGGAGCAGCAGGCCCGGCATCAGCCGGGCCTGTCACTTCGAGCAGATACGATGTTCGTTCAAACAAAAATTTAGAGCGCCGATCCGGTTCAAGCCGATCGAAACGCGCTCTGGCCCAGCGGAATTGCCATGTCTTCATCCAGCCTAACCATCCAGAAACTCGCCAAGCGCTATGGCGACTTCATCGCACTTGCCGAAACGGACCTTCTCGTCCCGGAAGGCGAGTTCCTGACCCTGCTCGGCCCATCGGGATCAGGCAAGACAACCCTTCTCAGCCTCATCGCGGGTCTTGCACGACCGGATAACGGCGCTGTTCTGATCGGCAACGAGGACGTGACCTACAGCGCACCGCATCTGCGCGACATCGGCGTGGTTTTCCAAAACTACGCCCTGTTTCCGCATATGACTATTCTGGAGAACATCGCCTTTCCGCTGAAGATGCGCAAAGTGGCTGCAGAAGAGGCCCGCAAGCGCGCCACCGAAGCGCTGGAAATGATCCGCCTGCCGCATATTGCGCAGCGTTATCCGAAGGAATTGTCCGGCGGCCAGCAGCAGCGCGTGGCTCTTGCCCGCTGCATGGTCTACCGCCCGTCGATCATTCTCATGGACGAACCGCTCGGCGCGCTCGACAAGAAGCTGCGCGAACATATGCAGCTTGAAATCAAGCGCATTCACCGCGAACTCGGCGCGACCATCGTTTATGTCACGCATGATCAGGAAGAAGCGATGACCATGTCGGATCGCATCTGCCTGATGAATTCCGGCAAGATCGAACAGCTCGGCACCCCTGCCGATCTCTATTTCCGCCCCCGGACACTGTTCGTCGCCGACTTCCTCGGTGAATCGAACCTGCTGCCCGCCAAGGTCGAGAAGATCGACGGTGATGAAGCTATCGTCCGCATCGGCACCAAGGCCGTCGAGGCGCGCGCGCTCAGCAACGGGTCGATTGCGCCATCCGATTCCCTCCACATCATGATCCGACCGCAGAACCTTTCCGTGGCGCTTGCCGACGAAACCAACGCTTCGGCGCTGCGTGCCACCGTGACCGATGTGATGGTGACGGGCAGCCTGACCAAGATCTATATGCGCGGCGAAGATGAAACCCTGCCGGAACTGGTTGCGGCTTTCCCGACCCGCATTTCCGGTCGCGCCTTCCAGATCGGCGACGTGCTTGCACTTTCGTGGCACGGCACCGATGCGGTCACCATTGCCGGTAACGGGAAGGCCTGACTATGAGCGCGCTTCCGACCCGTACCAGCAAACCGCCAAGGCCGCTGTGGATCAAGCATTCGCTGATGATCGCACCGCTGATCGTGCTCCTGCTGGCCTTTCTCGTCTATCCTGTCGGCAAACTGCTGTCGCTGAGCTTTGTCGGCCCGGATGGCTTCTCGCTCGCCGCCTACCAGCAGCTTTTCGCCTCCAGCCTCTATCTCAACGTCCTGTGGATCACGCTCAAGATTTCGCTGGCGACGACCGCACTTTCGGTCGTGCTCGGCTATCCCGTGGCCTATCTCATCTCCACCGCAGGTCCGAAAGCCAAGAGTTGGCTGATCTTCCTTGTGCTCCTGTCCTTCTGGACCAGCTTTCTGGTGCGTGCTTTCGCCTGGGTGGTGATTCTCGGTCGTAACGGCGCCATCAATCAGTTCCTGCTGGCGATTGGCGTCATCGACCGTCCGGCCAACCTGATCTACAGCCTCGGCGCAGTTCTGGTCGGCATGGTGCATGCCATGCTTCCGCTTGCCGTCATGACCATGCTGTCGGTCATGGAAAATATCGACCGCAACCTGCCGCGCGCCGCCTCCACGCTTGGAGCGCGTCCGGGTTCGGCCTTCTGGACGGTCTATTTTCCGCTATCCATGCCCGGTGTGGCGGCTGCCGCCATCATGGTATTCGTCACCTCCATCGGCTTCTTCATCGTGCCGGCGCTGCTGGGCGGGCGTTTTGAGACCATGATTACCCAGCTCATCATCGATCAGGTGCAGCAGACGCTGAACTGGGGTCTGGCCGGTGCGATTTCGGTGCTGCTTCTCGTGGTCGTGCTGGCGGTCTTCGTCATCTATGACCGGATTTTCGGCTTCGAAAGCCTGACCGGCGAAACCTCGGCAACCAATGTGAACCGCGACACCGCCGCGCGTCGCGCCGGTGCAAAGTTTCTCGCCGTCATTGGCGATATCAGCGACAGACTGATCGCGCTCTTTCCCAGCAGCCGCAAAAGCTCCGATGCGGAAACCTCGCCGAAGCTTTTGAGCGGCTTCGTCTGGGGTCTGCTCATCCTGATCAGCCTTCCAGCCATCATGATGATCCCGATCTCGTTCAGCGCCGCTGGACTGAACTGGCCGCCGTCCGGCTTCACCATGCAATGGTATGAGCAGATGTGGAACACGCCCGTCTGGTCACAAGCCCTGTGGCGTTCGCTGGTCGTGGCGTTGGGCGCAGGCATCCTGTCGATGCTGATCGGCATTCCCGCTGCCTTCCTGCTGGCCCGCGCCAATATTCGCGGCAAGGCGGCTATCCTCGCCTTCGTGCTGTCGCCCATCGTCGCGCCGCGTATCATCATCGCTGTCGGCCTGTTCTATGTCTTCGCAGAACTCGGGCTGGTCGGCACATCCCTCGGCCTCATCATCGGTCATACGGTGGTGTGTGTACCTTACGTGGTCATGACCATGGTGGCCGTGCTGCGCAACTACGATACGCGCCTTGATCTCGCTGCCCAGAGCCTCGGCGCCAGCCCGATGAAGAGCCTTGCCTATGTCACCTTCCCGATGCTGGCGGCAGGCATGTTCTCGGCCTTCCTCTTTGCCTTCGCGACCTCCTTCGACGAACTGACCATCGCGCTGTTCTCGTCGGGCGGCCTGAATTCCACCCTGCCCAAGCAGTTCTGGGACGAAGTGACCCTTCAGGTCTCGCCGGTCATCGCTGCGGTATCGACGTGCCTCCTCGTCTTTATCTCGGTGCTGATCTTCGTGGCCGACCGTCTGCGCCAGCGCAGCATGTCCCGCTGAACCAATTATTGAATTCGCATGAAAGGACTACCCATGATCAACTCTTCCAGTCTTCGCGGCATTTTGCCTGCGCTCGTCACCCCGGTTCAAAGCGACGACACGATCGACCTGAAGGCGACCGATGCGCTGTTCGCCTGGCTGAAGCAGCAGGGCGTGGACGGTGTCGTTCCGCTTGGCGGAACGGGTGAATATGGCGCTTTGGCTCGCCGCGAGCGCAACCGCTTTGTCGAGCTTTCGGCCAAGGCGATGGAAGGAAAGGGCCCTGTCGTCGCCGGTGTGCTCGATCCCGGCTATCACGACGCCATCGCTTCGGCAAAGGACTTTGCAGCGGCTGGCGCAGACGCTCTGCTGGTGATCACGCCTTACTACACCAACCCCACGCAGGCTGGCATCCGGGACTATTTCCTTCGTTATGCGGACGAATCTCCCGTGCCGATCCTGCTCTATGAAATCCCGTATCGCACGCGCATCGCTATCGATCCGGAAGTTATTCACGAGCTGTCGCGTCACGAGCGCATCATCGGCATGAAGGCATGCAACACCGACATGTACCACTATCTGCGCGTGGTAGCGGGCATCGATGCAGCATCTTTCGCCGTACTCAGCGGTGAAGACCACCTGTTCCCGCTGCATGTTGCAGCTGGTGCAACGGGCGGCATCGTCGTGACCGCAAACCTTCTGCCGCGCGTCTGGCGCAAGATGTTTGATCTCGCCGCAGAGGGCAAGACCGCCGATGCGCTGGCGCTGCATCGCGACATGATCCCGTTGATGAATCTGGCTTTTGCCGAAACCAATCCGGGGCCGATGAAGTCGGTGATGGATTTGATCGATATCAATGCGCCGACCATGCTTGCGCCGCTGCGCCAGCCGAAGCCGGAATTGAGCGAAGCGCTGAAGAAGGAATATGCACGACTTCTGGACAAGTACGAAAGATCGCCTGTCGATCTTGCTTCTTGAGCCTTTAGTTAGGCAAATACAAAGTTGAGGTCGGGTTTCACGATCCGACCTTTCAAGCGCAGGGCTTTGCGGTCCTGCGCTTTTGCAGCACATGGAAAACGAAAGAGCCGAAATGTCGATGCAGGCGGATACAGGGAAAAAGTCGGGGGAAACGGGCCGCGAGGAAGTCGATCCCAAGCGCTCGTCCCTGTTCGTCGGATCGACCGAAAAGACATTTCAGATTCTGCAGGTCTTCGACGGGCCGCAGCGGCAGTTGCCACTTTCGGAAATCGCAAAGCTGGCGGGACTGGATCGCAGCGCCGCGCAACGTCTGGTCCACACGTTGGAGACGCTTGGATTTCTGCGGCGCGTCCACAATACCCGCAACTACGCCCTAACCTCAAAGGTTCTACAGTTCGCCTATAACTATCTTTCCGCCCACGAAGTCCTCCACAAGGCAGCCCCCTATCTGTTGGAGATCAGCCGCACGGTTGGGGAAACAGCCAACCTTCAGGAACTGGACGGGACCGAAATTGTCTATGTCGGACGCTTTCCGGGTCAGCATCTCGTCAATGTCGATATCATGGTCGGCAGTCGCCTGCCGGCGCTTTTCACGGCATCGGGCACGGTCATTCTGTCCCACCGTTCGCCGGAAGAACAGGAAGACGTCTTCGAACGCTCTGTACTGAAGTCGCTGACGCCCTATACGGTAACGGACAAAGGCCGCTTGAAAGCCCGCATTCAGGAGGCGGCTGAGAAGGGTTATGCGATCGTCGCCAACGAAACGGTTCTCGGCGACATTTCGGTTGCCGCCGCCGTGACCGACGAACGTGGTCGCGCTGTAGCCGCTGTCAACATCGCCGCACCGACCACACGCTGGTCACTTGAACGCGTCGAAGCCGAATTGGCGCATCATGTTCAAGTCGCCGCCACGTCGATCTCCATGTCGAAGTTTATTCGTTAGGACAAGACGCGTCGGCTCAACCGCCTCACGCATTGGAGGCTCATCCTCCGTTATGGAATGTAACGTCTTTCCGTCTGACATGGATTGAATTTTGCCTATCGATTAACAATATTGCTCAAAATACCGGCAAAAAGAAATAGCTTGACGGAATTGCGCTAAATTCAGTAATTTCTCAGTCAAATTGTTACTTGGCATTTGGGCCCTTCTCGGAATCTGAAAATTCCGGAGGGGTTTTTTTGTTTGGCTTTCTGCATGTCTCAAAACAACAAAATTGACATCCCTGTCGGCGTCTTGTTTTCGCACTCCGGTCCTTATCAAAAGCTGGGTTACGAGGGCTATTGCGGAGCTATGGCGGCGATCAAGGCCGTCAATGATCGTGCGCTTCCGTTCAATCTCGTGCCGCGCATCGCCGACCCAAGTGGTAACCCTGACCGTTATGCGCCGCTGAGCGAAGAACTGATCTCGCAAAAGGGTGTTAAACACATCATCGGCTGCACCACATCCTGGAGCCGCAAGGAAGTCATTCCCGTTGTCGAAAAGCGCGATACACTGCTCTGGTATCCGTGCGTCTATGAGGGATTTGAGGCCAGCGACCGCGTCGTTTATGCGGCGGCCTGCGCCAATCAGCATCTTGTGCCGCTGATCGATTTCATCGTTCCCCGCTTCGGCAATCGCGCCATATTGCTCGGTTCGAACTATATCTGGGGTTGGGAAACCAATCGCCTCGCCCGCGAAATGCTGAATGCCGCGGGTGGCGAGGTTCTCGGAGAGCGCGCCATTGCAATCGGTGACACGGATATCAACCATCTCATCCGCGAAATCGAAAGCAAGAAGCCCGACTTCATCCTCAACAATCTCATTGGTGAATCGTCCTACACGTTCCTGCGCGCCTATGCAGAACTGGGCCGCAAAAACAGCGATTTCCGCACCGATGTCAGGCCGGTTCTGAGCTGCAATCTCTATGAAAGCGAGCTGGAGCATGTCGGCGATGCCGCCGCGGGCAATTATAGCGTAAGCTGCTATTTCCGCACGCTGCCGGGCGAAACCAATCGCGCCTTTCTGGAAGCCGTCAGAAGCAACGGCTTTGACGGTAGCCTATCGGCCATCTTCGCCCAGGCCTATTCCAGCGTCCTGATGATCGCCGCCGGTATTGAGCGGGCTGGCACCGACGATGTCGAAAAAGTGCTTGCCGCCGTCCAGACGCACCCCACCAGCACGCCGCTTGGCGATGTGCTGGTCGAGCCGCGAACAAACCATATCGCCCTGCCCGCGCATATCGGACGGGCCAGACAAGATTGCAGCTTTGAAATCGTGCATGAGGCCGAGGTCGCCATTCAACCGGACCCGTTCATGGCGCGAACGCATCTGCAAACATCCGCCAATCCCGGCCACCAGCCCGGCTTTCTGAGGCTCGTCAAATGACTATGACAGACCAGGCCTTCACCGTCGCCAGTTGGGGCGCATTCGAAAACTGGACCGCGCTGATCGTTCATCGCCGTCACACCAATGTCGATGCGATTGTGCAGCAGTTGCGCCGCATCGGCGTGGACGCTGTGGAATGCTGGCCGGACCTGCCTGAGCACGCCGACATCTCCCGGTTCAACGTCGTCTTTTTCGATGTCGATATGGGACATGACGAGCAATTTCCGTGGCCACCGCAGCAGGCGCCTGTGCCCACCGTCGCCCTGATCGGCTCGGAAGCGCCGGGCCGGATCGGCTGGGCGCTCAATCAGGGTGCCGATGCGCAGCTTCTGAAGCCGATCGGCAATGCGGGCGTCTATAGCGCTCTGGTCATCGCCATGCACAACTTTCAGCGTCGCCATGCGCTGGCAACCGAAATCGGCGAACTGCGCGAAAGCCTTGCCGGGCGCGAAGCCATTGCGCAGGCCACGGCAATCCTGATGTTAGCAGACAATATCTCCGCCAGACAGGCCTATCAGAAACTGCGCCTTGCCGCGATGGCGGAGCGCGTCAGTGTCGAGGCCTTTGCCCGGCGCTTTCTGAACGAAAAGCAGACAGGGAACGATCGTGAGCGCGCTTGACACTCTTCCGGTCGGCCAGAAAAAAGCCGAACGCGGCGTTCTTGGCCGCATCATCCGCCGACCGCTCGCCGCATTCGGCCTTGTCGTCATCGTCGTCACTGTCGCAGCCGCGCTCTTTGCGCCCTGGATCGTCCCCTTCGATCCGAACGAACAGTTCTTCGACGGGCTGACGCTGGAAGGCGCGCCGCTCGCGCCCAATCTGAAATTCTGGTTCGGCACCGACCTCGTCGGGCGCGATCTTTTCTCCCGCCTGATCTATGGTGCGCAGACATCGCTGATCATCGGCGTCGTGGCCAACGGCATTGCCGTGCTCATCGGCTCAACTGTCGGTATTTGCGCCGGATATTTCCGTGGCTGGGTGGAAACCGTGCTGATGCGCTTTACCGATCTGATGATGGCCTTCCCCGCTTTGCTGCTGGCCATTGTGCTTGCGGCAATCTTCAAGCCGAGCCTCTGGATCGTCGCGATGGTGATCGCCATGGTCAACTGGGTTCAGATTGCGCGCGTGCTCTACACGGAAACCCGGTCTCTCTCCGAACGCGATTTCATCGAGGCCGAGCGTGCCATGGGTGCGGGCGCGCCCCGCATCATCCTGAAGCATATCCTGCCGCATCTCTTTTCCACGATGATCGTCTGGGCAACGCTTGGTATCGCCACCACCGTTCTTCTGGAGGCGACGCTGTCCTTCCTCGGCATTGGCGTGCAGCCGCCAACAGCCTCCTGGGGCAATATCATCTTCGAAAATCAGACCTATTTTACCAGCGCACCCTGGCTCGTCTTCATTCCGGGCGCAGCAATCCTTTTGCTGGCGCTCGCCTTCAACCTCGTCGGTGATGCCTTGCGCGATGTGCTCGACCCAACCCAGCAGGGACATCACTGATGCTCGCCTACATCGCCCGCCGCCTCATCCAGACCGTGATGATCCTGATCGGCATCAGCTTCGTGACCTTCATCCTGCTTTATCTGGTGCCCGCCGATCCAGCGCGCCAGATTGCCGGGCGCAGCGCCACCGCACAAACGGTCGAAAATATTCGTGAGCAGCTTGGCCTCAACCTGCCTTTCTATGAGCAATATCTGCGCTATCTGAAGGGGCTCGTTCAGGGCGATCTCGGACGCTCCTATCTGCAGAAAACCGAAGTGGCGTCGCTGATCTGGTCGCGCCTGCCCGCAAGCCTGCTGCTGATGGCCGGAGCAATCTTCTCGGAACTCGCCATCGGTCTGACCATGGGCGTCATTGCCGCTACCCGGCGCGGCAGCCGCACCGACAATGCCCTGATGATCTTTTCCTTCGTCGGCGTTTCGGCACCGCAATTCGTTATCGGCATTCTGATGCTCTACGTGTTTGCGGTTAAGCTCGGTTGGTTCCCGATTGGCGGTTACGGCACGTTCCATCATCTCGTCCTGCCTTCGCTGACGCTCGGCCTTCTCGGTGCGGGCTGGTATTCGCGCATGATGCGCTCCTCCCTGCTCGACGTTCTTCGCCAGGATTATATCCGCACGGCCCGCGCCAAGGGGCTGGCACGCTGGAAAATCCTGCTGCGTCACGCCATGCCCAACGCCATCCTGTCGATCATCGCGATGATCGGCATTGACATCGGCCTGTTCATGTCGGGCATTGTCGTCGTTGAAAGCGTGTTCGGCTGGCCCGGCATCGGTCAGCTTGCCTGGCAGGCAATCCAGCGTGTCGATATTCCCATCATCATGGGCGTCACGATCGTATCCGCCTTCGCCATCGTTCTCGGCAATCTACTCGCCGACCTCATCACTCCACTGATCGACCCGCGCATCAAGCTGCGGTGAAACCAAAAAAACTCCAGAGAAAGGGACACTAATGAAAAAGACTTTTCTATCCGGCATATCGGCGCTGGCGCTCGGCCTCGCCATCTCGTTCGGTGCGCAGGCCGCCGACATCAAGCAGGGTGGCTCGATGATCGTCACCTATAAGGACGACGTTTCGACGCTCGACCCCGCCATCGGCTATGACTGGCAGAACTGGTCGATGATCAAGTCGCTGTTCGACGGCCTGATGGACTACGAGCCGGGCACTACCAATCTGCGCAAGGAAATCGCGGAAGATTACACGATATCTGAAGACGGCAAGACCTTCACCTTCAAGCTGCGCAAGGGCGTGAAGTTCCACAATGGTCGCGAGCTGACCGCCGATGACGTGAAATATTCCATTGAACGTGTCGTCAATCCGAAAACCCAGAGCCCCGGCGCTGGTTTCTTCGGCTCCATCGTCGGTTTTGAAGATGCGTCAGCAGGCAAAGCGGAGACGCTCTCCGGCATCACCGTTGTCGATCCTTACACGATCAAGTTCGAACTGAGTCGCCCGGACGCGACCTTCCTGCATGTGCTGGCGCTGAATTTCGCCCACGTCGTGCCCAAGGAAGAAGTCGAGAAATACGGTGCAGATTTCGGCAAGCATCCGGTTGGTTCCGGCGCGTTCAAGATGACCGAATGGACGCTCGGCCAGCGCATCGTCTTCGAACGTTTCAAGGATTATTACAATCCGTCGCTGCCGAAGCTCGACCAGATTACCTTTGAAGTCGGTCAGGAACCGGTCGTTGCCCTTCTGCGTTTGCAGAACGGCGAAGTCGACATTCCGGGTGATGGCATTCCGCCTGCAAAATTCATCGAAGTCACCAAGGACCCGAAGTTCAAGGACCTGATTATTCAGGGCGGCCAGCTGCACACCGGCTATGTGACCATGAACGTCAAGATCAAGCCCTTCGACAATGTGAAGGTGCGTCAGGCCGTCAACATGGCCATCAACAAGGATCGTATCGTCCGTATCATCAACGGTCGCGCCGTGCCTGCCAATCAGCCGCTGCCGCCGTCTATGCCGGGCTATGCCAAGGACTATAAGGGCTATCCTTACGATCCTGAAAAGGCAAAGGCGCTGCTTGCCGAAGCCGGTGTGGCCGATGGTTTCGAAACCGAGCTGTTCGTCGCCAATACCGATCCGCAGCCGCGCATTGCGCAGGCCATCCAGCAGGATCTGGCCGCCATCGGCATCAAGGCCTCGATCAAGTCTCTGGCGCAGGCCAATGTCATCGCGGCTGGCGGCGAGCCCGAAGGCGCACCGATGATCTGGTCCGGCGGCATGGGCTGGATTGCCGACTTCCCCGATCCGTCCAACTTCTACGGCCCGATCCTGGGTTGCAGCGGCGCGGTACAGGGTGGCTGGAACTGGTCATGGTACTGCAATGCAGAGCTGGACAAGAAGGCGCAGGAAGCTGACGCCATCGTTGACCCGGCCCGCAAGCAAGAACGCGAAGCCATGTGGCGCGATATCTATCTGAAGATCATGGACGACGCGCCGTGGGCGCCGATCTTCAACGAGGAGCGCTTCTCGGTTCGCTCCGAACGTCTGGGCGGCCCCGACGCGATCTTCGTCGACCCTGTCCACATTCCGGTCAATTACGACGAGGTTTATGCAAAAGATGTGCAATAATTGCCATTACACCATTCATGGTCGGCATCATCATTTCGGCTGGGACAACTCGTTCCAGCCGGCTGAAACGGTTGCGCCCGGCTCGACCCTGAAATTCGAATGTCTGGACAGCGGTGCAGGCCACTATCATCGCGGCAGCACGGTCGCCGATGTGTCGACGATGGACTTTTCCAAGGTCAATCCCGTTACCGGCCCCATCTTCGTCGATGGCGCCAAGCCGGGCGATATCCTGAAAATCACCATTCACCAGTTTGAGCCTTCGGGCTTCGGCTGGACGGCAAATATTCCAGGCTTCGGTCTTCTTGCTGATGACTTCAAGGAGCCGGCGCTAGCATTGTGGAACTACAATCCCACAACGCTGGAACCAGCACTTTTCGGAGAGCATGCGCGCGTTCCGCTGAAACCGTTCGCCGGAACCATCGGCGTTGCACCGGCGGAAAAGGGCCTGCATTCGGTTGTGCCGCCGCGTCGCGTCGGCGGCAATCTCGACATTCGCGATCTCGCAGCCGGAACCACGCTTTATCTGCCGATCGAAGTCGAAGGCGCTTTGTTCTCCATTGGTGACACCCATGCGGCACAAGGCGACGGCGAGGTTTGCGGCACCGCCATCGAAAGCGCGATGAATGTCGCCCTGACGCTGGATCTCATCAAGGATACGCCACTGAAGATGCCCCGGTTCACCACGCCGGGGCCAGTGACGCGGCACCTCGACACCAAGGGTTACGAAGTCACCACCGGTATCGGGTCCGATCTGTGGGAAGGCGCGAAAGCTGCCCTCTCCAACATGATCGACCTTCTTTGCCAGACGCAGAACCTCAACCCCGTGGATGCCTATATGCTCTGCTCGGCCTGCGGTGATCTGCGCATCAGCGAAATCGTCGATCAGCCGAACTGGGTCGTCTCGTTCTACTTCCCGCGTTCCGTTTTCGAATAAGGCACAAGGGGGCGGTCCCTGCCGCCCTCTTCCATTACTCAGCGAGCACAAATATGAACACGTCTTCTCCGCTTCTGCAGGTAAGAGATCTGGTGACGCAGGTTGCGACACCCGACGGTGCACGCACTGTCGTCGACCGGCTTTCCTTTGATCTGCAATCCGGGGAAACCTTGTGTATTGCCGGCGAAAGCGGTTCCGGCAAATCCATGACTGTGCTCTCGCTGATGCAGCTTTTGCCCAAGTCCCTGGCGCGCGTCACCGGTGGCACCGCCATGATGAACGGTCGCGACATTCTCAAGCTCAACGAAAACCAGATGCGCAGTGTGCGCGGGCGTCATATCGGGATGATCTTTCAGGAGCCCATGACCTCGCTGAACCCGGTTCTGACCGTCGGGCGACAACTGGCTGAAGCAGTCGCCAATGAAGCTGGCCCGAAAGGCAGCCTGTCCAGTGCCGCGCTGAAACAGCGTTGCAAGGACTTGCTCGATCAGGTGCATATTTCCGATTCCAGTCGTCGTTTGCTGCAGTATCCATATGAACTTTCCGGCGGCATGCGTCAGCGCGTCATGATCGCCATGGCGCTTGCCCAGAAGCCCGAAATTCTCATCGCCGATGAGCCGACAACGGCACTCGACGTGACGGTACAGTCGCAGATACTGGCACTCATTCGCAAGCTGCAGGCAGAGAACGGCATCTCGGTCATTCTTATCACCCATGATATGGGCGTCGTCGCAGAAATGGCAGACCATGTTCTTGTGATGAACAAGGGCAGGCAGGTAGAGCAAGGTCCGCTGCGCGAGGTCTTCCATCACCCTCGTGACGAATATACGCAGCGATTGCTCGCCGCCGTGCCACGGCTTGGTGAAATGACCGGCACAGACAAGCCAAAACGTGCGCCAGCCGAACCAAAAGCCGAGCCAGCGCCCAAACCTTCTCGTCCCGTTCTTGAAGTCGAAAATCTGGTTGTCCGCTTCGACATAAAGGGCGGCATATTACAGCGTCCTGTCCGGCGCGTACATGCCGTGGAGGGCGTCTCCTTCACCGTCAATCGCGGTGAAACGCTGTCCCTGGTCGGTGAATCGGGTTGTGGCAAGTCCACGACGGGCAAGGCCCTGCTCAATCTGGTGCCATGGAGCGGCGATATCCGCATTGACGGCAAGAGCACAAAGGGCCTGAGCCGCACGGCGATGCGGCCAGTGCTTCGCGACATTCAAATGATCTTTCAGGATCCCTATGCTTCTCTTGATCCGCGCATGCGGGTTGGCGACCTTGTGGGTGAGCCGCTGACGATCCATGGTCTGGCATCCGGCAGTGAGCTGAAAGACCGGGTCGAATATCTCTTCCGTCGCGTCGGCATGTCTGCCGACCAGATGAAGCGCTATCCGCACGAATTCTCCGGCGGCCAGCGGCAGCGCATCTGCATCGCGCGCGCTTTGTCGCTTTCACCGAAGCTGATCGTAGCGGACGAAAGCGTGGCCGCTCTCGACGTCTCCATTCAAGCGCAGGTTTTGGACCTTCTGCAGGACATCCAGAACGAAACCGGCGTGTCCTATCTTTTCATCAGCCACGACATGGCGGTTGTTGAGCAGATCAGCCACCGTGTGGCGGTGATGTATGCAGGTCGCTTTGTGGAAACCGGGACACGTTCGCAGGTGTTTGAGCATCCTGCCCATGACTATACGCGTCGTCTGATGTCGGCGGTTCCCGTAGCTGATCCAGATCGCGAACGTCGATTGTTTGTCGCCAATGAGGGCGAGCTTCCAAGTCCCGTCAAGTCGCTCGATTATGTAGCGCCACATCTTGATTGCGTGGAGCTGGGCGGCGAACACTTCGTTTGGCGGGAAGTTGTGGCCTGATGTTGGGAGCGGTCAGTCAACTCTGAAATGGACCCCAATCCGAGCTGCCCCATCGTATTGATCAATTCGGCACGCAGCAATTCAGCCATCTGATCCGGCCCCTTGGCAACACCAGCTGCGGCGACGGCGTAAAGAAAAGGACGGCCAATAAAAACGAAATCGGCTCCGCGATCGAGTGCAGAAATGATATCGGTCCCTGAGCGGATACCGCCATCCATTAGCACCGGGATCTGTCGTCCCACGGCTGCGCGAATTTCCGGCAACGCAGCTAATGGCGCCGGTGCCGCTTCGAACTGCCGTCCTCCATGGCTGGAAACAATCAGTGCATCCGCCCCTGTGTCGACAATTCTTCGGGCGTCGGACGGATTCAACACACCTTTGACGATGAATGTTCCTTTCCAGCGTCGCCGCAGGTCGCCCAGAATTGTCCAGTCGAGCCTGCCCGAAGTCTGGCGGGCCATCAATCGCGCCAGCGATGTGCCGGACTGCGACCCCGATGCATAGTTCGCAAAATTAGCAACTTTCGGTGACCCCGCACGCAACGTGGCAAGACACCAGGCTGGGTGGGTCGCAAAGCTGAAAATGCTTCCAAGACTGGGACGCAAGGGCAATGTAAAACCATTCGCCAAATCCCTCAGCCTTCTGCCGGGAGCCGGTATATCAACCGTGACGACAAGTTTTTTGATACCGGCAGATTCCGCACGATCAATCAGATTGTCCACGATAGACTGATCTTCGCCCACATAGAGCTGGAACCAGGCATCCGGGTTAACCTTGGTGATATCTTCAATGGTTGTCGATGCCGCCGTCGAAAGTACGTATGGAATGCCAAGCCGATAGGCAGTCGCTGCCAAGGCTATATCCGTTTTTGGCCACACAAGATCGGCAAGCCCTATCGGTGGAATACCAAAAGGCAAAGACTGTTCCGTACCAAAAAGGCGGCAGCTCGTGTCGAATTCAGTATGACCCCGTAGAACACTCGGCACGAGTTCCACGTCATTGAATGCAGCTTCGGCCCGACGCAACGCATTCTCGCGCCCGGCACCGCCATCGATAAAATCGAACGCTATGCGAGGCAGGCGCCGTTGAGCCGCCTGACGTGTGTGTGAAACGCCGATCAAACCCATGGCGCGTCCTCAAACTTCTTCTACGAGTGACGGTCGGCGGCGGCGCCACAAAGCGATGAGTGCAGGAATGGCAATCATCGCAATCCCGGCGGTCATAACACTCCCGACGAGCCAATTTGAAAAGAAGACTGAAAGTGACCCTTGGGAGATCATCAAGGACTGACGAAAGGCGTCCTCTGCTTTCTGACCGAGCACCATGGCGAGCACAAACGGAGCGATGGGGTAGTCCAGCTTCTTGAAGAGATAACCTACCACGCCGAATATCGCCAGCAACACCATATCGAATGATGCGCTCGCCACCGTATAGGCACCAATCAAACATACAAACATGATCAGCGGTGCCACGATGGCAAAACGGACCCGTAGAATGACAGCAAAGAAGGGAACCGTTGCCAGGGCGAAGATGACACCAATGACATTGCCGAGATACATTGAGGCAATCAAACCCCAGACGAAGTCCGTATTCTGGACAAACAGCATCGGACCGGGATTGAGCCCCCAGATCAACAGCCCCCCCATCATGACGGCAGCCGTCGCTGAACCTGGAATTCCAAGTGCCAGCATCGGCAATATTGCCGAGGAACCGGCGGCATGATCGGCGGTTTCCGGCGCGATGATACCTTCTGGAATACCGGTTCCGAATTTCTTTTTGCCGGAGCGTTGCGCGACACCATAGCTCATGAAGGAAGCCGCCGTTGGCCCTCCCGGTGTTATTCCCATCCAACAGCCAATGGCGAGGGAACGCAGATATGTTGCCCAATATCGCGGCAGCGTTGCAATCGTTTTGAAAACGCGACGGATTTCAAGCTTTGATTTCACGGAATCGAATTTCAGGTCTTCCTCCATCGTCAGCAACAGCTCTCCGATGCCGAAGAGGCCTATCACGGCAACGAGGAAGCTGATCCCGCGCAGCAGTTCAGAAAAGCCATAGGTCAACCGCACTTCACCTGAAACGGTATCCATTCCGACCGATGTGAGTGCAAAACCAAGCGCAATTACTGCAGCGCTCTTCAGCATCGACCCGGAACCGAACCCGATAAAGCAGGAAAAAGCGAGAAAATAGACGGCGAAATATTCCGCCGGTGAAAAGCTGAGCGCGAAGGAAGCAATCCAGCTCGATAAAACCGTGATCAGCGCCACCCCGCACAACGCACCGATACCTGCGGAGGAAAATGCATAGGTCAATGCTTCGGTAGTCTCACCGCGCTTGGCCATGGGATGACCATCGAATGTGGTTGCCACCGAAGATGGTTCGCCGGGGATGTTGAACAAGATCGATGTGGTCGACCCACCAAACAGCGCGCCCCAGTACATACTGGTTAGCAGGATGATAGCCGAGACGGGTTCCATCGAGAATGTCAAAGGCAACAAAAGCGTCACGCCATTGGGCGCACCCAACCCCGGCAAAACGCCGACGAGAAGCCCCATCATGACGCCTGCAATCATGAGGAATATATGATAGCCGCTGATGGCGATCGAAAAGCCGTGCAGAAGATTTTCGAGGTTTTCCATCATTTCCACCTCACAATCCGAGAAGAGGTTCGATCGGCCCCGTCAATAGCGGGATACGGAACCAGAACTCAAACATCACATAGAAAAGACCAACCGCGAGAAGAGCGATCAAAAGCGCATTCAAAGTCGAAGCCTTGGCTTGAAACCGGATAGTCAAAAACAGATAGATCAGGCCCGCGCAGTAGATGCCCAGAAGATAACTGGCAACGACCAGTCCTATGATGGGCAGGAAGAACGACAGGACATCGCGTGCGCCATCGAGTGTCAGAAAAACTCTGGCTCTATAACGCTCACGCTCGAGATAGCTCGAAATCGCGATCCCCATACCGGCGAGCCCTATTCCCCATCCAAGATAGAATGGTACGTAGCCTGAGTCCGGGCCGCTGGATGTCCAGCCATAACCCAGACCGGCGGCACCGTAAGCAACGAGTACGCCTATAGCGACGAGCAGTGCTGCCACAAACATTTCGGCAGCAAAGCGCGTTAGCAATACCTTCCTGGTATCGTCCATATCGGTCTCTCCCATTTCCAGTAGACAGCGCGGCCTGAAGGCGACCGCACAAAGCTTGCCCTATTTGACAAGCCAACCTTCACGCTCAAACACCGCTCTGGCTCTCGCACTATCTTGATCGATATAAGTCTGAAGTTCAGACCCCTGTAAAAACAGATCGCCCTGCATGGTTTTCTGGAGATAGGCTTGCCATTCCGGCTTCTCGCGCACTTTCGACAGAAGATCGCGAAAATAGGCCTGTTGCTCGTTGGTTAATTTCGCTGCGGAAAAGATCGTTCGCGGAATCTCGTAGGATTGTATTTTGCTGCCCTGACTTGCACAGGTTGGAATATCTCCAAAGCCCTGCCCGTCATACACTTTGTTCGTGTCCTCAAGCTTGGCGTCTGCAAAAACGCAGATTGGCCTCACCGCACCACCAGCCCACTGTCCCACATTTTCCGACGGGTTATTGGTATTGATGTCGATATGCCCGCCGGCCAGCTGTACAGCGGCTTCACTTCCACTCTTGAAAGGAATGTAAATGAAATTGCCGCCTGCCTCTGCCGCAATCATGCGCACGAGAATCTCATCACCGTCTTTGGACTGGGTGCCACCAGACTTCAAAGGTACGGACTTATCTTTAGCGGCGTTCGCCACATCCTGATAGGTCTTGTAGGCGCTATCTTTGTTGGCCCAGAGCAGGAAAACATCTCTGGCCATGCTGGCGACTGGTGTCAGATCGTCCATCGAATAGCCGACCCTTGCCTTCATTGGCAGCAGCCACGCATTATTGTTTCCGAACAATAGCTTATAAGGATCCTTGCCACCGGTGACACCATACATGAAGGCTTCGCTTCCAGCACCGGCTGGCTTGTTCGTCACGACGACATCCACATCCGCCAAATCATACTTCTGAATTATGGACTGGATTGTGCGCGCAAACAGATCGGTTCCACCGCCCGGCCCCGCACCTGCCACGAATTCAAGATCCTGTGTCGGTTTCCATTCCGCCTGTGCGATGTTCGAAAACGACATAGCCGCGATTAATGCTAAAAATGCAGTCGAATAACGCATTCCATCCTCCCAGTGGTTTGCTTTCCATCAGTATTCCTGCTCATCCCAACAGATGAAGCAGAGGTACAATCATCCTTTTCCACGTCCCATCGACGTCGGCATTTTCAACAGTTCCGCTTTGCGTTCAGGCGACATCGAAAAGCCCAGACCCGGTGTTTCCGGCAGAGCAATCTCGCCTTGTCCCAAAGTTGTCAGTCCTTCAAAGACCCCTTTGCACAGTTCAACCGAGACGAGGTGCCATTCAACCAGACCGCCATTGGCCATGGCTGCGTGCAAATGCATATTGTGAAAAGGAAATGCTCCACCATTATCGATTGTGGTGTTAAAGGCCTGCGCCATGCCAGCAATCTTGGCCCCCATCGTATAGCCGCCACCGATACAGACATTGGGTTGCAACACGTCAACAGCCTGATGCATGAGAAGATCACGATACCGGAACAGCTGTCCCTCGTTCTGGCCAGCAGCTACCGGAATTCTAATCTTGCGGCGAAAGTCCGCCAGACTTCCAACATCGTTTCCACGCAGGGGCTCCTCGAAGAACCGAATATCGCAATCGGCAATCCGTTCTGCCAAAAGCTGCGCGTGAAATTTGTCCAGACTGCAATTGGCATCAATGAAGAGGTCGACATCGTCACCAACCGCCAGGCGCACTGCGCGAATCCGGGCTTCATCTTCGCGAATGACCGCATCAAGCGAACGACCACTATCACGACGCGCCAGCGCATGATGGCCAACGACCATTTTCAACCGTTTCTGCCCCTGCCGGGAGAGGTGAGCTGCCGCTTCCGCGAGTTCCTCCCGATCAAGCGCGGCGAAACCAAACGTTACATAGGTTTCGACCTTGCTGCGCGCACCACCCAACAGACGCCAAACCGGCATCTGCAGTTTCTTTCCCGCTATATCCCACAGTGCAATGTCGATTGCGGAGGCGACGTGACTTGCATAACCGGTTTGCCCACGAGGGCTGAGCAACCAATAAAGGCGTTCTGCCACGGCCTCACGCGACATTACAGGCATGCCGACAAGATTGGGTGCAACAAGGCTGTTGACGGCAGCGCTCACCACCTCTTCATCGGTAATCGCCGTAAAACCGTGTCCAATGGCACCGTCGGCGGTTTCAATCTCAACCACCACGGCAGACAATTCAGTCGAGCGATGAATTGCACCGATTTTCAACTCGCACGGCAGAAAGACCGGGATAGCCTCTACCCGCGCAATTGTATCGCCTGCTAAATCGCTTTTAACCAGCATATTCATGGCTTCCTCCCAAGTGCCGAGCAGTCATAATGCTCGACAACCATTCACGGCTTGACGTTGACCTCAACCAATGCCAGCCCCTTGTTCGCTGACACATGGGTGACAGCAGCCTCCAAAGCCGCCGGCAAATCTTCCGCTCGTTTAACGTGCTGTGCAAAAGCGCGACTGGCTTGTGCGACCATCGCAAAATCGGGTGTCGGTCCCAGCGAGGTCAGCGGCATGATATTGGCCTGCGCTGCATAGCCTTCCGGGTAAAGATCGGCGACCGACTGGCGCACCGCACCCCATTCGGAATTGTTTACCACCACAACCACGATCGAAAGGCCGAGGGCTTCCGCTATCTGATGACAGACCACAGGGTTGGCAAACATGTAAGAGCCATCGCCCATGGTCGCGACGACCAGTCGGTCAGCTTTTGCCAGTTTCATCCCCAGAGCGGCTGGAAACGACCAGCCCAAACCACCAGAATGCGGTTCCTGAAACCAGCTTCCATGCCTGTTCAATGTCAGCGGCTCCAACGGGCAACCGAGCTCCGACAGAACCGACGCTTCGTGGTTTTGTACGGCTCGCGAAAGGCAGAGGCTGACATAATCCTTGGTTATACCGGAGTCCTGCCCGGTCTCAGCCTTTGAAAGAACCTTTTCGCGTCGCGTGCGACAACGGCCCTGTGCGTCTTCGCGGCGGGTTTGGATATAATAGCCGCTTTCGACGCCCAACTCCTCCAAGGCCTTTTCCAATGCGACAAGAAATGGACCAACCTCACTGGTAATGGTCCGATCCGACGGAAAATTCCGATATGGGAACCTTTCGTAGAGCGGATCCGCGCCGACCTGAAAAATCCGACAATCTGCTTTCGGTTCATGGATTGCAGGAGACCACGGCGCCAGACAATCCAAGACGACGATGAGATCAGCATCGTTGATCCATGGCGCGATTTCCGCCCCGGTCGAAAAAGGATGATCAGTCGCAAGTGCAAGCTGCACCGCCCAATACTGGCTGACGGGGATAGCCCAGTTTCGGGCTATGCGATCAAGGGCAGCAAAACCCTGTTCTGTCCCAGCACCTTTCTGCGCCACGAATAGCGGTCGGCGCGCATCCCGGATGGCTTGCGCCAGCTCGGCCACGCCATCAAAATCGAGTGCAGAAACAGACGACGCCACTCGACTGGGCGCGGTCAGGCCTTCATAGTCAACAACCTCGCACAACACTTCGCGCGGAACACTGACATAAACAGGACCTCTTGGTGTGGAATTTGCAATGGCAAAGGCCCGATCAACGACATCTGGTATCTGCTCCGGAAAGCGGAGTTCATAGTCCCATTTGGAAGCCTCACGGACCAGCGCATGCTGATCGCGCATCTCCTGCCCCCAACCGATGGGCACCGTCCGTACACCGAAACGACCCTTTTCAAGCGTTGGCGTTCGCCCCGACAGCAGCAGCATGGGGATTTGTTCCGCCGCGGCGTTGATGGCGCCCATGGCGCAATTTGCAAGGCCAACATTGGTGTGCGCCATCACCGCTTGAGGGCGGCCTGATGCGAGATAGTACCCATGCGCCATTGCGACAGCGGCTGACTCGTGGGGAATAACAAGCGCCTCCGGCAAAGCGATCCCATTCGCCTTGGCTTCAGCCAGCCCCTCAATGATCGGAGGAAAGTCAGTACCGGAATTGGCAAAAATATAATCCACGCCAACAGCTTTCAAACGCGCAAGGAGCGCACCTCCCGCGGTCATGGAATGGCTAGTCTGGGAACGAACATCCACGCGTTTTCCTCCTCCCGAGAATTTGCGTCTTGTTTTGCTTCTCGCAGATATTTCTATATGTGAAATTTATATTGCAATTAATGATAGGTGTGTTACGCTTCGTTTGTCAACACGCTTTAGAATTTTGCGGATATCGCGTTCTGTGGGGAGAAAAATGCGTCATGAGCCAGGCCAATGGATCGGTTATTAAGGCCTTCCAGATATTGGACTTATTCGACGATCAGCTGCTCCAGATTGGATCAAGCGATGTCGTATCGCGCCTGGGGTTGAATACGATAACAGCGCACCGTTTTCTGAAAACCCTCGAAGCTGCAGGCGCACTCGTGGCGGTTTCGCGTGGACATTATCGACTGGGCTACAAACTGGCCGAACTGGGAAAACGCGCCGCCGGAGCAGACAATTTGCGCAGCGCCTTGCAGCCTGTGCTCGACCAACTGACGAAGGACGTTGGCGAAGCAACACTTGCGTCCAGTTTTGACGGTGAAAGCGCGATTTGTATCGCCCGTGCCTTGCCGGATCGGCCGATGTTCGTATCGATACAGCTTGGCAGTCATCTTGAAGCCTATGCCAGCGCGCATGGCAAATTGTGGCTCGCCCATTTAAGTGAAACCGCGCTTGATGCCTATCTTGAGCGCGTTGAGCTCAAGGCGATCAATGAGGGCTTTGTGCCAAACCGGTCGGGGCTCATCGCCGAACTGCAGGATATTCGAGAGTCCGGCCTTGCGTTTAATCGGGGTGAACGGGAGCCCGATGTCTATGCGCTGGCTGTGCCAGTCCTTAACCCCTCCGGCAAAATGATCTGCGGCCTTTCAGTCTTCAGTTCAAAAAGCCGGATGGAACCGCTGATCGCCAATGATCTCGCAGCCAAACTCCGGGCTGCCGCAAAGAAAGTGCAGATCGCCTTCTACGGAACGGCAACCCACGCCAGTTGAACACACCTCAATTCCAAAAATGGGAGGATTAGATGAATATTGGACTGCTGATAGATGGCCAGGATGTTCCGGCACTGGGCAGCGCGACCTTTACCCGTATTGACCCCGTCACCGGAGAAGAGGCCACTGTAGCGCCCGCCGCCCGGCAGCCTGATATCGACAGGGCCGTCAAGTCATCGGCAACAGCCTTCGCAGAATGGTCCGAAGTCGGCCCGAGCGAGCGCCGCACCATCCTGCTCAAGGCGGCAGATCTTCTCGAAGCCCGGATCGGCGAATTCACCGCCTGCGGCATCGCTGAAACCGGGGCGACTGCCCCGTGGATCGGATTCAACGTCGGGTTGGCTGCCAAAATCCTGCGCGAAGTCGCCGCCGCAACAACCCAGATCAAGGGCGAGATCGTTCCATCCGATAAGCCTGGAACCCTTTCCATGGCCGTACGCGAACCTGTTGGCGTCATGGTTGGAATGGCGCCATGGAATGCCCCTGTCATTTTGGCGGTACGCGCCTTTGCGATGCCCATTGCCTGTGGCAATACGGTTGTTCTCAAATCGTCCGAGATGTGCCCGCGACTGCATCGCATGCTGGGCGACGTAATGATTGAAGCGGGTCTGCCAAAAGGTGTTCTCAATATTGTCAGCCACAGCGCTGATGACGCACCGGAAGTTGTCAACGCGCTTGTATCGCATCCTCTCGTCAAGCGGATCAACTTCACCGGTTCCACGCGGGTGGGGAAAATCATCGCACTTGAAGCTGCCAAACACCTCAAGCCTGTGCTTCTGGAACTGGGAGGCAAGGCGCCATTGGTTGTACTGGATGATGCCGATCTTGATGGTGCCGTCAACGCGGCGATTTTCGGTGCCTTCATGAATCAGGGGCAAATCTGCATGTCCACCGAACGCATCATTGTCGATGAAAAAATCGCCGATGAATTCGTGGCCAGGTTTACGGCACGGGCTTCAGCATTGCCAAGCGGCAATCCACGCGAGAAAGTCGCTCTGGGCGCTGTCGTCGCGCAAGGCACAGTTGATCGGGTGCTCGAACTGGTTGCCGATGCCAAAGAATCCGGTGCCACAATCACAACTGGGGGCACGGCAAAGGGAACAATCATGCCAGCCACGATTGTCGACGGGGTTACACCCGCAATGCGTCTGTTTCGCGAGGAGTCATTCGGACCGGTCGTCTGCGTGGTGCGCGCCCGCGATGACAATCATGCCGTCGAACTTGCAAATGACACGGAGTATGGTCTGTCCTCTGCCGTATTCAGCCAGAATATTGACCGCGCGCTCAAGGTTGCGCGTAAAATTGATGCAGGCATTTGCCATATCAATGGACCGACGGTGGGAGATGAACCACAAATGCCTTTCGGCGGCGTCAAAGACAGCGGCTATGGCAGATTTGGCGGTTCCGCTGGCATAGACAGTTTTACCAATCTGCGATGGATCACAATCGAAGACCCAAAGCAGCATTATCCATTCTAGCATCAGCTCCATCAAACCGGAGCCATATCAGACCCGGTATGGCTCCGGCCAGCATCTCAAGAGGTCCCTACATCACAGCCAGCAACATTGTTCGCCAAAGGCGTCCTACCTCTCAATCTAACCCAGGAGTGGTATCACGATGACCAAATTGACCCGACGCAATGTGAATACTCTTATCGGTACACTTATAGCCGGTGGCATAGCTCCGAACAGCGCCTACGCACGCAATTACGGTAGTGGCGGCACAAGACTGGCGATGACCAATATACGCATGCTGATTGGCCAGGAGATGTCTGGCCCCGGCGCGATCCTGATTGAGAATGGAACTATTTCAGCGGTCCTGAGCGAAACGGACAATACGGCAGCCGCTTTGCAGAATGCGCAGATTGTCGATTATCAAGGACGATATCTGATCCCCGCATTCACCAGCAACCACGCCCATGTCGGGCTTATCAAGGGCACGACGGGCGGACGACATAATTTCACACCGGAAAACGCTTATGCAGCGTTACGCCAGTTTCAGGCTTACGGTATCGGCACGGTGGTTTCGCTCGGCATGACCCCCACGCCCGAGCCCAAAACCCGCGAAAACATGCGCAATAACCCGCAATACGGTGCGTCCTTCATGACAGCAGGTGCGGGAATATTTGCCCCTGACGGTCTGTCACCACGTCCGCAGATACCGGAAGAAGCGCGTCAGGTCGTTCGCCAAATGGCGCAGCAACCGATCGATATCATCAAGCTATGGATCGACACATTCGGGCCTATCCAACCGATGAGCGAGGATTGTTTTCGCGCAGCAATCGACGAAGCACACCAACTGGGTTTCGCTGTCGCCGCCCATGTCTACACACTCGACCACGCCAAAAAGCTGGTCGCTGCGGGTGCTGATATTCTAGCCCACGGTGTTCGCGACGTTGAGATCGATCAGGAGTTTATCGATGCTCTTCGCGAGAAGGGTACATGGTATATTCCAACGGTGCACATGGACGAAGCTACTTATATTTTCGCCGACCAGCCATCGCTGCTGGAAAACCCCTTCCTGCAATCGGCTTTAAGCCCTGAACTGAAAGACCAGTTTTCCAGCGCAGACTGGCGCGAAAAGACAGCTACCAGCGAACGGGCACAAAAAGCGCGACGAGATGTGGAAATGAACCTCCGCAATTTGTCAAAATTGATAGAGGCTGGCGGTGTAAAATTCGGCTTTGGTGCGGATGCAGGTGCTTTTCCAGAACGTATACCCGGCTTCGCCGAACATCGCGAGCTGGAACATCTGGTCAATGCAGGATTTGCGCCCGTTCAGGCAATCGGCGTAGCAACCGAGCAGGCCGCAGCGCTGCTGAAATTGACGGACAGGGGCCGGATTGCCGAAGGACAGCGGGCCGATCTGATCGTCCTTGATGCCAACCCGCTGGATGACATCACCAATACGCGAAAAATTCATGCCGTCTGGCAACAGGGCGAGCTGGTTTCTCTCGGCACTCCATAGTCGGCCAACTGTGCCGCATTCAACCGCCGCCAGATCGGTCTCATAGCCTCGTCTATATCGTTAAAAAGGGCATAGCGCCGGGCATAATGCCCTTCCAGCGACGCGTCCGGAAGGTAATGCCGCTCGGCCTTGACCATGGCGGCTGCACCTTCGCTGAAATCGGCAAAAAGCCCGACACCGGTTCCGGCGGCAATCGCCGCTCCAAGCGCGCCCGTTTCACGCGAACGGCTGACGGATACAGGAAGGCCGAGTATGTCCGCGAATATCTGAGGCCATATCAGGCTGCGAGCCCCACCGCCTGAAAGCACGGCTTCGTTGAACACGGCGCCTGCTTTGCGAATCCTCTCGACATGCTGGCGATGACCGAAAGCGACACCTTCGAGAAGCGCCCGAACAAGATGTCCTTTGGTGTGCCAACCCGCGATACCGTAGAAACCAGCGCGAGCGTGACCGTCTTGCTGGGCACCATAGAGGTAGGGATGATAAAGCGGATCGTCCGCTGCTGGCGTGATCGCTCCGGCCAAGGCACAGCACGCATCGAAGGGTGAACCACCGTCCGCATTCTCACCTTCGAAGAACTCCTTGACCAGCCATTCCAGATTGGCGGCCGAGGTCGCGCTGTTCTCCATCGCCATGTAGCGGGTACGATCAAATGTCGAGGACATGAATACCGGTTCATTGAGGTCCGGTCCGTCGATAATGACCTGATTGATGCTCCAGGTGCCTGCAATGATTGAGGCGCTACCGGTGCGCGAGACGCCTGAGCCGAGCGCCGAAGCGACAACGTCGAATAGACCACCAACCACCGGCGTCCCCGCGGCGAGCCCCGTCTGCGCCGCAACTTCTCGCGTGACAGTACCCGCGATATCAGCGCTTTCGATCAGCGGAGGAAGGAGATCGATACAATCCTCAAGGCCATAAGCTGCCATCAAGGTCTTGTCATAGCGGCGCGTCGCCAGATTGAGCAGACCCGCGCCGGACATGTCCGAAACCTCGCTGACGCGTTGGCCAGTCAGGCGATTGACGACGAAATCCTTCGAGAAGAACACCGTGCCGATGTTGCTGAACAACTCCGGCCGGTTTCGTTTCAACCATGCAAGCAAGGTCGGCGTCTGCGATGGCCAGGGGCGCTGGCGCGCGATCGGCTGGGTGCGCTCGCCCACACCCCGAGCGGCCCATTGCTCGACCAGCCCGGTCGCACGCGTATCGATCGACTGGATGCCGATGAGCGGCGCGCCATCCCGGTCCAGCGCATAAAGTCCGTTGCCATGGCCTGCGCAACCGATTGCGATAATTTCAGCCGGCGATATCCCTGCACGCTCGATACAGCTACGGATCACGTGCCGTGCGTTCGTCCATAGCTCATCCAGACCACGCTCTACATGGCCTGGGCATGGCATGCGGCTGCGTCCCTCCTCGGAAGCAGCCGCAATTTCATTACCTGTTCGGTCGAAGATCACCGCCTTGATAACGGTGTTTCCAGCGTCGAGCCCTAAAAGATATTCTCCCATACAGAACCCCTCCCAAGGTCCAAAATCTCTGCTTTAGCCCTTCAGATAAAGTTCGAATGCCTCTTCCCCGCTCGCATTCCCATGGATAATGGCCATCAACCCTCGCACGACCGCATTGGGATTGGCATGCTGATAAATGTTGCGCCCATAGACCATGCCCAACGCACCTTGCCGCATCAAGTTCGCAGATTTGTCGAACACCGCACGAAGATCTTCCTTGCCGCCACCGCGCACCAGAACCGGGCACCGTGCGGCTTCGACCACGCGGTGGAAATCTTCCACATTATTCGTCGGGTCCGCCTTGATGATATCCGCGCCCATTTCGCGCGCAAGCCGAGTCAGTGTCACAATTTTTTCGGCATCACCGTCGACCATATAGCCGCCCTTTTCGGTGACCGGCTGCATGACCAGTGGCTCGATCATAAGCGGCATTCCGTATTTGTCGCAATCGGCTCGCACGCGGGAAATGTTCTGCACACATTGACGGAACAACTCAGGCTCGTCCGGCAGCATGAAGAGGTTGACGACGACGCAAGCCGCATCCATCTCGATTGCACCGATCAACGGCTCTGCTTCGTTCTGCAACACCGCCCACATGTCACGGTGGCGGATGCGATTATAGGGGTTGCCCATATCGATACGCATGACCAAAGCCGGTTTGTCCTTCCCCGGAATGTCCTGCAGAAGGTCTGACTGGCCGTAATTCATCTGGATCGCATCCGGTGCCGCCTCGACCAACGCCTTGACGACAGACTGAATATCTTCCAGCCCATCCAGAAAGGATGGCTCGTTGCAGACGCCGTGATCGATAGCTACGTCAAGGCAGCGCCCGCCGCCAAACAGCCTGTTCATCCGGACTTTGCTATTGTGTCGCATTCTGTACTCCTTTGTTCGTTCCTTGCGGAAAGCATGATTTCGCTGACGCCGTGGCGCTCGCTGAGAAGGTTGAGAAAACGGGCGCGCTCAATGGCACGCTGTGTGGTGGTCCAGCGCTTTTCTTGAGAAAGCAGGTCGAGAACGGCATCCATCATGTCGAGCGAAAGCTCACCCGAAACGGCCAGCGTCGTTCGTCGCAAAAGCAGATCATCGAGATGTTCGACTGCCTCGTCCCGGATCAGGAACAGGATTTCACGCTCGGAATAACCGGGGTGTTGCAGTGGCCTTTCCGGTCCTGCGGTGATGAAGTCGGTGACTGTCTCGGCATGCGTACCATAACGCTCGAACAATTGAGCCATGCGCACCTCGGACATACGCCTCGCTGTCGCCAGGCCAGCCAGCCAAACCAGCGCGTTGGCGGGAAATGCGCGACCGCCGCCGATTGCGCGATCAGTTGTCGAAACAAGCCGTTGCCGACCAAGCTTTTCCAGAACGATATCTGCTGCCATTTCACCAAACGAGCGGAATGTCGTCCATTTCCCACCGATCATGCACAACACCGACGGGCCGTCGTCACCCTGTTCGATGACCGTACAGAAATGGTCCCGTGGAATGCGTCCGGTAAAGCTGTCAGTGCTGGTGGGCAATGGCCTTACGCCGGAAAACTGGAAGACGATCTCGTCAGGCCTGACGCTGATGTCTGGCAGAACGAAGGCGAGTGATTGCAGGATATAGTCCCGCTCCTCCGCCTCGCAACGCACCGCTTCGGGATTGTTCACCCGGATATCCGTGGAGCCGACCAGAACCTTGCCGAGATAGGGAAAGAGGATGCAAATTCGCCCATCCTCGTTCTCGTAATAAATCATGTGATCGGCAAGTGCGTCACGCAATTCCGCATTGTCGATGATCAGATGCGAGCCCTTGGTGCCGCCCATCAATGGCGCCGGGCGCGCCTGCGGTGAAAAAAGTGCTTCATTGGCAATGTCGATCCAGCCGCCGGTGGCGTTGATGATCAACGCCGGATCGATGGTAACAGAGGTGCCGCCGAGATGGTCTTCAACGCGATAGCGCCCATCCTCTGCGCGGCGCAGTTCCGCGTAATTCAACGCCCAAACATCACCGCCCGCCTCCAAACCATCCCTCAGCAGTTCGATCCCCAATCTCTCTGGATGGCTCACCCAGGCGTCGAAATAGGTTGCGGAGCTTTTGATATTGCGGTTGAGCGCGGGCCATTTTTTGAGTGTCGTGCGACGACCGCGAAACTGGTGACGCGGCATGAGTGCCCGCTTCCGCGTCAGGAAATCATAGATGCTGAGGCCAGCTTTGATTGCGAGGGCACCGCGGCGGCTGGGCCGGCGGCTTAACCCCAGGAACCGGACGATGCCATTGCCAAGACCGGAGAAGATATCGAACACAGGTACTGTCGTCGGCAGCGGCGCAACATAATGCGGCGCATTGCGTAGCAGACGGTCACGCTCGGCCAGCGACTCCTTCACAAGCTTGAACTCGCCATTTTCCAGATAGCGAAGCCCTCCATGGACCATGCGTGAGAGGGCCGAACTGGCGCCCGAGCAATAATCGTGCTTCTCCACCAGCAATACATTTAGCCCTTGCAACGCGAGTTCCCGGAAGACGCTGACGCCATTGATGCCGCCGCCAATCACGCACACGTCCACCTTCGGGATCTGGCGGATCCCGTCCAATATCTCTTCACGCTTCATGATGGCGATCCGTTACCTGTCCATGTCAGTCAGTTTCACCGCTATGGCCGTATCGATGGCGGCAAGATCGGCAGCGTCCAGCCGGATTGTTCCAGCCCGCGCATTGTCCATTGCCTGTGCCGGGTTACGCGCTCCGCAGAGCGCAAAGGTCACACCGGGCTGCGCAAGCGTCCAGGCGATCACCGTTTGAGCGATACTGGCACTGTGCTTTTCAGCAACCGGTCGGATGGTGTTGGCAAATGCCGTCGCCTTCTGCCGATTGCCGACGGAGAAGCGCGGATTGTCCTTGCGCTGATCGTCGCCAGAAAACACCCGGTCTGCGCCTATTGCGCCGGATAAGAGCCCTAACGCCAGCGACGAATAGCTCAATGTCGCGATGCCCTTGTCCCGGGTGAGCGGCAAAAGGTCTGCCTCGATTTCACGATCAATCATGCTGTATCGCTCTTGAATGGCGTCGAGACCCCCAATCGCAATATAGGCTTCAAGATCATGGCGGCTGACATTGCTCGCTCCAATCGCCCGGATCTTGCCGGAGGTTCGAAGATCCTCCAGCGCCCGCATCGTCTCCTCAACCGATGTCGTGGGGTCCTGCCAATGGGTGATGTAAAGGTCGATATAGTCGGTTCCAAGCCTTCTCAGGCTTTCTTCAACCTCGTGCTGGATCGCATCGCGACCGAGGTATCGGTGGACCGGCTTGTCGTCCTGATCGAAAAAGTGCCGCCCCTTTCGCGTATGCCAGACAAGGCCGCATTTGGTGGCAATAACCGCCTTCTCGCGGCGTCCGGCCAATGCCTTTCCGACGATCTCTTCGGAGCGGCCAAGCCCATAGGCTGGCGCAGTGTCAATCATCGTGACACCGGCATCGAGCGAAGCCTGTATCGCAGCGATAGATTCTTTTTCGTCGGTGCCGCCCCACATCCAGCCGCCGATCGCCCAGGTTCCCAGCCCGACTGCCGAAGCGGAGACGCCGGACTTGCCGATCTCTCTTATCAACTGTTGCCCGCTCATATCCATTTCCCCTCGCCATTCGCCAGTTCCAATACCCGAGCGCCCGTTGCCTCGTCAGTCACCAGCGTATCCAGATGATTGCCGCGCAGAACGCTAAGGATCGGCGCTGCCTTGTTCGGCCCGCTCGCCACACCGATCTTGGTCGGGATCGAAGCGAATTCGGGCAGCGTCAATGACACCAGCGAACGGTTGAGGCTGTAGTCGCAGACCTGCCCCCGATCATCGAGCAGATGTGCAAGAAGTTCGCATGCCGCGCCAGAACGCTCGATTGCAGCGCGATCCGTGCTGGAAGATGGGTGCAGGTCGTAATAGCTTGAATCATCCGTCAGGATCGAACCGATGCCGACGACTGCGATCTTGGCTTCGCGGGCTCGTTCGAACACGTCGGCGACGGAGCGCATATTCATCAGCATGTCACGCTCAGCCGCACTATCGGCAAACAGCGGCGCATGGATTTGGTAGGAGTGACCGCCCAGCCGATCCGCCATCAACGTTGAGACGTGATTGACGTCGGTATAATGCTTTCCCTGCACACAACCGGTCGCCGGGATCACCTCCACAGCGAAGGGCCGCTGCGCCTGAAGCCTGGCCACTACAGCACTGACGCCCTTGCCGCCGGTGATGCAGATCGTATCTCCGTCGGTAATCTCCTCAAGCAGCAACCGGGCTGCAGCTTCGCCAACCGCCTGAAGTGCCGTTTGCGGATTGTCAGATACGGTCGGCACGATCACGGCACGACCGATGCCGCCGAGCGCCAGAAGCTGTTCCTCCATGTCGACCAGCGGTTCGACGGGCGACTTGATCTTGATTTCGACGAGGCCGAGCTGGCGACCACGCTTGATGAGGCGGTTTACCGTCGCATGCGAGATGCCAAGCTGGTCGGCAATTTGCGCCTGTGTCAATCCTTCGAGAAAATGCAGGACCAGGGCCTGATGCATCTGCCTTGCGATGACAATTTCCTCGCGCGGCGCGTTAGCGGGTTTCCGTTTGGCAATCGGCATGTCAGGCAGCCTTCCGCTTATGAAGGAAATGGTCAATCGATACGGCGGCAAGCAGAATGCAACCCTTGATCATGTCTTGCCAATAAACCGAGACGTTTAGCAAGATCAGCGAACTTGTGACCACCGAAAGCAGGGCAATACCGAGAATTGCCCCCAGGATCGTGCCTGATCCCCCACTCAACGACGCACCCCCGATCACGGCAGCGGCAATGATGTTGAGTTCCATGCCAACACCGAAGGTGGGCGTAGCAGCACCGAAGCGGGACATGTAGATAACGCCTGCCACACCCGACAGCGTGGCGCAAAGTACTGTTACCCAGAATTTCACCTGATTGGTCTTGATGCCGGAATAGAGCGCTGCCTTCTCGTTGCTGCCGGTGTAGAAAACCTTGCGGAAGGCCGTTGCACGACGCAGCAGGAAATCGAAAAATACGACCACGGCGACGAAGATCAGAATGACAATCGGGACGCCCTGAAACGTGCCCTGCCCGATCGCCTTGAACGATGGCGGCAAGGTGAAGAGCGACAGCGGGGTGCCTTTGGTTATGATCAGGCAGACGCCGCGTACGATCACCATCGCTGCCAGCGATGTGATGAAGTGGTTCAAGCCCACGACCGTAACGAAGAAACCCATGACACAGCCGATCAATCCGCTGGCGATAATGCCGATCAGCGATGCGCTCCAGGGGTCGAGCCCCATCAGAAACAATGTCCCCGAAAGAACCATCGAGAAGCAGACGACCGAACCCACCGACAGGTCGATGCCGCCGACGATCAACAAGATCGTCATACCAACAACGACAATGCCTTCTACCGAAAACGACATCAGCATGGCCCGAAAATTGCCAAATGTCAGGAAGTGCGGCGATGCGAAGCTCATGGCAATGCAAAGCGCCAGAATGATCGCGATCAGTCCCGCTTCGCGCATCGTGCCCAGCCGTTTCCAGCCCGAGGCGCCTTTTCCATAGGTTGTTGTCACTGTTGCGCTCGTCATGACCGTCTTCCCAGCCCCTGTTTCCTGTTCATGCGACATGCTGTGATGCCTTCGAATTCTTGGGGTCATCAATGCCCGACGCAAGCCGCATGATCGCTTCTTCCGTCATCGCTTCGCCCTCGACTTCACCCATAACCCTACCCTCCCGGATGACCAGCACCCTGTCGCAAAGGCCGAGAAGTTCCGGCAGCTCCGATGAAATCACAATGATGCCAATTCCGGAGCGCGCGAGATCACGCAGCAGCCGGTGGATTTCCGATTTCGCACCAACATCGATGCCTCGCGTCGGTTCGTCCATCAGGATGACCTTCGGATTGACCGCCAGCTGCTTGGCTATCGCCACCTTCTGTTGATTGCCGCCCGAAAGCGACGAGACAGGCATGCCGATCCCGCCCATTCGCACGCCGAGCCGACGGGTGAGTTCTTGTGCGCGTTCGGCTTCAGCCTTGGAGTTCAACAGACCGAGCGGTCCGGTCAGCGATTTCAGGTCCAGGACAGCAATGTTTTGGGCAATAGAAAGATCGAGGAAAACACCGGAACCCTTCCGGTCTTCCGAGAGATAGACAACCCCCGCCTGAACGGCGTCGGCGTAAGACTTCGCCCGAAGCTTCTGCCCATAAAGAAAGACCTCGCCCTCCTGAACAGGGCGCAATCCGCAGATGCCTTCGGCGATTTCGGTACGTCCCGATCCAATCAGCCCACCAACACCCAGAATTTCGCCTTGTCGCAAGTCGAAACTGACGTCTTTGAAACGGCTGTTGTCCCCAAGACCACAGACACTCAGAATGGTTTCTTCCGTACGCTCTTCCAAAGCCTGTTTTTCAGGATAGAGCTGCGTAATCTCGCGACCGACCATACGACGCACGATATCATCCGGCGTCAGGTCCGCGACGTTCTCTGTCGAAACATAGCGCCCATCGCGCAGCACGGTGACCCGATCACACAGGCTGAAAATTTCGGCCATGCGGTGGCTGATATAGATGATCGATATTCCCTGGGATTTCAGGTTTCGGATAATACCGAACAAAACCTTTGTCTCGGCTTCCGTTAGCGCCGCCGTTGGTTCATCGAAGATCAGAACCTTGCAATCGAGCGTCAATGCTTTTGCAATTTCGACCAGTTGCTGGTTGGAGATCGACAGTTCCGAGACCTTGCGGCGCACATCAATCGGTGCCAGCCGGTCCATCACTGCCTGCGCGTTCCGCTGTAACTCGGCGTAGTTCATGAAGGGCGAACGGCGGCGATCTGTTGCCGCCATGAACATGTTCTCGGCCACGGTCACATCGGGGCAGAGCGCAATTTCCTGATGGACAAGACCAAGCCCAAGAGCCTGCGCAATGGTGGGCGACGTTACCCGGACCGGCGAACCCTCTACGCGGATTTCGCCTTCTGTCGGCTGCACCACACCGGCAATGATGTTCATGAGCGTCGACTTCCCCGCGCCATTTTCGCCGCAGATCGCATGAACTTCGCCCTTCGCGAGGCTGAAGTTCACGTCCGTTAACGCTTTCACCGCACCGAAATGCTTGCTCACGTTGCGGATTTCCAAAACGGGCACAGACACCATGACATGCTCCTCGCCAAGCTTGCGGTGGCCATACGGAACTTAACCATCCCGGATGGCCGACACAAAAGGTTACTCGTCGATCCCTTTGGTGCCCCGCCGCTTCAGGTACTTGTCCCAATAAAAGTCGTCCGCATTCTCTGCCGTCACAATCGACAGCCCATTGTCGACGAATGGAATGCTCATCGGATTGAAGCCGGAACGCTTGGAGTCGTTCATCGGGTCAATGAGTTCGGGATGCTTGGCGAGCCACAGCATCATGAAGCCCATATAGCCTTGCATGCCCTGATTAGGGTTAATCGAGCCGAACACTTGTCCAGCCTTGATCATATCGAGGATGTTGGCATTGACGTCGGCACACATGACGAGGATCTTGCCGCCGCTTTCCTGATTGGCTTGGGAGGCCCCGATCGCCGAGTTGGCTTCCGGCATGAAAACCGCGCCCAGGTTTGGGTGTGCCTGAACCAGACTCATAAGCCCCTGATAGGCCTTGTTAGGGTCCTGGTTGGAGGCTGCGCGACCAACGAGCTTCATGTCTGGATATTTTTCCTCCATCCGGGCGATGAAAGCCGCTATGCGCTTGTCATGGTTGTCCTGACCCGGATTTTCAAGAACGGCATATTCGCCCTTGCCGCCCATCTTCTTTGCAATCGCGTCAGCGGCATAGGTGCCTTCGCGGGTATTGTCCGAAGTGATGAACGAAATACGTTTCGAGAGTGGTGAGTCCGCAGCGAAAGTGACGACGGCAGTGCCCTGATCAATCGCCCGGTTGATCGGCTCAACGAAGGGGTCCGAGTTCATCGGATGGACAAGAATGCCCGCCGGATTTTGAGCCAGCGCCTGATCGAAGGTTGCGATTTGCTTGTTGACGTCATATTCCGGCGTGCCGGTATAGGCTGTCTCGCAACCGAACTGCTGACCGGCTTGTTTGAACATCTCGTAAACCGGGAACCAATATTCGACGCCCGAAACCATGACGTTCATGACATATTTTTCGCCCGGCTTGCAGCGAAACGGGTTTTCCGTTTCCGCGCTTGCCACGCCGGTGAATAGCGTCGTTGCTAGGATCGCCGCTGCGGATGTGCTTAGAAAATTGCGCAAGTTCCCTCCTTGAGGCCGAAGCCCCTCCCAATATCCTTTGTCGCCCTACCGAGCGGCCGATGAACCCTGAAGACCGAACCTCCTCCTCGAAATTCGGTAAAGCCAGATAATCGGAAGAAATTTGCTATGTCAATATAATTCACATAATGAAATATATTTCACACCACCCCGAGAAGCGTCGAGTACAAGTTGCTAACCCTGCGCGGGAAAAATCTTTGATGTTGTTATAAGCGCTGATGAGAAGGGCAGGTATGCGTGACGCGGATATGTGGCAGAACCATCAAGCAAAGTAGAATGATGGTGAAACGCCTATTGAATAGATGCGGTGCAAGCGGCACTAGAACATTTCCAGCAAAAGTGCGTAGCGCCTACGCGGGGAAATCAGTCCACTGGACTGATTTCTGATCCCGCTTTGATACGTAGGATAATGCGTAAAAACCAATAGATAGAGCGGTTCCTCGATTCCGTTTTAACCGGAACCGCTCTAGAACACCCGCTTCCACCGTCAGCTGTCATCAATGTGTGATTATAGCTTGCGCCTGCTATAGTCCCAAAGGGATTTATTGCTTGACGAAACGGCAATGGCGCCCTCTTTCATTGCCTTTGCTACATCGGTCTCATCACAGATAAAGCCGGAAGCTACGATAGGCGGGAGACGGCGTTTGTCCTCTGCAGAGAGATAGCCGAGCATGGGCGATGGCATGATCTGCACCAGATTGGGCCCGCTTTGCGAAACCGCCTTCAGGCTGCGCGGCCAGGTGGACCGGTCGGTCACAAAGACTTTCTGCATGGTCAGAAGGCCGCATTGCGCGGCCTTCTGGATTGTTGGAACACGGGTCGACAGCAGAACCGAAATGCCAATCTCGGCAAGGAATTCGATAGCTCCCTTGTCCTGCGACAGGCCTTCGCAACTGTCGATGTTCAGAACGATCAGCTTGTTGCTTTTCTTAAGCGCGTTGAGCACTTCGGCCACATGGCGCAAGGCAATGTTGGCGACAATGCCCACTTCCGCCTTGCTGTCCAGAAATGCCTGAAGATTATCCACGCCGTAGAGCGTCGCCATGACTGGCGCCCGCAAAAGCCGCTCACCGATCGTTCTGTCCAAAGTCATTCCATCATTTTCCGTCTCTTGGCATGTCGAGCGAAAGTCCGAGCTTGCCGGGGTTAAGCAGATTGTCCGGGTCGAGCGCCTTCTTCACCGTTTCAAGGAGAGGAAACGCAGAACCCAGAGCGTCCTTCATGTAAGGCGCGCGGAGCAGTCCGACGCCGTGGTGATGGCTCAAGGCTGCACCATACTTGATTAGAACGGCATTGGCAGCATCCCAGGCAGCACGATACCATTCGGCGCGCTTTTCCACTTCCACGTCGCCACGCAGCGAGAAATAGAGGCAGGCGCCGTCGACATAGGCATGCGACTGATGCGCCGAACCGGCCAGCGTCCCCGGCACTGCATTGATGGCAGCGACGACCTCGTCGTAGATCGCAGGCAGATCGCGCCAGCATCCCGTCATTTCCAGCGTATCGGCAACAAAGCCCGGGCTGCGCTTGAAGCCTTCGGCGCTCTTGCCAGTCAGATAGCGCGTGTCGAGCCACTTTTCGAAGATCGTGTCACCATCGAGCTTGTCGCCGAGTTCGGCGCAAACCTTCTCGCTGATCGCCATCACGGCGTCGACCATTTCCTGAGCGCCTTCATCGGCGATCAACAGCACGTTGCTTTCCGGCAGGCCGAACTGCACACCGCTTTCCAGCTCGTCGTAAAGACGCAGTGCTGCGGGATTGGCGCCGCCCTGCATGATGCGGCGGCAGGCTTCCAGACCGATGCCGAAGCTCTTGAAGCCATAAGCGATCGCGCGGGCATAATCCGGCAGACGATGCAGTTTAAAGCGCGCCTTCACGATAATGCCGAGCGTGCCTTCCGAACCAATGAATAGCTGCTGGAGATCGGGTCCGATGGCTGCACGGGCATAGTTTCCAACCGTCACCAGCGAACCGTCCGCCAGCACGACTTCCATGCCGTACACCATGTCCTCGATCTTGCCATAGCGTGTCGAAAGCTGACCTGCGCCGCGGCAAGCGATCCAGCCGCCCACGGTGCTGATACCGAATGAGGACGGCCAATGGCCCATGGTCATGCCAAAGTCGCGCTGGATCATCTCCTCGAAAATGTCGCCGAACATGCCAGCTTCAACTTCAACGATCTGGCTGTCCGCATCGAAGCTGACGAAACGGTTGAGATTGCAGACATCGAGCACGATACCGCCGCGTAACGGGAGTGCCGCGCCGGTAACGTTGGAGCGCCCGGCAGAAACCGTAACCGGAACTTTTGCTTCATGCGCAAGGCGCATGACGGACTGAACCTGTTCGACCGTCGAAACGCGAACGAATACGCCGTCAACCGTTGCAGGCTTTCCACCCGTTTCCGCGACCATGGTGCGCGCCCACCAGTCGCGGGTGTTCACGACGACATCTTCGCGCGCTGTCAGAACTTCGTCTGCAACGCCCCGCAGCTTTTCAACGAGAGCAGCGTCTACGGCAACGGCGTTCTGAGCCAGATCGGCCTCGGTGCCGATTTCCTTGATGCTGCCGGCATAATGCGGCTGGGTCGGTGCGCCAACGACATAATTTCCACGATTATAACCGCGTTTGATGGCTTCCTTGCTGATCATATTCAGTTCGCTCCTATGAGAATGGATTTTTCTTTTTCGGTCGCAGCCACATAAGCGGCGACCTGACGGTCGATTTCGGTTTGGGGGAGACCAAGCTCCTCACCCAGCAAAGCGCCCACCTTGGCGGCGGCACGGGCGGAAGCATCGCGCGCCATCAGGCGGGCACGCATACGACGCGACAGCACGTCGTCGACGGTCCGGGCAAGTTCATGCCGGGCGGCGTAGATGACTTCGCCGCCGGTATAGGGCAACCCTTCCACAATCGGTTGGCCAAGTTCAGGACGAGCGGCCATCAGATCACTGACGAAGCGCGATTCCGTACCGTAACGTTCGCCCAGATGCGCCTCCATGCCACCCGAAGCGACGATTGCCTGCGCGTCATAACCGGCGGCACCGAGCAAAAAGGCTTTCTTGGTGGTGCAACGGCGGCGATCACCCAGAACTTTCGCGGCGGCATCCACCGTCTGTTCGGCCATATGGCGCGACGTCGTCAGCTTACCGCCCACAATCGTGACAAGGCCATCAGGCGCAACATGCACGGAATGGTCGCGTTTGACGTCCATGGTGCTGCCGCCCGATGAAGCGGCGACCAGCGGACGACATCCGGCAATGCTGCCGACGACATCATCTGGCGTCAGATCGATATTGAGCGCGCTGCAAGCGCCCTCGATCAGAAAATCGAGTTCTCGGCGGGTGCAATGCACATCATCGAGATCGCCCTGATAATCCTCATCGGTCGTGCCGAGATAGGAGACATTGCCCCAGCGCGTGATGGTCGCCCGGCGGCTACGGCCCGGCACGGGCACCGTCACCGTGCAGTCGTTGCGGATTTTCAGCCAGGGGATCGCCACGTGAACACCCTTTGCGGGGCGCACATGCAACGGCTTTTCGCCGTCCTTGCCAAGGCCCATCCAGTCGCGCAGCCATACGCCCGTCGCCATGATGACGGCCTTGGCGCGCACCCGAATTTCCTTGCCCTCGACGGTATGAACGATTGCGCCATCAACCCGGCCCGAACTGCGGGTGATCTCGGCAACTTTCGAGTGGTTGAGGACCGTCGCCCCATGAAAACCGGCCGAGCGGGCAAGCGCCAGCGTCAGGCGCGCATCGTCGACGCGGGCATCAAAATACATCAGGCCACCGCGCAGATACTCGTCCTTGAAGGTCGGGCAATGCGCCAGCACTTCCGCCGCAGTCAGCTTCTGATGCAGGATGCCTTCGCGCCATCCGCCTGCCAGATCATAGGTCCAGAGCAAGCCTTCAAACGCCTTGGCAAAGCGCGAGTCGAACACACCATCCCTTTCAAGAATGGGGAACAGGAAAGGCAGGCGCTGCACCAGATGGCTTGCGTTGCGGCGCAGGCGTTGGCGCTCCAGCAGGGAATGACGAACCAGCCCAAGATTGCCCTGTTCGATATAGCGCAAGCCGCCATGCACCATCTTGGAGGATTTCGATGATGTACCGGATGCAAAATCATCCTTCTCGACCAGCGCAACACGAAAGCCGCGCAGACTTGCGTCGAAGGCGCAGTAAGCCCCGGTCACGCCGCCGCCGACGATGAGAATATCGTAGGTTTCGGTGGCAAGACGGTCTTCCTGTTCCGAACGGTTCAGCCGCAGCGGTTCGGTGCGGATCATCCGGGCGCGATCCTTGTCCGCGCGCCGGGAGCGCAGATTCAGCATTTCAACTCCTGTTTAATGATAGTGACCGGATCGAACGCGTGCGACTTCCTCTTCCGTGAGGGAATGCCACCGCGCTCTGCGGTCCTGTCTTTCCGCTTCGCTGATCTTGGGGATAAAAAGATTGCCTTCGGGCAGCGTGCCGCGAGCTTCAGCAAGGTCGCTCCAGAGCAAGCCATCGCTGCCTGCCAGAAATGCGGTTCCCCGCAGGCTCGCGCGATCCTGATCCGCCATGCGCCGCACCGGCACACCGCTGAGATCGGCCTGCAGCTGAAGCAGCGTATCGCTGGAGGAAAGCCCTCCGCCTGCCACCACTTCCCGAACCGGAACGCCCGCCACTTTAGAGCTCGCCTCCGCACAGGAAACGACCGAATGCGCAATACCTTCCAGAATGGCATGAGCAAGATGCGCCCGGCTATGTGCCATCGAGAGCCCGGTCAGTGATGCCCGGCCATCGGGAACGATGTTCGGCTGGCGCAATCCCGTCAGGGTCGGCATGAAGAACAGGCCATCGGAAGACGGTACAGTTGCAGCCAGTTCGCTGATTTCCTTGGCATTCTCGAACCAGCGCATTTCATTACAGAGCCAGTTGAGCGCCGATCCGGTTGTGGCGGCATAGGTCTCGACCGCAAAATGCGAGAGGTTCTCGCTCCGCCACGCCGTCATGGTGAAAGTTGCCTCGTAGAGGCCGGGATTCTTTGGCGTCTGTTTTCCGATCACAAGATCGACGAAACTGCCCGTACCGTGTACGCACATGGCTTGCCCTGCATCGTGACAGCCAAGACCGACAAGACCACCGAGCTGATCGCCGCAAGACGCCTTGATCGGCACGCGGATCCCGAGAATATCCTGCCGCGTATAACCGAAATCGTCAGCGTCCTGTTTCAGCTCCGGCAACAGCTCCGGCGGAAAATCCTGCGCCTCCACCCATTCGGTGAAGTAGCGGTTCTCAGCGAGAATATAGGCACCGGCAGAAGTCGCGTTCGTCGGTGTGGTGACGGCCTTGCGTTCTTCGGACAGATTCCACAGCAACCACGTGTCGACCGTGCCGAAAGCAAGCCTTTTCGCCTTCCATGCCTCGCGCACGACGGGCGTCTCCTGCATGTGGCGCGCCGCCCATAAATAGATCGCGCGTCCGCCCACAGGACGTCCGGCAAGCGACACGAGTTTCGCGTCCCAGATGGCTCCGAGTGGTTTCAGTTCTTCGGCATAGCGCGAATCCTGCCAGACCATGGCGGGAACCAGCGCCCGGCCCGTTTGCGTATCCCACAGAACACCGGTGGCGCGTTGCGTGGCGATTGCCATTGCAGCAATCTCCACGCCCGCATCGCGTGCGGCTGCAATGGTCTTGCCGCACACTTCGATGGTCTTTTGCAAAAGAACATCGGCGTCCTGCTCCACCACGTTGTGACGTGGTGAAGAGACGGCAAGCGTCGTGTAATTGACGGCGGAGACCGAACCGTCGGCCGCGACGAGCGCGGCCCTGGTTCCGGACGTTCCTTCATCAATGGCCAGAATGGCCTGTCTGCGTCCGTTCACATTATCCTCCGTTGTTACCGGTCGCCTTCGAACTGCGGCGCATTTGGCTCGTCATCTGGGCTGACCTTGGTGCGGGTCGGATCCCACTGAATGATTGAGCAGATGATGCAAGCGATCAGTGGAACCACCGACAGGATCAGGAATGTCGGGCCGAGGCCGTAGCTCTCACGAAAGAGCGGAAAGACCAGCAGGCCAAGGGCCGCTCCCATGGCGCCGAGTGCACCGATGATGCCGTTGGCGCCCGCACGCAGTTCGCTTCGGAACGAGAGCGACGACAGGCTCTTGCCGTTTGCGCCCGGACCACCAGAATGGAACAGGATGAACAGAGAAGGCACGATCACTGCAAGCCAGGTCGGCATGGTGTCATGGAATAGGCCCATGATGACAAGCATGACGAAGACTGCACCAAAACCGATGGCGGAAGCCTTGCGCAGGCCAAGCACGCGCCCGATGACAGGCGAAGAAAAGCCGCCGATGATACCGAATACGTTGAACACCAGCGTGCCCAACATGGCATAGATGAAATCCTTGCCGAACAGCGCCGCACTGATGAGGGGTAGATACCAGCCCACAGCAAAATACTGGATGGATTGCCCGATCTGGACAGTGGCCGCTAGAATAGTGCGGGGCAGATAGATGCCACGGAAAATCAGGGCGACATTGGCAATGCCGCGGCGGGCCTGATTGAGAACCGGTAGACGGTCTTCCGGAAGAGCGGCAACGAAATCGCGATGATAGATGCGGGTCATCGCACGGGCAGCCTCTTCCAGCCTTTCCTTGCGGGCAAGCCAGATCGGGCTTTCGACCATGAACATTGCCTGAAGCACCATGATGGCAAAGGCAAAGATACCAGTGGCCGCGACGGAATAGCGCCAGATCGCATCACCCACATCCCAGCTGTAGAACAGCATGGCCAGAAGCACATTGGTACAAACGGCTGTGTACCAGATGCCCTGCCATGTATTGAGACGGCTGCGCAGGCGCGCAGGGGTGAACTCGGCAAGGACGGCCATGGCGATGGCAAAGTCGATACCGTAGGCGGCGCCAACGAAGAAGCGTCCCAACAGAATGACTTCATAGGAATGCGCGGTCATCACCAGCACTGCGCCGATGAGCGCGATGAGCTTTGCGAATATCAGCGGGCGCATACGCCCCCAACGGTCGGCAATCCAGCCACCAATCGGATTGAACGCGATCGACACCCACGCGGCGAATGAGGTCATCAATGCGACCTGCGCCGCGTCCAGTCCCAGATCGCGTGTCATTGGCCCAAGGCCTGCGCTCAATGCCGAATTGGCGAAGGCATCAAGAAACAGGCCACCAAGGGCGAGCCACCAGATGACACCGGCGCGGCCTCGAATGCCGTCATTCGCATCTATGTAGGAAATGATATCCGGTACGCCCCTAAGGGCTATTTTGCTTCCGTGCATTACGGCGTCCTCCCAACGTCGCTATGACATCTGCAAGAGGACTTATCCGGATTCCAGACGCAATAAGACCACCCTTGCAGATGGTCTTAAGTCTTCAGTCTGCACTTGTAGTTATAGCCACTTTTTATGAGGAGTCAATGCACCACTTTTATCGCAGAAGCGATGCTGGATAACGCCGCGCTGAAGGAGGACGCACGGGCGGGCCAGCGCCGGGTATGCTGCGACATAGTCGGATGCGTAAGAGCTTGGCCGCAATCAAGACTTCAGCGCGCCAAGCAACTCTAGCAGCCCGGCTTTCAATGCCGCGACATCATCCTCTTCGGCGCGCAACGCAATCTCGTTCATCGCGCCGTTGAGCAGTATGGCAAGCATAGTCGGGCCAGCTGAGAAGCGGATGGCGCCGGCATCGATCGCCTCTTCTACGCCGATGCGGAGGAGATCAAAGGAAAGTTCGCGATCAAGCGCTTCCCATCTTTCGCGCCCGAGTACACCTGGCGCATCGATAACAAGTATGCGACGGCTGTCCGGTCGGACCATAAAGTCAATCCACGAGAGAGAACCCTGCTCCAGCGCCTCGACAGGATTGGTCAAATCCTCGGTTGCGATTCGGATCGCCTCAGCCGCATCAACGGCGAGATCGCGACACACCGCCTCGAACAAATCCGACTTGTCCCGATAGTGATGGTAGAGCGCGCCCCGTGTCACACCGGCTGCGGCTATGATCGCCTCCGTGCTGGTTTGCGCATAGCCTTCCCGGGCAAACAGTGTTCGCGCCGCAGCAACCAACCGCCCCTTGGTCTGGCTCGTGCGAAGTTCATTCTTGGTCATTTCCGCTTCCTTCGGAATTTCATTGACAGACAGTCTGTTTGTTTTTAAGTCTGCCATGGAAACAGATAGTCTGTTTGTTTATAATAGGCAAGGAGGCCAGTATGCGATTTACCGACCGCTACCCCATCATCGTCACCCCAAACAAAAACGCGGCACGCGACTTTTGGGCAAAATATCTTGAGTTTGAGGTGGCTTTCGATAGTTCATGGTTTTGCCTGCTCGTCGCAGAGGGCGGAACGGCCTCAATCGCCTTCATGACACCCGATCATCCTTCGTCGCCCCCCGGCCCCGAAATCTACACCGGAAGCGGACTCTGCTTCGAAATGGAAGTTGCGGACGCAAAGGCCGCCCATGAGGAACTGGCAGGCAGGGGGCTGCCAATTACTTATCCGCTCACTGAAGAGCCTTTCGGCCAGCGCCGCTTTGGCTTCGCAGATCCAACTGGCTTGTGGGTGGATGTGGTCGAGCAAATCGCGCCGCAAAGCGGCTTCTGGGACAAATATATGGTGTGATCCACACAATTCATCATCGCTCTCTAAACCGTGAGATGGTTCCGCGCCCTTTGTGTGTCGAGAACCTCCGCTGGACCGTCCAGAACGATCTCACCACGGTCCATGATATAAACATGGTCGGCGAGTTCGCGACAGAAATCGAGATATTGTTCGACCAGAAGAATGGCCATGCCGGTGGAATCACGCAGATAGCGGATGGCGCGACCAATATCCTTTATGATGGAAGGCTGGATGCCTTCCGTCGGCTCGTCGAGCACCAGAATACGCGGTTTCAGCACCATGGCGCGACCGATTGCCAATTGCTGCTGCTGGCCGCCGGACAGATCGCCGCCGCGACGCGGCAGCATATCCTTCAGCACCGGAAAGAGATTGAATATCTCGTCGGGAATGAAGCGTTCCGAGCGTTTGAGCAAGGCATAGCCGGTTTCGAGATTTTCCTTCACCGTTAACAGCGGAAAGATCTCGCGCCCCTGCGGAACATAGCCCATGCCGCGGCTGGCGCGCGCATAGGGCGGCAGGCCCTTCATGTCTTCATTGTCGAACACGACATGCCCACCGCTCAGCGCCTGCTGTCCGGTGATGGCGCGCAGCAGGCTGGACTTGCCAACACCGTTGCGACCCAGAACACAGGTAATGCGCCCCGCCTCCGCCTTCAGCGATACCCCGCGCAGGGCCTGCGCCGCGCCATAGTGAAGGCTCACATTTTCAACGCTCAACATCTGTAGCCTTTCTAGCGCCCAAGGTAATTTTCGATCACCTTCGGATCGGAACTGACAAAATCGATAGACCCTTCGGCAAGCACGCTGCCTTCTGCGAGACAGGTCACCTTGACCCCCAGCTCGCGGATGAAGCCCATATCGTGCTCCACCACCACAACCGAACGCGTTTTCGCAATCTCTTTCAGCAGGATGGCCGTCTCGGCGGTTTCGGCATCCGTCATGCCCGCCACTGGCTCGTCGACCAGCAGAAGCTTGGGCTCCTGCGCCAGTAGCATGCCGATTTCGAGCCATTGTTTCTGCCCGTGCGAAAGATTGGCGGCGAGTTCGTCGCGCCGCGCCCATAGCCGCACCGTCTTCAATATTTCTTCGATGCGCTCGCGATCCGCCTTGTCCTGCCGGTAGAGCAATGTCGCCCACACACCGCGCTTGCGGTCCAGCGCAAGCGCGATATTGTCCCAGACACTGTGGCTCTCGAACACGGTCGGCTTCTGGAATTTGCGGCCAATGCCGATCTGGGCGATATCGGCCTCGTCCTTCCTGGTCAGATCGATATTGCCCTCGAAGAAAACCTCGCCCTCATCCGGTTTCGTCTTGCCGGTAATGATATCCATCATCGTCGTCTTGCCCGCGCCATTCGGGCCGATAATGGCGCGCAGCTCGCCCGGTTCGATGACGAAGGACAGCGAATTCAGCGCCTTGAAACCGTCGAAGGAGACGGACACGCCGTTGAGATAGAGCAGGCTGTTGGTGCTTTCGGTCATGATGTCTCTCACTCCGCAGCCGATGCTTGCAGTTTGGCCTCATCGCCGGATGGGGCTGTTGCCGGTTTGCGCGACGCCATGAAGGCGCGAAACGTGCCGACAATCCCTTTCGGCAGGAACAGGGTAACGGCAACGAAGAGCGCGCCCAGCACGAACAGCCACATTTCCGGGAAAGCCGTTGTGAAGACGCTCTTGCCGAAATTGACCAGCACGGCCCCGATCACCGGCCCGACCAGTGTTGCCCGTCCGCCCACGGCCGTCCAGATCACAACCTCAATAGAATTCGCTGGCGTGAATTCGCCCGGATTGATGATGCCGACCTGCGGAACATAAAGCGCGCCCGCCACAGCCGCCATTATCGCCGAAACCGTGAAGATGAAGAGCTTGTAGTTTTCCGGACGGTAGCCCAGAAAACGCGTGCGGCTTTCCGCGTCGCGCACGCTGACCAGCACCTTGCCGAATTTCGATTTGACGACTGCCGAACTGAAGATCAGCGCGACGGCCAGCACGAGTGCGGAAGCAGCGAAGAGTGCGGCGCGCGTACTGTCTGCCTGAATGTTGAAACCCAGAATATCCTTGAAATCGGTCAGGCCGTTATTGCCGCCGAAACCCATCTCGTTGCGGAAAAAGGCCAGCATCAGGGCATAGGTCATCGCCTGCGTGATGATCGACAGGTATACACCGGTGACGCGGGAGCGGAAGGCGAACCAGCCGAAGACGAAAGCCAGAAGCCCCGGCACCAGCAGCACCATCAGCAAAGCAAACCAGAAATGATCGAAGCCGAACCAGTACCACGGCAGTTCCTTCCAATTGAGGAACACCATGAAATCCGGCAGGCCGGGATTGCCATAGACGCCGCGCGCGCCGATCTGCCGCACCAGATACATGCCCATGGCATAGCCGCCGAGTGCGAAGAAGGCGGCATGGCCGAGCGAGAGAATGCCGCAAAAACCCCAGACCAGATCAAGCGCCAGCGCCAGCATGGCATAGGTCAGATATTTGCCGATGAGCGACACCATATAGGTCGGCACATGCAGCGGATGATCCGGCGCCGTCAGCAGATTGAGAGCCGGAACGACCAGCGCAGCCGCGATCAGGATTGCAGCGGCGATAAAGACACCGCGGTCGAGTTTTTTGAACAGAAATGCCGTGATCATGCTTCCACCGCCCTGCCCTTGAGAGCGAACAAACCGCGCGGGCGCTTCTGGATAAAGAGAATGATGAGGACCAGCACCAGAATCTTGCCGAGCACCGCGCCGGCATAAGGTTCGAGGAACTTGTTCAATATACCGAGCGAGAAGGCGCCGACGAGTGTACCCCACAAATTGCCGACACCGCCGAACACCACCACCATGAAGCTGTCGATGATATAACCCTGCCCGAGATTGGGCGACACATTATCGATCTGCGACAGGGCCACGCCCGCCATGCCGGCAATACCGGAACCGAGCGCAAAGGTGAAAGCATCGACATAAGGCGTGCGAATGCCCATTGACGACGCCATGCGGCGGTTCTGCGTGACGGCGCGCATTTGCAGGCCGAAGTTCGACCGCTTCAAGACGGCCAGCAGCGTGAAAAACACGGCCAGCGAAAACACGATAATCCACAGGCGGTTCCAGGTCACGGTCATGCCGCCGAGTTCGAAAGCACCCGACATCCAGGAGGGATTGCCGACTTCACGGTTGGTCGGCCCGAACACCGAGCGCACAGCCTGTTGCAGGATGAGCGAAATGCCCCATGTCGCCAGCAATGTTTCCAGCGGACGACCATAGAGAAAGCGGATGACGCCGCGCTCGATCACCAGACCGACCAGCGCGGTAAACAGGAACGCCAAAGGCAGGGCGATGGCCAGCGACCAGTCGAACAGGCCGGGATAGCTGGTGCGGATGACCTCCTGCACCATGAAAGTGACATAGGCGCCCAGCATGACCATTTCGCCATGCGCCATGTTGATGATGCCCATGACGCCGAAGGTAATGGCAAGGCCGATGGCCGCAAGCAGCAGGACGGAGCCGAGCGACAGCCCGTACCAGACATTCTGCCCGGCGTCCCAGAAAGCCTGCCTTTGTTCGATATGAACGATGGCTGTATCGAGCGCGGCGGCAAGCTCTGGCTGCGCATTGGCGCGGGCGGCATTCAAAACCGACAAAGTGGAACGATCGCCATTGTTCTGAAGAAACTGCGTCGCCTTGAGCTTGTTGGCAACCGGACGGTCCGATGCCAGCAGCGCCGCAGCCTGCGCCTTTTCCAGAAGGGCGCGGATCGCGTCGTCCTGTTCCTTGGCCAGTGCCGCCTCGATCGGCTCAAGCGCATCCGCATCGGCGCTTGCGGCAACGATCTCCGCAGCCTTCAGCCGTTCGGCCCGGTTGGGGCTCATCAGCGTGAGACCGCCCAAGGCCGTGCGAACCGCGCGGCGGACGGAATTGTTGACCTTGACCTTGTCCATCGCGGCTTTGGGCGCTTCACCCGTCGCCTCTCCGCTGACAGGATCGGTAAGCTGGAAATTAGCGCCGGATGCTTTCGTGATGAAGACGCGACCATCCGACTTGCGTGCATAAAGATCGCCATCGCCAAGCGCGTTCAGCACAGGCACGACGCGCGTGTCGCCGGTACCCGCAAGCGCGGAAATTCGTTCCTGCATCTGGGCAAAATTCGCCTTGCCCAACGCATCGACAAGCCCCTGAAATTCATCCGCCCGGGCTGTCGTCGCCAGCACGGCAAACAGGACGGACAGGACGAGCAAGACGGCCCGTATCCGGCGCTCCATGGCTGATTTCCTTCACTATAACTGCAGTTTCGATTTTCGCTCCATTGGGGCCTAAGTGTCTGAATCAAAAAGAGTCAGGCCGTGGCGAAAATGGTGATTTCGAGAACCGGAGCGCAGCGTACATTTGGGTACGTGAGCACCGGAAGCGCAGAAATTGCCATTTGCAGACCGGCATGGCGTTTTTTGGATCGGACACTTGATTGCAAGGGGCGGGCCCGTTCTGCCCGCCCTCTGCATCCCCCGTTATCAGGAGCCGCCCTGACCGCCGCACTTGCCCGTTTCGACGTTAAAGTTGCCGCAGGACATCGGCTTGCGCCAATCGGAGATCAGGTTCTTGGAATCCGGCAGATAATCGGACCATTCGTCACCGACGATCAGGCCCGGCGTCTGGCTGACGATTTCAAACTGACCGTTGGACTGGATTTCGCCGATCAGCACCGGCTTGGTGATGTGATGGTTCGGCATCATGGTCGAATAGCCACCCGAAAGATTAGGTACGGAAACGCCGACCAGCGCGTCGATCACCGCATCCTGATCCGTGGTTCCGGCCTTTTCGACGGCCTTCAGCCACATGTTGAAACCGATGAACGATGCTTCCATCGGATCGTTGGTGACGCGCTTGTCGTCCTTGGTATAAGCGCGCCAGGTTTCAATGAACTTGGCGTTGGTCGGATTATCGACGGATTGGAAATAGTTCCAGGCTGCGAGATGGCCGACCAGCGGCGCGGTGTCGATACCGGCCAGTTCTTCCTCACCGACCGAGAAGGCCACGACCGGGATATCTTCCGCCTTCACGCCCTGATTGGCGAGTTCCTTATAGAACGGCACATTGGCATCGCCATTGACGGTCGAAACCACGGCGGTCTTCTTGCCTGCACCGCCAAAACCCTTGATCGCCGCCACTTCCGTCTGCCAGTCGGAGAAACCGAACGGCGTGTAGTTGACGCGGATGTCCTCCGGCTTCACGCCCTTGGACAGCAGATAGGCTTCCAGAATCTTGTTGGTCGTGCGCGGATAGACATAGTCGGTGCCTTCCAGAACCCAGCGTTCGACGCCTTCGTTTTCCATCAGGTAATCGACAGCGGGTATGGCCTGCTGGTTGGGCGCCGCACCGGTATAGAACACGTTGCGCTCGGATTCCTCGCCTTCATATTGCACCGGATAGAACAGGATATTGTTCAGTTCCTTGAAGACCGGCAGGACCGATTTGCGCGACACCGAGGTCCAGCAGCCGAACACGGCCGCGACCTTGTCCTGGGAAATGAGCTGGCGGGCCTTTTCCGCGAAAAGCGGCCAGTCCGAAGCCGGATCGACGACGACAGCCTCGAGCTTCTTGCCCAGAAGGCCGCCCTTCTTGTTCTGCTCTTCTATGAGCATCAGCATGGCGTCCTTGAGCGTCGTTTCCGAGATCGCCATCGTGCCCGACAGCGAATGGAGAATACCGACCTTGATCGTGTCTTCTTCGGCGAGTGCGCCAGAAAGGCTAGGGATGGTGAGCGCGCTTGCAAAAAGTGCGGCAAGCATCTGCGACCGGAATGTCATTGCGTGTCCCTCTCTGTTGGTTGGTCCCGATTTTTCGGGTTACTGCCAACTATTGGGGAGAGGGAGCCGTTTCCTTATACGTTAAATGACGTAGTTACCGGGGTGAAACATGCATTAGCACGATGCATGAGAGAATTTACCTGCTATCTCTCTTTGAAACGGCACAGCAAGGAGCCGGAGGGGAAATGGAGCAGCATGGCAGCGCGGCAACGCATCATCCCGGTCCGACGGGAATATAACCGCTGGGTCGCGGATGAAACGCTGGAAGATTACGCGCTGCGCTTCACCGCGAAAAGCGCGCGCCGCTTTTCGTCCAATCGCATTGCCCATACCGCCATCGGCGCGATTTCCTTCCTCGCGCTCGAAGCCATCGGCGGCGCGATCACGCTATCCTACGGCACCAGCAACGCCATAGCCGCCATCATTGTCGCAAGCCTCGTCATGCTGGCGGTCGGCCTGCCGATCAGCCGCTATGCCATACGCCACGGCGTCGACATCGACCTTCTGACACGCGGCGCGAGTTTTGGCTATATCGGATCGACCGTCACCTCGCTCATCTACGCGACCTTCACCTTCCTGCTCTTCGCCATCGAAGCTTCCATCATGTCGGGCGCTCTGGAACTGGCCTTCGGCATCCCGATGTGGATCGGCTATGTCATCAGCGCCGTCGTGGTGATACCGCTCGTCACCTATGGCGTGCGTATGATCAGCCGCTTTCAGATTGCAACCCAGCCCTTCTGGATCGCGCTCAATATTCTGCCCTTCATCTTCATCGCACTGGCAGACTGGGGAAAGTTCGACCTCTGGCTGACCTTCTCCGGCGTTCAGGCTGGATTTACCGGCGGCGACAGCGCGCCCTTCGTGCTGGCGCAGTTCGGCGCCGCTTCGGCAGTCATTCTGGCACTGATGGCGCAGATCGGCGAACAGGTCGATTTCCTGCGCTTTCTTCCCCCTGAAGGCCAACGCAAATGGCGGCACAAGATCGCGGTCTTTCTCGCCGGTCCCGGCTGGGTCGTGCTCGGCGCGCCCAAACTGCTGGCCGGATCGTTTCTGGTCGTACTGACACTGAGCGCCGGTGTTCCCGCCGATGTCGCAGCTGATCCGGCGCATATGTATCTGACGGCTTTCGGCTATATGATCCCGTCCCATACGGCGGCCTTGCTGTTGACCGTCGCCTTCGTCGTGGTCTCGCAACTAAAGATCAACGTCATGAACGCCTATGCCGGATCGCTGGCGTGGTCTAACTTCTTTTCCCGCCTGACGCACAGTCATCCCGGGCGCGTCGTCTGGCTAGTGTTCAATGTGTGTATCGGCCTTCTTCTGATGCAGCTTGGCATTTACAAGGTGCTGGAACAGACGCTCGGCGTCTTCTCCATCGTTGCCATGGCCTGGCTTTCCACGATTTCCGCCGATCTCTTCATCAACAAACGTCTTGGCCTGTCGCCGCCCGGTATCGAATTCAAACGCGCTCATCTCTATGACATCAACCCGGTTGGCACCGGCACCATGGCCATTGCATCATTCGCGGCATTGGCCGCCCATTTCGGGGCGTTTGGCACCATGGCCGCAGCGCTTGCGCCTTTCATCGCGCTTCTGGTGGCCTTCATCGTTTCACCGCTGATCGCGTGGAAAACAGGCGGCAAATATTACCTCGCCCGCAAGCCCCGCCAAAGCTGGCAAAGCAAGCTCGCTATCACCTGTTCGGTCTGCGAGCATGATTTCGAGCCGGAGGACATGGCCTGGTGTCCGGCCTATGCGGCCCCGATCTGCTCGCTGTGCTGTTCGCTCGACAGCCGCTGCCACGATCTTTGCAAACCGAAAGCGCATCTGCGCGCCCAAAGCGCCAAAGTAGCCAATGCGCTGCTGCCCGCCGCCGTCATCGAAAAGCTTTCGACGCGGCTCGGGCGCTATGCCGTGACGGTTGCGGTTTCCATGGCATTTCTCGCTACCATCCTTGCGCTCGTCGCCTATCATGCGGGCGCGGCATCGCCGGAAACTGCGCAGGTCGTCAATCGCACGATCCTGATCGTTTTTTTTGTTCTGGCGCTGATCGCCGTCATAGTCTGCTGGTTCTATGTGTTGGCGCATGACAGCCGCATCGTTGCGGAAGAGGAATCCTCGCGACAGACCGCACTTCTTTTAAAGGAAATCTCCGCACACAAAAGAACCGACGCGGCGCTGCAACAGGCCAAGGACAATGCGGAAGCCGCCAATCGCGCCAAAAGCCGCTATGTCGTTGGCCTCAGCCACGAATTGCGGACACCGCTCAACGCGGTGCTGGGTTACGCGCAGATATTGGAGCGCGATGAAACGATTCCCCCAGCCCGGCAGCCTTCGATCAAGCTGATCCGCCGCAGCGCCGATCACCTTTCGGGCCTTATCGACGGGCTTCTCGATATATCCAAAATCGAAACCGGCCATTTGCAGGTCTATTCCAACGAAATCAATCTGCATGATTTTCTCGACCAGATCATCGACATGTTGAAGCCGCAGGCCGAAGCCAAGGGCATAAATTTCCACTACCGCAAGGCCGAAGCGCTGCCGCAATATGTGCGCACTGACGAAAAGCGCCTGCGTCAGATTCTAGTCAATCTGCTCACCAATGCGATCAAGTTCACCGAGAAAGGGGAAGTCGCGTTGGAGATTGCCTATCGCAATCAGGTCGCCACCTTCAGGATCATGGATACCGGACGCGGCATTGCGGACAAGGACCTTGAGCGCGTTTTCGAACCCTTCCAGCGCGGCGAGGCCGAACATACCCGCCATCTGCCGGGCCTCGGTCTCGGCCTGACCATCACCAAACTCCTGACCAATACGCTTGGCGGTGAGCTTTCCGTCACCAGCGCCTATGGCAAGGGGTCCACATTTCAGGTTCGATTGATGCTGGGCGCCATCGACCGCCCGATCAATCTGGCCGCACCGACGCGAAAAATCCAGAACTATACCGGCCCGCGGCGCACCCTCATTGTGGTGGACGACAATGACGATCATTGCGCGCTGATGCGTGAAATCCTGACGCCGCTTGATTTCATCGTACTGACTGCCAAAAGCGGAACGGAATGCCTGACACTGATCGAAGGTATTCGTCCCGACCTCTATTTTATCGACATCCGAATGCCGCAGATGAATGGCTGGGAACTGGTGACCCGCCTGCGCGAGAAAGGCGAGAGTGCGCCGATCATCATGCTCTCGGCCAATATCGGCGACGGCACCCGGCCCGACAGCCTGCCGGACAATGCGCATAACGACACGCTGACGAAACCATTCGATATCCGGCAGATTCACGCCAAACTGGCGGTGCATCTGGGTATCGACTGGGTTTACGAAGAGAACCAGGAAAAAAAACCGCAGTCGCGCGCTACAAGCATCAACAGCCCCGCGATTGCCGATTTGCAGGAACTGATCCGTTTGGGGGAGATCGGCTATGTTCGCGGCATCGAAGCCAAGCTCGCCCTTCTGGCGCAGGATGAACACCTTCAACCCTTCGTCGACAACGCGCGCGAATATATACGCGCCTTCAACATGTCGGGCTACGATATGTTCTTGCGCAATCTGGAACAGAAAATGGATAACCGGCCATGAGCGTTCTTCCCCGCGACACGGTTCTTATCGTTGACGATTCTCCGCAGACGCTCGGCTTCCTGACCGAAGCGCTGGAACAGGCTGGCTACTCCGTGCTGATCGCAACATCCGGCAGCGCTGCGCTTGGCATTGCTGAACGTATCACACCGGACATGATCCTGATGGATGCAATTATGCCCGGAATGGACGGGTTCGAGACCTGCCGCCGGCTCAAGGCAAATCCAGCCATCTCGCAGGTGCCCATCGTATTCATGACCGGCCTGACAGAAACTGAACATATCGTCCATGCGCTGGAAGCGGGCGGTGTCGACTATTTGACCAAGCCCATCAATATTGATGAGCTGCGGGCGCGCATAAGGGTGCATCTCACCAATGCCCGCTCCGTGCAGAGTGCCCGCGTCGCGCTCGACGCCAGTGGCAGACATCTGTTTGCGGTGGACCGTGACGGCGCCATTCTCTGGTCCACGCCGCAGGCGATGCGCCTGATGGATAGTGCCAGTGAGAATGGGAACGGCCAGCTGCTTTTGCAGCAAAAATGCGCCGAGTTGCTACGGGCACGGGACCGACAAGGAATCTCCAATGATAGCCCGGAATTCGTCACGACCAACGGGCAGATATCCCTGCAACTGGCGCATCTCGGTTCGACCGGTCCCAATGAGTTTTTGTTCCGGCTGACTGCGATCAGCGAAAACGGCGAACAGGACATGCTACGCCGTCACTTTGGCCTGACGGCGCGAGAAAGCGATGTTTTACTTTGGGTAGCCCATGGAAAAACAAATCGTGACATCGGCACTATTCTCGACCTGAGCGCTCGCACTGTGAACAAACATCTGGAGCAAATCTATATTAAACTTGGGGTCGAGAACCGTGCGGCAGCAGCTGTGAAGGCTACCATCGTTCTTCATAGATAAAAGCTTGGCACTCCAGGAAGCGCCATTTTTACTTCTGCGTGAACAGAGAGCTTGAGTTGCATTATTTGCGATCAGAAAAATTTTCAGCGTTCGCAACTGCTGCGGCGAAGAGTTCGTCTCGGGATCGGGTCCCGACCCCACTTTGCAAGCCCTCGTCAACGAAGTGCTGCATAGCGGCAATTTTATCGCTGCGCATCTGATCTTTACGGATCAAATCGCGCACATAGTCGCTCGCGTTTGAATAGCGTCCTGTCTTTGCCTGCGCCTCAACCCATTCTTTCATCGGATGAGGGAGCGATACGTTCATGGTTGCCATTTAAGTCTCCCTTCTTTGGCTTACATTGTGCATTGGCAAAGTTTGTCAATTCAATTTCAACGACTCTGCCGCAGTGACTATGTGCCGAAGTTGTGGCAACGAAGGAGGATGAAAGCACTCAGAGCATCATTACGTGATAATCAGATTGCGACCACCTTTGTGGCGTTTATCTGCGCGTTTTTGATGCTTCAGGGAATGCTGTCGGGCTTCACACGCAGCGCCATGGCTGGAAGTGAATACGAGAATGTATTCGGAGTAATCTGCTCGACCGCCGGAGCAGGTCATCTGCAGGCCAATGAAGATGACCACAAAACGCCGTCCAAATCTGGTGATTGCCCGTGTGCCTCTCTTTGCCGACTGGCATCGAGTGCCCTGCAAGTTGCGCTGACACCCACCCAGGCGTCTTTTCAGGAGCCCATTCGCAGCACCGGTCTGGTCCGATATTCAGTAATCTCTGCAGCCTCCAGTCCCCAATTAAGTTTCTATTCTGAAGCCAGAGCTCCGCCGCCAATCTCCTGAACAGTTCACCTGGCGCAACCCGCCACATGAAATTCAGGAGAATTGCAATGTCTGAAGACACTCAAGGCACGGCGCATTTTGCGTCCGCCCCATCCGATCTCTATCGTGCCGTTTGGCGCTGGCATTTCTATGCCGGTCTGCTTGTCCTTCCCTTTATGATCACATTGGCAATAACAGGTGCTCTGTACCTGTTTCAGAACGAACTCGACGGGATCATTCACGCCGACCTCAAGCGCGTCCAAGTTCAGGAAACTTCAAAAGTTTCTCCATCGGCAATGGTGGAAGCATCTCTCGCAGCCGTACCGGGAACCGCGATCAAATTTACCGATCCGGCAAGCCCGAACAGCTCTGCCGAGATAATAGTAAGCACGCCGGACAATGGGAAGGTCGCTGTCTACGTAAACCCTTATTCGGGAAGTGTGCTTGGATCGTTGCCTGATCGTGGCACAGTGATGTGGACAGTCCGATATCTGCACAGTCTGAAATATTTTGGGTCCTACGCCAGAATGGCGATTGAGATTGCCGCGGGATGGGCGATACTTCTGGTGGAAACCGGAATTTATCTCTGGTGGCCACGAAAGCAGTCCGGCGGTGTTGTGAGCGTGCGGGGCACCCCATCAAAACGTGTGTTCTGGAGAGATACGCATGCGGTAACCGGTATCGTTGTTGGTTTCTTTATCGTTTTCCTTGCCGTTACAGGAATGCCATGGTCTGGCGTGTGGGGTGGGAAGGTAAACGAATGGGCGAATGGCAACAATTTCGGATATCCTGCTGGCGTCCGTGTTGCCGTTCCAATGTCCGATGAACACCTGGATCATATTGCCAAAACAAGCTGGTCGCTTGAACAGGCGCAGGTTCCCATGTCGTCGGGCGACCATGACCAAATGAGTTCCATCGGCCTTGATAAAGCCGTGGCAAAATTTGACGATCTTGGGCTTCATCACGGTTACGCTGTCAATATTCCAACAACTCCGACGGGTGTATTTACCGGATCGGTCTACCCCGATGATCTGTCGCAACAACGGGTTGTCCACCTCGATCAATATTCAGGAAATGTTTTGATCGATATGAGCTATGCAGACTATGGGCCGTTTGGAAAAGCGCTGGAATGGGGCATTAATACCCATATGGGCCAGCAGTTCGGTCTCGCCAACCAGATTATCCTGGCGCTTGCCTGTATTGGCATCGTGCTCTTGGCGGTTTCAGCCGGGGTTATGTGGTGGAAGCGGCGTCCCGAAGGCTCTCTTGGCGTTCCGCCGATGCCGGGTGACAGACGGGTATTCAGGGGACTGTTGCTTATTCTCGTGATTGGCGGAATTGTGTTCCCACTCGTGGGAGCGTCCCTGCTCGTGATGCTCGTCCTTGACTGGATTTACACGCGCTGGCGAGACCGAGCGAGAGCCAATCGAAAAGCACAAGCCTAGCATCCACTTTGCTATTTCTTAGAGCACGAAACTGACCATCCTCGATGGTCAGTTTCGCAAAGTTGAGGCCGATCTGGAAAGCTGGCCAGCATTCGCGTAGCGGACTTAAAACTCCCAGTCTTCATCCTCTGTCGCCACGGCCTTGCCGATGACATAGGAAGAGCCCGAACCGGAGAAGAAGTCGTGGTTTTCGTCAGCATTCGGCGAAAGTGCGGACAGGATAGCCGGATTGACCTTACAGGCCTCAGCTGGAAACAACGCTTCATAACCGAGATTCATCAGCGCCTTGTTCGCGTTATAATGCAGGAACTTCTTGACGTCTTCGGTCAAGCCGACGCCATCATAAAGCGCTTCCGTATAGCGAACCTCATTATCGTACAGCTCAAGCAGCAGCTCGAAAGCAAAGTCCTTGATTTCCTGCTTCTGCGCTTCGCCCAGCACTTCAAGCGCATGCTGGAACTTATAGCCGATATAATAGCCATGTACGGCTTCATCGCGGATAATGAGCCGGATAAGGTCTGCCGTATTGGTGAGCTTGGCGCGGCTCGACCAGAACATTGGCAGATAGAAACCCGAATAAAACAGGAAGCTCTCCAGAAACACACTGGCGATCTTTTTCCTGAAAGGATCATCCGCACGATACTGTCCGAGGATCAGTTCAGACTTGCGTTGCAGGAACTCGTTTTCTTCCGACCAACGATAGGCGTCATCGACATCCGGTGTCAGACAAAGCGTGGAGAAGATCGAAGAATAGGAGCGCGCGTGGACCGCTTCCATGAAGGCGATGTTGGAAAGCACCGCCTCCTCATGGGGCGTTGCCGCGTCCTCCATCAGCTCCACTGCGCCGACGGCGTTCTGGATCGTGTCGAGCAGAGTCAGACCCGTGAAGACACGGATCGTCAGCTGCTTTTCCTGCGGCTTCAGCGTTTCCCAGGACTGGATATCATTGGAGAGCGGCACCTTTTCCGGCAGCCAGAAATTACCCGTCAGTCGGTTCCAGACTTCCAGATCCTTGTCGTCTTCGATGCGGTTCCAGTTGATGGCGCGCACGAGACCCGGGGTCTTTCCTTTGCCGGTTTTGAATTGCATGTTCATTGGATTTCCTCTGGTCACATCTGGAACTTACAAAGCGCAGGAAACGCAGCCTTGCACCTGTGTCCCCTCAAGCGCCATCTGGCGCAGCCGGATGTAGTAGATCGTCTTGATGCCTTTCTTCCAGGCATAGATTTGAGCCCGGTTGATGTCGCGGGTCGTGGCCGTGTCGCGGAAGAACAAGGTCAGCGACAGACCCTGATCGACATGCTGGGTCGCAGCCGCATAGGTGTCTATGATCTTTTCCGGCCCGATCTCATAGGCGTCCTGATAGTAATCGAGATTATCATTGGTCATGAATGCAGCCGGATAATAGACGCGACCGATCTTGCCTTCCTTGCGGATCTCGATCTTGGACACAATCGGATGGATCGAAGAGGTGGAGTGATTGATATAGGAGATAGACCCGGTCGGCGGCACGGCCTGTAGGTTTTGGTTGTAGAGGCCACCCTCCATCACCGCCTTTTTCAAATCGCGCCAGTCATCCTGCGTGGGGATCGCGATGCCTGCCTTTTCGAAAATCTCACGTACCTTTTCGGTCGCGGGCTGCCAACACTGATCCGTATATTTGTGGAAATATTCACCTGACGCATATTTGGATTTTTTAAAACCGCTGAACGATTTGCCCGCTTCGACGGCAATGCGGTTGGAAGCACGCAGAGCGTGGTAAGTCACGGTGTAGAAATAGATATTCGTGAAATCCACCCCTTCTTCCGAACCGTAGAAAATCCGCTCACGGGCCAGATAGCCATGCAGGTTCATCTGACCAAGGCCGATGGCGTGACTTTCATCATTACCGCGCGCGACAGACGGCACCGAGCTGATATGGCTCATATCAGAAACCGCCGTCAGCGCCCGAATGGAGGTCTCGATGGTCTTTCCAAAATCCGCGGAATCCATCGCGGCTGCAATGTTGAGCGACCCCAGATTACACGAAATATCCTTGCCGAGATGTGCATAGGAAAGGTCTTCATCAAAGCTGCTGGCTTCGCTCACCTGCAGAATTTCCGAGCAGAGATTGCTCATGGTGATGCGCCCGTCGATCGGATTGGCGCGGTTCACCGTGTCCTCGAACATGATATAGGGATAGCCGGACTCAAACTGGATTTCCGCCAGAACCTGGAAGAATTCGCGCGCGTTGATCTTCCGCTTGCGGATGCGCGCATCATCGACCATTTCACGATATTTTTCCGTGACCGAAATCTCAGTCAGCGGCTGACCATAGACCCGCTCCACGTCATAAGGCGAAAAGAGATACATATCCTCATTGTTGCGGGCGAGTTCAAAGGTGATATCCGGGATCACCACACCGAGCGACAAGGTCTTGATACGGATTTTCTCATCGGCATTCTCGCGCTTGGTGTCGAGGAAGCGCATGATATCGGGATGATGGGCATGCAGATAAACCGCGCCGGCTCCCTGTCGTGCGCCAAGCTGGTTGGCGTAGGAGAATGAATCCTCCAGAAGCTTCATCACGGGAATAATGCCCGAAGACTGGTTCTGGATCTGCTTGATCGGCGCGCCGGATTCGCGAATATTCGTCAGGCTCAAGGCCACGCCGCCACCGCGCTTGGAAAGCTGCAATGCGGAATTGATGGAACGTCCAATGGACTCCATATTGTCCTCCACCCTCAACAGGAAACAGGACACGAGTTCGCCGCGCTGCTTCTTGCCCGCATTGAGGAATGTCGGCGTTGCAGGCTGATAGCGACCGGAAATGATCTCATCGACAAGGTCACGCGCCAGTTGCTCGCTGCCGCGCGCCAATACCAGCGCCACCATGCAGACGCGGTCTTCATAGCGCTCCAGATAGCGCTTCCCGTCGAAGGTTTTCAGCGTGTAGCTGGTGTAATATTTGAAGGCGCCCAGAAATGTCGGGAAACGGAACTTTCTCGCATAGGCCTCATCGAAAAGATCGCGCACGAAATTGAAGGAATACTGGTCGAGCACGGCTTGTTCGTAATAGTTTTCGGCCACCAGATAATCCAGCTTCTCCCGCAGATTATGGAAGAAGACCGTATTCTGGTTGACGTGCTGAAGAAAATATTGCCGCGCAGCTTGCCGGTCACGGTCCAGCTGGATGTTGCCTTCATCGTCATAGAGATTGAGCATTGCGTTCAGCGCATGATAGTCCAGCCCGTCCGTAGATTTGACGGGCTTGGGGCTGTTCGACGCTGCCGCTAGTGGCGCGTCCTCCGCAATCGGCTCTGCACCGCGCTCGCGGATCAGGGTTGTGTCTGCCGTGTCCAAAATCGTTCCATCCCGTTCCTGACATTGCCAATGTCTTCATCGGTTCCCAAAAGCTCGAAGCGATAAAGATAGGGAACCTGACATTTGGCGGAGATTATTTTGCCGGCTATGCCAAAAGCTTCGCCGAAATTGCTGTTGCCCGCGGCGATCACGCCGCGGATCAGCGAGCGATTGCCCGCATTGTTGAGAAACCGGATGACGGGCTTTGGCACCGCCCCCATGTTTCCACCGCCGCCATAGCTTGGCGTCATGAGCACGAATGGCTCGTCTATCTGCAACGGGCTCGTGTCATCCTCACCCCTTTGCAGGATGGGAATGCGCCTCGCGCGCATTCCAAGCCGCTCTACGAAACGGTGCGTGTTCTCGGAGCTACTGGAAAAATAGACAAGGAGACCCATTGCAGAACTCATGCAAAGCCACGGTCACGAAAGGCCGTTGATCATATCCGGGCGAAAACCGGCCCAGTGGGTTTCACCGGCCACGACGACCGGCACCTGCCGGTAACCCAGCCCCGTCACGAGATCGAAAGCCTCCATATCTGCAGAAATGTCGATGACCTGATAATCGATCCCCTGGCGGTCGAGGGCGCGGGTTGTTGCGGTGCACTGGACGCAAGCGGGTTTGCTATAGACGGTAACGTTCATTTCTTCCTCACTGGATTGGGCGCAAGCTGACTGGGACCCGTCCGCCGTATGGGGGACAGATGCGCATAAAAAATCGTTCGCGCACGGGACATGCGCGTGAAGACGGACAAAATGGGGAAAGTCAGCGATGCATGAGCACCACTGGACCGCGCAAAATCACCTCTGGAAAGGTGGTCCTGAACTGAAAGGACAATACAAACTGGACAATGTGTCAGACATGGACTTCACCCCGAAGCTTGTGAGCGGGTATTCGGGGTAGCAATCGGCAAGAAGCACAACTCGCCTCAATGACTGCACACCAACCGGACACCCCGCCCGTGGACGTTCATTGCTCAAGGCAGGTCTCCTGGCTCACGGGTCAGCGCCCTTGTCGGTCTTCCCAGCTTACGCCAGTGACATGATCAACAAGAACTCACCGTTTACAGTTGCGGGGGCAGCTTCGGCTTCGTCTCAACCTTCATGGCGGCGACTCACCGAATTCCCTCTTAGCTTTCGACCCATCGAATCGAAAGAACCTAGAACACTATATATAGTAGTCGAAGTTAAAAATCGGTCAATAGATAGTTGCGGAAAACGCGCGTCGGTTAGGCGAATACGTCAATCGCGACGACGAAACGACGAGGCATCGATGTCGTGCCTTTGCAGCCTTGCATAGAGACTGCGGCGCGGCAGTTGCAGCACTTCAGCAGCAAAGCCAACATCGCCATTGCATCGTTTGAGCGTGGCGCGGATGACCCCTTCCTCGAACCGATCCATCTGTTCGGATAACGGCAATGTGCTCGGTTCATGTTCAGGGTCATGCCGCAAGCCAAGCACCACCTGTTTGGCATAATTGCGCAGCTCGCGCACATTGCCCGGCCAGTCGTCGGAATGGAGCCGTGACTCGATGGCTGCATCGATTGCGGGGCGCGGCTGCCCAAACTGGCTGGCGGCCTCGTCGAGAAAATAGGCAAAAAGGAGACCTATATCCTTGCGGCGTTCACGCAAGGGCGGAATGCGCAACCGCACCGTTTCTAGCCTATAGAAAAGATCAGAGCGAAAACGCCCCGCTGCAACGGCACCGTCCAGATCGCCTTTGGCGGCCGCAATCACCCGCAGATTGACAGCACGAGGCTCTCCGGTCAGCGAAGGCAACTCGCGCTCCTCCACAACCCGCAGCAACTTGCCTTGCAGGTTGACCGACATGCTGTCGATCTCGTCAAGAAAGAGCGTACCCCGATCAGCATCGGCAATCCTGCCGCGCTGAATACGATTGCCAAACAGGACGTCATCTGCAACCGCATCGGGGAGCGCAGCGCAATCAATCGCAACGAAGCCGCGAGCATGGCGCGCACTCCAGCGATGCAACAGTCGGGCGACAAGTTCCTTGCCCGTACCAGTCTCGCCTTCGATCAGTACATCAACATCGACGCTCGCCAATTGGCGAATCGTGTCGCGCAGCCGCACCATGACCGGCGTTTCGCCCAGCAATGGATAATCCTGCTCGGCTTCCGCCGCAGCACGGCGCAGACGCCGGTTTTCCAGCACCAGACGGCGCATTTCCAGCGCACGGCGCACACTGGAAATCAGGTGATCGGCTGCAAAGGGTTTGGCAATAAAATCGAAGGCGCCCTTCTTGAGCGCCGTGACGGCCATGCCGATATCGCCATGGCCTGTCATCAGAATGACCGGCAATTCGGGGTCACGCGCCAGCAGCGCTTCCATAACGGCATGGCCATCGATACGCGGCATCCGAATATCGGTGACGACAACGCCGGGAAAATCGGCGGTCAGATTGGCTAGCGCCGACTGGCCATCGCCGTGGGTTTCAATATCGATCCCGGCAATCTCGAAGGAATCCGCAAGGGCCGTGCGAAACGGCGCATCGTCATCGACCAGCATCACGCGCAAGGGTTCACTTTCCGTCATGCTCACCGTCCTTATGCACCCGCTTCCACGTCGCAGCAAAAGCCGCACCACCCAGTGGTGAAGGAACGACCCGCAACGTTCCCTCCAGTTCCGTCATCAGATCGCGCGCGATACCGAGCCCAAGACCAAGCCCGTCCGGTTTGCCGGTGACAAAGGGGCTGAAAATCTCATCATCCAGTTCCGGATCAATACCCGGACCGTTATCTGCAACGATCAACGACACTTGCTCATCGTCTTGCTCGATGATGATTGCGACATGTGGATCGGGCTGCGCCGTCACCGCATCGAGCGCGTTTTGCAGCAAATTGACGAGCACCTGTTCCGAGCGGATACGGCAGGCGAACACCATCAATTCTGATTGCTCCGGCATATCCAGCGGTACATTGGCATTGCGAAAACGGTCGCCCATCAACACCATCGTGCCATCGACCAGTTCGTTCAGTGGTATCGGACGCGCAACGCTGCCGCGTCGACGGGCAAAGCGGCGCATCTCCTGCGTAATGGAGCCGATGCGCGCCGTTAGATCGACGGAGGTCGTCAGATTTGCGGCAACCTTGTCGAGCTTGCCCTTGGACAGATAGTGCTGCGCATTCTCGGTCAGCGTACGGATGGTCGCGACCGGCTGATTGATTTCATGCACAAGGCCCGCAGTTATCGAGCCAAGCGAGGCCAGCCTGTTTGCTTGCGCCAACTCCTCACGGGCATCACGAAAGCGCTTGTCGGCGCGCTCGCGCTCGATCATCTCGGCACTTAGTTCCGCCGTGCGTTCGGCGACAGCCTTTTCCAGCGCAGCGCGATCAGCAGTTGCACGCGCAGCGCGCGTCATGCGCCAGTAGACGGCAGCGGCAAGCAAAAACACCACCAGCATCGCCGCAACGGTGATTAGTCGCGCCAGATCATGGGCCGCCTGCATGGACGGTGCGGTCGGCTCGATATGGACCAGTTTCAGCGCGGTCCCGGCAATGGGTTCTTCAACGACGACGAACGGATCGCCGGAAGGTCCGCGCATCACCCCTCCAGACTCAAAAGCATAACGGCTCGGCTGGAGATCGGCGGCATGGAACTGCCCGCTTTGGAGAATTTTCGTCCGTTCGGCGGTGGTAATCGGCTGGAAAGACCGCAGCGCTTCCGGCATATCGGTCGACGCCAGAATGATTCCGCGTGGATCAATCACAAAGGTCTGACCCGGATCGTTCGTCCATGTAGTGACCAACCGGTGAAACTCAAATTTCACCACCACCACGCCGACCGGATTGGTCTGATCACCGATGCGCCTGGAAAGGAAAAGACCAAAACGTCCGCTCAGATCGCCGATGGCGTAATATTCGGCGTCACCGGCAGCCATGGCGCCCTGAAAATAGGGGCGATAGCTATAGTTGCGCCCAACAAAGCTTTCCGGCGTGCCTGCATTCGATGAGGCAATAACGACACCGTCACGGGCGATGACATAGATGATAGGCGAGCCGATCTCACGGGCCAGAAAACCGAGATTGGCATTCAAGCGCGCGACGGCGTCCTGCGCCCCGCCTGCCAGCACATCCCGCAGATCGCTATATTCCTTCAACGCGACAGGAAGGAGACGAAACTTGGCCAGCTCACTGTCGATCAGACGTGTTTGCTGACGCGCAACAAGTGTTGCGTTCTGACGCAACCGTTCGGTCGCGCCCTGCTCCGTCCATAGTTTTGCAGCCGTCCAGAAACCCGCCGCCAATATAATAGCAAAAGCAAGAAGCAGGAGTTTCACCGCGTTTCGGGACATCTTCATTTGTGCAGAATTATGCAATATCCAACGTAAAGTCACGCAGATTTTTGCACAAATTATGCGGACTTACGCAGCCGCGGACCGTCTTTTTCAAATAATTTCAAAGAATTAAACTTTTTAACGCCGCTCTATGGCGATTGAAATCCGCGTACCGCATCTTATCGCCACCACGAAAATGGGAGTTTCGTCAGGAGGGGTTCACCTATGCAGCGATATCAATGCCCGCCTAAAGTTAGCCGGACGGGGACTTCAATTTCCTCAACGCCAATGGCGCTTTTGTGGCGGAGCGCGGTTCATAGCTGAACCCTCCTTTCACAATTTCAGACAATCCGGCTTCGGTTTTCAAGCCGTCCGGCACCACAGCCTTTTAAAACCCTCAACACAACAGAACCCGACTGGCAGCGCAACGAAGCTGCGCTTCTGCAACGGGTTGATCCTCAGATATCGAGACATGTGAAGGAACAATAATGGCCTCAATAACATCCGAACGGAGTGATGCGCCGAGCACCAACAGTCGGCTTAAATCGATCATCGGTGGTTCTACCGGCAATTTGGTCGAATGGTTCGACTGGTATGTCTATGCTGCTTTCACGCTCTATTTCGCACCGCATTTCTTCCCCTCCGACAGCCAGACCGCGCAGCTTTTAAGCGCCGCAGCCGTCTTTGCCGTCGGCTTCGTGATGCGTCCGATTGGTGCGTGGATCATGGGCATATATGCTGACCGCAAGGGCCGTAAGGCTGGTCTGGCACTCTCCGTGACACTGATGTGTGCTGGTTCGCTGATCATCGCGCTCACCCCTGGATATGAGACCATTGGAATTGTCGCGCCAGCCCTTCTGGTCCTCGCACGACTGATGCAGGGGCTGTCGGTCGGCGGCGAATATGGTGCGAGCGCCACCTATCTTTCTGAGATGGCGGGGAAAGACCGTCGCGGCTTTTTCTCATCGTTCCAATATGTGACGCTGATCTCCGGCCAGCTCTTGGCCATTCTTCTCCTGATCGTTCTGCAATCGACCATGGAAACCTCGGCGCTGGAAGCCTGGGGGTGGCGTATTCCGTTCTTCATTGGCGCTCTGCTTGCCGTTGTCGTCTTCTGGCTGCGTCGCGGCCTTGCGGAAACCGAAAGCTTCAAGAACGCGAAAGCGAAGGATGCGCCAAAATCGGGCTTCTGGACCCTGATCAAGTACCATCCGAAGGAAACTGCGCTGGTCATGCTTCTGACCGCTGGTGGTACGCTCGCCTTCTATGCCTACTCGATCTATATGCAGAAATTTCTGGTCAACACGTCGGGCTTCAGCCGTGAAGTGGCAAGCCAGATTAATGCCGTGACACTGTTTGTCTTCATGTGCCTGCAGCCGATAGCCGGTGCGCTTTCGGACAAGATCGGTCGCAAGCCCCTGATGATCGCCTTCGGTGCGGCTGGCGTGCTGTTCACCTACCCGATTTTCACCACGCTGGAACAGACCCGCGATGCATGGACTGCCGGGATTCTCGTTATGGCGGCACTGATCATTGTGACCGGTTACACCTCAATCAACGCAGTAGTAAAAGCAGAACTTTTTCCGGCTCATATCCGTGCGCTTGGCGTGGCGCTGCCCTATGCTCTCGCCAATACACTGTTTGGCGGCACGGCGGAGTATGTCGCGCTGAGCTTCAAGAATGGCGGCTGGGAACGTGGCTTTTACTGGTACGTCACCGTCATGATCGGCATTTCCTTGATCGTCTATCTCCGTATGCGGGATACGAGCAAGGACAGCATGATCAAGGAAGACTGATCATATTGCCTCCCAAGCGCAAAGAATGCCGGGCCTTTGGCCCGGCATTCTTTTAGGAAGGCTCTATTTTAAGAACGTAAAGCTCTCTTTCCGATCCATTGGCATTAGCTTACCCAAACGGTCACCGGCGTTCTGAAACGGTGCGTGCGGCATTTTCGACGAGTGGTCCGAAACTGTCGCTGAAGCCTTCCGCCGACCATTCCTGCAGGCTGCCAGCCACATGAATTGCGCCGACCGGATTTCCGCCCGCATCAAGAATGGCCGCGCCAATAGCAACTTCGTTATGCAGAAGCTGGCGACACAAGACAGAATGCCCGCGTTCCCGCGTGGCATTCACCTGCCCCATCACCTCTTCCAGAGTCCGCACCGTATGGGGCGTGAAAGGCGTCAGGTCGGAACGGCTGACGATATCCGCGATTTTTTCGTCGGGCAGTCGTGAAAGAATGGCAACGCCACCCGCCGTGCAATAGGTCGGCACGGCATGGCCGACGAGCGTCGCGCTGAAGATTTCGTGCTTTGATGGCATGCGCACGGCGTAGACAACCCGGACATCGTCGAAAAGCGAAAGATCGACGCGTTCACGCACGCGGCGACGGAGCTCCAACATGATCGGGTTGGCGCGTTGTAGCATCGGATTGAGCCGCAACAGATCATGAGTCATATCGAGGATGCGCAAGCCCGGCAGGTAACCGCGATCTGCGGGATCGCGGGCGATCACATCAAGTTTTTGCAGTGAATGGACGATGCGCTGGGCTGCGCTTCGATCGATCCCAGCTGCAGTCGCTATCTGGCTCAGCGACAGCGGATGCCGTGCCTTCTGAAACGCCATCATGACAGCCACGGTCCGCGCAACAGAGCGCAGGAACAATGGATCTTCATTATAGGCTTCCCCCTCATCGGGGTCAAAAGTGGAGATGCCGCCCAGGTCTCGAAATGTGTTCATGGGAAAAATCTTTAGTCGCCGTTCAAGGATTGACAAGTACCAAAATTGGTCCCTAAGATAAAAATAGATATAGATGTATCGCTGACAGATACACGTTCCTGCCCGAGGGGGCAAATCGATGAAATGGGAGTATGCTCGTGTCAAAACGCGTGGCTGTCGCTGGCTTTTTGCATGAAACAAACACGTTTGCTGCGGCTCCAGCCGATATGGCGGCGTTCGTTCAAGGTGGCGGTTATATTCCGCTGTCGCGCGGTGACGCGATTGTCGATCACGCGCAAGATGTCAATCTGGGCATTGCCGGTGCACTGAAATTTGCCCATGAAGCGGGATGGGAAATTGTGCCGATCCTGTGGGCAGGGGCCATACCGTCTGCACCGGTCACAGAAGATGCTTATGAAACCATCGTCTCGGAAATCGTTGCCGGGCTGAAGGATTGTGGTCCGCTCGACGGGATTTTCATCGACCTGCACGGTGCAATGGTTGCTGCGCATGTCGATGACGGTGAAGGTGAATTGCTTGAGCGGATTCGCGTCGTCCGCCCGGAAGAGCCGATTGCAGTCGCGCTCGACCTGCACGGCAACATTACAAAGCACATGTTCGAACTTTCCGATGTGATGGTCGGTTTCCGCACTTATCCGCATGTCGATATGGCTGAAACCGGTTATCGTTCGGCCAAGGCGTTGCAAGCCCTGATGGATAAATCGGATGTCTGGCCGCATGGCTGGCACAAGACCATGCGTCAGGGCGACTATCTCATTCCGATTGCCTGGCAATGCACGGACGAGCAACCCGCCAAGGCCCTTTATGGCATGACGGTTGACCTGCCGGAAAATGTGCTGACAGCCTCGCTTTTCATGGGGTTTCCCGCCGCTGATTTTGCTGAATGCGGCCCTTCTGTCTTCGCCTATGGCTGGGACCACGCCGCGGTTGAGCGTTGCGCGGACGCCATCGCCAATGCGCTGGCCGCGGCGGAAGGGTCGTTTGCAGGCATTGCCTATCAACCCGAGGAAGGGGTCGAAAAGGCGATTGAACTCTCCCGCGATGCAAAGCGACCCATAGTAATTGCCGATACGCAGGACAATCCCGGTGCCGGAGGCAGTTCCGACACGACAGGAATGCTCCGGGCACTTGTGGCCTGCGGTGCCAATAGGGCATCCATCGGCTGCATGCACGATCCGGAGGCGGCGGCACTCGCCCATCGCGCTGGCGAGGGAGCAGAAATTGAAATTTCGCTGGGCGGCAAATCCGGGATAGCCGGCGACGAGCCGTTCACAGCCCGGTTTCAGGTCGAGAAACTGTCTGACGGGAAAGCCCATGCAACCGGGCCCTATTATGGCGGCACGTGGCTCAACATGGGACCATCAGCATGTCTGCGGCTTGGCGGCACGCGCGTGGTCGTGACGACCAATCTGGCGCAGATGGCCGACCGCGCCCTGTATCGCATGGTGGGTATAGAGCCGGAACAGGAAGCCATTCTTGTCAATAAAAGCTCTGTCCATTTTCGCGCAGATTTCGCGCCGATTGCCGAGAAACTTTTGGTCTGCACGGCTCCCGGAGCCATGCCGCTGAGCCCGGCCCAACTATCATGGAAACATCTTCGCTCGGGCATCCGGCTCGAGCCGCTAGGGAAAGAATTCAATCCATAAATAAAGAAAAAACCTTCAGAGGAACCACATAAATGCTGTTTTTCAAATCCCCCACCTCCGGTCCCATTCTTCGCCGGTTGAAATACGGAATAGCCGCTTCTCTGATCGCACTCGGTGCTGGCAGTTTATCAAGCAACGCATGGGCTGAAACAACCCTGACAGCCGTCATGCATTCGGATCTGCGTATCCTTGATCCAGTTATCACGACGGCGCATATCACACGCGATCATGCCTATATGATCTATGATGTGCTGATCGCCGTGGACGAGAATTTCAAACCGCAGCCACAAATGGCAGACTGGACGATTTCAGACGACCAGAAAGTCTACACTTTTACGCTGCGTGACGGTCTCAAGTTCCACGATGGCGCGCCTGTCACCGCAGCCGACGCCGTGGCATCGCTGGAACGCTGGGCCAAGCGCGACGCGGGCGGACAGCTCATCATGGATGTCACGGAGTCGCTCAAGACCACCGACGACAAGACGCTGGTATGGACGCTGAAGGAACCTTTCGCGCCATTCCTCGATACGCTGTCCAAACAGTCTGCGCTGCCGCCTTTCATCATGCCCGCCCGCATCGCTGCGACCCCCGCCGATACGGCGATTACCGAACATATCGGTTCGGGCCCGTTCAAATTCGTGCCTGCGGAATTCCAGCCAGGCGTCGGCGTCAGCTACGTCAAGAACGAGGATTACATCCCGCGCAAAGAGCCTGCGAGCTGGATGGCCGGGGGCAAGATCGTGAATGTGGACAAGGTGCGCTGGGTCACGATGACCGACGCGCAGACTGCGGTCAACGCGCTGATGAGCGGCGAAGTCGACTATATGGAGCAGGTGCCGGTCGATCTGGTCCCGCTGTTCGAAGGGGACGATTCCGTCATTCTGGAAAAGCGCGATCCGCTCGGCTACCAGACCATGGGGCGTCTGAATTTCAAGCATCCGCCTTTCGACAACGCGGATATCCGGCGCGCTGCCTTTCTAGCAATGTCGCAGGAACCGGTGCTGGCAGCGCTGATGGCGGACCCGAGCTATTACAAGGTTTGTGGCGCGATTTTCGGTTGTGGCACACCGAATGCCACTGATATCGGCGCCGAAAGCCTAACGGCGAAGGGCAATATCGAGGAAGCCAAGGCGCTCCTGAAAAAGGCTGGTTATGACGGCACGCCGGTCGTGATGATGCAGCCGACCGATGTGACCAGCCTGTCGCCCCAGCCGGTTGTCGCCGCGCAGCAATTGCGTGCGGCCGGTTTCACGGTCGATATGCAGCCGATGGACTGGCAGACGCTGGTTGGTCGCCGCGCCTCCAAGGATGAGCCTTCAAAGGGCGGCTGGAACATTTTCTTCACCAACTGGCAGATTCCCGAAATTGCAACGCCGCTCAATTCGGTGATGCTCAATGGTCGTGGCGATCAGGGCTGGTTCGGCTGGCCGAAGGACGACCAGATCGAAGCCCTGAAGAAGGATTATATCGCCGCGCAATCGCCGGAAGACCGCAAGGCCGTGGTAGAGAAGATACAGGCGCATACGCTTGAAAATGTGCTCTATATCCCGCTCGGTGAGTACAACCCGCCACAGGGCCGCCGCGCCAATATCGTCGATATGCTCGGCTCGCCCGTGCCGGTCTTCTGGAATGTGAAAAAGACAGAGGAATAATCCTGCCCCGGCTATCGCGCTGCAAATCTCTCTGGCGCGATAACTCCCTGTCCAACGCGGAACCGGCTCCTCCCTCCGGTTCTGCCTCACACGGGACGTGTATATGGCTGTCTATCTGATAAAACGCATTTTTGCGCTCGTGCCGGTTTTGTTACTGGTATCGATCTTCGTCTTCCTCCTTTTACGTCTTACGCCCGGCGATCCGGCGGCAATCCTCGCAGGCGATGCCGCGACGACCGAGCAACTGGAGCGTATTCGTGAGGCTATGGGCCTCAACGAGCCGATCCTGACGCAATATTTCACCTGGATGGGCAAGATATTGCAGGGCGATCTCGGCGTGTCACTCATTTCCGGCGTGCCTGTGCTGGACATGGTTTCGCAACGCATCGGCCCGACCATTTCGATTGCCGTTCTGACCATCATCATTGCGGTTTTGGTTGCGATACCCATGGGCGTCGTCGCAGCCTGGCGGCATCGTTCCTGGATCGACTATCTGGTCATGAGCTTTTCGGTTCTCGGCTTTTCGGTGCCCGTGTTTCTGGTCGGTTATGTGCTGTTGTTGATTTTCTCGGTCAATCTCGGATGGCTGCCCGTGCAAGGTTTCAAGCCGCTTTCATCCGGTCTTGGTGGTTTCATGGAACGCGCGATCCTCCCGGCGCTGACATTGGCTTCCATCTATATCGCACTCATTGCCCGCATGACCCGTGCGGCGATGCTTGATGTGTTGGGTGAGGACTATATTCGTACCGCGCGTGCCAAGGGTGTGAGCGACCGCCGCCTTCTTTTCGTGCACGCGCTCAAGAACGCTGCCGTGCCGGTCGTGACGATTGTGGGTACGGGCTTTGCCTTGCTGATCTCCGGTGTCGTCGTCACCGAGAGCATCTTCAATATTCCGGGCATCGGTCGCCTGACCGTGGATGCCGTGCTCGCGCGCGACTATCCCGTCATTCAGGCCATGATCCTTTTGACGAGCGCGCTTTATGTGTTCGTCAACTTGCTGATCGACCTTTCCTACACCCTGTTCGACCCAAGGATTCGTTATTGATGCGCTCTGAATCGACATCGGCGGGCATGCACTGGATACTTCGCCTGTTCTCGTTGCCGCGCGTCGCTCGCGTCGGTATCGGGCCACTGGTTGCGGGCGCTCTTCTCGCCGCAATCGTTCTGCTTACCCTCATCTCACCCTGGATCGCACCGCACGATCCTCTTGCTATGAACCCGTTGATGCGTCTGAAACCGCCCTCGGATGAATATCTGCTTGGCACGGACAATTTTGGTCGCGACCTCTTCTCGCGCATGATCCTTGGCGGGCGTATCTCGCTCCTGATCGGGCTTCTCGCAGCGGCGGCATCGATTGCAGCCGGTGTGTTCATCGGTCTCATCGCTGGTTTCTTCCGTACTGCCGATACCATCATCATGCGCATGATGGATGCCCTGATGGCGATGCCTTCGATCCTGATTGCCATCGCACTCGTTGCGCTCAATGGGCCGTCCATCGGTTCGGTGATCGCTGCGATCACCATTCCCGAAATCCCACGCGTGGTGCGTCTGGTCCGTTCGGTTATTCTGAGCGCCAGAGAGGAGCCCTATGTTGAAGCGGCAATGGCCCTCGGGTCCAGCACACCGAAAATTCTCTTCCGGCACCTTCTGCCGAATACGATGGCGCCCTTGATCGTGCAGGGTACCTACATCGTCGCATCGGCGATCCTGACCGAAGCGATCCTTTCTTTCCTCGGTGCCGGTATCAGCACCGAAATCCCGACCTGGGGGAACATCATGGCGGAAGGCCGCCAGTTCTTCCGCATCAAACCGTCGATTGTGCTCTGGCCCGGCTTGTTGCTGACATTGTGCGTGCTGTCGATCAATCTTCTGGGCGATGCCGCGCGCGATAGTCTCGATCCACGTCTCAAGAAGCGGGAGGGCTGATATGGAACTGCGCAATCGTGATTTCTCGCAAGAGCCTGTTGTGCTTGAGGTGGAGAACCTCATCGTTGCCCTGCCGGGTGGCACGCCCGTCCTGCGTGATGTCAGCTTTGATATCCGCAAAGGTGAAACGGTGTGCCTCGTCGGTGAATCCGGATCAGGCAAATCCGTGACCTCCCTGACGGCGATGGGACTGTTGCCCAAGGATGCCCTCAAGGTGAAAGGCGGCGCAATCCGGCTGGATGGCAACGACCTTCTCAAACTGTCGCTTGCCGATATGAAGAAAATGCGGGCCACGCGCATTTCCATGATCTTTCAGGAACCGATGACGGCGCTCAATCCTGTCATGCGGGTTGGCGAACAGATCACCGAGGTCCTCGACATTCACACAGCACTGTCGGCGGAAGCCAAACGCGCCAAAGTCATCAACATCATGGAACAAGTGCACCTGCCGGATGTGGAGCGCATCTATCAGAGCTATCCGCATCAGCTTTCCGGTGGTCAGCGCCAGCGCATCATGATCGCCATGGCGCTCATTCTGGAGCCGATGCTGTTGATTGCCGATGAACCGACCACGGCGCTTGATGTGACGACGCAAAAGCAGATTCTGTCGCTGATTGCGGAATTGCAGGAAAAGCATGGAACCGCCGTGCTGTTCATCACGCATGATATGGGTGTGGTTGCCGAAATCGCGGATCGTGTCTGCGTGATGCGCAGCGGCGAGATTGTGGAGCGTGGCACCATCCGGCAGGTACTGACCCAGCCGCAGCAGCAATATACCAAAGACCTGCTCGGTTCGGTGCCAAGTCTCGTTCCACGTGCGGCGCGCGAACCGCTGGGACATGATCCTGTTATCCGCGTCCGAAATCTTGGCATGACCTATCAGAGCGGCGGCATCTTCAGCAGAAAGCCCGGTGTCAATGCATCGCGCGAAGTGACCTTCGATCTGCAGCCGGGTCGCACGCTCGGTATCGTCGGTGAATCCGGTTCTGGCAAGACGACGGTAGCGAGATCTATCATGCGCCTGATCGAGCCGACCGAAGGTGAAATCGTTGTCGACGGTCGCGATATCGCCCATCTCGGCAAGCGCGATATGAAGCCGTTTCGTAAAAAACTTCAGGTCGTTTTTCAGGACCCGTTCCGCTCGCTCAATCCGCGCTGGACAATCGAGCAGAGCCTGACCGAAGGCCCGGTGAATTATGGTGTCCCTTATGAGGAGGCCGTGGCGGAAGCCAAGCGGCTCCTGAAGATCGTATCGTTGCCGGAAGATGCTTTGAAGCGTTATCCCCACCAGTTCTCGGGCGGGCAGCGCCAGCGCATCGCTATCGCCCGCGCGGTTGCGCTGCGCCCGGATATTCTGGTTGCAGACGAGGCAGTGTCGGCGCTTGATGTGTCGGTGCAGGCGCAGGTTCTCGATCTTCTGGCAGAACTGCAGAAGAACACCGGTATCGCCATCATCTTCATCACGCACGATCTGCGCGTCGCAGCGCAAATTTGTGATGAAGTGCTGGTGATGAAGCGTGGCGAGGTGGTCGAGCAGGGAGAGGCGGCCAACGTTCTGGGAAGCCCGTCACACGACTATACGCGCGCACTGATCGAAGCGGCTCCCGGTCGCTTCTGGGATTTTGCAGCGGGTCAGCCCGTCGCCTAATTGGGGGCCGCAGGGAGCGGCCCCGATTTTCCGAGTGATTTTGAACAGGAATGAAATCATGCCCATCATACCGTTTATTGAGGAGAAAGCCGGCGAGATGCGCGCGGTTTTCGAGGATCTGCATCGTCATCCCGAGATCGGCTTTGAGGAGAAACACGCTGCGGGTGTTGTCGCCGATCTTCTGGAAAAATGGGGCTTCGATGAAGTTCATACCGGCATTGCCAAGACAGGCGTCGTCGGCATCCTGAACGGGCGCAATGCTGGCAATCGTCGGGTCGGCCTGCGCGCGGATATGGATGCGCTGCCCATCGACGAAATTTCCGGCGTTCCCTATAGCTCGCAAAACCCCGGTCGCATGCATGCCTGCGGCCATGACGGACACACGACGATGTTGCTCGGCGCCGCGCAATATCTGGCCGCAACCCGCAATTTCGAAGGCAGCGCCGTTTTCGTTTTCCAGCCCGCCGAAGAGGGGCTCGGCGGTGCGCGCGGGATGATCGCGGAAGGCCTGTTCGAGCGCTTCCCGTGCGATGAAATTTACGGCATGCACAACCAGCCTCTGGGCACGCTTGGCAAAGCCGTCATCCGCAAGGGCGCAGCCATGGCCGGTGCCAGCTTCTTCGACATCAAGCTGACTGGCAAAGGCAGCCATGCCGCCCAGCCGCATAATGCGCGCGATGTACTGGTGATCGGTGCCGATCTGGTCGGTCAGTTGCAGACCATCGTTTCCCGCAACATTCCAGCGACTGAAGCCTGTGTCGTTTCCTGCACGCAGTTCCACACCGGCAGCGCCTATAACATCGTGCCGGAAGTCGCGACGATCACCGGGACAATCCGCTATTTCGAAAAGCGCGTCTGCGATCTTGCTGAAAGCCGCTTGCGCGAGATCTGCGCCGGTGTGGCTGCGGGTTATGGCATCACGGTTGATGTCGATATTCGCAATGTGTTCGATGTGCTGCGCAACGATCATGAACTGGCCGACGCCTATGTCGCGGCTGCACGCGATGTGCTGGGCGAAGAAAATGTGACCGACGATTGCCCGGCTTTCATGGGCAGTGAGGATTTTGCCGATATGCTCGCCCGCGTACCTGGCGCTTACATCAATGTGCTGCATGGCGGCAAGGCAGCCCTTCACAATCCCGCCTTTACGCTCGATCCCGCAACGTTGCCCATCGGGTCGTCCATCTATGCCCGGATCGTGGAAACTCGCCTGCCAGTGAATAAGGAATTAGCCGCATGAGTGCGCATGAACTGCCGTTTGATCTCGACGATATGATTGCGCGCCTGCGCCCATGGATCGAGACGGAAAGCCCGACCTTCGATGCGGCGGCCGTAAACCGCATGGTGGATGCTGCGGCTTATGATTTTGCAGCCGCCGGTGCGAGCATCGAATTCATTCCTGGACGCATGGGCTATGGTGGCTCATTGCGCGCACGCTTTCCGCATGCGGATCAGGGCAAACCGGGCGTTCTGGTGTCAGGCCATCTTGATACTGTGCATCCACTCGGCGTCATCGATGTGAACCCCTATCGCCGCGAAGGCGGCAAGATTTATGGTCCCGGCATTCAGGACATGAAGGGCGGCAATTTCGTCGCTCTGGAAGCGATGCGCCAGATCGTTCGCTCGGGGCTGACGACAAAACTGCCTGTTACGTTCCTGCTGACACCCGATGAAGAAGTCGGCACACCTTCGACGCGCGACCTGATCGAACAGGAGGCGCTCAAGAACAAATATGTGCTGGTGCCCGAACCGGCGCGGCGCGATGGCGGCGCTGTGGTGGGGCGCTATGCAATTGCCCGCTATAATCTCGAGACGGTCGGACGCCCCAGCCATGCCGGCTGGCTTTTGGCGGAAGGCCGTTCCGCCATCCGCCGCATGGCGGAAAAGATCATCGATATCGAAGCGCTCACTACGGATGACTGCACCTTCTCCGTCGGGGTTATTCAGGCGGGGCAATGGGTCAATTGCGTTTCCTCAAACTGCAAGGCCGAAGCGCTTAGCATGGCCAAGACCCAGAAAGATCTCGAAGACGGTGTTGCGCGGATCATGGCGCTTGCCGGTGTGAAAGACGATGTCGAGTTTATCGTGACGCGCGGTGTGACACGCCCGGTTTGGGAAAATGCGCAGCCGCAGGATATGAAGCTTTTCAACTTCGCCAATGATATCGCCCAGAAGATCGGCTTTACCATGACGGCACAGAGTTCTGGCGGCGGCTCGGATGGTAATTTCACCGGCGCGCTTGGCATCCCAACGCTCGATTCCATCGGCGTGCGGGGCGAAGGGCTGCATACATTGGACGAGCATATCTTTGAGGACAGTCTGATCGAACGCGCACGCCTTCATGCGGGCCTTTTCCTCGAGCTTGAATAAAGTGTGGCAGGTGCGGCGATGTTCAATGCAAAGTCGGATGAGATGAAATTTGATGCCCATCAGATCACGGGCCTGAAAGAGAACGTCACCATCACGGTCGATCAATGGGGTGTTGCTCATATTCGAGCCAACAACCTTCATGATCTTTTCTTTGCACAGGGTTGGAACGCCGCACGAGACCGCCTCTGGCAGATCGATGTGGCGCGCAAGCGCGGCCTCGGCCTTCTGGCGCGCGACTTCGGCCCCGGTTACCTTGAACAGGACAAGGCTGCACGGCTGCTGCTCTATCGCGGCGATATGGCTTCCGAATGGAACGCCTACGGACCGGATTCGGAAGAAATCTGCACCGCTTTTGTATGTGGCATCAATGCCTATGTCGATGCCTGCGATGCGGGGGTGATAGCGCTTCCTCCTGAATTTCTGCTACTGGGCAATCGACCGGATCGCTGGAAGCCAGAGGATGTCGTGCGTGTGCGGACTCACTCGCTCACGCGCAATGCATCGTCCGAACTTCTGCGGTCGAAAGTGATGGCAGCAGCCGGGATCGAACTTGGCGCGAAGCTCGATCAGTTACGGAAAGAATTGTCGCACGGTGTCTTCCCGCAACCGGTTGACGGGTTCGATCCGGTGATCATGACGGATCGGGTTCTGCGCGATTTCAATCTCGCCGTCAGCCCGGCGACCTTCTCCATGGACCGGCTTGCAGCCACGCTTGAGGAGGCCAGCCTCTGGACCACGATTACCCCGTCTGGTGAAATCGTCAGGGCTGCTTTCGAAGAAGGGTCGAACAACTGGGCGATATCAGCGGAGAAAACCAGCACAGGTCGTCCAATTCTGGCTCTCGACCCGCATCGCACACATGTTTTACCGTCGATCCGCTATGTCGTGCACCTGTCCATGCCGGGGCTGGACGTGATCGGTGCTGGTGAGCCGATGGTGCCCGGCATATCGATGGGCCACAACGGCACCGCCGCTTTCGGGCTGACCATTTTCGGTGCGGACCAGGAAGATATTTATGTCTATCGAACAAAGGAAAGCGACCCCGATCTTTATGCCTATGGCGAGGACTGGGAAGCCGTCAAGACGATAGAAGAACCGATTTCCGTCAAGGGATATCCAGATCAAACGGTTGCGCTGAAATTCACCCGCCACGGCCCTCTTCTCTATCAGGATGCTGAAAGCAATCGTGCCTTTGCATTGCGCACCGTCTGGATGGACCCGGGTATGGCGCCCTATATGGCCAGTCTTTCGGTCATGCGTGCAACCAGTTATGCGGACTATGCGGATGCACTGGCGGGCTGGGGGTGTCCATCCGTCAATCATATCTATGCCGATACGAGCAACACGATCGCGTGGAAGCCCTCCGGAGCGACGCCCGTTCGCAAAAATTGGGACGGGCTTCTCCCTGTGCCGGGCGATGGGCGTTATGAATGGGACGGATATTTACCGCCGCAAGCCGGTCCTCTAGAGGTGAACGCCGCTCGCGGTTTCGTGGCGACGGCTAATGCGATGAATGTGCCCGACGATTGGTCGCGTTCGAATCCGGCCATCGGCTATGAGTGGCTCGACAGCAGCAGGCATAATACGCTTCATATCGAACTATCCCGAATGGATCCAATTTCGATAGCCGATTGCGCGCGCCTGCAATGCTCAACTTTTTCACCGATTGCCGCGCGCGTGTGCGCCTGTTTATCAGCCATGCCAGCGGTGACTGCATCACGGGTCTGGCCGCTGCTTCGAGACTGGGATGGCGATCTCGCAGCCGGATCTGCGAGCGCTGCGTTTTTTGAGGTTTGGTTCAGCAAGCATCTCGGTCCGCTTGCCGCTCGATCGGAGGGCGCGACGCCGCAGATTATCCCGTTGCTCATGCCATTTGATGCACCGAGCATCGTGACCTGGCTGGAAGGCGCACGGGCCGATGAGCAGGTGGTTGAGCGCATCATCCAAAGCCTCAATGACGGCTGGGCAGAGTGCGAAACCCTGATGGGTACTGATCCTGATTGCTGGTCATGGGGACAAATCCACAAGCTGTATTTGCAGCACCCGCTGCAAGCGCTTACCGAAGAAAACTGGTCTCTGCCACCCATCGGTCTCGGCGGAAGCAGTTCGACACTCAACTATGCCAATTATCGTCTTGAGGATTTTTCTGTTCTGGCCGGGCCGTCTGTCCGCATGGTGATCGATGTTGGGGCTTGGGATAACAGCCTGTTTGTCAATAATCCCGGACAGTCGGGCATTCCAGAAACATCACATTATCAGGACCTTCTTGAGAATTGGCACGAGGGAATTCATTGTCCGCTCGTCTATTCGCCAAAGGCGATACAAGCCGCAGCCAAGCACACGATCATGCTAAAAGCATAGTTGCGGGATATTCAGATAAATTGCGGAAGATATCAGGCCGTCACTTTCCGCCCGGCCTATTACCTCTCAGCAGTAATCATATCACCAATCATCGGACCGATTTTGACAATAAGCGAAGGAAAAATCCCCCGCCAATAAGAGAGGCAAGCAGGCCCGCCGACATGGGCCACGGATAGGCGAGATTGCGCCCAAGCCAATCTGCAAATACGAGCAGCAAGGCGCCGAGCAGAGCGCTGGCCAGAAGTCGCATCGTCACCCCTCGGAACCCGAGCATTGCTGCAAAATGCGGCACCATAAGACCAATGAAGCTGACGGGCCCGACAGTGATCGTCGCCGCCGTTGTTCCAAGTCCTGCAATGGCAAGAAGGATCGCCCGGCTTGACGAAACTTTAAGGCCAACAGAGCGCACCGTTACATCGCCCAATGGAAAGATATCCAGCGGTCGCCTGAACAGAAGGGCTGCAAGCAGAACGATAGTCGCGCAGATGCAACCCAAAGCCGCATCATTCCAGCCGATGTTACCCATCGACCCTGAAAACCAGTTCAGGAGGCCAGCCACCCGCGGATTGCCACTGGCGAGAAGCAGGATCATCAGAGCATGGAACATGCTCCCCAAGCCAACGCCGATGAGAAGAACGCGTTCGGGCTGAAAAGCAGTACGCCAGCCGATCCCGGCAATGACACTCAGCACGACCAATGCGCCGAAGGTGGCGACGGCAAGCTTGGAAAAGCCGCTCGCATCGCCCATGAAGAGCACCGCGATTGCAAGCCCAAAACCCGCACCATAGCCGATGCCGAGCAAATCAGGACTGGCCATCGTATTTCGCAGCGTACCCTGCAGAACAAGGCCCGCAACTGCGAGACATATGCCGGCGCCCGCCGCAGCAAAAATTCTTGGCCCGCGCCACCCTGTTACGGCCTCTGGCGCGGCAAAACTCCAGCCGTCAGGCGTATTCGACACCAGCACTGAAAGGATCATGCAAAAGGCAAGAGCGCATGAAAGGGCAAAGAGGAGGCGCAACGGCTTCTGGAGTCTCTTTCCAGTCGAGGTACCTTCTTGTGCTGACGAAACACCGGGCAGACGAACGCGGCTTGCCAGAATGACGAGAATTGGTCCTGTGAAGAGGCCCGTAGCGGCGCCCGCGGGAATATTGCCGACGAAAGGCGCAATGGCCCGCAACAGCTGATCGATACCGACAAGCAGCAACGCGCCGAGCAAAGCCGACCACACGAGCCTGCGCCCGTCCTGCCCGGGGGCAAAGGCGCGCGCAAGGTTGGGCGCGGCAAGTCCGATCATACCAATCAGCCCAAGACTGCTGGTAATGACCGCAGCAGTCGCGGCAGCGGCAGCAAGCAGAACCAGCCGCATCATTGCTGGTGAAATACCAAGGCCCTTTGCCTGGTTATCACCGAGCGATAGAAGATTGAGCGGACGTTGCAGAATGAAGATGAGTACTGCAAGCGGCAGGAGGCGCGGAAGCAGATAGAGACAGACTTCCCACCCACCCTGCTGCAGGGAACCTGCCTGCCAGGTCAGCAGGTTGATGAGGTAATCATGATTGAAGAGTACAAGCAGGCTGAAGATTGCATTGCAATAAAGTCCAACCATCAAACCGGCCAATACGACAGTCGTCGAAGAAAACTGTCCGCGAGAGGCGATGAACAGCGAAAGGCTGAGTGCCATTCCCGCACCGATGATTGCTATAGCTTCATTGCTCGCGATCCACAGGCCGGGTGCGAAAACCAGGGTGAAAGCCAGTGCGATCTGCGCGCCGGAGGCGACGCCCAAAAGTCCGGGTTCAGCCAGCGGATTGCGCAGAACGGTTTGAAACACCGCGCCGCCAAGCCCGAGCGCACCGCCCACGAGCAGGCCGACCGCAAGACGCGGCAGAAAGCTGTAATAACCGATCACATGGCGCGGATCGTCGGGATTGGGAGCTGTTATAATATGCAGCCATTCTGCGGGCTTAGCGATGCTAAGAAAGCCCTGGACAATCAACAGCGCTACACATGCCACCGAGAAGGCCAGCATTATCCAGCGCAGGGAGGATTTTCGCGGGCGGGCGCAGGTTGTTTCAAGGCCGCTCACGCCATGTTCTCCAATGCCGAGGCGATGAGATCTGCCAGATGGGCCGCGGAAGGCACGCCGCCAAAGGGATGAAACTGGTTCAGCCATGCGACGCGTCCATCGCGCACCGGTCGGAGCAGTTTCCACATGGTGTTTTGCTGTAAGGAGCGTTCGGTCTGAATCCGTTGCGAGGGAATGTCCACGACGAGAAATGCCGCGTCAGCGCTTTCCACCAGCTGATCAAGCCCGACACGAGCCATGCCGGTTCCATTCACCGGGCCAGACCAGACATTCGAAAGTGCGAGTTTTCGCAACACGGCATCGGGAAGCGTGCCTTCGCCATACATGGTCATTTCACGGCCGCCAATATCAGGCAGCATGACACCCACCGCATACTTATGTATTGAGACCGTTTCACGCGCCTTTGCAAAGCGCGTTTCCGCATCCTCCACCACGGAAGATGGCACGGAAGGCGAAACACCACACAAATTCGCGACGCGGTTCAATATCTCGATCGCCAGCTGGTATCGTTCGACATTGGGCGTCGTGATGCTCGGCACCAGCGCGACACGCGCAACATCGGCGATGCGCGGGGTCATCACCAGATTATAATCCGTCGCGATCACAAAATCGGGCTTCAGCGCTGCAAGCGCTTCAAGATTGATCTCCCAGAAAGGCCCGACATCAACGACCGTTTCCGGTAAAACCGGCGCCGCCATACGCTGACGGTAGAAACTTGTATCGGAAAGCCCCACGGGTACAATTCCGAACGAGAGCATGGCTTCCGCCGCAGCCCAATCGATCGCCACGACACGCGGAGCAGATGCGGCGGCAACCGTAGAACCAAAGCCTGAAAGCCCCGCGCAAAGCGCGAGGCCCGAACCCAATAATATCTGGCGACGTGTCAGCAAAGCATCTGCCCTAGAAGCTGACCTTCACCCGGCCAATAACCGAGCGGCGGTCGCCTTCATAGCAGCTGACGGTATCTTCACAGGTGGTGAAATACTTCTTGTCGAAAAGGTTCGTCGCGTTGAGCTGGAAGGTCATGTCCTTGTATTTGTAGCTCACACCAGCGTCGACCAAAGTGCGGCCGTCAACCTTGACGGTATTGGCCTTGTCACCATAGCTGGAACCGACATAACGCACGCCGCTACCAAGGCTCAAGCCTTCCAAAGCGCCGCTGTTGAATGTGTAATTCAGCCATGCCGAAGCCTGATGTTCAGGCACCATCGTCGACTGCTTGCCGATATAGGCGGCGGCGTCTTCGGTGATTTCGGTATGGGTGTAGGTATAGGACCCAATGAAGTCCCAGCCATAGGAAAGGTTGACTTTGCCTTCCAGTTCCAGACCGCGTGAATGGACCTCGCCGGTTGCCTGCGGGCCATCGATGTAGCTGTAGGAAACGACATTCGACTTCACGATGTCGAACCACGCCATCGTGAACAGGCCGTCAAATTCCTTCGGCTGGTATTTGACGCCGGCTTCCCACTGACGCCCTTCCGACGGATCGAAGGTGTTGCCGCTATTGTCCGTGCCAAGATTTGGAACGAAGGATTCCGAATAGCTGACATAAGGCGCAATCCCCCATGGCGTGACATAGGTGACGCCAGCACGACCGCTGAACTTGCCGATATTCTGGTCGGTATCGCTGTCGTCGAGACGATTGTGATTGTCGAGGTTCAGCCAGTCATAGCGACCGCCGAGTGTGAAGATCCAGCTGTCGTTGAATTTGACCTGATCCTGCGCATAGACGCCGGTCTGATTGTATTTTTGACGATAGCTCTGCGTCTGCGTCGTCGGCACGGAGATCGGAATACCGTAAGACGGGTTGAAAGGATTGAGGCTCGGTGCCGGGTCACGATATTGCGTGACATCGGAGTTGGAATAGGAATAGTCAAGACCGAGCAACGCTTCATGCGCGATATTGCCGGTTTCAAATTCGGCAACTGCCTGATTGTCTACGACAAAGCCGCTCATATTCTCGTCGAAACGGCGCGCCTGCCGGGTAATCCCCGTCGGTCCGAGACCGAGCGCCAGCACGTTGTCGAGAAGGAAACTCACCTGACCGTAACGCAGGTTCTGCTTCAACGTCCAGATGTCGTTCAGATGATGTTCGAACTCATAGCCGATACTGCCCTGCTTCTGCACGCTTCTGTTGAAGTCGGGATCACCAACCAGAATATTCGGAGAGTTCGGATAGAGATTGCTGATCGTGGCGGGCAGAACGCTGCCGCCGCTGTCGTCACGCAAAAGCTGGCCGGAGACAGTCAGCGACGTATCGGCGTCCGGCGCCCAGGTGAGCGACGGTGCAAACATGTAGCGGTCGTCCTTGACCTCGTCTCCATTGGAATATTCGAACTGCGTATCGCTTTTGCGCACCACGCCGATCATACGATAAAGCAGCGTCTTGTCCTCATTGACCGGCCCCGTCAGATCGACGCCGAACTGCTTGCGGTTATAGCTGCCATATTCCACCGAGGTTTCATGGAAGGCTTCGGCCTGCGGCTTCTTGGTGACGCGGTTGACCAAACCGCCAGCATCGCTCTGGCCATAGAGCGATGACACCGGGCCGCGCAGCACTTCAATCGAATCCAGCTCATAGGGATCGGTGCGGAAGAAGGTGTAGCTGTTGGAAAGCTGGCGCAGTCCATCTTGGTAGGAACTGGTGGACTGGGCGTTGAAGCCACGCATCAGGATCCAGTCATAACCCTTCGGGTCGGGGCCATAGGTTTCAATGGTCACGCCCGGCACATAGCGCAGGATTTCTGTCACGCTCTGCGCATTCTGGGTTTCGATCTGCTTGCGGCTGACCACCGAAACCGACTGCGGCACTTCAATCAAGGGCGTATCGGTCTTGGTTGCGCCTCTGGAGTTTTCGACTACAACGCTGCCCGATGTATCGCCTGCGACTGCGCCTTGCAGAGTGATCGTGTCGAGAAGCAGCGAACCGTCCGCAGCCACGGCTCCCGCATCGCCAGCCTGTTGGGCTGAAATAGTCACCGTGTTTCCGCGAATGCGATAGGACAGGCCCGAGCCGGACAGAATGCTGTTCAGCGCTTCCGAGCGGGTGAGCGTGCCTTTTGCGCCAGTGGAATTCTTGCCGCGCACGATATTGGCATCGTAGAAAAGCTGGACGTCGGTATTATTGGAATATTGCACCAGAGCCTTGGACAAAGGCTGCGCCGCAATATTGAAAGACATACGCTGCACCTGTTGCCCGGCGCCCGCGGCCTGCGCCCAGACCGGGCTTGTCGCAAACGAAGCGACGGCAACCAGTGCGCTTGCTGCCAGAAGATGCAAGGAAAACTTCAATTTGAGAAGAAGAGCTGCGCGTCCCTGGCCAATCCCTGTCTGAATTCCCCTCGTCTTATCCACGCGCATGCTGCAATCCCCAATGTCTGACACCCCGCCGACGGGCGGGAAACTCTGTTTCATGGCGGCCGCCAAGCAGCCCCTCAGATGGTTAGACACCTCGGAAACGCGAACTAATGAGCGGTCCGGAAAATATTTTTGATAATTTTTGTCAGGTTAACGCCGTGTGACGACTGTTACCCAGCCGGAAGCGTTCATAACCTTGACGGGAAGGGTTTCCGCAATGGTGGCAAGCGCCGCTTCCGCATCGCGAGTATCGAAGATCGCCGTCACCGGCATATTGCCTATTTCGGCATCGGTCAGGAAAATCCTGCCTCGGCGATAACGTTCGAGTTCCGTCAGCACACGGCGCAGCGGTACATCTTCAAAGATAACGCGGTCATTGCGCCATGCTTCGACGATCTGAATGTCAGAGCGATGCGGCGTGGCGATAGCGCCACCACCGAACGTCAGCTGCCAGCCTTCATCAAGTCGAACTGGCGCAGCATCACCAAAGGCCACCGACACGGCATGTTCAACCACGGTAACGATCACCGCATCTTCGTCCAGCTTGACATCGAATGCCGTACCAAGTGCGGTGATGGTGCCGCCTTTGGCGGAAACCACAAAAGGGCGCGTCGCATCGGCGGCAACCTGAAAGAAGCCCTGTCCCTGATGCAGCACCAGATCGCGGCGCTTGTCCGAAAAATCGACCGAAAGGGCGGAATAACTGCCAAGCTCCACCGTGCTGCCATCGGCAAGGGTAAAGCTTCGGCGCTCGCCCACAGCCGTCTTGTAGGTCGCAAACAAGCCGGGGTGCGACAGCATATAGGCACCGGGCGTCAGTACCAGCGCCGCGAAGCCGCCCAGAACGACACCCCGCCTGCTGATACGGTTCGATCCCTTGTATCTATCATATTCGGGTTTCACGGCATCAAAGCGCTGCCACAGAGCTTGCGCACGCTCATAAGCAAGCTGGTGGGCCGGATCGGACGCTATCCAGACCGAGAACGCACACCGGTCATCGGCGCTAACGGCTTTGTCCTGCAAAAGCACGAACCATTCCAGCGCTTTCATGAAAACCGGGTCAGTCTCGAAATCCTTCATGCCTGTCCACAACTGCCTTGGCTCTTCCTATGCGGAGAGCCGTTTGTCGAGTTCGGCCAGAGCCGCTACAATCTGGGTTATAACCGTATTGCGCGAAATTCCCATACGCGCGGCCACTTCATCGTAAGTGAGGCCTTCGATCCTATTGAGGACGAAAGCCTGACGGCGGCGCGGCGGCAAATCCGCGATGGCCTGCAAAAGACGTCGCAGCTCGCTGCGAAATAGCGCCGTCATTTCCGGCGAAGGCGTGCCGTCGGCGTAACGCTCCGGCGCGTCGTCTTCCAACTCCACATCCGCCCTGCGACGGGCGTCACGTAAGTGATTAAGCGCAAGATTGCGCGCTGTGCGCTTCACATAAGCGGGACCCGGCACCTGTGCCGCATCGTCATAGTGGGAAAGCAGGTTCAGGAAGGCCTGCTGAACGACATCTTCGGCTGCGGCGGCGTTTCCGACAATACGACGCACAAAAGTCCGCAGACTAATATGCTCGCTCTCATAAAGTTCAGTCAGATCCCAAAACCGGGAAGTCATTCCTTCGCGCGCTCCAGACAACATGTTTACAGCCGCATTTGCGAAATAGCAGCTGTCTCACGCCATAGAGGTCCGAAAAATATCGCGCAATCACAATGATTTAGAAGAATTCTAGGCGGACAAAATAAACATGCATAAATTACTCAGCTTTTATCGTTAGAAAACATCGACTTCGGTTGAAAAATACACGCGCCGGTCGTTGGCGGGGAAAGGCAACCATCAAAATTCTAATATCTTAATGTATCTAAAATATCACATAAATCGCCTTGATTGCTTGGGCGAATATTATCGAAACATCTTTAAACCGGATCTATGCCACCCTCCTGAAAGCCATACGGTGAAACATGATCGCCAGAAGCGCCGGCTCGACAAGCGGCGCGGTATAACGGTATTGCAGGCTGATAGCCTCCCTGTGCATGAATGCTCAGCACATGTGCCGTCCATCGCGCGATCTTCCGGGTCACAACACCGTCAGATACAAACCGTATGGCAAACCTAAAAATCCCATCTGTGGTCGTTGAAAATAGTTTGCGATATTAACGCTCTAACTAGTTCTTGTCGTTCGTTGTTCAGCACAATATGGTTTGGGTGTTAACTCCTGTATTGACCTTTGTTTTTGGACAGAATGCGCATGAATGACAAACGAGGTTCTGGCGCTTCGAAGCCACTTAATCCGGCAACATCATTCCACGAGAATGACCGGCCCACGTTGAAGACGATCGCGTTCATGACTGGGCTCGGTGTCACGACCGTTTCGCGCGCTTTGAAAGATGCTCCTGAAATCGGCCCTGAAACTCGAAAACGCGTTCAGCTTATTGCGCGCCAAATCGGTTATCGCCCCAACCGGGCGGGAGTGCGACTGCGCACAGGCAAGACGAACGTCATCGCACTTGTCCTCAATACACAGGACGAAATCATGGGCTTTACCAGTCAGGTCATTCATGGCGTGGCCGACGTTTTGGCCGAGACCCAATATCATCTGATCGTGACACCCTATTTCGACTCCAGAGCGCCCATTGAGCCGATACGCTATATCGTTGAGACCGGCTCCGCTGATGGTATCATTTTTTCACGTACAGAACCCGACGATCAGCGTGTGCATTATCTGATCGAGCATGATTTTCCATTCGCCACCCACGGGCGAACGGATGCAGGCATTGACCATCCATATCACGACTTCGATAATCAAGCATTTGCCCGAAGGATGGTGGGGGAGCTAAGCGCTTGCGGGCGCAAAAAGCTTGTGTTGTTGACCCCTCCAGCGCAGCTGACCTATTACCGCCATATGGTCAATGGGTTTTATGAAGGGTTGCGGGAATTTGGTTGCTTCGGTTCGCCGTTGGAAGGTGTTGATCTCGATACACCACTTGAAGATCTTCGTGTTTATATCGCCGATCTGATGAAAAGTCCTGATCGCCCCGATGGCATCATATGTTCGGGCAGCGCAGCAGCATTGGCTGTTGTTGCGGGCATTGAAGATGCCGGATTGCATATCGGTCAGGAAGTTGATGTTGCTGCGAAGCAGTCCACTCAAATTCTACGCTGGTTCCGCCCCGGCCTGATTGTGGTGGAGGAAAGTTTCAAACTGGCCGGGCAACAGCTCGGCAAGGCGATTTTGGGGCGCATCAATGGAGCGGATCTAAAATCGCTCCAGACGATAGGATAATGAAAGCACAAGTTGAGCTACAAGCCGTTCCGACGATCGAACGGCTTGCGCTATTCGAGAAAAGAAGAAGCTAGCTCATTGCCCGCTTTGCTTCGGCTTGTGCCGGAAGCAGTAAAGCCTCGGCGGCGGCAATATCAAGCGCTTCAGGTCTGGTGCACGTTGTCGCCACCTCAACGAAACGCCCCTCCTCGCCCGATTTGAGAATGGCGAGCATGACATCGACACCATGCAAGGCGCGTTCAAGCGAACAGCGCATGTCACGGCCTTCCAGAATAGAAGTCGCCATGTCGGCCAATCCGGCTGTACGATAATTCGCCATCATACCATTGGAATGTTCTTCATTCGCAATACCAAATGGATGGCTCCAATTTTCAACAGTCGTCGCAGGCTGACCCGGTTTTACCACCTGCACGTCGCCGCCAAAGAAGTTCGGATCGGGCAGATAGAGCGATCCTTCCGTGCCATATAGTTCCATATTTGCATGGCGATGCGACCAGACATCCCAGCTTGCAGACAATGTGATTGTCGCGCCTTGTTCAAACTCAAGGAGCGCATGGATGGTGGTCGGAGTTTCAACCGGGATAATTTGTCCCTTGCGTGGTTCCGACAGGATAGTCCGCGTCGGCGTCGCGGCTGAGGTCAGCGCCGCAACCCGTTTTATCGGACCGATCAGGTTGATCAGATTGGCAATGTAATAGGGCCCCAGATCGAGGATGGGACCACCGCCGCGCTTGAAGAAGAAATCCGGGTTCGGGTGCCAGTGCTCCATGCCATGGCTCATGACATGGCAAGTGCCCGATGTGATGCGTCCGACATGACCACGATCGACTTCACGCCGGGCAAGCTGATGCGCTCCACCAAGAAATGTGTCGGGAGCGCAGCCCACTTTGAGGCCGCGACCATCGGCGAGCGCCTTCAGTTCAAGCCCCTGTTCCATGGACAAAACCAACGGCTTTTCCGAATAGGCGTGCTTGCCTGCGGCCAGTATCTGTTTTGTGACGGCGTAATGCGCATCAGGAATAGTCAGGTTGACGACGATATCGATGTCGTCATTCTGCAGCAATTCATCGATGGTCTGAGTCTTTATGCCAAATTCTTCAGCGCGCGCCTTGGCCGCCGCTGGATTAATATCGGCACATGCCCGAATTTCGATGGATCGAAACATCGGCGAAAGCCGCAGATAGGCCGCCGATATATTTCCGCAACCGATAATGCCGACACCAAGTATGTTCGTCATTTTCTTCTCCAGATCAAAGTGTCTTTACGGTTTCGATGGAACGGCTGGCAAACCGCGTATCGTCCGATGGATTATCGTGTTCCATCACGAAATAGCGCACCGGCGTTTTGCGCAGGGCTGCGAACAATCCAGCCCAATCGACCGTTCCATGGCCCACATCTTCCCAACCGTCCTCGTTGGTCTTTTCACCGCTAACCGCAATATCCTTGACGTGCACAGCGAGGATGCGGTCACCATAGCGTTCGATCCATCGAAGAGGGTCGGCCCCGCCCTTGATGATCCAGGCTATATCGGCCTCCCATGCGAGTTCCGGCGACGCATCGAGAATATGTTCTTGCGGAACCGAGCCGTCCGGCAGCACCCGAAACTCGAAATCGTGATTGTGCCAGCCGAACGCGTAGCCTGCCTTGCGATAGGGTTCACCGGCAGCGGCAAGCCGTTTGCCGAACGCCTGCCAGCCTGCAACCGTATCCGGACGGCGATCCGCGTCGAGATAGGGACAAAAGATTGCTTTCATATCGGCAACCTTTGCGATCTCCAGAACACGGTCGATTTCGTTTTCCAACATATCGAGACCGAAATGCCCCGTCGGCATGGAAAGCCCGAGAGCATCGAGATCTTTCTTCAGTTGAACCGGATCACCATAGATGCCGCCATATCCTTCCACCCGGCTGTAGCCGAGATCGCGCAGCATGGTCAAAGTGCGCTCCAATGGCTGGAAGTTGCGGGAACTATAGAGTTGATAGGAATATCCGTTCATGTCTTTCATCCTTCGAACCAAATCCTGAATTTTAACCGGGCTTCGACGAGACAAAGCGCTCCCGTCACGGCCCGAATTCTTCGTGCCGTCTCTTCAAAGTCAGTCGTTTCACATATGATGGAAGCGCTATCGCGCTCGTGCGTAGCTGTTCATCTAAAGCCTTTCCTCAGACTGAGAATCGAATAGTGACAGGGCGTCGGCTTTGAAGCCGATCCTGACCTTATCGCCTGCCCGATAACGCTTACCGGCCTCGACACGCGCAGAAAGCGCATGTCCGTTTAGCTTGAGCCAGACCAGACTATCCGCGCCCATCGGCTCATCCAGATCGACGGTCGCCTCGAAGCCATCTGCGACATCAAGCCTGATATGTTCGGGGCGGACACCCAGCGTCACCTTCCGCCCCTGCTCCAGCGCGCCGTCGTAACCGTCGAGTTGCACCGCGGCTTCGCCTATGTGGAAGACCGGCTTGCCGCTTCGCGAAGCGATTTCGCCGGAAAAGAAATTCATGGAAGGCGAACCCAGAAACCCGGCAACAAAGCGGTTCCTGGGGCGATTGTAGATCGTCAGCGGATCGGCAAGCTGTTGAACGACACCGCCTTTCATCACGGCGATACGATCGGCCAGCGTCAAGGCTTCGATCTGGTCATGGGTAACGTAGATCATCGTATTGCCGAGCTTCTGGTGCAGGCGTTTGATTTCGACACGCAGTTCCGAACGCAATTTGGCATCGAGATTGGAGAGCGGCTCGTCGAACAGAAACACATCGACATCGCGCACAAGCGCTCGCCCGATAGCGACACGCTGGCGTTGGCCACCCGACAATGCCGAGGGCTTTCGTTGCAACAATGGTTCAATCTGGAGGATTTCGGCCGCACGTTTGATGCGCTTGTCGATCTCGGCCTTGGGCAGACCCGCGACGCGCAAACCGAAAGACAGGTTTTTCTCGACGGTCATTTGCGGATAAAGCGCATAAGACTGAAACACCATGCCGATGCCGCGATCCTTGGGCTCTTGCCATGTGACATTGCGCCCTTTGATGAAGATACTACCCTCGGAAATATCGAGCAGACCTGCAACACAGTTCAGCAAAGTCGACTTACCGCAACCGGATGGTCCCAGAAGCACGAGAAACTCGCCCTCGCCGATCTCCAGATTGAGATTTTGCAGAACGTTGACCGAACCGAAATCGAGCGACAGATCCTGAATGGAAACACTGGAATTCATGAGGTTCATCCTTTCACTGCGCCCGCAGCGATACCGCGTACGAAGTAACGGCCTGATACGAAGTAAACGAACAAGGGTACGGCGCCTGTCAGAATGGTGGCGGCCATATTGATGTTATATTCCTTCACACCCTGCATGGAGTTGACGATATTGTTGAGCTGAACGGTCATCGGAAAATTCTGCGTTCCTGCGAACACCACACCGAACAGAAAATCGTTCCAGATTCCTGTTACCTGAAGAATGATCGCGACCACGAATATGGGGAACGCCATCGGCAGCATGATCTGGAAGAAGATGCGCCAGAATCCCGCACCGTCTACCCGCGCGGCCTTGAAGAGTTCGGGCGGCAGGGCGGCAAAATAATTGCGGAACAACAGTGTCAGTATGGGCATGCCGAAAATCGTGTGGACGAACACAACACCAGCCAGCGTGCCGAATATGCCTAGTTCCCGCGTTATGATGACAAGCGGGTAAAGCATGACCTGATAAGGAATAAACGCCCCGAACAACAGGACCGAAAAGAAGATTTCCGATCCTTTGAATTTCCAGTTCGCCAACGCATATCCGTTGACCGAAGCAATGGCGATGGACACGATAACGCTTGGCACGGTGATCTTGACGGAGTTCCAGAACCCGGCGCGGATGCCTTCGCAATAAAGGCCGGTGCAGGCCTGGCTCCATGCCTTGACCCACGGTTCGAACGTGACTTCGACGGGTGGCGCAAAGATATTGCCGAGGCGTATTTCCGGCATGCCCTTCAATGAGGTCACAACCATCACATAGAGTGGCAAAAGATAGTAAACAGCGGCTACAAACAGGATGCTGTAGAGCATGACAGTAGCAGGTGCAAAGCGTCGTTTCGGCTTGCGCCCCCAAGGCCGCGCAGCACTGCCTTGCGCCACGCCAAGCGGAACCTCGGTTCGCTCCAGCGCAGTTTCCATTTTCCGGTTCAGCACTGCTTCCGTCATCGCGCTTTCCTCCGGCTGTATTCGAGCATGGTCCATGGGACGAGGATGATGAGGACGGTGGTGAGCATGACCGTCGAAGCGGCAAGCCCCTGTCCGAGATTGGCCCAGCCGAACATGAAGTCGTAGACATATTTGGCCGGCACTTCCGAAGCGATCCCCGGACCGCCATTGGTCATGGCGACAACCAGATCATAGAGTTTCACAATGCCGGTCGCGATCAGCACCACTGTTGTCACCAGCACCGGGCGCATCATAGGCAAAATGATGAAGAGATAGGCTTTCCACTTGGGAATGCCGTCGACACGCGCGGCCTTCCAGATTTCATCATCCACATTGCGCAATCCGGCCAGCATCAGGACCATCACCAGTCCGGTCATCTGCCAAAGCCCGGCAATGACGATTGCGTAGATGACATAGGTCCGGCTTGACAGGATCGCCATTTGAAAACTGTCGAACCCTATATCGCGAATGACTTTTTCCAACCCCAGTTGAGGGTTGAATATCCATTGCCAGACGAGTCCGGTCACGATGAATGACAGCGCATAAGGATAAAGAAAGATCGTGCGAAACGTATTCTCGAAACGGATCTTCTGGTCCATCAGCGCCGCCAGCAAAAAGCCAACCACCAGTGAGAACCCCATGCAGAGAACACCGTAGATTGCCAGATTGCGAACAGACACATGCCAGCGGGAAGCGCCGAAGAGCCTGACATATTGATCGAAGCCGACAAAATTCCATACCGGCAACGATTTTGAGGACGTGAAGGAATAGGCGACCGTCCAGAGCGTACAACCGATAAAGACCACGAGAACAGTCGCAATCATTGGAAGTGCTGCAATTTTCGCATTCAGATTGCGAAACATTCCGGAGGGCTTTCTGAGCCTGCCCTCTTCCATAACGGCCATGATATCCTCCCTGTTCCCTTGCCGGAAAATCCGGCACTGCCCTCCTCGAAGCAATGCCAGACCTTGCAACCGAGCTAGAGCATTTCCAGCAAAAGTGCGAAGCGCCTACGCGGCGAAATCAGTCCACTGGACTGATTTCTGATCCCGCTTCGATGCGTTGGATAATGCGTAAAAACAAATAGATAGAGCGGTTCCGACGATTCCATCAAAACAGGAACCGCTCTAATGCGCCTGTTCGATGATCTCCGCAAACCGTTCCTGAATATCATCGACCGTCATGTCGGGATTAGAAAAGAATTCCGCCGCAAGGCTTTCGATCTGCCCCTGTGTATCGGGCGCACGCAACTGCTCAACCGACGGAACGATATTGTCCGGATTCTTCAGGATATCAATGCCTGCGCGCATGCAACTCGAAGCCGTGTCGAGGTCAATGTCGCCACGGATCGGCAGCGATCCTTTTGCGAGATTGAAAGCCACCTGCGTCTCTTTGGAAACAAGCATGCTCGCCAGTTTGAGCTGAGCCGTGGTGACTTCTGGATCCTTGTTTTTGGGGAAATAAATCGCGTCACCACCCGTATCGAGATATTGGTGAACGCCAAGCCCCGGCAGGCAGTCATAGTCTTTCCCGGCAACCTTGCCCGCCGTGCCGAATTCGCCCTGCGCCCAGTCGCCCATGATCTGCGTACCGGCCCGGCCTGTCAGCACCATATTCGTGGCTTCGTTCCATGAGCGACCGACATAACCGGGATCAGCCAGCCCGCGTGCCTCAGCCAGCGCCTCGAAAACCTTCTTCATTTCAGGACCGCGCGCCGCTTCGGCATCCTTGTCCTTATTGACTTTGAGGTAGAGGTCCTTGCCACCAATGGCTGTCGTCAAAACCGTCAACATGCCGTTCACTTGCCATCCATCACCGGTAGCCAGCGGCACGATGTTCTTTTCCTTGAGCTTTGGCCCCGCAGCAACGAGGTCGCGCCAGTTTTTCGGCGGTTCTGCGCCAGCGTCTCGAAAGGCTTGCGGGTTGATCCACATCCATTCCCAAGAATGAATGTTCAATGGCACACAATAAAGACGCCCCTCATAGGTACAGGATTCAAGCAGGCTCTTCGGGCGTATAAAATCGGCCCATCCTTCCTTTTCAGCGAGTTCCGTGAGATCGGTCATCAAACCGCCCTGAACCAGTTCTTCCGCCTGCCGTCCGTGATTGAGCTGGGTGGCGCCCATCGGATTACCGCCCAAAATACGGCTGATGATGATGGGACGCGCCGTAGAGCCACTGCCGGCGATGGCACCATCGACCCACTTATCCCCACCGAGCGTATTGAATTTTTCAGCCAGAACCTTGACCGCAGCCGCTTCGCCGCCCGAAGTCCACCAATGCGTCACTTCAAGATCGGCCGCGAATGCCGATCCGGTCATTACGCAGCACACCGATGCGACCAACGTCGCGAACTTCAATCGATACATTTCATCTCCTCCCAAATCTGAAACGTTACAGGTATCGTATTCAAAACCATCTGCATTGCAAGAGTTTAATTTGGAAATGATCATAACTCACTGAATTAACAGATTAATATCCTATTTCTTCCCAATTTTTTGGTCACGCGATAGTGCCAGAGCTCCTTGATAAAGAGAATGCCCATTACTTTCCAAATCATTTTCTGAAACGTTACAGATTTTATAAAACCTTAGGTTTATATCATCGGCGACGATAGAAGATCATCCCGGCGTGATAAAAATGTGATTGATAAAATTGTCACCGACGGTTCAACCGGTGTCGTGCCAGTATCTGATGCGGTTGCCGGACAGTTCGTAACGGCTTCGCAGGCGCGTTCTCGTATGCCACGCGCCTGCACAAATCGGGCCAGGAGTTAACGTCGGGCGTTTCCGCGCTCAATCACCCCAAGGCCGAAGTAGGCGGTTGATCGATATTCAGTTTTTGCATCGATGCGGGTTGCCCCGCTCAACGCTGCCGCCCACTCGTAAAAGAGCGGGAGGCTTACAATACATCAGCCAAGGCTTGGATGTTCAAATCATCATTGAATCGGGCACCGAGCTGGAAACGACATAGAACCCCATGGCATAGAAAATTAACTCAGCTTCCTGCCGACGGTTTTCGCGACCAGCGCCAGCGAAATGGCCCCTGCATCCGCATGTCCGATGCTCTTCTCAGCCAAGGGTCTTGCTCGACCGAGTTTCGGCACAAGTGGCGCCGTCGCGTCTGCCGCCGCCTTTGCAGTCTCTGCAGCATTGTTCCAGGCATCGGCCAACGTCTTGCCAGATGCAAACGCCCTTTCGAGCGTTTCCACGAAAGGAACAAACGCATCAACCAATGTCTTGTCGCCTGGTTTAGCCCCACCAAGGGTTGTCACTGAATCAAGCGCGCGTCTGCTGCCGCGAACGACCGCACCCTCCTCAATCTTGCCATTGTCGGAAAGCTCGGTGCTCCAAGAGCGCAGCAGAAGACCCCATAGCGCGCCAGATGTTCCTCCGGCCCGGTCTGCCCAGGCGTCGCCTGCCACAGCCAATACGCTTGCAGCACCGGCACCTGCCTTAACAGCCTGATCCGCTGCATCTTTTGCAGCCGCGGAGCCTCGACGCATGCCTTGCCCATGATCGCCGTCGCCTGCAAAAGCATCGATACGACCAAGTTCTTCTTCGGCCTCGACCAGTACGTCGGCGACGGCGTGCAAAATACCCTGAATGCAAACGCCACCGGCCTGCCCCGCCTCATCGGCTGGAGCAAAAACAGAAACCGCATCCTCGTTGGCAATGACATCATCCGCAGGCTCGACTGCGATTGCTTCGCCGCGACGCAGAACCGGCGTATCGCAAGCTGCCGTCCAATAGCGCTCGAGTTCGTCATCGAGCCAAAGAAGGGTCAACGAGCAGCCTTGCATGTCGAGACTGGTAACAAACTCACCAGCTTCCGGAGCGACAACGTGAAGATCAGCTTTTTCCAGCAGCGACGCAATCGCCGTCCACAAGACGAACAGTTCTTCATATTTGGTCGCACCAAGACCGTTCAGGATAACGCCAACTTTTTGCGTTCCTTCGGGGCGTTCCGCCAGAAGTTTCTCAACCAGCAGGTTTGCCAGACCGGAGGCAGGCAGGATCGCCTCTTCCTTGATCCCCGGTTCGCCATGAATGCCGAGACCAAGCGCCATCTGGCCTTCCGGTACGGTAAAGAGCGGGTGCGGAGCGCCAGGCAAAGTACAGCCTTTGAAGGCAACACCGAAAGACACAGTATTAGCATTCGCGAGACGTGCAAGGCGTTCAACCTCATCCAGTGACAGACCAGCCTCAGCAGCGGCACCGGCAATCTTGAACACGACCAGATCACCAGCAATGCCGCGCCGCTTCTCGTGCATATCCATCGACGCGCTAGCCACATCATCGGTCACGGGCACGATGCGGACGTCGATACCCTCGGCACGCAGACGTTCGGCGGCCACGCCAAAATTGAGGACGTCCCCGGCGTAATTGCCGAAGCCCAATAGAATACCGCCGCCCTTATGCGCCTGCCGGCAGATACGCGCCACCGCCGCCGTGGAAGGTGACGCAAATACGTCACCGGCAACGGCTGCATCCGCGAGTCCCGGCCCCACATATCCGGCAAATGCAGGGTAATGGCCAGAGCCGCCGCCCACGACAACAGCGACCTTGCCGTGAGGCACCTTTGTGGAGCGCACAACGCCGCCACGCACGTGGCGAACATAGCGGCTAAAGATACTGGCAAAACCGGCAAGAGCGGTCGAGGCAAACTCCTCCGGCGCGTCGAAAATGGTCGTCATTAAAACAGTCCTTAATCTGGGTCATTAGCCGCGAGGCAGGATGCGGCGTAGGTAGTCACGATTTGTTGCCGCAACGGAAAGCCCGTCGCCACCATAATGTTCACATAATAGCGGACTGGCAAATCCGTGATCCAGCGCCATTCTGATCGCTGCACGATAATTGATGATCCCGCTTTCAAGAGGAGCAGGATGCGTGACGATGATACCGGACGCTGGATCTTCTGTACGGGTGTAGTTCTTGACGTGCCAGAACTTTGCGTAAGGCGCGACCTTCTCCATCATCTTCTGCCAATGCTCGACCGGGCGGTGCAGACGAATGAGATTACCCAGATCGGCATTGATCCCAACATTTTCGAGACCCACGTCCTCAACAAAACGAACTGCGCTGTCCGCAGTGCCGAGATAAGTATCCTCGTACATTTCAAGCGACAGCTCTATACCAAGCTCCTCTGCGTGGCGACCGAGTTCGCGAATGCGTTCAACAGCCTTGTTCCAGATAGCCGGATCGTCAGGATTCTTCGCTCCATCGACCGTCCAGAACCACAATGCCTGTTTCTGCGCGTCCGTCAGCGGTTCAAAAAGCCCGAAGGAAACGCAACTGGCGCCGACTTCCTTGGCCGTGTCGATGACCTTGTGCCCATAGGCCAGATATTCGTCGCCGTGTCGTGCATCGATCACGCTGCGCCGCGAGGTGGAAATCGCAGGTATCGTGAAGCCAAGCGATTTGGCGACCGCCATGAACTCATTAAGACGGGCCGGGGACAAATCCGCCAGCCGCAACCAGCTGTCAGTTGGATCGAGTTCGGTAAACCCTGCATCCGCAACGTCAGACAAAGTGCGCGCCCAATCTTCTGGCGACTGATCCTGCACCGAACTGCCATCCGGCAGCATATTGGGATACTGGATCATCGCCGCTGCAATCGGCCAGGTTTCACGTGTCCATTTGGATGTCGTCTGTTTCAACTTGTGTTCCTGTTCTTTTGTGTGATCCATCAAAGTCACGCCATATTGCTGTTACCGGAGGAAATTTCGGTTTTTCGGCTGCGCAGTTTGGCAATACCCCAGAAGATGGCGGGAGAAACAAGCAGGAAGACGCCGAGCGTCATTAACGACGCAACCAAGCCATTCGACCAGAATATGGAAAGTTCGCCGCCGGACATCATCATCGACTGACGGAATGCATCTTCTGCCTTGTCTCCGAGAACCATGGCGAGAACCAACGGCGCCAGCGGATAATCTAGTTTCTTGAAGATATAACCCAGCACCCCGAATGCGATAACCAGCCAGACGTCGGTTATCGAGTTGGCGACCTGATAGGCACCGGAGAAAATGACCGCAACAATGATCGGTCCGATGATCGAGAACGGCACGCGCAGAATAGATGCGTAGAGCGGCACGGTCGCGAGTACCAGAATAACGGCGACGATATTGCCAAGATACATGGACGCAATCAGGCCCCACACGAAATCCGGACGATCCGTGAACAATGTCGGGCCGGGAGTGAGGCCCCAGATCATCAGGCCGCCCATCATCACAGCAGCGGTAGCCGAACCCGGCACGCCAAGCGCAAGCATCGGGAGAAGCGCAGATGTACCGGCTGAATGGTCAGCGGTTTCCGGTGCCACGATACCGCGAGGGTCCCCCTTGCCGAACTTCGATTTATCACGGGCGGAACGACGGGCCACGCCATAGCTCATAAAGGATGCGGCCGTTGGCCCGGCGGGTGTTATGCCCATCCAGATACCGATCAGCGTCGATCGTGCAAGCGTAAACCAGTAGCGCGGCATTTCCAGCAGCGTACGCCCAATCTCACCGAGACGCACCCGCGCCTTGATTCCATCAAAGCGTAACCCCTCTTCCGTCGTCAGCAACAATTCGCCGATCCCGAACAGGCCCATCACTGCAATCAGAAAGGAAATACCCTTGATGAGTTCCGGTATCTCGAATGTCAGGCGCAAATTGCCCGAGATCGTATCCATGCCCACCGAAGCAAAAGCAAAACCGATCATCATGGAAACGAGCGTCTTGAAGGGCGATTGAGCGCCCATGGATATGAAGCTGGCAAAAGCCAGAAAATAAACAGCGAAATATTCAGGCGATGAAAACCGCAGGGCGAAATTGGCAACCCAGCTGGAGAGCAGTGTAATCATCACCACGCCCGCCAGTGCTCCGATACCAGCGGAAACGAATGCCAGCGTCAAAGCGCGGCTCGCATGTCCGGCCTTCGCCATCGGATAACCATCGAACGTGGTGGCAACAGAGGAAGGCTCGCCTGGAATATTGAACAGAATGGACGTTGTCGATCCGCCGAACAATGCTCCCCAATACATACAGGAAAGCAGAATAATCGCGGAAATAGGGTCCATCGTGAATGTCAGCGGCAAAAGCAGGGAAACGCCATTGGGCGCGCCCAATCCCGGCAGGACGCCAACCAGAATTCCAAGTGTCACCCCCAGCATCATCAACAGAACATGATTGAAACTGAGTATATGGGCGAAGCCATCCATCAAGAGACTGAAGTTTTCCATGTCTTTCCTCCAAAGACATCGGACTTTCCGGTATCAATAAATGCCGAAGAAAGCCTCGACCGGGCCTTTAAGGAGCGGAACCTTGAAGCCGATTTCAAAAATGACGAAAAAGAACAGGGAAATGGCGATACCGGCTGATATGGAAGCCCACCACTTGTAGCGTCCCTGAAACATCATCGCTCCAGCGATGTAGAGTGCCGTGCCGACATACAACCCGAGAACCGAGGATATGGCAGCGAAGGCAACGAGCGGCAAGGCGAAACCGAAAACCGGTTTCAGCCGGGAGAGTTCAACGAAGACTTCCCCGCTACCGCGATGTTTTACAAATGCCACACCGAGATTGACCGCACTTCCGAACATGATCAGCAGCCCGATGTAGAACGGAAAATAACCCGCATCCGGCCCCATTTCCGTCCAGCCTGTACCGGCCTGTTGTGCGCCGAAACAGACCGCCGCTCCCAGCGCGCCTGTAAGGAGAGCAACACCCGTCTCGATGACGAAGCGGGAAATGCCGCCTTCACCTTTATCACTCATGGGATGAACCCCTTTGATGAATGATGCAGACGCCATCGGCGTCTGCATGACTGCACAAAACGTCAGTTGGCGAGCCAGCCTTCACGCTTGAGCACGGCTGTTACCGCTGTTTCATCGTTCTTGATAAAGGATGCGAGTTCACCACCGCTCATATAGGCGGAAGATTGCGAACTATCGGCAAGATACTTCGCCCATTCAGGTGTCTCTGCAACCTTCTTGAGTACGCCTGCATAGTAATCGACGACGTCCTGATCGACGCCGGCTGGAAGCCATACGGTGCGTGGCATGGAGTAATTTTCGATTGTAATTCCTGCTTCCTTGCAGGTCGGGATGTCGCTCCAACCCATGTCGCCAGCAACCTTGCCGTCACCCTTGAGCTTTTCTCCCTTGAAAACACAAAGTGGCTTCACCATACCCGCCTGCCATTGACCGAGGTTCTCACTCGGATTGTTGACATTGGCCGCGATATGCTCGCCCGCAAGCTGAACGGCGGCTTCGCCACCGCTTTTGAACGGGATATAGCCAAGCTTTGAGCCCGTGGCATCGTTGATCATGGATGTCAGAATCTGGTCAACGTCCTTGGACTGGCTGCCGCCAATCTTCATGCCCGCATCATCTTTCGCCTTGGCGATAAACTCTGCGGCTGTCTTGAAGTCGGACTTTCCATTGACCCAAAGAATGAATTCATCCGAAGCAAGCGCCGAGACGGGGAGCAAATCTGTCGATTTATAAGGAACTTTGGCGCGCACTGGCAGAAGGTAGGCGTTGTTGGTTCCGAATGCGAGCTTGTAAGGATCGCCCTTATAGCCAGCAGTATAGACAAAGCCTTCCGCTCCGCCTGCGCTGCCTTTGTTTGTGACAACGATTGGCGCGCTCATCAGATCATATTTACCGATGATAGACTGGATCGTACGCGCAAAAATATCCGTGCCGCCGCCCGGTCCGGCGGTCACGACAAACTCCACGGGCCGTGTCGGCTCGAATGCCAAAGCAGATGATGCGATTATTGCCACACCTGCCGCCAGGCACGCGATATGCAAAGACTTCTTCATGGTCCATCCTCCCAGTTAAGCGGCACAGGCCTCCCCCCATGCCGATAGTGTCAAAATGTCGAAAATCAGGCCGCGTCTGAAAGTGCAGCTGCTCTTTTCGCCATTCGTGCCGCGAGCAGGATCGCTTCGCGCGTGGCCCCCACGTCGGCGACGCCCTTCCCGGCAATATCGTAGGCAGTGCCGTGAGCAGGAGTGCAAAGGGGGAAGGGCAATCCGCCCATCATTGTCACACCTTTGTCGAAGCCCATCAGCTTCATCGCGATCTGCCCCTGATCGTGATACATGGTCAGCACCGCCTGAAAGCCATCCTTCAGCGCGCGCAGAAATACTGTGTCAGCCGGAAATGGACCATCGACATCGAACCCCTTGGCGTTCGCCGCCTTGACTGCAGGCTCAATGATGTCAATTTCTTCCATACCAAAGCTGCCGCCATCACCGGCATGCGGATTGAGTCCGGCCACTGCGATCTTCGGATTGTCATATCCCGCCTTCTTCAAGCAAAACCAGGCCAGTTCCAGCTCGGCGAGAATTCCTTCAACAGTCAAGGTCGCAGCTACATCCTTGAGTGGAATATGCGACGTCACGCGTGCGTTCCAGACTTTCTCCAGAACATTGAACTCACGCACCTTGCCTTTGAAACCCAGCACATCGGCAACAAAGCGGATTTCGTCGTCATAACCTGGATAGGCGAACCGCATGGCCTGCTTGTTGAACGGCGTAAAGCAAACAGCCTGCGCATGCCCGGCATCGGCAAATTCCAATGCAGTACGAAAGTTCTGGGTTGCAAAAGTTCCCCCGACCAGCGTGGCTTCACTGCGCACAACATCCTTCGGATCGAGATTCCTCAAGTCAATGAAGACGTGCTTGCCGACCGGCATGTTCGGTGCATTTTCGAGAGTGGATTCCTGAAGATCAAGCTCAACACCCGCAATATGCGCACCTTCGTCCAGAATGCGGCGATCACCAAACACGATGAGATGCGCTTCCTTTCTGACATCGGGCAAAGCGAGGAGACGTGCTGTCAGCTCGGGACTGACACCGGCTGGATCCCCCATTGCAAGCGCAATCACGCTCGGTTCAGCGCCATTAGCGGTCATTCGTATCCTCCTCGTCTGCATTCTGTATGCAATATGCATATGGCAGGTCTCAGCGCGACGCAAGTATTTTGTATTCTGTATGCAGCATTTTATATTGACGGTTGAGAGCAGGCCAGCCATCTTCACCTCGAACGGTGAGGTAAGGATTCGGGCTCACCCTTTGAGAAAAAGGCCGATGGACGAAAATCAGAAAACCGAGCAAGCCGAACACGGCACACAATCGTTCCGCCGCACGGCTTTGCACGATATGCTTGTCAACCATCTGCGCGACATGATCATTGAAGGACAGCTGGAGCCCGGCACGCGCCTGCATGAAGGGCAGCTCGGAGAGCAGCTCGGCGTGTCCCGCACACCGCTGCGTGAGGCTATCAAATATCTGGCCAGCGAAGGACTAGTCGAGCTTGTTCCAAGCCGCGGCGCAGTTGTGAAACGGTTCAGCGCAGCTGATGTCAAGGACATGCTCACCGTCCTACGTACCCTGGAAGAGCTAGCAGGCAAACTCGCCTGCGAGCTCGCAACCGACAAGGAAGTTGCTGAGGTTCGTTCGCTGCACGATGAAATGATCAAGCGCTACCGAACCGCTGACCGGCTGCAATATTACAAACTGAACCAGCAGATTCATATCGCTATTGTTCGTCTTGCCAAGAACCCTACGCTGGCAGACGTTCACCAAATGCTGCAGACACGATTGAAACGGATCCGTTTCGTCGGCCATGAAGGCGCCGAGAAATGGGCGGCGGCTGTATCGGAGCATGAAGAAATGATCGAGGCTCTGGAAGCCCGTAACGCGACCCGGTTGTCCGAAGTATTGGGCCGCCATTTGACCAATGCATGGGAGCGCGTACGCGAATCGATGTAGACGAGCCGTTCGCGCAGACGTGCGGCGAATCCAATGCCACGCCGAAAATTATCGAATGGCATGCACACGAAACATGCTGACACTGGGTTGGCGGCAAAAAGCCGTCGATTGCGCTAGTAATGCGGGTGCCGATATAACAGTTCGGAGCTGACACGACCCGGAAAGGACCTTTATGCTGCCGACCGAACCCGATCCTCACCGCCTGGAAATGACGGTTTTGATGACGCCCGACATGGCAAATTTCAGTGGCAAGGTCCACGGCGGCGCCTTGTTGAACCTGCTGGACCGTGTCGCTTTTTCCTGTGCGTCGCGCTATTCGAAACAATATGCAGTTACGCTTTCTGTCGATCAGGTCACGTTCAAAGAGCCGATCAACGTTGGTGAACTCGTGACATTTCGGGCTTCGGTGAACCATACGGGCCGGACGTCCATGGAGATCGGCATTCGCGTGGAAGCGGAGCATATCCGCTCGGGCAAGCGCCGCCACACCAATTCCTGTTATTTTACAATGGTAGCGGTCGATGATACCGGGCGACCTGTTGCAGTGCCTGCCTTGATCCCAGTCGACGCTTTGGATCGCAGGCGCCATGAAGCAGCCGAACTCCGACGGACGCTCCGACGGGAATTCGCACAGCGGATGGAAATGGTTGCCGCGACCGGGCGAGACATCGTCGACACCACGGAGTTGTAAATGCAATCTGTGCCACAAAGATCGCTTGGCGGACAGCCGAAATCGCTGATGGGCGTCGGCTGGTGCTTAGATCACCAGTACCGTATGCAGGGCTGAGCAAGAGAACGGAAAGGCCCTTTCACCTAAAAAAGTGCCTGCTCGACGGAATCTTCATTCAGCAAGCGCGTGGGTGGCGACGCACTGCGTTTCAATTCTCTTGCCGGTGTGGCGATCAAAGCTGGCGCCGGAAATGGCGGCGGACCTTCCACATGAAAAGCGCATCCGCCAATATCTGGAGCGCTATGTCGATTTTATTTTGGGAAGATGCTGAGCGGGCGGCTTTGTTCGATTATTTGAACAACAACCCGGTCCGGACGCTGGAACAAACCGCTGATTTGTTCCGGGATTTCCTCGCATATACCGATGCGATCATTCTCGCCGCGCAGGAAGCGGGTTCGGTTCGTTCAGGATCGCCAAAGTTCCTTGCAAGTTTTGCTCGCGGTGCGACCCGTCATACCCTGAAACGAAGACGTCCCAACCCGCTTCCCCTTGAGCCAGAGGAAAGGCAGTTGATTATCGATATGTGCTGGAGTGCTCTGTCGGGCGCCAACAAGGCGTAGCTATTAAGGAGTTTAACGAACCGCGACTGGCATTTGGAATAACGGCGCCTGACTTTTTGCGAGTAGGCCGGCTCACTGATCTTACATGGTGAGAAACAAGGGTCTGACAGTCCCAGTTTGTACGAAAGCTTTCTATTCGTTTCGATATTTTCCCACCTATCGTGTTCAAAGCACCTTGCCAGTCGTTCCCACATCAACGTTGAAAGTTGCCGGTTGACTACTATAAATGTAATTTAGCGGGAGTTAAAAGCCAAAGGCAGAAAGAATGACCCAAAGCAATCTGTCGAGCAATCCATCCCAGATTGAGCCATTACAAATTCATGATATCAAGGTCATAGATAACGTAAAGCTCAAAAAGGCGATCACCGCTGCGGCCTTGGGCAATGCGATGGAGTGGTTTGATTTTGGCGTATATGGCTTCGTCGCCTATGCTTTGGGCCAAGTGTTCTTTCCAAATGCCTCGCCCGGCACGCAGACCATTGCAGCCCTTGCTACTTTTTCCGTACCATTTCTGGTGCGTCCCCTTGGTGGGTTGTTTTTTGGCGTCATGGGTGACCGTTTTGGCCGCCAGAAAGTCCTTTCCCTTACCATTATAATCATGGCCGCCAGCACTTTTTGCATCGGCCTCATCCCCTCTTACGCCACCATTGGCATCTGGGCCCCAATCCTTCTGTTGATCTGTAAGCTGGCGCAGGGCTTTTCCGTCGGTGGTGAATATACGGGGGCTGCTATTTTCGTAGCAGAATATGCACCCGATAAACGTCGCGGCTTTCTGGGCAGCTGGCTCGATTTTGGCTCGATTGCCGGTTTTGTTCTGGGAGCCGGTTTCGTTGTTTTTCTCAGCACAATGCTCGGCGAAACTGCCTTTCTAGAGTGGGGATGGCGGGTTCCATTCTATTTTGCTGCGCCTCTCGGGCTGATCGGACTGTATCTGCGTCATGCGGCTGAAGAAACGCCAGCGTTTATGCAGCAACTTGAAGCACTGGAAAAAGAAGATCGGGATGCAATCGAAGACCGCCCGATGGTGTCATTCAATGAAATTGTCAGCAAATATTGGCGTGCGTTAAGTGTGTGCACCGGAATGGTACTGGTGACGAACATCACCTATTACATGCTGCTGACCTACATGCCGACCTACCTGTCGCAAAGCCTTGGCTATTCTGAGGACCGCGGTGTGCTCATCATCATCGTGGTGATGATCGGCATGCTGTTTGTTCAGCCAGTTGTGGGATTTCTCAGTGATCGGTTTGGCCGCAGACCGTTTCTGATTATCGGAAGCGTTGGCCTGCTGTTGTTGTCTGTTGTTGCCTTTCACCTGATCGCCAGTGGCAACATCGCAACGATATTTGTCGGGCTGCTGATACTGGCAGTCCTGCTTAATTGTCTCACTGGCATTATGGCGTCAACACTTCCGGCGCTTTTCCCCGCGCGTATTCGATACAGTGCTCTCGCGGCGGCATTCAATATTTCGATTATCATCGCGGGACTGACGCCGACCGTTGCAGCTTGGCTCGTCGAGGCCACCGAGAACCTCTATTTGCCCGCCTATTATCTTATGTGCGCTGCAGTTATCGGGCTGGTCACGGCGTTCTTTCTACCCGAAACGGCTAACCGTCCACTGAGAGGAGATACACCGAGCGCATCGAGCAAGACCGAAGCCAAACAGTTATTGCAGGAAGCCTATTCCAATATAGAGCAGCGCGTTCAGACAATCGATGAGGACATTCTCACGCTCGAACAACAGATCGAGGATTTGCGCCTGCGTAGACAGGCACTCGTGGATCGACATCCAAACCTTTCTTGATCTCGCGTGGAAGCAATGCTGCGCCGACGAGTGGCCGATGTAACCTATCCTGCTTGTCAGAATGGTGCTTCTAAAGCGTAAACCTGCCCGAAGAAGCCGCGACGAAACAGGCGGCGAAGCTTAAACGGGAGTGCAATTTACGAAAGGGTTTCAGGTTGAAATTCTGAATATGCACAGTGAGTTGGCTCCCATTGAAGCTTGGCGTCGATCTCTAGCCTAAAATAAGACGAATGCACTCTTGTTTTAAAAACAACATTTGGATTATAGGAAAGCCAGTTCCACAAGGCCGACGGAAAACAGCGCCCCGCAATCCAGGATTTTATCAGTGACTGCAATGAAAACTCTTCTGGCCGCTACCGGCCTTGTTGCTGTGTTCGCGCTTCAGAACAATGCAGCAGATGCCGCCACACAATATCCGCTGACGCTCGAAAACTGCGGTACGAAAGTTACGTTTCAGAAGGCGCCGGAACGCGCGATCGGCCTTGGACAGAACAGCGCTGAAATCATGTTGCTTCTGGGGCTTGAGAGCAAAATGGCAGGGACAGCGTTCTGGCCGAGTAAAGTTTTGCCACAGCTTGACGCCGCCAATTCTAAAGTAAAGCTTCTCACCGTTGAGTTCCCGACATTTGAATCGATCCTTGCAGAAAATCCGGATTTCGTAGCGGCAGCTCTTCCAAGCCTCATTGGCCCGAACAGCAAGGTTGCAAAGCGCGAGGATTTCGACAAGGTAGGCGTCCCCACCTATCTTTCGCCCAGCACGTGCCTGAGCACAGAGCAGGTCAGGGATGAATATGGCAGCCGCGACAAGCTGTGGAACATGGATCTTCTTTATAAGGAGATCGACGAACTTTCGCAGATTTTCGATGTTTCAGATCGCGGTCAGGCGCTGATCGCTGATTTCAAGGCACGCGAGGCGGCCTTGCGCGCAAGCGTTCCCGCGAGCGGTAAGAAACTTTCTTATGTCTTCTGGTTCTCCAGCCCGTCGCCATCGGCGGACGCCTATCTGGGCGGTGGAAACGGCGCCTCGAGCTTCATCGCTGACGTTCTGGGCGGCGAGAATGCCATCAAGGCAGAAGCCGAATGGCCGACGCTTGGTTGGGAAAGCATTATCGCCGCCAACCCTGACGTCATTGTTGTTGCAAATCTCGACCGTAATCGTTGGGAACTCGACAAGCCAGAAGCCAAGATCCAGTTTCTCAACACAGACCCTGCGGTCAGCCAGATGCCAGCCGTCAAGAACAAGGCCATTGCCGTCATGGATGGTCAGGCGATGAACCCGACCATCCGCACGATTTATGGCGCAGAACAGGTCGCGGAACAGCTGAAAGCGCTTGGTATTCTCAAGTGAGTGCTGCTGGACCATCTTTAAGGCATTGGGGCGCCTTCAGCATGATGCTGTTGGCGTCGCTTGTTGCAATCGGATTGGTGGTGGGTATCAGTGTCGGGATCGGAGATCTGCCGATCCCTTTATCGACAACGTTTGCAGCGATAACCAATCGTCTTGGATGGAGTTCCGTCGAGCTCAATCGCATTCATGAAACGGTCATCTGGGATTACCGCCTCAGCCGCGCGTTGGTGGCGGCATTTTGTGGTGCGGGTCTCGCGCTTTCAGGCGCGATCATGCAATCGCTTTTGCGTAATCCGCTGGCTGAACCCTATGTTCTGGGTATTTCGGCTGGAGCATCGACCGGCGCTGTAACCGTTGTCATACTCGGCATCGGTGCTGGCGCAGTTTCATTATCAGCAGGCGCATTCGTTGGCGCGTTTGCGGCCTTCTTCTTTGTTGCGCTCCTCTCCAATGGAACAAGGGGCGGTGCGGATCGCACCATTCTGGCAGGCGTTGCGGCTTCACAGCTTTTCAACGCTGCGACCTCGTATATCGTCACCACATCCGGCAACGCGCAGCAGGCTCGTGACGTGATGTTCTGGCTCCTTGGCAGCTTCGGTGGCGTTCGCTGGCCAGAATTCACGCTGGTGTCGGTGGTCATCACCTTCGGTCTTATCGCCTGCCTTCTCTATGCCCATGTTCTGGATGCTTTCGCTTTCGGCGATGAAGCCGCCTCATCGCTCGGCGTTAATGTGGCCCGTGCGCGCATTGTTCTCTTTGCGCTCACAGCAATGATGACAGCCACTATCGTCAGCATGGTCGGTTCGATAGGCTTCGTCGGGCTCGTTGTCCCTCATGCCGCACGCTTCATCGTCGGTCCGCTACACATAAGGTTGTTGCCCGCCTGCGCCATCGTCGGTGCAATCTTCATGGTGTTGGCCGATATCGCCTCACGCGCGTTGATACCGCAACAGGTCCTCCCCATCGGTGTGGTGACAGCACTTGTCGGCGTGCCTTTCTTTTCGATCATTCTATACCGTTTTCAGCGCCCATCATGACGATCAGAGCCGAAAATCTTGTCTGGAAAATTGGCAAGAAAACGATAATCGACGACGTGTCTTTCGAGGCAAAGCCTGGAAAGATGCTGGGGCTTTTAGGACCAAACGGTTCTGGAAAAACATCCCTGCTGCGTCTGATCGCGGGCTTAAAACGCCCCCATTCCGGGCATGTCCTGCTTGACGAAAAAGATATCAATACGGTTGCCCGGCGTAGCGTCGCGCAGCGTGTGGCTTTTGTTGAACAACACGCCACGACAAACGCGGGTTTGAAAGTCCTGGACGTCGTGAGACTTGGGCGTTTTCCACACAGATCGATGTTCTCGGGCTGGACAGGCGCGGATGAAGGAGCCGTTCAAGATGCAATTGAACGCACCGGTATGACGGCCAAGAAAAACGAAACGTGGCAAAGTCTGTCAGGTGGCGAAAAACAGCGTGCGCATATTGCAAGGGCTTTGGCCCAGACGCCGAAAGAACTCATCCTTGATGAACCAACCAATCATCTGGATATTCAGCACCAGATGAGCTTGTTAAAGCTGGTTTCAGGGCTACCAATCACGAGTGTCATTGCACTGCACGACCTTAATCATGCTGCCATGTTTTGCGATGAATTGATCATTATGCTGTCTGGAAAGATCGTGGTTACGGGAACACCGGAAGAGGTCATCAACGAGACTATTCTCAAGCAAGTCTTCTCGATTGAAGCGCGCGTGGAAACTTCTCCGTTCAGCGGGCGCTCGCATATCCACTATCTGAGATAAGAAACGCGCCGGATAAAACCGGGTGTTTAATGATATACTCCGATCCATTTACCCCCACCACGCGGCGAAGAACTCTGGAAGAGTTGCGCAAGAAGGCGCCACATCTACTGTCGACAAGCCTCACCAGATGCGCAGGCTGCGCGCGGCGTCGGCAAACAATACGGCAGCACGCGAAGTCAAAAGACCACGGATTGTAGACGATATTGTTGTGATCACGCCCCCGCCCGTTCGGTCTGCATCGTCCTGGCGGATAACGAGCCAGCCGGAGTGTTGAAACGTCGATTAACTCTCACTTTTATTAGCTGAATCGAATAGAAGCGTTGAGTGCCGCCGACGCAACTTTCTCATAAAAATTGGAATAAAATATGGATAGTGCAGTGCTTTTTCTGCATGCACGAGGTCAGTCGGCCGATGAAATCCGGTCGCTGGATTGGAGTCGGAACCCGATCGGAGTGCCTGGGAATTGGCCAGCGCCTCTGGTCACTGCGGTGCAGATGATGCTGGCTTCACAATTTCCCAAAGCAATCATTTGGGGTCTGGAATATACGACGATTTATACGCTTTCAGGCCTATTCTCGGTGAGAAAGAGAACTGCATGGGAGCATCCTTTCGCGATACTTGGTCTGAAGTCTGGGATGAACTGCTGCCGATGGTCCAGAAAGCTTATGCTGGCGAAGCGACGTTTATCGAAGACTTCCCTCTGGTCATCGATCGACACGGATATGATGAACAGTGCTACTTTACTTTCTGCTACAGCCCTATCTTTGACGAGCAAGGACGTGTTGGCGGGATGATCGATACAGTCATCGAAACTACCGAAAAGGTGGAATCCGAAAAACACGCCAAGATTCTAAATGCCGAACTCGCTCATCGCATCAAGAATACATTCAGTGTGGTATCTGCAATTGCGAGCCAGACATTCAACAATTATGCCGACGAAGAGGTCATCAACACTTTTACTAAGCGGCTGTTTGCGTTAGGCAATGCTCGTGATGTTCTTCGGCTTGGTAAAAGCTCGGAAGGCTCATTGCGTCAAATCGTGTCTGGGATAACAACAGCGCTGGCTGTTGCAGATCGCGTTCATATGAATGGACCCGATGTAATGATCGGTCCGAAGGGCGCGTCTATCCGCGTCAGCCGGGCGACACGGCACTGATATCCGAGGGTCTTCGTCTTCATTTCAATATCCCGAAGCGCCGGAGAGACCGCCTTCCCAACAGGGACGGACTAAAAATCGTTCTCGCATTCGCTATTCTTGACTATACTTTCATATATTTCTATATGTGGTAAGGCAGACTTCCGCTTACGTTAGAGGTGGCTCGGTTTGTTTGAACAGTTTCGGGCGTTTCGTTAAGTGGATTTCCGCCGCGATTATGCCGCCACCATCATTGGCGTCAGCGCGCGCCTCGGGCACCGTCTCGTAAGCATGCAGATAAACCTGCTCATATTTGATCGACCGCCATAGCCGCTCAACGAAGACATTGTCGCGCCAAGCGCCTTTGCCGTCCATCGAGATGGCAATTTCAGCTTTCTTCAGCACGGCAGTGAAGTCAATGGACGTGAACTGCGGCCCTGGTCGGTGTTGAAGATGTCTGGCTTGCCCTACCGGGCCAGTGCCTCCTCGACTGCTTCAATGCAGAAGTCGACCTCCATCGTAATCGACAACCGCCACGACAGAACACGCCGACTGAACCAGTCCACGACGGCGCAGAGATAGACAAATCCGCGAGCCATCGGAACATAGGTCAGGTCCATCGCCCATATGTGGACGGCTCCGCCTTGCAAGTGTTTTTTTTAGATATTTTGATCAGATCGCTTGCTTCCATATGTGCGGCCTTTTTGTGTGGTCGCACATGACCACTGGCCAAGATGGTCTCCGCAACGCGTGTTCCTAACAGACCTGCGGCCATTGACGGCCATTGGGCAATGCGGAGTGTCACACGTCTTGGATCGATCGATCACACCATCTGTTTTCTCTTGCAAGTTCACAGCATCAGCTCAACACGACAGCAATCATATCTTGCTCACCGAGATGGCCAATCTCCTATGTTGCCTGCGTCCGCCCTTCTGCTCGCCGGTACCTTTCTCCGCTCACCATGAGCTTCCAAGCGATGCGGGCGATCTTATTGGCGAGCGCCACAGCCACCAACTTTGGTTTCTTCCGCTGCAGAAGTTCGATCAACCATCAGGACGTATGTCTACTTCTGCCGGCTCTGACATATTGAAGAATGGCAGTTGCACCGACCACTAATATGCTCCTCAGCATTTCGTCGCCCGCTCGGGTGATTACCCCGAGTCTGAGTTTGCCTGCGGTCGAATGGTCTCTAGCACTACTTTGGCAGATTGATTATTTAGGGCTTCCCTCCGCGGAGTTTCGGTGATTCATAAGGAACCAGCTTTT
>NZ_VEWL01000012.1 GCF_006376685.1 Ochrobactrum teleogrylli | reverse complement strand
GCGTCTCTCGTGTCCACATCGTTAATCTGAATCACGAACCAGAGACCAAGGAAACTAAATTCTCAAACGGACTCTTAGAACTTGCGTGCGTTCCATCAACTTATCCTCCTGAGCCTGTCGTAACGGGCGCAGTCGGCGACCGGCTCATTGGCGAAGCGCATCCAGGATTTGCAAGATCGCAGCGGGCAGAACCCATGCGCGGAACCGAGGACCGTTGCGCAGAGAAGTTGCCTGGCGGGTCTCTTCTCAACATAATGGAGCGATTGGCAGCCAGCCATAAACGCCTTCCAACTCGGCTTCGCGAAATAGGGAAATACACTATCCGAGAACGGAGTTGATGGCTGCTGCAATAGCAGCATCGCTAACGGGCTTGCGCACGATGGTTATGTCACAAAGCTTTTCGGGAATGAGCACCCTGTCGCTATAACCTGTGGTGAACAGAAAAGGAATCTTCAGTCTGAGAAGTAATTCGGCGATATTCTCCGAAGTACGGTCCCCCAGATTAAAATCAAGGATCACTAGATTGGGTTTCGATCTTTCAATAATCTCAAATGCCTCTGGAGCGTTAGAGGCAAGATTAATATCTTCCGCACCAAATCTCCGCAACGTGTTTTCCATATCAAGAGCGATCAGGCTCTGGTCTTCGACAACCAAAATCTTCATTCCGTTCATATGAACTTTCTCAACAACTCCTTTTTGAAGATCTGGCGTAATTAACTCATCGGTCAATTTCGTCACATATAAAGATGGAACAGAAAACTGTGCCCGAAGTCCATCCCGGTGGTATTCGATCTTGGCTTTTCCGCGGAGGTCGTACTCAAAAGAATTTCGAATTAGCTTGCTACCGAATCCGGTCTGTGAGGGCCAAGTAACGGATGGCCCTTCGGTCTCGCTCCAGAAAATTTCGCAGTCGCCGGAGGCTTGCTGTTTCCACCTGATAGTCAGGCGTCCTTGTGGAATTGAAAGCGCGCCATACTTCGCCGCATTTGTTATCATCTCGTGAAAGACCATGGCGATAACGCTGAATGCGCGTTGATCGAGATGAACCGGTGGACCTTCCAGAGTTATGCGACCAGGGGCATCACCATAAAGGTTGACCTCGGTTTTGAGCAAATCTGCTAGCGAACCGCCGTTTTTGCCATCCAAAGACAGGTCGTGTGCCGATGCGAGCGCACGTAATCGTCCTTCAAGCGTTTGAGCGTAATCAGCAACATTTGTCGCGTTAGCTCCCGTCTGAAGCGCGATTGACTTCACCAGAGAAAGAATATTTTTCACACGATGATTGAGTTCGGCGTTTAACACCTGGCGTCGCTGTTCGGTTTTCGCTCTTTCCTGTTCAGACAACTCATTTTGCCGAAGTATAACGTCACGCAAATAGGTGCCAATCGACTGAGCCACCGAAAGGTCTGTTGCTGTCCAGGGCGTTGAACGCCCGCGAACTTCTTCCCGCCAGGTATCAAAGCTGCCTCTCGGCGTTAATCTGGGGCCGAAAGGCGTTTCAACTGTGGTTTTTACCGGCTCGCCCGCCCATTCGATAGTGTGCGCCTCTTCATTGCGGAACAAAACAAGATAATCATTGAACGCCATCGAAAGTGGTATTGCCAGCACGCCTGCAACGCTTCCGGCATAATCGGCCAAGTGGGCCCTGATTTCCTGGCTTGCCCAAAGCTCGCGTGGTGATTGACGGCCTGCGATTTCGAGTACTTGGCGAGCTTGATGTTCGTTGAGTACCTCGCCACTTTGAAGCCACTGCCCATTCATCCATAATGCAGCTCCGTTGCCGCCAACCAATTCGGAAAACCGGCTGAGTTGTTCCCCCAGACTATCGCGAATTTCGTCACTGATGCTTAATTGGGATACGATCGCGTCGAGCTTTTCTCGTGCGTCCGCGGTGAGTTGCAATGTTTTGCGTCTTTCACAATCGGCAATATGTAACGAAAAATACTGCCCGAACAGTTCAGCGCCTATGCGTAGGGGAAGAGGGGTGACTTTAGGGCTGTCGTGATGACAAGATATCAGGCCCCATAATGCTCCATCAACGACAATCGAAATCGACAACGAAGCGGAGACACCCATATTCTGCAGGTACTGGCAATGGATCGGGGAAACACTACGCAACTGTGCAAAGGACATGTCGACAGGGGGTTCGTCTGCCGCCAGTGAGGGACAAAGTGCGATCGGCTGATAGGACGTGTCGGAAATCATCCTTATTGTATTGATAAGATAAAGACGCCGGGCTTGAACCGGTATATCCGACGCCGGAAAATGTTGTCCCATAAAGCTGCCAAGCATGGGAGACTTTGCCTCTGCGATGACGCGACCGGCTCCATTATGGAGAAATCGATAAACCATCACGCGGTCGTAACCCAGCATTGCTCTTACAAGGCGCACGCCCGTTGCTGCAGCTTTGTCTACCGTTTCCTCGCGACCAATGCGATGAATGACGCTGCGTGTGAGATCAAGCGCCTGACGGGCACTTTGCCCACGATCCGCGCAGGGCTCTATTTCGACGAATGTTCTTCCCTTGTGTGTATGGATCACAGCGTCAAAGAGCAGGGATTTGCCTGGAAAGCGCAGGCCAAGTACGACAGATGACAAGCCCGGCTCTCTCGCTTTTGCGGCTGCATTACGGAAATCATGGGCATTTTTCTCGCCAACAATCAAAGAAATGGCGATGCCAGGGATCAAATCCCCTCTATAGCCCGTTATGCATGGAATATTGGCAGAAGCAAAAAGGAGATTTTGGCCAGACTGATCCATAACCAGCATTGCACCGTGCGGTTGGATCGAACCTGGAATGTGGATTGGTTCGCGGTCACAATTAGTGAGATTGACAGGTTCGGACACATCCATTGCGGCAGAACTTTCCCGGACTTAACCGTTCGTGAGCGCACCTTTTCCAGGATTGCTAAATTATCTGAGAGCTGAAAACGGCAAGACGTTGTGACCGCTGACAAACGAAAACATCCATTGAGATTGTATTATTAATGATGGAGCACACAAACAAACACGTCTTTTCAATGGGTTACGTTAATTACGTCTAAAAGTAACATAGACCGAAAGGATCGTCCGTCCACTATTGGACACAACGGTCGCGAAAAGAGGAACTCGACTGTATGAATTTAACATCGACCCACGAGATGTCGGGCAATTTGCTTCTGATGATGCTCAATGAGGAGGACCGACAAAAGCTGCTGCCGCATACGGTCTTCTACGAACTTGAAGCGGAGGCTGTTTTGCAGAAGGCGGGAGATGACGTTGTTCACACATGGTTTCCGTGCGGGGCAGCGCTCGCGAGTTTTCAGCGCTGGGTCGATGAAGACAATAGCGCCGTCGAAATCGCGCTGATCGGAAGGGAAGGGGCTGTGGGGGGGATTGTGTCGAACGGAAGTCTGCCCGCCTATGCCACTGCCATCGTTCGTAACTCGGGAAGTTTTGTCAGGATCAAAACGGCCGCACTCGAACAGTTGAAGCTGGATTCCATTTCGCTTCGGCACTGGTTTTCCCGCTATTCTGATTGCCTGATGGCTCAGGTATTTCAAACGGCTGCGTGTAACGCGACCCATACCATAACCCAGCGAACTGCCAAATGGCTGCTAGCAGCAGCAGAACGAACCGGCACAGATCAATTTGAGATGACGCACGATCAGTTGTCAGAAATGCTGGGAGTTGGCAGGACTTTTGTAACGCGCATTATTGGTCAATTGCGTAACGAGGGCATTATTGCCACCAGACGCGGATTGTTCATCATAAATGATAAAAGCGCTTTGAAGCGCAAATCCTGCAGATGTACGCAGGAAATCGAGGAGCATTACGACGCCGTAATGCACGGAATTTATTCATGACGTTTTCCTCGTTCACTGCTTGAACTGCTCACCATCTAGAAAGCCTATCTGGCAATGTCGGCAAAACGATATTACGTAGTCTTTACGAGCCTAACGAACGATGGAAATTTTTTCTAATGACCCAACACACTGTCCCGCAACGCCGTTGGGATTTGAAAGCCGCTACCGCGCCCCACCACGACAGAATTGACAGACTTGGTTCGTTATATGGCATGTTCGATTCATTGAATGCCTACAGGAAATATCTAAAGGCCACCTGGCACAGCAGATTGATTCTGGAAACATTGCTGGATGAAAGTGAACTGAAAAGAATATTCTCAGACTGGGATAAACATAAAATCCAATGTGACCTTCAACAGGATTACGCGGACCTGTCCGACGGGGAAGAACTGAAGAGACCGGAATTGAAGTTCCCCGTTGGAACGCCTGTTGATTTGCCTGCCGCGATTGGCACGCTATACGTGCTCGAAGGTTCCGCATTGGGGGCGACATTTCTCATCCAAAAGGCTCGATTGCTTGGTCTTGGCGACGAGTTTGGTGCGCGTCATTTAGCAAAACAGGTCGGAAATCTAGCTGGATGGAAGAAGACCGTTTCTTTGCTGGAATCCGTACCGCTCGACAAAGAGGATGAAAAGCGGTGCATTGAGGCGGCGATTTACAGCTTTCGTACGTTTGAGATCAATTACGAGAAAGCATTTGGTGAGCCATAAGATCGCGGGTAAAATAAGAGCTTGTTCAGCTGTTATGAATTCACTTAGCTGATGCATGATTTATTGCTAAAAAATCAGAGTTCGAGAGTGCTGCTTGCGATGACGCCCTACATTTGAAATCTGGTGTGATCCAGATTAAATCTGTTTGCGTATAATGCTGATGAACACAAAAGTTTCATTCCTCTCGCAACAGTGGCACATGGAAGCTCAGCATAATTTACAGGTTCTGGCTTCGCTACTTCTGAGCGGATGGGGTTTAATACGGATGAATGGACAGACCGCACCTGAAGACCAGCCCTCAATGGAGGAATTGATGCTGGCGGTCAGTTCCCGACGCGATGTGGACGCTTTCGAGGTGATTTTCAAGCATTTCGCACCCCGGGTGAAGGCTTATATGGCCAAACTGTCTGCTGATGCGCAAACAGCGGAAGAATTAATGCAAGAGACTATGATTGCGGTCTGGAACAAGGCAGATCAGTTCGATGTTGCCAAAGGAGCCTTGTCCACCTGGATTTTCACCATTGCACGAAACCAACGCATCGATGCAGTGCGACGCGCCCGGCGCCCGGAGTTCGACCCAACCGATCCGGCCTTTGTGCCCGATGAGGAACAGCCCGCTGACCTGAGGATTGCCGAGCGGCAATCCGCCAGCCAGTTGCGCGCTGCAATGGCCGACTTGCCGAAGGAGCAATCCGCCTTGCTTGAACTCGCTTATTTCGAGGAACGCACGCATAGCGCCATCGCAAAGAAGCTGAACCTCCCGCTTGGTACGGTTAAATCCCGCCTGCGGCTGGCATTCAACAAATTGCGCGCAGCGCTCGATAATTCGGGAGCGCATTGATGGATATCAAGCATCATTTGAGCGACGAACTCCTTTCAGGCTATGCTGCGGGCACGTTGGCCGAGGGTTGGAGCATCGCAGTCGCCACTCATCTTGCGCTCTGCCCGGCCTGCCGTTCAAGGCTCAAGCAGTTTGAACAGATTGGCGGTCAGCTTCTTGACGCGGTTGAGCCGCAGAAACTCGAAGCATCCACATGGGATAGTTTCAAAGACAGGTTGCAGAAGACACCGCAATCAAGGGAACCTTCGGCACCGCGCTTCGAGATAAAGCAGCCTGCCGTGATACCGGAACCACTGCGATCCTACGTCGGTGGCGATTTGCCGGACCTGAAATGGAAATCTCTTGGCCGGGGTGCCTATCAGGTGTCAATTGAAACTCGGGACAGCGAAACGCAGGTTCGACTTTTGCGAATTCCCGCAGGAAAGCCGGTGCCAGAACATGGGCATGGCGGTCGCGAACTGACATTGGTGTTGAGCGGCAGTTTCCATGATGGAACCGGGCTCTTTGCGCGCGGTGACATTGAGGAAGCGGATGCTGATCTCGTGCATCAGCCGATTGCCTCATCGGATGGCGACTGCATCTGTCTTGCGGTGACTGACGCACCGCTCAAGTTCCAGAGTTGGCTTATGCGGCTTGTGCAGCCATTGATTGGTATCTAAAGAAAAGGCGGCATGATTGCCGCCTATTTGATTAGTTCAACACGACAATTGCCGTGTTCAAAGCTGTCGCCAGCGATAGCCATATGAGGTAAGGCACGAATAGCAGTGCCGAGATGCGATCCGGTTGCCATGCGCGAATGATAAACAAAAGCACACAAAGCCAGACGCCGATGATCACGACAAGCCCCAGCACGGTCATGTGAGCGCCGAAGAAAATAGGCGTCCAGACGAAGTTCAATACCATCTGGCCAAACCACGGTCCGCGCCGCCGCCAACCACGATCGTTTATCCATGTGCGCCAGCCTGCAGTGGCAATGAAGATATAAAGTATCGTCCAGATGGGGCCAAAGGCAGCGTTAGGCGGGGTAAACCAAGGTTTTTGAAGCGCTGCATACCATTCGCCCGGCGGAAAACCGATACCGATTGCCATTCCTACAACAATGATGACGAGGACGAAGGCGGCCAGGAGACCCCATTTTTGCATATTCTTACTCCAACCTAGCCGCTGATCCGCGACGTAACCCAATAGCCAACATAGGCTGACGTGGTAGACAGGACAGTGCCCCAGACCATGTCTGCGATTGTCAGGGTCCATGACCAGTTTTTCAAAGTGGCCTGATTGGTCAGATCATAAGTCGCATAAGCGACAAATCCGAGAAGCGCCCCGTGAACGAGTGTGACTGTACCACTACCGGCCAGAAGTCCGGGCTTGACCGCGAAGAAAACCAGTCCAAACACGAAAATCACATAGAAAACGACAGCTGGTGCGAGACGAAAACCCGGCGCAAGCATGTCACCCATGACAGGGCGGTAAAACACGTTCGCCATATTGGACAACCAAAAGGAGTCGATTGCCAGAAATGCAACCGCTGTCACCACATAGGCTATGAGATAATCTTTCATCGATAGCTCGCTCTCTTACTTGATGCGGGTCCAGCCCACATTGCGACACAGGAGACCAGCCAGAACGCAGCCATTGGTCGTCATAGTGTCGCCGTCAACTTTCACGCTAATCTTGTAGGTCAGCTTGCGTTGCGGATCGAAAGCCGTACCTGAATATTGCCCGTCCGCAGTTTCGTTGATGCTCATCACCAGCCGGTCGCCGGTTTTCTCTTTTGGTGTTCCGGGCTTGATCCAGGTGTTGGTCGCGCAGATATCCTTGCCGCATCCCGCAACTCTCACCCGCGCGTTGCCATCTCCGCGCGCCCAGTTACCGTTGATCTCATCCGGCTGCGCCGAGAAGGGAAACAATACCATCATCATGCCGACCGTCAGTATCCATTTCATCGACGCTTCCTTCGTTAGTAGGTGTGGAGTCTAAGCGTGTTCAATCGTGTAGAGTCCAACATTGATTGCACCTTCCTCGAACCCACCTTCGCAATAGCAAAGGTAGTATTCCCAAAGCCGCCGGAATTTATCGTCAAATCCAAGCTTCTCGATTTCAGGCCAGTTGGCGATAAAGCGCTGACGCCATTCGGCAAGCGTAAGCGCATAGGAACGGCCGAAATGCTCGGTTTCCTTTAAAACCAGACCGGCCTTTGCAAGGTCGCGTTCAAGCACTTTATCCGACGGCAGAAAGCCTCCCGGAAAGATGAATTTCTGGATGAAATCGGCCTTGCGACGATAGTTTTCGTAGCGTGTTTCTTCTATCGAAATGACTTGCAGGACGGCTCGACCGCCGGGCTTGAGACAACGCTTCAGGGTTGCGAAATATTCCGGCCAATAGGCTTCGCCAACGGCTTCAAACATTTCGATTGATACAATGCGATCGAACTGGCCCTGAACATCGCGGTAATCCTGCAAGCGAAGGTCAACGGCTTCGCTGAGCCCTACGTTTTCAACTGCGGCTTTTGCCCAGGTGAGCTGCGACGGCGACAGGGTTATTCCTGTCACATGGGCATTACGACAGTTTGCGAGATAGCCAGCTAAGGCACCCCAGCCACAACCGATCTCCAGAATTCTTTCGCCGCCCTCAAGCGCCAGTTTTTCAGAAATATACTGCAACTTCTGCTCCTGGGCACTTTCAAGGCTATGTGTCGTCTCAGTCCAGATCGCTGATGAATACAGCATCGAAGGGTCGAGCCACCGGGCATAGAAATCATTGCCGAGATCGTAGTGGGCTTCGATGTTGCGCCGGCTGCCGCGACGCGTGTTTGCATTGAGCAGATGGCCGATACGGTTCAGCGCTCGCGTCCAACCAGATCCGCGTAATGTGGATATAAGCGTATCGCGATTGCGCGCCGCAAAACGGATGACCGATGTGAGATGGGGCGATGTCCATTCGCCTTCGATATAGGCTTGGGCAAAGCCGATATCCCCGCCCGTCAGCAGGCGACGCAGGCTGTTCCATTTAACAATTGCAATTTTGGCTTCCGGTCCGGGCAATCGACCGTTAACGGCAATGACCTCACCGTCGGGCAGCGAAAGCACCAATCGCCCATGCTGAACCTGCTTCAGCAGGCGTTTCAACACGATAGCCGAGGGGCTGAAAGCCGGTCGTTCAGTCCGGGTTGATGCCGATAGTTGATGATATTCGTCGAGCTGGCTCATGCGGCCTTGTTCCTCTGCTGGGCGGTCTCGTTACGAACAGATGTGATGGAAATCTCAGGCGCTGCGGGTCGTTTGCGTAAACCGATGCCCTTCAACCATATTTTCAGCGCTTCCCAGTGAATGCCGCCAATCACTTTCAAGGTGAGAAACGGAATCGAAAAAAACGCACGCAACAAGGTGGCGTCGCTTAGCTCAACCCGGCGTGCCAGATGGCGGGCCGTCAAAAGCAGGCCTTCATCATCAAAACTGTTGATGCGGATGGAAAGCTGGTCTGCGGGAGGCGTGACTTCAAACTCATATCGCAGCTTCATATCCATGAAGGGCGAGACGTAAAAAGCCTTGTCGCAGCTTTGTACGATGCGTCCGTTATCGCAGTTCTGGACCGGGATCATATAGCCGTGGCGCTGGCGGAAAGTGTTATCAACCTCCCAGAGGATCGCCACAAGCTCACCGCCACAATTATAGCAGAAGAAAACACTGAGCGGGTTAAAAGCCCAGCCCGCAATACGCGGCATTGTGAGCAGGCGGATCGCACCACCATCAGGTACTATTCCGGCTGCCTCCATGGCGCGTTCCACCTGCTTGCGCAGCGGCTGGGCGGATCCGTCGCCTCTGTCTTTCCTGTAGAAAGAAAACAGATTGAAACGGTCAAGCGAAAACAGCTTCAGTTTGCAATCAAGCGCTTCCAGCTCATCAAGGTCGAGCAGGAGCGAGTAGATTTTATAGGCCAGCTTATGAACCTTCGGTCGTAAACGCGCATGGGTCACATGGCCGGGAAACAGTGCGGACTGGAAGCTCTCGGTCATGCCAGCGCCCTTTCCCATATAGGGAAACTCTGGCGAACGATGCGCCCGCTTTCGTTCTCCACCTGCCATGGGCGGCGCAGGCCACCCAGATCTTCTGCCACGGCAAGGCCTGCCTGGAGGCCGTCCTCATGAAAGCCGGAGCCGAAATGCGCGCCGCAAAACCATGTCCTGCGCTGCCCCTGCAAGGACCAGATTTCTTTCTGCGCACGATCTGTTGCCATGTCGAAAATCGGGTGTTCATAGATATCGCGACGGATCACCAGTTCCTCGCGTGGTGCACGACAAGGATTCAGCGTCACAAAAGTTTCGGGCGCTTGGCCCAGCGGTTGCAGACGGTTCATCCAGTAAGTAATGGATGGCTGCGCCTGGCCAGTGGCTGCATTGGTTAGGTAATTCCAGCTCGACCACGCCGCACGGCGTTTGGGCATCAGCGAAATATCGTTGTGCAGCACCGCTTCATTTCGCGAATATTGAAACGCGCCGAGAATGCGGCTTTCATCCGCGCCCGGATCGGCCAACATTCGCAAAGCCTGATCCGCATGCGTGGCAATCACTACATCGTCGAACACATGGGAAATGCCGTTTCCGTCGATCAACTCGACGGAATGTTCGGCGCGTTGCACGGATTTGATCGGTGTTGAGAGCCTGATCCGGTCTGCATAGGGCTTTGTGATCCGCCTTACATATTCCCGACTACCGCCAATTACCGTACGCCAGATTGGCCTGTCACGAAGAGCTAGAAGGCCGTGATTGCAACAGAAGCGGACGAAGCTTGCAGCCGGATATTGCCCCACTTCCATGGCAGGGGTGGACCAGATCGCTGCCGCCATCGGATAAAGATGATCTTCACGAAAAGCCCGGCCATAACCATTGCGTGCAAGATAATTATCAAGCGAAATATCGCCCATGATCCTCAGGTCTTTGGGCGCATCGCGATAAAATCGTAAGAGATCGCGGATCATCGACCAGAAGCGTGGACTGACCAGATTGGAGAACTGGGCAAAGAGGCCTAGGCCGGTACCGCCGGAATATTCGTAAGCGCCATTTCCGATTGAAACAGCAAACGACATGTTCGACGCGGCTGTTGGAACGTCAAGCGCGCGAAACAGGGCAGTCAGATTGGGATAGGTCACTTCATTATAGACAATGAACCCGGTATCGACGGCCACAGGACCATGACTGCTCTCAAATTCGACGGTGTTGCTATGACCGCCAATGCGGTCCGATGATTCAAACAAAGTCACATCATGCCGTTGCGACAGTAGCCATGCAGCAGATAATCCAGAAATCCCGCTGCCGATGATCGCTACGCTGAGACGTTTGGAGCTACCCGGACGGTTCGTGATATCCATAGTCCCTCTCTTCACCGCGCATTGAGCTGCGTATGTGCTACATTTTCGTCGTTTTACGTTTTGAGAAGAAGTTTGGTTCAATCCGCGACGAAACTTTTTTATTTTTTTGAGCCGCTTAAGAAACCAAGCAGACAAACAGAACGTATTGCATGAGGAAAAGCGAACTCCCAATAAAGGTCCGCCATGCAACCCGGTCTGCTCTTAGTTGTTGCCATCAGCCTGTCTGCCATCATGGCATTTGCCTGGGCGCTTGAACGAAAGACCGGCAAAAGCGGCTGGATCGATGCCATCTGGTCGTTTTCAGTGGGGGTGGGCTCAGTCATAGCCATTATTCTTGCAGATGCGACATGGCAACGGCGCTTAGCTATAATGATCCTCATTCTGGTGTGGTCGCTGCGTCTTGGCTTTCATATCGCCAAGCGTAGCATGCGCCATGGCGAAGACCCGCGTTATGCAAAGCTGCTAAAAGAATGGGGCGAAAACGCTTCCGTTCGCTTATATTGGTTTTTGCAGATACAGGCTCTCGCAGCCTTCATTTTGGTTCTGGCTGTCTATCTCGCTGTGGTTGGTCGCCCCGGTTTTCCATATGTCTGGGATATGGTCGGGGTTGCAATCATCGCCATAGCGTTGATTGGTGAAGCGCTGTCTGATGCGCAGCTTGCGCAGTTTCGCATGACTCCAGAAGCCAAAACAGAAATTTGCGAAACCGGTCTTTGGGCTTATTCCAGACATCCCAACTATTTCTTTGAATGGCTGTTCTGGTGCGCGTGGCCGTTGATGGCAATTACCGGATCGCCATGGAGTTGGCTGTCGCTGCTTGCTCCGATCCAGATGTATTGGCTGCTGGTGCATGTGTCCGGCATCCCTGCGCTTGAAGAACACATGCTGAGATCGCGGGGTGAAAAATTCCGTGCTCTGCAAGGCCGGGTCAACGCGTTTTTCCCTGGTCCCCGAAAAACCCCGGGAAGATTACAGCGTTCGTCATGAATATGGTGAGATTTTTGCGTCTGAAAACATGTCCTGCAACCGTTTAACGAAGGATCAATGAATGACTGCCAAAGCGCTTGTATGGTTGCGCAACGATCTGCGCCTTGCTGACAATCCTGCCCTTCATGCCGCATTCAAGTTGGGTGGCGCGATCACGGCCCTTTTTGTGCATGAGTCCAATCCGCAATTGCGTGTCCCGGGCGCTGCCGTCCGTTGGTGGCTGGAACAGAGCCTGGACTTGCTGGCAAGAAGTCTCAATGAACGAAATATAGAGTTGATTGTTGCCGACGGCGAAGCGCTCAATATCATCGAACAATTAATTGAGGAAAACAGCTTTGATACCGTTTTCTGGAACCGTCGTTATGCTCCTCAAGAGCGAGAAGTCGATGCAATCATCAAGTCCAGCTTAAAGGACAAAGGACTGCGCGTGGAGTCTTTTGCAGGCAATCTGCTGGTGGAACCCTGGGAGATCAAATCCGGCAACGGCGGATCTTATCAAGTTTTTACACCATATGCCAAATCACTGCGCCAGCATGGTGTGAGCAGACCACTACCCTCGCCAGACCGAAGAGTCGAGACGACGACCGTCAAACACACGCCCAACCAGAAAAACTACAAAGAGGCTGTCTGGTCCAGAAAGATGAGCGGTCTTTGGAAGATCGGCGAAGCGGCTGCCATTGACCAACTTTATCATTTCTTTGATACAACTATTCGCGATTATGCCGGAGATCGTGATCGTCCGGACGTTGAAGGTACATCAAAACTATCGCCCCATCTCCGTTTTGGCGAAATCAGTCCACGACAAGCATGGCATGCTACACTGTCACTCATGGATCATGATCAAAGCACTCACGCTGGCGGTGAAAAATTTCTTTCTGAGCTGATCTGGCGCGATTTCCATTATCATCAGCTCTATTATCGTCCTGATATTGCCGAAAACGACATGCGCGACACATTGGCTGATATCCGCTGGCTCAACAATCCGGAGGCGATTGATGCCTGGAAGACAGGCAAGACCGGTATCCCACTGATTGACGCCGGTATGCGTCAGCTTTGGGCGACAGGCTGGATGCACAACCGTGTAAGAATGCTGGTGGCATCGGTTTTAAGCAAGAATATGCAGATCGACTGGCGTGAGGGCGAGAAATGGTTCTGGGATACGTTGGTGGACGCGGATATAGCCAGCAACCCGGGGAGTTGGCAGTGGGTCGCTGGCTGTGGTATGGATGCGGCACCTTACTTCCGTGTGTTCAATCCGGTTTTGCAGGGCGACAAATTTGACATGCATGGCGTCTACGTACGCAAATGGGTTCCAGAGATCGCCGCAATCCCGGATCGCTGGATCCACAAGCCATTTGCGGCGCCAGAGCAGATTTTGCGAGAAGCTGGGGTTGTTTTGGGGCAAACCTACCCGCTTCCCGCATTTGGTCTGCCCCCTTCAAAGTGATCCTTCATAAAGTATGGCTTATGAGCCTCAGAAGGACATTGAAATGGTAGCAAAAAGACACAAGGCAGAAGAGATCGTCACGAAGCTTCGTCAGGTTGACGTGCTGAATGCGCAGGGAAAATCGATGGCGGAAGCAATCCGGTCGATAGGTGTGACGGAAGTTACATACTACCGTTGGCGGAGCAATATGGCGGTTTGAAGGGCGACCAGGTAAAGCGCCTGAAGGAGCTGGAAGCGGAGAATGCCCGGCTCCGGCGCGCTGTTTCCGATCTCACCTTGGACAAGACGATTTTAGCTGAGGCCGCCAAGGGAAACTTCTGAGCCCCGCCCGTCGCCGCGCTTGCGTGGACCATGTGATCGATGACCTGAAGGTGTCCGAGAGACGGGCGTGCCGAGTCTTGGGTCAGCATCGTTCCACGCAGCGCAAGATCGCAAAGACTCCGGATGATGAAGCAGCGTTGACTGCGGACATCACGGCGCTCGCCCTCCAGTATGGTCGCTATGGCTATCGCCGCATCACGGCGATGCTGCGCCAGGCTGGATGGATCGTGAACGTCAAGCGGGTTGAGCGCATCTGGCGACGGGAGGGGCTAAAAGTGCCTCACAAGCAACCGAAGCGCGGTCGGCTGTGGTTGAACGACAGCTCGTGCATCCGGCTTCGACCGGAATACCACAACCATGTCTGGTCCTACGACTTCGTCGAGGATCGCACGCACAACGGCAGGAAAATCCGCATGCTCAACGTGATCGACGAGTTCACGCGAGAATGTATCGCCATCAGGGTCGAGAGAAAGCTGAAGGCCGTCGATGTCATCGACGTGCTTTCCGACCTCTTCATCCTACGCGGTGTCCCCACCCATATTCGTTCCGACAATGGCCCGGAGTTCATCGCCAACGCACTCCGAGAGCGGATCGCAGCAGTCGGGGCCAAAACCGCCTACATCATGCCGGGCAGTCCGTGGGAAAACGGCTATTGCGAAAGCTTCAACTCGAAGCTCCGTGACGAACTGCTCAACGGCGAAATCTTCTATACACTCAAGGGGGCGAAGATCATCATCGAAAACTGGAGACAGCATTATAATACCGTGAGGCCTCACTCATCGCTGAGCTATAGGCCACCGGCACCCGAAGCAACGGTCTGGTCTCGCCGAAATGGACCGGCGTCAACACCAATAGTGGCCAGAACGCCAAGTATGCACTAACATTCCAAACGGATCACCCCATCGGGGCAGACCAGCAGCTACTGCGCGAGTTTATTGTCCCAATTCCTATCAGAGGTTCCACTCAGGTCTTCTGATCACCCAGGCAAGACGAGGGGTTTTATCTCATATCCGTTTGCTTCATTTCGCTTGATGTGGCTGAAGGCCGGAGCCGGAAAGTGATAGGGCGCGATGACCCAGTTGTTCAGCGCACAGGTTTCCAGAAGTTTGATCCGCGTTTGGACCGACTCCTCCGGATTTATGCAAAAATTCGATGCCGGAGCATTATTAGGCAACTGGATAGGGTGATGTATCGCATCTGCTGTGAAGACAATAGTTTCATCGCCGCTGCCCAAGATCAGACCGATCATTCCGGAAGTGTGTCCAGGCAATGCAATTGTTTGAAGACCGGCAACGATTTCGCCTGGTTGCACCGCCAAATAGCCGGGGCCGTCGATGATTGGCATAACACTATCTTGCCAGGCGCCATGGAGTAGATTCGACGAATTGGACGTTGCTTGGGCTTTAGCCAACATTGCTTCAAGCTCTCGTGCCGACGTAACATAAGTCGCCGAAGGAAACGTTGGGCTCCAGCCCCCCCTAGAGTCTGCAATGGTGTTCCAGCCGACATGGTCGGCGTGTAAATGGGTATTGATGACGAAATTAATATGATCGGCATCTAAACCAAGTCCTTCCAGAATGGCAAGAAACGGACCATTCAACCTATCCCATGCGGGTCGATCGGGGCGGTACTTACCATTTCCGATCCCAGTATCTATTAAAACATTTCCAGCACGGGATTGGACAAGATAGATATTGAAACTAAGTGATAATGTATCGGCAAGTCCGTTATCGGCGCTATTGATCGGAGATGTCGGATAGGGCTCGTTCCGGGTGAATTGCATCTCACCAATAAGCTTATCGCGCCTCCATTGAACGGGACCGAGATCCGGAATGCAAGTTACAAGCGTCTCGTCCTCAAGTGCCAGTTGTTCAAGGCTGATACCCAAACTGGCAATCCAGATGTGATTGTGCTTCATAATGCGGGCTCAAGTTTACATTCATCGGCAAACACATCTCCGGACATCTCAGCGATCTTATCTTTCGTCACCAAACTGTACCCACCCTTCCCATCATTTTCGACGCGCATAGCATACCAATCCTGAACCGGATGCTGATTTTTGCCAAACGCAAAGTTGCCTCGAACGGATGAGAAATCGGCCTTCAACATTGCAGAACGAAACTTTTGGGGGTCCTTAAAATCACCGCCGGTATGTGCCAGTGCCGCTCCGATAGCCCGCGCTGTATCATAGCCTTGCGCTGCATACATTGTTGGGGTCCGGCCGTAATCGCCCTGAAATGTGGCAACGAACTGCTTATTGGCGTCGTTGTTCAGATCGACATTCCAGGAACCCGAGACATTGAGGCCCTCTGTAATTCCTCCAAGAGAACGCAGGATGGCATGATCCATGGATGGCTCAGCAACCACCATTGGTATCTCATTTAACAGGCCTGACTGCTGGTATTGACGAAGAAACGCAATCCCCAAAGCACCGGGGTGAAACTGGAATACTACGTCAGGTTTTGCAGACCTTATGCGCGCCATTTCCGCTGCATAGTCGATCTGGTCCAGACTTGTGTAGACCTCTTCTATAATTTCTCCCTCGAAAGTACGGCGAAAGCCCTCGACCGCGTCCTTACCTGCCTGGAAATTCGGCGCAAGCACCATAGCTCGCTTAAAGCCGAGAGCCTTTGCATTGCGCCCCGCGCTGCCCTGCATACTGTCGGTGAGCCATGACATGACGAAATAGTTCGCATTGCAGTTAACACCGGCAAATTCAGTGGGCCCGGCATTAGGGCTTATCACGATCTTACCGGCGTCGATTACCTCGGGAATGATAGCCGAGGCCACATTCGAAAAAATCATACCGGTTATGATATCGGCTTGCTCGTCATATAGGAACCGGTCCGCCAACTGGCGGCCTGTCGATGGCTTCAGTCCATCGTCGGCGATAACAACATCGACCTTTTGGCCACCCAGAAGACCATTGCCCTGTTTAACCGCGAGATTGAAGCCGTCGCGCACGTCTTCGCCGAGATAGCCTGCAGCGCCGGTCAGGGTGGTAATAAAACCTATTTTCACGGCGTCGGCCGCATGCGCGTGAGTGCCCCCAAGAGTAGACGATACCAGAAAGGCGCCCGCGATATGTTGCAATTTAGAAAGTCGCATCCATTCAGTTCCTCATTTGCCCATAATCGTAAGAGCATGCGGCGAGTTAGCCGCATATCGAAGTAGCAACCGGCAAGAACACCAACATCATTCGATAGTGCTGCATTCCATCATATGTCGAACCATTATCCACTGTCATAGGAGAGATGCCGGACTGGCGGTCCCGCAATGGTCTAGAGACTATTGACCAAACGATGCGAGACGTTCTTCACGACCGTATAGTGATGCAATCCTTCTGCTCCGCCCTCGCGGCCAAGCCCACTATCCTTGATACCACCGAACGGTGTCTCAGCGACAGATGCTTCGAGCGTATTGATCGAGACGTTCCCAGCTTCCAGACCCGACATAAGACGGTCCACATTTTCCGCGGAGTTCGCAAAGCCATATGCGGCAAGACCGAAGGGCAGCGAGTTCGCCTTTTCAATAGCCACATCAAGGGACGGCACTGGATTGATCAAGGCCAGCGGACCGAAAGGCTCCTCGGACATCGCACGGGCATCGCTGGGCAATTCCGCCAGTGCCGTCGGCGGGAAGAAATAACCGTTGTTCTTCAGACGGCGACCGCCGAAAAGCAATTTTGCACCCTTGGCTTCGGCATCGCTGACCAACTCTTCCAGCGCCATAATGCGACGATCATTGGCAACAGGCCCCATCTGCACCCCTTCCTCCAGTCCGTTACCGACACGGATTGACTGCGCCGTTTCAATAAAAGCTGCAGTAAAACGCTCATAATGGGTTTCATGAACGAAGAAGCGTGTTGGGGAAGTACATACTTGGCCTGAATTGCGGTACTTTCGGCGTGCTGATGCGATGCCCGCCAGAACTGGATCGGCATCCTCGCAAACGATGACCGGGGCGTGGCCGCCGAGTTCCATAAGAGCGGGCTTCATATGACGTGCGGCGATTTCTGTCAAATGTTTGCCGACAGCTGTTGATCCGGTGAATGCGATGGCCCGAATTTCGGGGCTGGGGATGAGGAATTGCGAAATATCCGCCGGAACGCCGAAAACCAGATTCAACACACCTGCTGGCAGTCCCGCATCTTCAAATGCGCGCGCAATATGCGTAACTGCAGTCGGCGTTTCTTCGGATGCCTTCAGAATAATGGAGCAACCGGCAGCCAGAGCGCCCGCAATCTTGCGTGCAGGTTGGCTCATTGGAAAATTCCATGGTGCGAAAGCAGCGACTGGGCCGATTGGCTCATGCACAACAATATAGCGAATACCGGGCGCGCTTGGTATGACACGGCCATAGAAACGAATGCACTCCCCCGCATCCCATTCGAAAAATTCGCAGCCCCGGATGACCTCAAGCCGGGCTTCAGCTATAGGCTTTCCGTTTTCGAGCGTGATCGCGCGTGCGATCTCTTCCTGCCGCTCGCGCATAAGCGCCGACGCCTTCATGATGATCGCAGCGCGGGCCGCCGGCGCAGTGTTGCGCCAGACCTGATATCCGTCCCAGGCTGCCTGAAGTGCCGCCTCCAGGTCCCCCCGTTCCGCCACCGCAACCTGGCCGATCTCGGTCTCGTCTGCAGGGTTGATAATTGGAAGCGTATTGGCGCACTTGCGCCATTCGCCGCCTATGAAAAGCTGTACGTCGGATTTTTGCATCAGAAAGCCTCTGCAATCTACTAGTTGGGCCAAGCCCAGATTATCGTTACGGATAGAATGAGGGGGTTTAATTCATGTGACAATTCATATTGAAACTATATATCCATGAGTTCTATCACATGAGTTTGTATGAGTGTCGGCGAATTTTTCACGCACCAAACTGCCAGCCGCGCAGAGCCGCGCGACCGCAAAACTTCTTCTAGAAGCCAGTCAACCGATGTTGCGAATCCCGGCGAGCAGGGCCTGCGACATCTCGGTTTCTGGCGAGCACCAGTCCATCAGAATATTGTAATGGTTTCGGTTCGCGACCTCGATTGCCTTCACCCTTCCGCCAGCCACAGCCCAGCAATCGGCATAAGCGCGTGACTGGCGTTTGAAGCCGTCCGCTTCATGCTCTGACCATGCTACGGTTATCGGACACCCACCCACAGGAATGCTCCGGATGGGACTAAGTTGATCGACATCAATAGGACTAAGATTCAGCCACTCCTGCGGGAAAGTTGCAGCCACAGGGGCAAGCTCGAAAAGCCCGCTGACCGGCATGGCAAACTTGACTACATCCTTTGGCAAACCGAATTTGCCCTGCCATCCCTCAGAAAGGAGCGCGCCCGCAAGGTGACCGCCGGCAGAGCTTCCCCCGACCGTTATCCGGTTCGGATCAAGACCATAGTCCCGACCGTGACGCCAAACGAAGGCCAGAGCAGAGCGTACCTCCCGCGTAATTTCGGCAAGAGATACTTCGGGTGCCAGACGATAGTCGACGACGACCGTGGCAATGCCTTCGCGCGCAAGCATTCCAGCCATCATGGCGGAATCTTCCTTGGACAGCGCCCGCCAATAGCCACCGTGAATGAATATAAAAACCGGATTTAGTCCGCCGCTTGACGAAGGGCCAAAAATATCGATCCGTTGCCCGCTTTCTTCGTCGTAAACCACGTCGAAATGCTGCCCCCAATGAACTCGCGGCTCAACACTTGCCTGACGGTAGCGTTTCATTTCGGCGGCAAAGGTTTCCGGCGAAACGGTAGCTTTGGCATTATAATCGCGATCAAGGCGAGCGGGGTCTAAACCCGTTTCTTCAGCCAGATGCCGTATGTAATGTTGGTTCTTGTTCATGTCTTCATTCCAAGGCTGCTTCTCGCTTTGGGAGAGTGTGTTTCTAAATTGCCGTGGTGGCGACCCGGTTCTCGATAAGGCGGACGAGATTTAGCGCCGTCATTTCCGATGATTTCGGATTGGTCGCGAGCGGGCCGTTTTCAAAACGCAGGTGCATCCTGCCGAAATCGCCTTCGGCAATGAGTTCATGCATGTTGAGGCGTGCTGCCGGGTCTGCGACCAATGAGACACGGGTACGATCGAGACCAATCCCGGCAAGCGAGGTAATCACCGCGACATTGGCATTTTGCGGAAAGGCGTCTGCAGCCTTACGGGCCGTATCCGTAAAGAACGTGGTTGCCTCCGTGATTTCATCGAGCGGTATCAGTTGGGCGGCTTGTGTCCCCGCCCAGGCTTTTGCAGGTTTGATGATGCGATGTTCGACGCTTGCAATGGTAAGACGGCTTGCTGCCGAAAGCGCGTCGATCCCCCCAAGCGCGCCGGGTGGAATAATCAGTTTCGCACCGCGGATCGCCGCGATGTCTTTCAATCTTTGAAAGATCGCATCATCCACGAACGCCGATGTCGATGAAACCGCGAAATCCATTCCCGCGGAAAGAGCCGCTTCACCCCATGGCAGGACGCTTGGGCGCCCCGCAACTTCCACTACTAGGCTTGCACCGGTGGCTGCGAGTTCGGCGGGATCTTCGATCAGTATGGCGCCGACAGGCAGCCCGTCACGAGTGACCGACCGGTCGCGCACCGCGACTGCACTGATTTTGACGGGACTTTTTCGCTCGGCGAGGAGTTCCGCAACCCGTTTGCCGATAGCGCCCCATCCAATCAGGACGATTGACTCAGATACCGACATAAGCATGCACCTGATCTTGGTCCCGTTCGAGATCGGCGCTCGTTCCACACCAGACTGTTCGGCCTTTTTCGACAATATAATGGCGATCCGCCAGCCGTTTCAAAACGGCGATATTCTTGTCTATCAGCAGGATCGATTGGCCCATTTCGCGCAATTGCATGATGCAATGCCAGATTTCCGTGCGGATGACGGGGGCAAGTCCTTCCGTCGCTTCATCAAGGATCAGAAGATGCGGATTTGTCATCAGCGCACGCCCGATTGCCAGCATTTGCTGCTCGCCGCCCGACAGTGTGCCGGCCGTCTGGTCCGCCCGCTCCTGCATACGTGGGAAAAGCGCATATATCTTGCTGAGATCCCACGGAGACTGCCGCTTGCATCGGTTTGAAGCGGTTGCAACCAGATTTTCCCGCACCGTCAATGTCGGAAAAATCTGTCGTCCCTCCGGCACAAGGCCGACGCCAAGACGCGCCACCTTTTCTGGGCTGTAGCTGGTCGTGTCTCGCCCTGCAATCTGGACTTTCCCCCCTTTGGGGGCGAGGAGACCCATCAACGTGCGTATCGTGGTCGTCTTGCCCATGCCGTTACGGCCCATGAGGGTTACAAGTTCTCCTTCGTTTACTTCGAGCGAAACGTCGAACAATACCTGTGAGTGGCCGTAAGCGGCCTGCAATCCATCGATTTTTAGCACAGTTCCTCCTCTCCACCGAGATAGGCTTCCCGCACAGCTTCGCTCGCCCGTATGTCTTCCACCGTGCCCGTTAGGATGACGCGGCCATAGACCAGAACAGATATGCGGTCGGCCAGCGCGAACACCGCCTCCATGTCGTGCTCGACAAGCAGCATCGAAACCGTTCCCCGCAATCCCTGCAGAAGCTCGATCATTTCCTGGCTTTCGACATGGCCGAGACCGGCCATCGGTTCGTCGAGAAGCAAAAGTTTCGGCTTACCGGCGAGCGCCATGAGCAGTTCCAGCTGCTTGCGCCCGCCACTTGAAAGATCGCCTGCTAGTTTTTCCGGGTGATTGGCCAGTCGGCTTTGGGCGAGAATTACATCAACCTCATGCCAGATGGCGCTGCGGCCTTTCAGACTGTCGAGAATCCTGAAATTATGTCCCTCGCGCGCCTGCACCGCCATGGCGATGTTCTGGCGCACACTCATTTCATTCAGAAGTGTCGATATCTGGAATGTGCGTCCCAACCCGCGACCGACACGTATCGCGGCGGGCAAGGTAGTAATGTCCTCTCCCATCAGGCTGATCGTCCCTGATGTGGCCGTAAGCTCACCGCAAAGCTGGTTGATAAGTGTCGACTTTCCTGCGCCGTTCGGGCCGATCAGGGCATGGATATGCCCTTCCGTGACGTCGAGCGTGACATGATCCGTCGCGACCAGCCCTGCAAAACGCTTCACCAGATTACGGACTTGTAAGATCGCAGTCATGCGGTCACCTCCACTTTGCGGTCCTTGCGAGACAGACGGCAAAGCGCACGCCAACCACCGACAATGCCGCCTTTGGTTCCCAAGACAAGGACAAGCAGAATGATGCCCATGGCGAGCTGCCAATGCTCAGTCCAGGAGGCGAGATAATTCTGCAGGATCAGGAATGCGGCTGCACCCCAGATGGGACCGAAGAAAGTGCCGACGCCACCCAGAATGACCATCACCATCAACTCGCCCGATTTAGTCCAATGCAGTGTGTCTGGGCTTGCAAACCGCATGAAGATGGTGAGAAGCGCTCCAGCCAGACCCGCGCCCATTCCGGCAAGAACAAAGCCGTAGAGCTTGTAGCGATAGGTTTCGATACCCATGGCGGTCATGCGTCGCTCGCTCTGCCGAATACCGGACAGCACCGCGCCGTAGGACGAATGCACGACCCGCCAAAGAAAGCCGAAATATAAGATCATCGAGACGAGGATGACATAATACATCGTCGTCTTATCCCGCAGGCTGAAGCCGAAAAGATCGTTTGCCCGGCGGACAATGATCCCGTCTTCGCCACCATAGGTCTTCAGCGAAACGAAGAGGAAGAAGAGCATCTGGGCGAAGGCGAGCGTAATCATGATGAACTGCACGCCCGAAGTACGCAGCGCCAGAGCTCCAATGATCAGTGCCGCAAGTCCCGCTACCAGCATTGCTGCAGGAACAGTGATCAGAAATTGATCAGAACCCGGAATAAAACCGAAGAGCAGCGTGTCTTCTGCATGGTGAAAATAGAGAATCCCGACGACGTAGGAGCCGATCCCGAAGAAGGCGGCGTGACCAAAAGACACCATCCCGCCATAGCCGAGGATGAGATTGAGGCTGGCCGCAGCGATAGCATAGATCATGATCCGGGCGACAAGGCTTGACGCAGCCGGCTGCCCCAATGCGTCGGCGCCGAAAGGAAATAATGCAAGCGCCCCGCAGCCGAGAAGAACGAATAGAAAGCGATATGACATGTTTCAGGCTCCCACCGGAAAGAGGCCTCTCGGGCGGAACAGAAGAACGATAGCCATCAACAGATAGATACCCATGGAGGCGATGCCCACGCCGAGCGCGTCTGCCTCGGCGCCGGCCATGAACTGGCGCAGTATTGAAGGCAGAAATGCACGCAGGCATGTATCTATGATGCCGAGCGAAATACCAGCAATGAAGGCTCCCTTGATCGAGCCGACGCCGCCGATTACGACAACCACAAAAGTGGCAAGCAATATCTGCTCTCCCATGCCGACTTGAACGGCGAGGATCGGCCCGGTCATGAAGCCGGCAAGGCCCGCGAAAGCAGCCCCGAGCGCGAACACCATTGTGTAGAGAAGACGGATATCGACGCCGAGAGCACGCACCATATCGCGATTGGTCGAGCCTGCGCGGACCAGCATGCCAATGCGGGTGCGGTTTATGAGCAGGTAAAGCCCGCCAGCCACCATCAGACCCGTTGCAATGATGAGCAGTCGAAACGGGGGGTAGCTCAGGCCTGAAAACAGCTCGATCGGTTGAGAGAGCGATGCAGGCAACTGCGTGAAAATTGGCTGGCGACCAAAAATCAGCACGGTCAGTTCATTGAAAATCAGAATAAGCGAGAAAGTCGCAAGCACCTGATCCATATGATCGCGTTGATAGAGTTTTCGCATGACGCCGAGCTCGATCACGATACCGGCAAGCGTTGCCGCCAGAACTGCTGCAGGCAGGCCCAGCCAGAAGTTTCCTGTCTGCACAGCCACCCAGGTCCCGATGAAAGCGCCGATCATGTAGAGCGAGCCATGAGCGAGGTTGATAACGCCCATGATCCCAAAGATCAGTGTTAGCCCTGCTGCCAGAAGGAACAACATGACGCCATAGAGAAGGCCATTCAAAAGTTGCTCGAAGATGAGTGTCATTGGAGGAAACGACCTTCATAAAAAATAAAAAGAAGCGTTGCGCGTACTATCGCACGCGCAGGGCGGTGGCTGTCAGAGCTTGCATTCTGCAGAATAGGAATCACCGTAATTTTCGATCAGCTTCTTCTTGATCTTGGTGGTCGGCATACCATCGTCACCCTTCACGATCTCGAGGAGATACCAGTCCTGCAACGGGTGCTGGTTCGGGCCGAAGGAAAAATTGCCGCGCACCGATTGGAAATCCGCTTTCCGCAGCGCTTCACGCACTGCATCGATATCGTCAACGCCACCGGTCTTCTTCAACGCAGAAGCAATCAGGCGAGCCACATCGTAGCCTTGCGTTCCGTAATATGTCAGCGGGCGGTCAGGGTAAGCGGCTTTCCACTTAGCGACGAGTTCCTTGTTTGCGGCATTGTCCATATCCGGGCTCCAGTGGCTGGTAGCCATGAGGCCGACCGAAGCATCGCCCAATGATTTAAGGATCACAGCATCGCTGGATGGCTCGGACAGAACCATTGGAATCTTACCGAGAAGACCAGCCTGCTGATACTGGCGCAGGAATGCGATGCCCATGCCACCCGGATGAGACTGGAAGACCACATCAGGATTGGCGGCACGTATCTGCGCCATTTCGGCTGAATAATCGGTCTGATCGAGTTGGGTGTAGATTTCACCGACAATCTCCCCCTTGAACCGACGTTTGAAGCCGGCCAGCGCATCTTTGCCCGCCTGATAGTTTGGTGCGAGAATAAAAGCGCGCTTGAAGCCTTCCTGTTCCGCTGCGATCCCGGATGCCTCGTGAAGCGAGTCATTTTGCCACGAAACCACGAAATAATTCGCGTCACAGGCCTTGCCCGCCAAGTTGGACGGCGCAGCATTGGCGCTGATATAGAGGTTGTCGTTGTCGACGATATCCGGCACCGCCGCGCCGGCAACATTCGAGAAGATGATGCCGGTAAAGAGCTTGACGCCGTCTTCCGACATGAACCGTTCGGCGATCTGACGCCCGTTGCCGGGCTTGGCCGCATCATCTTCGACCTTCAGTTCAACCGGTACGCCGCCGAGCTTGCCACCTTCTGCATCGATGGCAAGCTTCATGCCATCGCGCACGTCTTGACCGAGATAGCCTCCTGGACCTGACAAGGTCGTTATCACGCCAATCTTGACTGGTTCGGCGGCAGTCGCGCCAGTTGTCAGCCCTGCCAGCAGGCCGATCATCAGGAGTTTCTTTTTCACTTCATTTCCCCTTATGTTTTATGCTTGTGCATGGGCGCCCGGCAATATCGCCGGGCGTGCTCTTGTTAGAGCGCCACCCAACCTTCCGGCGGGTTTTTTCCGGGATGAACGGTTTTGCAATGCGGGCAGGTACGCAGCTTCTCATCGTTGTAGAACGCGGCGTAAAGAGGCGGCAGATCGTCCACGATGGATTCCAGATCAACTTCAGCACGGTGAACGAGGCCGCTGCATTCGAAACAATACCATTCGACGGCATCAAGAGCGCCTTCAGGACGGGCTGGTTCGATAACCAGACCGATAGAGCCTTCTTGTGGGCGCTGCGGCGAATGGCGGATATGCGCAGGCAGAAGGAAGATATCGCCTTCGCGGATCGGCACATCGTAAAACTCACCCGTCGACGTATCATGCAGCTTCAGCAGCATGTCGCCTTTGAGCTGATAGAAGAACTCTTCGACCGGATCGTCGTGGTAATCGGTGCGCTTGTTTGGACCACCGACAACCGTAACCATCAGGTCTGCGTCCTTAAACACCAACTGATTGCCGACAGGTGGCTTCAGCAGGTGCTTGTGTTCATCGATCCATTTCTGAAAATTAAAGGCGCTCAGTTTTGTCATTCTCGTTCCCCTTTTCGGTTCGATCAGGATAGTTTGAGACCGCAGCCATCAAATGCCTGCCGGACTGCCCTTTTCTCGGCATCGGTCAACTCAAGCATCGGCGCACGAACAGGCCCGCCGACCTGGCCAAGCAGCTCTTGCCAGTATTTTTGGTGCGAGGTGGGCTTTTCAGCCGGTCGTGACGACTTGAAGGCGTGCCGGACAGGCTCCAGACTTTGCCAGACGGCGCGTGCCTCATCAGCTTTGCCAGCAAAGGCCAGATCGGTATAATCGCGCATGCGGCGATCAACACTTGTCTGCAGCGTGTAGGGCGGCGAAGAGCAGAGATATAGCTGCCAGCCCAATTCGAGAATATTGTCCAGCCACTCATCTTCCGATGCAGTCGAAACCAGAATGCGGTCGCCCGCCAGTTCGGTGAGCTTGCGATACATGTCGCGCGGGACCGAATATTTGATTGCGACGACGGTTTCGATGTCGGCCAGACGGTTGCAGAGTTCGGGGCTCATCAGATAACCACTATCGGGATGCGACCAGAGCGCAAGGCCGATATCCACCTTTGAGGCGATCGTTTCATAATAGCGCATCAGTGTGTCGTCTTGCGCGCGCAGGAAGTGCAGGACAGGCGCATGGACGACGATATAATCGGCGCCACAGGCCTGTGCATGCTTTGCCAGATCGATGACCACATCCATGTTCTGGTCTGAGCAGGACATGATCGTCTGCGCCTTGTCACCAACTGCCGAGACAGCCAGGTCGAACATGCGTTTGCGTTCGTCAACCGACATGGAGAAAAATTCGCCCTGCTTTCCCGCGACGAAAAGTCCGTCAATGCCGAGATCGTTGACCCAGTGGTCTACATTCTTGCGGAAGCCGCCTTCATCGATCGATCCATCCTCATTGAAAGGCGTGTTTGCCGCAGCCCAGATACCGCGCATCGTAGCGCGCGAGTGGGCTTTGGCGTTCTGACGGTCATACTTCATCGGAAACCTCGCTTCGGGGGCGGGTCAAATCAAAACCCGCGTCTTCCTGATCGAGCCCGACTTTCTTTCATTCGAGAAGTATTGTAAGTAGAATATATTCATAATAAAAAACTCATAAGTGAGTCAATGCGTCCCACTCTCCGCCAAATTGAATGTTTCCAGGCCGTGGTCGAACTGGGCAACTTTTCTCGCGCAGCCGAGCGTGTCAGAACGACCCAGGCTAATCTTTCACATACAATCCGGGATCTAGAGGCCGTGCTGGATGCGCGGCTTTTCGACAGGACGACACGGCGCGTCAGTCTGACGGATGCGGGCCGTGCCTTTGCCGAAGGCGCGCTCGCCGGTCTCGCAGAAATTGATCGCGCCGCCGAAACAGTGCGCGATTTGGGAAAGTTACGGCGGGGCCAGGTCAGTATCGCAGCTCCACCTTTGCTGTGCACAACAGTGCTTCCACGTCTCGTTCGCCGGGTGGCTGATGAATATCCCAATCTCGTTATCAAGATTGACGATGTGGGGCCTGAAACTGTCATAAAACAGGTGCGCAATGGGCGTTGCGATCTTGGCATAGGCACATTTTCTGGTGAAGACTCGGATGTCGAGAGCCAGACTGCGCTTCGGGATCAGTTGATGGTTTTTGTATCTCCAGAACATGATTTTGCTGGATATAAGCAGGTCGGCTGGTCCGAACTCGACAATCAGCCAATCATCACGCTCACCCAGAAGAGCAATATTCGACTTTTGACCGAACTTGGCTTTGAACAGGCAAAACTGGCACTGCGGCCCCATATAGAAGTCAACCAGATTCATACGGTTCTCTCGCTGGTCGAGGTCAATGCCGGTATCGCCGTTCTGCCCGCCTACGCTTTTACTGCTTTGCGCGGTCGTGGCATTGTAGCTCGCCCTTTGACGGATCCGGCTGTTATACGTGAAGTTCGTCTCATCGCTCCCCGAGATCGTGAACAATCTGCGGCCACTATCGCAGTTCGTGCGATCTTGCGGAACCTTCTTCGTCAGATGATTCCCGAAATTCCCGGACCTGACTCAAAGACCAAGAAGATTTGACCGAACGGCGGCGCTTTCTAAACCCATTGTGCTGCTGGTCATTCGTTGGACTGTGTCGCTGCAGCTTTGGGCTGAGTAGGGACGGCGAAACTGCCGGGGCGTCGCCGATGGGTCGCAGCGTTCCGTGCTGCTTGCGCAAAAATACCCGTCATTAGTTCCAGCGTGCGCGCCGCGCCTTCCAGGCGCTGACCCAGTTCCGGTACGTGCTGCACCGCATCTATCAGCAGGGCCGACCGCACTTCGGCATATCTGTCGGTAACGTCCTTTCCCAGCGCGGTAGCTTCATAGGTCACGCCCGCGCGACCACTTCCATTGCGCTCGACCAGTCCGCTCTTGATCAGCTTGCGCAGACTATATTGGATGTTCGGGATATCCTCGCGATTGGTCATATATGCAAGATCATGTATGCTCTTGGGCCGGTCGTTCATTCTGATCGTGTGGAGTAGAGCATTCTCCGGCCCGCTCGCTGCAAAATCTATAACCGAGGAAAGGCACTCGGTTTGCCAACGGCCAAAAGCCTCGAATGTGCGCATCAAGGCGTATTCAAATTCTACGACGTCGATTTCCAGTGGGGTATGGGCCAAGTGCCAGGTGCGGTCGAATTTGTCCATGCTCTTGTTCTTGCTTCTGCGCGCCATGTGAATCTCCCTTCCAGGAGGATGCAGCAGCGTTCCTCTTGCGTCTACATAAAATATCAAATAGATTTTCTATTATAAAATTCATCGTAAGGAGGAGAACGATGACAAATTCCCAAAACCGCATGTTTAATTCGGATACGTTCCTACTTGGGACTTTTGCCACCAACTGTTCCAGCGGGTTGACGGTTTCGAAACTACCGGAGCGTTGGAATAATTCCTGGGACAACAATCTGCGATTGGCGCGGATGCTCGATGACGCCGGTATCGACTTTATGCTGCCGATCGCCCGCTGGGTTGGTTACGGCGGTGAAACGAATTTTCATGGCGGCGTTCTTGAAACCATGACCTGGGCAGCGGGATTGCTTGCCATGACGCGCAACATCACGATTTTTGCGACGGTCCACACCACCGCCAACCACCCGATGGTGGTGGCGAAGCAACTCGCCACGATCGACCAAATTGGCAATGGTCGTGTCGGTCTCAACATCGTCGCGGGATGGAACAAGCCCGAATATGAGGCGCTGGGACTGACACTGCCCGACGACCACGCGACCCGGTACGGGTATGCGCAGGAATGGTATGATATCGTCAAGGCACTCTGGACCCGCACCGAAGCTTTCGACTGGGATGGCACCCATTTCAAATTGAAGAATATTCTGGGCGACCCTCGTCCATCGCGGCAACTGCCGATTCTGAATGCCGCGGGTTCCGGAGAAGGGCGAGCCTTTGCGGTCCGCAATGCCGATTTCCTGTTCACTCCAGCTATAGACCTGTCCCGTTCCGCGGAAGAGATTGCCGCACTGAAGCAGCAAGGCAGCGATGCTGGCCGTGACGTTAATGTGTTGACCTTCTCCCATGTCGTCTGCCGCCCGACTGAAAAGGAAGCTAGGGAGTTTTTGGAATACACCGGTAAGAACAACATTGACTGGGCGGCTGTGGACAACCTCGTGCGACTGTTGTTTAGCCATGCGCAGTCCTTCCCGCATGATCTGCTCGCACTCATTCGCGACCGCATGGCGGCCGGTCACGGAGGGTTTCCTCTCGTCGGTACGCCGGAGCAGGTTGCGGACGGCATCACCGCGCTGCATCAGGCGGGTTTTCGCGGAACCACGCTTTCCTTCTTCGATTACGCTGAAGAGTTTCCTTATTTCCGTGACAACGTCCTGCCGATCCTCGAGGCGCGCGGTATTCGCCCGGCACATCGTTCCGCCGAAGCGGCTGCGTAACGCGACGGGGAGACATATCATGTCGGATGGACTTACCTTCCACGACATGTCCGGCGAACAGAGTGTGGCTGCGTTTCGCGCTGCCATGCGGCTGGTCGTTGGCAATGTCAGTCTTATCACCGCTGGCGTGGGGACAGACCGGTCGGGCCTTGTCGTCATCTCGATGGTGTCCTTGTCGGCACAACCGCCGAAAGTCATTGCCTGTATCAACCGATCGTCCTCGACATGGCCGATCATCGAGCGCTTCGGTCATTTCGGCGTGAGCGCGCTCGGACCGGAACACCAGGCATTGGCGGAACGTTTTTCGGGCTTCGGCGGCATCAAGGGCGCCGATCGCTACGAGGGCGCGGAGTGGATGACGATGGCCACCGGCGTGTCGCTGCTCAAGGATGCGGTCGTGGTGTTCGACTGTAAGCTTGATGAAATGATCGATCGCGGTTCACATTCGATCATTATCGGCTCGGTCAAAGCTGTGGGCACCAAAGATGAGGGTGGGACTTTAGCCTATTGGCGAGGCGGTTACAGACCGTTGCATGTTGCGGCCTGACGCCGATGTACGGTGCGGCTCTGGCCGCACCGTCCGTTATGGCCGCGCCACGACTTTCACACCAGTTTAGTCTCAGCAAAAACCGGACGATCATGGAACCCGGTTCATACTTTTGTTGATGCTCTGGTCCGCTTTCTACGGGTTGCGGCTTTGCGGGGCACAGGCGAGGCGTTTCCAGGTCCCTCTTGTGGGGAACTTTCGGTAGACGGTTCTTGATCGGCAAAGGTGCGGATGTCGAGATTACTCAGGACACGGCGCAACAAACTGAAGAGCTGAGCCGTTTCGGCTTCGTCAAAATCCGCAGTGATGGCATTCGCATGGCTAGCCGCTGCCGGAGCGAGCTGGTGGTAGATATGTTGTCCACATTGGGTCAGTTCGACCTGGACCACGCGGCTGTCGTGATCAGAAATGCGACGGACAACGAGTCCATCCCTCTCCATCTGATCAATCAGCCGGCTGAGGGCCGATTGTGGAATCAAGGTCAGCTGCACAAGTTCGCCCATATTGCGAGCGCCTTTGTTCATGATGACCATCAACACTCGCCAGCGCTGAACGGTTACGCCGAAGGGGCGCAGTCGCTCCAAAAACTGTTGGTTGAGACCCGCCGTTATCAGATTAAAAAGTGAGGGAAGGAACTCTTCCAGTTCCAGCGTGCGCGATACTGGCCGGGCGGAAATCTTGGAGTCTTTCTCAACCATGGTGCCTTGCCTCACTTCCTACTTTCTATGTCTGTTCGTAGCGAAGCCGTCTTTCGTCCGCAACCGATGCATTGCTTCCACCGTCAACAATGGGGCGTCTGTTCCCACAACCAGGGTCTCATGCAAAACGGTCACAATTCCCCGGTCGGGTTTGGAACGCGACAATGTCTTATCTATAACGGTAGCGCGTATTCTCATCGTGTTGCCAGAAAGCAGAGGTTTGTGCCAGCGAATCTTGTCAAGGCCCGGTGAAGGCATGACTGCATCGTCCCAAAGGTGCAGATCGAAAAATATTTTAAAGCTTAGCGATAGGGTATGAAACCCCGATGCGATAACCGATGGAAGTCCCACCGAAAGTGCTGCAGCATCCTCAAGGTGGAACGGATTGGGATCGAAACGCTGAGCGAAGTCCACAATTTCCTCGCGGCTTACGGTATGAGGGCCTGCCTCGAAAATTTGCCCGACAGTGATGTCGTCAAAGAACAATCCCGACATATTTTCCTTTCCGCCGACGAGGCGATCCGCTGGGTAGCTGCGTCAAAATAAAGCTGACTACCGGACTCGACACATAAATATGATTTGTCATATAAATATGAAAAAGACAACTGCCTTACAACTTGAAGCTTAGCGGCACCAACAGCGGCCGTGCCGTACCGAACCGGTGCGAACTGCGCGATAAAATATGAATAATCATATATCGCATTGAGGGAGAAAAGAATAATGGCGGAACGCTCATTTGCCAAAGAAGTCGAGGACCTGCGCCTTGGTGAGGGGGAAATTTTCAGGGGTGAGGGCATTCTCGCTATCACCAAGGCTTTACTCCAATCAGGCGTTTCCTATGTCGGTGGCTATCAAGGTTCGCCGATCTCACACCTGATGGATGTGCTGGCCGATGCCAAGGACGTCTTGAACGAACTGGACGTCCATTTCGAATCGTCGGCCTCGGAAGCGGCAGCGGCGGCTATGTTGTCGGCCTCGGTGATGTATCCGCTACGCGGCGCGGTCACATGGAAATCGACAGCGGGCACCAACGTCGCCTCGGACGCGCTTACTAACCTGGCCTCCGGTGGCGTCATGGGCGGGGCGCTGATCATTCTGGGTGAAGATTTTGGCGAAGGATCATCCATCCCCCAAGAGCGCAGCCATGCCTTCGCGATGAAGTCACAGATGTGGCTTCTGGATCCACGTCCGAATCTAGAATCAATCGTCAAGTCAGTGGAAGATGGCTTCGAACTTTCCGAGGCCTCCAACACGCCGGTCATGTTGCAGGTCCGCATCCGCGCCTGCCATGTGCATGGTCAGTTCGTCACGAAAGCAAACAAGCGGCCCACGTTCACCTTGAGGCAAGCGCTTGAAAATCCGAGACGCGATGTCAGCCGTGTGGTTCTGCCACCCGTCTCTATCTACCATGACAAGGAGAAGCTCGAGCAGCGTTGGCCGAATGCGGTGGACTTCATCCGAACGCGCAAGCTCAACGAGTTCCTGGGACCTGCCGACGGTGACGTCGGCATCATCCTGCAGGGAGGCATGTACAACAGTGTTATGCGCGCGCTGCAATTCCTCGGGCTCGCAGACGTTTATGGCGGATCGCTCATTCCGCTCTACGTTATGAATGTCACCTATCCGATGATCGATGACGAAGTGGCCAAATTCTGCGTCGATAAGAAGGCAGTCATCATGATCGAAGAAGGCCATCCCGCTTTCATCGAGCAGGCACTCATCACCGCGCTCCATCGCAAGGACATCAACACCAAGGTCCACGGTAAGGATATACTGCCACTCGGCGGCGACTACACTGCGTCAGTGATTGAAAAAGGGCTGCGCAGATTCCTCAATACCCACGCGCATAAGCTTTTGGGTAACCGTTCTGAAGCGCCGGACGCAACTCTGATACTCGAAAACGAGAAGGTAAAGGCTCTCCAAGAGATCGTTCCGCCTCGCCCGGCTGGTTTCTGCACCGGTTGCCCCGAACGCCCAATCTTTGCCGCCATGAAGCTGACTGAGCGAGAGCTCGGCCAGCATCATGTGTCAGGCGACATAGGGTGCCATATCTTCTCCGTCCTGCCTCCGTTCAATATAGGCGGCAATACGATGGGTTACGGCCTATCCGGCGCGGGTGCTTCCGCCTTCAATGTTGAGGCGGACAAGCGTTCGATCGCTGTTATGGGTGACGGCGGCTTCTGGCACAACGGTCTCTCGACCAGTATCGGCAACGCCGTCTTCAATAAGCATGATGGCGTAATCCTGATAGTCGACAACCACTATTCAGCGGCCACCGGCGGCCAGGACATCCTGTCGTCACGCGCTCAAAATCCCGATCGCTCTACCAACAACGCCATCACCGATGCCGTGAAGGGTGTGGGCGTGAAATGGGTGCGCCAGATTGATCGCACTTACGATGTTGCCAAGATGCGCGACACGTTGAAGGAAGCTCTGACGACTGACGAAAAGGGTCCGAAAGTTATTATCGCTTCTTCCGAATGCATGCTGAACAAGCAGCGCCGCGTGAAGCCGCAGTTCAATAAGGCGGTGAAAGACGGCAAGCGCATGGTCAAGGAGCGCTTCGGCGTCGACGAAGATGTGTGCACCGGCGATCACGCCTGTATCCGCCTTTCCGGCTGTCCCTCGCTCTCCGTCAAGCACACTGACGATCCATTGAAGGACGATCCGGTGGCAGCGATCGACCACAGCTGCGTCGGCTGTGGCAATTGCGGCGAGGTTTCCGAAGCCGCTGTGCTTTGCCCCTCCTTCTACCGCGCCGATGTCATTCACAACCCGACCCGTCGCGACCGGTTTATGGCTAAGATTCGGACTGCAGTGATCAGCTTCTTTCAACGTCGCGCCGACCGTCGGCGTGTAACCTTTGCATGAGATCATCATGATTGACGTAACCTCTCCGAAACTTACTGAAGTTCCATTCAAGCGGCCGATCTCGATCGCGATCCTTGCCATGGGCGGTCAAGGCGGGGGCGTACTCGCCGACTGGATCGTCAACATGGCAGAGACCCAAGGCTGGGCGGCGCAATCCACTTCGGTGCCAGGCGTAGCACAGCGCACTGGTGCGACGATCTACTACATCGAAATGCTTCCTGATTTTGAGGGAAAGCGGCCAATCTTCTCGCTGATGCCGACCCCCGGTGACGTCGACGTAGTGCTGGCGTCCGAGTTCATGGAGGCCGGGCGTGCCATGCTCCGTGGCATTGTCACGCCGGATCGCACGACGCTGATAGCTTCGAGCCATCGCTCTTACGCGGTTGTCGAGAAGCAAACTCCTGGCGATGGAACTGGCGATCCGGTCGCCGTCGTCGAAGCAGCCGGTATCGCGGCCAAGAAAATCATTGCGTTCGATATGCAAACACTTGCCGAAAAGAGCGGCAGCGTCGTTTCCTCGGCTATGCTCGGAGCGCTCGCAGCGGCCGAGGTTCTACCGTTTCCGCGCTCGGCTTTCGAAGATACAGTCCGCGCTGGTGGCAAAGGGGTTGAGTCGAGCCTTAAGGCGTTTTCAGCCGCCTACAATCGCGCGCGCGAAGATCGTCGTGATCCGATTACCCGTTCGCCCGAAAAGAATTTCTTGCCGCTACCGGTAACAACCGCAAACACCGAGCTAGACGCTATCGTGGCGCGCATTCGCTGTAGATTCCCAGAGCATGCGCAGGGGATACTGTTTGCGGGCGTATGTCGGCTGGTAGACTATCAGGATCCTGCCTACGCGATGCAATATCTTGATCGGATGGAACAGATTCTTGGCGAGGATATCGCCAATAGCGGATCAGTACAGAATTTTGGCTTCACCTGTGAAGTGGCAAAATATCTCGCGGTCGCGATGACCTATGATGACGTCGTGCGCGTTGCCGATCTTAAGACACGCAGCAGTCGTTTCGAGCGTGTGCGCAAGGAGATCGGTGCCAAGGATGACCAAATCCTTTATATGACGGAATACATGCATCCGCGCATGGAGGAAGTCGCGGGCACCCTGCCAGCCTGGCTCGGCGGGATGATTGAACGCCGACCACGGCTTTATCAGGCGCTGGACCGCATAATCAACAAAGGCCGTCGCGTGCAGACCGGCACCGTCTGGTGGTTCCTGACGCTTTACGCGGTGGCCGCGACGAAGCGCTTTCGTCGCGGCAGCCTGCGATATAAGCGGGAAATGGCGCACATTGATACCTGGTTGGGTGTCGCTCTGCCGCTTCTGTCGATCAACTATCAACTTGCCTGTGAGGCTGTGACATGCCGCCGTCTGGTAAAGGGCTATTCCGACACGCATGCGCGCGGGAACTCCAAATTCGACCGGATTATGGCCTTGGTTCCGCAGCTTGTGCAGAAGCCCGACGGTGCCATTTGGCTTAGCCGCATTAGGCAGGCTGCGATGCTCGACGAAAATGGTGAGGCGCTTGAAGGCGCGATCAAGACTTTCGAGAGCGCCTACGCACCTTGAGAAACGGCGCTGGGCTCGCTTCGGCCCATTCCCAACGAATGGACCCGCACAGCAGACAGCTGGGGCGGGTCTTCCGTTGTGTTCGCGCTTTTCGCCGCGATCCCAATATTTGAGGCATATGCGAAGGAAAAGGGGCGCGGTTTCCACGCCCCTTTCAGGTCGGTCATCCAATTGTTCCCGGAGGAGCACTCGCTTACATGTTGACCCCATATCGCTTCAGCGTTTTTGCCGCCACCGCGCGCAAGATACGATCGAAGAGAAACCCGAGGCAGCCAAGGACGATGATGCCCACGAAAACCCAGTCCGTCCGTCCATAGTTTCGTGCGTTCCAGATTAGGGCGCCGAGCCCTTCCTGGGCCGCGACGATTTCCGCAGAGACGATGGTGAGGAACGAGTTGCCCATCGCGATCCGCGCACCGGTGATCATAAAGGGCACCGTGGAGGGAACGACGACGGTCAGGAGCGTCTGAACCCTGGTCGCGCCGAGGCTGGCAGCCGCCTTGATGCGCAGATCGGAAACCGCCATAGAGCCCGCGAGCGCATTGAGTGTCACGGTGAAGACGGTCGTGTAGAAGATCAGCGCAATCTTTGGAGCTTCGCCCGGTCCGAGCCAGATCACGCTTAGAGTGACGAATGCAATCGGTGGAATGAAGCGGAAAAATTCGATGTAGGGATCGAATATTTGCCGAACAAGGCGAAAATAACCCATAGTCATACCGAGGGGGATGCCTACCGCAACGCCTGCCGCCCAGCCGCAGAAAATCCGGAAGCTGGAGGCGGTGATAGAGGTCCACAACGTTCCATCTTCAACCAGCTCCCAGAATGCGATTGCTGTGAGGGCCGGTGAGGGAAAGAAAAGCGGCGACATCCTGAGACTCAGGATTTGCCACACAAGCAGGCCGCCGAGGATCGAAAGAGCGACGATTACTCCATGTGAAAGGCGCGCGCGCGCCGATTGCGCCCCGAGGACCTTGGGGGCCCTGTCGGCCACAGAACGTGAGACTTCGTTCAAACTCATGCCGCCGCCTCCGTCAAAAGTCCTTGCGCGATCAATGTACGGTTGACCTCCGCTGCAATGTCCTGTCTCAAGCTCTCGATAAGTTCAGCCGCGCGGGGATGCGACAGGTCGCGAGGATGCGGGAGATCGATATTCAAGATCGTTTTCACCTTAGCCGCTGGTCCTGCCGTCATTGTCACTACCCGGTCGGCGAGAAGAATGGCCTCGCGAATGTCATGCGTGACAAAGATGATTGTCGCGCCTGTCTCACGCCAGATTTTATCCACTTCCCGTTGCAGCACCTCGCGTGTTTGGGCGTCGAGGGCGCCAAATGGTTCATCCATCAGGATCACCGACGGTTCGTTTGCAAGTACGCGCGCAATCTGGGCGCGTTGTCGCATTCCCCCTGAAAGTTCACTTGGGAATTTTTGTGCAGCATGCGAGAGCCCGACCATGCGGATATAAGCTTCGGCCTTGGCGGCTCGTTCGGTCTTTGATACGCCGCGCAGGCGCGCGCCATATTCGACGTTTTCCTGGACCGTGAGCCAGGGAAAGAGCGCTTCCGAACTCTGAAAGACGACACCCCGATCAATGCCGGGGCCGTGTACAGGTTGACTATCGACGAGCAGCCGACCGGTGACAGGAGCAAAGCCGGCGATAGCGTTCAGAAGGGTCGACTTGCCGCAGCCGGAGGGGCCAAGCAGACAGACGAATTCGCCGGGCTTGATCATGAGGTCGACACCGCTAGTAACGACATGATCACCGATTTGAATACCAACGCCCTCGATAGTGACTGAATTTCCTCTCGACATCGCGGTCATTCCTTAAAAAATCCCTTTTGAACGTAGTTTTCGATGTTGACGCGCTGCGGTGTGCGCTTCTGCTCATAAAGGAAATCGGCGATGCCAGCGAAGCTGACGAGGTCGGCTTCGGAGAAGTCTCGCGTCTGGAAGGACAGGCGTTCAATCAGAGGCACCGTGTCAGCTGCGCGCATTCTGGTTGCTTTCTGGAAGTCGATGGCAGCGGCGTTCCGATCAGTGGTGATATCGCGATTGACTTCGGCCACGACAGCCAGGAACTTCTTGGCTTCTTCTTGATGCGTCTTTAACCACTCGCCCTGAGCACTAAGCCACATAGTATAGACGTATCCTACGTCGCCACTTGTCAGAAGTGTCTTGCCGCCTTGCTGCCTTCCCTGCTCGTTGAAGGGCGGCCAGCCGAAGAATGCGTCCACATCCCCGCGCTGGAGCAGGGCCGGAAGATCGGGAGCGCCGGCGGGCACAAGTGTTACAGCGGAGGGATCGAGTTGATACTTTTTGAGTAACATGACGGCAGCATATTCGCTCACCGTTCCCTTGATCACGCCGAGCTTCTTAATCTGGCTGGGATCGCCAATGTCAGGACGGCTGATGAGTTCCAGATGGGTCCCTGACTCGCTGACGACAGCGAGCGGCTTGATGTCGGCACGGGCCAGCCGTATCATCACAGTCTGGTCGGCTGCGATCCCAAAGGTCGCCTGACCCGCGACGACGGCGTCCATTGCGTCGCCTCCTTGCGCCATGCGTAAGAGCTTGACGTCTAGACCGGCCTTTTCAAAGAGCCCCCGTTGTTCGGCGACGTAAACCGAGATGAAAGCAGGATCCGTACCAAGCGCGACGGTCAGCGTTTCCGCCTTCGCCGCTGTTGCAGTCAAGGCAAGGCCGCAAAAGGCGGCGTTGATTAGATTTCGAATGATTGACATGCTGCTCCCTCAATTTTTTTTAATAGCGCACCGTGGCGGGCGCGTTTTTACGGCGGCGGCTCCAGTTAGAGATCCACAACACCAACAATCAAACAGTAACGGTGGCCCGAAACAACGGAACGAAAAGGTATTAATTCATTAGAAAAATACATGATTGCCGACCCGAGCGGGAACAACCAAATTTGGGATAGGAATTTGTAACGTCTTAGCGCTGTGCAAATGGCGATAGACCGGACTATCAGGTGTAAGGCTGTCTTTGTAACGGAGCTGGGTGTTTGGTTCCGTCATGTGATGGTGTGGTTTGACGATAAAGGCCTCTGGCTTTAAGTTGTTTGGTAAAGTTTATGGGGTCAGCCAATCACGCACAGGCCGCCCGGAACGATTAAAACTTCGCCGGGACAGGAGCTTCAAAGCGATGTTGAATTTCCAGCTATTCAGATGGACTTTGCGATACTGCGGATGGCCATTGGTTTTCTTCTCCGGGCTGATTGGCGCGAAGTTCGCCTTCGACAGCGAACACCCTATGGCATTGTTCACCATAGTGTACGCTGTCGCTGTCGCTATGCTGTTTATTATGGAACGCATTATTCCATATGAAGGTAGCTGGCTTGAGGCGGATGGTGAGACCTGGAATGATATCGCTCATACTTTGTTGACTAAGGGACTTGTTCAACTCGCCGCACTTGCTGCGGCGCTGTTCCCTATGATAGCTGCCAGCTTCTTGCAGCCGCTGGCTACGCTTCAGTTCAGCTTTTGGCCGACCACATTGCCTTTTGTGCTACAGGTGGCATTAGCCGTGATAATTGCAGAGTTCGGCCTGTATTGGTCGCATCGCATCGCGCACGAGCGGCTGTTCTTCTGGCGCTTCCACGCACTGCACCACTCCGTGACCCGGCTTTGGGTCGTCAATACCGGTAGGTTTCATGTAATCGACTCGCTGTTCAAGGTCGGGCTAAGCCAAGCTCCGCTTTATTTCCTGGGTGCGCCACTACAGATATTTTGGTGGTTAGGTGCCGTCACCGCCTTTGCAGGCATTCTCACCCATTGCAATGTCGACATGAGGACGGGGATATTTGACTATGTCTTTAGTACGCCTCGCCTCCATCGTTGGCATCACTCGAAGGACATTCGCGAAGGAAACACCAATTACGGCGAGAACATTGTCTTGTTCGACCAGATTTTCAGGACCTATCACAATCCTGATCGCCCCTCATCCGCAGACATCGGCATCAAAGGACAGGTCGCAAAGGGATTCCTTGCTCAATTGGCACAACCTTTTTCGAAGGATGGTGTTCGTCAAATCCTTGGTTTGCCTTCAAAAAATTGATGGCGTGGCATTATTAATGCCGTTCAGGATGGAATATATGTCAGCGTTGCTTGCGGCACGCCAAACTGGCGGCAAATATTGCTTGAATCAACCCCGCCAAGTCAGGAAGCGCTTCTCGATCTGTCCGATGATGAAGTTGACGATAAGTCCCATCACAGAAAGGATTGTGACGCCGGCAAACAGCTTTTCAAGATCATAGAGCGATCCGGCTTCAAGAATATATGAACCGACGCCGAACTGGGCACCGAGCATTTCGGCTGCGACCAGCAGAATGATGGCGATGGAGATCGATACTCGCAATCCGGACAGGATTGCCGGAAAGGCAGCGGGCAGGATGATCTTGCGCACGATAGACCACCATCCAAGTCCGAAGCTTTGCCCCATACGCACAAGCGAACGATCCACATTATCGACTGCGCCGTACGTGGCAACCACGGTTGGCGTAAAGGTGCCAAATGCGATGAGCATATATTTCGACATTTCGTCAATGCCGAACCAGATTACGAAGAGCGGCAAAAGCGCGATCTTCGGGATCGGGAAAAGAGCGGCGACGAGCGGCACCAGACCTGCGCGGACATAGCTGAATAAGCCGATCATTACGCCCAGACTGACACCGATTGCGATGCCAAGGCTCGCACCGATGACAAGCCGCCGCAGCGATGGCAGCAGATGCTGCCATAGAAGGCCGGTCTGCCAGAGCTGGAAGAAGGTTTCCAGCACAGCAGATGGGCGCGGCAGTGTCAGATTGGATATGAAGCCGCTGCGAGTTCCGATTTCTGCCAGTGCGAGCAGCGTTATGAAGAGGATCAATGCCATATGGCGCACCGGCTGGGGTGCGAAGCCGCCACCCCGGAAGGGAACCGGGCGTACACTTTGGTCGGGCTGCTTTATCTTTGCGACTTCAACCATTGATCAACTCCTGATCCGCTGCCTGCGCTTCAGCCCGCATCAACTCCCAGAGCTGTTTCTGCTTTTCCTCAAGGACGGGATCACCAAGATGGCGCTCCGAAAGGGGGATATCGATATCGACAATCTCTCTGATCCGTCCTGGCCTTCGTGAAAGTACCACGACCCGATGGCCGAGCCGCACCGCCTCGTTAAGATTGTGCGTGACATAAACGGAGGTGAAAGGCTGGCGTGTCCAAAGCGCAACCAAGTCGTCCATCAACAGTTCCCGTGTCTGGCTGTCGAGCGCGGACAAAGGTTCATCCATCAACATGACGGCGGGGCGCACCGATAAGGCGCGTGCAATTGCCACGCGCTGACGCATACCACCCGACAATTGCTTCGGCAAAGCCTGCCGGAAATCTGAAAGCCGGGTGCGTTCCAGTACATTGGTTATGATCCGGTCCATCTCTGCTCGGCCAAGTCCATGGTCCTCCAGCACGAGTTTGATGTTTCCTTCCACGGTGCGCCATGGCAGAAGCGCAAAATGCTGGAAAACATAGGTGAGGGGATTGAGTGAATTCTTCGGCGGCGAACCGATCTGCAGCACCTCACCCGAAGATGGTCGTTCAAGACCGCCCAGAAAACGCAGAAGAGTGGACTTTCCGCAACCTGACGGGCCGATCAGGCAGACGATCTGTCCCTGCGGGATGGTGAGCGAGACATCTTTTAGAACTTCGACCGGACCATAAGAATGGCTGATGTTCTTAAGCTGTAAATCCATTTCAACTCCAGTCGGAAAGTCCGCCCTCCGACAATAGCATCCCGGTTTGAGATAAAGGTCTTCGGGCTTGGTGTCCGACCAACCGCCGGGCACTGAATGTTCGGTCTCGCTCGATCTCAGATCGTCTTGACGTAGGATGTGTCGAACAGCTTTTCCTGCGTGACCGCTTCCTTCACCATGCCTTCAGACCGGAACCAGTCCAACTGCTCCACGCAGCTGTTGAGCGACAGGGCCAAACCCTTGTTGATGCGCATCGCGCCATCGATCAGGTTCTGTTTTGCGGTCTCGAACGGACTGTCGCTTTCGACATATTTGTGCACGATCTTCGCAATATCGTCGCGTGCCGCATCGTCTGCCGTATTGTCTACAAAGGCGGCATTATAATCATCGATTGCCTTGGAATAGGCTTTGACGAAGGCTTCCGTCATGGCGCGCTCGTCACTCGCATTCTTTGTGGATGTGAATGCCGTTGTGACCTGATAATCCGGTGCATAATCGGAGACGAGGCCGATCTGCTTTGCCGCGCCTTCGCGGATGAGCTTTTTGGCGATATTGGGCTGGATTGCCCAGGAATCGATCTGCCCGGTCGACAGAGCACCAACAACAGCGCCGAGCTTCTGCAAGGGGCGGAGCTGGATTTCAGAAAGCGGAATATTGTTGGCCTTGGCGATCTTGTGTGCCATGAAATGGAATGACGATCCCGCCGTGGTGATCCCGAAACTGTGTCCTGCCAGCTTGGACGGTTCAGTCAGTCCGCCTTCGTAGGCCTTGTTGGAGGCCAGAATGACGTTTCCGGTGATGCCTTTTTCTTCTGCAAGCGCGCCGCCGATCACCTTGATCGCGCCTTTGTCGGCGAGACTGATCAGACCGCCACTCATCGCCGTCACACCGAAATCGGCATCGCCAGATGCGATGGCGACGGCCATCGGCTGCGCGGCTTCGAAGAACTTCAATTCGATATCGAGACCGGCATCTTTAAAATAGCCTCGCTCATACGCGATATAGCTTGGCGCGTGGCTCGCCAGATGGAGCACCGCCAGATTACGTGTCGCGGCGCGGGCAGGCGACCCGAAAGCCGTGCTGACGCCCAATGCACCAAGTCCCATCAATGTCTGACGGCGTGTCAGGGTGAAATCCATTGTGGCTCTCCTCCAATGCGAATGTTAGCCCGGCACAATAGATTTCCCGCTAAGCCCGGCAAACAAAATTTCATTACGTCACTACCATGAAAAATATGGAAGATTGCCTCGCATAAAGCCAGGTGGGGGGATTTTCAATAAGATTAACGACTAACTTCCTTCGCGATAATCGATGCACCGGCATCGATTTTAAGCAGAAATGGAGCTAATCGTGCCAATATGGAAGCCGATGCGGTCTCGGGCAGCAAATGACCGCCCGCCAGAGCTTCGCCGTCAACATCGCTGGCCCAATCCGCCCAGATATCGAGCGGTTCGCGCCCGCCGCCATAGCGTCGGCCCTCTTCCCAGAAGACCAGAACCGGCACGTGAATGCGCCGACCCGCTGCCCGATCCGCAAGATCGTCAGCTTCATCCACGCCAGCGCCGGCACGGTAGTCCTCGCATATCCAATGCCGGACGTCAGCGCTGTCAAAGGCTTTCCGGTAATCTTCAAGTGCAAGTGGATGCAGCTTATCGAGACCGTGCGCCATTTTCTGCAGGGTCGTATCGATCATAAAGCGCGGATTGCCAGACAATAGCATTTCAGGCAGCGGTTCGGGCTGGGCCAACATGAACCAATGCCAGGCACCCATACCGAATGCTTTGCTCGCACCTTCCCACATTTCGGGTGTCGGTACGACCGTGACAGATACGAGCCCAAGCACCTTGCCCGGATGGTCCAGTGCCATACGATAGGCGACCCGACCGCCGCGATCATGCCCGACCACAACAAACCGGTCGTGACCGAGCGTCTGCATCAACTCGACCAGACTTGCGGCCATGCGTCGCTTGGATCCTGCACCAGTTGGATTGGAAGTGATGCGACTGCGCCCATAGCCCGGCAAATCCGGGACAACGACAGTGTAGGATTGCGCCAATACCGGTGCGATCCGGTGCCATGCGGCCATGGTTTCCGGATAACCGTGCAGCAGCAGGATCGGCATACCTTGTCCGCCTGTCGTGACAGCAAAACAGACCCCGTCCGTTTCAACATATTGCATTTCGAAACCGGGGAAGAGTTGCTCGATTGCTGGTTTCATTACTCACCATCTTAAGCTTGCCTGAAGCGAATTCAGCCAATCTTATAGACGCCTTGCCTGGCTCCGGACAATCAGGATCAAAATGAGGTACGTAAATCAAAAAATGCTTGCTATTCGTTTTTCTTCACGTATCAATTGTTCCTGAGGATAGGGCGGTATGTTTTTTGCATGCTGTCCGATGGGGTGATCTGGGCGCAAATGCCTTTGGGAGGATCAGCCATTCAAAGAATAAACAGCTCCGAAGTGGGCTGTTTTGTTGTGCCGAACTCCGGGGGGCAATGTGTTCGGGGGCGCGGTTTGGTATCAGCCGGTCGTAAGCCGGCGTTGTTTGGAGGAGGTTTGCATGAAACGTCGTAATTTTCTGACCGGCGCGCTGGTTGCCGCAGCTTTGGGCATAGGCGCGATGACATCCACGCCGGTTTATGCTTCGCCGGAAAATCCGGTCATCGGCTTTTCCATTGATGATCTTCGCGTCGAGCGCTGGGCGCGTGACCGCGACTATTTCATTGAGGCGGCAGAAAAGCTAGGCGCCAAGGTCAATGTGCAATCTGCTGACGGTAACGAAGAAAAGCAGGTCAAGCAGGTTGAAAACCTGATTGCGCAGGGCGTTGACGCCATCGTCATCGTGCCGATGAATTCGAAGGTTTTCGATGCGGTCGTCGCCGACGCCAAGGCGTCCGGTATCAAGGTTCTTTCCTATGATCGCCTGATCCTCAATGCCGATATTGATGCCTATATCTCGTTTGACAATGAGCGCGTCGGCTTCATGCAGGCGGAAGCCGTCCTGAAGGCGAAGCCCGAAGGCAATTATTATCTCCTCGGCGGCTCGCCGACGGATAACAACGCCAAGCTCCTCCGCGCCGGTCAGGAAAAGGCTCTCAAGGAAGCCATCGATTCCGGCAAGGTGAAGGTGATTGGTTCGCAGTGGGTGAAGGAATGGAGCCCGACGGAAGCACTCTCCATCATGGAAAACGCTCTGACGGCCGCGCAGAACAAGATCGATGCGGTTGTAGCTTCAAACGACGGCACCGCAGGTGGCGCCATCCAGGCACTTGCCGCGCAGGGACTGGCCGGGAAGACTGCTGTTTCGGGACAGGATAGCGACCTTGCCGCGGTCAAGCGCCTGATCGATGGTACGCAGACCGTAACGGTCTACAAACCGCTGAAACTCATTGCTTCCGAAGCAGCCAAGCTAACTGTCCAGATGGTCAAGGGCGAAAACCCTGAGTTCAATTCCAAACTCGATAATGGCGGCAAGCAGGTCGACACGCTTCTGCTGACGCCGACTGCCGTGACTAAAGACAATATCGACATTTACGTCCAGGATGGCTTCTACACCAAGGAGCAGATATCCGGGAAATAAGTCTTTGTACTGATCGCTGGAGCCTACTCCGGCGATCAGCACAACAGAATAGTGCGATCAGAAGTTTTGAAACAATGTTCAGCTTCCGGTCCCGCCAATGTATCGATGCTGTCTGTGACAGCGTTGTCTGGAGTAATTCCGCCGTGGAAGATGGTGTCGGCGGTCTTCGGATGGCTTATTCTGCTGCAACACTGCAAGGTCGTATGCGATGTCCGAATATCTTCTAGAGATGCGCAATATAGGTAAGGACTTTAACGGCGTGAAAGCGCTTGACGGTATTTACCTGAAGGTACGTCCGGGCGAGTGCGTCGGCCTTTGCGGCGAGAATGGCGCGGGTAAATCCACGTTGATGAAAGTGCTTTCCGGCGTTTATCCCTATGGCGCCTGGACCGGCGAGATTTTGTGGGAAGGCGAGGAGCTGAAGGCCACAGGTATTCGCGATACAGAAGCGGCTGGCATCGTAATCATCCATCAGGAACTGATGATGGTGCCGCATCTGTCGGTTGCGGAGAACATCTTTCTGGGATCGGAGCCGACGAGCGGGGGCTTCATCGATTATGACCAGATGAATGCGCGTGCGACGGAACTTCTGGCGCGCCTCAAGATCCACGACATCAATGTAGCACTTCCAGTCTATCATTATTCGGGTGGCAAGCAGCAGCTGATCGAGATCGCAAAGGCGATCAACAAGAATGCGAAGCTTCTCATTCTGGATGAGCCGACATCGGCGCTGACTGCAGCCGAAACGCGGGTTCTTCTCGATCTCATCAAGGACTTCAAGGCGCAGGGAATGGCCTGTGTCTACATTTCCCACAAGCTGGATGAAGTGGCTGAAATTTCCGACACGGTGACGGTCATCCGCGACGGCACGCATATCGCCACCAAACCCATGGCGGAACTCACGACGCCAGCCATCATCACCATGATGGTGGGACGCGAGATGAAAAACCTGTTCCCGCGCGAGCCTCACGATATTGGCGAAGTCATTTTCGAGGCCCGCAACATAAATTGCTGGGAGGTGACTAATCCCGATCGCAAGGTGGTCGACAATGTTTCGTTTGCGCTTAGGCGCGGGGAAATCCTCGGTATTGCCGGGCTCGTGGGCGCGGGGCGGACCGAACTGGTGTCAAGCCTCTTCGGTGTCTGGCCCGGAGCGCATGAGGGGCAGGTCTTTCTGGAAGGCAGGGAACTGAAGATCCGTACGCCGCGCGATGCTGTTCGACAGGGCATCTGCATGGTGCCGGAAGACCGCAAGAAGGACGGCATTCTGCCCATCATGCCGGTGGGCTATAATATGACTGTCTCGGTGCTGGATCGTTTTTCCCTGCGCGGATTGCTCGACAAGGAAGCGGAACTAGCGACGATCCAGCGTGAGATTTTGCGTCTCAAGGTGAAGACTGCCGATCCAATGTTGGAAATCGCGTCACTGTCCGGTGGTAACCAGCAAAAGGCGGTGCTGTCGAAGATGATGCTGCCGGACCCCAAGGTGCTCATTCTGGATGAGCCGACACGGGGCGTCGATGTTGGCGCGAAATATGAAATCTACAAACTGATCTTCGCGCTCGCGAAACAGGGGGTTGCGGTGCTGATGGTCTCTTCAGAAATGCCGGAGGTACTCGGCATTAGCGATCGCGTATTGGTGATCGGCGAGGGCAGGTTGCGCGGCGACTTCGCCAATGAAAATCTCACGCAGGAGCAGGTGCTTGCAGCCGCAATAGGCAACCCTATGAGCAATGTCGCCTGACCCTCGAATAACGATTGGTTATCCGCATTCTTCGGGCGCCAGTTGTTCAACTCCTTTCTGGAATACTCAAATTTGACCGGTGCATGATATGACATTGACGGGCAAAGGCCTCCGAAAGTTTCTCGCGGAATATAAGATCGTAGCTCTCCTGATCGTGGTCGCGCTCATCTGGGCCTTGTTTGCAGTACTCACCTATGATCCGGAGATGGGGCGTTCGCAGTTTCTGACAGCGCGCAATTTTTCTAATCTCCTGCGCCAAATGGCAATCACGGGAATGCTGGCGTCCGCGATGGTTTTCGTCATCGTCGCCGGTGAAATTGATCTTTCGGTCGGGGCGCTTCTGGGGCTTCTAGGCGGCATCGCCGCCGTTCTCGATGTCGTTTACGGATGGCCGCTATGGGCGACGATCAGCACCGTTCTGGTTCTGGGTGTGGCACTTGGCGCTTTCAACGGCTGGCTGACCGCCTATCTTGGCATACCCTCCTTCATTGTTACACTTGGCGGACAGCTCGTCTTTCGCGGTATAGTGCTGGGTATCATGGGCGGCGTCACAATCGCGCCGATCTCGCCAGAATTCAAATATATCGGGCAGGGTTACCTGCCGGGTTGGCTTGGCAATCTCAGCGCAATTGCGCTGTTCGGCGTTCTTATCCTCATGACGCTACGTACGCGGGCCAGCAAGAGCAAGCATAACCTCCAGACACTTTCGCCCGCTATGGAAGTCGCGAGGCTTCTCGGTATCGGTATCCTGATATTGGGCTTCATCCTGATCCTCAACAGCTATCAGGGCGTACCGGTCCCGGTGCTGATCCTGCTGGTGATCCTCGGCGTTTTCACTGTTATCGCAAAACAGACGGTGTTCGGTCGTCACATCTATGCGGTTGGCTCCAATACCGAAGCAACCCGCTTTTCAGGCGTGAACGTAAACTTCGTCAAGATGGCAGTCTTCGCCCTGATGGGACTGATGGCGGCGGTGGCTGGCCTGACGACAACCTCCCGCCTCGCGGCAGGCACGCCATCGGCAGGTATGGGGGGAGAGCTGGATGCCATTGCCTCCTGTTTCATCGGCGGTACTTCCATGCGCGGGGGCGTCGGTTCTGTGCTCGGTGCATTGGTGGGCGCGCTCATCATGTCGAGCCTCGACAACGGTATGTCCATGCTCGGCGTCGATACATTCTGGCAGCAGATCATCAAGGGCAGCATTCTTGTTTTGGCTGTATATCTCGACATCGTATCTTCCGGCACACGGCGCGGATGAGTGTAGTCCGATATACAGAGCGACCAAACATAGCGGGCCTTGCCGCTTGCTATAGTCCAGATTCAATGCGGTAGTTTTGACGACTAAAGGACTATGAATTGTTGTCTCTTTGCGAAAGAATGTGATCCAGCATCTGATTTCGTTGAGTGCGCAATGGGCTTCCATTGGACTCTGCTAATAACTTTTGCGCGCGGCAAACCGTCGGGTGCCAAGCGGCATCGTCCATACCTGATGGACTGCATCAATCTTGCCCTTCTTCGAGCAGTGAAAAGTTGTTTCAGGCAAGCGGAATTCTGAATTCCAATCTGAACACGGGGGGTGCCGTTGCCCTCAAGATGTCCGTAACCTTGGATCAGAAGAAACCGCTCAAAACGCAGCCCCGTCCAGAATCTTTAAAATATTCGTATTGACCGTCTTGATACACCAGTTCCCTGAGCTACTCTCACTGTGCAAGCGGTACAGAGAATGAGTTCTAGCCACCGCTTATAGCGCTGTAATCGCTAACTTGATCTGATCGAAGCTTTCGGTATCGACCGTTCTTGCGGTCAATGAGTTCGGCATGGCTGCCCTGTTCGGCAATCTTACCGTCTTCGATCACTATGATGCGATCAGCATTGACGATGGTTGCAAGCCTGTGCGCTATCACCAGCGTCGTGCGGCCCTGCGACAGTTCGGCAAGTGATTGCTGGATGGCGCGTTCAGTCTCGGTGTAGAGCGCGGAGGTCGCTTCATCAAGGATCAGAATCGGCGGGTTTTTCAGGAAAATGCGTGCGATGGCGAGACGCTGCTTCTGTCCGCCCGATAGTTTCACGCCACGCTCGCCAATGACTGTGTCCAGACCATTCGGAAGTGAGGCGATCATCGTGTCGAGCCTTGCACGGCTAGCCGCGTCCAGGATGTCGGCTTCGGTGGCGTCGAGGCGTCCATAGGCGATGTTCTCACGGATCGTGCCGGCGAACAGGTAGACATCCTGTTGCACGACGCCAATGTTAGAGCGCAGGGACCTCAAGCTCATGTCGCGAATATCTGTGCCATCGATGCTGATCGCGCCACCTGTCACCTCTTAGAAGCGAGGTAAAAGCGAGCATATCGTTGTCTTGCCCGCGCCCGACGAGCCGACGAAAGCGACAGTTTCTCCGGCGCGGATGGAAAGGTTTAAACCATCGAATAAAGGTGTGTCCGAATTGTAGCCGAAGCGAACATTTTGATAGTCAATGTCACCAGTCAGCCTCTGGATGGAGCGCGCCTTTGGCCGGTCTGCAATATCGGGTAACGTATCCAGGAACCGTGTATATCGCTGAAAGCCCGCAATGCCCTTCGGGTATGTTTCAATGATCGCATTGATCTTGTCGATCGGTCGGAAGAATACACCCACCAGAAGCAGGAAGCCGACGAAGCTGCCCGCCGACAGTTCGCCGCGTACCACGAACCATGCGCCTGCCAGCATCACAACGACCTGCACGAAGCGCGTTGACAGGTAGGAAGTTGACATGGATGCCGCCAGAGCCTTGTAGGTTTCCAGCTTGGTCATCAGATAGTTTTGGTTGTTCTCAGCAAACAGTTTCCGTTCATGATCCTCGTTGGTGAAGGCCTGCACCACCCGGATACCGCCGACGTTTTCCTCAATGCGGGCATTGAACTCTGCCACACGTTCGTAAAGCGCGCGCCAGGTTTTGGTCATACGCTTGCTGTAACGAGTGGAAAAGATCGCAGTCACGGGCACAATGGTTGCGGTGATCAGCGCCAGCGGCACATGCACCGACATCATCAGAATAAAGGCGCCGATCAGCGTCATGAGCGCGATGAACAGATCTTCCGGCCCGTGATGGGCGACCTCGCCAATCTCCTCGAGATCCTTGGTCAGTCTTGCGACAAGGTGGCCGGTTTTCTGGTTGTCGAAGAACCCGAAGGAAAGCTTTTGCAGATGGTCGAAGGCTTTCCTTCGCATTTCGGTTTCGATCTTGAGGCCAAGCATATGCCCCCAATAGGTGACGATGACCTGAAGACCGGCATTGACCAGATAGATCAGGAACAGGCCGAGAGACGCCAGCGCAATCATGCCCAGTTGGTTGGTGGGAAGCAGGCGGTCGATGAACAGCGTCACCGCGACCGGAAAGGCCAGTTCCAGTAGTCCGGCTACGACGGCGCTGGAAAAGTCCAGCACGAACAGCCCACGGTGTGGCCGATAATAGGATGCGAAGCGTTTTAACAGGCCAGTCAAACTGGGTCCCTTTCGTTTGGGTCTCTCGACAATTCTGGCGAACAACGGAGCGGGCGGGCGAATTTTTCTGGATGAAGCTGATTATGAAGTCGGGTTTGGTTCGGCCGGAAGCCGTGATGCTCTGGTCTTCATATTCCCTCTCGGCACGATGAGCGGAGTACCCGTGACAGGATCGGGGATGATCATGGCCGGCAGCCCGAAGACGCGTTCGACGAGTTCGGCATCGACGATGTCTGCCGGGAGGCCTTCCGCGACGATGGCACCATCCTTTATGGCAATCAGGTGTGTAGCGTAGCGGCAAGCATGATTGAGATCGTGCAGTACTGCGATGATGGTTCTGCCCTTCGCATTGAGATCGGCCAGAAGATCAAGCAATTCGATCTGATGGGCAATGTCCAGGAAGGTGGTCGGCTCGTCGAGCAGCAGGATCGGCGTTTCCTGCGCCAGAACCATCGCGACCCATACGCGCTGACGCTGACCGCCGGAGAGTTCATCCACCAGCCGGTCGGACAGTTCCGCGACACGGGTTGCCGCCATCGCCGCGATGACGGCATCTTCGTCGGCTGTTGACCATTGGCGCAGAAAGGACTGGTGCGGATAACGACCGCGCGCCACCAGATCGGCGACCGTAATCCCTTCCGGCGCGATCGAGCTTTGCGGAAGCAGGCCGAGCCGCCGGGCGGTTTCCTTGGCCGGTATATCGGCAATGCTTTTGCCGTCGAGGATCACGCGGCCGGCAGAGGGTGTCAGCAGCCGCGACAGGGCTCTGAGCAGCGTGGACTTTCCACAGGCATTCGGCCCGATGATCGCAGTGAAGGAACCATCCGGAATTGAGACCGACAGATCCTTTGAAATTGTCCGCTCGTCATAGCGCAGCGTCACTGCGTCCGCATGCAGCCTGTCGCAAGAGGGGAGGGTGTTTGCACCATTCATTTGCGACCCTCGCGAATAAGAAGCCAGATGAAGTAAAGACCACCAACACTAACCGTCATGACGCCAACAGGAAGCTGAACGCAGAATGCGTGCTGTGCAGTCCAGTCAGCGGCCAACAGCAGACGCCCGCCCATCAGGGCTGACGGAATGAGCGCGATACCAGCCGAACGGGTAAGCATGCGGGCGATCTGGGGCGCCGCAAGTGCAACGAATGAAATTGGTCCGGCTGCGGCTGTGGCGATTGCGGTCAGCGCTACGCCGACGATCATTAGTGAAGCTCGTGTACCGTTGGTGTTGACGCCGGACGCTTTCGCCACATCGTCACCCATTTCGAGTTGCCGCGTGGGGCGGGAGAGGAAGCAGGTCAGCGGCGCGACGAGGCCCAGCACGACCACGACCGGCAGAAGTTGTTCGAACCCCAGGCCGTTCAGCGAACCGGCTCCCCAGATGGCAGCCGACATCGCCATTTGAAGATCGGCCTCCCGTATCATCCACGTGTTAAAAGCCGACAGCATGGCGGCAACACCAATACCGACAATGATCAGCCGAAAACCCTGCACGCCACGCCGGTAAGCAAGAAGATAAACCGCCACCGCCGTCAAGACACCGCCAATCAGGGCCCCGGCGGCGGTCTCGTAATAGCCCCCAGACAGAAGCAGGATAACGACAAGCGCTCCGGTATGGGAACCAGCCGAAAAGCCAATAATGTCGGGGCTACCGAGCGGATTGCGTGTCAAGCTTTGGAAGATGGCTCCGCTCATGCCGAGAGCACCACCAAGCAGGAAGGCGAGCGCGACGCGCGGTAGCCGCCATTCCACCACGATCATCCGGACCATGTCGTCGCCTCCACCGGCGAGCGCGCTCAGTACATCAGACACGGCGATCGGGTATTTGCCGCTCGCCAGCGATGCCGCCGCAATCACAGCGGCAAGGATCAGCAGCAGAAAGACTGCAAATATCGTTCTCAAGTCCAAACGGGAAGAAAATCGGTCGCCGAACAGACGTATCGCACAAGTTCGAGGGGCAAAGTTGGGTAGAAAAGAAGCGGTATCCATCATAAACCACTCGCCTTTGGTCGTCGTGCGAGCAGGATCAGGATGGGTGCTCCGATAAATGCGGTGACAATTCCAGCTTCCAGTTCACCGGGAAAGACCACAAGTCGCCCGAGAATATCGGCGGCGAGCAGCAAGGCTGGTCCGAATATGATCGCCATGCCGATAATCCAGCGTTGGTCGGGACCTGTGAACCAGCGTACGACATGCGGGACCATCAGACCGACAAAGCTGATCGGGCCAACTGCCGCTGTTGCCGCTCCGGCAAGCAGCGTTACCGCGAGAACGACAAGGACCCGTGCGCGCTGGATGTCGGCGCCAAGTGATTGAGCCAGCTCATTTCCGAGCGCGACAGCGTTGAGTGGTCGGGAGGCAACAAGGCCAAGGACCATCCCGATTACCATGAACGGTGCGACCGTTGTCACGACATTCATATCGCGACCGGCGAGTGATCCGATTGCCCAGAAGCGCATCGTGTCGAAAGCACGCGGATTGAGCAGCGTGATCGATGAAGTAATGCCAGCGAGCACCGCTGATAGCGCCACGCCTGCGAGCACCAGACGAACAGGCGTTGCCCCCTCCCGACCTGTTCCGCCTAGAATATATACGAACAACGTCGCGCTGATCGCGCCCGCAAGCGCCGCCAATACGTAAGCATTGAGCGAATGAAACCCGAACATGCCTATCGCCACTGTGACGAAAAAGGCTGCTCCGGCGTTGACGCCCAAGAGCCCCGGATCGGCTAGGGGATTGCGCGTCGCCGCCTGGATGAGCGCACCGGACATGGCAAACGCCGCGCCGCATAGAAGCCCAAGCAGGGTTCGCGGCAGACGATAATCATGAATGATGATGTGATCCGGCAAGTTGGGATCGTAGGCGATAAGGGCGTTGAGGACGGACGCCGGAGCAATTGGTCTCGTGCCGACCAAAAGGCTGAGGGTTGCCATGAAACACAGCAGCAGCACGCTTGCCGATAGGACCCATCCTTTGGACGTAACGCGGATCGAGGAAGCTGGTGCGGTAAGGCTGGATAAGTTCTTGCTCATCCGCGCGACTGTCCTTCGATCCAGTAACCGACCGAAGTTATTCTGTCCTTGCTGATTCCGACAACATCCCGGAAATGTTTACGCACTTCCGAAGCGGCTGTCGCTTCGCCTGCGATATAGAGGTAGCCATCTCCTTGCGGTAACTTGATAGTCTGCGCGATGTCCAGCAGCCGTGTTGGTTTGGAGGCCTTCCCGAAACTGTCATACCAATAAAGCGAGACACCTTGCCCAGCTTGTAGCTCCTGCCTGTCGTCTTGATGCGGCAGCTCGATATGCGCCGAGATCACATTCGACGTTCCCTGTTCTTCGATGATGCGCGCCACGGCGGGCAAGCCCGTAATATCGGCCAGTAGCAGAGTCCATCCGCTTTCGCCCGGCGGAACGAAGCGTCCGAAAGGCGCACTGACCACAATGCGGTCACCACGACAGGCGCCCTTGGCCCAGCTAGCGGCTACCCCGCCGTCATGGATGACAAAGTCAATCGTTAAGACGCCCGACACTGGCACCCATTTACGCACCGTATACGGGCGGGCCGGGGAGAGTTCGCAGGCTGGGGGCGACTTCCATTTGCCATCCAGCAAGATAGGGAGTTCGACCCTGCCACCCGGCTCTACGGGGAACATAAGCAGGGTCCATTCATCTGGCCTTCCACTTGATTGGAACTCCGCCAGACCCTGACCTCCGAATTCGATGCGGATCATGTGTGGAGAGACGCGCACAACCGATATGACCTCGGCGATAAAATACTCATTCATGAAAAGATTCCTTGGCTTTTTCAGCACGGAACGCGGCTTGCGCCAGACGTGGAACAAGCCTTGGGATTTCATAAGGGATTGACAGAACGCTAAGCGCCGACATGGCCCAGACTGACGACGGGTCAACAAGGGCGATGTAGCTGCCGCGCTGCACGACGCGCAGCGTTCGAAATAATGGCTGTTGTTCGGCTATGTTCTGGTTGCCGCTCGTGTACCACATGATGAGAATGTCGGCATCCAGGCGGGCCATCTGCTCCGCGCTCAAAGCCAGCAAGGTCCTGTTGGGGTAATGCGTCGATAATGATGCAATCCCCGGAGCCAGTTTCAGACCAAGTTTTTTGAAAGCGGCAACGCGTGGATCGGTGGAGAGATAGACGGAAAATCCGTTGAAGTAGGTTCCAACAGCAAAGGTTTTGCCAGTAAGAACAGGATTTTCAGCGCGCGCGGATGCGAGAACGCGCTCGACATTTGTCACGAGGTTGCTTGCTTCTGCGGGACGGCCAAGGGCGGCACCCACCAGTTCGGTCTGCTCTTCGAGTGTGGCTTGCCATGGTCTCGATCTATACACCACGGTGGGCGCGATCCGGGAAAGCATCCGATACTCGTTGGCATTTATCCCCGAGGAAACAGCGAGGATCAGGTCGGGCCCAAGACGAGCGACTTCCTCGAAATCCAGGTAAATGCCGGAAAAAAGTGTCGGCCTTTTTCCACTTAGTCGCTCTTCGTTCCACGGTGCAATGCCGCTCTCGAATATAGAACGGCGCGGCATCCAGAGCGGGGGCTTGGCCAAGGCTATGGCGATATCGTCAGGACCCCAGCCGAAAGTCAAAATACGCTGTGGTTCGGATGGCACCGTCGTGGAGCCAAACGCATGTTCGACAGTCACCGGCAACGATCCGGACCGCGAAGTATCGACCGTCGCGGCGCTCACTGTCACAGTTGAGAGGATGAGCGCCAGCAGAGCAATTTGAATGAATAAGCTTCTCAGCCCATATCTGCGCCAAGTCGCCGAATTCGGCCATATGATCCCTGTGATTGCCACCACCATCGGTCGATCAGAACTTATGCGTGAGGCTCAGCGTGACGTTCCTTGGCGCTCCGATGAAATTGCCATAGGCCGTCGAGGTGCTGAGCTTCGAATAATAAGTTTTGTCGAAGACATTGTTCACATTGAGCTGCATCGCGGTGCTGTCATTGAAGTCGTATTTCGCCATAAGGTCAACCACGGCATAGGCGGGCTGTTCCTTATAAGACGTCGTTGCGGTGTAGTAGGTTTTGCTGAAAGCTCGGACGCCGCCGCCAACGGTCAGGCCCTCCAATTTCTGGTCGAAATCATAGGATGCGTAGAGCTTGAACATGTTCTCGGGCGCGACGGCAGAATTATAGATCTGACCTTCCTTGGTCCCTTCCACATATTCTGCTTTTGCAAATGTGTAACTCGCCGACACGTTCAACTGGTTGGTGATCTTGCCATTCAGCTCGAATTCGACGCCCCGTGTTCGCACTTCGTCGGCAGCGGTATAGCAAGATGAGCTGCCAGCGCATGCTGTCCCATAATAGATCGGCAGGTTATTTTGATTGGATTGGAAGATCGCGACCGACGCATTGAACCGATCATCAAAGAAGCTGCCCTTTACGCCAGCTTCAACGTTGCGACCCTCAATCGGCGCAAGAATGCTGCCACTCGGATCGTAATAGGCTTGCGGCTGGAAGATCGAGGTGTAGCTTGCATAAACTGAAACCGTATCGGTCAAGTCGTAGACAGCACCGACATAGGGTACGAACTTCGCATCTTCCGTGAGCGAGACTTTTTCGACCGGGGAGCTGTAATCGTACCAGCTGACACGAGCACCAAGAATGAACTTCAGGTCGTCGGATATCGTAAAGCGACCTGCGCCATAAAGGCCGGTCTCCGTTATCGTCGGGTTCGTGTTGTAATAATTGGTCGTCATACTTGGCTTACTGATCGAAGAGGGATCCCAGTTAAAGATATCGACCGTATAAGCCGGTGCGCTGAAAGCCGAGTAGGAGAAATCGTCCCTATGGGTGCTTGCCCCAAAAATCAGATCATGTGTTCGACCAAACAGTTCAACGGGGCCGGAAAACCGTCCATCAATGGCGTAGGACTTACTGTCGCCATCGTAAATGCGGTCGTTCTTCAGGTAGGTTCCGTTGCTGTAGGTAAGATAGGATGATTCAATCGTGCCACTGCTCCACGAATACTGGGCCGTAACATTTGCTTTCCAGTCGTTGTCGAAACGGTGCTCAAGATCGAAATAGGCGGTCGTCTTGCGCTTGTCGGAATACTCCCAGTCACTGCCGAGGTAGTCCTTTGCCGTCCAATCGTAAAAGGATCCATCGGGCCTGGTCGGATAACCCCCGTTCCCGTATCCATCGACGTGTTCTTTCTGGTGGCTGATGCCGAGGCTGGCGGTCGTGTTCTCGGTAAGGTCGGCCTCGATAACCCCATAAAGGACAAAGTTGCGTTGGTCATTGTAGTCCCGGTATCCCTCGCCACCAAGGAATGAACCGGCAAACCGTCCCCGGACAGTTCCTTCTTCGTTAAGGGGGCGAGAGGCGTCAACTTCAATGCGCCCGTTTCCCCATGACGAACCAGTCGTCGTGACAGATGTTTGAGCGACGTCGGTGGGCTTTTTCCGCACCAGATTGATCGACGCGGACGGGTTGCCAGTACCCTGTAGCAGGCCAGTTGCTCCACGCACAACCTCAATCCGGTCATAAAGGATGAGATCGTCCTGGGTGGTTCCGTCTCGCGAAAACGTCGTCACAGAATTCGTCAGTCCATCATACTGAATGCTGTTGACCAAAGAACCGCGAGCATAATACTGCCATCGGCTATCACCAAAATCGGGCGTGGCTATCAGACCAGGCACGTCGTTGATGGCCTGATCCAGCGACGTATAGGCCTTGTCCTTGATCTTCTGATTGGTGACCACGCTGACCGATTGCGGCGTTTCTTTAATCGATAAAGGCAGGCCCGTTGCCGAGCTCATTTCGGGTATCGTATACGCTCCCGTTCCTTCGGTTGTTACGCCCTGACCCTGGACGGTAATTGTTTCCAGTATCATGGAGCCATCCGGTGACGTGGCGGCGGCGGCATGATCCGAACCGTATTCTGATTGGTAAAGGTATAAGTGAGGCCGGTGCCGGAGAGGAGCCGTTGCAAAGCGACTTCTGGCGACAGAGCGCCGTTTACCGCGGTCGATTTCTTACCCAAGGCGAGGGAGGATGTAACGAAAATCCCGAGCTTCGTCTGGCGCGAAAAAGCGATCAGTGCCGTCGAGAGTGATTGGGCTGGGATATTGAATTTGGTCGATGTTGCCGATGTCGTGGCGGATTGCGCTTTGGCTTGCTCGACAATTGGAACGGACATCATGGCCGTCCCGGCCAGCAGAAATGTGATTATACCCGCTGACCGTCTTATGCGCGCGCTATTTCCGTCACCGATTCCCGAAACCTCGTCTCCAGATTGCATGGAGACCGGTACGAAAGTGGTCTCCTATTGTTGAAGACGCTGAATTCGGAAAAGTAATTAGTCGTTTCTCGTATTTTTTCAAAATCATCATTTTTGCGCAATTGCGACCAGCAGATTGGTCGCGCGATAAACCCGCAGATTGAGGCTTTCGGCAATTGTGTCGAGCGCCGCATCGGGGCGATGCGTGTCAAAAACAGCCGTCACGCGAAGATTGCCAGTTTCCCCGCTTAGCAACTGGATGCGGCCATAGCGATAACGCTGCAACTCGGCGATTACCTGATTAAGGGGAGCGTCATTAAACACCAGTTGGTCGTGACGCCACGCCTGAACGGTTTCGAGATTAGCATTTTTGACAGGCGATACGCCCTTCGCATCGTAATGGACAAGATTACCTTCGCTCACTCTCTTTCGGTCGCTAGCCGCACTCACCTCAACTGTGTTGTGCGTAACCGCAACCGTTACGCCATCCTCGATCTTGACGTTGAACGCTGTCCCAAGGACTGCGACCTGTCCATCGCCGGCCTGGACGACGAAAGGTCTTGCGGGATCCTTGGCGACGGTAAAGAAGGCTTCGCCCGTCAAGAGCTTAACGGTACGGCGCTCACCACTGTATTTCACATCGATGGCGCTCGATGTTCCGAGTTCGATCTGTGAGCCGTCTTCCAGACTGACGGTCTGACGTTCACCCACGCCTGATTGGTAGTCAGCCATTATACCAACCGGGACCAACTGCCAGCTGGCGACCAGCGCCAGCGCAAGACAGGCGGCGAGCATGACCTGCCTCCAGGAAGCGCGGCGCGGCGCTCCCGCAGCCATGCCGGGCAGTCGCGAGCAGTGCGACGCAGCGCGGACCGTCGGGCTTTCTGAGGTCAATGCTTGTTTTCCCGGGAGAAGATCGAGACCTTCCCAAACGCGCTCGACCTCCAGCCAGGCACGTTTGTGCTCCGAATCGGCGTCGAGCCACTGTTCGAAGCGTTGGCGATCATCCTCGGTGACATCCTCATCCCTGAGGGTCACGAACCATTGGACGGCCTCGTCCTCGATCAGTTGTCTGTCCGCAGTCCCCATCATCTCTCTTGGACAATTGGCTGCATTTTATGGCGCTTACGCTTCACTCGAATCCTCTGCCTCAAACGTTCACGGCGGCTGCACACCATTCGAAGTGTGGCCGTCCCTATTTACTTAGACGATTGCCGGAAGAAAACTAATTAGTCGCGCCGTGCATTATTTCGCGCAGCCGGGACCTCAGGCATCCGAGCGCTTTTACCATATGAACCATCACCGTATTTTCGGCGACGCCCAATTTGTCGGCGATTTCCGCGTAGTTCAATCCCTCGAACTTATGCAGGATGAGGACCTCCCGGCATCGCGCTGGCAGTTCCAGCAAAGCGGCGTTCAGTGCCAACGCATCCTCGCGGGAGATCATCAATGCGTCCGCAAGCGGCTGCGGATCGGCGCAACTGTCATCAATGAGGGCGTTAGGGTCTATTACCGCCGCTGCGCGCCGTTCAACGCGATGAACGTCGATGGCGACCGTCTCGGCAGTGCGCTGAACATAGCTCTTGAGGTCCCGGATATCATTGCCAGGCGAATGAATGCTTCCTGGACGGCATCGGCCGCGCTTTGGGCGGACATTCCCTTGCCAACCAGCTGCTAATTGGCAATGGTATTTTGTGTGATGAGCAACTGCAGAAACAGAACCACAGCCTTCGTAAGATGGCGGATGCGACCTGTTAATCGCATCCGCTATGGCTTTTGATCAGGGACGGGAGGCCTCGCCCGAAATGCCGTTACCGCTGGCGGCGACCGCAACCTTGTCATTATTCAGGCTGAAGCTCTCGCGGGTGACAACCAGAATGATGGCCAGAATGATCGCTTCCATGATCGCGAAGGTCAGGAAAGCGCTGACAAAAGACCCACCAGAAACCTTGATGACCACCCCCATGACCCAGGGCGAAATGAACGTCGCAAGGATGGCGAAAATCTCGGCATAGCCAACCGCTGCCGTCGCCAGCTCTTCAGGATATTTTTCGCTGAGGAATGCAAAGATCGCACCACCGCCGAAAAGTGCCACGCCGCTCAGGAGCGCCATGAGGATGAGCCAGCCGAAGCCAAGCGGTATCGCCATGCCGCCGGTGAACATTACCGCGACGAGGACGGCAAGTACCGTTCCGAACTTGATCATCCCTGTTTTGTTCAGGCGGTCGGCGGCGTAACCGCCGATGACGAGAAACACCACCTGCGACAGCCCCATCAAGGTGCCGATCAGTGCCGCATCTTCCACGGGCATCTGATGCACAGCAATATATCCGGGAATGACCCAGGTGGCGGTTCCGGCAATGGCCATCGTGCAGGCCGAAATGCCCAGGCTGCCGACGATAATCCATTTCGAGCGGAAGATGCTGGCCAGTGACGCCGTGGAGGTCTGCTGCTTTTCCGGTTCCCAGCTGAAACCCTTATAGCCGATATGAGCCGGATTGTTGCGGGTGAAGAGCAGCACGGCAGCCGCCGTCACCAGCGTTCCGATGGCGAGAATGGCGAAGAAGGTGCGCCAGCCATAGGTGATGGAAAGCGGAATGCCAATCGCGAAGTCCAGCGTGATTGCAAGACTATAGGCCGCGAGGATCAAGCCGATCATGCTGCCGCGTCGCTTCTGCGGGAACCAGCCGATGATGAGTTTCATATTACCGAGGAAGATTGCTGCATCGAAGAAGCCGATGAACAGGCGGAGCGCAATCAGCTGGGTGTAGGTTTGCACATAGACTTGCGCCACCATGCCGATAGCGGTGCAGAACAGGCCGATCAGCAGCAGCGATCGGGCATTCATGCGGCGGCTCAATTGCGACCAGACAATCATACCGAGACCATAGGTCAGCGCGAATATCCCCTGTGCCAGGCCGGCCTGCGCGGAATCGAGCTGAAGTGTTTCCGAGATGAACGGTATCACCGCCGCAAAGGCGTACCAGTCGGCGGCGAGAAACATCTCGCATAACAGCGCCAGCGCCAGCATGCCCCATTGCCAGCGCTTTATTCTGGATTGATCGAAGTCCGATAGGCTTTCCCATTGCATGGTTTGGTTCCCCTTATTTTTACCTGCAACTTCATAATGCTCCCAGACGGGAGCGTGCGGTGCCCAATGCTTGAAAACGGACCTCAGACCGTCAACAGGAAATCGCGCACAAGTGTCGCCGCCGCTGGCGTCTCTTCAAACAGCAGATGGCCGGTCGCGCCGAGCGTCTCCAGACGTGCGCCACTGATCCCGCGCTTCCATTCTTCGGCATATTGCGCGGGGATAACCCGGTCTTCCTCGCCCCAGAGGATCAGGGTCGGCATATTCAGCCGGTGCAGCCACTGGCCAAGCTTTTTATTGCCGCGCCCATCGGTCGCGTGGACCCGCGCCAGCGCGCCCATTTCGCGGCCGAGCGCTGCATCGAACCGGCTATCGGGCGCAGATGGAAAATAGCGGAGTGCGACTGCCGGATCATGCGTGAGATGGGCAGGGATATCGGCTGGCGCGACTTGAAACAGATCAGGAAGAGGGATTGCCGGAAGATCGAGTCCGGCAGGTGCCGCGAGAAACAGCGCGGTGAGCCTGTCCGGCTGCCTGATCGCGTATTCGGCTGCGATCCAGCCCCCCAGCGAAAAGCCGCCAAGGCCGAACTGATCCAGCCCCAGCGCATCGAAGAAATCCATGTAATGGAGCACATAATCGCCGATCTGCACGATATCGGCATCATCATCGCTTTCACCGAAATTCGAATGAAACGGAATGATGAGCCGGTTTCGCGAAGCAATGTCGGTTAGGCTGTCAAAGCCGGGAAATGTCCCGGTTCCGTGCAGAAAAACGATGTCCTTGCCTTCACCCTTCACAAGATAGGTGATGGTTTTACCTCGGATTTTGACCGTGCGTTTTTCAAAACTGCTCGAGTAATTCAACATCTTTCCACCTTATGCCGCTGGCTTGGTGTGACTGGACCAATTGCTTTCTCATCTGGTCGACGGCGCTGTCGATCCGCGCTGCGAGGGTCGGAGGCAAAAGCCCGTCCGGTTCCAGTTCCGCCGAACAGGCATAGATGCCGGTTGCGACGGTTCCGGCTTCGAAAAAGCCGAATAGCGGACGCAGATGATGCTCGACGACCAATGCGTGACGATGCCCGCCGCCCACAGCGCACAGCACGGTCGGGCGACCGCGCAGCGCCAATGGATGCACGAGATCGAACACATGTTTGAAAAGGCCGGGATAGCCTCCCTGATAGACCGGGCAGCCCACGATCAGAGCATCGCAATGCTCGATCTCCGAAATGAGGCTTTCAGACTGCTGGTCCAGTGCCTTGCGATTGACGGTAAACAGGTTCGGCCCGGCATGGGACAGGTCCAGATGCGTGACCGACACATCGTCTTCCGCTTCCAGCCTCGCGGCAATCGCCTGGGTTACCCGGTGAACTTTCGTCGGGCGATCACACCCGACGAAGCTGACAATATTTCGCGTCATGGCTGGTCTCAGTTTTCGCTGATGCCGAAAACGGTCCATCGCGCATCGGGGCCGGGCAGGCCGAGCAGACCCTTGCCGCATTCCTCCACGATCTGGTCAGCGAGCAGAATATGCTGGGTGCCGGAATGGATATCGCGGTAAAAGCGCTGCATGGCCGTGTTGTGCAGCGATGCACCGCGCGCTGCACGATGCGCGAACGTCGCCACATCGGAAACGATATCATGCATATAGCGCAGCGAGAGCTTCACCATCGTCATCTGGTCGAGCGACGGAATACCGCCGGATGTGGTGGTCTGTGAGACATCTTCCCATGTTTCCATCGCAAGTGCTCGCGCCGCCCGATAGCGGGCTTCCGCATTGGCAAACTGGAACCGCAGGCTGGCACTATCCGCACTCTTGCCGAACGGGTCATGCCGCTGGCGGATAACCCTGGCGAGTTCGTCGAGTATCCGGCGACCAACGCCAATAGCCCAGCTCGTATGGGTGAGGGCGCTGTAGCCCGCCAGCCCGAGATGGCCCTGCGTCTGACCGCGTTTCGGCGCGGATTGCGTGAAACTATAGACCATGGAATCCGGCACGAAGAGGTCTTCGTCGGTTGCCAGCGTGTAGTCGAAGCTGCCGGTCGCGCGCAGGCCCAGCACATCCCAGTTGCCGAGGAGCTGGATCGTCGAGCGCGGGTGATGCGCAACGATGATCTGCGGTGCGCCGGTTTCGTCTTTCAGCAGCGCTTTGCCGCTCGGGTCTTTGGGATCGAGCAGGAAACAGCCGGAATGAATCCATTCCGCGTGAAAGATGGAGCTTCCATAGGCCCAGTTGCCGCGGATCATGTAGCCGCCATCGACCTTGCGGGCGAAGCCGCGCGGCACGCCGTTGCCTGCAATGGTGACATCGACGCCATCCTTGAAGACATTGGCAATCCCCTCGTCGTCGAGGTAGATCGCCATGGTCGTGCCTTCCATATTGTTGACCATGGTGCACCAGCCAGACGATGCATGGGCATTGGAAAGCGCGGACATGATCTTCATGGCATCGATGGGTCGCAGTTCCGCGCCGCCAACCTCCTTCGGAAACAGCATCGTGTAGAAGCCGCCCCTGCGCATTGCGTCCACGACGTCATCATGCATCCGCCCGAGTTGTTCCGCTTCTTCCGCCTTTTCTTCAATCAAAGGTAGAATGGCTTGCAGGCGATCGTTGAAGCCCTGAATGACTGCGGAATAGTTGTCGGCGGTGTGAGCCCGGTGCACGCTGGTATCCAAAACGGTTCCCCTTGATTTAGTCGTTGTAAGCGGGAATGATACGAACAAGAGCGGGAACAAACATTCCCCCCGAATGGGGGGCTTGGGAATTCGGGAGATAGAATGCCCAGGGAAATACTAACGATAGACGAACGGGTCTCTGCAGCGCTTTCTGTTGCGGAGAGCCGTAATTATGACGATTTCACAATAGCTTGCGATTATTTTGCCGCGCATGTGCTGCGCGTGCGTTCGCTTGGAATTTATTTGCTGGAGAATAATCGGCCGCGCCTTTTTCACAGCATCAACACGCCCACAGGCTTTCTTCTCGAATATCAGAACGGGCTGGCAGATTCAGATCCGATGATTGCAGCTGTGGTGCAGAATGCCAGCGCGGTGGCGGGCTCGCGATTGCCCCAGAATGCAGCAGGCAATGTGCCGCTGATGCGCACGCTGCTCTATCGATGGAATTACAATGATAACTTGTGCTGCCCGATTTATGTCGGCGGCAATATTCAGGCACTGATTTATGCCGCTGGTTTCGAGATGCATGCAACGCAGCTTGAAGAGCAGGTTTCATTGTTGTGCCGCTCGTCGGCGCTTGCCTTGCGCAACATTCAGGAAGGGCATCCGGCGAATACGCCCGGCGCCAATCTGACCAGCCTTTCTCCGCGTCTTTCGACAGTCGCCCGGTTGCTGGCGGCTGGCAATACCAACAAGCAGATTGCACGGCATCTGGAACTTTCGCCCCATACGATAAAGGATTATGTCGATGATCTGATCAAGCGTTTCGGTGTCCATAACAGAACCGAAGTGGCCGTGATGATCAACCGCATGAACGGCGGGACGAAAGCCGAGCAGGCCAGCTTTGCTTTGTCAGGACATGAACAGCGTGGCCTTCCGATAGAGCATTTCTGAGAACGCTTTTGGCGCTGTCACGGACAGAGAAATTGGAGGACGCGCTTCAACCCTCCTCAACGAACACCTCGTCGCGTTTCTTGCGTATTGATGGAAGCAGCACGACCACGAGAACCGTTGCGGCTATGGCGAGCAGAATTGCGCTGATTGGCCGGGTGAAGAAGGTTGCCGGGTCGCCGCGTGACAGGATCATGGCGCGACGCAGATGTTCTTCCAGCAACGGTCCGAGCACGAAGCCAAGCAACAGGGGAGCCGGTTCGCAGCGCAGTTTAGCCAGCAGATAGCCGATGAAGCCGAAGAAGGCGACCGCATAGAGGTCGTAGACATTAGAATTGACGCTATAAACTCCGATGGCACAGAAGGTCATGATAATGGGGAACAGCACATAATAGGGCACTGTCAAAAGCTTCACCCACAGCCCGATCAGCGGCAGATTGAGGATGATAAGCATGAGATTGCCGATCCACATCGACGCGATCACGCCCCAGAACAGGGCGGGCTGCTCTGTTGCAACATTCGGGCCCGGAACGATACCCTGAATGATCATGGCGCCGATCATCAATGCCATCACCGGATTGGCCGGAATGCCGAGCGTGAGCATGGGAATGAAGGATGTCTGTGCACCGGCATTGTTGGCGGATTCCGGTCCTGCAACGCCTGCAATCGCGCCTTTGCCGAATTCCTCTGGCGTCTTGGAGATGCGCTTTTCCACGGTGTAGGAAGCAAAGGAGGCGAGAATGGCGCCGCCGCCTGGCAAGATTCCAAGCGCTGAGCCGATGACCGTTCCGCGCAGGATCGGGGCTGCCATGCGTTTGAAATCGTCTCGTGTCGGCATCAGCCCCGTGACCTTCGCCATCAGCACTTCGCGCGAATGTTCGCTTTCAAGATTCCGCAGAATTTCGGCAATGCCGAACACGCCGACCGCAACGGCTACGAAATTAAGGCCGTCGGCATATTCCGTAATACCCAGCGTGAAACGCGGCGCGCCGGTGTAGATATCTGTACCGACAAGGCCAAGCAGAAGTCCCAGAACGACCATGGCCAAAGCTTTGATGATCGAACCATGCGCCAGCGCTACGGACGAAACCAGCCCCACGACCATCAGCGAGAAATATTCCGCTGAGCCGAATTTCAGTGCGATTTCAGTCAGCGGCGGAGCGAAGACCGCCACCAGAAAGGTAGAGACTGTACCGGCGAAGAATGACCCGATTGCCGCGATTGCAAGCGCTGCACCCGCGCGCCCACGGCGCGCCATCTGGTAGCCGTCGATAGCGGTCACGGCGGATGAGGATTCTCCCGGCATGTTGATGAGAATAGCGGTCGTTGAACCGCCATATTGGGCACCGTAATAGATGCCAGCAAGCATGATCAGTGCGGAAACCGGGTCGCCGATCTGAAACGTGACTGGAAGCAGCATGGCGATGGTGGCCGTGGCGCCGATGCCGGGCAGGACGCCGATCAACGTGCCGAGGAGTACGCCTATGAGGCAAAAGCCGAGATTAGCCAGCGTCGATGCGGTTGAAAAGCCGAGCGCGAGATTGCTGAAAAGTTCCATGCTCATGCCCCCCTAGAATGGCCACCAGGGCCCGAAACGCTGATAAGGCAGCGCGAGCGCATAGCTGAACACAATGACGGAAAAGACCGTGATCGCAGCAGCGAGAATGATGGCTGCGAGCGGCTTCATGCGCATTGAGGCGAAAGAGGCGATAAGGCAGGTCAGGAATAGCGAAGGGACAAAACCGAGACCACGAACGGTCAGGCCGAAGAATATCGGCGCGGGCAGAATGAAGAAAAGGCCGCGCCATGCGATTGGGCCCATGGGCTCGCCGGAGACCCGTGTAGCCTGGATGAGAATAACCAGTCCAAGCAGGATCAGAACACCGGACAGGACAAGCGGGAAATATCCCGGTCCCATGCGAAGCGATGTCCCTAAGTCAAGACCCAGCGATTGATAGGCAAAAAAAGCGCCGGTCAGTGTGAGAAGGGCACCGCACAATCCGTTGGTCGGATCGATCGATAGTTTCCGCGAAGACTCGTTCATGGGCCAATCATCTTTCGGATTTGCCGTTGAAAGGGCTATGCCGGTGGTTCGGCATGTGAAGTCTGTCCTTTATCCCGGTGGCTGCGGTTTTAACGCGCAGATGCGGGAAACGATACTAGTGGTCTGATTCCAACATTTGCATCCCTCGGTTCACGCGCTGAGCAAATGTTGGAATCAAAAAGACCACTAGCAAGTATATGTATCTAGTTGATTTTTCGAATTTGACGTTTGAAACAGCATCTATGTCAGCCGGGATTCAAACGTCAAATTCAATCCACTAGAGGCGCGTTAAAAGGCGCGCCTCTAGTATTTGCCCTATGGTCAGTCTGCGTATTGTCCGGCAGCTTCGATGACCGGCTTCCACCGCGCGACTTCGGACTCGAGCTTGGCCTTCAATGCGGCTGGGGTTGCGTCGGAGTCCGATGACGGCTTCGTGCCCAGTTCCGCGAAACGGGCAACCACATTCTGATCCTTCAGGGCCAGTTGAAGCGATTTCGACAGTCGCTCGGTAATGTCAGTCGGAGTTCCCTTGGGTGCATAAATGCCGTGCCAGATACCAACTTCCATACCGTCCAGACCAGCTTCCTTGGTTGTCGGAAGGTCTTTCAACACGTCCAGACGTTCAGGGGATGTCACAGCATAAGCCTTGATCGTGCCTGCCTGAATCTGCTTCGTGGTGTTGGTCGTCTGATCGCACATGATGTCCACCTGACCGCCGAGCAGATCAGTCATGGCCGGGCCTGTTCCCTTGTAAGGAACTGTGACGAGCGGAGTTTCAATCGCGCTCATGAAAAGCATGCCGCAAAGATGCGATGCTGCGCCGATACCGGCATTGGCCACTGTCACGGTGTCCTTGTTGGCCTTGGCGTAATCGATCAGTCCCTTGAGATCGGTGGGTTCAAGATCCTTGCGCGCAACAATGGTCATCGGAACTTCCGTGACAAGGCCGACATATTCGAAGGCATTCAGCGTGTCATAGGCGAGCTTGCGATAGAGCGTGGCGCTTGTGGCCATGCCAATATGGTGCAGCAGCAGCGTATAACCATCCGGATCGGCGGTTGCGACACGGCCTGCGCCAAGTGTTCCACCTGCGCCGCCGACATTTTCGACAATGACCTGTTGTCCAAGATCCTTGGACATCGATTCCGCGACAAGTCGCGTCACCGTGTCTGTCGGTCCACCGGCAGCGAATGGCACGACCATAGTGATCGTTCGTTCCGGATAATTTTGTGCGTGCGCGGTGAAAGCCGCAGTGGAAATAGCAAGTGTTGTCGCCAGAGTGGCGATAAGCTTTATCATAGTGTCCTCCCAGACTATGTTGCGACGGGCGAGCCCGCATTATGAATTTAGTCCCCACGCCTCTTCGGGCGCTTCGGGTAATCTGATGCGATATTATTCAGTCACTGCAATGAAATGCTTATGCACTGAATTTTCTCTTGAATCGGCGCAACTATCCGTTGCTGTTTAAATTGAATGTAGATGCATCCCGGCGGATTGCCAATGCCCGGACTTCAATGAAAGCACTTATACTACCAAAGTCTGGGTAGCCTGTTCCTCGCGCTTGGACATCGCGTCCATACATTGTCTTGCAGACGTGCAGGAGAACGACACTGCCTTCTATTCGTCCGCACCGTTGCGAAGCAGTTATGAAAGAAGAGATGGCACCGAGCGGGTTTTCAATGTTAATGACATTGGCGGGTCTGGTATTTGTGAATCTTACGCAAATTTATTGCGCGTCGCGCGGAATACCAGAATAATGCATTATATAATATGTGAGCGAGTTCGCGTTAGAAATCGGCGGTTGTAGAGATTCTCGAGCGTTTACGCCGAAAATCGCTTTAAAATGGCGCTTCTAGCGTCATTAAATACCCGAGATCGCTCCCAATATTTGGAATTTTTATCCCGATTGCCAACAGATGTTTTGCAAACCGTCTCCAATGCATAATGCATTATCGGTTGACATCGGGTGCGAACCGTATTTAGATTTCGGCAAGTCATCCATTTAAACGATTTGGGAGGATCGAGGTATGGCTGGTATCAAGTCAGTGCTTGGCGCTGCTTCAGCATTCTTTTTAACGATGGTGTTGCCGGGCGCGGCCCAGAATATTGGCATCGATGAGGCAAACAAGATCGTAACAGTGGGTGCATTCACCCCTGTAACGGGGCCAGTTCCATTTTATTCAATTCTGACGCACGCGGCAGATGCACATTTTCAGCATGTCAACGAAACGGGTGGCGTCGAGGGCTGGAAGATAAAATACGTCACACAGGATGACGGTTATGAACCTGCGCGGTCCGCCGCAGTAACCCGTCAGATGGTGGAAGGTGAGGGTATTTTCGCTCTGGCCGCGTCTGTAGGAACTGCGACCAATGCCGCTGTTTTGCCATACGCCGCCGAAGTTGGCCTGTCGCTGATAGGTCCCATTGGCGGTGCTTCGGCTTTTTATGTGAATGACAAAGTGTTCCCGCTCTTGCCAGACTATGGTTGGTCGGCGGCGATGAATGTCGATTATGCAGTCAATGATCTCGGTAAAAAGAAGATTGCTCTTCTTTGGGAAAATGACGAGCTTGGTAAATCCGGCAAACGCGGATTCGACCTTTATATGAAAGAACATGGTCTGGAAGCCGTAGAGTCTGTACCGTTCGATGTGAAGACGACCAGCTTTGCCGCACATATCCGTCGCGTTGAACAGGCGGGTGCCGATGCCGTGGTGCTTTTCGGTTCAAATGCGAACCTTGCCGCAGCATTGAAAGCAGCCGATCAGGTAGGGTTCGAAACGGCCTGGTTTGCACCGTTCTTTACAGCCGACCCGTCCACCTACAAGCTGGCCGGCAAGCTGCTCGATGGTGTTTATTTCTCGTCATGGCTGTTGCCAGTGACCAGCGATGAGCCGACGGTTGCTGCATATCGCGAAGCCGTGGGCAAATACTATCCAAAAGATCCGCAAGGTGTGTTCGGCCTCAATGGCTGGAGCAATGCGTCGCTGTTCACCGAAGGGTTTCGCGCGCTGGTCAAAAGTGGCAAGCCTTTGACCCGTGAAAACCTGACGCTGGCGATGGAGAGCCTCAATAATGTGACGGTGGGTGGCGCCAAGGGCGTGAGCTTTATCAAGGGCGATCATCGTGGCACCCGCGCGGAGGGTATCATTCAGGCGCAGGACGGTAAATTTGTTCTGGTGCGTGATTTCAAGCCCTATCCAAAGGCCGTCTTTGAGGCCAAAACTAACTGACACGCGTGCCGTCTCTGGAGGATGGGGAGACATGCGTAAGAGATAGAGCGGTTCCAACGACGACGCGTTAATCGGAACCGCTCTAGAAAATGAAAATGGGAAGGGTAGGAGCATGCAGAAAATTCCGCTGAGCGGTCCGGCGCAGTTGCAAGGTCAGGTGGCCATTGTAACGGGCGGTGCCGGGGCGATAGGCCGAGCCACAGTTATGGCGCTGGCTGAAAGTGGCGCCACAGTGGTGGCGACCGATCTCGCTGAGAGCGCCGATTATGGGCATCCATCGATTGATTATCGCAAGTTGGATGTGACCTCGCGGGAGGCTTCGTCTGCGCTCGTTCGCGGCGTTAAAGCTCAGTATGGTCGGGTCGATATTCTGATCCTATGTGCCGGAACCATTTCGAACCGCTCGCTTGCCGATGCAAGCGACGATGAATGGCATTCTATCCTCAACGTCAATCTTTTGGGCGTCGCCAACCCGCTGCGGGAAGTCCTTCCGCTGATGGAGGAACAAGCCTACGGCAAGGTTGTGGCGCTGGGGTCTATTGCCGCCAAGATCGGTGGCGTCGCCTCCGGTCCGGCCTATATCGCCGCAAAATCCGGTGTCCACGGCGTTATCAAATGGGTCGCCAAGAGTTTCGCCTCAAAGGGTATCTACGCCAATGTCGTAGCGCCCGGTCCCGTCGAGACACCGATGTGGGAAAGCGTAACGCAAAAGGCGGCGCCATCCGCCAATGGAAATGTCCCGCTCGGTCGTTTTGGTCATCCCGACGATATCGCCCAATCTATTGTCTTTCTTGCGTCGCCACAGTCGAACTGGATCACCGGTACGGTCCTCGACGTGAATGGCGGCATGTTGATGGATTAAGATCATGAGCACGGAAACGATCGGTTTCATCGGACTTGGCGTTATGGGCGGGCCAATGTGCCGCAACGTGGCCACAAAGCATAAGGGTCGTGTACTGGCGCAGGATTTGTCTGCGGAAGCCCTGGCAGCGCTCTCGGACACCAAGGCCGAGGCGACAAGTTTCGAAGATTTGGCCAAAACGGCCAGTCTCGTCTGCCTTTCCCTGCCTGGCGGGCCGCAGGTGGAGGCGGTGACGGCTCGTCTCGTCGAAGTCGGGTTGCGTGCAGGTGCGATTGTCGTCGATCTTTCCACGACGCCGGTTGCTGTCGCACGTAAAGTCGGTGCGGAGTTAGCCACGCACGGAATTCACTTCGCTGATGCACCGGTGGCGCGCACGCGCGAGGCTGCGCAACGGGGCGAATTGTCGATCATGGTCGGCGCTTCACCAGAGAATTTCGCCCGGATCGAGCCGGTCCTGCGCTATATGGCGACCGATATCACCCATGGTGGCGACATCGGTGCAGGGCAGGTACTCAAACTCGTCAACAACATGCTGGTCTTTGAGAATGTGGTGACGATTGCCGAAATGCTGGTATTGGGCGAAAAGGCCGGTGTGTCGCCAAAAATCCTGATCGAGGCCGTCTCCAAGGGTTCGGGCGACAGTTTTGCGCTGCGCAACCACGCAACAAAATCCATGCTGCCGCGCGATTTTCCGGACAAGGCTTTTTCACCGGAATATGTGCTGAAAGATATCGGCTATGTCTTCGAACTGGCAGAGCAGACCGGCGTGCCGCTGCGCGCCGCGGATGTCGTGCGTCGCTATTATCAGGACGCGATAGAGCAAGGTCACGGCGGTCAGTATTATCCCGGGGTCATTCGCGTGGTCGAAGCCGGGTGGACGACGGAGCATGACGATGCAGCTTCTTAGCGATCTGTTTCCACTGGTCTGGTCGGGCCTCATCATGGGCTGTCTCTATGCACTGGGTGCAATGGGGCTCGTGATGATTTTCAAATGCTCCAAGGTCGTCAATTTTTCGCATGGCAATGTTGCCGGTCTTGCCGCCTTTCTGGTTTATGGCCTGTCGAGCGGCGCATTGCTGAGCCTGTCATGGGGCACATCGGTTCTGGTGACGCTTGTTGCGCTCGTGGCGATTGCCTGTCTGGTCTATGCGCTCATCTCGCCACTGGTTTTCAGCTCGGATCTGACGGCGACAATCTCGACGCTCGGTATCGGCCTGATCGCGCAGGGCGTGACTCTGATTGTGTTCGGTGCGGATATTGTCTCGCTTGATTTGCCAATTCCGGATTTTCGCTTTGCGATTCTGGGACTGCGCATCACCGGTTATGATCTGACCGTGCTGGGCGTCGTGGCCGTTACAATCGTGGCGCTGTTCCTGATCATCGATCATACCAAGCTTGGCATTGCCTTCCGTGCGATCTCGGCCAATCCTTTTGCGGCAGAGGTTTGCGGCCTGAGCCTGCGCAATGTGCATCTTTTCGCCTGGGCCGTCGCGGCGGTGCTCGGTGTTATCGGTGCACTGCTGATCGTGCCGACCACTTTCCTCAGCGTAACCACTGTTTCGGCCTTCATGTTGCAAGCCTTTGCTGCGGCAGTGCTTGGCGGGTTCAGTTCTTTGCCGGGGGCTTTGATCGGTGGCGTACTCATCGGCGTTTTGATGAACCTCTTCAACTATTATGTCTCGCCGCAGTTCAGCTCAACCTTTCTGCTGGGATTGATCCTTGTGGCGCTAAACCTGTTTCCTAACGGCGTTCTTGCCGCAGCCGGTGGAGGTTCACGTGTCTGACATTCCACTGCGTGCGCAGAACAATAGCACGTCCGATGTGATGTTGCTTTTCCGGGGGCGGTCGGCAGCTGTGATCCTTGCGCTGATCCTCATCGTGTTACCCTTGATCGTCGCGCCGTCCTGGCTATTCATTCTCGGCATTTGCTATGCCAATAGCCTCGGCGTTCTCTCGGTCAGCTTTCTTGTCCGCTATGGCGGCGAAGTCTCCATCGGCCATTCCGTGTTCATGGCGGCAGGTGCCTACGCGGTGGCCATTCTGGAAAAGCATTTTGGCATTTCGATCTGGATTTCGTTGCCGCTGGCCGTGATCATCGGTGCCGGACTGGGGGTTGCCTTTGCCTGGCCGTCGCGCAAGCTCTCAGGGATCTATCTTGCAGTCACGACCATGGCGCTCGCGCTGGCACTGCCTGAGATCATTGATGCCGGTGATCGCTGGACCGGCGGCTATGAAGGGCTTTACGTGTCACAATGGCTGCTGCCGTTCGGCACGCTGAACATGCAGCGTTATTATTTTGCTCTAGCGCTGCTGTTGGCCGGTGCTTATGTTTTGGTGCGGCTTCGCCAGTCACGCCAGGGCATGGCAATGCTTCTGGCTCGCACCCATCCTGCCGCCGCCGATGCCTTCGGGACGAGAAAAGGCTGGGCGCGCATCAGTGCCATGGCAATCAGTGCCGCTCTGGCTTCGACGGCGGGCGCAGCCCTTGCCTATGCCAGCGCAACGGTTTCACCCAGTGGCTTTACACTCTGGTCATCGATCTTCCTGTTGGTCGGTTCGGTGGTCAGTCTCTATGGACTGACGCTTGGTCGGGCCCTGATTGGCGGCGCATTTTTGACGCTCATTCCGCAAATCCTTGCCAGTCAGGGAGCATGGATTCCGGTCTTCTACGGTACCGCTCTGCTGGCCGTGATTTTGATCGGCTATCACGCACCGCGCTTGAAGGCAGCTTTTGATCGTCGTCGTGCAGAAAGGCATGGGCAATGACCGCTACATCCCTGATTGCCAAAGACATTCAACTTGCGTTCGGCGGGATCAAGGTTCTGCAGGGGCCGAGCCTCGAGCTTCATGCCGGTGAAATAACCGGTCTCATCGGGCCGAACGGTGCGGGCAAGACCAGCCTTTTCAATTGTCTGGCCGGCGCCTATCGCCCGCAAAGCGGCTCCATCTCATTTGCAGGGGAAGAACTCTGCAACATGCCGTCAGCGGCTCGCGCCGAACGCGGTATCGTGCGCAGCTTTCAGACCGTGGCGCTTTGCCCCGATCTGACTGTCGTTGAGAATGTGATGATGGGCCTTGCGCGCAATTACAAATCCGGCTGGCTCAACGCGTTCCTGCCGTTGTCGCGCGGTCATCGCGAACGCGAGGAAATGCGTGGGCAGGCCATCGCGGCACTGGAAGGCTTCGGCCTTGCGCATGTTGCCGATGAATTCCCGGCGCAATTGCCCCCCGGCAACCAGCGTTTGGTGGAGATCGCCCGCGCGATTGTCGGCAAGCCGAAGGTGCTTCTGCTGGATGAACCGGCTGCCGGGCTCAATAATTCCGAAACGCGCGATCTGGCGCTCGCCCTGGAACGTCTTGTTTCTCCTGAACTGGTCATGGTTGTCGTTGAGCACGATATGGATCTGGTCATGTCGCTTTGCGACCGCATCCATGTTCTGAATTTCGGCCAACTCGTCGCCAGCGGTACGCCCGACGAAGTGCGTAACGATCCCGAAGTAATCCGCATCTATCTGGGAGGCGACGATGACTGACCTGCTTTCGGTACAGGACATTTCGGTTTTCTATGGTGCGCGCGCGCAGGCGGTGGAAAAAGTTTCCTTTACGGTCGGACCGCGTGAGGTCGTGGCTTTGCTGGGGGCAAACGGTGCCGGTAAAACCTCGGTCATGCGGGCACTGGTCGGTCTTGTGAAAGCAAGCGGGGATGTCATCTTCGACGGCGCGTCGATAGCCAGCCTTTCCACGCGGGAACGCGTTGCGCGTGGTATCGTCTATGTGCCGGAAGGGCGCGAGATTGTCGGCTCGCTGACGGTGCGCGAAAATCTGGTCCTCGGCGGGTATCAACTGTCTTCGGGTCTACGCAAAAGCCGTATGTCCACCGTCCTCGACCTTTTCCCGGAAATCGCCAACAAGGTGGAGCGGCCCGCATGGCAGCTTTCCGGTGGCGAACAGCAAATGCTGGCTATCGGACGCGGCCTGATGGCCGGACCGAAGCTGTTGCTGCTGGATGAGCCTTCGCTCGGTCTCGCACCGCTGCTGGTCAGGCGCGTATTCGATCGTTTAACGGCCGTTCGCGCCGAAAGCAATCTCTCCATCGTGCTGGTCGAGCAGAATCTGCAAATGACCATGCGCCTTGCCGATCGCATCTATTTTCTGCGTTCGGGCCGCATTGTCGGTCATAACCATAAGCAAGAACTGGAAAGCGAAGCCGCCAGACAGCAAGTCATCGACGCTTATCTCGGCGCAGGCCAGCATCTTGTGGCATGAGGCAAATAATGATCCCTGAATACGAAATCTTCGGCATTCGTTATGGCACCAATCCGGGGCGCAAGCGCGGGCAGAATTTCATACTGGAAACCGATCCGACCACGCCGTTGACGATGGACTTTTATTGCTGGTTTTTGCGAAGTGGCGACCGCGTGATCGCGGTCGATACAGGCATGAACCCGAAAAAGGCGGAAAAACACGGGCATACCATGCTGGTCAATCCGCCAGACGTGCTGCGCGCCTGCGGTGTGGACCCGGAAACGGTCGATACCGTGATATTGACCCATCTCCATTACGATCACACAGGCCATCTGGCCGCCTTTCCGAATGCAAAATTCCATCTTCAGACGGAAGAAATGCATTATGTCACTGGACCGTGGATGCAACGCTACTGGTTTCGCCGCGCCTATGAGGTGGATGAGATCTGCCAGACGGTCGGACTGTTGCATGCCGACCGCCTGAATCTGCATGGTCGTGATCAAGAAATTGCACCCGGTGTCAGCGTCCATTGGGTTGGCGGACATTGCGCGGGCCAGGAGATCGTACGGGTCAATACTGCACGCGGCTGGGTCGTTCTCGCGTCCGATGCGCTGCATTACTACGAGGAATATGAGCGTGGCGTGCCATATTCGGTCGCGTTCAACCTTTCCGACATGATTGCAGGGCACGAAAAGATACGCGCACTGGCAGAGAGTGACGACCACGTTCTGCCCGCGCATGATCCGCGTGTTGCGCATATCTATCCTGAGGCCGGCATCGGTCCGCAAGGTTCGGTGTTCAGGCTCGACCTCGCCCCAAAAGTCTCCGCTGTCTGAATTGTTTGCATAATGCATGGTTTTTGGGGTATCTCGATCACAAAGGGCCTTTTGAAGGGGAAATCGCGTGCAATATCAGACCAAGGAAGAACTTGTTGCCGATTTCCTGCGCGAAGGAATCATTTCGGGTCGTTTCCCGCGTGGCTCCAAGCTCAAGCAGGTCGAGCTGGCCGAGATGCTAGGCACGTCGATTACGCCGGTGCGGGAGGCGATGAAACTTCTCGAAGCGGAAGGTTTTGTCGATGGCAATTCGCATCGCGGTGCGATTGTGGCACCGCTCGATATCCATGCGACCGAGGAAATCGTCGATTTGCGCGTGACGCTGGAGTGCAAGCTGGCGCTGAAAGCACTGCCGCTTTTGAACACAGAGGCAATCGACGAGTTGCGCAAGCTGCAAAGCCAGATCGAGGAAGCGTCGGCCAAGGGCGACCGCGAAGCCGTGCGCGTGATCAATTATCGCTTTCACGAGCGCATCTATATTGCCGCCGAATTGCCGCTGACGCTGAAATTCGTGCGCACTTTATGGGCGCGATACCCGTTCGACCTGATCAACCGGTTGGACAACCGCATCGGACGGGCGAGGGACGAGCATCAGGACATGATGCAAGCCATTCTAGCGCGCGACGAGGCCGCGTTGATTACGTCGTTACGGGTTCATATCCGCTCAGGCTGGGACGAGTTCAAGGCAAGTTACAAGTCCAGTTAACAGGACCAGTATTGCTACGCTCCCAGCCTCATGATTTTCACAGAGGAAAGGGAGTAGCGCAATGACGCTCAAGAGCATGTTGCTGGTTATGGATATGATGAACGATCTCGTTCATCCGGATGGGGCGGGTGCGAAAACCTATGTGCCCCTTATGCGGGAGCGGGACGTCTATGGCGCAACAAAGCGCGCTATTGCGCGCGCTCGTGCGACGAACACGCCGGTCGGCTATGTCCGCGTCGGTTTTTCACCCGATTATCGTGAAGTCTCCGAACGCTCCCCCGTATTCACGGGCGCACGCAAGGCAGGCATTTTCAAGCTGGGCAGCTGGGGTACCGAAGTCTATGCCGATTTTGCGCCCGAAGCGGGCGATGCGGATATTGTGAAACATCGCGTCAGCCCATTTTACGGCACCGCGCTTTTCCCTTTGTTGAGCGCCAGGGAAATCGGGCGTCTGGTGCTGGCCGGGGTTTCAACGAATGGCGTTGTGTCGGCTGCGGTGCGCGAGGGCCATGACCGGGACTATGAATGTGTCGTGCTTGAAGACTGTTGCGCCGGTTCCACAAGCGAAGAGCACGAATTTGCGCTGGCCGGTCTGCGCCGATTCTCAAAAATTATGACCTCCGCAGACTTCTGATACGCGATGCGTATCTCGGCGTAGCTGGCGAATTAAAATAATGCATTATATTTTGATTGCTGTGCTGCAAATTTTGAAAAATTCCCGGTAATACGCCGAAAATCGTTCGGTCCGTTCATTTTGGCGATTGACGACCCAAAATATAATGCACAATATACAAACTGAGGAGAGATCTTGGAAAGATCGATAGAAGCGGCAGGCCTGGCTCGCGTGCTTCGTGTCAGTCAGGCCAGGCTTTAGGAGGATAAAGTGACGACGATTGAGCTTGAAAAGAAGAATGTGGTCGAGGTTGGTGGTGCACCGGCGGAGGGTCGTATTACGGACGAATCCGTTGCGGCTGCACGCAGCATGATCGGATTGCAGCTGCGCCCGGAAGGTCCGTATCTTCAGGATGCTTCCACCGACACGTTGCGCAACTGGTGCAACGGTATCGGCGATCTCAATCCGCTTTACCGTGAGCAGGAATATGGCCGCAACAGCCGTTTCGGCGGTCAGGTTGCGCATCCGATGTTCCCGATGGCTTTTGGCTGGGTCGGTCGTACCCGTTGGGGTCTGCCCGGTGTACACGGTTTCTATGCCGGTAACGACTGGGAACTGTTCCGTCATATTCGTCCGGGCGACCGCATCTCCGCCATCGAACGTGTTGTCGGCGTCGAGGAAAAGGAATCAAAATTTTCCGGCCGTCTCGTGCTGCAATATGTCGAGGCAAGCTATTTCAACCAGCATGGCCAACTCGTGGCACGCGCCCTTGGCACCTGCACGCGCCACGAACGCAAGGCGGCGCGTGATACCGGCAAGTACAAGGACATTCAGACCCACGAATATACGCCGGATGAATTCGCCGAGTTGGACGAAGCGATCATGCGCGAGCCGCAGAATATTCGCGGCGCGAATGTGCGTTATTGGGAAGACGTGAAGGAGGGAGAGTCTCTCGATCCGATCGTTCGCGGCCCGCTTTCACTGATGGATACGATGGGCTTCCTCGTTGGTTGCGGTCGCGGCCACACGCATGGCGTCGTGTTCATGGCGGCCATGAAACATCCGGGCCATTTCTTCCGCAATCCGGAAGCGGGTGGCGGTATCGAATATACCGGTATCGGCCATCACCGTGAATCGACCGCCAAGGAAGTCGGTGTGCCGGGCGTTTACGACTACGGTCCGCAGCGTTCGAGCTGGATGGCAACGCTTGTCACCAACTGGATGGGCGATGCTGCCTTCCTGAAGCGCTGCCGTACCGAAATGCGCCGGTTCAACACCATGGGCGACAGCACCTGGTGCCGCGGCAAGGTTACCCGCAAATATGTCAAGGATGGCCATGCACTGGTCGATATCGAAATCAGCGGTGAGAACCAGCGCGGCGAACTGACGACGCCGGGTCTGGCCACAGTGATCCTGCCGTCGCGTGATCCGAATATTCGCGTTCATCTCGACGGTTCGAATCTCGATCTCGGATTGCCTGTCGTTCGCTAATCTTTGGAGAATACCCCATGGTACAAGCACTTCCGCTCCATGGTATCCGGGTCGTGGAGGTTTCCTCCACGGTTGCGGGAGCCTATGCCGGACGCCTCCTTGAGGCCATGGGGGCAGAGGTTATTTTGATCGAGCCGCCCACGGGCAGCCCATTGCGCACAGTGCCGCCGATCATTGGCGACAGTGCTGTGGGCGCTCTCTTTGCCAGCCTTTCCGTTGGCAAGCGGTCCGTGGTGCTTGATCTGTCTGATACGCAGGATCAGATGGATTTCGATGCTCTTGTGGCATCGGCAAGTATTCTGATTGATGACACGCCACTGGATCGACGCCAGCAATGGGGGCTCGATCAGGGTTCCATTGCGGCCCGTCATCCGCATCTGGTGCATCTTTCCGTGCTGCCCTTCGGGGCCGCCGGTCCCAAGTCGGGCTGGAAGGGTGAGGAAGTCAATCTCTTCCATGCCGGCGGCGAGGGCTATCTAATGCCCAATGGCCTGTCGGCCAATATGTTTCCCGACCGTGCGCCGATCAAGGTGCATGGCTATTTCGCTGAACGTCAGGGTGGCGTTGCGGGCGCGTTGGCTGCGCTGTCAGCGCTTTGGTCGGGGCAGGGGCAATTTGTCGATGTGGCGGTTCAGGATGCCAATATTGCGGTCGGCGCCTTTGCGATCCAGCGCTATGGCGACGGTTCTCTGGAACACCGGTCGACACGGTCCTTTCGTTATGGCGGGGTGATCGAATGCGCCGACGGTTATGTCGAGCTTTTGACCCTTGAAGAGCGGCAATGGGAAGGTCTGGTCGAATTGATGGGGCGGCCCGAATGGGCACTGAACCCCACATTGTCGGATTCGGTCGCCCGCAGTGTGCATGGGCCGGAAATCAACGGGCATATCCGGCAATGGGCCAAGGAACAGTTCGTGGAAGAACTGGTTGCGCAGGCGCAACGCCTGGGCGTTCCAATGGCGCGTTACAATACACCGGCTCAGGTTGTTTCGGGAAGGCACGAGCAGGCGCGTGGCATTTTCGCCGGGCTGAATGTGGGCGGATTGAAGGATCTGCCATTGCAAACTGCACCATTTCGCTTTGGTAAAGATCCGCTGCCGCTTTCGGGAGTGGTCCCGGAACTTGGCGCCGATCAAATTTTGGCCGAACCGGCACAATTCAGCTCAGATAAGAGGGCCAGTCCAGGCAGGAGGGCGAGCGTATGAAACCCTTGCAAGGCATCCGAATTGCGGATTTCACCGTCCACGCCGCCGGTCCGTTCTGTACGCATATGCTGTCGCAGCTCGGTGCGGAATGCATCAAGATCGAAAGCGTCGCGCGCCCGGATATTTTCCGCAAGCCACATGCCGTCTATGGCCGCTTTGGCCCGGCGACCTTTGATCAGGTGGCATCGAACAAACTGTCCGTTCGGCTCAATCTCAAACATGCCGAAGGTGTGGCGCTGGCCAAGCGGCTCGTTTCCATCTCGGATATTGCAGCTGAAAGTTTTCGAGCCGGCGTGATGCAGCGCCTCGGTCTCGGTTACGATGCGCTCCGCGAGATCAAGCGCGATATCGTTATGGTTTCCATTTCATCGTCCGGCCAGACCGGACCGGATTCGCATTTTGCGGGTTACGCGCCCCTGTTTGGCGCGTGGGGCGGGCTTGGTTATCTGACCGGATATCGCGATGGTCCGCCGGTCGAAATGCGGCATGTCATGGACCATTCTGTCGGGCTCAATGCAGCCTTGGCTACAGTTTCCGCGTTGCAAAAACGGCGTCTTACCGGTGCTGGCAGTCATATCGACGTGGCGGCGCGAGAAGTTGCGACCTCCATGATTGCAGAGAGTTTTCTGGCGGCGGCAGCAGGGCACGAACCGGGACGTCTAGGCAATGAAGATGCAATCTGCGCGCCATATGGTGTTTATGCCAGTGCTGAACATGATCGTTGGATCACGCTTGCAGTGCGTACCGACATAGAATGGCAGGCGCTGGCGCGCGTCATGGACAAGCCTGAACTGGCCAATACCGCTCGCTTCGCGACGCCTGAACAGCGTCATGCAGCCCGCGCGGAACTTGACGGTATCGTCGGCCAATGGCTAGCCGGTTGCGAGCCTGAATCCATTGTCGAAACGCTACAGAAAAACGGTGTTGCGGCACATATTTCATGGACCGCGCGCGATCTGGTCGAAGATCAACATCTGCGTTTTCGCAGGGCCATTGTCGATGTGCCGGAAGGCGATACGGGAACCGTCCGCGCTGCCATTGGAGCACCCGCACGGTTCAGCCGTTCGGACAACCCTTCGATCGATCGCGGGACACCGAAGCTCGGCGAAGACGAGACATATGTATTTGGCGAACTTCTGGGCATTTCAAGTCGCGAATATCGAAGACTTGTGGATGACAAGATCATTCACTGAAACGACAGGGCGGACAGATGGATACGCGTGTAAGTGATTTTTCTAACGTAATCGGGCGCAGTGAAAGCCGAACGGCAAGGATCGGACGAGAGCGGGCGGAACAGCTGGCGGCAACGATTGATCTCGCCGAGATTCCCGGCGATGGAACAGCTTTGCCGCCCGGCTGGCACTGGCTGTGGTTCAATCCTTTTGTGAAGCGCTCCGAAATCGGTCCCGACGGCCACCCGAGAAAAGGCGGTTTCCTGCCCGATGTTGGTCTTCCGCGCCGCATGTGGGCTGGCGGGCGCATGACCTATCATGCGCCGCTCCCTTTCGAGGTAATGGCTGAGAAGACAAGCACGATCTCCAACGTTGTAGAGAAAAACGGCAAGGCTGGCCGGTTGGTCTTCGTAACGGTTCGTCACCAGATCAACGCCGATGGGGTTCTTTGCATCGAAGAAGAACAGGATATTGTTTACCGCGAAGCGGCAAGCCCAGACGCGAAGGCTCCAACGCCCGCGCCTGCACCGGAAGGTGCGCGATGGGACCATGAGATCGTGCCTGATCCTGTTCTCTTGTTCCGCTATTCGGCCCTCACGTCCAACGGTCACCGTATTCACTACGATGTTCCTTATGCCCGCAATGAAGAACACTACCCCGACCTTGTCGTACATGGACCACTGACGGCGACATTCTTGCAGAATTTCGCTGGCGAAATTCGCAAAGGCGCAAGGCTGAAGCGCTTTGCGTTTCGCGGTATGTCGCCCTTGTTCGTTTCCGCACCGTTCCGGCTGCAGGCAAAAACGGGCAGCCAATCTGACGTATTGGAGCTTTGGGCTGTCGGGCCGAACAATGCCCTGGCCATGCAGGCGGAGGTAGAGTTCGATGTCTGAGCGGCGACCGTTCGAGATAGCGCGCAGCTTTCTGTTCGTGCCAGGTCATCGGCCCGAACGTTTTGCGAAAGCAGCGGCTACCAATGCCCATCAGATCATCATTGATCTGGAAGATGCTGTGGGACCCGCTGAAAAAGATGCAGCACGCGGCCATGTGGTCGAATGGCTCGCACAGCGCGGAACGGGATTGGTTCGCATCAATGCAGCCGATACGCAGTGGTTCGAGGATGATATCCGTGCACTGGCCGATATACCGAACCTTGTGCTTGTACTGCCGAAGGCAGAACCGGAAACGGTGCAATCGCTCGCCGCGCTTGCACCGAAGACGCCAATCATTGCTCTAGTTGAAACCGTGGCAGGCCTGTTGAATCTGGGCGCGTTGGCTCGGATGCGATCCGTTCGTCGCATCGCCTTCGGTCATCTCGATTTTGGGGCCGATGCGCGCATTCCCGGTACAGGCGGTGTTCTCGACATGGTGCGCTTTCAAATTGCACTGCATGCGCGCGGTGCCAATCTTCCCATGCCGATCGACGGTGTCACTGTGGAACTGACCGATGAGGCGGTGATCGCTGCCGACGTCGCACGCTGTCGCGAACTGGGCTTCGGCGCTAAGCTTTGCATTCATCCAAAGCAGGTCGATGCGGTCAACCTTGGCTTTGCACCGTCCAATAGCGAGCGCGACTGGGCGACGCGGGTGATTGCCGCACTTGAGGCTGCTGGAGGGGCGGCGGTGCAGGTTGACGGCAAGATGATCGACAAACCGATGATGACGCGCGCGGCTGCCATATTGGCGGAAGCGGCATGAAGAATTTGATAAGGGTCGAAGGGGAGGTTTCCATGTCGCACAAGGGTGTTCTGTCTGGAAAACGGGTGATTGAACTTGGCTCAATGATTGCAGCGCCGTTTGCCACCCACATCCTTGATGAAATGGGGGCCGAAGTCATCAAGATTGAACCCCCGGAAGGCGAAACGACGCGCCACCTTGTGCGTGGCGGTCCGAGCGGCACTTTCATCGCATATAATCGTGGCAAGCGCAGTCTCTGCCTCAATCTCCAGACTGAGGAAGGTCAAGCCGCGTTCCAGAAGCTGGTGGTCAGCGCGGATGTGGTTTTGCACAATCTATCGCCGGGTGCGGCACGCAAGCTTGGCGTGACATGGGAGGCTTGCCGGGCGCTCAATCCCGACATTATCTTTTGCCATATCCGCGGCTATGGCGCAGGGCCGATGGCCGAGGAAATCGCGTCAAACCCGATTGCGGAGGCTGCAACCGGCGTGATGTTTTCCAATCGTATCAATGGGCGCCCTTCGCGGCTTGGGCCGTCTTATCTCGATCAGTTCGCGGGCTGCTATGCAGTGATTGCGGTTCTAGCCGCCATGCTGGACAAAAGCGGTTCGCCAGAGCGTCGAAACATCGAGCTTGGGCTTTATGAAGCCGGTCTGCATATTGCGGCCCGGGAACTTGTCGGCGTTCAATTGAAATCGCAATTGCTGGGACGTGCAGAAACTGAACCGTCGCCGGAATTTTCAATTCCCGGTTATGGTGCTTATGAAACCCGCGATGGACGCTGGATTTATCTGGTGATGCTTTCCGACGAGCACTGGCGTCGCTTCTGCCGTTCGACGGGCCTTGCTCCCGATCCGGAACTGGCAACGTTACGTGATCGTCGCCGCAATCGCGAAAAAGTCGAAGCTGTAGTCGCTGATGCGGTGTCGCAATTCGATTATGATGGGATCTCTGCCGCTCTCGGTAAGGAGGGTGTCGGGCATACGGAAGTCTTGTCCGCTGACCGGGTGCTGGCGGCCGCGCAGGCCCGCGAACCGCAGAAATATGCAGATATCGCTTTTGCAGATTATGCCTTCCAGTCGCCAGATTTTCCGGTGCCGGTCTGCCGGGATACTTCGCCGGTCGGCGAGCCGCCTCGCCTTGGCGATCACACGCGCGAGGTTCTGGCCGGATTGGGGTATAGCGATGGTCAAATTAGCGCGATGTTGGATGCTGGTGCAGCCTTTGCTGCCAATCCCGACAAACCTCTCTGGTCCAAAATCGGGGCTGGCAATTCTCTGTAGGCGAGCCTAATTTGTCGCTTTCGTTGGAAAGCAATAGTTGAGGACCCATGTGTGACGGCAGTTCTTACGCGCTGCCGTATCTTCTACGAAATTGAACCGATTACACTGCATAAATTCCGAATTGAATTGAATATCTCGTATATAGCTACGGTCGAGTTATGCCTAAATTTACCCGTCCCGTTAGATAACGGCAATGAGGGGTAAAATGAAAAAATTCGCAGTTGGTGCTACTTTCGCGGCCATGTTCACCGGACTGTTAAGCGCCGCACCGGTCCACGCTGAAGACATCGCTATCGGAGCTGTAGTCCCACTCTCCGGCGCAAGCGCCACCACCGGCAAGGACCAGAGTCGCGGTATCGAGCTTGCGGTCAAGGAAGTCAACGCCAAGGGTGGCGTGCTTGGCAAGCAGTTGAAGGTTATCGTCGAGGATTCCGGCGGCAAGCCGCAGACTTCGATTGACGCTGCCAAAAAGCTGGTATCGGTCGACAAGGTGCCGATTGTTATTGGCGAATATTCCTCCGGCAACACCATTCCGCTTGGCCAGTATCTGGTTCAGGAAGGCATGCCCCACATCAATCCGGCGTCCACCAGTGGTCTCGTTCGCGGAATTGGTGCGACATCCTATAGCGTCGTCGGTCTGGACAATGTCTCGACGGAATTTGCTGCGCAGGACGTCATCGATCATGGCTGGAAAAAGGTCGCCGTGCTGGCGATGAACAATGCTTTTGGCCAGGGTGTTGCGGAAGAGTTCAAAAAGCACTTCACCGCGAAGGGGGGCGAAATCGCAACGACCGTCATGTATACGATTGGCCAGTCCACCTATCGTCGTGAATTGCAGCAGGTGGAAGCCACCGCTCCCGACGCCTATGTCTTCACCGCTTACGGTACTGAAGGCGCGCTCATCATGCAGGAAGCCTATGAGCTGGGAATGCAGCAGGGCAAGCCGTGGTACTCCATCCTGATCACGATGATGAACAAGGATACGCCCGCAGAGTTCAAGGTCGGTCTCCGTGGCATGGACGTGGGCTATATCGGCGAGGGTGGTGCGGCCTACAAGGCCGAATATGAAAAGGCCTACGGCGAAGGCTTCCTGTCTGCTTACGGCGGCTATGCTCATGATGCCATTCTCTTCGCAGCGGCGGCTCTCAACAAGGCTGGCAGCACGGACAGAGCAGCCGTACTCAAGGCGATTGAAGATCTTGGCAAGGAAGGGGTCAAAGGCGCCACGGGCGAGATCCAGTTCGACGCCGATGGCCAGCGCACGCACCAGCCTTATTTGAAGTTCAAGGTCGAAGGTGAAAAGCTCGTCGCCTACGATTGATGGTTAGCAGAGATACCTGCCGCAAGACCTGCGGCGGGTATCGCCTGTTGGACCGGACTGCCGTCCGATGGCGGTGGTTTCGGGGCTTCTTTCCTTTTCACACAGTTCCGGACCAAGGCACACTTGCGCCGGAACTGTCCAGATGGACATGTCTATGTTTCAATTCCTCTTCGACGTCCTGATCAGGTCCGTCGATCTGGCGCTGATTGCCGTCGCATTGAGTGCCGTTTACTCCCTGATCAAGTTTCCCAATGTCGCACTGGTCCAGTATGCGGTGGTCGGCGCCTTCGTTGCCATGTCGCTGCACGCGGTGGGACTGCCGCTCTTCGTGGCCGGGCTCATCGCGGTGTTCCTTGTCGGTTTGCTCGCCGTCGCCCTGAATGTTCTCATTTTCGAACGTCTGTTGAAGGCGGATTCAGCTATCGCGCTGATCGGCTCACTGGCCTTGAGCATGATCCTCTCGGCTGTGTTCCTGCTCACCTACGGCCCGACGGCTTATCGTTTTAAATTGCAGGTGTCGCCCGCAATGCGCGTTCTCGGTGCGCGCATTACTGATCATCAGATCACGACCTTGGTGGTCACGGCAGTCGCACTTGGCCTTTTCGCGCTCATTCTGTTTAAAACCAGTCTCGGTCGTGAAATGCGCGCGACAGCGACGAATGGTGTGCTTGCCTCTGCCACAGGCATCGACACGCGTCGGGTGACGAACATTGTCGTGTTCCTTTCCGGTATCCTCGCGGCGCTCGGCGGCATCACGCTTGCCATGCGCGGCAGCGTCAGCATCGACCTCGGCACGAATATGATGTTGCCGGTTTTCGCCGCGGCCATTCTCGGCGGGCTTGGCAATGCTTTGGGCGCAATTGTCGGCGCGATCATCATTGCCGCAGCAGAAACGGTCATCACCAACACCAATATCGGCCCGCTGATCGGATCGGATTTCTACTTCCTTCCAGCGAGTTACGCTCCGGTTGCATCATTCATCATCCTTGTGGTGTTCCTGCTGTTCCGCCCGCGCGGCCTGTTTACCAGCGAGGTGAGCCGTGTTTGATTTCTTCGTGCATGTCGCATCGATTGCCTGCCTCTATGGCATTCTGGCGCTCAGCCTCAATCTGCAAGCGGGTTTCACAGGGCTCATCAATTTCGGACTGATTGCGCTTTTCGGTTGCGGCACCTACGGCGCGGCTCTCGCGAATGGCATGGGCTGGCATCCCTTGGCTGGCCTACCTCTCGGCGTCGCGATGGCGGCAGTTTTCGGGCTGTTCTACGCTCGCCTCGGACGCAAGCTGTCGAGCGACTATTGGGGGATCGCCACTCTGTCCATCGCGGAAATTTTCCGCATAACCCTCACCAACGAGCAGGCGCTGACCGGCGGTGCGCAGGGCATTTCCGGTTTGCCTCTGCTGTTCGCCGAACTGAAACCTTACGACGGCGCAGCGCGACTGGTCCTCTATGCCCTCGTTCTGTTGCTGGTCTGGTTTATTTGTCAGCGCATTGTAAGAAGTTCCTATGGTCTTGCGATGAAATTGACCCGCGAAGAGCCGCAACTGGCCCGTTCTCTTGGTTACAATCTCGACGCTATCCGTCGCACGGTCATGCTGATCAGCAGTGCCATTGCTGCGATTGCAGGCTTCCTATACGCGCATTACCTCACTTTCGTCGGTCCCGATCAGTTGGTAGCGCCTGAAACATTTCTGATCTGGTCGATGGTGATCATCGGCGGTATCGGCAACAATTGGGGTGTGGTCGCAGGCGCTATCGTCATGCAATTTGCCATGGCTTATGTGCCGTTCGTCAAGGATATGCTGGACCTGCCAACCGACTTTGTGGCGGCTGCGCGGCTCCTCATTGTCGGGGGCGGCCTTCTCGCCTTCCTGCTCTGGCGGCCCAAGGGTCTGTTCCCCGAAAAAATTGGAGGCAGCTATGGCCGGTAAGCTTCTGGAACTCAGCAATGTCTCCAAGGCATTCGGCGCTCATCGCGTGCTGGAAGGCGTCAATTTCAACGTCGCAGCGGGCGAAATCGTAGGCCTGCTTGGTCCCAATGGTTCGGGCAAGAGCACTGCACTCAACATTATCTCCGGATTCCTCTCGGCGGATGGTGGCAGCATCCGCCTCGGTGGAGCAGATATAACCAACGGTTCGCCACAACGCATCACGGCGCAAGGTCTCGTACGCACGTTTCAGCTTCCCTCCATGCCGCACAAGATGACGGTTCGAGAAGTGCTGCAGGCGGGTGCAAGCGCCGAGGCCAGCCTCGGTTCTGTCTTCAAGGCATTCCGGTTCGACAACGAACTGGAAACGCTATTGGAAGCTTTCCGCTTGACGCATGTTGCTGAACTTCCCGCTAGCGCTTTATCTGGCGGGCAGAAAAAACTGCTTTCGGTAGCAACAGCCTTGCGTAGCCGACCAAAACTGCTCTGCCTGGATGAACCGACTGCCGGTGTTCACCCCAATCTCAGAGCCGACATGGTCTCGATCCTCAAGCGCTATCGCGATGCCGGTCTTGCTATCCTGGTGGTTGAGCATGACATGCTGTTCATCCGCGAACTTTGTTCACGCTGTGTGGTTCTTGATCGTGGCGAGATCATTGCAGATTGTACACCGCGGGAACTGGAAGACAATCCGCGGGTTGTGGAAGCCTATCTCGGGAAGGCGGTTGAAAAGGGGAAGACAGCATTATGATCGAAGCCAAGGACATTCGTGCTGGCTATGGTGACGGTGCCGATATTCTTACGGGCATTTCGCTCACAGCCAATCCCCGTGAAATCGTGACTATCCTGGGACCCAATGGCTGTGGAAAGTCGACCCTTCTGAAAACGATAGCCGGTTATGTGCGACCGCGTGCAGGTAGCATTGCGTTTCACGGCCAAGACGTCAGCAATGTGCCGATCCACGAAAAAGTGCGGCACCACAAGGTCGGTTATGTGCCGCAAACGGATAATGTTTTCGGAACGCTCACCGTCTTTGAAAACATCATGCTGGGTGCGCGGCTCTTATCCAAGCAAGAGAAGGAAAATCGCTTCAACACACTCATGGAGCAGTACCCGGCGCTTGCCGGCAAAAAGAACCGCAAAGCCTCGGCACTCTCCGGTGGTGAGCGGCAGATCCTGTCGCTGGCACGGGCGCTCATTGCGGGTCCGGAAATCCTGTTACTCGACGAACCGTCCGCAGGGCTGTCGCCTCTAATGATGCATGATGTCTTCGACGCGATTGCTTCGATCCGCGACAGCGAAAACATGTGCATTCTGATGGTTGAACAGAACGCCTTTGAAGCGCTGGGCATTGCTGATCGTGCTTATGTGCTTTCCCTGGGTCAGGTGGCGCTAACCGCGAGGGCGTCAGACCTGCTTGACGATCCTGCAATGCGAAAGCTCTATCTCGGTGCAGAAATAGAAACGGCTGCCTGAAACGCACTTTCCAGACAGCGGACCTATTTATCGGAGAAGGGGCCCTGGCCCCTTTTCGTATTTGATCAAAGAAACAGCGACAGCGCGCCGTCGTTTTTGATTTCTTCCATAACGGCATAAGTGCGCGTTTCACAAACGCCCGGCCAGGCGAGGACAATCTCCCCCAGAAAGCGCCGATAGGACGCCATATTCGGCAGCCTCGTCTTGACCAGATAGTCGAAGCCGCCAGCGACCATGTGGCACTCCAGCACTTCCGGCGCAAGTCGCACAGCGCTTGCAAATTTCTCGAACACATCCGGGGTTGTTTTATCTAGCAGGACTTCAATGAACACCAGCAAATCGAAGCCGATCAGAGCCGGATCGAGTCTGCAACCGAACCCAGTAATAAAACCGTCGCGTTGGAGACGGCGGAAGCGGTCGCTCATGGACGTTTGCGGAATGCCAAGCCGATGGGCAAGGTCACTATTGGTGATACGACCTTCAGATTGCAGGATCGTCAATATACGACGGTCCGTCTTGTCGAGATCAGGCAAACTTTTCTCCCCGATTTACCACCTTGCTTGCATTTACGAGCGTGATAGGGCGATTGGCGGTGGCTAATTGCCTGCCAATAGAGCTACAGGAATCACAGCGGCTCAATGTAAAATATGGCCATCAGCCCTTATCGAACGAGCGCTCTCGGATTGATCGTTAAATTAGTTTAATGGATCAATCGGGCGTTGTTTATTGGAATTTTTTTCTAATTTAACATATATATGCGACATAGCTGAAATTTCCCCGTTATTTTTCGATGTTGATGGTTGAAATATCTCATATATTTATGAGCTTTATATAATTATTTTTAAATAACACTCATCTCTTCGAATTTTGCAGGGAAATATACTTCATTGTCCCCGCCGCCAAAGGCTCGAACGCAACAAGCCTTTCAGTGGCGCGGGGATAGGCCCCTTTTGACGGGCGATCACAGAAGTCAGTCCGGGGACGGGCGTCACTCGCGATTTAGGTGATGCTAATCACACTTTCAAAATAGTATTTAAGAGTCTTCTAAAATTAAGGCGCCTATATCTATTAACGAAAGATGTACTAAAAGCCGAGCTATTAACGGTTACACCTCCTGCTTCTACTGTTGATTATATTTTAGAAATATATAGAAATTTGGAATTTGAGACGACCATTGGAGCGGCCCCGAGCGGGGAGAATGGCTGTGCTGAAAAAGCGTTCTTCAGCTTCAATCGGGGTGAAATTATGAGGCTAAAGGGGGACTGTGAATGATCGCACCTACAGCATCTTTGGTGAATCGCCCATCGCATGGGCCTGAGAATTCCTTTGGTACTTTTGATGCAAATCTGAAAGCACGTAGCGTGCTCATCCGTGGTGGCCGAGTGGGTAAGTATAAGGGCATCGTTGGCGGAATAGCGCCTTGTGAAGCAAGTTTTGCGCTGTCTCTATCTGCTTTACCAGCCGTTTCAGCGGCTGTGTTTGCATCACTCTTTGTTTGGTCGTCGCCATCACTGGCGGGTAGCTGCGTGGAAACCCCGCCCGCTTCGGGGAGTTGGACCTGTTCTGGCGCTTCTGCGGGCCCCGGTAGTGATCTATCGGTGTATATCTCATCTTCTCCAATAACCGTTGTCACACAGTCTGGATTTGGTCTGTCGACCGCTGTTGACCCGGCCCTTATCGCAGACTCAAGCGGCGGAATTAGCATAACGGACGAGAATGCTTCTTCCATCGCGTCCTCCGGTGGAGCCGGTATTGACGCGGACAATGATGGTTCGGGCGGGGTGTTAATCAGGACGAATGGCGACATAAGCGGCACCTACGGTATTTATGTTGTCAATGATGGGACTGGCCCCACAACGGTTGCAGTCTCAGGCACGACGACAGGAACATCTGAACACGGGATATTCATTGAAAACTCTGGCAATACAACAGATATAGCCGTCAGCCAGACAGCCGGAACCATCATTGGTGCGAAGGATGGGATTCATACAAACCATTATGGAACAGGGGCAACGGTAATTGATGTGGCCGGTGATGTGAACGGTGTAGGTGACAACGGTATATGGGCGGCAAACCAGACTGCAGCGACAGATATCACCGTCACCCAAGCCGCGAATAGCACGATCACAGGTTATACGCATGGCATTCGCGCCGATAATTATGGCACTGGTGCTGTGTCGATTACGACAGCCGGGACTATAAACCAGACCCAGGCCGGAGCCGCTTATAACGACACTTACGGTGTCTATGCCTATAATGCTGCATCTGCGACGGATATTGTCCTTATGCAGACAGGGGGATCAATCTCCGGAAATTGGTACGGCATGTATGCCAATAATAGGGGGAGTGGATCGACGACGATCATTAGTTCCGGCGATGTTGCGGCGATCGAAGTGGGTGGTCTTTACGCTTATAACGTAGGCACTGCAAAGGATATCATTGTCAATCAGACATCTGGAACGGTCAAAGGTGGGGACTATGGTGTTTACGCAGACAATGCGGGAATCGGTTCGACCACGGTTTCGTTGTCCGGCAACGTGACTGCTTCCGGTGATTATGGTGTCCGTGCAACTAATGGCAGCAGCGCCACCGACCTGACTGTACAACAGACTGCGGGTTCAATTACTGGCAGAACCGGCATTTTGGCACGTAACAGGGGCACTGGATCAACGTTGGTTAGCGTTGTGGGTATAGTGAGCGGCGGTGCGGGCGCGGGTATCCAGACGATAGCAGCAAACGGCTCGACGATCGATATTGCAGCTTCTGCAACAGTCAAAGCAACATCCGGGATCGCCATTCGGGATGGCGGTGTTGCTGGTAATCCGACCGCGTCGGATACGGTCGGGGGTAATGTCATTGTTAACAGCGCTGGCACTGTAACTGGCGATGCGATCCTTGGCCTCGGCAACGATACCTTCAATCTGGCTGGTGGAAGCTATGCCGGTAATATTTACGGCGATGACAGGGACGATCCCCAGAGCAATGACGGTATCGCCAACCATGAAGGCAATGATACGTTCAACTGGACGGGCGGCAAACTGACTGGTGGTTTCTACGGTCAGGACGGTTCCGACACTGCAACGGTGAGTGCATCGACCTATGATGGGTCGCAGGTGCTGGACGGTGGCGATGACACCTCCGTCGCCGATGGCATGATCGATACGCTCACACTCAAAGGTGTGACTGCGACCACGAATGGCGGCAAGATCACCAATTGGGAAGTCGTCAAGCTGGACGGTGCCAATCTGTCCATCGATAATGGTGCATGGCATGTCGGTGAACCGGATGAAGGAACAACCGGTGTGTTCCTGAACAACGGTTCTACGCTTGACGGCATGGCGTCGCTCGACTTCGACGGCAATATGGCGATTGATTCAAGCTCGACTTTTGTCGGTACGGGCGAGGGAGCCGGGGTTTACGCGTTCAGCGGCGATGTGACCAATGCCGGAACTATCACCACGGTCGATGATGCCGTGGGCGATGTTGTGATCATCGGTGGAAATTACAACGGCAATGGCGGACAGATGCTGTTCGATGTTGCGCTCGGCGATGACAACTCCAAGACGGATATGATCATCGTCAATGGCGATACATCGGGCACGACAAATGTTGGCGTCAACAATGTCGGTGGAACCGGCGCGCAGACCAATGAAGGTATCCGTATCATTGAAGTGAACGGCGCTTCCAATGGCTTGTTCTCACTCATCGGCGATTATACGGTTGGTGGCAAGCAGGCGGTCGTTGCGGGCGCCTATGCCTATCAGCTCTATCAGGGTGGCGCTTCAACGCCGACTGATGGCAACTGGTATTTGCGTTCGCAATTGACCGATGTATCCAATCCAGCAACAACGCCGACAGCGCCGCTTTATCAGGCGGGTGTTCCGACCTATGAAGCCTACCCGCAGGCATTGCTCGGACTGAACGGCGTGCCCACCTTGCAGCAGCGCGTTGGCAATCGTTTCTGGGCCGGCAATGGCAACAAGGTGGTGGCGCAGGGCGCTGACCCGGTCGGCACACCTTATGCCGCTCCGGAAGAAGCCGGCGTTGCGATTGAAGGCAACGGTGTATGGGGCCGCATCGAAGGCGCCCATAACAGCATCGAACCGCGTTTCTCGACCTCAGCCACTGATTACGACCAGAATATCTTCAAGCTCCAGGCTGGTATTGATGGGCTGTTGAGCGAAACGGAAAGCGGCAAGCTGATCGGCGGTGTCACAGTCCATTACGCCCATGGTAAAACCGACATCAATTCTGTTTATGGCGATGGTGAGATCAAGACGGACGGGTATGGCTTTGGCGGTACGCTGACCTGGTATGGCGAGAATGGCTTTTATCTGGACGGTCAGGGCCAGATGACCTGGTACACGAGCGATCTCGACTCTATTCTCGCCCGCAGGAATCTCGCCGATGGCAATGACGGCTTCGGTTATACGCTGTCGCTGGAAAGCGGCAAGCGCATCGCCATCGATCCCGCCTGGTCTGTCACGCCACAGGCCCAGCTGGTTTATTCCAATGTCGACTTCGACGCTTTCACCGATGCATTCGGTGCACGAGTCAGTCTTGATCGTGGTGAAAGCCTGCAAGGCCGTCTCGGTCTGACGCTCGACCATGAAAACTCGTGGCAGAATGACAAGGGCTTGCTCAATCGCACCCACGTCTACGGCATCGCCAATCTCTATTATGAGTTCCTTGAGGGAACCAGGGTCGATGTTCAGGGCGTGAGTTTCGCCAGCCGCAATGACCGTGTATGGGGCGGTCTGGGGATCGGCGGAACCTATAACTGGGATGATGATAAATATTCCATTTATGGCGAGGGTCTGATCAACACCAGTCTGAATAACTTTGGCGACAGCTATTCTGTCAAGGGACAGGTGGGCCTGCGCGTGAAGTGGTAACCGGATCGGTCTAATCGACCCTGAAAGCCCGAACTGTGATGAAGCCGCTGTCGATCCGCGATGTGATTGGCAGCGGCAACTTGTATTCGTTCAGCATCGCCAGCGCCATGGGAGAGTCCCTCAGCTGATTGGATCACGGTTAGTCCAAACGCTCGCGGGTGCTCAGCGACAACTCTTTCAAGATGATTGCGCATGAGGTCGCTCCTGCATCTCGCACCCCCAACGATCTTTCGCCAAGGCGGCTTGCTCTGCCGACTTTAGCCACGAGATTGATTGTGGAATCGCGGCCCCTTTCGGCCGCTTCAACGAAGGCCTCAATGGCCGGGACAAGTGTGTCCAGCCGAGTCTTGTCGCCGCCTTTCGCCGAACCAATGGACTGAGCGCCTTCCAGACCTCGGTGCAGCATGCGGCTGAATCAGTTTGGGTCAATCTTATCGACGCCATCAGGCTTTTCCGCGAATGCGATGAACATCACATCGTAAAGCGGTCTCATCGAGCCGAGACGATGTGGACCGCCGTGAACAACGGGATTAAACTCTTGTAATTTTAAAAATACAGTTGTAAATGTGCCGAAGATCTTAATGTGCGGAGCGAAATTCATGGCGTTTCGCACATCGATTTGCGGGCAGGTGAGGTTGCCTGGCCTGATTTTGCTTAGGGAGGAATCTAATGAAAAAATTCGCTACTTTGCTGGCGCTTGCCGCCTTTGCATTGCCGACTGTCGCAATCGCGCAGGATGCGCCGGGAACGACGAAGAAGGATAGCTATCGCTTCGTTATCGTGCCGAAGGTCGTTCATCCCTGGTTCGACAAGGTGAATGATGGCGCGCAGCAGGCCGCAGCAGCACTCAAGGCGCAGACTGGCGCGAATGTTGAAATCGTTTATTCCGCTCCGCAGAGCGCGGATGTCGTACAGCAAAACCAGATCATCGACAGTGCGCTGGCAACCCGTCCTGACGGTCTGGCGCTGGATCTGCTCGACCCGTCTGGCAATCGGGCATCCCTCGAAGAAGCGCAGGGACAGAAGATTCCGCTCGTCCTGTTCGATTCCGTGCCGCCGGAAGGCATGGCTATTACCCATATCGGTTCCGACTTCTGCGAGCAGGCAAAGATCGCCGCGCGCCGTCTGGTCGAGGTGCTTGGCGGTGAAGGCGAAGTCGCGATCATGATGGGCGTGCCGACGGCGCCTAATCACTCCATCCGCGCCGATTGCCATCGTCAGGTATTCGCCGAGCATCCGGGAATCAAGGTTGTTGCTGAAGGCATCGACAATGACAGCATCGAAACCGCTCAGCAGCAGGCAGCCGCAATCATGCAGGCCAACCCAAATCTGAAGGGCTGGGTCGCATCGGATGCCGCAGGTCCGATCGGCATCGGTCAGGCTATTGTCGAAGCTGGCAAGCAGGGCAAGGTCACGCTGGTCGGTCTCGATAACCTGCCGGAAATGCTCGACATGATCCGCAACGGCGTTGCTGACAGTTCTTCGGCATCGCAGCCGGAATTGCAGGGCTACTGGTCGGTCATGGTGCTCTGGGCCCAGGCAACCGGCGCTCCGGTGCCGGGCTATATCGATACCGGCAACGCATTCCTGACCAAGGAAAACGTGGGTAACTAATCCCACCGATCACGCTACAGGAGCGCGGGGTTTCTCCGCGCTTCCTTTGTCCAATGCTGTCCAGGATGTCCCTCTATGGCTTATCTTGAAACGCGCGGCCTCGGCAGGGATTTTCCCGGTGTGACCGCTCTGGATGGGGTCGATCTCCAGATTGAGCTCGGACGCACCCATATTCTTGCTGGCGAGAACGGCGCGGGTAAATCCACCCTCGTGAAAATTCTGACCGGGACCGATCACGCATCACGAGGTCAGGTTCTGATCGATGGGCGCGATCCTGCGTCCGATCCGACGCTCTATAAGAATGTGGCCTATGTCCCGCAGGAACTGACCCTGTTTCCGCAGATGAGCGTAGCCGAAAACCTGTTCATGCCATTCAGCCGGACAGGTCATGGCGGTTTTCTGGTCAATCGCACCGCGTTGATGGAAGAGGCCAAGACATATCTTGACCGGTTCGGTATCGAAGCGCATCCCCATCAGCTGGTCGCCAATATCTCGGTATCCGACCAGCAGCTTTTGCAAATCGCGCGCGCCTGCACCAATTCGCAGATGAAGGTTCTCATTCTGGACGAACCGACATCGTCACTGACGCGTGTCGAGGTGGAGCGCGTTTTCAAGGTTATTCGAAGCCTGCTCGATCGTGACCATGCGATTGTCTTCATCAGTCACAAGATGGATGAAGTCTTCCAGATCGGTGATGATTACACGGTCCTTCGCAATGGCACAAAGATTGAGAGCGGCAAGATCAGCGACGTGACGGAGGCGGATCTCATCCGCGCCATGTCTGGTCGCGATCTCGCGCTGGACGAGCATTTCCGACCGACGGGCGAGATCGGCGCGCCGATCATGGAAGTTCGTGGACTTTCGGGCCCGCGATTTGAAGACGTCAGCTTCGATCTGCGTAAGGGCGAAATTCTCGGTTTTGCCGGACTGGTCGGCGCTGGCCGTTCGGAAGTCATGCAAACCATCTTCGGATTTCTCAAGGCGCGCGCCGGAAGCGTGACGGTCGAAGGCAAGGATTGGGCATTGAACGACACGTCGCGTTCCGTGGCCGGCGGCATGCTCTATCTTTCGGAAGAGCGCAAGCATCACGGGATTTTCCCGCTGCTGTCGCTGCGCGAGAATATCGGTCTGTCCGTGCTTTCACTGACCAGCGGCTCGCTCGGCATCAATGACCGCCGCGAACGTAACATTGTTCAAAAAATCATCGACGATTACGGTATTCGCACCTCCGGCATGGGCAAGCGCATATCGCAACTTTCAGGCGGTAATCAGCAAAAGGCGATTATCGGGCGCGCCATGGCAACGCGGCCGCGCGTGCTGATCTTCGATGAACCGACCAAGGGCATCGATATCCGCACCAAAACCGAAATCTATCGCATCATGAAGAATCTGGCCGAGGAAGGCGTGGGCGTCATCCTGGTTTCCTCGGAACTGAACGAACTCAAGAAATGCGCAAGCCGTATCATCACGATGCACAACGGGCGCATTACCGGCGAGTACGACGCCACCGAAACCAACAACGAAACACTCGTAGGCGCGATCTTTGGAACAGAGGTAAAAGCCGATGCAAACTAAACCGCTTTCCAACTTGATACGCACGCCGCTTGCAGGCGTCTTCTTTGCCCTGCTGGTGATTTTCGTCCTGTCGGCGGTGATTTCACCTTACTTCCTCACGCCATATAACCTTTCCGTCGTGGCACGCGGATTGGCCTTTGTGGGGCTCATTACCATTGCCCAGTCCATGCTCATGGTGTTGGGAGAACTTGATCTGTCGCTTGGCGTCATTGGCGGCCTGTGCGGCGTCGTCTCCGGTATTCTGATGGTCAAATTGGGAATCGAACCTTATACCGCCATGCTGTTGGCACTGTGTCTCGGCGCTTGTCTTGGCCTGCTTAACGGCTTGCTGGTCACCGTTCTTGGCTTGCATTCGCTGGTTCTCACTATCGGTACGGCGGGTATTTTCGGCGGCGCTAATCTGGTGCTGACGCGTGGTGTCGCGATTACCGGCATACCGCGTGAGGTACAGTTTTTGGGACGTGGCGACCTCTTCGGCGTTCCGGTGCCGTTTCTGGTGATGATCGCCGCACTTCTGGTTGCAACCTTCGTAATGCTGAAAACGCCGTTCGGTCGCTATATGTATGCCATTGGCAACAACCGCGACGGTGCACGTATGCTGGGTATCCGCGTCAACAAGGTACGCCTTCTGGTGTTCGTCGTGGCGGGCGCCATCGCGGCACTGGCCGGCGTGTTGATGGTGGCGCGTCTGGGAACGGCGCAACCGTCCATCGGCGATAGCTGGGTTCTGGCCCCGATTGCAGCCTCTGTCATTGGTGGTGTCGCCACCACGGGCGGCATCGGCAGCCCGATTGGAGCGATCCTTGGCGCAGGTATAATCGCCATCATCGAAAACATCATCGTGCTGTTTGGCGTCTCGCCTTACTGGCAGGGGATTGTGTCCGGTGCGATTGTGGTTCTCGCTATTTCCTTTGATGCAATCTCGCGCCGCTATCTACGACGCGATGCCAACTAAATCCGCCGCTGAAGTTTGATGAGAGATACGAACATGAATGAACAGGTCAGAACCAAAAAGCTGATTAATGCGCCGGAAAACATCATTGCGGAATTGATTGAAGGCATGGTTAGCGCTCATCCGGATATGCTGCGTGTCGAAGGCGAGACCGGACGTGCCGTGGTGGCCGTTGATGGTCCCCGCGACGGCAAGGTTGGTATCGTTGTGGGTGGGGGCTCGGGACATGAGCCTGCCTTTGCCGGGTACGTCGGTCGCGGACTGGCCGATGCCGCAGCGGTTGGCAATATTTTTGCCTCGCCATCGCCATCGCATATTGCTGAAGCGGCGCGCGCGGCGGATGGTGGTGTCGGTGTTCTCATGCTTTACGGCAATTACACCGGCGATGTGCTTAACTTTACCATGGCTGCGGAAGAGCTGGCGCAAAACGGGATGGATGTGCGTCATGTGGCTGTTGCCGACGACGTGGCCTCCGCACCGCTTGAACGGAAGACGGAACGGCGCGGCATTGCGGGTGATTTCTTCGTATTCAAGGTTGCAGGCGCTGCCGCGGATCTCGGTGAACCTCTGGCGCGCGTTGAAGCATTTGCGCAGGCGGCGAACGAAGCGACACGCTCGATGGGTGTTGCGCTGAGCCCATGTTCCTTGCCACAGACCGGCAAGCCGAATTTCACCATCGGCGACGAGGATATGGAAATCGGCATGGGGCTGCATGGCGAGCCGGGTATCCGTCGCGAAAAACTTGCGCCGGCCGATGCCGTCACCGACGAATTGATGGCGTCCATTCTGGAAGAACTGGCCCTCAAGCGCGGAGACCGGGTTGCGGTTCTGGTCAACGGACTTGGTGCGACATCGCAGATCGAGCTCTATCTGGTTTTCCGCCGCGTCAAGCAGTTGCTGGATGGCAAGGGCGTGAGTATCCACGCGTCCTGGGTGGGCGAATATGCAACATCGCTCGAAATGGCTGGCGCTTCCATTACGCTGATGAAGCTCGACGATACATTGCAGGCGCTGCTTGATCATCCGTGTCATACGCCCGCGCTGACGGTTGGCGCCGTGCAGCCCAAGGAGCGTCTGGCCAGTCGCAGCCATAAGGTGGAGCATGCCGCAGAAACTCGCGATCCTGCCCAAGACGCGCCGCGTGAGTTGATCAAGGATGGTGATGTGACGCCAGCCATTTTCAAGATCATGATGGCCAATGTCGGCGAGCAAATCATCGCCGAGAAAAACTGGCTATCGGAGCTGGACGGCGTTATCGGCGACGGCGATCATGGCATCACGATGGAAATCGGCTGGAAGGCAGTGCAGCACGCGCTGGAAGACGCGCCGGAAGACGAAACCATCGAAGCCATCTGCAAGCGCATGGCCAAGGCGTTTCTCGATGCAGTGGGCGCATCCTCGGGGCCGCTCTACGCGACGGCATTCCTGCGCGCTGGTACTGCGGTCAGCAACCGGTTGAATCTTGATGGTGCGGGCATGGCCGATTGGCTGGCAGCGGCGTGTCAGGGCATTCGCGATCGTGGTCGCGCGGAACCGGGCGACAAGACCATGATCGATGCATGGGTTCCGGCTGTCGCTGCCGCTGCGGAGGCCGCAAAGCAGGGCCGCTCGACGCTGGATGTCCTCCTTGCGGCCCGCAAGGGTGCAGAGGCTGGTATGCAATCGACGGCTGCCATGGAATCGCGTCGCGGTCGTTCCGCAAAACTCGGTGAGCGTTCCGTTGGCCATATCGACCCCGGCGCAGCATCGACATTTGTGACGCTGCGCGCCATGACGGAAGCCTTGCAGAGCACCGCGAAGAAATAAGCAATTGCTTGCAGGGGTTGCTTAACGCGGCCCCTGCAACAAAGCCCGGGCGACGCCTTCATTGGTGACGAGGCGATTGACATATCCGCCGCGCAATATGGCGCGGATGATTGGAATTTTATTGAGACCACCAGAAACAAGAACCGAGACGGGTTTGAGTTTCAGCTTGTCCGGCGGCAGAGCGATAATTGAATCATTGAGAAAATGTTCGATCGGTCGTCCCCGAGCGTCGAGAAAGCAGCCCATGAATTCTCCGACTGCGCCAAGTTTCAGCACCGTATCGAGATTATCTTTGACAACCCGGATATGTGTCAGCGACGTTTCTTGCGTCAGCGGGCCGCACGAAACAAGCCCGATATCGGCAATCTCAGTTCTGGCCAGAACATCGGTCAGCTCATCATTGAGCAGCAGCGCATTGCGGCTTTCCGGGTTTGCGCAATAGATCGGCGCGGTCAGGTAGTGACATTCCACGCCCAATGCGCGGGCAAAATCCGTTGCCACTTCGAACGTGTTTGTCGCTGAACCGCTGGTGACGCCGCCTGTTAATCCGACAACCCAGCTCTCGGGCTTGGGACGCAGATGGAGCCTGCGAACCGCAAAGCTCAAGGTTCTGCCAGAGCCGATCCCGACGCCCATGTCGCGCCCTTCAATCAGTTCCGACGCCATTGTGCCCGCGGCTTCGCCGATAACCCGCTTCTGCTCGATATAATCGTTGAGATCGGGCACGACGACCGCCTCGACCAGATCGTATCGCGCCGCTACCTTCTCAGCCAGTTCAATGCAGTCTGTCAATGGCAGGTTGACGTTGACTTGCACCTGTCCCGACTCACGCACATGCCCGATGATCTTGTTGACCTTGAGCCGGGTGATGTTCATCCGCTGTGCAATTTCTTGCTGGGTCTGCCCACCGATAAAATAGAGCCAGGCAACGCGCGCGCGCTCCAGCTCGTCATCCAGCGATCCGAAATCCTCGTTCATTTCCGTGCCTTGCACATTGCGCGCGCCTTCAGCTGCAATCTATCTCGAAACAGTATCTCCACTCATAGCAGGCATATCAATGCTGGCAACCGGCCAGTTTCGCAAAGGCAGGACGCTTGTTCAGGCATGGAATGGAACATGACTTCTTTCAAAGGCGGTATCGGGCACAATGAGGCGGCGACTCGCTTTGCAACATGATGCGGCCCGGAATCTCCGGAAAGGAGCGGTGTCGCCGAAACATAATGATTACAAGGAGATGGCTAATTGCCAACGATCACGAAATAAAAAAATTGAACACAAAATCACATTTAAATCGTTATAATGTTATAGCCACGTTGTTAATATCTCAGGATGATGTTAGTGGGCTCTGGCCTGCTGACCTTTCTCACGAATATGCGTGCGGCAGGCAAAAAATCAGTGATTGGCAAGGAGGTTGCCGCCATGAATTTCGCCTCACCCGTATTCGACATGCTGCAACTGGCAAACTGCATCGGAGAGGAAGTGATTGGCACGAACGGCTTCGGCGCTTCCGCGTCGATGCTCGGCGAAATTTCTTCTGGAGCAAGGTGAATAATAATGGCTGGCAATTTTGCGCCGCTGGTTCTGGCTGGCGATAATGACCGCGTCGAGGCTGATACCGTTGGAAACTATCTCGATGGCTGGGCAGGGCAAGATGTTCTGCGACTGGCGACAGCCAATGCGATCAAGGCCATTCTGGCCGGATCGAGCAGGCTTGCCGGGCGCATTGCACGCGGTTCGTTGCCGGGTGATCCGGGAAAGCTTGTTGGCGTCAACAGCGATCAGGATCAGCAGAAAAGCATCGATGTCGGTTCGCACAATCTGTTTGTTGATTTGCTGATCGAAGCGGGTGCGGCCTCCGTTTTATCGGAAGAAGCCGATCTGCCCGTGGCAGGCAAGGCTGATGGTCTGATTGCGGTTGCCATCGACCCGCTGGACGGTTCCGGCAATGTTGGTCTCGGCGCGCCGCTTGGCACGATTTTCTCGTTCTTCCCCGCTGATACGGACGAACCCTTCCTGCAGCCGGGCAACAGGCAGATTGCAGCAGGATATGTATCCTACGGCAATTCTGTCGATCTCTGCTTTTCGGTTGGCGATGGCGTGATTTTCGCCACCTTCGATCCGGCGAGCGAACTATTCCAGATTACGCGCCGCAACGTGACCCTGCCAGAACGCGCGTCGGATATTGCGTTCAACGCATCCGTTCAGCGGCATCTTTCTGCGGGCATGCAGGCCTATGTGAATGACGTCTTCCTTGGTAAGGACGGGCCGCGCGGTCGCAATTTCAACATGCGCTGGCTCGGCGCCGCCGTTGGCGACATGCATCGCATCATGCAGCGCGGCGGCCTCTTCTTCTATGTGGATGATCGCCGTGCGGGCTATGAAAAGGGCCGCCTGCGGCTCGTTTATGAAGCAAATCCGATCGCTTTCCTTTGCCGGGAAGCAGGCGGAAAAGCGACCAACGGTTCAACCGCTATTCTTGATATTCTGCCGCAATCCTACCATGAGCGAAGCGCGCTCGTGTTTGGCGTTGCTGAAGAGGTGGATGTTCTGGGTGAATATTACGCGCGTGAGCGCATCTGACCGCGACTGGTAGGGAGACTGAAAAATGGCACGCATCACACTGCGTCAATTGCTCGATCATGCAGCCGAAAAAGGCTATGGCGTTCCGGCATTCAACATCAACAATATGGAGCAGGCGCTGGCGATCATGGAAGCGGCAAATGCCGTCGATGCGCCGGTTATCTTGCAGGCATCCCGCGGTGCGCGTTCTTATGCCAATGATATTATGCTCCGACACATGATGGATGCAGTGACGGAAATCTATCCGCATATTCCGGTTTGCGTCCATCTCGATCACGGCAATGAAGCTGCTACCTGCATGACGGCCATCCAGGCCGGGTTCACCTCGGTGATGATGGACGGCTCGCTTAAAGCTGACGGCAAGACGCCTGCCGATTGGGACTATAACGTCTCGGTCACCCGCCGCGTCAGCGAAATGTCGCATCTCGGCGGTATTTCGGTGGAAGGTGAACTGGGTGTTCTCGGTTCGCTGGAAACCGGTATGGGCGATGCGGAAGACGGCCACGGCGCGGAAGGCAAGCTCTCGCATGATCAGCTTCTGACCGATCCGGATGAAGCGGTGAAATTCGTCCGCGAAACCAAAGTCGATGCACTGGCAATTGCCATGGGCACCTCGCACGGCGCATATAAGTTCAGCCGCAAGCCGGACGGTTCCGTGCTGGCCATGAATGTGATCGAAGAAATTCATCGCAAGCTGCCGAACACGCATCTTGTCATGCATGGTTCGTCGTCTGTGCCGGAAGACCTTCAGGAAATCATCAACAAGTTCGGCGGCAAGATGAAGCCGACCTGGGGTGTGCCGGTCGAGGAAATCCAGCGCGGCATCAAGCACGGCGTGCGCAAGATCAATATCGACACGGATAACCGCATGGCAATGACCGGCCAGATCCGCCGCATCCTGCAGGAAGACCCAAGCGAGTTCGACCCGCGCAAATATCTGAAGCCAGCGATGGCCGCGATGACCAAGCTTTGCAAGGATCGTTTCGAGCAGTTCGGCACCGCCGGACACGCATCCTCTATCCGTCCGATACCGCTTGCCGATATGGCGAAGCGCTATCTCGACGGCTCGCTTGATCCGAAGTTCAGCTAAGCTTTAAGCTTGCTGTAAAAATAAAAGCGGACGGTTTCCCGTCCGCTTTTTTTATCGTCAGTCCTGACGACTAAATCAGCACTTGTTGTACTTGGCGTCGACATCGTTGATGGCGTTCACGTTTCCAGCCGAGCGACCGTTTTCGTCAAAGGTCTGGGCGAGAAACGCATCGGCGATGGTCTTGGCGACTTCCGATCCGATCACGCGCGCACCCATGGTGATGATCTGGGCATTGTTGGACAAGGCGGCGCGTTCAGCCGAATAGGTGTCATGCGTCAGCGCTGCGCGAATGCCGGGAACCTTGTTGGCCGCGATGCAGACGCCGATACCGGTGCCACAGACGAGAATGGCGCGGTCATAGGTGCCGTCCAGAACAGCCGATGCAACGCGGTCGGAAAGATTGGCGTAGAACGCGTCGGCGCCAGCCTCGGTGCGCGAGATTTCCGAAACCTCGAAACGGTCCTTGAGGTGGTCGGCGAGAACCTTGGCCAGACCTTCGCCAGCGCTGTCTCCTGCTACTGCAATTTTCATGATCTCACTCCTTAACTAGTCTGAATTCTCAATTCACTTGAATCTTGGCTGCGCATTTGGCCAGAATGTCGAGATAGCCCTCGACGTTCCAGGCGGAGCGTCCGATGAAGAGGCCATCAATATGCGGGCAGGCGATCAGTTCTTCGCAGTTGCCGGGATTGACTGAACCGCCGTAAAGGCAGGGAACGCGGCGACCGACAATGTCTTCAGCGACAGCGATAATTTCTGCCTGTCGGGCATCGGCATAGTCGGCGGAAGCGGGAATGCCGTTTTCGCCGATGGCCCAGACGGGCTCATAAGCGAACAGGATTTCGGCCTGCTTTTGCTCGTCCGACAATTTGGACAGCGCGCCGCGCACTTCTTCCGCGAGAACCTCTGCCGCCCGACCGCTTTCACGGTCCTCCAAGGTCTCGCCGATGCAGATCAGCGGGATCAGCCCGTGGCGCACCGCAGCTTCAACCTTGAGGCCAACAGTCTCGTTGGTCTCGCCGAAATGCTCGCGCCGCTCGGAATGGCCGAGTTCCACAATGTCGAGATTGCAGTCTTTGAGCATCAGCGGAGAAATTTCACCGGTCCATGCGCCTTTATCAGCCCAATGCATGTTTTGTGCGCCGACCTTTACCGATGTGTCGGACAGGATTTCCTTCACTTCGCGCACAGCAGTGAAGGGCGGAATGATGAAACGCTGAATATCAGCTGATCGTTCGCCGTCAGCGGCCTTCAGCGCGTCGGCAAAGGCCCGCGCTTCCGCCAGCGTCTTGTTCATTTTCCAGCTCGTTCCAACCCAAAATCTGGCCATTCCCAAATGCTCTTTCCTAGTCTGCTATTGTCAGTTTGATCCCAGCCTGTTCCAGCTCGGCTGTGATTTCGCGGCCAGGGGATGTATCGGTGATGATGGCATCGAAATCGGCGAGGTCGGCCATGACATGTAAAGCGGGGCGCCCGAAGCGCTGATGATTGACCAGAAGGCAGGTGCGTGTCGCCGAAGCGGTCATTGCGCGTTTGGTGCGCACGACATTTTCGTCCATATGATATACGAGTCTGCCATTGACGGCGGGTGTCGAAATGAAGGCGATGTCGGCACTCAGATGTGACAGTGCCTCTTCCGTCAACAGGCCGAAAAAAGCGTTGAACTTGGGCGAGAAAACACCGCCGAGAGCAATGAGATTGATCCCGCTTTCGCCTTTCAGCTCATCGATGATGACCGCGTTATTGGTGATGACGGTCAGCGGCCGCTTTTCGGGAAAAAGCCCGCCCAGAACCGCAGCCGTGGAACCGTCATTGATCATGACGGTCATGCCCGGCTCGATCAGTTCCAGTGCCGCTCTGGCCATCTGAAGCTTGGCTTCATTGTCCTGGCGCACGCGAAATCGAAAATCGCTTTCGAATTGCGAGCCTGCATCCATTGTCGCGCCGCCGCGAACCTTGCGCAAAACACCGGATTCTTCCAGCGAATCCAGATCGCGATGGATTGTCATTTTGGACACGGCAAAGCGATCCGACAGATCGTCAAGATCGACGGACTGATTCTCAATCAGTAAATTTATGATCGCCTGTCTTCTGTCGTCGCGCTTCACGCTTGTGTCCGATCTGTCTCGCGAAACATTCAACGACGATAAATCACAAAATCACAAAAAAATCTACAATAAATGTGATTTTGTGACGTTTTCACGTTCGCTATTCGACGAGGAATTTGGCTGTGCGTTCATCGGTGATCAGGCCGTAAAGACGCCCGCTTTTCAGGACTGCTCGAATGGCTTCGGCTTTCGGCAAGCCGCCCGCAAGGGCGATAATGCGGCTCATATCCGCGTTTTCAACCGACGCGGCGATGGTGCGTGCGGTGAGACCGGTTTCCAGTCGCTTGCCATTAGCATCGAAGAAATGTCCGAGCATTTCGCCGACGCCACCGAGATAGGCGATTTCTTCGACTTCGGCGAGTTCGATCATGCCGGATGTCACGAGTTGCGCCTGAGAATCCACAGTGCCGATCCCGACTATTTTCAATTCTGCACGGCATCCCATATCGAAAACAGCAGTGACGCCACGCTGGGCAAGCAGCACTTCGCGATCTTCAGCCGTGTTGGCGAAGAACGGCACCGGCATCACATAAGCAGGCATGCCGGTTTTTTCCGCGATGCGATGCATCACGTCATGGGGATTGGCGGCGAAATTGCGTGTAAGGCCGCCGAGAAGCGAGACAAAGCGCAAATCATTTGCCACAACGCGCGGCATATAGTTGACCGCAGCCGACAGGGTGCGGCCATGGCCGATACCGATTACCTCATGGTCGCCATGTTCGATTTCGCGGCGAAGAAAATCCGCGCCCGCGTGGCCAAGCGCGGTGAGGGGCAGGCCTTCCTCACCAATATCGGGTACGACTTCGCAATAATCGAGATCGTATCGATCTGCGAGACGGTTCTCCAGATCGATACACTCGGTAATGTCGCCGTCGATGGTGACCTTGACGGCACCGTCCGCAACCGCCTTGGCGATGAGACGATGCGCCTTCACGGAAGGTAGCCCGAGGCGCTTGGCAACAGCCGACTGGGTCATGCCTGCAACAAAGTGGAGCCAGGCTGCACGAAGGGCGAGGGAATCGTCTGCATCTGCCATTTCGAGCTGTCCGGTCCCTTCGCAGGTCAGGCGCGTTTTAATCTGATCTTATCAGAGGCGCGCGCCTTAAGGTCTTTCACTTGAAGCATTATCCTGTCGAACGTCGTGGTGCTTCGGTCGGATTCTGCCGTTCTTTATATCTTCAAATCCTTGACGCCGGTGTCAATGTGCGGGGCCCAGAAAGCCACACTTTCCGCAATCTGCGGAATGACTTCGCGGTCGTTCGGTTCGCGTTCCTTGAATGAAAGTTCAAGGCAGATTTCATTGTCTTGGGCACCGCCCTCGGCGAAAGCCTTCAGCAAAGGTTCCGGCTGAATGCGACCCTTGGCGTTGAAGGCCGCGGTGAACGGACGATGGCCGCCCTTATCCATCAGGCTCTGCTTGATGTGGATGATCGGCGAAACTTTTGGCACCGCGCGTGCCCAGGCATAGGGGTCAAAGTCGTCCGGATTGGCCGATGTGACATCGCCGTGGTCGATATCCGCCATCATCCACATCGGGATCGTCATATGTGCAGCGGTCAGGCGATCCTGAAGTTTCATGCATTCGGCGATGGTTTCGCCGAATTCCCGACCGATACTCATCGGCTCCCAGAATACATAATCCAAACCGGCACCGGCTGCATGGTCCGCCACTTCCGCCCAGCAGTCGATTGCAATGTCTATAAGCTCCTCGCGACGCGCGGGATTGTCAAAGTCTTTATATGGGAAGATCGCAAACTGTGTGCCGACCGATTTGCCGCCAAGGTCGCCGATAATATCGGCAAAGGTCTTGAACCAATCGACATAATAGCGGCGCACTTCGCGGTCGGGATGGCCGAAGTGATTGAGGCGACCATAGGGCCCTGTCATGCCCGATGTTACGCGAACGCCTGTTCGCTGCAGGGTTTTGTCCATCGTGCGCGTCAGGCGACGGATCGTGGAGGCCTGCCAGCTGGGATTGATGAATTCATGGGTCAGCTGAAGATCGCGCAGGCGGAGATCGCGGGCCACTGTTTCGATTAGATCATCAGGCTCGGCAAAGCGATTGACCAGCGGGTTGGTGTTCAAAGAGAGCGTAAGGGCCATGTCGTCCTCAGGCAGCAATATGTGTGTTGTCGAACCATTCCGTGACGGCGGCGCGTTCGGCTTCAGTCAGATGCAGGTAATGCTTGGTGCGGCGGTAGAGAATATCTTGTGCCGTCTTCGCCCATTCCTTTGCGACCAGATAGCGAATTTCGGCCTCGTAAAGATTGCCGCCAAAATGGCGGCCAAGACCTGAAAGTCCAGCCGCACCGGCGACGACATCCTTGGTCCGCGCGCCATAAAGGCGACCGTAATGGTGCACAAGCTGACGGGGCATCCAAGGATAGCTGTCGCGCAAACTATTGGCGAAGGTTTCGTAATCGGCGTTGGGTATTTCACCGCCGGGTAGCGGCGCGCCATGAGTCCAGTCGCCCCCCATATTGGGGAAAATATGCTTCAGGCGATGCATGCCCCGCTCGGCCAATTCTCGGAATGTCGTGATTTTACCGCCGAACACGTTCAGAAGGGGTGCATCGTTGGTTTCATCCAGGTCGAAGACATAGTCGCGTGTGACAGCCGAAGGGTTGCCCTTGCCGTCATCGAACAATGGGCGCACGCCTGAGAATGCGTGCAACACATCTTCCCGGCGCAGCTTTTCCTTGAAATAGCGGTTCACCGCGGCGAGCAGATAATCGATTTCCTTTTCATCTGCGGCAACGTCTTCCGCGCGGCCCTCATAGGCAATGTCTGTGGTGCCGATCAGCGCCTTGTCGCTTTCATAAGGGTTGATGAAAATCACGCGCTTGTCGTGGTTCTGAACGAGATAGGCATTCGAACCGGCCCAGAATTTGGGCACGATGATATGGCTACCCTTGACCAGACGCACATTCCGGCTTGAGTTCGATCCGGCCACATTGTGGATAACATCCGTTACCCATGGGCCTGCGCAATTAACGATGCAGCGGGCGCGGAAGCTGCGGTTTTCGCCAGTGTCACGGTTGCGCGTTTCAACGATCCAGCCGCCTTTTTCGCGGCGCGCCGACACAACCGGTGTGCGGGTGAGGATGGTCGCTCCTTTTTCAGCGGCACCCAGCGCATTGAGTGCGACAAGGCGGGCGTCATCGACCCAACAGTCTGAATATTCAAAGCCCTTGGTATATTGGTCGAGGATCGGTGTACCTTCCGGGTCGCGCCGGAGATCGAGCGTGCGGGTGCCGGGAAGTTTCTTGCGTCCGCCGAGATGATCGTAGAGAAACAAGCCAAGCCGCACGAGCCAAGCCGGACGATCCTGCGGGCTGTGGGGCAAAACGAAACGCATCGGCCAGATGATGTGCGGCGCCGCGTTGAGCAGCACTTCGCGTTCGATCAGCGCTTCCCGAACAAGACGGAATTCGTAATATTCCAGATAGCGCAGGCCGCCATGGACAAGTTTACCGGAACGTGACGAAGTGCCTTCCGCCAGATCGTCCTTTTCGGCCAGAACAACCTTGAGACCGCGCCCGGCAGCATCGCGCGCAACGCCTGAGCCATTGATGCCGCCGCCAATCACAAACAGGTCACAAGTTTCCGTCTCAGCCATAGCATGCTCCTTGGAATGCCGATGTTTCGGCACGTCTCATCATATTGCGCCAATCCGCCCGGCCTTACCTGTCGGCGGCCAGTTGGTCCCAAACCGGCGACAGCGCCAGCCGGGATTCCCGATAGGCGAGATAAAGCTCTTCATAATGCCGTGCGCGGGAAGCGTCGGGTGCTTCCGGGGGTCCAAGCAGAGGCTCCACCCATTCGGCGATACAGTCATCCATCGTCGCATAGGCCCCAATGGCGACAGCCGCCATCATCGCCGCACCGGCGGCGCCAGCTTCCTCGCGGGAGGAAACGCGAACCGGCGCATTGACGGAAGCGCTGAGTGTGCTGCGCAAAGCGCGTGATCGCGCGGCGCCGCCCGTGATGCGCAGTTCGGCTGGCATGTCGCCCATGGCGGCATAACAATCGCGCGTTGCCATGCCCAGTCCTTCGACCACGGATCGCACCAGTTCGGGGAAACGATCACGGCTCGAAAGACCGATGAGGCTTGCGCGCGCGCTGGCATTGACGAAAGGTCCGCGTTCTCCTGCCTCTGAAATATACGGATGATAGAGGATTGCACCCGGGCGGCTTGCATTGAACCATACGTCGAGGCGCGGGATAAGGTCATTCAGCGAAACAGGCTTGTCCGGTGTGGACATGAGGTCGGCGGCCACCTGCAATATCCAGTCGATATTGATCGTCGCGCCCATATTGGTCTGAACTTGCGTCACAATGCCGGGAATTGGCAATGCGATAACATAGCCGGTGCCTTCCCGATTGAGGTGAATGTCTGCGACCCGCTTTGCGCGCATATGCACGCCTGTGGAGCCAATGGTGGAGCAGCCGGCATCAGAGGCTCCGCCACGAACGCCAGCACCGAGTGCAGTCATGGCCATGTCCACATAGCCGAGGCTGACGGGCGTTCCGGCCAGCAAGCCGGTTGCGGCTGCCGCCTCTGCACTCAACGGATGCATGGTCTGTGTGCCGTCGATGATTTCAGGCAGAAGCTTGCGGCGTTTTTGCAGGCCCAGTGCTTCAATGACGACATCGTCATATTGGCGGTTGCGAAAATTGCCGAAGGTGAAGCTTGCTTCCGATGGGTCGGTGGCCCGAATGCCAGTCAGATTCAGATAGAGCCAGTCCTTGCAGTGAAGCGCGACCTCGGTCTGGTCGAGCAGTTCTGGCGCAACGCTATCCATATGCGCCATCTGCGAGCCTTGTTGGCATGTATTGAGCCCCGTGCCTGTCGCTTCGAAGCGTGCGCGGTTCATGGGGCCGGCGGCAAGCCGCGTCACCGTTGTGGCGGCGCGCGCGTCGAGCCAGATCCAGGCATCGGTAACGGGCTGGTTGTTTTTGCCGACAAGCCAAGTGCCGTCGCCCTGGCCGGTGACGGCGATCGCCGCCGCGCGCTCGCGCAGGTTGGGAACTTTTTCTGCAAGGCCGAGCAGGGCGCTGGCGCAATCTTTCCAGGTTTGTGACAGGGACTGGGTCACTGCACCGTGATCGCCGGTATCGTATTTGTTGCGTACGGCGGCAGACTCGATCTGGCGTCCGCTGAACTCAAACGCGACTGCTTTGAGAACGGATGTGCCAGCATCGATCCCGATGATGAGATCACCTTTATGACGCATGGCCGCTACACGTATTTATCGACATCTGGATTCCTCCCGCGACTGAAATGCGTCGCCGCAACCCTGTTTTTAATGAAATCGGGCATTCGCGTTCAACTGAGATAACATAGCGGTTCGGCAATGTCTGTAAAATTTTTATGTGTACGAATTATTTTTCACAAACTTGTTAGCCGAAGGGAAACCACTTCGAGAAGTGAGGCGATTCTCGACCCTTTGGCAGCAGGAAATCGTTCGCGTAGGATGGTATAATATATTGAAAAATAATGATATTTGGATGAATCGATCTGAGCGAAGCTTAAGCCTAGATCCGGTCGTCAACAGCCGCGATGGCTTTTAAATATGTGGATTGAGACAGTCGTTTCCGGTGCCATAACGGGCGGATTTCTCACCGAAACACGAACTTCCTCCGCCTGTTCCAAAACATCGGATTGACAGTTATCTATGTTTATAACATCATAATTGGAGTTAATAACACGTCGCTATCATAATGCATGGGGCGATGCCTGTTTCCAGTAGGCACGGAGGAGCGGAGCCCTGGGACCGCGTGGAGGATGTCATGATTTTGTCCGTTGTCCCGGTTGCCGCGCGAGTGGAGAATTTCGCTGGCCCGATCTGACCGCAGGGCTATTCGCAAACAGGTGAGTGTTCACGGCGGTCAGAACTGGCCGCGATCCGTTCCGACAATTCGGCAGGTTTGAATAATGAGTGCACAGACTAATCAAGTTTCGCGAGCTTCGCCCAAGCAAAACCGCGCCATTCTTTGGAGTGTGATTGCGGCTGTGGTCGTTATAGGCGCGATTGGCTTCGATACGAAGATCGTCAAGATCGGTTCTGATTCCGATGTGCGTCAGCAGGCATTTTCGCCTGAGGCTTATGGCGCTTCAGAGTTTCCGAAGGTTAAGTCGAGCATTATCGAACGCGCCGCCGATGCAGCCGAAGTTGGAACGGCGCTGGCAGCCGACAAGACTGCGGCAGGTAAAAAATATGGCGTCGGCAGCGTCAATCCGGTCATTCCTGTGAAGTTCACCGGCGTGGTTGAAGAGCGCAAATCGAACTATAATGTGATCAAGGTCGATGGCTTGCCTGAAGGCATGGCGATCCGGGTCCAGACCGGTCCCGCCGTCAATGGCACGGATTTGCGCGATGCGACCGGCACAATCGAATTTGGTCAGTTCAAGAACCAGATCGAGTTCCAGAATGCAGGTTCTGCGCTCAACAACGAAATGAAGAAGCAGGTTCTGCAAGGCGTGGATGCCGATAATCTCGTCGGCAAGACGGTTTCGGTGACCGGCGTGTTCAAGCTCGTCAATCCAAAGAACTGGCTCGTGACGCCAGTAGAGTTCGCAGTCAAATGAGCGCGGCACCAACAATCGAAAATCCCGGAATTGAAGGCAAGAACGGTGATGTCGTTCTGGCCGCGCAGAATGTCGCCAAATCCTATGGCCGCATTCACGCTCTCAAGGGTGTGAATTTCGAGATACGTCGCGGCCAGGTCACCACGCTTTTCGGCGAAAACGGCGCCGGCAAGTCGACTTTGATGAAGGTGCTGTCGGGAGTTATTCAGCCGACATCCGGCACGATTGTGCTGGACGGCGAACCGGTGACATTCAATTCGTCGACGGAAGCGCGTGACCGAGGCATCTCGATCATCCATCAGGAACTGAGCCTCGCACCCAACATGAATGTGCGTGACAATATCTTCATGGGGCGTGAAATCCGCACGCCGACTGGCGTAAATTTCGCCGAAGAAGAACGCCTCACGCGCGAACTCATGAAGGAACTGGAAGAAGATATCGACCCGCTGACACCGGTAGAAGAGTTGCGTCTCGGCCAGCAGCAGATTGTGGAAATCGCCCGGGCCCTTTCGGTCAATTCCCGCATTCTCATCATGGATGAACCGACCTCCGCATTGAGTGCATCGGAAGTCGAGGTGCTGTTCAAGGTCATCCGCGATCTGACATCGCGTGGCGTTGCGATTGTCTATATCTCGCACCATCTCGAAGAAGCGCTACAGATCACCAATCATGCCGTCGTGCTGCGCGATGGAACGATGACGGCCTATGCGCCGCGCAACGAAATCGATCTGGAATGGATCGTTCGTAACATGGTGGGCGAGAACTTCGATCTTGGGTCTCCGCCAACAGGATATGAATGGGGGGATGTTGCTCTTTCCGTAGAGAACCTGACGGTTCCAGATCCGGCAGGCGCGGATTTCGCGCTGGTTGACCGGCTGTCGCTCAATGTGCGGGCAGGCGAAATCGTTTGCATCTATGGGCTGATGGGTGCGGGCCGCACCGAGCTTCTGGAAACGGTTGCCGGTCGTTTGAAGGCCAGTGACGGTCGTGTGCTTCTCAAGGGCACCGACGTCTCGGGTCTTTCCATCGCCCAACGCATCGAAAAGGGGCTGGTTCTGGTTCCGGAAGATCGCCAGCGTGATGGTCTGGTCCAGACGATGACTGTCGGAAAGAACCTGTCACTGGCCAGCATAGCCGAGATCACCAAAGGCCTCTTCACGTCCCGAAAGAGCGAGAAGAACATCATCGATCAGTCGATCAAAAATGTTCATATCAAGACCGATGGGGGTGACGCGGCGATCGGGTCGTTGTCCGGCGGTAATCAGCAGAAGGTCGTGATCGGCAAGATGCTGGCCACCGAGCCCGAAGTGATCCTGCTGGATGAACCGAGCCGGGGCATCGACATCGGCGCGAAGGCCGAGGTGTTCAAGTTGCTGGCCGAGAAAGCCAAGCAGGGGCTGGCGGTCATTTATACGACTTCCGAAGTTGGTGAATGCCTCAGCATTGCTCATCGCATCATCGTCATGCATCGCGGGCGCATCTCAGCCGAATTTGGTTCGGATGTCTCCAAGGAGAAGATCATGGCCGCCTCGGGCGAAGCCATGGTTGGTCATTGAGAAACTGCTGCATGTCTTCGGTTTTCGAGCGGGCATGCGCAAGTCGAAAAGTTCGAGCACCTGATCTGATGTTACCAGATCGCTGGAATGCTTTAGTTATGGAGCACTGATAGAATGTCAGTCACGAGCACAAAAGACAAAGCGGCAACCCCAGGCGGGGCAAAGCGGAAAACCAATATCGTGCATCTGCTGCTCGAAGGTCGTGCATTTTTTGCTTTGATCGCAATCATCGCTGCCTTTTCGTTCCTATCGCCCTATTATTTCACGGTCGACAATTTCCTCATCATGTCTTCGCATGTGGCCATTTTCGGGTTGCTGGCGATTGGCATGTTGCTGGTGATCCTGAATGGCGGCATCGATCTTTCCGTCGGTTCCACACTGGGGCTTGCAGGCGTCGTTGCGGGTTTCCTGATGCAGGGCGTGACGCTGCAGGAATTCGGCATCATTCTGTATTTCCCTGTCTGGGCCGTGGTCATCATCACCTGTGCATTGGGGGCGTTTGTCGGCGCTGTTAATGGCGTGCTGATTGCCTATCTGCGGGTTCCAGCCTTCGTGGCCACGCTTGGCGTGCTCTATTGTGCTCGCGGTGTCGCCTTGCTGATGACGAATGGTCTGACCTACAACAATCTTGGTGGCCGTCCGGAACTGGGGAATACCGGCTTTGATTGGCTCGGTTTCAACACGCTTTTCGGCGTTCCGATTGGCGTTCTGGTTCTGGCTGTGCTGGCGATCATCTGCGCGGTCGTTCTCAATCGCACTGCGTTCGGTCGCTGGCTCTATGCTTCGGGCGGAAACGAGCGGGCGGCAGAACTTTCAGGTGTTCCGGTCAAGCGGGTCAAGATTTCCGTTTATGTGATTTCGGGCATCTGCGCTGCCATTGCCGGTCTCGTCCTGTCGTCGCAGCTGACCTCTGCTGGTCCAACCGCCGGTACAACCTACGAATTGACGGCAATCGCGGCTGTCGTCATCGGGGGCGCGGCGCTGACAGGCGGACGCGGCACCATTCAGGGTACGCTGCTCGGCGCCTTCGTTATCGGCTTCCTCTCCGACGGTCTGGTGATCATCGGCGTATCCTCCTATTGGCAGACCGTCTTTACCGGCGCGGTGATCGTGCTCGCGGTTCTGCTCAACAGCATTCAATACTCCCGACGATAGGAATAGGGCCAGGTCCGATTTCGGATGGGCCGTATTCCAAGGGCGTATCGAAAGGTTCCAAGACGGCGATCAACCTCAAAAGCCTCGCCCAATGGAAATGATACCCGCCGGGCAACCGGCACAACACAAACAAAAATGTTACGGGAGTGAGACATGTTTAAGAAGGGTATGCGCGTTCTGTTCGCTGCTGCAGCGGCACTGCCGCTTATCGCCAGCGCTGCCTGGGCCGAAGGTCTGATGACGATCATCGTCAACGACCCTTCGAACCCATACTGGTACACCGAAGGTGAAATCGCCAAGAAGACGGCTGAAGGCCTGGGCTATTCGGCTGTCGTTGGCGGTCACAAGGGCGACACCAACACCGAAAGCAACCTGATCGACACTGCGATCACCAACAAGTCGGTTGCGATCATTCTTGATCCGGCAAATGCTGACGGCTCGGTTGGGGCGGTCAAGCGCGCTGTCGCAGCAGGCATTCCGGTGTTCCTCGTCAACGCCGAAATCAATCAGGAAGGTCTTGCCAAGGCACAGCTCGTTTCCAACAACGCGCAGGGCGCTGCAATCGGCGCAACGCAGTGGGTTGAAAGCGTTGGCGACAAGGGCAAATATGTCGAATTGTTCGGTGCACCATCGGACAACAATGCGGCAACCCGCTCGAATGGTTACGAAACGGTCCTGTCGCAGTATCCAGATCTGGTGAAGGCCGGTAAAGACGTTGCCAACTGGAACCGCACTCAGGGCCACGACAAGATGCAGGCCCTGTTGCAGGCCAATCCCGACATTATCGGTGTCATCTCCGGTAACGACGAAATGGCTCTTGGTGCAATCGCTGCTCTGAAGAAGGCTGGCAAGCTGGAACAGGTCAAGGTCGGCGGTTTCGATGGTTCGCCGGATGCGGTCGCTGCGATCAAGGCCGGTGAGCTTCAGTACACCGTGCTGCAGCCGGTTGCCATTTTCTCGGAAGCTGCCGTCAAGCAGGCTGACAGCTTCATCAAGACCGGCAAGACCGGTGTTGATCAGGAAAAGCAGCTTTTCGATTGCTTCCTGATCACCAAGGATAATGTCGACAAATATACGGCTCCGTTCGTTCTCGAGCAGTAAGAGCATAGACCGGAGCGCCGGCTCTAACCGGCGCTCTGGATATCGTTCCCCTTTTTGTCTGGCGTAGTCCGCCAGAACCTGTCAGTGACAACGAAATAATGGCTGGGAACGGATGGCAGGCATGACGGTGAGCAACAAGGCAAGCATTGACAATCTGATGACAGATCAAGTGCCGAACGACAGTCGGCATGCGCGTCAGCTGGTTCGCCGCCAGCAGATCGCGGAGACTGTGATGGCCGAGGGGTCGATGCGGATCGAAGATTTGACCGAGCGTTTCGGCATCAGCCTGATGACGGCGCATCGTGATGTCGATGAACTTGTCAGCCGGGGACTTTTTCGCAAGACGCGCGGGGTCGTTTCCGCAGCACCCACCAGCCTGATCGAAGCAAGCGATCTTTACCGGGTGTCGCGGCAGTCGGAAGAAAAGAAACTGATCGCGGAAGCCGCGATGCAATTTGTCGAACCGGGGCAAGCCATCTTTCTGGATGACTCGACCACTGTTCTGCAAATGGTGCCGCATCTTCAGGCCAAGACGCCGTTGACTGTTATTACCAATTCGCTGATCCTGATGAACGAAGTTCGCGATATGCAGGACATAACGCTGATCGGTCTGGGTGGGCAGCTTTACAACTGGTGCAATGCCTTTGTCGGCGGCATGACGATCCATGAAATCCGTCGCCTGCGTGCCGATGTGGCGTTCATCTCGATCGCCGCGATCACCGACGATCTGTTGTTTCATCAATCGACCGAAATGGTTGAAACCAAAAGAGCGATGCGCGAATGCGCGGCGAAAAGTGTGCTTCTGGCCGACCACACGAAATTCGAACGGCGCGCTTTGCACAATTTCGGCGCTCTGAGCGATTTCGATGTGGTTATCGTCGATGAAAACACGCCCGAGGCGCATATCGAACATATGCAGTCACAGGAAATAAATGTCGTCATCGCCCGTTCGGGCGGTCAGAAAGAATAACAAAATCGCGGCGAACGCGTTTTGCCGAGCCTGCATTACCATACCAGGAATACGATCCATGCCCTGCCTGTTGGGAATCGATAGCGGACTGACCGTCACGAAAGCCGTATTGTTCGACATTGACGGCAGGACGCTGTCAGTCGCGCGCCGCCGTGTCGCCCAGTCGTTTCCGCATCCCCGTCACGTCGAGCGTGACATGGACGAATTCTGGAATGCCACCGCGGACGCGATTGCCGAAGCGATTGCCACGAGCGGCAGGCCTGCTTCCGATATTCTGGCCATCGCCACCACTGCTCATGGCGACGGTATTTATATGCTCGACAGTGAACACCGCCCGCTCGGCGCGGGCATTCTGTCGCTGGATAGCCGCGCTGTCGATATTGCGGAAAACTGGGTGAACGGTGCCGTCGCAGAACAGTCCATCGCCATTACCGGACAATTGCCGCATGCTTCCGCACCTTCGGCCATTCTCGCCTGGGTGAAAGAAAACGAGCCTGAGCGCTTCAGTCGTATCGCACATGTCATCGCCTGCAAGGACTGGCTCCGGTTCTGCCTGACCGGCGAGGTTGGAACGGATCGGACCGAAGCGTCCACCTCCTTCACGGATGTGCAGAGACAGGATTATTCACGCGACGCGCTTGCATTGTTCGGACTGGAAGCCCTTTGGAACGCGTTGCCACCCATGTCGCGTTCGGACGAGATCGTGGGTGGCGTTTCTGCGGCTTGCGCGGCGCGCACCGGTCTTGTTGCCGGAACGCCGGTTGTCGGTGGTTTGCACGATGTTACGGCATCGGCGCTTGGCGTCGGCGGGCTGAAGATGGGCACTGTGGCGGTGGTCGCGGGAACCTATTCGATCAACGAGACACTATCCTCCGAACCGCATGTGAATCCGAACTGGTTTTGCCGCAACGGTATCGCGCCGGGGGAATGGAACAACATGTCGATCTCGCCAGCGTCAACGGCAAATTACGACTGGTTTCTCGATAAGCTCTGCCCATCCGAGCGGCGTCTATCGGAAGAGACAGGTCGCTCGATCCACGACATGTTGCGCCCGGAAATAGATGCTGCACTGGCAAAGCCCTCAACAGCATTGTTCCATCCTTATCTTTTTGGTTCGCCTTATGGCGCCATGGCAAGCGGCGCTTTTTTTGGTCTGCGCGGCTGGCAGGAACGCGGTGATATGCTGCGCGCCGTATGGGAAGGGATTGCCTTTAATCACCGCATCCATGTCGATCATCTCAAGGAAGGGTTCGCCATCTCCGCTGCGCGGTTGACGGGCGGCGTATCGCGCAGCCCGGCCTTTGCGCAAATGTTTGCCAATGTGCTTGGGATGCCGGTGACCGTCACTGAGACGGATGAGGCAGCAGCTTGGGGCGCAGCGCTTTGCGCGGGCAAAGGTGCGGGTGTTTTTGCTGACGTTTATAGCGATCCGCGCGATCTCGATGCCATCGGCTGCACTTATACTCCAGATGTGGAGCGCAGCACGCAATATAAAAAACGCTTCGCACTGTTCAAGGAAATTGCCTCGGCGCTTGGGCCATTATGGCCGAAAATTGAAGCTCTTTCGGATTGACGACAGAACGAACGCATGTTGCGCGATTGCGCAGACAACAGATGTAAAGACGGTGAAATGAACAGTTTCGTAGGCCCTGCCGAAATGAAGAACCGCATCGCCCAACTGGAAGCGGACGGTGTTGACGTCCTTATTCTTGGCGCGGGCATCAACGGTGCGGGGCTGTACCGGGATTTGTGCGAACAAGGCGTGAACTGCCTTATCGTCGACAAAGGCGATTTTGGATCGGGCACCAGTGCTGCGCCGTCGCGGCTGATCCATGGTGGTTTGAAATATCTGGAAACCGGGGAATTCGGTCTGGTTGCGCAATCCACTCTGGAACGAAACCTGCTTTTGAAAAACGCGCCGCATAATGTTGAGCCGCTGCCGACGTTTATTCCTGTGTTCTCGTGGACCAAAGGGATCACCGCGGCCTTGCGCACATTGTTCGGTTCCACGACTGCGCCGCGCAGTCGCGGTGCCGTGCTGATCAAGATCGGCCTTGGCCTCTATGATTATTTCGGTGCGCGTGAGCGCGTCATGCCGCACCACCGTTTTCTCCTGAAGAAGACCGCAACGCAGGAAATGCCGTACATAACGCCCGCGATTGTTGCGGGCGGTATCTATCATGACGCCAAGGTCAGCCGACCCGAGCGGCTGGTCTATGAACTGGTCAGTGACGGACTTCAGGCCAATTCAAAAAGTGCAGCTGCGAATTTCACAGCCTTGGTCAAAGCCGGTGATGGGGCAATCAGCTTTGAAGGTCCAGACGGCGCGGCATTCTCAGTCAGGCCGAAGCTTGTGATCAACGCGGCCGGCCCGTGGATTGACCGGGTGAATTCTGCGCTTGGTAAACCCACCAAGATGATCGGCGGCACCAAGGGATCGCATATTCTGATCGACCATCCCGAACTGGTGAAAAGCCTTGCTGGAAGGATGATTTATTTCGAGGCCGATGACGGTCGTATCTGCCTTGTTTACGACTATCATGGTCTTGCGCTGGTCGGTTCGACCGACATTCCTTCCGACGATCCGGACAATGTGCGCTGCGAGGACGATGAGACAGATTATTTCATTGAAAGCCTGCGTTCACTGCTGCCGAAATTGCAGTTCGACCGCAATCAGATTGTCTACACCTATAGCGGTATTCGCCCGCTGCCTGCGTCCAGTGCCTCAGAACCGGGGTTGATCAGCCGCGATCACTCGGCGCCGGTGATTGAGCCCGATGCGGCGCGTCCATTCGCAATCATCTCGCTGGTAGGGGGCAAATGGACGACGTTCCGGGGGTTTGCCGAAGAGGTTGCGGACACGGTCTTGCGACGGTTGCAACGCACGCGCCTCCGCTCGACGCGCAATCTCGCAATCGGCGGCGGTAAGGATTACCCGCTGGATGACAATGCGCGCCGTGCGTGGGTCGCAAAACAGGCAAGTACAACGGGCCTTGAAGCTGCGCGTGTCGAGCTATTGCTCAAGCGTTACGGCACGACAGCGGGCTCCATCATCCGGGACGAAGCCAAAGTCGGTGTCACCTATTTGCCCGAGACGGATACGGTGAGCCGCGCCGAGATTGCCTGGATCGCTCGCAATGAACTGGTGGTTCATTTGGCTGATGTTGTGCTGCGTCGCACAACGCTTGCCATTGACGGCGCGCTGACCGCCGATAATCTGGCTGCGATTGCGGATATTCTGGCGCTGGAACTGGGTTGGGACGAAGCCCGCAAGGCTGAGGAAATTGAAGCGGTGACCGCAGAACTCGCCAAGCGCCACAATGTCATTTTGGCGGCGCGGCCCGCAAAGAGGCGCTGAACTTCCAAGGATACGCGACTGGGAGAATGTCGCGTATCCACTACTTTCCGCGCTTTGGCTTAAAGCGGTATTGATAGAACTCTATAGGGTTCGAGCGAAAACGCCCTCTTACCTTCTATGCTGACGCTCTGCTCTTCTGGCGTGACATTCACGAGCCAAAGTCCACTCTCAACCGCGAAGGCAAGAACGTGGGCCGGGCGGGATGAATGATAGGCGCGCCATTCTTTTCCGGCCAGTGCGGACAAGGCTTTCACGCTGTTGAAAATCGGGCGTGTACGCCCCGCAGGCGTGGGTTCGTTTTCATGCGCAACCAGCCCGAAGGGGCCGGTCAATGCTGATAGCGTCAGACAGTCGAGATTTGCATCTAGCACCCGCGCTGCATAGGCAAAGGCAAATGCTTCTGCGAATTTACCGTTATGGCGCGGATCGCGATTGGCCATGGCGATGCGTTTGCCATCGGGGTTGTCCATTGTCCGGCTCCCATAGGGATTCTGGCGCATGGGAATGGTCGATGGGCCGATGCGGTAGGGTTTGTCGCCATAAATGGCGCGTACCGAACGCGTAATGAAGGGCAGCGCCTCCAGTGTTTGCATGACGCTCAGGTCGTCGGCGGCATGCACGATTGGATTGGTGCAATGCGTCACAAAATCGATCAGGGCGCCCGGCACGCGCTTGCGGTTCAATTCCGTGAAATAGCTCAGCATACCGCCGCCGAGGTTAGCACCCGGAAAAGCGGTGCGCGCGGCGTTATAGACTTCTTCCAGTGGTGGGCAAGGCGGCCAAGCGCTGCCGGGCGGCGTGGACTGGCGATCTATTGACGGTGAGACAATGATAGCGTCGGGCGCAAAGCCTGCTGCTTTCATTTGCGTCGCAATCTGGGTGGTTTCGTCGATGAGTGACCCTTCACAGGGAAGTGCGATCTCCAGCGATGTGCGCCCCTTATATCCAGCGGCAAGAGCAGCAAAGTCTGCAAATGCTGTTGCGTCATGTCCGGCGTGTGGATCGTAATGGAACAGCAAATCCTGCGGAGAGATTTCGCTTAGCAGGCCGGACGAAGCAAGGCTCGCCTTGGCTTCTTCCGGAGTGATGATGATGCCGATACTTGGCATGATGCCGCGCGCGTCGTCAGACGTAATGAACACTGGTTCGGTGTTTGAAGTGACGGCAGTGGATGCACTCGACCGCTTATCGTGGATGGTCAATACGACCCGCTGATGGATTGGTTCGTTGGCTTCAATCCGATAGGGCCAAGGCAGCGCGAGAGGGCGCACATAGGTTTTATAGGAGGCATCGGACCAGTTGCGCTGATCCTCCATCTCGAAGACATCGCCTTCCATACGGCATTCGACCAACACACCCGGAAGGGCTTCATGGGTGATGGCGCGCATATCCTTAAATGGTTGCCACGGCTCGATGAGATCGGGCAGATGGTTCTGTACATGCGTTCCATCGACATGTTCCACCGTAACCGGCGAACCGGCAAGCCCGACAATCGGATGCAGAATACAAAAGCCGCAGCGGTTGGTTTCGAAGCCGGTTGTCGTTGTAGCCACAGCGTCGAATGTTAGTGTGCCACCAGTATCTGCCGATATGGTCACAGCAACCAATAGCTCGCTATCGCTGGGACCGCTGACATAGGCCTGATAGGCGACAGTAAAACCAGCGGCGTTTCTCTCTACGGTGAAGTCGCGAATAGAAGGGGCATATGTCCCCCAGTCGCGGTCGCGTACGAGATAAGACACCGCGCGCAGCACTTCGACACCATCATAGGTGATGCAGCGCAAATTCCCATCGCTCAGATCGACTGCGAGACGCCCAGCTTGCAGGTGCAGTGGCCGGGCATCGGTTTCTTCCGTGCCATAAAGCAGAAACGGATCGACGCTGCTCATCCCAGCATAGCCTTCACATCGACGCGGTTGCCGCTGGCCGCACTGTCATAAGCTGCATCCACCAGCGCGAAGGTTTTGAGATTATCGGCACCCGACGTTGATGTTTCCGCGCCGGAGGCAAGTTTGTCGATCCAGTGTTGCTGGATCGCGAAGACGCTCTCCTGAATATTGTGCCAGGGACGCGATGCCCAGGACAGCAGTTTGGGTGAAACGTCCGAAACGGTTGTGCCTCTGGCATTGATGACTTCCAGACGGTATCCCTGATAAAGCCGGATTGAGCCTGCTGTGCCATCCAGTTCGATGAGGGTTTCCGGGAAGGGGTCAACCTGAAGTCTGGTCGCATAGCTGACATCGACGACGGATGTGGCGCCATTTTCATGGTCGAGCAAAATGGTCGCGACGTCCTCGCCCTTAATCTTCGGGTTCACGCGTTTGGTCCGCGCGACGAGGCTTGCTACATCACCGAGAATAAAGCGCGCAATATCGAGCGTGTGAATGCCGAGGTCTTCGATGATGAAGCGCTCGCCTTCCGCAAGATACGGCTGGCCTGAGAAGACGTCGAAGCCAGAGCGGAAGGAAAAACGCCCCCAAAAGGGATCGCCTATCGCGCCGCTATCGAGTGCTTTCCGAACGGCCTGTATCGGTGTCTGCCAGCGGAAATTCTCGTGAACCATCAAAGGAACACCGGCATCTTGGCACGTTCTCACCATGGCCTTAGCGTCCTCAAGCTTCTTGGCAAAGGGCTTTTGGCAGATGGCGGGTACTTTATGTGCAGCGGCCATTTCAACCAGCATGCGATGGCTTCCAACTGTCGTGGCTATATCGACAAAATCGATATTTCCATCGGCAAACAGCGCCTCGGCATCGGTATAGCGACGTTCGATCCCGAACTGATCGCCAACGATCTTCAGTCGCTCGGGGTCGCGGTCGCAGATCGCCACGATTTTTGCGCCGGTAACATCGTTCCAGGCGTGCATTTGGTTGATTGCGAAGAAGCCGCAGCCGATGAGCGCGCCCTTGAATTCGGTCATTATCCTGCCTTTGCCATTTGCATGAGCGTGACGCGCTGCTGAAGGCGGCGCTGTGCCTGGTCTACAACCACGGCGATGATGATGACGAGCCCCTTGATGACCATCTGCCAGAAGGACGACACCCCCATCATGACCAGACCATCAGAAAGAATCCCGATCACGAAAGCGCCGATAATCGTTCCACCGATGGTACCGCGCCCGCCCGACATGGAGGTTCCACCCAGAACGGCCGCCGCGATGGCATTGAGTTCAAAAGAGTTTCCAGTTGCCGGGTGCGAAGCCATCAGTTCAGACGAAATGATAAGACCGGCAATGGCGGCGCAAAAGCCCGAAAACATGTAGACGAACATTTTTACGCGGTCGACGCGGATACCGGACATGCGCGCTGCGCGTTCATTGCCACCCACCGCGAAAATCTGTCGTCCCAACGGCGTGTACCGGGCGACATAGGCTGCGCCCAATGCAACGACGATCAGAAGCCAGATGGAAACCGGCAAGCCGAGGATGCTGCCCGCGCCGAGAAAGCCGAAGCCGGTGGTGCCGAGATCTTCTCGCCCGACGAGGTTCGGGAAGGTCTGGCCGTCAGATGACAACAGAGCAAGGCCGCGCGCGACATATAGGGTTCCAAGTGTTGCGATGAATGGCGCCACGTTGAGTCTGGTAATCAGGAGCCCGTTGATGAAGCCGACCGCGACACCTACAGCCAGTGTGATGAGCGATATCTCGATCACATTGAAATAGATCGTATAACCGATCCCCAGATCGATGCCGTAGATCAAAAGACCACCAGCGACCATGCCGCACAGGCCGACAATCGAACCGACAGACAAGTCGATCCCGCCCGTGATGATGACGAAAGTCATGCCCATGGCGAGAAAGGCGTTCAGCGCCACGTGTTTCGACATCAAAATGAGATTGGCTGTCGAGAGGAAGTTCGGTGCGGCGAAGGAGAAAAAGATGAAAACTGCAAAAAGCGCAATGAATGTCCGCAGCTTCATCAGCGTCAGCAAGGCCGATCCGCTCGAAAAGGTTGGGTCAGTGGCTGCCGTGGCGGTTTTGGCTGTCATGACGCGAGTTCCTTGGTTTGCAGATCGTGGTTATGGCCGTGGCCCTTGGCCGAGGCCGCTATGATATCGGCTTCCGTCGCATGCTCGCGGTCAAAGATGGCAATCAGCTTGCCATTGCTGAGCACGGCGATGCGGTCGGATAAGGCCATGACTTCTTCCAGATCGGAGGTTGAAAACAGGATGGCCAAGCCGTCGCCAGCGAGGCGACGCATGGTGCGGAAAACATCCGCTTTTGCGCCAACGTCGATGCCGCGTGATGGCTCGTCCATCAAAAGCACTTTCGGATTGGTCATCAGCGCTTTGCCGATCACAACCTTCTGCTGGTTGCCACCCGACATCGAAGTCACTTCGAAATCCGGGTTCGGGGCTTTGATGGCGAGATCCTTGATGGCCTGCCTGACGGCTTCCTTCTCACGCTTCGGCGCAATGTGGAACAGTTTCGTAAGCCGATCGAGACTGGCCATTGTCAGGTTGCTGGCAATCGACAGAACCTGCACCAGACCCTCGCGCTGACGGTCTTCGGGAATAAGCGCAAGTCCACGCCTTATGCGGCGTGTCGTATCGCGCTCGGTCACTTCCTGCCCGTCTATGAAAATATGGCCGGTCGAATGGCGGTGCTGACCCATGACGCATTCAAAAAACTCGGAACGGCCCGCACCCATAAGGCCGTATATTCCCAGAACTTCACCGGCGTGGACCGACAAGGACACATTATCGACGGCAAGGCCGCCTGTGGCGCGGGGCAGGGTGATGTTTTCGGCGCGGAACCGCTCTTCGCCTATCGTGTGGTTCACCGATTTGGCAAAATCCTTGGCATCGGAGCCGATCATGGAACGCACGATCCATTGCGTATCGATGTTCCTGACTTCTTCCTGCCCGGTGATCTTGCCATCGCGCAGCACAGTGATGTAATCGCCAATGCGCATCAGTTCTTCCAGACGATGCGAAATGTAGACGATGGCGACGCCTTGGCTTTTGAGTTCGGCGATGACCTTGAAGAGAATATCGACCTCGGCGGCTGAGAGCGCAGATGTCGGTTCGTCCATGATGACGATGCGCGCATCAAGTGAAATGGCTTTGGCGATTTCCACCAATTGCTGCTGGCCGATGGGAAGATCGGAAACCAGCATATTGGCATCGATGCCAGCATCCAGACGCTTGAGATATTCGTTGGCCTTTTGGACCTGCGCCTTGTGATCGATGCCGCGTACTCCGCGCATGATCTCACGGGTGGCGAAAATATTCTCGGCCACGGACATATTGGCGAACAGATTGAGTTCCTGAAAGATCATCGCGATGCCGCACTTTTGCGCATCGGCAGGACTGTCGAAAACCACCGGTTCACCGTCGAGAATGATCTTGCCCATGGTCGGGCGCTCAACACCGGCGATGATCTTCATCAATGTGGATTTGCCAGCGCCGTTCTCGCCCACCAGCACATTGACCGATCCGCGTCGCAATTCGAGATTGGCGCGTTTGACGGCGACGATCCCCGAATAGACTTTCGATACGTCTTCAAGCTTGAGGACGATATCGTCTTTGGTTGGCTGTTCCGTTTCCATGGCTCACTTCTCCAGCGCAATGGATACGGGCGTGAAAAGCGGTAACTGGCCCTTAGATGGCATGGCGAAGGCGCCACTGGCCTTTACTTTCATGCCGACCAGATTTTCGCGTGGCAGCTTCGACAAAACTTCGTCGTTGACGCGGATATTGAACGATTTCCCGAACTGCGCCCATTCGATCTGGTTGCGGAATTCGTTGAAGTTTACAAAGCTCAAGCTGTCGCGAATGGCCGTTCCGCGAACGGTTGGCCCGATCTGAACACGCGCATCCGCCTTGCCATCGCCATTGCTGTCCACATCGACATAGGCAGCCCGCGATTTGGTCTCGGCGCCAACGACCGTACCTTCCAGCCTGGTTGCAAAGGTCCAAGGCGCGTTGCCCTGCTTTTCGCGGTGGCCGAATTTGTTTCCCGCCGCGTCAGCGTCGGTATTGGCTGCCGTCATGACTTCATCAAGCGTCACGGTCTTTTCCGCGAAGAACGGTTTGACCTTGGAATCCCAGATGTCGGCAACCGAGCGGTCCGGGTTGAAATTGTCACCGCGGGCAGCTGCGGCTTCCTCAGCTGTTGGCGTCTTGATGATCTTGCAGCCCGAAAGCGCAACACCACAGGCCAGCACAACGATGGACGCTGACTTCAGCACTGACATGAAGATATCCTCGGTATGGGGAATATGCCGGGAGCATTAAGGCTCCCGGCTCTCAACTTTCCGGGGCTCAATCCTTCAAAGCGAAGGTTTCGAGCTTTTCCGCGTTGTCGCCATTGATCAGCACGCAATCCATCAACTGCTTCTCTTCAGCAGGCTTTTTGCCCGACTTGATGAATTCGTCAGCCTGAACGACAGCGGTTTGCGCCTGCGCGTAAGCTGGCTGCAGGACGGTGGCCTTGATGCCGCCAGCCTTGATGGAATCGCGTACATCGTTGGAGCCGTCGAAGCCGACGACGATCACGTCCTTACGACCGGCAGCTTCGAGAGCCGCCCAAGCGCCCATCGCCATCGTATCGTTGCCTGAAATCACGCCTTTGATGTCCGGATTGGCCTGCAGAATGCTCTGCATTTTGGTGAAGGCTTCCGGCTGGCTCCAGTTGGCCGACTGCTGTGCGACCATCTTCATATCCGGATAGTCGTCGATAACGTCGTGATAGCCCTTGGAGCGTATGCCGGCATTGAGATCGGCTTCGCGGCCAAGCAATTCCACGTAATTGCCTTTTTCACCCATCAGCTTGACGAATTCTTCCGCGCCGAGCTGGGCGCCCTGATAGTTGTTGGAAACAATCTGCGAGACGGCAATGCCGGTCGCATTGATTTCACGGTCGATCAGGAAGGATGGAATGCCTGCATCCTTCGCCTTCTGTACGGCAGCGATAGACGCTTCGGAACCGGCATTGTCCAGAATAATCGCCTTGGCGCCACGCCCGATTGCCGTATCGACGAGCTGAGATTGCTTGTTTGCGTCGTCGTCGTGAACGAGGATCAGCGTTTCATAGCCAAGTTCCTTGGCTTTTGCCTCTGCGCCCACGGCCTCAGCCTTGAAGAACGGATTGTCGTGTGACGGCGTGATGATCGCGATGAGGTCCGCCGCCCAGGCTGGCATGACTGTGCCTGCCGACAGCGCACCAGCGACGATGGCCAGCGCGATACCGCGCGTCAGTTTCCTGCGTGTGAATTCCATAATTTCCTCCCAGTGTGTTCAGCCCTGTTCCCAGCAGGGCAGTGAAGGAGGGCGCTTGACCCTCCCGTTGATTATCAGGTGATACGGCGAATGCTTTCGGCGATCTCCTGCGGTTCAAACACGTTTTTCCAGTCGTCGCGCATCAGCGCGGGTATGCCGAACTCGATTGCCTTGTTGCAGGCATCCGAGAATACGCCGTCGACTTCCTTGAAGATGACCGCGCCCAGAACATTCATATGGCCGAGCAGGAAATCGCGGGCCGCTTCTTCCGGTACGCCACGCCGCACGCATTCGTCCATTGCCTGGCGCATGACGACGAGAAGCGAGGCGCAGACGGTTTCCGAAAGGCCCGGCTCCAGCATCGCCATCTGTTCGACCGTGACGCGATGCGAGCGCATGACGGGGGCCCAGATCACCTTTGCGATTTCTTCGCCCAGCACGTAATCCGTTTCCGGCCCCTGCATGAGCGCCGAAACGATATGCTGCTTGGCGAAAAGACCACCGAAATGATCCTTCTTTGCCTGCATGTCCGTCTCGTCGTTGAAGATCGGCGGATGGCATGGGTGGGTGACGAAATAGGTCAGGTCGGCGCGTTCGGGCAGATGACCTGCGAAGGGAGCTGCCGCGTCAAGCGCGATCACCATGGTGCCGGGCTTCAGCTTGTCGATAATGCCTGCGGCCACTTTTCCGATGAGGGTGTCCGGCACGGCCAGAATGACAACCTCGGCGCCTGCAAGGCCCTGATCGGCATCGACTGTATCGATGCCCAGATCGTTCTTCAGACGCGCCTTGCCTGCATCGCTGACTTCAATATGGCGGACGTCGAAGCGCGAGCCCTTCAAGTTCTTGGCCAGACGGTAACCCATCTTGCCGCCTGCGCCGAACAAAGCGATTGCTGTCATGGTTGAATTTTCCTCCGGTGTCTTTGGTAACTTAACTGGTATAACCAGTCAATGAGTATTCCAGATTTCAGTTGGGTAAACCGTCGCGTATTTGGCTGAAATAATTGTCAGCGCCGACCTGTCCGCCTTTCAGTGCGATTTGCAGGCCATTGGTCGCAGTATCGCCACCATGCGCAGTGCAAAGCGGCGAGCCGGGTGTTTGCGGAAGCGGCAGCAGCGTGGTCAGCGCATCGACATGCAGCTCGCGCAGGGCGTGACTGGACGTGTCGCCACCAGCTATTACGGCGCGCGGCAGTTTTTCGCGCTCAACCAGACTGCGCAGGATCGAGCCCAGAATGCGCGCCAGTCGATGGCGGCTCCCGGCGATACGGTCGATTTCGCGACCGCGATCAGCAGAGGGGCCGAGCGCCGTGTTGAGAATGACGCTTCTGCCAGCCTGCAAGGTTTTTTGCGCATGTGCGACGGCGGTTTCAGTCGCCCGCGCGGCATTTTCGCCAAGGAGTTCGAGCGGATCGAGATCGATGCCGACAAAACCGGCTGCGGTTGCGGTGCGGATTTGTCTTTCTGTTGTCGGCGAAACGCTGCCCGACACCACGGCGATACGATCCACTTTGCCCGGCAGCGGAAAATCTTTCCGCGCGCCGATCAGGCCCGCCTCCCGCCATGCGGCAAGCAGCGCATATTCGATGCCCGAGGAACCGGCAACAAACCAGCCCTGAGGGGCACGTAAACGCCAGAGTTGTTCCCCTGCGCGCAACTGGCTTTCGGTGCTATCCACATCGAACAGCACCATGCCGGTCGCCTTTTGCGTGATCGCGTCGATACGCTTATCCGCTTCAGATGCGGCCAGCGCTGCACTATCAACCAATTCGGCTTTCAATGTCGTTTGTTGGGCCAGATGCAAACGCAGATCTGCTTCATGCATCGGCGTCACCGGATGACGGCTCATCACCGGATGGCGATCAATCCGGTAGGTCTCACCCTGATAGGCTGCAAAGAGATTGCCGAAGGATGTGTAGCGCTTGAGTTGCGGCGCACCGACGATCAGCGGAACATAAGCCTGCTGAAAGACCGATTTGCCGATCTCGCTCGCCTTGCCGATATTGCCGACATGCGGCGCGGAATCGAAAGTGGAACAGACCTTGTAGTGGCAAATTGCGGCATTGAGGCTACGCAGCCAGGCGAAGGCGGGTGTCAGATGCGCATCCATCCAATCCGGGGTTTCGCTGCGGCTGGTGCCTGCAAGACCAATGGCCCGGCAATGTCCAAAGCGCGATAGAAGCGCGTCATCCGGCTTGTTCATGAACAAGACAGTTTCGATGCCATTCGAACTGAGCGCTTCCATCACATCCGTGGAACCGGTCAGATCATCTCCGTAATAGGAAAGCAGCGGAGCGAGGCTGGTCATCCTTCGCCTCCATTGCCGAATTTCGCCAGCGAGGCCGCGAGTTCGGGGTGGTCTTTTGCGTAAACCTCAAGCGGGATGTCGGCCACTGCGGCCTCCCACGCCTGCTGTACAGCGCGAACCCCTGCTGCCGGTCCGCCGGGATGGCTGACAATGCCGCCGCCGCACAAATAGAGGAGGTCCGTGGTACGGCCTGTGCGTGCAAAGGTTTCCGGTGCCTGCCCGCCCCATTGACCGGAGCCTGCAACCGGCAGCGGGCAATCGGACGGATCGAAGAGCGGTGTACTGATCGCCTTGAACGACGAGACGAAGCTTTCGTCCGGCTCCCAATATTTCACGCGGATGCCGTTGATCTGGAACTGATCGACGCCGAGCAGGCGCCAGAACTGCTGATAGACGCGGAAATCCATGCCGACACCCGGATTGCGGGTCAAAACGTCCCAGCCATTGCGATGCGCATGCAGAACAAGACCCGAGCGCTTGCGCAGGAAACTCATGCCGCCGAAGCCGATGGAGTTGATATTGATCACGGCGCAATTGCCGCCCGCTTTGAGCACCAGGTCATGATTGCGCATCATCTCGTCAGGGTCTGCATGCGAGATGCCGAAGGCATACATGACCTTCTTGCCGGTCTTCTGTTCGTGATCGAGAATGCGCGGCATGATTGCCGCAATGCGTTCTTTCAGCGGGGAATAAGCAGGACTCATCAGTTTTTCATCGTCCTTGATGAAATCCACGCCGGATTCAATCAACTCACCCACCAATTCCGCCGTTTCATGGGGACGCAGGCCAAGCGCGGGCTTGACGATGGTGCCAATGATCGGACGCTTTTCAACGCCGGTGAGCTTGCGGCTTCCCTCAATACCGAATTGCGGGCCAGGATGGGCGTTACGGAATGCCTGCGGCAATTTCATATCGACGACGCGAATACCGGTCATGCCCTTGATCGAATAGACCCCGCCAATGGCGATGGTCATGAGCGCGGCGAGATCGGTGCCGACCGCATCAAGCGGAAAAGCAATATCAACATCGGCGCGCCTGATCGGGCCGTGATCGCATTCCAGTTCCGGCCAGGCTGGAACCTGCGCGTCTTCCAAAGGGCGGATATCCAGCACCTTGGCGGCGACGCGGGCCTTCAATTCCTCCGTTTCACCGGGAACAGCAACAAAAGTGCCGGTGGATTGATCGCTGGCGATCTTGGCCGCCATCTTCTCAATGTTGCCGGTGCTTTCTATGCGATAGGTCAAGCGGATGTTCATCGGAATTGCCGTCACTCGCTGTTTTACTCGCGCCAGCGAAAAGCGCATGGCGTTTGAATGCAAACTGGTATAATGAGTATTCCAACATGTGCAAGAGGAAAAATTGTTAGCCCCTGCATGTGGGTGTGGGTAACGGCTTTCATCTGCGCCGTTGAAGATGCATAAGGGAACAAAGCTCATGACTAGTGAGATGCCATGACCCAGCCAATCGAACCTATCGTTCGCCGTAAATTGTCAGACGAAGTTTTTGACCGGCTTGAAACCATGATCACGTCGGGCGAATTGCTGCCGGGCGATGAAATGCCATCCGAACGGGTTTTGATGGAACGCTTCGGTGTGGGGCGTCCGGCAATCCGCGAGGCAATGCAGTCGCTTGCAAAAATGGGTTTGGTCAGCATTTCGCATGGAGAGCGCGCGAAGGTTCTCAAGCTCACCGCAAGGTCGATATTTCAACAGGTGGACCCAACCGCGAAGATCATGCTTGCGCAGTCGATGGAGACGCTCGAGCATCTGAAGAGCGCGCGTATATTTTTTGAACGCGGCGTTGCACGTGAGGCGGCGCAGAAGGTGACTGCGCGCGATATTTCCGAATTGCGGGATATCATTGAACGGCAACGGCAGTCATTGGGTGATGCCAATGCGTTCATCGCCGCGGATATGGAGTTTCATATTCGCATAGCAAAGATACTGGATAATCCGATCTTTGTGGCGGTCAGCGAAGCCATGCTGGCGTGGCTGAAAGAATACCACACACACATGCTGATCTGGACCGGCAAGGAAAAATACACGCTTGCCGAGCACACCGAAATTCTAGACCGTTTGGCCGAAAATGACGCTGAAGGCGCCGAGGCGGCAATGCTGGCGCATCTGAAGCGTTCACGCGACTTATATGTGAAGTGATCGACCGTTTGGGGTGAATTCCGTCGTAAGTTTGCATTGAGTACGGATTTTTCTGCTGCGTCTGCCCCAGACGTACATATTCCGATATATTTGCTTTTCCGGAAATAGCAGCATGTATAATATTTATTGATCAATTATTATATTTTAAATATATTTTGGTGGAATCCATAAAATATAGTTTAATTACTGCGCAATGAAGGCGGGAGCCTTCGTTGATTGTGTCAGTTTTGCAATTAATTAATGTCACTCTTGCCAATTTCAATTTATGTGGTGTAGCTTAAATAAGGGAATGCTGCATCTATCCGCTCTATATCAAAGGTATATACCTGACCGGAGGACCAAAGCATGAAAGCTCAAACTGAGCTTGCGTCACAGATAATTGGTTCAAATCGGCTTGAGAGTTTCGCTGACGGTCCGCCGTCGGGCGGGTAGCGTACGCACTACCAACTGGCACCAACACAATCATTGAGCTCCATTCATCCGCGACTTGTTCTTGGTGGATGACGTTTGAATTGCGGTGCAGTGCATAAAACTGAATAGCATGCGTCTTTATCATCCCCGACAACAAAGGAGAATTGCCGTGACTTTTGTTAAAGCCAAGGATGGAACAGAGATTTTTTACAAGGATTGGGGCCCGAAGGATGCGCAGCCGATTCATTTCCACCATGGTTGGCCATTAAGCGCCGACGATTGGGATAATCAGATGCTATTCTTCCTAAAGGAAGGCTTCCGCGTTGTTGCTCACGATCGTCGCGGCCATGGCCGGTCGAGCCAGGTCAGCGAAGGGCACGATATGGATCACTACGCGGCCGATGCTTCGGCCGTCGCGGAACATCTCGATCTTCGCAATGCCATTCATATAGGCCACTCAACCGGCGGCGGCGAAGTCGCTCGTTATGTCGCCCAACACGGCCAGCCACAAGGTCGTGTCGCCAAAGCCGTGCTGGTCAGCTCTGTTCCACCACTGATGGTGAAGACAGAGAATAATCCTGAGGGTACTCCGATCGAGGTGTTCGATGGCTTTCGCGCCGCTCTCGCCGCCAATCGCGCTCAGTTTTTCATCGATGTGCCGGCCGGCCCTTTCTATGGCTTCAACCGCACGGGAGCGGAGCCTTCACAAGGCGTGATAGATAATTGGTGGCGGCAGGGCATGATGGGCAGCGCCAAGGCGCATTATGAAGGCATAAAAGCCTTCTCGGAAACTGACCAGACTGCGGACTTGAAAGCGATTACAGTCCCGACCCTAGTGCTTCAGGGCGATGATGACCAAGTCGTTCCCTATAAAACTGCCGCGCTTATGCAAGACAAGCTGCTGCAAAACAGCAAGTTGATCATCTATCCGGGTTTCTCGCACGGAATGCTAACGGTCAATGCAGATGTGATTAACGCCGATTTGCTCGCCTTTATTCGCAGCTAAACGATAGATGCGCCGGTATTTTCCGGCGCATTTCACTTTGATTCATTGCGCTTGGCTTTTTGCCAGATGTTGAAAGTTGAACTATTGGAGCGGCGGTTCAAAAAACCAATTGCCCAGAACATAGGCTGCTTGACTTCATCGCTAAATGCAGAGGGCGTTCAAACACTGGGATTATGGTCGGTCACCCGAGGCTGCATGATGAAATTCGGAACGGGAAGTACGTTACGGTAAAGTCGCCTCCGCAGATCGGCGGGCACGAAAGCCGAGAATAACCTCTATACGGGATAGTTTTTGGGTAAACCCAGCCTGTTTCCAGCACTGTGTTCACCCTCGTTATATTTGAACAGGCTCAACGATATCAAAGGGACTGGCACAAGCGGGTTTTAGCTACACGACTTCAATTCGCCCCTTCATATTGGGATGAAACCGGCAATAGTAATCAATGTTGGCTTTGTCCGTGATGACCCTACTCGCCCGTTTCCCGGGTGGTATCATGATTTCCCATCCACCTTGAACTGCAGCGGTAGGAGCCATCGGGTCCTTATTTGTCCACTCAACGGTCCAGCCTGCCTTTACTTTGACAATGCTCGGTTCCCCACTTCCGTTATGATATACCTTTGTAGGTCCGCGCGTCAGCGATATCGGAAAAGTTCACCATCAGGAACCGGCTTGCCGGTTATCGCGGCTGTGATGTTTTGCGATGCGATCATGGCAAAGGTAATTCCGTTGCCACCGAAACCCATGGCTGCGAATATGCGTTCATATCCCGGTACACGGTCGATGATCGGCAAGCCATCTTTCGTAATTCCGAATGGCGAGGACCAGATATAATCTGGCTTATCGATCGCAATTCCGGTGAGGTCTTTCAGCTTTTTCGCGATGATGGCCGCTTTATATGCCAGCTTCTTTGGATCGTGGCTGCTTTCTTGCGCCTGCTCGTCTTCACCCCCGGCGATGATGCGCCCAAATGCATCAGTTCTCAAATAAAGATAGGGATCAGCAGCTTCCCAGACGAGCAAGTTGCGCATCCAACGGGGCACACCAGACATAGGCTTAGAAGCGATCGCCCAGGTCGATGTGATGCTGTGCCATTTGGTTTCCATCTGGGGGAGATATTCATAACCGGTGCAAAACACGGCATGTTCCGCAACCAGAACTTCGCCCTTTCGGGTCGCCAGAGCTACGCCGGAGGGCATCTCAGCCATATCGGTGATCTCGACAGGAGAAACAATATGGGCATTGCGCGTCAGCGCCTTGTGCAGAAGCCCGGCGGTCAGCTGTGCTGGATTGGCAGATGCGGAAACATCCGACAAAATCGCGGCGGGACGATCCAGTCCGAAGCGCGCAATCAGAGCTGCGCGGTTGAGATAGTCGGCTTTGATGCCGATCTCGTTGCGCGCCTCCTCCTCCTTGGCCAATGCTTGAGCGCTCATCTTGTTGCCTGCGAGATAGAGCGCTGACTTGCGATGCATTTGACAATTGATCTCAAGCCGGGCGGACAAATCGATCAAGTCCTGAACAGCCTGCGCTGATCGGAGCCAGGCCGCATTGGCTGGTGCGGCGCCGATTTTCCTGCGCAGTTGCGTGAGAGGTATGTCGATTTCATGCTGGATCATTGATGTGGACGCCGAAGTTGATCCGCGTACAGGTGGCCTGCGGTCAACGATCAACACGCTTTTTCCACTGCGGGTCAGTGCTTCCGCCATCAAAGCCCCGGAGATGCCTGCGCCGATGACGGTAACGTCAAAAGACTGATCGGGAAGATGCCGGTCCACTTGCACCGTGGAATTCGGAGTTTTTATCCAGAAGGGAATTCCGGTTCGCAACTTGTCTTTGCGGGTTGCAGCATCATGATCTGCCATGAACAATCTCCTCCAAAGATACGTGAAAACGGGATTTATGAGCGTTTGTGGCAGCCATTGATCTGATCGCGGACTAAAAAAGCTGGAACATCTGCCATGGTAATAGGTTTTGAGGGCAAACAGTTCCCTTAAAATCATCGAGGTGCAGGCATGACCAAGTCCAAAAAGTGGTCGGCAGAAGTGACCGAGCATAGCGATGCGCTGACACTGGAACCGCATATTTTCGAAGATAATGATCCGAAGAAGATCGCGCTCTCCCTGAAACGTTCGGCCGATCACAGTCGAAAGCGCAAAACCACTCCATTCCAATCGGCGATGTCGATGCTGACTTTTTATATCAATCGTGCTGGCACAAAGCTGCCGAAAGAGCGCAAACGAATATTGGAGCTGGCGAAAACTGAATTGCGCAGTGCTTACGGAAAGCCGGAGAAACGTTAAACAGCTGGCGGAACAATCGCCTCTGCGACAGGTTCGGCCCTTCTGGAAAAGAGGAAGGAAATCCGATGAAAACGCTGCAACCCGATACCGCAAACGCTGCCCAATTCAAGAAGAACGCTCTGGAATTGCAATCGGGCGATCCCCCGGAGATACCATCGCCTGAGCCCGAAAAAGTCCCCCAGCAGCCGCCGGAGACCATACCACAGCCCGATGGAGATCCCATTGGTCCTGACGAACCGGAACAAATACCGCCGCTTCCCGATCCCGGGCCACCTTCGCCGGAACCGGACAACCCAAGCCAGCCCATGATGTTTTAATGGCTACCTGGATAGGGGTGGTTCTTCAATAAATGGGCAAGATGGACACAATTTGCGGCGACCATTTTCGTCGTTGAAACAACGACTTCGGGAATTGTGTTGAGATCGACGAAGTTGGTTGATTGCATCGCCTCGCCACCCAATAGGTGACGGCATTCGCTGGCAAGGTAAAACCAACATCGTTCAAAGCCTGATATAGCTCGGCGGATACGTGATGAGCTCCATCCTCATTGCCAACCACAACCACCGCAGCAACACAGTCATAGGAAGGCATCCGGTTCTTGTCGTCTGTTTCGGAAAGAAAGGCATCCATGCGTTCCAAAACACGCTTACAGATGCTGGATGGCTGTCCGAGCCAGATCGGGGTGCCGAGAATAAAAATGTCCGAATCTAAAATCTTCTGCCGCACCATGGGCCATTCATCCTCGTCGCTTTCGCGGGATGTCACACCCGGCTCGATATTGAATGCGCTCAATCGCAGATGTTCGGTCTCTACCCCATATGGAATGAGATGAGAATCCAGATAGCGTAACAGTTCATCGGTCGAGGACGGCGTATGATCCGCCTTGCCTTTCAATGTCGCATTCAGCGCGAGCGCCTTGAGAGGGATGGGGATTGGAGAAGTCGTCGTCATTACGCATCTCCTTTTTTCTTCGTCGTGTTGGACTTTGGCTCGCTTAAAGCATCGGAGAGATTTCTGCGGTCGGGATCTGACAGGCTGTGTCCCGCTGCATCGCGTTGTTTGTCGGGATTATCTTCCGCCGGGTCATAACCGCGCGGTCGGTTTTCCGGTGGACCTTCCCATTTTGGTTTTTGATCGGTCGTTCCGGGCTTCGGTGAAGGATTTGCCATTGTTCAGCCTCCATTAATTGGGGAGGTCTAACTTCTCAAAACCACATATGTTTCGAACCAAATCGGTTTCTGTCGAAGGGCTTGCGGGAACGCAGTCTATTTCGGGCGGTATTGTTTTGCTCTTCGGGTCGCATTACGCAGCAATTCCTCAACATTCACTTTGGTAGTTTGATCTCCGTTTTCGTCCTCAATTGCCGTCCGTATCGCTTCGACTTCGCTTTCGGTGAGGTGCTCAATACCGATAAGCTGTGAACGCGCCCCTTCCAGACAACGAATGACTTCGTCCAGTTTCGCCTCCACCGCCGTGGAATCGCGATTTTGCGAATTCTGGATCAAAAAAACCATCAGGAAAGTGATGATTGTTGTGGCCGTGTTGATGACAAGCTGCCAGGTGTCGGAAAAGCCAAATATCGGACCCGAACAGGCCCATATGAGAATGAAACCCAAAGCAACACCGAACGCATAGGATGTCCCTGCCAGTTCAGCGATGGTCTGGGAGAGACGAGTGAAGAACTTTTCCATGGCAATTCCTCCTCCAGGATAGTGGAAGCCGACACAGCGCTCCATTGAAACTTATTTGACCGGGATCGGTTCCTTCGTGGCGAAGTCTATAAAGTAAAACGGCGTTGTCGAATTCCGAGGCTCCGGAAGAAATCAGCAAGAGGTCGCCGGAACATTTGCTCTACGAGATCGTTGGGCCAGGGAGGTTTATGGCGATGATTACACCCAACAAAACCACCGATAGTGCCCGTGTCTATCGAGCGCCGGGCGGTCAGAAAGCGGAATCTGAACGGCGCCGTGGATTGCAGGAAGGCCGTATCTATCTGATCTGGTGGATGGTCATTCTCGCGATCATCTGCATCGGTTACGCCACTACGTTCTGGATATGACGAGGAAGCCCAGCCGCACAAGCTTATCAAAAGCCAATCGATTGAGGAAACCATCATGACTGAGCAAGAGCAAAACCCGGCTCCATTGACTGAAGATGAGGATATCAAGTTTCTCGCCGAGAACTCGGATCTTTCGCCACTACAGGCGCGGGAACTGATCGAACGTTTGGGACACCGTGACCGGCAGAAGCTTCTCGCAGAGGCCAAAAAGTTCAAGGCGGAGAGCTAGCGCAGCTTTCGGGAAGCGGCTGTCCGGAACAAGTTCGCGGTTCTGCGAGTTTACCCGAGCAGGTAATCTGACACGGAATGAGGAAGCCATGGCTATCCGCGCAAACTGGAAAGGCCAGTTGAAAGTCGAGCAGCTTTTGATGCCTGTCGGTCTTTATACGGCGGTGTCAACCTCCGAGCGGGTTTCGTTCCATCTGGTCAATCGCAAAACGGGCAATCGTCTCAGCCGCGAATTTGTCGACAGCGATACAGGCAAACCTGTTCCGCGCGAAGAGCAGATCAAGGGATATGAAATCTCTTCTGGTCGTTATGTCAGTTTCGATGATGATGAAATCCAGTCGACCATCCCAGACAGCAACAAAACGTTGAACGTCACTCATTTTGTCAAATGTGGTGATATCGATGATGTCTATCTGGACCGCCCCTATTATCTGGCGCCTGTTGATGATGACGAGGTCTTCTCGCTTTTTAGCGACGGTATAAAAGCCGAAAACGTTGCGGCGGTCGCAGAGGCGGTGCTTTTCCGCCGCGCGCGCAAAATTCTTATCCGCGCGGAGGGCGATGGATTGATCGCAACGACGCTTAATTTTGATTATGAAGTTCGTTCTGCGAACGAAGCTTTTTCAAATCTCGAAGCATTCAAATTCGACCGGGAAATGCTCGATCTGGCCAAGCATATCATCGACACCAAGATGGGCCGTTTCGATCCCTCAAGCTTCGACGACCGTTATGACGCGGCGCTTGCCGAGCTGATAAAAGCGAAGATCGAAGGCAAGCCGCTCAAAAAGCCTGCCGCTCCAAAGACTGCTGACGTGATCGATCTGAAGGAAGCCTTGCGTAAGAGCGCAGCCATGAGCGCGCCCAAGAAAAAAGCGGCGAAAACCGCGACCAGCAAAGCGAAGCCCCGAAAGGCTGGATAATGGGACAGCCGCTTGAAACTTATCACAAGAAACGCGACTTCAGCCTGACGAAAGAGCCGCGCGGCAAGGCTGGGCGGAGCAAGGGCGACCTTTTTGTGGTGCAGAAACACGACGCGCGCCGGTTGCACTATGATTTCAGGCTCGAAATGGACGGCGTGTTGAAAAGCTGGGCGGTCACGCGCGGACCAAGTCTGGTGCCCGGTGAAAAGCGTCTGGCTGTCCATGTGGAGGATCATCCTCTCGAATATGCCGGTTTTGAAGGCACAATCCCCAAGGGCGAATATGGCGGCGGCACAGTCATTGTCTGGGACAATGGGCAGTGGAAGCCAATCGGCGATCCACACAAACAGTACAATAAGGGGCACATGGAATTCGAACTGAATGGCGAAAAGCTCAAGGGCCGTTGGCATCTCGTTCGAATGCATGGAAAGCCCGGTGAAAAGCGCGAAAACTGGCTGCTCATAAAGGGGGAGGATGAGTTTGCGCGGGAGGCAAACGATCCGGATATTCTCGAGGAAGAACCGCAATCGGTAAAAACCGGGCGGGTTATTGCCGAGGTGGAAGATGAAGCGCCGGGCTGGTCATCCAAAACCGGGCCTATCGCTAAAACCCGCGTTGCCAAAGAAAAGGCGCAACCTCTGCCGAAGCTCGCCAAAAAGGCTGCGATGCCGCAGTTCATCGAACCGCAATTGGCGACGTTGGTATCCGCTGCTCCAGAAGGGAGCCGCTGGATTCACGAAATCAAGTTTGATGGCTATCGTATTCAAGCGCACGTTTTAAACGGCAATGTCGTGCTTTATTCGCGCAGTGGGCTGGATTGGACCGAAAAATTCGGCCAAGCGATCACAAAAGATATTCTGGCGACCGGCGTCGACAATGCCATTTTGGACGGCGAAATTGTGGTGGAAAGCGGCGCGGGCTTGTCGGATTTTTCCGCGTTGCAAAGCGATTTGAGCGAGGGGCGTTCGGATCGCTTCGCCTATTATCTCTTTGATCTCCTCTATTTTAATGGCAACGATCTGCGTCAGGTGCCGTTGGTCGAGCGCAAGGCGCTGCTGGCAAAGCTTATCTCCCCTTCGATGGCCACATTACGCTATAGCGAGGCTTTTGATGCCGACGGGGAAGCTGTGTTGAACAATGCCTGCGGTCTGGGGCTGGAAGGCATCGTCTCGAAGCTGAGCGAGGGTCTTTATAGTTCGGGACGCAGCAAAGACTGGCGCAAATCGAAATGCATCGGACGACAGGAATTTGTCATTGCGGGCTTTGTACCTTCCAGCGCAACGCGCGATGCAATCGGTTCGTTGTTGCTGGGCGTTCAGGAAAAGAGAGGTCTCGTTTCGGTCGGGAGGGTCGGAACCGGATTTTCGGTCAAACTGGCCAAAGATCTTTATAAAAAGCTCAACGCGATGCGTCAGGAGAAAAGCCCCTTTGCCACGACGCTGACAGCTGAAGAAAAGCGCGGCGCGATATTCGTCAAACCGCAGCTCGTCGCAGAGATCGAGTTTCGCGCATGGACCGCAGACAGGAGATTGCGCCACGCGTCTTTCCGCGGCCTGCGGGACGACAAGGCCGCGAAGGAGGTCATCTTGGAGAAAAGTGCCATGCCAGCCCGGCCCGAAAAAGCAGCTTCCGAAGAAGCCGATGTGAAGCTCACCCACCCGGACCGTGTATACTGGCCGAAAGAGGGTATCACCAAACAGGGATTGGCGGATTATTACGCCGAGGTCTGGCCGCGCATTGAGCCGTTTATCATCAATCGGCCACTGGCTTTGCTGCGCTGTCCCACAGGCATCGACGGCCAGCACTTCTTCCAGAAACACGCGTGGAAGGGTCCGAACGAACATATTTTTGAGGTTGATGATCCGTCTGAGAAGGATGAAGAACCGTACATAGCAATCAAGGATTTCGACGGTCTGATCGGTTTGGTGCAGGCCGCCACGCTGGAAATACATCCATGGGGATCGACCCTTAAAAACTGGGAACTGCCAGATATATTGACGATGGATCTTGATCCCGGAGACGGTGTCGCCTGGGAGCGCGTCGTCGAAGGCGCTTTTGAAACAAAGGAGCGGCTTGAGAAACACGGCCTCACCACCTTTGTAAAAACGTCGGGCGGCAAGGGGCTGCATGTCGTTGTGCCGTTAAAACCGAAGGCCGACTGGGAAAGTCTGAAGGCTTTCACCAAGGCAATCGCCGACGAGATGGCGGCGGATAGTCCTGATCGCTACGTATCGACTATTTCCAAAGCCAAACGCAAAGGCAAAATCCTCATTGATTACTTGCGCAATCAACGCGGTATGACTGCGGTTGCGCCATATTCGCCTCGCGCTCGTCCGGGGGCAGCGGTTTCCATGCCGCTCGCATGGAACGAAGTGAGCCCGGCAATCGGCCCGACCCATTTCACCATATTGAATACGCCGACGCGGCTTGCGGCTTTAAAGAACGACCCTTGGGAGGATTTCAGCAAAGCGGCAAAACCTTTACCGAAGCGGTAAGGGAACGCGCCAAAATAAGTAGTTAGCGCTGTTTTTTCTCGTTGGCGAGACTTTTGCGCAAAGCATCCATGATGTTGATAACATTGCCGCTGGTCGGCGGGGGCGTGGCGCTGGATTTAGCCTTTGCGGGTGCTTTTGTTTTCTTCTTCTTGGCGGCGATCATCGATTTCAGATTCCTCTGAACCGGGTCCTTCAGCAAATCCGGATTCCAGTCTTCCGTCTTATCCTTGATCAGCTTACGAACCATGGAAAACAGCTTTTTATCGGGCTTTTCGCCCCCGATATTTGAAAAATAATCCTCAGGTTTTCGCACTTCATCGCCGAAATGCAAGGTCCATAAGACAATACCTGGTCCACGTGGCTCCAGAAGAACGGCTCGTTCGCGCCGGTACATCACCAGTCGCGCCAAGCCGCAGACGCCGCTTTTGTCCATCGCTTCCCGAATGACGGCAAAGGCTTCCTGCCCAACCTTGTCAGCGGGTGAGAGATAATGGGGCTTGTCGTACCAGATCCAACCGATGCTATCGCGTTCTACGAATTTATCGATATCGATGGTGCGTGTGCTTTCGAGGGCCACCGCTTCCAGCTCATCATCTTCAAGGAGGATATAGTCGCCTTCCGCTTTCTCAAAGCCCTTGATCTCGTCCTGATCGCGCACAGGCTTGTGCGTCACTGAATCGACATAGCGGCTGATGACCCGATTGCCTGTTTTGGCGTTGAGCGTGTGAAAGCGCACTTTCTCGCTGTCGCTGGTCGCTGGCATCAACTCCACGGCACAAGTGACGAGCGACAGTTTCAGGTAGCCTTTCCAGAATGCGTGCGGCACCGTTTCATCCCCTTCCGAGTGGAAGATAACCAGTTGAAGGCCGGAAGGTTCCGGTTTCAGAGCCGCGCTGGAACTCGTTAGGCGTTTGGGTGGTTATCAGCGAAGGAAATCCCGCCACAGCCATTTCGGGGAAACACCATTGCTCGAAAAACCGCCGATCCCGCATCGCCTGATCCATGTCACTGATACCGAGCCGGGCCTAAAGCGCATTCGTTGCGGTACGGGCTTTCGTTATGTCGATTGCCATCGACATGCGGTCAGCGCGAGGGAAAAGGTGCGGATAGCGGCCTTGGCCATTCCGCCCGCATGGAAGGACGTCTGGATATGTCTCGACCAGTATGGCCACACACAGGCTACAGGCCGCGACGCACGCGGCAGGAAGCAGTATATCTATCATCCTGCGTGGATGGCAGAGCGTGGACAGAGCAAGTTTTCAAGCTTGCAGGCTTTCGGTCAGAAGCTCAGCGGTCTCCGGCAAAAGATCGACGCAGACATGCGGCGACGTTCCCTCGGTCGGGAAAAGGTAGTCGCAACCGTCATCTGGATGATGGACAGACTGTTGCTGCGCGTTGGCAACCCTAACTATGCGCGGGAGAACAACAGTTTTGGTATCACCACGTTGCGCAATCGCCATGTCAAGGACGACGGAGCAGGCTTGCGTCTGGTTTTCACGGGCAAGTCGGGCAAGAGCTGGAACCTGAAACTGTCCGACAGGCGGATTGCACGGATTGTGCGGTCAGTACAGGAGCTGCCGGGGCAGCAACTGTTCCAATATATCGATGACGAGGGAGCCCGGCGTGCCGTTTGCTCGCAAGATATCAACGATTATCTGCGAGACGCCATGGGGGCAGAATTTACCTCCAAGCATTTTCGCACCTGGGCTGCGACCGCAGAGGCAGTTGAAGCACTCTGCTCGACGGAATTACCTGAAAGCGAAGCGGCCAGAAAGCGCGTGCTCAATCAAGTGATTGACGGTATCGCGCAATCGCTTGGCAATACGCGGGCGGTTTGTCGCAGCGCCTATATTCATCCGGGTGTTATCGAGCATTGGGAGCAGGGTACGCTAGCTGGCGAAGTGGAGGCCGCCGGGGCGAACCGGCTTGTGGCGCCTCGGCTGAGCAAAGCCGAACGCAACACGCTGAAATGGCTGATGGCGAATGCCTGAATAACGGAACTATTTCTCCCGCATCTGGTTAGTCATGAACTGACAAGGAAGGACGCAATTATGAAAACGGCCAAGTTTCTGCTCGGAATTTCGGGGTTAGCACTGGGATTTGCTCTGGCAAGAGCAGCATCGCCGCAAGTGCCCAAAGGCGTTGTGCCGGTGAAACCGTTCGATCTTTCCCGCTATCTTGGAAAATGGTTTGAGCTTGGCCGTATTGAAAACCGCTTCGAACGCGGTCTCACGCGCACAACGGCGGAATATTCTCTGAACCCTGATGGAACCGTCCGCGTCGTCAATAGCGGGTTTGATCCATGGAAAGGCCGTTCGACAAGTGCGACCGGTACTGCAAAATTTGTAGGCGCGTCCGACGAAGGTGCGTTGAAAGTGTCCTTCTTCGGCCCATTCTATGGCGGTTATAACATTGTTGATCTTGATGAGAATTACGAGTGGGCGATCATCGTCGGGTCAAGCCGCAACTATTTCTGGGTGCTTTCCCGATCCACAGTTCTCACCGAGGAACTGAAGGCCCGTGCGGTAGCCGTGGCGTTGCTTCTGGGGATTAATCCCGACGCGATCCACTGGATACCGCAGGAGAAGCCGCTGTAGAGGCCACTCATTCCACAGGATGATTTGCCATCTCCCTGCAGGATGCGGCGCAGCGTTGGCAAGCCGCCACACATTCTTCCATACCATCCAGCGCGCGACAGCTTTCCGCGCAGTCGTCGCATATCCGGGCGCAGAGCCTGCATAGCTCATTGTGGATGGGGCTCTTAAGCATCATCACGTGCGCCGCAGTACGACAAAGTTCGGCGCAGCCCAGCATGGTTCTGAAATGTTTTGGTTCGACATGTGCGCCTCCACGTTCCAGACAATGGTCGGACGCCATTTCGGTGCAGATGCGATAGCAGTCGAGACAGGCGGTGATGCATTCAGTCTGCTTTGCGTCGTGCATTTTCCCGTTCCTCCTTTGACATGTTCGAACCCCAAACCATGAAATGGCGTTATTGTTTCAAATGGAACAGAAGCGTATTTTTGCGGTTATGCATCGGGATGCTCCAGGAGGAGAGCCGATGGCTAGTGGAAAATGGAAAAAGCGAATCCGTCGGGCCAAGGCTGGCCACGAGCTGGAGCAGGCGGCAGCACTTCCCTATCGGTTTGAAAATGGCCACCTCAAGATCATGCTGGTCACGTCGCGCAGCACACATCGCTTCACCTTGCCGAAAGGCTGGCCGATGAAAAAGCGCAGTCTCGCCGACGCTGCACGTATTGAAGCCCTCGAAGAAGCGGGGATTGAAGGAAAAGTCAGCCGTTCTACGATCGGCCACTATCTGTATTGGAAGCGCCTGAAAAGAGTTTTCATCCCGGTTAAGGTGAGGGTCTATCCGTTGCATGTTCAATGCGAAAACGCCCGTTGGCCAGAACAGAAGCAGCGCCAGCGCAAATGGCTTTCGCCGGATGAGGCGGGTCTGCTGGTGGACGAGCCGCAATTGATAAGCCTCATTGCGTCCCTCGATACCGATCATCGAGCCTAATTTTGTGGGAACATAAACTGCGCTTGTCGGTTAGGTGCCGGTCTGAGCCCAAAAAACTGGCCCAAAGGAGAACGAGATGGACGATCATCATATCCCCAAGCAACTCCGACAAGAGCATAGAAAGGCATCAACAATGCCTGATAAGACTTCAGAAAAGTCGAAGGACCAGAAGGCTACCGACCGTCCGAAGGACCGCGGTGACAAGGAGCATTGGCTCTACGCGCAACGCGTGCCAGACAAATGAGAACGCTCCTTCTATTGGCCATCGGTGTGGTGTTGCTTCTGGTGGTAGGGTCTCTCTTTTATCCTTCCACCGATGACGATGCTGGAACGCAGCCTTCGCCCCATTCTTTACAGACAGATCCTCCCGATTGAAGCGCCCGCTTAAAGCGGGCGCTTTCTTTTAGAGGATTGGCTTTCCGCCCGTGACTGCAATGGTTGCGCCTGACGTATAGCTCGATAGTGGATCTGCCAGCATGACATAGGCGGAGGCAAGTTCCGCAGGCTGGGCGGGTCGTTTCATCGGCGTCTGTTTGCCGAATGATGCAACAGCCTCTTCCGGCAGTGTGGAAGGGATCAGGGGCGTCCAGACCGGCCCCGGCGCAACCGCATTGGCGCGAATGCCTTTTTCAGCCAGCAATTGCGCAAGGCCAGCAGTGAAATTCTGGATGGCGCCCTTTGTCGTTGCATAAGCCAGCAAGGTCGGGTTGGGCATGTCCGAATTGATCGAAGCCGTGTTGATGATCGCGGATCCCGGTTTCATATGAGGCAGGGCGGCCTTTGTCAGATAGAACATTGCATGGATGTTCACACGGAAGGTCAGATCCCATTCTTCATCGCTGATATCTTCCAACGCGTTAAAACTGGCCTGATGCGCGGCATTATTGACCAGGATATCGATCTGCCCAAATTCTTTGGCGGCGCGCTCTGCAATTTCCCGGCAGGTCTGGGAACGCTGAATATCGCATTTCATCAAAACGGCCTTGCGGCCCTCTGCCTCGATCAGCGACCGCGTTTCAAGCGCATCGGCCTCTTCCTGAAGATAGGCGATCAGAACATCAGCACCTTCTCGTGCAAAGGCGATAGCTACGGCGCGTCCGATCCCGCTATCGCCGCCCGTGATGATGGCTTTTCGTCCTTCCAACTTGCCGGAACCCTTGTAGCTTGCTTCGCCATGATCAGGCTTGGGATTCATCTTTTCCGTCAAGCCTGGCATGGCCTGATGCGGCGTATCGAAGGGAGGGGTGGGATATTGTTTATTCATAAAGGGTTGTCCTTCCTCAGCATTATTATCGCTTCGGATCTAACCACCGGAATCCTCCGGTGTTCCCATCATGTGGCGTAGAATGTGTCCGTGACGTTCGGGACTACTGTTCCAGACCGCGACGACGAAAAAGAGCTTCGGCAATGACCGACAGATCATTGTCACGATTACTCAGCACGAAGCCGGTAAAGCCCTTGTTATCACTCGCCGGATTCATGGACAGGGCGAAAATGAACGGCGTCGATCGCGTTTCAAGCGCATCGACAAGCGGCAATACAGTTGCCGGCTCCAGCGCCACATCAAGTATAGCGGCGTCGACTTCTTCGTTTTGGAGAAAATGGAGCGCTTGCTCGGTCGTGTTGACGGGGCCAAGAATTACAGCACCAATCGCACCAAGTTTGCGACCGGTTTCCTCCGAAAGAAGAAAACTGTCTTCGAAAACGAGAATGCGCTTGCCCGAAAATGAATACATGGCCCTATCATTTAGACTTATCATAACAAGTAGTTAGTTAGTCATGTCCGAAGGCAAAACGCAAGATATCGGGCGATGGTTTTGCGCTTCAATCAAAACGCTATGAATAGGCAGTTCGACAGTTTTTCGTTCATCAACTATCGACGATATCGTGCAGCTTATGGCGGGCGCGATGCAGACGGCTTTTCACTGTACCAATCGAACAAGCGCAAATTTCAGCTGTACGTTCATAGCTTTTACCTTCCAGCACCACCAGCGAAAGCACACGGCGATATTTCTGTGGCAAGGTTTCAAGCGCGATCTGCACATCATGTGCTTCGAGCGTATATTCCTGTGAAGCACCGACGCTTGCGGTCGGCGATATACATTCGGCAACACCGGGCGCTTCTCGCTTTTGCAACCGGATGCGGGTGCAAAATGTGTTGCGCATAATGGTGAAAAGCCAGGATTTCAGCGGGGAATAAGGGATATATTTCTCCCGGTTTGCCAGGGCTTTAACGAGCGTTTCCTGTACGAGATCTTCGGCATCTTCCCGTTGGCTATAAAAAGTGCGCGCAAATGCGCGCAATGCCGGGATCATATCAACAAGCTCGTCCGGTTCCAACGTGTAGTCGGAATGGAGGGGGCAAGACATCAGTCTGACCTTTCCGAACCACGGTTCGGTTTGAGTGTGGGGCGGCTTATGCCGCCCCTTTTTTGTCACGAGTTCTTGTGGCTTTGCTGCCCCGCCATCACATGCTGCTCGTGTGAGCCGCCGCGTGAGGAAGACTGCTGATTATTGCCACCGCTAGCCTGCTTGCCGTCGTTCTTATGGCTTTGCTGACCAGCCTTGACATGTTGTTCGTGGGTGCCACCCTGGGTATGGCTTGGTGTATGACTCTGGGCCATTATCTTTCCTTCCGGTGGGTTTCATGCTTTCCAAGGTTGTTGTGTCGCGCGTGACATAAGCCTAACCCGACCGGCGCGCCGATGTTCCGTGCTGTCGTTGTAACAAACTTCACGTTTGTCCAGAGTTCGGATTAATTGGCAAAATCCGCAGCCATCGCGAGCTCTTTGAGGAACAAGGCGCGTTCTTTCTCGAAATCCGGTCGGCTTCGTAGCCGCAGCAGGTAGGAAGGGTGGATGGTGACGAGCAATTGGATATGCTCACCGTAAGCGAGCAAGCGCCCGCGCATGTCCGCTATCCGAACTGGCTTCCCCAACAGGGATTGCGCGGCAGTCGCTCCCAGCGCCACAATAAGTTGCGGGTGGACCAGTTCGATCTCCTGCTCGAGCCACCAGCGACACGCCTCAATATGGCTGGTAGAAGGGCGCTGATGGAGCCTTTTCTTGCCCCGCTGAATATGTCGGAAATGTTTGACCGCGTTGGTGAGATAGCAACGATCGCGTGAAAGGCCTACTTCCGCGAGGCAGCGTTCAAACATCTGCCCTGCCGGACCGATCAAGGGGCGCCCCCCTTGATCCTCCTTATCTCCCGGCTGTTCTGCAACGAACATGATACCGGCTCCCACCGGCCCTTCGCCAAAGACTGTTTGCGTCGCATTTTTGTATAGCTCGCAACGCCTGCAGCTAAGCGCTTCATGCCGGACGGAGGCCAGGGTAGCCTCCGTAATTTTTGTTGCCGGACGTGTCATTGCGCGCCCGTTGCCGAAGCAGGAGGTTTCGATTCCGTGGATGCGGGCGGCTTGCTGTTGTCATCCATGAAACCCCTGCCGGGGGTCAACTGGCCGTAAGATTCGACCGCCGCCCAGACAATCATCGCCAGCACGAGACTGACAATAAGTATCAGGAAAATCCGGCTTCCCTTCCGGCCTTGCCGGGCATCCTTGGGAGTAACCTCCTTCATGCTGGCTGCTCCACTTCTAAATTATGTCCATCGGCGGCGTTCTTGCTCGATCTGGTCGGATGTGTAAGGCGCGCCAGAAGCGCTGAATCCTTCCCAACCTTCATCGACATAAGCATTGCGCCTTTTCCGGATGTCCACACGCGCCCACTCGTCGAAAATCGCTTCCACTTTCTGACGGTCCTCTTCGTCGCACCGAACGACGACCAGCGTGCTGCCCCGGCGGATCGCTTCGGAATAGGCTTGCGCTTCTTCCTCCGGAATGCCGCTTTCCATCAGCGCTCCGACAATGCCTCCTGCAACGCCGCCTGCAGCTGCACCACCGACCAGCCCGACGAGGGTGGCTGTCAGCCAACCGCCGGCAACGACGGGCCCGACACCGGGAATTGCAAGCAGACCCAGCCCCGTCAGCAGTCCGGCTCCGCCACCCGCAACAGCTCCGACACCAGCGCCAGTTTCCACGCCCGTGATGGTGGATTGATCTTCCTGGACCGCGTCATCGACATATTGCCCATTGGTGTTATTGGATATGAGGCTGATATCGTCCGCTGAAATACCTGCTTCTTGCAGTGCCCGGACAGCGTCGAGCGCTTCGTCATGATTATCGAAAAGACCGGTGACATGTACCATTGTCATCTCCTTCGTTCGTTTTGGGCTGCGTTATTATTGCGTGGTTACGTTGCCCTGAAAGTCGAGCTGAACTTTAAAGGGCTGTCCATCACGCGCCGCTTCGGCGCGCCAGATGCCATCTTCACCCAGTTTGAGGTTCATGATGTTGGTGTAACCTGCGTCGGTGAAACGCTGCTTTGCCTGCTCTTCGGTAAAACTGTTCTTGCCCGGAACGGGTGCGTTCGGATTGGTCTCGCCTGGCGTTGTAACCGCAGGGGTTTGCGGCTCATCAGAGGGCGCCGTTTGGGCGAAGGCAGTGGTGGCAATAAGAACAAAAGCAGCGGCTGCTGGATATCGGACTGAGCTTTTCATGGAATTCCTCCCTTCATCGTGAGAGGTGTCCTAACCAGCGAGAGGCTAGGATGTTCCACTGCCTTGTGTTTTGATCCAACAGAGTTGGATAATGGCCGTAAGTTTCTGCTTTTACGCTGTATTCTAACGGGCGCCGAGAACCATTTCCCTGATCCAGCGTGTCAGAAGATGGTTATAAGTCTTCTGGTGAACAGCGTCCTCAAGAGCGTGGTCTGCACCATCCAGCATACGCAGGGTCAGTGAATGAGAATGGATGAAAGCGCTTTGATAACTGGCGATGGTTGGATGGGGTACAATTGTATCATGTTCGGACTCAACGAGCAGGACGTCCCCGCGAAACTCTCGGGCCTGACGCAGCGCTCGATTGTCCTCTGCTCCGATCAACGCCGAGCGATAGGATTGGAGATCAACCCTATCGAGTTGCGCTTTCGGCAATTGCCAATAACTGTCGCGATAAAGGGCAGGGGCTCTGAGAGCCAACCACCTGACGGGCCGAAATTCCGTCAATAGCGTCGCCAGATAACCGCCATAGCTGCTTCCGACGACGACAATCGAACCATCCTCTACGATCTTCAGGCTTGCCAGCCGGTCATAGGCGGCAATGACGTCGTCCAGATTGTCTCCCCGCGTTACGGTCTTGTTGCTGGTGACTGTATGTCCGTGACCGCGCATGTCGAATGTCAGGCAAACGCAACCGAGTTCCGAAATTGATTTAGCCCGCTCGATATCGCGTTCTTGATTGCCAGCCCAGCCGTGGAGAAACAAAACGCCTGGAATGGTTGTGTCCGGTGAGATGACCGTGGCGTCCAGTTGGACCTGGTCTACATCAATGGTGGTAGCATTACGGATCATGATAGAGTTTCTCTATTCGTGCATATTTATGGAGCGGCTGGCCGATATCGTCCTCGCCCGCATACACAACAAAATCATCGGCTGCGAACCGGGGTTCTGCACCGTAAGTCTCGCGTGCGACAACCTTCAATGCGCTGACGGAACTGTCCGCAGTCATCGCCTCCAGAGCGAGCATTTCCGCGGGAGAAGCCCCGCCCACTCGCCATGATTGCTCTAGCACCCCGCAGCAAAAGCCGTCTTCCGTCACGGGTCCGACCAGAACGTCATAGTTTTTACGCGAGGCGACGAGGCCGAAATGCTGTTCGGCGGCGGTGTCGTAGCGTTGCGCGCCTTCGATAATTCGATGGGCGACAGGCATGCGCAGTCGCATTCGCAATGCATCCCAGTCTCCGCGTGCCACATAGAGCCGACTTCCCGCATAAACGGTCTCGCCATTGAGATCGCTCGCGGTATATTGGCGACCGAGATAGCTCATGGTCAGACCGGCAAGACTGACCTGCCCAACCGAATAGGTCGATGAGTTTTCAATATCTTCCTCAATTACCATTCCTCCAGCGATATCGCTTTCCGAAAGCGTTTGAAGAAACAGGTCCAGTTCGTGGTTGTTTTGAAAGACACTTTGCTTTTTGCCGCCCGATGCATAGGGGTCTTTCAATCGGATCTTTCGCTTGCCGAGAAGAAACGCACCCGCTTGCGCAGCATGGTCATGCGAAAAAACGGAGTAACCGGAGAGGGCAGCACCTTCCAGATCCTTCGCGAATTGGGGCATCCAGCCGGTCGGCAGAGCGTCTTCTTCGGTCCAGGCGGGGTGTGTCGCCAGTTTGGTCGTCATGAATTCCTGATCCACACAGCCACCCCAAAACTGACCGGCATCGAGTTCGGGGTGGCTTTGTCGGATAAGCGAGAAAGTCGGCACAAAGAATGTCCGCACTGCGTCGTCGAAATGCTGCACAGTGGAACCGAGACGGATTCCTGTCAGCTTCGCCAACCGTGCAGCGATGGCCTCGACACTGGCAACATTATGCCGACTGTCGGAAGGCTGGCTGACGACGCAAATTTTCTCGTAGCTGTCCATCAAAGTCAGGCAGCTTCGGCGTGACGATTGGCTGACGTTTCAGCAAGCTGGGTCAGGTCCTTGTCGGTCTGGCCTTCTTCCTGCAAGGTTTGATCGAGCAGCTTGGCCACATCATTGTAGCCCAATGTTTGCGCCCAACGCTTCAGGGTGCCGTAACGGGTTATTTCATAGTGCTCAACCGCCTGCGCGGCAGAGATCAGGCCTGCATCCAGAGCGGGGGTCTCGGAAAATTCATCCATAATCTCTTCGCCCTCGGCAATGATACCCTCAATCGCTTCGCATGTTTTGCCCTGCGCGCGCTTTCCGAGGATCTCGAAACATTGCTGCAAGCGTTCGACATGCCCTTCCGTCTGCTCATAGTGTTTCATGAAAGCATTCTTGAGCTTTTCGTCTTCGGCGGCGCGTGCCATTTTTGGTAGCGCTTTCAATATTTTGCGCTCAGCATAGTAGATATCTTTCAGCGTATCGTAGAAGAGATCCTCAAGTGTGCGTTGCTTGGTTCTGGCCATTTCCAACTCTCCCTTTGGTGTTTCAGACGTAGGTGCCGCTCCGTTACAGCGACAGGCCTGCCCAACCCATCAGGCCGCTAAATGTTTCATCGTCCCGATAATTCTTGCAGGTTGACGTTCAGGATTTGGATGCGTGTTTCGGCTTTCCCTTTTGCTTGGTGGAAGCCATTTTCTCGAGTTCCGTCTCGCTCATGGACTTTTCCATTTGCTTGGACGCGCCTTGCAAGCTGCTTTTGGCTTTGTCTCCGCGTTTTGCGGCGAGGGCCGCCCCGGCGGCCTGTTGCTGTGCTTTCGATTTTGCGGGCATGTCTTTTCCTCCGGCATCAATGCGCTCATTGGAATGGAGTGCTTGGTCCGCTACGCACAGACGCGAAGCGAAATAGCCCTACCAAACCGCGCGATACGGAGATTGTTCCAAAAGGAATGACGACAGATAGCCGATTACTTGCGACCGCGCTGTTCGTCCCTGCATTTCTTCGCGTCCTGACCTGGCACACACTTTGTGTGCTTCTCAATCCGGTCTTTACGATCATGTTTTGGTGGTTGCGCTTTTTCAGGAACGGGTACGTTCTCTGGTGCAGCAGGCTGCTGATTGGACGAAGGCGGCGGGTTTCCCGGCACCTCAGGTTCCTGTCCGCCCGATTGGGTCGGCATGCCGGGTGTTTGCGCAGACGCTGCAGTCGAGGCGACTGCAAAAGCTATCGCGATAATGAACTGTTTCATTGCTCTATCCTCATCGCTGCAAGATGAGTAGATCAACAGTCTCGCTGGAATAATGTTCCGACAGGTGCGATGCACCCACAGAGCCGCTAATGCGGGTTTTAATTGTCAGTGAAGCAAAATGGCGGGCGGATTGCTGGGGCCGCCTCGCTACTTTGCTTCTATTCGAAAAACCGATCAGCGGTTATTTATCAATGCCTGCACAAGGTCGGCTTCCAGATCTTCCGGGTCTTCCAGACCGATAGAGATGCGAATGAGCTGCGCGCCAATGCCCAGATCATTCTTCTGGTCTTCTGGCACCACCGCATGTGTCAGTGAAAACGGATGCTGAATGAGGCTTTCCACACTTCCGAGGCTGACAGCGAAGTGGAAATAGCGGGTCGAAGTCAAGATGCGTTCGACGCGTGCAAGGTCACCTGCGACTTCTATGGAGATGACGCAACCGAAATTGATCATCTGATCCGACGCCAGTTTATGCTGCGGGTGGCTTTCCAGACCGGGATATACAACCTTGGTCAGCCCCAGTTCTTGAGCTCTTTGTTCGAGATGGGTTGCAAGCTTCAGCGCGGTTTCCGATTGCCGGATGCTGCGAATTTCCAAGGTTTTCAGCGAGCGATGCAAAAGAGCGCAATCGGTCGGCGACATCACGGAACCGAGCGCGTTTTGCAAATATTTGACGCGTTCTGCAAACCCGCCGGGAGCGTTCGAAGAGACCGCAACCACGCCGCCGAGAAGATCGGAATGCCCGTTCAGCATTTTCGTTGCCGAATGGACGACCACATCAATTCCATAGTCGATCGGGCGCTGGCCAGCTGGCGAGGAGAAGGTGCTGTCGCAAACCGTAATCGCGCCAGCCTTGTTGCCGAGTTCTGCGACCAGAGAAAGATCAACGATGCGCAGCGTTGGGTTGGATGGTGTTTCAAACCAGAGCAGAGCGGGCTTGTGATCGGCGACGGCCTGGCGAAGAGCGGCTTCGTCGGAAAAATCCACGAAACTGACATTATGCGCCGCCGTGATCGGCTTGACGTCGGCAAGCAGTCGATAGACACCGCCATAAAGATCGTTATGCGCCAATATCGACGATCCCGCCGGCAGCGCTTCAATTAATGTCGCCGCTGCTGCAAGCCCGCTCGGAAAAACGAACGCGGCTTCTGCACCTTCAAGGTCTGCGAGGCAGCGTTCCAGACCATTTCGGGTTGGATTGCCGCTGCGGGTGTAGTCGAAACCCTTGCTCGCTCCAATCCCGTCCTGCACATATGTCGTTGCATGGTAGATCGGAGGGATCACGGCTCCGGTCAAAGGATCTGGTTCCTGACCGATATGGATCGCGCGCGTTGCAAAACCAGCCTGATTGCGGGGAGGGTTCTTGGCCAATTTTCCGTCTTTCTATCGTTGGTCTGTGGTGCCGGTTTTGCGCATCAACCGCTCCCCGGATCGATAATATTTTTTGTGTCCAGCCGAACATCGTTCGTGTTTCAATAAGCGATCAATTCGCTCGTATCCTTCAAATAAAGCGGGTGGCCGGGCGAGCCATTATTTGTAATCTTCAGCGCATGGAGCTTAATATTGTTGTTGCGCAGCGCATTCGTGATGAGCTCGCCATGATGCGCCAACTTCTTGTGCAGTGATCCATAGGCCATCACCACGATTGCTGCATGTTTGGCCTGTTCGAGAATTGTCTGAACATTCTCCTCGGTGCAAGGAACAACACCTTCTTCCAGCAACATTTTTGGATGCGTGGCGCGATAATCCATCACGTTGCATTTTACATAGCGGCTGTAGCCCCAGCGGCGCGTAAACTTCTGCTCTTTGAAAACCGTTGGATCGTCCACATCATAGGCTGCAGTGCTGGGGTTCATGCCGATCCAGAGCACATATCCGTCTTTATCTCCACCGTCCCATTCGCGCGTCAGAAGACGACGGTATCGACCGCATTCGGAAAAGACTGCGTCGCCTCTGATCTCCGGTTTAACCTTCAAGCGAACCTTGCCGCCTGGGTCATGGGATTCGTGATTCATCATCGCTGCGTCTCGAGTTTCCGTGGTCGTCATGTCTTTCTATGGAGGATTTAGCATCCGATGCGCTGAACGCCTAGCGTATTATACTGTGGAAGTAGAATTTGCGACCGGGCCGCTCGCCGACCTCGCCTTTGCAGCAGTGCGAGATATGCAGATGATGGAAGGAAGACAGCGGTAAGCCGCCTTCCTCCCTATGGAATTGTCAGGCGCTGACTGGTTGACGCGGGCTGCTATTCTTTTGGGATTGTAGAACCGTTTCTGCGCTTCGATTGACAGAATAAACATAATGAAATGCATCGGCTCTGCCACCTATCAGGCATATATCGTGACGGTTCCAGCTCCACTGTTCCGCATCAAGCATTCTCTCGAACTTTGACGATGTGGTTGCCGACCAGAAACTTGCCGCCCCTGTCGGGATCAGAGCTCTTCCCAGGACGGCGAGGCCGCTTCCAGAATAAATCGCATTGTTCTGTTCTCTTACGAGAAAATCAGGACCATTATCGGTATCCATCAAAATCAAATCATATGCCGCGGGCCGCTGTCGTAACGTCTCCATGACGTCGCCAACCTGAAGTTCAACACGATGATCCCGAATTGGATGGTCGGCCAGATGACCGATGAGGGAACGGTTCCATTCGACAATTTCAGGAACGAGTTCACACACGGTTATCTGCGCGTCCTGCGGAACAAAATCGAGCGCTGCTCGAAGCGTGAAACCCATGCCAAGCCCACCGATGAGAATTCTCTTGGGCGTGTGATTTAGGAAGCGCAGTGAACGTTCAGCGAGAAAAATCTCCGATTGGAAATTGACGTTCGACATCAATTCCAACCCGTTATATCGAATTTCGTAGATATCGCCTCTTTGTCGCAACAATATTTCGTCGCCAGCGGCATTGCCGGCGCGCGCCAACTCAGTCCAGATAGCCATTTAAAAACCCAAACGTTGAAAAGAACGACTGGCCCTGCCAGTGCGAACTAGATGTTTCTTAGTGATGGGAGTGTCGGGGTCGCTGCAAACCTAGATGTGCAGCAACCCAATGGCATCGTCTGATCTGGCATCCATCATGAGAGGAAATGCCGACACATTCTTCAAACCGTTGGAAATATTGAGCAAGATTTGAAAAATATTCGTCATATCAAAATTCTTGATCACATCCTGATTGTGTAATGGCCTTCTTTTAGTACCAAAGTGGCTTTTTTTATCAAGATGCTCGGGTGAAATGTCGCACAAATCCGGCATGGCTTCAGCAACGTTCGACGTTGACCGTTATTTTCTTTGATAGGTGATCTGTTCGCCGTCTTCCTTGGTAAAGGACGCAATCGGGCTTTCGAGAATATCGAGGACCAGTTCTGATGGACGGCAGAGTTTGGCGCCAAGTGGCGTTTCAACGATCGGGCGATTGATCAGGATCGGATGCGCCATCATGAAATCGATCAGCTCATCATCCGTCCATTTTGGATCGGAGAGGTCCAATTCTGCATAGGGCGTGCCTTTTTCCCGAAGGAGCTGGCGGGGTGTCATCTGCATTGCGGTGAGCAACTCAGCAAGTCGTTCGCGTGAAGGCGGATTTTGAACATATTCGATGATGACCGGCTCTTCTCCGCTGGCGCGGATCATAGCCAGTGTGTTGCGAGAGGTGCCACATTTCGGATTGTGGTAAATCGTAACAGTCATCAAAGTTTCCCGTTCAGAGTCCGTAGGCGCGGATTATCCCGCTTTCATCTATGAAAAGGAACCTTGTTTCAAGGCAACAGTGGCTCACCTGCCAGAAAAGATTAGGGCCGCTTAGCTGCGGCCCCGACTGTTCTTTATTTTGCAACGATTGCCTGGATACCGGCAAGTGCGCATTCGGCATCCGTTGCGCCCGACGGTGCGCCGCCGACGCCAATTCCGCCCACTAGCGCATCGCCGATCTTGATCGGCAGCCCGCCCGCCTGGATGACGAAGCGTGAATCCATATCCCGCATGCCGCTATTGGCTGGCTTCGACGCGATAAATTCTGCGAGTTCGCCGGAGTCACGGCCAAGAGCTGCCGCCGTGAACGCTTTTCCTGTAGCGCTGTTGCCAGTGTGCGGGCCGGAAAGATCGGCTTTCAGCAGCACCTTCGTCGATCCATCACGCGCAACAACTGCGACGCTCACATTGTTGCCCTTGGCGACACATGCATCGAGTGCAGCCTGAGCGGCTTTGGTTGCCAGATCGAGCGGCAGATAGGGCGTCGTGGGAAGGGTCTGAGCGAAAGCGGTAGCCGGAGCCAGCGACAGAGCGATAATAGCAAGTTTGCGGATCATGGTCGTTCCTCGGTTTCGATGGGTGTGATCTAACTCTGCCCGCCCTGAAACTGAATCCGTAGCCTTTGCGATCTTATCCGTAGTTCTACGGATTTGCACTTCCTTCGAGCCACAGGCGAGTCATTTCCGCTTGCGATGTGGTGCCCAGTTTCACGCCAATGGCTGCACGGTGACTGTCGATGGTGCGTGGAGATAACCCAAGACCATCCGCAATCTGCCGGGTGGTGAAGCCTTGCGCAATACGGTCCAGCACCTCGCGCTCGCGTGCTGTCAACATATCGAGCAAGGCAAGCGTTTCGGCTCTCAGCGCCTTGCTGCCCAGCTTGTGGTCCAGCAATTGCTGGGCTTTCTGGATCGCATCGATCAGGTCCTGCTCATCGACGGGTTTGGATAGATAATCTACAGCGCCATTGCGAAAAGCGCGGCGACAGGCTTCGATGTCGCCATGGCCGGAAATAATGATCACAGGCCAGTCGATTTCCTGCGCAGCCAAAACCTCCTGCAGTTTAAGGCCCGTCATCACCGGCATACGAATGTCGAAAATCAGGCATCCGGGCGTCAGTCGTGGCAATTGCGCCAGAAATGCAGACGGATCGGCAAAAGTTTTAACCTCGATATCTATGGTCGAGAGCAGAAGGCTGAGGGCCTTTCTGACTGCTGCATCGTCATCGACGAGGTAAACAGGCTGAACCATTAATTTCAACTTTCTCTGTCGGCAGCCATCGGAAGCACCACGCGAAATAGCGCGCCGTGTTCCTGTGGGATATAGGAAATCTCGCCGCCGAAGCGTTCAACCAGACGTTGGCTCAGCGCAAGTCCAAGGCCGGTCCCCTCGGGGCGGGTTGTCGTAAACGGCGTGAAAAGGCGAGGCAGCAGTTCGGGCGCGACACCTGTGCCGTTATCCTGAACCTCCAGAACCGCCATGGTTCCTTCCGTTTTAAGCGACGCTGTTACGTGCCGATCACGATCATCGTCGGTGTCACGAAAAGACTCGATGGCGTTGCGCAGAAGATTGAACATTACCTGCTCCATTTCCACCGGGTCTACTGCGGCCAACAAAGGGCTTTCAGGCATCAGGAGGTCTAACCCGACACTTTGCCGTTTTGCTTCTGAGGCCAGCAAGGTTTGTACATTTTGCAGTGAAAGGCGCAGGTCGGCTTTGATGTTTTCCCTGCGTTGCGGACGCGACCAGTTGCGCAACCGATCCAGAATGGCCGACGCGCGGCGCGCCTGATCCACCATATCGTCAAGCGCACTCGCAAGCGCTGTTGTGTTGTTGCGGCTCAACAGGCGGCGTCCGGCCTGCGCCCCAGCGAGAAGCGCCGTCAGCGGCTGCGTCAATTCATGCGCCATGCCGCTTGCCATTTCACCCATCGTGTTGACGCGCGATGCATGGGCCAGGCGGGCTTCAAGGCCGCTCAGTTCGGCGCGACGCTCCGCATGGCGTGTGCGTTTGATTTGGCGAATGATGACCAGCCCCCCGAAGAAAAGCAGGTTTGTGAGAACGAGGATCGGAATCAACTGGTCCAGAGGCAGCAGAGCCGCCCATCCCACATTCATGGCAGTTTCGAAAAGAAGCGGTTGAGAGGCGCTTCCCAATTGCTTGGAAAAGAGCGCTGCGCCAAATGATACTGGGTTGCTGAAAAGAATTGTTCCATCCGGCATCAGAAGTCGGCGCGCAACACCGCTGCGACGCCAGAATGCATCGTCCGAGCTGATCAGGGCGTCAGCATTTATCGATAGCGCCAGCCCATCGTGGGGATCGTCGTTATTCGGGCTGCGCTTTACAATCATGTAATGCCCGGGACGCGCCGCTGGTGTGATCAATTTCGGAATGCCGCTCGATGAAAGTGCCGCCGCTCGTATGGTTGCGGTCAGCTCCGGTTCCAGCCGTCTTGTGCCAGTGACAGGCGCTGACGGGTCGATCGGCACAAGTTGAATTTCATCGATCCGTGGATAGAAACGTGTGATGGTCGTAGCGACTTCGAGAAACACGTCGTCTTGTGAGAGTTCGGCAGTCCGCACCTTGGATTGCGCTATCGTCGAAAGCGCAGTCAAATGGGCATCATGCTGAACCGCACGTTGAGAAGCTTCACGATGTAACGTGAAACTGGCTGCCTGGAGTTCGGACAACAATTCGGATCGCTGATAGACTGCAAGGCCGCCGATTACCAGAAGATTAAGCAGAAGCCATATGATAAATGGGAGCAAGGCAGAGCGGAACCGCGCCCATATGCTTCCATTATGCAGGTTCATAGTTCCATCCTGATACCGATCGCTATTCCGGCAAAACATATCGATACTGATTTGCTGCGCCAACAGGAAATCGTCCTGCGTTCAGGTTCCAGTCATCTGAGCGAGATTATCAACGGTCATAAGGCTGCTGGTGTTTCGCAATAGCGCTATTCCGGTGGCAGATGGTTCGTTCTGAAAGGATATCTTGATCATGGATTTCATGCGTCGCTCATTTTTGTTGTCCGGTGCGGTGTTGGTGCTTGCGGTATCCGCATGTCAAAAAGAACAAGTCCCGGCTGCGCCCGAAGCTCAGGCTGGAATTTGCAAAAAAGATGTCGCAGAAACCCTCGCTGGCATGGATAGACTTACCGACGACGCCGCCATGCAGCTGACAGGCGCAACCATCGTCCGCCAAGTGAAGCCCGGCGACCCGGTTACAATGGATTTCAGGCAGGAGCGCATCACCATCGAAACAGACGCCACGACCGGCAAAATCAGTCGCGCATATTGCGGCTAGCTGTTTCTCATAGCCGGGACGCAAAGTAACAGCGCAAGAGAAAACTTAGCTGATTGGCGAAGTTTTCTCTTGCGCATTGTTCCGATATCTGAATAGTTAGCAATATGGCTAAGCATGATCCAGATCTTTCATTATTGTTCCACGCGTTGGCAGACCCGACACGACGGTCGATCCTGACCCGTTTGGCTGGTGGGCCGTCAGCGGTGACGGAATTGGCTGGTCCGACGGGGCTGCGCCTGCCGACGGTGATGCGACACCTTTCCGTGCTGGAAGAGGCTGGTTTGATCGTGTCATCGAAGGATGGACGAATACGCACTTGCGCTATCCGCCCTGAAGCTATGGAGCCAGCGCGCAGTTGGATGGATGAACAGCGCGCCATTTGGGAAGCACGTCTGGATCGGCTGGATGCGTTTGTGATGAATGTGATGGAGGAGCGCAAGAATGACACGGATTGAGAAGCCCGGTAGCATGGGCGTAGCGGCAACAGATGACAGTCGTTTTGCAACGCTTACCTTTGAGCGGAACGTGGCGGCGCCGGTATCCGTTCTGTGGCAGGCGTGGACCGCTCCCGCCGCACGGGCGGTCTGGGCTGCGCCAAACTCTGCCGTCGAAGTGGAATTTCTGGAAGCCGACACCCGGATCGGCGGTCGCGAGGTTTCGCTATGCAGGGTGAAAGGTCAGCCCGACATTCGCTGCGAATGTGGCTGGCTCGAATTGCAGCCCGCGTTGCGCAGCGTGAATTACGAAGTGATCTCCAGCGAAGGCGTGAAGCAATCGGCAGCATTGGTCACGGCCACCTTTGCCGATAAGGGAGAACGCAGCAGTGTGGCGGTGACGGTTCAGCTGTCTTCGCTGGCCGGGAATATGGAGGCGGGCTATAGCGAAGGCTTCGGCGCGGGTCTAGACAATCTGGCACAAGCCGCCGAGCGCACCATGGTGTTGCAGAAAATCATACGGGCGCCGCGAGCGGTTGTCTGGAAGGCATGGATGAACCCCGAGACGTTGCCGCTTTGGTGGGGGCCGGAAGGTTTTTCGTGTCGCACAAAGAGGATCGATCTTCGTCAGGGCGGCGAATGGGTTTTCGACATGATCGGCCCGGACGGCACAGCCTATCCGAACCACCACCGCTATTGTGAGGTCAGGCCGGAGGAACGGCTGGGCTATACGCTTTTGTGGGGTGAGAACGGGCCGAAACATGCCGATGCATGGGCCGCGTTCGAGGATCAGGACGGGTTTACGAAAGTGACCCTGGGAATGGTCTTCAGTACAGCGGCTGAATTCCAGGATGCCAAGGGCTTCGGAGCGATCGAGCTGGGGATGGAGACACTCGGCAAACTGGATCGTTTTGTCACAACGAAATGAAATTCGCCAGTTCAGCTCTTAAAGCAATTGATGGCGCATTCGTGGGAGGCGGTCGGTCGTCTCTTACGAATGCAGCCCTTTGATCTGTATGCCCACAATTTCTTTGGCCAGGGCAATCCTGTCGGCGTCGGTATCGACGCTTCTGGGTTGATACCAGATCGACAGCCAGTTGATGGCGCCGAGCACGGCCTTGGCCGCTATCGACACGTCGACATGGCGAATGCTGCCGTCCTCGATGCCTTCGCGAATGACCTGCTTGAACAAATCCTCAAACCGGCGTCTGATCGAGATCAGCTCGTTGAGCGTTCTGCGCTGGTCGGGTGTGGTCGCCGCGAGCTTGTGCATGTGAACGCCTTGCACCACCACCGCTTCGAAAGCGACGTTGTTCATCATGGCAAGCGCGTGAGCGGTGAGCATCTCTTCAAGCCGGTACAGGCCTGAGCCATTCAGCGTCATAACCGGCTCAACGGCCTTGAACAGTCGTTCCATGCCTTCGCGGTGCACGTCGAAGAACAAATCCGTCTTGGAAGAATAGTAGTGATAGATACGCCCCTTGGTGGAGCCCATCCTGCGCGCCACATCATCAATGCTTGTGGTCGAAAAGCCTTGTTCCATGAAACACTGGGCGGCTGTTTCCAGGATCACGACATTCCCTGTACTGTCCGTGCGGTTAGATCGGCGGCTGTCAGCCATCTGCTACTCCGATTTATGCGTAGGTAAGCGGCAACCAAGCCTAGCAAATTTCGTAAGGAAAATGCCACTAGACAAAGCGATGTTCAAGTGCATACTACTCAGTATGTTGTTGATTAATGCGACCGCGTTCCATTTTTCAGCGCTTGGAGGACATAAATTTGGAAATACAGCCTAATTCTGCTGCGTCTGCGCGGTCCGCAAACGCAGAAAGCCAGCTCCTGTACTCGGACTGGATCAAGATCGATCAGCAGCTTGTGGATCGGTTTGCGGATGTGATCGACGATCATCAATTCATTCATACAGACCCCGAACGCGCAGCGACTGAAAGTGTGTTCGGTGGCACCATCGCACACGGGTTTCTTGTGCTCGGCCTGTTGACCAAGCTCAGCCGCGAGGTTTTGCCGGAAGTTGCAGCCGGTACGGTTGAAATCAACTATGGTTTCGACAAAGTCCGCTTCCTTTCGCCGGTGAAGGTGGGTTCTTCCATCCGTGGCGTGTTCAGTTCCAAATCGGTGCAGCCGAAGGGTAACGGTCAGCTCCAGACTCTTGCAGCGACCGTTGAAATCAAAGACGAAACCAAGCCAGCACTCGCCGCTGACTGGCTCATACTGACAGTAGGTTGAAGATCACATGGCCATTTCTTTTGAAAATCGTGTTGCAATTGTAACGGGTGCGGGCGGCGGGCTTGGGCGCGCTTATGCCCTCGAACTGGCAGCGCGCGGCGCAAAGGTCGTCGTGAACGATTTCGGTGGCAGCCGCGACGGCACCGGGGGGGCATCGGAGGCAGCCGAAAAGGTCGTTGCGGAAATTCGATCCAAGGGCGGTGTCGCCATTGCCGACGCCGGCAACGTCACGAAGTTCGAAGACATGCAGGCGCTGGCGAAGCGCACGGTCGAAGAATTCGGTCGCATCGATATTCTCATCAACAATGCCGGGATCTTGCGCGACAAGAGCTTCGCGAAGATGGATATGGCCGATTTTCGCGCCGTGGTTGACGTGCATCTTATTGGCTCGGCCAATGCCAGCCGGGCGGTGTGGGACGTCATGAAAGGCCAGAACTATGGCCGCATCCTGATGACGACCTCTACGTCTGGCGTTTATGGGAATTTCGGCCAGTCCAACTATGGTGCGGCCAAGGCAGGCCTCGTCGGCCTGATGAATGTGTTGCATTTTGAAGGCGACAAATACGACATTCATGTCAATGCGATTGCCCCGACTGCTGCAACGCGCATGACCGGCGATGTGCTGGATGACGAGATGCTGGTGCGCCTCGCACCCGAAAACGTCGTTCCGGCTGCTCTCTTCCTCGTCAGTGAACAGGCGCCAAGCCGCACTGTGCTTCTGGCTGGTGCGGGAACTGTGGCCCGTATGGCGATTGTGGAAAGTGAAGGCGTTTATCTGCCGAAAGGCGAGCGGACACCGGAAGCCGTTGCGGCTGCTTTCTCAAAGATCGATGACATGACTAATTTCATCGAGACGGATGCCGGTTTGGCGCATGTGGATCGCATCATCGCGACGTCCCGCGCTCATGAGGTTATCGAATGACGGCATCAAAACCCCGTCCGAAGGCTGAACCCCGGTCAGCCTATCGGGAGTTCTACGATATGCAGACGCGCTGGAGCGACATGGACATTTATGGCCACGTCAACAATGTCGTCTATATGCAATATTGCGATGCGGCATTGAACCGGTCGCTGATTGCGTCTGGTGCTCTGGAGTTGAACGGCTCTACACCAATTGGTATCGTTGCGCGCAATTCAACGAATTATTTCTCCGAAATTTCCTATCCTGACAATGTCGTTGTCGGGGTTCGCGTCGAGCATATCGGCAATACCAGTCTGCTGTGGGGTTTTGGCATCTTCAAGGATGACGAAGAGTTGACCGCCGCTGTAAGTGAATATGTGCATGTCTATGTAGACCGAGACACGCGACGGCCGGTTCCGCTGACTCCGGAATTGAAAGAATTGGCCGACAGGCTTTACGTTTCGGCGTCAGTGGAGGAGTTTTGATGAGAGAAGCTGTCATAGTATCAACTGCGCGCACACCGATTGGCAAAGCCTATCGCGGAGCTTTCAACGACACGTCTGCGCCAGCGCTGGCGGGTCACGCGATTGCCGCTGCGGTTGAGCGCGCGGGCATTGATGGCGCGGAAGTAGAGGATGTGGTTCTTGGTGCTGCGCTTCAGCAAGGCACGACCCACATGAATATCGCCCGCACGTCCTTGTTGCGGGCTGGCCTTCCGGTTTCAGTTCCGGGTCAGTCTATGGATCGTCAATGCGCGTCGGGGCTGATGGCTATCGCAACAGCAGCCAAGCAGATCACCGGCGATGGTATGACGATTGCTATTGGCGGTGGTGTGGAGCAGATTTCACTCGTGCAGAACGAGCATATGAATGTCTATCGCTGGCGTGATCCCTGGCTGACGGAGCATCTGCCCGCCACTTATATCAGCATGATTGAGACGGTGGAGATCGTTTCAGCGCGTTATGGTATATCGCGTGAGGCGCAGGATGAATATGCGCTGCAATCGCAGCAACGCACCGCGGCTGCACAGGCCGCAGGCCGCCTGAACGCCGAGATTGTCCCGATCCAGTCCACCATGCTGGTCAAGGACAAGGCCACGGGCGAGGTCTCCGCAAAAAGCGTTGAGCTGGCCATGGACGAAGGCAATCGCCCCGAAACCACACTGGAAGGTTTGCGCGGGTTGAAGCCGGTCTTTTCCGGGGGGCAGACAATAGCGCAGGGTGGCTTTATTACCGCTGGCAACGCCTCGCAATTGTCTGATGGTGCTTCGGCATCTGTTTTGATGGAAGCAAAGGAAGCGGAAAAGCGGGGCCTATCTCCGCTTGGTATTTATCGCGGAATGGCGGTCGCCGGATGCGAACCTGACGAGATGGGTATCGGCCCGGTTTATGCCGTACCGAAACTGCTAAAACAGCATGGCCTGACGGTCGATGATATCGATCTGTGGGAACTGAACGAAGCCTTTGCGGCACAGGTGCTTTATTGCCGCGACAAGCTTGGTATCGACAATGAAAAACTGAATGTAAGTGGCGGCGCTATTTCGATTGGCCATCCTTATGGAATGTCGGGCGCGCGTATGACCGGGCATGCCCTCATCGAAGGCAAGCGGCGCAATGGACGTTACGTGGTGGTGACCATGTGCGTTGGCGGCGGCATGGGCGCTGCGGGCCTGTTCGAAATTTGCTGATAGATACGAAAAAGGCCGGTCAAACCGGCCTTTTTCATGATGTTACCAGCGGCGCTATCAATAAGCGGCTTTATAAATCGCCAAGGCATCCGCCTCAGTGACTTTGCGCGGATTGTTGACCAGAAGCCGCGTCTGTTTCATTGCGTCGCGCGCAAGCAGGGGCAGATCGTCTTCCGTAATATTCACTTCGCGCAATGTCTGCGGCACGCCGAGCTCACGGCTGAGATCCACCAGTTTTTCGACAAAGGCTTCAGCACGTTTTTCTGCCGACACGGTGCTCAGTTCCGGAAAAACGTCTGCTGCAATTTCCGCATAAATGTGGCTGGCTTCCGGCAAGTTGAAGCGCAATACATGCGCAAGCACGAGCGCGTTGGACAAGCCGTGCGGCACATGGAAATGCCCGCCAATCGGGTATGCGAGTGCATGCACAGCAGCAACCGGAGAATTGGCAAAGGCCTGACCGGCAAGCAACGATCCGAGCAACATAGCGGCGCGTGCGTCGCGGTTGCCGCCCTCAAAGACCGCAGTGCGAATATTGGCGCCGAGCAGTTGCAGGGCGTTGCGCGCCAGCGAACGCGACAAAGGATTGTTGTTGGCCGAAGCTGAAGCATAAGCCTCGATGGCATGGACCATCGCATCGATGCCGGTGGCAGCGGTTACCGCTGCTGGCAAGCCGACAGTCAAATCCGCGTCCAGAATCGCCATGTCCGGCAATAGAAGGGGCGAGACAACGCCCTTCTTCTCCGATGCTCCAGTGGTGATGATTGATATCGGTGTGACTTCCGACCCCGTACCCGCCGTCGTTGGCACCAGCACGAGCGGCAGGCGTGGCCCGCGCGCGATGTTGACGCCGTAAATGTCGTTCAGCGTTTCACCGCTTTTTGCCAACAGGGCGGCAACCTTTGCAACATCCATTGATGAGCCACCGCCGATGGCGAGAACGCCAGTCGCTTCGTGCGCGACGATCTGGTCCCTCAGTGCCAGAACATTGCTTTCCGGCGGGTCGGCCTGCACATCATCGAAGATCGAAACGGCAATGCCCGCCTGCTCCAAGGCGTTTGTGGCCGGGGTCAGCAGTCCGAGCTTGCGCAATCCTTTGTCGGTGACGATAACAACGCGCTTGCCCAATAGGTGTCCGGCAATATCGACAATCTTCGCCAGCCCGCCGGTTTGCAGCACGATGGATGGCGTTGTGTTGAAGATAAAATTTTCCATGATGTTCAGGTCTTTCGATTTTGATAGATCAACTCGCGCGCTTCACCTTGAGCTCGCGATCAATCGTATCTCCGGTAATGCCTTCGCTGCGTAGTACATGTTTCTGAATTTTACCGCTCGAGGTTTTTGGAAGAGATTCCAAAATTCGTACATAGCGCGGCACCATGAAGCGGGGCAGACGACCTGCGAGAAACTCCAGCAGTTCCCCCGCAACGATTTCCTGCCCTTCGACAGGGGTTACGGCGATCAGAACTTCATCCTCACTCAGTTCACTCGGGACTGCGATGGCTGCGCATTCCTTGACGGTGTCGTGGAAAAGCACTTCGGCCTCCAAAGCGAAGGACGAGATATTTTCACCGCGCCGCCGGATGACGTCTTTCAGGCGATCCACGAAGAAATAGACACCGTTTTCATCCTTGCGAAAGCTGTCTCCAGTGTGAAACCAGCCATTGCGCATGGCTTCGACGGTAGCTTTCGGATTGTTGTAATAACCTTTCATCAACGCCCAGGGGCGGTCGGAGCGGATGACCAGTTCACCAGCCGTGCCATCCGGCACGTCGATGTCGTTTTCGTCAACCACGCGCAGCTGATACCAGGGGCGCGGCTTTCCGGCGATTCCGTTTTGCGTGATGCCGGGTCCAGCAACAAGCGGACTGGCAATTTCGGTCATGTTGTAGATGGTCCATGCCTCGACGCCGAATCTTTCCGCAAATAATGGGCCATCCTCGCCGAACGGGGTAATGAAGGCGCGCCGCAGCGGGTGGTTGCGATCATCCGATGAAACCGGCTGTTTCAGAAGGAAACTCGCCATGACGCCCAGCAACAGGCAATAGGTCGAGTTGGTATCCCGAACGGCCTGCCAGAAATGCTGGGTTTTGAACTCGCGCATCATGCCGATGGAAAGGCCTCGTGCCAGCATGGCGTAGACGTAAAGGGTAGAGCCGCAATGGAAGATCGGACCGCAGATCATGCAGCGATCCGTTTCATCGACGCAGTCAAAGGCGTCCGGGCCCATCGTATAAAGCTGCACATAAGAGGTTACGACGCCCTTGGCGTTGCCCGTCGTACCCGAGGTGTACATGATGGCAAGCGTGTCCCACGGCTCAATCGGCTTGTCGAGAACAAGTTCGGTTTCGCTGACTGTTTCCACGTCAGACAAAGGCAGAATTTCCACACCATCGACTGCACAGCTAACAGAGCCTTCGACCACCAGAACCTTGCGCAGTTTGCCGGGTGCGACATCCAGCAATCGTTCCACCAGATCGGCGTGGGCGATCATCAACGGTGCATCCGCATCGTCCAGAATATGTTCCAGAGGGCGACCGAGTGCTGCGGTGTTGATTGGCACATAGACTGCGCCGATATAGTTGATTGCGAACCAGGTGGTGAGCAGATCCGGGCCATTGCCCATAAAACAAAGCACGTGATCGCCGCGTTTTACGCCATGGGATTGCAGCGTTGCCGCGCGCTGGCGAACTCGGTCGCGGGTCGTCTTGTAATCCCACTCCGTCGACGGCCAAAAATGCACGAATGGTGCCGTGGGGCGCTCGGCTGCATATTGATCGAGAAGATATCGCAACACGGAATGGTTACGGTTGAGCGCGCGCTGGTCTGGCGTCATGTTCTGAATTCCTCCTACCCGGCCACAACTAAACCTTCAAAAGAGGGCAGTTGCAAACCTGTTTGGAATATGCAACATACTCGGTAGTATGTCAAAGCGAAAACATCTGGGAGGATGGAAATGGCCATAGTCGATATCAAGCGCGAGGGACCGATTGCGGTGGCGCGCTATGACCGTGGCGGCAAGGCCAATGCTCTCAATGAAGAATCGATCAAGGCGCTCATCCAGGCAGCGGACGAATTATCGGCGGATGACAGTGTTCAGGTCGTTATCATCGCCGGAACCGAAAGCCGCTTTTCCGGCGGCGTCGATCTGAAAGACGAGAACCTGTGGCGCACCAGTGCGGGCGCCGTTGCACGCCACACGGCCATGTCGCTCGGCGGCGTCATGTGCGATCGGTGGCGGTTGTTGCCGCAGATCACCATTGCAGCGGTTGAAGGTCCGGCAGTTGGTGGTGGCGGCATCCTGGCCTTGGCAGCAGATTTCCGCGTTATGGCGGCGGGGGCCTTCTTTCAGTTTCCGGAAGTCCGTCTGGGCATGACGCTGGGTTGGGGCGGGCTGCCCCTCCTGTCATCGCTAATCGGCCCGACGCGCGCCAAGCGGGCGCTTTTCGCTAATGACCGGATCGGCGAACAGGACGCGCTTCATATGGGTCTTTGCGACAAGATTGCCCCGGCGGGCGGTGCAGTCGAAACCGCCACACTCTTCGCGCAGACCATCGCCGAATGTCCACCCTTGGCCTTGCGGATGACGAAAAGAGCCATTGATCAAGAACACCGCGCCAACTGGGCTGCGCCTTATGAAGCCGACCAGTTTTATCTGGCGAGACTGATTGCGGAAAGCAGCAGCCAGTCGGGCTGACACCGTTATAATTTGGGAGGAGGAAAACATGAAAATGAAATCAATGATGCTTTCGGGTGCGTTTGCCACCATGGTGCTCGCAAGCCCGGCTTTGGCAGAACCGGTTCGACTGGGCGTGCTGACGGATATGTCCGGCATGAACTTCGACCTTGCCGGCGACGGTTCGGTCGTGGCCGCAAAAATGGCGGTGGAGGATTTCGGCGGAAAGCTGAATGGGGAGCCCATCGAGGTCATCGTCGGCGACCATCAGAACAAGCCGGATATCGGTTCGACGCTGGCGCGCAGCTGGATCGACGAGAAGAACGTCAAAGCCATTATCGACGTGCCGACATCATCGGTCGCCATGGCGGTTCAAGAGATCACGCGTGACAAGGACATAGCGTTTCTGGCGTCCACGGCAGGTTCCTCGGACCTGACCGGCAAAGCCTGTTCGCCAACGACGGCGCAATGGACCTGGGACACCTATTCGCTCGCCAATGGCACCGGTCGCGCCATGACGCAGGAGGGCGGCAAGAAGTGGTACTTCATTACCGTTGACTATACCTTCGGCCATGCGCTGGAACGCGATACAGCGGAAGCCGTCAAGGCAAGCGGTGGCGAAGTGGTGGGCGCGGTGCGTCATCCGCGTGAAACCACTGATTTTTCCTCCTTCCTGCTACAGGCGCAAGCATCGGGCGCTGACGTGATTGCTCTTGCAAATTCGTCGGGCGATACGATGACCGCCCTCAAGCAAGCCAGTGAATATGGTATTACCCAGGGCGGCCAGAAGATCGCAGGCATGTTGCTGTTTCTCTCTGACGTTCATAGCGTTGGCCTCGAAACTGCAAAAGGCCTGACGCTGACCACCGGCTTTTACTGGGATTATGATGATCAGACCCGTGCCTGGTCGAAGCGTTTCGGGGAACGGATGAACGGTAAAATGCCGACGATGGTTCATGCAGGCGTTTATTCGTCTGTCATGAATTACCTCAAGGCGTCCGAAGCGGCAAAATCCACCAGCGGCAAGGCCGTGCTCGACAAGATGCGCACGATGGATATCAGTGACTTCTTCGCTCGCAATGCAAAGCTGCGCGCCGACGGTCGTATGGTTCACGACATGTATCTCGTTCAGGTCAAGTCACCTGAGGAATCCAAAGGTCCGTGGGACTATTACAAAGTTCTGCGCACCATCCCCGGTGACGAGGCATTCCGTCCGCTCGACAAGGGCGGCTGCCCGCTTGTGACGCAGTAAAGAGGCTTTTTGGATGACAGCTTCGACTGGCAATGTGACGGCTCTGCGTGAAGCAGGGCCGGCGACCTCGACTTCT
>NZ_VEWL01000011.1 GCF_006376685.1 Ochrobactrum teleogrylli | reverse complement strand
GCTGTCGGCATCTCCGGCGCGATCCAGCATCTGGCTGGCATGAAGGACAGCCGCGTCATCGTCGCCATCAACAAGGACGAAGAAGCGCCGATCTTCCAGGTTGCCGATTATGGGCTGGTGGCTGATTTGTTCCAGGCTCTGCCTGAAATGGCTGACAAGGTTTAAGGAAGACCAACATGAAACGTTCAGTGGTTATTGCTTCCGGGGTTCGCACGCCAATCGGAGATTTTGGTGGCTCTCTTGCAGGTATTCCTCCGTGTGAACTGGGAGCCGCAGTGGCGCGCGAAGCGATCGCGCGTGCTGGCATCGAGCCCGATCAGGTTGAGCAGACAGTCTTCGGCAATGTCATTCACACCAGACCGGAAGATATGTATATTTCGCGCGTTGTTGCGGTTCGTGCTGGGGTTCCTCACACGTCGCCTGCGTTGACTTTGAACCGCTTGTGCGGTTCGGGCCTTCAGGCGGTCGTTTCCGCTGCCGAACAGATTGAGCTTGGCAAAGCCGATATCGTGCTTGCTGGCGGTGCGGAGAGCATGAGCCGCTCTGGCCATTTACTGACGCAGGCACGCAACGGTCAGAAGATGGGCGATGTGACCGCGATCGATATGATGGTGGGGGCTCTGACCGATCCCTTCGGTCATGGTCACATGGGCATGACCGCTGAGAATATCGCTGAGCGGTCTGGCATCGATCGGGCAAAGCAGGATGCTTTCGCGGTTGAATCGCACCGTCGAGCGGCAGCAGCAATCGCAGATGGCCGCTTTAGCGGCCAGATACTGCCAATTGCCGTCAAGCAAGGTCGGACAGAAAAACTGTTTGATACGGATGAACATGTGCGCAGCAATGTTTCTCTGGAGGATATGGCCAAGCTGCGCCCTGCTTTTAGCAAGGACGGCGCCGTAACGGCGGGCAATGCATCGGGTCTCAACGACGGTGCGGCAGCTCTGATTCTTATGGAGGAGGGTGTCGCTAAAGCCCATGGCGTCAAGGCATTAGGCCGCATCATCGCAACCGGACTCGGTGGCGTCGCACCCGAGGTAATGGGTATGGGCCCGGTTCCCGCCAGCCGACAGGCTTTGCAGCGGGCGGGTCTGACCGTCGCCGATATGGATGTGATCGAATCCAACGAAGCGTTTGCGGCGCAGGCCTGTGCGGTCAGCGCGGAATTGGAGTTTCCGGAAGATAAGGTCAATCCGAATGGCGGCGCCGTTGCTCTCGGCCATCCGGTAGGAGCATCGGGAGCGATCATCCTCATCAAGCTTTGCTATGAACTGGAACGTATAGGTGGCCGCTACGGGTTGGCAACAATGTGTATCGGTGGCGGGCAGGGTATTGCGATGGTGGTCGAGCGGGTCTAAGAAGCAAGCCGGGAGCGAGGAGGCTTCTCTCAACGACGACCAGTTCTGGTCTGAAAGCGATCCATGACAGAAAAACTCTCTCATCGCGGGCTTGTTGTCGCCGCGATCATGGCAAGCATGGCCATGATCGCTGTCGAGGCAACGATTGTGTCTACCGCCATGCCGCAGATTGCAGCACAGTTGGGACAACTCAATCTGTATTCCTGGGTTTTTTCGTCATTCCTGTTGACCCAGACCGCGACGACCGTCGTGTTTGGAAAGCTTGCAGACATTTATGGTCGCAAGCCCGTTCTTATTTTCGGTATCGCGCTGTTCCTCGCCGCTTCGGTCTTGGCAGGCTTCGCCTGGTCGATGCATTCGATGATCGTCTTCCGGCTTTTGCAGGGCATCGGCGCAGGGGCGATCCAGCCTGCGGCCATGACTGTGGTGGCGGACCTTTTTCCCGGAGCGCAGCGTAGCAAGGTCCAAGGGTATCTTGCCAGTGTATGGGCTTTGTCAGCCGTCGTCGGCCCGTTGCTTGGCAGTCTCATCATTCACAATCTGAGCTGGGCCTGGGTTTTCTGGATCAATGTTCCCGTCGGTATTCTGGCGGCATCTGGTTTTCTTCTCTTCCTGCATGAAGAGAAGCGGACAAAACCGGTCTCGGTCGACGTACTCGGCGCGGCACTTTTCGCTGTCTCCATTTCGTCATTGATGATTGCGCTTACCCTGATGGAGAGCGCGGTTTCACTGGAAGGAATTCTGGCATTCATTCTCTTTGCCGTTTCGTTGATTGCCTTCATCTGGCAGGAGCGTCGCACGAAGGAACCCATGGTCGCGCCCGACCTGTGGCTGAAGCGTCCTATAGCTTTTTCCAATCTCGCGGTTTTCCTGGCCAGCATGTCGATTATGGGCCTGACGACATTTTTGCCGATGTATGTGCAGACGGTTCTCGACCGTTCTCCCGTGGTCGCGGGCTTTGCCCTCACTATGCTGCTGCTGGGTTGGCCCTGCGGGGCAACAATTGCATCGCGACAGTTTACGCGTTTTGGGCTGCGTCCAATCATGATCGTCGGAAGCATCTGTATTCCAATCGGAACCTCTCTGCTTGTCATGCTCACCCCGTCAAGTTCGGCAACAATGGCTGGAGCCGGTTCTCTGATCATGGGTTTCGGCATGGGGCTGCTTAACATCGGGGCACTAATCTTGACGCAGGACAGCGTAAGCTGGTCAGAGCGTGGCAGCGCTACGGCATCGAATGTTTTCTCGCGTAATTTGGGAAGCACACTCGGCGCGGCCATTCTGGGCGCAGTGCTCACCTACGGTCTTGCGAATGCCAACCACGGTGAAGCGATTACGTCAGAACAACTTCGTGACCTGCTGAATGGGGCGGAGATGTTGATTGATCAGCACGAGCTACGGCTGGCGCTTCAGCACGCGCTGCACGCGACCTTTGTAGCGATGATGCTTATCGCGGTGCTGATCGTGCCTGCCTGCCTCTGTGTGCCAAAGACCAAGAAAACATATGAGAGTGATTTACAAGAGGCGTGAGCCTCTCACCTGGAGAATAAGCGAACCGGTCTGGTTTCCATTTTGTGTTCAAGTCTCAACATCATCGGTGCCCCGCGGTGTTGAGCGTCTGGGCAACAGCAGAAGGAGGCGGGCAAAGCAGGCCGTTTCAACATATAACTGCGCCGCAGAATAAATTTGTCGCAATGCAGAAGATTTAAGTTGCCTGATCTTTGAGATTTCGTCCCGAAGCCGAGAAACTATCTGAGGCTGATCCCTAAACGTGCGCTTTGCGAGATGGGGTCACCCGATGTGATGCTCAGCGAAAGTGGATGTACCGATGCCCTATCAGTTAAGCCTTCTCGACAAGAGCCCGGTAGCACAAGCGGGCAATGCGGAAGCCGCTCTTGCGAACACCGTATCTTATGCTCAGGCGGCCGAACAAGCGGGCTACAAGCGGTTCTGGGTTGCGGAGCATCATCACGCGGAAGAACTGGCCGGGCCTTCGCCGGAGGTGCTTGTTTCCTATCTTCTGGCATCGACAAAGCGGATCAGAATTGGTTCTGGCGGCGTGATGCTTCAGCATTACAGCCCTTATAAAGTTGCCGAAAACTTCAACCTTCTGGCGGCCCTTGGGCGCGGGCGCGTGGATCTCGGTGTCGGCAAGGCGCCGGGCGGACTTCCTTTATCAACCAAGGCGTTACAGCAGGAAACAGGCAGCGAAAAGCGCCTCGATTTCAACAGCAAGCTTGAGCAGCTCACTGCATTTCTTGGCGGTGGCAAGATCGCTTCCGGTCCGTTTGAAGGACTGGCGGCAACGCCTAAACCACAGCTTTCTGCGGAAAAATTCGTGCTTGGCGCAAGCCCGGAAAGCGCGTTGCTTGCCGCACATTCCGGCTGGGATTTTGTCTATGCCGGTCATTTGAATGGTGATACTGCCAATCTGCAGAAAACGTTCGACGCCTATCACAAAGTGACCGGAAAGGTGCCGGTTCTGGCGCTTGGCGCAGTGGTTGCCGAGAGCGAAGACGCGGTTGATACTGCGGTCTCAAAAATCAAAATCTTCAAGGTGCATCTCGCCTCCGGACAATCCGTTTCGGTTGGCACACAGGAGGCCGCCGCCGAGTTTGCGCGGCAGGCTGGAGAGGCTGATTACCGGGTTGAAGAAAAGCATCCAAATGTGCTCGCAGGCTCGGCAAAGCAGGTGAAGCAGAAGCTCGATGAACTGCACGAGCAATATGGGGTGGCCGAGTTTGTGCTCGAGTTCCCCGCTGTTTCTCATGAGCAAAGATTAGCTGCCATCGAAGGCCTGGCAGGCGAACGTCTGGCAATTGCCGCCTGATCCAAAGCCACTGGCGATAAGGAGTATCTAAAATGGGTTCCAAGCAGATCAGATTCGGTGTGATGCTTCAGGGTGCGGGCGGACATATGAATGCCTGGAAACATCCATCCGGGCCGGCAGATGCAAGCGTGAATCTCCAGTTTTTCATCGATACGGCGCGCAAGTCCGAAGAGGCTGGTATCAGCTTCGCTTTCATCGCCGACGGGCTTTATATCAACGAGATTTCCATTCCGCATTTTCTCAATCGCTTTGAGCCTTTGACCGTCCTTTCGGCGCTCGCAGCGAATACGAAGCGCATTGGTCTCGCAGGCACGGTTTCGACGTCCTATAGCGATCCATTTACGATTGCGCGACAGTTTGCATCGCTTGATCTCATCTCCGGCGGGCGTGCGGGCTGGAATGTGGTGACATCGCCGCTTGAAGGGTCGGGCCGCAACTATGGCAAGCCACACCCAGAACACGCGTTACGCTATGAAATCGCCGATGAATATCTCGAAGTGACTAAAGGTCTTTGGGATTCATGGGATGAAGACGCCTTTGTTCGCGATCGTGAGAGCGGACAGTTCTACAAGCCGGAGGGTTTCCATCGGCTCGACCATAAGGGGCGCTTCTTCTCGGTTGAAGGGCCACTCAATATCCAGCGCTCGCCTCAGGGCCAGCCCGTCATCTTTCAGGCCGGTGCTTCGGAAGCGGGTGTAGGACTTGCGGGTAAACACGCGGACGCCGTCTTCACCAATGCCGGCACCATCAAGGACAGCCAAACATTTTATGCGCAGATTAAAGCCAGCGCTGTTGCGCATGGGCGCTCGCAGGACGATGTCGGCATTTATCCCGGCATTGGTCCCATCGTTGGAAGAACCGATACCGAGGCCGAAGAGAAATATCATGCGATCCGTAATCTCGTAAGCATCAACGAAGCTCTGTCCTATCTCGGTCGCTTCTTCGATCATCATGATTTCACCGCCTATGATCTTGATGCGCCTTTCCCGGATCTTGGTGATGTCGGCAAAAACAGCTTCCGTTCGACAACGGATCGTATCAAGCGCGACGCGGCTGCAAACAGGCTCAGTTTGCGTGAAGTGGCGCTGAATGTTGCCACACCACGCACGTCCTTCATTGGTACGGCGGAAAAAATCGCAGACGAAATCATTCTCTGGAAAGAGCAAAAGGCAGCTGATGGTTTCATCCTCGGCTTCCCGGTGATCGCTGAAGGGCTGGATGATTTCATTGCCCATGTTCTGCCAATTCTGGAAAAGCGCGGATATCATGAAGGCAGTCTGAAATACGACACGCTGCGCGGAAATCTTGGATTGGAGCATCCGCAGAGCCGTTATGCGAAGCCCGTTGAAAACAATGATGCCGAAAGCCACCGAAAGGGTGCGGCATGAATATTCAACGGTCGCCAGACGTAAACCGCAAACTGGAAATCGAGGCGGGTCTTGCCTCGTTTATCGACGAGTTTATCGCTTTGCGTCGCGACATTCATGCTCATCCGGAGCTGGCGTTCGAGGAAACACGAACCTCTGCTCTGGTGGCGGATTATCTCAGTCAGTGGGGCTATGATGTTACAACCGGCGTTGGTGGTTCTGGTGTCGTTGGCACATTGAAACGCGGCAACTCCAGCAAGGCCATTGGTATCAGGGCAGACATGGACGCCCTGTCAATCATCGAAGCAACTGGCCTTGATTACGCAAGCAGCAACTCCGGTGTGATGCACGCATGTGGCCACGACGGACACACGACCATTCTGCTGGCAGCAGCGCGCTATCTCGCTCAGTCTGGTCGTTTTTCCGGTGCGGTGCACCTGATTTTCCAGCCAGCTGAGGAGATCGGGGCTGGCGCCCGACGCATGATCGAGGACGGCCTCTTTGAGCGATTTCCGTGCGATGCCGTCTATGGGCTGCATAACTGGCCGGGCGTGCCCGCAGGCAAGTTCGGCTTTGTGACTGGCCCGGCGATGGCATCGGTGGACCGGGCAAGAATTCGCGTGAACGGCCGTGGCGGTCATGGGGCCGAACCACACAAATCGGTAGATCCGGTTGTGGTGGCTTCATCCATTGTTCTGGCCTTGCAAACGGTGGTCGCGCGCAATCTCGATCCGCTCGATATGGGGGTTGTGACGGTGGCCTCCATTCATGGCGGTGATGCGTTGAATGTCATTCCCGCGCATGTTGATCTTGGCATTACCATCCGCTCGTTTTCGCAAACTGTGCGCGAGGAATTGCGGCGGCGGATTGAAGCTGTCGCGCGTTCACAGGCAGAAAGCTTTGGTGCCGTTGCTGATGTCAATTATCAGTGGGGTTTTCCTGCTCTGATCAACGCGAAATCCGAGACGGAATTTGCGCGACAGGTTGCGCTCCGCACGTTCCCCAACGACGCTGTTATCGAAGATTTCCGACCGCGCACGGCGAGTGAGGATTTTGCCTTCATGCTCGAACAAAAGCCGGGAACGTATTTCTTCGTCGGCAATGGTGAAAGTGCCGGTCTGCACAGCCCCGATTACAATTTCAACGATAAAATCCTGCTTCCAGCCGCGTTGTTTTGGGTTCGGCTGACCGAAGCATCGCTGATCTGAGATTGCACGATTTCTTCAACATGGATGGCCCATCATGGCGGATGAATTTCTCTACACTTCAACGACCGATTTTCGTGCAGTGCCATTGATCGAGGCGCTGACGATTGAGTACGACACGCGCTACGGCACCTATTTCAATGAAGAGGGTGCAGCCGCCGAAATGAACAGATATCCGCCGGAAGCTTTTGGGCCTCCGCACGGCAATTTCCTATTGCTGCTTCGTGATGGCCAGACAATCGCTGGTGGCGCATTCATGCGCTATAACGATGTGACCGCCGAGTTCAAGCGCATCTGGACACATAGTGATTTCCGTCGACAGGGGCTGGCCAAAAAGGTGCTTGATGAACTGGAAGCGCAGGCGCGTCGGCAGGGTTATAGCCGCGTTTATCTGACCACTGGTTTCCGGCAGCCGGAAGCTAGGGAACTCTATTTAAGAAACGGATACACGGCGCTTTTTGATGTCGCGGTCGATCCCGAAATTTACGGGACGTTGCCTTTCGAGAAAAATATCGAGAATATAGGACAAGTTGATTTCCTTCCTTCCGAATCCGCTTTAAAACAGGTGGTGTTTGGATAAGTAAATACCAAGGCGCAGCGGTGGGTGTTATGGAAAAAACATCCGCCACGGCCTGTTTAAATAGACTTATTTGTTTTGAAACTCGACGCTTTATCTCCGAAACTGAAGTCCGGTGACTTCAAAAGCAGGAATACCTGCAGTGAGTCATAAGTTGAACGGCTATTCGGAGCAGTGTTGATCATGGCTATCGCTACAGAGTTTGCGGGTACGGACAGAGAGACAGGCTCTCGCGTAAGTCCCGGCGATTTCAAACATTATCGCATCGTTCCGGCGCGTTATCCGGCCCGCGTCGTTGGCACAGTCATCGCCGCAGGCCTGATTATCGCCGTGCTGCAATCGGTTCTGACCAATCCGAAATGGGGTTGGCCAGTCTTTGCAGAATGGTTCTTCTCCGAGCCTGTTCTCGTCGGTTTGATGCGGACACTGTGGTTGACAGCGCTTGCAACAGTGCTGGGATTTGCTCTTGGAACCGCGCTCGCGCTGGCTCGCGTTTCACGCTCGCCGCTGTTGTCCGGTCTTTCTTGGGCCTATATCTGGCTGCTGCGATCCATTCCACTGATTGTCCTGCTTCTTGTTTTGAACAATCTCGGCTATCTCTATGAAACTGTCAGATTAGGTGTTCCATATACCGATATCACCTTTGCCGAATATCCCACCGTTCAGATACTCAGTCCGTTTGCTGCCGCCCTTTTAGGGTTGAGCCTCAATCAGGCTGCATTCTCTTCCGAGATCATCCGTGGCGGCATTCTGTCTGTCGATCAGGGGCAGCTCGAAGCTGCCGCCGCACTCGGCCTGCCACGGCGCAGACAAGCCTTCCGCATCGTGCTTCCGCAAGCCATGCGCACGATCCTTCCGACGGGCTTCAACGAGATCATCGGTCTCGCTAAAGGCACATCGATGGTCTATGTGCTTGCGCTGCCGGAACTCTTCTACACGGTGCAAGTCATCTACCGCCGCAATCTCGAAGTCATTCCCCTGCTGATGGTCGCAACCGTCTGGTATCTGATCATCATGACGGTCCTGTCGATCGCCCAATATTACATCGAACGCCATTTTTCGCGCGGTGCATTGCGCAATCCGCCACCAGCTATTCTGACACGTCTTTTCGCTCGTTTCATTCCAGCAGAAACTTCGGTTTCGACCAGGGCCGAGCCTGTTGCGCCGAGCGAGCCTGATGCAAGGATAAGCGAAAAATTTGCTGTCAGCGGGTTTACCGGTGTGCGACGCGGTGCGGTGGACATTCACGGTGTATCGAAGAGCTTCGGCAACAATCTCGTTCTTGATAATGTAAGTCTGCACATCAAGCCCGGGAGCGTGACAGCGATCCTCGGCCCATCGGGTTCGGGCAAGTCGACATTGCTGCGATCCATCAATCATCTGGAGCGTGTGGATGACGGCTTTATCTCGATTGATGACGAACTGCTGGGTTATCGCCAGAGTGGCGACACGCTCTATGAGTTGAAGGAAAAAGACATTCTGAAAAAACGCGTCGATGTCGGCATGGTGTTTCAGAACTTCAATCTCTTCCCGCATCTGACCGTGCTGGAAAACATCATTGAAGCGCCGATGATTGTCCGTGGCCTGAGCCGAGATGCCGCGACCGTGATTGCAAAACGTCTGCTGGCGCGCGTTGGTCTCAGCGAAAAAATCAATGCCTATCCGCGTCAGCTATCCGGCGGTCAACAGCAGCGTGTCGCCATCGCCCGCACACTGGCACTTAATCCCAAAGTGATCCTGTTCGACGAGCCGACCTCTGCGCTCGACCCCGAACTGGTGGGTGAAGTGCTGGATGTAATCAAGGAGCTCGCACGCTCTGGCACCACGCTTGTCATCGTAACCCATGAGATCGGCTTTGCCCGTGAAGTGGCGGATACGGTGGTCTTCATGGAAGAGGGCCGCATTCTCGAAACCGGCAGGCCGGAGCAGCTTTTCAATGCGGCAACGCATCCCCGAACCCGGGAGTTTCTAGCAAAAGTCCTCTGACGCCAGAACGTCCGTTTAACACCACACCCCGACAATCACGATTGCCCTGACGGGGCAATCGCCGGGGATTGTTTGTCCAAAATTCAGAACATTCTCAGGAGTTATTCAATGAAATCAGGTAACTACAAAAGCGCAATATTGGGCGGCCTTCTGGCAGTAGCAACACTGTTTAGCGCGCCAGCCATTTCCGCAGAACTCGATTTGAGCCCGGAACAGCCAAACCGTCTGCGCACGGAGAAAAGCGATTCCGTTATCAATGCTGTCCCCAAGGATTTCAAGTTCGTGCAGGATGGCAAGTTCGTCGTCGGCATCAATCCTTGGGTGCCCCCGATCAGCACTTATGCTACGGATGCAAAGACCGTGGTGGCTTTCGATCCCGATCTGATTCAGCTGGTTTCTGATACATTGGGGCGCGAGCTTGTGTTGGTGCCAATCGCCTGGGCCGATTGGCCGCTTTCACTGGAATCCGGCAAGTTCGACGCCGTGATTTCCAATGTGACCGTGACCGAGGAACGCAAGGAAAAGTTCGATTTCTCCACTTATCGCAAGGACGAACTTGGATTTTACGTCAAGGCGGACAGTGCAATCACATCGCTGAAGGAGCCCAAGGACATTGCGGGCCTGAAGGTCATTACCGATCCCGGCACCAATCAGGAAAACATCCTTCTGCAGTGGGACAAGCAGAATGTCGCAGCCGGACTGAAACCCATCGAAGTGCAGTATTATGACGATGATGCAGTCAAGGGTCTCGCGATTGAATCCGGTCGTGCGGATGCGGTCTTCAGCGTCAATGCAGTGCAAGCCTATGCCGCGGCGCAGCACGGCAAGACCAAGCTTGTCGGGACGGTGAGCGGTGGCTGGCCACAGACGGCCGAAGTGGCAATCACCACGCGCAAGGGCAGTGGCCTGGCTGACGCACTGACGCTCTCGCTCAATGAACTCATCAAGAACGGCAAATATGGACAGGTACTGGAGCGCTGGAGCCTCAGTTCAGAAGCCGTTGAAGAGGCCAGAACGAACCCAGCCGGACTGCCGAAAAGCGGATCGTAAGATCCACTGAAGCGAAATGTAGAGAAATCAGGTCAGAGTTTTACACTCAAGGAGATGGGAATATGACTTATATCAGAAAAGCAGGATATTTCACTGCGGGCCTGATTTCAACGGCTCTGCTGATGACGAATGCGGCACGGAGTGAGGGTAAATTTGATCTCAGCCCAGAACAGCCGAACCGCTTGCGGGTTGAAAAACTCGATAAACGTATCGAGGAAGTCAAGGGCTTCAAATTCGTCAAAGATGGTGTTCTGACTATCGGCATCAGCACCAGCGGGCATCTGCCGCTGCATGACTATGCGTCAGATTCCAAGACCGTCATCGGCTACGATGTCGATCTGGCACAGATCATTGCCGACGCTCTCGGACGCGATCTGGAACTGGTTTCTGTTGCGTGGGCCGATTGGCCACTTGGGCTTGCTTCAGGCAAATTCGATGCGGTGATTTCCAATGTCACCGTAACGGAAGAACGGAAGGAAAAGTTCGATTTCTCCACCTATCGCAAGGATGAGCTTGGCTTCTACGTTAAGGCAGACAGCGCGATCAAGGAATTGAAACAGCCAAAGGATATTGAGGGCCTCAAGATCATCACCGATGCCGGCACCAATCAGGAAAAGGTGCTGCTGGAATGGGATCGGCAGAATGTTGCTGCGGGTTTGAAACCGATCGAGGTGCAATATTACGACGATGACGCGGTCAAGGACCTCGCCATTCAAAGTGGTCGTGCAGATGCGGTGTTCAGCGTGAACGCGACACAGGCCTATTCCGCTGGCATCAATGGCAAGACCAAGCTGGTTGGCACGGTCAGTGGTGGCTGGCCGATCACCGCCGAGATTGCGGTTACAACGCGTAAGGGCAGCGGGCTTGCAGGCCCGTTGACCAATGTTCTCAACGATCTGATCGCGAGCGGCGCCTATACCAAGGTTCTGGATACCTGGAATCTCGGACCGGAAGCCATCACCGAAGCCAAGACAAATCCACAGGGCCTGCCGAAAAGCGGTTCGTGAGGGGCGGGGCTGGCACATGAGGGTATGCGTGTGCCAGCCCGCTTTATTCTACATAAATGGAGAATGGTTCATGAGAGCAGGTGCTCTGTTAATAGCTGCATGGGCGTTGGTTGGCGCTTCAACCCTGCCAGCGCTATCAGAAGATGATTTTGATTTGTCGCCCGAACAGACGGGCCGCATTCATGTGCAGAAAGATGCTAAGGCAATCGCCGCCATTCCCGCCGATTTCAAATTCGTCACGCCGGGCAAGCTGACTGTGGCCGTCGCGCCGGGCGGGCCGCCACTGGCGGCCTATGCCACAGATGCCAAGACCGTTGTGGGTGCGGATGCAGACTATGCGTCGGCGATTGCGGAAAGCCTAGGGCTTCAACTTGAAAGCGTTCCGGTTGCATGGATCGATTGGCCGCTGGGTCTCTCATCCGGCAAATATGACGCTGTGATATCCAATGTTGGTGTCACGGAAGAGCGCAAGGAAAAGTTCGACTTTTCGACCTATCGGCAAGGACTGCATGGCTTCTTCGTAAAGGCCGACAGTGGCGTTACCTCCATCAAGGAGCCAAAGGATGCTGCAGGCCTCCGCATCATCGTGGGTGCCGGGACCAATCAGGAACGCATTCTCGTCAAGTGGAGCGAGGAGAATGAGAAGGCGGGACTGAAACCGCTGGAACTGCAATATTATGATGATGAGGCCGCCAGCCTTCTGGCTCTGCAATCGGGTCGGGCCGATGTGATTGTTCAACCCCATGCACAGCTCGTATTCATTGCCTCACGTGACAAGAATATCAAACGTGTCGGCACGCTCAGCGCGGGCTGGCCGGATCGTTCGGATGTGGCAATTACGACCCGCAAGGGCAGCGGACTTGCCGAGGCGCTGACGATCGCCACCAATAGCCTGATCGCAAGCGGAGACTATGCCCGCATTCTCGATCGCTGGCATCTGGACGAAGAAGCTTTGAAACAATCGGAGACCAATCCGCCCGGATTGCCGAAGTTCAAATAAACTTCCAGTACAGTCATTATCGAAGGACATAATGTGCCAAAAACGATCGATTATTTCTTTTTCATCGGTTCGCCCTGGTCATATCTTGGGCTGGATACGCTTGAGGAACTGGCAGAGCAGCATGTGGTCGAAATCAAGCCTTACCTCGCAACCGTTATTGAGGAAAATGGCGGCATCCTCTCGCGCAATCGGCCGGAAGTACGTCGCGCTTATGGGACACAGGATCTCAAGCGTTGGGCCAAATTTCGTGGCAAGCCGCTTTTCATCGATGGCCGTCCAGCTTTGAGTGATCCCACACCTGCTTCCTTCAGTGTGATCGCGGCCCATCTTGATGGTCAAAACTGGCTGCAGCTGACACGTGTGTTCCAACATGCATTCTGGTCAGAGGCAAAGGACATTGGCAAGCCGGAAGTCCGCAGTGCGGTTGCGGATAGGGCCGGTTTCAACGGCGATTATCTGGCCGCACGTGAGAATGATTACGATGTTCAAGCCAAGTGGAAGTCGGATCGTGAACAGGCCGTGGCCAGGGGCGTCTTTGGTTTTCCAACCTATATCTATGATACAGAGACCTATTGGGGACAGGATAATCTTGGGTTTCTCGCGAGCCATTTGCGCGGAGAAACCTATTGAATTCAACTGTCTCAACGCAAGGCGGAACAGGAAGCGAAAATTCTTGTACGACTTCAAAGCTATCGCGAAGCCGCTGCGCGAGAAGGGAAATTGACCATGCCTCTTTCACACATAGAACATTTTGCCTTCCTCATTCCCGGTAGTCACCGGGAGAATGACCCCGCACAAGGTTTAGAGGATACGCTTCAGCTTTTCGAGCATGGAGAGCGACTGGGATATGATAGCGCATGGGTGCGCCAGCGCCATCTGGAGCGTGGCATTTCATCCGCAGCCACATTTCTGGCTGCTGCTTCGCAGCGGACGAAACGCATCGGGCTTGGCACGGCGGTCATTCAGCTCGGCTATGAAAATCCATTTCGGCTGGCCGAAGATCTGGCAACTGTGGACTTGCTGTCCCATGGCAGGCTGAATGTTGGTGTTTCGGTGGGCGCGCCGCCTTTTGCGCATCTGATCGCTGATTTCGTTGATGCTGTTCCAACTGCTGATTACAGCCATACGCGCGCAGAAAAACTGGCCCAGGCGTTGCGCTCTGAACCGCTTTCCGGCGAAACCGAAGCGGGCAATGCCGCGGGGGCGCAAATCCCGCGTTTGAGACCTTTTGCCGAAGGGCTGACCGACCGCCTGTGGTATGGCGGCGGCTCGCAAAATTCCGCACGATGGGCGGGCCAGACCGGTTTCAACCTTTTGACGGGAAACATTGTCAGCGGTGAGAATACGGACGATTTTCTGACAGCACAGAAAACACTCATTGAACGCTTCCGTCAGGAATGGAGGCATGAACGTGTGCCGCGTGTTGCACTTGGTCGCGTGATTCTGCCCACCGACAGTGCAAGTCCCGATGCGCGTCGTCGCTATGCGGAATTTGCCGCCGAGCGCGATAAGCGAACAGGTTTCGCCCATGGTCCGCGCCGCACTTTGTTTCTGCCCGATATTGTGGGCACGACTGACCAAATTCTGGAAGCGCTCGCAACCGATCCTGTACTGCCGCAAGTTTCCGAGTTTCGACTGGAACTGCCTTACGAATTTCACACGGACGATTACGCGCAAATTCTCACGGATTTTGCGCGGCTTCTGCCTGCGTCGAACAATCCATTCGTAAATGCCTTTCCACAAGTGAGTGTCCTGACTGGCGTCCCCGCCACCAACTGATAATAGTCAGATGGCGTGGGCGATATCTGATGCTTCACGAGTTCAAAACTTGACTGTCAGTCCCGCGCGATAGGTGCGGCCTGGTGCTGGCATGAAGCTTTGTGCCAGCGCATCCAGATAATAGCGGTCCGTGATGTTCTGCACCGATGCGTTTAAAATAGCATCGTCTCTCAGCTTGTAGCTCATAAAGGCATCGAAAATTGCGACCGGCTGATAGACAAGTTGCGGCGTTGTCGCTCCGGTTTGCCAAGGTTCGGTTATTTCCTCTGTCGGACCAGATGTATAAGTCATTCGCCCTCCCAGGATCAGCTTCTCCTCAAAGAAGCGGCTGCCCAATGTCAGGTTTACAGCATATTTGGGTGGGTTCTGCGTATTGGTATAGGAGCCCATGAAACTGCCCGGCGTGCAGTCGGGTGTATTCTCGGTATGCTGATAAATCCCTGCGGTTTCACGCAAATAGGACGCGAATGTGGGGTCGCATGTCTCTGTCTTGAAATAATAGGTTGCCGACAGATCGGCAAATAGTTTGCCATTGTCGAATCTCGACTGAAACTCAAGGCCGCTGGTCTTGTAGCTTTCTGCATTGGAGAAGGTCATCACGCCGTTCGTATTCGGGTCATAGTAGCGGGTGATGTAATCTTTAACATTGGTGTTGAAGTAAGCGAGTTTGAACGATGCTGTGTCGCCAGCCGTTAGCAGATTGTCGAGCGTGGTGCTGGCCCCGATCTCCCAGTTGCGCGAGCGTTCCGGCTTGAGCCCGCCTGTGGGTTCCACCTGAAGCGTTCCCAAAGTGGTTTCGAAAAGCGAAGGCATGCGTATGCCTTCGGCATAACTGGCATAAAGGAAGGTGTCAGGCGCGATCTCGTAATTTATACCAAAAGCAGGCGTGAAACCGCTATCCTTGGTTGATAGGCTTGGGCCCCGGTCAAAGCCAACAACCGTCTCGGACCAACGGGGGTCAAAAGCATGGGTGTAGGTAGCGCCAAATTCGTTGAATGGTACTCCATCGAATGGATTGTTGCTGTCACCAAAGAGCAGTCCATTGTTCAGGCGAGGGTCTGTCGCATCGCTAAACAGGCCATTGGCATCCGGTCGCCAGAACATATAGCCAGATTCTTTTGAGTTGGATGCATATATCCAGCGCCCAAAAGCGTCTTCCCATCGCGCTTTCGACATAGCGTTGCGGTCTTTCGAGCGAAACATACTGTAGCGACCGCCGCCCCAGAATTCGAGCGTATCCACCGGTCGATATTGTAGTTGACCTGAAAGGCTCATTTCTGTTCTGGAACCATTACGCAGAAACCGGTTGGTGTTAAGATCGTGCTCGGTAATAACAACGCCATCCTGTGGCTGAATCTCTTCATGTTGGAACGAACCACCAAGCGTGAGATTGAAATCGCCAAACCGTGATGTAAAATCCGTTTTGTTGGAAATATCCCCGCCAATGCGGCGATTGGACATTCTGACCCAGCTGCGGTCGCTTGCGAAATACTGTGACTTGGGACCTGTGACGCCATTTATCTGGCTGCTTTGGGCATCGGTCCACCACAGATTGGCCTTGAGATTTATCCAGTCATTGTCTTCAGGATCAAAGGCGTACCGTGCGGACGCCGAATTGATCAACATCTCACCTTGCGGGTACTGATAAATGCCAGCTGTTCCGGACCGGAAAATATCGGATGGCATGATTTCGCCGAAACGACCATCGAAGCGACGGTAGCTAAGTTCCAGTTCTTGTTCGTCTGTTGGCCGGATTGTCGCCTTCAAAAGAATGGATTCTGTCTTGGCGGATGTATTGAGAACTTCTTCGCCCGGCGCATAGGAGGTCGCCGCCGAATTCTGCTCGTAACCGGAATTGCTGAATATGCGGTATTTATCGTGGCCGTGACGACCGGCGACGTAGTTACCCTGATTACGACGGGCATAGGCTGCGATGAAATCAAAATTGTCCTGCTGGAAGGCAAAAGCAGCGCTTCCTGACCTGGCATCCGAGTCAAACAGATTTTCTTTGCCTTCGTGGGGGTGCGCGAACAACTCCTTGCTGCTCTTTATCTGTGTGTTGCGATGCGGCGGCTTAATGCCGTTGTCCCACAATTCGCCCTTTAATCGGATGCCGATATTCTTGCCCGGGCTGAGAATGTCTTCGGGACGCAAGGTTGTGATCGCGACAGTGCCGCCAATTGCGCCAGCTGCGCCGGGCGCGAGTGCCGGTCCCTTGGTTATAACCATGTCACTGACGAGATCCGGGTCGAAATAGCTGCGCTGCTGCGTGCCTGCATAACCGCGGTAAACATTCAAAGCCTGCTGTGATCCATCCACTGTCACTGCCACGCGGCTTTGTCCCTGCATTCCGCGAATATTGACGTCCACGCCGCCGCCATTCCTGCTATCAGCGACCTGAATGCCTGGTAACCCTTTGAGAGTGTCCGCAGCAGAAATAGCGCCATAGCGGTCGAGTTCCTCACCAGAGACATAAACACTGGAGCGCGGTGCTGAATAAACCGATGCCGCATCTGTCATTCTAGCATTGCCGACCACTATTGTTTCGAGAAAGGTCGTCCCATCCGTGGACGCTATGGTGCCTTGACGATCAAAGATGCTCACCGTGCGCGCATCAATGAAACGATGGCGTAATTTCGAGTTCGACAGTATTTGCGTTAGGGCCGTTTCGGCAGACTGGCGACCGCTAACGGCAAGGGATGATCCCTGGATCGGGTTGCCATCCTGTCTCACAATCTGGATGCCTGTCGCTTCGGCAAAATCAGCCAGCGCGGCCAGAAGAGGTTTCGACGGAATATTGAAATCGAACGCAGACGAATGGCTTTTCAAATCCATCTCCTGCGCCATGACGCCCGGCGCTCTCGCAACCACGAACGCGATCAGTGAAATGCTTCCTATCGCAAGCGCTGTTCTGAGTGTCTTTTCCATGAACCGTCCCTATCCAATTGCATGAGCATGAAGCCCTTCATGCAAAGAACGGACGAGATCGGCAAAACCCGTAAAAATAATCAGCAATTTCTATTGGAAACATCTCAGCGGTAGATAATCGTCAGCAGACCTGGAATTCTTCTGACTTTCAGGTCAAGTATTGACTGGAGTGCCGTGAATATTGCATCGGCATCATCCGTGCGGAAGACGCCAGAAAGCTGAAGATCATTGATGTTTTCGTCCGAGACGACAATTCGGCCTGTTGTATAGCGTGAAACTTCTGACAAAACGGTTCGAAGAGGGGTCTGGTTCATAATGATAAGCCCGCGCCGCCAGGCATTCATTGTGTCTATGTCGGCATTTTCGAGCTTTTGAAAACCACGGGACGAAACCGCCGTACCATTGCCCGCTCCAAGCTTGATTTGTTCGCCAGTTGCGGAGCGAACAGATACCGTGCCGCTCTCGACGCTGACCTTTGTTGAGTCCTTATTTCCAATGTCGACGGTAAAGACTGTCCCAAGAACGCCAACTGTTGCGTACTGTGTTTCGACATAGAACGGTCGATCTTCATCACGAGCGACATCAAACCACGCGCGACCGCGGATCAATCTAATGTGGCGCTCACCTGTCAAAAACGTCGTGTCGATGGCGCTGTCGCCGTCCATATAGACTCTGGTCCCATCCGAGAGCACAACTTCGTTCTGGGTTCCGGGCGATGCGGCATAGTCGGCAAATCCCCGGGCGATCAAACCTTCATCGCGCCAGATTGCGCCTGCGCCAATGATCAGTGCCACTACAGATGCAGAGAGCGCCCATTTCAAGGTCTGTTGAGAGAAAAAGCGTTCAACCCAACCCAAGCCGCGACGGCTTGATCGAGCTACAATTTGAGCCGGTGCTTTCAACTCGCCCCAAAGTTTGCAAATGCTGTCATAAGCGTCCCGGTTGGCAGGGCTTTCTTGAAGCCACAATTGAAACGAGCGCTTTGTATCGTCCGGTACTGGATGGCTGCTCATACGGACAAACCACGTCGCGGCGTCATCAATCGCTGCGTCTTTCGACTTTTCGTGGTTACCAGATTCCAACATAGTTTTGCTATTTAAAGTTAGAACAGATGAATCGCAATCAGCCATGTGACTGCTGCCACTTATGGCAAAAAGCTATGGCCGCAGCCATTTCTTTCTCGACGGTGCTGAGCGAAACGTGAAGTGTTTGGGCAATTTGTCCATAAGCCATGCCGTCTACACGTGCGAGCAGGAAGATTTTTGCACGGCGGCGCGGAAGATGATTGATCGCGTCGAGCAGAACGGCGAGATCATGTTTTGACGAAACGATGCGTTCAGGCTGAATGTGCTCCACGAAGACCTCGTCGCTCGCTGCCTTGCCGCCTGCGTCATGAACATTGCGAGTGCGAATGTGATCGATGGCCAATGTCGTCAGAGTGCGAACCACCAGGCCTCTGTCGCCGTCTGAAAGTTCGCGGGACGAGAGCTTGATGTAGGTCTCTTGCAGAATGTCGTCGGCATCGTGGGCATTGCCGAGAAGTTTTATGGCAAACCGTTTCAGGCGCGAGCGTTCCCGTACAAAGAAACGTTCAAAAACGGCATTCAACGGAGACATATACCTGATCCAAAGACACATTTAGAAATATGAGTTCTTTAGTCATGTTTTATGGAAAGGGCAACTCCGAATGGAAAATTTGTGAAAGCATCCCACAAGTGCCGCTCTCAAATGATGGGGGCCGCGCCTCCCCCATCATTACAGACGTGTGCGGAAAATTTCCGCGCCCTGAAAACCTATGCCGAAAGATGCTCAACGAGGATGGACGTGCCTAAAGCACAAAGCACAACAGCCGCCGCCACTTCGGCAAACTTGCCGAACCTGGCTCCGATTGCCTTGCCGATCATCAGGCCCATCGTGGACATGATGAATGTCGCAAGACCGATGGCCACTGAAATCGCGATGATGCCTTGCAAGCTGATGCCGATAAAGGCCAGCGACAGACCGACGGCCATGGCATCGATGCTCGTACCAAGCGCCGTTGCGAGCAGAACGAGGAACGAACCTCCCTGAGGTGTCTCTCCGTCGTCATCCTTGGGCCAGATGACTGTATAAAGCATATGCAGACCAACTGCCGACAAAAGCCCGAATGCCAGCCAGTGATCGACATGGGAAACCCAGTCGCTAGCTAGTACACCGGCTACCCAGCCGAGAAACGGGGTGATGGCTTCAACCACGCCAAAGACGATGCCGGTGCGCAAAGCCTCTGAAAGTCGAGGACGGTTCAAGGCAGTACCACGCCCAACAGAGACCGCAAAAGCATCGACCGACATACTGACGGAAAGAAAAAATACTGTGATGGGGGACATCATGTCTGCTCAGACGGAGGATTGGCCGGGCAACAAAGGCCATCCGTCCGTCGGCGGATGGCTGATACCACGGTCTTGCCGGGCCGTTAAACGGCTGGTCGCGCCACGCTTTTCAGCGATTGTGTTGACGTGACCCCACTTGATATCGGCGTTGCCTCAATGGGCCGCGCTTCGGTGGTGGCTACTCCCCGATGCGGGTTTCCTATTTGCAGCTGGAAAAAATGTCAAGTAATATCAATATGTTAAATGATTATGATAAGCATTTGCAATTGGAGGGTTTATGAAATTGTCAGCGAACATTGAAGCGGCTTTAATGTTTTGGCGGAGGTGGCGGTCTCGCATTATAGGTTTGATGCCGACATATAATCTTTAAGTACGAGACCTTTTAGGTCGAAATAAAAGGAAAAAATTAGCGGGTATGCTCCCTTGGAGAAGATAGTGGGATGCATGGCTGTTTGGCACTCAACCACGTTCGCTTGGTCTTTCACCTAATTCCTGCTCTGAGGAATGCTTGCACAAATTGGCGCTGGAAAATCAAAAAGGCTATAACCAGTGGCGCAATGACCATAATGGTCGCGGCGCTGATGGTTGAAATATCCAAGCCGCTTTCAGGCGCTCCAAACAGCGACAGCCCTACTGTGAGCGGTCTTTTTCCGGGTGTGTTGGTGACGATCAGTGGCCAGAGAAAATGGTTCCAGTGGGTGGTAACCGAGACCAGAGCATAAGCCAGGTAGGTGGATTTAGCTGCCGGTACGTAGACGCGCCAAAGGACGCCCAGCCACGCGCATCCATCGACCCGCGCTGCATCCTCCAATTCGGCGGGTACAGATTTGAATGTCTGACGTAACAGGAATATGCCAAAGACGCTGGCAATATACGGAATTCCCATGCCAGTAATCGTATCGACTATTCCTAATATGGCGATCATCGCATAGTTTTCGACAATCAGAACCTCAGTGAGAATAAAGGCCGAGGTGAAATTTGCAGTTTATTACAAATAAAGATACAGTACGGAAATTATTCATGAAAATTATATATAAAGTATTTCTATTATCTTAGAAAATGTATCTCAAATGTTGATTATATAAATTCGATATTTGTTGTTTTCTGCATGATTTAGTGAAATCATGTCTTAAAAATCGCATTGCTCGAATGCGAATATCGTGCGTTCGCTTGAACAGTTGACATAGCGAAAATTGGACGACCTGCGAGAACGTGGGACGGATCGGTAGGCTCGCAAGTGGATCGAACGCGTGCCTCTGTCCTGCCAATCGCCTGTCGTCTGTCTGGCTATCAACTTAAAAAACAGCGGCGACCGGATGACGCGGTCGCCGCTGCTTTGGTTGTCACTACATCGATGAATATATGACGTCTAAGCCTTCGTCATTATTGATCGCCTGTTATGACCTGTAGCTGTTTTCTCAGAAAGCAGCTTAGAACGAACGCTGGAAGCGGATCGTGCCGCCCCAAGCATCATTTACGTTGTTGTCATTGACAACGGCTTCGTAACGCTTCCAATCGCCGCCGAACTTGGTGTAGGTGACTTCAGGCGTGATCGTGAAACCAGGGACGAGTTCATAGGCTACGTTAGCTGCAACAGCCGTCTTACCCCAGTCGTCGGTTGCACCCTGGAGGTTGAACGTTGCCTTCTGCGTCAGTGCGTATTTCAGGCCACCCCAGACAGCCCATTCGCCGCCCCACTGACCGTACATCTGATCTGGGCTTGCTTCCGAAGAGTAGGCGCCCTGAAGCCAAAGGCCAAAACGGTCGGTGATGTTAACGTCGCCACGAACCTTCGTGGACCATTCTTCAATAACGGAGTCGTATGCTACGACGCCGGCGATCGAGCCCCAGCCGCCTGCATATTTCAGGCCGCCGACCACATGCGGCATGTAGCCGTCGATTGCATAGTCGTGGACGCCGTTCGAGTAACCGCCATCGTCATCGCCGCCCTGTTCGAGAGCGACCACAGCCGAGAAGCCGTTGCCTGCTGCGAAGGTGTAGGCGATTTTGCCGGTACGATAGGCACCAGCCGAGACCACGTCATCGTTGATGATGTCGCCGAGATAGCCAGTGAAGGTGTGGAATTCCGATTCGTCGATACCAACCTTGAGGCCACCAAGTTCGATATAGGCCATGCGAAGTTCGACGTCATCGCTCGCTTCACCGTAGCGGCCGTCCCAGCCGGAATTGTCGGCCGAGTAATTGAAGCGGGTTTCGGTGAAGGTCTTCAGGGTGCCAAGTTCAGTTTCCGAAGCCGTCGAGGTGCGCAGCGTAAAGCGCAGGCTCTTGTCCCAGCCTTCACGGTCAACGCCGGAATAAGGATTGTCGCCGCCCTTTACTTCGTAGCGGACATAGCCGCTGATGCGCAGGCAGGTTTCGGTGCCCGGAATGTAGAAGTAGCCAGCGCCGTAAGCATCGCAGACACGAACATATTCAACAGCTTCAGGTTCTGGAGCAACGATTGCATCGGCAGCAAATGCCGGAACTGATGTCACGACCGCTGCGGAAGCAATCAGGAACGACTTTATTTTCATGACTTTGACCTTTCATTGTATGCGAACAATGATGCCAAAGAGCATTAATATCCTTTCCGGACAATTACCAAATTCGATTTCAATTTTGTTCTATCAATCGATGTTGCAATGAAACATCCAACATTATGTCAGCTAATAGTAATATTTGTGAATTTATGTGATGCTGCGATATGGAATCTAATTTTTAATATAAACAAAAAAACAGCGACAGAAGTAATCCGTCGCTGTTAGTTGGTGTGATGTAATCGTGATTGGAGGTCAGATTATCACAGCTTCAATATTCAATCTTATCTTGAATTTGTCAAATGTTACTTCCGAAATTATTTCGATTCACGCCAAATAGTCAGAAAGAACGCTGGAAGCGGATTGTGCCCTGAAGGCCATCGGAACCAACGAGGCCTGCTTCACGCAGCGGATGATCGCTATCCCACTTGGTGTAGGCAATTTCCGGGGTGATGGTGAAACCAGGAACCAGCTGATACGCCACGTTTGCAGCGATTGCGGTCTTGCCCCAATCTTCGTAAGCGCCCTGGATATTGATTGTGGCCTTCTCGGTTGCCTTGAACTTCGCGCCACCCCAGACAACCCATTCGCCGCCCCACTGGCCGTAATTCTGATCTGGGGTTTCTTCCGACGAATAGCCGCCCTGTACCCAGACCGAGAACCTTTCGGTGATGTTCACATCGCCACGAAGCTTCGCATTCCAGTCTTCGAGAACGGAATCGTAAGCCACGACAGCTGCGATCGAGCCCCAGCCAGCCTTGTACTTCAAGCCGCCGAGAAGGTGCGGAGTGTAGCCGTCAATCGTGTAGCTGCTGCCACCCTGCTCGGCTGCGATAAGGGCCGAGAAACCATTGCCAGCGTTGAAGGTGTAGGAGATCTGGCCCGTGGTGTAGCTGCCAGCTGCGATCACGTCATCGTTGATGATATCGCCGAGGTAACCGGTGAAGGTGTGGAATGCCGATTCGTCGATACCGACGCGGAAGCCGCCAAGTTCGATATAGGCGCGGCGATTGTCGACGCCGCTCGACGCGGAGCCATACTCGCCATCCCAGCCGGAATTGTCGGCCGTGTAGTTGAAGCGGGTTTCGGTATAGGACTTGAGCGTGCCCAGTTCGGTTTCGGTCGCGGTGTGGGTGCGCAACGTGAAGCGGGCGCCCTTGTCCCAGCCCTTGCGATCAAAGCCTGTATAGGCGTCGTCGCCACCCTTCACGTCATAACGGACATAGCCGCTGACGCGCAGGCAGGTTTCGGTGCCTGGAATGTAAAAATAGCCCGCGCCGTAAGCATCGCAAACGCGAACATATTCAACGGCTTCCGGCTCTGGAGCAACAATTGCATCGGCGGCAAATGCTGGCAAAGATATGATCCCCGCTGCGGAAGAAATCAGAAGTGTAGTGATTTTCATGATTCGTCACCTGAAGTAGTTGTATTTGCGAAATCAAAAAAACATCGAATACATTCATTTTCAATTATCAGTTTTATGACAGTATTAGTTCACATATAACCTGTGACAATATCAACACATAATGATATGCAAGCCAATTTTGATATAGCTGCAAATGTAATCTTCAGGAAGCTGTCGTCCGGGTCGATTTTTCTCGTGCGAAAATTTCACTATTTAGCTTTTCGTCGCTTTGGATTTTGGCTATGCGCTCGCGGCGATTTCCGCGCCCTGTATCGCGATCATGAAGACAAAGGGAACAATCGCAGCCGATGCGGACGCTCGTGCGTATTACTGCAAGTTTTTCAGCGCTGGAATTTATTGAGAAGTGTAGATGCCAGCACGAAGGCTAATCTTCGGTCAAATTTCTCTCAAGATATTCTGCAAAGCGCAGGGCAGCCGGACCGGGCGGTGCGTCAATGGAATGAACTGTGTGGAAGGGATAGGGCCTTCTATGCCATTCCGCCAGTTTAACCTCGTGCAATCGGCCTGCTGCAAGATCATCCTTGATGAGGCACAAGGGGAGGTTACCCCATCCAAGGCCAGACAGCGCCAACCAGTATTTTGCCTGGATATCCGAAACCCGGATTGTGTCTGGTGACAATACGGCAAAGTCCTGGCCTTTGGACATTTCCGAGCGGTCTGTCAAAACCAATTGGGTAAAAGCTCGCGCCTGCCTGTTGCTAATTGGTCCCGGCATTTTTGCAAGTTCATGGTTCGGTGCGCACACAGGGATAAGACTGGTCTGACCGATACGAACCTGATCCAGCCGGTCGATACGATAAAAAAGCGGTCCACTGATTCCGATATTGGCTGATCCGTCCAGAACGGCTGCCGGGACACCACCTAGAACCTCCGTCCTCAACTGCACAGCAAGTTTGGGAAATTCGGTGCGCAGATCGCGAAGGGTGGCCACAAGAGCAGGTCCGGGAAGCATGGCATCGACTACAATGGAAAGCTTTGGCTCCACACCGGCCAGTAGCCCGTCCATCCGGGCATTCAAACCATCCACTTCTTGCGCGATGCGCCTCGCATCGATCAACACCGCGCGCCCGATTTCCGTCAGTACGGGACGGCGGACTGTCCGATCGAACAGCGCGACGCCGCCCAATTGGGCCTCAAATGCAGCAATCGTATAGCTGACAGACGATTGCTGCCGATGCAGCCGCCGTGCCGCCGCAGAAAATCCGCCCGCCTCGACAACGGCCAGAAACACATTGATCTGATCCAGGGTGGGCTGTTTTTTGGTTCTATCGAATGGACTGTTCATAATCATCAATATTATCCGAATTGTCAGATAGATCAAACGGGCGGTAGCTTCCGGCCCAGTAATGTCGGGCCGACAACCGCCGTTCAGTTGGACAGCAATCAGGCTCAGGACAATTCAGTATCCGCAGATACCCTTCGCCGAACACCTCAAGGGGATAATTGATGAAACGTTCTTTGACTAAACTCGTGGCGCTGCTCTTGGCTGTTATGACCGGCACGGCTGCGCTGGCGGCCAGCGATGATGCTGTCGTTCTCGATCAAACCCCCTATGCCAATCGCGCGGTTCTTCCCGATTTCACCGGCGCGGCCTGCCCCGATACTCCTCGTAGCCTGGAACAGGTCAAGGGTAATCTCTACCGTCATACGACCGGTGCAGGACTGGCTGTCCATAGTGGCCTGGTTTTGGTTACCAAGGAAGGCGCACTTGTTATCGACCCCGCGATGAGCTGTACGTCTGGCTGGCTCAAAGATGAAATCAAGAAGCGATTCAATGTGCCGGTGAAGTATGTGGTTTACACCCACGCCCATGCCGATCACGTTAGTGGCGGACAGATTTTTCAGCAGGACGGAGCCACGGTTATCGCCAACCAACGGGCAGTCGAGCCCATCGTTGGCGAAAAGCTTCCGACGGCAGTGCCTGACAAAGTTTTCGATGAGAATATGACGATCACATTGGGCGGGGAGGAGGTGCGTTTGCACCGCGTCGCACCAAGCCATTCCAACAGCATGGTGATGGTCTATTTCCCTGGCTACAAAGCCCTGCAATGCACGGATGTCTGCGAAAGCAAGTCCATGCCATATAATGACTTCCTCGACTTCTATTATGATGGATGGGTGGAAACTCTTGATTGGGTCATCAAGCAGGACGTCGATGTAATTGATGTCGGTCATTACAGCCCGGCGAAGAAAGAAGACATCGTTGCAGAACGCAATTACATCGTCGATCTTCATCAGCAGGTTCTCGACCTCGTGCGGGCTGGACAGTCCTGGGATGAACTTTATCGCAACGTCAAATTCAGTCCGGAGGTTCAGAGCTGGACTGCATTCAGCACGATGAAGACGTTGAATATTCTCGGCATGTATCGCTGGGTTAGCAATCACCGCCGTGGTGCCTGGTAGCAGTCTTTCAAGGCTGCGGTGGCAAGCCCTTGGTCCAAACACAGGATACAGAACATATGAATCACTCAAGACGCAATCTCTTGCAAGGAGCCGGCGCGGGTTTTGCGCTGGCTGCCCTGTCCGGCGCTGCCCATGCGACCGGGAATACCCGCAAAGCTGCAGCCACTGCGAGCGGAACAAAACGGTCGACGGACAAGAAAATCGATATCGTGAACTTCGACCTGCTTGAGCAGCGCGCAAAAGCCATCATGAGTGAGCCTGCTTATGCATTCATCGCCCATGGATCGGGCGATGAATGGACACTGCGCGAAAACCGTCGTGCCTTTAACGACTACCCAATTCGAACGCACCGTCTCGCCGGTGTCGCGGCTGATAATGTTGATCTTGGTGTGGAGCTTCTGGGCCAGAAATTGCCGTTTCCGATCGTGGTGGCCCCGATGGGCGCGCAAATGTTTGCCAATCCTGAAGCCGAGATCGCGGCTGCCGCTGGCACTGGAGCGGCTGGTACGCTTTACCAATCGTCGGGTGCATCCAACCGGCCGCTCGAAGAAATCGCTAAGGCGACCACAGGACCCAAATGGTTCCAGCTTTACTTCAACGCAGACATCAATGTGACGCAAAGCCTGCTTGAGCGTGCACGAAACGCTGGCTATTCCGCGATTATCATCACAGCAGATGCTCTTGGGCCCGGCGCGAGCGATGCGTTCATTGAACTGGGCAAGCCTTTCCCACCCGGATTCAGCTTTGGCAATCATGATCCGCGTTACGGCGGAATTGGTAATTTCAGAAATCAGAAGATCGATCTTACTCCCGATGACATTCGTATGGTCAAATCAGTGTCCAAACTGCCGGTCATCGTCAAAGGGATTATGCGCGGAACAGATGCGGATACGGCGATCAAAGCGGGTGCGGACGCCATTCAGGTCTCCAATCACGGTGGACGCCAGCTCGACGGCGTTCCAGGTGCCATCAGTGTGCTGAAGGAAGTCAGTGATGCGGTAGGCAACCGCGTGCCGGTGCTTTTCGATAGCGGAATCCGCCGTGGTATTGATGTATTCCGCGCCCTTTGCCTTGGAGCTTCTGCTGTGGCCGTTGGGCGTCCTGTTCTCTACGGATCAGCAGTGGGTGGAGCTGCGGGCGTGCAGAGTGTGCTTGAACACGTGCACCAAGAGTTGAATCTCGTCATGCTGTTGGCGGGGGCGAAATCCGTCAAGGATTTGTCGCCTGAATACTTGAAAATCTAGGCAGCAGGTCTATTTCCTCAATTGAAATGGCAAGTAAACGGCGAAATGCGCCCGGAAGAATTGTGGCATCGACAATAATAGGAGTATTCCATGATTAATAATACACGACGAGTGAAAGATGCTGCCGACATTCAGCTTGCCATTCACGAAAATGCGAAGAGCATCGAGGTTGAAGGTGTCATCGATAATCTTCCCAGCCTGAAATTGCCATCGGGAACGTTGCTTCGTGGTGTCGATGGCACTGCCGAACTGCGTTTCAAGGAAGGGCAACCGGGCCTGATCTTGAGTGCGAACCATCGGATCGCTGATTTGCGGATAGTGACGGATGAAACTCAGATCGCCATCGGTCTGGCTGACGAAAACACCGATCTCGGTACGATTACGATTGACAATATAAGAACTGTCGGCCGCCTTCATCTGGAAGCAGCCGGTGCATTAGCAGCGCATATCAAGCTTGATGACATTCATGTTGAAAGGGCGGACGCCCGAATTGCCGCGCATCGCCCTTCAGGATTCGGAGTTGAAGTTCTGCTTGGCGGATTGACGGTCCTCAACAACTCGAAGAATAAAGCGAGCCGCTGGACACTGGAAGCCCATAATCTTTCGGGCGGCAGCAAAGAAAATCCTCTGCGGGGCAGTGGTATATTCATATTCGGTGGAGCGTATATTCCTTTTGATGCCGACATGGCTAAGGCTCCGGCTCCAACCGAAGCTGGCGGCGTGATCGAACTCACCGAACTCACCACGGGAGAAATCCATTCGGACGGTGGAATCCCAAAAGGCACCGGCAATCTGATTACGGGTGGCGTGTTTGTGGGTTCCGGCGTCAACGCGTTGAGCGTTATCAATCAGGATTCGGTGACGACTTATAGTCCTAATGATATGGTTCTCGACAATTGGGGAGCTGTCGATTCCTGGGCGGCAAAAGCCCCGATAACTTCCTACGGTTCAAGCGGCATTGGGTTCGTGAATTTCGGTGATATCAACGCGCTCAAGATTCAAGCTCCTATCGAGACGCATGGTCTGGGTGCGCGGGGATTCAACCTTTATGACGGTACGTTGAACCATGCCGAATTCCAGAGCATCACAACCTTTGGTGATGGCGCAATCGGCGTCCAGCTGTCAAAGCCGTTTGGTACCATCACGGTTGATGGGGATATAAGGACGAAAGGCGGGGAAGGGGAGAGCCTCGTACGCGGAAAAGTAGTTCATCTCAAAGCCCATGCGTTCAGCTTAAAGCCGGGAGCGAGCGGCAAGGAGTTCAAGGTGTTGGGGCAGGCAATTGCGGAGAACGAGACTGTTGCCGACTTTGATTTTGAAGCACCGGTGGACGTGATTCAACGCTGCGAGATAGCCGGGAAGAAGCTAGGGGCGTCTTGAGCGTTTGTTGCCAGACTTAAGCGCGGATACGGAAGTTCTGACTTGTGGGTGCTTTAAAACGTTGAGTCTATCAACGCATCTTGCTGCTTGCTTGTATGGGTGAGATTGTTTGCGGCAATCGGGCGCGCCGAGATAAACTTATAAGTTCGCGTTTAAATTGAAGCCAGCTGTCAACTCGACTGACACATTAATCATCTTATAAATTATAAATAAAATTTGTCTTCTCAACTTACGGTGCTCTCCGTTGGCCGCGGAGGTGCTCAGCCGCCGGTGCAAGCGATCGGCTCAGCCAGGCCTATGGTCCATGAGAGTCGACCATCTACTATCGCCAGTGTCTGCTGGCCGTCGGAATAGGTCGTTCCATCTGTCCCTTGGGAGGGCAGGTCGATGGCGGGTTTGCCGTTGATAGATACCGAAGCGCTCTCTCCGAGGAGACGAACAGCCAGATGAGTGCCGTCTTTGCACACGTAATCGCTGACAGGGTGGGGATTCCCTCCGCCTATCGACGCGCCTGACGCGGAATTCACCAAGCTGATAAGTAACACCACACTGGTTGCTGCGACTGAAATCTTTTTTTGCATGGCTATTCTCCCAAGAAATGCCCGTACCACTATGGTCGCAAACTTAATAGCATCGTAATCTTTATTGGCGATTAGTATTCTATACCGTAACAACAATATTGGAAGTCAAAAAGAAACGGGGCACCTTTAAGATGGTTACGATATTTGCGCTCTCCGTCCAAATGTCTCTCCTTGCGTTTGCTGCATTAGGGGGAGCGTTTTTTCTGTTTGGGCGTCTGATGCTGCATATATTTGCAAAATATGCCGAACATGACCCTCTATCGATACCAGTCGGAGCATTTGTCGCTACAGTGGCGACGGCTTGGGCACTTGCACTCGGATTTGTCGCGGCTGACATATGGGCCATTACCGCAAAAGCAAATCAAGCCACACGCGATGAGCGCTCCGCGATCATTCGATTGATTGGAATTGCCGATTCTCCAGAAATCGATGCACCTCCTCTGCGAGAGGTATTGATCCGCTACAGGAACGCTGTCGTAGACGATGAATGGGTGAAGAACATAAACCTGCAGCCAGCTGGCTCGGTCGAAAAGTCCCTGCAGGACATCCGCGACGTGATATTGAAAATGAGCAAAGAAAACATTCCAGGTCCCGTAATTTCGTATTTATTAAGCGATTTTGATATTCTGCAAGATGCCAGAAGCATGAGGCTTTCTATCGGAACGACGTCTGTGGATTCCTACAGATGGTATTTGGTTATTTCACTCACTATCATGACAGTAATTGCGATTTCTTCAACACATTCAGACAGAGTTCAAGCCGGAATTGTGGCTCTGCTTATATACACGGTCAGCGCAACTTTATGTCTGTGGATTTTGGCGATTCATGCGAATCCATATCAGGGAATTGCTAAAATCGAGCCCACGATTTTAATGTCATCCCATTGACCGGTTCGTAAGTGGTCGTGGTAACAAAGTTAGTGGTCTGATCGGGACATTTATGTGCCTTGATACGCGTTAAAAAGCTTTAACCAAAAGTAGATTATCCGAGCATTCCTGCCGTCTAAATACGACACCTGCCGTATATCATTGCGTTTCAGCCAAGCCTAATACTCCTGCCATTGGACCATGGGGAGGAGCCATTATGTCGTCGCTGGACTTATGGATACCGTTTGCTGTTGCGACGTTGACATTTGCTTGCGTGCCAGGCCCTGCAATACTTTACATGACCGCGCAAACCCTTGCGCACGGTCGCAATGCTGGCCTGATGGCGGCTCTTGGTGTTCATCTTGGATGTTACGTGCATATCGTTGCAGCCACGATAGGCCTCGCATCGTTGATGGAACACGCACCGATCATCTACGTGATCATAAGGTTTGCCGGTGCCGGGTATCTGATCTGGTCGGGGTTAGCCCTATTCTTTAATTGGAATAGAGAAGGCGATCAATCCGGAAGTCCGGTATCAAAAACGTTTCGCGACAGTATCGTGGTTGAAGTTCTCAACCCGAAGACGGCGCTGTTCTTCCTAACTTTTCTGCCGCAATTCGTGCAGCCGGCGACCGAAATTCCGCTCTGGCTTCAGTTCCTTGTGTTGGGCATCGTCGTTAACCTGATTTTCTCAACAGCCGACGTTGCAGCTGTCGCTATTGCGGCTCTCGCCTTTGGACGTTTCCACAGTAACAGGATGGGTTGGATGGTGCCAAAGGCGTGTGGCACGATACTGGTGGGGCTGGGTGCGGCTCTCGTCAGCCATCATTTTTAGTGCAGGCATGTCGTGGACGCGGCGGAAGTTAGAGGTTGTGGTTTCTAGACTGATGATAAGAGAGGGGGATTGCGCTCAACCAAACTGGAGCACTTAGACTCAACGAATGTGCTTTGTTTGCGATCAGTGGTCCGCGATGGGTTGCCGCGTTGTAATGCCACTTTATGGCTGGCCATCGCTTGATTTTGCTGCGATATATCCAAATGAAAGGCGATTTGGATGGTCCAGAAGCAAGTCATTAAAGCGAACCTGTCGGAACAGATTTATCGCAATCTGCGCCTCTCTCTCATGGAGGGTGAATATCGTCCGGGGGAGCGTCTCACGATTAGCGGTGTGGCCGAACTTTACGGTACATCGATTACGCCGGTGCGCGAAGCTATCATGCGTTTGGCCTCGGAGCAGGCCTTGAATTTTGTTGCCGCCACCTCGGTCGCGGTGCCTGTTTTGACGCCGCGCGATCTGCGCGAGATTGTGGCTATTCGCAACAATCTGGAAGGTATGGCGGCCTACCGCGTCGGCCAAACTGCTACAGGTGAGATTGTAGAAGAATTCGAGAAGCTCAATGCGAGTTTCACCGCAGCGGCGGCACAGGACCCACGCGAGGCCGCTCAGACAAATCGTGAGTTTCACTTTCTGATTTTGCGCCGCGCCGAGCTGCCCTATGTCGAAACGATTTGCGAAAACATGTGGACACTGATGGGGCCGTTCCTGCGTACATTTCACGAGGAAATGCCAGTCAGGCAATTGTCCGGCGAAGATCATCAGCATTTCCGCTTCATCGAGGCTTTGCGTCGCAACGATCCTGACGCCGCGCGCAATGCAATGCAGGCTGATATTCAATGGGCGAATGAACTCGTCGCCCGGATAGAAGAAAAGAACAGCGAGAACGCTCGCTGAGTGCTGTGCCGCGCCTCGCGATTAACGAGGCACGGCCTTTATCATGCGATGGAATAGCCGCCGTCCACCGGGAGTAGCGCTCCATTGATATAACGCGCGGCAGGTGAGATGAGAAAGCCGATCACCTCCGCGATTTCCTCCGGCTCCGCCCAGCGTCCAAGCGGAATACGTGCTGTGATAGCTGGCCCGCGCGATGGATCGTTTTTAGCGCCTGCTCCCATCCGCGTGTTTACCCACCCCGGAGCAATGGCGTTGCAGCGTATTCCCTCACGTCCCCACGCGACGGCAAGGGAACGCGTCAGTGCAACGATGCCGCCCTTGGATGCGGCATAAGCGGGCGCGTTGGCCGAACCGAACCAGCTCCACATGGATGCGATGTTGACGATGCTGCCTTTTGCGGCCAGCAACTTTTCCCGCGCTGCGGTCGCTGCTGCCAGAGAGGCGGTGAGATTGACCTCTAGCACCTTATGGAATTCAGCTGCCTGCCATTCGCGCGCCTGCCGAATGATACCAGCGCAATTGATGAGCGCATCAATTCGTTCGACACTGTTCATCAACCGGTCAAGATCATCAGTATTGGTCACATCCGTTTGGATGAACTCAAGCCCCTCGGGCAGGGGCTCTTCCTTGTCCATGCCGCCAGCGATCACCCGCCAGCCCTGCGACAGCAGAAATCTGCTTGTGGCCAGGCCGATACCAGTGCCGCCGCCTGTGATGACTGCCGTTTTCATGCCATTTGACCTTTGCGAATGAAGGATTCCGCGACTTCGTGAATACCGGCCCCATCAAGCTTATAATGTGCGTAAAGATGCGTCGGCGGAGCGATCAACGCGTATTCGTCATAAATGCCATGGCGCTTCAGGCGCACGCCCTTGCCCTCGTCGGCAATCACTTCTGCCACAGCCGAGCCGAGGCCCCCGAGCACATTGTGTTCTTCCACCGTCATGATGCAGCGGGATCGTTCTGCGGCTTCAAGAACGGCATCGCGGTCCAGCGGCTTGATCGAAGCCATGTCGATGACACCGACCGAATGACCAGCAGCGTTGAGTGCGACTGCTGCTTCCAGCGCAGCATGAACGGTAATGCCGCAGGCGATGATTGTCAGTTCGTCCCCGAGAGAGTGAATATTCGCCTTGCCGAACTGGAAATTCGCGCCGTCACTATAAACCACCGGATCGCGACCGCGCCCGATGCGGAAATAGATCGGCTGATCCCAATCGGCTGAAGCTCGAATAGCGGCTTCCAGCTGTGCCCCATCGGACGGCGAAACCACAGCCAGATCGGCAATGGAACGCATCGTTCCGATATCTTCCGTCGCATGATGCGAGGTGCCGTAGAAGCCAAGCGAAATACCCGTATGATGGCCGACCAGCCGCACCGGCTGCGCGGAATAGGCGACATCCATGCGGATTTGTTCGCAGGTCAGAAGTCCGAGAAAGGATGCGAAAGTCGCCACAAAGGGCGTAACGCCGCAGGTGGCGATCCCTGCTGCGACAGAAACCATGTTCTGCTCGGAGATGCCGAATGAAATATATCGGTCGGGATGGGCGGCGGCAAAACGGTTTAAACCATTGGAATATTGAAGGTCGGCGGAGCCGGCGACTACATTATGCCCCGCTTCGACGAGTTGCATCAGGCCATTTGAAAGGTGGTCGAGGCCGGGATTGACCATATTCAGGCCGCGATATTGCCAGGAATTAGGGGATTTTGGGCTGCTCATATCAGATTACCTTCGATTTGATTTCGGCGACGGCGGCGTCTGCGTCCTCGGTGTCCAGCCAGCCCAAATGCCAGCCCGGTTCGGTTTCCATGTAGGAAACGCCTTTGCCTTTCACTGTTTTGGAAATCACCACGACGGGGCGCTCGCGGGTGTCGTCTGCGCGCAAGCGGCGCAACAATTCCGTGACAGCGGTCACGTCATGACCGTCGACTTCATGGACTTCCCAACCAAAAGCCGACCATTTCTGGTCAAGCGGCTCGATGTTCATCACGTCGTCCACTTTGCCGTCGAGCTGGTAGCCGTTGCGATCGACAATGGCGATAAGATTGCTCATCCGGTTCTGGGCTGCAAAGAGTGCCGCCTCCCAGACCTGACCTTCCTGCATTTCGCCATCGCCCATCATGCAGAAGACCTTGTAGGATTTGCCGGTCCAGCGCTGCGCGAGGGCGATGCCGATAGCATTCGATAGCGCGTGACCGATAGAGCCGGACGAAAAGTCCACGCCTGGAACCTTGCGCATGTCCGGGTGATCGCCGAGTGGACTGCCGAGCCGCGTGTAATCATCGAGCCATTCTTTGGGGAAAAAGCCGAGATCCGCATAAATCGGAAACAGGCCAACGGCTGCGTGGCCCTTGCCAATCGTGAACCGGTCGCGTTCGTCCCAATGCGGCTCGCCATGACGCAGGTTCATCACGTCGTAATAAAGCGCTGCGAAGGCTTCTGCCGCCGAGAAGACAGAGGTGTAGTGCCCGGTCTTTGCAATATCGATCAGTCGGATGGTTTCCAGTCGAATGAATTGCGCGCGCTCGCGCAGAAATGAAACCGTTTTCTCATCGGGCATATAGCTGTTCGCGCCGGGCGATGCTCCAGCGGATGACATTCCGACGGGCGATGGCAGGGTCATATTGTTCTCCATGGGTGGCATATGCGCCGCAAGGGCCAATCCTGAAAGCGGGCGTCATGTTTGCGTCAAGGCGGCTCCTTCCGACCAGACGAAAATATGTATATTGACTCTTGGAGGATACATCAAGCATCATATATGATATGCAATCGCAAAAAATTCGACGAGGTGGGCATTCGCTCGAAACGTCGGGGAGGAACGCAAATGATAATTTTTGGATCACCATCGCGCTATGTGCAGGGTGCAGGCGCTCTGAAAGAGCTAGGCCTCGAACTTGTTCGACTGGGCGGAGATGCAGTTCTGGTCGCTGACCCCGTGCTGTGGGAACAGTACGGAGACATGATCGAGCAATCGTTTCGAAACCAGCAGATCACAGTCCCGGTATTGATGTTCGGCGGTGATTGCACCGAGGCCGAAATCATCAGGTTACATGATGCGCTCGCCGGCGTGCCTTCTGTCGTTGTGGCAGCTGGCGGCGGCAAATGCATCGATGCGGGCAAAGCCTTGGCGCATCGCTTGAACGCCAAAGTCGTAACAGTGCCAAGCATCGCATCGACGGATGCGCCGACCTCGCACAATTATGTCATGTATGACGATGCCCATCGCATGGTGGGCGTCAGCAAACTCCCGCGTAATCCCGAGCTTGTTCTGGCCGATACGGCGGTTATAGCGAAAGCTCCGAAGCAATTTTTCCTGGCTGGAATAGGCGACGCGATCGGGAAAATTCATGAAGTAAGATGCTGCGCCAATGCGCAGGGCAAGAACATTTTCGGTGGCAGTTCCGCCTGGACAGCTGTGGTTCTGGCCGAAGCGTGTCACGCAATATTGCTGGAACATGCCGAGGCCGCACTCGCCGCATTAGACAGGAAAACACCGACGCCCGCGCTGGAGCGCGTCGTGGAAGCGACAATCCTGATGAGTGGCCTTGCTTTTGAAAGCGGGGGCTTGTCTGTCGCGCATTCGATGACGCGTGGGCTGACCGCAGTATCGCCTTTCGCGGAAAAAATGCATGGCCTTCAGGTTGCCTATGCAAATGTCGTTCAGATGCACGCCCAAGGGGCGCAGACGCCTGAGATCGATGCCTTTGTTGCCTTTTCCCGTCGTGTTGGCCTGCCAGCCACCTTGATCGAACTCGGTGGACGCGCTGCGGCTGACGACGAGATCGGAGAAATCGTCAGCAGAACGATGACTGCGCCGCATATCGGCCATCTGCCGCGTCCGTTGGATGCGGATGGGCTTGAGGCGTCAATACGGTGGGTCGAGTCCCGTTATACGGCAGCCTGAGAGAGCAATGGACATGCCTGCTCCCCATAAAGCCGCACAGGACGTGGCGAGAGTATCAGTCTTTCACATGTGCCAACAGTCCGGCGCCACCGCCTTCAATATCCATGTTCAGCGCTTCATAGGCGGCGTCGGGATCTCTGGCGCGGATGGCTTTCACAATGCGCACATGCGGATGCGGATCCCAGTTCAGCGGTACGCCGCCATCATAGAGATGAGAGAGCAGGGGCCCGCAGCGGACCCAAAGATTGGATACCATTTCATGCGTGACCGGCAGGCCCGCAATCTCACAAAGTTTCAGGTGAAATTTGGTGTTCAGCCCGATGGCGGCAGGAAAGTCATCGGCATCCTGGGCTGCACTCAGCTTATTATGAATAGCCTCAAGCGCATCGACTGCCTCTGGGCTGGCATTGAGCGCGGCTTCACGCGCAGCGTTTCCTTCGAGAAAACCGCGCACTTTACGAACTTCAATCAGCGTCGCACGGGTGAGGTGAGGCACGGAGATACGGCCACGTCCATCGATCTCAAGCGCATGTTCGGCGACAAGCCGAAACAGCGCTTCGCGCATCGGCGTGGCGCTGATTCCGAAGCTTCTGGAGATGGGACGCAACGGCAGGTCTTCGCCCGGCTTGAGTCGGCCCTCCATAAGCGCCTCACGCAGATTGGTATAGGCAAGCTCGCTAAGGTTTTGTCTTTGAATGGGTTTTATCCATTCGGTCGCTGTAGCTTCTACCATTCATCACCCCTTTGATCGGCAATCTTGCGGTTCTCAATTGACTCAGTGTTATAACATGTGGCTTATAACATATATAGACGTGGCGCGATACGGTTGAGGAGCCGGTGCGCCGGAGGAGGATTTAATGCTAGCCTTGCGCAAGCGTCTACCCGCTCCGGGTGCTGAGTTGGTAGAATGCGATCGAATTGAGGCCCTCTCCACTGGAGAGATTGCCGTTAAAGTTCATGCTGCGGGCATCTGCGGCAGCGATCTCCATGCGCATGCGTGGGAGCCTGCTTACGGCTTCATGGAATCTTTTCTGCCGCTTACCCTCGGACATGAATTTACGGGGATCGTGACAGGCCTCGGCGCTGGCGTGAGCCAGATTGCTATCGGCGATGCCGTTGTGTGCTGTCCAACCGTTGCTTGCGGAAAATGCAAATCCTGCCGCAATAGCCTTCCGGGCAGTTGTGAAACGCGCCGCGTGATTGGTCTCCATCGGGATGGTGGCTTCGCGGAGGAGGTGCGTATCCCCGCTAAAAATGCTCTGTTGCTGCCCAATGCGCTTCCGCTGGACGTGGCCGCACTTACAGAACCGCTGGCGGTATCGATCAATGCCGTCAATGTCGGCGAAGTCCTGTCTGGAGATCGGGTGCTGGTATTGGGACCCGGCCCGATCGGTATGGGCGTCGCGATTGTCGTCAAAGCGCGCGGCGCGAAGGTGATGCTTGCTGGTTATGATGATGATGCACGCCTCGAGCTGGCGCGTGCCATGGGCATCGAAGCTTGTGTGGACCTGAAGCATGTGAATTTGGCGGATGCTGTGACGAGCCACTTCGAGGGCGGGCTCGATATCATTTTCGAAGCAACCGGGCGCGCTGAAAGTGTGGCTTCCGGATTGACCCAGCTTCGTTCTGGCGGCGTTCTGGTGGTTGTCGGTATCCATGCTGAACCACTCACTCTTGATCTCAATGTGCTGGTGCGCGGCAAAAAGCAATTGCGCGGCAGCCACGACGCCACACCGGAAGCCTTCGCTGAAGCCGTTGAGCGTCTCGCTGCGGAGCCTGAGCTTTATACCCGCATGATCACCCATCGTTTGCCTTTGGCTGACGCCGAAGAAGGATTTGCGCTCGCCCGAAAGCGGGCCGCGCTCAAAGTGATGCTGTTTCCCGAAGGAAATCCCAATGTCTGATATGACGACGCTTTCCGTTATAGCTGCCCGTCCGGGTGGCCCTGAAGTTCTCGAACTTGTTGAGCGTGAGTTGCCCGCCCTGAAGCCCGGCGAAATGCGCGTACAAGTGCATGCGGCAGGCGTCAATCGGCCCGATGCCATGCAGCGTGCCGGTAACTATCCACCACCACCCGGTGTGACTGACGTTTTGGGGCTGGAACTGTCGGGCGTGGTCCTTGAGACGGCGAATGACGTCACGCGTTTCCGCGTGGGTGACCGCATCATGGCGCTGGTGGCCGGTGGCGCTTATGCTGAAGAAGCCGTGGTGCAGGCGGATGTCTGCATACCGGTGCCAGCCGGTCTGTCGATGATTGAGGCGGCGGGTATTCCCGAAACCTACTTCACGGTTTGGAGCAACCTTTTCCAGCGCGCTCGCCTTCAGCCCGGCGAAACGGTGCTCCTGCATGGCGGCACGTCCGGTATCGGCGTGACCGCGACATTGCTGGCCAAGGCCATCGGCGCACGCATGATCACCACATGCGGTTCGGACGACAAGTGCCGTGCATCCGAAGCTCTGGGCGCGGTGGCCTCAATCAATTATCGCACAACCGATTTCGTTGAGGCCGGTCGGGCATTGACTGAGGGGCGTGGACCAGAAGTGATCGTCGATATGGTCGGGGGCAGCTACATGCAGCGCAATCTGCAATTGGTAGCCGAAGACGGACGCATTGCGCAAATCGCCTTCCAGCAAGGATCGCAGGCCCAGATGGACATGGGACCTTTGCTCTTCAAGCGCCTCACGCTGAGCGGTTCGACGCTCCGCGCGCGCCCGTTGGCGATGAAGGCGGCATTGACCCGCGCGGTGGAGACCGAGGTCTTGCCGTTGATCCTCGACAAGGGGGCTCGTCCCGTCATCGATTCCGTATTCAACCTTGCCGATGTGCGTGAAGCCCATGCCCATCTCGAAGCCTCAGCGCATACCGGCAAGATTGTTCTTAAAACGACTGCCTGCGGCGAGGAGTAAGCGCAGATGCTAGATGTTCAACGACGTTCCAATCGTACCGGCGCTCATATCTTGGCAGGCGCGTTGCAGCGCCATGGTGTTACCCGTGTCTTCGGACAGTCGATCCCTTCAGCGTTCTTTCTTGCGGCGCCTGATTATGGCATTACGCAGGTCGGCTACCGTACGGAAAATGCGGGTGCGGCCATGGCCGATGCTTATGCCCGCGTCTCTGGGCAAGTTGCGGTCGTAACCGCACAGAACGGTCCAGCAGCAACCTTGCTGGTTCCGGGCCTCTCCGAAGCACTCAAGGCTTCTATTCCGGTTGTGGCAATTGTTCAGGATGTCCATCGCCAGTTTACCGACAAGAACGCTTTTCAGGAGCTGGATCATCTGGCGCTCTTTGATGGAGCGGCCAAATGGGTTCGTCGCGTCAGCGAGATTTCGCGTATCGAAGACTATGTCGATATGGCCTTTACGGCTGCGACGACCGGTCGTGCAGGCCCGGCTGTTCTTCTGGTTCCGCTCGATGTTCTCGATGAACTGGACGACGGTGCATTAAAGACTGCACGGCAGGCTTCTCTTGGCCATTACCCTCTTGATCCGGTTGCGCCAGATCCGGCACGTGTCAGCGAAGCTGCGGCGCTGCTTGCGTCCGCACGTCAACCTTTGGTTATTGCTGGCGGCGGCGTGCACAGCGCGCGCGGCTATGAAGCTCTGTCTGCGCTGCAGGCTCTCGGCTTCCCTGTCGCGACCACGGTGATGGGCAAGGGTGCAATCGACGAAACCAATCCGCTTTCGCTTGGCGTGGTGGGCTATTTCATGGGGCCTGGCGCGCGTGCGGGTCAGCTCGCGCCGATGGTGCAGGACGCAGATGTCATATTGCTGGTCGGCAATCGCACCAATCAGAACGGCACCGACAGCTGGCAGCTTTATCCCAAAGACGCGCGCTATATCCAGATTGATATTGATGGCACAGAGGTTGGCCGCAACTACGAGGCACTGCGCCTTGTCGGCGATGCGCGTCTTGGGCTGGAAGCCCTTGTTGCAGCGCTGAAGCTGCAAGACCTGTCTGTTCGCGAGGCGCAACGCCCGGCCACTGAGACACGCATTCGCGATGGCTTGAAGGGCGGTGCGAAACTGCGCGAGACCAAGGCGGGTTCGGATGCGACACCGCTGCGGCCCGAACGGATTGTCGCGGAAATCGACCGTCTGCTTACGCCCGATTCCATTGTCGTGGCGGACGCGTCCTATTCCTCGATCTGGGTTGCCGATGGTGTGACCATCCGCTCCGGCGGACAACGGGTCATCACCCCGCGGGGCCTGGCCGGTTTGGGCTGGGGACTACCGTTTGCGCTGGGCGCAAAGGCAGCTCGCCCGCAGTCGCCGGTTATTTGCCTGACGGGCGACGGTGGTTTCGCGCATGTCTGGGCCGAGATCGAAACCTCCAAGCGGATGAACCTGCCAGTCGTGGTTGTTGTGCTCAACAATCAGATTCTGGGTTACCAGAAACATGCGGAACTCAGCCTCTTTGGTGCATATACAGATGTCGTGCATTTCCAGCCGGTCGACCATGCGGCAATTGCGCAAGCCTGCGGTGTCAATGGCATCCGGGTAGAGCGCGCTGATCAACTTGCCGCTGCACTTGAGACGGCTCTTCGCTCCAATGTTCTGACTGTCATTGATGTCGTCACCGACGAACGCGCTTACCCGCCAGTCACCAGTTTCACCGGAAAACAAGCACTCGACTATTAATTCTTCAGGGAGAGAGAGAATGAAACTATCCAAACTGCTTATGAGTGCGTCGCTCGGCATCGCACTTTCCTCGACCGCGCTGTCTGCGGCTTTCGCCGATGTGAAGATCGGTTCACTCTATCCGATCAGCGGCCCTCTCGCTCTTCTGGGCGAAGAAAGCGCGCGTGGTCTTGAGCTTGCCGTTGAGGAAGTCAACGCAGCTGGTGGCATCAAGGGCGAAAAGATTGTGCTGGAGCGCGGTGATGCTGTTGATAACAACCAGGCCACTGGCGAAGCGCGCCGCCTGATTTCGCTTTCAGGCGTCAAGGCTATCTTCGGCACCTATTCGTCGGCTCGCGTTATTGCCGCTTCGCAGGTCAGCGAACTTGCAGGCGTTCCTTATTTTGAACTCGGCGCCGTTGCCGATGAAGTGACGGGACGTGGCCTGCAATATCTGTTCCGCACCAATCCGACCGCTGAAAACATGGGTAAGGATTCGGTCGATATGCTGGTCAAGAGCATCGCGCCGGGTCTCGGCAAGGATGCGAAGGATCTGAAGATCGGCATCATCTACGAAGATTCGTCTTACGGCACCTCGGTTGCAGGCCATCAGGAAGCAAACTCCAAGGCTGCCGGTCTGAATGTCGTGCTGAAGTCGGGTTATCCGTCCAATACCGTCGACATGTCCTCTCTGGTTCTGGAACTGCGTGAAAAGGGCGTCGATGTTGTCATGCAGACCTCCTATCAGAACGACTCTGTTCTGTTTCTTCAGCAGGCCAATGAGACGGGCTACAAACCGCTGGCCGTTATCGGTGGCGGTGGCGGTTATTCCATGCAGCCGACCGCCGATGCAGTTGGGCATGACGTGATCGAAGGCGTTTACGACGTCGACTTCACGCAATATGCGGTCAATACCGAGGCGACGCCGGGCCTGACCAAGTTTGTTGAGGCTTACAAGGCCAAGTATGGTTCGGAACCGCGTTCGGGCCATTCGCTCAACAACTACGTCGGTGCGAAGGCAGTCTTCCAGGCGCTCAATGCGGGCGAAGGTCTTGAACCGGACCAGATCGTCAGTGCGGCCAAGGCACTGGATATTCCCGATGGTCAGACAGCTGCTGGCTACGGAGTGAAGTTCGGCAAGAATAACCAGAACGAGCGTGCCAGCATGATGGGTATGCAGTGGCAGGACGGCAAGCTCGTCACTGTCTATCCGGAAAATGCCGCCGTCGCGAAGATGCGCTTTAACAAATGATCGTGCAAGGGCGACCACAGGTGCTGAACCTGTGATCGCCCCCGCTCGTGGAGCATGCTATGACGACCTTTCTACAAATCCTATTGAACGGCCTCATGCTTGGTGGACTGTTCGCAATTGTCGCCATCGGCCTGACGCTGATTTTCGGCATCGTCAAAGTCGTGAACTTTGCCCATGGGGAATTCCTCATGGCAGGCATGTTCGTGACATGGATGATCACAACGAGGCTGGGACTCCATCCCTATGCCGCAGTGATCATTGTTGTACCCATGATGTTTCTATTGGGTGCGCTGACCCAGAGGCTGCTGATACAGCCGCTGATGTCAGCCGAGGACGACCATGTCCAGATTTTCGCCACCGTCGGTCTCTCCACGGCAATGATCAATCTCGCGCTGCTGATTTTCGGCGCGGACATCGCCAACACACCCAATTTCGGCCTGCGTGCACCAATCGAGATCGGTTCCTTACGCATTTTGACCGGACAGGTTTACATTTTCCTGGCGGCCATAGCGCTGGTGATCGTCCTGCAACTGTTTCTCAAGAAAAGCCAGACTGGTCGCGCCATTCGCGCCGTCGCCCAGCATCGCGTCGCCGCTGAGTTGATGGGTGTCAATGTATCACGCATCTACATTCTCAGTTTCGGCCTGGGGGCAGCCTGTGTCGGCTTCGCCGCCGTGTTGATTGCGCCCCTTTATCCGACCTCATCCAACATCGGCACCTATTTCGTGCTGACGGCCTTTGTGGTTGTCGTGCTCGGCGGTCTTGGTTCAATTCCGGGTGCGTTTTTCGGCGCGCTGATTATCGGCGTTATCGATGCGATGTCGGGTTACTACATCGGTTCCGATCTGCGGGAGGCTGTCGTATTCGGCATATTCCTGCTGATCCTCATTCTCAAGCCATCCGGCCTGTTCGGCAAGCGGCTTACCCTTTCGCACCTGTCCTGAGGAAAATTCATGAGCATCAGTGAAACTCTAAGCGGGACTGGCACGAAAAAAACCAGATTGGGCTGGGGCCCAATCGCCTTCTTCGGCGTTCTGGCCCTGCTGCTGCTTCTGCCGCTGGCGATCAACAACGCCTTCGTCTCGCATATCTTCATCACGATCTGCCTGTTTGCCGCGCTGTCCACCGCGTGGAATCTCGTCGGCGGCTTCGCCGGTCAGATGTCGCTCGGCCATGCCGTCTTCTATGGTATCGGCGGCTATACAGGCGTAATCCTGTTCAATCTGGGGATCAGCCCCTGGTTCAGCATGTTTGTGGGCGCGCTGATTGCAGCGCTGGTCGGCATGCTGATTTCCTATCCGTGTTTCCGTCTCAAGGGTCCGTTCTATTCTCTGGCCTCTATCGCGTTTCTTGAAGTGTTCCGCGTGCTTTCACTGCATTTCGGTTCGCTTACGGGCGGTGCAACAGGTCTGATGATCGAATTGCGTCTCGGCTGGACATGGATGGTGTTCCGCGAACGCTGGCCGTCACTGCTGATCGTCTTCGGCATGCTTCTGGTAACGCTGCTCGTTACCTGGGCCGTGCGTCGTTCGCGTCTGGGCTTTTATCTCGTCGCAACGCGTGAGCGTGAATCTGCAGCGCGTGCGGCAGGTGTCCGTACCGTTCGTGTGCGCCTGATTGCGGTTGCCATCTCGTCGGCCCTTTGCGCGATGCTCGGTACATTCCATGCAATGTATCTGACCTTCATCGAACCGGCGGCCATGTTCTCGCTCGCCTTCTCGATCCAGATTGCCATGTTCGCCCTTATCGGCGGTCTTGGCACTGTCGCAGGTCCGCTGCTTGGCGCAGCGCTTCTGGTGCCAATCACTGAATGGGCGCGTGCGTCGCTCGGTGCTTCTGCGCTCGGACTGCACGGCTTCGTCTATGGTCTGGTGTTGATCCTCGTCGTTCTCTTCATGCCGAATGGCATCATGGGCGCGCTCAAGCGGTTTACCCGCAAACCGACAGTGACTGACAGCAAGGATGCAGCGCCTGCGACCGAAACGGGACCCATCATTGCGCCAGCAACCGCAACTGCAGCGCCGTCTCCCGACCGGTCCGGCATCGGACAGGACATTCTGCGCGTCGAAAACCTCAACAAGCATTTCGGTGGCCTTCATGTTACCCGCAATGTCAGCTTCACATTGCGTGAAGGCGAGGTTCTTGGTCTGATCGGTCCGAATGGTGCAGGCAAAACCACGCTCTTCAATATGATTTCCGGCTTCATGAGCCCGGATGAGGGCAAGGTGAGTATGCGGGGTCCCGATGGCGAGTTCCATACGCCCAACAATCCCGCCGATTTTGCAGCGCTTGGTCTTGGCCGTACGTTCCAGATTGTCCAGCCCTTTGCGGCGATGACCGTTGAGGAAAACATCATGGTCGGCGCGTTCTATCGTCATCATGAAGAAAAAGACGCCCGCGAAGCGGCCCGCCAGACTGCTTGGCGTATGGGACTTGGCCCGTTGCTTAACGCAGAAGCGCGTGGCCTGACGATCGGTGGTTTGAAACGACTGGAAGTCGCCCGCGTCATGGCAATGGAACCGCGCGTTCTTCTGCTGGACGAAGTGATGGCTGGCATCAATCAGACCGACGTGCGTCGCGCCATTGATCTGATGTTGTCCATCCGCGACTCCGGCGTTTCGATCATCGCAATCGAACACGTGATGCAGGCTGTCATGTCGTTGTCGGATCGGGTGATCGTTCTTGCTTCGGGCGAGGTCATCGCACAGGGACGTCCGCAGGATGTCGTGCGCGATCCTCAAGTTGTGGAAGCCTATCTGGGCAAGGAGTTTGCACATGCTCACGCTTGAACATGTTGATGCCGGTTACGGCCCGACCACCATCCTGCAAGATGTCAGCCTTGATGTGAAGGAAGGTGAGATTGTAACGATTGTCGGCGCGAATGGCGCCGGCAAGACGACGACGCTGCGCACAATCGTCGGCCAGATCCAACCCCGCGCTGGCAAGATTACTTTCATGGGCGAGGATATAACGCGGCTACCGGCGCATGAGGTTGTGGATCGTGGCATCATTCTCGTGCCGGAAGGGCGTCAGCTTTTTCCTGATATGACGGTGCGCGAAAATCTCCAGATGGGAACCTATCGCAAGGCTGCCCGCGCCTCGCAGCAAAGCCGTCTGGAGGAAGTTCTGGAACTTTTCCCCCGTGTTCAGGAGCGTCTGGACCAGACCGCGTCGTCGCTTTCCGGCGGCGAGCAGCAAATGGTGGCTATTGCGCGCGGCATGATGGCAAATCCGCGCATCTTGATGTTCGACGAACCATCGCTCGGACTGGCGCCGATTGTCGTGTCGCAGGTTTTCGATGTGGTGCGCCAGATCGCGGCGACAGGAACCACCGTGCTGATTGTCGAACAAAACGTCTTCACGACGCTGAAAGTCGCGAATCGCGGTTACGTGCTCGAAAACGGACAGGTGGTTCTGGCCGATAGCTCGGAAGCACTTCTGAATAACGATCACGTTCGTCGCGCTTATCTTGGAATCTAAAAATGCAACTCACTGAAATTACGCCCGAAACGATCCGCCGCCGTCCATCGCATGAAGGTCGCAACGTCTTGGTGACGGGAGCCGCGCGCGGCATTGGTCGCGCAATCGCCCAGGCCTTTGTCGAGCGTCATGCGACGGTCGGTATCTGCGATCTCAATCCGCAAGATGTTGCTCGCGCCTGCGATGAACTGAATGCACTCGGTTTGGGACGTGCGGTTGCGGTCGCCTGCGATGTGTCGGACTATGATGCGCTCGTCGCAGCAATCGACGCGACGGGATTGGCTTTCGATACCGTGATCAACAATGCCGGTATTTCTCCCAAGCACGATGGCGTTGCGCACAAGGTCTGGCAGATGGCGCCCGACGAGTGGCGGCGGGTTGTCGATGTTAATCTGACGGGAACCTTCAACACTATTCGCGCCCTAACCCCAGCGATGGTGGAAGCCCGCCGTGGTTGGATCGTGAACACGTCGTCGGTAGCGGGGAAGACCTATTCGCCGATTGTAGCCTGCCATTATGCCGCGACGAAGTCGGCTATTATTGGCTTTACCAAACATCTGGCCGCCGAACTTGGGCCATTTTCAATCCGCGTGAACGCACTTGCTCCCGGGCGCATCGCAACGCCGATGGTCGCGGGCGTGGCTCCGGAGGTCAATGCCGAACAGGTCAAGCTGACGCCGATGGCGCGTCTTGGTGAACCGGCAGAAGTGGCGGATGTCGCTCTTTGGCTCACTTCAACTGAATCCAGCTTCGTTACCGGCCAGACAATCGATGTGGCTGGTGGGCTCTATATGACGTGAGGTGTCAGAAGTGATAACCGGACATACCAAGCTTTACGGCATCGTCGCCAACCCAATCGCTCACGTCAAAACACCCGAAGAGATGAACAATCACTTCGAAGCGTTGGGCTATGACGGCGTTTTGGTGCCATTCCATGTCGTGCCTGAAAATCTCGGGCGTTTCATCGACAATCTGCGCGGGATCGAGAACTTTGGCGGTCTGATTGTTACAGTTCCGCACAAGACGTCCGTTCTGGAGATGTGCGACCGGGTTGTCGGCGATGCCGCGCTGATCGGTGCTGTCAATACCATTCGTCGCGAGGCCGATGGTAGTCTGGTTGGCGCGATGCTGGACGGAAAAGGGTTCGTAAACGGTCTTGAATTCAACGGTATCGATGTGGCGGGCATGGATGCCTGCCTTCTCGGTGCGGGCGGTGCTGGAGCGGCGATTGCTTTCGCACTTGCCGAAGCTGGTATCGCGAAGCTGACCATTGTCAATCGTTCTGAAGAAAAGTCACGCGATCTGGCAGCGCGCGTAAGCAGCCGCTACCCTTCCGTGAAGGTTATCGCTGGGGCACCAGAAACTTCCAAACGCGATCTTGTCGTAAATGCTACATCCCTCGGCTTGCGTCCCGGTGACGGCTTGCCGCTCGACGATCTTTCCTTCCATGACGGTCAGATTGTGGCTGAAGTGATCATGGAACCCGAAATTACACCATTGCTGGCTGCCGCCCGAGAAAAGGGTGCACGTATCCATTTTGGTCGTCCGATGCTGCGACAGCAAATTCGCCTCATGGCGCAGCATATGGGCGTCAAGGCAGCGGCAGCTTAAAATGCCACGGAGTCAAATTTAGATGGCACAGGCTCTTCCGCAAAACGCGCGCTTCGATTTCATTATCGTAGGCGGTGGTACTGCTGGCTGCATTCTCGCCGAGGCGCTCACCCGCTCGGGCCGAAACAAGGTTCTGCTTTGCGAGGCCGGTGGCGAAGCAAGGTCACCCTGGATTCGCATCCCGGCTGGTTTCTACAAGCTTCTGGTCAATAAGCGTTACAACTGGGGTTTTTGGAGCACGGAAGAGGCAGCGACGGATTTTCGTCGCATCGCCATCCCACGCGGAAAGGGTCTCGGTGGTTCAACACTCATCAATGGCATGATTTATGTCCGCGGTCAGCCGCAGGATTATGAACACTGGCAAGAGCGGGGCGCCGCTGGTTGGGACTGGCAAGGTGTCCTACCATATTTCAAGGCCATTGAGCGCTGGCAGCTTCCAGATCCAGACGGTTTGCGCGGTCTTTCCGGACCGTTACCCGTAAATGAAGTGGTTGAAAAAAATGCCATTGGCGAGGCATTCATTGCTGCCGCGCAGGCGCAGGGCCAGAAATTCAATCCCGACTATAACGGTGCATCCCAGGAAGGTGTGGGTTGGTATCAGGTCAATCAATCGGGCGGTGAACGTTATTCCGCTGATCGTGCCTGGCTTGCGCAGGCGCGCAAACGCTCGAACCTGACCGTCCTGACCAACACCCGCGTGACGCGTATTCTCCTTGAGGGCAAGAAAGCTGTTGGCGTGGCTTTGACCGATGGTGGAGAGAGCCGCAACGTGTTGGCAAACGAAGTCATCATGACGGCAGGCGCAATCCAGACCCCCCAGCTTCTGGAGCTATCAGGCATTGGCGATCCGGATCGGCTGAAATCGATCGGCATAGAACCGGTCCACGCATTGCCGGGTGTGGGGGAAAACTACCTCGATCATTTCTGCACAAGAATGAACTGGCGTGTTTCGCAACCCGTAACGTTGAACGAATATACACGCGGACCGCGCCTTGTGGGTGAGGTTTTGAAATATGCGCTGAAACGGCGTGGCGTGCTAACCTATGGCACGGGTTTGAACCATGCGTTTCTGCGGTCGCGCCCAGAGCTTGATCGGCCAGACGTACAGTTTTTCTTTATGCATGCAAGTTACGCCAATGCTGCCGAGCGCAAGCTCCACCATTTTCCCGGCATGACGCTGGGGGTAACGCAGTTGAGGCCCCGGTCTCGCGGTTCGATCCATGCCGTGTCGGCGGATATCAATGTGCAGCCCGCTATCGTGCCGAACTTCCTGGACCACGAAGAAGACCGCCGCGCGATGGTGGACGGTATGAAGCTCGCGCGTCGGATCATCGACCAGAAGCCAATGGACGCCTTTCGCGTGGCAGAACTCAGCCCGGGTGAAAATTGCGCACGCGACGAGGATTGGCTGGCCTTTGCACGGGCCAATGGTCAGACGATCTATCATGCGGCGGGAACCTGCAGGATGGGTGAAGATTCCGGTGCGGTGGTTGACCCTTCGCTGCGTGTCCACGGGATATCGGGACTAAGGGTAATCGACGCCTCGGTCATGCCGGAAATGGTGTCCGGCAATACGCAGGCGGCCGTTATGATGCTGGCGGCCAAAGGGGCCGATCTCGTTTTGGGCAATAAACATTAAGTCGCTGTCGGGCGCACCGCTTGCGGCGCAATTGAATTATGCAGGAGATATCGATGTATCCTAAACTGACCCTGATCGTAGGTGGCGAAGAGCGTAACGAAGGTTCCGCTGGAACGCTGCGTCTGACAGACCCTTCGGACGGACGCGAACTGACAGTTGCTCCGCGTGCGGGTCGTGCGGAGGCAGAAGAAGCTGCCAGTTCTGCCGCGCAGGGTGGTGCCCAGTGGGCTGCGCTTTCGGCACTGGAGCGGTCCAAGATCATGCGCCGGGCAGCCGACATCATGCGCGAGCGTGCAGATGAGGCCGCCCTTGTCATGTCGATGGAACAGGGCAAGCCTCTGGTCGAGGCGCGGGGCGAGTGGCTGGGTTCAGCTGATCTTCTTGACTGGTTTGCCGAAGAAGGTCGGCGTGTTTACGGTCGTATCGTGCCTTCGCGTGCGCCAAACATTCAGATACAGGTGCTGAAGCATCCGGTCGGACCCGTGGCGGCCTTCACGCCCTGGAATTTTCCGGCATGGAATACGATGCAAAAGGTGGCCCCCGCATTGGGCGCTGGCTGTCCGGTCGTCATCAAGCCAGCGTCGGATACGCCTGGCACCGCATGGCTGATCGGCAAATGCCTGCTCGCTGCTGGATTGCCGCCCAAGGCAATTTCCGTCATCTGGGGGGCGACGTCCGAGCTTTCCGATACGCTTATCAAGGCACCTGAAATTCGGAAGGTCTCGCTGACCGGTTCAACGCGCGTGGGGCGTATCGTTGCCGCACAAGCGGGTGAACAGCTCAAGAAAGTTACAATGGAACTTGGTGGGCACGGTCCGGTCATTGTGGCGGCGGATGCTGATCTCGATCACCTCATCCCGCTCGCCGTGCAATGGAAGTTCCGCAATTGCGGACAGGTTTGCGTTTCGCCGACGCGCTTTATCGTCGATGCTTCCATCCACGATGAATTCGTGCGCCGTTTTGCTGAAAAGGCGCAGGAACTGAAGGTGGGCAAGGGCGTTGAGGCAGACACGCAGATGGGGCCGCTGACGTCGGCGAGCCAGCTTGAAACGGTTGTCGATATGGTTGCTGATGCCGTTACCAAGGGAGCCAAGGTTGAGACCGGCGGTAAACGGATTGGCGAAAGCGGGAATTTCTATGCGCCAACAATCCTGTCAGGCATGAAGTCCGATATGCTGGCAATGAACGAAGAGCCATTCGGTCCGCTCGCCCTCGTCATGCGCGTGAGTTCGCTTGATGAGGCCATCGCCGAGGGCAATCGGCTCCCGGTTGGTCTGGGTGCCTATCTTTTCACCTCCAGCATGACGACGGCACACAAGGTGCAAAACAGGTTGAAGAGCGGCATGCTTGGCGTCAATCATTTCGCGCTCGCCTTGCCTGAAACACCTTTCGGTGGTGTCCGCGATTCCGGCTTCGGTTCTGAAGGTGGTCTGGAAGGTATTGAAGCCTATCTGACGACGATGACCGTCACGACGATGATGGTCTGAAATCGTAAGCCCCGAGCACGAAAAGCCCTGCCATGGGTGGGGCTTTTCAAGAGATGTTGTGCCAGATAGCAAAGTTGTCAGAGGTCGTTCTTACCCGACAGATACGTTGTCATACGCTTGGCGGCATTTCTCAAATGTAGCTCTGCCGCAATTCCCGCGTCGTCTGCCAGACCCTTTTCGATTGCCTGATAGATGGCCTTGTGTTCGTCCTGCACTGCATCCAGCATGCCTGTGAGATTGGCACGCGTATTGGTGCGGGCCTGACGGATAACGTGGCGGGCCCCATATTCAAGATGCTTGCACAACGCAATAAAGTGCTGGTTATGGGTGGCCATCACGATGGCGTCATGGAAAGCATAGTCTTCTTCATCACCCAATTGATCGCTGATGATCGCATATTCCAGACCGATAAGCGCCCGCTTGATCCGTTTGAGGTCTTCGTCCGTGCGTTTGGCCGCCGCAATTCGGGTGGCCGCAACTTCGACGGTAACCAGAAGCTCCATCAGTTGCTCTAAAGACTGCGTTTCCTCAATGGCGAGTGGTTGGATCCGGAATGCTTTTTCGCTGCTTTTGTCGATGACAAAGACCCCGCTGCCTGCGCGGGCTTCGACCAGTCCATCCAGTTTCAATTGCGACAATGCTTCACGGACCACCGGCCGGCTGACCGCATATTCCGCTGATAGCTCGCGCTCGCTGGGCAGTTTCGTGCCGACAGGAAATTCGCCATTGCCGATGCGCTTCTCGATTTGTCGGGCGAGCTCATGGGGTAAATGGCCTGATAAGCGTGGGGGCGGCGCATTGCCGGTCGTTTCTTTCATCGCACCCCTCGCACAATTCTGTTTCGTTTCTGAATCATCTGGCTTCAAGCACAGATATCAAAATGCCGTAACTGGTCTAACAAGTCAACGGCCCTCCCTGAAGCGCCCGACGGCAATGACGTGAAATAGCAAATTTCGAGGACGGTAAGTTAAAAAAATATAACGAAAACAGCATGATATTTTTTGTATCGACTGGCCTTACTTGTCTATTGACTGGTCTTACCAGTTTGAGTTACGAATCTGGAACTGAAAGATAGGGTGACAGTTCTTGTGACTGTCGGATGCCGATCGGGGAGAGATCGGGAGGATGACTATGATGACTATGACAGCGCCGCTTGAAGTCGGGCTTGCCGTCAGAGACATGACGCAGATGCGCGCTTTCTATGAAGGCGCTCTGGGGCTGAGTTTTGTTTCCGAAATATATGTCGGCAGTGCGAAGGCAGCGCGGGCTGCCTTGAGTCCGGACGGCTACACCGTGGTTCGTCTGCAGTCGCAAAAGGGTGAACGTATCAAGTTGCTTCAGCCCGACCGTCTGCCAGCGGCGGGTGACGCATCCGGCCAAGGCTCTATTCTGGAGCGTGCGGGTGCCAGCTATCTGACATTCATCGTTGACGATTTGAAGGCGCTTGTCGGTGATCTCATCAGACATGGTGCTGAACTGTTGACCGGCAGCGAGCCGGTTGAGGTGCGTCCCGGAGTATGGCTCGCTTTTCTGAGCGATCCCGAGGGGCATATCGTGGAAATCGTTCAGTATGACGATGTTTCCGTTTACCGCGCCGATCTGGCTTAAAGGAACCGACAATGATGTTTGATTTTAACAACCGGACCCTTGTACTGTCCGGCGCGAATGGCGGGATCGGTCGTTCTATTGCCGCGCTGTTTTATGCCTCGGGCGCTAATCTGGTTCTGACGGACATTGACAAGAGCGCATTGGACAGTTTTGCAGCTTCATTGGGTGGCGACGAGCGTATTGCGACCATTCAGGCGGATGCTGCAAGCGCGGAGGATGCCGAAAAGACGATAGCGCTGGCGGGCGAGCGATTTGGCGGGATCGATTTTCTTGTGCCATCTGCCGGTATCTATCAGGCCAAGCCGTTTGCTGAGATGAGCGATGTTGATTGGCACCGCACGATCTCGATCAATCTCGACGGCGTCTTCTACCTCTGCAAACGAGCGCTTCCCGCTCTGAACGAAGGCTCGTCCATAGTAACATTGGCATCACTGGCCGCCTATCGCGGCGCATTTGTGAACGCCCATTATGGTGCCACCAAGGGCGCGATGGTTTCCATGACCCGCGCCCTGTCGCGCGAGCTTGCGCCCAAAACGCGGGTCAATGGTGTGGCGCCGGGCATCATAGAAACGCCGATGATCATCGATCTGCTCAAGACACGTATGGATGAGACCATGTCGCAGACACCGCTCAAACGTCTCGGCAAGCCATCCGAAATCGCGTCAGTTGTCGCTTTCCTCTGTTCACCGGCAGCCAGCTTCATCACTGGCGAAACCATTCAGGTGAATGGCGGAATTTATATGGCGTAAGCGCCTTGCGTAAGGGAATGGACGCAAAATGGAACTCTTGAAGGACAAGCTTGTACTCGTCACAGGGGCGGGGCGCGGTCTTGGCGCCGCAATTGCGGCGGGCATGGCGGCGCAGGGTGCACGGCTTATTTTGGTGGATATCGATGGTGACGCAGCAAAGGCGCAGGCCGCACATCTGGTAGCGCAAGGTTATGCCGCCGAAGGTTACCCACTGGACGTCACCGACCGTATCGCCGTCAAAAACCTTGCCGCCGATATTCTGGAGCGACTGGGCGGCCTTGATGTGCTGGTCAACAATGCCGGTGTTGCTGGTCGTGCAGCCTTTGATCAGCCGGAAGCCGCCGAGGTGTGGGATCGCGTCATCGGGGTCAATCTTGAAGGTGCGTTCAATGTTTCGCATGCCTTCGTGCCTGCGTTGAAAGTCGCGAAGGGCAATGTGGTTCACCTTTGTTCCGTGGCAGGATTCGTGGCCGGTGGGTCGACAGCCGGTTACGTCGTTTCCAAAGGCGCGATCCGCTCACTGACACAAGTCATGGCACGTGATCTCGCCCCTTACGGCATCCGCGTCAATGCGGTCGCGCCCGGGATCATGATGAGCGAGATGGCCGTCGCCCAGCTGAACCGCCCCGGCGGTGCGGATTGGTTCATGAACCGCGTTTTGTTGAAGCGCATCGGTGAAACCAACGAAGTCGTCGATCCTGTCGTTTTCCTGGCCTCCGCCATGGCGAGCTACATCACCGGCACGATCTTGCCGGTCGATGGTGGCTTCCTGGCTGCCTGATTGTCATTACAGAGCATAGCTCCGGAGATTTTTGATGCCCGAATATAAAGATCTTGTTCCGCACAGCTTCTGGCGGGAAGTCATCCCAACGGATGCCGATCGTGCCGCCTTCGATCTCACGCTTGGCGGGACAATGCTTTCCCAAATGCATTTGATCCGCGCCTTTGAAGAAAAGGTTCTTGAACTTGCGGGTCAGGGTCTCGTGCACGGTCCAGCGCATTCGGCGATTGGACAGGAAGGCGGTGCCGTAGGTTCTGCAGTATCGTTGAGAGCCAGCGATCAGATAAATGGCTCCCACCGCGCCCACCATCAGTTTCTTGCCAAGGCGCTTGGTTATGTCGCCCAGAGCGGCATCGATCCCAAGAGCGCGTTCAATCAGGATGTTCGCGAACTCGCACAACGCACACTCGCGGAAATTTTGGGCTTGTCGCAGGGCTTTTGTCGTGGTCGCGGCGGTTCGATGCATTTGCGTTGGGCCGAATCCGGCAATCTTGGCACCAATGCCATTGTCGGCGGTGGTGTGCCGATGGCAGCTGGCGCGGCATGGGCGCATAAGCGGGCCGGTTCCGGTGATGTCGTCTACACCTATTTCGGCGATGGAGCGACCAATATCGGTTCGGTTCTGGAAACCATGAACCTCGCCGCCGCCTGGAAACTGCCGATTTGCTTCTTTATCGAAAATAATCGCTATGCGGTCTCCACGCATGTGGACGAAGTGACCGCCGAAACGCGGCTTTCCTCGCGTGGTCTCGCATTCAATATTCCATCCTTCAAGGTTGACGGCATGGACCCTATCGCCGTCTGGCTGGCCTCGGAGCAAGCCAACGCAATCATGCGGGCAGGCGATGGTCCGACGATTATCGAAGCCGACGTCTATCGTTATTTCCACCAGAATGGTCCGCTGCCGGGAAGCGCCTTCGGCTATCGTTCCAAGGAAGAAGAAGCGGAATGGCGCGGTCGCGATCCGCTAGACGCATTGGCTGAAACGCTGCTCAAACGTCAGGCTTTGGGCGATGACGCAATCAAGGCATTGCGTGAGCGTTGCGTGTCTCTCATGAATGATGTCGCAGGCGAACTGATCGAAATGCATGAGGGCAAGCGTCGTATCATTCCTGCGCTTTGGCCTGAAGAAAGCTTCCGCGATTTCGGACTGCGTGGAGACCTGTCGGAATTCAGCGGCGTGCGCTTTGAAGAGCAGGAGCAATTCTCCGGCAAGCTGACAGACGATGCACGTTTCATCGATGCTGTTGCCGATGTCATGACACGCCGCATGCAGACAGACGAGCGCATCGTTGTTCTGGGCGAAGACGTGCACCGTCTCAAAGGCGGAACCAACGGCGCAACGCGCGGGCTGTCGGCAGAGTTTCCAGATCGTGTGCTGGGAACGCCGATTTCCGAAAACGCCTTCACCGGCGTTGCAGGCGGTATGGCCGCCGATGGCCGGGTGCTTCCGGTGATCGAATTCATGTATCCCGACTTCATGTGGGTTGCCGCCGATCAGGTATTCAACCAGATCGGCAAGGCTCGCCATATGTTTGGTGGTGATAGCGATATGCCAGTGGTGTTGCGTACGAAAGTTGCGATGGGCACAGGATATGGCTCGCAGCACTCTATGGACCCGGCGGGCATTTTCGCGACCGCGCCTGGCTGGCGCATTGTTGCTCCCTCGACGCCATTCGACTATGTCGGCCTGATGAATTCGGCGTTGCTTTGTCGCGACCCGGTTCTGGTTCTCGAACATGTCGATCTTTACGCCTCGAAGGGCGCTGCACCGGCAGACGATCTCGATTACTTCATTCCGCTGGGTAAGGCGAAGGTGGTGCGTTCCGGTTCGAAGGTTACGGTCCTGACGTATCTGGCCATGGTAGCCAAGACGCAAGCGGTGGTCGATGCGTTGGGTATTGACGTTGAAATCATCGATCTGCGTTCACTCGACCGGGCAGGGCTTGACTGGGAGACTATCGAAGCCTCGATCCGCAAAACGGGGAATGTCCTGATTGTGGAGCAGGGCGCGTCGGGTACATCCTATGGCGGCTGGCTAGCGGATGAATTACAGCGCCGTTGCTTCGACTGGCTGGATCAACCGATAGCCCGTGTTCATGGTGCCGAAGCGTCGCCATCCATCTCGAAGGTTCTGGAAGCCGCCGCTGCGGCGCGACCGCAGGATATCGATGCAGGTCTGCGTGCGGTCATGGCAGCCCAGGGTCTGCCGATCGAAGACTGAAGGAAGGAAACAGACAATGCCGATTGAAGTTGTATTGCCTGCCCTTTCGGCAGGAATGGAAGATGCTGTCATTGCGCGTTGGCTCAGAGCGGAAGGTGACACGGTCAACAAGGGCGATCTGATTGCCGAAGTCGAAACCGACAAGGCGACGATGGAACTCGAAGCTGAAACTGATGGGCGTATCGGTAAGCTATTCGTCCAGAACGGCGAACGGGCAAACGTCAATCAGGTCATTGCCGTCCTGTTGACAACTGGAGAAGACCAATCCGCGATTGCTGACCCTCTTCTCACTGAACAGGTTGTTACAGCCCCGGTGGAAGTGGCAGCTCATAGTATTGGTCTGTCTCCCGATAATGCTACGGTGGCGTCTCTCGCACAGCTTTCGGATGGCACCCGCCATAAGGCTTCACCTCTTGCACGACGTCTGGCAATGGAGCACGGCATCTCACTCGATGGCGTTCTCGGCAGTGGCCCTAAAGGCCGCATTGTGCGCATCGACGTAGAGCGCCAGATCGCGTCCCTAACGGTTGCCCCCACACCTCAACCGGTCGCAACAGTTGCATCGTTATCACCGAAGGGTCTCCCGGCAGGTATCGGTGAATATGAAACCATTCCGCACACATCGATGCGTCGTACCATTGCGCGTCGGCTGCTTGAGGCGAAAACAACAGTACCGCATTTCTATCTCAATGCTGATTGCGATATCGATGCACTTCTTACGCTGCGCGGCCAGATTAACGAGAAGCGCGACAGTGCGTCACGAATTTCCGTCAATGATTTCGTTATTAAGGCTGCGGCTGTCGCCTTGCGCCGGGTGCCCGATGCCAATGTCATTTGGACGGACGACGCATTGTTAAAGCTCAAAAGTGTGGATATCGCCGTGGCTGTTGCGACGGACGGAGGCCTCATCACGCCCATCATCCGCAATGCTGACCAAATCAGCATTGGCGCGATCTCTGCGGAGATGAAATCTCTGGCAGCCCGGGCCAGAGACAACGGATTGAAACCGGAGGAGTTTCAGGGGGGCGGGTTCTCGATCTCCAATCTTGGCATGTATGGCGTCAAATCGTTCTCAGCCATCATCAACCCACCACAAAGTGCCATTTTGGCTGTCGGCGCGGGTGAACGTCGCCCGGTTGAACGCGAGGGTCAACTTGCATTCGCAACGATGATGAGCCTGACACTTTCCGTCGATCATCGTGCGGTGGACGGTGCCTTGGGTGCGCAATTGCTTGCAGCATTCAAGATGGCCATCGAAGATCCGATGTCACTGCTGGTCTGATTGGGTGGCGTTTGGTTGAAGACTGCAACTACCGCGAACGGTGCTTGCAGTCTTCTACGGATATGCAATGGTTTTCGCGCCTTGACTATCCGTGGCTGGAATCGTTTGGCACAACCGGTTCTGAATTGTTCCGGACTTTGCCTCGATGGAAAATGAACAATCCTGCCAAAACAATGACCGAAGCGCCAACCAGCATCATCGCATCGGGAAGATCGTTAAAGAATAACCATCCGAGAACAATTGCCCAGAGCAGCAGAGTATATTGCAATGGCGCCAGCACGGATGCCGGAGCGAGTTTGAGCGCGCGCGTGATCAAGAGATGCGCTGTACACGAGACGACGCCCAATAGCAGCAGTGCAAGCAATTGATTGGTGTCCATAGGATTCCAGTTGCCGATGCTGAGAACCATGCCGATCACGAGACAGCCTATTGTCTGCCAGGTTACCAGTGTCGCGTCGGGCGTGGAACGAAGCACGCGACCCAGAACCAGCGTGAGTGCGAATGCTATACTACCCAACAGGCCGAAGATCGAAGGCCACGACAACATTGCTGAAGATGGGCGCAAGGCGATGACGACACCGGCGAACCCGATAAGAACCGCGAGCCAGCGACGCCAGCCGATCTTCTCACCGAGCAGGAAATGCGAAAGGGCCGCAATATAGATCGGGCCTGCCATATAAAAGGTCATAACATCGGCGAGCGGCAGATAAGCAACAGCGGCATAGAAAAGCCCGGTGTCGGCAGTTGCCAAAATGACGCGAGCCAGTTGCAGGCTTGGCTTTTCCACCTGAAAAAGCGATGTTTTTGGCCGCCGGGAAAGCATGGGGCCGAGAACGAGAAACGCGCCAACCGAGCGGATGAACAGAACCTGGCCGACAGAAAAGCTCTCTACCAGCCATTTTCCCATGGCGTCGTTCATGGCGAACATGAAGTCGCCGAGCAACATCAGAAGAATGCCGGCAAGGATTGCATTGCCGCTCACGGCAACGGCGATTTTGTTATTCATAATTTTGGACGTCCGCCCGATTTGGAAGTCTGCTTGACGGATACAGAAATTCCGTCAAAAGCACCCGCATTGCCTATAATGTCCGCAATTGCTTACGCTTCAGGCAGAATCCTTGCAAGCGCCTTTTGTTGGCTTCGATGGCGCTGATCATTCAAGTTCTCGGGGTGTTTTCGAGCCCTTTAAGATCAAAGCCCGTCTAATTTAATAGACGGGCTTATGCCAAAATACTTATTCGCCAAGCACTATGCTCGCTTGGGATGAGGGCCCTGCTGCTGGTCAGGCAAGCACGAGAATCTTGACTGGCAATAAGTACTTCGGCCATCAACCGGCAAAGGAACGACAAGCCGGAAGATCAGTTCACTCAGAGTCCGTTGAAGAATGTGCTGAGCCGGTCCATCGCCTGTTCGAGCCTTTCGTAGCTTTCAGAGCCGAAGCACACCCGCAGGTGGTTGTCACCCGATTTGCCGTAGAAGCCACCAGCTTCCACAACGACGCCGACTTGTTCAAGGATCATGTCCGCCGCCTTTTGGGAGTTAAGGCCAGTGCCACTGATGTCTGGAAAAGCGTAGATCGTGCCCTGCGGACTCTCGCAGGTCACGCCCGGCATTTGGTTGAGGCGGCTGACAACGAGGTCACGCTTGCGGCGGTCGTCGGCGACCATCTCATCAAGAATAGCAGCCGGGCCGGTCACAGCAGCCAGGGCGCCGTACTGAATGAAAGTGTTGACGTGGGTGATCTCGTTTGCCGTGAGCTTGAGGAAAGCAGGCATCATGGACGCATCGGCGACGACGTAGCCAAGCCGCCATCCATCCATCGCATAGGCTTTGGTGAAGGCGAACATCGAAATCGTGCGTTCCTTCATGCCCGGCAGTGCGGCGATAGAGATATGTTCCGCGCCATCGAACAAAATTTGCTCATAGACCTCATCGGAGACGATGACGAGATCGTGTTTGATGGCCAGATCCGCCAGAATTTCAAGTTCGGCGCGGCTATAGACACGGCCAGTCGGGTTGGAGGGATTGACCAGCACGATCATGCGTGTCCGCGTGGTAATCAACGGTTCGATCAGCTCGCGGCTGATGCTGAAATTCGTCTTGGGATCGAGCGGCGCCAATATTACGCGAGCGCCGGTCATCTCGATCTTGTTGATATGCTGCGGATAATAGGGTTCCAGCAGGATCGCCTCGTCGCCCTCATCAAGGAGAGCCATGAAAGCGACAAATGATGCCTGGGTCAGGCCATTGACCATGAGAATTTCGTCGGCGCTTACGTCGATCTTGTTGTAGTCGGCGAGTTTTGTCTTCAGGGCTTGGCGCAGTTCCGCTTCGCCGCGCATGTCGCTGTAATGCACGTGACCGTCACGCAAGGCCTTGATCGCGGCGTCCTTAATATGCGCTGGCGTGTCGTGGAAGGGCCGGCCGAGTTCGAGATGAATGAGGTCAACGCCGGAGGAAGCCAGTGCTGCGGCCTTCTGGAACATGCCGAAGCTCTTGGGAGAGGTTTGCGTAATCCGCCGCGCAAAACGTGCCATCTGATCATTCCTGTGCTGGTCTCTATAAGCCCGGATTATCGTTTCAGGGCCGTGATGCAGATTCTTTACTGAAATTTGAGCGTTTGATCAAATGATATATCGGCTTGTTTTCGGTCTTGCGAAATGCAAAAGTTGAGTGGAGTATTGTTCGCCAACCAAGCAAGGAGTCCGATTGTTGTCACTCGATGAAGGATTTGGTCCCGTTTCCGGCCGAGTGACCGTACAGGATGCCGTCTACCTGCAGTTGCGTGAGGCGCTGCTGATCGGCCGTTTCGATCCCGGTCAGGTGCTGACCATCGCGTCTTTGTCGCAGACATTCGATACCAGCCATATGCCCGTGCGCGAGGCGTTGCGGCGGCTTGCTGCGGAGAACGCGCTGGAGGTGGCGCGCAACGGTTCGGCGCGAGTGCCGCCCGTCAGTGTCGCGCGGCTGGATGATTTGTGTCAGGCAAGGGCCACTGTGGAGGGCCTTGCAACGGAATTGGCGGCGCAGGCCATTACTGCGGATGAAATCGACGCACTCGAAGCCAATATCGTGCTGCATGAAGCTTGCGCTGGCGAGGAGCAGGTTTACGCCATGCTCGATCGCAATCGCGAATTTCACTATCTGATCTATAAAGCTTCCCATTCTGAAGTTCTTATGCAGCTGATAGACACGCTGTGGTTGCGGTATGGTCCATATATGCGAATGTTGTCGGCCTATGTGCAGCCGCGCATGAAGGCGGAAGGCGACAAGGCCTATACGCGGAATCACCGCCGCATCGTCGCGGCGATGAAGTCCCGTGACGCTGGCCGTGCCCGCGAAGCCATGGTGTCCGATATACGCGATACGCAGGATCTTTTGCGTACACTGATTGTGGAATAGTAACCACCCGCTGCTTCCGCATGTGCGTTATCTCCATTCTGCGTCTAAAAAAATTCAATTTAAATCAATGGTTTGATTGGCTTTCAGTGCTGAGCTGAATACAATTGTGCGGTCTGCCCGGTCACCGGATTGACGTTATCCGAATACTGTGATCTTTTGATCAAAATATTCGAGGTCTGAAATGTCTGACTATTTCCTCTATCATTCGATCGGCACTTTCCCCGGTAAGGCGAAAAAGATGGCGGAAGCTTTGTCCGCTTTCTCAGCCGTTTGGTCTGCTGAGGATGATGGTCAATGGCCAGCCGCACTCGCTGCACGTCAGACTTTCATCGATGCCTGGCGGAATGTGATCGATGCGCCAGCGGGTTCGCTGACGACAGCCGAGAATGTTACAACCGCGCTTTACAGCATCATAGGCGGCCTGCCAGCGGAGCGTCTGCGCGGTAAGCGGCTGCTTGTGGCCGCCGATTGTTTCCCGAGCCTGCATTTCATGCTGGCAGGCATCGCGCAGCGCTTTGGTTTTACGCTGGACACTGTGCCGATGCGTCCCGGCGAGGCATGGGTGCGTGATGAGGATTTCATTGCGCGCTGGCAGGACGATGTGGGCGTTGCACTGCTGACATTCGTTTCATCCACCACCTCGCATAAGGTGGATGTTGAAGCCCTTTGCGCCCATGGCCGAGCGATGGGAACACTCGTCGGTGTCGATATCACGCAGGGCGTCGGCGTTCTGCCGTTCTCGGTCAAGACGACCGGGGCTGATTTCGTCGTTTCCACCTCGCTGAAATGGCTGTGCGGCGCTTCGGGCGCCGGGATCATACAGGTCACACCATCGTTGCTGGCCGATTTGCGCCCAGAGCTTCGGGGTTGGTTCAGTCAGGAAAACCCCTTTTCCTGGGATCTCGACGGGTTTTCCTTTGCAGCTGATGCGCGGCGCATGGATCATGGTACGCCAGCGATTCTGGCTTCGGTCGCGTCTCTGCCAGGTATCCAATGGGCAATGGAGCAAGGTGTCGACAACATCCGCGCGAACAATCTCGCTAGCGCCCATGCAATCATTGCGCGCGCACAGAATCTGGGTTGGAAACTTGTTTCCCCGGTCGACGATGCACGGCGCGGCGGCAGCGTGATGCTGACGCTGCCAGCTGATGTCGTTCCGGCAGCGGTTGTATCGGCGCTGCGCGAGCAGAAAATCTATTGCGATGCGCGCGGCAGCACGATGCGGCTATCGCCAGGTTACGTCACGTCCACCGATGCGGTCGACCACCTATTCACCGCGCTTGAACGCATTGTGCCGAAACGAAATGCCTGATGCAGATTACAGGCACGATAAACTATCGATCATAATCAGAGACACGAAGTCCAGAGAGGAACCATGTTTAAAAAAGTCGCTATTCTGACAGCTGCGGCGTTGTCGTTTATGGTTTCGTCCGCCTTTGCGGACGGCAAGATTGTTGTCGGCTCCTATGCGGCCAACCCGCCATGGGAATTCAAGAACGAGAAGGGTGTCTTCGAGGGCTTTGAAGTCGATGTCGCGACCGAAGCCGCAAAGCGGCTCGGCATGGACGTTGAATTCCAGCCTCTCGGTTTCCAGGCGCTGTTTGCCGCCACCAGTTCGGGCCGTATCGATTTCGCCATTTCGTCCATTTCGGTCACGAACGAACGCCTGAAGACGCAGTCTTTCACGCAGCCTTATTACGACAGCGACGGCACAATCGTCGGCAAGGCCGATGCCCCGGTCAAGACGCTGGAAGACCTCAAGGGCAAGGTGATCGGCGTCGTCGCTGGCACCACCGGCGAGAGCTGGGCAAAGGAAAACGCCGAGAAGCTTGGCGTTGCCGAGGTCAAGAGCTATGCGGCTCAACAGGATCTGCTGCTCGACGTGCAGACGGGTCGAATTGTCGGTGGCGCCGGTGAACTGGCCGGCTTCCAGTACGCGATCCAGAAAATGCCAGCCTTGAAGGTTCTCGTTCGTATCCCGACTGGTGAACGCTTTGCCATGATGGCCAAGAAGGATCTCGAAATCCTGCCGAAGGTCAATGATGCGATTTCCAAGATGAAGGAAGATGGCACTCTCGCCGCCATCCACAAGAAGTGGTTCGGTGTTGAACCGGATGCCGGTACTTCGACCGTCAAACCGATGCCGGTTCCATCCGCGCAGTAAACGCGAGCAGCTGCGTCGGAGTGTCTGACGCAGCCGCCTCTCAAACCATCTCAGGATTTCCGGATTGATGCCATGGGTCTGATCGAAACGTTTTTCAATTGGGACATTCTCGTCCGGTCCTTTCCAATTCTGCTGCTCGGGCTCGGGAATACCCTGCTTCTGGGCGTGACCGCCATTTTCTTCGGCAGTCTTTTCGGTCTGCTTCTTTGCTTTGTGCGCCTCTATGCGCCCAAACCGTTTCAGTATATCGCCATCGGCTATATCGATATCTTTCGGGCGTTGCCGGTTCTGGTGGTGCTGATCCTGATCTATTATGCACTGCCTTTCGTCGGCATTTCGTTTTCCTCTTTCACCTCGGCGACGCTGGCGCTTTCCATGGTGCTCGCCGCTTTTACGGCTGAAGTTTGCCGCGCGGGCATCGAGAATGTGCCTAAGGGGCAGTTCGAAGCAGCGGTCTCGCTGGGCCTGCCTTTCTGGCAAGCGATGCGCAAAATCATTCTGCCGCAGGCACTCAAGGTCATGGTGCCCCCACTGACCTCCAATTGTATCTCGACGTTCAAGGATACAGCGCTCGCCTCGGTAGTTGCCATGCCAGATCTGCTCAAGCAGGCCAACGACACGCAAGCGCTGATGGCCAATCCCACGCCTTTGATTGGCGCCGCAATCATCTATTTCGCGTTCCTCTGGCCGATGGTTCGTCTGGTAGGCTATCTCGAAAAGCGCAGCGCCACCGCAAAGACCGCCCGCTGACCTCGCCAGAACTGGTTTCCCCCGATGACCGATAGTATCTCCGTAAACACGTCCGACCGCCCGGCCATCATTATGCGTGGCATCAACAAGTGGTACGGTAATTATCACGCGCTACGCGATGTCACCCTCTCGGTTGCGAAAGGCGAGCGCATCGTGATCTGCGGGCCATCGGGCTCGGGAAAATCGACAACCATCCGCTGCATCAATCAACTGGAAAAGCATGAAAGCGGCTCGATCGTCGTCGACGGCATAGAGCTTAACGGCAAGGGTCCGCAGCTGGATGCCATCCGCCGCGAGGTTGGCATGGTGTTCCAGCATTTCAACCTATTTCCGCATCTGACGATCCTTGAGAACTGCACCATCGCCCCGATGACGGTGAAGAAGATTCAACAAAAGGAAGCCGAAGACCTCGCCCGCAAGTATCTTGAGCGCGTACGCATTGGCCATCTGGCGGATCGCTATCCTTCGCAGCTTTCGGGAGGACAACAGCAGCGCGCAGCAATTTCGCGGTCGCTTTGCATGCAGCCTAAGGTGATGCTGTTCGACGAGCCGACCTCGGCGCTCGACCCCGAAACTGTGGGCGAAGTGCTCGATACGATGATCTCGCTGGCCGAAGACGGCATGACAATGCTGGTCGTGACCCATGAAATGGGCTTTGCCCGTCGGGTTGCCGACCGGGTGATCTTCATGGATCACGGCGCGATTTGCGAGGAAGCCAAGCCGCAAGATTTCTTCACTGCGCCGAAGAGCGAGCGGGCCGCCGCCTTCCTTCGACAGATCATGCACTAGAGCGGTTTCAGTGAAAGTTGAGTCGTTGTAACCGCTCTAACCTTTTGTTTATATGCACATCTTATCCGAAAACCGCTTTGCACTTTTCGGGATGTGCTCTTGCCGCGAAAGCGGTACAGACATTCGTTTGGGAGTATCTCGATGCCCACAGCTTTTGAAAGCGCCGGAGCGTTTCCGGTGGACCGCGTGCGCGCCCATTTTCCGGCTTTATCCCTGCCGGGCAATCCGGTCTTCTTCGACAATGGTGCTGGTGCGCAGGTGCCTCAGGGCGTTATCGACGCTGTTAGCCACCACATGCTGCACCGCATGGTGCAGCGCGGAGGGCGCTATGCATCGAGCCGGGCGGTGGATCAGGCGATAGACGAGGCGCGCCAAAGTGTTGCCATTCTCGTCAATGCCTATGATCCGGTTGAAATTTCCTTCGGTATGAATGCGACCTCCTTTATCCGGCTCGTCAGCCTCGGCATCGCCAGGATGATCGATGAACGCAACGAGATTGTCGTTACCGACATGGATCATGACGCCAATATCTCGACCTGGCTGGCGCTCGAAAGCCAGGGGGTGAAATGCGTCTGGTGGCGGATGCGCGAGGACGGTAACCTGCATGTCGATGATCTGAAGCCGCTGCTCAACAGGCGTACACGTTTGGTGGCCGTCACGGTCGCCTCACATTCCATCGGCTCGCTTGTCGATGTGCGTAGCGTCGCGGAACTGGCGCATGCTGCGGGAGCGGAAGTTTTTCTGGATGCCGTCCATTATGGGCCGCATGGTCTGATCGACGTTCAGGCTTGGGATTGCGACTATTTGGTCTGCTCGGGGTACAAGAATTTCTCACCGCATATGGGCTTTCTCTGGGGCCGGTTCGACCTTCTCAAGGCCTTGCCGACATTCAAGGAAGACTTCATCCCCGACGTGCCTCCACACAAGATCGAAGTCGGCACCTTCACCTATGAAAATGCTGTCGGCATGGGCGCTGCAGTTGATTATCTGGAATCGCTTGGCCGCAACTTCGAGGCGTCGTCTGAAAAATCGCGCCGCGCCAATCTGGTGGCTGGCATGGCGGCTATCAGGGCCTATGAAACGACGCTGTCGCTTTCTTTCCTCAAGGTTCTGAAATCACACGGCGCCATCGTCTACGGCATTGCGGACGAAGCGCGCATTGCCGAACGTGCACCCACTTTCTGCTTCAACCTTCCGGGCAAGCAGCCAGCCGATATTGCTCAGGCCATGGCGGATACGGGTATCATGATCCGCGATGGTCACCTGTTTGCGCCGCGGCTGATGGCACGGCTGGGGCTCAGCATGGAAAGCGGTGCGCTCCGGGCAACCCTGGTGCACTACAATACGGTGGAAGAGATCGCACATTTCGACAGGGTGCTGGCATCAATTCGGAATTGAAATCCGCCTCTGTATAAAGTGGTTGGGAATCTGGTGCGTCTGATCCCGCGACGGTGATAAGCACTGTAAGGCCGCCGCCTTCATTCAACGGCGGCCTTTTCGATTGATTATGCGTTATTTATCTAATCGCTTTCGCCGTGCGAGCATGTTGAGTGCCTCGACGAGCGCCGAGAAACCCATGGCGGCATAGATGTAGCCTTTCGGCACATGGAAGCCCAAACCGTCGGCGATCAGCGTCATGCCGATCATCAGCAGGAAGCTCAGCGCCAACATTACAATGGTCGGATTGGCGGCGATGAAGCGCGATAGCGGATCGGCAGCCAGCAGCATTACCGCCACAGCGGAGAGAACGGCGATGACCATGATGGCGATTTCGTCGGTCATGCCAACGGCGGTAATAATCGAGTCGACTGAGAAAACCAGATCGAGAATGAGTATCTGCACGACGGCAGCGCCCATCGTCAGTTCCGCGACTTTACCACCGATATTTTCCTTACCGTCATTCGGATCGACCGTGTGATGGATTTCCTTGGTCGCCTTCCAGACAAGGAAAAGACCACCCGCAATGAGGATGATGTCGCGCCACGAAAAGCCGTGGCCAAACGCTTCGAAGATCGGTTCTTTGAGCTGCACGATGATCGAGATCGTGAAAAGTAGCGCCAGACGCAATATAAGCGCGGCACCAATGCCGATCCGTCTTGCTTTTGATTGTAAATGAGCGGGGAGTTTGTTCGTAAGGATCGAAATGAATATCAGATTGTCGATGCCGAGGACGATTTCCATCGTCACCAGCGTTATCAGTGCAGCCCAGCCGCCCGGGCTGGATAGAAACGCCAGATGCTCAGTAAGCAATTCCATGTAGACGACCCTTTGCGAAAAACTCGGTCGCACAGAAATAAGCATCCCGGATCGTTGTTCAACTACGCGTGATCAAAGATTTTCCACAACGTTGCCAATTGGCCATTCAAAAGCGCGGCGCGTCGGGCTGGAGGAGAGGTTTGCCTCAAGGTCGCTGAGCGGAAACGAGCGGACATTACGGAAGATTAATTTTACTTTACAGTAAAGTAAAATATGTTGGAAGCGTATATTTGGCTATCGTCCCCTATCAAGTCGGGGTCGGATCTTACGGCCTCGACGGATGAAAAGGCACCGACATATGAAATCTGGGAAACGCGGTTTACTGCTATTTATATTGGGGCTGTTCCTCGTCGGAGCTTATTTCGCATGGCAGGGCATGCAAAAGACCTCAGCTGAGGCGACGACGGCAGCGGCTGCAACAACTCCAGCAAGAGCGACAGCTGTCGAAGCTGCAACCGTGGAAACACGGGATCTGGACAGCATCATCTCGGCAGTCGGCAGCCTTCGCGCCAAAGAATCCGTTACGCTGGCATCGGAAATCGGCGGGCGCGTGGACAAGATTCTGTTCGAAGAAGGCCAGCGTGTTCAAGCGGGCAGCGTCCTCTTCCAGTTAGATACCTCGATCCTGAGCGCTTCCGTACAGTCAGCCCGGGCGGCAAATGTGCTTGCCAAATCCACCTTTGACAGGACGGAAGCCCTATCGAAGCGCGGTATCAGCGCGACGCAGGCTCTGGAGGAAGCGCAGGCAAATCTGCGCAACACCGAAGCTGCTTTGGCACTGGCCGAAGCGCAGCTAGCGCAGACTTCGATCAAGGCGCCCTTCGATGGCGTGGTCGGTCTGCGCTCCGTCAGCGTTGGCGCTTATGTTACGGCTGGATCCACCAATCTGGCCAAGCTGGATCAGATCGATCCGCTTGTGGCTGAGTTCACCTTACCGGAAGTGGCGCTGGCGGATATTACGCCCCAGCAGCAGGTTTCGGTGGTTGCGGACGCGCTGCCAGACCAGCGGTTTCAAGGTCAGGTCTATGCCATCGAACCGTCCATCGACGAAACCGGTCGTTCCATTCGTATGCGTGCGCTTATCGCAAATCCTGATCTGAAGTTGCGACCGGGCCTTTTCGTGCGCGTCAATGTCACGACTGGCACCAAGGCAGATGCCATGCTGGTGCCGGAAAGCGCCATTGTGCCAAGCGGCGAAACACAGACCGTCTATCGGATCAAGGATGACGATACGATCGAGATCGTTACGGTAACTTTGGGCCAGCGTCTGGATGGGAAAGTGGAGATTGTATCCGGGCTTGATAACACGGCGCGGGTGATCACGGCTGGGCAGCAAAAACTGCAGAATGGCAGCAAGGTCAGCGTTCAGGAAGCGCTGGCGGAGGGCTCGGTCTAATGTCCATATGGGAAATGTGTGTCCGCCGACCAGTCTTCGCGACTGTTCTGAGCCTTGTTCTCGTGCTGCTCGGCATCGTATCCTATGAGCGGTTGAGCACCCGCGAATACCCCGATGTTGAAGAACCGACGGTTTCGGTTTCCACGACCTATTCCGGCGCCAATGCCGAAATCGTGGAAAGTCAGGTGACGCAGGTTCTGGAAACGCAGCTTTCCGGCATTGCCGGTATCGACGTGGTGTCATCGACAAGTCGCGCCGAAACCAGCGCTATCACGGTGCGCTTTACCCTGGGGACAGACCCCGAAGTCGCGGCTGCAGAAGTCCGCGACCGCGTGTCCCGCGCAAGGCGCAATCTCCCGGATGAGATTGACGAGCCTATCGTGGCCAAGGTGGAGGCGGATGCCCAGCCCATCGTCTATGTAGCTTTTACAAGCGACCGCCATTCCGGCCTTGAAATCACCGATCTTCTCAACCGCTCGATTGTTGATCGCATCCAAAATTTGCCCGGCGTCTCGGAAGCCCGTGTTTTGGGCGCGCGCGAATATGCGATGCGCGTCTGGATCGATGCTCGCAAGCTGGCGGGTTATGGCTTGACGGTTCAGGATGTCGAAACGGCTCTTGAAAACCAAAATGTCGAAGTGCCCGCCGGGCGTATTGAAAGCAAGGACCGGGAGTTCACGCTTCTCGCCAATACGGCGCTGACGACGCCTGAAGAATTCGCGGATATCATAATCAATGTCGTGAATGGTTATCCGGTGCGTCTGCGTGATGTCGGAAGGACCGAATTGGGCGCCGCCGACGAACGGCGCGCCACCACCAAACAGGGGCAAACGGCGATATCCATCGGCGTTGTCAAGCAGGCGACAGCGAACCCGCTTGATGTCGCGAATAGCCTGCGCGCTGTTCTCCCCGGCATCCAGGAGAGTCTGCCGGATGGGATGCAAGCCGAAATTACCTATGATACGTCGATCTTTATCGACCGTTCCATTGCAGCAGTGTTCACTACGATTGGGGAGGCGATAGTCCTCGTCATCATGGTGATCTTCTTCTTCCTGCGTTCAGTGCGCGCGAGCCTTATTCCCATCGTGACAATACCGGTTTCGCTCATAACGACGCTGGCAATCATGTTTGCCTTCGGCTTCAGTATCAACACACTGACCTTGCTCGCCATGGTACTGGCTATTGGTCTGGTGGTGGATGACGCTATCGTCGTTCTGGAAAACGTGCACAGGCGTATCGAAGAAGGGGAAACCCCGGTACAGGCAGCCATTGCCGGTACGGGAGAAATCGCCTTCGCGGTCATCGCGATGACGCTTACACTGGCTGCTGTCTATGTGCCGATTGCGTTCACGGAGGGCCGGACCGGGCAATTGTTCATCGAGTTTGCCCTGACACTCGCGGGTGCAGTGCTGGTCTCCGGTTTCGTGGCTCTGACGCTGACACCCATGATGTGCGGCAAGCTGTTGCGTCACAATGAAAATCAGGGTCGGATTTCACGCGCCTTGGAGGGGTTTCTCGACCGTCTCAACGAGTATTATCGGCGCGCGCTCGGCCTTGCCATGCGACACAAGCTAATTGTGCTCACGAGCGCTGCGGCAACGGCTGCCTTGGCGGGTTTCCTTTATGTCAATCTGCCAAGCGAACTTGCTCCGGTGGAGGATAGAGGTGTCATCCGCATGGCGGGCACTGCTCCGGAAGGTTCAACGCTTCAGTTTACGCAGCGTTATGGTCAGGTCAGCGAGGAGATCCTTTCCAACATACCCGAGATCAGTACCTATTTTGCCATTTACGGTTTTCCGCAGGTGACCAATTTCAGCGCCTTTGGGCTGCTGAAGGACTGGGACGAGCGTGATCGCAGTCAGCAGGAAATCATTCAGTCCATCGGTCCGCAAATGACGGCGATCCCGGGCGTTCGTGGCTTTGCCTTTAATATGCCATCGCTTTCGACCGCACGTGGCAGCGGGGCAGGCGCCAATAATCCGGTCCAGTTTGTGATCCAGTCTTCCTCAAGCTACGAGGATCTCAATACGCTTGCGAACGCATTTGTCGATAGGATCAAGGAGAATCCAGGACTGGTGAACGTTGAATCGAACCTCGATCTCAACAAGCCTCGTATGGAAATCAACATGAACCGCGAGAAAATCCGCGAGGCGGGTCTACAGGTTTCCGATGTCGGGCGTACGCTGGAAACGATGTTCGGCAGCCGTCAGGTAACACGCATCGACCGGGATGGCGAGCAATCGGATGTTCTTGTCCAGCTTGACGCCAGCGACCGTGCTACACCGGATTCCATCAATATCGTCAATGTGCGTGGCTCGTCCGGCCAGCTTATTCCGTTGTCCAATCTCGTGACCGTCAAGGAAAGCGTCGAACCAGCTAATCTCTATCGTTTCAACCGGCTGCGCTCGGCAACGATCAGTGCGGGTCTGGCTCCCGATTATTCACTGGGCGAGGCGCTGACTTATCTGCAAAATACCGCGAATGAGACCTTTCCAACCTATGCGCAGTACGATCTGGAAGGGGAGTCTCGTGAATTCACCAGCTCCAATTCAAGCATTCTGTTCGTGTTCGGCCTGGCTATCCTGTTTATCTATCTGGTTCTGGCAGCGCAGTTTGAAAGCTTTGTCAGCCCATTCATCATTCTGCTCACGGTTCCGCTGTCGATTGCGGGCGCTTTGCTGGCGCTGTGGCTCGCAGGCGCGAGCATGAATGTCTATAGCCAAATTGGTCTGGTCACACTCGTCGGACTGATTACCAAACACGGTATTCTGATTGTCGAGTTCGCCAATCATATGCGTGACCAGGGGCGGGACGCTGCCGAAGCTGTGGTGGAGGCGGCGGTGATGCGCCTGCGCCCGATCCTCATGACCACAGGGGCAATGGTGCTTGGCGCTATCCCGCTTGCCATCGCGACCGGGGCCGGTGCGCAAAGCCGTCAGGCCATCGGCTGGGTGATTGTTGGCGGTATGTCCTTCGGCACCTTGTTGACCCTCTTCGTGGTGCCTGTGGTCTACACTCTTGTGATGGGCAGGGCCAAATATTCGCAGGAGATACCGAGCAAAGCGTAAACGATGGTGGGCGGATATTTGAGCGCGCTCAGGAAGGAATGAGCGCGCCGGAATTTAGTGTCGGATTCGTCCCGTTCAATGGCTTTGTGCAGCGCGCGTCGGCTCGCGCCGATGAGGCGCTCGCTCTTGTCCCTAATGAGCCAAGGTACCGGAAATTAGCTGTCAGGCGAGTTGCTCTGTAAGGTATTTTGAAACGAAATCCACAAAAGCCCGTACTCGCGCCAGTGGATAGCGGCTTGCAGGCCAAAGAAGATAAAATATCCCGGTATTGTTGGCCGCGCCCGGCAGAACATCGACCAATGAACCATCCCGTATTCTGCTTTTAGCGGAAAAGCTTGGCAGCATGGCGATGCCGTTTCCATCCAAAACCAATTGTATAATGGAATCGACGGTGGTTACGGTGAATGTTTCCGGCGCCCTCAAGGTCTCGTCGTCCTGACCGGCCAGTTCCCAGGGAGCAATCTTACCGGTTTCCGAATAACGGTGCCTGAGGCAGCGATGGTTCTGGAGATCGGCAATGGACTTAGGCGCGCCGCATCGTGCGATATAATCCGGTGAGGCGACGAGACACCACGAAAACTCACCGACCTTCCGGTAAAGCAGGCGACTATCCTTCGGTTTTCCGGTGCGGATCACCACATCGAACCCTTCGTCAATGACATCGGCAAAGCGGTCGCTGATATCCAACTCGAGATCAACTTCCGGATAGGCCTTCATAAAAGCGCTGACGGCTGACACCAGCAGCGTGGATGAAATGGGCAAGCCGATTTTCAGGCGTCCGCGGGTGCCCTGAGATGACTGGGATAACTCTGCCTGCGCCACTTCGAGTTCGCCTAGAACGCGGCGGCACCGTTCAAGAAACAGTTTTCCTTCGGTGGTAAGTGCGATTGAGCGCGTCGAGCGATGAAACAGTCGCACACCGAGTTGCTCTTCAAGCTTTTGCACCGATTTACCAACAGCAGAAGCCGACAGGCCTACAATCTGGCCCGCCTCACGAAAACTTCTCTTTTCGGCAGCATGTACGAATGTCTGGAGTGCGCCGATATTATCCAATTTCAATTTCATTCCGGAAAATCCTTCCACAATGATCCGAATTCAAGCGCTATTAAGCTATCTCGTCAACGCCGATACAAAGGCTGTCAGAAAATTGATGAATGCCAGTTCAGGAGAACCAGAACATGAGCAGCCTTTTCAAGCCGTTTAACCTTTCGGGTCTTGCACTACCCAACCGCATTGTCATGGCGCCAATGACTCGTTCGCGGAGTTTTAGTGGCGCGGCTGACGAGCTGGTTGCGCTCTATTACAGCCAGCGCGCGACAGCGGGGCTGATCGTCACCGAAGGTACGCCGATTTCGCGTGAAGGGCAGGGATATCTTTTCAATCCTGGAATTTTCAGCGAAGAACAAATCAAGGGCTGGCGTCTGGTTACCCAGTCTGTTCACAGCGCAGGCGGTCGTATTTTTGCCCAGCTCTGGCATGTTGGCCGCATTTCCAACCGGTCCATTCAGGAAGACGGCAAGGCACCCGTTAGTTCAACAGGCCGAGTGGCGTCAGGCGCTATGTCTTTTGTTCGTAATGCGAATGGTGAGCCCGATTTCGTGCCGGTCTCGGAGCCGCGTGCCCTTACGACTGAAGAAGTGAAGCGGGTTATCGGTGACTTTGTGCAGGCAGCACGCAATGCCGTCGATGCGGGCTTCGACGGCGTCGAACTGCATGGTGCCAATGGCTATCTGCTGGAACAGTTCATCAACCCACTGGTCAATGACCGCGACGATATCTATTCCGCCAAAACCATCGAAGGGCGCCTGCGCTTTGTGCTCGAAACCGTCGATGCGGTATCGGAAGCCATTGGTGCCAGCCGCGTCGCCATTCGCCTGTCGCCATATGGCACCATTCACGACAATCCACTGTTCCCGGACCTCGAAGAGACTTATGTCGCACTGGCAGCGGAACTGGGCAAGCGCGGCGTGGCCTATGTTCATGTCATGGATCAATCTGGGCAGGTCAAGCTGCCTTATGGCGAACGCCCTGTCAGTGATGCCATTCACGGCTTGATGGAACAATGGCGTCCGTTGTTGCCGAATACGGCACTCATCCTGGCTGGCGGTCTGGATCAGGCGCGTGCTCAGCGTCTGCTTGATGCCGGATTGATTGACCTTGCGGCGTTCGGCCAGCCATTCATCGCCAATCCTGATCTGGCCGAGCGGCTGCGCAACAACTGGCCTCTGGCAGAGCCTGATCGCGCAACATATTACGGTGGCGGACGCGCGGGCTATGTCGATTATCCGCCCTATGCTGGACGTTCGCTGGTCGCCTGATCGTCAGGTTCCCTCCCTTTGGCTTCGGCGTCGCACTCATGAAGCAACTGTAGGCGCACCGGGTCATTCTGCCCGAGATCATTCGTGTCGGGCTTTTTCAAGAAAGGACGAAACCGTGTTTTCCAAAATCCTGTCTGCTGGTGCTTTGCTGAGCGCCACGATGCTATTTTCATCGCCAGTCCTGGCGCAAGAAAACGTTTTGCCTTCCATCAACACGCCGCCGGAAGTTTCCAAGGCGAACCTGGCCAAAGTCAAAGCCGAAAAGCGCGGTCAATATGCCGTTCCTGAGGGGTTCGAAAGCGGCATGGTGGAAACCGACGGTATCCGCCTCCACTATGTGCGCGGCGGCGAAGGCAAGGGCGATCCGATCATCTTCGTGCACGGCTTCGGCTCTACCTGGAAAATGTGGCAACCGGCTCTGGAGAAATTCTCTGCCAACCATCAGGTCATCGCAATCGACCTGCCGGGTTTAGGACAGTCGGAGCCATCGGCCAAGCGATATGACGCAGAGCAGATGAGCGCCTATCTTCTGGGCGCGATCAAAAGCCTGACCGACAATCAACCTTTCACCTATGTCTGCCACGACCTGTGTAACTCGGCATCCTATCCGATGGTCGCTAACAATCAGGATATCATCAAGAAGGTCGTGTTCATGGATTCGCCGATCCCTGACAAGGCGATGTGGAGCTATCCAGGATTGACGCCAAATGGTCCGGGCCTCGGCTGGCATTTCGGCTATTTCTCCTTCGGCGATATTGCCGAGAAAATGGTCTCCACAGATCCGGTGCTGTTCATGAGCTACTTCATCAAGGAATATGCGGGCAAGAGGGACGTCTTCACACCGGAACTACTGGATGAGCTGATCGAACCCTATTCGACCCGCGCCAATCTGCGCGCCGCCTTTGGCTATTATCAGTCACATTCGGACAGCGCCCGCCAGAACGAAGCGCTGCTTGCCGCCGGCAAACAACTGACCATCCCGGTCTATTCGATCAGCGGTGCCAAGGGCGTAAACGACGTTCTGCCGAAGCAACTGGCAGCCCGCTTCGTAAAGGACCCCAGCAAGCTTGGTTCGACCATTCTCCCAGACACCGGCCATTGGCTGCTTGAAGAATCGGCAACTGAAGTCAACGCGCTGCTTGCCGACTTTATCGACCAGTAAGCCAAGGTAATCCTCACCAACGGTTTCGTGATTGCGGCAGCCCATGCAGCGGTCACGAAACCATGTTGGTATTGCAAATGGCGAATATCGTGACTTTGGCTGTTGAAACGAGCAATTGGAGACCCAAATGACTGTATCACTCACAATCCCGATGATGATGGCAATCGCATTGGGAATTGCAACACCTGCCATGGCGGACCCTTTGCTTGGTGATTTCGATTATGGTTGGCCGGTCCAGCACCAAACCATTCTCAGTCAGAACGAGGCCATGACGATGGCCTATATCGACGCCCGCCCGGAAAATGCCAACGGCCAGACGGCCGTTCTTCTGCATGGCAAGAACTTCTGCGGCGGCACATGGGAAACAACCATCAAAGCCCTGACCGGTGAGGGGTACAGAGTGATTGCTCCCGATCAGATCGGGTTCTGCAAATCAACGAAGCCAGCGCGCTATCAGTATGGTCTGCACGCGCTTGCTGACAACACGCGCCAACTTCTGACTGCACTTAACATCGAAAAGCCAGTTCTGGTCGGGCATTCGATGGGCGGTATGCTGGCCATACGCTACGCGCTGCAATATCCGGATGAACTCCAGAAGCTGGTGGTGGTTAATCCGTTGGGGATGGAAGATTGGCGTGCCAAGGGCGTTCCGAATGCGACCATCGATCAACTATACGCCACTGAACTGAAGGTGACGCGGGCAAGCATCAAGGCCTATCAGCAATCGACTTATTATGCTGGCACGTGGAAGCCGGAGTTCGACAGTCCGGTCGATATGCTGGCGTCCATGTATGAAGGGCCGGGCGGAAATATCGTAGCCTGGCATCAGGCTTTAACTGCTGACATGGTGTTCAACCAGCCTGTTGTCCATGAATTCGACAAGCTGCGTGTGCCGACAGTGCTGATGATCGGCCTGAAAGACAATACGGCGATGGGCAAGAACCGTGCGGATCCCGAACTTGCGGCAACGCTTGGCAATTATCCGGTATTGGCAGAGGAGGCTCAGGCGCGCATTCCCAATTCGCAACTGATCACCTATCCTGATTATGGTCACAGCCCGCAGATGCAGGATCCGGAGCGATTCAATGCCGATCTAATAAAGGCGATTGGCTCGCCACGATAGACCGCCGGAGCCTAGGCGGTTCCGTGGTCACCTATCATACGCTGGCCATGATTTTTTACTTGCCGTGGTCTCGGCCGTTATAAGACGCGTATGAAAGCTAATCCGGTTGCGAGGTCTGTTGCGGAAGACGTTCGTGCGCCACCGCGTATTTGCGGTGGCATTTAGAGCCGCAGAGCCCGAAACATCATGAACGCATCAGTATAGATGAGGTTGGCCGCGGGCCATTTCCGTTGTTCATCTTCTCACATATAGAGGGATTCCGTTCCACGGACGCCCGTGACTTTGGAATAGCTGCCTTTGATACTTTACTAAATCCATAGACAATAGGATCTCCAAGGAGTGATTGTATGAAGGTTTTAGGCATCTATGGCAGCGTCAAGCGACCGTCGCGGACGGCACGACTGGTTGACGATATTCTCGCGGGCATCGCCCGCGGCGCGAGTGTCGAGATAGACAGAATTGATCTGGTCGACGCCGCGCCGGTTCTGTTCCGTGCATTGCGCGCCGATCAGCTGGATGCTGCTGGCCGTGCTATCATCGACGCTGTCGAAGCTGCGGATGTGCTTGTGGTCGGCTCGCCCGTCTATCGCGCATCCTATACCGGTGCGCTGAAGCATCTCTTTGATCTTGTTGATTTTCGTGCCTTGCAGGGACGGCGCGTTGTTCTTGCCGCGACGGGCGGCTCACCGCTGCACGGGCTGATGTTGGAACATCAGTTTCGCCCGTTGTTTGGGTTTTTCGGTGCCGTCACCATTCCAACAACGGTCTATGCCGTCGAAGCGGATTTCACTGAATATATTCTTTCCAATCCAGCCGTTGAGGCGCGCATTGAGCGGGCTGTTTCGGAACTATTCGATCTTTCACCTGCCATACCCCGCACCGTTGCGTCGTCGGAAACGGGCGACCGGACGCTTCGCGTCGTGCTGGGCGAAGCCAGTGCGAATTGATGATCACCTAAGGAGTTAAACCATGACAGAACGCAGCAGAAATCCCGTGAAATTTGCCTATTGGGTGCCGAATGTCTCTGGCGGCCTTGTCATTTCGAATATTGAACAGCGCACCAGCTGGACGATTGATTATAACCGCAAGCTGGCGCAGATCGCCGAGGCAAATGGCTTCGAATATGCGTTGAGCCAGATTCGCTTCACGGCGGGCTATGGTGCGGAATTCCAGCATGAATCCGTATCATTCAGCCACGCACTTCTTGAATCCACCAAAACGCTGAAGGTGATTGCAGCCATTCTGCCCGGACCATGGAATCCGGCGCTTGCTGCCAAGCAGATCGCGACGATCAACCACCTCACCAATGGTCGCGTTGCGGTGAATGTCGTCAGCGGTTGGTTCCGTGGCGAGTTCCACGCCATTGGCGAGCCATGGTATGACCACGATGAGCGTTACCGCCGCTCGGAGGAATTCATTCGAGCGCTGCGCGGCATCTGGACCGAAGACAGCTATTCATTCCATGGTGATTTCTATCGCTTCAACAACTATTCGCTGAAGCCAAAGCCCATTGATCCACAACCTGAGATCTTTCAGGGCGGCTCGTCGCGTGCTGCGCGCGATATGGCATCACGGGTTTCCGACTGGTATTTTACCAATGGCAATACGCCGGAGGAAATCGCCAAGCAGGTCGATGACATTCAAACCAAGGCGGCGGAAAACAACCATTCGGTTCGCGTCGGCGTCAATGCCTTTGCCATCGTTCGTGACACGGAAGAAGAGGCAAAGGCCGTTCTCGCCGAGATCATTGAAAAGGCCAATCCCGAAGCGGTCAATGCTTTCGGTCACGAGGTGAAGAATGCTGGCAAGTCCTCGCCCGAAGGCGAAGGCAATTGGGCAAAGTCCAGCTTTGATGATCTTGTCCAGTATAATGACGGTTTCCGCTCCAATCTGATCGGCACGCCGCAGCAGGTGGCTGAACGCGTGGTCAAGTTGAAACGCGCCGGTGCCGATCTTATCCTGCTCGGTTTCCTGCATTTCCAGGAAGAAGTCGAATATTTCGGCAAGCACGTCATTCCGCTGGTGCGCGCGCTGGAAGAAGCGGAAGACAACGCGGCCCTCGCCGCCGAATAGACCAAACCGAATGATGGAAGCGACGGTTATCGCCGTCGCTCCAGCTTAACGCGGACGCAATCGTGTTCGCGAACGGACGGTTACGTCCGTTTATCCGCCAGAATGCCCTGATTGAATTCGAGTAAAACACGGAACGCACAATGTCGGCATTGCATTTCCTGATTGCAGATACTGATGCGGAAGCGAGCGCAGAAACGCGGGCGGCGGCTGAAGCTGCCCCCACATCGCTGCGACGCGATCTTGCACTGGAGCTGCGCGGCATCGGCCTGTCGTTCGGGGGCGTTGTTGCCTTGCAGGATGTTGACCTCAAGGTCCGACAGGGAGAAATTCGTGCGATCATCGGACCGAACGGTGCCGGAAAAAGTTCACTCATCAATGTCATTTCAGGCGTCTACCGGCCCAGTCGTGGGCAGATCGCCATTGGTGGTAAGAGCTATGATCCGGTGCCGATCCAGAAGCTGGCGCATCTTGGCGTTGCGCGTACCTTTCAAAACCTCGCTTTGTTCAAGGGCCTGAGTGTTCTCGACAATGTCGCGTCGGGACGCGCCTTTGCCAATCGTTCGAATTTTCTGAGCCAGATCGTGGGGTTGCCACAGGCTCGCCGCGCGCAGGCGGATGCCTGCGAACGGGCAAGTCGCGTCATCGATTTTCTGCATCTGTCGTCCTATGCCGACCGGCTGGCAGGCACTTTGCCCTATGGTCTGCAAAAGCGGGTTGAACTTGCCCGTGCATTGACCGCCGCGCCGCGTATCCTGCTTCTTGATGAGCCGATGGCCGGTATGACCGCCACCGAAAAGAACGAGCTTGCCGATTACATCCGCCTGGCGCGGGACGAATATGACATTACCGTCGTGCTGATCGAGCATGACATCGGCGTGGTGATGGGCCTCTCCGACCGCATTGCAGTGTTCGATTACGGGCGCAAGATTGCCGATGGCACGCCGCCGGAGATCGCATCCGATCAGCATGTCATTGATGCATATCTTGGCGTGGCGCCGGAAAATGAAGATGGGGAGGGCATCTGATGGCTGATTTTGATTGGATGTTCTTCACGGAAGTGCTGATTGGCGGGCTGTTGTCCGGCGTCATGTATTCCCTTGTCGCGATCGGGTTTGTGTTGATTTATAAAACGTCCGGTGTGCTGAATTTCTCGCAAGGGGCGTTGCTGCTTTTCGCGGCGCTGACTTTCGTCAGTCTCACGGAACGGGGCGTGCCGTTCTGGGCAGCCTTTGTCGTTACGTTTGCCGCCATGGTGATCATCGGTATCGCCATTGAACGCAGTGTACTGCGGCCTCTTACCAACAAGCCGCCGATCACGCTCTTTATGGCGACACTCGGCCTGTCCTACATCATTGAGGGCGCGGCCCAGCTCCTATGGGGCACACAGGTACATGCTCTTGACCTCGGGATCGAAGATGTGCCCTTCGATGTTGGAGGCATTTTCATCAGCCAGTTCGATATTTTTGCCGCCGTTGTTGCGGCTGGCATGGTAGCGCTACTGTCAGCATTCTTCCGCTATACGCGGATCGGCCTCGGCTTCCGTGCTGTCGCTGACGACCAGTTCGCAGCCCTGGCTATCGGACTCAAACTGCCGTGGATATGGGCCAGTGTCTGGGCCGCTGCCGGTCTGGTCGCGCTGGTCGCAGGCCTGTTGTGGGGCGCGCGCCTTGGCGTGCAATTCTCGCTGTCACTGGTCGTGCTGAAGGCTTTACCGGTTCTGGTACTCGGCGGCTTCGATTCCATTCTTGGTGCGATTGTCGGCGGATTGCTGGTGGGAGCGTCAGAGAAGCTAGCGGAGGTTTATATCGGAGAATATTTCGGTGGCGGCATTGAGAGCTGGTTTGCCTATGTGGTGGCACTTGCCTTCCTTCTCATTCGCCCTTCAGGTCTGTTTGGTCAGAAGCTTGTGGAAAGGGTCTGACCATGGCCATTATAGCAGCCAGTTCCTCCAGTCCTGTTGCATCGCCGCGTTACGCCGCTCCGCTTGCGGTGCTGGTGGTTGCCTATCTCATCATACCTTTTATCGGCACGAGCTATCTTTTTGAGGCCATTCTCCTGCCGTTTCTGGCCTTGAGCCTCGCCGGTGTTGGGCTCAACCTTCTGACCGGCTATGCGGGGCAGGTTTCACTTGGCTCGGCGGCATTCATGGCAGTGGGCGCTTTCGCGGCCTATAATTTCAATCTGCGCATGGATGGATTGCCGCTGCTGGTTTCCCTCGTTTTTGCGGGACTAGCGGCGGCGGCGATTGGCGTTGTCTTCGGCTTACCGAGCCTGCGCTTGCGCGGTTTCTACCTCGCCGTTTCTACACTCGCAGCTCAGTTCTTCGTGCAATGGGCGCTGACCAAGTTCGGATGGTTTTCTAACAATTCCGCCTCCGGCGTCATCGATGCTCCGGCGTTGTCCATCGGGGGGATTGCCTTTGAGGGGCCAGTCGGACGCTATCTCTTCGCACTGACAATTGTGGTGGCGGTCACGTTCCTCGCCTATCGCCTGGTGTCGTCGCAGACCGGACGGAATTTCATTGCCGTGCGCGACAATGAAACGGCAGCGCGGATCATCGGTGTGCCGGTGTTGCGGACCAAGCTGCTTGCCTTTGCGGCTTCCTCTTTCATCATCGGGGTGGCGGGTGTGCTATGGGCCTTTGCCTATCTGCGCACGGTGGAACCGGCGGGTTTCAATCTCGACCGCTCGTTCCAGATATTGTTCATCATCATCATTGGTGGCCTCGCATCGATACGTGGCGCCTTTTTTGGCGCAGCACTGATCGTCGTTTTCCCGCTGATCTTGTCGAGGGTTGGGGGACTGTTGCTCGGCGACGTGTTCGATTCCGGCGTGCTGGATATGACGCAGCGCATTGTCGTCGGCGTCTTCATCATCCTGTTTCTGGTCCTTGAGCCCGACGGGCTTGTGTCGCTCTGGGACCGACTGAAAGCGAACTTTACGGCAGTTGTCCGACGGTCGTGATATCCGGAAGCGCCTCACAAAGCTTCCAACAAAGTCCATAAATCCTGAACGAAACCGGGTGGTGATTATCTCACCCGATAGATGGAGTGCGTCCAGAAATGACCCTATACACGAAAATCAAAATCGCGGCTCTCGCCGCTGGTATCGGCCTTGCCTCTTTTGCGCTTCCGGCGCAGGCAGACGAGCAGTATTTCCCGCTTCAAAGCTATCGCGTCGGCCCTTACGCTGCGGGTGGTACTGGCTTCTTTGGTGGTTTCATCGATTACCTCAATTTGATCAACACCCGCGATGGTGGAGTCAATGGGGTCAAGCTGACGTGGTCGGAAGCCGAAACGCAATATGAGGTTGAACGTGGTGTGGAAGCCTATGAGCGTCTGAAAAGCAATCCCGGCATTGCCGCGTGGAACCCGCTTTCCGTGGGTATCGCCTATGCGATGATCGACCGTATCACGCAGGACAATGTACCGTTGATCACCATTAATCACGGGCGCACGGATTCCACCAATGGACGTGTGTTCCCTTATGTCTTTCCACTATTGCTCAATCCCTATTCTGAAACGTCCGGTATCGTGAACTACATCGCCTCCAAGGAAGGTGGTCTTGATAGACTCAAAGGTAAAAAGATTGTGGTACTCTACCACGGCTCGCCTTATGGCAAGGAAACCATCCCGATTTATGAACTGCTTGCGGAGAAATATGGTTTCGAGTTGCAGCAAATCGAGGTTCCTCATCCGGGTAACGAGCAGCAATCACAATGGCTTACGATCCGCCGCGCCAAGCCGGATTATGTCGTGCTGCGCGGCTGGGGTGTGATGAATCCCGTGGCTCTGAAAACAGCAGCGAAAACAGGTTTTCCGGTCGATCGCATCATCGGCAATGTGTGGTCCAACTCGGAAGAAGACGTCATTCCTGCAGGCGATGCGGCCAAGGGTTATACCGCCATCACCACACAGGCATCGGGCGCCGACTACCCAGTGGTCAAGGAAATCGTCAAGACCGTCTATGATGCGGGTAAGGGTAATCTGGAAGACAAGAACCGTATCGGTTCCGTCTACCACAATCTTGGCATTGTCAATGGCATCCTGAACGTCGAAGCTATACGCATTGCGCAGGAGAAATTCGGAAAGAGAACCTTGACGGGCGATGAAGTACGCTGGGGTTTCGAACATCTGCAACTCGATCCAGCGCGCGTCGAAGCTTTGGGTGCTAAAGACCTGTTTCACTCCATCAATGTCACTTGGGATAACCACGAGGGTAACGGCTACGTAACCTTCCAGCAGTGGGACGGCAAGAAGTGGAATGTCGTTTCTGATTGGATCGCGCCTGACTGGGCCTTGCTACGCCCGATCATCGAGAAGTCTTCGGAAGCCTATGCGAAAGAAAAAGGCATCAAGCTTCGCACTGCTGCCGATGCGGATGTTGCGACCAACTGAGGCCATGGGTGGAGCGGGCGGCAACGATGTCGCCCGCCCAGTGACGGCTATGCGGGGTTGGCCCGCCAGAGGAGTTTGGCATGACATTGGAAACCCACAGACTCAAAGCAAACTCGGGAGAAAACGGGCTTCTGTCCGTTGAGGGCCTCCACGCGACCTATAATCATTCCATCACGGCGCTGCATGGGGTCGATCTTTCTATAGATCGGGGGGAAATCCTCGCCATTCTCGGCGCCAACGGCGCAGGCAAGACGACCACATTGAAAGCCATCTCTAACCTGCTACCCGCAGAACGTGGGCAGATCAATGCGGGGCGCATTTTCTTCGAGGGGCGGGATGTCACCCGCGAAACGCCGGCCGGCCTCGTACGGCTCGGTCTGGTGCCGGTGCTCGAAGGACGCCATTGCTTCAAAAGCTTGAGCGTCGAGGACAACCTCGTCACGGGCGGGCTCGGACGCAGCGGTTCGCGGTCTGAAATCGCGACGGACCTTGAGCGAGTCTATACCTATTTTCCACGGCTGCGTGATAAGCGCCGGGCGCTTTCCGGTCTCACTTCCGGCGGGGAACAGCAGATGACTGCCATCGGACGCGCCTTGATGTCACGCCCCCGATTGCTGGTGCTCGACGAGCCGTCGATGGGGCTGGCGCCGCTTGTCGTACAGGATATTTTCCGCACATTGCGCAAGCTTAATCGCGAAGACGGGCTTTCCATTCTTGTCGCAGAACAGAATTCGGCGGTGGCGCTTACCCACGCCGACAAGGCCGTCATTCTTGAAAACGGTGTCAGCGTACTCTCCGGCAGTGCCGGCGATCTCAAAGCGCGTGACGACGTGAAGGCTTTTTATCTCGGACAGAAACCGGTCTCGGGTTCTGTGGCGCTCGCCCATTGAAATTCAACGAAAACGAGGAGACATGCGATGACCATTTCCAATGTGAATACGAAGGACGTGAGCCAGGGCGTGCCCGCTGTACCACGACCGGGCAAACCCGCCTATGTCATTAAAAGCGATGCGGAGGCCATCGAGATTGCGAAGAAGCTGGCGGCAGAAATCGCTCCGGGTGCAGCCATCCGCGACCGCGACCGTATCTGGCCGGTCAAGGAACTGGATTCCTTTTCGCAAAGCGGCCTGTGGTCGATCAATGTGCCGAAGAAATTCGGCGGACCGGAGGTTTCCTATGCTACGCTCGCCCGGGTGATCGAGATCGTCTCGGCTGCGGATTCGTCCATCGGTCAGATTGCGCAGAACCATCTCGGTGTAGTGGCTGCCATCCGCACGGTCTCGGACGAGGCGCAGCAAAAACTGCTCTTTGGCGAAGCCTTGCGCGGCACGCGTTTCGGCAATGCATTTTCCGAATTTGGGTCCAAGCGTGCCGCCGATTTTGAGACGAAATTCGTCGATGCCGGGGATCATGTCGTGGTCAATGGACAGAAGTTCTATTCGTCTGGTGCTTTGTTGGCGCATCTGGTGCCAATCGTCGCGCTCGATGAACAGGGCCGAGCCTGGTATGCAATTGCCGAGCGGGATGCTCCGGGTCTGACCGTTATCGACGATTGGTCATCCTTCGGCCAGCGCACAACCCTGTCGGGCACCGTCATCCTCAATGATGTGAAGGTCCCGAAAACCCATCTGGTGCCGGGTTATAAGGGTTATGAAGTGCCGACTGCCGATGGGGCCATTTTCCAGATCATTCAGGTCGCCGTGGATACGGGTATCGCCAGTGCGGCTATCGCCGAAACGATCTCTTTCGTGCGGACCAAAAGCCGTGCATGGGTGGATAGCGGTCTCGAACGCGCTTCGGACGATCCTTATACGATCCACGCTATCGGCGATCTCACGCTTCGCCTTCATGCGGCTCAGGCGCTGCTCGAAAAGGCGGGTTATGCCATCGATCGCGCCATTGAGAACCCCAACGCAGAGACCGTAGCAGAAGCGCAGATTGTGACGGCTGAGGCGAAAATATTGTCGACGGAAATCGCGATCGCTGCGACCAACAAACTGTTCGAACTTGCGGGTACGCGCTCGACGCTCGCCGAACATCAGCTCGACCGCCATTGGCGCAATGCCCGGACGCATACGCTGCATGATCCGGTGCGGTGGAAATATGCTATACTTGGCAATTATTTCCTGAACGACGAAAAGCCGCCGCTTCACGCCTGGAGTTGATAATTTAGCCCGACGCGTGGAACGCGGTTAGAGGCGTTCCACGCGTTTGGTGTCGAAATGCGACGGCTATCGCACGCCACAAACGTCTGCTCAGTTTCTTATCGTGGTCATGACAATTGAGTTCTGCAGCCTCCTCGCCGGACTGCCAATAACCAGCTTTTCCAACATCTAATCAAAAAACTGCGACGAGCCTCGGCAAGGGCTCAGACATATTTTCACGTAGTCCTTGCAAGTGTATCGCAACTTGTATACTAGAATATATCAGGTCGGAGGGAGTGCTGGCCGTTGTCTGGGAGGAGTGATTTCAATGAAAAAGTTGCTATGGGCAGTTGTGGCCGCCACAGCTATGAATATGGTGTCTCTGCCTGGCATGGCGCAGGCGCAGGAAGTTCCAGCACCCGGTAAGAGTGCGCGTATCGACGCCATCAAGAAGTCGGGTGAATTGCGTGCCGGTGTTCTGGCCAATCCGCCATGGCTTGTGGAAGATACCACCGGTTCCGGCCAGCCATGGCGCGGACCGGCCTGGACGCTTGCGCAGACCTATGCCGAAAAGCTTGGCGTCAAACTGGTTCCGGTTCTCGTTTCCCACGAAACCAAAGTGCCCGTTCTGGCCGCCAATCAGGTGGATATGACGATTTCGCCACTCTCCATGACCAAGCAGCGGCAGGAAGTTGTTGATTTCGTCACCTATTCGCGCACGGCTTTGTGCGTGTTCGGAAAGGCGTCCAACCCCAAGGTTTCGGGTGCCAAGTCGGTTGACGATTTCGACAAGCCGGAAGTGACCATTGCCTATTTCACGGGTGGCGGCGAGGAAAACTGGGTCAAGGAACGTTTCCCCAAGGCCACGCTGCGCGGTGTGACGAGCGCTGGAACGGCGGCTCCGATGGAAGAAATCATGGCGGGGCGCGCAGACGTGGCGCCGATCAATCGCATTCCCTTCGTGGCCCTCAGCCGCAATGTGAAGGGCCTAGAAGCGTTGCCGCGTGAAAATAACTGTCAGGACAGCACTGAGGCCGTCAACGAGATTGGTCTGGCTATCGATAAGAACCAGCCTGAATATCTCGCATGGCTGAAAGCCGTGGCTGAGCCAATGCTTCCAGAACTTCTCAAGGAAGAAGAAGCCGAAGTCTCCAAAATGTAAGCCATATGGACTTTGCGCGCGCTGAATCCGGCGCGCGCAGATCATGTTCTGTTCAGGCAGAACTTTCAGGGTCCCGGATCTCTGGATATTGACACATGGAATTCAATTTCAGCGCTATTTTTGATAGCTGGCAGTTCCTGCTCAGCGGCTTGGTGGTGACGCTTCTGCTGGCCGCCAGTGTGAGCGCGTTGAGCTTTTTTCTGGGGCTGCTGCTCACCGTCGCCCGCCTTTATGGTCCCAACTGGCTGAGCGGCATCACGATCTTCTATATCGATACCATGCGCGCCATTCCGGTTCTGGTGGTTCTTGTCTGGGTTTATTTCGCGCTGCCAATCGCAACGGGGATCAATCTGCCGCCATTCTGGTCGGCGCTGTTCTCGCTGTCGCTGCATCTCGCCGCTTACGTTGCCGAGGTGATGCGCGCTGGCATTCAGTCCGTGCGCCCCGGTCAGGTTCGCGCCGGTCTGGCGCTCGGCATGTCGCAGGCACAGGTCCTGCGCAAGATCGTGCTGCCGCAGGCTTTCGTGCGCATGCTGCCATCCTTCGGCTCGCTGCTGTCGCTCGCGGTCAAGGACACGGCTATTGCCACCGTGATCGCCGTGCCGGAACTCATGCGCCGCGCCGAAGCTATTGCCGGGCAGAAATATGCGCCTGTCGAGGCCTACACCACCGTCATGATCCTCTACTTCATCATCATCTTCCCGCTCACCCGAGGCGTCGACATGCTCTATCGCCGCATTTCCTTCCTGGGGCGCTCATGAGTTTCGACTGGTCTATCATCTGGAAAAGCCTGCCCGCATTGGGGCATGGCGCCTTGATCACCATCGCGCTGACCGTGCTGACAATGCTGTTTGCCACGCCGCTGGGTATCCTGATCGCGGTCATGCGGGAATCGCGCTTCAAAATCGTCGCGCTGATTGCGACCTGTTATGTGGAACTGCTGCGCAATCTGCCGATCATACTGGTCGTCTATTGGGCGTTCTATGTGCTGCCCATGATGAGCGGTCTTGCACTTTCGCCATTTCTGACTGGGCTTCTCGCGCTGGTGGCCAACAATGCCGCCTATAATTCGGAAACGTTCCGCTCTGGCATCCGTTCAATCCGCAAGGGGCAGACCGAGGCAGGGCTGGCGCTCGGAATGAGCGAATGGACGGCTTTCCGCAAGATCGTGCTGCCGCAGGCTTCGCGCCGTGTTTTACCGGTGCTGGCAACCACATGGGTCACGCTGTTCAAGGACACCTCGCTTGTGTCGGTGATTGCGGTTGGTGATCTGGCGCATACGGCGCTGCAAATCCGCTCGCAGACTTTCCGCGTAATCGAACTTCTGACCGCAATGGCCGCGATTTACTGGCTGCTGGGCTATCCGCAGGCCAAAATTGTTGACTGGATTCACCGCAAATACGGGGTTACCGAATGACATCTTCCAACACAGCACCCGTAAAGACCGGCGATGTCGTCATTGAATATCGCAATGTCTGCAAATCCTATGGCACATTTGAAGCTCTCAAGAATGTCAGCCTGAAAGTGCATCGCGGACAGGTCGTGTGTCTCATCGGCCCGTCCGGCTCCGGTAAATCCACACTGCTTCGCTGCACCAATGGTCTGGAAGCAATCAATAGCGGCGAGATCAGGATCGATGGCACCGTGCTAACGCAGGATCCCAAACAGGTTCGCGCCATGCGCCAGCGCATGGGCATGGTGTTTCAGAATTTCGAGCTGTTTCCGCATAAGAATGCGCTTGGCAACATCATGATGGGGCCGACCACCGTTCTGGGCCTTTCGGTAAGGCAGGCAAAGGAACGCGCTCTGGCTTTGCTTGCCAAGGTGGGGCTTTCGGACAAGGCGGAAAATTTCCCGTCCAACCTGTCCGGTGGGCAGCAGCAGCGGGTCGCCATCGCCAGAGCCCTTGCAATGGAACCGGAAGTCATGCTCTTTGACGAACCGACATCGGCGCTCGATCCCGAAACCATCGGCGAGGTGCTCAATGTCATGAAACGGCTGGCGGATGACGGAATGACCATGATTGTCGTGACCCATGAAATGACCTTCGCCCGGCGCGTTGCCGATCAGGTCGTGGTCTTTGCCGATGGGCAGATCATCGAACAGGGACCGCCGGAGCAGATTTTCGAAAATCCGAAAACTGCGCGCACGAAGGATTTCCTGAGCCATCTCGGCTGGGATGGCTGACGCATGGCAGTGCTTCCCGGATCGACCCATAATTCCGAAAAGCCGGTGCCTGGCGCGGGCGCTCCCCCCACAGTAGGGAGCATTCTCGACGCCATTCGTAACGATATCATCACCCTGCGTCTCATGCCGGGCAAACGGGTTTCGGAAAACGAACTCGCCCGACATTTCGGGACGAGCCGCACGCCGGTGCGTGAGGCCCTGTTGCGGCTGGTCGATCAGGGGCTTGTCGAGGTCTGGCCGCAGCGCGGCACCTTCATCATGCCGATTTCACTGGCCGCAGTGCAGCGCGCGCGTTTCGTGCGCAATGCGGTGGAAGTTGCGGTTTTCAAACGTGCCGCCGAAGAAGGGCTTGTTGCATCTATAACGGATGAACTCGACGCCATTATCGCGATGCAGGAAGGCTCAAAGGACTCTCCTGAGAATTTCACCATCGCCGACGATGCCTTTCATCGCACTGTCGCCAATGGAATCCGGATGGGCGACATATGGAGCCTGTTGGAACGCGAAAAAGCCCAGTTTGATCGGTTGCGCTTTCTGAGCCTGCCCAATGTTACCCCCGTGGAATTGCTCATCGAGCAGCACAAGGCCATGCTATCAGCGGTTAAGCGTCGCGATCCGATTGCGGCGGAAGCCGCCGTGCATGTTCACCTTTCGGAAGTTTTGAAAGTCACCGAACATCTGGCCCAGCGTTATTCCGATCTCATTGTCAATGATCTTTGAACGGCCCGATCAACAGGTCTCCGCTTCATGATGTATGGCTGCGACTATGCTATCGGCAAGCATTCGATTGAGACGTGAAACCACCTGTTCGGCAAATAGCCCTTCTTTCAGCTTGGGCGGCATAAGACCCGGCAACGCGGCATAAGCCGCAAATATATCCGATGCGGACTTTGCATTGGCCAGTGCTGCGGTGATTTCGTCACCACGAGGATCATTCAGCGGATATGGCTGGCCATTCTCATGCCGACCCAGACCGTAACGCATCCACGCCGCTGTGGCGAACGCGAAGGCTGTAGTGTCACCGCCTTGTTCCAGCAATTCGACGGCTGGCGCAAAGATGCGCTGCGGCATTTTTTCGGTGCCGTCCATGGCAATCTGGCGTGTTTCGTGCGCGATGGCCGGATTGGCAAACCGGTTAGCCAGAGCCTGCGCATAAGCGTCCAGATCGGTATCCATCGCGGTCAAGGTCTGTGCTGCCGCATGCAAATGGCGCCGCACCAGCCTGTTGAGCGCCGCGTCCGCCATTACATCGCGTACATAGGTCTTGCTCGAGAGAAACCCGGCATAGGCCAGCATTGAATGACTGCCATTGAGCATGCGCAGTTTCATTTTTTCAAAGGGGCGGACGTCTTTCGTAAAGGTGGCACGCATCGCCTCCCATGCCGGACGCCCGGCAGGAAAGTGATCCTCGATCACCCATTGCGAAAACGGTTCTGTCTCGATTGCAGCTTCGTCTTCGCAGCCGATAGCGCGCGCGGCGTCGGCGCGGGTCTGGTCGGTTGGTTGCGGTGTGATCCGGTCCACCATGGTTGCCGGAAACGCGACCTCTTGCGCGATGCGTTTCGCCAGTTCAGGGCCATGCGCGCGCGCCGCAAAATCGATGACCGCAGCGCGTAACAACGCGCCATTGTCCGGCAGGTTATCGCAGCTTAAGACGGTAAATGCGGGCAAGCCCAATTCGAAGCGTCGTTTGAGACCCAATGCGATGAGGCCGAGTACGCCTCGTGGCTGGTCCGGCTTTTGCAAATCGGCCATGACCGCGGGATGTGCGGGATCGCAACCACCGCTGCGCAAAAGGCCATAGCCTTTTTCCGTCACGGTGATGCTGACAATCCGGCAGTTGGGTTCTGTCATAAAAGACAGCGCTTCAGCGCAAGCCGTCGGCCCGGCAAGCACCTGTCTTACTGAGCCGATGACGTGGGCGCGGCTTTCCTCGTCACGCACGATCAGTGTGTAATAGCCATCCTGCGGATTAAGCGCCTCGGCCACGTCGGTTCCACGCAGCGAGACGCCGACGATCCGCCAGTCAGACGGTGTTTGTGTCAGGGCTGCGTCGGTATAGGCGGCCAGATGAGCACGGGCAAAAGCGCCCAGACCCAGATGCAGGATACCTGCATCAAGAGCCTGTGGATCATAAGCGGGCCATGTGGCTCCATCCGTTGGGCTGCTTTTGGCCGACAGTCTCATCACGCGTTTCCTGTCGTCAGGGGATGCTCCAGCGCGGTCATGATTCCCCGCAGTTCCGCCAGACCTTTCAGGCGACCGATGGACGGATAGCCCGGCTGCCCGCGTCGTCCAAGATCGTCCAGAATATCCTGCCCATGGTCGGGGCGGAACGGAATTTGCCAGTCTTTGCGACCTGCTGCCTTGCGGCGGCGTTCTTCGGCCAGAATGGCAGCGACCATCGCAACCATATCCGTGCCGCCTTCCAGATGGCCTGCCTCGTGGAAAGAGCCATACCGGCCCGCATCTTCAATAGTGACATTGCGCAGATGCAGGAAATGGACGCGGTCGCCCAGACGCTGCATCATTCCGGGCAGGTCGTTGTCGCGCCGCGTGCCAAGCGAGCCGGTGCAAAGCGTGATGCCGTTGGCTGGAACATCGACTGCCTCGATGATCTGACGGTAGTCGTCCTCGGTGGACATGATGCGGGGCAGGCCCAACAGTGGGAAAGGGGGGTCGTCCGGGTGGCAGCACAGACGCATACCGAGTTTCTCGGCTAGCGGAGACACTTCCGATAGAAAATCAATAAGATGACGACGCAGCCTGTCCGCGCTGATATTGTCATATTTTGCCAGTTGGTCGCGCACATCGGCAAGGGTAAAGTTTTCGGCTGCACCCGGCAGACCGTAAACGGTATTGGCGGCGAGTTCCTCGCGCCGCGCATCGCTCATCGTTGTAAAGCGCTCTTTTGCGGCAAGCGCCACATCGGCAGGGAAGCTTTCCGCTGCGCCTTTGCGTTGCAATATGTAAATGTCGAAAGCGGCAAAATCGACGAGATCGAAGCGCATGCATGTCGCGCCGCTGTCCAGACGGAAGGCGAGATCCGTGCGCGTCCAGTCCAGCACCGGCATGAAATTATAGCAGATGACCTCTATGCCAGCGCGGCTGAGATTGGTCATGCTGGTTTTCCAGTTGGCGATATGGGTCTTCCAGTCACCAGACTGCCGTTTGATATCTTCAGATACGGGCAGGCTTTCCACCACTTCCCATGCCAGGCGGGAGGGTGCGCCGTCATTCATGCGTCCAATCTGAGCCTGCCGCAGCGCAATTTCGTCCGCAGTCCATACCTCGCCGGTCGGCATGTGGTGCAGGGCCGAAACGACACCTTCCACGCCGGCCTGCCGCATATCGTCAATTGACGTCAGATCCTTTGGACCGAACCATCTCCAAGTCTGTCGCACGTTTTGCCTCCATAGATTATCCTTTAACTAGCAGATGGTAGACTAGTATGGAAGATGAAATGCATCAACGCGAAGCGTGAATCGAGGAAAGTTCTCTGTGGCTGCATGTGAGGGGGCGGTGTTTTGGTGCAGATCAGCCGTCGACCCTGATCTTGTGGGGGCCGCAGGATGGCTATATGCCTGCAGACTCTGCGCGCGCCTATCGAAGCGATCTGCCGGAGACTGAGGTTAATTTTCTGGAACAAGCAGGCCACTGGTTGTTGGAAACCTATTGTGACGAAGCGCTGCCGATCATCCGCGGTTTTCTCGCTCGAACGATGACGGCTGAGAAGCTGTGGCATATTGGTCCCAGCATCACTAAATAAGGTGTTCAGGCGCGTTGATGCTACGAAACTCTTCCTCGGAGGGCCAGAAAGTCGAGAAGTGCCCTCACGCGGGAGGGCAGTGGGCCGCCCTGACCGATATGTATGGCGTGGAAGGATTCCCGATCCCCGGGATTAAATTCCTCCAAAACCGGTACGAGACGTCCACTTGCAATGTCCTCCCGTACGGTGAAGTTCGGCGCGCGGACAAGGCCCACGCCGCTCAGCGCCAGTCGCCGCAGAGCTTCGCCGTCGCTGGCTTGAATACGTCCAACGGTAGGTACGACGACGGTCTCCCCATTCCGCATGAGAGGCCAGCCATCCCCAGAGCGGACATAGCCAAAGCCGAGCCTGTTGTGGCCTTCAAGGTCTTCGATTGTTTTCGGTTCGCCCAATTGGTCGAGATAGGCTGGGGCGGCAACAATCAGCATGGCGGAGTCGCCCAGTTTTCGCGCAACAAGGCTCGAACTCTTCAGCGGTCCCGCACGCACCGCTACATCGGTTCTTTCGGCAAGCAAATCCACGACGGTGTCAGTTTGTATCAGATCAAGCGAGACACCGGGAAATTGCGCCAGAAACTCCGGAAGAATAGGAGCGAGGATATGGGTGGCATAGGATGCGCTGGTGTTGAGGCGGATGCGACCGACGGGCTCTTCGCCTGTGCCTGCGCTCCTCTCGGCGTCGGCGATATCTGCGAGAATTCGCATGGCGCGTTCGTAGAACACGCATCCCTCCGTGGTGAGTTGGAACGCTCGTGTAGAGCGGTTCACCAATCGTGCGCCAAGGCGGGTCTCTAACCGTGTTATCAACTTGCTGACTGCGGACGGCGTCATGCGACAGGCGCGTGCCGCCGCCGAAAATCCGCCCCGCTCGACCACGCAGACAAACACTTCCATTTCACCCGAGCGATTGATTTCAGCGCGCGCCATTTTCTTTCCTTAGATACGTCGACTAGCTGATGAGGGAAGCGCGACGACGGTGGTGCTGGAATTGGTCTTTGAATTCACAAATGATATTACAATGAGCAATCTATATCACTATCGTAACACGATCTATTCTCTCGCGAACGAAACATCGCGAGCAAAATGCATCGCCCAAGCGATGCGCTCGTAACGAGAGGATAAGAAGATAATGTCGCTTCGACTAAACAGCGCGAGCACTGGCCGTCGAGCTGGTCGGAAATTCCTATTTACTGGCTGGATTGCAAGCGCCCTGGCTATGGGGGCCATCCTTCTCGGCCCAGTGCCCGCGATCGCCGATGATGGGCAGTGGGTCGGCACGTGGACGGCCAGTCCACAACCGGTCTGGGGAGGGGATTTCGCCTTCCCGACAAAAATCCCTGCAAGGGTGAAAGATCGTACTTTCCGCCAGATTGTTCGAATTAGTCTTGGAGGCATGAGACTGAGGTTCGTTTTCTCAAACATCTATGGAAAACAGCCTTTGAAAATTGGCGCAGCCAGCGTTGCCCCCGCTGGTCAGCAGGCGGCAGTAGCCCCGTCGACTATCCGAAAGCTCACTTTTGGCGGTAAATCGAGCGTCGTCATGCTGCCCGGCGCACCGGTGGTTAGTGATCCGGTGGATTTGCAAACCGATGCGCAATCGCGGCTCGCGGTTTCCATTTTTCTGCCGGATGAAACGGCTCTGGACACCTTTCATTGGGATGGCCGTCAGACAGCATGGTTCGGCAATGGTAACCTTACTGCGGCGGGCGACTTCCCGGCATTTGACACGACCGATGCACGCATTCTTTTAACAGACGTTCTGGTCGATACCCCTAACGAAGGTGCAGTCGCCATCATCGGCGATTCCATTACCGATGGTAACGGAGCGACAGTGGATGCAGACTCGCGCTGGCCCGATTTTCTTGCAAAGCGGCTTGCGCCCCGACGCATCGCCGTCCTTAACGCGGGTATTTCCGGCGCCCGCCTGCTCGAGGACAAAATGGGTGTTAACGCAGTTGCCCGTTTGGAGAGCGATGTACTGTCCAAGCCCAACGTGAAGGCGCTCATCGTATTCATCGGCATCAACGATATTTCGTGGCCAGGCACTGCCTTTGCTTCGAACTCCAAGCGACCGAGCGTTGAGGCTATGATCGAGAGCTACGGGCAGCTGATCGCGTTGGCACACGCGCACAACATCCGTGTCATTGGCGCAACACTGACACCATTCGAGGGTGCGCTTTCTGGGACCCCACTCGAGGGCTACTACAACGCCGACAAGGACGCGCTTCGCAACGAGATCAATCAGTGGATTCGCAAGAGCGGTGCGTTCGACGCGGTGGTCGATTTTGATGCGCTTCTTCGCGATCCAGACAATAACGCCCGCATCGCGCCAGCTTTCGATTCCGGCGATCATCTTCACCCCGGCGATAAGGGCAATCTGACAATGGCCGAGTCGATTAATCTCGAAACGCTGCTCGGGCGCTGATCGTCAGTGGGGTTCGGGCAGTGCTTCGCGCTCGAGCCACTCCGGGTCGATTTCCGGCAGTGGGATCGCGTCGAGCAGCGCGCGGGTATAGGCTGACTTCGGATCAGCGAAGACTTGTTCGCACGCCCCTGCTTCGACGACCTTGCCGAAACGAAGCACATAGACGCGGTCGCAGATGGCCCGAATGACGCTGAGATCGTGACTGATGAAGGCCATGGAAAGGCCCATATCACGCGACAGGTCTTTCATCAGGTTGAGTACCTGCGCCTGCGTCGAAACGTCAAGGCCGGAGACGATTTCGTCAGCCAGAACGAAATCCGGTTCGAGAAGGGCGGCGCGGGCGATGCCCACTCGCTGGCGCTGACCGCCCGAGAGTTCGTGGGCATTGCGGTCAAGCACGACCTCGGGCAGGGTGAAGCGGTCGAGAATTTTGAGAACCTTCGCCTCGGCCTCAGCGGCGTTGGCCGCCAATCCGTGCAACAGCATTGGCTCCACCAGAATGCGGCGAATGGAATGGCGCGGATTGAGCGATGCCATCGGGTCCTGGAAGATCATCTGCATACGTCGGCGCAGCGGTCGCATCCTGTTATCGGGCAGACTGGTGATATCCTGACCGTCGAACCGGATTTCGCCGGCGGAGATGTCGACGAGGCGCAGCAGCGCCCGACCAAGCGTTGTCTTACCCGAGCCGGACTCGCCGACGATGCCGATCGTTTCGCCGCGCGCGATGTCGATGTCGATGCCATGCAGTACCTTGTGGCCAGCAGACTTGCTGAAAAGGCCACCCGCACCGTAAGCGACTTCTATGCCGCGAGCTGTGAGAAGCATGTTGGTCATCAGCTTTTTCCGATCTCGGCGCGCAGTTGCTCGAATACCGACTGTGGCACCGGCTCCAAGCCACTATTGGGGCGGTCGTAACGCGGGCCAGCCGCCATCAGCGCCTTGGTGTAGATGTGCTTGGGTCGCTGCAGGACATCGGCGGTGCTGCCCTGCTCGATCACCTTGCCGGAGTAGAGCAGCGTTACGCTGTCACAGATTTGGGCAACGACGCCCAGATCGTGCGTCACGAATATGACGCCCGTGCCATGAGCGCGCTGCATGCCGCGAATAAGGCGCAAAATCTGCTTTTGTACAGTCACGTCGAGCGCGGTTGTCGGTTCGTCGGCAATCACCAGCTTGGGTTCGAGCGCAAATGCCGAGGCAATCAGCACGCGCTGGCGCATGCCGCCCGATAGCTCATGCGGATAAGCGCGCAAAACCCGCTCCGGATCGCGGATATGCACTTCCTCCAGCAGGGTCAGCGCGCGCTCACGGGCCGCCTTGCTCGACAGGCCGCGCTTGAGGCGCAAGCCGTCGGTCAGTTGGGCCTCGATACGACGGCCTGGATTAAGCGCCGTCTGCGGGTCCTGCGGGATGAGCGAGATTTCACTGCCCATAATCTGGCGTAATTGGGGAGCCGGTATGGTCAGGAGGTCGCGGCCCTCGAAATTGATGGTGCCGCGGGTAATGCGGACCGTGCGCGGCAGGATACCAAGCAGCGCCTTGGCGATGGTCGATTTGCCGGCGCCGCTCTCACCGACGAGGCCGCGGACCTCGCCGCGCCCGAGTGTCAATGCGACATCACGAAGAATGGGCGAGCCGCCATCCCGATCCGAGACCGCCGACAGGCTGTTGATGGAGAGAAGGGGTTCGGTCATCGGCGCATCATCGGGTCAAGGGCGCGGCGCAGGCCGTCGCCGAGCTGGTTGAAGGCAAGAACGGTCAGGAAAAGCATCACGAGAGGCGCCACCAATACCCACCATCCCTGATAGATGATCTGTCGGCCCTGCGCGATCATGCCGCCCCAGGTTGGCGTGTCGGACGAGACGGAAAGACCGACGAATGAGAGAATAGCCTCGACGATGACGGCGATACCCATTTCCAGGCTGATGAGCGCGATCAGGACCGGGGCGACATTCGGCAGGATCTGGCCGATCAGGATCTTGAAGCGGGAGAAGCCTAGAACTTGCGCTGCCGTTACATAGTCCATCCGCGCCTGCGCCATCGTTTCCGAACGGACGACACGACAGAAACGCGTCCAGTCGATGATGACGATGGCTGCGATGACCGAATGCACGCCCGCGCCGAAGACTGCCACCAGCAGGATCGATAGCAGTACCGGCGGGAACGCCATCCAAATATCGACGAGACGCGAGATGACGGCGTCCACCCAGCCGCGATACCAGCCTGCGAGCAGCCCGAGTGCGGTGCCAACCAGCGCCGCAAGACCTGCGGCGATGAAGGCGACCAGCAAGGCGACGCGCGTGCCGTGGATCAGGCGCGAAAGCACGTCGCGACCAAGATCGTCGGTGCCGAACCAGTAACCGGGTTCGGTGCCAGCATAGCCCGCTGGTGGCAGCGTGGCGAGCATCAGGTCCTGTTCGAGCGGATCCTTGGGCGCGAGCCACGGCGCAAAGATCGCGACCAATATAAGGCAGAGGATAAAGCCGCCGCCGAGAATTACCTTGGGTTCAGAAAGCGCCGCGCGCAGTGACTTAACCATGGCGCAGCCTCGGATTGAATGCGGCGACGAGGACGTCAACCACAATATTGATAACGATGAACAGGGCGCCGAAGACGAGGACAAGGCCCTGAATGAGTGGCAGGTCGCGGTTGATGACAGCGTCGATTGCCATATTGCCGATGCCGGGATAGGCGAAGATACGCTCAACGATGACTGTGCCGCCGATCAGGAAGGTGAACTGCACTCCGGTCAGCGCGATGGTGGGGCCAACGGCATTGCGCAATGCCTCTTGCAACACCAGCCGTAACGAGGACATGCCCTTGAGCTTGGCGAGCAGCACATAGTCCTGCACCATGGCTTCGAGCAGCGCCTCCTTCAGCACGCGGGCGATAATCGCCGCGAGCGGCAAACCGAGCGCCAGTACTGGCATGGTCATATGGGCGGCGATGTCGGCGAACTGCGCGAAGCGCAGGCGTAGCAGGCTTTCGAACAGATAGAAGGGGGTTGCAAAATTGCTCTGCACGCTCGGATCGATCCGCCCGGACAGAGGTAATATGGGGAAGAACACACCCAACACCAACACAAGCGCCAGTGCCCAGACGAAGTCGGGCACAGCCAGCACCACGCCGTTGACGGTATCGATGACGGGTTCGGCAGGGGTGCGGCGCACGAGCGCGCCAGCAATCGCCACGGCAGCGCCGAGCAGAATAGCGAAGATCAGTGCGATGAAGGCGAGCTCAAGGGTTGCTGGCAGGCGTTCGGACAACAGTTCCAGAACATTGCGGCGCAGCGAAATGGAGGTGCCGAAATCTCCTGAAAGCAGTGACGTCAGCCAGATACTGAACTGGCTGAAGATACTGCCATCGAGTCCATAGTTCGCGCGAAGCTGCGCGATCTGTTCGGGTGTAGCGCCCGGCGAAATCATCATTGCGATAGGGTCGCCGGGAACGACGCGCAACAGGACAAAAACCACAACTGCGACCCCAAACAGGGTCACCGCCGCGAGAACCAGACGGTTCAGGATAGAAAGAGCAAGCAATTGCATGGTTATGGAGTCTCGCGCAGGCAGACGTAGACACTATACTGGTGTGTCCGGCCAAGCAGGCCGGACATCAATCAAGCAATGGAAGGCTGGCACAGCGCGTGCCCGGCCAACATGCTATCAAGCCTTTGATACCAAGGTTGGTTGCAGCGCGCCCGAAACGTTCGGGGTGACCTTCAGCATTGATTTATAGACAATCGGCTGTGCGTACTGCAGCAACGGCAGCACGTAACCTTGCTCCGCAATATACTTGCAGACGGCTTTCCAGCCAGCGATGCGCTTGGCCTCGTCTTTCTCACCCCAAAGCGGAGCGATCATGCCGTCCAGATCATCGGTGTTCCATACCGAGTGTGGCGAAGGGCCGAACATGGCGAAGCCCGTTGACGTGGTCGGGTCGCCAATCGCATTGCCCCAGTTGTAGAATGCGGCTGGTGCAAGCTGGTCGGCGGCGCGCAACTCATAGTGCTTGGCTATCTCATAGACCTCGATTTCGGCTTCGATGCCGACCTTGCGCCACATGCCCACAATGGCCTGAACCATTTCATAGTCCTTCGGCTTCAGGCCACGGGTGGTCTGAATCTTGAACTTCACCGGTTTGTCGGTCGAATAGCCGGAGTCGGCCAGCAGTTTTTTGGCGAGTTCGGGATCGTAAGGAACCTTGATTGATGGATCATAGGCCGAATATTCCGGCGCTTCGAGCGTGTCGATTGGTACGCCGTAGCCACGCAGCAGGCGCTTGACGATAGCTTGCTTGTCAACGGCGTGACAGGCGGCCAGGCGCACGTTCTTGTCGTTCATGACTTCGATATTGTTAAGGAAGATCATGCCGATATCCGAGATCGGAGTCGCGACGCCTGCCAGACCGTTCTTTTCCTTCAGGCGGTCGAATTCTTCATACGGGATTTCAAGCGTGACGTCGGACGAGCCGGATTCGATCTCGGCAACCCGGCTGGTGCCATCCGGCACGAACTTGAAGATCACAGTTTCGAAAGCTGGCTTGCCGCCCCAATAATTTGGGTTGGCCTTCAGGCGCAGGAAGGCGTTGCCTTCATAGGCGTCAACCATATAGGGGCCTGTGCCGACAGGCTTCTTCTCGAAGCCCTCCGCGCCCACTTTCTCATAATAGGCTTTGGGCAGGATGTAGCCTGTGAGGAAGGCCATCCACATGAAATAGGTGGGTTCGAAGCGCAGCACATCGCCAGTGATCTTGTTGCCTTCGATCTTGTAGTTGCCGACAGTGGACCAGACAAACTGGATCGGGTTGCCGGTCTTTTCGTCGGCGGCGCGCTCCAGCGCCCAGACCACATCTTCCGGGGTGAACGGCGAGCCGTCATGCCAGGTCACACCCTCGCGAACATCCATCCAGACCTTGGTCTTGTCGTCGTTCCAGCCCCAGCCTGTCAGCAGGCCCGGAACGAATTTGAGGTCGGGGTCCTGGCCGATATACTGGTCGAAAATCGAGCGGTAGATTGCCTGAATCGTCGGATTGACCGCCGACGGACCGACGGTCGGATCGAAGGACGGAAGATTGACGTTGAAAGCGATGGTAAGCGTGTCGGTTTCTGCCGCCTGCACCGGCACACGCCCTGCCAGAATGCTCGTCAAAAAGGCAGCAGCGCCCATACCCAACGTCTGGCGACGGGTGAATTCAGTCATGTTTTGCTCCGCGTTCCCCTGATCCCGGCTTTTTTGAGCGTTCCCGCGCTCGCCAAGGTTATTTATTGGTCGGAATATTTTAATCTTAAAATAGCGGCGTTTGACTGGCAAGCGAATTGTACGGTCAGGAAACAATTTTAGGTCGAACTATATGCTTGCGCATATTATTTCGTTATCAATTTAGCCCTTTGCCCTAAGTAAGTACAAGCTCAAACAGTCCTTATTTGCAGTTTTACGAACTTGAAGAGCCAGAAATATGATTCTGCATGGGTTCAAAGATGCAGTCGCAGATGCGACCGCACCCGTCTAACGACAATTCTATTTCAGCGAGGCCGCGAGCAGCATGCCGGAGCCTCCTCCCAAGCCGGGGCCGGGATGGGTCGATGCGCCGATATGATAAAGACCGGAAACGTGGGTGCGGTGGTTGACCGATGACTTGAACGGACGCCAGATGAAAAACTGATCGACGCCGCAGAAGCCGCCATAGGGGTCGCCCCCCACGAGGTTCATATTCATGGATTCAAGATCGGCTGGTGAATACGCCTTGCGGGCGATGATCGTCTCGGCAAAGCCTTCGATGTGCTGGGCGAGGATGCGTTCGACGCGGTCGGCATAGTGTTCGCGCAGTTCGTCGGTCCAGCGGCCATCGGCAGGCGTGGCGAGTTCTCCGGCAGCATCGCCTTCGATGTGTCGCGGGGCTTCAGGCAATTGTAGCCAGAGGATCGCCTGGCCTTCCGGCGCGCGGGATGGGTCGAGCGCGGTCGGCTGGCCGACGCAGATGGTCGGCACCGCTGGTAGCATGCCCCGGTCACATTCATTGGCCGCACGAGACACACCGTTGAGGCCCGGTGTAAGATGCAAAAGCGCTACTTTCGACAGGTCCGCGCCACCCTTCCAGCGCGGCGGTGACTTGAGCGCGTAGTGTATCTGCATGTCGCCCTTGCCATAGCGATAAGTTCGCAGTCCATCGGCAATATCTGAGGGCAGCGGCCTGCTGGAGCCCTTCAGCAGGCGTCCATAAAGCTGGTTGGGCGTGACCGATGCAATGACACCCTTGCCTGCCTCCAGCACCTCGCCATCGGTAAGCTTAACACCCGTGGCCTGTCCTTTGTGGTCCTCCAGTATTGCATCCACATCCGCGCCGGTGCGAATGGTGCCGCCCTGATCCGTAATGAGCTGCGTGAACGCCTTGACGAGATTTTCGGCGCCGCCTTTGACAATCGGACAACCCGCCAGTTCGATGGCAAAACCGATGACCCGGAGCATTGCCGCAGAATAAGTGCTTTCGGGATTGAGCCCGCAATGGAGGACCCAAGGGGCAAAGAGCCCGCGCATCACATCCGACTGATAGGTGGTTTCAAGATGATGGCGGCCATTGACGAGCGCCTCGCCGAACCATGCCGCGAGATTGCGGGGGCCGCGTTTCCAGGCTTCCTTCAGCACGGTTTTGAATATGCCGCCGGACCAGAGCGAGCCGCCTAGCAGCGAGAACATGAAGGGTGCGTCGGCACCCATCCGGTCCATCTCACGGGCAAAGGACTTGCCGTCGCCCTCGGCGAGCGCGTCGAAGGCAGCGATGTTGGCTTTACGGTCTTTGGACAGGATTGCATGTCGCCCATCCGCCAGTACGACGCCGGTGGGCAGGTCTGCGTGGGCGAATTCGAGGCCTCGCGCCTCCAGATCCTTGCCAAGCGCAGCATAGGCGGGCGAGGTCAGGAACAGCACCATGGTTGTTGCCATGACGTCGTGACGGAAGCCCGGTGCAGTGATCTCTTCGGTACGCAGGCAGCCACCGAGCCGGTCATTGCGCTCGAGCAGCAGAACCTTTTTGCCCTTTTTGCCAAGCATGGCGGCCGCTACCAGTGCGTTTATGCCGCTGCCGACCACGATATAGTCATGTGCCGTCATAGTGTCGTCGCTCCCCGAAAAATAGCCTCGCGCTGGCTCGATTCCGATTACTTTATTACCCGTGTTAGCGCGCGTATCGGCGAGCCTGTTCACTCGAGTCCAACTGAGAATTTTGCGACATGGCGCCCCTCATTCGCTTCTTAAAAAAGCTTGATATGGATTTTCTTGAAGCTTAAAAGATATCATATGTGAATGCAACGAAATGCCTGCTCTCAAAGGTGAACTTTACAACATATCGGGCCTTCAATATCCGCGATGACCTGATGATTTAAATCTGCGAGGTCAGAAGCCTGCCGAGATCGATCTACACTATTATATGCATTTGAAAATAATGGGGGCCTGAATGAGTGGACATGACGTTGAGTTCGATGCGGTGGTCGTAGGCGCGGGGCATAATGGCCTCGCTGCGGCGGTGCATCTGGCGGCAAAGGGTTGGCGTGTTGCTGTTGTCGAAGCGGCAGCTTCTCCTGGCGGGGCGGTGAAGACCCTGGAGTTGACAGAGCCGGGCTTCCGTCACGACTGGGCTGCCATGAACCTTTCGATGTTCGCTGGCTCAGCTTTTCACGCAACCTATGCCGCGGATCTTGCTGCACAGGGTCTCGAATTCGTACCGGCGCAAAATTGTTTTGCCAGTGTCTTTCGCGACGGTACTCATCTTGGCGTTTCCAGCGATGTGACGGTAACGAATGCAAGGATTGCGGAACTGTCGCCCGTCGACGCCGAGGCGTGGGCGACTATGCTTTCTGATTTCGAGCGCAATGCGCCGCATATTTTCGGCCTGCTCGGCTCGCCGATGCCTTCCCTGTCAGCGGTAAGGACAGTCTGGAAGGCCTACAGGTCGCTCGGCATGGATAATCTCTGGCGTATCGCGCAGCTTCTGCTGGCGACGCCACGTGATTTTCTTGACGCGAATTTCGAAAGTCCCAAACTCAAGGCCATGATGGCCGCTTGGGGTCTGCATCTTGATTTCGCGCCCGACGTTGCAGGCGGAGCACTGTTCCCCTATCTCGAGTCAATGGCAAATCAGGCGTTCGGCATGGTTATTGGCAAGGGAGGCGCAGATACGATCATTCGCGCGATGGCGGGTCTCCTGCACGAGAAGGGGGGACAACTCATTCTGGGCCAGCGTGTCGATAAGATCAGTCTCGACAAGGCCGGAAGAGCGACGGGCGTGGTGTTGTCCGACGGACGCACTTTGAGTGCGAAGCGGGCGGTGATCGCCAACCTCAATCCCAAGGTGCTGTTTGACAGTGGCATGTTGCCCCAGTCGGCGGTCCCGCAAAAAGTCCACAAGGCGACGAATGCTTTTCGGGCCGGACCCGGCACGATGATGATCCACCTCGCCATGGACGAGTTGCCAAACTGGACTGCGGGCGCTGAACTCAAGCGCTTCGCTTATGTTCATATTGCCCCGGACCTTGCCATGATGGCGCGGGTTTACGCGGAAGCTATGGATGGATTGCTGCCTGGAGAACCGGCCCTCGTGGTTGGCCAGCCCACGGCCATTGATCCATCGCGTGCACCGGAAGGCAAGCATGTTCTCTGGGTGCAGGTCCGTGTCCTCCCGGCGGAGATCAAGGGCGATGCGATGGGAGAGATCGCTGTTGCGGATTGGAACAGTGTGAAGGACGCCTATGCCGATCGGGTCATCGGAATCCTTGAGCGCTATGCGCCCGGGATCAGCGGCATGATCCGGGCGCGCTCGGTCTTTTCACCCGCAGACCTTGAACGTGAGAACGCCAATCTTATCGGCGGTGACAATTTGAGCGGCTCACACCATCTCGATCAGAATTTCCTGTTCCGCCCCATTGCAGGATACTCGCGCTACAAAACGCCCGTCCGCTCACTTTATATGTGCGGCGCCTCCACCTGGCCCGGTGCTGGCACCGGCGCCGGCTCTGGCTTCATGCTTGCAAAGATGCTTGCCGGAAACTGATGGGTGGCGGGGTCAGGTTCTGACTCCCAATCCGACTATGTTGAATATCGCGCCAACGCGAACTGTTCTATTGACCAGGACGGTTGGCGCAATTCTACCAGATCCGCGATAATACGAGCCATGCCCGGACCTATGCCGAAACCGTGGCCGCTCATTCCTGTGGCAATCGTAAGCCCGCTTATGCTGGCTTGATCCACGACGGGCAACACGTCTGGCATGGTGTCGATCATACCAGCCCAACTTCGTATAATGCGCGGTGTCCCGATCTTCGGAAATGCCGCAGCGAATTGCTTGAGAACCCGGCCGAGCTCTTTCTGGTTGGGCTTCGGATCCAGTACACGGCACCGCTCAAACGGCGTTTCGTCTATTTTCGACCAGCGTCGGCGCGTTCGCCATGCATCTGGATAATTCTGCGGAGCGGAAAGCCGGAACCGCGTGCTTGTAAAGTCCTCACGCAACTGCGGAATATAAGCTGAAAAGTTTCTGAAGGCATCCGGACCGATGAAGAAATCATGTGTGGACCAAGGTGTTAATGTGTAGCTCCCGTCAGTGCGACGCCGGAACGCGATGCGGTCATCGGCGGCAGCGGCATCGTGCGGCGCTGTCGCCAGTTCTATCTGCAAGGCAGAAGATAGGACGGACAGTTGGGGGAGATGAATATCGTGCCGTTTCAAAAACAGGGCGCTCCACGCGCCAGCCGCAACTACCACTCTCTCACATTTTACATAGCCGCTCTCAGTGGCGACACCTTGAATGTGATTGCCTGTAATGTCCAATGTGCGAATGGCGCAGTTTTCGCGAATGATGACACCGTCTTCAGCGGCTGCCTGAGCCAATGTCGGGACCGCAACGAACGGTTCAGCCATAGCATCGGACGGTGTGGTCATGCCGCCAATCCAGCCTCTACCTTCGGATATCATCGCGCCAACTTCGCGTTGGGATAACATGCGCGTATCGACGCCGTATTGGCGCGCACCGTCGAGCCATTGCTCGAATTTTGCGAGCTTGGCTTTGCTGCGTGCGAGATAAGTGATGCCTTTCTGGCGAAAGCCGATCTGCTCGAGGATCTTCTCGTTTAAGCTTTTCCAGAGAGGGATCGTGTCCATCATGATGGGCAGTTCTGCGTAATCACGACCCTGTTGACGGATCCAGCCCCAGTTTCGGCTGGATTGCTCGCCAGCGATGCGACCTTTCTCGCAGAGAAGGACCTTCAATCCACGTTTCCGCAGTTCCCAGGCCGCCATAACTCCGATGATGCCACCGCCGATGATTGTTACGTCAACAACATCAGGAAGGGGGCCATCGAATTGCGGAGTGTTATCAAGATTAATAGGAAATGCAGACATCGGATTTCAGAATCTCGTGGGGCTGTATGGTGTAATATCGATAGCAGGCGTACGTTCGCCGACCAGATCAGCAACAAGCTGGGCGGTTATAGCGGAGAGAGTCACTCCCAGATGCCCGTGTCCGAACGCATAGATCACGTCGCGGCATTTATGGGCTCGACCGATCACCGGTAATGTGTCGGGCGTTGAGGGTCTATGGCCCATCCATTCAGATGTCGGGCGCCAGTCCTTGAGGGCTGGTACGGCCATCATAGCCTCCGGCAGTAGCGCGCGAATGCGCTTGTAGTTTGGTGGTGCTTTCAGTCCCGCCAGTTCATCGCCGCTTATCAGGCGCAACCCGTCATGCATTGGAGACAAAACAAAGCCTTTGCCGGGAATGACGACCGGACCACGTAACAATGACTGGGACCCTTCACCGAAGCTGATGTGGTATCCGCGTTCGCTCTCAAGCGAAACCTTGTCTCCAAGTTGCCTTGTTAAAATGGAGGACCATGCACCCGCTGCAATGACCACACGATCAAAGTGCTGCTCTCCGGAGAAAACCCGGAGCGCGACGCCGCCCCGTTCTGAAGGTCGAACTGAGCTGACGTGCTCGCGAACGAAGGCCGCACCAAAAGTATGTGCTGTTTCCAGATAGACGCTTGCGAGTTTCTTCGGAAAGCGGACATTTCCTGCTTTCGGCTGATAGAGGCCCTTAAAACACGAAGCGGGATTGAGCGCCGGTTCAAGATCCAGAAGCGAGGATTGGCTAAGGATTTTGTGGCAGACGTCGTGACGTTCCATAAGTTGGCGTTCAAGTGCAGAGCTTTGGAAATCCTTGGCGCTGTCATAGACTTTCAGCCAACCTTCTTGCGTGATCAGATCCTTGACTGCAGCAATCGCCGTCAGTTCCTGATGCGCGACCAGAGCTTGGGAAACGAGAGGATGCATCGCTGCAGCAATGCGATCAACCGCTGTTGTGGTGCCCGCCGCGATGAAGCGCTTTATCCAAGGCAGCGCTTTCGCGGTATGATGAAGGCGCAAGACTGCCGGAGAGTTGCGGTTAAATATATAGGTTGGCAGAGAGCGGACCACCGCGGGTGTTGCGGTGGGCGTAATCGAACCCGTGACAATAGCGCCCGCGTTTCCATAGGAAGTCCCGGCCCCCGGCTCCTCATCACCAAAAACCGTGACGCTGTGACCTTCTTTGGCAAGAGTGAGTGCGGCGCTACATCCGACAATTCCTGCGCCTATGATGGCAACAGAAAGTCGTTCACCGTTTTGCTGACGATGCTGCATGAGGATCGATCTATCTCAATTGTGCGACGAAGGTCGCGTCAGTGGTGGAGGACTTTGCTCAGGAAATCGCGCGTGCGCTCATTTTGCGGGTTCTTGAAGAAGTTTTCCGGTTCGCCGCTTTCAATAATCGAACCACGATCCATGAATACGACACGATCCGCAACGCTTCGGGCGAAACCCATTTCGTGGGTGACAACCATCATTGTCATGCCTTCTTTGGCAAGGCTGACCATGACATCCAGCACCTCGTTGATCATTTCAGGATCAAGCGCTGACGTAGGTTCATCGAACAGCATTATCCGGGGCTGCATGCAAAGTGAGCGCGCAATGGCGACACGCTGCTGTTGACCACCCGACAGCTGGTTCGGATAATTATTCATGCGGTCGGCGAGGCCTACTTTGGCAAGCAGTTCCCTGCCGCGTTTCTCGGCTTCGGCTTTTGATAATCCACGCACATGAATGGGAGCGAGGGTTACATTCTCAAGTGCTGTCTTGTGCGGATACAGATTGAACTGCTGGAAGACAAACCCGACTTCCATGCGCAACTCACGCAAGGCAGCTGCCTTAGAACTCAGATCAATGCTGTCTACGACAAGCTTTCCAGACTGAAAGGCTTCCAGTCCATTGATACATCGGATCAGAGTGCTCTTGCCGGAGCCGGAAGGTCCGCAAACCACGACGACTTCGCCCTTGCTGACTTTCAGATCGATATTGTTGAGCACATGAAGCGCGCTGCCGAACCATTTGTTCAGACCCTGAAATTCAATCATTAGACCTGTCCAATTACAAAATAGGAGATTGCGTGCCGCGTTCGATGCGACGTGAAAGATAGATCATCGGATAGCAGACGATAAAGTAACCGATACCGACGACGCCAAAGACCAGCAGACCGTTAGGAATATTCTGTACGATCATCCAGCCGGAGCGGGTGAGGTCCATGATACCGATCGCGGAAACAACAGAGGAATCCTTGACGAGCAGGATGAATTGTCCAACCAGAGAAGGACGAACAATACGCAAAGCCTGCGGCATGACGATCAACCGAAGCTGTTGAGCATAGGTGAAGCCCGACGCAATTGCCGCCTCGGTCTGCCCGCGCGGAACCGCCTTGATGCCGGAAGCAACGATTTCACCGATAAAGCACGCTGACAGATTCGAAAGTGCTATCACGCCCGCATTGAATGCAGAGAGTTCAATCCCAATCGTTGGCAGAATGAAGAAGCAGATGAAAACCTGAACCAGAAAGGGCGTGCCGCGAAACAGATCGATATAGAACCCGGTTATCGCTGATAGCCATCGATTTCCGCCGGCGCGGAGTACTCCAAGGATCAGTCCAAACACCATCCCGATGACGAGGGACAGGAGTGACAGCGCAACGGTCATCCCAAGGCCCTTCAGCAGAACGGGCCAGAAGTTCAACAAGCGTTCGACTTGAAACCAAAACATATGCGCCTCCTGTTAGCGTTCCGGCATGCGATTGAAACGCGACCAGGTGCCAGCCATTGCCTTGAGCAGATAATAGATCAGCAGGAAGCCCGCAGCTGTCGCTGCAAGCCCTTCAACGGGCATGAAGCGATCAAGCGCGATCTGTTGCCCGACGCGGGTAAGCTCAACGACGGAAATCAGAGAAAGAAGGGACGAATCCTTCACAAGTACGATTGCCTGTCCGATCATCGGCGAAATTGTCGGTCGCACCGCCTGCGGCAGAACGATAAGGCGCATACGCTGCATATAGGTGAAGCCAGAACTTAAAGCCGCTTCGAACTGGCCGCGCGGAATGGAAAGGATGCCCGAGCGAATAATCTCAGCAACATAAGCACCGGAATTGATTGACAGGGCTATGATGCCGATGACCATTTCCGGCAGGATGATGCCTAGACGCGGCAGCCCGAAATAGAGAAAATAGAGTTGTGCGAGCAGCGGAGTCGCCCGGATAAGATCGATATAGGCAATGCCGATCGTACGCAGCCAGCGGGTGGGCTGGATGCTGAGCGCACAAGCAACAATGCCTATGATCATTGCGCCGGTGAACCCGGCTGCCGACAACATCAATGTATTCAGAAAACCCTGCCAGAGATCTGGGAGATATTCCGAAATGACCCGTATGTTCAGATTGCCAAACATGTCTCACCGGTTGGATTCAATTTTTGATCAAAGGTGCGGAACGGAATGGTTCCGCACCTCTGTCGGTATCAGTGGTCAGCTTGCCACTTGTTTGAATTGACCCAATAATCCATGTTTTCTTTCAAACGGCCATCGAGCGTCACGTTGTCAAGAAACAGGTTCGTCCAGATCATCAGGTCCTGAGAGTCGTAGCGCACTGCATAGGCAAGCGGCTCTGCGCTAAGCATTTCCGGAAAGACTTCGAATGTGCCTTCAGGATAGTTTTGCACTTGGGCCGCGACCGCCGTGTTGTCGTTTACACCGCATTGGGCTTGGCCGGATGCAACCGCGTCAAGAACCACCGTGCCGCCGCCCTTGAACGCCTTCACGGTCGCTTCTGGGAAGTATTTCGGCATGTTCTTTTCCGCAGTCGATCCGAGAATGACAGCGACTGTCGTTCCAGGCTTTTTGCAGTCTTCCACACTCTTGAAGTCGCCGCCTGCAGCGGTGAAAGCGACAGTGCCGACGTGAATCCATGGCTTGGTGAACGCAACCTTGGTCGCACGGCTCATCGTGGCGGTCATGTCTGCTGCCAATATGTCAGCCTTACCGGAAAGGAGCGCCGGGATGAGTCCATCCCAATCGAAATCGAGATATGTTACCTTAACGCCCATTTCCTTGGCCATCAGTTCGGTCAATTCAATGGCGCTTCCTGTCCGCTTACCGTTCCTGTCCATGAAGGAATAGGGTGGGCCTTGGGTTTGAACCGCAACGCGCAGTTCGCCGCGGGCGAGGATATCGTCAAGTGTTCCAGCGTGCGCTGTCGTGGTCTGCGCAGCTGCTCCCATGAGCGCAACAAACATTGCAGACGCCATGAGTGCATTGATTTTCTTCAACATTTTGTTTCAGTTCTCCCTCGTTAGGCAATAGTCGGTCGTCTCCGCGCAAGGCGGCCAAATAGAACGGTCCTTTTGGTGGCGGATTATTGAGCCTGCTTGTCGCTCTCTTCGTCTTCCCATACACCGCGCGGCAGGCTCAGCCACTTATTATGGGATTTCATGACAACGAAGGTCTCGCTGCCTTGAATTGTTCCTGGCTCTGCCAGTCCGGGCAGCAACTCACTCGTCACCCGGTATAATTCTTCCATATCTCCCTCGAACATCACTTCGCAAAGAATGTCGTATCTGCCGGTGACGATACTGACGGAAGTGACGAAAGGCAGCTCGGACATCTTTCGCGCGATTTCGTCGAGACGGCCCTGTCCATTAGCGTGAATGCCCATCATCGCGACGACAAGCTCGGGACGCTCCGAAACGTTCACAACGCCGGAAATCTTGAAAAGCTTATTCTCGATAAGGTTTTTCAGCCGTGCCCGAATTGTGGGTGGGCTGAGCTCAAGCCGCTCGGCGATCTGGTTGGCGCCATCGCGTGCGTCGTCTGACAGAAGCTTGACGAGCTTCCGGTCGATTTTGTCCAGCAATGCACGCATTTACCTAACGCCCCTCTTATTTCGTTGAGGCATAGATATTTCAATATGATGTGCGGCGTCAACAGAAATTTTCTAATAGAAAAAAAATCAGGTCGATTATTTTGGTTTTGGAAAAGCGCAAGGCCATTCAGTTCGGCGGCTTGCCCCATCCCGTTTCATGCGTTGTGGCAGAGATCGAGATGGGGAAGTGCTGATTTTTGTCTGACAAAGCGCGTGTCAGATCATCGAACGACTGAGGCCCCCGTCGATTGGCAATGCCACACCGTTGACATAGCTTGCCGCCTCGCTGGCAAGGAACGCCACAACCTCGCCGAATTCCTCCGGTGTGCCATAGCGTCCGACGGGAATTTCTCGCTGGCTCTCGGCAGCAATGACCGCTGGATCTACACCGCGCTCGGCGGCATCCAACTCGTCCAGACGGGTTGTACGCCCGGTCGCAAACCGACCCGGCATGACGACATTGACGGTTACGCCATCTCCAGCCACTTCAGTGGCAAGTGTCTTGGCCCATCCCGCGAGGGCTGATCTTAAGGCATTGGATGCAGCCAGATTGGGAATGGGTTCCCGGATGCTTGTCGAGGATACAGCGATGATCCGACCGAAATGACGTTCCCGCATGGCTGGCAGATAGTGAGCGGCGATCTCGATCTGGCTGAGGAACATGCTTCTGATCTGCGTGCTCCAGTAGGCTTCATCATATCGAGAGGCTGCGATCGGGGCGGGGCCGCCGCCGTTCAGAAGCAGGATATCGATGCTGCCAATGGCTTTGTCTACATTTTCCATCATTCTGGTGACACTGGCAGCATCGGTCAAATCGCAGGTGAAAGACGTCACCGAGCCAGCATGTGTGCCAAGGCGCTCTTCCGCTGCGCGCATGGCGACCTTGTCCCTGCCGACGAGTGCAACATTCACGCCGCGCCTTGAAAGAGCCTCTGCAACGCCCAAGCCGAGTCCTTTGTTTCCACCCAGAAGAAGTGCAGTCTGCTTTTTGTGATTCATTTTGATACTCGAACTCTGGAACTGGTGATTGATCTGACTGCATTGACGATCACGGCGATATCTTCATCGGTAGTGCTCAAATGTACGGAGGCTCGAAGTAGTTCCGAAATCCCGCGTATCGACATGTCGTAAGGCGTGTAGCCCGGTCCGTTCATGCCGACGTTGATGCCCAGATCAGCGAGATGTTGTTTTACAGTCGCGCAAGGAAAGCCATCAATTACAAAGGTGACGGCAGCGCCTTTACTGTCTCCAAGATCAAGCAAATGGACGCCCGGTATTTCAACAAGTGCCCGACGAAGAACGCTCGCTTTGTGATCCAGATCCAGTCGGATACGGTCCACACCCAAAGCGAGGGTTTGTTCTATTGCTTTCCCGAGGCCCAGTTTGAGGGCCACCGATTCCTCACCAAACTCAAAAGCCCGAGCGCTGTTTGCCACCACAACGTTTCCGGTGCTCAAGGTTGAGGACAGGTTGTCGATGCTACGCGGCACTATTTCTGCTGCAAGGCGGGGAGAAATATAGGCCAATGCCGTTCCGCGCGGCCCGCGTAGAAATTTCCGCCCGCACGCGATCAGAGCATCACAGCCTAATTCGGCAACATTGATCGGCACCTGTCCAATTGCCTGACTGGCATCGATGATAAAAAACGCTGATGAACCGGCCTCACGAATGGCGGCGCCAATCGCGGCCGCAGGATTGATCAATGCACTTCCTGCTCCAATCCAGGTAAGAGCGACAATGCGCACCTCCGATGAGAGGTTTTCAAGGAGCGCAACGGGGTCCACAGCGCTCGTATCATCCGAAGTCATCAAGGAGAGCGAAGCGCCGCTCAAATCTGCGGAGCGTTGCAGGCATAAAACATTGCCAATCCATTCCTGACGGCTGACAAAAATCTTGTCGCCGGCAGATAGCGGTATCGAAGCAATCAGGTTGCCATAAAGCTGACCATGGCTGGTTCCGAAGGCGACATCCTGTGGCGAGCAGCCCAGCAGTTGTGCTGCCGCCTGATAGGTGTTCTGGATGGCATCGGATGCAAACGCACCAGCCTCCATTGGACCGCGTTCCGCTTCGACGCGCAGATGATCAACGACCGCTTGAACCGTTTCGGCGGATGGCAGCCCCGCGCCGCTATGATTGAAATGCACGACGGACATTTGCAGGTCCCTTGATCAACGAATGTGAAAAACGGCTTCAACTTCGACTGGCACGTTGGCTGGCAGCCCCGCCACGCCAATGGCAGAACGCGCATGCTCGCCGCGTTCGCCGAAAACCGCGTTCATGACCTGCGAGGCGCCATTGCCGATCTGCGAATAGGCGGTGAACCCAGGTACGGCATTGACGAAGACCGTAAGCTTGGCCAGCCGGACGACGCGATCAAGATCGCCATCGAGTGCTGCATTCGCCCAGAATATGACATTCGCGGCGCAAAGTTTCGCGCTCTCGAGTGCGGTTTCTATATCAATATCGCGACCGACCTGACCGACATAAGCAATGTCGCTGCCCTTTTCGGGTATCTGGCCTGAAACATAGAGAAAATTATCGACTTTCGTTGTTGGCGAGAAGGGCAAATCAGGCCGGGCTAGATTGGGCCAGTCGATACCGCAAGCAGCCAATTTATCTTTATAGTGGGACATGTGATGCTCCATTTCCTGGTTTCTGGTGTGATATTGCCAAAGGCCTCGCCCTTCGTGTACCCTTATAATTATTAGTAAGGTATAAGGATTCATTATGGACGCGAGTTACGATCTCAGACTTCTCAGGATGTTCATCGCCGTTGCCGAAACGGGCGCCTTGAGTAAGGCAGCGGATCGTCTTGCGCGCACACAGGCTGCCGTCAGCATGCAATTGCAGCGGATAGAAAAGGAGCTGGACAGGGAACTGTTCACGCGATCCTCGCGCGGGGTTTCTCTGACTGAGGCTGGAGAGGCCTTTCTGGCTTATGCGCGGAGGGTCATTGCACTCACGGAGGATATGCAGCGTGGATTGGTCGATAAGAAACTGGTGGGTCGTATTCGGCTGGGTCTCTTCGAAGATCTCGCTGTCACGCGTCTTCCAGGCGCGATTGCCCAGTTCCGGCAAAAGCATCCGTCGGTTGACATTGAGCTCAGTTCATCCAATTCGGCACAGCTTGCGCGATCCTTTCATGAAGGGCAAACCGACATTGTTGTCGCCGATCCCGCTCGGTTCGCTCTGCCGCCGCTCAGTTTCATATCCTATCAACTGGTCTGGTGTGCAAGCCGATTGCTCGACGTGGACGAGAAGAGCCCGCTTCCTGTCGTTCTTTTTGAAACATCCTGTTCGTGGCAGGACCGGATGATCGCGTCCCTCGCAGAAGCAGGCATTGCATGGACCGTTGGCTGTCGCGTGAAAAGTTTACCCGCTATGTTAACGGCTTTGCGGGGAGGATTGGGCGTTGGGGTGCTGTTTTCCGAAGCAGTCCCATCAGATTGCCAGACGATCAATGGAAGATACAACCTGCCCATAGCGCCGGTCGCCGAATTTGGCATATACACAGTCGATGCCCCTTCACCGCTCGTCAGCGAACTCGCGAAATCGCTGGAGACGCTATCATAACGTCTCGAAGCTGAAAGCCCGGCGGAAGGATAACGCAATATCACGCCTGACGGCTGTCGAACTCTGCCTGGAGATGCCGGATTGTATCCATATGCTCAACCGTCCAGTGATAGAGGCTCGCGAAGGGTGCCTGTAGTGAACGCCCCAGTGGGGTCAGAGCATATGCTAGCAATGAAGGAATGGGGGAAAAGCTACATCGAAGAGAGACACATCGTGTCCTAGACTAACCGCAATCATTTGATTTGGAGGACTACCAGAATACAAACATTGCGACGGCAGCTGCCGCCATCGCGACGGTCGCAATCCATCCGAACAATCTTGTTGCAAAACCTATCGTGAATTTGCCCATTTCATCACGCCTGCTCGCTACGATCATCATGGCCGCCATTATTGGAACCACGACGATACCGTTGACAACCGCACTCCAAAATAATGCAGCAATAGGGTCGATGGGAGAAATCGCAATTGCAACTCCCACCAGGAAAGCCAGTGCGATTACGCCGTAGAATCCAATCGCTTCCCAGGGCTTGTTCGCCAGACCGCATTTCCAACCTTGGGATTCGCCAAAGGCGTAGGCGACCGAGCCCGCAAGCACAGGTAACGACAAAAGCCCAGTTCCAATAATCCCCAAACTGAATATGAGGAAAGCAAAATCTCCTGCCAATGGCTTGAGGGCTTCGGCGACCTCGGCTGCGGAACTAACTTCGGTCTTTCCGGACGCATGCAGGGTTGCCGCTGTGCTCATGATGATTGCGATTGCCACAATATTAGAAACAGCCATGCCAGCGAAAGTATCGATACGAATACGTTTCAGTGCCTTCGTTGCTTCTGTGGGATCTCTACGAAGCGGCTGCTCATCTTTTGAATTGTCGATTTCTTCTACCTCCTGAGAGCTTTGCCAAAACAGGAGATATGGGCTTATGGTCGTTCCGAAAATTGCAACGATCATCGTGAGGCTTTCGCCTTGGAGCGGAAAGTTTGGCCAGAAAAAGCCTTTTAAAGCTGCCCACCAGTCGACATTCGACACGAACAATACTGCGACATATGCAAGTAGAACAAGCGTGAGCCATTTGAGATAGCGAGCGTAAGTTTCATAGGTTATGAAGAGCTGCAATCCGAGCGATAAAACCCCAAAAGCCAACGTGAACACGACGGGAGAGCCGTTTGTCACCAGACTGGCGGCTGCGCCCATGGCAGATAGATTGGCACCCATATTGATGGTGTTGGCGATCAGTAGCAGCGCAACAAGCGAAAGCAGCGCCCAACGGGGAATGATTTCGCACAAATTTGCAGCGAGCCCCTTACCGGTAACTCTACCAATCCGGCCGCTGACCAGTTGGATCGCCGTCATAAGTGGAAACGTAAACAACATGCTCCACAGCATGTTGTATCCGAACTGGGCACCTGCTTGCGAATAGGTTGCTATGCCGCTCGGGTCGTCATCCGCTGCGCCGGTAATGAGGCCAGGACCCAGCTGCTTGAAAAGCGCTGCGCGACGCCAGCGTGGGAGTGTTTGATTGATGTCCGAAGATGAATCATCACTTGCGTCTTTGGGCACGACCATATCCTAATCCATGGACACCATAGGAATCCTATGATTTTCGCTGGGTCGAACAATTGGCGGGCAAATTTGTTCCAATGCCGGATCGCTTGTGATGCCATGAACATGCAGGAACAAAGGCAATCGCTTGCGGTTGGGAAGAGCGGCTTTGAGCCGCTCTGACGTGACGTCTGCGGTACATGCGAGATTGAGGCATATAGGATTGAGCCACGAAGAACTGGATATAATTGCTGAGAAAGCGCGTGTTCGCTATCTAAAAGCTCGCAATCTTCTTATTCTGGAAGCAGCGATTTCGGCTCTGTTGGACACCGAAACGCCCCATGAAGCTGCCGCTATTTTGCGGGAGCAGGCTGATCTGCTGACCCGCTATCTATAACGTATCCCACAATTTGTTGTCGATTATCCGGCTGAGGAGATAACTCAGATTTTCCATTTGTGTTGATTCAGAAAACCAGAATGGCTGTTCGTCCGGAATCTCTTGATAAATCCGAAGCCTATGGCAAATCCTTGGTGGCGGAGAAGTCAATTTATCGGGGCAATGTCGAATGGGCGATTTGAGACAGCTGAAGTTCGGTTTTCTCAGACAATGCGTTTTCGGTGCAGAGACGGCGTCAACCAAAATCGACTGTGGCAAACGTCGGTTGGCGAGTACAACCGCGCTCGGTCGGATTTTCTGCGCGCTCATGGTTTCTGCGACAGTTATCGGTTCGCCCTTGATGGTCAGAAATGCTGATGCACAACAGCAATCCGGGACTGGTGGGGCAGGTGGAGCTGAAGGTACGCCGCCGTCGCATTACGATGCGAAAGGCAACCCGGGTGGGCAGGGATTGGGCGCTTCCGCTACATCGGGCGGTGGCGGTGGAGGAGGAGGGGCCGGTGGCGCCGCGGGCGGTGTTCATAATGGCAATCATGCTTCCTCGACAAGTGGCGGCGCCGGTGGCGAGGGTGCAAGAAAAGCTTACGGCGGCGCTGCGGGCATCAACGGTATTTTCGGATATTCAGGAGTTTTAGCGCCCGATTTTCTCGTGGTGCACGGCTTCGATGGCGATAGCGGCAAGCCCGGCGAGGGTGGGAAAAAGGGGCAAGGCGCTTTCGCCACCGGTAATGGCGCTTCGGGCGGCGGCGGTGGTGGCGGTGGGGGTGGTGGGAACGGCGCGATCTTCACCGATTCCGTGACGACGCTTTCCGGCCAGACCTTCATCGGCGGCGCGGGTGGGGCTGGTGGTGGTGGCGGGCAGGGTGGCGATGGCGTGACGGTATGGAACGTTTTCACCGTTACGCCCGGCGAGGGTGGCAGTGGCGGTGGCGGTGGCGGCGGTGGTGGTGGGGGTATCGGCATTTCCACATCGTCCGACCTCACGGTCAGCAACGGCAGCACCATTATGGGCGGCAATGGTGGGGCAGGTGGTGCAGGCGGGATTTCTGGCATGCACGCCGACGAAAACACTAGTGGCAGCGTGATGGTTTGCGAGGACGATGAGGGCGAAATTGAATGTTCAAGCCCCATATCGCTCCCATCTGCTCCCTACGATACCCTGACAACAGGTGGCGGACGTAGCGGTAATGGCGGCGGAGGCGGTGACGCTATCAGCTCCTTCGGCCAGTCTACGATCGCGATCGAAACAGGTGTTACCGTAAAAGGCGGCGATGGCGGAAACGGCGGAGCGAGCCTTCCGGGTGGCAATACAGCTTCTGATGGTGGCGATGGCGGTCGTGGTGGAAATGGTGTTACCGCGACGGCAACGGCTGCTGCGGTTTCGAATGCGGGCACGATTACAGGTGGAAACGGTGGTGATGGCGGTCGCGGCGGCGGCGGTGCAGACACTGGTGGCAATGGCGGCCGTGGAGGTGATGGTGGCATTGGCGTTTCCATGGCCGCGGGGGGCACACTGACCAACAGTGCCGGTGCAAATATTACGGGCGGCAATGCAGGGGCGGGCGGAAAAGCGCCTTCCACGCCGTCATCGCCACCTTCCTGGTGGTATAATGGAACCGACGGACAATCTGGTGCTGCCGGTGTTGGGGTCTATTTCTTTTCGGGCGACGCAACCCTTTTTAATGCCGGAACGATTTCCGGCGGTGTCAATCAGGACGGTTCGCGTGCCGTCGCCGTGCAATTCACCGGCAGCAACAATACGCTGGTTCTGGGGGCCGGTTACGCCTTCAACGGCAAGGTCGTCGCGGATAAGAACGGCCAGAACACTTTGGTTTTTGGTGGGGCTGGTGCGGCCCAGTTCGACCTGACCGGTTTTGAAAAAAGGTTTCAAGGATTCGATGCGCTCGAAAAGCGTGATACCAGTGCGTGGACTTTGACCGGGTCGCCCGAAACATTCAACGGAAACCTCGGCATTCATGGCGGCACGCTCGCCCTGACTTCGGGCGCGCAACTGAATGCCGAGAATGTTGTTGTAGGGTCTGCTCAGGGCGAAACGGCATCCGGGCAAGTAAGCGGCATCGGCACTAGTCTTAATGTCAGCGGAACATTGTCGGTGACGGGCTATGGCAACGACTCACTTGGCATAGCGAATGGCGGCAGGGTGAATGTTGGTGGAGACGTCGTTGTGGGCGACACGCCATCCGTTGTTGCCGGCCCAGAAAACTCGTTGACTGTCAGCGGAGCAGGATCAAGCCTTCATGTCGGTGGCGCCGTCAATATCGGTGATCTGTTTTCCATCACTGAGGGCGGCGTGGTGTATGGCGGTCAATTGATGCTTGGGGCAGGCGATCCCGGCAGCAACACAGCGCGGGTCCTGGTGGACGGGGCCGGTTCGCTTCTGAATATCGCCGAAGTCAATGTGGGCTATGTCGGTAATGGAACACTGACCGTTTCCAATGGTGCACGCATTGGCTTGGCGGCAGGCGGCAGCATCGTGCATGTTGGACAGAACGGAGCGCAGGGCACAGTGAATATTGGCGCGGCTGCGGGCGAGACAGCGGTCGCAGCCGGAACGATCCACAGCACCGTAGTGCTCGGTAGTCAGGGAACGCTCAACCTTAATCATGATACCGCTGGCTACCGCTTCGATACAACGGTGCAGGGCACTGGCACAATCAATTTTCTGGGCGGTGGAACCACAATCACTGGTCCGGGATTGGCCCAGTTCGCCGGTCAGTCGACCGTTTCCAACAGCAGTGTCGTGCTGACAAGTTCGGCTGTTGTCGGAGGCACGATCACAGTCAATGCGGGCGGGACGATCAGCGGTTCCGGCACTTTGGGCAACACCACGATCAACAATGGTGGCAAGATCGCACCGAGCTTGCAATCGCAGTTGACGGTCAATGGCGACCTGACGCTTCAAAGCGGTGGGACATTTGTCTACGGGCTTGGCGCTTCCAATGCGGAGAAGGCGGCGTCCATTCAGGTTAACGGCGATCTGGCGTTGAACGGCGCGACGCTGAAAGTCGATGGAAGTTCGACCAGCTCGCTGCTCGGTTATCATCGCATGATTTCCTATAGCGGCGCCCTAACGGAATCCAATGGCGGTTTGATAGTCGGCGAGACGCCGGCTACCGGTCCCATCGCGTATAATTATAGCATTGAAAGCGCGCCAAACGCCGTGGACCTTCTGGTCTCAGCCAACGGCCTCAATATTCTTCAGACCTGGGGCGATACCGGCACATGGTCCGCAACAGAACAGAACTGGTACGATCCTGTCGGCGGTAATCCTTCGCTTCTTTCCCAATGGGGAAGCGGCTACGCGGTTTTCCGCGGTACTGGGGGCACGGTCACGCTGGATGGAACGCAAACAGCCGTCGGGCTCCAGTTCGCAGGCGGTGACTATACGATCACGGGTGGCGCGGCCCTCAATCTCACCGGCTATTCGGACAATGTCATAACCATAGCCGTGCCGGAATTGCGTGTGCTGGCCGGTGAAACCGCAACTATCGCATCGACGATTACAGGCAGCGACGGGCTGGAGAAAACCGGCGACGGCCTGCTTGTTCTGTCGGGTTCCAACAGCTATTCCGGTGATACGATCATCAGTGCGGGAATATTACAAGTTTCTGCCGCGAATAATCTGGGACAGGCCACCAATGGACTGACGATCAACAATGGCACGCTGCAGACGACTGGCGCACTCTCGCTCGCCAGCTTCGTGTCATTGGGCGGTGAAGCGGCATTCGACGTGGCGTCAGGGACCCAACTGCAACTGAGCGGAAGTATTTCCGGCGCGGGTTCGCTGACCAAGCAGGGCGATGGAACATTGCTCGTCGGAAATGCGGCGAATAGCTGGTCCGGCGGCACGCTGATCGAGGCTGGCACGCTCCGTATGGCGGCCAATACACCCGGCGCGCTGCCGAACATGACCGAGTATCTGATGACAGGCGGCACGCTCGACCTTAACGGCAATGTGCTCACCATGCGTTCCTTGTGGGGAAGCGGCGGCACAATCTCCATCGATAATGCGAGCCTCACCGTCAATCAGGATGAGGATACGGTTTTTGCGGGCGACATCACCGGCGCGGGCGTCAATAGCAGCCTGACCAAGGATGGAGACGGCATTCTGGTCCTGACAGGCAGTAACGGTTTTCAGGGCGAGACCAATATTCTCGGCGGCACGCTTGCCATATATGAAGCGCAGAATATCGGTACTGGTGCAGCGGCCATCCAGATCAGCGATGCGGCGCTTGCCACGCTCGGCAACATCACGCTCACGCGGGACGTCGAATTGTCGGGAACGGCAACCATCGACACCTTGCTTGCGACGGCACTCAATCTGACCGCCGATGTGTCTGGCAATGGCGCATTGTACAAGGAGGGGGCGGGTTCGCTCATTCTCAGTGGTGACGCCACCCATGGTGGAGGCACGACCGTTGCCAACGGCTTCCTCCAGATTGGCAATGGTGGCGCAACGGGTTCAGTTGCGGGAAATATCGTCAATAATGGCGGTCTCGTATTCAACCGGCAGAACAGCTACACCTATTCGGGTATGGTTTCGGGTGCAGGCGCGCTGATTCAGGCAGGCGTGGGTACGACGGTTCTGACCGGCGACAACAGCTATACCGGCAATACGTTCATTTCTGATGGCACATTGCAGATCGGTGACGGCGGAACGACAGGCTCCATCATCGGTGGGATTTTGAACGAAGGTGTTCTGGCAGTCGACCGCTCGGACAGTTACAGTATCGAAGGCCTTATCGTCGGAACTGGTTCGTTCGTGCAGGCCGGGTCCGGTACGACCATCCTTGCAGCCGACAACGCCTATTATGGCGGAACGACGATCGCCAATGGTGTGCTGCAACTCGGCACAGGTGGCAATTCCGGCTGGATCGAAGGCAATGTCGTGAATGATGGCGCACTTGTCTTTAACCGTTCGGATGCGGTGCTTTTCTCCGGCGATATCAGCGGTAGTGGTGGGGTAAACCAGATCGGGTCAGGCGCCACAATCCTGTCAGGTGACAACAGCTATACGGGCGGCACCTCTATCACCTTGGGTGCGCTGGTTATCGGCAATGGCGGCACAACCGGCTCCCTTATGGGCAATATCAGCAATAACGGCATTCTGGGCTTCAACCGCTCCGACACAATGACCTTTGCAGGTGCCATCAGCGGTACGGGTAGCGTGCAGCAGATCGGCACAGGCACAACCATTCTGACTGGCAGCAACACCTATACCGGTGCGACGACGATTACCGCCGGTCGTTTGCAGATCGGTGATGGGGGTACGTCCGGCTCGATCACAGGTCACGTCATCAATAACGGAACACTGGCGTTTGATCGGTCCGACACCGTGACATTCGACGGAATGGTGTGGGGTGACGGCAAACTGGAGCAGGTGGGCAGCGGCGCTCTCGTTTTGACGGGCCGCAACCAGTATGGCGGCGGCGTCACCGTATCCTCCGGCACACTGCAACTGGGCGATGGCGGTGAAAACGGCACGCTTGCGGCAAATGTCGAGAATAACGGGCAGTTCGTCGTTAATCGTTCCGGAACGGTTGTGCTGAAAGGCGATATTTCCGGCTCGGGTTCGTTTGAGCAAATCGGCAGCGGCGTGACGGTGCTAGCCGGCAATAACAGCTATGGCGGCGGAACTACGGTGAAGGCCGGTATGCTGGTGGTCGGACTTGGCGAAACGGGAAGCATTGCCGGTAATATCGTCAACAATGGCACGCTCGCCTTCAATCGCTCCGACAATTATGCCTTTTCGGGAGCCATTTCCGGGTCTGGCGCGTTCTGGCAAATCGGTGAAGGCACAAGTGTTCTGAGCGGTAACAACAGCTATTCAGGCGCGACGGAGATTTATGCCGGTCGTCTTGCGGTCAACGGCTCGATTGCGTCTTCATCGCTGGTCACCGTCCATGCAGGCGGTGAACTTGGCGGAAACGGCATGGTTTCCACCACGCATATTGACGGTGGCACGCTTGCGCCCGGCAATTCCATCGGCACGCTGACGGTCAACGGCGACTTGAGCTTCACCGGCGCATCGACCTATGCCGTGGAGGTTTCTGCATCGGACGCCGACCGGGTCAATGTCAGCGGTCAAGCCGATCTGGGCGGGGCGATGGTGGCCGCGACTTTCGCGCCCGATAAATATGTCATGCGTCGCTATACGATTCTGAACGCGGAAGGCGGAATTGGCGACAGCCGGTTCGGCACGGAATTGACGACGGATCTGCCTCGAAGCTTTACCTCTAACCTGAGCTACGATGCCGATAATGCCTATCTTGATCTGACCTTGAACCTGACGGGCCTCAACGTGAACCAGCGCAATGTCTCTGCGGCGCTGGTCGACTATTTCAATCGGGAAGGTCAAATTCCGCTGGCTTATGGTGGGTTGGATGCGGAAGGCCTGACAGTCACATCGGGCGAACTGGCGACCGCCGTACAACAGACAACCGTGGATGCGATGAGCCAGTTCATGACGACGCTGACCGATCCGTTGGTGGCGGGTCGAGCGACTTCAGCTACGCGCGATACGTCCGACCCGTTTATGGGACGATGGAATCTGTGGGGCGCGGGTTATGGCGCTTCGCGTTCGCTGGATGGCGACAGCATCATCGGTTCGCATGATCTGCGCAGCAAGATCAACGGTGTGGCCGTGGGTGCGGACTACCGGCTGTCACCCGACACCTTGCTCGGCTTTGCCGTGGCTGGCGGACATGGCAGTTTCAGTCTCTCCGATGGTCTGGGCAGCGGTGATTCCGATCTGTTCCAGCTTGGCCTTTATGGCCGTCAGACTGTCGGAAACGCTTATTTCAGCGCGGCGCTTGCCTATGGCTGGCAGGATATAGAGACGGAACGCGCCGTCGCATTGAATGGCGTGGATACATTGCAGGCCGACTATAATGCCAATACATGGTCAGGCCGTTTGGAAACTGGCTATCGTTTCGATACGCCATGGATCGGGATTACGCCCTATGCCGCTGGGCAATTCGTCAACTTCAACCTGCCGTCCTATGCCGAAAAGCTCAACGGCGGTCGGGATAGCTATGCGCTGGATTATGCATCGAAACACGAAACAGCCGGTCGCAGCGAACTGGGTTTAAGAGCGGATAAATCCTTCGTGCTCCCTGACGGGGTTCTCACCCTTGCAGGCAGGGCTGCGTGGCTGAGAAACTTCAATAACGACCGTGCCATGACGGCTGTATTTGCAGGATTGCCGGGAGCCGGTTTTGTCGTGAATGGCGCAACCATGCCCCGCGACACCGGGCTCGCCAGTGTTTCAGCGGAAATGCTCTGGAACAACGGGCTGTCATTGGGCGCTGCATTCGATGCCGAATTTTCCGGCAATAGCAGTAACTATGCCGGAAAAGGTATGCTGCGCTACCATTGGTAGCACCGACGGTCGGGATGTTTTATGAACGCGGGGCCTTGGTCCAGTGGCCCGCGCCACCTGTATTGTAGAAATCAATGTCAAAGCCCTGCACTTGCCCCTGATCGAGTTTGAAGACGATGGAGGCCAGCGAACCGACCAGTTCGGCCTCTCCGACCGGGACAAAGGCGAAAGTGTCGCCGTCCCAATGTTGTAGTGGGAACTGCATTTCCTTCGGACCGAGCACCAGCGTCAGCGTTCCGTTGATCTCCCTGATTTCCGTCTTGCCGAAATAGGCGTTGCCGAAGCTGCCGGTATAATCCTGCAAGGTTTTGGCCGGGACTGGTTGGGCCGGCTTTTCCTTGAAGGACAGGTCGCCTTGCGGTTGGAAAAAGCCTTTCATGACGCCATTATAGGCGGCAAACCAGTCGCGAGAGGATTTGCCGTAAAGTGCAGTGTCGGTGAACTGCGCCACGACAGATTCCGCAGCGCCCACCGGTGCGCCATTCGTCAGGACAATAATGCCGATATCGGCTGACGGCACGATCTTGAAGGCGGTGCCTGCGCCGAGCAGGAAAGCGCCGGAGTGTCCCATGGATGGCCGTCCGCCCAGTTCCGTATTGACGTTGAAGCCATAGCCGTAAAAGCCGGAACGCGCGCTGGTGTCATGTGCCCGCGCGCTGAACGACTGCGGCGAAAGTGCTGGCAAGAGCGCGTCTTCGGTGATCATTCGCTTGCCCTTGTATTCGCCATTGGCGAGCAGCAGTTTCAGCCACTCCGCCAGATCAATGACATTGGATGAGACACCGCCAGCTGGCGCCTGTTCATCCGCATTGCGTTGCCCGAGCGGCAAAAAAGCGTCATTTTGATAAACATGCAATGCGGCGCGGTTGGCATGCGCCGTATAATCGGCATAGCGATAGCTGGTCGATTTCATGCCAAGCGGCTTCAGCAGCTGCTCATCGGCGAGTTTTTCCCACGGTTCACGCGCCGCTGCGGCAACGGCTTCCGCGCCGATGGTCGTACTGAAATTCGCATAGTGATAAGAGGTGCGGAACGGATCGAGCGGCAATTGCTGCAAGCGGGCAATGACATCGTTGCGCTTGAAGCCCAGGTCTTCCAGATCGTCACCCGCCGTACCCGGCAGGCCACTGCGGTGTGCAAAGAAATCCCCGATTGTTCCGTTTTCAGAAACATAGTCATTGGCGAGCTTGAAGCCGGACAGGTGTTTTGCCACCGGGTCGTCCCATGCAACCGTGCCCTTTGACACTTCAATGGCGGCGACCGTCGCAGAAAGCGACTTGGAAATAGAGGCAATCTGGAAAACAGTCTCGGCATCGACCGCGGCCTCTTTGCCGACCTCGCGTTTGCCATAACCCTTGGCGAAAACGGTCTTGCCGCCGCTCACGACAGCAACCGCCATGCCGGGAACGTGGCTGCGTTTCATGATGTCGGCAACAATCTGTGGCAGGGCCTTGAGGGCTTTCTCTGTGCTGCCCTTTGGAATCTGTATCGCGTCGGCAGCCGGATTTGGCTGGTTCTGTATGGAAACCGACTGCGACAGGGCTGCTGTCGAGCAGCCAAGTGCAAGCAGGAAGGCAAGGATGATGGACGATGTTCTGGTTCTCATGACTGCCTTAAAACCCCGTTTGATAAGCGATGCGGAAAACGCCCTGATTGATATTCAGCGACTGGTCGCGCTGATGAACCAGTCCTGATTGCAGAATGATGCCGATGGGCGTGACATAAGTGACCGTGCCGGCTGCGCCCCAGTCCCAATCGGATTGAAGCCCGTATTGCGCCAGCTTTTCATCTTCGCCGGATAGTTTGCGCAGCGCGGTTGTCGCCGTGAACTGCCAGCGGTCATAAGACAGCGAGAGAGATGTCACGCCATTGCCGTTGGAAACCGGCGCGCCACGAAAGGCGCTTGAAAAGGTCGCCTCGTTAAACCAGCTCAGGTTCCACTTATCGGTGAGCGCCGTGTCATAGCGCAGCCGGGCTGAAATCGTATTGGCGCTTTCGCCATAGCCCGGTTCAGCCTCCAGGCGTCCGATATCGACACCGCCGGACGTTTTCTTCAGGCCGGGGAGATTGCGGAAGTCATAGGACAGGATGAACGAGTTCAGATCGTTACTGAGCGCTGGCGATTGTCCGCGCGTGGGCGAGATAAAACCGTCATCGAAGGTGAGGCGGCGGCTAAGAGCCGAATCGTCCCGTTTGAACACCAGACCGGCGAAGGAATGCGCGCCCATATTCTCTGTGTTGAACGTGTAGCGCGCGCCAAGCCCGATCGAGCCGTTATATTGAAAGTCGTCGGTATAACCGTTGTAGAGTCCGTCAATCGCATGCCAGCCGTCACCAAAACCCATATCCATCTTGCCGCCATAGAGCGCAAAATTATCGGACGTATAGGACGCAAACAGGTTTTTCAGCGTGAAGCCGAGATCGGAGAAAGCGTTGTCCTCCGTCGCCTCGACGGAGGAATCGAAGGTGATTTTCGACAGAACGGAAAACCGCTGTGACAATTGCCAAACGAGTGCGGCTTCCGCTGTCGGCTGAACACTGTTCCAGTGCGAACGCGGAATCTGGCCGTTCTCGTCCTTGATGCCAAAATAGCCGGTATAGCCAGTCATGAACAATAACTGACCGTTAAGCTTCGGATAATCACCCGCAGCATCCGCATCGCCCAATTTGCTATAGGGCGTGAGAAATATCTCTGTCTTGAAGATATCCCGTTTCTCTTGAGCAAAAGCCCCCGGCGCTCCAATGCCGAGAGCAAATGCAGCGCCGAGCAGCGCGCAGCGCGCGTTCATCATCGCGCCAGTTCGGCTGCCAGTTCGCGTACTTGCGAATGGATATTCTCGAACATGGCGAAGTTCACGCGGCTGGCCACAACAAATATGCCGAGCTTGCGGTTCGGCGACAGAACCACATAGCTCATAAAGCCGCCGAGACCGCCACTTTTGCCAAGCAGGAACGGAGTTTGGTTGCTAGGTAGGGTGGCGACCCAGCCAAGACCCATGCCATCGCCAGCAGTGACTTCGGTGCCCACCACATGCTTCAACCCGTCATAGGGAAGCCACAGTGTATGATCGAGCAGGGCGTCTTCTCGCAACTGACTGGCACCATCGAGATGCCAGCGCATCCAGCGCACCATGTCTTCGGCGGACGTGTAGATACCGGCGCTTGCATACATGATGTCGGGAACAGGGCTGTTCGCGTCCGGCTTGTCGAGCGGATCAAGCCCCGTCATCAGGCGTTTCTTCTGCTCGTCGCTCAGCACATTGGTTGTGTCGGTAAGGCCAGCCGGTTTCAGCACTTCGTTGGCGAGAACCGTGGAATAATCCGCACCGCCAGCCTTAGCGAGTGCGTCACCCAGAAGGCTGTAACCGAGATTCGAATAAATCGTCGTGGTTCCCGGCGCATAGGCAGGCTGATTGCTGCCCATCCACTTCCAGTAATAATCGCGATCGAAAGCGGCGAACGGGTTATCTGTGATTTTGGTGTCCGGGTTCGGCAGTTCGCGCGGCAAACCTGCCGAATGCGTGGCAAGGTCCAGCAGCGTGATCGGACGGCCATTGACTCCGACCTTGGCGCCCTCAGGTGCATATTTTTGCAGCGGGTCGGTCAGTTTGAGTTTGCCCTTGGCGGCAAGCGCGGCCAGCAGATCGCCCGCGAAAACCTTGGAGACGGATGCAATGCGGAAGATCGAACGCGCGTCCGGTTCAGTATCGTTGCCCGGCGCAGTTTCACCATAGGCCTGAATGACGCTGTCGTCGCCCTGTACGACCGCAATGATCAGGCCGGGTGCACCAGAGTTCAGAAAAAGCTGCATGCCCGCCATGGAGACGGCATCTTTCAGGGCGAGGTCTTCTGCCTTCGCCTTGCTGCTGTCGGTGAAGATAAGACTGGTGGCGACCAGCGAGACAGTTGTGAAATAGGCTAGCATCCGTGACGACATGCGGGAACCCTCATAGAACCGTTGGGGAGGACGTTCTGATGCATGCACCATCCAAGAAATTGCGGGAATGACAATATTCCAAGGACGAAACAACGTGCCGGTTTGACGAATGACATGTCGTCAAAAGCGTAACGGACACAAAGCGCTAGGCGCTATATTCCCATGCGTTCACGCAGTTGTCTTCGGTAGGAGCGCGAGACGGGCCATGCCTGATCGACAGCGCGCATTCTGATCTGCCATTTGTCGATTTTTCTGCGATCCACATCGACAACATGCAGCGTGTTGACGAAGGCGGTTCTGTGTATGCGAAGAAAGATTTTCGACGGCAGCAGGCTGGACCACATGCCGAGCGAGCGTGAATCAAGCAGCATAGACCCGTCTTCGAGCCATATTTCGCTGTAATTGCCCGCCGAGCGCACCCCGACGATGATTTCCGGCTGGACGCCGCGCACGACGCCGCGATTGCTGAGATAGACGAGGGGTGCTGTGCTTTCCGCAGCGATTGATTTTTCGGACGCTCGATTGGTCGAATATTTGGCTTGCCCAATCAGATTGGCGCACTGAAAGAGGGCGTTGACTTCGCTTGCCGACCAAATCTTGTTTGCGACGGTCGTATCGAAGCCGATGATGCCCCGCAGTTTATCATCGTAAAAAACCGGCACGCTGAGCACACTTTTGTTGCTCTGGCGCAGGAATTCAACCTGAATCGCCCGGGCGGTCCGGGGCAGGTCGGTAACATCGTGGACGGCAACTGCATGTCCCAGCATCAGATATTTGTGCAGCCAGGCAATGAGGGTGGTCGGTGTTTCCTGAAGCTCAGAAATATAGGCTTTTGTCTGGCCCCGGCACCATTCATGGGTGTTGCAGAAGCGGAGCAGGTCGGGCCGATATTCGATCATCCAGGCCCGGTCGGCGTTCGATGCATTGCCCATCAGGGCGAGTTGCTCGGATATGGCGTCGTTGACGGGATATTTGAGCAGGCTCATGCCGCAAAGGTAAGGCCAGTCCAGAGTTGCACTACGCGCAAGATCAGCCTTTACGTGTATCCTGTAGGAGCCCGTTACCTCTGACAATTCAGTATGAAGCATGGACTTCCCTCCGCGTAGCCGGGAATCAAGTGAAATACCAGTACAGGATCTGGCTATCCGACCCAGTCGTCGAAACTGTTGGTGGGCAAACAGCGCTTTTCCATCCGAGACGACTAAATCAGCTAACCTTATCATTACTGAAAAGCCATTGCCAAGTTGCTAAGACTGTACAGTTGGGGTGTGTCACGAGCGAAAAAACATTATCTCGTGAGACAGTGGATTTCAGCACGTCGAACGTCTATTGAGAGAGTTCCTCCGACCAGATAGATCACGCAATGAAGATCGCTTTCCATTCGCCGTTGAAATCGCCGTACCATCCTGTTCCTTCCGGAGACCGGCTGATGGCCAGGCTATTAATCGCGGCTCTGGAGCGTGCAGGACATGAGGTTGAAGTTATATCGGAACTCCGCAGCTTCATGACGACCCCGTCACTCGAAGTCCTTGCGGAGCTGGAAAAACAGGCCGAGCGGGAGATCGCAAGGATTTCAGCACTTTGGAGACGTGGTTCTTTGCCTGATCTATGGCTCACATATCATCCTTACTACAAGGCTCCCGATTTGCTCGGACCGACACTTTCAGCGTCCTTCGGTATACCTTATGTGACAGCAGAAGCATCGTATTCTGCAAGACGTAACACGGGGCTCTGGACGGAGATACAGCAAGGGCTGCTGAAAACTTTTGAACAGGCCGCAGTCAATATCTGCCTGACCAACCGCGACCGGAGGGGATTGCAAGAGGTGTTGCCCGGAGCCCGCTTCGCGATGCTGGCGCCATTCATCGATTGCGCGATGTTTACAGAAACGGTGCCCTGTCCAAAGCCGGATAGGCTGGTAACGGCGGCGATGATGCGCAGCGGCGACAAAATGGACAGCTATCGGATGCTGGCAAGGTCGCTGTCACTGCTTGATGATATTCCGTGGTCACTCTCCATTGTCGGCGATGGCGCCTGTCGGGCAGAGGTCGAGACGTTGTTTGCTCATTTCGCGCCGGAAAGAATCCAGTGGCACGGGAAACTGGAACCGTCTGACATTGCAACATTGTTCGCGCAGAGCGCTCTGTACGTGTGGCCGGGATGCGGCGAAGCTTATGGGCTTGCTTATCTGGAAGCACAGGCGGCTGGCTTGCCCGTTATCGCTCAGGCTATTGCCGGGGTGCCTGAAGTCGTGCGCGATGGGCGCACCGGCGTTCTCACGCCACCGGGCAACATTGACGCCTATGCTGACGCGATACGCTTAGTGCTGGCGAATGCCGCGATGCGCAATGATATGGCTTTTGCAGCGCGACAGTTCGTGCGGGACGAGCGGTCGCTGGAAGTGGCGTCCCGCCGTCTTGACGATATTCTCAAACAGCATGTGGGCATTTTATAATGGTGACTGACATCTGGGAGCCGCTGAACCGCGAGTTGGATCGATGGTATGAAGCTGGCAAAGTCGCAGACTTTTGGCTGCGTGATGACGATGCCGTCGCTCCCACACCGGCCTTGACGCAACTGCTTGATCTGAGCGCACGCCATTCGGTTCCGGTCGCGCTGGCCGTGATCCCCGAAACCACTGGACAGCCGCTTGCAGAGTATCTTGGCAACCGGCCGCTGGTGACGGTGGTTGTTCACGGCTGGTCGCACAGCAATTTTGCGGGCGACGGTGAGAAGAAGCAGGAACTTGGCCCACACAGGCCAATTGAAGTGGTCACAGCGGAATTGACGGCTGGTTTAACCCGTCTTGAGGCACTCCATGCTGGACGCTTTGTCCCCGTTCTGGTGCCGCCATGGAACCGCATTGCGCCGTCCTTGGTGGACATACTTTCCGGTCTTGGATATTGCGCCCTTTCGGTTTTCGGAGCGGAGAAAGAAGGTTCACTGCCGATGATCAACACCCATGTCGATCTGATGGACTGGCATGGAACACGGGTCGCCCGTGATCACGCGGCGCTGATTGACGATATCGTTCGTCGTCTGCAGGTGATGTTCGACGGTGGTGGGAGCATGGGCTTTCTAACCCATCATCTGGTCCACGATAAGTCCGCTTGGCAGTTTATCGAGGCGTTACTCGCACAAACAGCATCTCATCCTGCCAGCCGCTGGATTGCACTACGGGATATGCACATTCTGCTTCAGGCTTAGACGTCGAAAGCCTGGCCTTCCCGGGCCGAGAAGGCGCCAGCAAACTCACTCGCGGCCTGTCGATCAATCGCCTCGAGTTCCGCGTCTGTACGCAGCGGCGAATGGTGGATGAAAGCAACGTTTTTTGCGCCCGCTGCTTTGGCGAGCCGGATGGCATGCTGCCAGGAAGAGTGCCCATAGCCAACATGCCGCGGCATTTCCGCGTCGGTATAGGTGGTGTCGTAGAGGAAAAGGTCTGCGCTCTGGATCAGATCCAAAACGGCGGGATCAAGAATGCCGGGTTCATGCTCTGTATCGGTGATCAGCGCTACCGAACGACCTCCCCATTGCACCCGATAACCGATGGCACCGCCGGGATGATTGAGCCTTCCGGTCTTAATCTCAACACCGGGATGGGGCTGCAGAATGTCGCCGGGTTTAAAATCCCGGCAGATCATTTTCGCGGGACAGACATCTATTTCAACGGGAAACCAGGGGGGGCGAATAAATTCCGAGACAATCTCGCTTGTGTTCATCTTGCCATACATATGCCCGGACCAGAGTTCCACCGCAGAGCCGGCATCAAAGAGTGGAGCGAAATAGGGCAGACCGATAATGTGGTCATAATGACAATGTGAAAAGAACAGATTGAAATTGGAAATGCCGTCCGCGAGCAATGATTTTCCTGCGGGTAGCAGGCCAGATCCGGCATCGAACAACAATCTGTGTTCACCGCATTGCATCTCTATGCAGACAGTATTGCCGCCATATCGCTGGAAATCCGGTCCGGAAACCGGAAGGCTGCCCCGCACTCCCCAAAAACGCACCCGAAACACTGTATCCCTCTTCTTTCCGCCGTCGTGCAATTCATGGCATGTTAGCCATGCGGCGAAGCATATGCGAGTACCGAATCTACGTTACTACGAAATATCTAGCACTCTTGTCAGTGATATGAAGCGTGAGACGATGGAAAGGAAATTTCTAGAGGATGGCATCCGAACTACCGCCTATCGCCGTGATTGCCGACGCGCATTTTCACGATATTTTTGGCGACTATGGCAATGCTGGGGTCACAGTGAGCGAACGGGCTATGGCGTTGCGCCCATTCGCCAACACGGTGCGTTCGACACGAGTGTTCAACGAGAGTTCCGCAGCATTGCCCTACGCGTTGGATGATATAGCTGCCCGAGGAATCCGCCACGTTGTCCTTCTGGGCGACTATTCGGATGACGGCCAGCTGGTGACGATGGCAACGCTGCAGAAACTTCTTGACGATTACGCAAGGCGCTTCGGTATGCAGTTCTACGCAGCGCCCGGCAATCACGATATTTTTGGCCCCGGTGGGAGGCATCGGTCAAAACGCTTTTTGAATGCTCGCGGCGGCCATGACTTGGTGACCAGCAATCCGGCGCGCAGGGCCGCTCCTGATGACGATGCGGTGATTATCAGCGAGAGCATGTATTGCGCTGGCTATCCAGTCGGTCTGCGTTCGTTGGGTGATGTCGGGTTCTTTCGAAGGCCCGACTATCTGCATTGGGAGACCCCTTTTGGCATTAACGATCATCCATCGGCGAGAGAGTTCGAAATCTGCTCGCCTGATGGCATGACGGTTCGCAGGCTGATGGACGCTTCCTATCTTGTCGAGCCATTCGACGGTGTCTGGATGCTGATGATCGACGCCAATGTGTTTGTGCCGGTGGATGGAGAAATCGGCGATGATGAGGGAGCGTTCGCGGATAGCACCGATGCCGGTTGGAATGCCATGCTGGTACACAAACGCTTTATTCTGGACTGGATACGATCGGTCACGGATCGGGGTCGGACACTGGGAAAGACGGTCATCGCATTTTCCCATTATCCGGTACTTGATCCACTGGACGGCACGGGTGACGACGAACTGGCCGTGCTGGGGCAGACGAGCCTTATGGGACGCATCCCGGAACCGGAGGTCGGCGATGCCCTGATTAATGCCGGTGTCCGCCTGCATTTCAGCGGGCATCTGCACGTCAACGATACTGCTCGCCTTCGAAATGCCGATGGCTTTCTGTTCAATGTGTCCGTTCCCTCGCTGGTCGCTTTCCCCGGCGCCTACAAGATCGTCCACATTGAGCCCAATCGGCTGCACATAGAGACGATTAGCATTGACGATATGGCGCTGGACGCTAGCATCACCAGTCAATATGCAGCCGAAGTAGAAAGGGAGAAGATTAATCCCGGCGCGTTGCTTAGTGCCGTCAATTACGGGGATTTCCTGTCGAAGCATCTGGCGCATCTAGTCGGCAGGCGATTTTTGCGCCGGGAATGGCCGGAGGCGCTCGCGGAAGCCGTGAAGACCCTTGGACTATTGGATCTGGCAGCTCTGGCGCTGGTCGAACGCCCCATCTCCGCCTGTGCGCTTGCCGATATTAAGGCGGCCATTGCTGACCGTGATATCCGGCAACAGCTGGCGATCTCCGCCACGGGACATGGACTTGATTTCACCTTGCTGTCGCGGATTGAGGTCATGACTTTTCTGGGCGACTGGTATCGCGTCCGGATGGGGAGTGAGCTTGGACTGGACGCCATATCAGAGCCACGTCTTGCCGCATACAAATGGGTGTCGGTCATTTATGCCCGCCGTATCGATGCAATGGCAGCTGGAACGATACAGCAATCCTTCGGGAGGCTCTTTCGGATGTTTGATCGTTTCATCTCCGGTTTGCCGTCACGAAACTCTGCCATTGATCTCACAACGGGCGAGATACAGCCTATATGACCAGCGCATTTCTGTATGCAAACCAGCCATAGGAATTGACCAGCAATAAATGTCTGGCCTACAACATATTGATGATGGATACACTCGGCGCTAACGCGACTACCACCGACTGGCATGAAAGCGCATTTGATATTCTGCGTGGCGTTGCCGCATACACTTCAAGCCCGTTGATCAAGGGTTTGTCGAAGGTCCTTGCCGACCACCCGGAGGCGGACCTCGGCAATGCCTTCAACCACAAGCAGGTGGGTTGCAAGATATGGGCGCGGCAGTCGCTGTTCGAGACCTTTGGCGGGAGATTCAATCGCATCGCTATACTTGGCGGCTGGTACGGTGTTCTGGCCGCGATGTTTTTCGAAGACCAGCGCTTTGATATCGAAGCGATAGACAGTTTTGATATTGATCCTGATGTCGGCGCTGTCGCTGAAACTTTGAACAATGCATGGAAGGATCGGTTTCGGGCATTGACCGCTGATATGTATCAGCTTGCCTATCCTGAACTCGGGGCCGATTTGGTTATCAACACCAGTTGCGAACATATTGCGGATTTGCCCGCCTGGCTGTCGCTATTGCCCAAGGGGACCCGCGTTCTCCTGCAGTCGAACGACTATTTCAGCGAGCCCACCCATGTGAATTGCGTGGCTTCGCTCGATGAATTCGTCGCTCAGGCAGCGCTGGAAACAACAGCGTTTGCTGGCGCGCTGCCGATGAAGAAATATACCAGATTCATGCTGATCGGTACTGTCTAACGCACATCCCGAAAAGTGTGAAACGGTTTTCGGACAAGATGTGCGTGAAAACAAAAAGCTAGCGCGCCGCCAGAAGTCCATGCAGAATCTCTGCCGTGCGATGCGCGCCATCGAGATCAAGATTGTGAGCGGGCAAACGAGGTGCGGCAAGCGCCTTGGCGATGGCGTCGGTCATGCTATCGACGGATAGCTCGTCTTCTGTGAGAACCGATGCGAGGCCCAGCTTTTGCAGATGGCGTGCGCGTGCGGTCTGTTCGGTTTCGCCACCCGCCGTAAATGGAATGAGCAGCGCTTTGCAGTCCGCACGAAGGATGTCGCAAACCGTATTATATCCGGCCTGCGAGACGGACAGGCGCGCATCGAGCAACAGGCTCGGAAAATTCTGCAGGAAGCGGAAGATGCGGGCATTATTCGGTGCTTCTGCAGTGATTTCGTCAAAATCTGATTGCTGCAGATTGGGACCGGTCACAATGCACCACGACAGGTCGGGCGACAGGCGCTTTGAGGCCTCAAGTGCTGCGCGGATGAGCAAGGCGCCGACTGCACCGCCTCCAGCCGATACCACGATATTGAAGGTTTCCGATGGTGGCGAGGGCGCTGGCGCGGCGACGAGACCGGTATAGATCACCTTGTCGGCAATATCCGCATGCAGCGGAAAACTGTCCTCCAGACGCGCAAACTGCGGGTCGCCATGAACCAGCACGTGATCGAAATAGCGCTGTACGAGGGCGACGCTTTCCTCGTCGCGACCGGGCTTGGCGCGCTCCTGCAGGATGTCGCGCAATGAGGTCAGCACCAATGGCCTTTGTGTCATCCTGCTGATTTCATCGAGCAGGGGGATTAGTTCGGAACGAACTTGCCGACGCCCGAAGGGAAACGCCTCGATAATGACGATATCGGGTCTGACATCGCGAAAGATGGCAAGCAGTTTGTCCCGGCGTTCCGCTTTGAATTCTTCGGTCACCGGATTGCCGAAGGCGTCGGCAAGGCCCGAAAAACCGGCGTCGCCGGAAGCAATCGCCGGTAGCGCCACATGGTTGACTTCCGGTCCCGGAAATCCGGAAACAGGCATGCCGCCGGTGACCACGGTGACGTCGAAGCCATCTTGGGTCAGCGCACGGGCAATGCGGCTGGCGCGCGCAAGATGACCGATGCCGAGCAGATGCTGAACATAGAACAACACCCGTGGGCTTGTCGTCGACTGCCTCATTTGCTTCGCTGCCATTCCGTTTCGAACAAGGACCTCAATTGACGGATACTGTTGTGGAAGTTGAACTCTGTTCGCACCCGCTTTTCGGCAGCGCGTCCCAGACGATGGCGGAAATCCGCATCGCGGATCGCAGTTTCCATAGCAATCGCTAGCGCCTCCGGGTCCTCAGGTGCAACAAGCAGGCCATTTTCTCCATCCACCAAGAGTTCGGGTACGCCAGAGATGTTGGTGGAAACCGATATCAGGCCCTGGCTTGATGCTTCCACCAATACGTTGGGCAAGCCATCCCTGTCGCCATCCGTAGTGATCCGGCAGGCGAGTACGAAAATATCGGCGGCTTGATAGCCAGCAAGGACTTCCTTTTGGTCGAGCGCGCCCTTCCATACGATTTTGTCGGCAATGCCGAGCTTGTCTGCAAGCGCTTTCAAGCTGGCGATCCTGTCGCCATCACCGATATGCTCGAACCGCCATTGGAGGTCTTTGGGCAGCAGGCTGAGTGCTCTCAGCACGATGTCATAGCCCTTTTTCTCAACGGCGCGACCGACGCTCAGGATTCTGACCGGATCGTCCGCGTCGCTGCCGTTGCGCAGTGAACGGTTGCCCTCAAAAGGCCCGAACCGGTCAAGATCGAGGCCGTGATAGCTTAGATGTACGCTGGATGAGGGCCCTCCAAGCTGACGGAGATGATCGAAGCCCGAATGTGTGCAGGTCACCGTCCATCGCGTGCTGGTGAGCTTGCCCTGCAGTTCCCAGTCTGGCGAAGTCCAGATATCCTTGGCGTGAGCGGAGCACGTCCATCCAATGCCGGTGATCTGGCTGGCATAAGCGGCAACGGATGCGGGCGTGTGGATAAAATGCGCGTGAATCCATCCCGCGTCATCGGGCCATTCCGCTGCCAGAACTGCGGCCTGTCCGAAACGCCTGATACGATTGCGCGTCGGGTCTTTCCGAAAGTCCTTGAGCACAGTTACCAAGCCTCGCCAGAAACCGGGGCGCGGCATACAGGCGATCAAGGCCGATAGAACACGGCGCGGTTCTTCGCGCAGATATTCAGGCAGGTAATGGACTGGCGCACGAATTTCGTCGTGCACCGGATGCGTTTTCTTGTCCGTCGGTCGCCGCAATGCCACGAGAACCAGATCAAAACCCGATTGTTCCAGCCCAAGCAATTCCTGAGCAATGAATGTTTCGGACAGGCGCGGATATCCCTTCAGCACCACCACAATTTTCCGGCGATATGACAATTGATTATCCCTTGACGAGCGACAGGTGGTTCGGCTGACGTCGATCCATCAGATCCCCGACAATTTGCGAGATATGCGGTAAGCCTTCGAGCCTGAAACCTTTGGGCGCGCTCTTCGAGGGCGCTGGCCTGCTGGGCAAGGCCTTGAGTGCACTGGCCATGCGGACAGGATCTTCGGATTCGCTGGGAAGCAGCATGTCAATCAGCCCGAGTTCCGCAGCGCGCCGGGCGCGGATCAGCTGTTCCTCACGTGGAAGGATGCGGGGAACGATCAATGCCGGTTTGTCGAAGGAGAGAATCTCGCAATAGGTGTTGTAGCCGCCCATGGCAACGACAGCCTTCGCGCCCGCCACCAGTTCTTCCATCCTGTTATCGAACTCGATGACCTCGATATGGGGGATCGCCTGGCTCTTGCTTATCATCTTGCGGCGCTTCTTCGCGGGCATGTAAGGTCCGAGCACGACCAGCGCCTTATGCTGGAGCGTATGATCGTGCTGGTAGGCCCGTACGACATCGTTGACGAGATCGGCGCCATCGCCGCCTCCGCCGGTGGTGACAAGAATATAGTCGCCCTTGGGGCGATGGTCCGGGACTTCCTGATTGGAAACGCTGCGCTGCAGGAAGCCGACGAAATTCATCTTGTCGCGGACACCCTTCGGGACGTCGAGACCCACGAGCGGATCGTAGAAATCCGGCGGCCCATAGACCCAGATAGAGTCATAGAACCTGTCGATCTTATCCATCACGTTTTTGCGCTTCCACTCGGCATCGAGCAAATGCGGCGCATCCATGACTTCGCGCAGGCCCAGAATCAGTGTTGCTCCACGGGTCTTGAGATAGGTGAGCGTCTCCTCGACTTCGCCCTTCATGCCCATCGGTTCCTTATCGACGATAAAAATATCGGGTTGGAACGTTTCGGCGGTATGGCGGATAATCGATTGGCGCATCTTCAGCGTGTCATGAAGATCGGTGTGCCGTTCCATCGACTGGTATTCGCCATTGCGCAGCTTGATTACGCTTGGAATTTTGACGAAATCGACGCGCGCGCGGTAGTCAAAGGCGCCGGCGATCGTGGCGCCCGATATGATCATGATGTTGAGGCCGCGATAGTCCTCGACAAGCGAATGGGCAATCGTTCGGCAGCGGCGCAAATGGCCCAGCCCAAACGTGTCGTGGCTGTACATCAGGATACGGACATGCTCCAGGCGGCGCGTCATGATGCGAACCCCGCCGTAATGTGGTGACGCAACCCGCGATACAGGAAATTTTTCAGCATGCGAACATCCATCTCAACTATACGGATCAGCGACATCGCGAAGACCGTCACCTAGAAAATTGAAGGCCAGAACCACCAGAATGACCGGAATGATCGGAAACAGCAGCCAGGGGTAGAAGACAATAACACTTACACTTCGGGCTTCCGTCAAAAGGATGCCCCAACTGGTTATTGGCGCCCGTAACCCCAGGCCGAGAAAGCTCAACGCAGTTTCACCCAGGATCATACCGGGAATAGACATGGTTGCAGTTGCGATCAAGTGCGACATGAAGCCGGGAATGAGATGCCGTCCGATAATGCGGGGACTCTTTGCGCCCATCAGCTGGGCCGCTAGCACGTAGTCTTCCTCGCGAAGTGAAAGCAACTTGGAACGCACGGCGCGCGCCAGCCCAGTCCAGTCAAGCAGTCCAAGGATGGCGGTAATACCGAGGTAAATCAGCATCGGGCTCCATGTAATCGGCATGATGGCCGCAAGGGCCATCCACAGTGGAATGCTTGGAATAGACTGCAGTACCTCTATGATTCGCTGGACGATGAGGTCGAAAACGCCACCATGGTAGCCGGCAAGGCCACCGATAACAATTCCGAGAGTAAAGCTGATGACAATGCCGATCAGACCGATTGTCAGCGAGATTCGAGCGCCATAGAGGATGCGGGATAGCACGTCTCGCCCGAGTCGGTCTGTGCCGAGAAGGAACAGCTCGCCGCCCTTTGCAGGGCAGACCAGATGTAAATCCGTCGAGAATATGCCCCAGAATTTATAGGGATCGCCCGAGCAGAAAAAACGCAGCGGTTCGATCTGGTCTTTCTGATCCACATAGACCCGTCGCAGCGTGTCCATATCGAGCGTCATCTTGCGGCCATAGACGAACGGCCCGATGAAATTGCCGTTGTCAAAAAGGCGGACCACCTGCGGCGGTGCATAGATGAAATCGACATTGCGTGTATGAAGATTATAAGGCGCGAGGAATTCAACGAAGGCGATCATCACATAAAGCGCGCCGAGGAAGATGGCGGAGGCAAGCGCCAGCTTATGCTTTTTGAATTTCCACCACATCAGCTGGAGCTGAGACGCCCGATAAAAGCGGCTCTGCTCTTCGGTCATGACATCGACCGAATGCGGATCAAAAGGCTCTGTCGAAACAAAGTGAGGCAGGCGTGCGCCCGGTTCGGGGAGGGGTGATGATGTCACTTTGTGCTCCCCCCCTGCAATCTGATACGTGGATCAAGAAACGCGAGCGCAATATCGGAGATCAACACGCCTATGACCGTCAGCGTTGCGAGAAACATCAGGAACGAACCTGCAAGATACATATCCTGGCTCTGCAAGGCCTTTATGAGCATTGGCCCTGTCGTTTCCAGCGAAAGAACGATTGCGGTGATTTCAGCACCGGAAATGATCGCGGGCAGGATCGAACCGATATCCGAGATGAAAAAATTGAGCGCCATGCGCAGGGGATATTTTACCAGCGTGCGAAAAGGATGCAGACCCTTGGCGCGCGCCGTTACCACATACTGCTTTTGCAACTCGTCGAGAAGATTGGCGCGCAAACGCCGGATCATCCCGGCAGTGCCTGCGGTGCCGACGATCAGCACGGGTATCCAAAGATGGGACAGGATAGAGGACGCCTTGGCCCAGCTCATTGGTTCGGCCAGATATTTCTGGTCCATGAGATGTCCAATCGAGGTGCCGAACCAGATATTGGCAAAATACATCAGGATCAGCGCGAACATGAAGTTCGGGATCGCAATGCCAAGCAGGCCGATCAGCGTCAGCCCATAATCCGCCCAGCTATATTGATGCGTCGCCGAATAGATGCCGATCGGGAAAGCAATCAGCCATGTGAAGATGATCGTGAAGAACGATACCATCACTGTCAGCCAAAGCCGGTCGCCCACAACGTCACTGACGGGTAGCTGATACTCGAACGAATAGCCGAAATCCCCCTGCAACATCCCAGCAACCCAGTGAAAATAGCGCAGAACCGGCGGCTTATCGAAGCCGTACTGGACGCGTAGCTCCTCGATTTCCTGCATGTCCACCGCTTCGCCCTGTGCGCGAAGCTCCGACACATAGCTTTCGAAATAGTCGCCCGGCGGTAGTTCGATGATGGTGAAAACCAGAGCGGAAATGATGATGAGCGTGGGGATCATTGCTGCGATGCGCCAGAGAATATATCGCAGCATGGTCAGGCGTCCTTTCCATACCAGAACGCATCCGGCATAAAAACGCCGAGAAAGCTGGTCGGGTCGAAGCCGTAGAGCCCTTTCTCCGGTACATTCTGGAGGCTGGCCGCGCGCAAGACGGGCTGGGGGGTGCTGTTGACGATACCGATGGAAAACACCTGCTGCGAATAGATATCCAGCATCTGCGTCCAGATAGTGGCCCGCTCGGCTATGTCGCTGGAGTCCCGCCATTGGCTGAGAAGCTCGATCAGCTGCTTTACTTCGGGAATTTCCGGAGGATGGCCCTTCATTCCGTTCGACATGTAATACATGCCCCAGACCGGCCATTGCAATTGGTCGTCCGAGGTTGGGGCGAGCTCGCCCGGGTTCATATCGGCGGTCGGTATGCCGTTATCGAGCCCCGACCACATGGACATCATGATTTCGCCACCCATGGCCCGGCTACGGAAAACGTCACGCTGGGATGTCCGGATGAACAGCGAGATGCCGACCTTTGCCCAGTGATCTGTGACAAGCTCGAGGATATCTGTCTCCAACGTGCTTTCACCGGCGGTTTCTACCACGATCTTTGCTGCGCGCCCGTCGGGCAACAGGCGCATCCCGTCCTCGTCCCGCCGTTGCAGGCCAGCCGCGTCCAGCAGGACGTTCGCTTGTTCAGGATCATGGGCGCTCCACGCCGTTTTATATCCTGGTTTGTAGAGCGGGCTTTCGGGCAGGATGGAGTTGGCGCTGTCAACGGCAAGACCGTAGAACACCGCCTTGTTGATTTCGGTCCGGTCGATTGCGAGCGATAGGGCGCGGCGCACGCGCACATCCCAGAAGAGCGCCCGCCAAATGGCGTCCCCGGCATTGAGGTTGGGCATCAGGCTCACCCGCGCACCTTCCGTCCGCTTCCACAAGCTGACCCTGACCGGAAACCGCTTTTCGGAATCCTTCAGAAAGGCGTAGTCAGAAAAGTCGATGCCGTGCGCCTGCAGATCGCTTTCACCAGCGCCGGTCTTGGCGGCAATGATTGTCGGGGAGCTGATATTCAGGATCACTTTGTCGACATAGGGCAATTGCACCCCGTTTTCATCGACGCGGTGGAAATACGGGTTGCGCTCGAAAACAAACTGCTCGGCAGGCGACGCGGTTGTGTTTCGCCATGGATCGAGGGTCGGCAGTTCCGGGTTTTCGGGCCGATAGCTGCGCGCCATATTGAAATGAAGGTCAGTCCATTTCTTGACGCGGTATTGCTTCATCAGGGCCGAGAGCCGGAAATTGTCCTGATAGGTCTTGTGAAATTGTTTCAAATACTGCGACGGCAGAACAATCGTCAGCGCCTGCGGCGCCGCCAGTTGCGGCAGGAAATCCGGATTGGGCGCGTCCCAGCTGTATCTGACTGTCAACTCGTCAATGACTTCGAAACGCGGCGGCCTTCCATTGACCAGCAAGACCCTCGGCGGACCGCCTCGCTTCAGCTCCGTGTTGAGCATCACGTCTTCCCAGCAATAGCGGAAATCCTCCGATGTCAGATAGGAACCATCCGACCAGCGGTGCCCCGGGCGGATTTTGAAGGTAAAAGCCCTGTCCTCGACTGTCTCGAAACTTTCGAGAATATCCGCATGCATGTTGAGCTTTTCGTCATAGCCCACCAGACGGGAATATCCGTAGAGCGTCATCAACCGGATGTCTTTCTGGTTGCCAATCAGGGTGCGGATGACACCTCCGTTGACGCCGGGTTTGCGACCAAGCGCCGCCATGTTGACGATCCTTGGTGTTTTGGGGAGACGGTCGGCCAGATCGGGCAGCGCGCCCGGCTGCGGCAGTGAATAGTTCGGCAAAGGCGGATCCGCCCGCGAAACACCAGGTAGAAAGCAGGAAGCAAGCATGCCCAGTGTCGTTCGCCGATTGATCAAGGCTTCAACTCCCGCATGTCTGCGGTCTTGCGCGCAAGCACAAGGTGCCCGTCGCCCAGATCCATTGGCGTCAGCATGTCGTCCGGTCCGTCGTTGCGGAACTGAATACCCCAGTTGCGTTTGTCGGATGCACCGCTGGCACTGAGCTTGCCGAAGTCAAGTGGACGGTCGAGATCGGGAAATGGAACGGCGGCAAGCAGCGATTTCGTATAGGGATGGACAGGCGCCCGCATCAGGGTGCGACGTGGAGCGATTTCGACAATCCGCCCGCCACACATCACGGCGATCCGGTCGGCCATATAATCCACCACCGCCAGATTGTGCGAAATGAAGACGTAAGTAAGCCCGAGTTCCTTCTGCAAATCTTTGAGAAGGTTGAGGATTTGCGCCTGTACGGATACATCGAGCGCCGATACGGGTTCATCGCACAAGATGAGTTCTGGACCGAGCGCCAGAGACCGCGCGATGCCGACGCGCTGGCGCTGGCCGCCCGAAAGACCGTGCGGATAGCGATTGAGATAGCGGCGGTTCAGGCCGACCACGTCCATCAGGTCGGCAACCTTGTCCAGTCGGGATTTGGCATTTCCGCGCCCGTGAATTTCCAGCGGTTCGCTGAGAATATTCTGGATGGTCATGCGCGGCGACAGCGACGATACCGGGTCCTGAAACACCATCTGGATTTTGGTGCGTAACGCCTGCAGGTCGTTGCCGCTGGCGTCTAGGATGTCAATCGGGCCTGTGTCGCCGTTGAAAATTACGGACCCTGCGTCCGGCGTGACGGCGCGCATCAGGATTTTGCTCAGTGTGGTCTTGCCGCAGCCGCTCTCGCCGACGAGGCCGAAACATTCGCCGCGCAATACGTCGAAACTGACGTCATTGACTGCCCGCGTCGGCGGCCCGCCATCTTTTGCGAAAAGGGTTTTGCGGGCTGCGAAGGTCTTGGATACATCGCGCACGGAGAGCAGCACATTGTTGCGATCCGTATGGACGGCTTTGCTCTTGCCCATCAACTTGGCGACATCGACTGGCACGTCGCGTAAGGATTTCAGACGTTCGCCCGGCTTCATGTCGAAATGCGGCACGGCGGCCATCAAACCCTTGAGATAGGGATGGGCTGGTTTGCGGAAGATCGTTTCAACTGGTCCCGATTCCATGATCTCGCCGTGATAGATGACGACCACCTCGTCGGCGACATTGGCGACAACGCCCAGATCGTGCGTGATGAGCAGCATTGCCATGTTGAGCTTGGCTCGAAGCTCGCCGAGCAGTTCGAGAATTTGCGCCTGAATGGTTACATCAAGCGCCGTGGTCGGTTCGTCGGCGATCAGCAGGGATGGCTTGCATATGAGCGCCATGGCAATCATGGCGCGTTGGCGCATACCACCGGACAGTTCGAACGGATATTTGTCATAGGCCTGGGTCGGGTTCTTGAAGCCGACGAGGCCAAGCATCTCCTCTGTCTGCTCACGCCGCTCGGCTTTTGTATCCCTGGTATGGATCGACAGTACTTCCGAAATCTGGTTGCCGATCGTGTGGAGCGGCGACAGCGATGTGAGCGGCTCCTGAAAAATCTTGCCGATGCGATTGCCACGGAGCGCCCGTATCTCTGGACCGTCAGTAGGCAGGCTGAGAATGTCGATAGGCGGCTGGCCGGGCATGTCGGTGTCTTGGAAAAGGATTTTGCCACTCGCGGAAGCAGTGCGCGGCAGAATTCCCATAACCGATTGACTTATAACAGACTTTCCAGAACCAGATTCGCCGACAAGGGCGGTGACTTTGCCTGGCAGGACACGGAGATCGGCTTTTTTCACGGCCATGATCTTCCCACCAAGCAAGGTGAAGGAAATGCTCAGATTTTCGATCCTCAAGAAATCTGTCCCTGAGATCATGCTTGCAGGCCTTCACTGTTGCGTGTCCCCGGTGCGGGCACCCCCGACGTGAACGCTAGCGCACGAATGCCTATGAGTCCATGACTAGATTTCACGCATCCAGCAGTTGTCACGCCCCTGCGCGAAGATACGCGCGGGACAATGCTTTCAGCCCGGAAGGATTACTTGATGAGGTCACATGCGTTGCTGTCGCGAAGAACGTCCTTGCAGTTGGCTGACCTACGGAAATCATCATAAAACAGCGACCATTCGCCGGTTCCAGCCGCACGATATGGCCCGAACTTGAAGTACTGGTTCTTGCCCAATCCGGGATCGTTGTGGCCGATATAGCCTTTGATTGTCGAGATCCAGAGACCGTTGGCGAAAATCTCGATATGGCCGGTTCCGTCCGGGCCGGGTTTCGTCATGATCGCAAAGTCGATCCATCCGGAATCGGGAGAGGGAAGGCTGTTGCCGCGTGGCGTGATAGTGATTTTGTCGGTGCATGCCGAGAAGCGGCCGCCATCTTCCGCGACCCAGTTGTCGTCGGTCGCGACAAGCGCCCGCATCTGGTTGGTTTCGGGCCGCAACCAAACCGGGGTTGACCCTTTATCGCATGTCGCAGCTGTGCCCTTGGTCCCGGTGGAGACTGGCGGGTGATAATTCGTTTCCACAGTGATGAAGAGCTTGCCCTTGTTGAGCCGCACCGCCAGAAACGGGCTGAAATCGCCTTTTGTCCCGGGGCCGATCTCGCGCTTCCATTGCGCAATCACATAGCGATGGTCGTCTTGTGGGATGGGTTCGGCGAACTTTACTGCAAAACCATACCAGACGGCTTGGTCGTAAGGAACGCGAAGCTCGGTTTTTTCCCAGATCTCCGCCCTTTCGCTGCAGTTTTCCGTTGTTGCCTTGCAACCGGATCGCACGCTCAGTTTCAAAGCGCGCGGTCCGGTGCGGGTGACCGCACTCTGGAACTCGACCGTTCCCGCTTTCTGTTCATCATTATCGCGGTAATAAAGCCCGCCGGTGGGTGAAAAATCTTCACCATCGAAAGTATCGAAAAGAGGTGTGCTCAATGGATCGGCAATCGCTGAGACTTGGACAAACACGGTGGATAGAAGCAGTGCCACAGCACATGTCTTGATCATTGAAGAAGGTTCCCCTCAAGCTTCGGGGGCTTCCGGTCGCGGGAGTTGCGGAAAAGCAGCATCACTTGCTCGGCTTCGGAGCCTGCATCCGGCTTGTTCCTTCCGGTTGCCTCAATACTGCTCATCTTCAGGTTTTCCCCACCCGGCGCCAATATCGTCACCTTGTCCTGTACGCCCCGCAATTTCTTCGCACCCAGCGTCACCCAGTCACCACCGCAATAGTTGGTGAACGCCTCGCTGGCGATAATCGGATGATCTGGATAGAGCCTCGTCAGCCCCTGCAACCGCGACACTTCATTGACGGCGCTGCCGAATGTGGAGAACGTCAATCGGTCCTTAAGGCCGACATTGCCGAACATCACGTTGCCGACATGTAGGCCCATTCCATAGCGGACCTCGTCGAGGCCCTTCTTTTTCCGCTCGTTGTTCATGTCGGCCATGGCTGCCGTTGCCTGCCGTACCGCCGCCATTGCCGCGCGCGCCGCGATCTGCGACGGCTCCCGGTGACGACCACAGGGATAGACTGCGAGGAACCCGTCTCCGACAAAACTCGTAATCTCGCCGCCATTCTTGTTGAACGGCGCGGCGATTGCATCGAAAAACTCGTTGAGCGTGTCGATATAGACCTGCCTGCCCGCCTTTTCGGCAAGGTCCGTCGATTGTCGCATGTCGCCCATGACGAGCACAGCGCGAATGGTCTCTCCATCCCCGCGACGAATCTGGCCGGATAACACGCGCTTGCCAGCATTGCCGCCAAGATAGGTGGTGACCATATTGTCTGCGAGCTTGCCGAGCACCGCCATCTTTGCGGCGATTGCCAGGCTGTTCTGGATATTCAGCAATGTCTCCACCACGTCGTCACCGAAGCCGCCGGGGATATCTGTGGTCCAAGAGCCGACCATACCCTGACTGTTGCCATCGCCGAAGGATTGCACGAAGGCGAGATAATCGGTGGCTCCGATTTCCTTCAATTCATCGAAAACCGGGAACTCCGATGGCGCAGATGGGTCGATTTGACGACGCAGATACTGCAGGTTGTTGCTAAGCAGATGGAAATAGGGGCTGGTCAGAAACCGCTCTGCATCCTTCTCGCTGGTGGAAGCACGAAAACCCTCGATTTCCATGCCCTTGCCGCGTATCCAGGTGAAGCCGAGCGCGTCGTAAAGCGGATGCAACATCGAAAAACTTAAATGGACGCGCATCAGCGGCACGCCAGCCGCCGCCAACCTTTCACAAAATCCTTCGGCCAGAGTTTCGAGGCTTGCGCCATTGAGCGCAGATTGTTGTAGCCAGTGTAAAACCGGGCTGAGCAATGTTTCGGAAATAGGAATCCGGGGGACATCCATCGCTTGTTATTCTTTCTAGCCGTCAGCCATGTCATGGCCGGTCGTCAGCAAATCATTGCGACCAATATAGCGTGTTATCGTGGCAAAGCCAGTTTCACTAAAGTAAAATCGCTCGGTTTCCGGTGAACATATAGTTACCCATCGGCGGCATCCTTGACAGCTGGCCCGTAAATCCGCCACTGAAGGATATCAATTGCCGGAGAGCTATGATCTTGACCGACTCTGCCCCGCTTCATGGGAACCTGTTTTCAGCTATCGCCAATCGCTCGGCGCGCGTGGGGGTTATCGGCCTCGGCTATGTCGGCTTGCCTCTGGCGATGACCATCGCCAATAGCGGTTTCCGCGTCATAGGGTTCGATATCGACCCCGGCAAGATCGTCATGATAGACGATGGCAAATCCTATATCGAAGCCGTGTCCGATACGGTGCTGGGGCGTCATGTTGGTGAAGGCCGTTTCAGTGCGACGACTGACTTTTCAAGTCTCGGCGATTGCGATGTCATCATCATTTGTGTTCCGACGCCGCTGACCAAGCAGCGGGACCCCGATCTGTCATTCGTCGTCAAAACTTGTGACGCGATTGCCCGAACCTTAAAAGCTGGTCAGCTGATCGTGCTGGAATCCACCACCTATCCCGGCACCACCAATGAGGTAGTGCGGCCTGTTCTGGAAAACACGGGCCTGCGTTCCGGCGTGGATTTCTTCCTCGGCTTTTCGCCAGAACGCGAGGATCCCGGCAACCGCGATTTCCAGACCTCAAGCATCCCGAAGATTGTCGCCGGTGATGGCCCAGAGGCTTTGCAACTTATGACCGTCTTTTACGGAGCCGCGGTCAAGACTGTCGTTCCGGTCTCATCCAACGCAACCGCCGAGGCGGTAAAGCTGACGGAAAATATCTTCCGGGCAGTCAATATCGCTCTCGTCAACGAATTGAAGGTCGTCTACGAGGCCATGGGCATCGATATTTGGGAAGTGATCGAAGCCGCAAAGACTAAGCCGTTTGGCTACATGCCGTTTTATCCGGGGCCGGGACTTGGCGGTCATTGCATTCCCATCGATCCGTTCTACCTGACCTGGAAATCGCGCGAATATGAATTGCCGACGCGTTTCATCGAACTTGCCGGTGAGATCAATTCGGCTATGCCGCGTCATGTCGTCGACCGTCTTGCCGAAGCGCTTGATCGCCGCCACGGAAAAGCCGTCAGCCGCTCGCGCGTGCTGATAATCGGCCTCGCCTACAAGAAAAATGTTCCCGATATCCGCGAAAGCCCGTCGCTTAAACTGATCGAACTGATTGAGGCCCGTGGCGGAACGACCGATTATCACGATCCCTTCGTCTCAACGATCCCGCCGACGCGCGAATATATCGAACTTCGCGGTCGCGCCTCGGTCGAGCTGACCGAAGAGGTTGTCAGAAATTTTGACGCTGTGCTGATCGCCACCGATCACGATCAGATCGACTATCAGGCGCTGGCCAAATGGGCGCCGTTGATCGTTGATACCAGAAATGCGTTCGGACGCCGCGCCATCAGCGGCGATAATATCGTCAAGGCATAGTCACCCTCAGGTCGGGTCGCAGCCGTGCATCATCGGTTGCGGTCGACTTTACGTCCGCCGTTGTGTAAGCGGACGTCTCGGACATTTGCAAATTGAAGAACAGATCATGAGTCGTCTCGACAGTTTCATCCGCCGTCTTTGCGCCCAGCGCGATATCCTGAACAGCATTGCAGACGATGTCCGCGAAATTCCCGGTGCGATCATGGAGCTTGGTCTCGGTAACGGCCGCACATATGATCATATCAGGGAGCTATTTCCGGATCGCCGGATCATCGCTTTTGATCGGGTGGCGCGTTCTTTCGAACGTTCGACACCTCAGGGCGACAATCTGGTGGTCGGTGAGATCAAGGACACGATTGGCGATTATCTCGGCATCGAGGCAGCGCTCGTGCATGCCGATATCGGCACTGGTCATGAAGATCTGGATGCGCTGACCCTAACCTGGCTCCCCGATGCCGTGGCGTCGCTCCTGAAACGCGGTGGCATAGCTGCCTGCGGATTGCCACTCGAACATCCTGAATTGACGCCGATGCCTCTGCCGCAGAGCGTGGCCGCGAACCGCTATTTTCTTTATCGCCGTCGTTAGCAACGTTAAAGCTGCGCAGTTTGCGGCACTAAGTTCTCTCAACCATTGTTATCCCGCTTTTAAGTGACGCGAGATACTTCCATTTTGTTGCAAACGCACTACAAATATACTGGCAAAAGCGGAGGAGGTTTCGCGAATGCATAGGTATAGACAGAGCGATTGACCGCGTTGGCGCGATAGCAGCACGGCCCGGCGGGCCATCGATCTCAAAACGGGACTTCATGGAAAAGAACCTCGCTCGCTATATCTGGTCCACGACACGCGCCCAGCAAGCCTGGATTCTCTTTGTCGTCGCCGTCTCGATGATCCCCTATTTTCTCTCGTTCGATCTGCCCAAGCAGATCATCAACGGCCCCATTCAGGGCATAGGGTTCGAGAAGCCGGGCGCCACACAGACTTTCATGCGCATCACCTACGATTTCCCGATCCTGGGCGAGGTGGTGTTCTTCAATGGGCTGCAGCTTACCCGCATCCAGATGCTGATCGGCCTCAGCATGGTTTTCCTGCTGCTGGTCGTGATCAACGGGCTCTTCAAGCTCTATATCAATACCTATAAGGGCAGGCTTGGCGAACGGATGCTACGCCGCATCCGTTTCGAGCTGGTGGACCGGGTGCTGCGTTTCCCGCCATTCCATTTCAAACGCGTCCGCTCGGCGGAAATCGCCACCATGATCAAGGACGAAGTCGAGCCGCTTGGAGGCTTTACCGGCGACGCCTTTGTGCAGCCGGCGCTTCTCGGCGGGCAGGCCCTGACGGCGCTCGTCTTCATCCTGATGCAGAATTTCTGGCTCGGCATGATTGCGGCGATCATTGTTGCCGCGCAGGGCATTATCATTCCCCGGATGCGAAAGCGGCTTCTGGAACTGGGGCGCCAGCGTCAATTGTCGGCGCGGGAACTTTCGGGCCGCGTCGGCGAGATCGTTGACGGCATCAGCGCCATTCACAGCAACGATACGTCGAATTTCGAGCGGGCCGATATCGCCAACCGGCTGGGGCACATCTTCTCTATCCGCTATGATCTTTATCAGTGGAAATTTCTGGTCAAGTTCATCAACAATTTTCTGGCTCAGGTCACACCGTTTCTGTTCTACATGATCGGCGGTATTCTGGCGCTTCAGGGTAGGCTCGATATCGGCCAGCTTGTTGCCGTCATCAATGCCTATAAGGACCTACCGGGTCCACTCAAGGAACTGATCGACTGGGACCAGAACCGCCAGGATGTGCAGGTCAAGTATGCACAAGTGGTCGAGCAGTTCAGCGTCGATAATCTCATCGCCCCGAAGGTGCAATCGGTCCACTATGACACTGTTCCTGCGCTCGATCAGCCGGTCGTCATCAGCAATGTCACGGTGCAAGACGACAGCGGCGCGCCGATTCTGGAACATGTCAGCCTGGAGCTGAAGCCGACCGAGACCGTCGCGCTGATCGGGCCTGCGGGCAGTGGCAGCGATGTATTTGCCGAACTGTTGGGTCGACTCGTCTGGCCTGCAACCGGGCGGGTCGCCATCGACGGTCATGATCTACTCGAAATGCCTGAATCGGTCACCGGGCGGCGCATCGCCTATGCGTCGGGTGATGGCTATTTCTTCAGCGGTTCCCTACGCGACAATCTGCTTTACGGGCTCAGACATGCGCCCCTGACCAAGGTTGCCTATGAAGGCGATGACGCGAAAAAACGGCAATGGCAAATTGCCGAGGCGCGCCGGGCGCGAAATCCCGATTTCGATCTCAATAGCGACTGGGTGGATTACGCGGCGATGGGCATTTCGGGACGGGACGGGCTCTACGCCGTCGTGCGCCCCATCCTCGACGCAGTGATGGTCACCCATGACATTTTCGATATAGCGCTTCTGTCGAAGGTCGATACGGTTGCGCATCCGGAATTCATCTCCCGCATCGTGGAACTCCGGCAGGCGTTACGTAAGCGGCTTGACGGCGGTGATATGGCGGCGTTGGTCATTCCCTTTGAGCCGGATGTCTATAACGCGCAGGCGACGGTGGGTGAAAATCTGCTGTTCGGCGTGCTCGACCGCTCCTCCATGACCATCCGGCAACTGGCGGCGCATCCGTTTTTCCGCGAGGTAATCGGCGAGGACGATCTTCTCGCCGATCTTTACGCCATGAGCCTCGAAATCGCTGAAAACGCTATCGAGCTTTTCCGCGATCTGCCGCCCGACCACCCGTTCTTCCAGCAACTGACATTCATGCGTCCGGAAGACATTCCCGAATATGAGACGCTTTTGCAGCGGGTGAAGGGGCTCAGTGTTGATGCGGTTTCGGACGAAGACCGCGTCAACATCGTGCGTCTCAGCTTCTCCTATATTGAGCCACGGCATCGTTTCGGCCTTCTGACCGACGCGTTGAAGACCAAGATTCTCAAGGCAAGAACACGCTTTCTGCGCGATACGCCGGACGACCTGCGCGCCGTGATCGAGCCTTACGAACCGGACCGCTTCATCAAGCACGCCACGCTGCTCGACAATCTGCTGTTTGGCAAGATCAGCTATGGACAGATGAATGCGTCGGACAAAATCCGGTCGATCCTCATCGATCTCTTCGAGGAAACGGGCCAGCAGCGCACAATCCTGATCATCGGGCTTGATTTTGATGTCGGCTCGGGCGGCAAGCGACTGACCAGTGTGCAGCGCCAGAAAATCAATATGGCGCGAGCGCTGCTTAAACATGCTGATTATGTCGTGTTTAACCGGCCGCTGCCATCACTGGATCAGCGTATCCAGTTTCAGATCGCTGGAAATATTATGCATACGCTGCATAAAGAAGGTCATAAACCCGCAATAATATGGGCGTTGAGTAATTTTTCTCTCGCCAGAGATTTCGACCGCGTTATCGTGTTTGATCATGGGCGGGTGGTTCAGGATGGCACCTATGAGGCGCTGATGCAGGAGGATGGACCGCTTAAGGATTTGCTGTCGTAAGGCGGGATGAAAGGGAAGATCGATGTTGTTGAAGGATGAAGTCGAAATGCTGCGGCGCATGCCGTTCTTTGCTGGAATAGAACCGGCGAAGCTAAAGCTTCTCGCCTTCACCTCTGAGCGCGTGACTTTCAAGCCCGGTGAAACGCTGTTCCATCAGGGCGACATATCCGATGCCGCCTATGTGATCCTTCTGGGTGGCGCGGATATTCTTGTCGATTCACCAAGCGGGCCCATCAAGGTTGCCGATGCACAGCCCAATTCCATCGTTGGAGAAATTGGCATCTTGTGCGATATGGGGCGCACCGCGACGGTGAGAGCAGCGACGCCTTTGGAGACCTTGCGCATCAGCAAGGAGCATTTCACGAAAATCCTCGGTGACTATCCGGAAATGGCCATCACGATCATGCGAGAATTGGCGAAGCGGCTCGGCCAGACCACCGCAGAACTGACGCAGGAGCGTAGCCGCAACCAGAATATGCACTAATTGAAAGAAGGTTTTGGCGCGATGCTGGCGGTCCGAAACATCGCTCTGTTCATTTGGCTGTCGCGGAGTTGATGATAATTTAATCCGCTGGCGGACGATGATTGTATCGTGGAATAAGCTGGCTTTGTTAAATCCCTTTCGTAAGTTACTATCGAGTGAGCCAGCCGCGTTCTGAAAAACTTCTTTGTTAGATGAGTAGGAACGCCTAAGCCAAACGCTGAAAAGCATTTGTCAAATGTGCCAGCGGACTAAACTATTGAAAAGCTTTTACTTCATCATTGAATGCAGCGTTGCGGGGGAGTTTTATGAGGCCGTTTCGCGCAGTTGTACTGGTATTTTCGGTGGTTGTGGGATGTGCCGGGCCTCGCGCTGTCACTGGACTGGGGACGGCTGAGCAGTCGTATTCGCGGTCAGGCGATGTGGTTCCTCTCATGGTTGCTACGGTTCGGGATCGTTCAGACGACCCAGAAATCGCCTATACACGCGCGCGTTCGGATGTGCTGATGTTCTCCACCATAGATGTTCGCATTCCACACAATCACCGGCCCGGATCGGTGGAAACGTCTGCGTCCAGGCCAGATCCCCGACGGCAGTTCAGCGCAACCAACTATTTGAGCCTTTCAAATGGAGAGGCCATGGTTCGTGAAATCAACCGGAGATTATCCGAGCGGCCTGCATCGCAGCGCGAAGTGTTTATCTTCGTTCACGGCTATAATAACAATTTCGCAGAGGGGCTTTTTCGCAACGCCCAGATCGTGCATGACTATGACGTTGGGTCTTTGCCCGTTTATTTTTCATGGGCTTCAGCCGGTGCACTGACACGTTATCTGTATGATCGTGACAGCGCGCTCATTGCCAGAGATGGACTGGCTGAGACGCTTCAACTTGTGGCGCGCTCAAAGGCGACCGGGATCATTGTCGTCGGTCATTCAATGGGAGCGGTTGTCGTGATGGAAGCGCTGAGAACCCTTTCCATCCGGGATCAGAGAAAGGTGCTTCAGCGGATCAAGGGGGTGCTTCTTGCTGCGCCAGACCTCGACCCTGATCTCTTCAGGAGCCAGGTGAATGATATTAGTCATTTGCCGCGACCTTTCACTATCGTTGTTTCGCGTCGGGACCGCGCCCTCGATATTTCGCGCCGATTGACCGGAGGTGAGCCTCGTGTTGGGAGCGGAGCTGATATAGGGTTCCTGCAAAACAAGGACATTCAGGTTCTTGATGTCTCGCAGGTGGATCGTGGCGGGCACACCCTGTTCGCCAGTTCTGACACCCTGATCAAGCTTCTAGGATCGGGTAACTTCTTGCGTCAGTTCTTGACTGATGAATATGCAAGTATGGACGATGCATTTGCCGTGGCGGGGCAGGGAACACTGGAACAAGCTTCGCTGGTGCTTTATCTGCCAGCCAGGATGATCAAGCGCCTCGCCAATCGATAGAAGAATTTGGAGGGACGCCGCCAGAGCTTTTATACGCTCTTGAAATTAAAATGAATTGCAGCTGCGAACTCAATTTTCATACACTGATATTTAAATTGGCGGTCGCCATGAGTGTCGATAACTTTAAACTTGTAGCAGTCATGGCACCTTGTTATTATCGACTTACTTTACTGCCTTGCCCAGTTTTTACCTCATGCGTCAACAGCGCAATTAAGTTCTCCAATAGCACAGAGGTGGCTTTTGTAGATGAACAAGGGTTGGCATGCAGAGCTTGAACTTCGGTTTGAGCATAATCGTGAAGTGACGCGGCTGATGCGGCGGCGCCATGTGGGTCCCCTTGCGGTTCAACAGCCTTTTTATCCTGAGAAAGACGGCAGCGCGCATGTCTATCTCCTTCATCCGCCGGGTGGAGTTGCAGGGGATGATATTCTTGATATTTCGTGCTTTTTGGGTCGCAAGGCCAGAGCTGTTCTGACAACACCGGGCGCCACGAAATTCTATCGCAGTGAGCGAGGCCAGAGCGCACAGACGACTAGGATCGATGTGAGTGAAGGTGGCATATGCGAGTATCTCCCGCAGGAAACAATCGTTTTTGACGGCGCCAGAGCATCCATAAGCACGCATGTCTCCCTGAGCGGTGATGCAGTCTATCTGGGGTGGGACATTTTCAGTCTGGGGCGTCCTGCCTGTCAGGAAAGCTTCGACAGGGGCGAAGTCCGGCAACGGGTCGAAATATTCAGGGACGGAAAGCCAATCTGGTTCGAACAATTTCGCCTTCGTGGTGCCGCACCAGCAGTGAATGCGGCTTATGCATTTTGCGCCAAACCAATTGTTGCCACGATGGTTTATGCCGGTCCGGCTGCGGAAAACGCACTTCAGGCCATTCGCGAAGCGGTGGGTGACACAGCCAGAAATCTGTTTTCAGCGTCGCGGCTGGAAAGGGTGATTGTCTGCCGCTATCTCGGCGGGCGGATGTCGGAAGCCAAGGCGCTATTTCGCAGGGCGTGGGAGGTTCTACGCGAAATGGGATTAGGAAAACCGGCCACTGCACCGCGCATCTGGGCCACATAACTGACTTTGGAGAGGGTCTACCGATGGAACTATTGCCACGTGAAAAGGACAAACTTCTGATTTTCACTGCAGCATTGGTTGCGGAGCGACGCCGAGCCAGAGGGTTGAAACTGAACTATCCAGAGGTTGTGGCTTACATCTCCGCTGAAATTCTGGAGGGTGCCCGCGACGGTAAAACGGTCGCGGAACTCATGTCCTACGGGGCCACGCTTCTCAGCCGGGATGAGGTGATGGAGGGCGTGCCTGAAATGATCCACGACATTCAGGTGGAAGCCACTTTTCCAGACGGCACCAAACTTGTGACCGTTCACAACCCGATTCCTTAGTGCGTTTCTGAATGACCGAAATTGCTCTTGCTTTTGGTTCTGCCCGCATCTTGTACCGAAAACGCTTGGCGCTTTTCGGTACGCGCTTCAGGAGACGATCATGATACCGGGTGAATATTTCATCGAAGACGGGTCGATCGACCTCAACGACGGTCGCGAAACCTGCACCATTGCTGTCGAGAACACCGGCGACAGGCCGATACAGGTTGGCTCGCATTATCATTTCTATGAGACCAATGAGGCGCTCGTCTTTGATAGGGAGCGAACGAGAGGTTTCAGGCTCAATATTCCCGCGGGGACTGCCGTGCGGTTTGAGCCGGGACAGGATCGTGAAGTCGAACTGGTTGCGCTTGATGGCGACCGGGAAGTCTATGGCTTCAACGCAAAAATCAACGGGAAACTTTAGGAGGGACAGATGGGGAGGATATCAAGGCAGGCCTATGCCGAACTCTATGGCCCGACAAAGGGCGACCGTGTGCGTCTGGCAGATACCGAACTCATCATCGAGGTCGAGGATGACCGTTGTATCTATGGCGAGGAAGTAACCTTCGGCGGCGGCAAGGTTATTCGCGATGGCATGGGGCAGGGCCAGCGGCCTTCAGCCGAAACCGCCGATTTGGTGATCACCAATGTCATTATTCTCGACTATTGGGGCATCATCAAAGCCGATGTAGGTATCAAGAATGGTCGTATCTCGGGGATCGGTAAGGCAGGTAATCCCGATATCCAACCCGGTGTCGACATCATCGTTGGACCTGCAACCGACGTAATTGCGGGCGAGGGCAAGATCCTCACTGCAGGCGGCATCGATACGCATATTCACTTCATTGCGCCACAGCAGGCGGAAGAAGCGCTGGCCAGCGGCACCACCACTTTGGTTGGCGGTGGAACGGGACCAACGGTTGGTACGCTTGCAACGACGGTTACGCCTGGTCCATGGGCTATCCATCGTATGCTGGAGGCTGTAGAAGCGCTTCCGATCAACGTGGGTTTGTTGGGCAAAGGCAATGCAAGCAAGCCTGAACCTCTGCGTGAACAGATCAGGGCCGGTGCTGTTGGCCTAAAGCTGCACGAGGATTGGGGAACCACCCCTGCCGCCATCGATAATTGTCTTAACGTCGCCGACGAAGAAGATATTCAGGTGGCCATTCATACAGACACGCTGAACGAGAGCGGGTTCGTCAAGGATACTTTTGCTGCCATGAAAGGCAGGACCATTCACAGTTTCCATACGGAAGGTGCCGGCGGCGGGCATGCTCCCGACATCATTACGGCGGCGGGCGAAGAAAATATTCTGCCGTCCTCCACCAATCCGACCCGTCCCTACACCATCAATACGGTCGATGAGCACCTCGATATGCTGATGGTCTGCCACCATCTCAGCCCGAAAATTCCGGAGGATGTGGCATTTGCGGAATCCCGCATTCGGCGCGAAACGATTGCAGCAGAAGACATACTCCATGATCTGGGTGTGTTTTCGATGATGTCATCGGATTCTCAAGCCATGGGTCGCATTGGAGAGACAACGCTTCGCTGTTGGCAAACCGCCCATAAAATGAAGGTGCAGCGCGGCCCCCTGAGTCAGGATAGCGGCCGGAACGATAATTTCCGCGCCAAGCGGTACGTCGCGAAGTATACGATTAACCCGGCGATTACGCATGGATTCGCTCATGAGATTGGGTCTGTCGAAGTTGGAAAGCGGGCTGATCTTGTATTGTGGAAGCCGGAATTCTTCGGCGTGAAACCCAGCCTTGTGATGATCGGCGGTATGATTGCGATTGCGCCGATGGGCGATCCCAACGCATCGATCTCGACGCCCCAACCGGTCCATTACCGTCCAATGTATGGTGTGTTGGGGCGGGCGCTTGGCTCCACAGGCGTCACATTTGTTTCCAAATCAGCGCTTGATGATGGTATCGGCGAAAAGCTGAAACTCAGCAAGCAATTGGTTGCGGTCAAAGGGATTAGAACGGTCCGCAAGAAGGACATGATCCACAACGGTCTTACGCCCAAATTGGAGGTCGATCCGCAAACCTATCAGGTGCGGGTGGATGGCGAATTGATCACCTGTGAACCAGCCGATGTTCTGCCGATGGCGCAACGCTATTTCCTGTTTTAAGCGACTGACGGGGGTTAGCGAAACCAAAGCGATAGAGCATTTCCTCATTCTTTAGAAACGGGGATGTTTACCGGTACATGAAGGAACAAAATATGCAGTTCAATGCGATGCGGGATCATCCTTCTCTGGGGTTTATCGATTGGACGCTGCGCGGTATCGGACAAGTGGTGTTCCAGAACAACCCGCTTTCCGGGCTGGTCATTTTGTTCGCCATTCTGGTCAATTCCTGGATTTATGCCCTTATTTGTGTGGTGGGTGTGGTCGCCAGCACACTGACGGCAATCATACTGAAGGCCGACAGGGGGCTTATTCGTGATGGCCTGTTCGGATTCAATGGAGCTTTGGTCGCGCTTGCGCTGATCGCATTTACCAGTGCCGATTTTCGCAGCGGCGCGCTGCCGTCACCGGCCATGACGATCTATCTCATCTTTGGCGCAGCTTTTTCCACAATGGCTTTCGCGAGTATCGGAGCGCTTCTGGGCCCGCACAAGGTTGCGCCTCTAACAATGCCATTCGTGCTTGTCGGTTGGCTGTTTCTGTACGCAATTCTCAAATTTGATGCCATCGATGCGGGGCCAATGGCGAAACCGGTGTCACCGGAACAGTTTTCCTACGCTGTCCCTTATGTACTCCCAACCTGGTATATGGGGATCGGCACCGCCATCGGACAGATATTCTTTCAGGATAATTGGATCACAGGCTACATTATCCTTGCTGCTATCGCGATCCATTCCCGGATAAGCGCCCTGATGGGCCTTTTGGGAGCTATAACCGGAGCTTTGATAGCTGCCGCATTCGGCGGACCGGAAGGGGCCATTCGCGATGGGCTTTTCGGTTACAATGCCGCGTTAACGGCAATTGCGCTTGGCGGCTTCTTCCTTGTTTTCAGCTGGAGCAGTTTTCTTTACGCGATCTTCGGCGCTGTCGTGGCCACATGGCTTTGGGCTTCGGTAGCCATCTTCCTGAAACCGATTGGAATGCCGGTGCTGACTTCGACATTCGTCCTCGTCACTTGGGTCATGCTGATCGGTCAGTATGCTTTCAAGGCATTGGTGCCCGTCCCTCCGGCTGATGCAAGTTCGGCAGAGGAAAATCTCGAGCGATATCGCGAAACGCAACGCTTACGACCGGAATAGTCGGCTGTATTGCGTCTCATGCCAGGCACTGGCCATAGCCAGTGCGGGCGCTGTATTGCCGATTTTGTCGTCTTCGAGCGTGCATGCTTTCTCGACGGCCCGCTCGATCTTCTCTGCTCCAGCAATAAGCATCTTCTGGCCTGCCGTGTGGCCGAGCGGAACGAGCCGGATTGCCGCCATGACCTGGCTTTCCACCACGCTCCACATAAGGCCGCGCAGTGCATCGACCGGCTCTATATTCCAGTTAAGCGCCGCGATGGCGAAGGCTGCGGGGTAGGTTGCCCGTTGTTCCGAAGCGAAGTTGCGCGCCCGCTCGACACCAAGTTCCGACAGCAGCGTAAGCAAGCTTTCGCCCATGCGGCGATCCTCAAGCTCGAGTTCGCTGCTTTCTCGACTTGCCCCGAGCCAGTCGTTCAAGCGGCAGAATTCGGCATCGTCGCTTCGCGTCAGTGCCGAAAACATTCGCCAGAAAATCGCCCCGTCAAGCGCAGCGTAGCTGTGTTCCAGAAGGCCGAACACCCATCCGGCACAACTTTCCTCGTTCGTAACTGTTCCCGCATGCACGGCCCATTCAAGACCACGCGAATAGGAAAAAGCGCCAACAGGCTGGCTGGGACTGACAAGTCGCATGAGATGCAGCATAGGCAGAGCCGGAGAGTGCACGGGCAAGCCCGGTTCCGGCCCGGCATTATTACCATCAACTTCAGCGTGTCTCTTCGAATGATCCAGCAAGATGCGGCTCACATCATCCGGCCATCAGGTAAAGCCCGCTGAGCGCGGCAAAGCCGCCCGCCGCCCGCATTATCATCTGCCCCGTCCGACCTTGCAGGATGCGGCCTGCTGCAAGGCCCGCACCAATACCTGCTGCGTGGAGCAATGCCGTCGCTAGCGCAAACCCAACACCATAGGAAAGAAACGCCGCGCTGCCGATTTCCCCACCATGGGCATAGCCATGAAAGAATGCGAAGAAGCCGACGACGAGCGCTGCAGTCAGGGTCGATGCGTGGAACGCCATGGCGACAATGAGGCCAAGCACAATTACCGATGTAAGGATGACTGGTTCGACATAGGGAAGAGTTATCCCACTGAGTGCCGCCATAAATCCCAGCAGCATGACGCCGACAAAGCTTAGCGGAACGACGACAAGCGCGCGCCCACCGAGCATCGAAGCCCAAAGGCCAACGGCAACCATTGCAAGGATGTGGTCGGCGCCCGAAAGAGGGTGAGAAAACCCAGCGGCGAAAGAACCATGCTCGGCTAGGTTGAGATGTGCGAATGCGGGGCTCGCCATCAAGGAGAGCAGGACGGCAATCAGGAGAGATGTCCTTTTCATTTCAACTTCCTTTCAACAACAATGGCCATGCTCAGAAGGAGCCAAACATTGAACCCAGCACGAAAACCGCCGCGAGCGAGATAATCACGCCGACAATCACAGTCATGACCATGTCAAAATAGCTTGATGCATGGGTTTGTTTGCTGATCTGAAGGAGCAGAAGCACCGTACCATTGTGCGGCAGCGCATCCAGTGTACCAGCGCTGATGACCGTCAAACGGTGCATGAGATCAGGATTGATCCCGTACTGGATCGCCAATCGCATATATTCGTCGCCCAGCGCATTGAGTGCGATGGCCATGCCGCCGGATGCTGTTCCGGTGAGGGCTGCCAGCGCATTCATGGCGACAACCAGAGAGACAAGCGGACCGCCCGGCACCTCAAGCACCGCATCGCGAACCACGGAAAAAGCAGGCATCGCTGCCACAACTGCACCGAACCCGACGAGGCTCGCTATGGTGAGAATGGGCAGAACAGAGGAGTTTGCGCCTGCGTCGAGGCTTTCGCGGATCGCCCGAAGGCGGCGAAAATTGACCGCTATCAGGGTCAAAATGGCGGCCGCTAGTGCAATAAGCACCGCCCACAAACCTATTGATGATCCGACATCGATCCCCCAAGGCTCCTGCTCCAGAAATGAGAAATCAATACGGGGCAGGATGATGAGCGCCATCAGGAAATTGACGACGATGACGACAAGCAGGGGCAGGACCGCGAAGAAAAAAGGCGGCTGGTGGTCGGCTCGTGCGCCGTGTTCGAGTTCTGCGGGGTCGAAATCACCTGAAAGCGTCGATTGTTCTCTGACCTTTTCCGTAATCTCCAGTTCGCCGGTGTCATCGACATAATTTTCACCTGCAGCCCGCGCCTTGGCTTCCGCGCGTTGCAGCCACCACATGCCGAACACTAGTGTTATGATGGATGCAATGATCCCCAGTCCCGGCGCTGCAAAGGTCGTGGTTTCGAAATAGGGCATCGGAATGGCATTGTTTGTGGAAGGCGTGCCCGGCATTGCCGACATGGTGAAGGTAAAGGCACCAAGCCCAATGGCCGCAGGCATCAGACGGGCTGGTATATTGGCTGCCTTGAACATCTCCCGCGCCATGGGCACGAGAACGAAGAAGGCAACGAATACGCTGACGCCCCCATAGGTGACGACTGCCGATGCCAGCACGACGGATAGCATCGTGCGTTTTACGCCGAGTTTTTCCGTCAGATATCGTGCAATCGAGGTGATGGAGCCGCTATCGTCCATCAGCTTTCCAAAAATACCACCCAGGAGAAAAAGTGGAAACCACCGTCCCACGAAACTGGCCGTCCCGCCCATGAAGGTCGATGTCCAGTTTGCCAGAAGAGGCTCCCCCGAAATGAGCGCGGCGAGAAGAGCAGCTACAGGAGAAAGCAGAAGCACACTCCAGCCGCGATAGGCAAACCACATGAGTAGCGCTAGTCCCAGCAGTATTCCAAGCAACCCCATGCTATCTGACCCCTCAGCCGATGTTGGAGAGAATGCATTCGGAATTCTTGAATGAAACTACTTTAGACGGAATATATCAAGAAAATAATGCTTATATCGAATTCTTAAAAATTTGACGGGTCTAAGTTCTCTAATTCTACTTGAGTATTTTAAAATAGTAGACGTCTATGAACCTTCCTCTCACATCGTTATCGACACGTCCTCGGATTTCGATTTGATCTTTTCGACCTATTTTTCTGCCTCGCCAAATTTCTCGTTCGATGCGGACTCTTGTCGTTCCAGTGTGATCTTGAAAAATATAATGAGCTCTTCTCATATTGCCCTTGATCGAACCGGTGAGCACAACGCGAGTTCCGATGGGAGTTCTGCTTACAACACTGGCGGTTATTCCATTACCGGCTTTGACGGAATCCAGAAACTGAGCGTATGAAACGCTGCCAGAGCCTAACAAGAAAAGGCTCAATAAGAGTGCCAACTGATGAAAGCGCTGTTTTACAGAGTTCATGGGTTCAACCTCCTCATGGCGATGATCGAGCTTTTCACCGTATGCTTGCCGGAATGAAAACAACTGCTGCGCCGTGACGCTTGCGATACAGTTCCGTCATTGATCACGGCGGTTTCCTAAACGCTCGGTTATTCGTTGCACAATGAAATACAAACCCGGTGTGAGTAACAGACCAATCGTCGTTGCTGCGACCATCCCTCCAAAGATTGTCACACCCACGGCCTGACGAGCGCCCGCACCCGCGCCGGAAGAAACGATCAAAGGGATGATGCCCAGAATGAAAGATACAGCTGTCATCATCACGGCACGGAAGCGTTGCTCAGCTCCCGTCCGTGCCGCTTCACTCGCCGACAGACCTGCTTCCCGCTTTTCTTTTGCAAATTCCACAATCAGAATTGCATTCTTGGCGGCAAGGCCGATCAACAACACCATCGCAATCTGCACATAGAGGCTATTTTGCAGCCCGAAGATTTTCAGGGCTGCGACTGCTCCAAGCAACGCTGCGCCCAATGAAACAATCACCACCGCAGGCAAGGCCCAACTTTCATACTGAGCAACCAGAAAGAGATAGGCAAAAAGAAAGGCAAGGGCAAAGACGATGCCTTCCTGACCGCTGCTTCTGCTTTCCTGAAAGGATAGGCCCGACCACTCATAACCATAGCCATCAGGTAGTTTTTGGGATGCCACAGTCTCCATTGCCGCCATCGCCTGGCCACTGCTCGCACCGGGAGCCGGAACCGCATTGACCTGTGCTGAGACCGAAAGGTTATAACGCGTAATGACGAAAGGGGCCAGAACGGTGGTCAAGGACACGACACTGCTCAACGGGACCATTGTTCCGTTTCGGTTTCTCACGTGGAGCTTCAAAATGTCTTCGCTATGCGCGCGAAAATCGGAATCCGCTTGCAGATTCACCTGAAAGACGCGCCCATTAAGCGTAAAGTCATTGACATAGCGTGAGCCAAAATTGGCGCCGATCACCGCGTAAATATCAGACACACTGAGCCCCAGCGCTTCCGCACGGGAACGGTCAACGTCGACATAGATTTGCGGTACATTCGCATTGAAAGTCGTCGCCGCCCCGCCGATCTCGCCGTTCTGGTTAAAGTAGCCAAGCAATGCATTTGTAACCTGTGCAATTTCCTCCGTAGACTGTCCTTGCAATGCCTGGAGGCGGAAATCGAGCCCGCCAACGGACCCGATACCGGCTATCGCCGGTGGCGCAAAAACTGAGACAATAGCGCCGGGAATCTGGGAGAATTGAGACCGGAGAGTGCCGATAATATTATTAAGCCCCAGCTCTTCTTTTTCCCGGTCTTCCCAGGGCAGCAATGCGGCAACGGCCATGGCGCCATTGGGCGTGCTCGTCGATTGCAGAATACTGAAGCCCGCAACCGTGATCACATCCTGAACCCCGGCGGTCTCGTTTAGCACCTTTCTGACATTCTCAACGATGCGATTGGTGCGGTCGAGCGAAGCCGCACTTGGCAACTGGATATCAACGAATAAAGCTCCCTGATCCTCGTCCGGCAGGAAAGTGGCGGGTAGATTGACAAAAATGAGATAGGCACCGGCAAAGCAGGCCACAATGGCTGCAAGCGGCACATACCAATATTTGACGAGAATGCCCACGCCCCTGCCGTAAGCATCACGGCTTCGTTCCATGATGTTAGTAAACCACGCCAGTGGTCCTCTCTTGAAACCGCTTTGCCCGCGCTTGAGCAGCAACGCCGCCAATGCCGGACTTAGCGTGAGGCCAACGAACGACGAAATGACCAGCGCCGATGAGATTGTCACTGCGAACTGGCGGTAGAGCTGTCCGCCAATACCCGCGAGAAACGCTGTGGGTGTGACCACGGCGAGAAGCACGAGCGTCGTTGAGATTATCGGTCCGGTGATCTGAGACATCGCCTTGCGCGTCGCATCGACAACGGTGATGTCGGGCGTGTCGTGCAGAACGTGTTTGACGTTTTCCACGACGAGAATAGCGTCATCGACGACAAGCCCGATAGCGAGAACCAAGGCCAGCAACGAAATCATATTCAACGAATAGCCTACCGCCAATAGAACCGCGACCGCACCAAGCATGGAAACCGGTATGGCAAGGGCCGAGATCAGTGTCGCGCGCCAGTCTTGCAGGAAGATAAATGTCACCGCGAGCACGATTGCAAAGGCTTCAAACAATGTGCGCGTCGTCAATTGCAAGCTAGCGTCCACAAACCGCGTTGCGTCATAAACCACGTGATATTGCAGACCTGCCGGAAATCTGGCGGAGAGCCGCTTCAGTTCGGCCTGAACGGCTGTCGCAGTCTGTATCGCATTGGCACCGGGCGACTGATTAATCTGCAGCATCGCCGATTCATGACCAGCAAAACTGGCTCTTGAAGCATAATTGCGTGCACCAAGTTCAAGACGGGCTATGTCGCGGAGAAATACCTTGGCTCCGTCGGCGCCGGTGCGAATGACGATAGCTCCAAATTCGTCGGCATCTCGCAACCTCCCCTGTGCGACCAGCGTATATTGCAGTTCCGTTCCAACCCGCATGGGCGGCGCACCAGACTGCCCGAGGGTAGCCTGGATATTCTGACGTTGGATTGCCGCGGAAACCTCATCAATGGTTATCCCGAGCGCATCCATTCTTTGAGGATTGAGCCAGACTCGCATCGAATATTCAGACGCGCCGGTGACACTAGCCTCACCGACACCTGCCACGCGTGAAATCGCGTCGACAATGGTCGTCGTGGTGAAGTTGGTGATCTCAAGCGCGCTCAAACTGTCATCGGGAGAATAGAAAGCGATGCCCAGCACAAAATCGGGTGAGCGTGATCGAACAGAAACGCCCTGTTGTGCGACAGCGGCAGGCAATCGCGAGATTGCCAGTTGCGCACGGTTTTGCACATTGATCTGCGCAAGCTCCGGATCAGTTCCCACTTCAAAGGTGACTGATAATGAATATTGACCGGCATTCGAGCTCGTGGATGACATATACATCATATCATCCACGCCATTGATGGCTGTTTCCAGCGGACCGCCCACAACGTCGGCAATCACTTCCGCACTCGCGCCGGGATACATCGCCGAAACAGAAACTGTTGGAGGGGTGATCTGCGGATATTGCTGGATGGGCAGTGAGAAAACGGCGATGGCGCCAGCAATGGAGATGAGAAGCGAGATAACGATTGCGAGGCGCGTTCGTCGGATGAAGGTTTCCGAAATCATTGAGCGGCCCCCGGTTCATCCGGTGACGATTCCTGAGGTGATACGGACTGCCCATCCGCAATTCTTTGCAAGCCTTCGATGACTATCGTTTCTCCCGCCCTGATCCCGTCTTTGACGGACCAATCGTTGCCGATGCGTATGCCGGTCACAATCTGCCGCCGAGTGACAGTGTTATTGTCGTTCAACACAAAGACGAACTTGCCCTCGCGGTCCTGCAGAACAGACGCCATTGGAACAATCGGCAATGTTTTTGCCGTTTCATCCAGCAGGCTGACAGCGACGGTCTGGCCCGGAACCAGAATATGGTCCGGGTTTGCAAACAGCGCGCGTACAGCAATTGTGCCCGTTTGCGGATTGACCTCGTTGTCGATGAACTGGATGTTACCTTTGGAGCCATACTGCTTGCCGTTGGCGAGGGTAAGCGTTAGTTGGAATCTGTTCAGATCAACGGTTCCACCTCGCGCCTCTTTCTGGCGAATGGCGATGAGCGTTCGATCGGTAATGGAAAAAACAACGCGGACAGGATCGAGCTGAACAATACGCGCCAGGGACCCGGCGCTGGGGCCGACCAGATTTCCAACCGTAAACAAAGACCGGCCGATTGTGCCGTTGATCGGTGAACGGATCTGCGTGTAAGAAAGGTTCAGTCGGGCTGTATTCAGCGCAGCCTCTGCGCTTTGAACGTCTGCGGAAGCGATATCGAACGCTGCCTGAGCATCATCCAGAGAGGCTTGTGAAGCGGTGTTCCGGTTCGCCAGTGTGCGTGTTCGCGTCAGGGTCTGTCGGGCAGCATTTTGGGCCGCCTGTGCGCGAGCGACCTGCGCTTCTGCTGAAGTCACCGCCGCCCGCATTTGGTCTGGTTCGATCTCAAAGAGGAGATCGCCTGTCTTGACTGCGCTTCCCTGTTCAAAGCTCTTCACTTTGAGAAAACCCGTAATCCGGGCCTGAATGTCAACGGCTTCTATTGCTTCGACTTGTCCATTGAATTGGAGCGGGGCCGTGGAAGGCGCCGAGCCCGCCTTTCTGACGACCACCGATGGCGCGGGCTGGGTTGTTGTGCTTTGCTGGGCGGCGGCAGGAGGCATGAAAGACAGCAAAAGCAACCCGGAAAGGGCGACATTCGCGGAGTAATAACCGAGGGTCTTAATCAATGTCGGGTCCTCCCTGCGGTCATGCAATGACCTGTCATTCATGCATTTCGAGTACTCAGAGCTATTGCGACATAGGCAAAACCGGCAATCAGCAGGGCAATTCCAGCGATTGATCCCGATGCGAGTTCACGCGTCAAAGGCCATTTCAGGAAGAGTGCGGCGCTGGCTATCCAGGCGATGAACCCGGAGACCGCGAACCAGTACCAGCCTTTTGTGGGATGGATTTTGAACGACAAGGCAATCTGCAGAAATCCATGCACAAAAACCACAATCGCGATCAACAGTGTTATCGCAAGCGCGCCTTTGAGTGGATTGAGATAGATCATAATTCCGCCGACCAGTTCCACCACACCCGTCAATTCTTGCCAGACAAATCCCGCCCAGCTTTTTACCCTAAGCGACTGGATGATCTTCAAGAGACCAATTGCCATAAGGACCACACCGAAGACGGTGCTTGCCGCAAATTCCGAAAAGACCGGTAGAAACAGACAGAGCGCGCCTCCAGCTAACAGGAGGACGCCAATGCCAAGAAACCCCTTCCATTTCTTCTGTTCGATTGCTTTGCGCTCCAGATGGCTTAATTCGTGAACTTCCATGCGTAAGCCCTTCTCTTCACGAAGTAATTCAAAGAGCATCCCCGGCTATAACCGTGTTATCAGCGACGCCATCTCACAGTGCGGACGTTGGTTATGCGTCCATCACGCGCGCGCACCGTTACATCGTAAGTTCGTCTGAAACGATCTCCACGATAGAGGAAATGACTTCCCCTGCAGTCTATTGCGCGAACATTTCGGAAGCCCCGTATTCTCAACAGTCTGGCGCCCTCCGAACAGCGGATTCTGTGGCCGTTATTTATTCTGGTGCCGACCAGAGCGGATTGGTTCTGGCTGAATGCAGGAGCCGGCTCGGCAATAGAACCCACGATGGTTAAGGCTAGCAATGCAAGGATAGCGGCAATGGATCGAAACATGTTTTCCCTCCCAAGCCTTCATCGAGACGTTCTCAACTCGCTATTGATGCAAGCCTCATCGACAAGGCGCTTCAAAGACGCGACCGTGCTGATCGCGATAGCGACAATATTGAACGCCGTTTCGGGTCTGGGCGACACCAACCAAGGTTCCGGCCGCAGCACCGATTGCAGCGCCGGTGAGCGCTCCGCGCGTATTGCCGCCAATCGCAGCACCGGCGAGCCCACCGACTGCAGCGCCGCCGACACCATATCCGGCAGTTCTCTGTTCAGACGACGTACAAGCGCTCGTTCCCAAGCTGACAGCGGTAACAACCAACAAGCTGAACATATATCGGTTCATGATATCCTCCATCTGAAGCAGTAAGCGTCAGAAATAATTGCAAGTTAAGCAAGACAAAGTCAGAAAACGAAAGCGATGAGCGACGGGCCAAAACCCACGGCTAATTAACCCACCATGCTTAATTTCAGAGATCCAAATTCTGCTTTTGAATCTGGGGCAGGCGACGAAAATACTATCTGCGGTGGGGTCTGTGCCACCGATCAACGCGCACAACGCGTCCATCACGCGCCCGAACCTCAACCCGCAAGGCCTGTTGATTACGCACGCCCCGGATAACGTAGTTTGGTCTCCGGCAATCGATTTCCCGGACATTGGTAAGGCCACGCATTGCAAGACGCCGGGTAGCTTCTCTGCAAGTCAAAGATCGCCCGTTGTTCAACTCCGTACCGACAACGACGCTTCTGGGAATAGGACGCGCGTTCGCGTCAATGGAGAAAAAAAACGTAGATAACGCTGCCAGAAGGATTGCGGCTTTCGATACAGAAGCAAATGCATACATCTGTGACCCTCCATTCTGCTATGGATAATTACAGTATAACTACATTTAAAAAATAACAGCAATCGTTTTTATATAATAAGTAGCCTGTCTTGGATTCAGACTATCTTTAACGCGTTGATCGGGGAAGCCCCCCCGGAGTGCATCGCGCCTGCCCAGGTATTTCACTATGCAGCTTCCTGTAAGTGAGGCGAAGGCCTCTACCAGGAGCATGCCCGAAGCTTTGGATGAACGCCCCCGCGCGCAAAATCCTTTCTGTTCTTGTCGTCAATCAAACAAGAACGGATTTGCTATGTTGAAAACGTTCGACCTTAGAGCCTGTTCCAAAAGTCGCCCTGTGTAGCTGCAAATGGCAATTTTCTGCGTTCCAGTGCTCACGTACCTTGAGTACGCTCCGCTCCGGTACTCGAAAATCACATTTTTGCACACACATGCCGCTTTTTTGAATCAGGCTCTTAGCGCCGCGAGAAGGCGCGCGCTTATTCGTAGAGCTGGCGGTAGCGCTCCCGCAGGATATTCTTTTGCACCTTACCCATAGTGTTTCGAGGCAGCTCGTCTACAAACAGAATTCGTTTCGGCAGTTTGTAGCGCGCCAGTCGTTCGCTCAAAGCCGCCAGCACTTGGTTTTCCTCTAACGAAGAGCCAGGTTTTTTAACAACAACAGCTGTGGTGGCTTCGCCAAAATCCTTATGTGGCAGGCCAATAACTGCGCTCTCAAACACGCCATCCAACAGATCGATTTCGCTCTCGATTTCTTTTGGATAGATATTATAGCCACCCGATATCACGAGGTCCTTGCCTCGACCCACAATGTGAATATATCCCCTCTCATCGATAAGACCGAGATCGCCTGTGATGAAGAAGCCATCGTCTCGGAATTCCGCCTTGGTCTTTTCCGGCATATTCCAATAGCCTTTGAATACATTCGGCCCTTTGACCTCCAGCATCCCGGTCTCTCCGTCCGGGAGTGCCGTGCCACTTTCCATGTCTACCACGCGAATATTCACACCGGGCAGGGGAAGGCCCACGGTTCCTGCTACTCGATCTCCGCGATATGGATTGGAGGTGTTCATGTTGGTTTCCGTCATGCCATAGCGTTCCAGAATGGCATGCCCTGTATTTTCGAAAAAAGTCTGGTGGGTCTCGTTCAGAAGAGGAGCGGACCCCGAGATGAAGAGCCGCATACGTGCGGTGCTTTCACGATTTATGCGCGCATCCTGCGACAAGCGCACATAGAACGTCGGAACCCCCATCAACACGGTTGCTTTGGGTAGGCGAACGACGATTTGGTCCGGGTCGAATTTTGGCAACAGAAACATCGATGCGCCGGAGATCAAGGTTACGTTGCTTGCAACAAACAGGCCGTGCGTGTGAAAAATCGGCAACGCGTGGATGAGCCGGTCTGCCGAGGTAAAGTGCCAGCTATCGCGCAGCGTCAATGCGTTGGAGAGCAGATTGCCATGACTGAGCATCGCGCCCTTTGAGCGCCCAGTCGTGCCTGACGTGTAAAGAATGGCGGCAAGATCGTCCGGTCCGCGATCGACATCGCTAAATTGTGGCTCGGCATCTTCTGCGCGGTCCACCAAAGAGCCGCCGCCCGTTTCGTCCAGCGTTTCAAGAACTGCGCCGCAGGCGCGGACCGTTTCGGCAAGCTTTTCCGCATTCTGCGGTGAGACGACCACAACGGCTGGCTTGGCGTCGTTAAAAAAGTAATCAAGTTCGGCGACCGTATAGCCGGTGTTTAGCGGCAGATAGACGGCGCCGCACCGCAAGCAGGCCAGATAAAGCATTAAAGCTTCAGCGCTTTTTTCAACCTGAACGGCGATACGGTCGCCGGGTTTAACGCCGCGCTCGACCAACACATTGGCAAGACGTGCGGATAGCGCCAGCATATCCCCATATGTCCAGATCTTTCCCGCTTGTGTTTCTATGAAGGTCGCGTCGGTGGTGGAAATTGCGCTGCGAATAGCGTCAAACAGGTGATTAGGCATATGTTGTTCCCAAGGAATTTTTGGTTGCTTTTAGAGGAGGCTGAACCGATGGTGATTTATGGATGTTCGCAGAGGCGCCGACCTCTCCTCTTTCGGCATAGGCTTCATGATTGCGCTCGATTTCATCAAGCTTATAAAGATAGTTGACCATCAACCCATGGGATTCTGGCATAGTTTTGGCGGAAACATCTCCATATAATTCAGGCGCTCCAGTCGGGCGTCATTGCCAAGGTGGAAGCGGGCGACCGGGTCGATAAGCCGTCCGTTAGCCGTGCGTGCGGGCAGCAAATAATGCACGGCCGCGCGCAAAAACAGCGGTCGGATTTCTGCTAAGCGGTAGTCAACGGCTGAACGCGGCCTTGCTGGTGGCGGCTTCTGCGTGAAATCTATCGGCGCGAGGGCAATCCTGTCGCTCGCGCGCTGCCTGGTCAGCAGAATTGTTCAATGTTGCGCGCCGTTAATCTTCGACCCACCGGCGTTCGGATGCCGCAAGATGGGCATGCATGGCGGCTTGCGCTGCAAACGGGTCTTTTGCCCTGAGGGCAGTCAAAATCGCGCGATGTTCTTCAACCGCCAACCGCCAGGTATTCGGCGTCTCCGTATGCCTTTGCATGCGTTCGGAGATTGGGCTGTGTCTCTCATCGAAGAGCTTGATCACCAGATTGGTCAGAACGCTGTTTCCCACTGCCGATGCAAGGCTGATGTGAAACCTTCGATCATGTTCCAAAGGCTTTCGATTGATATCGATATCCCGCAACATCGCTTCAAGGATATTCTCCAGTTCTGACAATGCCGGCTCGCTGATGCGTGCCGCACATTGCGCGATCAAGCCACATTCTATCAAAACGCGCGCCTGCATCAATTCAGCAGGGCTTTCACCCAACGATTGCTCGTTCAGCTCCGAACCGGCGGGATTCAGGACATAGATGCCTGATCCTGATCGAATGTCGATGACCCCCTCGATTTCGAGCGCGATAAGCGCTTCGCGAAGTGACGGGCGTGAGATTCCCAATTGCTGCGCAAGTTCCCGCTCAGCCGGTAGCCTTGATCCCGCCGTGAGTGAGCCGGCGTCGATAAGTCCGCGGATCTGGTCGGCGATCTGTTGATAGACACGTCTCGTTTCAAGCATGCGGTAAGACCAAATTTGTTAATAACGGACAGGTTCATGTGCTATTTTCCTGATTTTGCCGCTACTCTCAAGAAATTTCAATAAAGTGGCTTGACCAGATTTCTCTTTTCCCCCTATCAAATGACAACTTTTTTCAGAGCACCAGGAGGAGGAGCGCGATGAGAGGTCATTCTGCAAAGAAGCCATCTGAAATGGCTCGCGTGCTGCTCACGCTCGAACATGTGTCGAAAGAATTTCCGGGCGTAAAGGCTCTATCGGGCGTTAGCTTCGATCTGCGCGCCGGAGAGGTTCACGCTGTCTGCGGAGAAAATGGCGCTGGCAAATCGACGCTGATGAAAATCATCAGCGGCGTATATCAGCCAAATTCAGGTTCGATCACCTATAAGGGAGCGCCGGTTCAGTTCGCTTCGACGCTGGAGTCGGAAGCAGCTGGCATCGCTATCATCCATCAGGAACTCAACCTCGTACCGCATCTGAGCGTCGCGGAGAACATCTATCTCGCACGTGAACCCCGGCGGGGCTTTCTGGTCGATCGAAAGAAGTTGGTCGCAGATGCCAAGCGCTGTCTGGATCGGCTTGGGGTTAATATCGATCCAAACGTGCAGGTGCGGACGCTGTCGGTTGCCCAGTGTCAGATGGTCGAAATCGCGAAAGCGCTTTCGCTCGACGCGAATGTGCTGATTATGGACGAACCCACCTCGTCTTTGACGGAACAGGAAGCGCAGCTTCTCTTCAAGGTGATCCGTGACCTGAAAAGCCAGGGCACCGGCATTATTTATATTTCTCACCGGCTGGATGAGATGAAGGAAATCGTTGATCGCGTTACGGTTTTGCGCGATGGGCGATATGTTTCAACGGACGATTTTGCCGACCTCACCGTCGATGAAATCGTTGCGCGCATGGTTGGGCGCTCGCTGGAGGACAAGTTTCCGGAGCCGACCCGTCAGCCTGCTGATGAAGTCATATTCTCCGTAAAAGGCCTCACAAGACGCGATGTTTTTGAGGATATCAGCTTTGATATTCGTCGTGGCGAGATTCTCGGCTTTGCAGGGTTGATGGGTGCAGGGCGAACCGAAGTGGCGCGCGCAATTTTCGGCGCCGATCCGCTTGATGCGGGCACGATCATGCTCGACGGCAGTGAATTGAAAATCACAGATCCACGCAGTGGTATCGATGCGGGCATCGCTTACCTGTCTGAAGATCGGAAAGCTCAAGGTTTGGCCATCGCGATGCCTGTCGATGCCAATCTGGTCATGGCACGCATGCAGGCGGTTAGTAACAGTCTCGGTGTCATCGACCGCAAGCAAGAGCGGGATGCGAGCCAGCATTATGTCGATCTCCTGAGCATCAAGACACCGAGCCTCCATCAGCCGGTTCGTCTTTTGTCGGGTGGCAATCAGCAGAAAATCATCATTGGCAAATGGCTGTTTCGTGAGCCGCGGGTCATGTTTTTCGACGAGCCGACACGTGGCATCGACGTTGGAGCGAAATTTGCGATCTATCAGATCATGGATGAGCTTGCGGCGCGCGGTATCGCTGTCGTTTTGATAAGTTCCGAATTGCCGGAAGTGCTTGGGATGTCTGATCGCATCGTTGTCTTCCATGGCGGGCGTATCGCTGCGACTCTCAAAACACGCGACACCAATCAGGAAGAGATCATGCATTACGCGTCCGGCAGTGGTCGACGCGGCGAATAAGGATAATCAGCATGACGGAAGTAACCAACGGTAAACCGGTAGAGCAGGGCCAAGTTTCGGCAGATAAGGGACGACGCCTTAGCGAGCGGCAGAAGGATATCATCCAGAAATTTGCAGCACTTGGCAGTCTTGTCGTGCTTGCTGCAATCTTCTCCGCGACGAGCAGCGCCTTTTTCTCCGTCGGCAATGGCATGACAATTGCGCTTCAGGTCACGTCGATTGCTTTGCTCGGTATTGGTGCGACCTATGTGATCATTACGGGTGGTATCGATCTTTCCGTTGGCTCGGTGCTCGCGCTCGCTGGCGTTGTCGCTGCACTTGCCGTCAAGGAACTGCAGCTTCCCATCTGGATTTCGATGCTGCTCGGCATTTTGACCGGGTCGCTTTGCGGCCTGATCAACGGTCTCGCTGTCACCAAGTTGCGGCTGCCTCCTTTTATCGCCACGCTCGGCATGATGTTGATTGCCCGTGGCGTTGCCTTGCAGATCACTGGCGCCCGCGCCGTGTCGGGACTGGGAGAAAGCTTCGGTGTTCTGGGTAACGGTTCGCTGTTTCGGATGGAGTCGATCGATGAACAGGGGTTCCCGGTCGTCACTTTTCCGGGCATCCCGTATCCCGTTGTCCTGATGATTGTGATCGCCATCATTGCCGCGTTTGTTCTCAATCGGACCGTGTTTGGCCGTCATATTTATGCCATCGGTTCCAACGCCGTTGCAGCGCGTCTGTCGGGCGTCAACGTCTCCCGGATCACGATCTACACCTACCTGATTTCCGGCACATTGGCCGGGCTGACCGGTTGTGTGCTGATGTCGCGACTTGTCACCGCGCAGCCGAATGAAGGCGTCATGTACGAACTTGACGCCATCGCCAGCGCAGTCATTGGCGGGACATCATTGATCGGCGGGGTCGGTACGATCTCCGGAACCTTCATCGGCGCATTCGTCATCGGCATTTTGCGTAACGGTTTGAACATGAATGGCGTCTCCGCCTTCACGCAGCAGATCATCATCGGCCTTGTCATTCTGGTCACCGTCTGGATCGACCAATTGCGCAATCGTCGCTGAAGAGGAGGACGGGAAGGGTAGGGCCTTCCCCCGTTTCGAACTCCGGTCGGGTTCGGTTAGTTGGAGGAAATTATGGGTAAATTTAAAACTGCGCTTCTCGCTTCGGTCATGGTCTTCGGCGGTTTGTCCACTGCTTCAGCCGGTGAAATTGCGGTTATCGTCAAAACGGTCAATTCGACCTTCTGGCAGAACGTTCAGAAGGGCGCCGATGCCGCCATTGCCGAGGCAAAGGGCGAGCACACAATGACGTTTCAGGGACCAGCATCGGAATCCGCTATTGCTGACCAGGTCAACATGGTCGAAAATGCCGTCAACCGCAAAGTCGACGCCATTCTCCTTGCACCGTCTGATCCCGATGCGCTCGTACCAGCCGTGAAGAAGGCTTGGGAAGCGCGTATCCCGGTTGTCATCATCGACAGCCAGCTCGCCAGCGGTGCCGAGAAATACTATCAGTCCTTCTTGGCGACGGATAATAAGAAGGCTGGCGAACTCGCCGCGAAGGCTCTGATCGATAAGGTCGGAACGACGGGCAAGATAGCCGTCATGTCCTATGTTGCTGGCGCCGGATCGGAAATCGGCCGTGTGGGCGGCTTTACCGACTACATCAAGGCCAATTCGAAGCTGGAAATCGTCGGCCCATACTATTCGCAGTCGCAGATGGCTACCGCGCTTAACCAGACGACCGATGTTCTTGCTGCCAACAGTGACCTGAAGGGTATTTTTGGCGCAAACGAGCCGACCGCAATCGGTATGGGCCGGGCGATCAAGCAGGCCGGCAAGGCGGGCAAGGTTACTGCAATCGGTTTCGACGGAAACCAGGATTTGCAGGAATTCGTCAAGGACGGTACGCTGGCGGCAACCGTTGTCCAGGGTTCCTACCAGATGGGTGATATCGGCGTTGCAACGCTGCTAAAGCTGCTCAACAAGGAAAAGGTCGAAAAGACGATTGATACTGGCGTCGTTGTTGTCACAAAGGACAATGTCGACAAGCCGGAAGCGAAGAACGTTCTTTACTAAGTCAAAGCCAGCGCGCGGAGCATATCCGCGCGCTCTTTTTCGGTCAGATTGGGAATTCAGCACATCATGAAGGTTTCAGACAGACGCAAATTGCGCAATCGTGAAGTCTCGTTCACGCTTATGGGTCTTGGCTGCGCCCAGATGGGCAATCTCTATCGGGTGACGAATTATCAGGAATCTCTGAGTGCTTTCGATGCAGCTTGGAATGCTGGTATCCGTTATTTCGATACGGCGCCTTTTTATGGCTATACGCGTTCAGAGCGCCGCCTTGGCACGATGGTGACGGAGCACAAGCGCGACGAGTATGTGCTTAGCACCAAGGTTGGGCGCATCATGGTGCCGGATGAGACGGTCGGGCCGGAAGAAGACGCTTACGTCGAGCCGCTGCCTTTCCGACCGAATTATGATTACAGCTACGATGCAATCATGCGTTCCTTCGAAGCAAGCCGCCAGCGCATTGGCGTGTTTGCTCCTGACGTGCTGTATATTCACGATATTGGACGCGCCACCCACGGCGATCGTCATCAGCACTATTGGGACCAGCTGACCAAGGGCGGCGGGTTCAAGGCGCTTGGAGAACTGCGTTCTGCGGGCTTGGTAAAGGCCGTTGGTCTGGGCGTCAACGAATGGCAGGTCGTTTCCGACACGATGCAGGAATTCGACATCGACGTTTCGATGCTTGCTGGCCGCTACACCTTGCTGGAGCAGGACAGCCTTGCACTTCTCGACCGTTGCCACCGCGACGGCGTTGGTATCGTCGTGGCCGGTGCTTTCAATTCCGGCCTTCTGGCGGGCAATCGGAAGTTCAACTACGCCGAGGCGCCGACCGATCTTCTGACGCGTGTCGATGCAATCCAGGCGGCATGCGAATCCGAGGGTGTTACCATGCAAGCCGCGGCGTTAGCCTTCCCGACACTGCATCCAGCTGTGGTCACGGTTGTTTCGGGTGCCCGCAATGGCGAGCAGATGAAGGCAAATGTCGATTGGTTCGAGCAGGAAATTCCCGCCACCTTCTGGGCTCGCCTGAAGGACAAAGGCGTCATTTCCGCCGACGCACCGATCGGTAACAATTAAGCAGGTCAGTACCTGATGCGCTCTGGTGGTTTTCATATCAGAGCGCATAGGCTGGGCTCGAAAATTTGTCATCTGGCTAAAACGCGTCGCATTTATTCGGCCTCATACCCAGCAGCCTTAAAGAAGTTCTGGCATTGATTGATGGAGAAGAGACTGATGATATCGCCAAGTGCTTTTGAGATGGCGTCGAAGCTGCGTGCTGCTCGCTTTCTCAGAAGTGCCTTGAGTTTAGAGAAAGCCATTTCGATTGGGTTCAGGTCCGGCGAATAGGGCGGCAGGAAGAGAAACCAAGCGCCCTTTGCCTTGACCAGTTGCTCATCCTTCTGGCTTTTGTGGAAGCCGACATTGTCGAGGATGACTATATCACCGGCTGACAGTGTCGGCACAAGCTGTGTCTCGATCCAGGTTTCGAAGATGCGGCTGTTCATCGGTGCATCGACGATCCATGGCGCGGTCAGGCCATGGCAGCGCAGTCCGGCAATGAAGGTCTGTGTCTTCCATTTTCCGAAGGGCGCATAGGCGGCAAAGCGCCTGCCTTTGGTAGACCATCCGGTGCGTTTTGTCAGGCGCGTATTCGTGGAAGTCTCATCGATAAAGATGAGACGCGACAAGGCCTTGTTGAAGAACCGCTTTCGGCGATTGATCCAAAGATCACGCGCCTTGGCGATCTCTGGTCTACGCTGCTCGCTTGCCTTGAGGCTTTTTTTTATTACTCAGCCCAAGTCGGTGTAGAAATCGCCCGACCGTGGCGCGGTGGACTTCAATACCGCGCTCCGCGAGCGCAACGCACAGTTCGTCCAAAGTCGTTTCGCCACGGGCGGACATCTGCTCGCGGACCCAATCACCATGAGCCAAAAGCTTCACACTACCAGGCGGGTGGCCCTGCCTGGCGGCGGCCAGACAGCCGGATGACCGATGCAGGATCATCATGTTGTTGACGAACCGAGGCGAAACACGGAAATGCCGAGCGGCTTCCCGGTGACTATTGCCCTCATTCACAAACGCAACGACACGCTCACGCAACTCAATCGGATGCGGCTTGCCCATGGTGCATCTCCTTCCATGAGACAAGTGAACCACAGATCAAGCCAAACGGGAATCCCGAATCCGGTTAACAGCGACATGCCCTAGGGTCAAAACCCAATCAGAGTGTTGATCATATTGGCCTGGCGTGATTCACTGCCTTTTACAGCAGGAGTTTTGGACCATGGCAGGAGAATTCTGGCTTGATGACCAGCAGTGGGCGGTGATTGCTCCATTGCTTCCGACCAACCAGCCTGGCGCTCATCGCACCGACGATCGCCGGGTGATCAGTGGGATTATCCACGTTCTGCGATCGGGGTTGCCGATGGCAGGATTGTCCAGCCTGCTACGGACCTCCAACAACCGTCTACAACCGCTTCCATCGCTGGTCAGCCAAAGGAATATGGCGTCGGTTGTTTGAAGCCTTGGTGCAATCGACCGATCGGGACATCCATATGATCGACAGCACCACCGCAAAAGCACACCGCTCTGCTGCTGGCGGAAAAGGGGGGCCGATGCCGAAGCAATCGGTCGCTCGCGAGGCGGCAGATCGACAAAAATCCATGCTGTTGTCGATGGTTGCGGCCGTCCAGTCGCGTTGCGAATAACGCCTGGGCAACGCGGAGATGCCCCTGTTGCCATTCCACTGCTCGAGCCTTTACCTTGGACACGCCTCTGTGCGGCTGACACGGCTTACGACAGCGACGCTTTGCGAGACTTCCTTGCAACGCGTGGCACGCAACCGGTCATTCCCAACAATCCAACCCGAAAGCGGATCAAGCCGTTCGACCCGATCGCCTACCGACGGCGAAATATCATCGAACGCACCTTCTGCCGTCTCAAGGATTGGAGACGTGTCGCGACACGATATGACAAGCTTATGATTAACTTCGCCGCGACATGATACATCGCAGCCATCGTCACATGGTGGATCAATTGAGTCTGGAGCCTAGCACTACTTTGGCAGTTTAGATTCTCGGGCGTGTGCCAGCAGCTTCTGACAGTGCGGGCATCTGCCGGGTGGCG
>NZ_VEWL01000010.1 GCF_006376685.1 Ochrobactrum teleogrylli | reverse complement strand
CAAACTGTCAACACAGCTTTCGATAAAAATGCGATTTTCTTTTCCACAGGGATAAGGATCGAAATTTACTCCTTATTCACCAATTTGAACAGGCGATTCTGATGCGGAAGCCCACCCCATTCGCTCGGCGACATCATCCGCGAGCGCCCGCATCCGTTTGCCAATCTCCTCAATCACTTCAGGACGGGCCTCTGCAGCCATCATGGAAAGAGCAATCCCCGCGCTCGGTCGGTTTGGCTGTTCGTAGATTGCCGCGCCAATGCAGAACATGCCTTCGCGCAACTGGCCGTCATCAAGGGAATAGCCCTTCTCTCTTATGCCGGACATCTCGCCTTCGAGCGCCTTCAGCGAAGCGACGCTGGCTGGTGTAGCGAGTTCCGGCCAATGTGCGGGAAGATGACGTGCGCGCTCGTCATTCGGCATTGCCGCGAGCATGGCCTTGCCCGTTGCCGTAAAGACTGCGGGGACGCGCATGCCGATGCGGAACGTTATCCCAAGCGGCGCGGACGAATTGCGGCAGGACAGATAAATGACATCCGGTCCCTCCAGATGAGAAAGCGTCAGCGTGTAGGCGCCAAGCCCCTCTGCCTGCGCCACCGCCTCATGAAACACTTCGACAATATCGCTGCCCGCCAGAAAGGCATTTGCCCAGCGCACCGATTGTGGCCCCATGGAAAAGCTGCCGTCGCTATTGAACTTCAGAAGCTTCAGATGAACCAGCGTCTGGCAAAGCCCGTGCACGCTGCTTTTGGGCAGCCCGGCCTGACGCGCAATATCGGATAGTTTCAGTGCCCCGCCCATGCCGGCACCGGCCTTGGCGATAAGATCCAGTATCTGTGCGGCGCGCATGACCGCCGGAACCAGTTTGAGGGAACCTGCCTCTTCGGTCATCGTTTCATTCCTATGCTGACACGCCATCTGCCCGACAAGATCATCGGCTTCCCGATTGACTTTGGCCGCCATGATCTGTTTAATTCAATATATCGAAGCGTGTTCAATATACTGAACAAACAATCCATGCAAGACTGGGACGGAACATCAGACATGATCACCTTGAAAGACCCTTCGCTGCTTCAATCGAAATGCCTGGTCGACGGTCGCTGGATCGACGCGGCTGACGGCAAGACCATTAATGTCACCAACCCGGCTGATGGCTCTGTGGTCGGCACGGTTCCGTCGCTGTCGGTAGACACGATCAAGGAAGTCATCGACGCCTCCGCCAAGGCGCTTCCCGCCTGGGCCGCGAAAACCGCCAAGGAACGCGCGGGCATCATGCGCAAGTGGTTCGACCTCATTGTCGCCAATGCCGATGACATTGCGCTGATCATGACATCGGAACAGGGCAAGCCTTTGGCCGAAGCGCGCGGTGAAGTGCTTTATGCCGCGTCTTTCATTGAATGGTTTGCGGAAGAAGCCAAGCGCGTCTATGGCGACACCATCCCCGCCCCGCAGGCCGGTCAGCGCCTGACGGTGATCCGCCAGCCGGTTGGCGTCACCGCCGCGATCACGCCGTGGAACTTCCCTGCCGCCATGATCACCCGCAAGGCTGCACCGGCACTCGCGGCTGGCTGCACGATGATCGTGCGTCCTGCCGATCTGACCCCGCTGACGGCTCTGGCGCTTGGCGTGCTGGCTGAAAAGGCTGGCATCCCTGCCGGTGTCTTGCAGATCGTGACCGGCAAGGCACGCGAAATCGGCGCGGAACTCACCAGCAATGATACTGTACGCAAGCTCTCTTTCACCGGCTCCACAGAAGTGGGCCGCCTGCTGATGGCCCAGTGCGCACCAACGATCAAAAGAGTGTCGCTGGAACTCGGCGGCAATGCGCCATTCATCGTCTTTGACGACGCCGATCTCGACGCCGCTGTCGAAGGCGCGATGATTTCCAAATATCGCAATGCCGGTCAGACCTGCGTTTGCGCCAACCGCATTTATGTTCAGCGCGGCGTTTACGACAAATTTGCTGAAAAGCTCGCGGAGAAGGTCAAGGCGCTGAAGGTCGGCAACGGCACCGAACCGGGTGTGGTCATCGGCCCGATGATCGAGGAAAAGGCGATCACCAAGGTCAAGGCGCATATTGAAGACGCGGTTTCGAAGGGTGCAAAGCTCATCACCGGCGGCAAGGAACTGGGCGGCCTGTTCTTCGAACCGGCTGTTCTCACCGGCGTGACCTCGGACATGGCCGTTGCGCAGGAGGAAACTTTCGGCCCGCTCGCGCCGCTCTTTGCCTTCGACACGGAAGAGGAAGTGCTGGCCATGGCCAACGACACGATCTTCGGTCTCGCCGCTTACTTCTATACGGAGAACTTCAGCCGTGCGATCCGCGTCAGCGAAGGGCTCGAATACGGCATGGTCGGCCACAATACCGGCCTGATCTCCAATGAAGTCGCGCCGTTCGGCGGCGTCAAGCAATCCGGACTTGGTCGCGAAGGCTCCAAATACGGCATCGAGGAATATCTCGAAACCAAATATATCTGCAGCGCCTATAAGCGCTGATTGATATAAGCCAATGAAGAGACGGTGCGGATTGTTCGCGCCGTCTTTTTTATTTATAGACGGTGCAACCGCAACGACGGCTATCCGCCGCACATTATCCGGACAATCCATGCTGCGCCGCCTATACGACTGGACTATTTCGCTTGCCGCAAGAAAATCAGCCGAATGGTGGCTGGCGATCATCGCTTTCGTGGAGAGTTCGGTTTTCCTTGTCCCGGCAGACGTTCTGTTCCTGCCGATGGCGCTGGCTCGTCCGGAACGCGCCTGGCGCTATGCCTTCATCGCAACCGTTGCATCGGTGCTGGGCGGCATCGCAGGCTGGTATCTCGGCTATCATGCCTATGAACAGATCGCCAAGCCGGTGCTGGAAATGTATGGCAAGCTGGATACGTTCGAGCAACTGCGCGGCACGACCAGCGCCGACACCATTTTGCTGATGCTGATCACATCGGGCCTCGCCCATCTCCCGCCGATCAAGGTTGTGACAATCCTGTCGGGAGCGGCTGGCGTCAATATCTGGCTGTTCATCGCATCGGCCATTGTTGCGCGCGGTGCGCGCTTCTATTTCCTGGCCTGGCTGCTGCGCCGTTATGGCGAGCCGATCCGCCATTTTATCGAAAAGCGCCTTGGCCTGATCGCCAGCGCCGTGGCGGTCTTGCTGATCGCCCTGTTTTTTGCTGTGAAATATCTTCACGCCTGAGCCGGCTGCCTCACGCCGGTCAAAATAAATTGCTTGGAAACAAGTCTCTATCTTAGTTTAGCTGCACATAAAGAGCCGCGTCAGGAATTTTCATATGGCATTTGCACTCAATAACCCGGTTGGCAAAACACAGGCATGGACCGCAGGCATCATGACCTTCGGACTGGCCGCAACTGTCGGCACCGCGCTCGGTTTCGAGCATATTGCCGGTTTCATGCCGTGCAAACTCTGCCTTGAACAGCGCACGCCTTATTATATCGGCGTTCCGGTTCTGGCTGCGGCCTGGCTTTCCTACGGCTTGAAATGGCCGCCGATCCTGACGCGCGGCCTCATCCTGATCGGCGCGCTTTTGATGACCTATGGTCTGGCGCTGGCGGTCTATCATACGGGTGTTGAGCTGAAGTACTGGCCGGGCCCGGCCGATTGCAGCGCGGCGACGATGAAAGTCACGCTGGACGCGGGCAACCTTCTGGGCGATCTCAATACGCGCCCGCCCGCATGCGACAGCGCACCCGGCTTTTTCCTTGGTCTGTCCTTTGCCGGATGGAATATCGTCGCAAGCCTGTTCTTTGCAGCCATCGGCTACTACGGCGCTTTTGCGAAGAGTGGCAAGTAAGGGAAGATTCTGAGGGGCTTAGGTCTTCTTTTTTCGCATGATGTTGTCGCAGGATTGCTACGCAGTTTTGCGCAACATGCGTCAAGGCTCCAGTTCGACATCCCAATAGAGAAAATCGAGCCAGCTATCATGCAGATGGTTGGGCGGGAAAAGGCGACCATTATTGTGCAGATCCTGCACGGTCGGCATGACCGGCTTCTGGCGCGGCCACATATGCGCAGCCGCAGGCATGAGACCGCCCTTGCGCAGATTGCATGGTGAACAGGCGGCGACCACATTTTCCCACGTCGTCTCGCCGCCATGGCAACGCGGGGTGACGTGATCGAAGGTCAGATCATGCGGCGAGCCGCAATACTGGCACTCGAAACGATCACGCAGGAAAAGATTGAAGCGCGTAAACGCCGGATAGCGCGGCGGCTTCACATAATCCTTCAGGCAGATCACGCTCGGAACACGCATGGAGAAAGACGGCGAGGAAACGATCTGGTCGTATTCCGCGACGATATTCACGCGTTCGAGAAAGACCGCCTTGATCGCATCCTGCCATGACCAGAGCGACAAGGGGTAATAGCTGAGCGGACGATAATCCGCATTGAGGACCAGAGCGGGCAAGCCACTCGTCGAGACGGTCCGGGGTGAGACTGCAATGGTCAAGGACGCACCTCCTTCAGAGCAACTCCGAGAAAGGGCGAAACGACGACTTTCCAAGCGGAATTGCGCTCTTCATCGGAGCGCCGCGCGTCCATTGTGGGCGCAACAACGACGCTCCAACCTCGCGAGGACGGGACTGCAATCAGCAGAAAATCAAGCTTCTGCGAATCGAAATACCGTCATCAGCTGATGGCGATAATGTAAGCCCGACGTGACAGGATTGTGAAGCGGAAACGCATTTGTGCCACCGGAAACACGCAACATTTACAGATGCATCTACAAAAGTGGGGCCGCCTCGCGCCCCTTGATTGCCGTGTAATAGGCCCAGAATAATCGCGCCGCCACGCCGCGCCACGGCGCCCAGTCTTCCGCAAGCTTGCGCAGCGCCACAGCATCCGGGCGCGTTTCATGGGCAAAGGCATGACCGACGGCAGCTTGCAGCGCCACGTCACCCGCCGGAAACACGTCCGGGTGACCGGCGGCAAACAGCAGATAGACTTCCGCCGTCCACGGCCCGATGCCCTTGATAGCGGTGAGCGCAGCTATCGCCTCCTCCGCAGGCAGATCGCAAAGCCCGTGCAGATCGATCCCGTCATCCACCAGTGCCTGCGAGACAGCCAGAAGCGTCCTCTGCTTGGGCCGAGACAGCCCGGCAAAGCGCCACGCCTCTTCGCCGCCAGCAATATAGGCCTGCGGCGTCAGCGGATCGATCACCTGTTTCAACCGCCCCCAGATGGCCGCAGCGCTTGCAGTTGAAACCTGCTGCGCCACGATGATGGAAGCCAGACTTTCGAACCCTGGTGGTGAGCGACGCAGCGGAACCGCATGAGCGCGGCTGCGAATATCGGCCAGACGCATATCGGCCAAAACCAGCGCTTCAAGGCCAGCCTCTATATCCTCCAATGTATCGATGCGCTGCATGCTGTGGCCTTTCATTTCAATCGCCGACAAAGTACCAATGTGCTCAGATGACAATCAACTGACATGATCATGACCAGACCCGTCTTTCGCTTTGCCCCCAGCCCCAATGGCCAATTGCACCTCGGCCATGCCTATTCAGCTCTTCTCAATGCACGCATGGCGAACGAAGGCGACGGTCGTTTTCTATTACGCATGGAAGACATCGACACGGCGCGCTGCACGCCTGCGCTGGAACAGGGCATTTACGACGACCTGCACTGGCTCGGCCTGTCATGGGAAAGGCCTGTACGCCGCCAGTCGGAACATTTTGGCGAATATCGCAATGCGCTGACAAAGCTTGCCGACAAGGGCCTTGTCTATCCGGCCTTTCTCAGTCGTGGCGAAGTGCGCGAGCGGATTGGCGAAGCCCACGCCAGGGGCAAGGTCTGGCCGTCGGACCCGGACGGCACGCCGCTTTATCCAAAGGGCGAACGCAACCTCAATGAAGCGCACCGGCTGGAACGGATCGTATCCGGCGTCCCTTATGCCTGGCGTCTCGACATGGAAAAGGCGCTGGCCACCGTGGGTGAAACGTTGTTCTGGGAAGAAAACGGCGCCGGACCGGATGGCGAGACCGGGCGCATTGCCGCCGATCCCGCCCGATGGGGTGATGTGATCATCGCACGCAAGGACACGCCGACCAGCTATCATCTTTCTGTGGTGGTGGACGACGCCCTGCAAGGCGTCACCCATGTCGTGCGTGGCCGCGATCTCTTCCACGCGACCGCTGTGCACCGCCTCCTGCAAAAGCTTCTCGGTCTGCCGGAGCCGCATTATCACCATCATGACCTCGTGCTGGGCGACGATGGGCTGAAACTGTCGAAAAGCCGCAAGGATACCGCTCTTGCATCGCTGCGTGAACAGGGATGGACGCCGGACCAAATAAGACACACCTTAAAGTTGTGATTTATTTTCTCCCCAGCGTCACAGATGATGTGCCGCCGCGTCGATTGACGAAAGCGCGCCAAAGCGGTTCAAAGGCAGCATGGTAGCTGACGCCTGAAAAGCGCTGGCGGTAGTTGTATTTATTCTGAAGGAGGCCAAGCCATGAGCAATTACGTCGAAATCGAAGGTTTGCGTGTTGCCCCTGAACTCGTGGAGTTTCTGGCCAAGGAGGCCGCGCCCGGCACCGGCGTAGACCCGGACAAGTTCTGGAAAGGTTTTGCCGCAATCGTTCGCGATCTTGCCCCGAAGAACCGTGCGCTTCTGAAAAAGCGCGACGACATGCAGGCGAAGATCGACAGCTGGTACAAGGAAAACCGCGACAAAGGCTATAGCCAGGCGGAATACCAGCAGTTCCTGAAGGACATCGGCTATCTCCTGCCGGAAGGCGGGGAGTTCACCGTTTCGACCGCCAATGTCGATCCGGAAATCACCCATATTGCCGGTCCGCAGCTTGTCGTCCCGGTCATGAACGCCCGCTACGCCCTCAACGCTGCCAATGCGCGTTGGGGTTCGCTTTATGATGCGCTTTACGGCACCGACGCGATTTCCGATGCCGATGGCGCGGAAAAGGGCAAGGGCTACAATCCGAAGCGCGGCGAGAAAGTCATCGCCTGGGCGAAGAATTTCCTCGATGAAAGCGCGCCGCTCGCCTCCGGCAAATGGGCCGACGTCGCTGGCCTTGCCGTCAAGGATGGCAAGCTCGACATCAAGCTGACGAACGGTTCCGCGACGGTTCTGAAAGATGCCAGCCAGTTCAAGGGCTATAATGGCGACGCCGCCAACCCGACTAATGTGCTGCTGGCCAAGAACAACATGCATGTCGATATCGTCGTCAATGCCGACCATCCGATCGGCAAGACCGATCCGGCGCATATTGCAGATATGGTTCTGGAATCGGCCATCAGCACGATTCAGGATTGCGAAGATTCGATTGCCGCCGTCGATGCCGAGGACAAGGTTGCGGTCTATCGCAACTGGCTCGGCCTGATGAACGGCAAGCTGGAAGACACGTTCGAAAAGAACGGCAAGCAGATGACGCGCCGTCTCAATGGCGACCGCAGCTATCGCGCCGCCGATGGCTCCGACCTGACGCTCAAGGGCCGCTCGCTGATGCTGGTTCGCAATGTCGGGCACCTGATGACCAATCCGGCCATTCTCGACACTGACGGCAATGAAGTGCCGGAAGGCATCATGGATGCCGCCTTTACCAGCCTGATCGCCTTGCACGATATCGGCCCGAATGGCCGTCACATGAACTCACGCGAAGGCTCGGTCTATATCGTCAAGCCGAAGATGCATGGCCCGGAAGAAGTGGCTTTCGCCAATGAAATCTTCACCCGGACCGAAGAACTGCTCGGCATGCAGCCCAACACGCTCAAAATGGGCGTGATGGATGAGGAACGCCGCACGACGATCAACCTCAAGGAAGCCATTCGCGCCGCCAAGGATCGCGTCGTGTTCATCAATACCGGCTTCCTCGACCGCACCGGCGACGAGATTCATACCTCGATGGAAGCTGGCCCGATGATCCGCAAGGGCGACATGAAGCAGGCCGCCTGGATCGGTGCCTATGAGCAGTGGAATGTCGATATCGGTCTCGAATGCGGCCTTTCCGGCCACGCGCAGATCGGCAAGGGCATGTGGGCCATGCCCGACCTGATGGCGGCAATGCTGGAGCAGAAGATCGCTCATCCGAAGGCTGGCGCGAACACCGCATGGGTGCCGTCACCGACCGCTGCCACGCTGCATGCCACCCACTATCACCAAGTGGACGTTGCGGCCGTTCAGGCAAAGCTCAAGAACCGCCCGCGCGCCAAGCTCGACGACATTCTGTCGGTGCCGGTCGCCAGCCGTCCGAATTGGACGCCGGAAGATATCCAAAAGGAAATCGACAACAACGCGCAAGGGATTCTCGGCTATGTCGTGCGCTGGGTCGATCAGGGCGTCGGCTGCTCGAAGGTGCCGGACATCAACAATGTCGGCCTGATGGAAGACCGTGCGACACTGCGCATTTCCGCCCAGCACATTGCGAACTGGCTCTACCATGGCGTTGTCACGGAAGCGCAGGTCATGGAAACCATGAAGCGCATGGCCGCTGTCGTCGACAAGCAGAATGAAGGCGATGCGCTGTATCGCCCGATGGCTGCCAATTTCGACAAGTCCATCGCCTTCCAGGCCGCCTGCGATCTCGTCTTCAAAGGCCGCGAACAGCCGAACGGCTATACCGAGCCGGTCCTGCATCGCCGCCGCTTGGAACTGAAGGCGCAAGGCTGATCGGTTTAATGCACCGACGTCCCCTTCCCTCATCCTGAGGAGCCGTTGAAAACGGCGTCTCGAAGGACGAGGGAAAGCGAACCCAGCGCCTGCCCTCGCCCTTCGACACGGTGCTTCGCACCGGCTCAGGATGAGGGAGCGAGGTCACTGCCTGAGCCTCGGGCTTTGATCGTAGAAACAGATTGAATGCGGCGGGAGAAATCCCGCCGTTTTTCATATGCGAAATCGCTTGACTCCATTATAATAGATATTATTTCTAACATAATGGAAAACGCAATCGAACAACTCGACAACGCCATTGGTGAGAACCTGCGCCGCCTGCGTCTGGCGCAAGGCATGACGCTGGATGCACTGGGCGATGCTTCCGGTGTCAGCCGCGCCATGATCTCGCGGATCGAGCGCGGCGAGACAAGTCCGACGGCCCAGCTACTGGCGCGCATTTGCGCCGCCCTTGGCACGTCGCTATCAGCATTTTTTGGCGATGCGGAAGCCCCGCCCTCGCCCTATCTGCCGCATGATCGCCAGCCGGTCTGGCGCGACCCGGATACCGGCTATGTGCGCCGGTCGGTCTCCCCGCCCGGCACCGGATCGAATGTCGACATGATCGAGGTCGAATTTCCCGCTGGCGCGAAAGTGTCCTTTGCGCCGCAGACCGCCAATGCCGGTATCACCCAGCATATGTGGCTCTTTGCCGGTGCCATGGAAATGACCGTCGGCGACACGCATTATAGCCTCAAGCCCGGCGACTGCCTTTATATGCCGATCATGGCGGGCATCACTTTTCACAATCCAGGTTCGACCCCTGCACGCTATGCCATTGTGCTCGAACGCCGCAGCAACCTCTGAAAGACCGTCCGATGATCCACGTTCTCAATGCAGAAGAAGCGAAACGAGCCATTCCGGCGCTCGCCGAAATTCTTGCCGACTGCGTCATGGGTGGCGCATCGGTCGGGTTCATGGCACCCTGTGAGCCGCAGGATTTTACGCCTTACTGGACCCGCATCGCCCGCGAGACGGAGAACGGCGAGACGCTGCTTATCGTCGCTGAGCATGACGGCGCGATCGTCGGCACGGTGCAGCTTGGTCTCTCCCAAATGCCCAATCAGCCGCATCGCGCCGATCTGAAAAAGCTGCTGATCCACCGCAAGGCGCGCGGCCTCGGCCTTGCCCGCAAGCTGATGGCCGCGGCGGAAGCCCAAGCCCGCATGCATGGCAAAACGCTGATCTGTCTCGACACCGCCACCGGCAGTCCCGCCGAAGCGATCTATACGCATCTGAACTGGCAGCCTGTCGGCGTGATCCCGAATTACGCGCTCTTTCCCGATGGCAGCCCCTGCGCCACCACGCTCTTTTACAAAGGCATCTGAAATGACCCTCTCCATCCGCCATGCGACGGAAGCAGATCTCCCCGCGCTGCTCGCCATCTATAATGATGCGGTCGAAAACACGCTTGCCATCTGGAATGAAACGCTCGTCGATCTGGAAAACCGGCGTCAATGGCTGGAAGGCCGCAATCGCGACGGCTTCCCGGTGCTGGCAGCCGAGCGCGAAGGCCAGGTTGTCGGCTATGCGAGCTATGGTCCTTTCCGGCCCTTCGAAGGCTTCCGCCATTCCTCCGAACTGTCGGTCTATGTGGCAAGCGATGCGCGCGGCGGCGGCATCGGTCGCGCCTTGCTGGCCGAATTGGTGGAAGAAGCGCGCCGCCGCAAGGTGCATGTGCTGGTGGCTGGTATCGAGGCGGGCAATGCCGCGTCCATCGCGCTGCATAAATCGCAGGGCTTTGAAGATTGTGGCACCTTGAAACAAGTCGGCCAGAAATTCGGACGCTGGCTCGATCTGACCTTCATGCAGAAGATTCTCTGATCTATGCAATAGTGCCCAATAGAAAACGCAGCGGGTTATTGCCCTGCTGCGTTCTTTTTGTTTATACACGTGTATTCGCAAGGACCCGGTGAAAGCCCGGGTGGCTCTTCTGGCCGCCTATCCGCCAGACAACGCAACAACATCTCCCATTTTTACAATCGGCCATGTTGAATCGGACGGCTCTCAACGCCCGTCTTCTATTTGCGGAAAATTCAATGACACGTCTTGCTGCCTACCGCCGCGAGTGGTTCTCCAATATTCGCGGCGATATTCTCTCCGGCATCGTCGTAGCACTTGCCCTTATTCCCGAAGCCATCGGCTTTTCGGTCATCGCCGGGGTCGATCCCAAAGTCGGCCTTTTTGCTTCCTTCGCCATTGCCTGCGTCTCCGCCTTTACCGGCGGTCGCCCCGGCATGATTTCCGCCGCCACGGCTGCAACCGCCGTGGTGATGGTCTCGCTCGTCAAGGAACACGGGCTGCAATATCTGTTTGCCGCCACAATCCTGATGGGCATAATACAAATCCTTGCCGGTTTCCTGAAGCTCGGACGCCTGATGCGCTTTGTATCGCGGTCGGTCATCACCGGCTTCGTTAATGCGCTGGCGATCCTCATTTTCATGGCACAACTACCAGAGCTGATTCATGTGCCGGTCCAGACCTATTGGATGATCGCGGGTGGCCTCGCCATCATCTATCTGTTCCCGCGACTGACCAAGGCGATCCCCTCGCCGCTGGTCGCCATTGCGGTTCTCACCGCACTGGCCTGGTGGAGCGGGATGGATCTTCGCACCGTGGGCGATCTCGGCGAATTGCCATCCGCATTGCCGGTCTTCGCATTGCCGCAAGTGCCGGTAACGCTCGAAACCTTGCAGATCATCCTGCCTTATTCGATCACGCTCGCGGCGGTCGGGCTGCTCGAATCGCTGATGACTGCCCAGATTGTTGACGACATGACCGACACGCCCAGCAACAAAAGCCAGGAATGTATCGGTCAGGGCACGAGCAATATCGCCTCGGCGCTGATCGGCGGCATGGGCGGCTGCGCCATGATCGGGCAGTCGGTGATCAATGTTTCGTCCGGCGGACGCGGCAGGCTTTCGACCTTCGTGGCGGGCGCCTTCCTGCTGTTCCTGATTCTGGTGCTCGACGATCTCGTGCGCATCATTCCGATGGCGGCACTGGTGGCGGTGATGATCATGGTATCCATCGGCACATTCTCGTGGCGGTCTATCCTCGATCTGCGTCGTAACCCGCCATCCTCGTCCTTCGTCATGCTGGCAACGGTGGTCACCGTCGTCTCAACGCATGATCTGGCCAAAGGCGTTCTGGTCGGCGTTCTGCTTTCCGGCGTGTTCTTTGCGGGCAAGGTCGCCAAGATGTTCCGCGTCTCCGAGGCCGAAAACAGCGACGGCAGCGAACGCATCTATACTGTTCAGGGCCAGATTTTCTTCGCTTCGGCGCAGAATTTTATCGCCGCGTTTGATTTCTCCAAGCCTGCGAAGAAGGTCACCATCGATGTCAGCCATGCACATCTGTGGGACATTACCGCAGTCGGCGCGCTCGACAAGGTGGTGATGAAATATCGTACCGGCGGCACCAACGTGTCGGTGACAGGCTTCAACGAAGCCAGCGCCGACATGATCGACCGCTTCGCCGTTCACGACAAGAACTTGAGCACTGCCAAACTGGCGGCGCATTAAACACGAAAAGAAAAGGGCCGCTGATGCGGCCCTTTTTGTTAGCTCCTGTGTGGAACAGCGTCTACGACCGACAAATCATCAAGGCCGATTGCGCCTTCCACCCGGTCGCTGCGCGCCATGAGGTAGAAACCGAGCCCGGAGGTCAGCACCGCGATAAACACCAGATACCAGGCATGGGCCATCGGGTTGACCGCCAGCATCGTCGTCACGATCACCGGCGTCAGGCCACCGAACACCGCATAGGAAATGTTATAGGAGAAAGACAGGCCGGAGAACCGCACCGGGGCCGGGAATGCGCGCACCATGACATAGGGCACCGCGCCAACCATACCGACGGAAAGTCCCATCACCGCATAAAGCGCAAACAGCACCGGCAGCGACGTACCGGCAAAGCTGTAGAAAACGAAGGTGGCAATGCCGAAGAAAACACCGGCCACCGCGAAGAAACGTCCGCTGCCGATACGGTCAACGATAGAACCGGCAGTCACAGTTCCGAACATCAGGAAAAGCGTGCCGAAGCTGGTCGCGGCAAGCGACTGCAAAGGCGTATAACCATAGAGCTTTTGCAGGAAAGTCGCCGTCATCAACGTGGTCACAACGATACCGGCTGACAAGATCCAGGTCAGAAGCACGGAGATGATGACACCGTGCATATGCTCGCGCAGAACGGTCTTCAGCGGCAGCTTGTCTTTCAGCAAATGGCTGTTCTTCATCGCGGTGAAGATCGGGGTTTCTGCCAGCCAGCGCCGCAGATAAACCGCGAGCAGACCAAAAATACCGCCGATGAAGAACGGAATGCGCCATGCATAGGCGGAGAGTTCTTCCGGGGTGAAAATCCAGTTGATGGCTGTAGCGATCAGCGAACCAATCATGATGCCGAGCGTCAGGCCGGAACAGAGAAAGCCGCAGGCCATGCCGACCCGATTGGCAGGCACATGTTCCGCCACAAAGGTCCACGCGCCGGGAACCTCGCCGCCAATGGCCGCGCCCTGCAACATGCGAAACACGATGAGCAGGATCGGCGCTCCGACACCCAGCGTCGCATAAGTGGGCAGGCAGGCCATGGCCAATGTCGAGATCGACATCAGGAACACCGAGAAAGCGAAAACCCGCTTGCGCCCAAACTTGTCGCCGAAATGCGCCAGCACGATGCCGCCGACAGGGCGCACCAGATAACCGGCTGCGAAAATCCCGAAAGTCTGGATCATGACCAGCCAGTCCGGCATATCCGGCGGAAAAAACAGATGCCCGATGACGCTGGCAAAGAACACGAAGATGATGAAATCATAGAACTCCAGCGCGCCGCCAAGGGCCGAAAGACCAAGGGTGCGGAAATCCTGTCCATTGAGCGGACGGGGGCTAATGCCTTGCGCTTGCGTGTTCATCGATGCCATCGATCCTGTTCTTTTCTGGCTCTTCCGTCAGGTCATTGCTTTACAAAACCCCGTTTTACCGGGGCCGAAATGTAATGCGCCAAACAGGCCCGCACCGCAAGACTTGACTTTCAGCTGACTCATTATAACTTTAGAATAATTCTAAACTGATGGATTTGATCATGCTGAGTCGCTTTTTCCGCAACGGTCGTCGCCCGTTCGATTCGCTTTCCGAACAGGAAATCCTTGCGCTTGCCATCTCGTCTGAAGAGGACGATGCGCGCATCTATCTCGCCTATGCCGATGGCTTGCGCGAAGAATTCCCGCAATCGGCGAAGATTTTCGAGCAGATGGCGGCGGAGGAACATGGGCACCGCGATGCGCTGATCGAGCGGCACCGCGCGCGTTTCGGCGACCATATTCCGCTGATCCGCCGCGAGCATGTCAGCGGCTATTACGACCGCAAGCCCGACTGGCTGGTGCGTCCGCTGGGCATCGACAAGGTGCGCGACGCGGCCTCCGAGATGGAAGATCAGGCCTATCGCTTCTATGTCGAGGCCGCAAAGCGCGTCACAGATGCGGCCACGCGCAAGCTTTTGGGCGATCTGGCGCTTCAGGAAAAGCAGCACGAGGTTAAAGCCGAATCGCTGGAACATGAGCTGACGCCCAAAACCGTACAGGACGAGGAGCGTGCGCTGGAGCGCAAGCAGTTCATCCTCACCTATGTGCAGCCCGGCCTTGCGGGTCTGATGGACGGCTCGGTCTCCACCCTTGCGCCGATCTTTGCTGCCGCCTTTGCTACGCAGGACACCTGGCAGACTTTTCTGGTCGGCCTGTCTGCCTCGGTCGGCGCGGGTATCTCAATGGGTTTCACGGAAGCCATTCATGATGACGGCAAACTGTCTGGCCGTGGTTCGCCGATCAAACGCGGCCTGTCCTGCGGTATCATGACGGCGCTGGGCGGCCTCGGCCACGCTTTGCCCTATCTGATTACGGATTTCTGGACGGCTACATCTCTCGCGGTAGTCATCGTGTTCTTTGAACTCTGGGCGATTGCCTTTATCCAGAACCGCTTCATGGAAACGCCTTTCTTCCGCTCGGTCCTGCAAGTGGTGCTGGGCGGCGCATTGGTTCTGGCGGCGGGTATTCTGATCGGCAACGCCTAAACTGTTGCCACACCCTGAGGAGACGCCATCGTCCCCTCAAAACCGTCGATGGCGATGCGCCCCTGCCGGGAGACAGTGACAAAACTGTTTGCCGGCACGGCCATCCAGTTGGCGGCTTCGCCATCCAGCGGCTCCGACACCACACAGATGCCGGACGATGCGCCAAGCGTTGCCGTATAAAGCGTCGGCGCAAAGGCGTCGGTGGCATAGCGGATGGCATAGAGCTGATTGCCGTCCGAAAAGGCGGCGGTCAGCCGCAGAAACGGCGGCACATTGGCCTTTCCGGCTTCATCCACGATCGTCGCCACCACGCGCTTCATGGCCTGAACCGGATCGCTGTCGAGGCCGAATTCCAGCATCAGCAGAAAGATCAGCTCGGAATCGGTTGCGCCGTGCTTCTGCGCGTAGACATGATCGCTCAAATGCGCTTCTAGCCTGCGGCGCAGCCGGTCGAAACTGCCGATCTGCCCGTTATGCATGAAGCTCCAGCGCCCGGAAACAAAGGGGTGGCAGTTGGAACGGCTGGTCAGCCCGCCCGTCGAGGCGCGCACATGCGCAAGAAAAAGGCGCGACCTGATTTGTCGCGCCAGACTACCAAGATTCTGATCGGACCAGGCTGGCAGAATATCCCGATAAAGGCCCGGTTCGGTGCGATGCCCATACCAGGCGACGCCGAAACCATCGCCATTGGTGCGTGTTTTGGCTTCATGCGCATCGTGGCTTTGCGCCACGAGCGAATGGCAGGGAGACGAAATAATGTCTTCCAGATAGGTCTCAGGTCCGAGATAGGCGGCCCAACGGCACATGTGCGATCCGATATAAACGTGTCGCCCGAAAGCGGAAACCGCGTAACTTAGCGACCTCTGTTATGCGTCCGCTCATAAAGCTGACGGACGATGGTGCTTGCAGTCTTTTCGAACAAAAATGGCAAAAATGCATGGATCAAAGCAGCAAAGGCTGCCCCGAACAGTTTGAATGAAAACCGCGATGCAAATGCCATATGCTCGAAATAGGTCTCATCAACCGATGCGGGATGCTCGGTGAAAATGCGGGTAATACGCGTCGTCATTGCAAATGCTCCCGTTTGATTGAGAAATTCATTCTCTAATGCCCTGCGCTGAAGCGCCTTTCTGGAAAATCATTTTAGCAAGAAAGAGGAAGATGAAATCTCAAAATATCCTTGAAATCTGTAAAAAATTGGGACAATCATCCCACCATGATAGCATCTATGGACGAAATTGATCGCAAAATATTGGGAGAACTGCAAATTGACGGCACTTTGTCCGTTGATTCTCTGTCGGAGCGCGTGAACCTGTCGCGCAATGCGTGCTGGCGGCGGGTCAAGCGCATGGAAGAGGAAGGCATCATCAAGGCGCGCGTCGCGCTGGTGGACGCCGAGCTGGCGGGTTGCGGCCTGTCCGTGTTCATTCTGGTGCGCACATCCAGCCATGATCCGGAATGGCTGGCCAAATTCCGCAACGCCACGGCGCGTTTCCCGGAAATCGTCGGTGTCTACCGCATGACCGGCGATCTCGATTACGTGCTGAAAGCGCGGGTCACCGATGTGAAGGCGTATGACCGGCTCTATCAGCAGCTGATCGCCAGCGTTCCGCTGTCGGATGTTTCGGCTTCCTTTGTGATGGAGGAAATCAAGGAAACCACCGTCGTCCCGCTCGACCTGCGCTGACGGCAGCGTCAGATCGGCTATACACGAAAAAAAGCATGATCCTGTGCCGTACTATCATTGCAAAACGCCAAATAGGCGGTACACCTTTGATCTGTTTTCACGTATGAGCGTCGCCAATTTGAATTCCCGCAGGAAAGGCTCCCTCATGACCGCAGCATCCGCTCAAGCACCAACGCTCGGCATCATTCGCCTCGAACATGCGAAAGGCCTTGAACTTCCCGCCTATGAGACCTCCGGTTCTGCAGGTATGGACCTGCGCGCAGCCGTTGCCGAAGACCGCCAGATCGTGCTGTTGCCCGGACGCCGGACGCTGGTGCCGACGGGTCTGATCTTCGAAATCCCGGAAGGGTTTGAAGTGCAGATTCGTCCGCGCTCCGGCCTCGCCTTCAAAAACGGCATCACCTGCCTCAACACACCGGGAACCATCGATTCCGATTATCGCGGCGAGGTGAAGGTGCTGCTGGTCAATCTGGGTGACGATGATTTCCGCATTGAACGCGGCATGCGCATCGCACAGGCAGTCTTTGCACCCGTGGTGCAGCCGAAGATCGAGGAACGCGCCGAGGTCACCGAAACCGCGCGCGGCGCTGGCGGCTTCGGCTCGACCGGCACGGCATAACCAAGCGAAATAGAGCGAATGAGAAACCGGGCGAAATGCCCGGTTTTTTCGTTTGGACTTTACTGTGTCAGCGCCGCCTGTTGGCAGATCACGCCGGTCACTTGCACGTCGGCTTCACCCAGCTTGACACCGAGGAGGTCGAGAAGACCAAAGAGGAGATTGTCAAGGAGTACCGATACTGGCGATAGCAACGTACCAAGTAAACTTACAACTGCGGTTGCGTCGACATTAAGCAGCAGAACATTGAGTTCTGCATGTGTATTTTTAATGAGAGCCGTTGTGAGTGAGGACAGCAGCTTTGATGAAGAGACCGTCTTTACTTTTTTGCTTGCTATATCACTGGCGCTGAATGTCACAATCCGCTGCTGGTCATCTCCCAGCGGGATTTCAGCCCGCGCAAAAACTGTTGCTAGATTTACTCTTAAACCAAACAAGTTAAGACCTAAAATATCGGCTATCGCCGTTTTACTTACTAAGGGCTTCTTACTGAAATCGTTGAAACCAATATCCAGATTACCAAGATATATTCCCGCTATTCCAGTCTTGACCCCGACCCCAACCGTTGCATTTTGTGGACCAGCCGGGCAACTGATGCTTTTCAATTCGCCTTCCGCGGAAGCTATATCAATGTAAAGCGGAAGCTTAATGTTCGCCAACGTATTCAATCCCATGCCGCTGTCGCCAATTGCCAAGACGAGCTTCACCCTTATCTGGGCCGTACGCACAAGCGATCCTAGAGCCCCCACCCGAAAGAACGGCGTTTGCTTCGCCGGTTCTCCAATAGCGACCTCAAGTGAAACCTTTACCAGTCCAAGCAGATCAACGGGCGCAGAAAGCTCCACCTGATGCTTCCCACCAAGCATCGCTGCTGCGGAAATCGTCTGCAATGCATTGGCCGTGATGTTGTAATTGCCACCTGAACCAAGGCTGGCGTTCGCAAGAGAACCGAGCCCCAACAGCTTGCCCACCGGCAATTTGGTTGAAAGCGCGGCAGCATTCTTACCCAAAACGTTAAGGGCAGCCTTGGCTGTTGCGTTGTTGGTCACGACATCGGCCATGACCTTTGCTAGAACGCCCACCGACACATCGGTGTTCAATAATTGATCATAGGTCCCAGCGGTCAGGCCAACCTGCGGTGCAAGTTTATCGAGAAAGCCGAGCAGATTGATATCGGTAGCGGCAAGGGCGTTATAATCCACCAGCTTGAGACTGAGCGTTGTATTGAGCATGCCGCCCAATAGTCCGTTCAAAGCGCTTTCACTCGTGTTCAAACTGGCCAGTCGCGAGCCGATGGAAAAGGCTGCTTCGGCATGGGAGGCGGCCATGCCGCTCGCGCTGACCGCAGGGCGATCCATCAGCGCCTGACCGAAATAGAGATTGCCGGGCTTTGCCAGCATCACCCGAACGGCATCGGGACTTGCACCGCCAGCCACGAAGCGTGACCCGACAGGCACCGATTTATCGGCGGTGTATTTGCCGGTTTCCACCCAGACACGCGTGAGATTATCGGTTTTGCCTTTTACAACGGACGGATCGTAAGCGCCCGTCATCATGACCGGGTCAAACCCGTTGGCCTGCAATTGCTTTTTCACCGCATCGCTGGCAGTGCCTATTGCGCTTGCGCCACTGATAGCCGCCAGATCGGCCATGTTCTGCAATTGCCGTCGCTCCAGATAGAGCGAGCTTGAATCGATGGTGAGTGCGGCGATTGCCAGAAAGAGCGGCGCGATAAGGGCCGCCATCGTGGCCAGATTGCCTTCGCGCGCCTTGAGAAACCGTAAGCCCCCCGCCCGCATGTCATGTCCCTCCGAGCCGGATTGTCGAAGCGCGCGTGATCGTCTTGCCCGGCAAAGGCAATCCCGTGAACAGATTCCAGATCGGCAGATTGGCCGCGTTATAGCTGATCGTGACTGTGAACTGGCTTGGATCCGACGCGGCATTGTCGATTGCGGTCTCGATCTGCGCCGGGTTGATCAGCGTGTATTTGGCCGCGTTTTTCTGGATATAGGTCGTGGCAAGCGTCTGCCGCTCCGCCGCATCGATGCCCGCAAGGGCCGTGCGCGTCGCATCCGCAGCCAGCTGCTGCACGGCATTGGCCGCCCCAAGATAAATGCCAAAGGCGATCACGCCCATCAGCAGCAGCAGAAAAACCGGCGCCAGTATCGCAAACTCTACTGCCGCAGTTCCCACTTTATTACGTGGAAAAAGAACAGCAGATTTTAAACTCTCCTGAAACCATGCTTTTCTCTTCAACGATGGGGAATTAATCGTTTTAACTGTGTTCCCGCAGTCCATATGCCCTCCCGTCCAAGAGCAGATAAACTTTTATGTATATACATCACGAATGAACATGCTTCATGCACGCGCATTCAACTGTTTGACAGAAGAAATGCGTTCGATTTTTATTTTTATTACTTTTCATATTAACGCCGTCGATGCCATATCAACATAAAATAATTTAATAAAAGCTAAATAGATAGAAACAGCAAAACCTTATTCAACTCGCAGTAAATTATAACTACAAGTTGCACAAAATAACGGCAGTTACGCAGCTTCCCTTGTTTACCCGCGCAAGTCTACGGCGAAAGCGACCCCCCGCCAACCAGTCCCCGAAGCGTCGACAATGGCTGGTTGCATGACAAATAATTAAGATGAAATCTTGAGTGCGAAAGTTTAGATAACCTGAAGCACCACTTTATTGGGAGGGGCACGGGCGCGCTCCGATCATCGGGCGTGCAGGCTTGCGGCCAGAACGGGTGCTTTTCACGGACAAGGCATGGTTTTCCCGCGAGAGCGGGGATTCAAGAATTCAGGGGATTTAACGTTGGGCACATCTTCCGCTTCATCCGGTTCGGGCCAGAAGGCGACATTGTCGCAAAAGCGCGCCTTCGGCAAACGCCGTCGCTGGTGGCTGTGGCTGCCCGCTGCGGTCATTGCTGTCGGCGCTGGCTGGTATTTCTTCGATGCGCGCGCAGCCGGAAACGAAAAGAGCAGCTATCTCGCTGAAACGGTTGTGCGTGGCGATATTGAAAACGCGATCACCGCGGTGGGTACACTCAGCGCCCTGCGCAGCATCAATGTCGGTGCGCAGGTCTCGGGACAGCTCAAAAGCGTGCAGGTGGAAGTTGGCGACCAGGTCACGGAAGGCCAGTTTATCGCCGAGATCGATCCCTCTCCCTTCGAGAAGAGGGTTGAGATCGCTAGCGCGCAGCTCGACAATCTGAAAGCCCAGCTTCTCAGCAAGGAAGCGCAACTGACGCTCAAGAAGCTCAACGCAACGCGGCAGAAGTCCCTGCTTGCCACGCGCGGCGTTTCTCAATCGACGGTCGATCAGGCCGAAGCCGATCTCGCCATGGCCGATGCAGATGTGAAGGCGCTTGGCGCGCAAATCCGCCAGCAGCAGTCGCAATTGGCGAGCGACACGGTCGATCTCGGCTATACCAAGATCAACAGCCCCATGGCTGGCACCGTCGTCGATCAATCCGCCAAGGAAGGCGAGACGCTGAACGCATCGCAAACCGCGCCGACCGTCGTGACGGTCGCCGACCTCAAGGTCATGACGGTCGAAGCGCAGGTTTCCGAAGCGGATATCGCCAAATTAAAGCCCGGCATGGAGGTTTATTTCACCCTGCTCGGCCAACCGGAAAAACGTTTCACGGGCACGCTGCGCCAGATCAAGCCGACACCTGCCACCGAAAATAACGTCGTGCTTTATTATGCGCTGTTCGATGTGCCGAACCCGACCGGCGAACTCATGATCAATATGAGCGCGCAGGTCTATTTCGTGATCGATTCGGCCAAGGATGTGCTGCTCGTTCCAACCTCTGCGCTGAGCTTCAAACGCCGCGACCCTTCCGGTGAGGCGGGAGGTCAGCAAGCCGAACGCCCGCAAGGGCAGCGCAACGGCACCCGCAATGGCGGCAGCCCGCGTGAGGGCCAGCATCGCGGAAGACCGCAGATCATCGTCAGGGTCGTTGACACAAATGGCGCTATCGCCGAGCGCACGGTCGAAGTCGGCGTGCGCAACCGCGTGCAGGCCGAAATCAAAAGCGGACTGGAGGAAGGCGACAAGGTCGTCGTCACCAGCGCTTCGAGAACTTCGTCCGCTGGAAATGCCAATGCACGTGGCGGTCGTCGCCCCGGCGGCATGTCCTTCTTCTGAGGACGTCCCCCATGCAAGACGCGCCCCTCATCCGGCTTGAAGAGATCAGCAAGACGTATCACAATGGCGACCTCGCCGTTGAGGTTCTGCATGGCATCAGCCTCGACATCCATGCGGGCGAGTTCGTCGCCATCATGGGCGCTTCGGGTTCAGGCAAATCCACCCTCATGAATATTCTGGGCTGCCTCGACAGCCCGACTGGCGGGCAATATCGGCTCGATGGTGAGGATGTTTCCACCCTCGATGCCGATGCGCTGGCCGCCCTGCGCCGCCGCACATTCGGCTTCGTCTTTCAGAACTACAATCTGATCTCGACATCGACCGCGCAGGAAAATGTCGAGGTTCCGGCGATCTATGCAGGCATGCCCGCTGCCGAGCGTCACGAGCGGGCAGCCGAACTGTTGAACTCGCTGAAGCTCGGAGACCGTACCGACCACCGCCCCAACCAGCTGTCGGGCGGTCAGCAGCAGCGCGTTTCCATCGCGCGCGCTTTGATGAATGGCGGACGCATCATTCTCGCGGACGAGCCAACAGGCGCGCTCGACAGCCAGAGCGGCGAGGATGTGATGGAACTGCTGCGCTCCATGCACCAGCAGGGCCACACGATCATTGTCATCACCCACGCCCGCGAAGTAGCGGAACGCGCAGACCGGCTGATCGAAATCAAGGATGGCGAAATCCTTTCCGACACGACCAAGCGGGGCATTCCAGACTGGCAGGCGCCGCAGCGACTGCAGCAGGCGGGCGACGGGCATGCCGCGCGTATCGCCGATATTTCGGAAGCCGTGAAAATGGCCATGCGCGCCTTGCGGGCCAATATCTTCCGCACGGTACTGACGCTTCTTGGCATCATCATCGGCGTCAGTTCGGTGGTGACGATGCTCGCCATCGGCACCGGCGCGCAAAATTCGATTCTCGACCGCATCAACGCCATGGGCACCGACCTGGTGCTGGTGCGCCCGTCCATGGCGGGCTTTCGCGGCTCGGGCAGTATCGCAACGCTTGTGCCAGCCGATGCGGACGCGATCCTCGAACTGCCGAACATCAAATCCGCCGTGCCGGAAGTCACAGGCACAGTCACGCTCAGGCGCGGCAATGTCGATTACCAGTCACAGGCCAACGGAACGGTTCCGGCTTTCTCGGAGGCCAAATCCTGGAAGCTCGCGACGGGCGATTTCATCACGCAGAACGATATAACCTCCTATGCGCCGGTTGCCGTGCTCGGAGCCACCGTGGTCAAGACGCTGTTTCCGGATGGCAGCAATCCGATCGGCCAATATATTCTGATCCAGAAAATCCCGTTTCAGGTCATCGGAACGCTTGCGCCGAAAGGGGCTGGCTTCGGCGGTACGGATCAGGATGATGTGGTCATCGTTCCGCTTTCGACCGGCAATCTGCGCCTATTCGGCCAGAAATATGTGCGCACCATCACCGTGCAGGTGAAGGATGCGGACCTCATAAACACGACGCAGGAACAGATTCAGGACCTGCTCGACGAGCGCCACAAGCAGCGCGACACGATGATCACCAATATGTCGTCGATTCGCGACGATGCGGCGGCCATGGGCAGCACCATGACGCTGTTTCTCGGTTCAGTTGCCGCCATCTCGCTTCTGGTCGGCGGTATCGGAGTCATGAATATCATGTTGGTCAGCGTCACGGAGCGCACACGCGAAATCGGCGTGCGCATGGCGACCGGCGCAAGGCGGCGGGATATCCTCCTGCAATTCATCACGGAAGCGCTCACTGTCTCGGCTATTGGCGGCGCTTTCGGCGTGCTCATTGGCCTTGGGTCTGCCGCCATTGCCGGTTGGGCCGGGCTTTCGGTCGGTTACAGCATCGGACCGGTTCTGCTGGCTTTCGCCTGCGCCTTCGCAACAGGGCTAGTCTTCGGCTTTCTGCCTGCCCGCAAGGCGTCGCGCCTACTTCCAGCCGTCGCGCTGTCGTCCGAATAGGACACAGCAAAAAGCCGGTCTGGTTCCTCCAGACCGGCTTTTTTTCGAATACACGCTCGAGAACTTACTTGAACATCAACGGCACGCTGATCGATTTGCGCGGCTCGGCGAGCGCTGGCGGCGGAGCGGGTACGGGTGACGCACGACGCACCGCTTCAAGTGCAAGCTGATCAACCGCAGGGTCACCCGACGACCCGGCCACACGGGCCGACAAGACAGTACCGGTAGGATCGACAACGAATGTCACCGTCACAAGACCCCGGGCGTTGCGCATTTTGCGCTGCAAGTACCGGGTATTGCGATTCAGGTGAGAAAAAAGCTTCGCTTTCCATTTGTCCGAATTGACACCGGCAGACGCGTTATTCTGACCACGGCGGTTTGCAGCCGCCTTCGGGCCGTTATCGGCATCCATGCGCGGCGCACTGGCCTGACGGGTCTCAGGTGCCTTTTCCGCCTTCTTGGGCTTCGGCTTCTCAACCTTTCGCGGCTTGGGCTTTTCAGGCTTCGGCTTTTCAACCTTCTTGGGTTCTGGCTTCGGCTCGGGCTTTGGTTCCGGCTTTTCAACCGGCATGGGTACGGCCACTTCCGGCTTTTCAGCCTCGACCACATCTGGAATAATCTCTTCCGGCTTCTCCTGAACTTCCGGCTCAGGTTGCGGCTCGGATTCCGGTGGTGTTACCTGCTCGGGCTCTGGCGGCGTTGGCTCTTCAGGTTGTGGTTCCGGCTGAACGACCGGCTCAGGCTCAACATCCTGCGGCGCTTCCGCCGTTTCCGGCTGCGCCTCATCAGCAACCTGCTCTTCCATCGGAGCCATCGGCTCCGGCGCAAGCTCAACCACCATGGCCGCGACCTGTCCGCCATCCGGCTGGTCTTCTTCCTGCATCTGGTGGATTGCATAAGCACCAGCCGCATGCACAGTCAGCACAAGAATGCCCGCGCCGATCCAGCGTCCCGCATCATGCCAGAAGGAATGGTGATGGGCGTCGGCAGAAGCCACCTTCACGGGAGGATGATCGGGCGGAAGTGCGTTCATTGTGCCGCTCCGGGCGCAGCAGACGCCGGTGCGGGGGACGCAGGAGCAGCAGGAGCAGCCGCGCCGACAGTTTCGAGGCCGACCAGTGCGATCTTGAGATAGCCCGCTTCACGCAGCGAATTCATGATGCGCATCAGCTCTTCATAAGGAACGGTTTTGTCGGCGCGCAGGAAAACGCGCGTTTCCTTGTTTTTCTCCGAAAGACCATCCAGCGCAGCGCCCAGACGATCGCGCGCCACGACATCATTGCCAACGCTGACGCTCAGATCTTCCTTCAGCGTCACATAAAGCGGCTTGTCGGGACGCGGCGCGGCGGCAGCGGTCGATGCAGGCAGATCAACCTTCACGTCCACGGTCGCAAGCGGTGCTGCCACCATGAAGATAATGAGCAGAACCAGCATCACGTCGATGAAGGGCGTTACGTTGATCTCGTGATTGAGTTCGAGATCGTCACCACCGCCTTCGCGAACTTTACTCGCCATGATGCCTACTCCGCTGCGTGCAGCGTGCCTTCACGCACGCCAGCTGCCCTGAAATCCAGATCGCGGCTGACCAGACGTTCAACGCCTGCCGATGCATCGGCCAGAAGCGAACGGTAGCCGGTGATCGCACGGGCAAAGACGTTATAGATCACAACCGCCGGAATAGCGGCGACAAGCCCGATGGCCGTGGCGAGCAGCGCTTCGGCGATACCCGGAGCTACCACGGCCAGATTGGTCGTCTGCGCTTCGCTGATGTTGATGAAGGAATTCATGATGCCCCAGACGGTGCCGAACAGACCGACAAATGGTCCAATCGAGCCGATGGTGGCGAGAATGCCGGTGCCCTTGGACAGGCGACGGCCAGCCTTGGCTTCAATGCGGGACAGGCGCGACGAAACGCGTTCCTTCAGGCCCTCGCCGCCAGCCCGCGCCAGTGCGGGGCTGGAGAGACGAACCTCGTCTTCCGCGGCGCGCACCATGATGGCGCCCGGACCCTTGACGCCGTCAAGCGCGCGGACAGCTTCGGAAAGCGTGGCGGAATGACCGATGGTCTTCAGCGCCTTGTTAGCCCGGCGGCGAGCGCCAGCCAATTCGAGCGACTTGGCGACCCAGATGGTCCATGTTGCGAGCGAGGCAAGACCGAGACCGATCATCACCGCCTTCACGATCCAGTCGGCAGCCATGAACATGCCCCAGGGCGACAGATCATGCGGGAGGCTGGCATCGCGCTCTTCAGCGGCAGGCTGCCCAGCGATTACGGGCTGTGGCTCGGCTTGCGGGGCCGAAGGCGCATTCGCGGCGGGCGCTGCCGGAGCAGGCTGTGCTGCTGGGACCGACGGCGCGGGTGCGGCAGGCGCTGCCGATGCAGGCGGGGTGGCTGGTTGAGCGGCTGCGGGGGCAGTTGAAGGATTGGGCTGTGTCGCCTCTTGAGCCAATGCCGGACCAACGCCCAGCAAGACAATGCCCATCGCCGCAGCCATGAAGCCTTTCCGACAGAAACCAGTCATCTTGATCGCCTTTTGATTGTTCAACTCGGGCGCCAAGGACGACCCATCACGCACGCCGCAGCGCTGCTTGTTGAACCCTTTTTAACCCCCAATAATATGATGATGCAAGTCATGTTTTGTTTTAACTGCCTTTTTCTGCCAGCTTTTGTGGGAGGTGGGGCCTGTCAAACCCCTTATAAATAGCTGTTGCATAATGCGGACAAATCAGACCTGATAACCATGTCGGATGTGTTCGTCTCCCTGATCAACAATATTGGGGCGTGCGGTCCGGCAGGAGGAGCATGCACATGATGCACAAAGACATTCAGGCACTCGAACATGCGGCAAGAACCGCCATGGCGGGCAATGATGATCCGCTGCCAGCTCCGCAGCGCGCGCTGAAACCGGCCCATGTCGGCCTTGCCTTCCTGATGATTGCAGGCGCAGCCTATCTGTTCCTCGTCTGACATGGTCTGACCACGCCTTGTTCTGACCAGCACCTGCGACGGCTCTGCTCGTTTACCATGACGCACGAGAAGTGACGCGCAGCGTTGCTGCAATTGGCTAATGCGTGCAACCATTGGTGACGAAAAGCGTTGTTACAACGATAATCCGTTATGACAGGAGGCCAGATATGGCGCGTGCATCCGCGAAGACGAACAAGATCGAAGAAAAGATCGAGGAAGCGTTGACCGATTCGACAACGGAAGACTTGCAGGCGCAGGTCGAGCAGTTGAAGGAAGACATCGCAGCCATCGCCGCGACGCTCGCCAATCTCGGCAACCAGACCGTCCGCGACGCCAAGCGCAGCGCGAAGGAAACCTATCAGAGCGCCTATCTGCAAGGCGGCGATGTTGTTGATGAATTGTGCGGAAAGGCGCAGGACCTCGAAGCGCAATTGACGGCAACCGTTCGTGAACGTCCGATAACATCGCTCGCCACAGCGCTTGGCATCGGCTATCTGCTCGCCCTTCTTTCCCGCCGCTGAGGCGTCCCATGCTTAAAGCTCTGGTCCCTATCCTGTCCGCTCTGGCTGGCGAAGAAGTGAGATTCACCGTCAGCCAAACGCGACGCGCAGCGATTTACGGCGTGGCGATTGGCATTTTCGGCATCATCACGGTCACGTTTCTCTGTGTCGCGGCCTTTCTGGCTTTGGCGCAGACCTATGGCGGTCCGCTTGCAGCACTGATTCTTGCCGCCATTTCGCTGATACTTGCGCTGCTCGTTCTCGCTGTGCTGAAGATACAGGCCGCAGCAGAGGCGAAAAAGCGCAAAGAGCGGATCGCAGCCGACAAATCGGCAATGATGGCGACAGCCGCTCTTGCGACGATCCCATCAATCCTCAAGCGGCCGATACTGGCAGCCGCCCTGCCGCTTGCAGGCATTGCTCTGGTTTCGCTCCTCTCAGACAAGAAGAAGCGACCGCCCAAAGCCTGACAAAAGCCCTATAAAAATAAAAACACCGGAACCTGTTCCGGTGTTTTTTCATGGGTCATCGGGAGGCGCTTCGCTTTACTGCGCAGCCGCGTCGGTGCTATCGACCAGCGATGCAAGGCGCACAGAAACGCGTGTGCCAGCGCGATCCACGGCTTCACCATAGACCGGCTTTTCGCCGAACTGCATGCAAAGCTGTTCTACTACCAGCGTGCCAAGTCCGTTCTTGTCGCCCGGCTTCGCGCCTTCCGTGCCCCAACCGACGCCATCATCTTCCACCGCCAGAACGGGCACACCATCGGCATCCGCCTGAAAACTGACGGAAATCTGCCCGCCTGGTCGCCCCTTGAAAGCATGTTTGATGGCGTTAGTGACCAGTTCGCCGACAATGATGCCAATGGTCGTCACATCCCGGGCTTTCAGGTCAAGTTGCTCGAAATTCGTCACGATCTCGATCTGGCGGTCCTGACCGATGGCATTGCGGATATCGTTGATAACCGTGGTCAGAAACTCGTCGACGCGGGCGGTTTCCATGTCTTCGCCCAGCCGCAAACGCCGATGGGCTGTCGAAACCGTCTGCACCCGGTCGCGCGCCGCCGAAAGGGCAGCGCGTGCATCCTCGCTACGCGCCTGTCGCATCTGCAAACCCAGCAGGGAGGAGACGGTCGCCAGAGAATTACCGATACGGTGATTGGTGTCCTGTAGCAGAAGCTCGACGCGATAACGCTCACGCTCCGCAATGCGGCGCTCCTCCTCCAGTTCGGCTGTGCGTTCGCGCACCCGCTGTTCAAGAATCTCGTTTTCAGAGCGCAGCGCCGACTGCCCTTCGAACATGGTGCGCGCATAACGCTGCACGCGGCTGAAAAGCAGCAAGCCCAGCATCGCCGCCGAAGCCAGCGCCACGATGGAGGTGGCCGTCATCCAGTAGCGCATCCGGTTGATGCGCTCGTTCCGTTCGGCAAGCTGCTTTTCTTCCACATCGATGAAGTCCGACACGGTGGTGGACAGCTGGTCCATCAACGCCTTGCCTTCGTCGCTGCGCACCCGCTGCATCGCTGCTGCGACATTGCCCGACGATGCAAGCTCCACCGTTTGGCGCACATCCGCTTCTTCCCGCTCGATCAGAGCGCGAATCTGCTTTACCCGCGTATCCTGCAACGGATTGGGGACCGACAGGGCCTCCAGATCGGTCAATGTCTGCTCAACAGAGAGGATCGAATTGCGATAGAGATCGAGATGCGCCTCGTCGAGCGTCAGAAGATAGCCGCGACGGCTCATCTCGATATTGTTGGCGAGCCGGGCAACCTTGTCCACCTGCTGGCGCAAGGCATAATTGCGGGAAATATCGACAATCTGATGCGTAACGCTCGAGGACAGAAACAGCGTCATCACGGCAGAAAGAAGCACAAGTCCGAGCGAGACGATAACCGCAATCGGTTTCGGTGAAGACTGAAGCAGTTTCTGCAACAAGACTGATGGCAAAACGCGCCCCAATACAAATTGAACACCCACTTCAGATAGCAAATATCAGTGGCGGCTAACCTTCAAGTGTCTGGGGCAAAAAACTGTCATGACCAGCGAAAATAAATGCCGCCGGGCGACGGCACCGGATCATTTAAGCCAAAATGGCACACAAACTGCTTAAGCTTGTGGTGAATGCCGCCGGATCAAAGAATCCGGCGGCATGAAGCCTCATGCAAAACTTCTCAAGGTGACGCGGGACGAATCGGCATCGGGGCCGTAATCGCCCTCGCCTTCGATCTTCAGGATTTCCTGAAGCCGGGTCCGCGCACGGCTGACACGGCTTTTGATCGTGCCGACCGCACAGCCGCAAATCTCCGCCGCTTCTTCATAAGCAAAGCCGGAAGCGCCGATCAAAATGATCGCTTCGCGCTGATCGTCAGGCAGTTGCTCAAGCGCCGAGCGAAAATCCTGCAGATCCAGCATGCCATATTGCGAAGGATGCACGGCGAGCTGTTCGCTGAACAGGCCATCCGTATCCTGCACCTCACGCCCACGCTTGCGCATCTGAGTGTAGAATTCATTGCGCAGGATGGTGAAAAGCCAGGCCTTCATATTGGTGCCCATCTCGAAGGTTTCCTGCTTGGCCCAGGCCTTCATGATGGTGTCCTGTACCAAATCGTCTGCCTTGTCATGCTGGCCGATAAGTGACACGGCAAATGCGCGTAAGCTTGGCAGCGACGCCAGCAGCTCTCGCTTGAACTGCGCGCCTTGCGGGCCCTCCTGAGGGGCATTTCCATCAACCGACGGAACGGGTGCTCTGTCCACGCATACTCTCCTGTTCAGCCTGATCGAGTTTTTCGAGAAGATCGAGAAAACGGTCCGGGATCGTCTCATCTTGAATCGAGGCGTACAACGCCTTGAGTTTCAATCCGACTTCACAATTGGGTCCTAATATGTCCTTCGGGACGCGCCGCGACGCCGCGACGCCATTCGTATGAAGGTTATCTTTATCTGTCATATTGTATCGTTCTAGGCGATGAGCCCTGTCCTGTTTGTTACAAAGCTTCTGTTGGACGGGGAATGCACCAGCCCCAAAAAAGTTCCAGAAATTATGCCGTCAGTTCGGAACTTTTTTCAAGTCGCATCGTTTCCATCCGTAATGCCGCGCCCGATTGCGGATGATCGCGCTTGGCCAAAAGCTGGTTCGAGCCGATTGTTCAAACCGGATTCATGCGAATGTAAAACAAAGCGGCAGATGAGGAGTTCCATTACCATGACGTTATCGACGCGTATCGCGCCGCATCTTCCCTATCTTCGCCGTTTTTCGCGTGCCCTCACCGGTTCTCAGACATCCGGCGATGCTTACGTGGCGGCCGTGCTAGAAGCTCTGATCGCCGATCTGAGCATTTTCCCGGATACATCGTCGGACCGCATCGGCGTCTATCGCCTGTTCTGCGACCTCTACAAGACCGCATCGATCCGGGTGCCGGAACAATCTTCGGAGATCGGCTGGGAACAGCGGGCAAACCGCAATCTGGCGCATATTGCGCCGCTGCCCCGTCAGGCCTTCTTGCTGGTGGCCGTCGAAGGCTTCAGCGACAAGGAAGCCGCCGAGGTTCTCAATGTCGACGATGGCGAACTGGGGCGTCTCCTTTCCGCCGCATCGACGGAAATCTCGCGTCAGGTCGCAACCCGCCTGATGATCATTGAAGACGAACCGCTGATCGCCATGGATATCGAGCAGATGGTCGAAAGCCTCGGACATGAGGTCGTCGGCATCGCCCGCACCAAGGATGAGGCCCTCGCACTCTATGAAAAAGAGAAGCCGCGGATGGTTCTGGCTGATATCCAGCTTGCCGATGGCAGCTCGGGCATCGACGCCGTGAATGAAATCCTGAAAGACGACACAATCCCTGTCATCTTCATCACGGCCTTTCCAGAACGCCTGCTGACCGGCGAACGCCCCGAGCCGACCTTCCTCGTGACCAAGCCGTTCAATCCCGACATGGTGAAAGCCCTGATCAGTCAGGCGCTGTTTTTCGAAGAGGCTTCTCAAGTCGCGGCCTGAGTTCGGCCCGCTACAGCCAAGTTTGGCGGTTGTAATCGCCTCCGGGAAAGGGAAACCCTCTTCCCGGAGCGGCGTGCATTCCCGCTTTGCAACCTGAGAAAGCCCCGCTCTCAACCCTGAATAACTCATTTTTAAGCGCTGGCAGGAACCGAATGCATAGCAAAGTAGTTTATTCCTCATATACAAAAGAGGAGATCGGATATGCTTTACTACGCGCTCGTATTTCTCGTCGTGGCTCTTGTCGCCGGTGCGCTGGGCTTTGGCGGCATTGCCGGAGCATCGGCGGGTATCGCCCAAATTCTGTTCTTCGTGTTCCTAGCCTTGCTGGTCATTTCGCTGATAGCCTCGGCGATCCGCAAGGCCTGATAGAGCGGAGAAAAACCCAGTTCAGAACTGGTCTGTTTTTGGCCGTAAACCGGCCCTACCGATATGAACAACAACATACCGTCGCGCGAGATTGCGCGGCGGTTTGCTTTCTGGAGAAAAATAGGGTCCACCGTCCCGACCTTCAGTCAGCGCACGCCATCCGGCCCAATCGACCGTTATCGAGACTATAATGAGCGCATCAGACCTGCCATTACGCGAAGCCGAACCGGATGCAGCCCGTCTGCGCGCGCTCCTTCGGGCAGTCCGTAACAGCAATGTCTGCGTGCTCTATCAGCGTCCCGATCTGACCTATGCCTGGGGGGAAAATCTACCCGTCTACTGGCAAAATAACTGGAAAGCCGGCGGCACCGACGAGGATTTCATCGTTTCCACATCGCTCGCCAAGCTGAAATCGGCCAAAGAGACGGCGCTTCAAACCATGACGGCGCAGAATGTCGAACTTTCCATCATGGACGGCAACAAGCTCCATTGGGTCGAACTGCATATCGATTGCGACCGCGATACCAGCGGCAATCTCCTCGGACTGGTGACGACAGCACTGGAAATCAGCGAGCTGAAACGCCGCGAGCAGGTATTAAAAACGCTTTTGCGCGAAGTTAGTCACCGGTCAAAGAACATGCTGGCCATCGTGCAGAGCATCGCCAGCCAGACAGCGCGTTTCACCGATACGATTGATGATTTTCTGCTGAAATTCCGCGGGCGTATCCAGTCGCTGTCCTATTCACAGGATCTGGTGACTGATTCCAACTGGCGCGGCGCGCTTTTCCGTGACCTTGTCCACTCTCAGGTGGAAAAATATATCGACGTCACCGATGAGCGGCTTAGTCTCGAAGGAGACAACCCCTATCTATTCCCGGGCGCCGCCTTGCATGTCGGTTTGGCGCTGCATGAGCTGGTGGTCAATGCGACCTCATTCGGTGGCCTTTCGATCCCTTATGGCCGTGTGGCTATTTCGGCAGAAGTCGTCCGCACCGAAAACGAAGGCGAAAAGCTGGTCTTCCGCTGGGAAGAAACCAATCCGGCCATGCCGGAGGTCTATCAGCACGATCCCCGTTTCGGCAGCGCTGTGCTTCAGCGCATAGTCCCCGCCTCGGTCAATGGCCAGGCGCAATACCGCATCGATGGCACCGGCGCTGTCTATTCGCTGACCATACCGGACGAACAGTTCGATTCCTGATTTCCAGACAACACTCCGGCCCAAATAAAAGCCGTCATGGACGAACCATGACGGCTTATTAAAAAAGAGCGAAACGCCTGCTGGCACAACGGTTAACCGTCTGCGCGGCGTTCACGCCGTCCACCCTTGTTGGGGGAGTTGGGGCGAACTGTGAAGACCGTGTTGGGGGGCGGGGTCACGGGCTTCATGGACCAAAAACGCAGGCCCTGGAATTTGGTTCCGTCAGGATTTTATTTTTTTGCAATAAAGTTCGAGACGGTGATGAACGATCTCATAGCCGAGCGAGCGGGCGATTTCTTCCTGCAATTTTTCGATCTTGTCGGAGCGGAATTCAACGACCTCGCCGGTATTCATATCGATGATATGGTCGTGATGGGCGCCGCTTGCCTGTTCGAACCGCGACGGACCGCCGGCAAAGGCATGACGATGGATGGCACCGCGCTCTTCCAGAAGCTTCATGGTGCGGTAAACGGTCGAAAGCGAAATGCTGCTGTCGATCTCGACCGCCCTGCGAAAAATCTCCAAAGCATCCGGATGATCTTCCGTTTCAGTCAGAATATTCAGGATGATGCGGCGCGGGCGCGTGATGCGCACCCCGGCCTGTCGCAATTCCTGTTCGTAATCGGGCTTTTTGTAACGTTCGCTCATAAGCTGATTATGCACCCTCCCGCCGCCAGTTGCAAATTTTCGCAACTGGAATGAGGCAATCTCCCCAGCGATTTAAATGAGGCTCTCAAGCGCCATATTTATTGCCAAAGGTTTTTGGCGGAAAACCTATTGCGATTGCAATTTGCATTGTTAAGAATAAAATTTCAAAATTATAATATTAAAATAAAAACTTGTAGGTTGATTTAAAGATGAAAGCAACTCTTCAATTCTCATTAAGCGTAGCTGTGCTTATAGGCACCTTGATTTCCAACGCTACTGCTCAGGAACTAGGCGTCGTTTGCCCAGGCAGTTCATTACCAGGACATTGTATATCGCACACCAAAATGTGTTTGGTCGTTGGTGAAAGGGGTGTTGAGCTTCAACCCAACAAGGGGTGCCCGGAATAACTAAAAGCATCTGTTCTATTCCCCTCTGCTCTTTTACCCCGCCACAGGCGGGGTTTTTCGTCTATTCAAAAGCGCTTTAGCCAATATCTCCACTGGTTCTCTCTGTAAAAACCACTAACTGAATCAACATCTCGACGTTCAATTTAAATAGGGCGGACGGTTCGGGGGGCCGAATGGGTGTTGGGGGGGGCTTCCATGGACTGGTTCAATGTTGGGCTGACGGCGTTTTTCGTGATGGTTACCAGCCGTCCTATTGCTGGTTGTCGAAGAACTGCGCGGCAAGGGATAACCACGGTTTATGAGCCATCGAAAAAATGTGCTGGAAATCAATGGTACGCCCAAGGGGAATCGAACCCCTGTTTGCGCCGTGAGAGGGCGAGCGCTTTGAATTCCAGTATTTCATGATTCACCGCTGTTAACCGCCTTTGTTCCCTCCATGTTTTCATTGCGTTCACGGACTTGGTAAATTATCTTCATGACTGTTCGCCACTCTACGTGGCTGCTTATTTGACGGTTATTAGACGACTTTTACAAATCCATGTCCAAGACGCTGCAAGAATCTCCCCTCACCACGCCGAACGCCCGGAAAGGATTGCCGGTCGGTAATCACTGGCGCAGCGTGAGCGCAGACGTTCATCTTGGGTATCGCAAAGGCAAGCGCGTCGGGCGCTGGTTTGTGCGTTGGCGCCTGCCCGATGGCCGTTACAAGCAGGAGAGAATCGGCGCAGCTGATGACGGGCTATCGGCTGATGGTGTTGAAACGCTCAATTTCGAGCAAGCTAAGAGCAAAGCTGCCCAGCATGTCGAGCAAGCACGCCAACGTGAGCGGGATGCTGGCAAAGAGCCGATCCCCACGGTGCGCGAAGTTGTCGAGACCTATGCAGCCAAGCGTAAGGCCAGAGCGGAAAAACAAGAAGGCGCCCGCCCGCATGATGCTTCCGGCAGACTGACCTTGCATGTTCTCGAAAAGCCATTGGCCGATAAACGGCTAGACGCCCTATCGGATGAAGATTTGTCTGATTGGCGAGCCGATCTGCCGGAAACCTTAGCGACTTCAAGCGTTCAGCGAATCGTCAACGACCTTCGCGCGGCATTGAATGCAGTCCCTCCCCGTATTCTCAAGCGTCTGCCCGCCTCTTATCTGACCATGATCAAATTTGGTCTGAAGGCTGGTGAGGCGGAACCAGCAGCAGCCCGCGACGGCGCAGCACTACCTGATGCTGATGTGCGGCGTATCATCGAAGCTGCTCGAGCGGTTGATGATATTGAAGATTGGTCAGGTGATTTGTTCCGGTTGGTGCTCGTTCTGGCCGCTACAGGAATGCGTTTTTCCCAGATCCGTAGAATTCAGGTTGGCGATGTGCAGCCGGATCAGTCGCGCCTTATGATTCCCACCTCCCGCAAGGGACGCGGCCAAAAGCGAGCAACGCATATCGGTGTGAAGGTCGGCGGTGATGTTATCGAAGCGCTCAGGCCAGCCGTTGCGGGCCGTCGTCCTGCCGACCCATTGCTCGAGCGCTGGAAGCACAAACAGGAACGGCCAGCGGAAGGTGCAAAACCCGTCTGGGTCAGAGATAAACGCGGTACATGGAACTCACCAGCCGAACTTGCTCGGCCTTGGATTTCCATCATTAAGCGCGCTGGTTTACCCGCTGACACGGTGCCTTACGCGCTGCGCCACTCATCCATTGTCCGTGGGTTGCGTGCAGCCCTCCCCGTGCGGCTTGTCGCCCAGCTTCACGACACGTCGGATAAGATGATCGAACGTCATTACGCCTCCGCAATCGTTAACGCTCTCGATGACTTGGCTGCGCTCGCCGTCGTGCCGCTAGTCGATTCCGAGCGCGGCAAAGTGGTGAAGTTGAAGGCTGGAGAATAATCGAACACGCAGGGATAGGACGGCCATCCGACAAGCCGGAACGCACCTCCGGTTTCCCTGCGTCTGTTTAGGTGCTTCGTGAAGGTGCAGCGATGGCAGTAAGAAAACAACCTCTCCGTATCGTTACATATTCAGGTCCAGACCCCGAAATAGCACTGAACAATGAACAGTTCGAAGCACTCGAAACGGCATATGAACGCCCGATTGATGCAACGGCGCGCCAGCACCTACAGCAGAATTGTAATGAGTTCCTCTCACATAAGCGGGTTGAGAAGATTCGACAAACATGGCGGGATGTTGAGGACCAGATACACCCCTATAAAGATTTAGCACGGTCAATATGGACCGTAGCATACGAGCAGGACCGTAGATCTGATGCTTTTCATGAGTTTGAATACATTTTGGAGTCCGTCTTAGACCAGCAGATGCTGCGTTTTGATGCAAAGAATGAACTTTTCAGCTTTGATCCTGAAAATGCTGATGCGGGTATTGTTCCTCTTGCCAACGATTATGAGCTACCAGATCGTCCATATTTCATAAAACTCTCTGACCAATTAATCCAAGAAATTGCGATGGTTCTCTCGGTCGCGGTAAATGTAGCACAGAAAAGAATTGCAGAAGCAGCCGAAAAAGAAGTGGATGACGGCTCATCTGTAGAACCAATCGACGCTTTTATCCTTTCTATGACGCAATGGGCAAAAATACATGATCTGCCGTTTGCATCAGCATCTACACGAGAGGGATATGACCCTGCGCCTTTTTCCAAGTTTATGACTAAATTACTTTCAGTGATGCCTGAACCATTCAGAGAAACTAACTACTCCACAGCCGGAGGGATGGAAGCCAAAATCAAACGTGTGCGCGCTGCGTATAAAAAACGTCGATAGAGCAAACGGCATAATTTACCGATAACAATTTTGCTCTATTAATAGGGCAAACCTAACCTTCAAAAAATTTCCGTTCTGCTCAATCGATTAAATTCCCCGATTTCGCCAATCTTCATCACGTCAACCGCGCTCATTCACGGGCGCTGATGAAGAAAGGCAAAGAAGATGCCAGCAATTGCGCTGACGATTAAGGATGCTTCCGCAGCTTGTGGTCTTGGCCCCACCAAGATTTACGAACTGATCGGCAAAGGCAAAATCGACGCCCGCAAAGAGGGTCGTCGTACACTCATTCTCGCAGAAAGCCTGAAACGCTACGTCGAAAGCCTGCCTTCGGTGAAGGCGGCTTAGATGAGCGACATAACAGAAACGCCGCACTTGCTGGGCAGCAGCAAGAACGGCGGATCGGCAATTCAAAACGGTTGGTCCCCTTCTGAATACCGCAATCCGCCCCTCCCCGCAACAAATTTGACAGCATCGATCATCGCAAAGCGCTTTGGCCTTCCGATAGCGACGGCCCGCGTTGTGTGCGAACTCGCCGGAATTGGAGGCGCAGCATGAGTACCGATAAAGAACGTTGGGCATCTGCCGCATTCGCAGTCACGAACGGAACCTCGACCCCATTCACCATTGCCGTTAAAGGCCGAGACCGTTGGGCGCTGGAAAGCCTTATCAATGCCGGAAAGGCTGGATGTACGCCCATCGATCATCCCGGTCCGCGCTGGTCGGCTTACGTGTTCAAGCTTCGCGGCTTCGGCGTCGACATTGAAACCATTCATGAAAAACATGAAGGCTCTTTTAGCGGTACTCATGCGCGGTATGTGCTGCACTCCGCAGTGACGCCCTTCGACAAAAAAGGCGCCGCGGCATGACAGCCACATTCAAAGCAACTGGGAGGCCTCGCGCCTCCCTACCTTTCCGGGGAGGCGTTCATGGCGAAACATGACAGCCGTAGCCGTGGAAGTGGCTCCCCTTATATTCAGCTTCACCGTTGGTTTCTCGATTGCGATGCCTGGCGCTCGTTAAACGTCTATGCACGCTGCCTCTATGTCGAAATCAAGCGCCGCTATAACGGCAAGAATAACGGGGCAATTTCGATGAGCTATCGAGAGGCGCAGGAATTGGTGGGTTGCAGCAACAAACCCATTCCAGCAGCATTTCGCGAACTGCTCGAGAAGGGCTTCATCAAGCAGGAACGCAGGGGAAGCTTCAAAGGCACTCCCTTCGCAACCACGTGGACTTTGACCGAGTTGCCACAGGATGAACCTGAACGCTCGCTGGTTCCGTCGAAAGAATTCATGTCATGGAAACCCGACAGCAGGCGCACGAAGAAAAAAACGCCGCACGCCGAGAGCGTATACGCAGCACGCTTAGAGCGTACAGGAAACGGCACCACCGCACGCTTAGAGCGGGCTGTCAGCACGCCCAGAGCGTACAGTGAAGCCTCATTTTCGGCCATTCCCTGCACGCCGAGAGCGGGCACTATTAATATACCATATACAGGTAGCGAAAGCGGCCTTGAGCTAATCCCCACTCCGAGCCTCATTCGTAACCTTCAGCGCAACGGCTGGAGTAAGCCCGGTCGCGAACAGCCAATCAAAAGGCAGGTGAGCGAACCGGGCGATAGCTCAAGCTTTCTCATTTCAAAAAAAGGTCGTTTCTGATGAGCGATCCAGTGAAACGGGCCGCTGTGTGGCTGGCTATCACACCACAGGCTGAAAAGCCCCACCCCATCATTCCGCACCTTCGGAAGCAATTCGGACTGACGCCAATGCAAGCAGTCGAGGCGATCAACGCCTCAAAGCTTCAAACTCAGAATGAGGCAATTAGATATGGCTGATACGGCGAAAGAAAAAAAAGCGGATGGCAAATGCCGCAAAGTTCCAAGGACTGTTGAAGGCGGCGCGGTAGCGAAACCTGCTGCTGTCGATCCCTCAAAAACTGCTATTTTTCATTATGACAAAACCGGGACACTGACTGTTCACCAGGAGCGAGCCGAGCAGGCCTTCGGTTCATCCGATCCGAATTTCATTGTTGGCATCGCCAATCAGTTAAGCGCAATCTTGATGGGCAGATTGGCACCGCACAGCGGTCAGGTGACAAGACGTTCGCGTCTGATCTGATGGGTTTGAAAAACAAGCTTGTTGGAGAACTTGATACTGCCGTCCCGTCATTCCGCTCCGCGCGACAGGGCGCTTCAGCATTCTTCGGCGCTGATAATGCTATCGACGCAGGCAAAAGCTTTGCGCGGACACCTCGTTCATTGCCGGAAGCTCAGAGGGCCTTCAAATCGTTCTCAACCATGGAAAAGGATGCATTCTCGAGGGGATACGCTTCCGAATTGGTTGACCGGATCAAATCGACAAGCGACCGAGCGAATGTCGTCAATCAGATATTCAAAAATCAGGCATCGCGTGAAGGTATGCAGATGGTTTTTGGTCCGCAAAAAATGAAGGAAATCGAGGCTTATGTTCGCGTTGAGGACTTGGTTGATCGGCTTCGTGGTGCACTTGGAAACTCGACAACTGCCCGTCAGCTTGTGGAATTAGGACTCGGTGCGGGCGCAGGCGGAGCTATAGGTGGTTACAGCGGCGGTTATCAAGGGGCGCTGTCGGGCGCCGCACTGGGCGCTGGCGCTGCAGCAGCTAAACAAGGCGCGTCCGCCATCGTGAAGTCTGCGAACAATAAGACCTTTGAACACATGGCTAAGCTACTGACGAGCAATGACCCGAAGTCTCTCCAACAGGCGGTCAAATACGCCAGCCAGTCGCCATTCTTCATGAATGTGCTGGATCGCTTCTCGACTGCGCTCGCCATCCCCACTCGATCTGGCGCGATTATGCAGGGTCAGTAAAGAAGGCCTCCAAGAGACAATATCTGATAGCCAACATCCTCTGCGTAGTTGGCTTTCAGCCAGATGCCCAAAGGAATAAGCAAAGCAGCGGCAATCAAGTAGCCAAGAAATTCTATCGGATTGCCCTGCTTCATTGCCCATCGCCCCGTTGATCAACTCGTTACAGAACACCATTGAGGTGGACCAGATGCAAGAGAATTTAACAGATGTTGCCTTGGAGCTATCGGATCGGCTGAAGGCTGCCCGCAATAACGGCCAATACTCGCAAGAAATAGGCGCAACAGTAGCGCGTCTCATCATGTCGGAAGGGTTTGAACTGGTGGATGCCTTGGCGGCACTGTCGGTATGTCGTGGTCTAATTCAACAGAGCATCCCCTGTTACGGCGACGACAGCGACAAACGTTTCATCCTTGGTCAATCGCAGATACTTCTTTGCAAAGCCCTCGAAATCCTGGAAATGCACACCGGCATCAGTCCCGGATGCTTTGTTGGATTCGAAACTATTCCACCTGTGGCAAAACCAACAGGAGAAAAAGCCTCCTGATAATACAGGGAAGAAACAGAACGCAGGCCGTTTTATAACGGCGGATAACGGGCCGGTTAAAACCGGCGAAAACCGGATCGCCTCGCTGAAAACAGTGAATGAACAGTGGCGCAATCGAAGCGGGTCAGGCCGCTTCTAATTCATGGATAGCTGAGAGCTGATCCTGAATAGCTACCGCCTCTGTTTTAAGGTCATAACTCGCCTGCATATTCATCCAGAATTCCGGCGTGGTACGGAAGAACTTGGCAAGACGCAGAGCCGTATCAGGTGTAACGGCAGTCTGTTCCGTTGCCAGACGTTCGATACGGGTGCGAGGGACATTCAGATGCTTCGCAAGCGCACCGGCGCTCATACCAAGCGGGATGAGATATTCCTCCCGAAGGATTTCGCCGGGATGGACCGGCGGGAGTATACTGGTCATGGCTTCTTCCTTTCAGTGATAATCAACAATTTCGACCTGTTCAGCGCCAGCATCGGTCCAAACGAAACAAATGCGCCACTGGTCATTGATGCGGATTGAATGCTGCCCTTTGCGGTCTCCCTTGAGAGCTTCCAGTCGATTACCGGGAGGCGACCGAAGGTCATCAAGAACCACCGCGCTTTCAATCATGGTGAGTTTGCGAATAGCTGGTCTTAACAAGTCTGCCGGAAATCCCTTTGGCGCTATACCGCCCGCAACAGCTTCTGTTCTGTCGTCCCTGTAAGAACGGATCATCGCTTACTCCTTCGATCTGTATCATACCTTGATACAATGAAAAGTCAATGGATTTGTATCACAACATGATACAGAGGAAGCTCTGGGCGCAGTCCCATCCGTATAGGCTGATTGCTCTTTCCAGAACAGCCTTCCATTTTCAACACCGCTTCACACGTTTTCTTTTGAAGAGCGGGGTTATCGGTAATCCAGATTTTGCAGTGTTGAAAGCGAACCGCGAGACTGTTTGCATATCGCTCGGCGGGGATTTGTCCAATTGAGGAGCAAATCTATGTACCTGAGCGACTATTCACAGAACGCAAACCGAGCGCAGCAGGCCCGGCGCCGTATCCGATATCTAGGGGTTATGCCAAACGGCAGTCGGCTATGGACACCGGACGAGGACCAGATTTGCAGACAGTACGGCACGAATTACTCCGTTTTGATGGAAAAGCTCCCTCATAGAACATATCTCGCGTTGCGGAGCCGCTGCCAGAAGCTGGGATTGCGCCCAAAGAGACAACTGATGACCGCCGCCGAACTGTCGAAGCTTCGACGCTTAGGCCCTACTGCGCCCGCCGACAAGCTCTTGCAGGAGTTTCCTACACGAACATTGGCTCAGCTTCACGCGTTGAGGAAGCATTACAAAATTAGTCGCCCGAAACCTCCGTTGGTGGCGACAGGTTACCCAATATTGGACGCTATTCGGCAACGCTGCGCCGAGCTGAATTACTCAATGGTCGATCTGGATGCATTGGCGCACACAAAACGCTACTTTCAGAACGGCGGATGGCATAGCGGAGGCATCAATTACAAGGCCGTGTGCAAGGCAATCGTCGCTCTCGACGGCGAAATCTCCGTGTGCTGGAGGGGCGAATGAAACTCGACCGTCTCTCTATCGCTGCCGAAATTGAACGCCTTATCGATATGCTTGACCAGCTAGACGACGATCCAGACCTCGAGCTGGAACCGCCGGAAGAACAGCACGATGCTGAAGCAGATCTGACCTGGACAAATGGCTACGCGCCTGACTGGTTCGTCATCTCTGAACGGGCTAAACGCAAAGCAAAGTGCTGTTAACCTTTCATTGAGTGAGCTTCCGGCTGTGCGACGTGGGCTGACAAATAGTCGGAAGCAAGCTCAATATACGCCCAACAAAGCGCTAAGCCTTCGGATCGAAATGCAGACTTATTCCCTTGTGACGGACCCTGAATGGCCGCCCGGTTCTAACGTGTGGATGAGTAGTGCGGAAAATGAGCCGATCTCTGTCTAGATCCTCAATGCTTATTTCTTCCACGGACTCAGCCACGCGGTCCCGCCATTCAGCAAGAATTTTATCCAGCCGTGGTGCGTAAGTGTATACCAGTATCTCTCCGCAGTCTTGCCCCTGCACCCCAGTTGAATATCGGGTACTTAGTTGAGCCATACCCTTATGCAACCAGTTGTAGTTTGAATGAACTTTAGCCTCACCGATCCATAAGAAATCATTCTTTGCCCGAACAACAATATCGCAGTGACCACCGATTTGTGTATCGTGTGCTGCATCAAAATTGAGCGATTTCAACATATTCACGATGTCTATAGTAATTTTGTCTTCACCCAATTCTTGGTTAAGGTGCGCATTCTCCGTCAGCTGAAGTGCCGCCCAATCAATCCCGTCTTCAATAAGGTTTTGTATTTCTTCATGCGTGTCGGCAAGGCACATTTGGAACATTATCCGACCAGGCGTAGTGGCGCAGATAGTTTTTTCGAGGTCAGCAACCGACATATCTCGATGTGTCATTGCTTCGCAATCTCGTCATGCAGTTTTGAACTGGCAGAAAACACAGGGAAAATACGATCAGCGAAATCGGGGACATCCATTCCCGAATCTGGATGGATGAAAATCCCAGTACGCTTAGCGTCATTCAGTTCTTTCAATGTTATCGGATACTCAACCTCGAATTCATCGATAAACACAGCTTGAGCGTCGAAAAGCGCAAAACTTGAATTCGTTAGAATATTCACGGCTCCCAAAATTTCTAAATCAATAGAAGGGTGTTCAGCCATGTTTGCAAAGGTTTTGAACGTAACAAAATTAAGCTGTTCTAGTGGTATATCTTCTACTTTATCGAGTATTTTAACACAAAGAAGCGCAGCCGGCGAATTTCGCCAGCGCGCTGCAATCTCCTTTTTGAATCGTTCCAGTGTCATTACGACCACATTCGAATTAATTATTATGTTGTCCCGTATGTAAATAATGCTCTATTCGATCACGTACAAATGAATAATCTTCAAAACCCATGCATTTAGTAATTACTGCACTAGAGAGAACAGGGTTTTCAGAGCCAGCAGCACGCGAGTTGCTGTTTAAACTTAACTCTGGCGTCGAGAACGTCTTGTCATCAATTGCACGTCGCCACACGATACTAATCCTGTGTGGCTCAATTTTGGTCTTAAGTGCGTCGCTGCCGCCTTTATGATAGGTTTCTTGGCGCAGGCACAGCCCTTTGCGGCGCATTTTTTCGTGCTTGAGTGACGCCGTGCTCGTGCCAAAGCCTAGCTCCACCACATGCCCTTCTTTCGGAGCAAAATACATTCGCTCAATGAGGGGAAACAGATTTATCTCTTGGGAAAGGACATCCTCTCCAATTAACTTATTGAAACAGTCAATCGTGTTTTTGAGGGCCGCAAGAGTTTGATCAAGCTGAGCGCCGTTGGGGAAGTCGATACGGATATCGATCAGGTTGCTATCATTAGGTATCCACACGACATCGAAGGCGTGAAAGCGTTTTATTTTAAGCCCCACGATTTCATCAAATTTGCTGAATAGCTGAGGGGCGTCGTCCGGGAAATCATTCGCATTCAATGTTTCTCGTGACGTGAGCACGCGCGGTGAGCAGAAAACCAGGCCAACGCCGTGTTCCAAAACTTCAATGGCGGCTAATTGCGCGCCTAACCGTTGCTTAGAAAGTTCTTCGTCATCTAAAACGAAAGGATAGGCTTTTTCGAAGGCATTCTTTTCTACGGTGAGATTTTTGACGACGCTTCTCAATCTGTCCGCGGTATCTTCACTAAGCGAGAAAAACGTGCTCGCCTTTTCTCCGCATAGAATATGCTCCCGAAGCGCTTCAGTGAGAGCTGCCGTCTGTTGACTGTAGTCTATTTTCGTGTCCGTAATTTGATCTAAAGTGCGGTCCCACCCCATTGAGCGATGGATTTCACATTCGGCCAAAACCTTCTGCGCTACGCTCCAAGGCATTCTGCCTTTCATATTCCGAATAATGACTTCGACCGACACGATAGAAAACGCCCCCGTAAAAAATTAACCCACAGTAGAAAACCATCAATCCCAAAAAAATCCAGTCACATTCTAGCCACAATTTATAGTCGGTGGATATAAGCTGTTGCCCATATCGAAATAGGTAGGTTTTTCAAAGGCCTATGATCGATCTCCGGATCGGTGAACCACCTTAGAGAAGCTTAGAACATAGCAGGTTCTTCCAGAGCGAGAGCTTTGAAGCCTTTTACCAGACGGCATTTCCCCGAAATGATTCGCTTGGAAGGCGACTAAGTTTCATCTCTACCCTGGTTCAGATTGTACTTAATTTTTAAAGCCACTCCCGGCCCTTTTGCCACCTGTCCATTTTCGAGAAACTGGACGCCTGCTGCTTCGAGTGCCAGCCTGACATGCTGCACAGTGGAATCTTTTCCCGCGCCCTGATCGAGCTTGTTCAACGTATTTCGATGCAAACCTGTCATCTCGGCAAGTTCTGGATTGCTTAAACCCAACGCTGCCTTTGCCATTTTAAATTGCTCAGGGGTCATCATGTCTCCTATTTATATGCTGTCGGCATATTTAATATGTTGACAGCATATGCTGAAAGCATTAATTATATGCTAACAGCACATAAAAAAGAGAGCAAGTAAATGTTCAGCCTGTCAGCAATAATGAATGAAGCATGGAGCACGTACCGCCGCTCATATAGCAAGCATCCGACATTCCAGCGCAGCACTTTCAACTGGCTTCTGATGATTTCGTGGAAGCGTGCAAAGGATGCCGCTCTGCGCGCCAGCAATCCGATTCTGGCGAAGATTGAAGCTCTCCGCGAACAGCTAGAGATGCTTTCATATAAGCCGTGGAGCGTTGATATCGCCAGCGAGCGCAGGAGTATTGAAGCCCAGATTAATCGCCTTCTACCGGCTTAGCCGAGACAATCACGGTCGAGCAACCCGCGCCGATCTAACCAATTCTGAAAATCAGGAGCAGTCCCATGACGGAACATTCCATTCCGGCAAACGCCGAAGGCTTGCCTAAAGACCCAGCCTATATGAAAGCGGCTTTTGAGACGGGCTTGATTTTGTGTTCGCTGCTCAATGTCTGCCGCGCCGCCGCACACCTACTCGAAGAGGATGACGGCTATTACGTCAAATCCGTCCCCGCAGACCTCGCAAAAGTGCTGCAACATGCCGAGAGACTAGCGACCGATGTCGTGGTTGTGCTCGAAAAGTCAGGTGAAGCATGAGCGCGAAAAACGATAGCCGCCTTTCGGCAACATTCGGCCAAGCTGTCCAGAATGGACAAGCTATCGCCCGCACAATTCAGGAAGCCGCAGACGATTTGGCTTTCCTCATGGGGCAATTGCACGGAGAGACATTCCGCGCCCACGTTAGTTGTGAGCCAGCTTTCGTCTTCATCAGATACAGCGACATGGGAGGCGAGGCATGAACCGTCGTTTCTTCCTCAAGCTCTTGCCAGTTGCGAGCGCTGCCGTTGCAATTCCTGCCGTAGCTATATCTGCTGACAAAGAACCTCAACCCAACGCAACTGCCCCACTGCCCGAAAAGTGGCAAGGTGACGGCTATTACGAAGTTCTGGACGCCGGAACGGTGCGGCTCCAGCGTGTTGGACGCTTCAACCCTTTCGATGATGAAAACGACGGTCGCTGTTTTCGTTTTTCTTCGCCAATTCCATCGGCGCGGGATGAAATCGTCTACCGCTATGAAGCCGCTATCGACGCAGTTCTAATCCGCAAGGTCGAAGAAAAGTTCTGGAGGGTTCCCGCATGAAGGTCACCCGCATTTTCCTCGCATTTCTGCTTTTGCGCATCGCTCGCGGCCTGACTGAGCTTTCTATCTGGGTGCTTCCGGCCCCGAAAGGCAGCTTCAAATGAGCAGTCCCGCCATATATCGCCGCCGCCGCCTTATGCTTGAGCAATGGATTGAGCAGGCTATTGCGCTCCTCGACCAGATTGACGGCGACCCGGATCTAGAGGACGGCGACGACGATTTCACAGACGAGCGCGAGAACCCGGAAAGGATGATGGGAGGGCAAGGATTATGATCCAGCCAGCCAATTCATCTGCCGAGATTCACAGCTTCCCCCGTCGTCATAGTGTCAATGCTTTCGAGCAGGCAAAACAGGAACTGGCCGCGTTCAAGTTCTCATTGTTCGAAACGGTTGCTGCCGATCCGCTTTTGCGCGCGGGTCAGTGTCTCAATCTGATTATTGTCTATGCGTCCCTCGTGACTATCGACAAGAAGACGCTCCAGGCGACACCCGCTTATGCATCGAACGGACGAGTGTTCGTTCACGCTGGTGTTCGGTCGCATCACACAGCCGTCAAGGCGCGCAGACTTCTTGAACAGCATGGTTATCTCATTCCGGTCAGCCGCAGGAATGGCATCACTGTTTATCGAATCGAGAACCCGCATCACGAACGCGTTCAGATGCACATTCAGGAATTGGAAGAGTACCAGCGTGAGATAAAACACGAAAAAAATGTACGCAATAAGCCGCAATCCAGCATGGCAAATAATGCCCACCCTGACCGTTCAGGGGTGGCAGAAATTGCCCACCCTGAAAATCGTAAGGATGGCAATAATTGCCCACCAAGGATGGCAGAAAATGCCGACCAAGGTGGGCAGAAAATGCCACCAATTACCTTAAAGGAATACCTTACAGGATTACCTGTAAAAGAGGGCTATGAAGAGAGCGACGGTTCTCCAGTTATGGGTGACGTTGAGGGGGAGCGAAGCGCGCAATCAAAAAGCGCTGTAGCGAGCTCCCCCGACTTCCCGGCAAAGAAAAAAAAACGGGTATGCACTCGCAGCGAGCGGCGAAGATGAAAACGCGCCTTTTGCGGTTCCAGCATCAAAGCAAGAGGCTGATACATTTCTAGCGACCGTTTTTGGCTCGGATTTGGATCGACTGCATGAGCGTGTGCTGGATGGATGCCGCAAGCGGCTGATGAATGGATTGCTCACCCCTGCTTTTGTTCTTGCGCGTCTCGGTGCACTGGAAAAGCAGCAGCCAGCTTTCGGAGGTGCGCCCCATGCTCGATAGCAAACCTGATCAGCAGACAGGTTTGCGACTGGCAGACCTTTCACGCAACCAATGTCGCTGGCCCATCAATCACGCCAACCTTGGAGAGCTTCACATGTTCTGCGGTGCGGCTGTCCAAATTGGACACCCTTATTGCGACGAGCATTGTCGGAAAGCCTACACGGGAAAGGCGCCGGACAGAAAATCTGTCTCACAGACCTTAGCTGTTGATGATATGTCATAAGGAAAGAAAGGCAGGAACGTGCCTGACGTTTATTTTGCTGAGTTCAAGGTTTCCGAATAAGCTTCATGAAAACCAGACAAAACAAACTTGTTTCGATAGAACGCCTGAGTTCTTGGTTATTGGGCCTCATCGTTGTGTGAAGACTCCTCCTTTGAGGTCTTATTCATCAATAGTGGTGCCAAGCCTGCCCGTGGTTTTACATCTTTGTGGAACATGACTATCGCTAGTTTGCAGTAGTTTTCCGGATCTTCCTTTGCTTCCTTTTCTCGTCGCGCAAACTCCTCCCTGTATCCGGGCTCAGCAAAAGGCAAGATAAGACCAGTCGCATCCTGAAAGCCTTTGATGTATTCGCTATTGAGATCCAGCCCATCGCAATAGAGCCCGGCTGCCATAGCTCCCGCCATATAGGTAACGAAGTCCTGTTTGGAAACGCGCGGAGGAAAAGTTGGTAACGTCGAGGTGTCTGCTGCCGCAGTGTGCGTGACGACTATGGAAAGCAATCCTAAAATAAATGTCTTTTTCATCTACCTACTCAATTCTGAAAATGCATTCTGTCCATAAGCTGGAAAATTGAAACCTGCAATCTGATGCAATCTAAAAGCGGATTAGTCACGCTGCTGCTAACCACTAAAATACTGCGATTTGTTGGCTGTCCATTTTGAGCGGGTGTCAATCTTAATATCAAAGTATATCAATCGGGGTGCATCTGTCGGGTATCAGGCGGCGTTGCGCCGTCTTTGACAGATTGTCGCACCACGACAAGCTAAATGGAGCGTTGTCGCATCGAAAATAGCCACCTCAGAAACCGCTTATTCGACGGTTATTAGACGACTTTCTTGACGACTGATCTAAGTGATTGATTTTATTGGTACGCCCAAGGGGAATCGAACCCCTGTTTGCGCCGTGAGAGGGCGCCGTCCTGACCGCTAGACGATGGGCGCATAGGGTCTATTGCTGGCTGATATAATCGCCCTTACAGAAAAGCGCAATCCGGGAATATAAAAAGGCGGCTCCAGCCGCCCTTTTTGCATTGATAGACAGCCCGATCTTACTCGACGCTGCCGAGTTTGATGCGCCCGACCACGCGGGATTCGCGATAATCATAGATGATGAGTTCGGTACCGCCATCGGGTAGCAGCGTTTCGAGAGAAAGCTGATTGCCGGACAGGCTTTGCGACAGAAGGCGGGTGCCGGGCACGAGGTTGATCTGCGACTCGATCAGCTTCGGCGGTTCCGGTTTTACAGGCTGCGCTGCGGTCTGGCCCGGAATATCCGAACGGGCTTCCTGCGTGGCAGGGGTTTCGGGCGCGCGATTGATCTTGTAGACAACAGCGGCGAGCACGGCCATAAGACCGATCAGCATAACGCCGATGGAAACGGCAAGAAGCCGGATCATCTTGCGGCGCACACGTTCCATTGCCGGATCAAGCACAGGCTCGGACGGTTGTTCGTCCTGATAATAGCCCTGCTGATAGTCCTGATATCCTGAATCCTGCTGATTCTGGTATCGCGGATAGTGTGGATCCTGCATTAAATGACTCCGGTTCATGCACCCGTGGCGCGTGATAACGAAGGGAAGAGACAATTGAAAGAACTAATTGCCGACACTGATGCTGCGGGCAAAAGATTGGACCAGTGGCTGGCCGCAGCATTAGGGCCGGAACTCTCCCGCAGTCGCGTTCAGTCCCTGATTGCCGACGGTCATGTGACCATCGACGGCGAACCTGCTCGTGAAACCAAGCAGAAGCTACGCGAAGGCATGAAGATTGCCATCGTGCTGCCCGAGCCTGAACCTGCCGAACCGCAAGGCGAGAACATTCCCCTCGATATTCTTTACGAGGACGATGATCTCATCGTGATCAACAAGCCTGCTGGCCTTGTCGTTCACCCTGGCAACGGCAACTGGACGGGAACGCTTGTCAATGCCCTTATATATCATTGTGGCGATAGCTTGTCCGGCATAGGCGGAATCCGCCGTCCGGGCATTGTTCATCGTCTCGACAAGGATACGAGCGGCGTCATGGTGGTGGCCAAGAACGACCGTTCGCACCGGCATTTGAGCGAACAATTTGCCGACCATGGCCGCACCGGCGATCTGGAGCGCGCTTATCTCGCCCTCGTCTGGGGCATGACCGAGCGCCCGCAAGGCGTCATCGATGCGCATCTCGGGCGCTCGCATCGCGACCGCACGAAGCAGGCCGTGGTGAATGAGGAGCGCGAAGATGCGCGCCACGCTGTCACCCATTATGCGACGGTGGAAAAATTCGGCCCCCGCGAGGATGCCACAGCTTTGGCGTCTCTGGTGGAATGCCGTCTTGAAACCGGTCGCACACACCAAATTCGCGTGCATATGGCCCATATCGGTCATCCGCTGGTCGGCGACATGGATTATGGCAGCGCCTATAAAACCAAAGCGAACAAGCTGCCGGAACCGCTGAAGGAAGCTGTAAACGGCTTTCACAGACAGGCGCTCCACGCCTGGCTTCTGGCCTTCACGCATCCCGCAACCGATGAGTTGATGCGTTTTGAAGCGCCCGTGCCCGAAGATATGGAGCACCTACTGGAAAATTTCCGCGCGCACTCCATATAATACTGTCAGATCTTCCGGTTCTCCCCTGCCTCGGGTCGCATGTAAACATGGCTTCTGAAGAGCATGGGTAGGACCGAACCATTGTCGTTCCGGGTGCAGTTACTTCGAAAACTGCGCCTGGATCATCGGGAACAGTCCGATCCGCTGTGCTTTACAAACGCTTTCTGCAACTTTTCACGCAGATCAGCGTTCACATTGCAGTGACAGATTGTTTCATGAGTTAAAGGATCGTGTTTTCGCCAAAATCATGCCTATATATGGAGGCTCGCGTGAGGGAAGTGCAGGAGGCAGCCCCCGCGACAGGTTCGCCAAATGGGAACCTGAAATTATAAAGGAGGGTGCTCTATGGCCCAAATGAATCTCCCGAGCATTACGTCCGGTGACGGCGGCCTTACCCGTTATCTGGAAGAAATCCGCCGTTTTCCGATGCTTGAGCCGCAGGAAGAATATATGCTGGCCAAGCGTTATCATGAACATACGGATCCGAAAGCCGCTCACAAGCTGGTGACGAGCCATCTGCGTCTCGTGGCGAAGATTGCCATGGGCTATCGCGGTTATGGCCTGCCGATCGGCGAAGTCATTTCCGAAGGCAATGTCGGCCTGATGCAGGCCGTCAAGCGTTTCGAGCCGGAACGCGGGTTCCGTCTTGCCACCTATGCCATGTGGTGGATCAAGGCTTCGATCCAGGAATATATCCTGCGTTCGTGGAGCCTTGTGAAGATGGGCACGACCGCCAACCAGAAGCGTCTGTTCTTCAATCTGCGCAAGATGAAGAGCAAGATTCAGGCGCTCGACGATGGCGATCTCCGCCCGGATCAGGTCAAGCAAATCGCGACCAAGCTGAATGTCAGTGAAGACGAAGTGGTTTCCATGAACCGCCGTCTGTCGGGTGACGCCTCGCTCAATGCGCCGCTCCGTGCAAGCGAAGGTGAATCCGGCGAATGGCAGGACTGGCTGGTCGATGACAGCAACAGCCAGGAACAGGTTCTGATCGAACAGGACGAGCTGGAAAACCGCCGCTCGATGCTTGAACAGGCCATGGACACGCTGAATGATCGCGAGCGTCGTATCTTCGAAGCCCGCCGTCTTTCCGACGATCCGATGACGCTGGAAGACCTGTCCAGCGAGTTCGGTATCAGCCGCGAGCGCGTGCGCCAGATCGAAGTGCGCGCCTTTGAAAAGGTGCAGGCTGCCGTCAAGGCTGCCGCATTCAAGCAGCAAAAGGCGCTGAACCACGTCGAGGAAGCGCACGCATAAAGGCTTAAACCTTAAGCACTTTTTTCTGCCGCAGGATGCGTGAAGCGCCCTGCGGCAGATTTGTTTATGGGCACGGCTATTCTGCCGCCTCCCCGGTTTCCAGCTCAAAACCCTCATCGATCCAGCCGGTTATCCCGCCAGCCATGAGCTTGACCGGCCTGCCGAGATCGGCGAGCCGCAAGGCGCCACGCGCCGCACCATTGCAATGCGGTCCCGCGCAATAGGTGACAAACACTGTCTCTTCCGGCCATTTTGCCATTTTCGAGCCGATGATCTTGCCGTGCGGCAGATTGATCGCGCCCGGCACATGCCCTTTTGCAAACTGGCTTGGGCTGCGCACATCGAGAAGCACAAAATCGGCCCCCTTCGAAAGCGCATCATGCACATCCCAGCAATCCGTCTCGAAAGCGAATTGCGCTGCAAAATGGTCGCGCGCCAAAGCGCTTGGCGCGGCTTCAATGGCTGTCACGGCGGATTTGGCCGGGGTCTTCAACGCAATGGTCATGGCGATCTCCTGTTGTGATGTTCGCCATTCTTTTCGCCTGAACATCATCGCGCTTGCAATTGGCGCGATTGACAATATACGTAAAGATCATGACAAAACAGACGCCCCAAACCGCCGGCCCGCTGGTCGTCGCCCTTCTTTACGATGGACTCTGCACGTTCGAATTCGGCATCGTGGCAGAAATCTTCGGTCTGCCCCGCCCGGAAATGGGGCCGGACTGGTATCGCTTTGCCAGCTGCCCGATTGAGGATGGCCCATTGCGCGCGCATGGCGGTTTCGTCATCACCCCGGACCATGGGCCGGAACTGATCGATGAGGCTGACATCATCATCGTTCCGGGCTGGAAAGGCGCCGATATTCCCGTGCCCGAAGCGATCTGCCAAAGACTGCGGCGCGCGCACCGGCGCGGCGCACGGCTGGCTTCGATCTGTTCCGGCGCATTTGTTCTGGCAGCGACAGGTCTGCTTGATGGAGGTGAGGCCACGACCCATTGGCGCTATGCGGAGGCCCTGCGCGCCAGACACCCTGACATTGCGGTCGATGACGCATCGCTCTATCGCGAGCATGATCGTATTTTGACCTCTGCGGGTAGTGCCGCGGGAATAGACCTGCTGATCGAAATCGTGCGGCAGGACTTTGGGCCGGTGGCGGCCAATTCCGTCGCCCGCCGTCTGGTCATGCCAGCGCACCGCACCGGCGGACAAGCGCAGTTTCTCGAAAGGCCGGTCGCCAAACGCGAAGGCGCCGAAATCAGCCCCCTCCTCGATCGGATCAGAAGCAATCTCGGCTCGGAATGGACCATCGAACGAATGGCCAGCGAGAGCCGCATGAGCGCCCGCACTTTTCTGCGGCGTTTTGCGGAAGCGACCGCGACCACGCCCGGCGAATGGCTGGTTGCCGAACGGGTGACGACCGCCAAGCAACTGCTCTGCCAGACCCCGGCCAGTGTGGACGATATCGCCGCTTCCGTGGGCTTTGGCAGCGCCTACACGCTGCGCCACCATTTCCGACAGAAGATCGGCATCAGCCCGGCGGAATATCGCAGACGCTTTCTCGCGGAACCGTCATCCAACCGCAATAAAAGCTTCAAATAACTGCAATGGTAGCCCTTTAGGCACAAAGTGTGTTTCACCGATGCCTAAAGGACATCCCATGAAAAAGCTCCTGCTCGCCGCAGCTCTTGCGCTGACCGCTGCTACTGCCGCATCTGCTTCCGACTATGTTTCCTATCTCGACTATCCGCAGAAGGAACAGGATGGGAAGGAATTCTTCACGGCCATCGAAATTCCACAGGGCAGCTTCACCAAATACGAAATCGACGACAAGACCGGTCATATCGTCGTTGACCGCTACCAGTCGATGCCGGTCATCTATCCGGCCAATTATGGCTCGATCACCAGCACGCTGGCCGGCGACGGCGATCCGCTCGATGCGCTGGTCTACACGCGCGAGCCGATCGTCCCAGGTGCCATCATCAAGGTTCGCCCGATCGGCGTCCTGAAGATGATCGATGGCGGCGAAAAGGACGACAAGATCGTCGCCGTTCCGGCTTCCGATATCGATCCGACCTACGACAACATCAAGGAAGTCGCCGACCTGCCGAAGATTGAGCAGCAGCGTCTGGAAGCTTTCTTCCGCGTCTACAAGCAGCTGCCGGAAGGCCGCAAGGTCGTGGAACTGGGTGGCTTTGATACCGCTGAAACAGCACAGAATGAAGTTGCCGCAGCCATCAAGGCTTTCACGGAAAAGAACAAGAAATAACGCAGAGATTTCTGCAAACAAAAAGGCCGCTCGCGCGGCCTTTTTTCATTGCAATAACGGTGCTTTAGTTAGCGCCCAGAACGTCGGTGAAGGCTTTCTCGCCCGGAACGCCCTTTTCAAGGCTGATCAGCGCACGGCGACCGTTACGATAGGAAACCGGAATATCGATCCATTGCAAACGGCGCATCAGCGACAGGTTGGTATCCTGTGCCGTGCGGGCATCATTGAGCCAGATGATAAAGAAATTATCCGCAATCTTGGACGGAACCGCGATCAGCGGGTTACCCGCTGCCTGCTCTGTATCCTTGAAGGTGATGCGCTGAACATTGTCGATCACGCCGCCGGTGAAGCCATCGGGAACGGTGAACACCATCTCGATCAAATGGCTGGCGGGGATGGACTGATCCGTATTCTTGCGGATCGTCATTTTCAGCTGAAGATTGCTCGTCGGCATCGTCACCGTGCCACGGACCGCCGGTTCTTCCGGCTGACCGTCACCGGGACTTTCCTGAATGACCGACCAGACGACATTGCCCTTTTCCACAGAACCGGATTCGGTGCCGCCACGCTCTTCATAAAGCAGCGCCTGCTGACCGACGGCCACAGCCTGCTGCGAGGCCGGTGGCTGCTCGCCCGGTGTCGCCTGCGAGCCAGACGGCGTTGATGCTGCCGTGGATTTGCCTTCGCCGAGACCCGGCGCGCCGCCAGCGGGACCTTCATCGGTTTCGCTGCCATCCGGCATCAAACGCTGGGTGAGCTTCTGCTCGCCAGCCGGTGGCTGAGCCTGATGTTCCGGCGGTAGCGTGGTTTGTTGATCTGCCGTGTGGTTCTCGGCGGGAGGCGGCGTCGTCGTGCCCGCGTCGCCGCTGGCAGGCGTGGACGGCGCATCGTTGCGACCGAGGCTCGATGCGAGTTCCTGAATCTTGTCTTTGTTGGTCCAGACGCCGTAACCCGCGACGCCCAGAACGAGCAGAGCGACGAGACCGGCAATCAGCCCCTTATAGGAGCGCTTTTCCTTGACGGCGCTGCGCTCGATATATTCGCTGCGGCGCGCCTGCGCCTTTTCCTTGGCGCGGTCGATCTTCCAGTCGCCGCTGCGATCCGCGCTGAACGACGCATCTTCGTCCGGTTCCGACACATGGTCGTGACGCTCCGCAGCTGGTGCGGCAGAAAAAGCGGCGTCGTCATCGTCGTCATGGTGAGCGCGTGTGGCGCTTACGCCCTGATTCGCTTCCTGCAGAAAATCTTCGAGCGCATCATTGACCGGATCGGGTGCCGCCGCAGCCGCCGGCGGCGCATAAAAGGCTTCGACTTCGGCAATCGCATCTTCAAGAATATTGCGCTGGCGTACCGCCACAGCCTGCGAGGCATTTGCCGTCACAAGCTTCTGCTCGATCGTCGCGCGCGCCTTCGCGTAAACGCGCTGGCGTAATTCAGGCGATTTGTCCGCCTGCGCATCGATCGTCTTTTTCAGTACAGCTACAAAATCCGCCATTCCGTCTTACCCGGTTTATCGCCCGTTCAGATACCACAAGCACTGGATGCAATTAAATGTCCCAATAATCACAATAATCAAGGGAAAGCAAAGTGTCTGGCAGTAATTAAGCGAAGCTTTTCAAAACGATGAGGCGAAATAGCGGCAGATTTGACGAAGCTTCGGGCATTTTCTGGCCAATCTGAACCACCGGACACCACTGCAATGCTCAAAAACTGAAAACCCGAAGCAGTTTATGCAAAACTGCTTCGGGTTGATCAATACGCCACCTTGAAATGATCAATCCTGGAAAGGATCGGTGACGAGGATGGTGTCCTCGCGTTCCGGGCTGGTGGACAGCATGGCCACCGGAGCGCCGATCAGTTCTTCGATATGGCGAACATATTTCACGGCCTGCGCCGGAAGATCGTTCCACGAACGGGCGCCTGCGGTCGTTTCCGACCAGCCCGGCAGCGTTTCATAGATCGGCTTGACGCGAGCCTGCGCGCCCATGGAGGACGGCAGATAGTCGATGCGCTTGCCGTCGAGTTCGTAGGCAACGCAGATCTTGATTTCGTCCAGACCATCAAGAACGTCGAGCTTGGTCAGCGCGATGCCGGTAATGCCGGAAGTGCGAACCGTCTGACGCACGATCACGGCATCGAACCAACCGCAGCGGCGCTTGCGGCCCGTCACCACGCCGAATTCATGGCCCTTGGTGCCAAGGAATTCGCCGATTTCGTCGTGGAGTTCCGTCGGGAACGGACCTTCGCCAACGCGGGTCGTGTAAGCCTTGGTGATGCCCAACACATAGCCGATAGCCGTCGGGCCGAGACCCGAACCGGCAGCAGCCTGACCGGCAACGGTGTTCGACGAGGTCACGAACGGATAGGTGCCGTGGTCGTTGTCGAGCAGAGCGCCCTGCGCACCTTCGAACAGGATACGGTCACCTGCCTTGCGGCGCTCGTCGAGCACGCGCCAGACCTGATCGATATAAGGCAGGATTTCATCGGCAACCGAGGTCAGTTCCTTGAGGATCGTCTCAACGGCGATTTCCTCAAGGCCCATGCCGCGACGCAGCAGATTGTGGTGCGACAGCAGGCGCTCGACCTTGGGCTCCAGCGTTTCCGGCTCGGCCAGATCGATGACACGGATGGCGCGGCGGCCGACCTTGTCTTCGTAGGCAGGGCCGATACCGCGCTTGGTGGTGCCGATCTTGAGACCCGAATTGGAGCCTTCGCGCATGGCGTCGAGGTCGCGGTGGATCGACAGAATGAGCGGCGCGTTTTCGGCAATGCGCAGAACGTCGGGAGAAATCTCGATGCCCTGTGCGCGCAGCTTCGCGACTTCAGAGACGAAATGGTGCGGATCGACGACGACGCCGTTGCCGATGACGCTGAGCTTGCCGCGCACCAGACCCGATGGCAGCAGCGAAAGCTTGTAGCTGACGCCATCGATAACAAGCGTATGACCGGCATTGTGACCGCCCTGATAGCGCACGATGACGTCGGCGCGTTCGGACAGCCAGTCCACGATCTTACCCTTGCCCTCGTCGCCCCATTGCGACCCGACGACAACCACATTTGCCATTTAAGAAAACTCCTCGGTCGGCATGAAGCATTTCCAGCAAAAGTGTGAAGCGGTTTTGCGTTCGGAAATGCGTAAAACTAACTATTGGCCTTTAACAACCCAAGGATCGCAAGCTTCCCCGAAAGGTTCACGGGGTGCTGATCCCTCGTCTCTATACAGACTGAATCCCGCTTGCGCGACTCTTTCGTGCAAAAAAATCACGATTTTTGCGAGCACGGTGGACAGAAGAGGCGCTTAGGTCGCTTGAGATTCCGTTTATGACGAGGCGAAAATGGTGGGATTGGAGAACCGGAGCGGAATGTACTTTTGGGTACATGAGCACCGGAAGCGAAAAATCACGCCATTTGCAGACCGTCAGAAGCGGAATATCTGCGAGCTAGCCTGCGCGAACCATATAGACGGCATCATCAGAGTAGCTTTTCAGCTTTTCTTCCAGTGCTGGCAGGTCGCGGGAGACGAAGCCCTTCTTTTCCCAGAAACCTTCGGAGTTATTCACGGCCACCAATGACATGGTGAAAAAGCCGTCTGTTTCGGCCTGGGCGGCCATCAGTTCCAGCACGCGCGTGGCGGCACCGGCGGAGCGGGCGGCGGGCAAAAGCGCAATATCGTGGATATAGTAGGTGCTGGTGTCTTCCGGCAGTTCGCCGAGAACCGAATTCAGCGCGGGCACCGTATCGAGTTTCCATGGATGGCTGATGCCATAACCCAGTATGTCATTGTCACGGGCATAGACGAAGCAACCCGCCGGATAGAGCTTGAAGCGGTCCCGGAAGACCGCTTCATCCTCGAAAAAGTCGAGATGGACCACATTGGCTACCACAGTCACGCGCTCGATATCCTGCTCGTGCATGCGCCGCCATTCCGGCTGTGCCATCTCTTCAGTCATGTTTTCAAACTTCTCCGACGTTGAACTCAAGCGGTGTTGCCGCTCTGATTGCCTCCTGAGCTATCAGTTCGTCAAGTGCTGCCTGCGGAATCTGTTCATCCACATAGAGCATGGCAATGGCGTCGCCACCGGGATGATCGCGTCCAAGCGAGAAATTTGCGATATTGATATTGTGCTTGCCGCAGATCGTGCCGAGCAGGCCGATCATGCCCGGAACGTCCTTGTTGGTGACGTAGAGCATGTGCGGACCGACCTCGGCATCGAGGTTGATTCCCTTGATCTGGATGAAGCGCGGCTTGCCATCCGAGAAGCAGGTTCCGGCGATGGAGCGCTCGCGCAGCGTCGTGCGGACGGTCAGCTTGATATAGCCGTCGAAAATGCCGGACTTGTCGCGCTTCACTTCCGAAACGATGATGCCGCGCTCCTTCACCATGATCGGCGCCGAAACCATGTTGACATCGGCGACCTGCGGGCGAATGAGACCGGCCAGAGCCGCACTCAGCAAAGCGCGGGTGTTCATGGCGGAGGTGGAACCGTCGAACAGCACTTCCACTTCCTCAATCGGCTCGTCGGTCACCTGACCGACAAAAGCGCCGAGAACTTCCGCCAGCTTGACGAAAGGCCGCAAGCGCGGCGCTTCTTCCGCCGTGATCGACGGCATGTTGATGGCGTTGGAAACCGCACCCTTGGTGAGATAGTCCGACATTTGTTCGGCCACCTGAAGCGCGACATTTTCCTGCGCTTCCGAGGTCGAAGCCCCCAGATGCGGCGTGCAGACGACATTCGGCAGGGTGAAAAGCTCATTCTCCGTCGCAGGCTCGGTTTCGTAAACATCGATACCGGCACCGGCCACGTGACCGGACTTCAATGCGGCAATGAGGTCCTTTTCAACGATCAGACCACCGCGCGCGCAATTGATGATACGGACGCCCGGCTTGGTTTTGGCAAGGCTTTCCGCATTGATGAGATTGCGGGTCTTGTCGGTGAGTGGCGTGTGCAGCGTGATGAAATCGGCGCGGGCGAGCAATTCGTCCAGCTCGACCTTTTCGACGCCCAGTTCCTGCGCACGGGCTTCCGACAAAAACGGATCGAAAGCCACCACATGCATCTTGAGGCCAATGCCGCGCGTGGCGACAATCGAACCGATATTGCCGCAACCGACGACTCCGAGCGTCTTGCCGGTGATTTCCACGCCCATGAAGCGGTTCTTCTCCCACTTGCCGGCGCGGGTGGAAGTGTCGGCTTCCGGCAACTGACGCGCCACGGCGAACATCAGCGCAATGGCATGTTCCGCTGTGGTGATCGAATTGCCGAAAGGCGTATTCATCACGATGATACCGCGACGCGAAGCAGCCGGGATATCAACATTGTCCACGCCGATACCGGCGCGACCGACAACCTTGAGATTTTTAGCAGCGGCGATCAGCTTTTCCGTGACCTTCGTGGCCGAACGAATTGCCAGACCGTCATACTGGCCTATAACTTCGAGGAGCTTTTCCTTATCCTTGCCGAGATCGGGCAAGTAATCGACTTCAACACCGCGATCCTTGAAAATCTGGACGGCAGTGGGCGAAAGCTTATCGGATACGAGAACGCGAGGTGCCATTGGGGCCTCCTTCAAACAATTCCTGACCAAGCATTTCAAACCGTGAGCTTGCAGATAGGCACCGCATTGGGCTCATGCGAAATGCTGCAAATATTTTGGGAATGCGAGCCGTGGCCCAACGACTGGCCACGGCTTAACAGGAACGCGCCTCAGGCAGCAGCCTTGAGTGCAGCTTTCTGCGCTTCAAAAGCCCAGTCGAGCCAATGGGTCAGCGCTTCCAGATCTGACGTCTCAACCGTCGCACCGGCCCAGATACGCAGGCCCGAAGGCGCATCGCGATAAGCGCCGATGTCAAAGGCAACGCCTTCCTTTTCCAGCGCCGTAACCATGCCCTTGGCGAAAGCAGCCTGAGCTTCGGCAGAAAGTGCGGTCACTTCCGGATCGACGATGGTCAGGCAAACGGAGGTGTTGGAACGGTTTTCCGGCTTCGCGGCCAGATTGGCGATCCATGGCGTCTTGGCCACGAAAGCATCCAGAACGGCAAAATTGCTGTCGGCTCGTCCGACCAGACCATCAAGGCCGCCAATCGACTTCGCCCAGTTAAGCGCGTCGAGATAGTCTTCCACGCAGAGCATGGACGGCGTGTTGATGGTTTCGCCGACGAAGATGCCTTCGATCAGCTTGCCGCCGGAAGTCATGCGGAAAATCTTGGGCAGCGGCCATGCAGGCTTGTAGCTTTCCAGACGTTCCACGGCGCGGGGGCTGAGGATCAGCATGCCATGTGCGCCCTCGCCGCCCAGAACCTTCTGCCAGGAGAAGGTCACGACGTCGAGCTTCGCGAAATCCAGACGCTGCGCGAAAGCCGCAGAGGTGGCATCACAGAAGGTCAGACCCTTGCGATCGGCCGGGATGAAATCGGCGTTCGGTACGCGCGCGCCCGACGTTGTGCCGTTCCAGGTGAAGACGACATCGCGGTCGAAATCGACCTGCGAAAAATCGACAATCTCGCCGTAAGGCGCCACAAAAGTGCGCACATCTTCGAGCTTGAGCTGCTTGGTCACATCCGTAACCCAGCCCGCGCCGAAGCTTTCCCACGCGACCATATCGACGCCACGCGCGCCGAGCATGGACCACAGCGCCATTTCCACAGCGCCGGTATCGGATGCCGGAACGATGCCGATGCGGTAATCGGCAGGCACCTGCAGGATTTCGCGGGTAAGGTCGATGGCGTCCTTCAGCTTGGTCTTGCCGATTTTCGCGCGATGCGAACGGCCAAGAGCGGCATCGACCAGCGCATCGAGCGACCAGCCGGGACGTTTTGCACAGGGACCGGATGAAAAATTAGGGTTAGCCGGGCGAACTACCGGCTTCGCAATCGTCGTCATGTTGTTTCTATCCTCTCAGATAGCACGCGTCTCGGTGGGGAGACGTGGCCCACTGATGGGAATAGCGGAAAGCGCATTTTTCCACAACGGGGCTTTTCAGGAATATTTTGCTCTTAACTGCCGCACGATATCAAAATTCGTAGAACAGTGTGGTCGCAACAAAAAAGGGCCCGCAAGGGCCCTGTTTCCAGTCTGCTTTCAATCGCACTGACTACCAGGTCGTGAAACGGATACCGGCGCGCAACTGATGCGACTTGATATCCTGATCGCTGATTGTGATGCCATTGCCACTGACGACATCACCGCTGCTGATGACGCCGTAACGATAGCCGAGATCGAGCTTGATGTTCGAGGCAACATCGATGCCGACACCAGCCATCAGCGCCCAGGCGAACCGATAGTCATCGTCGGACTTCAGATCGCCAACGCCAGTATCGAATGTATAGCGCACATTGGCGAAGCCAAGTCCCCCGCCGAGATAAGGCGTGAAGCCCGCGAAATTGCCGAGGTCCACATAGGCGTTGGCCATCATGTCCCAGATACGGGCTTCGGCGGGAAAATCTTCCATATCCTGCTTGGAATAGCTGCCCGTCACGTCGGCGCGCAGATAATCAGTGAACTGATAACCGATACCGACCGAAGGCACGAAATTCTTATCCAGATCGAAGCTTTCGGAAATGCTGTTCCCGAACTGATCGCGGGCCGAAAGGCCGGTTTTGGAAGAGATATTGTAACCGAGATCGCCGCGCAAATACCAGCCGGAGCCGACTTCAACCGGCTGCGCTTCGACAATTGGCTCATAGCCGACGGCATCGAGATCGGCCGCCGAGGCAACGGATACAACGCTGAAACCCGCCAGAACAATGGCCGACAGATCGAGAGCACGCCACTTCGCAAACATGATGAGAACCCCGCTCATAAGAATTATCTCAATTATGAACACCTATGGTTAACGCCCGATAAAAATTGGGGGGTCATTCAAGCGAAGCCGCAAAGAAAAAGGCCCGGTTTCCCGGGCCCTCAACAATCAGATATCTCTGTGTTCGCTTACTTGTAGACGGGGCCGTCCACAATGGTCGAAACCTGCTGTGGTGCGTAAGGCGCATTCGATCCACCGAACATGTAGCGCAGGCCAACGCGGAAGTCATGAATGTCCATGCCCTTGTCGTAACCGTCGCCAATATACCGGTTGCCTTCAAACATCTTGCCGCCATTGATATGGCGATAGCGATAACCGGCATCGAGCTTGAGGTTCTGCGTCAGATCGACGGAAGCACCCGCCATGAGCGCATAGGTGAAGCGCCAGTTGGCTGTGCCTTCCATGGTGCCGCCATAGCGCACATCGTCCAGATCGCTCCATCTGACGCGCGTTCCACCGATACCGGCGCCGACATAAGGCGTGAAGCCGCTGAAGTTGCCGAGATCGACATAGGCATTAGCCAGGATCGATAGCGCCGAGAAATGGGCGCGTTCATCGGAAGCGCAATTCAGATCGCCGTTGCAGGCTTCACCGAATGTGTTGCCTTCGAACTTAGCACGGGTCATGTAATCGACCGTCAGATCGGTGCGGAAGTAATCCGTCAGCTGGTAGCCGACGCCGCCGCCGATCAGGAACGAACCTTTCAGGTCGCCGTAGAGTGTGTTGCTGCCGAATGTCCGATCAACGCCGCATGTCGCGCAATTGTCGATCGTTGAGTAATCCGCATCCTTGAATTTCGGCTTGGAATAGCCGAGATCGCCGCGCAGATACCAGCCGCCGACGGCAGGCGGCGCTACAACAACTTCCGGAACCACCGGCGGTTCGATCATATCGGCCGCCAAAGCGCCCGTAGCCATCATGGCGACAGATGCAGCCAAGCCGCCGAAAAGAGTTTTCACAAGACCGTTCATCATCTGCCCCATTGAAATATCATGACGCCAGAGCGTCATCCTCGCTTTCTGTAGGGAACATAATTTTGAAAGGTTAATTACAACTTAACCTTGTTTTTTAACGATCCTTTTTAATAAATCTTAGACGTAGCTAAAATAAAAACGGCGCGTAGAGACGCGCCGTTTCAATCATTCAAATTTTTATTATTAAGTTAAGCCGCGTTGCCCACCGACGAGATGACATCGACAATATCGTTGACCACTTTCTCAACCAGAACGCGATCATCGCCTTCGGCCATCACGCGGATCAGTGGTTCGGTCCCCGATGGGCGGATCACGAGGCGGCCCTGCACGCCAAGACGCTCGCGCGCTTCATCGATGGCGTGTTTTACATTCTTATTTTCCAGCGGCTTGCCACCGGCAGTGCGCACATTCTTGAGCAATTGCGGCACGGGTTCAAACTTGCGGCAGATGTCGCTGAGCGGCTTTTCCGCTTCCTGCATGACAGCCAATATCTGCAAGGCGGAGATCAGTCCGTCCCCGGTCGTCGCGAAATCCGACAGGACGATGTGGCCGGACTGTTCGCCACCCACATTGAAGCCATGTTCGCGCATATGCTCGACCACATAGCGGTCGCCCACCTTGGTGCGGGCGAGCGTCAGATTGTGATCGGTCAGGAAACGCTCCAGTCCGAGATTGGACATGATGGTCGCGACAATGCCGCCGCCGGTCAGCCGGTCGCTATTGGCCCATGATTCGGCAATCACCGCCATCAGCTGGTCACCGTCGATTACCGATCCGGTTTCATCGACGAGCAGCACGCGATCCGCGTCGCCATCCAGCGCAATGCCGACATCGGCGCGCAGTTCCTGCACCTTCTTCATCAGGCCGATCGGATGGGTCGAACCGCAATCCTCGTTAATATTGATGCCGTTCGGCTCGTCATTGATAGTGATGACTTCCGCGCCAAGCTCCCAGAGCGCTGCCGGAGCCACCTTATAGCCAGCACCGTTGGCGCAATCGATCACCACACGCAGGCCGTTGAGCGCGATGTTGCGCGGCATGGTGCGCTTGGCAAATTCGATATAGCGATAGATGTCGCCGTCGACGCGCTTGGCCTTGCCGATGGCCCCATGGCTTGCCAGCAGCGACGACAGATCGCCCTCGATCAACTTTTCGATCTGAAGCTCGATCTCGTCTGACAGCTTGAAGCCATCGGGACCGAACAGCTTGATGCCGTTGTCGTAATAGGGATTGTGCGAAGCCGAAATCATCACGCCGATATCTGCGCGCAGCGAACGGCAGAGCATGGCGACAGCCGGTGTCGGGATCGGCCCCAGCAGGAACACATCCATGCCCGCCGCCGTGAAACCGGCAACCAGTGCGTTTTCCAGCATATAGCCCGAACGGCGCGTATCCTTGCCAATCACCACCCGCGAAACCTGACCCGAACGGCGGAAAATATGGCCCACCGCCATGCCGACCTTCATGGCCACATCAGGCGTCATGGGGAAACTGTTCGCCTGTCCGCGAATGCCGTCAGTTCCGAAGTATTTCCGTGTCATATGTTTAGCCTTGCGTTGAGCCACTTCGCCATCCCGGCGCCGTCGATATATGCCGCTCCTTTCAACCGGAGCGCAATAGTCGCGCAGGCCCGCAACTCTGACGGCGAATTTCTGGGTTAATATCCTAAAATGCCTGTTCTATGCAATTTCGTCTTTGGCAGCGTCCAAAGCGATGCCGGTCGCTAAAGTTGTATCCCTCAAAAGATGATGCACCGAAATCGTTAACCGAGCCTTTGCAGGGCTTGGCAGCTGTCTTGGAGATATAATCAAAAAGAAAGCCGGGCGAAACCCGGCTTTCTTTGTCTGTTTGCCATAAGCAACTTATTGCGGCTGCGGCTCCATGCCGGGTTCATTCCCCGGTTCGCCGCTGCTCTTGCGCTTGCGCGGGCTACCCGCCTTCGGAACACCGGAACCGCGCGACGGCGTATCATTGCCCTGATCGCGCGACGGCTTGTTGCCCGCGATCAGTTCCTTGATCTCGTCGCCCGACAGCGTTTCATATTCCAGAAGACCCTCGGCGAGCGCGATCCAGTCCTTCTTTTTCTTGGTCAGGATGCGGGTCGCTTCGGCATAGGCCTCGTCGATCAGGCGACGCACTTCGGCATCGATGATCTGCGCGGTTTCTTCCGAAATATTCTGCGTGCGCGAGACCGAGTGACCGAGGAAGACTTCTTCCTGATTGTCACCGTAAGCCACACGACCGAGCTTGTCGGAGTAACCCCACTGGGTGACCATGGACCGGGCGAGCTTGGTTGCCTGCTGAATATCGGAGGAAGCACCAGACGTGATATTTTCCTTGCCGAATTTCAGCTCTTCTGCCACGCGACCGCCCATCATGATGGCAAGACGCGACACCATCCAGGTATAGGTGGCCGAATAACGGTCGCCTTCCGGAAGCTGCATGACCATGCCCAGCGCACGACCGCGCGGAATGATGGTCGCCTTATGGACAGGATCAGCGGCAGGCACGTTGAGCGCCACGATGGCGTGACCTGCCTCGTGATAGGCCGTGTTGGCCTTTTCTTCCGGCGTCATGGCGGAGCGGCGTTCCGCACCCATCATGATCTTGTCCTTGGCGTCTTCGAATTCCTGCATGGTGACGAGACGCTTGTTGCGGCGCGCTGCCATCAGGGCGGCTTCGTTGACGAGGTTCATCAGATCCGCGCCGGAGAAGCCCGGCGTACCGCGTGCGACGACCTTGAGATCGACATTGGGTGCCAGCGGCACGTTGCGCACGTGCACCTTGAGGATCTGTTCGCGGCCGACGATATCCGGGTTCGGCACCACGACCTGACGGTCGAAACGGCCCGGACGCAGCAATGCCGGGTCAAGAACGTCCGGACGGTTGGTCGCGGCAATCAGAATGATCGATTCGTTGGCTTCGAAACCGTCCATCTCGACCAGCAACTGGTTGAGGGTCTGTTCGCGTTCGTCATTACCGCCGCCGAGACCGGCGCCACGATGACGACCGACAGCGTCGATTTCGTCGATGAAGATGATGCAAGGCGCATTCTTCTTGGCCTGTTCGAACATGTCGCGGACGCGGCTTGCGCCAACACCGACGAACATTTCAACGAAGTCCGAACCGGAAATGGTGAAGAACGGCACATTGGCTTCGCCCGCAACCGAGCGGGCCAGAAGGGTCTTACCGGTTCCCGGAGGGCCAACGAGCAGCACGCCACGCGGAATCTTGCCGCCAAGACGCTGGAACTTCTGCGGATCGCGCAGGAATTCGACGATTTCTTCAAGGTCCTGCTTGGCTTCGTCGACGCCAGCCACATCCTGGAAGGTGACGCGGCCATGCGCTTCGGTCAAAAGCTTCGCCTTCGACTTGCCGAAGCCCATCGCACCGCGCGAGCCACCCTGCATCTGGCGCATGAAGAAAATCCACACGCCAAGGATCAGGATCATCGGCAGCCACGACAGGAGAATGCCAATCAGCGAACTGGAGCCGTCGCTTTCGGGACGGGCAGTGATCGCAACATCCTTGCTTTCAAGCCGCGCGACGAGGCCCGTATCGCCAGGCGAATAGGTCTGGAACGTCGAGCCATTGTCGGCAAAGGTGCCGGTAATGCGCTCGCCGGTAATCGTGACCGATTTCACCCGACCATTGGATACGTCGTCAATAAATTGCGAATAGGAAACTTCACGGGAATTCGTGCGCTGACCAGGGCTCTGGAACAGGTTGAACAGCGCGATCAAAAGAAGAGCAATGATCGCCCAGAGGGCGAAGTTGCGATAGTTCGGATTCATATCGGGTCCAATCGATACCACGGCCGTTCCGCAACCGCGGAACGATGTTTCGATCTAACATAGGATCGAAGGAAGGCGTTGCCAAGGCGCGTATCACGCCGCATGGGAGATTCTTCCCACTCTGGTTTATAAAAATTAGGAGTTTAGCGAAGTTTGACGGCCAATCCGCTTCTCGATCGCCTGGGCAAGTGCAAAATCATATCCCGGCAACACATGATCGAACAAAGCGAAATGCCGCTCCATACGAACTTCCGCCGGGAGATTCTGCCCCGGAAGGAACGGCAGAGAGACAATCTTTCCATCCACATAGACCGCGGGCAGCACCAGAAGCGCTTCGCGCCATCGCGTATTTGTTTCTGAAGGATTTTCCGGGAGGGACACTGGAGAATCGGTCAGAAAATCGATCAGCGCCTGTCGTCCCGGCGCGGCGATTTCAAAATCGCGGTCGCCTGTATTGAAAAAGCGGAAGCGCCCATCCCAGATGCAACTACCCCCGGCGGGCAACGGCACGGACGGCAAATTGCGCCGCTCGCGGCGAAAGCGATGCGGCTGCCCTTTGGCTCCCCGCTCGATCAACGCGCCAAAAATGGTCAATCTTTCGTGTTTTTGGCTTTCGTGTTCGCCCAACAGGATGCGTTCAATACGCACCCGCTCGGCGTCGCCCGGCAGGAAACGCCGCCCGCCAGCCAGGGAAGCCACGAGGCCGGAAAAGAGCCGCCGCACGGTTTCGGGCAAGGAGGCATAAATGGCCGGGTTGATTTCCATCCGGTCGCTAACATCCACATGCAAACTCGCGGGATCAGCCATGGCCGCAACGAGAGCGGCGTTGTCGCGCTTGCGCGCCGCGCTGGCCAAAGCCACTTGCGCCAGAACGATCTGCGGATCGGCATCAGCGGCAGCGCCCTGGCGAACACGCGGGCGCTCGTAATCCGTATTGGCATTGCTCGGATCATCGACCCAGCGGAGACCTTTCGCCGTCAGTTCGTCCCGCAATGCCTGCCGCGAAACGGAAAGCAACGGTCGGATCAGTTCGACAGACCCTTCCAGCCACGATTGAGCGGCCATGGCGGCAAGCCCCCTCGCCTCCGCATGGTGGCTGCGCTCCTTGCGCATCAGGAAAGTCTCGATCTGGTCATCCTGCGTATGGCCCGTCACGATCACACCCGCGCCCGCTTCATGCGCCGCCTGCACCAGAAGCCGGTAGCGCGCGCTGCGCGCGGCTGCGGCCAGCCCCTGCGTCGGCTTGGGATCGTCCCATGCCAGAATGCGGTGCGCGATACCGTGTTCACGGCACAGCACCCCGACATTTTCAGCCTCTTCGGCTGATTCGGGACGCAAGCGATGATCAACAGTCACCGCCAGCAATGCCGGGCAGTGAACCAGTGTCGCCAAATAATCCTTAAGCAGGAACAGCATTGCCAGCGAATCGCTGCCACCGGAAACGGCCGCAATAACAGTCTTTGCCTGATCCAGATGAAAAGATTTAAAAATATCAGTCGGGGAAAGCCCCACGAAACAACTCCGCAATCAGCACTTTACGCGTGTGCGTTCTTCGGCAACGCGCTTCAAAATGGCGGGAGCCGCTTTGGGATAACGTTGCGGAATCTGCTCGAAAGTCGCGCAGGCAACGTCGTGATTGTCCATTTTCTCAAGCGTCATGCCGAGCTTGAACATGTTTTCCGGCGCACGGCGGGAATCGGGATAGTCGCGCTGCGTGTCGATGAACACGGTCGCGGCTTCCGGATAACGCCCCTGACCGTAAAGCGATTCTCCCAGCCAGAAGCGCGCTTCCGCCGTCTGTGGATCAGCCGGATAGCGCTTCACATGCTGGCGGAAACCCGATTCGGCAGCTTTGTAGTCACCCGACATCAGATACTGATACGACGCCTGATAGAGCGTGTTCGGATTATCGCCCATTGGCAGCGAAGCAACCGCCGTGCCGTCCTGCGCGCCGCCATTCCCAGCGGAACTCTGGCCAGCAGGCAGACCGCCCTGTTCGACGGGGCGTGGTGTAGCACTCAACGAATCGCCGATTACATTGCCACTGGAATCGAACCGGATAGACCCCAATGTCTGGGGCGGCTCGCCGCGCTGGGGGCCGCCCTGCGCCATCGCGCCCGAACCGGTTGTACCAGTAGCAAGAGAATCGGCGCCGACTGCGCCCGATTGTGCGGTCTGCGGTGCATCCAGAGCTGGTGTCCGGTCCGAAATCGAACCATCCTGACCGGCACTTGCGGAAACCCCGGCATCAGGGTTTCCGGCGGCACCGCTGCTGGCGAGAGCGCTACCATCGCTGGAACCGCCGCCATTGCCCAACCGCTCACCGGTTTCGGCGCGCTTGCCCGTTTCAAGAAACTGGAAGCGCTGCTCATATTCTTCCTGCATTTTCTGCATCTGATCCTGCATTTCGAGGATCTGGAAGTTCATGGCCTCAGCGCGCATGCCCAGCGTATCGGCCATGCTGACCGCATCGCCTCCGCCCTGCGCACAAAGATCGGCGCCCGGGGCCGGTGCGGCTGCAGCCGACTGACCCGCCACACTCGAAGCCGGTGAGGTGATGCCGTTCTTCTTTTCGAGTTCCTCGAACCGGAATTCGTTGTCTTCCTGCGTTTTTTGCAGCTGATTGTCGGTGAAGGCGATCTGCGCGTCCACATCCTCAATCTTGCCGGTCAGGTTACGCACCAGTTCCTGCAACATGCCGGGGCTCTGGTAGCCGCCATTCTGTGCGGATGCACCGCCGCCACGCATGGCGTCATCGAGAATAGCGGTCGAGCCAACGCTGACGCGATTCTGTCCGCCGCCCTTGCCCTTTTCGAGCGCCTGAAAACGGGCTTCGTTATCGCGATGGATTTTCACGATTCTGTCGCGGAGCTGCAGGATCTTGCTGTAGGATTGCGCGTTCTGATGCGCGAGATTGCACACCTGCTGCGAATACTGGTTTGCACCCGGATCGCCAGTCTGCGCCAAAACCGGAGCACTCGCCAAAAGCGGCAGCATGGCGATTGCCAGTGTCACTTTCCTCATTGTTGTCCTCATTCCCTATTGCCCCTGCGAGTTTACAATGAACAGGATGATCGAGTGCCGCGCCTGAATGCTTGCTGAACACGCCATACCGCACGGCCAGTTCCGCTTTTAGAGCAAATCCGCGAAAAGCAAAGATGCTTTCCCTGATCTCGGTTCACTATGACAGGCGTGACTTCGGCCAAAGTTTGTCGAAATGCCTCATCAATTGGCATGAAAACAAAAAAAGCGGCCCGAAGGCCGCTTTTCCTGCAACGCTGTTGTGCGTTTGCAAATTTTAGCTGCCGGCACCGTTGAGAACGGTGACTGCGCGGCGGTTCTGCGACCAGCACGAGTCGGCATCGCAAACTGCGACCGGACGTTCGTTACCATAAGAGATGGTGCGCATACGGTTGGTCGGCACGCCACGCGAAGCGAGGAAGTCGCGGGTGGCGGCAGCGCGACGCTGGCCGAGAGCGAGGTTGTATTCGCGCGTGCCGCGTTCGTCAGCATGACCTTCGACGGTGATCGAATATTGCGGGTAACGCTGCAGCCACTGGGCCTGCTTCGAAAGCGTCTGCTGTGCGTCTCCGCGGATCAGCGACGAGTCGAGATCGAAGAAGATGCGGTCGCCGACATTGACCGTGAAGTCCTGCGCCGAGCCGGGCGTTGCCGCGCCTGCACCGCCGAGGCCGAGATCACCGGCATTGTTCGGGAGATTCTTCTTGGATGCGCAACCGGCGACGGCGAGCGACATGAATAGGGCAATAGCGATCGGGCTACGTGCAATCGACTGGATGCGGCGCATGGGCCGAGGCTCCTTAAGATTTGATGTTCCTGCGTAACCAACCAATAATCATATCGAGGTTAATGCAGGCTCAAGAAGTATGGTTAATATTGTCTTGAGACCAAATGCAACCGGCGTTTCCGACTGCAATTCTGCTTTCAGGCCTTGATGGCAAAATGCGGCAGAAACAGGGCTTTTGGGGCGGATTATGGCAATCGCCTTAAATGTAGGCCAAAAACATCGCATATCGCGCGATAAGGACCAATGAAAAAGGCGCGGAACCAAAATCCCGCGCCTTAATCTTTTTATGATTCTCCGACCGTCAGCCTATTCGAGCAGCGGCGACCAGGCCGGATCGGACGCGAAATTCGGCGTCTGGATCTGACGTTCGTTACGACCTGTCAGATCGATGGTGAACAGTTTTGGACCGCCCGCGCCTGCCGCCTTGCGGAAGAACATCAGCACGCGACCGTTCGGTGCCCAGGTCGGACCTTCATTGTGGAAGCCCGATGTCAGAAGGCGTTCGCCCGAACCGTCGGTCTTCATCACGCCAATCGAGAACTGACCCTGCGACTGCTTGGTGAAGGCGATGAGATCGCCACGCGGCGACCAGACCGGTGTGGAATAACTGCCGTCGCCCATCGACAGGCGGCGCGGATTGGAGCCATCGGCACCGGCGATATAGAGCTGCGGGCGACCGCCGCGGTCGGATGCGAACACAACCTGAGAACCATCCGGCGAATAGGAAGCGCTGGTATCGATCGCCTGGCTGTTGGTCAGACGGGTCGTGGTGCGCGAGCGCAGATCCATTGCGTAGACATTGGCGCTGCCGTCGTCCTGAAGCAGGCTCATGACGACCTTCTGGCCATCCGGCGAGAAGCGCGGCGCGATGGTCATGCCTGGGAAATTGCCGACCAGTTCACGCTGGCCCGTTTCGAGCTGCAGCAGGTAAACCTTTGGCTGACCGCCAGCGAACGACATATAGGTGACTTCCTGACGGTTCGGCGAGAAGCGCGGGGTCAGCGCCATGTCGCGACCATCGGATAGATAACGGATATTCGCGCCGTCCTGATCCATGATGGCGAGGCGCTTGATGCGCTTCTGGGCCGGGCCGGATTCATCGACGAAAACGATGCGCGTATCGAAATAGCCCTTTTCACCCGTCAGGCGCTCATAGATGGCGTCGGCGATGATATGGGCGACACGACGCCAGTTATCCGGCGAGGTGAAGAACTGCTGGCCGATCATCTGCTGACCGCCAAACGTATCCCAGAGACGGAATTCCGCCTTCAGCCTGCCATCCGGCTGCTTGGTGATGCGACCAGTAACCAGTGCCTGCGCATTGATGACCTTCCAGTCCTCGAAGCGCGGCGCGGCATCGGGATTGGAAATCTTTTCAATGAAGGCACCCTTGTCGATGGGCGCAAATAGGCCGGACCGCTCAAGATCGGCAGCGATGACCGACGTGATGTTCGGACCAAGCTGGTCCGCGGACAGGAAATCCGTGATGGCGATCGGCAGAGGCTCGATCACACCCTTGTTGATGTTGATTTCCACCACGGCGCGCGCTGGCATGGTGCAGACAAGACTTGCGGCAATCATGCAGGCGAAAGCCGAGAGGACTGTCCGGATCTTTGTTTTCATGATGCCGGTTTTCATATCTTCTGGGACCTCTTTTGTCCTTTGCCCCTACTGGGCTTCATTTAGTCTGGCGACCGGGAAACCCCGATCAGAACATTTCGCTCGGGTCGAAGTTGACGATCACTTCCGACCATGAATCATATTTGTCGACGGGCAGATTATACGGGGCGCAGCGTGCAACCGCGCGCTTGGCGCTTTCCGCCGCCGCGCGACCAACGCCGTCGCCGCCGCCGCCGGATGTCACTTCCGGGACGCCCTGAATAGATCCGTCCTGGTTCAGCTTCATCTTCACGGTCACAACCAGCCCCGGCGCATCGGCCACACCGGCTGGCACGTTCCAGCACTTGGAAATCGCACCGCGCAGCGCATCCATTTCACTCTGGCTCAGCTTCGAGCCGCCGGTATTCTTCTTGCCGCCGAGCGAAGCCTGATCGGTCGAACGTTTCGCGCCACCACCGGAAGCCTTCTGCTTGTTGAGAAGGGCTGCAACCTCATCGGCAATCGCATCCTTCTTCGACTGCGAGGTCTGCGATGCGGACTGCGTCGGCTTCTTTTCTTCCGTCGGCTTGCGATCCGGCGTCTTGGCGGTCTGCGCCTGGGGCGGCTTCGGCTTGGACTGCGGCGCGGGAACATTGTCCGGCAGCTTCGGCGTGTTCGCATCCGGCGTTTCGGCCTGCTTTTCGATGGCTTCCGCCACCGGGTCAGGCTTTACTTCCTGCTTCGGTTCAGGCTTGGCCTGCATTTCGGTCGCGGGAACCGGCGTCGGCTTTTCTTCCGGCTTTGGTTCGGGTTTTGGCTCCGGCTTCGGTTCCGGCTTTTTCACCGGTTCCGGCTGGGCTTTGGGCTCTTCCGCCGCCTCGATAGGCTTTGCCTTGGTATCGGGCTTCGGCGGGGTCGTGGTGTCTACGTCCTGATCGCCGACATTCTGGGCATCGGGAACGGTCTGCGGCTTGGTGGTCGGGATCGGCGCAGACTTCTCCTTCATGGGTGCCGTCTTTTCGCCCTGCTGAATTTGCGTGATGGATTCAATCGGCACGATGTCGACCGGGAACGATTCCGAATCCTGCACGTCGAAAGCCTTCGGCGAGGAAAAGGAAAAGAGCCCCAGCGCAATGACGATGGTATGGAGCGCTACAGAAGATGTCAGGCCAGCCTTCATGATGGCGTCAGCTATCCTGCTCCTGGAGAGTCACAAGGCCGATATTCTTGAAACCGGCGGCGGAAATGCGGGCCATGACCTTCATGACGGTGCCGTAATCGGCAGCCTTGTCACCGCGCACGAAAATGCGCTCGTCATACCCCGTCTTGGAAATGGCCTGAAGCTTCGGCACAACCTCTTCGATCGGAATTTCGGTTTCCTGCAAGTAGATCTTGCCCTCATTGCTGACCGAAACGGTAATCGGTTGCGTATCGGCGTTCATCGCCTTGGCCTGCGTATCCGGCAGGTCAATCGGCACGCCAACCGTCAAAAGCGGCGCAGAGACCATGAAGATGATGAGCAGCACCAGCATTACGTCGACGAACGGCGTAACGTTGATTTCACTCATCAATGCTTGTCTGCGACCGCGCCTGCGGCGTCCGCCCGACTGCATTCCATTTCCGACCGACATGCCCATTGCAAAATTCCCGAAAGCTCGATTTGCCGTATTCGCTGGAAGGCGCTTAGCTGCGCGGCGTCAGCTTCTCATCAATTTGGCGCGACAGTATGGCGGAGAACTCATCCGCAAAACCCTCAAGTCGTCCGCCGATCTTGCCCGCATCGGACGAGAGCTTGTTGTAGGCGATAACGGCCGGGATAGCGGCAAGAAGACCGATGGCCGTCGCGAGAAGGGCTTCGGCGATACCCGGCGCCACAACCGCAAGGCTGGTATTCTTGGAGGCCGCGATGGCCTGGAACGAGGTCATGATGCCGACAACCGTACCGAACAGACCGATAAACGGCGCCGCGGAACCGATGGTGGCGAGGAAGCCGAGACGCGATTCCATCTTTTCGCTTTCACGCGCCAACGCGACATCCATCGCCTTGTCGATACGCATCTGAAGGCCGATGGGGGAACGTGCGCCCTTCTCGAAGGATTTCTTCCATTCGCGCATGGCGGCCATGAAGATCGACGCCATGCCGGTGGTGCGGCGTTCGCCCAGATTGCGATAGAGTTCTTCCAGAGACTGGCCCGACCAGAAAGCCTGTTCGAAGCGGTCGATGGCGCGGCGTGCGCGGCTATAGGCGATCACCTTGTCCACGACGATAGCCCAGGTCCAGACCGAAGCGCCAAGCAAGCCCAGCATGACCAGCTTGACCACCCAGTTTGCCTGCATGAACAGGCCCCAGAGGGTAACATCGGCGGCGGGGGCCGCTAACGCAACATTTTCCATCGATCCACCGTTTCGAGGTTCTTGCCGGTCCGACACCCGGACCGCAGACCCCAACCTTCTCTGTCTTTAGGCATTTCCATCCGCAGAGCCGTTTCGTACTTCTGCTGGAAATATCCTGTTTTTGAATCCAAACGCCCGGCACGGGACCGGGCGGCATCGCAAATCGTCACGGATCGCCCTTTGATGCGGGTGATCCAAATCTGCGCAGCTTTACGTCTTGTTCGATGCAGTTGGATCAGGAAAAACGCTCGGCACTTTTCCCGAAACTGCTTCAAGCGCTGTTCGCACATCCAGGCAGGACATGCAGACATTCGCATCGCAACCGCCCCAAAGCACACATGCCGGATTTACAACTTTAAATCCCTACGGCGCTTGTTACGGTTAATTTTGGTGAAAGGAAGGCGCTGCGCTTGCCGCCTGCCCTTCAACCGATTCCGTCAGGATGATTAATCGGAGATTATGGTTAAAGATGCGTTAGCATTTGCACCAATAACGGCCCAGGATGCCAAATTCGGTCATCAAATGAGCCAGCGCTTTAAAAATAAACGCGATAGGCGCACCCTCAATTCTTGGGAGGGCGGCAGAAAATCAGCGTCCCTTGGTAAACGCTTCGCGCCACTCGTCCGGTATCCGGCGCGGGTGGCCTTCCTTGGTGATCATCACCGCTTCCACTTTCGCTTCCGAAAGCAGGCGCCCTTCGCAGGTGATTGTCTGCGCCATGATGACCCGCGCGCCGCGTATTTCGCTGACACGCGTTTCAATCAGGATCAGATCGTCCATCCGGGCCGGAGACTTGTAATCGATCTCCATGCGCCGCACGACCCAGACCATTTCTTCACCAAGCGCACCTTCGGCGAGCTCGATATGGTGCACGTCCTGCAAGCGCAAGAAGTCGGTGCGTCCGCGCTCGTAAAATTCCAGATAGCGCCCGTGATAGACAAAACCTGAAAAATCCGTGTCGGCATAATAGATGCGCGCATAAAGGTGATGCGCCCCGTCTTTCAGCGCACCCGATACGCCTTCAAGCGCCGCATGGTCGTTTCGATCAGTCCCGGTTGTCTTAGTCATTGTCTTCCATGAAGAGGCCGAATTGCGCCTGCTGGATGATTTCGGCGGGCGCAGGCAATCCCAGATGCTGCCACGCAATCGCCGTCAGAACGCGACCGCGCGGCGTGCGCTGCAGAAAGCCCTGCTGGATGAGATAGGGTTCAATAATGTCTTCAATCGCATCGCGCGGTTCGGAAAGTCCCGCCGCGATGGTTTCGATCCCGACCGGACCGCCACCAAAATTGCGAGCAATGATATTGAGGTAACGCCGGTCGAGCTGGTCGAGGCCGCGATTATCCACTTCAAGCCGCGACAACGCTTCATCGGCAATCTTGCGGTCGATGACGTCGCTACCGGCGACCAGCGCGAAATCGCGCACACGGCGCAGCAGGCGTCCGGCGATGCGCGGCGTGCCTCGCGAGCGGCGCGCGACTTCCAGCGCACCATCCGGCGAAATGCCCATCTGCATGATGCGCGCGCCACGGCGCACGATATATTCGAGTTCCTCGACGGTATAGAAATTGAGCCGTACCGGAATGCCGAAGCGATCGCGCAAAGGCGTGGTCAGGAGACCAAGACGCGTCGTCGCCGCAACCAGCGTGAATTTGGCAAGATCGATCTTTACCGAGCGCGCTGCCGGGCCTTCACCAATGATCAGATCGAGCTGGAAATCTTCCATCGCCGGATAGAGAATTTCTTCCACAGCGGGGCTCAGACGATGAATTTCATCGATGAAGAGCACGTCGCGCTCTTCGAGATTGGTCAGCAGAGCCGCCAGGTCGCCAGCCTTGGCGATGACCGGGCCGGAGGTGGAGCGGAAATTGACGCCCAGCTCCTTGGCCATGATCTGCGCCAGCGTCGTCTTGCCGAGACCGGGAGGTCCGACGAACAGCACATGATCCAGCGCTTCGCCGCGCACCTTGGCCGCTTCGATGAAGACCTTGAGGTTGGCGCGCGCCGTTGCCTGCCCCACGAAATCGTCAAGCGTCTGCGGGCGCAGCGTATTGTCTTCGTCCACGCGTTTGTCGGCATCGATGAGAGGGTTGCGGTCGCTCATGCCTTCCTCCTCGCATGAACATATCGCCGACACAAGCTAATCACCGCGACAATTCCTTCAAACCAAGCCGGATGAGCTTTGCCGAATCGGCATCCTCGCCCGCTTCTTTCAGCGCAGCCGCGACGGCATTCGCCGCCTGATCGCGCGAATAACCGAGATTGGAAAGCGCCGACACGGCATCCGCGACGGGGGCCGGGGCCGCACCGGCTCCAAGTTCCTGCTTGAGCCCGATGGTGCCGCTCGCCTCACCAGCGAAAGCCGGGGCCTTGTTCTTCAATTCGGTGACGATGCGCTCCGCCACTTTCTTGCCGACGCCCGGTGCACGCGACACCATGGCGATGTCTCGCAGCGCAATCGCATTGGCAAGTTCCGACGGCGACAATGTGCCAAGCACGGCCAGAGCCACCTTGGCGCCGACGCCCTGCACATTTTGCAGCAGGCGGAACCACTCACGCTCAAGCTGATTGGCGAAACCGTAAAGGCGGATCATGTCCTCGCGGACATAGGTTTCGATGAACAAAATGGCCGCCTCGCCCGCTCCGCCGAGATTGCCCAGCGTGCGCGCCGAACAAAACGCCACATAGCCGACGCCATGCACGTCGATGACGGCATGATCCTCGGCAATTTCATCGATCACGCCCTTAAGCTTGCCGATCATTCCGGTTCTACCCCGCTAACAACGCCTGCATCCGGCGGGCGCTTACAATGCTCTGACGATGATGGGCATGGCAAATGGCAATAGCCAACGCATCGGCGGCATCGCTCGTATCGAACGACGCACGCGGCATCAGTACTTTGACCATCATGTGAATCTGTTGCTTTTCGCCGTGACCGACGCCGATCACCGCTTTTTTGACCGCATTCGGCGCATATTCCGCCACCGGTAGACCTGCCTGGGCCGGTGCCAGCAGCGCGATGCCGCGCGCCTGGCCAAGCTTGAGCGTTGCGGTCGCATCCTTGTTGACGAAAGTATGTTCGACCGCAGCTTCATGCGGCATGAATTCATGCAAGACTTTGGAAAGCCCCTCATGCAACTGGCAAAGACGCGAGGCGAGATCCATCTCGGCATTCGACGTCACCGTGCCCGAGCCGATGAAGTGCAGCGAATTGCCAAGCGATTCGACAATGCCCCACCCCGTGCGGCGCAGGCCCGGATCGATGCCAATAATGCGAATCGTTTCTTTCATAAGCGAACCCTATCCTCAGACGGATTCACTTGACAGCAGAAAAGTGAACAAAAGAGAAACATGCACCGAGAGCACGGTCGGGGCAGCGCAGATTTCGGTTATGACGACCCGAAAATGGTGGGCTTTGAGATCCGGAGCGCAGCGTACATAAGGTACGTGAGCACCGGAAGCGGAAAACAACGCCATTAGCAGGCCGTCAAAGCCGAAATATCAGCTGTCCCTCAAGAGGCGCCGAAAGCCGTCTTCAGCAACACAATCTGTTCGGAAACCGGGTTGTCGTGCGGATTGGTCTGCAAGGAAACCACATCTCCATAGACTTCGCGGTCCATGCGGCGCACGCGCGCCTGCAAACGCATCGAGCGTTCAACGAGTTCGGCAAAGGCAGCAGGCAACTCGTTCCAGCCCGGCGCGCCTTCTCCAGCCGATGGCGTGTCGAGACGCACCTTGGCCTTTTCGGCAGACACCTGCTGGCGGTTCATTTCACCGTTGCGGGCGGCGCGCTGGAGCAGCAGCCAGGAAGCGATCTGCATGAGACGGGTGGTGAGGCGCATTGATTCGGCGGCATAAAGGGTTGCGGCAATCCTTGACAGGTTGCGCGCTTCTTCACGGCCTTCACCGTCGAGATAGCTTGCCGCTTCCTCGACCATATCCATGCCCTGGCTGTAGATCGGCTTGAACGAATCCGAGAAGACCATGCGCTCCGCGAGGCTGATCATATTGCTCGGCATCTGTCTCTGTTCGCTAATCACTGCTCTGCCACCTTGCGTGACCGCCTGCATCGGCGGCCCATTCCGTTGCCCGCATCCATCCGAAAAATGGACGCGACTGAAAATTGCTGAACCGTCTTTCGATCACGCAGGACGTTCGGACGGAACTGTCATGACAAACAAGTCCACGATAAACTGCACCTTCATGCACGGTCGCGCAAGATTATGTTTAACGTTCGGTTAACATTTTCAAGGGGTAGTTAACTATCCCTGCAAGCAGAACGGGTCGAACCGGTTTCCGGTTCCCCTCATGCGTTTAAACGCTGGCGGTTAGAGCCTTGCAGGCACAAAAAAAGAGCCGCAATGGCGGCTCTCAGGAGTTTAACAGGGAGGCGTCAAACAGAGTGGCAAAACCACTCGGTAAGAATCCAGCCGAACTGGATGTAAATGATTAAACCCTCTTAAGATTAATGAATGGTTAATTTTGAGTTGGACCTGTGGAAAATGCCAGCGGGACGGCCGCGCAGAAAGACAAAGCCGCCCGAAGGCGGCTTTTTATCAATAGCGCTGCAGCGCTGGCTGCGGCTTCGGTCCTGACTGCATCTTCACCGGCTCGGCGGCAGGCACAACAGGCTTGGCAGATTTCGCAGCCGCACCGTTCTTGCCCCAGCCAATCGTCGGCAGCCACTCCAGATAATAGGCCAGCGCGAACTGCATCACGATACCGGTTGCGATCAGCAGCGTGTCGTAAGGCAGACCACCCGGGTTCACGAGCTTCATCACCTGCGCCACCATGGCAAGCAGCGTGCCTGCGATAAACACCGGCAGCGAATGCTTGCCGAGGATGGCGAGCGGATTATCCGGCGCGGTGCGGGCGATATTGTTCAGCGTCGGCACAACGGCAATGAGATAAGCCATCGCCAGAATGTGCAGCAGACGGGGGCCCGACAGGAAAGTCTTGTCGAAACCGGTGATGACCATCGGCAGGCCCATCGAGGCATCGATCCCCCAAAGCGGAATGCGGACCCAGGCCAGCGCCAGCACCAGATAGCCAACGGCAAGGGCGATCAGCGCCGGATGGTTGGGCAACTGGCCGCCGCGGCGCACATGCATCACGCCTGCAATGCCGATGGCAAACAGGAACTGCCAGGAAAGCGGGTTCAGGAACCAGACGCCTTCCGTCGGATAATTGATCGGCGCGACGTTATAAAGTCCCGACAGGAACCACACCACGCCCGAGACACCCAGCATCAGGGGCAGGCTGATGCGCGCCAGCAGTAGCAGCATCGGCGTCAGGACCAGCATGACGGCATACATCGACAAGATGTTGTTATAGCCCAGCTGATGGCCCAGCGTGACGAGACCGAACAGCGATTCCACCGGGTGCTTGAGCAGCGGCTCGATATTGATTTCCTTGAGCAGCTCGGCGCGCTTCAGAAAAATCGCAGCGGAAGCAAAGATGGCGATCGTCGCCATGGTCGTCATGATGTGGGTCGTATAAAGCACACCCGCACGACGCCACATCTTCAATGTCAGCAGAAGGCGGCTACCGGGGCCGAACTTGCCGCCATAGGCCAGCGCCACGGCCATACCGGAAATCAGCACAAAGGCTTCCGCAGAATCGGAGAAGCCGAGATTCTTGTGCGTGAAATGCTCGTAGATGGTGCCCGGCACGTGGTTGATGAAAATGGTCAGCAGGGCAAGTGCACGAAACACGTCAATGCGCGTGTCGCGCACTTTCGCGGTCGGCGCGGGCATCGCTTCTCTAGCGGTCGCAATCGTCATTTACCAGCCTGTCTGTCTCTGCTGGAAAGCACCGGCGCTTGGGACCGCGACGCTCTCCAATCTCTCAAGTTGCAGCTCTCCGAATGGGAGATCGGATGAAAGCCACATGCTTCATCGGAGCGTTTATTGCCCGACGTTTGATGGGCTTATATACCCATTAATCCCGGCAGAACGGGGTTGGTTCCGATCAACTTTCGTTCCAGTGGATAACATAATGCTAAGCGGCTATCGGATTTCTCCGGCAGGGTTGCCTCGACGCGCGCAGGCTTGCTCTTGGCCGGTTGGATCGCATACACGCATCAGGACAATTAGCCAGGCGCATATTTGCGCCAAAACAAATAGATAGAGCGCTGCTTCCGTTTCGGATAAACAGAACTTCACTCTTGCCCGAATTCCATCATGTTTTTCTCGTTAGGCTTCGCCCCATGAACAAGTCCGCTCCCAAGACCGAACCCGAACGCTGCCGCATCGTGCTGGTCGCCCCGCCGACTGCCGATAGCGCGGTTTTGGCCAGACTTTTGACGGAAGCGCTTTCCGGCGGCGATGTCGCAAGTGTGATTCTCGACACCGGCGATCTGGATGAAGCAACCTTTCAGGCCGTCGCCGCAAAGGCAGTGCCGATCATCCAGGAAAAGGGTGCCGCAGCCCTCATCTTGAACGATACGCGCATTGCTGGCCGTGTCGGCGCCGATGGCGTGCATATTGAAGGCAAAGCGGCTGAGCTTGCAGACGCCATCGAAAAGCACACGCCGAAAATGATCGTGGGCACCGGCAATCTGCGCGACCGTCATGGCGCGATGGAAATCGGCGAATTGCAGCCGGACTATATTTTCTTCGGCAAGATCGGCGCGGACAACAAGCCGGACGCACATCCGCGTAATCTTGCGCTAGCCGAATGGTGGGCGCAAATGGTCGAAATCCCCTCCATTGCGCAGGCTGGCAACACGCTTGAAAGCATCATCCCGGCAGCCGAGACTGGCGCGGATTTCGTGGCGCTCGGTCGCGCCGTGTTCGAGGCGGAAGATCCGGCGAAAGCGGTTGCGGAAGCAAACCGCCTTCTCGATGAACACGCGCCGCGTTTTGAAAACTAAGCCAACGCATTCCATTCCCAAGGTCTTGTTGATGCCCATGAAGAGCAAACTTCTTCTCGCTGCCGCTTTGACATTCGCGCTGCCCACCCTGCCGGCTGCCGCTGCAGGCGAGCCTGCGAAAAGCCAGAGCGATAGTGCCAAGGGTACTCACAAGGACAAGAAAAGCGACAAGCCCGCGAAGCAGCCGGTGATGCTGCCACAGCCCGCGACGACGGACCCGATGCCCGCCATCGATCTGAGCCGCTTCGGCGACAAGCCTGCCGACGAGGCCTTCGGCGCTTTCCAGCGCGGGCTTTATCTGACCGCCTTCAATCTGGCGAAACCGCAGGCCGAAAAAGGCGATCCGGCTTCGCAGACGCTGATTGCCGAAATGTATGCGCGCGGCATGGGCATCCCTGCCGACCAGAAGCTCGCAGCCGAATGGTATGGCAAAGCCGCCGAAAAGGGCATCACCGAGGCGCAGTTCCGCTATGCGGCGCTGCTGCTACAGGGCACTTACGTCAAGAAGGATCAGGCCAAGGCCGAAGCCCTGATGCAGAAGGCAGCCGAAGGCGGCAACGCCATGGCCCAGTTCAACTGGGGCCAGATGCTGATGGTGAAACATCCCGGCAAACCCGGCCTTGATCTTGCTTTCCCATGGTTCGAGAAAGCGGCGGAGGCAAAGCTTGCCGACGGCGAATATGCGATGAGCCAGATCTATGCCAATGGCACCGAAAAGATCGCCCGTGACGACAACAAGGCCCGCACATATCTGATCCGCGCGGCACGCAAAGGTTATGACACGGCCCAGTTCGATCTTGGGCGCTGGCTGGTGGAGGGCCGTGGCGGCGACAAGGACTATGAACAGGGCTTCCGCTGGATTCAGATTGCCGCCGGGCGCGGCATGGTGATGGCGCAAGTCTGGCTTGCCCGGCTTTATCGCGACGGGATCGGCACCGATGGCGATTCCGTGAAGGCAGCGGCATGGTATATCATTGCGCAGCGCGCCGGTTTTCGCTCGCCCGACCTCAACGATCTGATGGACGGATTGGCCGATGATCAGATCAAACAGGCCATCGAGACGGCTAACGATCTCAGAGTTCGCTAGCAATTCTGACGATTCTACGTCTCCAAAAGATTCTCTTTTCGCGCTCAGGCTTGCACAAAGCGCCATTTTGTGGTCTTGGAGACGCCGATTATCGTGGTTCGAGTATAAGACGCTTACGCAATCCCCGTAAAAAAGCCGGGCGGTTGCCTTTTCTGTCGTCGTGCGCCGGACCGCAATTGGTTTCAATTCATTCCGGATCAAGCTCATGAAGATCAATGGTAACGAAATCCGTCCCGGCAACGTCATCGAACATGACGGCGGGCTCTGGGTTGCCGTCAAGACCAACGCCGTCAAGCCCGGCAAGGGCGGCGCCTACAATCAGGTCGAACTGAAGAACCTCATCACCGGCACCAAGCTCAACGAGCGTTTCCGTGCCGCTGAAACCGTCGAGCGCGTGCGCCTCGAGCAGAAGGACTTTTCGTTCCTCTATGAACAGGGCGAAGCGCTGATTTTCATGGATACGGAATCCTACGAACAGCTCGAACTCCAGAAGGATTTCGTGGGCGACCGCGCTGCCTTCCTTCAGGACGGCATGATGGTCACCGTCGAACTCTACGAAGAAAAGCCGATCGGCATTCGTCTGCCGGATCAGGTCACGCTGGCAATCACCGAAGCCGATCCGGTCGTCAAGGGCCAGACCGCAGCCTCGTCCTACAAGCCTGCCGTGCTTGAAAACGGCATCCGTATCCTCGTTCCGCCCTTCATCGCTTCCGGTGAGCGCGTGATCGTCGACACCAATGAATTGACCTACGTCAGCCGCGCTTAATCCAGCGCCCGTCTTTTGCGATGCCCCAACGGGCATCGCAGCTTGTCGCGATTGAACCGCGACTGTTCTTTCTCAGATTGCTCAATTCCTCGAAAGCCTGTGTGCGTGTATGCGCCCGGATTTTCAAGGATCTGTTTAACTGCACGATCCACGCCCATATCCACGCCTTTTCGATGGCCGTGGGATCTTGCCAAAAAGGATAAAGAAATGGCCCGCTCAGCCCTTCTTAACGTTATGGTACAGGCCGCTATGAAAGCTGGTCGTAACCTTGCCCGCGACTTCGGCGAAGTCCAGAATCTTCAGGTATCCCTCAAGGGCCCCGGCGACTATGTCAGCCAGGCGGACCGCAAGGCGGAACAGATCATCTATACGGAATTGAGCCGCGCCCGCCCGGATTTCGGCTTCCTGATGGAAGAATCCGGCGAGGTGGAAGCCAAGGACGGACAGCATCGCTGGCTGATCGATCCGCTCGACGGCACAACGAATTTTCTTCACGGTATCCCGGTTTTCGCAGTCTCCATCGCTCTTGAGCGTCAGGGACAGATCGTAGCTGGCGTGATCTATAATCCGGCCATGGACGAGCTTTACACTGCCGAACGCGGTGGTGGCGCTTTCCTCAATGATCGTCGTCTGCGCGTTGCAGCCCGCACCAAGCTGGTCGATACGGTGATCGGCACCGGCATCCCGCATCTTGGTCGCGGCCATCATGGCCATTATCTGGTCGAACTGCGCAATGTTATGGCCGAAACAGCCGGTGTCCGCCGCCTGGGCGCTGCCGCACTCGACCTTGCTTATGTCGCCGCCGGTCGCCTCGATGGTTTCTGGGAAGAAGGCGTCAATCCATGGGATATCGGCGCAGGCATGCTGATGATCCGCGAAGCTGGCGGTTTCGTCTCCGATAAGGACGGCGGACAGAACATGTTCGAAAAGAAGAACATTGTTGCTGGCAACGAAGCCGTACAGGCAGCACTTCTCAAGACGATCAAGAAGCCGATCTGATCCAGACCAAACTCCATCTGATGAAACCTTATTCAGCGCGCCACCGGCGCGCTGAAGTTTTTTACAGCTCATTTTTTCCTGCTCAGGCGATTCCGCTTCACAAAATTATGAAGTAGGCTCCCCGTCAAACAGCCGACGATGGAGCGGAACGCATGAGTGACTTTAGGGAACCGAGAACACGTCTGGATGAGGGACGCGATTATGACCCCTATCGCCTGAGCAGCCCGCGTATCGTTATATTATCCATGGTGATCTTCCTCATCATCGTTGCCTTTCTGGCAGCGGTGCTGATGCGGCAGATCCATACTTTCTTCGTTACCAATCCCGGCCTAAACGGCCTCATTCTCGGCGTCCTGCTGGTCGGCATATTGCTGGCTTTCGGGCAGGTTCTGCGCCTTTTGCCGGAAATCCGCTGGGTCAATTCCTTCCGCGATGGCGACCGCGACGGCACCACCCGCCCGCCGGTCCTGCTTGCGCCGATGCGTGCGCTGATCGGACGTCGGCAATCGATGGCGCTGACGACCACGTCAATGCGCTCGATCCTCGATTCCATCGCGACACGCCTTGATGAAAGCCGCGACATCTCGCGTTATCTCATCGGGCTTCTGGTTTTCCTCGGCCTGCTCGGCACGTTCTGGGGCCTTCTCGAAACCGTTGGCTCCATCGGGCGCACCATCCAGACGCTGGACCCAAGCTCTGGCAGTACCGGCGATGTGCTGGATGCGCTGAAGGCCGGTTTGCAGGCGCCGCTGTCCGGCATGGGCACCGCTTTCTCGTCGTCGCTGTTCGGTCTGTCGGGTTCGCTCATTCTGGGCTTCCTAGATCTGCAGGCGGGCCGCGCCCAGAACCGTTTCTATACCGAGCTCGAAAACTGGCTTTCCTCCGTGACCGATCTTGGTTCCGACCTCAACGCCGAAAATGGTCAGGCAGGCGAACTGCATGCATTGGCCGAGCGGCTGAAGACGCAGGGCGGCGATTCCACCCAGCGCACGACGGCTGCGCTCGCCAATCTGGCCGAGGGTATTCAGGGTCTGGTGAAAAGCATGCGCAGCGAACAGCAGATCATGCGTGACTGGGTGGAAAAGCAGGCGGACGAGCAAAAGGCTATCCGCCAGACGCTCGACCGGCTGTCCAAGGCCATTGGCGCGACGTCGCACGAACGCAAGTCTGATCGCAACGATACACATCCAAGCGATAAGGCGGAGTAAGGCTCATGGCTCTTGCCCGCAACCGCCGCCAGCAAAGGCATGTCGATTACTGGCCGGGCTTCGTCGATGCGCTGACGACGCTGCTGCTCGCCATTATGTTTCTGCTGACCGTCTTCGTGCTGGCGCAGTTTCTGCTCAGCCGCGAGGTCAATAATAAGGACAGCGTGCTGGCCCGCCTCAACAGCCAGATTCAGGAACTGACCCAGCTTCTGTCGCTGGAGAAGAGCAATTCGCAGGATATGCAGGACACTATCGCCAATCTGCAAGCCTCGCTCTCCTCTGCCGAAAGCGAGCGTTCGCGCCTGCAAACACTGCTGAACGAGGGCAACGGCGCGGGTGCCGCCGCCGAAAAACGCGCCGGTGAACTGTCTGAAAGTCTCGATGCGGAAAAACAGGTCAGCGCCCGCGCGCTCAGTCAGGTGGAACTGCTGAACCAGCAGATTTCCGCCTTGCGCCGCCAGATTGCAGCGCTTGAAGACGCACTCAACGCATCGGAAAGCCGCGACCGCGAATCGAACGCCAAGATTGCCGACCTTGGCAAGCGCCTCAATGTGGCGCTTGCCCAGCGCGTACAGGAACTGAACCGCTATCGCTCCGACTTCTTCGGGCGCTTGCGTGAAATTCTCTCCGACAAGGACAATATCCGCATTGTCGGCGACCGTTTCGTCTTCCAGTCGGAAGTGCTGTTCCCGACGGGATCGTCGGACATCAACCCGGCTGGCGAAGTGGAGATGAAGAAGCTCGCCGACGCCGTCATCGAGCTGAACAAGGAAATCCCGGACGATATCAATTGGGTGCTGCGCGTGGATGGCCACACCGATAATGTGCCGCTCGCCGGTACGGGACGTTTCCGCGACAATTGGGAACTGTCTTCGGCCCGCGCGGCGGCGGTCGTGAAATTCCTGATCGCCAACGGCGTTCCGGCCAACCGCCTCGTGGCGGCAGGCTTCGGTGAGTATCAGCCGCTGGAAGCCTCGGATTCACCTGATGCCCGCGCCCGAAACCGCCGCATCGAGTTGAAACTGACCGAGAGGTAAATAAAGGGGCGCTAAAACGCCCCTTTCTTTCGAGCCCCGCTTAGTACACCCCTGCCCCGGCTTCGAATTGCAGCTTGGCCAGACGCGCATAGATGCCGCCGCGCTCCACAAGGCTCTGATGGGTGCCTTCTTCGACGATCCGGCCTTTATCGAGCACAAGAATGCGGTCCGCCTTCAGCACCGTTGCAAGACGGTGCGCGACCACCAGCGTCGTGCGGCCTTGCATGAGACCATCCAGCGCCTTCTGCACCAGCATTTCACTTTCTGCATCGAGCGCCGAGGTGGCTTCGTCCAGCAACAGGACAGGCGCGGCGCGCAGGATGGCGCGAGCAATGGCAATGCGCTGGCGCTGTCCGCCAGACAATGTTACGCCGCGCTCACCGACTTCCGTGTCGTAGCCATGGGCGAGCGCCATGATGAAATCATGCGCCAGTGCAGCCCTGGCCGCAGCTTCGATTTCCGCATCGCTCGCACCCGGCCTGCCGAAGCCGATATTGTCCCGGATAGAGGTCGCAAAGATCGCCACATCCTGCGGGACCATGGCCACGCGCCCGCGCACGGCTGCTGGATCGGCCTCCGGCAAGGCAACGCCATCCATCAGCACCTTGCCGGACTGCGGATCGTAATAGCGCATCACCAGCGAAAACACCGTGCTCTTCCCCGCACCGGACGGGCCGACGATGGCGACGGTTTCGCCTGGCCGGACCGCAAAGCTCACGCCGTTGAGCGATGGCGCATCAGGTCGCGTCGGATAGGAGAAATAAACGTCATCGAAGACGATCTCACCACGCGCCGGCTCCGGCAATGCGACCGGGTTGCGAGGCGCGGAAATGTCCGGGTCTTCATCCAGAATTTCAGCCAGACGCTCTGTTGCACCGGCCGCCTGCGCCAGTTCACCGCCGACTTCCGACAGGGCGCCGAAGGCGCTGGCCGCGAAAACCGCATAGAGCACGAACTGACCGAGTGTGCCCGGCGACATTGTGCCGGACAAAACATCGCGCGAGCCGAACCACAGCACCGCAACCACGCTGGAAAAAATCAGAAAGATGGCGAAGGCCGTCAGCACCGCCCGCGCCTTGATGGACGAGCGCGCCGCCTGGTAGGCGTTTTCCACGGCGCGGGCAAACCGCCCGACCACCATGTTTTCATTGGTGAAGGCCTGCAAGGTGCGCATCGCGCCAATCTGCTCGCTGGCATAGGCATTGGCATTGGCGAGCATATCCTGCGTTAGACGCGAACGGCGGCGCACGGAGCGCCCGAAAGCGATCAGCGGCACGACGATCACCGGAATGGCTGCAATCACCAGCACGGAGAGTTTCGGGCTGGTGACAACCATCATGGCCAGTGCGCCGACGCCCAAAATGACATTGCGCAGCGCGACCGACGCGGTGGCACCCACCACCGATTTGATCTGTGTCGTATCGGCGGAAAGCCGCGACACGATTTCGCCGGACTGTGAACGGTCGAAGAATTCCGGCGAAAGCGCCGTCACATGCGCGAAGACCGCATTGCGCAAATCAGCCACAACCCGCTCACCCAGAGAGATCACAAAGAAGTAGCGCAGCCCCGACGCAACCGCCAGAACCAGCGCCAGCAGCACCAGCATCCCGAAATAATTGTTTACGAAAATGGCGTTGGCGCCGGTGAAGCCGTGATCGATCATGCGGCGCAGTGCGACGGGCACTGCGAGCGTCGTGACGGCGGCCAGAACCAGCGAAAAGAGAGCGCCGATAACCAGCAGCTTATAGCGGGCGACGAACGGAACCATGCGCCGCAGAGGCTTGAGGGAGCGGCGCTTGCGCGCCTCGTCTGCATTCGATTCCAGATTCACACCAGTTGGATTATTATGATCGGCCATTCTTGAGATTGTGCCCTTGTTATTGCCGTGCGCCTGATGTATAGGCTCGGCAACCCTTTTGGAAGCCGTCACCTGCGGGTGATGGGTCTTCGTAAATGCCATTGGGCGAAAGTGCCGCAGTTTTGACATTCAGGCTGCGCTTTTCTTCCAGACTTTCAGGCCAGACTATCAGGATTGAGAAGATGAAAGCCAATATCCATCCCGACTACCACACCATCAAGGTCGTGATGACCGATGGCACCGAATACCAGACCCGTTCGACCTGGGGCAAAGAAGGCGATACGATGAACCTCGATATCGACCCGACCACCCATCCGGCCTGGACTGGCGGTTCGCAGACCCTGCTTGATCGCGGCGGTCGCGTTACGAAGTTCAAGAACCGTTTCGGCAACCTCGGCATCTAATACCAGGTTACTTATTCGGAAAACCCCGCTTCGGCGGGGTTTTTTATTGCCTGCACTTTGCCAGAAGCAGGCAATAAAAAACTCCCGGACAAACTTGTGTTTTGACCGGGAGCTTCGATAGTGCATGAGCGGCTATAATCAGGCGCTGAGCTTTTCCATCACTTCGTCGCTGACTTCGAAGTTGGTGTAGACGTTCTGCACGTCGTCATCGTCTTCCAGCGTGTTGAGAAGCTTGAGAACGGAGCGGGCCTTTTCTTCGTCCAGCTCGGTATTGGTCTGTGGCTTCCAGATCGTCTTGATCGATTCGGCCTCGCCAAGAGCGGCTTCAAGCGCCTTCGACACTTCGCCGATATCTTCGAATGCGCAGATGATGACGTGTTCTTCTTCGCCGGATTGCACATCCTCGGCGCCAGCTTCGATAGCCGCTTCCATGACCTTGTCGGCATCGCCGACAGAGGACTTGTAGACGATTTCGCCAACGCGATCGAACATGAAGGAAACCGAACCGGTTTCGCCCAGCGCGCCACCAGACTTGGTGAAGGCTGCGCGGACGTTGGACGCGGTGCGGTTGCGATTGTCGGTCAGCGCTTCAACGATAACCGAAACGCCACCGGGGCCGCGGCCCTCATAGCGCACTTCATCATAGTTTTCGCCGTCATTGCCGGCGGCCTTCTTGATGGCGCGCTCAATGTTATCTTTCGGCATCGACTGCGCTTTGGCGTTCTGAATCGCCAGACGCAGGCGCGGATTCATCGTCGGGTCAGGCAGACCCTGCTTGGCGGCGACGGTAATCTCGCGTCCGAGCTTGGAAAACATTTTCGACCGCACGGCGTCCTGACGGCCCTTGCGGTGCATGATGTTCTTAAACTGTGAATGGCCAGCCATGGCACCCCTGTTCTGTTCTAATCGTCACGCACGGAAAAGCGTTACGCATGAACAGACAATCTCACGCAGAGAGTATCACACAAGCGGGGCCGCAAGTCCGGCCACAATGCTTTCCGTGCAGAATGGCGGCGTTATAAGGAATTGAGCCTCATTCGTCCAGCAAAAGCGCGGATCGAGGCCCTCACCTGTCAAAAAATTCAATAAGGCTCGACCCGGGCGACAAAGCAGCTTATCGATAAAATCATGAATCAACGCCCGCAAGACCCATCCCCGAAGGCCCCGAACGAGACCATCGCTGCCCGTATCAGCCGGGTTCTGGCTGACCGTATCATCGAAGGGGAAATCGAGCCGGGCACCAAATTGCGGCAGGATCACATCGCCGAAGAGTTCCAGACCAGCCATGTGCCGGTGCGTGAGGCGTTTCGGCGGCTGGAAGCGCAGGGGCTGGCCGTTTCGGAGCCGCGCCGGGGTGTGCGCGTCGCCTCCTTCGACATTGGCGAGATTCGCGAAGTGGCGGAAATGCGCGCCGCGCTCGAAGTGCTGGCTTTACGGCATGCGGCGGCGCACATCACCCGCGCCACGCTTGATGCTGCCGAACGCGCCACGCTCGACGGCGACAAATCACGGGACGTGCGAAGCTGGGAAGACGCCAACCGGCGCTTTCACCGGCTCATTCTGGAACCATGCCGGATGCCACGCCTGCTTGCCGCCATTGACGATCTGCATGCGGCCAGCGCGCGGTTTCTGTTTGCGACCTGGCGGTCGGAGTGGGAAGCACGCACCGATCACGATCACCGGGCGATTCTCGATGCCCTGCGCAAGAACGACATCGACCACGCCGCCGCCATTCTCGCCCGTCATGTGCAATGGATCGGCCACCGTCCGGTCAGAACGGCCTCCGGCAAGATGCGCGATTCTTTTGCGATTGTAGGCTAGCGCCAGAATTCCGGGATAGTTTCTTCCAGACGCGCGCCGATGCGCAAAGGTGCTGCCTTTTCGGCAAGGCCGGTGCGGTCGGAGATTTCAATACCGACACCGCAAATGGTCGCCGGACCATTGGCTGCTTCAAAACGCCCCTTCGGCACCTTGGACAGAAAGCGGTTGAGCGGCTCTTCCTTGTCCATACCAAGCGACGAATCGTAATCGCCGCACATGCCCGCATCCGACATATAGGCCGTGCCATTGCGCAAGATCTGGCAATCGGCGGTCGGCACATGCGTGTGCGTGCCGACGACAGCACTCGCACGGCCATCGACGAAATGGCCGAAGCACTGCTTTTCGCTGGTTGCTTCCGCATGGAAATCGAAGAACACGGCATCGGCCTGCTCGCCCAGCGGACAGGCTTCAAGGATCTTCTCCGCCGCGATAAACGGATCATCCAGATCGGGATGCATGAAGACGCGCCCCATGACATTGGACACGAGCACGCGAGCGCCGTTCCTGGCGATGTAAAGTCCCTCGCCCTTGCCTGCCGTTCCTTTCGGAAAATTGGCCGGGCGCAGGAAGCGATCCTCGCGCTTGGAGAAATCGAGCGCCTCGCGCTGATCCCAAACGTGATTGCCGGTGGTCACGACATCCGCGCCAGCGCGGATCGTTTCATGAAAAATCTCTTCGGTAATGCCAAAACCGCCCGCGGCGTTCTCGCCGTTGACGATCACGAAGTCCAGCTTCAGATCGGAAATCAGCCCCGGCAGCTTTTCATAAACTGCCGTGCGCCCCGACCGGCCCACCATGTCACCAAGAAAAAGCAATCTCATGAGATGAGCCTTATAAGCCTGCGCCCAGCGAACGCAAGCCGCTCTCCGTCAGTATCTGGTTGAGCGCGATATCGTGCGGCTCGTCGGGCACATGCTCCACTTGCTGACAGTCATAGGCCATGCCGATCAGCAAGGGCTGCAAACCGCGTTGGGCAAACCGTGCCAGCGCGCGATCATAATGTCCCGCACCATAGCCGAGACGATGCCCGCGCCGGTCGAAACCGGCAAGCGGCATCAGCATGATGGTCGGGTCCACGAGCGGCGCTCGTGCATCGGGACCCATCGTGCCGAACCCTGTCTGCACAAGCTGCGCATCGGGCAGAAATTCACGGAAGGCAATGGTTTCCTTGTCCAGCACCACCGGCAGGCAGAGCCTTGCGCCCTTGCCGCGCAGGACGGACAGAAGCGGACGCGGATCAATTTCAGAGCGGATCGGCCAATAGCCCGCCACGAGCGTTCCCTTGGGAATGACCAGCGCCTCTTCGCCGTGTTTCGCAGCTGCGAGCGAGGCTTCATACTGGTAACGGGGGTCCAGCGCATCGCGGCGGGCAAGCACGGCACGCCTGAGCGCCTGTTTTTCCTGACTGCCATCCGGAGCCGCTGCTGCCATCCCCCAAAACCTCTCCATTTGCATAATCCGACTGTAACAGTGGAACCGCAATGAGACGATCCGTCAAGTGATGGATCAGACAGCGTCGGCAATCCGCTCCGACCGGTCACGGATCACCTTCAGCACGACGCCATGAAAATCGTTGAGAAACACCTTGCCCCACAGGTCGCAATAGAAGTCGATCGGCGTCGCGATGCGATAATGCGTGGTCAGCGTCAGGCGGGTGCGGCCATCGGGCAGAGGCTCCAGCCGGTAGTCGCCATTGGCCAGTTGAAGATAGCTGCTGTTCACCTTGATATGGGCTTCGACGGCAGCGGGAATGGAGCCCGGCCCGAAGCGGAAATCCCAGGCCAGCAGGCGGTTTTCCTCCCACTGCGTCACGATCTCCTGAAAAGTCACCCCGCGCGTCCATTGCAACTGGCGCACGGCGCCCACGCCCTCCCCTTCGATGCGCGCATCGACCGGCTGCGGCACGCCCACAATACCATGGCTGAATGTCCAGGACAGTTCATCGGCGCGCACATTGCGGATTTCGACGGTCTGCTTCCACACCACTTCCGGCGGTGCGGCAATATCGATCACCGTCGTCACCGACCCGTCATGCGGGGCATAGGAAAACTGAAGCTCTGCCGGAAAGACGGCCAGCGGCAGGGCGACCACCAGCATTGTCGAACGGCGCGAGCGGAGCTTGCGGATGATCCACAGCGTCAATGTCGAGCCGAGTGTCGAGAACACCACGAAGAAGGGCGCAGCCATCACCACGCAGATGCCCGCTTCGTGGAACAGCACCATGCTGACAACGACCAGCCCGCCGATGATGGCCCAGCCCATGCGGACATGCCGCCACAGGTCTTTTTCGGCACGCGGGTCGGCCAGACTGGATGCGAGGCTCGCCACCGCCATCGGCAGCAGCATGAGACCGGCAAAGAACGGCATCTCATCGTCAGCCACACCGGACCAGATCAGCATGTATAAAATCAGGCCATAGGCGAAAGCCACCGGCACGGCGACCGACAGTCTTTCAAATGGGCGCGGCTTTTGGGGCGGTGCAACTTGGGGAGATTCCATCAGAACATGCGAATAATTAAGGTTTATCGCATGTTTACGGGCAATGCGTAGCACAGATCAAGTCTTGAGGACTGGATTTTCATACGCATTGCAAGATGAAAGGAAAGCGGCGACCACGACAACCGATGGTAGTGATTGATCCCGGGAACCTACAAAGTAGGTGGGCACCATATGCGAAAGCCCGCAAGCCTTCACAGGGACAGTTCCCTTAGAGATCAATAAGGCCCCGGGGATGCTGTTACACCTGTCGGGAAGCGCAGTACGCCGCTGATGAATATAGTCGCTCGCAACGGGCTGCGCCAGAGGCTGCGAGGCTTTCACCGCGAAATCTTTTCAGAAAATTCAGAAAGCGCTTAGCTTATGAACTGGCGCGTGGCGCAATGCGGGACGCCACCTGTTCCAGACGCGACGCGACATCCGACAGTATGCCGGTTAGCGCCGCATCGTTGCTGTCGGCGCGCCCGAGCGCTTCATCACGCGCGCGGCGCAGCGTCTCGACTTCGCTTTCCAGACCATTGATGCGCTTCTGCATCTCGGCCATCTCGTCCATCACCATGATTCCGGCCATGACGGTCAGGCGCAAATCGCCGATCTCTCCGAACGACGATTTGAGATGCGTGACATATTGATCGAAACGGTCGGCAAGTCCGCTGAGGTGCTCTTCCTGCCCCTCATCGCACGCCATGCGATAAGCCTTGCCATCGATGGTTACGGTAACGGTCGCTATGATAGCCTCCTATCGATCCAGAACGGCGCGGATGGTTTCCATCGCCGTGACAAGGCGCCGCGACACTTCGCGGTTGGCAGCTTCAAGCCGCTCTGCACGGGCTTCGGACTGGTCGAGTTCCTGAGCGAGACGGCTGCGGTCAGCATTCATGCGCTGCACCTCTTCCTCGGCTTCGGCGAAATCGCCTTCCTTGTCCAGCCGCAGATCAACCGCGCCTTCGAGCGTGTTGAGTGCTTTTTCCAGCCGTTCCAAAACTTGCCTGAGGGTCGCTTCGGGTGCCATCCATGTCCTTTCTGATGCCATTCAACGGCATCGAATCGCGTCTGCCGGACAGGCCTCTTTGAAAAGATTGTAATAATCGACCGCCGGATAAGCAACAAATGAGGTGTCCATATGAGCTTTCATGCACCGTTAATCGGTGCAAAAATGGCTTTTGAGCGATTGTCGGGCTGCTTTCCACAGAACTCAATCGATTAGTCGCAGACAGTTTATTGCCCAAAAGCCACGCATTTATTGACTCCTCATGCGCAGGTGCTATGTGTCCCGGTGCCTTCTGGAGTACGGACCCGAAAAACGGAGGACGGTTTTCGGCGCCATTCGTGCTCAGCCAAAAGGCATCGCCGCAACCCCGTTAAACCCTCCCATGGAAAGACGGCTGAGACCATGAGCAATTCCGACAAACAAAATCAGTTGGCCAACGCAATTCGCTTCCTCTCGATGGACGCGGTTGAGAAAGCCAATTCCGGCCACCCCGGCCTGCCGATGGGCGCAGCTGACATAGCGACGACGCTTTATACCCGTTTCCTTTCGCACGACCCGCAGAACCCGCATTGGCCGGATCGCGACCGTTTCGTGCTGTCAGCCGGTCACGGCTCGATGCTGCTTTATTCGCTGCTCTATCTTTCGGGCTACGAAGACATCACCATCGATGAAATCAAGAATTTCCGCCAGCTCGGCTCGCGTACCGCCGGTCACCCGGAATACGGCCATGCTGCCGGCATCGAAACGACGACCGGCCCGCTCGGCCAGGGCATTGCCAATGCCGTTGGCATGGCGCTCTCCGAACGCATCCTGAACGCACAGTTCGGCGACAGCCTCGTCAACCACTACACCTATGTGCTTGTCGGCGACGGCTGCCTCATGGAAGGCATCAGCCAGGAAGCCATCTCGCTGGCCGGTCACCTGAAGCTCAACAAGCTGATCGCCTTCTGGGACGACAACAACATTTCCATCGACGGCCCGATCTCGATGGCCGACAACACCAACCAGCCAGCCCGTTTCGCTGCTTCCGGCTGGAACACCTTGGCTGTTGACGGTCACGATCAGGAAGCCATCGCCAAGGCCATCGAACTGGCCAAGGTTTCCGACAAGCCGACCCTGATCGCCTGCAAGACGACCATTGGTTTTGGCGCACCGAACAAGGCCGGCACCAACAAGGTGCATGGCTCGCCGCTCGGCGCGGAAGAAATCGCAGCCACCCGCAAGGCGCTCGGCTGGTCGGCAGAACCTTTCGTCGTTCCGGCTGAAGTTCTGGACGCTTGGCGCGTGGCTGGCCTCAACGCCGCCAAGAAGCGCCAGGAATGGGAAAAGCGCTTCGCCGCTGCCGACGCGGAAACCCGCGCAGAATTCGAACGCCGCATGCGTGGCGATCTGCCTGCCGGTTTCGATGCGGCCATCGTCGAATACAAGAAGAAGCTTTCTGCTGAAAAGCCGAAGGTCGCCACCCGCAAGTCTTCGGAAATGGCGCTGGAAGTCATCAACGGCGTCGTACCGGAAACCATTGGCGGCTCTGCCGATCTCACCGGTTCGAACAACACCAAGACCAGCCAGACCAAGGCAGTGACGCCGGAAAACTACGGCGGCCGTTATGTCCATTACGGCATCCGCGAACTCGGCATGTCGGCAGCCATGAACGGTATCACGCTGCATGGCGGCCTGATCCCTTATTCCGGCACCTTCCTGACCTTCTCGGATTATGCGCGTCCGGCCATGCGTCTGTCGTCGCTGATGGGCATCCGCGTCATCTATGTCATGACGCATGATTCCATCGGTCTGGGTGAAGACGGCCCGACCCACCAGCCGGTCGAACATCTGGCAGCACTGCGCGCCATTCCGAACCACAATGTCTTCCGTCCGGCTGACGCTGTGGAAACGGCGGAATGCTGGCAGATCGCCCTGCAGTCGACCAAAACCCCGTCGACGCTGGCCCTGACCCGTCAGAACCTGCCGGTCGTGCGCACCGAGCATCGCGAAGAAAACCTCTCCGCTTACGGCGCTTACGAACTGGCGACCGCCAGCGACGACGCCAAGGTGACGATCTTCGCCACGGGCTCGGAAGTGGAAATCGCGCTCAAGGCCCGCGACCTTCTCGAAGGCAAGGGTATTGCCACACGCGTGGTCTCGGTGCCGTGCTTCGAACTGTTCGAAGGCCAGAGCGACGCCTACAAGCAGGCAACCATCGGCAATGCGCCGGTCAAGGTCGCCATCGAAGCGGCAATCTCGCTCGGCTGGGAGCGCTTCATCGGCGAAGACGGCATATTCATCGGCATGAAGGGCTTCGGCGCTTCGGGTGAGATCAACGATCTCTACAAGCACTTCGGCATCACGGCAGAACACGCCGTTGCAGCCGCGGAAAAGAAGCTCAACGCCGCAGCATGATTTTTTAAACGCCGGCGTCTCAAAAACGCCGGCGTTTAAGTTTCCGGTCAGTGCCGCGCGGGATTTATCCGAATGCCCGGCACCGTCTGAATTATGAAGCACTGCAAGTGCAGTATCCTATCGGGAGATTTACAGAAAATGGCAGTTCGCGTCGCAATCAACGGTTTTGGCCGCATTGGCCGCAATGTTCTCCGCGCCATCGTGGAATCGGGCCGCACCGACATTCAGGTCGTCGCGATCAACGATCTCGGCCCGGTGGAAACCAATGCGCATCTTCTGCGCTATGACAGCGTCCACGGCCGTTTCCCCAAGGAAGTGAAGGTCGCTGGCGACAGCATCGACGTCGGCTATGGTCCGATCAAGGTGCACGCCGTTCGCAACCCGGCCGAACTGCCGTGGAAGGAAGAAGGCGTCGACATCGCGCTGGAATGCACCGGCATTTTCACCGCGCGTGACAAGGCGGCAATGCATCTGGAAGCTGGCGCTAAGCGCGTCATCGTTTCGGCTCCTGCCGACGGCGCTGACCTGACGGTCGTTTATGGCGTCAACCACGACAAGCTCACCAAAGAGCATCAGGTCATCTCCAACGCGTCGTGCACCACCAACTGCCTTGCGCCGGTGGCACAGGTCCTCAACGATGCCATCGGCATCGAAAAGGGCTTCATGACCACGATCCACTCCTATACGGGCGACCAGCCGACGCTGGACACCATGCACAAGGATCTCTACCGCGCCCGCGCGGCAGCGCTCTCCATGATCCCGACCTCGACGGGTGCCGCAAAGGCTGTTGGTCTCGTGCTGCCGGAACTGAAGGGCAAGCTGGACGGCGTCGCTATCCGCGTCCCGACCCCGAATGTCTCGGTCGTTGACCTGACCTTCATTGCCAAGCGTTCGACCACCGTGCAGGAAATCAACGACGCGATCCGCGCAGCCGCCAATGGCCGCCTGAAGGGCATCCTCGGCTACACGGACGAGCCGCTTGTCTCGCACGACTTCAACCACGATCCGCATTCCTCGGTCTTCCACATGGATCAGACCAAGGTCATGGACGGCACCATGGTTCGTATCCTGTCGTGGTACGACAATGAATGGGGCTTCTCCAACCGTATGGGCGACACCGCCGTCGCTCTCGGCAAGCTGATCTAAGCCCCGTGGCCTGACTATGTTTCGCGCCCTTCTCCCCACTGTCGCCCGCTGGCGTCCGCTGGAAGGAGAAGGGCTCGAACATTTGAATCTTGCGCCCGCGGGCCGCAATATTCATGCCGAAAGCGTGGTGATCGGCAATCGCGGCGGCGATGCTTACGGTGTCCGCTACAGCATCGACTGCGACAGCACCTGGCGCGTTCTTCATTTCCTTATCGAGACCGCATCCGGCCAGAAGCTGGAATTCTCCTCCGATGGCGAGGGCCATTGGCAGTCGATGACTGGCGAGCCTTTGCCGGAATTCGACGGCTGCATCGACATCGATCTGGCAGGAACGCCCTTCACCAACACACTGCCAATACGCAGGCTTGGCCTGACACCGGAAAGCGGCACCGTTCAGCTGGACATGCTTTATGTGCCGTTCGACAGTTTTCAGCCCCTCCGCGACAGCCAGCGTTACCGCTGTCTGGAAGAAGGCAGGCTCTATCGTTACGCGGCGGCGGACCGCTCTTTCACCGCCGATCTACCCGTCGATGAAGACGGGCTTGTTACCGATTATCCAACCCTGTTCCAGCGTCTGCCTGGTTAAGCCAAACTGTCAGAGCGATAAGGCTTCACCACGCGCCGGAACAAGCCAGGGAGAAAACTTATGGGTTTCCGCACTCTCGACGACGCCGACGTCAAATCCAAACGCGTTCTGGTCCGCGTTGACCTCAACGTGCCAATGGCCGACGGACAGGTGACCGACCTCACCCGCATCGAGCGCATCGTTCCAACGATTGCCGAACTGTCGAAGAAGGGCGCAAAGGTCATTCTGCTCGCCCATTTCGGTCGCCCGAAAGGCGTTGCCTCCGACGAAAATTCGCTGAAGCATGTCGTGAAGCCGCTCGCCAAGGTGCTCGGGCCCCATATTTCTGGTCGGGGCGTCCATTTCGCGGAAGACAGCATCGGTGACAAGGCCAAGGCCGCTGTCGATGCGCTGAAGGACGGTGACGTTCTGCTTCTGGAAAACACCCGTTTCCACAAGGGCGAGGAAAAGAACGATCCAGAATTCGTCAAGGCGCTGGCCGCCAATGGCGATCTCTACGTCAATGACGCGTTTTCGGCTGCCCACCGCGCCCATGCCTCGACCGAAGGTCTGGCCCATGTCCTGCCTGCTTTTGCCGGTCGCGCCATGCAGGCCGAGTTGGAAGCGCTGGAAAAGGGCCTCGGTAATCCGGCCCGTCCGGTTGTCGCCATTGTCGGCGGCGCCAAGGTCTCGACCAAGCTCGACCTTCTTTCGAACCTTATCGAAAAAGTCGATGCGCTGGTGATCGGTGGCGGCATGGCCAATACGTTCCTCGCGGCACAGGGCCACGATGTCGGCAAGTCGCTTTGCGAACATGACCTCGCCCATACGGCGCGTGAAATCATGGCCAAGGCCGAAACCACCAAATGCGCCATCATCCTGCCGGTCGATGCGGTTGTGGGCTGGCACTTTGCCGCCGATACGCCGAACAAGACCTATGGCGTTGACGCTGTGCCAAGCGATGGCATGATCCTCGACGCAGGTGCGTTGTCCACCGATCTGATCGCCTCGGCCATCGACGATGCGGCAACGCTGGTCTGGAACGGCCCGCTCGGCGCATTCGAACTGCGCCCGTTCGACACGGCAACGGTCAAGACCGCGAAGCATGTCGCCGCCCGCACCAAGGCTGGCAAGCTCGTTTCGGTGGGCGGCGGCGGTGATACGGTCGCGGCGCTGAACCATGCCGGTGTGGCCGACGACTTCACCTATATCTCGACCGCAGGCGGCGCTTTCCTCGAATGGATGGAAGGCAAGCCGCTTCCGGGCGTCGATGTGTTGAAGAAATAAAGCATTTCCAGCAAAAGTGCGAAGCGCCTACGCGGGGAAATCAGTCCACTGGACTGATTTCTGATCCCGCTTCGATGCGCAGGACAATGCGGAAGAACAAATCAAAGGCTCCGGAAACGGGGCCTTTTTCAGTTCAAGATTTCGGCGTCAGTTTTAATAGGCGTCCGGGATCATCATCCTCGATCAGCCAGATCGCGCCGTCTGGACCAACGGCCACGTCGCGGATGCGATTGCCCATATCGAAGCGCTCGGCTTCGTCCGGCTGGCCCTTGCTGTCGAAAGCGACACGCACCAGCGCCATCGAAGAAAGACCGGCGATCAGGGCGGAACCGTCCCACGCCTTGAACAAATTACCCTTGTAGAAGGTCAGACCGCCCGGCGAAATCACCGGATTCCAGTAGACCCGCGGCGCTTCGAATTCCGGGCGCGTGCTGTGGCGCGGGATCGGCCTGCCGCTGTAATTGTCGCCATTGGAAACCACCGGCCAGCCATAATTGAGGCCGGGTTTGATCAGATTGAACTCGTCGCCGCCGCGCGGCCCCATCTCGTGTTCCCACAGCGTGCCATCGGGCGCGAAGGCCAGCCCATAAGGATTGCGGTGACCGGTCGTCCAGGTCAGGCCGCGAATGCCGCCCTCCCCCGCATTGGGATTATCTTGCGGCACGGACCCGTCCAGATTCATGCGGAGAATTTTGCCCATCGGGGCCTTATCATCCTGCGCTGTGGCAGGCTGCATACGGTCCCCGACCGTGAGAAACAAATGCTTGCCGTCCGGTGCGAAGGCGATCTTTCCGCCCGGCTGACCGCCCTTGGCGACCACATCCTGCTTCCACAGCGTGGTCAGGTCTTCAAGCGTGGCGTTGTCGCCGCTCTCTGCCAGTCTGGCCCGCGCCAGCACCACGCTGCTGCCGCCGTCCGCAGGTTCGTTATAGGTGAAATAAAGCGCCTTGCTTTTCGCGAAATCCGGCGCGGGCTCTATGTCGAGCAAACCGTTCTGCCCGCCAAAGGCAACCTTGGGCACGCCCGCCACTTCCGTCTTTTTGCCCACCTCGGTGACAATGAAAATCTCTCCGGGTTTTTCCGTCACGACCAGACGGCCATCGGGCAGGAACGCAATTGCCCACGGCGTGTTGAACTCCGCAACACTTGTGACGGTGAATGGCGCTTCGGCCTTGGTTTCGCGGTCGCCCGCATTGATGCTGGCGGACCAGGCGGATTGCATCGGAATAGATGTAACCGATGCGGCGAGAGCAAATAACAGGCTAAGATGAGCGGCGCGCATGTCTTCTCCTCGGAGGCGTTGGGCGATGAGAACGGCAGGTTATCGTTACATGGGGTCTTGTCGCCCAGATGAAACCCCTCACCGTAAAAACCTTGAACCGGCCTCGTTCGACTGGCGACAAGAAAACATGTCCAGTCTAAATCGTTTAAAAAATTTTCAATCGTTTCAATCAGTTGCGCATGCCATCTTTTTACCGGACACTTCTGCCATCGGCGATAAGTCATCAATTTCCGATGCCGACCGAGGCGAACTCCAGTCGGCCGGTTCTGAAGAGGAGCTTACGAATGACCGAACGTCTTGAAGATATTGCGATTGCCCTGGTCGCTTCTGGAAAGGGCATTCTGGCTGCTGACGAGAGCTCCGGAACCATCAAGAAGCGCTTCGATTCCATCAATCTGGCATCCACGGAAGAGACGCGCCGCGATTACCGCGAGATGCTGTTCCGCGCCGACGACGCGATGAAGAACTATATTTCCGGCGTCATTCTTTACGATGAGACCATCCACCAGAAAGCCAAGGACGGCACGCCGCTCAACGACATCATCCGCAATGCGGGTTCGATTCCGGGCATCAAGGTCGATGCGGGCGCGAAGCCTCTGGCTGGTTTCCCCGGGGAGACTATCACCGAAGGTCTGGATGGCCTGCGCGAACGCCTGAACGAATATCACGGCCTGGGGGCGCGTTTTGCCAAATGGCGCGGCGTCATATCAATTTCCGACGCTTTGCCGACATTGGGCGCGGTCAGGCAGAATGCACAGGCGCTGGCGCGCTATGCTGCACTTTGTCAGGAAGCTGGAATTGTGCCAATTGTCGAGCCGGAAGTCCTGATGGATGGCAAGCCGGGCGATCACAGCATCGACCGCTGCTATGAAGTGACCGAGCTGGTTCTAAAGACGGTTTTTGCCGAGCTTTATGACGCCCGCGTCAAGCTGGAAGGCATGATCCTGAAGCCGAACATGGTTCTCGATGGCAAGAATGGGCGCAAGGCGTCGGTCGAGGAAGTGGCTGAAAAGACCGTGCGTTGCTTCCTCAATACCGTTCCCGCCGCAGTTCCGGGCATCGCCTTCCTGTCCGGCGGTCAGACGGGCGAAGAGGCGACAGCGCATCTCTCGGCCATGAATGAAGCTTACGACATGCCGTGGAAAATGACATTTTCTTACGGACGCGCCTTGCAGGCGGCAGCCCTCGAAGCGTGGGGTGGCAAGCCGGAGAACGTCGCTGCCGGTCAGCGTGCCTTCACCCACCGCGCCCGCATGAACGGCCTTGCCGCAACCGGCGGCTGGAAAAAAGAACTAGAACAGGCAGCCTGATTTTTTTCAGGGCAGCGATAGAAAGGATAAGCCCGGTTTGGGCCGGGCTTTTTCATGATTCGTGGAAATGAAAGCCGACAGCCAGCGCCATGACGAATATGGCGATGACGGCAATTTTCCAGAAATCGCCGCGCCGCTTCAATCCCGGCAGGCCGAGCGGTTTGATGATGTGCATTCCCATCAGCAGGACAAGCAGCACAGGCAAAACTTTGGTCACGGGCGACACCTCTCCCCTCCTTGTGACGCAGGCGCTTGCGAGCTGCAAGTCTTCTTGTTCTATTCCAATCTTCATCTTAAGTCCCATGGACGAAGCTTCACGGCTCGGCGTAAATTAAGGATGGAGGAGATGAAAGCGCACGGAGAAATCCGGGAGGAGGCCGGTCTGAGGAGGCCGCGCTCGCGCTGACATCAGATGAAAAATCGCACCTTGGAACGTCCGTCATGCGGGCGGTGCGCGGTGCGTGTTTCTGGGAGGAAACAGCATGACTTCGAAATATGCCGAAACCTATGCCGTATGGCAGGCCGATCCTGAACGGTTCTGGGCGGAAGCCGCAGAGGCGATCGACTGGTTCAAGCCCTGGGATCAGGTTTTTGCAGGCGACGAAGGCGTCTATGGTCGCTGGTTCACCGGTGCGGAATGCAACACCTGTTACAATGCGCTCGACCGCCATGTCGCCAATGGGCGCGGCAATCAACTGGCGCTGATCTATGAAAGCCCGGTCACCGGCAAGGTGCGCAAATTCACCTATAGTGAATTGCTGGAGGAAGTGAAGGCGCTCTCCGCCGTCATGCTCGACCATGGCGTGAAGAAGGGCGACCGCGTTCTGATCTATATGCCGATGGTGCCGGAAGCGGCAGTTGCCATGCTTGCATCGGCGCGCATAGGCGCTGTGCATTCCGTCGTTTTCGGCGGTTTCGCCGCCAATGAACTTGCAACGCGCATCGACGATGCCAAGCCGGTGATGATCATTGCCGGTTCCTGCGGCATCGAGCCGACGCGCGTGGTGCCCTATCAGGACATGCTCGACAAAGCCATTGCATCCGCCCACCACAAGGTCGGCCATTGCATCATTCTGCAGCGCGAGCAGCATGCCCATACCCCGGTTGAAGGGCGCGACATCGATTACACGGCTGCTGTGGACGCCGCGCGGGGCCGACACGTGCCCTGCACGCCAGTCGCCGCGACCGATCCGCTTTATGTGCTCTATACATCCGGCACCACCGGCGAGCCAAAGGGCGTGGTGCGCGACAATGGCGGGCACATGGTGGCGCTTGCCTGGTCGCTCAAACACGTCTTCGGCGTGGAGCCGGGACAGGTCTTCTGGGCGGCCTCCGATGTCGGCTGGGTGGTCGGCCACTCCTATATCGTCTATGCGCCGCTGCTGGCAGGGGCCACGACGATCCTGTTCGAAGGCAAGCCCATTGGCACGCCGGATGCGGGCACCTATTGGCGCATCATCGCCGAACATGGCGTGGAGGTGATGTTCACCGCGCCGACGGCGCTGCGCGCCATCAAGAAGGAAGATGCCGACGGGAATTTTGTCCGCAACTATGACCTGTCGAAATTCCGTGCGCTGTTTCTGGCAGGCGAACGCGCCGATCCGGACACAATCCACTGGGCGGAGAACCTGATCGGACGCCCGGTGCTTGACCATTGGTGGCAGACCGAAAGCGGCTGGCCGATGGTAGCCAATCCGCTTGGTCTCGGCCTTCTGGAAACGAAATACGGATCGCCTGCGGTCTGCCTTCCGGGCTACGATATCCGCGTGCTGGATGATGAAGGCCATGAGGTCGAACGCGGCCAGCTAGGCAATATCCTGATCAAGCTGCCACTGCCGCCCGGCTGCCTGCCGACGCTGTGGAATGCCGATGAACGCTTCAGGAAAGCCTATCTCTCGGAGTTCCCCGGCTATTATAAAACCGCCGATGCCGGATATATGGATAGTGATGGCTATCTCTATATCATGAGCCGGACCGACGACATCATCAATGTCGCGGGCCATCGCCTGTCCACCGGCGCGATGGAAGAGGTCCTTTCCGGTCATCCCGATGTGGCGGAATGCGCGGTGCTGGGCATTTCCGATCCCGTAAAGGGGCAAGCGCCTTGCGGTTTTCTGGTGCTGAAATCCAATATCGACCGCGATCCGCACGAAGTCGAAAAGGAATGCGTGGCCATGGTTCGCGACGCCATCGGCCCGGTCGCCGCCTTCCGGCTGGCCCTGACCGTGAAGCGCCTGCCCAAGACCCGCTCGGGCAAAATCCTGCGCTCAACCATCCAGAAGATCGCCGATGGTGAGACATGGAAAATGCCCGCCACTATCGAAGACCCGGCGGTTCTCGATGAAATCAGCACTCTATTGCGGGAGCGCCATATCGGAATGGCCTTCGCCTGAGCTTTATAGCGGCATCAGCCAAACTATTGACCGGCGGTTTTCGCCGGTCCACTCTCCGCGCGAAACGGAGAACAGACCATGCAGCTTGAAGGCAAGGTAGCCATCGTCACCGGCGCTGCCCGCGGTATTGGCTATGCCATCGCAAAACGCTTCCTCATGGACGGCGCCAGCGTCGTTCTGTCGGATATCGACAACACGGCCACCTTGCAGGCGGTCAAAGACCTCGAACAATTCGGCGATGCGCGCGCCATGGCGGCGGATGTCGGCGACAAGCTCGATATCCATAATCTGATGACCTATACCGTCACCAATCTTGGCGAGATTGATATTCTCGTCAACAATGCTGGTATCGTCCATAAGGCGGATTTTCTCGACCTCAAGGAAGAGGATTTCGACCGCGTCATGCGCGTCAATCTGAAGGGCGCATTTCTATGCGGGCAGGCCGTCGCCAAACGCATGGTCGCGCGTGTGGAAGCTGGCGGCGAAGCGGGCACGATTATCAATATGTCATCGATCAACGCGATTTTCGGACTGCCGGACCAGCTTGCCTATTCCGTCTCCAAGGGCGGGCTCAGCCAGCTGACACGCACCATGGCCGTGGCGCTGGCGAAATGGGGCATTCGCGTCAACGCCATCGGCCCCGGCTCGATCCAGACCGATATGCTGTCAGCAGTGAATGCGGACGCCGAGGCGCGAAAGACGATCCTGTCGCGAACGCCACTTGGCCGCATTGGCGATCCGGCGGAAATCGCGTCCATCGCTTCCTTCCTCGCATCGCGGGACGCAAGCTACATCACCGGCCAGACGATCTATGCCGATGGCGGTCGCCTGCCGCTCAGCTATCTGGCTGAACCGCCCTTCAAACCATAAGCAAACCCCGCGCCCTTGTTGCAGTGGGCATATATTAGCGACATAATAATATCGCTTTGCTCCTGACAGAAAGCTGTCAGGAGGGGTGTGCGATAGTGTTTCCCTAAGGATGAGGGAGATGAACTATGGCACTCGCAATCGCACCGCTGATCGCAATCTTGAAGGAATACCGGCGCAAGCATGATGAGCGCCGCCGTTTTGTCCGCACCCAGCGGGCACTGGACGGTTTACCGAAAGATCTGCGCAAGGATTTGGGCTGGCCGGATCGCTATCTGGAACAGCGCAAGACAAAATATTGCAACGGAGAGTGAACCCGGAATGCGCAGAGCAGACCGTCTTTTCCAGATCGTTCAGCACCTGCGCGGTGGCAGGCTTGTCACCGCGCGCCAGCTTGCCGAACGGCTGGAAGTCTCCGAACGAACGATCTATCGCGACATATCCGACCTGCAATCAACCGGCGTTCCGATCGATGGCGAGGCCGGTGTCGGCTATATATTGCGGCAGGGTTTCGAGCTGCCGCCCCTGATGTTCACGCGGGATGAAATCGTCGCGCTGGTGGCAGGAGCGCGCCTCATCCGCGCCTGGGGTGGCGTATCCATGGCGCGCGGCGCCGAGGAAGCGCTGGTCAAGATCGAAGCCGTTCTGCCCAAGGAAGAACGTGCGCGGATCACCGGCACGCAGATCCACGCCCCTACTGCCAGAATCAGCATTGACGAGCGCCGCATCATCGATGCTGTCGAGCGCGCCGTGGATGAAAGCAGTGTGCTCAATATCCGCTACCGCGACCTCGAAGCGCGCGAGAGCGAACGCGACATTCGCCCGCTCGGCCTGTGGTTCTGGGGCAAGGTGTGGACCGTCATCGGCTGGTGCGAGTTGCGCAATGCGTTCCGCACCTTCCGCACCGACCGTATTGTCGAAGCAAGCGAAGCGGGCCGCCGGTTTCGCGCCGAGCGCGGCAAAACGCTGGCCGATTTCTACCGCCTGATGGAAATGAGCGAGTACAACGCATTCAAGGATTGAAATCACCCAAGAAGACTGCAGCCTCTGCTCCGTCGAATGTTCTGCATTCGACGGAGTTTTTTCTTCATTGCTCCGTCAGAATCGCACTGAGTTGTGCCACGATATATCGAAGCGCCTGATCCTCCTGTCGGCGCTTGTGCCAGGCAATATGCAACGGAAAGCCGCTGACTGTGATAGGCGGCGGGAAGGCAACAAGGTCGCTATCCGCATCCAGAACGCAATGCGAAGGCAGCATGGCGATCATATCCGTGCTTTTCAGCAGATCCGGCACCATGCCAAAATTGGGCACCACGAGACCGATGCGCCGCTTCAAACCCTTTTCAGCGAGAATCTTGTCTGCCGGGCTGTTGGTGTCGCCGCGTCCCGACACCAGTATGTGCGGATAAGCTAGCCAGTGATCGAGCGTAAACCCTCTGGCCGCTGGATGATCACGGCGCATGACGACACGGTACGTCTCGTCCAGCAGATGCTTGCGCTGAAGATCGTCGTCCGCATCTGGAAACACCGATAGTGCAAGGTCACTTGCGCCGCTCACCAGCGCTTCTTTTGCGGCCGCCGCGCCATGCCACGGCTGCACCACGATATCGATGCCCGGCGCATCCGCAGCAAGGACCTGCAACAACGGCTTGATCACAAAGATGGCCGGATAATCGGCCATGCAGATTTTGATTGTCTGTCGGAGCGAAGCCAATGGCACATGCGGGGGGTCGACCAGCGCCATGACATCGGAAAGCAAGGTCTTCAACGGCGCGCGCAAGGCTTCGGCGCGCGCCGTGCGCCGCATCGAACCGCGCCCGCGTTCGAGCAACTCATCGGCGAAGACGGCTCGACAGCGTTGCAAGGCGTTGGATACGGCTGGCTGTGTCAGATGCAGACGATCCGCCGCGCGACTGACATGCGCCTCGTCGAGAAGTGCATCCAGAATGACCAGAAGATTGAGATCTATCGCCCTTAAATTCATGAAATCAATAATAACATATATAAATAATAGATTGGAATAATTAATGCATCGATTTCATCATCCTTCCAACATCAGGAGCCGTTGGAAGGAACAGATGATGTCCAGAACTTTGATTTTGCTTTTTCATCCCGATTTGTCGCAATCAAAAGCCAATGCCACGCTGGCAGGTGCAGCCGCCCAACTGCCGGATGTGGACATTGTCGATATGCAGACTGCCTATCCCACCGGGATCGACTTTTACAAAGATGGCGAGCGTGAAGCGCAACGCCTTCTCGCGGCGGATCGCATCGTGCTGCAATTTCCGCTCCAGTGGTATTCAACGCCGCCGCTTTTAAAAGCCTGGCAGGATGCCGTGCTGACCCGCATGTTTTACGTGACTTATGAACAGGAAGGCCGGGCGCTGGAAGGAACGCCCATCATGATCGCCGCGACCGCTGGCAACGTGCCCGAGGCTTATACGCCCGGCGGACGCAACCTGTTTCCAATGAATGATCTTATGGCCCCGTTGCGTGCCACAGCCAATCGGTGCGGGCTGGAATGGGCAGAGCCGTTCTTCGTCTATGCAGCAGACAAACTGGCACCGGATGCGCTCGAAAGCGCGGCAAGCCGCTATGTTCAGGTTCTGGAGCGCTGGATAGACGCAACACCCGTGGACAAAACCGAACACAAGGCGGCCTGAACGAAAACGCCCGGCATAAAGCCGGGCGCCAACTGACAGATATCGAGAGGCGGATGCCTGACGATTATTCTTCGTCTTCGTCGGTGTTCGTGCCCTTGAGGGACGAAAGCTTCGCGAAAACCTTGTCCGCGTCGAGTTCTTCTTCCGCAGGTGGTTCGTCGCGATAATCGAAGTTTTCTGTTGCCGAAGCTGGCAGCAGCGTGCTGTCGGATTCCGGTGCAGCCGGACGGTTGCGCGCTGCGCGTTCGACTTCGATGTCGAGATCGATCTGCGAGCAAAGGCCGAGCGTGACCGGATCCATCGCCGTCAGATTGGCCGAGTTCCAGTGCGAACGATTGCGAATCTGTTCGATGGTCGACTTGGTCGTGCCGATCAGGCGCGAAATCTGCGCATCCTTCAGCTCGGGATGATTGCGCACCAGCCAGAGAATCGCGTTCGGACGGTCCTGACGCTTTGACAGCGGCGTATAGCGCGGGCCCTTGCGCTTGGCTTCAGGAACGCGAACCTTCGGGTCAGCAAGCTTCAGACGGTAATACTGGTCTTTTTCGCCCTTCGCGATTTCCTCGCGCGAAAGCTGTCCTGTAATGACCGGATCGAGACCCTTGATACCCTGAGAGGCTTCGCCATCGGCAATCGCCTTCACTTCCAGCGGATGCAGCTTGCAGAAAGCTGCAATCTGGTCAAACGACAGAGCCGTATTATCGACAAGCCAGACGGCCGTTGCCTTCGGCATAAGAAGCTGAGTGGCCATTAGATATAATCCTTCTGTTCGTCCGCTCCGGTGGCGCGGGACGTGGAAAAAACCACAATTTCCGGGAAATCACGGCCTATATATAGGTTTTTTGGCAGCAGGGCAAGAATGCGCTGAAGCCCGCACAACAATCTGTGCGTGATTTCTCGATTGCGGCTATGAGGAGCCGAAACTCTCAGGCGATATCGAGCACGATCTTGCCGATATGCCGCCCCTCTTCCATGCGCTCATGGGCACGCCAGGCATCCTTCAGGGAAAAGATCATATCCATGACCGGCGCGACACGGCGCTCGGCCAGAAGCGGCCAGACTTTTGCCTCCAGCTCGCGTGCGAGATCTGCCTTGAATTCAACCGGGCGGGCGCGCAGGGTCGATCCGGTATGGGTCAGACGCTTGGTCATCAGCAGCGCGAAATTGGCGGTGGCCTTGGCGCCGTTCAAAAACGCGATCTGCACAATGCGGCCATCTTCGGCGGCAACCTTATAATTGCGGTCGACATAATCGCCACCCACCATGTCGAGAATGACATCGGCACCCTTCCCGCCAGTCAGCTCCTTCACGGCAGTAACGAAATCCTCGTCACGATAATTGATCGCGTGATCGGCGCCGAGCTTCACGCAGGCATCGCATTTACCCTTGGACCCGGCGGTCACGATCACCGTCGCTCCGAACGCCTTGCCCAATTGGATAGCAGTCGTGCCGATACCCGACGAACCGCCATGGATCAGCAGGGTCTCGCCTTCCTTCAGGCCCCCACGTTGAAAAACATTGTGCCAGACGGTGAAAAAAGTCTCAGGGATGGCCGCAGCCTCGATATAGCCATAGCCCGAGGGCAGCGGCAGCGCATTGGTTTCATGCACCACAGCATATTCGGCATAGCCGCCGCCGGGCAGCAGCGCCACGACCTGATCGCCCTTCTTGAAGCGCTGCACGCCCGCACCAACCGCCACGATATCGCCTGCGATTTCCAAACCCGGAATATCGGATGCACCCGTCGGCGGCGCATAATTTCCCTGCCTTTGCAGCACGTCGGGCCGATTGACGCCCGCAGCCCGCACACGCACCAGCACCTGTCCCTCCCCCGGCTCCGGCATGGACCGCTGCACGGGGCGCAGCATATGCGCGCCACCCGGTTCGGAAATCTCGATTGCAGTCATCCGTGAAGGTAAATCGGCCATCATCATCAAAACTCCTGTTCGAACGCAGCCGGAAGCGCATGCGTCATACACAGTTTCGCACCGTCGCAGAAATACCTCACAAAAGGTCTGATCTGGGTTCGATCCTGGCCACACGCAATTCCGTTAGAGAAATCGTAATCGATTTTCCCAAATGTATATGCGAAGATTCAAGGTGTTAAATCTTTTCTCGGTAACTATGGCATCATTGACCACGGAGGAAGGCCATGAGCGGTTTCGAAGAAGATGCGATAAAACCACGCGATAGCGCTGTGCTCAGCGAAGATGAATTGTCGCTGCTTTCAGTCGCGGAGATCGATCAGCGCATTGTCTTGTTGCAATCGGAAATCGAGCGTCTGAAAACCCAGAGACTGAAGAAAGGCGACAGTCGAGCCGCGGCAGAAGCTTTGTTTCGCTGAAAATGCCAGTGGAAGCCACGCCAGCGGCTTCCATAAATCCCCGGCATCAATGCGGGGCAATCACATAGGAATGTCGTTGTGCGCGTTTACATTCAGGTCCTGTCCCTTCTCTGTGGAACAGCCTTTCTCCTGATGGCATCGGGTTTGCATGGGTTGCTTTTGCCCCTGCGCGGCGGTGCCGAAGGTTTCTCGGTCACCTCGCTCGGTATGCTGGGCACCACCTGGGCAGGCGGTTTCGTAGCGGGCTGTCTTTTCGCTCCGCGCCTTGTGCGCCGTGTCGGGCATGTGCGCGCCTTCGGCTGCTTTGCCGCATCGGCGGCGGTCATCGCACTTCTCTCCGGCATATTCGTCGATGCGACCATATGGGTGATCCTGCGCGCCTTTACCGGCTTTTCGATGGCCGGCGCCTTCATGGTCATTGAAAGCTGGCTGAATGAGCGCGCCACCAACGAATCGCGCGGCAAGATTTTCGGCCTCTATATGATGGTCAATTACGGGGCCACCATGACCGGCCAGATGCTGGTCGCGGGCGGCGACGTGCGCTCCGACCATCTGTTCATGATTTGCGGCATTCTTTTCTGTCTGGCGCTCATTCCAACGGCCATTTCAACAGCCGTCAGCCCAAGACCGCTGACCGAAGTGCAACTCGACCTAAAGGCGCTCTACCGCAACTCGCCCGCTGCCTTCGTCGGCTGCATATTGATCGGCATCGCCAATGGCGCATGGGGCACGCTTGGCGCTGTCTTCGGCGCAAAATCCGGCATATCGACCACAGAAATCGCCCTCATGGTCAGCGTGACCATTGCGGCAGGCGCATTGATGCAGATCCCTATCGGGCGCATTTCCGATCTGGTGGATCGCCGTTTTGTACTTGCGGGCGTTGCCGCACTGGCAGCCCTCGTCGGCCTCGTCGCATTCATCATCGGGCCGTCGAACGGCTCGGTCATCATCGTCATGACGGGCTGCTACGGCGCGCTTGCCTATGCGCTCTATCCGGTCGCCGTGGCGCACGCCAACGACCATGCAACGGCGGAAAGCTTTGTGAAAGTCTCCAGCGGCCTGCTGTTGCTCTACGGTTTCGGCACCATGCTCGGCCCGCTTCTGGCCGCTGCGGCCATGGATATATTCTGGCCGTCCGGGCTCTTTGCCATAACCATGCTGGCGCATATTTCGATTACCGGCTACGCGCTGTTCCGCTCGCGCCAACGCGCCGCTGTGCCCAAGGAAGAGAAGGATCAGTTCAAGAGCATGCCATCTGAACGTGGTGCGACACCGGAAGCGATGAACCTCGATCCGAGAGCCGAAACGGAAAGCTGATCTGATCGTCTATTGAAAGAAGCGGGATAGCGCTGAAACCGCGCCGATAGAAAAAACATGAATCAAAATGTTCGGCGGCTGTGGCACAGCCGCCAATATTAAACTCAGGTCGGGCAAGGTGCAGCCGTGAGAGCGAGGTTCGATCTGATTTCATCACATCGGCGCTCTAACCGTTTATTTTAACGCGCGTCTTTTCTGAAAACCGCTTTTCAGTTTTCAAGATGCGCTCTCAAAGGCGCTGCCGCCATTCGACCGTTCTGGCCGAGATGCTTATCGCTATATCAGGCCGCAGCAACACCCGGCTTAAGCCGACCTGTTCCACGTCCGATATGAAATGGCTTGAAGCGCCTTTGCGGCTTCCCTGTCCATGCCCCTTGGGTTTGCGTCAGTGACGCGTTACCTGAGATCTAAGCTTCTCTATCTGGTCCTTCAGCATAAGCTTCTTGCGCTTGAGAGACGCAACGTGAAGATCATCCATTGCCGGTGACGCCAAAGCATCGGAAATTTCCTGCTCCAGAGCGCCGTGCTTCTTTTCAAGCGTGGCAAGATGGGACTCGATAGCCATCATCAGTTCTCCTTTGGTTGATTTCCACACGATAACGGAACAGCCAGACCGACCCCAGATCAACCATTGCGGCAGGTGCTGTTGTTCCATCTGCTTAACTGCATGAACGCCCGGCACACCTCCTGTTTATCCGGGCCAACACGCAGTCCCGGCTGCCATGCATGCGGTTTTGATTTGTCGCCTTCGACAGCCGCCATCCATGACAGAACCATGACAGTTTGGCATGAGTTTGGTGCAAAGTCGAATTTGTCGTGGTAGCATTTTCCTATCGCGAAAAATGTGATAAGGGCTTCGCCCGAAACGGGCTTGCGCAGCGCCTTGAACGAGGTTCGGCGCAGCCCGTAAAACTATTCAACAGAATGGGGTTCGCATGTCCGATCAGGAACAGGCCGAGATCAGGTTGGCCGTCGCACGTCTGAAACAGGAGCACGCGGATTTCGATGCGGCGATCAATGCGATGATAGCCGTCGGCTGCGACCAGTTGCGCGTCCAGCGCATGAAGAAGAAAAAACTCGCGATCAAGGACAAGCTTCAGGAAATGGAAGATCAGGTCATTCCTGACATCATCGCCTGATCGCGCCTCATATCGAAAGCAAAGCCGGGGTCCGCCCGGCTTTATCATTTTTACCCACACAATATCTCATCCGCGAAAGCATGAAACGGAGCAGGAAAGACCAATGAGCGTTACCGCCGACGTCGCCATTATCATGGGCAGCCAGTCTGATTGGGAAACCATGCGCCATGCCGCAGACACGCTGGAGGCGCTCGGTATCGGCTTTGACGCCCGTATCGTTTCCGCGCACCGCACGCCCGACCGGCTGGTCGCCTTTGCAAAGGGTGCGAAGGCCGACGGCTTCAAAGTTGTGATCGCTGGCGCAGGCGGTGCCGCACATCTTCCCGGCATGGCCGCCGCCATGACGCCGCTGCCGGTGTTTGGTGTGCCGGTTCAGTCCAAAGCTCTTTCCGGCCAGGATTCGCTCCTGTCCATCGTGCAGATGCCAGCTGGCATTCCCGTCGGCACGCTGGCCATTGGACGCGCTGGTGCCGTCAACGCCGCCCTGCTCGCTGCCGCCGTTCTGGCGCTGCACGACGATGCTCTTGCCGCCCGTCTGGATGAGTGGCGCAGCGCCCAGACCGAGAGCGTGGCTGAACGTCCTACCAATGAGGTCTGATATGGAAAAATCCGCACTCACATCCGGCGCAACGATCGGCATCATCGGCGGCGGACAATTGGGCCGCATGCTGGCCATGGCCGCAGCGCGGCTCGGCTTCCAGACGGTCATTCTGGAGCCACAGCCAGATTGCCCGGCGGCGCAGGTTGCCAACCGCCAGATCGTCGCCGCCTATGACGATCCGAAAGCGCTGGCCGAACTGGCCGCAGCGTCCGACGTCATTACCTATGAATTCGAAAACGTGCCGGTCAGCGCCGCAGACAAGCTTGCCGAGACCGCCATCGTCCTGCCGCCGCCAGCGGCGCTGGAAATTTCGCAGGATCGCTTCAACGAAAAGCAGTTCCTCAATGAAAGCGGCATCGAAACCGCCCCCTGGCGTCTGGTCGATGACGAAGAAACGTTGATCGCAGCACTTGGTGCGCTTGGCGAACGCGGTATCCTGAAAACCCGCCGCCTCGGCTATGACGGCAAGGGACAGGTGCGCCTGACTTCGCTGGACGAAACAGCTGCCCATGACGCGCTGACCGCCATCAAGAAGGCCCCGGCGATCCTGGAAGGGTTTGTCGATTTCGATCGTGAAGTCTCGGTCATCGCCGCGCGCGACCGCAGCGGCAATGTTGCCATTTTCGACATCGCCGAAAACGTCCATAAGGATGGCATTCTCTCGACATCGACCGTTCCTGCCCGCATTTCCGCACAGACGGCGGATGCTGCGCGGCAAGCGGCAGAGAAGCTTTTACATGCGCTGGATTATGTCGGCGTTCTGGGGCTCGAATTCTTCGTTCTCAAGGACGGTTCGCTGCTCGCCAATGAATTTGCGCCACGTGTGCACAATTCCGGCCACTGGACGGAAGCCGCCTGCGCGATCTCGCAGTTTGAACAGCATATCCGCGCCGTTGCCGGGCTGTCGCTTGGCAATACGGACCGGCATTCCGATTGCGTGATGGAAAACCTGATCGGCAACGATATTGATCGCGTGCCAGCGATTCTATCGGAACCCAATGCCGTGCTGCATCTCTATGGCAAAAAGGAAGCTCGCGAAGGCCGGAAAATGGGCCATGTGACCCATATCAAGCCCCGCGCGCGCTAGGCTTTGTCGGGAATCTGGACGATTCCCGATGACTCTGCCCGCTGCGACAAGATTTTCAGGCTCCCGCCCGTGAATCTGCCGCGCAGGAGTTGACATTTACCCGAAACCTTGTGTATTTCGGCCAACCCTTCAGGCACATATACCGTGTCTGTAATCAATTGGCGCCTTGGGCGCTGTTTTTATGAAGCCCGGCGGCGTGTTCATGTCGATGGGCCAACCAGACCGGTGATTGACATGAAGATCAAGAACTCGCTTAAAGCGCTTAAGGGCCGTCATCGCGACTGCCAGTTGGTCCGCCGCAAGGGCCGCGTTTACATCATCAATAAGACTGCTCCGCGCTACAAGGCTCGTCAGGGCTAATCTTATTTTTGATTTTGCATTTGACGTTCCGCCGTGCATAGGGAAATCTATGCATATGCGGAACGTTTTTGCATGTCTGAAGATTTTTGCGACGGTTGCCGCATTCAGCGCGGCGACTTTGACCATTCACGGCGCACGCGCCGAGATGGCACCCGATAAGGCGCCGTTGAACGCCCAGCTGACTGCTCCGCTCACGCCTGTACAGATCGGCGCAGACAGCGAGCAGAAGCCCTCCTCCTCGCAAACAGCCCCCGCCAAAGCGGCAGCGCCCCAGACGCCGGAAGAGCGTCTCGACAAGCTGTTTGCCGAGCTTCGCAAAACAACGGACGAAGCCAAGGCACGACGCATCGCATCACAGATCAATACGCTCTGGTCGCAATCCGGCAGCGCCACCATCGACCTTCTGGTCCAATGGGCGAACGCCGCCATGCTGGAACATCGCTATACGTCAGCGCTCGATTTCCTGAACGAAGCCATCGCTCTCAATCCGGATTATGCGGAAGCATGGAACCGCCGCGCGACGGTTTATTTCCTGCAAAAAGATTATGCTCACGCCATGTACGACATCAATCGTACGCTGGAGCTGGAGCCGCGCCATTATGGCGCCCTGACGGGCATGGCGGCCATTCTGCGCGTTCGCGGCCTGAAGGAGCAGGCCATGAAGGCTTATGAGCAGGCGCTGATTGTCTATCCGATGATGCGGGACGCCCAGAAGAATTTCAGCGATCTAGCCGATGAGCTGGCCGACACGCGCACCTAACACTACAGTTGCATTCTTTGTGATGCCGGTCTGCAAACAGACCTATCCCATAAAACAAAACGCGCCCCGGATGGAGCGCGTTTTTTACTTATACGCAAGAGCACCGAAACTGGATGAGATTCGGGATGATGGTGTGCCGAAAATGGTGGGGCTTTGAGACCCGGAGCGGAGCGTACATAAAGTACGTGAGCACCAGAAGCTCAAAGACGTGCCATTTGCAGGCCACCAGAGCCCGAATATCGCCAGTTTAGACGCCGGACTTTCCGTCGGCGCCTATATAGGCGATGCGGAGCATGTTGGTCGCACCCGGCGTACCGAAAGGCACACCGGCGGTGATGATGATGCGCGAACCGGCTTTACCGAAGTCTTCTTCGAAGACGATCTGGCAAGCGTGATCGACCATATCTTCCAGATCGTGGGCATCGGCGGTTACGACGCAATGCAGGCCCCAGACGAGCGACAGCTTGCGGGCGGTGTCGACGACCGGCGACAGCGCGATGATCGGCGTGCGCGGACGTTCACGGGCGGCACGCAGGCCGGTAGTGCCGGAAGCCGTATAGGTCACGATTGCCGAGAGCTTCAGCGTTTCGGCAATCTGGCGGGCCGCAAGCGAAATCGCATCGGCACCGGTCGGTTCAGGTGCTGCACGCTGCGCATCGATGATGGTCGAATAGGTCTGTTCCTGCTCAACCTGTTCGGCAATGCGGTTCATCGTGGCGACCGCTTCGACCGGATATTGGCCCGATGCGGATTCAGCCGAAAGCATGATGGCGTCCGCACCTTCGAACACAGCCGTTGCAACGTCCGACACTTCGGCGCGCGTTGGCACCGGCGCGGTGATCATGGATTCGAGCATCTGCGTGGCCACCACAACCGGCTTGCCGGCACGGCGCGCGCGGCGGGTGATCTGCTTTTGAATGCCCGGAACGCTTTCAAGCGGCATTTCCACACCGAGATCGCCTCGGGCGACCATCAGGGCATCGGAAAGCTCGATGATCTCGTCAAGGCGTGTTACCGCCTGCGGCTTTTCGATCTTCGACATGATGCCGACCTTGCCGCGCGAAACCTTGCGCACTTCGGCCAGATCTTCCGGGCGCTGGATAAAGGACAGCGCAACCCAGTCGATTTCTTCCTTCAACACGGCATCAAGGTCCTTGCGGTCCTTTTCGGTCAGTGCGCCGACACCGAGCGTGGTGTCCGGCAGGCTGACGCCCTTGCGGTCGGAGATGCGGGTGCCGGAAACGACCTTACAGCGGATGGACTTGCCATCGGTGGCTTCGGCCACGAGATGCAGCTTGCCGTCATCGATGAGCAGGCGGTGGCCCGGCTCGACCGCTTCCAGAATTTCTGGATGCGGGAGAAAGACGCGGGTTTCGTCGCCGGGCGCTTCGTTATTGTCGAGCGTGAAGGTCTGGCCGGGAACGAGATCGACCTTTCCGTCCTTGAATTTGCCGACGCGCAGCTTTGGCCCCTGAAGGTCGGCGAGAATGCCGATCGGGCGGCCAATGGCCTTTTCCACATTGCGGATGCGCTTCACGAGGGTGCGCATCAGGTCATGGTCGGCATGGCTCATATTGATGCGGAAAACATCGGCACCGGCTTCAAAGAGCTTGCGGATGACGGCTTCCTCGCCAGACGCCGGACCCAGCGTTGCGAGAATCTTGACCTTGCGGTTGCGCTTCATTGACTATTCGTTCCTGTAACAGTGGGGGTTTCCGGCGGTGTTTCGTCTGCAAGCTGAACCATCCAGCTCGACTGTTCCCCGGTATCATATTCCTGGAAGCCGTTGCGCTGGAAGCCGCGCGCGTAGCAATCCTGCACGCCCGAGATGCGGAATTCCTTTTCCGCGACGCACATGTTCACATTGCCCTGCCAGCGGCCGTCGCCCTGGGCATCCTCGGCATAGAGATAATAATAGCGCGACGTCAGCGGGCCTTCGATCAGCGTCTTGCAGGTCGAGCCTTCGATATGCCACCAGCCTTCTGTTACCCAGCCGGTCTTGGCCCGGTAACCGATGGAGACGCCGACAAGATTCTGCGTCGAATTACAGACGCGGAAATCGGCCCGCGCCTCCACAGAGGTCATGCCGAGCGCACCAAGCAACACGGCGGAAAATACAGCCAGGAAGTGTGGAAGTCGCATCCGCCGAACCCCTTCAGCCCGCAATCGCTTTTGTTTCACGTCTGGAAATCCCATTTCGGTCGCTCTCTTTTCGGCAGTTTCGCCGGTGATGTCAACGCAGTCCCGCCGAGAAGAAAGCACATGACGAAAGAATGATCGTTGCAATCCCGGCTTTCTCATGACAGACCTGAAACAGCTTCCCGCGCCCGATGAAAATCAATCCCGAATTGTTCCTGGGAATTCAATCCGTGTCGTTCGCAAAACCGTCAGCCACTTCGTTCTCGCCCGTTTACAGGATCGAAGGCGATTTTCGCCTCGGCCTGCTTCTGACCGCCGACCACGCACGGCGCGACGTGCCTGCCGAATACGGTAGTTTGGGTCTGGAAGAAAGCGAATTCGACCGTCATATCGCTTATGACATCGGTGTCGAAGCCCTGACGCGGGCATTGGCTGGCCGCCTTCAGGCGCCCGCAGTGCTTGGCGGCTTTTCCCGTCTGCTGATCGATCCCAATCGCGGCGAGGATGACCCGACGCTCATCATGCAGCTATCGGATGGCGCGGTTATTTCCGGCAATTATCCGATGTCGGCGGGTGAGCGGGAAGATCGGCTGACCCGTTTTTACCGTCCCTATCATGAGGCTGTGACGGAAATGAGTGCCCGCGTGGAACGCGAAAGCGGACATGCGCCTTTCATCGTCTCCATCCATTCATTCACACCGCGCTGGAAAGACAGGGCCCGCCCCTGGCAGATCGGCCTACTGTGGGACAAGGACGACCGCGCCGTCGCGCCGCTTCTGTCGCTGTTGCGCGCCGAGCCCGGTCTGGTGGTCGGCGACAACGAGCCCTATGACGGCGCATTGCGCAACGACGCCATGTATCGCCACGCCACAGCCAAGGGCTTTGCCCATGTGCTGATCGAGGTGCGGCAGGATCTGATCGCAGACGAGGCCGGAGCGGTGGAATGGGCGGAACGGCTTGCTCCGATGCTGCGGCAGATCAACACGCTCGACGGCATGCACGAGGTCCGGCATTTCGGCTCGCGCACCGGCACGGTGGCGTGAACCACCGCTTTTCCACAGTGTTCCACACTCTTCCACAAGGTTTGGCCCCATAAATCGTGCCGGGCATCGAAAAGGCTCTTAATTTTGCCCGCGACTCGCGGGAAAACCGGTGCAGAATTTCAGACATGCGAAATCGTGCCTCCGCGCCGTTCGCACCCATCAAGACAAGAATTGGAGAAGCCGCGTGAGCGACGACATTACCAGCGAAGCCCAAACCATTGCCGTCGGCCAGTTGCGTGCCTTCATCGAGCGCATCGAGCGCCTCGAGGAAGAAAAAAAGACCATCGCCGACGATATCAAGGAAGTTTACGCGGAATTGAAGGGCTCGGGGTTTGACAGCAAGGTCGTGAGGACCATTATTCGTCTGCGTAAAAAAGAAGACCATGAACGTCAGGAAGAAGAAGCGATGCTCCAGCTCTATATGGACGCGCTTGGCATGGGCTGACCCAAAGCTCTACCCGGAGCTTTTACCCCTTCTTCCTGAAATCGGAACCCGGCGGATCACGCCTGATTCGCATTCAGAGGAAGGGGATTGGGTCCATGGAATATAAGAAGCTCGGACGTACCGAACTGAAAGTTTCGCCGCTCTGTTTCGGCGGCAATGTCTTTGGATGGACGGTCGATGAAGCGACGTCGTTTTCGCTGCTCGACCGTTTTGTCGATGCAGGCCTGAATTTCATCGATACGGCGGACGTCTATTCCGCCTGGGCAAATGGCAATGTCGGCGGCGAATCCGAAACCATCATCGGCAACTGGCTGAAATCCCGCGGCTTGCGCGACAGGGTCGTCATCGCCACCAAGGTCGGCTCGGAAATGGGGCCCGACGAAAAGGGTCTTTCACCCGCTTATATTCGCAAAGCCGTGGACGCCTCCCTCAAACGGCTGCAGACCGACTATATCGATCTTTACCAGTCCCATTGGGACGATCCTGAAACACCGTTCGAGGATACGCTCGGAACTTATAAAGAGCTGATTGATGCGGGCAAAGTGCGCGCCATCGGCGCGTCCAACCTGACGCCGGAGCGGCTGACGGAAGCGCTGGACGTTGCAAAACAGCACAACCTGCCGCGCTACGAAACCTTGCAGCCGCTCTATAATCTTTATGACCGGTCGGGGTTCGAGGATGGGCTGGAAGCCATATGCCGCGACAATGAAATTGGCGTCATTCCCTATTACGCGCTGGCCGCCGGTTTCCTGACCGGCAAATACCGCTCTGCCGACGATCTTGGCCAGAGCGCTCGCGGCAAATCGGTTGAGAAATATCTGACGGATCGCGGCTCGCGGATCATCGCCGCGCTGGACCAGGTGGCCCGCAGTGTCGACGCCACGCAGGCGCAGGTGGCCATCGCCTGGCTGGTTGCTCACCCGTCGATCACTGCGCCGATTGCCAGCGCCACGCGCCTGACCCAATTAGGAGAACTGATCAGCGCCGCCGAGCTGAAGCTCGGCAAAACCGATCTGGCCCTGCTCAACAAGGCAAGCGCTTAAAAGTCCTATCCAGTTGGAATATATGTGGGCCAGGATGAGGCGAAAATGGTGATTTCCGAGACCCGGAGCGCAGCGTACTCAATGTACGTGAGCACCGGAAGCGTAGCAAATTGCCATTTGCAGACCATCCTCGTCGACATATCGGCAGGTTCGATTAACCTTCAATCTCCTCGCGCAGCATTTCGAGTTCCAGCCACTCTTCTTCCATGGCCGCGTTCTCACTGCGCTTCTTTTCCAAAAGATCGGCAGTCTTAGCAAATAGCGTCGGGTCCTTGGCATAAAGCTGCGGATCGGCAAGCTTGCCTTCAAGCACGGTAATTTCCTTGCCCAAGGCGTCCATCTTGCCCGGCAGCGTTTCCAGCGCGAATTTCTGCTTGTAGGAAAGTTTGCGCTTTTCCTCACGCTTCGGCTGCGAAGCCTCGTCACCGCTGTCGTCGCTCTTATCGCGGGCGGTCGCCGTCTTCACGTTGCGACGCTCCAGCGCCTGTTCCTTGCGCTGCGCCATCATGTCGGCATAGCCGCCCGCATATTCCAGCCAGCGGCCATCGCCTTCCGGCGCAATCACCGATGTCACGGTGCGGTCGAGGAAATCGCGATCATGGCTGACCAGAATAACCGTGCCCGGAAAACCCGCCACCAGTTCCTGCAACAGATCCAGTGTTTCCATGTCGAGATCGTTGGTCGGTTCGTCGAGGATCAGCAGATTGGCCGGACGGGCCAGCACACGGGCCAGCATCAGTCGCGCCCTTTCGCCACCGGAAAGCTCGCGGATCGGCGTGCGCGCCTGTTCCGGCTGGAATAGAAAATCCTTCATGTAGGAAACGACATGACGCTGCTCGCCATTGATGACGAGGTTCTCCCCACGCCCATCGGTCAGATAATGCGACAGCGTCTCATCCAGATTGAGACTGTCGCGCTTCTGGTCAAGCTCGGCCATTTCCAGATTGACGCCCAGCCGAAGCGTACCGGAATCCGGCGCAAGTTTGTCAGTCAGAAGCGAAAGCAGCGTGGTTTTTCCGGCACCGTTCGGTCCAACCAGACCGATCCGGTCGCCCCGCTGCACGCGGGTCGAGAAATCCTTGACCAGCACGCGGTCGCCATAGGCCTTGTTCAGCCCCTTGGCTTCGATCACCAGCTTGCCGGATTCCTTGGAATCGCTGGCGGTCAGAACCGCCGTGCCTTGCGCCTTGCGGTGGTTGCGGAAATCGGCGCGCATGGAATGCAGTTCGCCAAGGCGGCGCATATTGCGCTTGCGGCGCGCCGTCACGCCATAGCGCAGCCAGTGCTCTTCACGGGCAATCTGGCGGCCAAGCTTGTGATGATCGCGCTCTTCCTCTTCCAGAACCTTGTCGCGCCATTCCTCGAAATGACCGAATCCCTGCTCCAGACGGCGTGTGATACCACGGTCAAGCCAGACGGTCGCGCGGCTGACATTTTCCAGAAAGCGACGGTCATGCGAGATCAGAACGATAGCCGAACGGATCTGGCGCAACTCGCCTTCCAGCCATTCGATCGTCGTCAGATCGAGATGGTTGGTCGGCTCGTCCAGCAAAAGCACATCAGGCTGCGGCGCGATCACACGCGCCAGCGCTGCGCGGCGCGCTTCGCCACCTGAAAGATGATCCGGATTTTCTTCGCCGGTCAGGCCCAGATGCTCCAAAAGATAGGTCACGCGATGCGGATCGTCGGTCGGTCCGAGCCCTGCTTCGACATAGGCGCGCACGCTGGCAAAACCGTCCATGTCCGGCACCTGCGGCAGATAGCGAATGGTCGCGCCCGGATGCTTGAACACTTCGCCCGAGGTCGGCTCGACCATGCCTGCGGCGATCTTCAACAACGTGGATTTGCCAGAACCATTGCGCCCGACCAGCGCGATGCGGTCGCCCTCGCTCACCGAAAGGCTCGCATCCTCCAGAAGCGGCGTGCCGCCGAAGGTGAGCTTGATCTGGTCTAGACGAAGGAGCGGTGGTGCCATGGTTCTTCTGAGGCTTTCTGGGCGGTTCGCGCGATGGGCTTTGAAATTCCGCCCTGCTTGTCCGCGACAAAAGCCGTTCTGTCAAATGGATCGATAGGAAAGAGGCATGAAAAACAAACAGGCCGGGTTTCCCCGGCCTGCCGTGATTGGTTTTCAAGCCTAAGCCGGCTCAAGCTCTGCGAGCTTGCCGAGCATAGTAGCGCGAACTTATTGGCAACGCGCTTCGTAGATGCGGCCGTAATTGTCACGATAGCGGCAGTACTGCACGCCATTGCGCGACTGGGCAGCGCCCACCAGCGTACCGGCGACAGCGCCGATCGCTGCACCCGTGAGAGCGCCACGGCCATTGCCGCCAATTGCACCACCGGCGAGAGCGCCGATTGCTGCACCGCCAACGCCGTAACCAGCCGTACGCTGTTCGTTGGTCGTGCAGGCTGCTGTTGACAAAGCGAGCACCCCGGCAACCGCAATCATGGAAAGACGTGATTTCATCAAACAATCTCCTGTCAAAGTTGACATTTCAGGTGCCGATTTTGCGTCCCCAATTTCGGCGTTAGCGAATTTACCCGCTTGCTGCATTTGAAATACGTTTCGCTATCGAGCGTCAAGCCTTTTCAATCGGTAAGGTTAGCGGCACACTGTTGGCGTGTTCAGAACTTAAGTTTGCGACAAGTATCGCTAAGCCAGAACGCACAGTAATACGAAGTGTTCCACGCACTATATTGGAAACAGTCCACGAAGAACCAAAAGGCAAGGTCACGTTGTCTAACGGCCACTCGGCATTTGTGATTGAAAGTCCGTCCAAAGCCGAGAAACTGATGACGCTGAACAGCGTACCATCTGGAAAATCATAGGCAAATTCGCCGGATGTCACCGGCCAGGCTTCTTCCGCACCGCTGGAAAGAAAGACGTTCCGCCCCTTTTCCGCCTGCGCCGTCGCCATGGTGAGATGCAGAAGCGTGTGATCGGTGCGCTGTCCGCCGAAAGCGCCGCACAAAATGGCGCGCGTTGCGCCACGGGCAAACGCTTCCTCGAAAGCCAGTTCGCCGTCTGTCATGTCCTTGGCGCGGGGAAATGTCTTTTGCGGCACATGCGCATATTGTTCAACGAGCGCTTGTGGCGTCGAATCGAAATCGCCAAGCCAAAGTTCTGGCTCGACGCCCAATACCGCCGCATGACGAATGCCGCCGTCGGCGGCAAGAATGCGCGCGCCGGCTATCTGCTGCCGCAGCCGTTCGGTTACGACAAGATCGCCGCCGAGAAGGATGACGAATGTGCTCATAAGTCGCTCATATCATGGGCAAATCGCAGCCGGAAGTCCGTTGTGCCCGACTTGTCGATGGTTTTGCCTCTCTTGCCCTTCACGGCCTGACATATTAATGTCGCAACGCTCTAACGGGGTGCCATCGGCGCAAGCAGATGGCTGAGAGGCTTTTCAAAAAGCCAACCCGCCGAACCTGATCCGGTTTGCACCGGCGGAGGGATTAGATGCTGCTCTGCGGCACGATCCCGAAAAGTTGCAGCTTCAAGTTCCAACCTTTCGGTGATGATTGTGTTCCTGAACCCAAGCGGCGCTATATCCTTTTAACATGATGAAAGGACGTGCCGTTATGCGGCTGTTATCTTTGCTGGCCTTCTCTTTCGCGGCAGCGGTAAGCCTTACGCCCGCAGCGCAGGCGAAAGACAAGCTCACCATCTACACCTATGACAGTTTCATTTCCGAATGGGGCCCCGGTCCCAAGGTGAAGGAAAGCTTCGAGAAGGAATGCGACTGCGAGATCAACTGGGTTGCTTCCGCCGATGGCGTGGCGCTGCTCAACCGGCTGAAGCTCGAAGGCGGCAACACCAAGGCCGATATCGTGCTGGGTCTCGACACCAATCTGACCACGGAAGCGCGCGCCAGCGGCTACTTTGCGCCAAGCGGCATCGATCTTGGCAATGTCAGCGTGCCGGGCGGCTTCAAGGACGATATTTTCGTACCCTATGACTATGGCTATTTCGCCATCGTCTATGATTCGGAAAAGTTGCCCAATCCGCCCAAGAGCCTGAAAGAACTGGTCGAAGGCGACCCGTCGCAGAAGCTCGTGCTTCAGGACCCGCGCACCTCGACGCCCGGCCTCGGCATGCTGTTGTGGATGAAGTCCGTCTATGGCGATCAGGCGGACGACGCCTGGCAGAAGCTGCAAAAGCGCATTCTCACCGTCACGCCGGGCTGGTCGGAAGCCTATGGTCTCTTCACCAAGGGTGAAGCGCCGATGGTGCTCTCTTATACCAGTTCGCCCGCCTATCATGTCATCGCGGAGAAGACGGATCGCTACAAGGCGTTGGCCTTTCCGGAAGGCAATTATCTGCAGATCGAACTGGCCGCCCAGACGACGACCGGCGCCAAGAACCCGCTGGCGCAGAAATTCCTCTCCTTCATGACCGGCCCCGGCTTTCAGGATGTGATTCCCGAAACCAACTGGATGTTCCCGGCAGGCAAGACCTCGACGCCGTTGCCCGCCGCATTCGACGCTTTGCCGAAGCCGGAAAAGACCCTGCTCATTCCATCCGACGAGGTTGCGAAGAACCGCAAGGCCTGGGTCGATGAATGGCTGGCAGCCACCAGCAAATGATAAACGCTCCGGCAAGCAAAGCTACGCACCCCACCCCCGCGATGAAACCCATCGCGGGGGCTTTGGCGTTGGCTTTCCTTGCCGTGCTGGCCGGTGGTGCGCTCGTCGCACTTGCCTTTGAGGCCAGCGGCGGCTTCGATGCCGCCGCAAATTTCGATGCCTATCTCTGGCGAACCGCCCGTTTCACCATCACACAAGCCATCGCATCCAGCCTGCTTTCGGTCGCCTTCGCGATCCCCGTTGCCCGCGCCCTCCATTCGGAAGCGCATTTTCCCGGACGCGGCCTTATCCTGCGGCTTTTCGCTCTGCCGCTCGCACTGCCTGCCCTCGTCGCTGTGCTGGGTGTGACCAGTATCTATGGCCGCAACGGCCTCATCGCTCATATGTCGGACGCCGTGGGATACCCTTTCCAGCCGGATATCTATGGCATTACCGGCATTTTGATCGCGCATGTGTTCTTCAACATGCCGCTGGCAGTGCGGCTCATCCTCGCCGCCTATGAATCGATACCCGCCGATTACTGGAAACTCGCGGCCCAGCTTGGCATGGGCAACCGCGCCCGTTTCCGGCTGATCGAGTGGCCGGTTATCCGCCGCAGCCTGCCCGGCATGGCGGGGCTGATCTTCATGCTCTGCGTGACGAGTTTTACCACCGTGCTGACGCTCGGCGGTGGCCCGCGCGCCACAACGCTGGAAGTGGCGATCTATCAAAGCCTGCATTTCGATTTCGACCCGGCGCGTGCGGTTGCGCTCACCGCCACCCAGCTCGGCCTGACCTTGTTGATCCTGCTGGCCTTGCGTCTGACCGGTCGTCCTTCCGAAGAAGGCTTTACCCACACGGCAACACCACGCCGCTACGGCAAGCCTTCCGGGGGCGAATGCCTGTTCAACATCGTCGCCATTCTCATCGGCTTTCTTTATGTCGCCTTGCCGATTGCCGGCGTGGTCGTGTCTGGCCTCGCTGCCGACCTCGCCCGCCTGCTCAGCGAAAGGACCGTCTGGCGGGCCATCGTCACGAGCCTTGCGCTCGGTTTTTCTGCCGCCACTTTGTCGGTCATCCTTTCATTGGCGCTGGTTTCAGCGCGGGAAGCGGTCAGGAGCAACCGGATAGCCAGCCTGTTCGATACCGGCGCGAGCCTCATTCTCGTCATGCCGCCCATCGTGATCGGTGCAGGATGGTTCATCTTGCTTCGCCACATCACCGATCCCTTCACAATTGCGCCGGTGATGGTGGTGACGGTCAACGCGGCCATGGCCATGCCTTTTGCCGTTCGCCTGCTGCGCCCGGCCTGGGATACGGCAGCAGCGCGCCACAACCGGCTTTGCGCCCAGCTTGGTATTCAGGGCTTCAACCGGCTGCGGCTCATCGACTGGCCGTCGATCCGCAAGCCTTTCGGCATGGCCTTCGCTTTCGCCATGGCGCTTTCCATCGGCGATCTTGGCACAATCGCACTGTTCGGCAGCGATGCGCTGATGACCCTGCCCTATCTTCTCTTGCAGCGCATGGGCAGTTACCGCACATTCGATGCCGCCGGTCTGGCGCTCATTCTGGGGCTTCTCTGCCTTGGTCTGATGATGCTTGCCGACCGTGCTGCCATATCCCGGAAAGTGAATTTCAACGCATGACTGCATCCGCCGACATCCGCCTTACCGACGTGCGCTTCAGCTATGGCGAAACCGCAATGCGCTTCGACCTGACGATCGCGGGCGGCGCCATTGCGGCCATTGTGGGCCCAAGCGGCTCGGGAAAATCCACGCTCCTGAACCTCATTGCCGGTTTTGAGACGCCCTCATCCGGCACCATTGCCATCGGCGGTGTCGATGTGACCCGACTGCCGCCGCCGGAGCGGCCAGTTTCGATGGTGTTTCAGGAAAACAACCTGTTTGCCCATCTCACCGTCGCGCAAAATATCGGCCTTGGTCGCGCACCAAACCTGAAACTGACGGATAGCGACCGCGCAGCCATCGCCGAAGCGCTGACCCGCGTCGGCCTCAAGGACAAGGAGCAGCGCAAGCCCGAAGCCCTGTCCGGTGGCGAACGCCAGCGTGTGGCGATTGCCCGCGCACTTGTTCGCGAACGCCCGGTGCTGCTGCTGGACGAAGCCTTTGCATCGCTTGGGCCAGCATTGCGCCATCAGATGCTCGATCTCGTCAATGAATTGCGCCGCGAAACCGGCATGACTGTGTTGATGGTTACGCACACGCCGGAAGATGCGCTCTATCTCGATGCGCAATTGCTGTTTATCGAAAATGGTGCGGTTGCGGCGCAAGGCCACGCTCGCGACCTCCTGTCGGAGACTGGACCTGAAGCGCTGCGGCGCTATATCGGTGACAAGCGCGGGTAAATCTCAAATAGAGTTACGGGTGCGGACATATTTTGTTCGCAATCCGCCCGGAAGAACCGTATTCAACTCTATTGGGCCGCTTGTACGTCTGCTGGTCTGTGACTAGATTTGCGGACGACCTGATGATCTATGAATCGCGAGGATAAAATACTGTTCCGTCACAAGACCCGTATCCGGGCCTCCCTGTGTCTTCCAGTCTCCCTGCCAGAACGGGCGCAGCGCAATTGGCGGAAAGCAGCCATTGGCTTTGGCTTGTTTGCTGTCGCCCTGATTTCCGGCTGCCAGTCGATCAATTCCAGCAAGGATCTCGGCTTGCAGCCATCGGACAATCCGGTGACGGTCGATAATGTGACGCGCAACGACAAGCTGGCGCAGATCGGCGCGCAACAGCATCCGCGCATCCTCGCCACCTATGGCGGCGAATATAAGGACCAGCGGCTGGAGCGCATGGTCGCGAAGATCGTGGGCAAGCTCACGACCGTTTCCGACAAGCCGGAGCAGACCTACCGCATCACCATTCTCGATTCGCCCAACATCAACGCCTTTGCCCTGCCCGGCGGCTATCTTTATGTGACGCGCGGCCTGCTGGCGCTCGCCAATGATTCCTCGGAAGTCGCAGCCGTAATCGCCCATGAAATGGGCCACGTCGTCGCCAATCACGGCATTCTGCGGCAGGAAAAGGAAGCGGAAACCGAGATCGCCGGTCGCGTGGCCAGCGAAGTGCTGCATAATGAATCCGCCAGCCGTGAAGCGCTCATTCGCGGCAAGCTGCGGCTTGCCCAGTTCTCGCGCAATCAGGAACTGCAAGCCGATGCCATCGGCATCAAGATGATCGGCGAAGCGGGGTATGATCCATTCGCCTCGGCACGTTTCCTGCAATCGATGGAAGCCTATACCGGTTTCCGTTCCGTATCCGGCGCGACCGATGCCAGCCTCGACTTCCTCGCGAGCCATCCGGCAACGCCGCAACGCATCGAACTGGCGCTCGGCCATGCCCGCCGTATCGGCGCGCCGGGCGTCGGCACAACCGACCGTGATTCGTTCCTCAATGGCATTGACGGGCTGCTTTACGGCGACTCGCCCAATGAGGGCTATATTCGCGAACAGACCTTCATCCATCCGAAGCTCGGCGTAACGTTCCGCGCGCCTGACGGCTTCACCATCGACAATTCCGCCACCGCCGTCATGGCGAGCGGTCCCGGCGAAGTGGCGATCCGGTTTGACGGCGCATCTCTGCCATCCGGTTCCAGCCTCACCGATTATATCAAATCGGGCTGGGTCACGGGCCTGGATGAAAGCTCCATTCAGGCAACCACTGTCAACGGATTGCCAGCCGCAACTGCACGTGCCGCTGCCGACCGCTGGCAGTTCGACATCGTGGTGATTGGCGCAAACGACAAGGTCTATCGTTTCCTCACCGCCGCGCCAAAGGGCAGCACCGCGCTGCTTCCGGCCTCGCAGACGGTGACGCAGTCCTTCCGTCTTCTGACACCTGCCGAGCAGAACGCCATCAAGCCGCTGCGCATCCGCGTTGTGACGGTGAAGCCGGGTGACACCATGGCGAGCCTTTCGTCACGGGTTCAGGGCACCACGCGCAAGCTGGAACTGTTCCGCCTGCTCAACGCTATGCCAGCCGGCGCCACCGTCTCGGTCGGCGACCGCGTGAAAATCATCAGTGAGTAACATGGAAACCCGCATCGACGCCTTGCTTGCAGGCCAGATCGCTCCGCTCGGTCCGCGCAACGCGCCAAGCGCCATCGACAAGCGCCCCGTCACCGGCAAGGTCCGCGTCACATCGGTCGGGCTGGATTGCGACGAGCAAGGCGATCGCAAGGTGCATGGCGGGCCGGAGAAGGCGCTGCATCATTATCCTCGCGATCATTACCCCCTGTGGCGCAAGGATATCGGCGACAATCACCGCCTCGGCGCAGCAGGCGCTTTTGGCGAGAATATTTCCACCACCGGCCTCGATGAACACAATGTCGCTGTCGGCGACCGTTTCCGTTTCGGAACCGCGCTGGTCGAAGTGTCGCAAGGGCGTCAGCCCTGCTGGAAGCTTAATGCGCGTTTGGAAACGCCGGACATGGCACTCCGCGTCCAGAAGACCGGACGTACCGGCTGGTATTATCGCGTGCTGGAAGAAGGGGAAGCGGAGACTGGCGGCAGCATGGTGCTGGTCGACCGTCTTTCACCGGAATGGTCACTGCATCGCATCTGGCATCTGCTTTATGTCGATATGCTGAATTACGACGAACTGGCGCGCATGGCCAATATCCCGCATCTGGCTGATAGCTGGAAGCGCTATGCGGTGCGCCGTCTGGAAAACCGCAAGGTGGAAGATTGGACAAGCCGCCTCGAAGGCGACAAGTCCTGACCCCAAAAAGAAAGGGCGGTCGAACCGCCCCTTTTCTTGCGTTGCCTGATTTATCCGCTTCTCAAGCCTGATAGGCTGCCAGTTCATGCTGGCTGAGCAGAGCAATCTTGAGCTTTTCCAGCGCGCGGCTTTCGATCTGGCGCACACGTTCCTTTGAAATACCGAGCTTTTCGCCCAGCGCCTCCAGTGTCACGCCATCATCGTCCAGACGCCGCTCGCGGATGATGTGCAGCTCGCGCTCATTGAGCGAGTGCAGCGCCACATGCAGCCACTGGTTCCGGCGTTCCATATCGATGGAGCTTTCGGCAACTTCATCCTGAAGCGGATGATCGTCGACCAGAAAGTCCATGCGCCGCGAAGCCCCGGACTGATCATTGTTGACCGGAGCGGACAGTGAGCTGTCAGGCCCGGACAGGCGACTGTCCATAAACTCCACATCGGTCGCCGAAACGCCAAGCTGATCCGAAATCTCGCGATAGATTTCGGCCTTGGTCATGCTGTCGTCAGCCTGGGCAAGTTTCGAGCGCAGACGGCGAAGGTTGAAGAACAAGGCTTTCTGCGCCGAGCTCGTGCCACCGCGAACGATGGACCAGTTGCGCAGAATATAGTCCTGCATGGATGCGCGGATCCACCAGGAAGCATAAGTTGAGAAACGCACCTCCCGGTCCGGGTCGAAACGGGCAGCGGCCTCCAGAAGACCGACATAGCCTTCCTGAATGAGATCATTCATCGGCAGCTTGAACTTGCGAAAACGCCCGGCCATGGAAATCACAAGGCGCATATGCGCGGATGTGATGCGATGCAGGGCATCCTGGTCTTTCAATTCTTTCCAGCGAATGGCGAGAGCCCGCTCCTCTTCGCGCTCCAGATAAGGAGCCGACATTGCGCTGCGGATCATGGATTGGGAGGATGAGGCTGGCGTTGGGAGATTACGCGCAGCCGGAAGCATGCGAGGTGCGGGAACTGCGGAAGAACTGCTTATTGATGACGGCTTCATCTGGTTCTCCTGTTCTGAACTGGCACCCTTCTGGACGCCAGGCTGAAGGATATGCCAGTTACACGAAGAACAATTGAACACTTACATAAGTCGTTCAGAACGCCCTCTCGGAACAGTCTTGAGGCACACGTTCAAACGCCGCAAAACAGACCCATTACGAACTGGTATCTTTTCACAACGCGCGAAAAGCGATCTGGTTCCCTTCGAAAAGTATAAATATCTGACAACGCTGACAAAAGCCGGCTGGGGTAAACAATCGCTTGAGAAAACAATTCCACTTTGAAGCAAATATCCGTCACCGCCAGCATAATCCGACCAGCGTGATATGAGGCGCTTTGAACAGCACAAATAAAAAACCCGGCTTTCGCCGGGCTTTTTAAACATCAAGAAAAGCAAAACTTATGCAGCTTCGACTTCATCGTCTTCAAGGTCGGCTTCAGCATCGGCCTTGCCGCGCTTCGGCCCCTTGGCCAGATTGGCTTCGATCAGACGGACAGCTTCGGTATCCGACAGCTTGTTAACGGCTGCGATTTCACGAGCCATGCGGTCGAGCGCAGCTTCATAAAGCTGGCGTTCCGAATAGGACTGCTCCGGCTGGTTTTCGGCACGGAAAAGATCGCGCACGACTTCCGAAATCGAGATCAGATCGCCGGAATTGATCTTCGCATCATATTCCTGCGCGCGGCGCGACCACATGGTACGCTTCACACGAGCACGACCTTGCACCACCTTCAGAGCACGCTCCACATAATCCGTTTCCGACAGCTTGCGCATTCCGATGGTTGCAGCCTTGGCGACCGGAACCTTCAGACGCATCTTGTCTTTTTCAAAATCGATCACGAAAAGTTCAAGCTTGTGACCAGCCACTTCCTGCTCTTCGATCGCCACGATCTGACCAACGCCATGAGCCGGATACACAATCGACTCACCGGTCTTGAAACCACCACGGATTGCGGATTTTTTCTGCTGGGATGACATACGCTTCAATACTCCCTGTTGTGCCCGGCGCGACCCGCCGGTTGACACATGATACCCGACCGCACTTCTGAGAAGCGCGGAAGCTGTTGTCGGCACCAGAGCAAGTCGATCTCATAAGCAGATCGGCACTCTGAGCCGCTGTTAGGCGCATTTATGCGGCGTCAGATGCTTTTCATCTGACTGCAACATGCGATGAACCGGAAACGCCTCTAACGGCAGATTTTCTCTAACGGGCAAGAAAAGGAGCAGGAACGGAATGGTGTTGCGGCGCATAAAACCGCCCTGAGAAGCCAACAACTTTTCAGGACCTTGCGTTTGATCGCAATCATCCACCCCGGTGCCAATTTTAGCCCGGTAAAAAACATCAGCCTTTCTGAGAAAAACGCTTTTGCGCCACGAATTGACGTCCAGTCACCGAAATTATTGGTGCAGGCTAACACAATTTCGCGAAAGAATCAACAAATTGCCAGATATGTCCCGTCTGGCAACTCAATACACCTGTTTTGCCGGTGCTTTCCCGTGATTTTATTCGTCTTTTGCCGCCTTCGTGTAGAAAAAGCAAGTGAAAGGCAAAGCTAATCTACATGCGATGACAAGACGATAGACGGGCCTTTGGGCCTAGTCGCCGCTGCCGGGCTCCGGGGAGAAATGGTTTTCGAGCTTGCCCGTGACGCCGTCCATTTCCTTGGCTTCCGGCATGGCATCTTTCTTGACGGTGATATTGGGCCACTTCGCCGCATATTCCGTATTCAGCTCCAGCCACTTGTCGAGGCCAGGCTCAGTATCCGGGCTGATCGCTTCGGCAGGGCATTCAGGCTCGCACACGCCGCAGTCGATGCATTCATCAGGATTGATGACGAGCATGTTCTCGCCTTCATAGAAGCAATCGACCGGACAGACCTCGACGCAGTCCGTATATTTGCAGCGAATGCAATTATCGGTCACGACATAAGTCATCGTCGAACTCCTGTTACCGCCCCTCTTCCCGAGTGGAGGCTTGTCTATCCTGTTTATTTGCGCCGATATTTCGACAGGTCCATGGGAATGGCTGCGTCACGGAATATCTCGCCACGACATCACGACCCATGGAGCAATCCCGGATCATCCGACCCTTTTCATCGCCATGTTCTTCGTGACACAGCGTGAGGTAGCGATTTTATCTCTCTCTGACAAGGGTGCAATCGCCGCATTGTAAGCATAGGCCAGACAGCAGAAACGGCTTTTCGTCTCAACCCCTAAGCGTAGAAAACACTTTCGTCAAAACACTTTACGGCGCAATTTCCATCGCAGCTGTCTTCAACGCTGCGGCAACGCGTCCAGATCAAATCCCGCGCAGACGGTCCGTATCGCGGCGTTCTTTCTTGGTGGGGCGTCCCGCGCCGCTTTCGCGCTGCGGCAGGGCAGCCGCCGTCATCTCGGACGAAGAGGCTGGCGCTGGCGACAAATCTTCATAGAGAAGCTGGGCTTCCGGAGCAGGACCACGCCGCTCGCCGGGCAGAAGCACTTTGTAAACGAGGATGCGGCGATCAAGCGTGATGGTCAGCACATCGCCGATTTTCACCTGATGAGCGGCCTGCTCGATCTTATCCCGGTTGACCCGGACCTTGCCGCCGACGGCGAGTTTCGCCGCCAGCGATCTTGATTTGACCACGCGCGCGAAAAACAGCCACTTGTCGATACGCTGTCTTCCGCTGTGTTCGCCGGTCATCTTACTTCTTCATCTGCTCCTTGAGAGCCAGCAGCTTGGCAAACGGCGAGTCGGGATCGATCCGTGCCGGACGTTCCTGTTCGAAACGCTTGTTGCCATTAGACGCGCCATGGGGGGCAGCGTGATCCCGCTTCGGCTGGCGATCACGACCGCCACCGTCACGCGGCTTGCCCTTGAAGCCTTCGCGCTTGCCCTGACCTTCGCCGTCATGGTTGTGGCGCTTGTTCTTGTCGAAACGCTTGCCGCCACGCGCATTTTGCTCGTCGCCGCCTTCGGACTTGCGCGCCTCGTTTTGCTGGCCGCGATTGTGCTGGCCACCATGACGCTGACGGTTGTTCTGGTCCTGATTGCGGCTACGACCTTCGAAACGGCCCTGACGCCACAGGAGAACCGGCTTCGGCTCTTCCGCAACCGCGTCACCGGCAGGTGCAGCGGCTTCAGCAGCAGGCGCTTCCGCCACAGGTGCGGTCTCTTCGGCCTTCACTTCAACAGCGACAACCGGCGCAGGCACCGGTTCCGCCGCAGGCACGGCAGGCTTTTCCGCTTCCGCTGCAACAGCAGAAACGGCAGCGCCTGCATCCTTGGCGGCAGCTTCGGCAGCAAAGGCATCCAGTTCCGCAAGCTTGGCGGCAACATCGCCAGCTTCCATCGCCTCATGGCGATAGCCCAGGCTTTTCAGGATTTCTTCCATGTCTTCGGTGGTCGCACCGAGGATCGACATCATGGCAGGCGTGACGATGAAACGTCCGCCGTCATAAGCGCCATCCGGACGCGTACCCGAACCCGGACGCCAGGCCAGAGCCGGACGGATGAGATCGGCAAGACGCTCCAGAATATCGATGCGAACCGCACGACGGCCCAGCACACGATAGCCTGCCAGACGATAGAACATCGGATCGAAAGCCGGATCGACCACAACCGAGGTACGACCAGCGGCCAGAACATTGACCACATCGCCGTAACCGGCACGCTCGCGGCCATCGTTCTTCAAGGCCCAGAGCAGCGTGATGAGACCGGCGGGAGCCGGCTTCAGCAGCATGGGCATGAACACGTGATAGGCGCCGAAGCGCACGCCGAGGCGACGCAGTGCCGCACGCGAATCCTGATCGAGACCGCGCACTTCCTCCACCACCTCGCGACGCTGGAGAATGCCGAGATTCTCGACGATCTGGAAAGCGAGACCGCGCGTCATGCCGGTCAGCGCGTCGGCGCCGGCCAGATCGGTCAGAGGCTTCAGAACGGTTTCGATGTGATGCGCCACGAAACGATCGATGCGCGCAGCAACCTTGTCCCGTGCAGGACCGGTGAGCTGTTCGTCGGCAAGGATCACCGTGCGCGGCTTCATAATGTCGTCACCGGCGACCAAAGTTGCAACGGTTGCACCGACCCAGCGCAACACACCGTCCGAACCAAGCGCGAAGTCTCCGTTGGGAGCAGCCGCAAAGCGCTCCGCACGGCGATCGAACTCGGCGGCCAGCGCCTTTTGCGCAGCCGTCTTCACCGCCTTCGCGTCTGGCCCCTCGGCCTGGACGTCGGCGGTGAAACGGAATCCTTCCAGTTGCCCAACATTGTGGCCTTCGACACTCACGTCTCCGGCCGGGCTGATTTCTGCTTCAAGCATGGCATTCTCTCTCAGGCGCCTCATAAGCACGCTTGTCCTGCGGTCTACAAAGCGTTTCGTCAACCTTTCATGAAGCGCGTCGGACAATCTGTCCTCTATTTCGCGCGTCTTTTCCTGCCAGTGTGTCGGATCGGCAAGCCATCCGGGCCTGTGCGACACAAAAGTCCAGGTTCGAATTTGCGCCACACGGTGCGACAGAGTGTCGATTTCCCCCTCTGTACTGTCGGCGCGGCGCACCTGTTCGCTCATATAATCTTCATCGACGCTCCCTCGGCGCACTAGATCCTGATAGATAGACGCAATGATATCGGCATGTTGTGCCGGTGCGATCTTACGATAATCGGGAAGCGCACAGGCATCCCACAAAAGTTCAATCCGCGCCGGTGTTGTCGCGAGGCGCACAATCTCTCCGTCTTTCGACAGATTTTCAAGCGCCTGCTGGTCGACAGCCGGCAAAGCCTTGGCCAGCCCCTCGACTGGTGCCGGTGTTTCCAGTGATCGGCGCAAGGCTTCAATCGACGAAAAGTCGAAACGCTCCGTGCGCCATTGCAGCACTTTCACCGGATCGAAATTATGCGCTTCCACCCGTTCGACCATCTCGTCGTCGAAGGGCTGCACCTGCCCCGTCACGCCAAATGTGCCATCGCGAAGATGACGACCGGCACGACCGGCAATCTGCCCCACTTCGGCTGGCGTCAGATCACGGAACTGATAGCCGTCGAATTTGCGGTTCTGCGCGAAGGCCACATGATCGACATCGAGATTGAGCCCCATGCCGATGGCATCGGTCGCGACCAGAAAGTCCACATCGCCGGACTGATAAAGCTCGACCTGCGCATTGCGTGTGCGCGGCGACAAAGCCCCCATGACCACCGCAGCCCCGCCGCGCTGGCGACGGATCAGCTCGGCAATGGCGTAAACCTCGTCGGCGGAAAAAGCGACGATGGCCGAACGGTTCGGCAAGCGCGTGATCTTCTTGGAACCGGCATAGGCCAGGTGTGACAGGCGCGGGCGCGTCACCACATTGATGCCGCGCAGGAGCTTTTCCAGAATGGCGCGCATGGTGGCGGCACCGAGCAGGAGTGTTTCCTGCCGTCCGCGCAGATGCAAAATGCGATCTGTGAAAATATGCCCGCGTTCCAGATCGCCCGCGAGTTGCACCTCGTCGATGGCGACGAATGCCACATCGGTGCGGCGCGGCATGGCTTCGACGGTGCAGACGGAATAACGCGCAGTGGGCGGGACGATCTTTTCCTCGCCCGTGACCAGCGCGACATTGGCGACGCCCACCCGCTCCACGACACGATTATAGACCTCACGCGCCAGAAGGCGCAGCGGCAGGCCAATCATGCCGCTGCCGTGCGACAGCATGCGCTCGATGGCGAGATGGGTTTTGCCTGTATTGGTCGGCCCCAGCACCGCAGTCACGTCGCGACCGCTCAAGCTCAGCGGCAAATCATGGGCAGGGCGTTGGTTCATGCCAATAATTGATTCCCGGTACAAGCACCCCAACATGCAACTGGGGTGCCGATTGTCGTGTGTTGCGATAGCACTATACGACCTTGGCCGAAAGCGCTCCTGTTAAGTTTAAGCCGCCCGAGTTTTTACATAGGCAGCCTGACAGTTTTACCAAACGCCCGATTTTAACAAAGGGTCCAATTTAACGAATAGAACGACTCTGGAACGAATCGGCTACGAATCGCTGACTCTGATTCCTTCGCCTTTTGTTCACGGCAACATATGGTAACGGGATTGTCGATAGCCACCATATGCTGAGTCTCCCATGCGCAACGTCCTGACATAAACAGAACAAAACACCAGCGCCGTTAACTTTTGACCAAAGCGCGTCAAGAGTGTGCGATGACAGTTTGAGCAGCTTAAAGAAAACTTAACAATTCCTAATAGTTGGTTATCGAACATCAAGCCGCCAAAGCCGTTTTCATTAACCTTCAGGCCAAAGCCGGAACGAATCGGCGACGAATCGGTGATCGATCAATTTTCCCTCTTTGTTCTCACCACATCTGGTAGGCTTTTGCCAAACCGCACCATATTGAAACATCAGCTGACGCAACGATACACCCTAAAACGAACAGAGAAGGCGTTTGGCGTTAACCTTTGAGCGGCTAATCCAAAACAGCCCCGCCCCTCATTCGCCATCAAACCTGTGTTTGCGGACATAAAAAGGCAGGCTGCGGAAACCCACAGCCTGGCCGAAAGATAAAGCAGGTCGGAAACGGATCAGTCGCGCTCGACACACATGGCAACACCCATGCCGCCACCGATGCAGAGTGTCGCGAGACCGCGCTTGGCATCGCGGCGTTTCATTTCATAAAGCAGCGTGGTCAGCACACGCGCGCCGGAAGCGCCAATTGGATGACCGATAGCAATTGCGCCGCCATTGACGTTGACGATTTCCGGGTTGAGACCCAGATCACGAACCACGGCGCAGGATTGCGCGGCGAAAGCTTCATTAGCTTCCACCAGTTCCAGATCGGCCACCGTCCAGCCAGCCTTTTCCAGCGCCTTGCGCGTGGCTGGGATCGGACCCGTCCCCATGATCGAGGGATCGACGCCAGCCGTTGCCCAGGAAACGATGCGCGCCAGCGGCTTGACGCCACGCTTGCTTGCCTCCTCGGCTTCCATCAGCACGACTGCCGCAGCGCCGTCATTGAGGCCGGATGCATTGCCCGCCGTCACCGTGCCTTCCTTGTCGAAAGCTGGCTTCAGCTTGGTCAGCGCTTCGAGGGTCGCGCCCGGACGAATATATTCGTCGGATGAAACGACAACATCGCCCTTGCGCGTCTTGACGGTGAACGGGACGATTTCATCCTCGAACTTTCCGGCCTTCTGCGCCGCTTCTGCCTTCTGTTGGGACGCGAGCGCGAATTCATCCTGATCGGCGCGGGTCAGTTGCCACTGGCGCGCAATGTTTTCTGCGGTGATCCCCATGTGATAGCCATGAAACGCATCGGTCAGTCCGTCCTTGATCATGGTGTCGATCATTTTGAAATCGCCCATCTTCACGCCGCCGCGCAGATGCGCGCAATGCGGCGCCATGGACATCGATTCCTGACCGCCAGCGACGATAACTTTCGCATCGCCCGACTGAATCTGCTGCATGCCGAGCGCAACGGCGCGCAGGCCCGAGCCGCAAAGCTGGTTGATCGCAAAGCCCGTTGCTTCTTTCGGGCAGCCAGCCGCCATAGCAGCCTGACGAGCCGGGTTCTGCCCCTCGCCTGCCGTCAACACCTGTCCGAGAATGACTTCATCGACATCGTCAGCAGCAACGCCCGCCCGTTCCAGAGCCGCCTTGATGACCGTCGCGCCCAGCTCATGGGCGGGAACAGTGGCGAAAGCACCGTTGAAGGAGCCCACCGCCGTACGCGCGGCGCTGGCGATAACGATAGCTTTCGGATCGGTTGCGGCAGTCATGCTATTCCTCCGTGACAAACTGTTGCGACAGAGAAAAACCAAAAAGCGCGCCTTGGCAAGGACTACATCAAACCTTCAGCAAAGCGAAAAGCTGTTTCTCCGAAAAGGAGGTACTTTAGCGGATGCGGATCATCCGACAGGCGCTACATTGGCCGCATTGAAACAGGAGGGTTCCCCATGGTCCAACTCACGCTCGATCAGGCCAATTCCATCATCGCGACGGCCTTTGCCAAGGCCGTCGAACTGAAGCTCAAGCCACTGGCGGTCTCGGTTTTCGATGCTGGCGGCAATCTCAAGGCGTTTCAGCGTCAGGACGGCACGTCGATCCTGCGCTTCGAAATCGCATCCGGTAAGGCTTTCGGCGCTCTGGCGGTCGGAAGCGGTTCGCGCTGGCTGCACAATCAGGCCAAGGACCGCCCGCATTTTCTGGAAGGTCTCTCCAGCGTCTCCGGCGGCAGAATCGTTCCTGTGCCGGGCGGTGTCATCATCAAGAATAGCGATGGTGAAATTATCGGCGCTGTCGGTGTTTCAGGAGATACGTCCGACAATGACGAAGCTGTCGCGATCGCCGGTATAGAAAAGGCAGGTTTTGCTGCGGATGCAGGCTGAGCTCAACAGGAGAAAGGCCGCGAAATACTCGCGGCCTTCACATCGCATCAGTTATCCCAGATTATTGAGCGCGAAATGCGTAATGGCCGTGGCGCCATCTTCGTCCAAATGCCCATTCAAACTGGGTGTATCAGACATATTCATCGAATGAAATTCATTATAGCTCGCATTGTCGATTACATCGAACAGTGAAACGACGCAGCTTAATGAAATTCCAGAGTTTAAAATTGCAGATTTGAAATACTCTTCCATTTTATGACCTAATAAATATATTAAAAAAACAAAATACGATCGATAATATTGACCGTAAATGAGGCCTAATTTTGTTTTTCATCAAAAGGTAAAAGTAAACATTAATTATATTACAAACCTCAGCAATTTTTCAAAAGATAATAAAAGAAAACGCCGCTTCCGGTTTCCCGGAAACGGCGTTTTTGAAACCTGTCTGCTAGCTGCGGTAACCGCAGCGTCAGACCTATTCCTTAGCTTCGAGGACCTGACGGCCGCGATACATACCGCTCTTCAGATCGATATGATGCGGACGACGAAGTTCGCCCGAGTTCTTGTCCTCGACATAGGTCGGGGCCTTCAGAGCGTCAGCCGAACGGCGCATGCCGCGCTTCGACGGAGACGTTTTTCTTTTAGGTACTGCCATGGATCCAGCTCCACTGATCGGTCAATAAACGTCCGGCACGGCCCCGGTGGAGCCTGTCACAGCGGACAAAATTCCGGAAAGTCAGGTGCCTATACACGCTCTTGCGGGCTTTGACCAGCCAGAGTCTGATCTTTTTTTCATGACCGGCATTTATTGTACGCAGGTCACATAGGGGCCGGAGCGCACCGCGCGACCGGCAACGACCCGTGCGAGGCGCTGCATGTTGCGGGTCGGCTTGGCCGGATTGCGCAGCGCCGGATTGGGCAGCGTCACGGCGAGAAGGGCTGCCTGCTGCGCATTGAGCTTTGCCGCCGGTCGCTTGAAATAATGCTGCGCGGCGGCTTCGATGCCATAAATGCCCGGTCCCCATTCGGCGATATTCAGGTAAATCTCCATGATGCGCCGCTTCGACAGGATTGCATCGGCGGCCAGCGCCAGCGGAAATTCCAGCCCCTTGCGAATGAAAGAGCGTCCATTCCACAGGAAGAGATTTTTCACCGTCTGCATCGTGATGGTGGAAGCACCCCGGCTTGGGCCGCCCTCATCATCCAGCACGATGCTCAGTTGATGCCAGTCCACGCCGCCATGGCTGCAAAACTGACCGTCTTCCGCCATCATGACCGAATTGATCAAATGCGGGGAAATATCGTCGATGCTCACCCATCGCCGGTCTACATCCTGCAACAGGACATAGTCCTTCACCATCAGCATCGAGACCGGGCGCACGAAGGGAACCGAATAGACAAGCAGGAGAAACAGGGGCAACACCGCCAGCACCACCAGAAAGCGGAAGGCGAGAACAATCCGGCGCCCCCACACGGGATCAGCCAGGTAATTGCGCCCGTTTTTGCTCTTGATGATGATTTTGGCCACGTCCACCGCCTGATGTACTCCCCCAGCGACATAAACCATTCTTTAATAATATAGAACCCGATTCCATAATCCTGCGTTGGAAACAAGCTGGAAACACAACGTTTGATGACCGTCTGATGAAAAAGCCTGTGCTGATCGATATGCCCAGTTGACCAAATTAGCGCTTTCGTCCATGCCGATCATCATGGAAAATGTGACTGTCGAATTCACCGATGCCCTCAACCGTCGCGCCCACGAAGTAGAGACGACGCTGATTGGGCTTCTTGACGAGCGCCTGCGCACCGGCGAGATCGCCCGACCGGAACGGCTGATCGCGGCCATGCGTCACGGTGTGCTGAATGGCGGCAAAAGACTGCGTCCGTTCCTGGTTGTGGAAAGTGCTGCACTATTCGGCAAGAGCGGCGATGCCGTCTTGCGGGTCGCGGCTGCACTGGAATGCATCCACTGCTATTCGCTTGTCCACGATGATCTTCCGGCCATGGACGACGATGATCTGCGCCGCGGCCAGCCGACAGTGCATAAGGCGTTTGATGAAGCGGCTGCGATTCTCGCGGGCGACAGCCTCCTCACCTACGCCTTCGACATTATTGCCGCTGACGAGACCGATCTCGATTCCTCCGTGCGCGTAAAACTGGTTTCCGCCCTTGCCCGCGCTTCCGGCCTTGGCGGAATGGCGGGCGGGCAGGCCCTCGATCTGATGGCCGAGACAAAAAAGCCAGACGAAGCCGGTATCATCACGCTTCAGGCGATGAAGACCGGCGCGCTGATCCGCTTTGCCTGCGAAGCAGGAGCCATCATCGCCGACGCCTCCCGCGAAGATCGCGAACGCATGGCGGAATTCGGTTCGGCCATTGGTCTCGCCTTCCAGCTTGCCGACGACCTTCTGGACGTGACGGCAGACGCCGCTGCAATGGGCAAGGCAACGGGCAAGGATGCGGCTGCTGGCAAGGCCACGCTTGTGGCGTTGCATGGCATCGACTGGACGCGCAAGCAATTGTCCGGCCTCGTCGCCCAGGCGGAAAGCCTGCTCGCGCCGTTCGGCAAGGATGCCGATATTCTCAAGCAGGCCGCGCGCTTCATCGCTGAACGCCAGAGCTGATACTCAGAGATCGTCCTCTCGAACCTTGATCAGAACGACATCATCGACGGAAAGTACGCGTCCGTCCTGTGCACGCACGTCGAGCTTTGCGATGTCGTGACCGGACACGCTGTCCACCAGCCGTGAATGCGGCTCCTCCGGCGTAAACAGATGCTTCTCGCCCCATTGCCGTAACGCGACGACCACTGGCAGAAGATCGCGCCCTTTCGCAGTCAACCGATATTCCTGATGTGCGCCGCCATTGGGATCAGGCACGCTTTCCAGAATGCCCTCGCCCGTCAGCTTGCGCAGACGCTCGGCCAGAATATTGCGCGCAATGCCCAGATTCTTCTGAAAGGCACTGAAGCGCGTCACATCGTCAAACGCCTCACGCACGATCAGCAGCGACCACCAGTCACCAATCACGTCCAGCGCCCGCGCACTGGGGCAATAGTCGCCTTTCAGGCTCTTCTTGCGAACCATCTCACTCCATCCATTCAATTTGGTTGCAATATAAAACCTATTTGGCTAAAAACAAAATGGTTTCATAGTAAAACCAAAATTGCTGGAGTTCATCATGCAGATCTCTCCCGACGCGGCAGCGCAAACTGCCGCGAACAGTGACGCGCGCCCATCACTATCCACCCCAACGCTTCTTCTGTTTGCCATTGCGAGCGGTCTTGCCGTTGCCAATGTCTATTTTGCGCATCCGCTTCTGGATGTGATGGCCGACGATATCGGACTGGACCGCTCCACAGCGGGACTGATCGTCGGTGCCAGCCAGATCGGCTACGGGCTGGGCCTGATCTTTCTCGTGCCGCTGGGCGATCTCTTCGACCGGCGCAAACTGATCGTCGCGCATTTTCTCCTGTCCTCGCTGACACTTGCCGCCGTAGGCATTGCCGGACAACCATCCTTGCTCTTTCTCGCGATGGCAGCGACCGGCCTTCTTGCCGTGGTGACACAGGCCCTCGTCGCCTATGCCGCAAGCCTTGCCGAACCGGCGCGGCGCGGCCATGTCGTGGGGATTGTGACCAGCGGTATCGTGCTTGGCATCTTGCTCGCCCGCGCGGTTGCAGGCGCGTTAACCGACCTTGGCGGCTGGCGCAGCGTCTATCTCAGTTCAGCGGTGATTACCTTGCTGATCGGCCTCATGCTATGGCGCAGCCTGCCGCGCCAGACCCGACAAGCTGCAAGCGTTTCCTATCCGGCGCTGATCCTCTCGCTCGCAACCCTTTTCAAAGAGGAGCCCGTGCTGCGCATTCGCGCCATCATCGCCATGCTGATCTTTGCCGATATAACCACCCTGCTCGCACCGCTGGTAATGCCGCTGAGTGCACCGCCCTTTGAATTGAGCCATGCGGAGATCGGCCTCTTTGGCCTTGCGGGCGCCGCCGGAGCGCTGGCCGCCTCACGGGCCGGGAGTGCTGCGGATCGCGGCCATGCACAGCGCATGACCGGCGTAGCACTCACATTGATGCTGGTGGCGTGGGCACCTATCGCCCTTCTCGGACAGTCTTTGCTGTGGCTGGTCGCGGGTGTGCTGATCATCGATTTCGGCCTTCAGGCGGTCCATGTGACCAATCAGGCCATGATCTATCGCGTGCGCCCGGATGCGCAGAACCGGCTGACCGCTGCCTATATGGTTTTCTATTCCATCGGCAGCGCGAGTGGCTCAGCGGTTTCAACCTGGGTCTATGCCCATGCGGGCTGGAATGGCGTGTGCCTGCTTGGCGCAGGCATCAGCCTTGCCACGCTCGTCTTCTGGGCGGCAACACTAAAAACAACACCAGAAGCTGCGACGCGCGCAGTGACCTGCTCGGCTTAGTTCTGTCCGGCAGCCATCTTCTGCCCAAGGCCGAAACGGTTCTCGATATAATCGGCAACCATCTTCTGGAACTCTTCGGCAATGGCAGGGCCGCGCAAAGTGGTGACCTTCTTGCCATCGACAAACACCGGCGCGGACGGCGTTTCGCCCGTGCCGGGAAGAGAAATACCGATATCGGCATGTTTCGATTCGCCCGGACCGTTGACGATGCAGCCCATCACCGCGACCGATAGCGCTTCCACGCCCGGATATTTTTCGCGCCAGACCGGCATGTTGCGGCGGATATCGTCCTGAATGGTCTGCGCCAGTTCCTGAAACACTGTCGACGTCGTGCGTCCGCAACCGGGGCACGCCGCAACAATCGGGATGAACTGGCGGAAGCCCATGGTCTGCAACAGCTCCTGCGACACCTGCACTTCGCGGGTGCGGTCGCCGCCGGGTTCGGGGGTCAGCGAAATGCGGATCGTATCGCCAATGCCCTGCTGCAGCAAAATGCCCATGGCCGCCGACGAGGCGACAATGCCCTTGGTGCCCATGCCAGCCTCGGTGAGACCCAGATGCAGCGCATGATCGGAACGCTGCGCCAGCATCGTATAGACGGCGATCAGATCCTGCACCTGACTGACCTTGGCCGACAGAATGATCTTGTCGCGGCCAAGCCCGATCTCTTCGGCCAGATTGGCGGAAATCAGCGCCGACTGCACGATGGCCTCGCGCATGACTTCCTGTGCGCTCAACGGCGCGCCCGCATCCTGATTGCGATCCATCAGTGTGGTCAGCAATTCCTGATCAAGCGAACCCCAGTTGACGCCGATACGCACCGGTTTGTCGTAGCGGATCGCCATTTCGACGATATCGGCGAACTGCTTGTCCTTCTTGTCCTTGAAGCCGACATTGCCCGGATTGATGCGATATTTCGCCAGCGCTTCCGCACAGGCCGGATGATCGGCAAGCAGCTTGTGGCCGATATAATGGAAATCGCCGACCAGCGGGACATTATGGCCGAGACGCTCCAGCCTTTCGCGGATTTTTGGCACGGCGGCAGCGGATTCGTCGCGGTCCACCGTGATACGCACAATCTCGGAACCCGCGCGATGCAAGGCTGCGACCTGCGCGACGGTGGCGTCCACATCCGCCGTATCCGTATTGGTCATCGACTGCACGACAACCGGCGCGCTGCCGCCGACGACAACGCCGCCGACACTGACGCCAACCGATTGGCGACGAGGGAAAGGATGCGAGAAATAGCTGACGGTCTCGGAAGACATTTTGCTCTGTTCTTAACTGGGTCTGCACTTATAAGGATTTCGATCTATATAATCACTTGCCGACGCATTGTCGCCCTCTCATTATGCGCGCCATCATAAACGAGGATGCCAGACCATGACCGACGCAACTGCCCGCAAAACCGCTATTGTCACCGGCTCCAATTCAGGGATCGGCCTTGGCATCGCCCACGCATTGGCGGCTGCGGGACACAACGTTGTGATCAATTCCTTCACCGACCGCGACGAAGATCATGCGCTTGCCCGCATGCTGGGCGAGGAACATGGCGCAAGCGTGGTCTATATCGCAGCCGATATGTCGAAGGGCGACGACTGCCGCAAGCTGATCGCCGATAGCGTCAAGGCTTTCGGCAGCGCCGATATTCTGGTCAACAATGCGGGCATCCAGCATGTCGCGCCGGTGGAAGAATTCCCGACCGAGCAGTGGGACCGCATCATCGCGATCAACCTGACCTCCGCCTTCCATACATCCGCCGCCGCCATTCCGCATATGCGCGCGAGCGGCTGGGGACGCATCATCAATATTGCATCCGCCCACGGACTGGTCGCCTCGCCGTTCAAGTCGGCCTATGTTGCGGCCAAGCATGGCATTGTCGGCTTTACCAAGACATTGGCGCTGGAACTGGCGACCGCGAAGATCACCGCCAATTCCATCTGTCCCGGCTATGTGCTGACGCCGCTTGTGGAGGCGCAGATTCCCGATCAGATGAAAGCGCACAACATGGATCGTGAAACGGTGATCCGCGAAGTGATGCTCGATAAACAGCCGACGAAGGAATTCGTCACCACCGCGCAGATCGGAGCGCTTGCCGCCTTTCTCGCCACCGATGCCGCTGCGCAGATCAATGGCGCGGCCTTGCCGGTCGAAGGCGGCTGGACCGCGGAATAAAAAGCATTTCCAGCAAAAGTGCGAAGCGGTTTTGCGCTGGATAATGCGTAAAAATAGAGACTAATGCTTCTGGTCGGCGTAGCGGGCGAGGCTGGAAAAGGCCAGCACAACAAGAAGCAGGACTGGCAGCGCGATAAACACCACGCCGAAACCGCTATGTTTGGCAACAAAGCCGATCAGCGACGGCGCCACCAACATGCCGGAATAGCCAAGCGTGGTGGCAATCGACAGGCCGACGCTCGGATTCACGCCCGGTATGTTTCCGGCCATCGAAAAGGCAATCGGCACCATGTTGGAAATGCCGATGCCGCAGATGGCGAAACCGACCAGCGACACATAGGGATCGGTGGAAAAGCCGACGATCAACATGCCGATAATGGCAATCGTCGTGCAAGCGCGCAGCGTGCGCACCGCGCCGAAACGGTCGCGCACCAGATCGCCCGCAAAGCGCATCACCGCCATGGAAAAGGAGAAGGCCGCAAAGCCGAAACCCGCGAGCGTGACCGACGCGCCCAGATCCTGGCGCATGTGATAAGCGCTCCAGTCGATGATCGCGCCTTCCGGCACCATCGAGAACAGGGCCATCACCCCCACCAGCCAGGGCAGCGGATTGCGCGGCAGGGTGAGCTTCTGCTTTTCGCCGCTTGGATGGTGAAACTTGTCGGCAATGATCGATGGCCACGCGACAGCAATCATTATCGCCGCAGCGATGGTCGCGACCAGCGCATGAACAGTCGAGCCGAACTGCGTGATGAGAAAGCCGCCTGTCGCTGCGCCGATAAGCCCGCCGAGGCTCCAGAATGCATGACAGGACGACATGATGGCGCGGCGCATGGATTTTTCCACGGCGACCGCATTGGCATTCATCGCCACATCCATCGCAGCCATGGTGCCACCGAAATAAAACATCACGATGACCGCTGTGACCACATTGGGCACCAGAGCGATGATCAGTAGCGCCGGAATAAAGGCCAGCGCGAAAATACGCACCACCGCGCCGGAACCGCGCTGCGCCGACAAGGCGCCTGCCACCGGCATCATGGCCAGCGAGCCGACGCCGAAGACGAGGATCATCAGCCCCATGCCTGCGCTATCCAGCCCAAGGCGTGCGGCGAATTCTGGAATTTTCGGAGCCCAGCCGCCAAAAATATAGCCGTTAGCCAGAAAGAGCAGCGCGACAGCGACACGCTCTTTGGTGATCATCGGCGCGCGCGACGGCGCGGTATCTTCCCGTCCGGAAACCTGTTCCATATGTCCCTCAGCCACGGCCTGTTGCCGCGCGTAATATATTCACGCCCGCCGCCACAAAAGGCGCGAGCAATTTCTCATCGGCATCCTGTTCAACAGCCATGACACCAATATCATCCAGCGAGACGACATCATGCGCTGCAACAGTGCCAAGCTTGTCATTGGTGATTGCCAGTACGACAGACCGGCTGCGGCTGGCAATGGTGCGCTTGAACTCGGCATCGTCCAGAAAAAGAGCCGTAACGCCGATTTCCGCCGCAACGCCGCAGGCACCCAGCACGCACAGATCAGGACGCACTGTTTCCGCATCGCGCAAGGCCCGCGCGCCCACCGCCGCACTGACACGGCGATCAATCGGCCCGCCGATCGTGATCACCTCTATTTTCGACGACTGAAGCAAAATAGCCGCAATCGACGGCGTATTGGTAACAACTGTGAGCGCCTCGCCGCGTTCCACCAGAAGCCGCGACAATGCCGTGTTGACCGAGGACGCGTCCAGAAACACCGTCATGCCCGGCTCAATCAGACCAAGCAGCACACCCGCCAGCGCCGCCTTGGCCGCCGTGCGTTCCCCGTCGCGCTCGGCCAGCGACAGCGATGACGGTGCAGCTTTCAGAGCGCCGCCGTAAACACGCTTGCAGAGACCGGCAGCCGCCATATCACGCAGATCGCGGCGGATCGTGTCTTCCGACACGCCAAAGCTCTCAGCCAACTCCGTCGCCAGCACGCGACCCGACTGCTGCAACAGGTCCTGAATACGCGCCTGTCTTTCGTGAAGCAAAAGCTCCGTCGCCACTTAATTCTCCCAACAAGCATAAACATGCATAAATCGGCACAAACATGCATAGCAGAATTTGCACATACTGCAAGCGCAAACAAAATGCCGCGCCTTTTGACAGGCGCGGCATGGGATTTCCGATGGTTTCATTGCTGCGAAAGCGACCGTTCGGTCTGACGGGCGCTACGCCTCCCCCTCATCCTGAGCCTGTCGAAGGACGAGGGCAGGCGCCGTGCATTTCCCTCGCCCTTCGAGACGCCGTTTTCAACGGCTCCTCAGGATGAGGGAAAAGGAGGCGTCGGGTACTGCGACCCCAAATCGCCCCGCTTCCGTTGAACCAAGAATTACTCCGAGTAGACGACCAGGAGATCCTTCGCGTCGATCTGCTCGCCGGGGCGCACCAGCACTTCGGCAATGGTGCCGTCGCGCTCGGCATGAATTGCCGTTTCCATCTTCATCGCTTCGATGGAAAGCAGCACATCGCCCTGCGAAACCTTCTGACCGTTGGTAACGGCGACCGTCGAGATGACACCCGGCATTGGCGCGCCGACCTGTTTGTCATTGCCGGTTTCCACCTTGCGACGGACACCGCCAGAGGCGCCCTTGGCGCGGTTCGGCACCTTGATGCGGCGCGGCTGGCCGTTCAGTTCGAAGAACACGGTGACCATGCCCTTCTCGTCGGTTTCGCTCATCGCCTGATTCACGATCACCAGCGTCTTGCCACGCTCCAGATCGACGAAAACTTCTTCTTCCGGCTTGAGGCCGTAGAAATAAACCGGCGTAGGCAGAACACTTGTCGGGCCGTAGGTTTCCTGCGCGGCTGCGAAATCCGTGAACACTTTCGGATACATCAGTGCCGAAGCGAACTCCTGATCAGTGATCTTGCGGCCCACGGTTTCTTCGAACCCGTTGCGCTCCGCATTGAGATCGGCGGCAGGCAGCAGCGAGCCGGGGCGCACGGTGAACGGCTTTTCGCCCTTCAGCACTTTTTTCTGAAGCGCTGCCGGCCAGCCCGAAGGCGGCTGCCCCAGATCACCGCGCATCATCGACACCACCGAATCCGGGAAGGCGATATCCTTGTCCGGGTTCTCGACATCGCTGACGTCCAGATCCTGGCTGACCATCATCAACGCCATATCGCCCACCACTTTGGAGGACGGCGTGACCTTGACGATATCACCGAACATCCGGTTCACATCGGCATAGGCCTGCGCCACTTCATGCCAGCGGGTTTCGAGGCCCAGCGAACGCGCCTGTTCTTTCAGATTGGTGAACTGGCCGCCCGGCATTTCGTGCAGATAGACTTCCGAAGCCGGTCCCTTGAGGTCGCTTTCAAAGCCCGCATATTGATTGCGTACCGCTTCCCAATAGAAGGAAATGCGGCGGATCGATTCCGGGTCGAGACCCGGATCACGCTCGGCGCCGTGCAGCGCTTCCACGATGGAACCGAGGCAAGGCTGCGAAGTGTTGCCCGACAAGGCATCCATCGCCGCATCGACCACATCAACGCCCGCGTCCACCGCAGCCAGCACTGTCGCGGCGGAAATGCCCGACGTGTCATGGGTGTGGAAATGGATCGGCAGATCGGTTTCCTCCCGCAGCGCCTTGAACAGCACGCGTGCGGCGGCAGGCTTCAGCAGGCCCGCCATATCCTTGACGGCGATAATATGCGCGCCTGCTTTCTCGACCTCTTTCGCCAGATTGACGTAATATTTGAGATCATATTTGGCCCGGTCCGGGTTCAGAATATCGCCCGTATAGCAGATGGCGGCTTCGCAGAGCTTGTTTTCCTCCAGCACCGCATCCATCGACACGCGCATGTTCTCAACCCAGTTGAGGCTGTCGAACACGCGGAACAGGTCGATGCCGCCGCGCGCGGCTTCGCGCACGAAATACTTCACCACATTGTCCGGATAGGACTTGTAGCCAACGCCATTGGCGCCGCGCAGCAGCATTTGCAGCAGCAAGTTTGGCGCGCCCTCGCGCACCTGCGCCAGACGCTCCCACGGATCTTCCGTCAGGAAGCGCATCGAAACGTCGAAGGTCGCTCCACCCCAGCACTCCAGCGAGAACAGGTTCGGCAGCGCCTGCGCATAGGTATTGGCGATGCGCGCAATGTCATAGGTGCGCACGCGCGTCGCAAGCAGTGACTGGTGGCCGTCGCGCATGGTCGTATCGGTGACGAGAACGCGCTTTTCATTGCGTACCCATTCGGCAAACTTCTTCGGTCCGAGACTGTCCAGAAGCTGCTTGGTGCCGTCCGCAACCGGCGTATCGCCGAACCATGGCACGCGTGGTTTTGCAGCATCCTTAGCCGGCTTAGCGCGTCCCTTGGTTTCAGGGTGACCGTTGACCGTCACATCGGCAATATAGGTCAGAAGCTTGGTGGCACGGTCCTGCCGCTTCACCTGTTCGAACAGTTCCGGCGTGGTGTCGATGAACCGCGTCGTATAATCATTCGACTGGAATTTCGGATGATTGATGATCGCTTCGAGGAAAGTGAGGTTGGTCGCCACGCCGCGAATACGGAATTCGCGCAATGCGCGGTCCATGCGACGGATGGCTTCCAGCGGCGTCGCGCCCGAAGCCGTCACCTTCACCAGCAGCGGATCGTAATAGCGCGTGATGAACGCGCCCGAATAGGCCGTGCCGCCATCGAGGCGAATGCCGAAGCCCGAGGCCGAACGGTAAGCCTGAATGCGCCCGTAATCGGGAATGAAGTTCTGTTCCGGGTCTTCCGTCGTGATACGGCACTGCAGCGCATGACCATTGAGCCGGATATCTTCCTGACGCGGCACGCCCGATTCCGGCGTGCCGATGGCAGCACCTTCCAGAATATGGATCTGCGCCTTGACGATATCGATGCCCGTCACCTGTTCGGTGACCGTATGCTCAACCTGAATGCGCGGATTGACCTCAATGAAATAGAACTTGCCGCTATCCGCATCCATCAGGAATTCGACCGTGCCCGCGCCGATATAATCGGTGGCATGGGCGATCTTCAGGCCGTAATTGGCAAGCTCCTGACGCTGCGCGTCGTTGAGATAAGGCGCAGGCGCCCGTTCCACGACCTTCTGGTTGCGGCGCTGGATCGAGCAGTCGCGCTCGAACAGATGCACGGCATTGCCATGCGTATCGCCCAGAATCTGCACTTCGACATGGCGTGCGCGCTCGATGAGCTTTTCTAGATAGACTTCATCCTTGCCGAAAGCTGCCTTGGCTTCGCGCTTGGCTTCCGTGACTTCGCGCGCAATATCAGCTTCGGAGCGAATGGCGCGCATGCCGCGACCACCGCCGCCCCAACTGGCTTTCAGCATGACCGGATAACCGACCTGGGCTGCGAGCTTCTTCACCTCTTCCATGTCGTCCGGCAGCGGATCGGTAGCTGGCACCACCGGCACGCCGATTTCGATGGCCAGATTGCGCGCTGCAACCTTGTTGCCGAGACGGCGCATGGTTTCCGGCTTCGGCCCGATGAAGATGATGCCGTTTTCGGCACAGGCCTCGGCGAATTCCGGGCTTTCCGACAACAGGCCGTAGCCCGGATGAATGGCGTCGGCACCCGAAAGCTTGGCGACGCGGATGATCTCGTCGATCGACAGGTAGCTTTCGATCGGCCCCAGATCGCGCGCCAGATGCGGTCCACGACCGACCTGATAGCTCTCGTCCGCTTTAAAGCGATGCAGGGAAAGTTTGTCCTCCTCGGCCCATATGGCCACCGTTTTGAGCCCCAGCTCATTGGCGGCGCGGAATACGCGAATTGCGATTTCAGATCGATTGGCGACCAGAATTTTCCTGATAGGCAAGGCAGATCTCCCTAACTGCAAAGACGAAGGCGCCATTGCTTACCTTGCAATATGATCAAGCGCAAACAAACTGTGCAACCACCAATTAAAAACAAAATGCCCGGCTAAAAGCCGGGCATTCTGATTAATTTTATAGCAATTTATGCCAATATATCAGGCAGAATTACTTCTGGAAGTAATTATACTTGCCGTCTTCACCCTTCCGCCATTCAAACATGACGTAAGGCGACAGGCTTGGATCACCCTTCTTGTCGAAGGAGATTTCACCCAGCACGGTCTTGAACGGCCCCTTGTCCTTCATCGCCGTCGCAACTTCCTGCGGATCGTTGCTGCCTGCTGCATTGGCGGCGCTGACCAGTGACTGCACACCGGCATAGGCATAGAAAGTATAGGCTTCCGGCTCAAAACCCTTGTCGCGGAAAGCCTTGATCAGGTCTGCATTCGCCTTGTCGTCGCGCGGGTCCGGGCCAAAAGTGTTCATGACGCCAGCCACCGCATCGCCCGCAATCGAAGCCAGTTCGTTGGAAACGATACCGTCACCCGAAATGAACTGCGCCTTGAGGCCCTGATCGGCCATCTGGCGGATCAGAAGACCGGCTTCCGGATGCATACCGCCCCAATAGACAGCGGTAATGCCTGCGGCCTTCATCTTGGAAATCAGCGCCGAGAAATCCTTGTCGCCCTGATTCACGCCTTCATAAAGCGTTTCCTTCATGCCGTTCTCGTTGAGCGACTTCTTGGTCTCGTCGGCAAGGCCCTGACCGTAAGGCGTCTTGTCGTGCAGGATCGCAACCTTGCCATCCTTGTAATGGTCGGCCATGTATTTTCCGGCGACGATGCCTTGCTGGTCGTCACGACGGCAGGTGCGGAAGGTGTTCCACAGTTCACGCTCGGTAAAGGTCGGGTTGGTGGTGCCCGGTGCGATCATCAGCACGCCGTTTTCGGCATAGATATCTGAGGTCGGAATGCTGACGCCGGAATTGAAGTGGCCGATGACAAACTGCACACCATCGCCAACGAACTTGTTTGCAACCGAAATGCCCTGCTTCGGATCAGCGGCATCATCACCATAAACGATGCTGATCTTTTCGCCATTCATGCCGCCCTTGGCATTGGCTTCCGCGACAGCAGCTTCAACACCACGCTTGATCTGCTCGCCGAATGCGGCCTGACTGCCGGTCAAAGGCGCGCCAACACCGACCATCACATCGGCAAAGGCTGCGCCGCCAAAAGCGACCAGAGCCGAAAGGCAAACGCCGCAGAACAAAGACTTCTTCATTTCGATTACTCCCACTTCGAGCGTTGCCAACTGAACCGGCACTGCCCTGTCTCTTTATGTCGAAAGAAACCGGCTATTCCGCATTCCCGTTTCGGGTGCAGTTTGGGGGAAAATGAAGCACCTCCGCCCGCATGACCGGCCTCCTCCCCAGAAGGCGAGATTAAACGTAGAGAATCACACTACGCAAAATCACCTTGCTAGGTAAAATCGCAGAGACGTAAAAGTAAAGCGTAGAAATCCTCAACTTTCGGCGTTTTTCGCATGAGGTCATGCGACGGAGGTCATTCAACAATAGGTCGAGTATCGGAAATGTTATAATACACTGTTTTTAAATACATTTTTTACAGAAAATTGCGCGCGCATTGCCCCCCTCAAGATCAACGCGCTCAATCAGACCATTCTGTTTTTTAAGATTTTATATTAGCAAACAAAAGAAAAATGCCCGGCACGATGACCGGGCATTCTCCATTGACGCAATAATAATGCGTTTTTACTTCTGCTGAATGTAGGTGTATTTCCCGTCAGCGCCCTTTTCCCACTTGTACATGACGTAGCCCGGGAGCTTCGGATCGCCCTTTTCGTCATAGGAAATATCGCCGAGCACGGTCTTGAACGGGCCCTTTTCCTTCAGCGCCTTGGCAACTTCCTGCGGGTCGTTGCTGCCCGCGGCCTTGGCGGCCTGAGCGAGCGACTGAACAGCCGCATAGGAATAAAGCGTGTAGGCTTCCGGCTCGAAACCAGCGTCGCGGAACTTCTTGACGAGGTCGGCGTTGTCCGGGTTGTTGCGCGGATCCGGGCCGAAGGTGTTCAACGTACCGGCAACAGCGTCGCCAGCAATCGAAGCCAGTTCGTTCGACACGATACCGTCGCCCGAGATGAACTGGGCCTTGAGGCCCTGGTCAGCCATCTGACGGATGATCAGACCAGCTTCCGGATGCAGGCCACCCCAATAGACGACCGTCACGCCAGCTTGCTTGAGCTTGGCGATCAGCGCCGAGAAGTCCTTTTCGCCGACGTTCACGCCTTCATAAAGGGCTTCCTTGGTGCCGAGTTCATTGAGCTTCTTCTTGGTTTCATCGGCAAGACCCTGACCATAAGGGGTCTTGTCGTGAATGACGGCGATCTTTCCGTCCTTGAAGTTGTCGAAAATGTACTGACCGGCAACGATACCCTGCTGGTCGTCACGGCCGCAGGTACGGAACGTGTTCCACAGTTGGCGCTCGGTATAGACCGGGTTAGTTGCAGCAGGCGAAATTTCGAGAATGCCGTTTTCGGCATAAACTTCCGAAGCCGGAATCGAAACGCCCGAGTTGAAGTGACCGACAACATATTTGACGCCATCGGCAGCGAATTTGTTAGCCACCGAAATGCCCTGCTTCGGATCCGAAACGTCGTCGCCGAGTGTGATTGCGATCTTCTCGCCGTTGATGCCGCCGGCATCGTTGATTTCCTTGATAGCAGCTTCGGCGCCTTTCTGGATCTGCGCACCGTAAACGGCATTCGGGCCGGTCAGCGGCGCACCGATGCCCAGAAGTACATCAGCCCATGCAGAGCCACCAAAAGCCATCACAGCAGCAAGAGCCACGCCCGAAAAAAGATACTTCTTCATTTTTGGAACTCCCATCCTTGTATTTACCCCGATACGATGTTTTGCATCGCATTATTATCTTGCTGAATACTCAGCAATATCTACGCTGAATCATGATACTGTCAACGTGATCTTGTAAAAAAAGCTCCGCCGCGAACGGCGAAGCTTCGAATTATTTTGCTTTCCAGCTCAGCGGCGAAGCTTTTTCATAAAGCCAGCCATACTGCCGCACCATTTGTTTGGTGCGCGTGTATTGGAACCCGATCGCACCGATGATCATCAGCACGATCGTGTCCACCAGATAATAGTGGAGCGAGAGCAGCGTGCCTTCAAACAGCGCGAAGTGGATGAAACGCACCGCAGCGCCCAGCGGGATCAGATAGACCAGCAGCTGCGGCAGGCTGCGCCAGGTCTGCGCGCAGGCGCGGCCTGTCATCCAGGCAGCCCAGCCGCCGAGAAGACACGTAATGAGGAAAAACAGCCAGAAAGACGGTTCTTCGTAGAGAATACCCTGCATGATTTCCTCCTTAATGCCTTCCGCCTTCGAGATAGGCGGCGCGCACTTCCGGATCAGCCAGAAGATCGCGGCCCGAACCGCTCATCGTGATCGACCCGTTGACCATCACATAACCGCGGTCGGCGAGCTTGAGCGCGCCGAATGCGTTCTGCTCGACGAGAAACACCGTCAGGCCCTGTGTGCGGTTCAGTTCCTTGATTGCCTCGAAGATCTGCTTGACGATCAGCGGTGCGAGACCAAGCGACGGCTCGTCGAGAAGCAGAAGCTTCGGACGCGCCATCAGCGCACGGGCTATAGCCAGCATCTGCTGCTCACCACCCGACAGCGTACCGCCGCGCTGGCTGATACGCTCCTTGAGACGCGGGAACAGGTCGAACATCAGCTTCACGTCTTCTTCGAAGTATTGCTGATTGTCGAGGCTCGCGCCCATCTGGAGATTTTCCAGAACCGTCATGCGCGGGAAGATGCGACGCCCTTCCGGCGACTGCGCGATACGCAGCTTCGCAATCTCATGCGGCGGCATGGACGTAATGTCTTTGCCGTTGAAGAGAATGCGACCGGTGCGCGCTTTCGGCGAACCGAAAATCGTCATCATCAGCGTGGACTTGCCAGCACCATTGGCGCCGATCAGGGCGACGATTTCACCTTCGTCCACCGTCAGGTCGATGCCCTTCAGCGCACAGATGTTACCGTAATAGGTCTCGACTTTTTCAACAGCCAGAAGCGGTTGCTTTTTCTGCATGGTTTCAGCCTGCATCATTCGCCTCCCTTCTTCGGCTTGGCCGGAGCTTTGCGGCTGCGCGGCGCCTTTGCGGGAGTGGTCTTGTGGCTCGTCGGAACATCACCGGCTTCGACGCGGCTCGAGAATTCGGTCGCCTGACCGGCGGCCAATTGCGCCGCCTGCCCCACCCAGTCTTCCCGGGCGATGCGGCCATCGAATTCCAGATAGGTTTCGGCCTGCTTGATGTCGGCCTCGGACCACGCGGCGATCTGATCGAAATGATAGATGCCGTGCTCGTTCAGCTTCTTCTCGTTGACCGCACCGATGCCCTTGACGAGCGTCAGGTTGTCGGCCTTGCCATCGCGTGGCGCGCCCAGTCCACCGGCGAACTGCACGACTTCCGCCGATTTTTCCTGCTCGATCGCTTCTTCGGCAAGCTGGGTCGCGATGAAATCCGCCGGATCGCCCGTACCGGGCTTGTCGGCCTCATCGATCAGCTCGGCGATTTCCTCGTCATCCACGCCGAGATAAGCGGCGATGACGCGCGGATCGTTGCGGACTTCTTCCGGCGATCCATCGGAAATCTTGGTGCCATATTCCAGCACGATCACGTGGTCGGAAATTTCCATCACCACCGACATATCGTGCTCGATCAGCAGGAGCGAGGTTCCCGTTTCCTTGCGGATATCGAGCAAAAGCTTGTTCAGCTCCGCCGACTCGCGCGGATTGAGACCTGCTGCCGGTTCGTCGAGGCAGAGGATTTCCGGCTCGGTGCACATGGCGCGGGCGATTTCCAGACGGCGCTGATCGCCGTAGGGCAGATCGCCAGCCGGATCATCCGCACGTGCGGTGAGGTTGATCTTTTCCAGCCAGTAACGCGCCTTTTCGATAGCCTCCTTGGCGGCCTTCTTGTAACCCGGCAGGCCGAGAAGCCCAAGGACCGTGTAACCCGACGAGCGCATGAGCGTGTTGTGCTGCGCGACCAGCAGATTTTCCAGAACGGTCAGGCCCGAAAACAGGCGAATATTCTGGAAGGTACGCGCCACCTTGGCCTGCTTGGTGATCTGGAAATCAGGAAGACGCTCCAGAAGGAAAGTCTCGCCCGTATTGCGATGCATGGTCAACATGCCACCAGTCGGCTTGTAGAAGCCGGTGATGCAGTTGAAGACCGTGGTTTTACCGGCACCATTCGGGCCGATCAGCGCGGTAATATCACCACGCTTCACGTCGAAGCTCAGATCGTTGATGGCGACGAGGCCACCGAAGCGCATCGACAGATGCTCAACCTGAAGAACAGTGTCTTTCTGAACATTGTCAGGCATTCTCGCTGTCTCCGCCATCAGCCGTGCCCTTCCTTGGTAAAGGCACCCGACACCATCTTCTTCTCATGCAGGAACGCACTTGGTTCTCGGCTTCCGACAAAACCGCGCGGCTTCCAGACCATGACAACCACCATGGCGAGCCCGAAGATGAGCATACGATAGAGTTCCGGCGTGAAATCGGGACCGAAGATCGCCTTCAGGAAGCCCATTTCACGCAGGATTTCTGTGCCGCCGATCATGACGATTGCAGCAATGGCGATACCGACGAGCGATCCCATGCCGCCAAGAACCACGATGGCGAGGATAACCGCCGATTCGAGAAACACGAAGGATTCCGGGCTCACGAAGCCCTGACGCGCCGCGAAGAACGAGCCTGCAAAACCGCCGAACATGGCGCCCGTGGCAAAAGCCGTGAGCTTGGTGGTCGTGGTGTTGATGCCGAGCGAACGACAGGCGATTTCGTCTTCACGCAGCGCTTCCCACGCACGGCCAACCGGCATGCGGCGCAGACGGATCGTGACCCAGGCGGTCAGAAGTGCCAGCAGCAGAATGACGTAATAGAGGAAGAACTTGTAATGCGCCGGTGAGAAGGCAATTCCCATATGGGCGGCAAAACCATCCGGGCCGGCCTTGAACGGCAAACCGAAGAAGGTGGCCTTGGCGATACCCGAAATACCGAAGGTGCCCTTGGTGAGATCGGTCCAGTTGATCAGCACCAGACGGATGATTTCACCGAAAGCGAGCGTCACGATGGCCAGATAGTCACCGCGCAATCGCAGGACCGGGAAGCCCAGAATGATGCCCCAGGTTGCGGCCAGAATGCCTGCCATGGGCAGCAGCATCCAGAAGGACAGGCCGAAATAGCTGGACAGGATCGCATAGGAATAGGCGCCGACCGCGTAGAAGGCCACATAGCCGAGATCAAGAAGACCGGCGAGACCGACGACGATGTTGAGCCCCCAGGCCAGCATCACATAGATGAGGATCTGGACCCCGAAATTATCGACCCATTTGAGCGAGCCCTGCCAGCCCAACGCCAGAACGATCAGGATCGGATAGGCAAAGAGGAAGGCAACGCCGAGCTTGGAGAAATGGGTGCGGAAAAATGACTGGCTTTCGGTGGCGGCAACCGTCCGGCTGCTCTTGGCGAGCTTGCGCGCCTCCAGCTGCGGCTGCAGGAAGGCGACGAACAGGAAGCGTCCCACCGCCGCCAGCGCAACCATGACGGCCAGTGCACCCCAGCGCTGCACCAGCACCAGTTCATTGTTGATGTTCTGCTCGGTCTTGAAACCGATGATCAGGATAAAGAGGCCCAGCGCCAGAAGACCGGCGACGATACCCTCGCGAATGGCCCGGCCAAAAAGGGAATCCGGGCGTGAACTCGACTGTACAGCCATGATTACACCTTTTCGACTTCAGGACGGCCAAGAATACCCGACGGCATGAAGATCAGCACGATGGCCAGGATCGAAAACGCCGCGACATCCTTGTAGTCGATCGAGAAATAAGCCGACCAGAGCGCTTCGATCAGACCGATCAGCAGGCCGCCGACAACAGCGCCCGGAAGCGAACCAATACCGCCCAGAACCGCAGCCGTGAACGCCTTAACGCCGGGGATGAACCCGTCGGCGAAGGAAATCACACCGTAGAAGGACAGATAAAGCGTACCGGCGACGGCTGCGAGCATGGCGCCCATCACGAAGGTCAGCGAAATCACACGGTCGACATTGATGCCGAGAAGTGCGGCCATCTTGCGGTCCTGCTCACAGGCGCGCTGGGCGCGGCCAAGCGACGTGCGATTGACGATGTACCAGAAGATCGTCAGCAGCACGGCGGTGACCACGATCACGACGATCTGCTTCAGCGAAATCGTGACGTCGGTGCCGAACAGGCTGTAGGAGCCGTTCAGAAGTTGTGGAACCGGCTTGTTGCGCGGGCCCTGCGTTACCTGGACGAAATTGGACAATGCGATCGACATGCCGATTGCCGTGATCAGCGGCGCAAGGCGGAACGAACCGCGCAGCGGCCGGTAGGCCACGCGCTCAATCGTCCAGCTCCACAAGCCGGTCATGAGCATAGCAACCACCATCATCAGAAGCAGCAACAACGCAATCGGCAGCGCCCCGATGAAAGTTGTGATGATGAGAAAAACAATCAGCGCCATAAAGGCGCCGAGCATGAAGACATCGCCATGAGCAAAGTTGATCATGCCGATGATACCATAGACCATCGTGTAGCCGATGGCGATCAGGCCATAGATCGAACCGAGCGCGAGCCCGTTGATCACCTGCTGGAGGAAATATTCCATCGAAAAGCCACCCATTTTACAAGCCGGAATCTTATTGGCGCATTATTATTTCGTGCACCCTCATTTTTTTCCCGGTCGATTACACCTAACGGCTGCATCACGGAATGCAAGCCCTTTCGTCTAAAACAAAAGACTAATTGCTTCATCCCTCCGCAAACCGGTTATGTCCCCTATGAAAAGCCCCTTTATGCGTCCTTTTCTACCGAAACGGGCGCGTTATTCCATATTTTCCCCGAAGCCTCAAAAGGCAAGAAATAGGGTGGCTGGTCATTTTTGACCAGCCGTACCCGTTTTTATGCAACTGTGAAACCGTGAGCAAAAGGGTCCCGGTCATCGATGAAGATCGTATTATAACCGGTCATGCGTGCCCAGCCCGCAATTGACGGAATAATACCCGGCAACACGGTTTCCTGGCCCGTTTCAGGCCCCGTGACTTCCACCGCCCGCTCCACGCGACCGTGGAACAGCGAACCGATGATAGATTCATGCACGAATTCGTCGCCCGGCTTCAGCTTGCCCTTGGCGGCCAGCTGCGCCATGCGAGCCGATGTACCGGTGCCGCAAGGCGAACGGTCGATGGCCTTGTCGCCGTAGAAGACAGCATTGCGCGCATGGGCTTCCGGCTTGGTCGGCTTGCCGGTCCACAAAATATGCGTCAGGCGATTAATATCGGCGAGCAGCGGGTGCTGGAACTTGTATTTCTCATTCAGGCGCTGACGCAGAACAGGGCTCCAGGCGATCAGCTGCAAGGCGCTGTAATCGGCCATGTCGGTGTAATTGTCCTGCGGCTCAACGATAGCGTAGAAATTGCCGCCATAGGCCACATCGACCTTGAGCGTGCCAAGATCGGGGCATTCCACTTCCAAGCCTTCCGCATAAAGGAAAGCCGGAACATTGGTGAGGCGCACGCGCTCCACATACTGGCCGTTCTGCTCATATTCGATGGCAACGAGACCCGCTGGCGTGTCGAGATTGAGCTTGCCGGGCGTCTTCGGTGTCACGAGGCCCTGCTCGATCGCCATGGTCACCGTACCGATGGTGCCGTGACCGCACATGGGCAGGCAACCCGAGGTCTCGATGAACAGCACCGCCACATCGCAGTCCGGGCGCGTCGGCGGATAGAGGATCGAGCCAGACATCATGTCGTGGCCGCGCGGTTCGAACATCAGGCCGGTACGGATCCAGTCAAACTCGCGCAGAAAATGCGCGCGTTTCTCCATCATGGTCGAACCTTCGAGGTTCGGGCCGCCGCCAGCCACCAGGCGCACTGGGTTGCCGCAGGTATGTCCGTCGACGCAGAAAAAAGAATGTCTTGCCATGATGGTCAGTTCCGAAAACGTTGAGGCTTGAATGGTTCGATATCGATTGCAGGCTTCGCGCCGGTGATCAGATCGCGGATGAGGCGTGCCGTCGCTGCCGATTGCGTGAGGCCCAGATGGCCGTGGCCGAAGCCGTAGAAAACATTGCCGCCAGATGATGCCCGTCCGATGACCGGCAGAGAGTCTGGAATGGACGGACGATAGCCCATCCACTCGCGTCCGCCTTCGGTCTTGAGACCCGGCAGGAAGCGGGAGGCCTTGGTCAACATAGCTTTGGAGCGCGCATAATTTGGCGGCAGATCAAGCCCGCCGAATTCAACCGCGCCGCCGACGCGCAAGCCTGTCGCCATCGGCGTGATGACGAAACCATGGCTTGGGAAGGTGAGCTGCCGCTTGACGTCGAAAGCACCGACCGGCAGCGTGGTGTTGTAACCGCGCTCGGTATCGAGCGGCACGACATCGCCGAAGCCCTTGGCGAATTCACGCGAAAAGGCACCCGTCATCACGATGAGGTTCTTCGCGCTGATTTCCGTGCCGTCTTCAAGATGCACGCGCGCGCCGCCATCAGCCGGTTGCGCGCTCGTCACCTTCGCTTTCAGGAAGCGCGCACCGAGGCGCTCCGCATGGGCCCAGATGGCCTGTCCGAACAGTTTCGGATCGCTGACATTCTTCCAGCCGGGCACGAAAGTTCCCGCCACAATGCGCGGGCTCAGGCCCGGCTGCAATTCGGCCAGTCGCGCGCCATGGACATGATCGTGCGCAATGCCAGCCTTCTCGCGAATTTCCCAGCTTGGCAACGCGGCAGTCAGTTCCGCTTCGGATTCATAAAGCTCCAGATTGCCGTCTTCCCGCAAGCGGTCGCGCAGACCGGCCCGGTCGATCAGGGCCAGCATCTCGCTTTCCGCAAGCCGCATGATATTCGCCTGCGTCACTGCGGTCTTTTCCAGCGCCCCGGCGCTGCTGGCACGCCAGAAACGATAAAGCCACGGCACCATTTTCGGGAAATAGGACGGGCGGATCGAAAACGGTCCGAGCGGGTCCATCAGCCAGCCCGGCACCTTGCCCATGACGCCCTTGGACGCCATCGGCAGAATATCCGAAAAAGCAAGCGCCGCCGCGTTGCCCGAACTGGTTTCCTCGCAGATGCCCGTGCGATCGATGACGAGGACATTTCGTCCGGCCTCGGCAAGCAAGGCTGCCGTCGCAGAACCGACAATGCCGCCGCCGATGATAACAATATCCTGCTGACCCATTTTCTGTTGATTTTTGGGATCAGATTTCATTCTTTTTGCGGCTCCCCACCGATGCAGATCGAGGCGTCATCACGAATGGAGCCCCTGCCTTTGTCAATACCGGGTTCCCGGTAACTGATTTCGTATTCGCTATCGATCCCTGCCCGGCACGACGCTGGTTCGAAATCAGGCTAACTTTGAAATTGGGAAAATCCCCCGTCCAACAAATTTTCGGAATAACACTATGCTCAAACCCGGTAGTGCGAGGACGGGTGCGGCAAGGCTATTACCTTGGTCGATATTGATATATCAGAGATATATTTGTAGGATCGTTTCCTGTCAATTGCCATCATAGAAGACACTGGACCACATGACACAGACGAGCCTCCGCGAACGGTCGATCAAGAGCGCCACCGGCAAATCGATCCCCGCCATTGATAGCCTGGGCGGCGAAAGCCTCGCCGAGCAAGCCTATCAGACGCTGGAACGCATGGTCGTCACGCTTGAGCTGGAACCAGGCGCTGTGGTCAATGAACGCACGCTCATTGAACTGACGGGCATGGGCCGCACGCCGCTGCGTGAAGCCATTCAGCGGCTTGCCTGGGAAGGGCTGATGGAGGTTCGCCCCCGTTCCGGCATTGCGATCACGCCCATCGACCCCAAGGATTTCGCCAAGGTTCTCGATGCCCGCGAAGGCGTCGAGCGTGTGCTGGCGCGCGATGCCGCCCGTTTCGGCAGTCCGCGTGACTATCAGCGGCTGGAAGCGGCAGCGGCCGCCATGCGGCAGGCAATTCCCAATGAAGATGTGCAATCATTTCTTGATGCCGACAAGGCTTTCGACATCGTGCTTGGCTCGGCGGCCAATAATCCTTATGCGACCCGTCTCGCGGCCCCGCTTCAGACGCATAGTCGCCGGTTCTGGTTCCGTTTGCGGCCCTCGGCCAGCATCACCGGTTCAGCGAATGCCCATGCGGCGCTCATTGAGGCCATCGTGTCACGCGAACCGGAACGCGCCAGCAATACGGCAAGTGAACTGATGGAATATCTGCGCACGCTTGCCCCCTGACCTAGTGGTCTGATTCCAACATTTGCATCCCTCGGTTCACGCGCTGAGCAAATGTTGGAATCAAAAAGACCACTAGCAAGTATATGTATCTAGTGGATTTTTCGAATTTGACGTTTGAGACGGAATCGTGGAACCGCTCTATTTATTTGTTTTTAAGCATTATCCTACGTATCGAAGCGGGAGCAGAAATCAGTCCAGTGGACTGATTTCCCCGCGTAGGCGCTACGCACTTTTGCTGGAAATGCTCTGGCGGCTCAACGCAAAACAACATTTCTTCGCGTGCGCTCGGTCGCCACGTCGAACGAAGTCGATGCATTGGTGTCGAAAACCATGCCGTCATCCGTATTCACATCGTTGAGCGCCAGCGCATAGGAATGGCGGGTACCGTGGCGCATATCTTTGGCCTGCACCGAAACGATGGAAAGAATAGCCATGAGGCCCACAAGGGTCTGAGTCGAATAACGCATTTCCGGCGCTCCCGGCAGCCAACCTGAAAATTGTGGGTGCAGTGAACGCTGCACTGGCGACCGAAAAATGGCACAAGTAGACCAGCTTAAGGGCAGATTTACACAAAACCGTGAGCAAACGAAAAAGCCGGAACGCTAGCCCCGGCTGGTTGTCGTGCGAAGAGAGCGACGCTCAATGTGTCTTGTTCATTGATTCCGACATTTTGCGCAACACATTCAGCGCCACGCTCAATTCCTCGTCGGTCACGCCTTCAAGCAGGTCTTCACGCACATCACCGGCAAGCTTTTCGACCTGCTCGGCCAGAATCTTGCCCTCTTCGGTCATCACCACCCGCTTGGCGCGGCGATCACCCTCGACCGTCTGGCGCTCGATGAATGACTGGCGTTCCAGGCCATCGAGAAGACGAACCATGGTCGCATTCTCGATCTCCAGCGTTTCGGCCAGCTCCTTTTGATAAAGACCTTCCTGCTCGATCAATGCCAGTAGCGTGCGCGCGCGCGCCAGTGTCAGGCCCCGCTCTTTTACCCTGGCGTCAAAAACGGTGCGAAGCCTGCGGTTGACCTTCGCCATGGCATCAATCATTTCTGCTCTGAGATCTGCGGTGCTCATATCCGATGCCTTATATATTAGTAAACTAACGATTGTGTTTCTGGATAAATGGCCCACGGTTCATTTTCAATGGCCGCACGCAAAACTCACGCAAGCGTGAAGTTTAAACCCGCTGAAGGTAGGTTGTGCGAGAATAAGATCTTCGCGAGCGACTGAATTAAAGAACCGAAGTAACGGGTAGTATGAATAAATTTTAAATAAGAAAAATATACACGAACAATAAAACCAAAAAGAAAAGCGGACCAGAGTCCGCTTTCCCAAATATATGTGAATTTTCTACCGTATCAGCCCGGTATAACCGCGCCCTGCAGCGTCATCAGCTGGTGCAGGAAGATTTCGGCCTTGGTGCGATGCTCCGGCGAAGTCGCATCATCGAGCGCCTTACGGGCTTCATCGATGCGGCGCGTAATGTCCGACGGCTCAATGGCGTCGACATGCGTTGCGGATTCGGCCAGCACGGTGCAGCTCTGCGGGGTAATATCGGCAAAACCGCCGAAAACCACATAAGAGTCAGACTTGCCGTCGGCAAGCTTCACCGAAACGACTCCCGGCATGATCGTCGACATCAGCGGCGAATGACCGGCGAGAGCCGTCAGATAGCCTTCGCTACCCGGAATGACGACTTCCGTCACCTGCGCGGAAAGCAGGAGGCGTTCAGGCGACACGAGTTCGAATTGGAAAGCTTGAGCCATGGTTCTCACTTAAATTTCCTGAGCGTGATCTCGAAACTGGAAACCGGTTTGCGAAAAGATCGTGCTCAAACAAATGAACAGGTCGTCTCGGTGGGCCTTTCGGCCCACCGGGAAACTCAATTCATCAAGCGGCTTCAGCAGCCAGCTTCTTCGCCTTTTCGATCGCTTCTTCAATCGAGCCGACCATGTAGAAGGCCGGTTCTGGAAGATGATCGTATTCACCTGCGCAAAGGCCCTTGAAGCCCTTGATGGTGTCTTCGAGCGCGACAAGCTTGCCTGGCGAACCGGTGAAGACTTCAGCAACGAAGAACGGCTGCGACAGGAAGCGTTCGATCTTACGAGCGCGCGCAACGGTCAGCTTGTCGTCTTCCGACAGTTCGTCCATGCCGAGGATGGCGATGATGTCCTGAAGAGCCTTGTAGCGCTGCAGGATCGCCTGCACCTGACGGGCAACGGCGTAGTGTTCTTCACCAACGATCATCGGGTCGAGCATACGCGACGTGGATTCCAGCGGATCCACAGCCGGGTAAATACCCTTTTCAGCGATCGAACGGTTCAGCGTGGTGGTCGCGTCCAAGTGAGCGAACGACGTAGCCGGTGCAGGATCGGTCAAATCGTCGGCAGGAACGTAAATTGCCTGAACCGAGGTAATCGAACCCTTGGTCGTCGTGGTGATGCGTTCCTGCATCGCGCCCATGTCGGTTGCCAGCGTCGGCTGATAACCCACAGCGGAAGGAATACGACCGAGAAGAGCCGAAAGTTCCGAACCAGCCTGCGTGAAGCGGAAGATGTTGTCCACGAAGAACAGAACGTCCTGGCCCTTGTCACGGAAGTTTTCAGCAACCGTCAGACCCGACAGAGCAACGCGAGCGCGCGCACCCGGAGGCTCGTTCATCTGACCGTAAACGAGTGCGGCCTTGGAGCCTTCACCGCCACCGAGCTTGTTAACGCCCGATTCGATCATTTCGTGGTAAAGATCGTTACCTTCACGGGTACGTTCACCAACGCCCGCGAATACCGAGTAACCACCGTGCGCCTTGGCGACGTTGTTGATCAGCTCCATGATGAGAACGGTCTTGCCGACGCCGGCGCCGCCGAACAGACCAATCTTACCACCCTTGGCGTAAGGAGCGAGAAGGTCGACGACCTTGATGCCCGTTACCAGGATTTCAGCTTCGGTCGACTGTTCGATATATTCAGGCGCTTCCTGGTGGATCGCGCGGCGCGCCGTGGTCTTGATCGGACCAGCTTCGTCAACCGGCTCGCCGATGACGTTCATGATGCGGCCAAGCGTTTCTTCACCAACCGGAACCATGATCGGGTTGCCGGTGTCGCGCACTTCGTGACCGCGAACCAGACCTTCGGTCGAGTCCATGGCGATGGTGCGAACGGTGTTTTCGCCCAGATGCTGCGCAACTTCGAGAACCAGGCGGTTGCCCAGATTGTCGGTTTCCAGAGCGTTGAGGATCAGCGGCAGCTGACCGTCTTCGAACTGTACGTCGACAACAGCGCCGATGACCTGAGTGATCTTGCCAACTGCACCGGTCGCTGCAGCCTTGGGAGCTGCTGGCGTCTTGGCGGCAGCCGCCTTAGCTGGTGTAGCCTTGGCTGGAGCCTTCTTCGCCGCTGCCGGCTTTGCTTCGGCCGCGGCGGTAGTTTTCGGGGTCGCTGCTTTTGCCATCGATCCTTACCTTCCGTTAGCATGGTCCCGAAAAGTTGCAGACTTCCCGGATAGACCATGCGGTAAACCCTAGAGCGCTTCCGCGCCCGAAATGATTTCGATCAGTTCCTTGGTGATCTGAGCCTGACGCTGACGGTTATACGTGATCGACAACTTGTTGATCATGTCACCGGCATTACGCGTCGCATTGTCCATGGCGCTCATCTTCGCGCCCATTTCGCCCGCCACATTTTCCAACAGTGCGCGGAAAATCTGGACCGAAATGTTGCGTGGGATCAGCGTGCTCAGGATCGCCGCAGGATCAGGTTCGTACTCATAAATCGCATCGCCTGCAGCGTCCGCCTGCGCAACATCGCCAGCCGAAGCCGGAATGATCTGCTGCGCAGTCGGGATCTGTGCAATCACCGACTTGAATTCGGAATAGAACAGGGTGCAGACATCAAATGCGCCTTGTTCGAACAGCTCGATCACCTTGTGGCCGATCTGGTCGGCATGCACAAAAGCGAGCTGCTTGACTTCGCGCAAATTGACGTGGTCGATGATCAGAGAGGCAAATTCACGACGCAGAATATCTGCGCCCTTCTTGCCGACCGTGATGATCTTGACCGTCTTGCCTTCAGCGAGGAGCTTGCGGGTATGATCGCGCGCCAGGCGTGCGATTTGGCTGTTGAAACCGCCGCAAAGGCCACGTTCTGCAGTGCAGACGACGAGCAGATGCACGTCGTCCTTACCCGTACCGGCCATCAATGCCGGTGCATCTTCGCCGCTGACATTCTGCGCGATATTAGCGAGAACGGCGCCCATGCGCTGCGAGTAAGGCCGAGCGGCCTCCGCAGCTTCCTGGGCACGGCGCAGCTTCGCCGCGGCGACCATCTGCATCGCCTTGGTGATTTTCTGCGTCGCCTTGACCGAGGCGATACGGTTTCTCAGATCCTTTAGTGAAGGCATCCGTTCATCCCGTCACAAAATTCAAGCGAAAGACTTGGCGAACGCGTCGACCGCTGCCTTGAGCTTTGCTTTGATGTCGTCGGTGAGTGCCTTCTGATCGCGGATAGCATCCAGCACATCCTTGTGCTCGGTGCGCAACGAAGAAAGAAGACCTGCTTCGAACTTGCCAACCTGGTTGACGGCGATCTTGTCGAGATAGCCATTCACACCGGCATAAATCACGGCAACCTGTTCTTCCGTCTTGAGCGGCGAGAACTGCGGCTGCTTGAGAAGCTCGGTCAGACGCGCGCCACGGTTCAGCAAACGCTGGGTCGAGGCATCGAGATCCGAACCGAACTGTGCGAAGGCGGCCATTTCACGATACTGGGCGAGCTCGCCCTTGATCGAACCGGCAACCTGCTTCATGGCCTTGACCTGTGCCGAAGAACCAACGCGCGAAACCGACAGACCGACGTTAACAGCCGGACGGATACCCTGATAGAACAGGTTGGTTTCGAGGAAGATCTGGCCGTCGGTGATGGAGATCACGTTGGTCGGAATGAAGGCCGAAACGTCGTTGCCCTGCGTTTCGATGACCGGCAGAGCCGTCAGCGAGCCAGCGCCGTTTTCGTCGTTGAGCTTTGCAGCGCGTTCGAGAAGACGGGAGTGCAGATAGAAAACGTCGCCCGGATAAGCTTCACGGCCCGGAGGACGACGAAGCAGAAGGGACATCTGACGGTAAGCAACAGCCTGCTTGGACAGATCGTCGTAACCGATGAGAGCGTGCTGACCGTTGTCACGGAAGTATTCGCCCATTGCGCAACCTGCGAACGGAGCGAGGTACTGCATCGGAGCCGGATCGGAAGCGGTAGCAGCGATAACGATCGAATATTCGAGTGCGCCGCGCTCTTCGAGAACCTTGACGAACTGAGCAACAGTCGAACGCTTCTGGCCGATAGCAACGTAAACGCAATAAAGCTTTTCGCTGTCCGGGCCGTTGTCGTGGATCGGCTTCTGGTTCAGGAAGGTGTCGAGAATGATGGCGGTCTTGCCGGTCTGACGGTCACCGATGACCAGCTCGCGCTGACCACGACCAACCGGGATCAGAGCGTCAACAGCCTTGAGGCCGGTCGACATTGGCTCATGAACCGACTTGCGCGGGATGATGCCCGGTGCCTTGACGTCGACGCGGCGACGCTCGGTAGCAACGATTGGGCCCTTGCCGTCGATCGGGTTGCCGAGAGCGTCAACGACGCGGCCCAGCAGGCCCGGACCAACCGGTACGTCAACGATGGCGCCGGTACGCTTGACGACGTCGCCTTCCTTGATGTCACGGTCGGCACCGAAGATAACGACACCAACATTGTCGTTTTCAAGGTTGAGCGCCATGCCGCGAATGCCGCCGGGGAATTCGACCATTTCACCAGCCTGAACATTGTCCAGACCATAGACGCGAGCAATACCGTCGCCGACGGACAGAACCTGACCGACTTCGGAGACCTCAGCCTCCTTGCCGAAGTTCTTGATTTGCTCTTTCAGGATAGCGGAAATTTCCGCAGCGCGGATGTCCATCAGCCGACCTCTTTCAGTGCAAGCTTGAGAGAAGATAGTTTGGTGCGAAGGGACGTGTCGATCTGACGCGAACCCATCTTGACGATAAGACCGCCGAGGATCGACGGATCGACGGTGACGTTAATCGTCACGTCCTTGCCGGCCACGCTCTTCAGCGTTGCCTTCAATTCGTTTTCCTGCGCAGCGGTCAGCGCATGCGCGGAAGTGACATCGGCGGAAACTTCTCCGCGATGTTCAGCAGCAATCTTGTGGAATGCGGCGATGATGCCCGGCAGGGCGAAAAGGCGGCGGTTCGCTGCGACGACGCGCAGGAGATTTCCTACCAGACCCTTGATGCCCGCCTTGTCGGCAATGGCGCCGATCGCATGGAGCTGGTCTTCCGAAGAAAATACCGGACTGGAGATCAGACGCTTGAGGTCCTCGCTTCCGCTCAGAAGCGCCTCGAAACGAACAAGATCTTTCTCCACAGCAGCAACGGACTTGGCTTCGAGCGCCAGCTCGAAAAGCGATCCGGCGTAACGCTGTGCCACACCTGAAATGAGCGAAGACGTTTCAGCCACGAACAACCTGCTCTCTACGTTGAAACCATCCTTTTGGGGCCCAATGTTGCTCAGGACGCCAAGCCGATGATTTTATTGAATGTTTCCGGAAAACCACTGACGCGCGAGCACGTCAACACCGAAATGTGATTGCCGTCTAGCATAGACGAACCGGACTCGCAACACGCGAATCCCGCACTTTTGTGTAAGTTTTGTCGCGTTTTCCGATCAAAAAAGTCGCAGGGTTAACCGATGAAGCCAAAAGCGTAGAGCAATGGCCCGGCGGCCAGAAGGAATTCTACAATTCCTGCCAACCAGTTATAGATCGTGCCGCCGCCGCGTCCGACATTATCGGACATCATCGAGATGAAGCGCCCGAACAGGGCGAAGCCCCACGCCGCCCCCAGAACAACCCACAAGAAGGGTTGTGCAAAAATGAGGCAGCCAAGCCCCAGACCGAGATAGGGACCGGCCAGCACGGCGCGGATGGAACTGAACGCTTCCGGTCGCGCATTGACCGGCTGCAACCGCAACAGCTTCATGGTGATGCCGGGCGCAAACAGCATGACGATGCCCGCAAAGGCCGTCACGGCTGCCGAGCTCCAGGCGAGCCATTCGCCGGTCGTGGTGGGAAGATAGAATTCCATCGCGATCACCCCTCAATTTGAACAGCACGGCTATAAACCAGTTTTGCCCAAACGAAAACCGATCGCACGGCATGAACGCACATCAATGGAGCCGGTCCTCAGCGCGACAGCGAACCGCGCATCCCGATGATACGCGCCAGAATCGACCGGATGAAGAGGATGGCCACGGCACCGATCACCCAGATGATCGCAAGTGCGGGCGCAAGCAAACTCTGCAGCAATTCAATACCTGAACCGGCTATCTGGTCCAGTTTGGTCGTATCCAGCAGCGCTGTTACTTCCGAGCCGATCAGGCTTTTTCCGGTCTCGGCCAGAACCGCTCCGTTGCCGCTGATCCAGACGATCACAGCATCCGAGATGGAATAGGCAAACCACATTAACAATGTCCAGACCACCAGCCCAAAAAGGGCGACCAGCCAGAATCCGGGACCATTCTTCGCTGATGATTGCGCGGGTTGGGAAGGGGTATATTTCATTGGTCTCAAGCCTCATTGGAACCTTGAAAACCAGTCTGCATCCTCTAGCGACTAGAGAAGCAAGCCCCTATTTCTTGCGTGCACGTCGATAGTTGCCCAACCTTACAAAAAGCTTTGCGGATCGATGTCAACCTGAACCCGGATTGAGCCTCGCTCCTTGGGTGATGCAGCCAGCAAAGCACGGATAAAGGATTGAATATCCGCGCGTTTTGTCCCGTGGATCAATATTCGGAAGCGGTGCCTGCCGCGCACCAGCGCCAGCGGCGCTTCGGCGGGACCAAGCACGGAAATCTCTGAAGAGGACGGGGCGGCGCGGCGAAGCGCACGCGCATGGTTTTCCGCATCCGGGCGGTTATCGGCCGAGATGATCAGCGCAGCAAGCCGTCCGAAGGGCGGCAGAGCGCTGCGCTCCCGCTCCTCGATCTCGCGAGCATAAAAGGCTTCCGCATCGCCGCTGACAATGGCGCGCATAACCGGATGATCCGGCTGATAGGTCTGGATCAGACCGAGGCTCTTGCGACCCGTACGGCCCGCCCGGCCCGTCACCTGATTGAGAAGCTGGAAAGTGCGTTCGGCGGCGCGCGGGTCGCCATTGGCCAGCCCCAAATCGGCATCCACCACGCCCACCAGCGTCATATTGGGAAAATTGTGCCCCTTCGCGACAAGCTGCGTGCCGATGACGATATCCGCCTCGCCCTTCGCAATGGCGTCGAGTTCCAGACGCAGCCGCTTCACGCCGCCCGCCATATCAGACGAAAGCACTATGATTCGCGCTTCGTTGAACGTCGCGGCAACTTCCTCCGCGATCCGTTCCACGCCGGGGCCACAGGCGACCAGATGATCGAGTGTGCCGCATTCCGGGCAGGCTTCGGGCACCGGCTCGTGATAGCCGCACTGATGGCACATCAGCTGTCCGCGAAAGCGATGCTCGACCAGCCAGCTTGAACATTGCGGGCACTGAAAGCGGTGACCGCACACCCGGCACAATGTCAGCGGCGCATAGCCGCGACGGTTGAGGAACAGCAGGGCCTGTTCGCCGCGCGCGACGGTCTTGCCGACCGCTTCGGTGAGTGCGGGCGACAGAAAGCGTCCCGGCGGCGGCGGTGACCGCCGCATGTCGATGGTTTTAAGATCGGGGAGTGCGGCTTCCGCATAACGCCCGTAAAGCTTGATTCGCTTGTAGCGGCCCTGATCCGCATTGACCTGACTTTCGATGGAGGGCGTGGCCGAGGCAAGCACCACCGGGAAACCGCCAATATGGCCGCGCACGACGGCCATATCGCGGGCATTGTAGAAAACCCGGTCTTCCTGTTTGTAAGCCGGATCATGTTCCTCATCGACCACGATCAGCCCCAGTTCCTTGAAGGGCAGAAACAGCGCCGAACGGGCGCCCGCAACCACCCGTACCGTGCCTTCCGTGACCTGACGCCAGACGCGCTCGCGGGTGCGGGGCGCAAGGTCTGAATGCCATTCGGCGGGCTTGGCACCGAAACGATCATGAAAGCGGTCGAGAAACTGCTGTGTCAGCGCGATTTCGGGCAGGAGAATCAGCACCTGCTTGCCCTGATCGAGCGCCTTGGCGACAGCTTCGAAATAAACTTCGGTCTTGCCTGATCCCGTCACGCCATCGAGGAGGGAAACGGAAAAACAATCCGCCGCGACGGAATCAGAAAGCATTTCGGCAGCTGCCTGCTGGTCTTCCGAGAGCGTGGCGCGGGCATAATCCGTGTCGGGCTTCGCCACTACGGCGGGCGGTGGCAGCATCACTTCATCAAAGACGCCCTGCGCCTTCAATCCCTCTACGACCGTTGCCGAAACGCCCGCCGCATGGGCGAGACCCGACCGGGTCCAGGCAAGCCCGTCGCGGGCAAGCTCCATCACGCGGGCGCGCGCATCGGTCATGCGTTCCGGTTCACCGCCGGAATAACGCAGGCCCGGCACCGACGGCTCGGGGTCGAAGGCGGCAGGCACGCGCAGAACCATACGCGCCACCATGCCGGGCGGTGAGAGCGTGTAATCCGCAGCCCAGCGCATGAAGCGGAGCATCTCGCCATCCACCGGCGGACAATCGAACACTTCGGAAATCGCTCTGAGCTTTTTGGCGTCGACCGCATCGGTTTCGCCCTCACAGACGATGCCCGCGACTTCACGCGGTCCGAGCGGGACGCGCACGATCGACCCGGGCTGGACGTTCATGCCCTCCGGGACCATATAAGAATAAGGCCGTTCTGCTGGCATAGGCACCAGCACGGGAACCACGCGCGGCGTGAAGCCCGGCAGCGCGTCCGAAAACAGGCCCAGAACAGGGTTAGCAATATCGTGCGAATCTTTCGACATGATCGCGTGACCTTGGCGCGGCTTTGCGCTAAAGAAAAGCCACCTTCCGGGACTTAAACGGATTTAGCTCCCAAAACCACCCGCGCTCACTATGGAGGAACGCTGTTATGAAGTTTTTCGTGGACACTGCGGACGTCAAGGAAATCCGCGAACTGAACGACCTTGGACTGGTCGATGGCGTGACCACCAACCCATCCCTCATCCTGAAGTCGGGTCGCAATATCGAGGAAGTTACCAAGGAAATCTGCTCCTTCGTCAAGGGTCCGGTTTCTGCCGAAGTTGCCGCGACCGAATATGAGCAGATGATGAAGGAAGCTGCCCACATCGCCAAATATGCAGATAATATCTGCATCAAGCTGCCCGTAACCTTCGACGGACTGAAGGCCTGTAAGGCTCTGTCTTCCGATGGCCACAAGGTCAATATGACGCTCTGCTTCTCGGCCAATCAGGCGCTTCTTGCAGCCAAGGCTGGCGCGACCTTCATTTCGCCGTTCATCGGTCGTCTCGACGATATGGCTATCAACGGCATGGAACTGATTGCGGAAATCCGCACGATCTATGACAATTACGATTTCCGCACCGAAATTCTTGCCGCTTCGGTTCGCACCGTCAATCACGTCAAGGAAGCAGCGCTGATCGGTGCCGATGTCGTGACCGCGCCTGCGGCAACGCTCAAGGCGCTCGTCAAGCATCCGCTGACCGACAAGGGCCTCGAAACCTTCCTCGCCGATTGGGCGAAGACCGGTCAGAAGATCGCTTAATCAGCGATTTTTGCGAAACAAATGAAAGGCGGGCTTCGGCCCGCTTTTTTATTCCAGAACCGTTTCACCATCCTGCTTGCTGACCCGAATCGGCCTGCTGCCGCAATGCTCGGCTATAGCGCTGGCAAGAGCGCTGGAATGGGTTACAACCCAGATCTGGCTGCGCTCGGATGCCTGCGCGATCATTCTCGCAAGTGACGGGATCATGTCCGGGTGCAGGCTTGCTTCCGGTTCGTTCAGCGCGATCAATGGCGGCAGGCGGTAGGCTAAAAGCGCGCCCGCCAGCGCCAATAGGCGAATCTGTCCGTCGGACAATTCGCCGGGTCGAAAGATGCGGGGCGGGAAAGCTGGAAAATTCAGGCCGAAACTGGCGGTTTCTTCCGGATAAGGAACGACCAGTTTCGCACCATCCAGCGCCTCTTCTATAAAGCGATCCAGATCGACCGTATCCTGACGGATATGCGCAAGCGTGGCAAAGACTGAGGCAAGATTGCCGCTATCCTCGTCCAGCATGGCTGCGGTGGCCGCAATGGAAGGCTGGCGTGCAGGAGCGTCGCGGTCGCTTCGGAAGCCGTGATAAAATCGCCAGCCACGCAGTTGCGCCGCGAGGTCGCCGATCTCGGGATAATGGCCCGACTGACCAAGCACGGCCAGCCCGCTTTCCGATGTCAGAAGCCGCGTCGGATGCTCCATGCGCCGCCCTTCCCCATCGCGGGCAAAGACCGCCGGACCGCGCCGGTCCATGAGATCGACCGGGCGACGACCCGTATCGAGATTAAGCTGTTCTTCCTTGATCTGCGGCTCGAAAGGAAATGCCCCGGAAACAGGTGGCGGCAAACCCGCCTCCACCCGATAGGAAAGGCGCGACGCCAGCCTTTCGTCCTCGAAATCCGCTTCCAGAATGATCCGCGCCGATTCGTGCTTGCGACGACCGCCGCTCCACATGGCCGACTGCATGCCGCCTTCCCGCACGATCTCCGTGGAGAAATTGCCTTCCGCAGCCGCCTTGATCAGTTGCAAAGCCCGATAGAGATTGGATTTGCCCGCCCCGTTTTCACCGACGAACACCGTCACCTGTCCAAGATCGAACCGGACAGAACGCAGCGAACGATAGCCTTTGGCCGAAAAGGAAGCGAGGCGCATGATCTCCACAACAGGCTGACACAACAAGGGCGGCACATGCCGCGCCGCCCTTTATATCCATCTCGATGCGAACCACAAATTCCAATCAACCGGCCAAGGCCGTCACAGGCTCGAACCGGCGATTGTCTCTTGGCCGCGCATTATTCCCATTTCATCTCGCCCTTGATGACCTTGGCGCCCAGTTCCAGGCTGCTTTCGCCGCCCAGATCCGGATAGCGCTTCTTCATCGCAGCGATAAGCGTGGCACTATCCTTGGCCTTGTCGGCCTCCTCATCGAATGCAGCGATATAATCGCGGGTGAATTTGACCGCCGAAACATCCGTCGCAGAACCGGCCATCATATGGGCCGGGACAACCACTTCAGGATTGCGCGCCGCAATCGCATCGAGGTTCTTGATCCATGCCTCGCGCTGCGCCTTGTCAGCCGTATCGGCCAGCCAGATATGCTCGCCTGCGCCAATCAACACGCCGCCGAACACCGCCTTCAGCGATGGCACCCAAAGATAGCGGCGGTTCTTCATGCCTTCAGCCGGGACGATCTCAATCTCGTTGCCTTCCAGCGTGAGCGTCTTCACGTCCGAGGCCTGCGGCAGAACCAGATCGGACAGGTTCTGCGGGCCATTATCCTTCAGCTGCGGTCCCCAGACGTTAAGCTTCGTCTCGACATTGCCATTGATGGCGGCAACGGTTTCAGGAGCAGCGATGATTTTGACATCCGGGAAAGCCGACTTGATCTCGCGCAGGTTGAAATAATAGTCGGGGTCGCTCTGGCTGACATAGACCGTGGTGAGCTTCTTGCCGGTTTCCTTGATCTTTTCGGCAACGGCCTTGCCATCGGAGAAGGTAAAACCGCCATCGAGCAGAATGGCTTCCTTTTCCCCCGTCAACAGAACCGGCGTCCGGTTGAAGCCATTCTCATCGGCCTGGAAAAACTGCCACTGCAACGGCGCTGCCTTTTCCTGTGCCGCTGCCGGACCCGCAACGGCCAGTCCCGCCACGCCTAGTGCCGCAAAGGCCATGCCTTTCATGAGGTCTGAAAATCGCATCATCTGAATACTCCTGAAATAATGATTGAACCGACGGACACACCGCGCGGCTTTCACGCATGACGCATGGGGAAGTCGCTTCCCATTTTTCGCGTCACGCCTCGGGCAATATGCAAATTGTAAATTAGTTCATTTGAAACAAGGAGTTATAAAAATGTTTGCAGGGAACAGCAATGTTACCTTGCTGAATTCCTTGAGCCTTTTTGTGATTAGCGAAACAAAAAAACGGCGCCCGGAGGCGCCGCTTTTGTGATTTCAGATCAGAGGAACGATCAGAGCTTTGACAGCTTCTGCGCCAATGCGAGGAAAACCTGTTCGGCCAGTTCTTCCGCGGCGCGCTTGCGCGCGTCGCGTTCTGCACGAAGGTTTGCAAATTCCTGACGCGGACGATCAAAGGAAGCGCCCGTCGTTCGTGTGCCCGTGGCAAGCGGCTTGCCGTCCTTGTCACGCAGCACGAAATTCGACGTCGCCTTGACGATACCAGCCGATGGACGGCCCGTGCGGTCGGTCTGATCGCCGATATCCACGCTTACGGCGGAAATCGTGCTCGTGCTGAGGCCGAGGCTCAGACGATACATCGGGTTGGCTGGTTCACCAGCGCCACCGCCGAGCAGGAAGATCAGGCGATTGCGCACCTGCTGGCCATAGACATCGCCAGCCGGATCGATGGACACGGAAGCAAGCTTGGTGCGCATATCCGGCGTCACACTGCCGCCGATCGAACCACCAGCGCTGCCGCCCGACGAATAAAGCGGCTGCACCGTGCAGGCAGCAAGGAGAACCGCAGCTCCCACAGCCACAAAAGCGACGCGGAAAGTCTTGATTGCGGAGAGGAAACGATCAGGCAACGACATTGACGATCCTTTGCGGCACCACGATAATCTTCTTCGGCGAGCCCCCGTTGAGCGCAGCCTTGACGAAGTCAAGTTCGAGCACCGCCTGCTGGATGCTAGCTTGATCAGCGTCGCGGGCGATTGTCAAATCCCCACGCTTCTTGCCGTTGATCTGCACCGGCATCACGATCTCGTTTTCCACCACCAATGCGGCGTCGAAGAGCGGCCATGGCGCGCGGGCGACCAACGTTTCCTGTCCGGCGATCTTGCCGCCCAGTTCCGTCAGGCACTGTTCAGCAAGATGCGGCATCATCGGTGCGAGCATCTGGATAAGCTTTTCCGTGGCGTCACGAACAGCGCCCTTCAGCTCATCATCGGCCTTGTCCGAAGCGACAAGCTGCAACGGTGCAGCAAGCGCATTCACAAGCTCATAAAGTCGCGCAACGCCGCGATTGAAAGCGAGCTTTTCGATATCGTCGCCAACAGCGTTGACTGTCTTATGCACGGCCTTGGAAACGGCAAGCGCTTCGCCCTGCGAACCGGTCTTCGGCGCGACATCCTTCAGATGTTCGGCTGCTTCCGACACCAGACGCCAGACGCGTTGCACGAAGCGATGCGCGCCTTCGGCACCTGCTTCCGTCCAGATCACGTCACGTTCCGGCGGCGAATCGGACAGCATGAACCAGCGCGCAGTATCTGCACCATAAGAAGAGATGATATCGTCAGGATCAACGACATTCTTCTTCGACTTCGACATCTTCTCGATGGAACCGATTTCAACCGGCGCACCGCTGTCCAGCATGGTTGCGGTGCGCTTGCCGTCAATGTCCTCGATGCGGATATCGGCAGGAGCAACCCACTGACCATCGGCCTTGTAGGTTTCGTGCACAACCATGCCCTGCGTGAACAGGCCCTTGAAGGGCTCATCCAGACCGACATGGCCCGTAACCTTCATGGCGCGGGTGAAAAAGCGCGAATAGAGCAGATGCAGGATCGCGTGTTCGACACCACCGATATACTGGTCGACCGGCAGCCAGCGGTCTGCAATCGCACGATCGGTCGGCTCGTTTTCCCACGGCGCCGTGAAGCGCGCATAGTACCAGGACGAATCGACAAACGTATCCATCGTGTCGGTCTCGCGCCGGGCTTCGCCACCGCATTTCGGGCACTTCACATGACGCCACGTGGCATGACGATCCAGCGGATTGCCCGGACGGTCGAAATCCACATCGTCCGGCAGCTTGACCGGCAGGTCGGCGCGCGGCACCGGATTGACGCCACAGCTCTCGCAATGGATCATCGGGATCGGGCAGCCCCAATAGCGCTGGCGCGAAATGCCCCAGTCGCGCAGACGGAACTGCACCTTGCGGGCCGCTTGCGGACGATTGCCAAGCGTGGTCTGTTCCAGACGGTTTGCAACCTCGTTGAAGGCTGCTTCCGGCGCCAGACCATCGAGGAAACGCGAATTGATCATCACGCCGTCATCGGTATAGGCCGAGTCGGTGATGGCAAAAGTGGCAGCGTCCTCGCCCTTCGGCAGCACGACCGGCGTTACCTTCAGCGCATATTTATTGGCGAAATCCAGATCGCGCTGGTCATGCGCCGGACAGCCGAAAACAGCGCCCGTGCCATATTCCATCAGCACGAAATTGGCGACATAGACCGGCAGCTCCCAGTTCTCGTCGAACGGGTGCTTGACCTTGACGCCGGTATCAAAGCCCTTCTTTTCAGCGGTTTCAAGCGCTGCAAGCGAGGTGCCGTGCTGGTGGCATTCTTCGATGAAGCCGGTCAGCGCAGCATTACCTTCGGCAAGCTTTTTGGCCAGCGGATGATCGGCGGAAATCGCGACAAAAGCCGCGCCGAACAGTGTGTCGGGACGCGTCGTGTAAACCTCGATTTCCGAGAAGCCTTCCGGTGCCGTCTTGCCGTCGAGCGCGAAACGAACCTGCAAGCCTTCCGACTTGCCGATCCAGTTACGCTGCATCAGGCGAACTTTTTCCGGCCACTGGTCGAGCGTGTCGAGACCGGCCAGCAATTCTTCGCTGAAATCAGTGATCTTGAAGAACCACTGCGTCAGTTCGCGCTGTTCGACCAGCGCGCCAGAGCGCCAGCCGCGACCGTCCACCACCTGCTCATTGGCGAGCACGGTGTTGTCCACCGGATCCCAGTTGACCTTGGAGGTTTTGCGCGTGACCAGACCTTTTTCGAACAGGTCGATGAACAGCATCTGCTGACGATGGTAATATTCCACATCGCAGGTCGCGAATTCACGCGACCAATCAAGCGACAGGCCCATGGACTTGAGCTGGCGCTTCATCGTGTCGATGTTCTGGTAGGTCCATTCCTTTGGATGCACCTTGTTCTGCATCGCGGCATTTTCCGCAGGCATGCCGAACGCGTCCCAACCCATCGGGTGGAGCACATTAAACCCCTTGGCGCGCTTGTAGCGGGCAACGACATCGCCCATCGCATAGTTGCGCACATGGCCCATATGGATGCGCCCCGATGGATAGGGGAACATCTCAAGCACATAATACTTCTCGCGCGGATCGCTGTTGTCCGTTTCGAAAGTCCGGTTTTCTTCCCAGACTTTCTGCCAGTGAGCTTCCGCCACGCGCGGATTATAACGTTCGGCTGCCATGTCCGTATTTACTCGTACGAAGGTGATGCAATAAGGAGAGTCGATATTTAATGGCGACCTTCACCACGTATTGGCGAAAGCGTCAACCTTTTGCGGATGAAAAGCCTGAAAGCGAGAGTTTCATGTCAGATATCGTCACGAACCTGAACACGGTCAAGGCCACAATCGCCAATGCCGAAAAGGAAGCACGTCGCACCAAAGGCTCGGTCACGCTCGTCGCCGTGTCGAAAACCTTCGCCGCAGACGCGATCCGCCCGGCACTCGACGCCGGACAGCGCGTCTTCGGGGAAAACCGTGTGCAGGAAGCACAAGCCAAATGGCCTGAACTGCGCGACCATTATTCCGGCATCGAACTGCATTTGATCGGCCCGTTGCAATCCAACAAGGCAGCCGATGCCGTCGCCCTGTTCGACGTCATCGAAACGGTGGACCGCGAGAAGATCGCAGCCGCGCTTGCCGACGAGATCACCAAGCAGGGCAAGAGCCCGAAACTTTATGTGCAGGTCAATACGGGTCTGGAAGAACAAAAGGCCGGCATCGCACCGAAGGACGCCGTCGCCTTTGTCGCACGCTGTCGTGATGAACACGGTCTCGCCATCGAAGGGCTGATGTGCATCCCGCCTGCCGATGAAAACCCGGGACCACATTTTGCCCTGTTGGAAAAGCTCGCCCGCGAAGCTGGCGTCGAGAAGCTCTCCATGGGCATGTCAGGCGATTATGAGACCGCTATAGGCTTCGGCGCGACCTCGGTTCGGGTCGGCTCAGCGATTTTCGGCGGTCGGTCCTATACGTCGCCAGCCTGAGACCCACCTCTCGGTTTGATGCGCCCGAAGCTCAGCCCCTCCCAGCGCAACGACACAACGTGTCTTAATACGATTTTGATCAGCCCTGAAGGAACAGCGCTAAGGCCGATGACAGGGCTAGCTCGCTGCCGGTCAAACTTGCCTACATCGCCCCATCACCTCCAAGGCGGGACGGAAAGCCACTGTTGATACGAGCAAAACATTTGGTCAGAAGTGACAGTAATAATATGTCATTAATTGATATAATAATTATTAGTATATTAAAACAAATTGGAGTAAAAAATGCCGAAATACACTATAAAAAGCCTATTAACAGGAGAATACCTCACCCTTCAAAAAACGATTGGCGGAGGTTTATTTTTAGTAAATATGAGTAAAGATCTAGATCGCAAAAAAAGTGTATGGGAATTCACTGATGATGTATATCTTTTTTCACAGCCTATATCAATAATCCTATGGGAAAAAGAAATAAGAAACATTTTAAGCTTAAATGCACTAAAAGGCGAATCCAACATAGACGGATTATACGTATATCAATGCATTGCTCAAAGTGATGATAACGGAAATCCCATGCTATTTAATTTTATTAAATTTGACGGTGAAAAAGAGCTTTATTATATAGAAAAATTGGGAGGTGGAAGGCTTGTTGTATTTGAACCGAAACCAGGCGACACTTCGTACACCAATATTTATCTGGAGAACAAAGATACTCCAGACCACCCCGGAAGAGAAGGTGAGAAATTTATTGTCGCTAAGTACCAAGATTTATAGTCTTGGTAATATTTCTATTTAAAATGCTGAGGACCACATCTCCCTATGTTATAAAAAAATACGCATAAACTTTTAAATAGAGCAGCTTGCATTCACGATATTCCTTCTCGTGAATGCGGCAGCTTTATTATATAGCCTTCATCGGCGCCCACATCCATGTGGACCGCTGATGAAGGCTCGAACAGCGAAATAGCCACGCAAGCAAATGCAATCCTGTCGCCTGTTTTCAATGAGTATACACAGCGATGATCTGACGAGGTTGTTTTTTAGCGAGCTCAAATGGCAATCTTCGAGAGCCGGAGGGATTATGCGTAAGGTACGAGTGGACCTGAAGCGCTGAAAAATCCGATTTACAGGCCATCGAAGTTCGTAAATCAAGATTAATGCAGAACGATCTCGCCCTGCACATTTTTCCAGTCCGATGGGCCGAGCAAGCGGCAATGGGTGTAAGTCACCGAATGCAGCGGCCCGTCGATTTCCCGTTTCCAGAACTCGATGAAATGATGCAGCACCGGAAATTCCGGCGCGACATCATATTCCTGCCAGACAAACAGCTGCAGCAGATGCGGGTGATCCGGCATGTGATAGAAAAGTTTTGCCGTCGTTAGACCGTAACCGGCGAGTTGCAGTTCGAAGGCCGATCTCGCGTGAAAAGCGGACGTCGTCATGGCGATTTCCCCTTTTTGTGAAGAGCCATATATTTGGCTCCTGTATTTGAGATAATCGCTCCAAATGGTTTTTAAAGTGTAAAAACAATATGTTAGCACCATAAAGGCATGAGTGCTGCCAATGCGGAGATTTAGCCTGCGTCATTGTGGACGGCAGACGGTCCTATCGTCTAATTTACCTTCACCGCTTAGGAAGCTAGATAAGACCCAACAGTGGTTACGAACCACGCACCGACGAGAGGACGTTGGTGAAACTTGGAGGAAATGATGTCGGAAAAGCTTTACCCCGTGCTGCCGGAGGCAAAGAAGAACACGCTCATTGACAATGAGACCTACCTCGAATGGTACAAGGAAAGCGTGAGCGATCCGGATGGCTTCTGGGCCAAGCACGGTCGCCGCATCGACTGGTTCAAGCCTTTCACCAAGGTCAAGAACACCGATTTCAACGGCGACGTTTCCATCAAGTGGTATGAAGACGGCGTCACCAACGTTTCCTATAATTGTATTGATCGCCACCTGAAGAGCCGTGGCGACAAGGTCGCCATCATCTGGGAAGGCGACAATCCGTATATCGACAAGAAGATCACCTATCGCGAGCTTTACGAAAACGTTTGCCGCATGGCGAATGTGCTCAAGAAGCACGGCGTCAAGAAGGGCGACCGCGTCACGATCTATCTGCCGATGATCCCGGAAGCGGCCTATGCCATGCTCGCCTGCGCGCGCATCGGCGCGGTGCATTCCGTGGTTTTTGCAGGCTTCTCACCCGAAGCGCTGGCCGGTCGTATCGTCGATTGTGAATCCACATTTGTCATCACCGCCGATGAAGGCGTGCGCGGCGGCAAGCCGGTTCCGCTGAAGGAAAACACCGACACCGCCATCGATATTGCCGCCAAGCAATATGTCATGGTCAACAAGGTGCTGGTCGTGCGCCGCACCGGCGGCAAGGTCAGCTGGGGCCGTGGCCGCGATCTGTGGTATCATCAGGAAGTCGCCAGCGTCGAGCCGCATTGCGAACCGGAACCGATGAATGCGGAAGATCCGCTCTTCATCCTCTACACGTCCGGCTCCACCGGCAAGCCGAAGGGTGTGCTGCACACCACCGGCGGCTATCTGGTCTATGCCTCGATGACCCATCAATATGTCTTCGACTATCACGACGGCGACACCTATTGGTGCACGGCGGATGTGGGTTGGGTCACGGGCCATTCCTATATCGTCTATGGACCGCTCGCCAATGGCGCCACGACGCTGATGTTCGAAGGCGTGCCGAATTTCCCCGATCAGGGCCGATTCTGGGAAGTCATCGACAAGCACCATGTCAACATCTTCTATACCGCGCCAACGGCGATCCGCGCGCTGATGGGCGCTGGCGATGAATTCGTGACGCGTTCCTCGCGCTCCTCGCTGCGCCTGCTCGGCTCGGTCGGCGAGCCGATCAATCCGGAAGCCTGGGAATGGTATTATCATGTGGTCGGCGAGGAAAAGTCGCCCATCGTCGATACCTGGTGGCAGACGGAAACCGGCGGCATTCTGATCACGCCGCTGCCCGGCGCAACCGACCTCAAGCCCGGCTCCGCCACGCGCCCGTTCTTCGGCGTCAAGCCGGAGCTCGTGGATAATGAAGGCAATGTGGTCGATGGTGCGACCGATGGCAATCTCTGCATCACCGACAGCTGGCCCGGCCAGATGCGCACGCTTTACGGCGATCACAAGCGCTTCATCGAGGCGTACTTCTCCACCTACAAGGGCAAGTATTTCACCGGTGACGGCTGCCGCCGCGATGAAGACGGTTATTACTGGATCACCGGTCGCGTCGATGACGTGCTGAATATTTCCGGCCATCGCCTCGGCACGGCGGAAATCGAATCGGCGCTTGTCTCACATCATTCGGTTTCCGAAGCTGCCGTTGTTGGTTATCCGCACGGGATCAAGGGACAGGGCATTTATTGCTACGTCACCTTGATGACCGGCGCGGAAACACAGGACGCCGACGAATTGCGCAAGGAGCTGACCCAGCACGTGCGCAAGGAAATCGGCCCCATCGCCACACCGGACAAGATCCAGTTCGCGCCCGGCCTGCCGAAGACCCGTTCGGGCAAGATCATGCGCCGTATCCTGCGCAAGATCGCCGAAGACGATTTCGGTTCACTGGGCGACACGTCAACCCTCGCCGATCCGGGCGTGGTGGACGACCTGATCGAAAACCGTCAAAACAAGAAGTAAAACAGAAGGGCCGGGATTTTCCCGGCCTCAGGCTGCTGACAAACCCGCCGATATTTTTCGGCGGGTTTTGTTTTTGAGAGGGGCGCGTTTTGTGACTGCCTTAGTAAGGAGTTGCAAGCGGCTGCAACCGCTCATACGCTGGCTGCCTTTGGGGTCTTTGTCAGGACCATGGCGATCTTCTTGATGTTCTGTGCGGCGGCTTGCAGCAGGCATTGGCAGGCGACGCGGACAAGGCCTCGAAAGCG
>NZ_VEWL01000001.1 GCF_006376685.1 Ochrobactrum teleogrylli | reverse complement strand
CCAGAACGCCGAGCAGTTCGCCCGCACGCGCCGGGTCGAACAGGTCCGGCTGGTAGGAGCCAAAAACCGGCGGCAGCAAGATTGAGCGCAGCAGTCGTTTTTTTTGGGCCGTTGGCGATTTCGAGGGCCTCCTTGAGAATTTCCCCTTCCATCGTCTTCTTGCCCAGCAGGCGCTGTAATTCCTTCACCTGAGCCTGAAGCGCCCGGTATTCCGAGGCAGGGACAACCTCCTCTTCGGCTGCGGTGGCAACCAAGGCACTCTGCGATGCAAGTTTGCGCCACGCGAACAGCTGGTTAGGCGCAATGCCATGACGACGGGCGACCAGACTGACCGTCGCGTCCACCTCGTAGGTTTCGTGGACAATCGCAAGCTTCTCCGCTGTACTCCAACGTCGACGCCGCTCAGGGCCGGAAAGAATTTCCATCTTAATGCTATTACCAGTCATAATGTGAACAGTAGTCCTATCACTTATTTAAGTGGCAGAAACTGTCCGGGCAATTAGGGGGCTATTCCACTGAACGAGCGAGCGAACAAACTGGCCGTAACCCGCAAGCGTGGCGTTTCCGTCGCCGGCGTCACCCTTCAGTGCCGTTGTCATGGCATCCAGGACCGACTGGAACATTGCCGGGTTCACAACGATCGGGCCGCCCGGGTTACGCAGGCCGGCCTTACCGCTCTTCTTCCGCCTCAGTGAAATTGGCGTAGCTGCTTCCAACTCGAGCGCCAGGCGCGCCCGCTCCTTCTCCAAATCGTCGAGCATCTGGTCAAATGCGGCAGTCATCTGCTCGGCGATCAGCTTCTGTTTGGACGAAATTGCATTCAGTTTGGCCTCGATCGCCTCTGAGGCCTTGGAACTCGCAGCCGCGGCCTTTTGGACCTGGCGATTGATCTCCTCCTGGAAGGAGGTCGTGCGCTCCGGCGTCAAAAGGTTGGTCGGAATGGCGTCCAGCACCCGCGCTTCCAGTTCCTGGCGGCTGATGGTCTTGGCATTGGTGCAGACGCCCCCCCAAGATCATCGATTGGCAGTTTCCTTTGCCGGTTCGTGCAGCCGTAGCGGTCCTTGGCCATGATGGCATAGGGACCGCAGCAATGGTCGCATTCGAGCAGGCCGCTCAGCAGGTATTGCGGCCGGTGCGCGCGGTTGAGCCGGTTGGTGGTCGTGTGGCCGAAGCTTGCCTCAACTGCAAGCTGGCGGTTCTTGACCTTCGCCCAAAGCTCGTCGGAAACGATCCTCAGGTCCGGCACCTCGCTGACCACCCATTCGCTCTTGTCATTCATCCGCGGTTCGCGGTTCACCGCGCACATCAAGCGCGCCGCCGACGACGTGAAACGAGCTCTGGAGAACGAACCACAGACAATGGCGGTCGTGGAGCAGGTCCGCATTGCGAATTTCGGCAATTTGTTTGACGAACTTGGAGATTCGGATGCCGAGTCTTTCCTCTACGCGCTGAGCACGGTTGAGGCATTTTCCGAAGTTTTTAACGTAACTTTTTACGCAATGGCGTGACCGATGTCCCAGTTCGCCCGTCATATCGGCATCGACTATTCCGGCGCAGAAACCCCGACGTCCAGCCTCAAAGGGCTGCGTGTCTACATTGCATCCGGTTCAGAGCCACCGGTTGAGGTGTTCCCGCGTCCTTCGAACAAGAAATACTGGACGAGACGCGGACTTGCCGAGTGGCTGGTTGCGACACTCTCGGAAGACATTCCCACCATCGTCGGGATCGATCACGCCTTCTCATTCCCGCTGTGCTACTTCGAAACGCATGGCCTTCTGCCGGATTGGCCGAGATTTATTGAGGACTTCCAGCGCCATTGGCCAACCTCGGCAAGGCCATCAGCAGAAACACATCCGAGTATGGTGACCATCTGTCGATCACCGTCGTCGGCACTCTTCAACCGCTTGCGGACTTTCTCCATCGCAGCGGGCAAAACCCATTCGCGGAACGGAGCGCCATTGCGCAAAGCACCCGATTTGCGCGTGAGGACAGGAACATAGTGCCAAGGATCATAGACGGTCTCGCCCCGGCCAAAGCAGCGCCGGTGTTCAGCGACCGTCACTCCATCCTGTTTGATGACGACCCGATCAGCATAGGCATGAACTTCGACGGGGCGGCCAACGGCAGTCGATAGGACCGAGTATTTGTTATTGTCGAAGCGGACAGTGCAGGTCTTCGACTGAAGCCGGGACACTGTGGAAACCGTCGAATGGTCCAACGTAATGCACGAGGCTGTCGCGTTCGGCTTCGAACATCTGCCAGATCGTCTGTTCAGGATGGTGATGCGCCTTGGCATAGGCAACGCATTTGTCGAGCAGCCAGACATTCAACTCTTCTAGGCTTTTTACCCGCAGGCGCGGCGTGAAGAAGCGCTCGCGCACGAGGCCAACCTGATTTTCGACCTGCCCCTTCTCCCAGCCGGATGCTGGCGTACAGGCTACGGGCTGGACAAGATAGTGGCTGCACATTTGCAAGAACCGCCGGTTATAAACACGCTCCTTGCCGACAAATACGGCCTCGACCGCCGTCTTCGTTCGACGGGCAATCGATTCACTGGATCGATTGCTCATCCGTCTCACTGTCGTAGATGCCGCGCGTGCAGGTGCCACGGAAGAATTCGAAGGCCTTGTCATGTGCATCGAAGACCATCTCTTGGCTCTCACGCATATAGGCTCGCGCGAACATCATCCGGCTGTGGCAGAGCCGGACATGGGCAACCTTCACCGTCGTCGTGACGCCCTGGATCAATACGATCTCGTGGCTCCAGTCGAACTGATAGGCCTCGCCAGGTGCATAATAGAGGGGCACGTAGGCTTCGGCTGTCACGGCCCCTCGAGCCTTCGACCATCCCTTTGAATAGCGCCGGATCGCATCGTAGCTGCCGTCATAACCTAACGTCCGAAGCTCTTCGTAAATCCGGATCAGCGTCAGCCGCTCACGAGAGGACTTGCCTTCATTTAAAGCCAAGAAGCGCTCGATCTCACCCTTCCAAGCTCCGGTCTTCGGCAGTGGTTGGCGTTCTCGTTCGTAGGAAAAATCCGTCTCATCGGATCGCAGTATCTTGCGGACCGTGTTGCGGGACACATGCAGCTCCCGGACGATCCTCTTCACCGACCAGTCCTGCACATGGAAGGCTCGACGAACACGCGCAATCGTATCCACTCGCTTCAACTCCCTCTCCATCCGTCACCAAAAGACGGATGGTCAGACGAAACTGCTCGGGGGTCAAAGTTGGACGCCGATTACCCCGGCAGAGGGGTCAATATTCCACGCCGAAACACAAAAGGAATTAATCCTGTGAATCAATTCCCCGACGAACAGGGCTAAGCCGGACAACAAAACCAAATCACACCAATAGCCCCGCAAAAACAATGCGGGGCTTTCCGCGTTCTAAGGGCGAGTGGAAAGGAAGGGGAGGGCAGATTGCGACCAGGGAAGCGCGTTCTAAAAGTCGTGCAGCCTAACAGATCGTCGATACCTCAGCCATCAGCCAGTCGCGGAAGAGCTGTAATGCATGGTTTGAGGCAATGGTCTCATGGCTACAAATGAACTTGTAAGATTCCTTGGGCTGGAAGTATTTCTCCGATACGACGCCGAGACTGCCGCGCTGCACGTCGCTTTCGAGAAGCGGTCGATGAGAAAAGCCAATGCCTTGTCCTGAGCGTGCTGCCGCTAGGAGTGTGTGCTGATCATCGAAAAACAGGTTTGAATTCGCGGCGATATCGCCGATGCCGTGGTGCGATATCCATCGCTTCCAATCGCTCATGTCGCGGTAGTGCAGGCGCGGAATGTCGGGGTTTGTGAGAAGGTCTTCCGGGTTTGCCACGCCTTCGAGAAGAGAAGGGCTACAGACGGGAACGAGCTTTTCGGTCAACAGGTCAATGCTGTAGGCTCCGGCAGGGGCGTTCAGACAATACTTGATCTGCGCGTCTTCTCTGTCATGCGCAATGGAATCGATATCGAGATTGTTCAGATGCAGCTGTATGCCCGGGTTCTGTTTGAGGAATCCCGCAATGCGGCTGGCAATGACTTCCATCGAAAAGAAAGGCCCGGCGCGGACGCGGAGAATTTGCGCCCTGTTGTCCTGACCGATAAGGGCTGTCACAGCACCGATTTCGTCAAGGGCACGCCCACAAACTTCGGCCAGCAATGCGCCCTCTGCGGTAACGGTCACGCCACGAGGCCCGCGAATAAGCAATTGGCAGCCCAAGGCCTGTTCGAGAAGCTTGATCTGATGGCTGACCGCGCCCTGGCTAACCGCAAGCTCTTCCGCCGCAGCGGTAAAGCTCTGGCAGTGCGCCACGGCTTCAAAAGCCCGCAACGCTTTCAAGCTTGGAAGTCTTCTTCGCCCGGTTCGTGAATTCATAGATCCATTAAATTTTCTAATAGCGATGAATAGTTCTTTTGCATTGATCGGCTGCGGGCACAAGCATAATCGTCAATCAATAAAAGCTGCCCAAGGGAGCATTCCCACCGGCTGATGATCTCAGGTGACGCTGATTTTCTGGGATCAGACATTGCCGGGCAAGGGCGAATAACAGGAGATCGGAACATGCATAAGCACGCCAAAATGGGAATTATTGCAGCGGTTGTCGCCGTGTTCGGTGCTTTCCCATCCTATGCCGAGGAAATCCGCATGGGAGCCGAGGGCGCTTATGCGCCGTTCAATTACCTCGATCCCAATGGGAAGCTGCAGGGCTTCGATATCGACGTCGGCGATGCGATCTGCGAGAAACTGAAAGCGGATTGCGTGTGGAGCGCCAATGAATGGAGCGGGATCATTCCTGCTCTTCAGGCGAAGAAATTTGATGTGATGGCGTCGTCGATGGCTATCACGGAATCGCGCATGCAGCAGGTCAATTTTTCCAATCCCTACTACTACAATACCATGCGGTTTGTTGCGTTGAAGGAACTTGGCCTGAAGGACGTGACGCCGGAAAGCGCCAAGGGGAAGGTCATAGGCACCCAGACCGGCTCTATCGCGGTCGATGTTTTGCAGCGCTTTTTCCCTGATAATGAGGTGAAGCTCTATCCGACGCTGGAAGAAGCTTTCCTCGACATTGAAAACGGTCGCGTGGACCTCGTGCTTGAATCCAAGTTCGCGCTCAGCAACTGGATTTCTAAGGGAGCGAGCTGCTGCGAGTTTGTCGGTAACGAGTTCCTGCTCGATGGCACATTGGGCGCTGGCATGGCCTTCCGCAAGGATGATGAGGAGCTGCGCGCGCGCGTCAACAAGGCGCTGGAGGAGATCATCCAGGACGGCACCTACGACAAGATCCGCGCCAAGTATTTCGACTTCGACATTCGGGAAAAGCCGAAATTCGCCAGCGAAATCTTCGCAAAATAGTTCGTTCCGAAAGGGCCCTGATCTGAAGCACCACATCAGATCGGGTGCCCGCCTTGTGCCATGCGCAAGGTTGCCGCGGTTGGATCGCGCATCAGCCGTTACATTCTCGACCAATCCAGACTGGTCTTCGCCGACATAGAGCATTTCCAGCAAAAGTGCGTAGCGGTTTTGCGTAGGATAATGCGTAAAAACAAATAGATAGAGCGGTTCCACGATTCCGTTTTCACCGGAACCGCTCTAAGAAAGGTCGATCCCGTGTCCTATCGCGTTGCGATCATCGAACTCATCAATGAAAGTAATACCTTCACGAAAAATCGCACGAGTATTGGCGATTTCCGTGCGTCCCACTATTTCAAGGGTGATGAGATTCCGGCCAATTTCCGCGGCACCGGCTCGGAGGTCGGCGGCGCGATAAAGGTCGCGGATGAAAAGGGATGGACACCTGTTTATATTACTGCCGCCCATGCGGAGCCGAATGGCGCGGTGCTGGAAAGCGCACGTCTGGAAATCACAGGCGAATGCCTGCGGCGGTTGAAGGAATGCGGACCGTTCAACGGTATCTTCGTCGCTCTGCATGGTGCCATGGTGACGGAAACGGATCAGGATGGCGACAGCCAGTTCCTGCGCGAAATCCGCTCGGTGGTTGGGTATGATGTACCGATTGCCATCACGCTCGATCTTCATGCGAATATTTTCGACGAACTGGCCGATCTGGCGCAGATCGCGGTTTCATTCCGAACCTATCCGCATGTCGATATGAATGAGGTTGGGGTTGAGGCTTGTTCGCTGCTGGATCGGGCGATGAAGGGCGAGATCGAACCTGCTCTCGCCATCGCCCGCCCGCCAATGCTGCTCGGTTGCGATGACGGTCGCACGACGGATAATGGCCCGATGTGCCGTCTGCTCGAAAGCGCGGACCGCGAAATGCAGCAACCGGGCATCCTCAATGTAGCGATCAATGCCGGTTTCACCGATGCCGATGTTTGGGCGGCGGGACCAAGTGTTATTGTCACCTTCGATGCGAAAAGTGTTGAACGGCAGGCCGCTTTCGATGTTGCAGGCAAGATGTGTGATGAAATCTGGTCCTATAAGGATCAGTGGACGCAGCCGATGCCTCTTGATGCGTGCATCGCGCGATTGAAAGAGGCGCGCGGCGCCAAGGGCACGATTGTTGTTGCGGACTTCTCGGATAATCCCGGCTCGGGCGCTTATAGTGATTGCACCGCGCTGATTGCGGCGATGCTGGACGCCGGTGTGACCGATGCCGCCGCTGGCGCGCTGCTGGACCCCGAAGCGGTGGCCGAGATTGCAGCCAAGGCAGTGGGCGAGACCCTCACGGTGACGATTGGCGGCAAGTCTGATCCAACGGTCGGCGGTGGCCCGCTGACGGTGACGGGCCGTGTCATGGCGATCAGCGATGGCAGCTTCGTTTTCGAAGGGCCGATGTTTACGGGTCTGCCCGGAACGACCGGAAAATCCGTGTGCCTGCGCGTGGAGGGGATCGACATCATGATCGTTTCCGAACGGATGCAGATGCTCGATCAGAACATCTTCCGGGTTGTCGGTATCGAGCCGAAGGAAAAGGCAATTGTTGCGGTCAAGTCGATGCAGCATTTCAAGGGGGCTTTCGGCCCGATTGCGGCGCAGATCATCGTGACCGATGCTGGTGGGTTGAGTTCGCCGGATCTTTCGAGACGCACTTATTCGCGCCTGCGGCGTCCGGTTTTCCCACTGGATACACTCTCCTGAGTACATCAGTGAAAGTCCCAACTGAATCTGTTGGACTTTTGCCAGCGAACAGGGAATTTAGAGCATGTCCAGCAAAAGTGCGTAGCGCCTACGCTGGGAAATCAGTCCACTGGACTGATTTCTAATCCCGCTTCGATGCGTAGGATAATGCGTAAAACAAATAGATAGAGCGGATCCACGATTCCGTTTTAATCGGAACCGCTCTAGAACCGTTTCGATCTGACGTAATCAATCATATCCACGGATGGAGTATCCGATGCAGACAGCGCCAATTTTCGCCGGATTAAAAATCGAGGCGGCTGAAATACGGGTTATCCGGTTGCCGCTGCTCGTGCCTTTCGTGATCTCCACCGGCACGATGACTGAAAAGGTGATACCGATCCTCACCCTGAAGGCGGAAGGTCTTGAAGGCTATGCCGAAGGCGTGATGGACCCCTTGCCGGATTATCTCGAAGAAACCATCTCCGGCTCGCTCTCATTCCTGCGCGATGTGCTGCTGCCGCAGATTGTTGGAAAGCGTTTCAACGGTCCGGCTGATCTTGCCGCCATTCTCGATCCGTGGCGCGGGCACAGGATGAGCAAGGCCATGGTCGAAATGGCCGTGTGGGACTTGTGGGCGAAAGCGCTGAACCTGCCATTGAGCGTTGCGCTTGGTGGCGTTCGCGATGCCATCGATGTTGGTGTCAGCCTTGGCATCGCCGATATTCCAACGACGATTGACCGCGTCGCGGCTTCGCTCGACGCCGGTTACAAGCGCGTGAAGCTCAAGATCAAGCGCGGCCATGATCTGGCGATGCTGCAAGCCGTGCGCGACCGCTTCCCGGACGCCAAGCTGACCGTTGACGCCAATACGGATTATCGCCTGTCGGACCTGCCGCTTTTGAAAGCCATGGACGCATTCGCGCTCGATTACATCGAGCAGCCGCTGGCGTTTGACGACATTACCGACCATGTGCATGTGCAGGAAAAACTGCTGACGGCCATTTGTCTCGATGAAAGCATTCGCTCTTCGGTCGATGCGCGCAAGGCGCTCGTCGCCCGTGCCTGCCGCGTCATCAATATCAAGGTCGGGCGCGTCGGTGGCCACAGCGCATCGCGGGCCATTCATGATGTCTGCGCGGCTTTCGATGTGCCTGTATGGTGCGGCGGCATGCTGGAGGCAGGCATTGGACGTGCGCACAATATCCATCTTTCGACGCTGGCGAATTTCACCAAGCCGGGGGATACCTCGTCCGCCAGTCGCTATTTCCCGCGCGACATTGTCAATGAGCCGCTGGAAGCCGAAAACGGCCGCATGGCTGTGCCGAAAAACGGCCCGGGTATTGGTGTGACGCTCGACCGCGCCTTCCTCGATACGGTGACGAACCATCGCGAGGAATTCGCAGCATGAGCGAAATCGTCATCCGCGAACTCGCATCGCTGGCCGAGATGAAGGATTCGGAAACTGTGCAGCGGCTTGTCTGGGGCGACGACGATCCTGTCGATGCCTCCGATCTGTTGCTTGCTATCCAGCATGAAGGGGGGCTTGTCGCCGGTGCCTTCGATGGTGAGAAGATGCTGGGTTTCATCTTTGGTTTCCCGACTGCGACACCGGGCATCCAGCATTCGCATCGTCTGGCGGTTTTGCCGGAAGCGCGGGGCCTGAAGCTTGGTGCGCGCATGAAGTGGTTCCAGCGTGACTGGTGCCTTGCGCGCGGCGTGACCCATGTGCGCTGGACCTATGATCCCATCCGCGCGGTCAATGCCGGGTTGAATATTGCAAGCCTTGGCGCCACGTCCTCCACCTATCATATCGACTATTATGGTCCCATGGTCGGCATCAATGCGGGCCTTCCGTCGGATCGCATCGTAGCCGACTGGCACTTGGACGATCCGCGTGTCGAAGCACGCTCCAAAGGGCAGGCACCTGAATTTCCGGCCGATATTCGTCGCGTCGAATTTCCCGGCGATATCGACCAGCTGCTTGCGACAGATCCAGCGGCGGCCATGCAGGCGCGCCTGTCGCTTCGCGAGACGCTGCGCGCAGCCTTTGCCGAAGGGCAGCGCATTGTCGGCTTCGATCCCAAAATACCTGCCTATCTGCTGCGCTGAAGCCAACCCGCGCGCCCTTTTAAAAGCCCGCATCCGAGCATCGGTTGCGGGCTGACTTTTTTCCGCGCGGCGCTACTTATTACATGGAGCGGACATACCCCACGCTTGCAACGGTTTTTGAAAGGCAGAGCAAGCGCTCGCGTGTATGGTGAGTCCTCGACAGGATGCAGGCGGCGAAAGGAAAAGCGAATTGGCTCAGCATCGCGTAGTGATTGTCGGCGGCGGTTTTGCGGGTTTGCAGCTGGCGAAAGATCTGCAAAGTCCGGATACATCGATCACGATCATCGATCGCAGAAACCATCATCTTTTCCAGCCCTTGCTCTATCAGGTCGCGACGACTGTTCTTGCAACATCGGAAATCGCCTGGCCGATCCGCTCCGTCTTTCGCAATCGCGAAGAGGTTTCCACCCTGCTGGCTGAAGTGACGGGCGTGGACACGCAGGCGCGCAAGGTGCATCTCCGCGATGGGCACGCCGTCGATTATGACACGCTTGTGCTTGCGACCGGTGCGCGGCACGCTTATTTCGGACGCGACGAATGGGAGCCTTATGCACCGGGCCTGAAGGCGCTGGAAGATGCGACGACCATTCGCCGCCGTCTCCTGCTGGCTTTCGAACAGGCCGAGCTGGAGGCCGATCCCGAAGTTCGCAAAGCGCTGTTGACATTCAGCATCATCGGCGCGGGGCCGACCGGCGTGGAACTTGCGGGGATCATTGCGGAACTGGCCCACCGCACCTTGGTCAAGGAATTCCGCAATATCGATACATCCACAGCCCGCATCATACTCATTGAAGCCGGGCCGCGCATTCTGCCGGTTTTCCCGCCGTCGCTTTCGGAATATGCGGAGAAGTCGCTGACGAAAATGGGCGTGGAGGTCAGAACCGGAACGCCCGTCACCGCCTGCGATGCCAGGGGCATTTCCATCGGTGACGAACAGGTCGCGAGCCGCACCGTCATCTGGGCGGCGGGCGTGCAGGCTTCGAAAGCGGCTGAATGGGTGGGCGCCGAACAGGATCGCGCCGGGCGCGCCGTGGTCGAGCCGGACCTGACAGTGAAGGGCCATCCCGAAATTTTCATCGTCGGGGATACGGCTCTGGTCAAAACCGCTGATGGAAAGCCAGTGCCGGGCATTGCGCCGGCCGCCAAGCAGCAGGGCAAATATGTGGCGAAGGTGATCAAGGCGCGGTTTGCCAATCATGCCGCGCCCGGTCCCTTCCGTTACAAGCATCTTGGCAACCTTGCCACCATCGGTCCAAGTGCAGCCGTCATCGATTTCGGGTCGCTGCGGCTCAAAGGCTGGATTGCATGGTGGATATGGGGCCTCGCACATATCTATTTTCTCATTGGCACGCGCAGCCGTCTGGCGGTGGCGCTCAGCTGGCTTTGGGTGTTCATTTCCGGGCAGCATTCGGCGCGTCTGATTACGCAGAAAGAAACGCTGAAAAATGAAGTGTAGGCGTGTCGCCCACGGCTTGTTTACGCCAACGCGATAGTGAATTTCGTTTCGCTGGACACATGGTAGTGTGCGCCATTCTTAGAGCGCGGTTCGATCTGATTGAATCAGATCGAACCGCGCTCTAATTTTTCTGTTATAACGCGCATCTTCTCCGAAAACCGTTTCACACTTTTCGGGATGCGCTCTTAACGAGGAGATATGAGAATGCGCTTGATGATGGGAATGCTGCTGGCGGGTGTCAGTATTTTGGGTGGGGCGAACCTGGCGCAAGCCGAGGAAAGCGTGGAAGTTCTCCATTACTGGACCTCGGGCGGTGAGGCGGCAGCGCTTAATCTCTTGAAGGAAAATCTTCAGAAACAGGGTATCGGCTGGGTCGATATGCCGGTCGCCGGCGGTGCGGGCGAGGCTGCCATGACGACCTTGCGCGCCCGTGTGACGGCGGGCAATGCGCCTGCCGCCGTGCAGATGCAGGGTTTCGACATTCTGGATTGGGCGGAGCAGGGCGTGCTCGGCAATCTGGATGAAGTCGCCGACAAGGAAGGCTGGGACAAGGTCATCCCGCCTGCAATCCAGCGCTTCTCGAAATATGACGGCCACTGGATCGCCGCGCCGGTCAATGTGCATTCCACCAACTGGGCGTGGTACAACAAGGCCGCGCTCGACAAGGCAGGCGGAAAAGTGCCGCAGAACTGGGACGAGCTTGTCGCGCTGCTCGACAAGTTCAAGGAGCAGGGGATCACGCCGATTGCCCATGGCGGCCAGCCCTGGCAGGAAGCGCTCATTTTTACGAGCGTCGTGATGTCGTTCGGGCCGGATTTCTACAAGAAGGCGCTGATCGATCTCGATCCGGAAGCGCTGAAGAGCGATACCATGAAGCAGGTCTTCGAGCGGATGTCGAAGCTGCGCACCTATGTGGACGACAACTTCTCCGGACGTGACTGGAATCTTGCCTCATCAATGGTCATCGACGACAAGGCGGGCGTGCAGTTCATGGGCGACTGGGCCAAGGGCGAGTTCACCAAGGCCGGAAAAAAGCCGGGCGCGGATTTCGTTTGCGGTCGTTTTCCGGGAACGGAAGGTTCCGTGGCTTTCAATGCCGATCAGTTCGCTGTCTTCGAAGTGGGTGAGGACAAGCGCAAGGCGCAACTTGCACTCGCAGCCGCTGTGGAAGACGTCAATTTCCAGTCGGCCTTCAATGTGGTGAAGGGCTCGGCACCGGCGCGCACGGATGTGCCGACCACGGCATTTGACGAATGCGGACAAAAGGCGATCAAGGATCTGGCCGCCGCCGACAAGAGCGGATCGCTGCTTGGTTCCTTCTCGCAGTCGCACGCACAGCCAACCGCGATCAAGAATGCGATGTTCGATGTCATCACCCGCCAGTTCAATGGCCAGCTGACGGCTGATCAGGCGGTTGAAGAGCTCAGCTCCGCCATCGACATGGCGAAATAAATAAAAAAGCCTCCCCCGAAACCTTCGGGGGAGGCTTTTTCGTTAGAGCGGTTCCAGTTAAATTGGAATCGCTGGAGCCGCTCTATCCATTTGTTTTCACGCATTGTCCTACGCAAAACCGCTTCGCACTTTTGCTGGAAATGCTCTAGATCGGCTTTTATGCCAGATCGAAACGGTCGGCGTTCATCACCTTTGTCCAGGCGGCAACGAAGTCCTTCACGAACTTCTCCTTGCTGTCGTCCTGAGCATAGACTTCGGCATAGGCGCGAAGGATCGAATTCGAACCGAAAACGAGATCGACACGCGTTGCGGTGAACTTCGGCGTGCCGGTCTTGCGGTCGCGGATTTCATACAGGCCTTCGCCGGTCGGAACCCACGTGTAGCGCATGTCGGTGAGCGTGGCGAAGAAATCCGTCGTCAACGCGCCGACCTTGTCGGTGAAGACGCCATGCGCCGTGCCGCCATGGTTGGTGCCGATGGCGCGCATGCCGCCGACAAGGACCGTCATTTCAGGGGCGGTGAGGCCCATGAGCTGGGCACGGTCGAGGAGCAGTTCCTCGGCGCTGACCACATAGTCCTGCTTCTGCCAGTTGCGGAAACCGTCTGCCAGCGGCTCGAGCGGAGCGAAGCTTTCGGCATCGGTCTGCTCGGCGGTTGCATCGCCACGTCCCGGTGCGAAAGGCACTTCAATGTCGAAACCGGCGGCCTTGGCTGCCTGTTCCACACCGTAATTGCCAGCCAGCACGATGACATCGGCCAGACTTGCGCCAGACGCCGCTGCAATCGGTTCCAGAACCGAGAGAACACGGGCCAGACGTTCCGGCTCGTTGCCTGCCCAATCCTTCTGCGGAGCCAGACGGATACGCGCGCCGTTTGCGCCGCCACGGAAATCCGAACCGCGATAGGTGCGGGCGCTGTCCCAGGCGGTGGAAACCAGATCGGACACGGAAAGGCCGGAAACGGCGATCTTGGCCTTGAGGTCCTTCACGTCGTAATCCGTGCGACCAGCCGGAACCGGGTCCTGCCAGATCAGGTCTTCCGTCGGCGCGTCAGGCCCGATGTAACGGGTCTTCGGGCCCATGTCGCGATGGGTCAGCTTGAACCATGCGCGGGCAAAGGCATCCGAGAACGCGTCGAAGTCGTTCATGAAACGCTCGGAAATCGCGCGATAGATCGGGTCTACTTTGAGCGCCATATCCGCATCGGTCATCATCGGGTTCAGGCGGATTGACGGGTCTTCCACGTCAACCGGCTTGTCCTGCTCGGCAATCGAAATGGGCTCCCATTGCGATGCGCCAGCCGGGCTCTTGACCAGATGCCATTCATGCTTGAACAGCATTTCGAAGAAACCGTTGTCCCACTTGGTCGGTTCCGTGGTCCATGCGCCTTCGAGGCCCGAAACCACGGTATCACGACCGATGCCGCGACCCTTGGTATTCATCCAGCCCAGCCCCTGATATTCAGGGCCGGCATCTTCCGGATCGGGACTGAGGTTAGCCGGATCGCCATTGCCATGGGTCTTGCCGATCGTATGGCCGCCAGCTGTCAGCGCCACGGTTTCCTCGTCGTCCATACCCATGCGGGCAAAGGTTTCGCGCATCTGCGCTGCCGTTGCCAACGGATCGGACTTACCGTTCACGCCTTCCGGGTTGACATAAATCAGGCCCATCTGGACCGCCGCCAGCGGGTTGTCCAGCGTGCTCGGCTTGGTCACGTCACCGTAACGGCCATCGCTTGGCGCCAGCCATTCCTTTTCATTGCCCCAATAGGTGTCTTTTTCGGGCGCCCAGATATCTTCACGGCCAAAGGCGAAACCAAAGGTCTTAAGACCGGCGACATCATAGGCAATCGTACCGGCAAGCGCGATCAGGTCGGCCCAGGAGAGCCGGTTGCCGTACTTCTTCTTGATCGGCCACAGCAGGCGGCGACCCTTATCGGTGTTGACGTTATCCGGCCAGGAATTGAGCGGCGCAAAACGCTGGTTACCGGTGCTGGCGCCACCGCGACCATCGGAGGTGCGGTAGGAACCGGCGGCGTGCCAGGTCACGCGAGCCATCATGCCGACATAGCTGCCCCAGTCGGCAGGCCACCACTCCTGACTATCGGTCATGAGCGCGCGCAGATCGGCCTTGAGGGCTTCCACGTCGAGCTTTTTCAGCTCTTCTTTATAGTTGAAGTCCTTGCCCAGCGGATTGGTCTTGCTGTCGTGCTGGTGCAGAATGTCGAGGTTCAGCGCATTGGGCCACCATTCCATGACAGAACTGCCAAGCGCGGTATTGCCGCCATGCATGACCGGACATTTTCCGGCCGATTTCGTCTTAACGTCCATGATTGCTCTCCGATGGCTTTCCCAAAGATGGCTTTCGCTAAATTGAACGAGCGGCTGACAGTGGCATGCCAAAGCGTCCGCTTTATGAAGGCGGACACTCCGGGCCACAGTCAGTTTTGGTACGGTAATCAATGCTTCCGATAAATTCCAATTGTATATTCTAAAGGCTGCGATATGCTCAGCTTATGATTGGCCTCTCCATGAAACACCTTCGCTATTTCGACTCGCTGGCGCGATTGAGCCATTTCGGGCGCGCGGCAGCGGCCTGCTCCATCTCTCAACCCGCCTTATCCTTGCAGATCAAGGAACTGGAAGACCTTATCGGCGCGCCTCTGGTGGAGCGTGGTGGCAGACAAATCCGCCTGACCGGGCTCGGTGAGGAATTCGCGGAGAGGGTGCGCGGCATTCTGCGTTCGGTCGACGAACTGGAAGAGCTGGCGCGGGCAGCGCATGGCCCGTTCACGGGGCGCCTGCGTCTCGGCGTGATCCCGACAGTTGCGCCCTATCTTCTGCCGGAAGTGATCAAGACGCTCACCCAGCGTTATCCGGGGCTGGAACCACGTCCGCGTGAGGCTATCACCCAGAAACTGATCGAAGACCTTTTGGAAGCCAGGCTGGACGCGGCGATTGTCGCCTTGCCGATTTCCGAGCCTGCCTTGCAGGAAGTGCCTCTCTTCGAAGAGGAATTCGTGCTGATGCGCCCGCTGGAAGATGCGGGCAAGCCGGTTCCAAGCGCCGAAAAACTGCATGAAATGCGGCTTCTCCTGCTGGAAGAAGGGCATTGTTTTCGCGATCAGGCGCTATCCTTCTGCAATATTGCGAATGCGCCACCGCGTGAATTGATGGAAGGCAGTTCACTGTCCACGCTTGTGCAGATGGTGGGCGCTGGCATCGGCATTACGCTTGTGCCGGAGATGGCGGTCTATACGGAAACACTCGCCGCGAATGTCTGCATGTTCCGCCTTGCAGAACCGCGCCCGTCGCGAACCATCGGTCTGGTCTGGCGCAAAAGTAACCCGCTGTCGTCGCAACTCTCGCAGATCGCCGAGATCGTTCGGGAAGTGGGGTTGCGCAATCAGGACCGGATGCAGGCTTTGTTGAGCCAATGAACCACCCGTCTGCGTCGGATCGGGCCTATTCTCCCACAATTTCGCCGACAACTTTGCCCGCTACAGACGTGCAGCGAAGATAGACCCGGTTCACGGCAACGCCGGGCAGGGGCTTTTCAAGAGCGTCGCGGGCGTGAAAGCCGTTTGCGTTATTCATTATAAGCAACCTGCGGCTTTCCTGCGGGATGGAATAGCGAAATTTGTTTTCTGATATGGCATTCACCATGTCAGTGACGACGTCATGGGATTGGGTATGCTCCTCGCCCACCTTCCCGTCGAACTGGCCGCTCATATAAGTTGTAATCGAGCCGTTCTGGTCATGGCTGAAAATGGTTGCCTGGACGCGATGTTCTATGACCATCACGTCATTTTGCCCGTCTTCATAGACAGTCGGATTGAGCTTGAAGTAATACGCATCCGACAGGCCTATTCTGTCCACAAGCGCTGCCAGACCATCGAGTTTGCAGGTCGGGACCCAATGAAAATAGCCGCGTTCCTCGAAATTAATGGCAATGTTATAGACTGATATGTAGTCGGGAACGGCCACCTCTGTGCCGGTAAGTGCACTGTCGGAATGAAACTCCAATCGGTTCGTTGGCGTTAGATCCTGTAATCCGGCGCGTTCAAGTCTTTCGAGACTGTCTGCAGAAGTGGTGAAGACGGAAAACGGCGTCTGGTTTCTCCCGTCGGTTAGCGTCGGCATAAGTGCCTGGGTCAGCGAAACGGCCAGCAGTGCGCCCGCAATGGCATCCAATGTCGCATCGTCAAGGATCGACGGTATATCGACCGCGACGATCCCGATTTCCGGGCAATCCAACTGATACTGCAAATCTTTGAGCAAGTTTGCGAAGACATGAGCGGCCTGATCCGCCAAGTCCGCTGCGAGTTCCTTGTCACGCAAATCCGCGAGCGAAATCATGATGCCGCTCTTGGTGAGATAGTGCTCGCAAAAGTCGCTCGCAGCCTGGTGAGGCAGCGAAAAGATAACCGGAGTTTCAAAGTGTTTCGTCATCAAAGTTATCGTTCCAGCGAGAAAATTAGGGGGTGAGTTACCCCCTAATCTCCATCCAGCAATTATTAACGGGCTTTCTTAGCAGAGATTCTTATTTAGTCTTATTTCCGAAGCATTGATCAATTTTACTGTAATTGTTGGATAGTTCCGAAGAAATTCCCTTCAATACATCTTCAAATGCAATTGCTTTCTTGCTTGCGGTGTTTTTTGGATTATGCATTGAACTCTCCCAATTTTTAAAATGTGCCTTTTTTATGAAGGCAGCTTATTATTGAAGTAATTTATTATTTCGCGAAATGGCAAAGGAGTGCTGGCTTATTTTATATCAGCGAACGCTTGTGTGGCCTTGCTTCTTGCGGGCCAGATTCTTTGATTCGCTTTGGTTAGTATTTTTGAATCCATCACAGTCGCGAATGATAAAATCAAAACGGGATAGAGCGGGAGATATTCCTTCGAATAAATATTCAAAAGCGACCTTGCTATTGCTCGAAATTTCTTTTGAAATTCTCATTGGTTTTCTCCAATTTCACCAAATTTTGCTTGGTTTAAGGTATATTAGTATCAATCTATTCTAATCTTTTGTGAAGCGGCAAAGGAGCGCTGGCAATTTTATATCAGAGATTGCTTTTTATAGTGTTGATTCTTGCGGGCGAGTTTTTGGTTCGGCGAAAGGATTCTGCCATACTGCGCCAGTCCCGCCGACAAAGCCTACCATGGCCTTCTTCCCAATCCCATTTTACACCACACGCCTGCTCGCGAAATTTTGACGTTTACGGAAACGTCAAACTACGCTAGTTTCGAGTCCGAACTGGTCGGCTGCGACCCGATATAGGGTTAAGGCTGGCCAGAATGCTGCAAAAATGGCAGGTTTTCGAGTGAGAACGGTCCTTTTTGTTGCAGCATGCAGGTTGTCACGGCGTTTTGCCAGTTAAGCAGACAGCATGCATGAAACGCGGTTTGGAGCCGGTATCCGTCTGTCGCGGGCTGGCTCAGGTGATGAATTTGGAGGATTTTGATGCCGAGCTATCGCGCGCCCGTTGAAGATACGAATTTCGTGCTCAACGACGTTCTGAACTATGAGCGTTACAACAATCTGCCGGGCTTTGCCGACGCGTCGCCCGACGTGGTCGAGGCAATCCTGTCGGAAGGTGCAAAGCTCGCTGAAGGCACCCTGTTCCCTGTCAATCACAGCGGCGACCGCGAAGGCTGCAAGCGCGCTTCCGATGGCAGCGTCACCGCGCCGAAGGGCTTCAAGGAAGCCTTCGATCTTTACCGCGAAGGCGGCTGGCTCGGTCTCGCCGTGCCGGAGCAATATGGCGGCCAGGGTCTGCCTTATCTGCTGCACACCGCCGTCGGCGAATATATGTCCTCGGCCAATATGGCGCTCACCATGTATCCGGGTCTGACGCAGGGCGCGATTGCTGCGATCCTCGCCCATGGCACCGATGAGCAGAAGGACACCTATCTGCCGAAGATGGTGGAAGGCACCTGGACCGGCACCATGAACCTGACCGAACCGCATTGCGGCACGGATTTGGGTCTCCTGCGCACCAGCGCGGCGCCGCAGGGCGACGGCTCCTACAAGATTTCCGGCCAGAAGATTTTCATCTCGGCTGGCGAACATGACATGTCGGAAAACATCATCCATCTGGTGCTGGCCCGTATCGACGGCGCGCCGGAAGGTGTGAAGGGCATTTCGCTGTTCATCGTGCCGAAGTTCATTCTCGATGAAAACGGCAATCCGGGCGCGCGCAATGGCGTTTCCTGTGGGTCCATCGAAGAGAAGATGGGCATTCACGGCAACGCCACCTGCGTCATGAACTACGACGATGCGACCGGCTTTCTGATCGGCGAGGCGCATAAGGGCCTGCGCGCCATGTTCACCATGATGAACGAAGCGCGTCTCGGCGTGGCGCTGCAGGGGCTTTCGATTGCCGAAACCGCCTATCAGAATGCTGCAATCTATGCCCGCGAGCGTATTCAGGGCCGCGCCCTTTCCGGAGCGAAAGAGCCGGAAAAGAAGGCCGACCCGATTATCGTGCATCCGGATATCCGTCGCAACCTGATGACGATCCGCGCTTTCAACGAAGCAGGCCGCGCGCTCATCCTATGGACGGCGCTGAATTCCGATATTGCGCATCGTTCCGGCGACGAGGCCGAGCGTCAGGCCGCCGATGATCTGGTCGGCTTGTTGACGCCGGTGCTGAAAGGCGTTCTGACCGACAAGGGTTTTGAACATGCCGTCATGGCGCAGCAGGTGTTCGGCGGTCACGGCTATATCGAAGAACACGGCATGAGCCAGTATGTGCGCGATGCGCGCATTGCCATGATCTATGAAGGTGCCAACGGTATTCAGGCTCTTGATCTGGTCGGTCGCAAGCTGGCGCTGAATGGCGGTCGTGCGGTCACGACCTTCTTCAAGGAAGCGGGCGAGTTCTGCGAAGCCAATCGCGACAACGAGAAGCTGTCCTTCTTCACCAAGCATCTGAAGAAGGGGCTCAACGACCTTCAGGCCGCCACCATGTGGCTGATGCAAAATGCCATGGCGAAGCCAGACAATGCCGGTGCTGCGTCCAATGACTATATGCATCTGTTCGGTTTGGTTGCGCTGGGGCTGATGTGGGGTCGCATGGCCAAGGTCGCGGAAGAAAAACTGGCGGCAGGCGAAGGCAACAAGGCTTATCTTGAGGCGAAACTCGTCACTGCCCGGTACTATTTCGAGCGTATCATGCCGGAAAGTGCCGCCCATCTGGCGCGCATCCAGTCGGGTGCGGATAGCATGATGGCGCTGCCTGCGGATGCGTTCTGATTTTCTGCCGATATTTTAAAGGTTAGGCCGGGTTCTTCGGACCCGGCGGGAAGGAGAAAAAATGGCTGAGGCTTATATTTACGATCACGTGCGGACGCCGCGCGGGCGCGGCAAGAAGGACGGGTCCTTGCATGAAGTGCCTGCCGTACGTCTGGGCGCAAAAGTTCTGGAATCCCTGCGCGACCGCAACAACATCGATACCGCCAAGGTCGATGACATTATTTTTGGCTGTGTCGATCCGGTTGGCGAAGCCGGTGCCGTCATTCCGCGCTCTGCCGCTTTCGAAGCCGGTTACGACTTTAAGGCTCCGGGTATCCAGATTTCGCGCTTCTGCGCTTCCGGTCTCGATGCCATCAATCTGGCGGCTGCCAAGGTTGCTTTCGGCGCCGACGATCTGGTGATAGCGGGCGGCGTTGAAAGCATGTCGCGCGTGGGTATGGGCATGTCGGGCGGCGCGTGGTACATGGATCCATCGGTTGGCTTCCCGGGCTATTTCATGCCGCAGGGCGTTTCCGCCGATCTGATCGCCACTAAATACGGTTTCAGCCGCGACGACGTCGATGCCTATGCTGTCGAAAGCCAGAAGCGCGCCGGCAAGTCGTGGGAAAAGGGTTATTTCAAGAATTCGGTCATTTCGATCAAGGATCAGAACGGCCTGACCATTCTCGACCATGACGAGCATATGCGCCCGACGACCGACATGCAGGCGCTGGGCCAGTTGAACCCGTCCTTCGTGATGCCGGGCGAAATGGGCGGCTTCAATGCTGTCGGCATTCAGGCGCATCCGGAAATCGAAACGGTCAATCACGTTCATCATGCCGGTAATTCGTCGGGTATCGTCGATGGCGCAGCGGGCGTTCTGGTTGGCTCCAAGAAGGCTGGCAAGGCGTTCGACATCAAGCCGCGCGCCCGCATCCGCGCTTTCGCCAATATCGGCTCCGACCCGGCGCTGATGCTGACCGGCCCGGTCGATGTGACGGAAAAGCTGCTCAAGCAGGCAAAGCTGAAGATTTCGGATATCGACCTGTTCGAACTCAACGAAGCCTTCGCCGCTGTGGTGCTGCGCTATATGCAGGCTTTCGACATTCCGCACGACAAGATCAACGTCAATGGCGGCGCGATTGCCATGGGCCATCCGCTCGGCGCAACCGGCGCGATGATCCTCGGTACGGTGCTGGATGAGCTGGAACGCCGCGATCTCAACACCGCGCTGGTGACCTTGTGCATCGGTGCTGGCATGGGCACGGCGACGATCATCGAGCGCGTATAAGGGCGAGGGAGGTTTTTACGAATGGCTTACACGAATTTCAAAGTTGAGACCGACGCCGACGGCATTGCCCTCGTCACCTGGGACATGCCTGAAAAGTCGATGAATGTTTTCACCGTCGAGGCGATGCAGGAACTGAACGCCATCATCGACGCGGTGGTTGCCGATGACAAGATCAAGGGCGTGGTCATCACGTCCGGCAAGGAAAGCTTCTCCGGTGGCGCCGACCTGACCATGCTGGAAGGCATGTTCAAGGCGTTCCAGAAGCAGAAGGCCAAGGACCCGCAGGGTGCGGTCCAGTCCCTGTTCGACAATGTCGGCAAGATGAGCGGCCTGTTCCGCAAGCTTGAAACCTGCGGCAAGCCATGGGTTTCGGCCATCAACGGCACCTGCATGGGCGGCGCGTTTGAAATGTCGCTCGCCTGCCATGCGCGGGTTGTGTCGGATGCTCCGGGCGTGAAGCTTGCGCTGCCTGAAGTGAAGGTCGGCCTGTTCCCGGGCGCTGGTGGAACGCAGCGCGTTCCGCGCCTAGCCAACCAGCAGGACGCGCTTCAGATGATGACGACCGGCTCCAGCCTGACGGCGCAGCGCGCCAAGGCGATGGGCCTCGTTACTGAAGTCGCCCCGGCGAAGAAGCTGGTCGAAACCGCCAAGAAGCTCATCAAGGGCGGCCTCAAGCCGGTTCAGCCTTGGGATGAAAAGGGCTTCAAGCTGCCGGGCGGCGCGATCTATTCGGCTGCCGGTGCCAACCTATGGCCTGCCGCAACCGCCATCCTGCGCCGTGAGACATCGGGCAATTATCCGGCGGCGCTGGCCATTTTGAAGTCGGTTTATGAGGGCCTTCTGGTGCCGTTCGATACCGGCCTTAAGATTGAGCAGCGCTATTTCACCGAAATCCTCCAGACAACCGAAGCGGGCATGATGATCCGTTCGCTGTTCGTGTCGTTGCAGGAACTGAACAAGGGCGCACGCCGCCCTGCGGATGAAAAGCCGACCAAGCTCAAGAAAATCGGCGTCATTGGCGCTGGTTTCATGGGGGCGGGCATTGCTTATGTGACCGCCAAGGCGGGCATTCCGGTGGTGCTGATCGACCGCGATCAGGAAGCCGCCGACAAGGGTAAGGCGCATACCGCCGATCTCGTCACCAAGGAAATGCAGAAGGGCCGCGCTACTGAGGCCGACAAGGAAAAGCTTCTGTCGCTCATCACCGCGACGCCGGACTATGCCGAACTCGACGGTGCCGATCTGGTGATCGAAGCCGTGTTCGAAGACCGCGAAGTCAAGCGTGTCGCGACCGAGAAGGCCGAGGAAGTGCTGAAGTCTTCGGCGATCTTCGCGTCCAACACTTCGACCCTGCCGATCAGCGGTCTTGCCAAGGTGTCGAAGCGTCCGAAGAACTTCATCGGCATTCACTTCTTCTCGCCGGTCGACAAGATGATGCTGGTCGAAGTGATCCTCGGAAAGAAGACCTCGGACAAGGCTCTGGCCGTCGCGCTCGATTATGTCCGCGCGATCAAGAAGACGCCGATTGTCGTCAACGACACGCGCGGCTTCTACGTCAATCGCTGCGTGCTGCGCTATATGTCGGAAGCCTACAACATGCTGGTTGAAGGCGTCCCGGCGGCCATGATCGAAAATGCCGCCCGCATGGCGGGTATGCCGGTCGGCCCGCTGGCGCTCAACGACGAAACCGCCATCGACCTGTCGCAGAAGATCCTGAAAGCCACGCTTGCCGATCTGGGCGACAAGGCCGTTGATCCGCGCCATGTCGAGCTGGTGGACAGGCTCGTCAACGAGTTCGATCGCAAGGGCCGCAAGAATGGCAAGGGTTTCTACGAATACCCGGCCAAGCCTGCCAAGAAGCATCTTTGGGCTGGTCTCAAGGATCTCTATCCGCAGCAGAACCCCGACAAGATCGACGTGAACGAGCTGAAGCAACGCTTCCTCGTCACCATCGCTCTCGAAGCTGCCCGCGTGATGGAAGAAGGCATTGTCACCGATCCGCGCGAAGCCGATGTCGGCTCGATCCTCGCCTTCGGTTTCGCGCCTTATACGGGCGGTACGCTGTCCTATATCGATGGCATGGGTGCGAAGAATTTCGTCAAGCTTGCCAAGGACTTGCAGAAGAAATACGGCCAGCAGTTCAAGGCGCCGAAGCTTCTGCTCGACATGGCCGAGAATGGCGAAAGCTTCTATCAGCGTTTCAATCCCTACAAGAGCGAAACCAAAAAAGCGGCTTGATCCGTAATCTCTGAAAATCTGGAAGGCGCGGTGTGAAAACATCGCGCCTTTTAATTTTCCGGCGTCCCTTTCGATCTCGTTAGGAAATTTTCCCTGTTATTTCATGCGTCTTGCGTAAAACACCAATTTTCGGTAGGTTCTGACAAAAGTTGGTAAGGGTATTAGGTTTAAAATCCTACGCGGCGCATTCTCACGGCCCGAGTTCGCCATGGGACGATGCCTGCCTGAAATTGGCGGATAACACATGTTTTCTCACGACAGCGTCTGGGCGGCGATAGATGCACTGGCAGAACGCCATTCCCTGAGTGCGTCGGGCCTTGCCCGCCGCGCTGGTCTTGATCCCACGACCTTCAACAAGTCGAAGCGTTACGCCGCCGACGGGCGCGCACGCTGGCCCTCGACGGAATCGCTGGCCAAGGTGATGGAAGCCACCGGGGCAAGCTTTGAAGAACTCACACGCCTGATCGGCGGCGTCAATACGAACCAGGGTTTCGGCGAATATACGCAGGATGCGCAACCGATCCCGCTTCTCGGCATGGCGGAGGCAGGCACGGGCGGCTATTTCGACGATGCAGGTTTCCCGGCGGGGCAGGGCTGGGACATTGTGGAATTTCCAGTGGGTGCCAGTGAAGGTGTGTATGCGCTGGAAGTTTCGGGCGACAGCATGTTGCCCCTTTACCGTGACGGCGATACGTTGATTGTCGCGCCCAATGCGCCGGTGCGTCGCGGCGACCGCGTGGTGGTGCGAACCAAGGACGGAGAAGTCATGGCCAAGATCCTCTATCGCCAGACACCACGGACAATCGAATTGCATTCGCTTAATCCAGAGCATTCAAACCGCAGCTTTGAGACCAAGGATGTGGAATGGATCGCCAGAATTCTATGGGCCAGCCAGTAATGGCGCAGTCGCATACGAGAAGCCATTCGCGCATGGTCTATGGCAGTCTCGCCGGTTTGACGGGCGCGCTGTTGGCCGCTGCTTTCATCGCTCCGTTTTATGGCGCTCTGGATGGGCCCGTGCCGGTGATCGCTGCGGATAGCGGCACGACCGCGCCGACCGGCAGTCCGGGCAACGGCATCGTCGTCGAACAATTCGATTATGACGAGCCGGGTACCAAAACGGATGGTCAGCAGAACGCGCAATCCGCTCCTGAGACCACGCCGCAGCCGGGCAATTCCAGCGATGAGGCAAACGGGCTTCAGCGTGAAGCGCCGCGACCGCCGCTCAGCGATCTCGGTCTTGCGGCTACACCAAAGCCGCCGGAGCCGGTCGCTCCGGCTGAGCCGGTTGCGCCAACCCCTGCCGTGCCTGTCGGGGAGGGCGAGGACATGCAGCTGTTGCAGCGGCCCGTCGCGGTTGCCGCCGGGCGGCTCGAAAGTCAGGGACGCATGATCGATTTGCAGGGCATCGAGGTTTTGCCGGTCGAGCAGACCTGCCAGACCGCATCTGGCCAGAACTGGCCATGCGGTATGCAGGCGCGGACGGCTTTCCGCCAGTGGCTGCGCTCGCGCGCCATCATGTGCCGTCTGCCGCAGAACGATAGCGGTGCCGCCATTGCGACCGGGTGCAAGCTTGGCAATGACGATGCCGCCGAATGGCTGGTGACGAATGGCTGGGCCAGGGCGACGGCAGACGGTCCCTATGTCGATGCGGGACGCAAGGCGGAAGAAGCGCGCCTTGGCATTTTCGGAGACAAGCCGGATGCGTCCTTGCAAAGTCTGGAGCCTGATCCGGGCAACAGTCTCAGCAATCCATCGCCGCTGGCACCTGAGCCAGAGCCGCAACCCTCTGCGCCTTCTCCGCAGCAGGGTGAGTTCCCGCCAGCACCCGCTGCTCCAGCACCGGCTAATTAAGCTTGCGCTGTTGCCTTCGGGTTTCCCCGTGTCGCTGATTTCAGCGGAACGGTGATCACCACGAGGCATGCGATCACCAGTACGACGCCGAGCCAGCCCATGGCTGGGAGACGTTCCCCGACGATGACTACGGCCAGCAGCGCGGCGACGACAGGCTCGACCAGTGTGATCGTCGTTGCCATGCTGACAGGAACCCGCGCAAGGCCGATGCCGAAGCAGACATAGCCGAGAAACATCGGCGCTGCCGCCATATAGACGCCAACGGCGGCATTGTTCCATGAGGCGAGGAAGGGCGCGCCGGTCATCAGCAGCACCGGCATCAGCAACAGGCCGCCAATGCCGAATGTCGCGCCCATCGCGACCGATGAATGGATGCCGCGCAGGATCAGGCCGCGCGCAGTCCATGAGTAAAGCGCGTAGGTCAGCCCGCCGATCAGGCCGAGGCCAATGCCGATAATCACTGAACTGTCGGTCTGCACACCACTATGCGCCGATCCCTCGGCTATGGATATGAGGATCATGCCGAGCAGTCCGATCAGGGCGCCCCACAGCCATTGTCGGGACAATCGGGAACCATCGAATACATATTCGATCAGGGCGGAAAGCAGCGGCGCGGACCCGAGTGTGACGACGGTCCCGATGGTGACCCCAGCCATACGCATCGAGGCGTAGAAGGCGAGCGGATAGATGGCGACGGCCAGTCCGCCCAGAACGAGGTTGCGCCAGTGCTGGCCCAGTTGCGGCAATGCACGGATGATACCGCGTCCGGCGAGAAGCGCCTGCATCAGCCCGCCGACGCCCATGGCCGCAGCGCCGATTGCCGCAGAACCCACCTCCGGGGCAAATGTTGCGGCTGTGCCAGTCGTCCCCCAGACGGCAGAGGAAAACAAAATGGCGGCGACGCCAATCGCATAATTGCGCGATGATGTGTTCACAATGCCCCCAACATGTCCGATGCCATAGCCCGCGCCTCCTGAATGCAGGCGCTGTTCCCCTCAAGTCCGGCGCGCGACATTGCCCCTTCCAGCAGAAAAGACAGTTGCCGCGCCAATGCAGCCGCTCTCTCAGGCGCGTCGGGCAGCAGTTCCGCCAGATGGCCCGCCAGCAGCGCTTCGACCTCGCGCTTGTGGTGTTTCACTGCCTGGCGCCCAATATCGCCGACCATCAATTCGGCAGCAGCATTCAGCAGCCCGCAGCCGCGAAAGCCGTGCTCATAGGCAAATTCAGCGTGGTCCTGATAGGCGTCGAAAACCGCGAGAACCTTTTCCAGCGGTGTGACTGCTTTTTGCAGCCGCGCATCATAGAGGCCCAGCCATTCGGCATGGCGCACTTCCAGATACTGGTTCACCAGATCGGCTTTGGACGCAAAATTATTATAGAGGCTCTTCTTGGCGACGCCCGCTTTTTCAACGATGGCGTCAATGCCGGTGCCGCCGATGCCGTGATCGTAAAACAGCACGGCAGCAGCATTCAAAAGCTTTTCGCGCGCGCTTTCCGTGGAAGCCGGAAATGGTGTTTGAACGGACTTCATCGCAGCAATCCTTGTGATAGGTATACCGTTCTACCTACTACGCGAGGCAGAGTCAATCGGAGCAAATGTGCCAGCGTTTCGGGCGCAAAAAAGCCCCGCGCCGGGTGGCTGCGGGGCTTGTCGTTTTGTTCGGCTATTGAGCGGCTCAGACCAGTTCGCCAGCCAGCGCCTTTTTGATCAGGGCGCGGGTTTCCTCGATGCCGTAAAGCGCGACGAAGGAGCCGAAGCGTGGGCCACGCTCCTGTCCGATCAGCACTTCATAGAGCATCTGGAAGAAGGAAACCGACACGCCGGGGCCGCCTTCCGGGCTCTTCTTGGTGTGATCCTGATAGCGTTCGATGGCGCGGGCGACGTCCAGAATGGCGTTCTGGATATCGTTGCCATCGGTCCCGGCAGGCAGGGTCGCAAGCTTGGCGTCCAGCGCTTCCAGTGCGCCGCGTTCCACGTCGTCCGGCGCACGGAACTGCTTGGTCGGCTTGACGAAATCGTTGAAGTAACGGATCGCGTAACCAACCAGCGCATCCAGTTCCGGATTGTTTTCCGGCGTGACGCCCGGCGCGTGGCGCGAGATGAAGCCCCACAGAACCGACGGGCTTTCCGCATTTGATGCGCTGACCAGATTGAGCATCAGCGCGAAGGTCACCGGCAGGTCAACCTTTGGCGGGTTGCCATAATGAATATGCCAGACCGGATTGTTCAGCCGGTCCTTCCACTCTTGACGGTTATAGGCCGACAGATAGGTGAAATATTCGTCCACCGCCTTCGGGATGACATCGAAGTAAAGGCGCTTTGCGGTCTTCGGCTTCTGGAAATTGTAAAGCGCAAGGCTTTCGGTCGGCGCATAGGCCAGCCATTCGTCAATCGAGATGCCGTTGCCCTTGGACTTGGAAATCTTCTGGCCAAGTTGGTCGAGGAACAACTCGTAAACGAAATGTTCCGGCGCGCGTCCGCCGAGAATTTCGCAAATGCGGTCGTATACGCCCGCATTGGTCTGGTGATCCTTGCCGAACATTTCGAAATCGACGCCGAGTGCCGCCCAGCGCATACCAAAATCCGGCTTCCACTGCAGCTTTACCTTGCCGCCGGTGACGGAAAGCGTGGTTTCGACGCCGTCTTCATCGTCGAATGTGATCGTGCCAGCCTTGGCGTCCACGCTCTTCATCGGCACGTAAAGCACGCGGCCCGACTTGGGCGAGATCGGCAGGAACGGGCTATAGGTCGCCTGACGCTCTTCGCCGAGCGTCGGCAGCATGACTTTCATAATGTCGTCATAGCGTTCGACGGCCTTGAGCAGCACCGCATCAAACTTGCCGGACTTGTAGTAATCTGTCGCGCTGGCGAATTCGTAGTCGAAGCCGAAAGTGTCGAGGAAGCGGCAGAGCATAGCATTGTTATGCTCGGCAAAGCTCTTATATTCGCCACCGAACGGGTTCGGCACCGACGAAAGCGGCATTTGCAGATAAGGCTCAAGTGCTGCCTTGTCCGGCACATTGTCCGGAATCTTGCGCATGCCGTCGAGATCGTCGGAGAAGCAGATCAGGCGCGTCTTCACCTTGTCTTCGGTCAGAATACGGAAGGCATGGCGCACCATCGAGGTGCGCGCCACTTCACCGAATGTGCCGATATGCGGCAGACCCGACGGGCCATAGCCGGTTTCGAAAATCACTGTGTCCGGCAGGCCGGTCTTGGCATAGCGCTTGAGGATTTTCTTCGCTTCTTCAAAGGGCCATGCTTTCGCGTCCGCAGCCGCCGCGGTCAGTTCCGGCGTCAGCGTAATTTCGGGCAGACGATGCGAAGTCATGGTTTTGTCCTGATATCCTGTGAAGGGCGTTATTCTTGAAAAACGGTGCACGTATCCGTGCTTATGCTCTATGGCGCGACAACCCCGTGCCGTCAACGGCTGGTGCGGAATTTCCTTGCCTAACCGCGGGAGGCTTCCTAACTTTCCGGCAAATTGTAACCGGAAAAGCTGATTCCGATCATGGTATCGCTGAGGAGTACCCGATGAAGAAAATCTCGCCGCAGGATGCACTCGTCTACATCATGATCACGACGTCGGCTGCCGACACGACGATGACCGACGCGGAACTGGAGTCCATCGGCAATGTGGTGACACGCCTTCCGGTATTCCGTGGCTTCGATACGGCGGAACTGCCGCGTCTTGCCAATGAATGCTACGCTCTGCTGGCCTATGAGGACGGTCTGGAAAAGATCCTCGACCTTGCGCATGAAGCGCTGCCTGAAAAGCTTTATGACACGGCCTATGCGCTGGCGGTCGAAGTGGCCGCCGCCGATCTCCATGTCGAGCAGGAAGAGCTGGAATTCCTGCAGATGTTGCGCGACCGCTGGACACTGGACGAGCTGACGGTTGCCGCCATCGAGCGCAGCGCACGGGTGCGTTTCCGCAAGCTCTGAATAGTTTCCGTCACGCAAAAAAAACGCCGGTCCGAAACAATCGGACCGGCGCTTTCTTTTTGCGGGATAGGCTTACCAGGCAGGCTGAACCGAACCCTTGAAGGTTTCTTCGATGAAGGTCTTCACTTCCGGGCTGTGATAGGAGGTGATCAGTTCCTTGACCCAGTCGGCGTCCTTGTCGGCGGTGCGCACGGCAATGACGTTGAAGTAGGGCGCCTTTTCGCCTTCGCGGATCAGCGGGTCCTTGGCCGGGTTAAGACCGGCCTCCATGGCATAATTCGTGTTGATGACAGCCGCCTCGACATCTTCCAGCGAGCGCGGCAGCTGTGCGGCATCAAGCTCGACGAATTTCAGGTTCTTGGGGTTTTCGGTCACGTCGATGACGCTGGCGCGTAAGCCCTTGGCCGGATCGATCTTGATGAGACTGTTATCGGCCAGCACCAGAAGCGCACGCGCGCCATTGGTCGGGTCGTTGGGGATCGCCACCGTCGCGCCATCGGCAAGTTCGGAGATGTTCTTCAGCTTCTTCGAATACATGCCCATCGGGAAGTTGACGGACTGTGCCACGCTGACAATATCGAATTTGCGGTCGGCAACCTGATTGTCGAGATAGGGCTGGTGCTGGAATGAATTGGCTTCCAGCGCGCCATCGGCCAGCGCCATATTTGGAATGACGTAATCGGAAAATTCCTGAATATCGATTTCCAGACCCTTGGCGGCAGCGACTTCCTTCACCTTTTCCATGATCTGGGCATGCGGGCCGGGCGTGACGCCGACGCGTATGGTTTTTGCCATCGCCGATCCGGCTGTGCAGACGGCGAGAATAAGGGCGGCGGTTAGCAGCTTACGCATCGGAACTCCTGAGATAATTGGTATGCGACCTGGGGAGGATGATTTCATCAGGTCCGGTTCATAAAGCATTTCCAGCAAAAGTGAAAAGCGGCGGCCGACCTGTCATGCACAAAAAAGCGGGCGGGGAAAACCCGCCCGCCTGTCCGGTTTCACGCTATCAGCACACGACCGGAAGCCGTCGCGCCTTGCGTCGTTCCAAAGCCGCGCGCATCACATGGGCGGCTTCTGAGAAAGTTGCGTTTTCTTTCCAGCGTTCCGCATGAACCAGTGTCGACGGAACGATATCCTTCAATGCTTCCAGCGTGTGGCGCGGCACCATGTCGGTGCAGTTCCACAGGCGACGGAAGACAACGCTGATACGTGTAATCTTGCCATTGACCTGAACAACCGGCTCTGCCGTTTCCAGTGTCCAATCTTCATAAGCATCGACCGCATCTTGAAATGCGTGATGTAGATAGATCGGTGCGTGACCGTCATGAAGCGGGGGCAGCAAACTAGACATTTCTGTTTCCTCTCTTCCAATGTGGTTCAGCTTCAAAACTTGCAGCCGGATTTATCTATCGGGCCTGCAAGTGGGCGAAACAGGAGCGGGGGTAAACTCCTGTGGTCATGTGCTGGCCATATTCGGTTCTCTCTTCACGAAATACGACAACACATAATTAACCATGATCTATGCAAAGGCGCCCCTTTGGCAAGGGGAGAATTTCTTAAGATGGCAATTTTGTAAAAAATTAATTCAGCAGTATTCTGCAAAATACTGAACAATCAGTGAGCATATTATTGGATTATACTACGTTTATCTGTTGGTCAAAATTTCCCAAAAAGGAAATGATTTTCAATATTTATTGTCGTGGTGACAGGTTTTGACCCTGTCATTCGGCCGTGGCTGCGATAGAAATAAGCCGATGGGAATAAAAATGCAGGGCAGGTGGGGTTATGTCTCGGTTCATTGCGTCGCGAAGAGGTTTTCTGGTCGGCTCGACCTTTCTGGCCGCATCGGTGGCGTGGCCGAAATGGGCGCGGGCGCAGGACAGTGCAGAAAAGGGCGGACGACTTGTCGTGGCGGCGGATTCCGAACCGCGTAATCTCAACCCGGCTATCGTCGCCTCCAATGGCGTGTTTTTCGTTGCAAGCAAGATCGTCGAGCCCTTGGCCGAAGCCTCTTTCGACGGCGAAAACGGCTTGAGCCCGCGTCTGGCCACGGCCTGGGAAGGCTCGGCTGACGGGCTGACTGTGACGTTCCGCCTGCGTGAAGGCGTCACGTGGCATGACGGCACGCCGTTTACGGCGGCGGACGTGGCCTTCTCCGCACTGGAAGTCTGGAAGCCGCTGCAAAATCTTGGCCGCGTCGTGTTCAAGGCGCTGGATAAGGTGGAAACACCGGACGATCATACCGCCGTCTTTCATTTCTCGGAGCCGACGCCGTTTCAGCTCGTGCGCAACGCTCTGCCAGCGCTGACCGCGGTTCTGCCGAAACATGTTTTCGCGGGCACCGATATTGCGGCCAATCCGGCCAATGAAAAGCTCATTGGCACCGGACCGTTCAAATATGCCGAGCACAAGACCGGCGAATATTATCGACTGGTCCGGAACGACGCCTATTGGGGCGAGGGTGAACCTCATCTCGATGAGATCATCTATCGTGTTCTGCCGGACCGGGCTGCCGCAGCCGGAGCGCTTGAAGCGGAAGAGATTGATCTGGCGGCTTTCTCCGCCGTGCCGCTGGCCGACCTCGACCGCATTTCGAAAGTGCCGGGGCTGACGGTTATCTCCAAGGGCTATGAGGCGCTGACTTATCAGCTTGTCGTGGAAATCAATCATCGTCGCAAGGAACTGGCGGACCTGAAGGTTCGTCAGGCGATTGCCCATGCGATCGACCGCGATTTCGTGGTCAAGACCATCTTCCTTGGCTACGCCAAAAACTCGACCGGCCCCGTGCCGCGCTATGACAGCCAGTTCTATACGGGTGATGTGCCGTCCTATCCGTTCGATGTGGCCAAGGCGAATGCGCTTCTGGACGAGGCGGGTTACAAGCGGGGCGCGGGCGGAACGCGCTTTGCGCTGAAGCTTCTGCCCGCGCCCTATTTCAACGAGACCAGACAGTTCGGCGATTATCTCCGGCAGGCTCTGGCTGCGATTGGTATCGATGCGCGCATCGTCAACAATGACGCGGCGGCGCATCAAAAGGCGGTCTATACCGACCACGATTTTGACCTTGCCATTGCGCCGACCGTCTATCGCGGCGATCCGGCCATCTCCACCACCATTTTGGTGGAAAGCGGCATTCCGGCGGGTGTGCCGTTCTCCAATCAGGGCGGCTATACCAATGCCGAACTGGACGCCCTGATCGCCGCCGCGGCACGCGAGATCGATGAGACGAAACGCACGGCGCTTTATCACGAGTTCCAGCAAAAAGTGGAAGCGGACCTGCCGCTGATCAATGTTGCCGAATGGGGTTTCATCACGGTTGCTAGTGAGCGGGTGAAGAATGTTTCCAACAATCCACGCTGGGCGGTTTCCAACTGGGCCGATACCTGGGTTGAGCCGCGATAGACAGTGACGAAGCTTCGCGTTGATTGTATCGTCGCGACGTGGCGCAGATTCTAACCCTTCTCCGGAAACGTCTGATCGGCAGCATCCTTGTGCTGCTGATTGTCGTTGTCGGCTGTTTTCTGATGCTGGAACTGGCGCCGGGCGATGCGGTGGACGCCTATGCCGTCAGCTTCGGCGGTGATGCGGCACAGATTGCGGAAATGCGTGCCCGCTGGGGGCTGGACCAGTCGGTCTGGCACCGGCTTGCCGCCTATATTGCCTCTCTCTTGCAGGGCAATCTTGGCTGGTCGGTCAGTTTCAACCGCCCTATCCTTGGCGTCATTCTGGAACGGCTGCCCAATACGCTGCTGCTCATGGGTGCGGCGACGGCGCTGTCCTTTGCCATCGGTACACTGCTTGGGCTTGTCGCCGGATCAAGGCCGGGTAGTTTGCGCGACCGGTTTCTGTCGGTTACCTCTCTGGTGCTCTACGCCATTCCGGGTTTCTGGCTGGCGCTGGTGCTGGTCATCCTGTTTTCGATCCGGCTGCGCTGGTTACCGTCGAGTGGCATCGAAACCATTGCATCCGGCAAGCAAGGACTGGCGCGGGCAGGCGACATAGCGCGCCATCTGGTGCTGCCGGTCATGTCGCTGGCGCTGATTTATCTGGCGCTTTATCTGCGGGTCATGCGCGCCGCGATGGCCGACATATGGCGGATGGATTTTGTGCGCGCCTTGCGGGCGCGTGGCATTTCACAACCGCGCATCGTGTTGCGCCATGTGGCGCGCAATGCGCTGTTGCCGCTCGTCACCCTGCTCGGATTGCAAGCGGCCAGCATGTTGGGCGGCAGCGTGGTGATCGAAAGCGTCTTTGCGGTTCCCGGTCTCGGACGACTGGCGCAGGAGGCCGTTGCAAGCCGCGATACGCCCTTGCTTCTGGGCGTCATTCTCACAAGCGCGATCATGGTGATCATGGTCAATTTGCTTGTCGATCTTCTCTATGTCTGGCTCGATCCGCGTATTGCCCAAAGGCCGACAGGAAAGGCCAGCGCATGACGGTTTTTCTGCGCAGTCTCAAGACGGGCGAGGGTCTGGCAGGTTCGCTCATCCTGACGATCCTCGTCGCAGCAGCACTTTTCGCGCCGCTGCTCTTTCCTGGTGATCCGCTGCGGATTGTCGCGTCTCCCTTGCTGGCACCGTTCGAAAACAGCGCCTTTCCGCTTGGCACGGACCGGCTTGGGCGCGATGTGCTGGCGGAACTTTTCCATGGCGGGCGCACCTCACTGATTGTCGGGCTTGCGGCGGCTGTGGCCTCCATCCTCGTCGGCAGCACGGTCGGCGTGCTGGCGGGTTTTGCAGGCGGGATCGTCGATGAAGTCCTGATGCGGGTTACAGAGGCGTTCCAGACTGTGCCGGGCTTTTTGCTGGCGCTGGCGCTGGTTAGTCTTGCCGGGCCGTCATTGCCGGTTCTGGTCGCCGCAATCGTACTCTCAAGCTGGACGCAGGCTGCACGGCTGACGCGCGGGCAGGTGCTGTCCATCCGCGAGCGCGACTATGTGGCCTCGGCGCGGGTCATAGGCATGCATCCGCTGGAGATCGCCTTTCGCCAGATATTGCCCAACGCCCTGCCGCCGGTTCTGGCGCTGGTGCCGGTGATCGTCGCTTCGGCCATATTGATCGAGGCCGCACTGTCCTTTCTCGGCCTTGGCGATCCGAACCGTGTCACATGGGGCGGCATGATTGCGGAAGGCCGCACGGTTCTGCGCTCCGCGCCGTGGCTTTCCATTGTGCCGGGACTGGCACTGGCGTTGACCGTCGTTGGCGTCTATCTGGCGGGCGAGGGCGTGACTGCCGCCGCGGCACGGCGCGAGGTGCAATCATGAGCCTGCTCGTGAAACTGGCTAACCTCTCGGTCACCTATGGGCGCGAAACGGCGCTGGGCAACGTTCAGCTCGATATAGAGGCGGGCAAAACGCTTGCCATTATCGGCGAAAGCGGCTCCGGAAAAAGCACGCTGGCGCTGGCGCTTGCAGGCCTTCTGCCTGCCAATGCGCGAGTATCAGGGCGGAGCGACTGGGCCGATGGGCCGATGAAGCCGGGACGCGATATCGGCTTTGTCTTTCAGGACCCGGCATCAAGCTTCGATCCGCTGATGAGCATCGGCGCGCAATTGGTCGAAACCATTCGCGCGCATGAAAAGCTGGATTACCACACCGCGAGGATGCGGGCGCTCGCACTGCTTGAGCGCGTGCATATCCCCGATGCGGAGGATAGTTTTCACCGCTACCCGCATCAGTTCTCTGGCGGGCAAAAACAGCGTATCGCGATAGCGCTCGCCATCGCCGCCAATCCGCGTGTGCTGATCGCCGACGAGCCGACAAGCGCGCTCGATACGATTGTCCAACGGGAAATCGTGGCGCTGCTGCGCAAGCTGGTGCGTGAAGACGGCATGACGCTGATCTTCATCACGCATGATATCGCACTCGCTTCCGGGCTGGCGGATCGCATCGCGGTCTTCCGCCGGGGCGCGCTGGTGGAAAGCGGCGATGTGCGCGCAATCATCGGCACACCGCAGACGGAGTATACGCGCGCACTGATTGCCGCCGTGCCTGCACTGGAGTTGGCGTCCCATGACTGAGGCTTTGTTGCAGGCGGACGGGCTGGTGGTGCACTATGGCGCTGCATTGGCGCTCGATCATGTCGGCCTTGCGGTCAACAGGGGCGAGACACTGGCGCTGGTCGGCCCGTCGGGCAGCGGCAAGTCTACGCTCGCGCGTGCCTTGCTGCGCTTGCAGCCGCTGAAGAGCGGGACAATCCGCTTTGAGGGTGAGGATTGGCTGGCATGGCAAGGTGCGGCGCTGCGCAGGCGTCGCGCAAGGATGCAGATGGTGTTTCAGGACCCGCTATCGGCTTTCAACCCTCGCGCCAGCGTGGGCGATCTTCTGCACGAACCGCTGCGCATTCATGGCATCGACCGCGATATCGCAGACCTGTTGCAAACGGTCGGGCTTGATCCAGCGTTTGCTCGGCGCGGTGTGCATGAAATTTCCGGCGGCCAGCGGCAGCGGGTGGCAATTGCCCGTGCGCTTGCGACATCCCCGTCGCTGATCGTGCTGGATGAAGCGGTTTCCGCGCTCGACGTGACCGTGCGCGGCGCAATTCTCGACTTGTTGCGGGAGATACAAAAGGCCGAGCAGACGGCTTATCTCTTCATCACCCATGATCTCGCGGTTGCTGCACAAGTGGCGGATCGCATTGCGGTGATGGAGCGCGGGCGGATTGTTGAAAACCGCCCGACGCGGGAGCTGATCCTGACACCGCAAGCGCCTGTCACCAGAGCGCTGATCGATGCGGTGCCGAGACTTGGTGATTAGGCCTTGCCGAGTTCCACCGAACGCTTGCGCGCTGCTTCAACGGCCTCGGCAACCAGCGTTTTGAGACGGTCACCGCCCATCAGCACGTCAAGCGCTGCCGCCGTGGTGCCGTTCGGGCTCGTCACCTGCTCGCGCAGTTGCGACGGGGTGTCGGTGCTGGCGTCGGCAAGCGCGCCCGCACCCATCACGGTCTGCATGGCAAGAAGTGCCGCCGTTTCGCGTGGCAGACCTGCCGTAACACCAGCATCGGTCAAGGCTTCGATGAAGTGGAACACATAGGCCGGGCCTGAACCCGAAACCGCCGTGACGGCATCCATCAGCGTTTCGTCATCGACGCTGGCGACCTTGCCCGACGTTGCGAGCAGGCGTGCGACGAACGCCTCGTTGTCGGCGGTCACATTGGCGTTCTTGAAGGTCACCATCATGCCCTTGCCGATGGCGGCAGGCGTGTTGGGCATGCAGCGGAGGATGGCGGCGTCGTTGCCCAGATGATTTTCAAACAGCGCAACCGGAATGCCAGCTGCAACGCTGACAAAGGTGGCGGCAGGCGCAAAGCGCTTATAGGCAGGCAGGACGGCGTTCATCACCTGCGGCTTGACGGCAACCAGGATCATGCGCGGCTTAAGGTCAGCAGGCAGCGCATCCGCGCTGGCATAGGCGTGAACGCCAGCGCCAGCTGCACGTTCGCGCAGCGCATCCGTCGGCTCGACGACGTGAACATCGCCAGCTTTCAGAATGCCATTGTCGAGCCAGCCTTTGAGCATGGCAAAGCCCATATTGCCGCAACCGACGAGAATTACCGTATCCTGCATATTGATTGTTCCGCCTGTCTGAATGTGTCGGCGCCGTTGCGCCAGGATTGATCAAAGCCGGTATAGCCTTCCGCCTTTGCAATCTGCAAGGCGGCGCGGCCAAATTTGATCGTTGCGCGCGGACAAAACATAAAACTGCGGAAATTATAGCTTTATTGCCCGTAAATTATTGATGCCTCATAAATTATCGACCAGTATGTCCCGACGAAATTGCATGAAAGAGCGGATAATTTGCTTATCCGCGCTGCTGTTGGAATGAGGGGCCAATGGATCCGTCTTTGACTACAGGTATTCCGCCAGCGGAGGCATTCGGTCACGTTCGCATCATCATCGGTATCATTCTGGGCCTGTGCGTATCGCGCCTGCTCACCGGCTTTGCGCGCTTCATCCAGCATCCCGGCAAACAGATAATCTATCCGGTACATCTGGCCTGGGTCGCCTTCGTGCTGTTGTCGGTGGCGCATTTCTGGTGGTTCGAGTTCGGCCTCAGAACCATTCCGCTATGGACGTTCGAAAAATATCTTTTCGTGATCTTTTATGCCGGGCTTTATTTCCTGCAATGCACGCTGCTCTTTCCCGACAGCATGGAGGAATATACCGGCTATCGCGATTATTTCATGTCACGGCGCAAATGGTTCTTCGGCATTCTGGCGTCGATCCATGTGGTGGATGTGCTCGACACATTGCTGAAAGGCGTGAATCACTATCAACTCTACGGGATCGAATATCCGATCCAGACGGTCTGCTTCATCCTGTTCAGCATCATCGCCATGTATACGGATAGCCGCCGCTATCATGGGATATTCGTCACATTCGCCTTGCTCTATCAGATCATCTTCACGCTGCGGCATTTCGCGACGCTGAACTGATCACTTCTGCCGCTCCGCATTGCGCGCGGTTTGCGCATCCACCACGGCGCGAAACTGGCGCAGGAGCGGGTGGCGCTCGGTCTGCTTGAGGCCGTAGCCAAGATTGAACGCATAATCGAAATCGGGCGGGTTCAGCCCGATATTGTGTTGCAGCATGGTCTCGATCTTGTCGAACCCCTTGGCGAAGATCGCCTCCGGGGAGGCACCGCGATTATAGTCGGTCCAAAGGTCGAGAATTTCCGCCCGCAGATCATCGGGTAAAGGCGCGCATAGCTCGATGAGATCAGCCTTTTCCCGTTCGGCGCGGCCATCATCGGCGCTTTGGTGAATGGCCGGAACATCGCCGGAAATCGCTTCGCCCAGATCATGTACGAGGCACATTTTCAGAAGGCGCAGCCGGTCGCAATCGCCAAGTTCCTTGTCGAAAAGCGTGACCAGCAGACTGAGCCGCCAGCTGTGTTCGGCAGTGCTTTCCGGGCGGCCCTCGGCAGTATGGCCGGAACGCAATGTGCTTTTCAGGCGTTCGGCTGCCTGAATGAACTCAATGATGCCCTCAAGGCGTTTCATATCGACCGGATGTTCCATTTTGGTTTGCATCGAGGGTTCCTCCAGTTGCGCATCGATATGAATCATTATGGAAAACTACAATTTTAACGGTTTGTTTGCCATGATGGATGCCATAATTCTCATGGTCTGTGATATGGGCATGATCATGGGTGGATGGTCCGGGCAAAGGGGCCAGTCAATGGGCTTGGATAGGCATCGGGAAAAAGCGATGGTTGAGCAAAAGAACAAGGGACAAGCTGCTGCCGCGCGCCCCTTATTGGCTTATGCTCCCGAGTTTCTGGCCAGGACACCGGATGTAGGGCCGACCAAGACCACTGCCGAACTGGCCGAGGAATTGCTGGCCGAGCGCGAGCATCGAAGGCGGCGTGAGGAACTTTTGCGCCGCAAGCAGGAAATGCTGGACGGCGAACCGGCTGCCCCTTCGGCGGTCCATGATCCTGCCGCCGATATGCGCCAGCGCATGAGCGCGATCAGGGCCGAATTGCAGTCCCGGCTTGAACCGGAGGAAGCGCCAAAGCTGCCGATGCCAATAGCGCCCGCCGCTGTCGCTCCGACCGCTGATACACCGCCCGCCAAACCGCGCAGGCGTTGGCGCTTGCGCTGGGGTCGCATCGTGGGTTTTACCGTGCTGGGCGGTTTGCTTGGGCTTGGTTATGCCATGCTGGAGCCACAACATTATCGCGTATCGACATCCATGCAGGTGTTTCCTTCCGAACGTCGCAGCGAGATTGCATCCGAAGCGGTGCTGAACCGCGCCGCGCAACTGGCGCATATCCAGTCGCCACGAGATTTCGGGCCGCCGCCGCTTCTCGATCAACTGCGGCAAACCCTTGCCCGGTTCACCACAGCCGAAGGCGAGGCTGCGCCCGCAGCACAGGCCGCGCAAACGGGTGCGGCCATTCTGCGCCCGCATCTGGAATTTTCGCAGGCGCTCGATAGCGGCATCGTCACGGTCGAGGTGAAGGCCGCGAAGCCGGAAACAGCAGTGGCGGTTGCCAATGCGGTGACACAGGCCTTCCGTGACCAGCTGACGGGCAGCACGGGCGCGCCGGATGCCGGTCTGCCCGAGCGATTGCAGGCTCTGGAAGCTGATGCGACTGCGGTTAAGGCGGCGGTTGAAGCGTTCCGCGCCAGCCGGAATTTCGGCGACGGCGACCAGGCGGCGCTTGAAAAGGCCTTTGCCGAGGCCAAGGCCGAAACGGCGCGGATTGGCGCCGAGGCTGGCCGCTTGAGCAGCATGACGGCGGAAAGCCTGTTGCGGGATGGCCTGCCGGAAGATATGCGTTCCGGCGCGCTGGGCCGGCTGGTCGAACAATATCGCGCAGCCGGGCAAAGCGAAGCGGCCAAAAGCCTTGCCACTGAAATCGATACGGAAATCGCCAATCAGCGCAGTCTGATTCAGGCAGATTTGCGCAAAGCCGTTGAAAACGAGCAGAAGGCGGCATCGGCCATGACCGGGCTGAATGCGCCTCCAGCTAGCGATGAAGACCGCAATCGTCTGCAAGCGATGCAGCGCGATCTGGCGGCGCGGCAGGCGCTTTATGAAGATGCGCAAATGCGCGCGGCGCAAGGCGACATGAGCACCCTGTCGGCGACGGGTGCCGCGGTGCGCCTTGTTCCGCCCGCCAAGGATTCATACGGCTGGCGCGGCGTGTCCTTGCAGACTTCGGTTCTGGCCGGACTGCTCGGCGGCCTCTGGCTTGGTCTGTTTTCGTGCCTGTTCGGAAACAAGCACGCGCCCGTTGCAGAAAAGCGGGGGCGGGAGGAGCCGGAAGTCGACGACGTGCTTGAGACCTATGGCGAAACGCGGCTTGCCGCCGTCATTCGAGAAGCGAACGAGCGCTGGGAAGTCGAAAACAATCGCGCCCATACAGCCGCAGAAGCGGATGAATTGCAGCGCACCATCGACGACGTGCGCGCAAACCGTGGCGTCCGGTTCTGAAACTTCTGAAATCCTGCCCTGATTTTCGCCTTTGTCGCGTATTCGGTAATTGTCATCGGGCGTCATGACGCTTATTGGCATGTATGCCCGACGGATGTGATGTATCTCCCAGACATTCCGCTCCGTTATTTCGCAAAGCCGATATTTCGAAAAGAAAGAAGCGCTCGCTATGGCCCAGTTGATCGATGGCAAGAAGCTCGCCGAGGATGTGGTTTCCACGGTGAAGACCGAAACCGAAAAGCTCGTTGCAGCGACCGGCGTGGTTCCCGGTATTGCCGTGGTGATCGTGGGTGAAGACCCGGCGAGCCAGGTCTATGTCGCCTCCAAGGGCCGCAAGGCCAAGGAATGCGGCTTCCATTCCATCCAGCACGATCTGCCGGACACCGCCTCTGAGCAGGAGCTTCTCGACCTGATCGAAAGCCTCAATAACGATCCGGCGATTCACGGCATTCTGGTGCAGCTGCCGCTGCCGAAACACATTGATTCAGGCCGCGTCATCCAGACCATTTCGCCTGACAAGGACGTGGATGGCTTCCACTTCATCAATGTCGGCAAGCTCGGCACTGGCGAGGTCGATACGGCGTTCGTGCCCTGCACACCAGCCGGGGCGATGATCATGATCGAGCGCGTTCACGGACGCGATCTTTCCGGCCTCAATGCCGTGGTGATCGGTCGCTCCAATATTGTCGGCAAGCCGATGTTCAATCTGCTGCTCGCCGCCAATGCAACGGTCACGGTTGCTCATAGCCGCACCAAGGACCTGCCGGCGATTGCACGCACGGCGGATATTCTGGTTGCAGCCGTTGGCCGTCCGCAGATGGTCAAGGGCGATTGGGTCAAGCCCGGCGCGACGGTGATCGATGTCGGTATCAACCGCATCCCGGCACCGGAAAGAGGCGAGGGCAAAACCCGTCTTGTCGGCGATGTCGATTTTACGGATGCAGAAAAAGTTGCAGGCGCAATCACGCCGGTTCCGGGCGGCGTCGGCCCAATGACCATCGCCATGCTGATGGCCAACACGCTGACGGCGGCCTGCCGCAGTGCTGGCGTAAAAAAGCCCGTTTTTTGACATAATTGAGAGGCGTTTTCGCGCCTCGTTCCCGCAATTTGATGCGATTTGAAAGGCAAAGCGGTGCAAAACCCGCTTTGCCTTAATTGCTTCAGAACACCGAAGCGCCTTCATCGGCCCGCCCGGCAATCTGCCGGAAGGCGCGGAACAATTCACGCCCCATGCCATGTTCGTTGGCGGAAAGGTCGGGGCGTTCTTCCAGCCGGGCGTCGAATGTCGCGTGATTGATCAAAACTTCCAGCGTACCATTGACGGCATCCAGGCGGACAACATCGCCGTTGCGGATTTTGCCGATAGCGCCGCCATCGAGTGCTTCCGGCGTGACGTGGATTGCGGACGGCACCTTGCCCGATGCACCCGACAAGCGACCATCGGTGACAAGCGCCACGCGCTGGCCGCGATCCTGCAAGATGCCGAGAACGGTCATCAGCTTGTGCAGTTCCGGCATGCCATTGGCCTTCGGTCCCTGATAGCGAACCACCGCAATGAAATCGCCGGTCAGGTCGCCCGCCTTGAAGGCAGCCTGCAATTCGGCCTGATCGTTGAAGACCTTGGCGGGCGCTTCGATCACATGGCGTTCCGGCTTCACGGCGGAAACCTTGATGATGGCATTGCCGATATTGCCGGTCAGAACCTTGATACCGCCGCTCGGCTGGAAAGGCGCATGGATTTTCGCCAGTACCTTGTCGTCGCCGCTCTTTTCGGGGACGGGTTCGCGCAGAACCGTGCCATCGGCACCGAGCTTCGGCTCAATGGCGTAAGGACGCAAACCCTCGCCCCAAACGGTGCGCACATCTTCATGAAGGATGCCGCCGTCCAGAAGCTCGCGGATGAGGAAGCCCATGCCGCCTGCGGCATGGAAATGGTTCACATCGGCAAGACCGTTCGGATAGACGCGGGCGAGCAGCGGCACCACGTCCGAAATCTCGGAAATATCGTGCCAGGTCAGCTTGATGCCCGCCGCCGCCGCCATCGCGATCAGATGGATCGTATGGTTGGTCGAACCGCCGGTGGCATTGAGGCCAATGATGCCATTGACGAAAGAACGTTCGTCCAGCATTTCGCCGACAGGCGTATATTCATTGCCGCAGGCGGTGATGGCGAGCGCGCGCCTGGCGGCTTCACGTGTCAGCGCGTCGCGCAGCGGCGTGCCCGGATTGATGAAGGATGCGCCCGGCAGATGCAGGCCCATGATTTCCATCAGCATCTGGTTGGAATTAGCCGTGCCGTAGAAGGTGCAGGTGCCGGGACCGTGATAGGACTTCGATTCCGATTCCAGCAGTTCCGCGCGCCCGACCTTGCCTTCGGCATAAAGCTGGCGGGTCTTGGCCTTCTCGTCATTCGGCAGGCCGCTGGTCATTGGACCGGCAGGAACGAAGACCGCAGGCAGGTGCCCGAAAGTCAGCGCGCCAATGATGAGGCCCGGCACGATCTTGTCGCAGACGCCAAGATAAACGGCGGCATCGAACATGTCGTGCGACAGGCCGACAGCTGCTGCCATGGCAATGACTTCACGCGAGAAAAGCGACAGTTCCATCCCCGCGAAACCTTGGGTGACACCATCGCACATGGCAGGTACGCCGCCCGCCACCTGCGCCACGCCGCCCGCATCGCGGGCCGCCTGCTTGATCAGCTGCGGGAAGGTTTCGAACGGCTGATGCGCCGAGAGCATGTCGTTATAGGCGGTGATGATACCCAGATTGAGCACTTCGTCGCCAGTCAACGCCGCCTTGTCATGCGGCCCGCAGGCCGCAAAACCATGAGCCAGATTGGCGCAGGCCAGAACCGTTCGGTTCGGTTTTTTCAACGCCGCCTCGCGCACGCGGCCAATATAGGCCTCGCGGGTCGGTTTGGAGCGTTCGCGAATGCGCGCGGTGATTTCCTGAATGCGTTTGTGAGCGGATTGCATGGGCATGGGTATCACCTGTGCCAATCTGGCCTGAATAGAATTAACTGGTCCAGTAAAGCTGGATGGGGGTGCGGGCATGGTGGAAAACCGCCCGTACCGGCATTTCATGTTCGTCGTCGCCGGACAGCGCCTTTTCCAGCGTCGCCTGCTTGGCCGCGCCTTCGATGTGCAGCACCAGCATGTCGGCCTCTGCAACCAGTGGCAGGGTCAGCGTCAGGCGCTTTTCACCAGCACCTTCGGCATGGATTGGCAGAACGAGCGCCCGCGTTGCCGGGTCGATCGCCTGATCGAGCCGGTCGGCATTGGGGAAGAATGAAGCGGTATGACCGTCATTACCCATGCCAAGCACCACCACGTCAAAGGGACGGCGCAATGCGTCGATGCGGCTGGCCGCGGCCAGCGCCGCCGTTTCGGCCGTCGCCGCCGGATTATAGAGGCCGACGAATTTGGCCACGCCCGCATGATCGCGCAAAAGATGGTCGCGGACCAGCTTTTCGTTGGAACGATCGCTGTCTGTGGCCACGAAACGCTCGTCAACGAGGGTGATCGTGACGAGGTTCCAGTCGATCATCTTGCGCGACAGCACTTCGAACAGCCTCAGCGGCGTGGTGCCGCCGGAGACGGCGAGCGTCGCCTGTCCCCGCTCAGCGATTGCGGCAGCCAGCTTGATTGCAATTGCCTCCGAGAGCGCTTGCGCCAGTTCCGTTCCGCTGGTGAAATCGTGCCGTTCGATGGTCATGCTGTTCCTTTCAGGGTCCTTTATAACGTTTCGTGCCAGGTGCGACCGTCGCGTTCGATCAATGCGATGGACGACGATGGCCCCCACGTTCCTGCGGTGTAACCCTGGACCGGCTGACTGTTCAACTCCCATCCCTGAAGGATCGGATCGACCCAGCGCCATGCGGCCTCGACTTCGTCGCGACGCATGAACAGGGTCTGATTGCCGCGAACCACATCCATGATCAGCCGTTCATAGGCGTCCGGATTGCGCTCGTTGAAGGATTCGGCAAAGCTCATATCGAGCGGAACGTGACGCAGGCGCATGCCGCCCGGGCCCGGATCCTTGATCATCAGCCACTGCTTGACGCCTTCATCGGGCTGCAGGCGGATGACGAGCTGATTGGCAATGACCTTGCCAGCACTTTCACCGAAGATCGAATGCGGAATTGGCTTGAAGGTCACGACGATTTCCGAAACGCGGGTCGCCAGACGCTTGCCTGTGCGCAGATAGAACGGCACGCCCGCCCAACGCCAGTTGGCAATTTCGGCCTTCAACGCCACGAAGGTTTCCGTGTTGCTGGTGTCGCTTTCGAGGTCTTCGAGATATCCGCGTACCGCTCCGCCCGCCGAAGCGCCCGCGCGATACTGGCCACGCACGGTCACATCCTCGACATTGGCATTGGTGATGGGCTTGAGCGAGCGCAGCACCTTGACCTTTTCGTCATGCACCGCGTCCGCTTCAATCGACGAAGGCGGTTCCATGGCCACAAGGCAGAGCAGCTGGAGAATATGGTTCTGCACCATGTCGCGCAGTGCGCCGGCCGTGTTGTAATAACCGGCGCGACCTTCAAGGCCGACGGCTTCGGCAACGGTGATCTGCACATGGTCGATATGGGCTGAGTTCCAAAGCGGTTCATAAAGCGCATTGGCAAAGCGCAGCGCCATCAGGTTCTGCACCGTTTCCTTGCCCAGATAGTGGTCGATACGGAAAATCTGGTCTTCACGGAACACGCTGCCCAGCGTGTCGTTGAGCGCCATTGCCGAATCCAGATCGCGGCCAATCGGCTTTTCAACGATGATGCGGGTGTCGCGGGTGATGAGGCCATGGCTCTTCAGGCGCGTGGCGATATCGCCGAACAGGGTCGGGCTGACCGCCAGATAAAAGGCGCGAATCTTTTCCGGCTTTTTGCCGATCAGGGTCTTGAGGGCATCCCAGCCCTCTTCGGACTTGGCGTCGACAGCGACATAGCTGAGACGGGTCAGAAATTCTTCGATCTGCTTTTCATCGATTTCGGCAGGCTTGACGTGCTCATGAATGGCATCGCGCGCAAACTTCCGATATTCCTCATCGGTCATGGGGCTGCGCGAAGCGCCGATAATGCGCGTCGGGTCGGAGAGCTGGCCTGCACGCTGCCGCTGATACAATGCCGGGATCAGTTTGCGTTCGGCTAGGTCGCCCGAGCCGCCAAAAACGATGCAGTCGAAAGGCTCTACCGGAATAGTCTGGCTGGTCATCTGTCGCTCTCTTCTTTCGTTCGCGCAAATCAGTCTGATGCTTCGATTCTAAAATTCATATGGCTTGGGATGCAGCCTACGTGACGAATTCCAGAAGCGAAAGGACACCACAGACTTAATAAACTCTCGTCGGGTTTTCAGGTTCTATATCACTGAACGCGGAGGTCATTCAGATGACCGAAACCTCGAATCCACCAAACGATCACAGCTTACTATGACAGGGGTGCCATATGCGCGGACCCTGTTTATAATTTAATCGATTTAAATTCAATGGCTGTGTTGCCCGATATCGATAAAAGATAAGCGGGGTGGCGATCTCAATAACGTGATGGGTGCAGGAGGAGGGGCTGCTTGAATGCCAAAGACGCGATAATCGACAGATAGCAGCGCCATCTTCAAAGGCTGGAGAGCGCGATCTGGTAGAGCTTTGGCTATGGCAATGTATTGCCTGTTACGTATTACAAATTTCGGATGGGTAAATACGAATCGGAGATTTCTCTCTTCTTCATATTCCAAGTAATATCTGTAAATTTAATAATCTAACATTTCTATTTTCGTTTGAAACATCGTTCAAAGCATTCTAAATATATTTTCATTTCACATTTGTATTGTATTTCTTTATCCTGTACTGTAGAGCACCTACTCTCTGCAACGTCCGTGCATGTTGAAACGAGCTCACGCTGAGTGGGGCATAACAGGAGCGACGGTCTGTCAGCAAAGGCAGGCGTCGCTAGAAACGTTATAAATAATAAAATACGTTTCATTTTAAATATCCCTATGATTGGCAATGTAATAATATCATAAAGTTGGCTTTCAGATACTGCGGAATATCGGGGGCTACTTAGTGTTAAATAGATTTATTAAATTGATGTTTTAGATAAACAGATTTCAATTTGAAACCGCTTCTGGCTGTGGTGATGCTGTAGACATTATCCCCTTGGCCCGGGCATAGATTTGAACAACAATCGTGTTTCAAGTGATTTGCACACAAAGTCTGAAACGGCTTTGTCAAAGGAGAATGACATGAAGACGCTGCAGGATAAGGTCGCAATCATCACCGGTGCCGGATCGGGTTTCGGTTCAGGCATGGCGCACCGATTTGCAGCCGAAGGCGCGAAAGTCGTGCTGGCTGACGTGAATGTGAAGCGCGTGGAAGACGAGCTGGCGCATATCGGCAAGAATGCGCTGTCCGTTCAGGCGGATGTGTCGCGCAAGGACGATGTGGAGCGCGTGGCGCGTGCGGCCTTCGAGGCCTTCGGGCGCATCGACATCATGGTCAACAATGCCGGTTTCACGCATCGCAACATGCCATTGACCGAGGTGGATGAGCACAATTTCGATCTCATCCATGCCGTCAACATGAAGGCGCTTTATTATTCGACGCAGATCGTCGTGCCGATCATGGAGCATCAGGGCGGCGGCGTCATCATCAACACTGCTTCGGCGACCGCGCTGCGCCCGCGCAAGGGGCTGGTCTGGTATAGCGCGTCCAAGGGCTGGATCATCAGCGCCACCAAGGCGATGGCGCTGGAACTGGCCAACAAGAATATTCGCGTCAATTGCATCTGCCCGGCGGAAAGCGACAGTGAAGCGCTGAAGCTGTTTCTGGAAGACGATACGCCGCAAGCGCGTGAAGCCTTGAAAGCAACCATCCCGCTCGATCGCTTTTCGACGCCGGAAGATGTTGCCGAAGCTGCCCTTTGGCTCGCATCCGACTCCGCCGCGATGGTCACGGGGACGGCGCTGAGTGTCGACGGCGGCTATTCTATTTAGCTGCCGTTTCCATCGTCAGTTCTGTGAAGCGCGGCGCAGCACGATCCAGTTATAAAACGCGCCGAAAGCCATCATCAGGCAGGTGCCGAGAAAAACGGCGCGCATCCCGAAATGGCCGCCGACAAAGCCGCCCGCCACCGGGCCTGCGACCTGTCCGACATATTGCGCCGAGACCGAATAGCCGAGTATGCCGCCAGCAACCCGGTCCGGCACATTGTGCCGGATGACGCTGGTGATGCAGGGCAGGAGGCCGCCCAGCGCCAGGCCCATCAGAAAGCGCAAGCCGATCAGTTGCCAGGCTTGTGTGACGAATGCCTGCGGGATCAGCAACAATGCGGAAATCGCCAGCGCACCGATGATGACATATCTGTGCCCGATGCGGTCGGCCAGTCGTCCGAGGCGCGATGAGGACAGGATGCTGCCCAAGGCTGCCGCCGCCATCACGACGCCGGAAATCAGCGTAACCTTGGTCTGGTCGTCCATCAGTTGTATGACATAGACAGTGATGATCGGTTCGATCGACATATTGGCGAACAGCAGCAGCATGCCCGTCACCAGCATGGCCAGGACAGGCTTTTTGTCGGGGATCGCTGCCCAGATGGATTCCGCCTTCTGTTCCTTGGTCGGTTTCGGCGGCTTGCGCTCTTCGCGGATCAGGAAAGTTGTGGCGAGGAAAGTCAGGAAGATCACACCGCCCGCCAGCCAGAAAGTGGCGCGAATGCCGATCAACGGCGGCAAAGCGCCGCCGAGCAGCGGCCCGGCCAGATTGCCCGCCATGATGCCCGCCGAAAGCGCGCCCAGCGCCCAGCCGGTCTTGTCTTTCGGGGTCTGCGTCGCGACGAGGATCATTGAGCCGGAGGAATAACCGCCCGCAATGCCGACGAACAGGCGTAGCGCGACCAGCTGCCAGACGCTCGTTACCATGCCGATCAGCGACATGGCGATGGCCATGCCGAGACTGGCGCGGATCAGCATCAGCTTGCGACCATAGCGGTCGCCAAGCTTGCCCCAGAGCGGCGCGACGAAGGCGGCGGCGAGAAAGGTTGCGCCATAGGCGATGCCGGACCATTGCACGATGGCCGCATGGTCGGACACGCCAAGCTGCTCCACATAAAGCGGCAGGAACGGAAGCAGAAGCGACATGGCCACAAGCGTGGTGAACGAACCGATGAGGCAAATGAGGAGGTTCTGTTTCCAGTAGCGCTCGTGGTTTTCCTCAGCCTGTTTCGGGCCAGCCAAAGGGCCAGTGGTGCCGTCTAAAGCGGCGGCGTCCCTGGCGGCAGCTTGGGTCGTACTCATGTCCTGTCCTGCGAATGAATGCGGATGCTTGAATGGGATTGTATTGTATTCCATTTTGGGATACCAAAACGGAATACATGCATGCGCCTGTTGCTTCGTCTTGTCAACTCCAGTCAGGAACAAGCATTCACGGTGTGGTGAACGAGAGCATTTCCAGCAAAAGTGCGTAGCGATTTTGCGTGGGATTATGCGTAAAACAATTGGTTAGAGCGGTTCCACGATTCCGTTTTAACTGGAACCGCTCCAGGAGACCGGTCGGCAATGTCACAGATGAGGCAAGTGGAAGAGCAACTCCGCGACATGATCCTGGGGCTTGAGCTTGGGCCGGGCGAACGCCTGACCGAGCGCTGGGTGGAGACGCAGTTCGCCGCCTCGCGCACGCCGATCCGCGCCGCGCTGTTGCGGTTGGAAGCCGAAGGGCTGGTCTGTCGGGAAGGGCGCGGCTGGACGGTTTCGCCGATCAATCTTGCTGAAATCGAGCAGATTGGCGTCTATCGCGAGGCGCTGGAAGTGGCGGCCATTCGTTTGACTGCGGCGCTTGATGGCCGCAGCGGCGTCGAGCCGATTGGCGCGATGCTGGACAGTTGCGACGCCGAAACCTCGCGGGAGGAATGGCATCGGGTCGGCATGGATTTCCACATCGAACTGGCGCGACTGTCGGGTAATGAGTTTTTGAGCCGTGGCGTGCGTGATGCGATGCAGCGCCTGTCACGAGCGCGCTGGCTGGAAGTGCGCGACGAAGCGGCCCTTGCCCGCGCATGGCGTGAGCATCACGCGATCCTTGATGCGGTGCGCGAAGGCGACGCCGACGAGGCGGCGAAGCTGTTGAGCGCGCATCTGGGCGGCAGCCGCGACCGTCTCGTCAGCAGTTTGCACGAGGATCGTCGCGGCCTGAAGGCGCGGGGATTTGCCGTTATCAGCGCTTGAGTTAGCGCCAATCCGGCAGTCTGTGTCCGCCGCGCGGGAGGCGGGAGGTGCGCCCTTCCATGAGGCCAAGGTCGCGCAGCAGATAGTCGGGCGAGTGTTCGCTGACGACATAGGGCGCTGGCTTGCGCTGAAACAGGCGGGTGAAAAGACGATACCAGCCTGTGGCGGCTTTACCGGCAGGGCCAGACGCAGCGCAAGCCCCTGCATGGTCTGGTGCATTGATCTCGATATTTTGCATGGTTCCGGCTTTGCTTTTGTGAACTGTGGGAGACAGTTCAGTTAAATTCTGCCTATAGATATGGCCGGAAAAGCTGTTGTTTTCCAATTGAACGTCGATTACCCTGCATAAGGAGGGCTTATGTATCATGGTGTCGTCGCTACCCCCTTTATCCGCTATTCGCGTCTTTGAATCCGCGTCCCGCCACGCAAGCTTTACCAAGGCTGCGGAAGAGCTTGGCATGACGCAGGCCGCCGTCAGCTATCAGATCAAGATGCTGGAGGAGCGGGTCGGCGCGCCCTTGTTTCTGCGCATGCCGCGACAAGTGAAACTGACCGAGCTTGGTGAGCGACTGGCGCCGTCCATTACAGAGGCTTTTGAAACGATGCGCACGGCTTTCGCCACGTTGCGGGAGGATGCGGAAGGCGTGCTCACGATCAGCTCGGTCGCCACTTTCGCCGCCAACTGGCTGGTTCAGCGCCTTGGTTCGTTCCAGATGGAGCACCCGCTTCTGGCGGTGCGGCTCGATACCAATGACCAGCTGATCGATTTCACCCAGAGCGAGGTCGATCTCGCCATCCGTACCGGCACCGGCCACTGGCCGGGGCTGGTCAGTCATGAGCTGATCAAGGCGCAGTTCACGCCCATGCTGAGCCCGAAACTTGCGGCAAGCATTGGCGGGGTGCGCGAGCCAGCCGACCTGTTGCGCCTGCCCGCCATCGATGCCAGCGATCCTTGGTGGCGGCTGTGGTTCGAAGCCGCTGGTGTTCCTGATCCGCAACTGCGGGGCAACACGCAGAACCGGCTGGGCGCGCAGCATCTGGAAGGGCGGGCGGCCACGGCGGGCCTCGGTATGGGTATCCTCACCCCTGCCTTTCACACGGCGGAAGTTGCGGCGGGTCTGTTGATCCAGCCTTTCGACCTCCTCTGCGATGATGGCCGTTCCTATTGGTTGGTCTATCCCGAATCCCGCCGTAACGTGCCGAAAATCCGGGCTTTTCGGGCATGGATCATGGGAGAAATTGGAAAATAACGCCTATCGGCAAAGATTTTTTTGCCCAAATGTCACATTCAGCGATGCTCGCTCGTCATGTCTTTCGAACCATCAAATCAAACCCGAAAGGAACGAGACCATGACTGCCACGCTGAACCCATTCAATGCTGCTCCTGCCCTGATGAAATCCTGGATGACCACCTCGCAAGCCGTCGCTGCCAGTCTGGAAGGGAGCCTGATCGAATTGGTCAAAATCCGCTCGTCGCAGATCAATGCCTGTGCAAACTGCATCAACATGCACACGATTGAAGCCCGCGCGCTGGGCGAAACCGAACAGCGCATTTATTTGCTCTCGGCCTGGCAGGAAGCGCCATGCTATTCTGAGCGGGAACGGGCGGCTCTTGGCTGGGTGGATGCGCTGACGCGTCTCTCGCAGGGGCATGATCTTGTCGAAGCGCGCAAGGCCCTGCAGGCGCAGTTTACGGAGGAGGAACAGGTGAATCTCACGCTGATGATCAATATTATCAACGGCTGGAACCGCATGGCCGTTGGCTTCGGCCTCTGGTTTGAACCAGCAGCGGCAAAGGCTCCGGCCCAAAAGACTGCTGAGGCGGTCGCCTGATGGCAGGGGGGGCGGCGCATGACGATGCAGCGGAGATTTTCGATCCGCTGCGTTCGAAACTGATCCGTGTCGCCTATCGCATGCTCGGCTCCGTCGCCGATGCGGAAGATATGGTGCAGGAGGCGTTCATCCGCTGGATGAACGCCGACCGCAGCGCGGTGCGCGAGCCGGAAGCTTTCCTGCGGCGCACGGTGACGCGGCTTTGTCTCGACCGGCTTAAATCCGGCCAGCGACAGCGCGAAACTTATTTCGGCCCGTGGATTCCAGATCCGGTGGTCGAGGAGGAAGAGGAAGACGACGATGTGACCCTGCCGTTGATGCTGGCGCTGGAGCGTCTTTCACCGCTGGAACGCGCGGCCTTTCTGCTGCACGATGTCTTCGGTCTCGACTTCGACGAAATAGCGAAAACAATTCAGCGCGATGCGGCGGCCTGCCGACAACTCGCGACCCGTGCGCGCAAGCATGTTCGCGAAGAACGACCGCGTTTTCAGGTCGATAGAGCGCGCGGGATTGAGCTGGCGCAGGCTTTCTTCACGGCATCGCGTAGCGGCGACATGAATGCGCTGGGCACCATGTTGGCCGCCGACGTGCATATGCATGCGGATGGCGGCGGAAAACGCCCGGCCTTCCCGAAGCCGATTTTCGGCTTTACCGATGTTATGGAAATTCACGAGAAGCTTGCCGGCTATTTCAGGGCCAATGGTTCAACGCTGGTGCGCACCACCTTCATCAATGGTCTGCCGGGCTTCATCTCGCTGGAATCGGATGGTCAGATCCAGACCACGGCGCTCGATATCGAAGACGGAAAGATTGCGGCGATCTATGTCGTCCGCAATCCCGACAAGTTGCAGCACCTGCACTGACCTGTGCTGCCGCTATCCGATCAGGTAGCGGCAGAGACCGGCAGCACCGATGCCGATGATCACGGTCGGCAGCATGGAAAAGCGCGTGGCGGCGAAAATGGTGATCGCCAGAGCCAGAAGATCGGCGGGCTTGTCGGAGACGAAATCCGGTGCGATCACCGATATCAGCACACAACCGGGCGCGGCTTCCATAACGGCGGTCGCGCGTTTGCTGAGTGTGCGATTGCGCAGCAGTACATATCCGCCGATGCGGGTCAGATAAGTGACGCTGGCCATCAAAACGATGGTGAGAACGGCTAACGGATCGATCATTCTTCACCTGCCAGAAGATAGGCGGCAACGAGGCCGGAGAGTGCACCGGCGGCGACATACCAAGCGCCGGGAATGGTGAGATAGGTAACGGCGGCGACGACAAGGCTGACCAGCCACGGGCGCGCTGCGGCGATGCCCTTCCACATGCCTGCCAGCAGCACCAGAAACACCGCCGGAAACGCCATGTCGAAACCATAGGGCCGCAAGTCGCCCATCATCGGGCCAAAGGCGGCGCCGAGCGTGGTGAAAAGCACCCATGCAATGTAGAACGGGATGGCGACACCGGCATAGAATTTGAGGCTCAGCGCCGGATTGACGCCCTTCGCCTGACGGCGCTTCGCATCGGCGAGGCCGAGCGCCCAGCTTTCATCGCACATCAGAAACAGGCTGGCGAAAGCCTTGCGCTTTGGCAGATGGCGGATGAAAGGCGCAAGGGCGGCGCCCATCAAAAGATGGCGGCTGTTGACCAGAAGCGTGATCGCGGCAATGAGCAAAACATGCGGCGGCGAGGTCCAGAGCTGGATCGCGGCAAATTCGGAGCCGCCCGCGAAATTCAGGCCCGTCATCAACGGCACTTCGAGGACGCTTAGGCCCTTTTGTGCAGCCTGCGCGCCCAGCACCAGAGCATAGGGAATAATGCCTAGCAAAACCGGTAGTCCGGCGGTGGCACCCCGACGGAATTCCGACGCCGGTTTGCTTTGCTGTGGCACATAGGCCTGTGAAATATCCATAAAACCGCCGTTGGCTGGCCTCGCGGCTGCCCCTTGTCTATTACCCCAGCATCTTTGCTTGAGAGCGAACGGCAATATAGCCAATGTCTTGAGCAATCGGATTGCAAAGATTGGCCGATTGCAGCAATATTTGGCAGTGAATGCCAACAATATCGGCATAAATGGAATTCGTGGCCAATGAAGCGCGGGGCGATATAGAAGCTATCCGATAAAGTGGCGGCAAAGACCGGCAGTGCCGATGCCGATCAGCACGGTCGGCAGCATGGAAAAGCGCGTGGCGGCGAGAACGGTAATCGCCAGCGCCAGAAGATCGGCGGGCCTGTCGGAGACGAAATCCGGTGCGATGACTGAAATCAGTACACAGCCGGGCGCGGCTTCCATCACCGCCATCGTCCGTTTGCTGAGTGTGCGATTACGCAGCAGTACATAGCCGCCGATGCGGGTCAGATAGGTGACGCTGGCCATCGCGATGATGGTGAGCAGGACTAAGGGGTCAATCATTCTGCACCTGCCAGAAGATAGGCTGCAACGAGGCCGGAAACTGCGCCAGCGGCGACATACCATGCGCCTGGAATGGTGAGGTAGGTGACTGCGGCGACGGCGAGGCTGACGAACCACGGACGCGCTGCTTTAAAGCCTTTCCACATGCCTGCGAGCAGCACCAGAAAGACCGCTGGAAACGCCATGTCGAAGCCATAGGGGCGGAGATCCCCCACCATCGGTCCGAGGACAGCGCCCAACGTGGCGGCGGACAGCCATGCCACGTAGAATGGGATGGCAACGCCCATATAAAATTTCAGGCTCAGCGCCGGGTTGACGTCCTTAGACTGGCGGTGCTTCGCATCGGCTAGACCAAGCGCCCAGCTTTCATCGCACATCAGGAACAGGCTGATGAAGGCCGTGCGCTTCGGCAAATGGCTGATGAAGGGCGCAAGGGCGGCACCCATCAGCAGATGGCGGCTGTTGACCAGAAAGGTAATCGCCGCGATGAGCAGGACATGCGGTGGCGACGTCCAGAGCCGGATTGCCGAAAACTCCGAACCGCCCGCGAAGTTCATGCCGGCCATCAACATGACGGACAACAGGCTGAGGCCTTTGTGTACAGCCTGCGCGCCCATAACCATGGCATAGGGAAAAGCACCCAGCAGAACCGGAAGCACGGCAATGGCTCCGCGGCGGAATTCTGACCTTCTAATTTGATGGCTGCTAAATGTGCTTTCTTGAGATGCATAGAACGGTGGAGTATCCATAAAAATCCCGTTGGCTGGCCTCGCGGCTGCCCCTTATCCGGGTGGTTTCCAGTCCAGACACAGCTGCTGGAACCACTTGATCTCTTTCTTGCTTTGCGCGGCAAACTGGCCGCTTCATAACCTTTGCCGGAAATTCGCGCATGCGGTGCGCTGATCTGGAAGTACTCGATAATTTAATCAATATCTTGAGCGATTACCTTGTAGGAGCTAGTATATGGCATCAATATTTGGCAGAAAATGCCAATAGTTTGGGTGTAAATGAAATCGGTGGCCCATGAAGCTGGATGAGATCGACAAGCGGATATTGCGTGTGCTGCAACGCGACGGGCGCATCGCCAATAATGATCTGGCGCGCGAGGTCGGACTGTCGCCGTCGCCGTGTCTGCGGCGGGTGAAGCTTCTGGAAGAGGCGGGCGTGATCGACCGCTATGTTGCGGTGCTTAATCCGGCCAAGATCGGCAAGGGGCTGACCTTCTTCACTCGCATCCGGCTGGACAGGCAGGATGAGGAAACGCTTCAGGAGTTTGCGCGCGAAATATTGAAGCTGCCGCAAGTGCTGGAATGTTATTTCATGCTGGGCGATTACGATGCGATGATCCGCGTGGTCGCGGCGGATATCGAGGAATATCGGCGTTTCCAGTCGGAATATCTAAGCCGCATCAAAGGCGTGCAGAACCTGAAGACCGACGTTCCGAGCCAGACGGTCAAGCAGACTTCGGCGATGCCGCTTTAGGCGTTCCGGGAAGCGCGAGCAGGCTCACAAGCGCTATGGCCGAAAGAGTCGCTCCGGCGAGGAAGGTTGACGACGAGCCATAGGCTTCCCATAGCCAGCCAGCGCCGACATTGCCCGCCAGCATGACAAAGCCGGTGATCACATTGAAGATGCCGAAGGCGGTGCCTTTGAGATGCGGGGGTGCGGTATCGGCGATAAGCGTCGCCAGAATGCCTTGTGAAAAGCCCATATGCAGGCCCCACAGGACAATACCCGCCAGAAACGGATAGATCGTCGTTGAATGAGCGATCACCAGATCGGCGGCAACGAGAAAGCCGAGGCTTGCGGCGAGCAGGCCCTTGCGGCCCATCCGGTCCGACAGGCTGCCGACGGGATAGGCGGTCAGCCCATAGACGGCATGCATGACGACCATGGTGATTGGCACCCAGGCGGCGGCGAAACCGGCTTCTTGCGCCTTGAGCAGCAGAAATGCTTCGCTGAACCGGGCCAGCGTCGGGACCGACGCGACGGCGATGACGATCCAGACGGCGGTGTTCACCATCATCGCGGATGCGCCCAATCCCGCCACCAGATAAAGCGGCAGCAGCGTCTGCACCATTTCGGATGAAATATCCATCAACAGGCTGACAACGCCCAGAACCCACACGGTTGAGGGGATTGCGTGCGTCTTGTCGGTGGAAGCTGAACCTGTCGCCATGCAGAAAATCCGAACCTGTCGAAGGATTATGTGTCTGATAGCACGGGTTGATGAAATATGAGCGCTGTGCTCACATTATTTGAGATAGGCGCGAACGACGTCCACAAGTTCGCCAGCGCCTTCGTCGCGCTCTTTCTGCGGCAGATCACCATCGGCGACATGCATGAGAATATGATCCTCGATCACCTCGGCCATCAGCCCGTTCACCGCGCCGCGCACTCCGGCAATCACCTGCATGACTTCAGAGCAGCCCTTTTCCTCCTCAAGCATCCGCTCCACACCTTCAAGCTGCCCGCGAATGCGGCGCACGCGGTTGATAAGCTTCTGCTTTTCGCGGATGGTATGGGTCATGGGGACTCCTGATTTTGCGATATGTCAGGCGGGGCGGACTTCCACCTCCACCGTCACATGCGACAAATCGTGTATCGCTGCAAGCTTCTTGCGGTAATAGGACGGCGCCTTTGGCGTGGCCGTGACAATCGACACGATGGCACCGTGATGGCCCGGCCCAAGCTGCCAGACATGTAGATCGGCGATTTCGCCGCCTTCCTTCTCAATGATTTCACTGATCTCTTCGGGGAGGTCCTCGCCTTCAGGGATGTAATCGAGAAGCGTCGCGCCCGCATCGCGAATGAGGCCCCAGGACCAGCGCGCAATCACCAAGGCACCGACAATGCCAATGGCCGGATCGAGCCAGAGCCAGCCGTAAAGACTGCCGAGAAGAAGGGCGGCAATCGCCAGCACCGAAGTCAATGCATCCGCCAGCACATGGATATAGGCAGCGCGCAAGTTCTGGTCGTGACCGCTTTCGTGGTGATGGGCGTGGTCATGTCCGTGGTGGTGATGCGCGTGATCGTCTTTCAACAGCCAGGCGCAGACGAGATTGACCGCGAGGCCGAGGCAGGCAATCAGAATGGCTTCATGGAAGTTGATGGCGACCGGGGCGCTGAAACGCTGGAAACTTTCCCAGCCGATCAGCAGCGCAATCAGTGCTAGAACGATGGCGCTGGCAAAGCCCGCCAGATCGCCGAGCTTGCCGGTGCCGAAGGTAAAGCGCGGATTGTTGGCGTGCTTGCGGGCATAGAGATAGGCGAGTGCTGCGATGAGCATCGCTGCTGCATGGGTGGACATGTGCCAGCCATCGGCAACCAGCGCCATGGAACCATAAAGGTTCCCGGCAACGATCTCGATCACCATCATTGCGGCGGTAATGGCGATTACCATCCACGTGCGCCGCTCGTTGCGCTGGTGGTTGTCACCCAGAAACACATGGTCGTGCCGCGCTTCCAGCTGACGTTCATACGGATGATGCGTGCCCATATCGCCGCCTCCTATAAAATAGGGGGGTATACTATTTTTGACGGTTCGACAAGAAGTGGAATCGGATGTTTCAAATGATGGGAATTAATCTCGATCAGTTCGCACTGCTTTGAGACGGACGGGAAAATGCCAAAAAACCTGCACCTTTGGAGGTAGGTTTTACGCCTGTTTATGGAGGGTTTCGTCCGTTTTGCCGGAATATTCAGCGGGGCATGATCGGCTAAGATCAGAAACGTAGTCTTGGGGCAAAGCGTTCGAAACGACGAATTTCCACGTAATGGCGAGCGGCGTTTCGGGTTTTCAATCTGCGCATCGTGCTTTGCAAAACTCCGCACTGGTTTTCTGGCCGATGTTCAACTGCATTTCCGGCAAAAGCGCGCGGCGCTTGATGCTGGCGATGCGTCGAAACAGACAGACGGAGCGGAGGGACTTATGTCGACAGAACAACAAAACAGGCATTCACCACGCAATCGTGCGCGACGCCATTTTTTAGGAGTGGCGGGCGCTGCTGCCGCAAAGGCCGCCGCGCTTGGCGCTTTGGCGTCGTCTCTCACAACGCCAGCCGGCGCCTTGGGGACGAAATGGTGGGAGGATGGCGGTGGTGACGGCGGCGGTGGCACCAACTGCCTTTTGAAAGGCACGCTGGTTGAAACAATGAGCGGACCCGTTGCCGTGGAAAACCTGGCCGTTGGCGATCTTGTCGTGACCGCCAATTGCAAGGTGGTGCCGGTGAAATGGATCGGCTGGCAGCGCTACAGAAAGGGCGGTGCGGAATGGGGCGAGGAAGTGATGCCGATCCGTATTGCACGTCACGCGCTCGACCGCATGACGCCGCGACGCGATCTTTATCTGTCGCCCAACCATGCGCTTTTCATCGATGGCGTTTTGATCCGCGCCAAGGATCTCGTCAACGGGCGTTCCATCACGCGTGTGCCGATGGAGCAAGCAATCGACTACTACAATATTCTGCTCGACAGCCATGAAGCGATATTCGCCGAAGGGGCTGCGGTGGAGACCTATCTGCTGCTGGGCGACAGCTATAAGAGCTTCATGAACTTCGCCGAATATCAGGAGCTTTATACCGACGAGCCGAACATCGTGATGCAGCCCTTCGCGCCGATCATGGGCTATGAGGGCGGACGCGAACATATGCGCGCCTTGTTGTGCCTGAGCGGTGTTCTGCCGATGCGCGATGTGGTGGAGGAAACCTATCAGCGTCTGGCTTTGAGGGCCGGGGAGCAAATAGTGTAAGGGGAGCGGTCTGCAAAAATGCAGGTCGAAGAAAGGCGAGGCGCCAAATGGCGCCTCGCCTTCATTTCATATCCGATCCATCAGCGCATACCATGACAGCGCAAGGAAGAGCAGCGGCGCGCGGAATGTGCGCCCGCCGGGGAAGGCGGGAATGCGCAGTTCTTCGAACAGTCTCAGTTTGTCGCGCTTGCCGGAAATGGTGTCGGCATAAAGCTTGCCCATGAAATTCGCCAGCATCACACCATGGCCGGAATAACCGCCTGCCGAAATGACGCCGGGCATCACTTCGCGGACAAAAGGCTGGCGCGGCATGGTTATGCCGACCGAGCCGCCCCAGGCATGGGTGATCTCGACATTGCCGAGTGCGGGATAGATTTCAGCGATCTGGCGGCGGATATGCGTGCTGATCTCACGCGGATTATCCGCCGTATAGGCTTCGCGACCGCCGAACAACAGTCGCCCATCTTTCGAGCGGCGGAAATAGCGGACCACAAAGCGGGAATCGTCGACGGACTCGCCGCCCGGTATCACTGGGCTTTCGTCGCCCAGCGGCACCGTCGCCCCGATGAAGGAGCGGATCGGCATGACATGCGATGCGCTGGTCGGTTCCAGCGTTCCACCATAGGCATTGACCGCGATGAAGGCATGTTTCGCAACAATCGTGCCTTTTGTGGTCGGCACTTCCACGCGTCCGCTGGACGTGCTTATCCCCGTTGCCCTGGTGTTTTCATAAAGCTGCGCACCCGCCGCTTTCGCCGCCTTGGCCGTGCCGATGAGCAACTTCAGCGGATGGATGTGGCCGGTGCCCGCATCATAAACGCCCCCGTGATAGCGGCTCGACCCTAACAGAGAGGCGGTTTCATCGCGGGTGACAAAACGCAAATGCGGATAGTGGAAGCGGCTCTGCATCAGTTCCGCATGGCGCTCATATTGCTTGAGATAGCGCGGCTTGTGCACGACGGAGATCTGTCCGGGGACATAGTCCATGTCGATCTGATGTTCGCTCGCAAAGGCGAGCAGATAGGCTTTCGCTTCTTCGGCCACATCGAACAGGGCCTTGGCGCGCTCGAAGCCATATTCGGCTTCAAGGTCTTCTGCCCATGTGCGCTGACCGGTGCCGAACTGGCCGCCATTGCGCCCCGACGCGCCATCGCCGAAGCGTTCGGCCTCGATCAGAACCACATCTGCGCCCTGTTTCGCCAGATGATAAGCAGCCGAAAGCCCCGTATAGCCGCCGCCGATGATAACAACATCGGCCTGCCGCGAACCGTCAAGTTCCGGATATTCTGGCCGCTCGGGCACACTGGCTTCGTACCACGAAAGGCCGGGGGAGATTGGGGACTGGTGGGGCATCGGCGATTCCGCGCTTTAAGGAAGTAGGGGAATAGGGGAGTAAGGGAATAAGGGAATAAGGGAATAAGGGAGTGTGTTAGCCGTCCGATAGCTTGCGAATGAGAAGCCTAAGTAATTTTCCAATACTCTCACTCTTCGCCATGATCGGATCGATAGTGTCTTGTTTGATGAATCCCAATCTCTCAGCAATCAGTATATGGGTTTCCACTTCTTTCAACGAACCTTGCGCGATACGCAAAAAGTTCTGGTAGGCGCCACGTGTATCCCGCCCGTAACCTTCCGCTATATTCGCCGGAATTGATACTGCTGCGCGACGCACCTGACTTGTCAGCCCATAGACCTCTTCTTTTGGCCACATCTCCGTCGATTTATAGATTGCCGTTACCAGCTCCATTGCCTGCTGCCACGCAAGAATATCGCGATAAGAATTGATTGCCATATCTATGCCCCCGCATATTTTCTACTCCCCTACTCCCCTACTCCCCTACTCCCCTACTCCCCTACTCCCCTAACCTACACATTAAGCAACAGGAACTCGCGTTCCCACGGGCTGATGACTTCCATGAAGGTTTCGAACTCGGCGCGCTTGATGGCGGCATAGGTCGTGACGAAGGAGCTGCCGATCAGATTGCGCAGTTCGTCGTCCTTTTCGAACAGTTCTACGGCGTCGATCAGGCCGCGCGGCAGCTCCACTTCCTTGGTGTTGACGCTGGTGGTGGCGGGCTGTTCCGCCTCGATCTTGTTGACGAGACCGATCAGGCCGCAGGCAAGCGAAGCTGCCAGCGCAAGATAGGGATTGGCGTCGGAGGAGGGGATGCGGTTTTCCACGCGGCGCGCATTGGGGTCGGAGCGCGGCACGCGGAAGGCCGTGGTGCGGTTGTCATAGCCCCATTTAACGTTGACCGGCGCGGAAGCGTCCGGCGTCAGGCGGCGATAGGAATTTACATAGGGCGCGAACATCACCAGAGCATTCGGCACATGGCGCTGCATGCCGCCGATGAAGTGGCGGAAGGCTTCGCTTTCGCTACCGTCTTCGTTGGTGAAAATGTTGCGGCCTGTTTTCTTGTCGACGATCGACTGGTGGATATGCATCGCCGAGCCCGGCTGGCCCTGAATGGGCTTGGCCATGAAGGTGGCATACATGTCGTGCTTGAGCGCCGCCTCGCGGATCGTGCGCTTGAACATGAAAACCTGATCGGCCAGTTCGACAGGATCGCCATGGCGCAGGTTGATTTCCAGCTGACCGGCGCCTTCTTCGTGGATCAGCGTGTCGATCTCCAGACCCTGACCCTCGGAGAAATGGTAGATATCGTCGATCAGTTCGTCGAACTCGTTGACGCCCGCAATCGAATAGCCCTGTCCGCCGCCAATGGCGCGGCCCGAGCGACCGACCGGCGGGGTCAGCGGATAATCCGGGTCGGGGTTTTTGCGCACCAGATAGAATTCGATTTCCGGCGCAACAACCGGCTTCAACCCGCGCTTGTTGTATGCGGCGACGACATTGCGCAGCACATTACGCGGGGTGAATTCGACCAAGCGTCCGTCCTGATAGACCAGATCGCAGATTACCTGCGCCGTCGGGTCAGATTCCCACGGAACCGCCGACAGGGTGGAGAGGTCGGGCAACAGTCTGAGATCGCCATCGTCTTCGGGATAGTGGAAGCCGTAGCCGTCTTCCGGGTAATCGCCGGAAATCGTCGTCATGAAGACGGCGGAAGGCAGGGCCAGCGATGTGTTGGAAGTGAACTTCTTGGACGGCATCATCTTGCCGCGCGCGACCCCCGCCTGATCGGGGGTGATGCATTCGATGTCTTCGATATCCCGCCAGGCCAGCCATTCGGTTGCCTGCTTCCAGTTCTTCACCCCACGCAGGGATTTGACATAGGCAGGCGTACGGCGACGCGGCGCACGCGTAACCTTCTTTTCCGTCGTATCAGCAGACATCCATCACCAGAAAATGATTTCGATGGGTGCATGATAGCTGCGTCGGCTGTGGTTGACAAATGGGGCCAGCAGGCTTTTTTGGGAGCCGGAAAACGGGTCCGGCTGGCAGCGTTGTGGTGGTCTTAAAGGCCGAACCGCGCCTTCAATTTCCGAAAATGCTCTTTGATCTCGTCCGCGAGGAGGTCGTCCAGTTCCCGAATGTGACTGAGGGCATGCAAGCCGACATGCCTGATCTGCTCCATGGTCAGACCGCTTGCTTTCAGCGCGGCGAGCCCCTTCAGCAATGCGCCGATTCTCTCGCCCGCAAGATTGCCGGCAGCATTGGCGATCCAGCTGAACAAGCCGCCTTCCGCGTTTTTGGCCATGACGTCATTGGCGTTGGCCAGTTCTTCCGCGCCTGGAATTTTGTCGAAAAGGCGTGTCGCCAGATCCGGTCTTTCGTGTTGAACGACGGAAAACATGATCCCTGCAACGCGTTCGGCGACCGCAGAGTCGATGCCGGTCTTCAATGCGACGCTATCGATGATGGACTGGACGGACATTTTATCCTGCGTGATCCGGACGGTGTTGAATGCCCAGAATGATCAGGATCGTTGCGGCTTTCTACGGTCAGAAAAGACAGGAGCACGCAGGAGCACCGGACCGCAACTGTTCTGTCCTTGACGCCCGGGTGATGAGGGGCTGATGCGATTGCCGTTACCATTGAGGCCAAGCTGCGGGGAGCCTTGGGAACAGGTAATCCGCCGGACCTCCCGCATCCTGGCAATTACCTGCTGACGCGAGAAGCTTGGGCTGATGCCCAAGCTCCATCTGTGAGTTCTTACTTAAATGGGCACCACTTGCCGAAAGGTGTTACGATGCAAATAATGCTCTTGGCCTGGCCGTCCGCGGAAAGCTGGCTCTGAGCATCCTGAAGAGGGCTTGCATAAGATTGCCCAGCAGTAGCAGCCATGGTTGCAAGTGCAAGTGTCGTGTATACAAAATATTTCTTCATAATATAGATCCTAATGTTAATTTTAAAATTAAATGTTAATTAATGCATCTAGAGTTAAGCACAATGTTTTTCGATTTATACATTCCAATAATGAATTATTTTTTTGCAAGATATTTCATATTCGTTTGAAATTGATCTTATTGGCATGCTTTGTCAAAAAAGCACGGCGTCAATAACGATTGGGTGCGGCCTGAAATTTCTGCGTAAATATGTGGCGCTGTCTGGAACGCCCGGTGTTCTTCCCTTCGCGAGCGTCAGCATGTCGTCTGACTGATATGGGATAGAATAAAGAAAAATCTGCGGGAGGCGTTGGCGGAGGACGTTCATGCGCTACCCGCAGACAATCGACCTCTTTATAGTTCCGATTTGCGGGGCGAGCATAACTCTCGGCTATCAACGCATATGGGAAGCTTGAGATCTGCGGAATTTGGGTTCGATACTTGCTGCGCTTTTAACGCGTCAGCATTCGCATCTTTAACAAACGAATATTTTTGCCCGAAAGCCAGTGCTATAAGCGCCGTCGCCAGAAATATGAGAAGTGAATTCATAGGAATATCCTTATGCTTATTGGGTGCCACTTGCGTTTATGAATACCAGCATTCGAGATGGAGAAATCCCTTCTCGTAGAAGCAAAACAAATCGTTGATAAGGCCGCGCACCGCTTGATCCGGGCGCAAATCAGCACTCATTGCACTGGCGGCGGAATAGTTTGCTTCGGAAATTAAAGCGCTTGAAACAATTGAAAGAATGAAGATATACTTACTCATATTTTTCTCCTTTTCGCTATATTGCGCTTTTATTGAAAACACAGAATTTATTTTACTTCGATATCCAATATAGAATTAAATTTATATTCACAATTATTCAAATTTCGATAAATGCAGTATTTATTGAAATAGCGTCTGTCGACTGTCTGTTTTTCTTTTCCGGCGCAAAAAAATCCCCGGCTGGAGGGGGCAGCCGGGGTGGAGTTCAGGCAAGGAAGGCATGGGACAGAGAGCCGGTCAAAGCCTTTTGAAGGCGTTGGCCGGGGTGGGATTGCTGCCGCCGCCACCGGCATGAAGAATAGTTATGGTGGCGACGGCGATTGTCAGGATCGGCATCATTTTTCGTGGGTGACGATGAGGGGGATCAAGAGTTCGCCCCAGTTACCGCCGCCATTCCCGTGTTGCCGAAGGCACACAAAATAAAAGAACATGGTGGCGACGGCGATTGTCAGGATCGGCATCATTTTTCGTGAGTGACGATGACGGGGATCAAGAGATCACCCCAGTTACCGTCGCCACCATGATGCCGGGCGGAGCGGACCAGTTCCACCGAGACGCCTGCCTCGACCGCCTTCATGACGGTGTAGTTGAGGCGATGCAGATCGTTGGCGAGCATGCGGATAACGGTCTGCTGATCCGTGGTCATGCTTGACGATTGTTCTTCTGCTCTTTCCTTGACGCGTGCTGGCGAATTCATGGAACTGTTCCTCCTATTGGTCGCCGGGCTGTTATTCAGCAGCCGGTCTGAACTGTGCTGTTTCAGTCGATTCCTTCATGGCGGTGGTCGAAGACTGGCCGCCGGTGATTGCAAGTGACACGGCATCGAAATAGCCGGTGCCGACTTCGCGCTGATGCTTGGTTGCGGTGTAGCCGTTGGCTTCGGCTGCGAATTCCGCCTGTTGCAGTTCGGAATAGGCTGCCATCTGCCGGTCCTTGTAGCCGCGCGCCAGTTCGAACATGCCGAAGTTGAGCTGGTGGAAACCGGCCAGCGTGATGAACTGGAACTTGTAGCCCATCGCGCCCAGCTCGCGCTGGAACTTGGCAATCGTGGCGTCGTCGAGGTTCTTCTTCCAGTTGAACGACGGCGAGCAGTTATAGGCGAGCTTCTTGCCCGGATGCGCCTTGTGCACGGCTTCCGCGAAGCGACGAGCCTGTTCGAGATCTGGCTTGGATGTTTCCATCCAGATCAGATCGCAATAAGGCGCATAGGCAATCGCACGGGCGATACATGGCTCGATGCCGTTCTTCACCTGATAAAAGCCTTCCGCCGTGCGGCCTGCGTCGTAATCGACGAAGGGCCGGTCGCGCTCGTCGATGTCCGAGGTCAGAAGCTTGGCAGCTTCCGCATCCGTGCGGGCGATGACCAGCGTGGCCGTGCCCATCACATCTGCCGCAAGGCGCGCCGCGTTGAGGTTACGGATATGCGCTGCCGTCGGGATCAAAACCTTGCCGCCAAGATGGCCGCACTTCTTTTCCGAAGCGAGCTGGTCTTCATAATGCACGCCTGCTGCACCGGCCTCGATGAAAGCTTTCATGATTTCAAAAGCGTTCAGTGGTCCGCCAAAGCCTGCTTCGGCATCGGCGACGATCGGGGCAAACCAGGTGTCGACCGAAAGTCCCTTGCCTTCGGCGGTTTCGATCTGGTCGGCGCGCTGCAAGGTCTTGTTGATGCGCTTGGCCAGTTCCGGGGCCGCATTGGCCGGGTAGAGAGACTGGTCCGGATACATGGCCGAGGCGGTGTTGGCATCCGCCGCAACCTGCCAGCCGGAGAGGTAGATCGCCTTCAGTCCGGCGCGAACCATCTGCATGGCCTGATTGCCGGAAAGCGCGCCCAGCGCGTTGACGAAATCTTCCTCATGGATCAGCTTCCAGAGGCGGTTCGCGCCCATTTCAGCCAGCGAATACTTGATCTCCACCGAACCGCGCAGCCTTTTTACATCTTCGGCCGTATGCGCACGTTCGATACCGTCGAAACGACCCTTGGGCGCCGAAGGAATAAGGCTGTAAAAATCTGTCATTTCGGTGTCTCCTCACACTTATCACTGGTTTTTCAAGAGCGGTTGGTCGCTGCTCTTTCTGTGACTGAATTTACATTCGCAGTCGGTGGGACGCTAGAAAAAGCAGCAAATACGCCTGATAATTGAAGTTAAGCTGTCGGGACTTTGACGGACTGGCTCTGTAAATTTGTAAAGATTGTCAAAAGTAGAATTTACGGCTATTTTGTCATGAATTGTAAAAGTCGCCGTTGCGGGTTTGGGAGGACGGAGTTGAGCGAACGCAAGATTTTTGCCGGACCGCGCATCAGGCGTATTCGCAACGAGCGGTCCCTGACGCAGACGGCTATGGCCGAAGCGCTCGGCATTTCACCGTCCTATCTCAACCTGATCGAGCGCAACCAGCGGCCCTTGACGGTGCAGCTGTTGTTGAAGCTCGCCAGTGTTTACAAGCTCGATCTCGATAGTTTGCAGGCAGAAAGCGGTGCGACGATCACCGGACTGAAGGAAGTGTTTTCCGATCCGCTTTTGACCGGCGAATTGCCGGGCGATCAGGAACTGGTGGAGATTGGCGAGGCGGCCCCCAACGCAGCTGTGGGTATAATGAAGCTTTATCGCGCCTATCGCGAACAGCAGCAGCGCCTGTCCGATCTCTCGCAATTGCTGTCGCATGAGGGGAGCGCTGCGCAGCTTTCCGCCACGCGCCTGCCGCTGGATGAAGTGCGCGATGTGATGGCGCGACGGCCCAATCATTATCCGCGTATCGAGGAAGAGGCGGAAAGTTTTTTCGCGTTGTTGAAGCCGGATGGCGATCTGTCGGCAGCTTTGAAGGATTGGCTGCGGCGTGAGCATGGCATCACGGTGCGCACTTTGCCTGTCGCGACCATGCCCAATTGGCGCAGGCGCTATGACCGCCATTCGCAACGCCTGTTCATTTCGGAGCGTCTGTCGCCTTTCGATCAGTTGCAGGAAATCGCCATGGAGGCGGCGCTGATCCGTATGCAGGTGGTGATCGGCGCAGAGACCGAAGGGCTGAAACTGTCTTCCGGTGAAGCAAAGCGCATCGCCCGGTTCGAGCTGGCGCGCTATGCCGCGCAGGCGCTGATGATGCCCTATCGCCAGTTTCGCGATGCTAGCGTGCGGATGCGCTATGATGTCGATGCGCTGCGCTCGCGATTTGGCGTTTCGTTCCAGCAGGCGGCGAGCCGGCTGACGACCTTGCAGCGGCAGGGGGCGAGCGCGCTGCCCTTCTTCGTGATGGAAATCGACCATGCCGGCAATCGGCTGCGCGTTGCAGGCGCGGAGGGGTTTCCGGCGCGGTTTGGCGGCCAGTGCCCCAAACTGCCGGTCTATGCGGCTTTTGCGCAGGCGGGGCAGGTGCTGGTCGAACCGGCGGAACTGCCAGACGGGACGGCATTCCTGACCATTGCCCGTACGCTCGAAGGGCCGCAAGGCGCATTTAATGAGCGCCCGCGCCGCACCGCGATCCTGCTTGGCTGCGCGCTCGATGCGGGGGAGGAAACCGTTTACGGCGGAGCTATCGCCAAGGCTGGCAATACAGGGATCGGCCCCGCCTGCCGTTTGTGCGAGCGGCAAGGCTGCGTGACCCGCGCCGAGCCGCCGCTGACGCGTCCGCTGGGGCTGGACGAGATGGTGGCGGGGTTGTCCGCCTTCGACTTTCAGTAGGAGCGCGATATTTCGGCTTTGCTGACCTGCAAATGGCGTGGCTTTTCGCTTCCGGTGCTCACGTACCCAAAAGTACGCTCCGCTCCGGTTCTCATGCCCCACCATTTTCGGCTCAGCACAGCCGAAATCTCATCGCCCCACTTAGCTGCACTCAGGTTGCAATTTTTTATGTTCGTGATGGCCGCAGGCGGTTGACGAAACCGGTGCAATCTAAAAAAGTGCAATCAAGGAATAGTATATCCAAACCTGTACCTGCACCGGAAATGACCGTGTAGAATGGAGCAAAAAATGGGGATCAAATCCTTCCTTCTGGCCACAACCGTCGTGACGAGCGTTGTCGCCGCCGCCACATTCTCCGCCAGCGCGCAGGAGCGGGTGGTCAATATCTATAACTGGTCGGATTATATCGACGATTCCATCCTGAAGGATTTCACCAAGGAAACCGGAATCAAGGTCGTCTACGACGTCTATGATTCCAACGAAATCCTCGAAACCAAGCTTCTGGCTGGTGGCAGCGGTTACGATCTCGTTGTCCCGTCGGGCGAATTCCTGGGTCGTCAGATTCCAGCTGGCGTGTTCCTGAAGCTCGACAAGGACAAGCTGCCGAACCTCAAGAACATGTGGGATGAAATCTCCACCCGCGCTGCCACCTACGATCCGGGCAACGAATACTCGGTCAATTATATGTGGGGCACGACCGGCATCGGCTACAACAAGGCCAAGATCAAGGAAGCGCTCGGCACGGATACCATCGATTCTTGGGATGTGCTGTTTGACCCCGAAAAGTCGGCCAAGCTGAAGGATTGCGGCATTTATCTGCTGGATTCCGCCAGCGAAATGCTGCGTCCGGCCCTGAATTATCTCGGTCTCGATCCGAATTCGCCGTCGCCGGACGATCTGCAGAAGGCGCAGGACCTTTATCTGAAGATCCGTCCGAATATCCGCAAGTTCCATTCGTCGGAATATATCAATGCGCTGGCCAATGGCGATATCTGCATGGCCATCGGCTATTCAGGCGATATTTTCCAGGCGCGTGACCGCGCCGAGAAGGCCAATCAGGGCGTCGAGATCGGTTACTCGATCCCGAAGGAAGGCGCTTTGATGTGGTTCGACCAGATGGCGATCCCGGCTGACGCCAAGCACGTGCCGGAAGCGCTGGAATTCATGAATTACATCATGCGTCCGGAAGTGGCGGCCAAGGCTTCGAACTATGTGTTCTACGCCAACGGCAACAAGGCGTCGCAGGAATTCATCGACAAGGAAATCCTTGAAGATCCGGCGATTTATCCGACGGACGACGTCATGAAGAAGCTGTTCGTGCCGACGCCTTACGATACCAAGACCCAGCGCGTCGTTACCCGTGCCTGGACCAAGATCGTCACAGGCCAGTAATAATCGAACGCTAGAGCATTTCCAGCAAAAGTGCGTAGCGGTTTTGCGTAGGATAATGCGTAAAAATAAATAGATAGAGCGGTTGCCCGATTCCGTTTTAACCGGAACCGCTCTAAGTCGGGGTGTGATCCCGGAATGCCCTTGGGCATGACATTGTGAAGAGCGGCTCACTGTTGGACAGAGAGCCGCTCTACGTCTTGTAAAACCTGACGAAACATCGGGCATGGCCAGATCGATAGGGGAACGGAATGGAATCTTTTGGCAGCTTTCGCCGCAAATTTGCACCCTGGAACGATCCGGCGGCCAAGCCCTATATTTCTTTCGAGAATGTGACAAAAATCTTCGGCGATTTCACTGCCGTCGATGATCTGTCGCTGAATGTTTTCAATCGCGAATTCTTTGCGCTGTTGGGCGCTTCTGGCTGCGGCAAGACCACGCTGATGCGCATGCTGGCAGGCTTTGAGGAGCCGACATCGGGTCGCATCACGCTGGACGGTCAGGACATGCGCGGCATTCCGCCCTATAAGCGCCCGGTCAACATGATGTTCCAGTCCTATGCGCTGTTTCCGCATATGACGGTGGAGAACAATATCGCCTTCGGCCTCAAGCAGGACGGCATGGCGAAATCTGAAATCGATGCGCGCGTTGCCGAAATGCTCAAGCTGGTGAAGCTGGAGCAATATGGCAAGCGCAAGCCGCATCAACTGTCGGGCGGCCAGCGCCAGCGCGTCGCGCTCGCCCGCTCCGTCGCTAAGCGTCCCAAGGTGCTGCTGCTCGACGAGCCGCTTGGCGCGCTCGACAAGAAGCTGCGCGAGGAAACCCAGTTCGAACTGATGGATTTGCAGGTCAAGCTCGGCATGACCTTCATGGTCGTGACCCACGATCAGGAAGAAGCCATGACCATGTCCGACCGTATCGCGGTCATGGACAAGGGCCGCATCAAGCAGGTGGCGACGCCAGCGGAAGTCTATGAAGCGCCGCGCTCGAAATTCGTGGCCGACTTTATCGGCAATGTGAATATCATCGAAGGTGAAGTCGTGAAGGCCGCTAATGGCGAGGCGGAAATCGCCACCGAAAAATTCGGCTTCCATATCCAGACCGAAACCCGCGAGGAGCTCAACCCCGGCCAGAAGGTCTGGTATGCGGTGCGTCCGGAAAAGACCCGCATCTCGCGCAGCAAGCCGGAAGAGGCTGCGGTCAACGCCGTCGAGGGCGAGCTTTGGGATATCGCCTATTTCGGCGACATGACGGTTTTCCACGTCCGCCTCGACAATGGCCGCACCATTAAGGCCGCGAGCCTCAACGCGGTCCGCAAGACGGAAAATCCGCTGACCTATGACGAGCGCGTCTGGGTCTCTTTCGATACCGATGCCGGTCTGGTGCTGACCGCCTGAGGAGGGTAAGACCATGCAGAAGCTGATCGCTTCCATTGCCAGCCGCCTCGTCATCACGGTGCCCTATTTCTGGCTGCTGGTTTTCTTTCTCGTCCCGTTCTTCATCGTCTTCAAGATTTCCCTGTCGGAAGTCGCGATGGCGATCCCGGCCTATATGCCGACTTTCGATCTGACGCAGGGCTTTGCGGCGAACTGGGAGAAGATCAAGCAACTCTCCTTCGATAACTATTTCTGGCTGCTCGACGATCCGCTTTACTACAAGGCCTATCTGTCGAGTGTCCGCATCGCAGCCATTTCGACCTTCCTGACCTTGCTCGTCGCCTATCCGATGGCCTATGGCATCGCGCGCGCGCCGACGACGATCCGCCCGACGTTGCTGATGCTGGTGATCCTGCCGTTCTGGACCTCGTTCCTGATCCGCGTCTATGCGTGGATCGGGATTCTGAAGCCGGAAGGTTTGCTGAACCAGTTTCTGATGTGGCTCAACGTGATCGATACGCCGCTCAACATTTTGAACACAGATACGGCGGTCTTTATCGGTATCGTCTATTCCTATCTGCCTTTCATGGTGCTGCCGATCTATTCGTCACTCGAAAAGATGGATTATTCGCTGATCGAAGCGGCACAGGACCTGGGCTGCACGCCGTTTGCCGCCTTCTGGAAAATCACGTTTCCGCTGTCACTGGCCGGTGTTCTGGCAGGCTGCTTCCTGGTCTTCATTCCGGCGGTCGGCGAGTTCGTGATCCCCGATCTGCTCGGCGGATCGCAGACCTTGATGATTGGCAAGACGATCTGGAGCGAGTTCTTCTCCAACCGCGACTGGCCGGTGTCGTCCGCTGTGGCGGTGGTGTTGTTGATCCTGCTGATTGTGCCGATTGTGATCTTCCAGCAGGTGCAGGCGCGCCAGCAGGAAAAGGGGAAATAAGCGATGAACAACAACTGGTCCCGTTTCAATATCGCATCGGTGGTTGTCGGCTTCGCCTTCCTCTATCTGCCGATCGTGCTGCTGGTCATCTATTCCTTCAACGAATCCCGGTTGGTGACCGTCTGGGCAGGCTTCTCGACCAAGTGGTATGGGGAACTGTTCCGCAATCAGGCGCTGATGGATGCGGCATGGGTGACGATCCGCGTCGCCTTCCTGTCGGCAACGATTGCAACCGTGCTGGGCACGCTCGCGGCACTCGCGCTGACGCGCTATACCCGCTTTCGCGGGCGCATCCTGTTTTCCGGCATGGTCTATGCGCCGCTGGTTATGCCGGATGTCATCACGGGTCTGTCGCTTCTGCTGCTGTTCGTGGCGATGAATTTCGACCGTGGTTTCTGGACGGTTACACTGGCGCATATCACATTTGCCATGTGTTTCGTCGCCGTCGTGGTGCAGTCGCGTCTGGTGAGCTTTGACCGTTCGCTGGAGGAAGCGGCGATGGATCTTGGTGCGCCGCCGGTTACAACCTTCATGAAGGTCACCTTGCCGGTGATCCTGCCTGCCGTGGTGTCCGGCTGGATGCTGGCTTTCACCCTGTCGCTCGACGATCTGGTGATCGCAAGCTTCACGTCAGGGCCGGGCGCAACCACCCTGCCGATGAAGATTTACAGCCAGGTGCGCCTTGGCGTGACCCCGGAAATCAACGCGATCTGCACCATCCTGATTGGGCTGGTGACGACGGGCGTCATCGTCGCATCCATCGTCAACAAGCGCCGCGAAGTGCAGCGCCGCCGCGATGAGCAGGCGGCATTCCGTATGTCTTAAAAAAGGGGAAGGGGCTTTATTGCCCCGATGCGCCCGATCCCGCCGATCCCATTGAGGACGGCGAAATGAAAGGCCGGTCCCAGGAACCGCCGACAAAGAAATGCAGCGGCGGCTTGGCGGGCGTGGCGTTTTCAGCTGGCGCGGGCGCTGGCTGGCCTTCCGTTCCTGCCTGCGGTTGCTGTTGCGGCGTTTCCGGCTGGCTGTTGGGGAAGATGACTTCGCCGCTCAGCGCAAGACTGCGATCCACGAAAGGCACGATGCCCGCCAGATTGAGCGTGCCATCCGATGTGTCGAGGCGCGCGCTTTCCAGCGATGCCACGCCTTCGGAAAGATTGGCCTTGAGGTCGAGCCGGTTGAAGGCCAGCGCAACATTATCTTTCCGTTCCAGCGCGAAGAAGCGCTCGCTCTCAGCCTTGGTCAGAAAATCCTGAACGGCAAATCCCTGCATCTGACCGTTGTTCAATTGCACGGATACATTGCCCTGCGCGCCGGAAAGCAGGCTGGACCAGCGATTGACCGGCCCCTTCATGAACAGCGAAACATTGCCCTTGCCGCTGATGAACGGCTTTTCGAAACCAAGCGCCGTGAGAAACTGCGTGCTTTCAATATCGCTGGCGTTGAACCGCAATTCGCCCGTGGCGCTCTTGAGATCGCGCACGATCTGCACATTCGTCTGCAAGGTGCCGTTGAACGCTTTGGCGTCGCCAATGTCGAAAATTGCGCGGCCACCGCGAATCTGGATCGCCGCCGCAACACCCGTCAGCGCCACAGGGCCTGCCGTAGCATTCTGGGCGGAAAGGCGCAGGTCGAATTCGGAGCGGTCGAAGAAGCTGGTATTGATGGTGTCGACATTGCCGCGATCATTCGGCGCGCGCGCGGTTGTATCCGGCAAGGGCACGAAAGCGGCAAAAAGGCTGCGCAGGTCCAGCTTGTCGAAGGCGAGCGTGCCCGTGACGGCGGGCTGTTCCTGTTCAAGGCCGATCTCGATCACGCCTTTGGCGAGGCTGTCACCGGCGGTCATGTTCACATCGGCAAATTTCCAGCGCTTTGGCGTGGCGGTGATGGTGGATTCCAGCGAGAAAGCCCCGACTTCCGAGCTGCCGGCAATCGGCGGCAGGCTCAGCCACCGCACCGCGCCGCTCAAGGACGGCGTCTTGGCGCTGAGGTCCCCTTCGAAGAAGCGGTCTTCCGAAATATTGGCCTTGCCCTGAAAGGTCAGGCTCAGCGGATTGGCCGTGAGGCTCGCCGTTACGTCGGACGTGCCGCCTGCCAGAAGCGGCAAAGCCTGCGCTGCCGTGATGCTGAATTGCGATTCTTCGTTGCGCCATTTGCCGCTGCCGCGCAAGGTCGCTGCGCTCGACGTCTGGGGCCATTCCAGCGTCATGTTCACATTGGTCAGCTGTTCGTCTTTCGCGGTGTCTGCGCCGTTTTCGGCACGCGGAAACGAAACCGTGCCGTCGCGCACCACCACACGGCCAAAAGGCTGCGATGCCTGTTCGGTGGCCTGCGTGTCGTTGTTCGTGCCGCGCTGTTGCAAGGCGCGCTGGGCGCGGATGGCCGTGCCAAGCCGACCGTTGGAATTGGCAATGGCATCGAGCAAGGCAGGGAAATTGGAAACCGGCCCATCAAGATTGACATGCGGGCGCACGATCTGCGTCTCCGAAAAGGAAATATGCCCCATGATCGCATCGAGCGGCGACAGTTCCACATCGATGCGGGCGGCGCTCATGAAGGGTTTTTGGCCCTGATCCGTCATCTTGCTCAAGGTGACGCCGTTCAGCGAGGCGCGCAGCATGGGGAAGACTTTGAGGCGCGGGGCTTCGCGCAATTCGACGCTATAGCCGGTCCAGGCGCTGATTTCCTGCGCCACACGCACGCGGATTGCGTCGGTCGAGACGATGAAAGGCACCACGGCCAGCAAGGTCGCTGCAGCCGCGGCACAAAGAATGACGAGCGCGATGACAAGGCGTGCGAATTTAGGCCAGCGCATCAACCATCCGATCCCTAATTCCCCTTACTATCGTTTAAACGAGCGAAATCACAAAGCAAAGCCGCCTTCGCAGATTCGGTTTAGAACGGTTCTTCCTTCAAGGGAATCGCTCAAATTGTTTTCGCGCAGTTCCTGACGCAAAACCGTGTCACAATTTTGCTGGCAACGCGCTATGGTTAATCAATTGTGTGCTGAAATTTAACCCTGATTTTACAGTGGCTACTAATGCGTAAATTTGGAACGGTGAAATTAATTTCGCATTAACTGGGATTATGCGAGAAAGCGTTAACACAACGGGTAATGATCGAGCCGCCGTTTCCGGCATCCTCTTGCAAGTTGCTTTTGTGTCTTTGTCTCTGAGATTCTCGTAGCGCCGGTTTTATCCGGCGCTTTTTTTTGGTCCGGTTATGCTGAGACTGATTAGTCAGCCAGAACCCGTGTTGGCGGGAAAAGGATTTCCACAACAGTGCCGCGTCCAGGCGTCGAGTCGATAGCGAACTGGGCGCGGTTGGCTTCGACCATCGCCTTGGTGAGCGGCAGGCCGAGGCCGGTGCCCTCATTGCGCCAGTCGCGTGACTGCTCGCTTTGGCGGCGCTGCGAAGCGTTCACCTGACGGAACGGCTTCAGTGCCTGTTCGACTTCCGACTTGGTCATGCCGATACCGGTGTCGCGCACCCGCATGGCCACATCGCCATTCATCTCATAGCTGGTCGAAACGATCACCTGACCGCCGGGCGCGGTAAACCGCACCGCATTGGACAGGAGATTGAGCGCCACCTGCTTGATCGAACGCGCATCGGCGACGATGTCGGGCAGATTGGACTGGAAACTGGAGCGGATGATGATGCGCTCGCGGTTTGCCTGCGGCTGCATCAGCGCAATGGCCTCGGCAATCGCATCGTTGAGCGACACCGCTTCAAACTGCATTTCCAGCGCACCGGCTTCGATCTTGGAAATATCCAGCAGGTCGTTGACGAGCGCCAGCACATGATTGCCCGAGCGGTTGATATCCCGCAGGTAATCGCGATAGCGGTCATTGCCGATGGGGCCGAATTTCTCGTCGGCCATCAGTTCGGAAAAACCGATAATGGCGTTGAGCGGCGTGCGGATTTCATGGCTGATGCGCGCCAGAAAATCGGTCTTCTGGTTGGAGGCGCGTTCGGCCTCCTTGCGCGCATTGGTCAGTTCTTCCTCGGTGCGCTTCCACTGCGTGATATCGCGCAGCACGGCGCAGAAACCACGCTTTTGAGGCAGCTTGCCGATGGTCATGAAGAGCGGGATGAAACCGCCCTTGGCTTCACGACCGATCACTTCGCGTCCGTCATTGAGCACGCTCAGCACGCCATTGCCCGAAAGTCCGCTCAGATAATCCATCGCGGCGCGCTGGCTTTCAATGGCGAACAGCATAGAGAAGAACTTGCCTTCCGTCTCGTCGCGGTCATAGCCGAAAAGTGCGGATGCCGAATGGTTCATCGAACGGATGCGTCCTTCCGGGTCGATCAGCACTACGCCGTCGGTTGCCGTGTCGAGGATGGTCTTCAACTCATCCACATGGGCTTCCAGCGCCTGCTTTTCTTCGTCGTCGGTGACGGATTGCGGCACGGTTGCCCCGGCAGGTGCTGGCGCGGCTGGGGTCTCTGTAACCGGCATGAGGCTCAGCAACAGGGCGCGACCGTCCTGCCAAGCAATCGCATTGAGATGCGCATCGACCGGCTGCTCGCTGCCATCGGCACGACGCAACACCATGCCCTGGCGGGGCGCATTGTCGTCGCTCTCGCTGTTGAACAGCGCTTCCACGCCGCCCGCATGGCGAATGTCTTCAATGGCGTCATAGCCGGTCAGGTCCAGCAGGGCCTGATTGACGTAATGCACTTCATCGCCGGAATGAATGATGACCGGAACCGGCAGATTGGCCAAAAGGGCTGTCTCGTCGATGGCCGCCGGTTCATGCGCGGCCTGTTCAGCCTGCGGCTCTTCGACCTGTGCAAGGGGTGCAAGGGGGATATCTGCAACCGGTGGAACCGGCGTTGTTTCCGCCGCCACGTCTTGCGTCTCAACGGCAGGCGCCTCGCTCTGCGTGCTGGAAAGTCCCTGTTTGCGCAGGCGATCGGCGATTTCGCGGAACGCATTGCGCTCGGTCTTGGTCAGCCCGCCTTCGGGACGCTGTTCGCGTTCCCTGACTTTCAGGAGCTTCGCCTGATCGGCGGCCACCTTTTCCTGTGCAGCCGCATTCAGAAGGTTGATCACCTTGTCGGAATCGCGACGCCCGGCTGTCGGCGCAATATTGAGCGGCGGCTTCGGCAGAATATCACCGGGATGATCGTCATTGGCGATTTCTTCGGTCAGCGCCAGCACGTCGTCATCGGGAGCGTCGGCGTTGATGGCATCCTGAATTTCCGGTTTGCGCTTTTGCGGAATGCCTCCGGCCAGAGCGAGGCCGATTTCTTCCGGGTCTTCCACCGCTTCATCAGGCCGCACGAGGCCAAAACCGCGAAAACCGATGAACACGCGGTCCCGGGAATAGACCGGCAAAGCCGCCAGTTCCACCGGCACGCGCAGATTGGTGCCTTCGACCGGCCACATCAGCCGCTTGCCCGACCAGGTGTCGCGCTTGTTGAGCAGCGAGGCAATGCTGCCATCATGATCGAAGCCGAATACATTGGCGACATCGCTGAAACGGCGTCCGGTGACATCAGCCGCGTTGGGGCCGACGGTTATGCCGAACTCCGGCGAAATTTCGCTGAACACAGCGTCGGCGCTGGTTTTCCAGATGAAGCGGGCAGGCGGCGCATCCCGGTCGAACTGGAAGCCCTGTGGCTTTGGCGTTTCGGCTGCGGGTTCGGCGACCGGCTCTTCCCGAAGGGTTATTTCCTGTTCAGGGAGCATCTCTTCAAGAATTTCTTCCGCGCCTTCAGGCTGCTGGGCAGCTGGCTTCGCCACTGTCTGCGCCGGCGCTTCAGCAACGATGCACAGAAGATGCAGAGCGGGTGCGTCGATCAGCCGGGCAATGGCGCCCGGAACCGACTGGCGGCCAGCGCGGATGCGGCGCTTGACGATGCGGTCAGCCGCATCGGCGACTTCCACGACCAGATCTTCAAGCGTTCCGGCGGAAATATCGAGCGCGGCGAAGCGCGGGCTTGCGGCAATGACCTTGCAGTCGGCATCGATCAGCGCGACATGGGTGTCGTCATCGCTCAGACCGGCAATGATGTCTTCCGCGTCGCTCGATGTGCCGCTGGTGGTCATCGCAAGACCGGCCACGCCATCGGGCAGGACAATATGGGATATCCAGAGACGCGTCAGTTCCGAACGCAGACCACCGCCAAGACGCACGGACACGGAGCGGGGTTCGGCGCTGTTATCGTCGCTGGTGGCTGCTATCTGCCGGCGCGTGGCGACGGGCAGATCAATGGCGCTGCCGATCATATCCTCGATACGGTCAAAGCCGAACAGCTGGGCTCCGGCGCCGTTCACCCAAAGCACAGCCGACAGGTCGCGCGTCAGCACGATCTGCGCATCACCCTTGGCAAAGCCCTCGCGGATAGTATCCAGCGCGGCAATATCGATGAATGGGTATGATCCAGACATACCGGTCCTTATCTGTTCTTTCGACCGCCCCGTCGTAGCCATTAACCGCCTGTTAATAAGCTCACTGAGGCCGCGGGTCCATATTTCCATACGGTATGAGCCCGATTTTCTGTTTCATTAGTTAATGCCGGAAAGGCAATTTTACAGGTTGCGGTCAATAATCCGGTTGTTCACAGCCAGCCAGCCGCGATGGTTACCAGTCTGTCTAGATTATCGGTGGAATTGGACATTGAATCCGACTATTGGGAATTTCTGAAAAAAGAGCGCTATAATCGCTTGCAATATGGATCGATTCTCCGTATGTGACCCCCTGTCGGCGGCGCTGAGCGCTTATACCGGCAAAGGTACGCGGTCGTAGCTCAGTTGGTTAGAGCGCAGGATTGTGGCTCCTGAGGTCGTTGGTTCAACTCCAACCGACCGTACCATTTTTCTCAGCCACTCATCGGAAATTGTGTTGCCATATCAGCCGGTTACGTGGAGTGATTGCCGTCCCGGCATAGACACCCTAATGAGGCAGGCGCCACAAAAGAATGCCGCCAACCACTGCGGCGACAATTGCGCCGATAAGCAGGAATATGTGGTCGTATAGAGCGATATCGAACATCGTCAGTCTCGGTCTCGTTCTGCCCAAGCCGTGAATCCGATGAGCGCGAACAGCGACACCATCATTGTGCCAATGAACCATACAAACCAGCTCATACCGGGTTCCTCCGGCGACCAAACAACCCCGACCGGCAAAAGTTCATCCGACTTACGCAAATTGAACGAAAAACCCCGGCGACGCGGCGCGATACCGGGGTTATGTCGTCAGCGCACTTCGAGCACTTCGCCCGTGCGGCGGTCTATCACAACGCGCATATCGTCATTTCGACGGTCCACGCCCCGAACAACATACACGTTTCGACGTCGCGAAACGCTTTCGACTTCATCCATACCCTCGTTACGTGCGATTCTGGCAGCTCTACGCTCGCTTATCTCGTCGCCGTAACCGCGTCGATCACGATCCATGCGCCGGTTATCGTCTGGATTGACCTGTATCCCGTTGGGTCCGATTTCGATGCTTTGGGCCTGTGCTGGAACGGTCGCCACAAGCGCTGTCACCATCACCGCTGCAATTGCCGAAAACTTATACATGGCACCTATCCTTATCTCGCGCCCGCCGTGCAAATGAACGGCCAGACCCGCCTGTGGTTCCTGTTGGCGCGGTCAACTCTTTATAACGGGGCGATATATTGATCGTTGCGCTGTTGGGCGTGGCGCGGTGCAGCGTCCATGAGAACGACAACGGGGGCGAGAGGCATAAGTGGTGTAGAAATTATGCCTCTCGCGGGGGCGGGCAATTGCTTAGGCTGCCCGGCTCGGGACTTAATACTCACGTGTTTTAGCTGCAACTTTTAAACGCATAGCGTGTGTCTTATTCGATCAGAACGGGACATTTCTGGCACGATTAGACAAGAAAGGGGACCAGTCCGCTGCTTGTGCCGCAGAACGGCCCGAGCGGATGAATAAAAAACCCCGGACAAGCCGGGGTTTCAAGCTATTGCCGCCGTCTGGTATCCCAGAAAAGCATCGATACGACCCAGAGAAACGCAAAGAGGATCGTTCCCTCAATCAGAAAATACCAATGCATTGCCATTCCCTCATACAGGAACGCGGCCACCGCCATTGCCATGCGAAATCATCCACGGCATGGCGGCTTCAGGTTTTTCGAGAATATTTCGCTTTCGCGCAAATCCTTCAAATGCGTTTTGCGCCACGATCAGCGGCTTTTGTCCGCTGTGAGCGTCGCAACAGGCGCTCCATGCCACTTCATAGATAATATCGCGATCATCCTGTGGCCATTCATAAAGAAAATCGATTGCGTCGATCGGGCCTGCAATCTCCCTGATTAGAAATTTGCCGTCCTTCACAAAAACAGGACTGTCAAACAAACGGTCGCTCATCGGAACCTCCATTTGATCGAACGATAAAGTTGGAATGACGGCTTCGATTTAGTAATCGCTCCGACGGTTTCAAGAACCCCACAGCATGAATTTCAGCAAAACTCAGCGCGCAAAACGGCACGCTTCGCAGATGCAAGGCGCGCACCTTTTAACGGAAAAGGAGTGCACCTATTGCTGGTGCCCAGTCCTGTGATCAGTTTCTGGTTCGAGCATTGACTGGCGTCTGAAATAGGCGTTAACGCGACGTTCGCTACGAGTGTGCAGCCAATATATTGCAATTGGCAGTATGATCAGCGCCATCGCTCCTAGACGAAATAGCCAGATTGCCCCGGTCGGGCCAAGAAGTTTGACAAACAGGACACTGAGCGGAGCGCTGCCTCCAATTGCATCGTCAAAGATAAGACCGAGTATGCCAGCGGATATAAATAAAGCCCCTACCAAGCGAATTTTCCAAATGTCACTCATGTTGCTCCCCCAACCCCGAAATTCCGGGAGCTTACATTCTAATTTGAACCTAGTCTCGGCTTATTTTCTTCGTTCAGCCGTGTCGAAATACGACAGATGCCGTATAGCGTTTCATCCGGCTTTGTCGTCCTCTGTGTCAAGATCGTGCACGTCACCTGCACGGTCGTTTCTGTGTTTGGCGAATTGCTGGCGAGACCAGCAGAGGAGGGCATATGAAAGCCATAGCGATAATAGCAATCGGATCGATGATGGTGTCTGGCACCGCGCTTGCTGCGGCACCGGTCGTGGGCGCACAAAAACCTGCGGTAGCGACCAGCAAGGAAAACGGTAAGCCTGTTTTGCTGGCGGTCGGACCGACGCGAAATATAGGTCCAGGCAAAATATTTGGTACCAAAGGCGCTTAGCAGAGGCATTTGCCCCGGTTGACAGCGGGGCAAGTCTTCTATGGCCCCATTCGTATACCAACGGCATAGCAGCGGGATTGCATAATCCCGCCGTGAAGCCGTTGTCGCTGACGCTAAATCTCGCTAGATATGGGGCTACAAACGGGTGCACTTATGGGTGCACAAATATCGGATCGTGTTTGTAGGACCTCGCAATGATTGGATGCCTGCCGCCGCTTATCCTGCTGATTTTAGGGGCTGGCATTGGGGCATTGATCGGCGGCAACACCGATGCCGTCTATGGCGGTTTGATTGGTTTGGCGATCGGCCTCGTCGTAATGATCGTTCTCATCTGGATTCTGATGAAGGCCCGCAACCGATAGGCTCAGAGGCGCGCGTCGTCCTCATGCGCGCGCACTGGTGATAGCCTTTCATGGACGCAGAAATAGTGAACTATCTCTGGCAGTTTTCTGTGCAATATTAAAAATATAACTATGCGTCATCTGTTACAGGAGTGGCGCATGCAGCGTATCGTTTTATCAATATTCTTATTGTTTTTAAATTTTCCTTTGGCCAATGCTGCGGACAAGGCCGCGGGGGTTCAATATACAAATATAGACAAAAGCTTCACCTTTTTAGGCGGTGTCGGCTACACTTGGGTCAAGGCGGACGAAATCGTCTATAACGGCGGAAACCGCATGAGCCATCTGTTCTGGCAGTCGCAAATGCCTGTCCTGACCGGCGCTTTCAGGGCCGAGCCCATGAAAAATATAACTGTGGTTGGCCGTGTGAAAATCGGGCTGGGTGGCACCCACAAGATGGAAGACTACGATTGGTTAGCGCCATATTTGAAAAGTTATGATTTTGATGACTGGACAGATCGTTCGGTTAGCGATGAGACAGATCTGGATCGTTACATCAATCTGGATATTGCCGTTGGGCATGATTTCGAGATCAATCAACATAACGTCTTCAATCTGCATGGCGGGTTCAAATATACGAATGTGAAATGGACCAGCGGTAACTCGCAATATGTCTACAGCGAAGAGGGATTTCGCGATAAAACGGGCGTCCTCTTTGGGAAGGGGATCAGCTACGAGCAAAGTTTGCCAGCGCTGTTTGTGGGCGGCGAATGGCGTTCAACATTCGAAAAATGGTCTTTTTCGTTGCTGGGGCGCGTAGGAGCAGCTGTCGCTGCCAAGGACATCGACGATCATTGGCACGGGGATAAGCGTTTTACTGATACGTTCGGAAGCCGGGCGTTTCTGGATACGCAGGCCGAAGTCGCTTATGCCTTTACCGAGCGCACAAATGTCTATCTCTCGGCGGCTTATGAAAAATACTTCCGCATGAGGGGCGACACGATGATGGAAAACAGAACAACGGGGGAGGTTAAGAGCTTCCCCGATGATGCAGGCGCCGGCTTGCAGGCGTTCACGCTTGGCGGCGGCCTGAAAGTCAGTTTCTAACATTGCAAAAAGAAAATCGGCCAGAGTTTTGCTCTGGCCGATTTTTAGAAACACTGAGGCTTGCGGCTTACCGGCCAGCGAGAATGCCAGCGATGATGCCCGTTGCCGTGGTGACCAGCAGGAACTGGTTGTCAACCTTCACCCAGCGCTGGCCCGGACCCGGGCGGCGCAGACCATAACGCTTGTAGTCGCGCACTTCCGGCTGGCGGCGCCAGTCATTGTAGCGCTGGCCCTTGGACCAATGCTGACGGCCATGGTCACGCGGGTCTTTACGACCGAATTCCTTGCCATGCGGCGGACGCGGTTTCTGGTCCATGCGGTGCGGACCCGGCTTGCGCTGATAGTCCTGCGCCTGTGCGGCCAGCGGTGCGCCGATGAATGAAAGGGCTACGGCTGCAAGAATGACTTTTTTGAACATCATGTTCTCCTTTGCTGTTGGGTGGACACTATTGGGAGACGAATGAACGGAAGATGAATGTCTGCATTTTGAAACATTAAATAAAATCAATGTGATATTAACGCTTTGTTAACCATGGCTTTATGCGCTTGGGCAAACCGCCAAATGGAACAGAGCCACTTGACCTCAGCGCAATGCGAACGTAATAGTATTACGACGGTTCCCCGACCGAGAGTGAAGGGGATTAATAGGGAACACGGTGAGGACGACCCGAAAAGGGACCGAGACCGTGGCTGCCCCCGCAACTGTGAGCGGATTGCTGTTCATCCTTGTGACGCCGACGGGCGTCATGCCACTGTGTTCAACCGGCGAAAGCTGAAAGACACGGGAAGGCAGATGGAAGCGATTATCTGCAAGCCAGGAGACCTGCCGTCATAGGGCCTTTGGGCCATCATTATCCATTGTCACGGGCGGGGATGCCCGGAGCAGGAGCAGGTTATGACAGCACATCGCGCCGCAAGGCGCTTTCTTTCATCGTCATCCATATCCCCGGATATCTCCGTTTGCTCACGGCGCCTTATCGCCGTCGCTTGCTGACGTGGCCATTTCTCTCACCATTTCGGGGTTTCCCATGACATTGCACGGCAAGACGTCGTTTCGCATCGCTTTATGCGCTCTTTTTCTGTTTGCAGGCGCGCCAGCACTGCAGGCGGCGGAAACGCAATATCCGCTGACGCTGAAGAACTGCGGACGCGACGTTACATTCAAACAGGCCCCGACGCGCGCGGTGGCTGTCGGTCAAAGCAGCACGGAGATTTTGTACAGCCTTGGTCTGGGTGACAAGGTGGTCGGTACGGCGGTGTGGTTCGGCCCGGTACTGAAAGGCTTTGAAGAGGTCAACGCCAAGGTCAAGCGACTGGCCGATAACGACCCGAGCTTCGAAAGCGTACTGGCGCAGAAACCCGATATTGTGACGGCGGATTTTCAATGGCATGTCGGGCCGAATGGCATTGTCGCCAAGCCGGAGCAGTTCGAGGAACTGGGCATCCCGGCCTATACCTCGCCTTCGGATTGTGTCGGCAAGGATAATTCCGGCGGTGGCGACGGCGTGCGCACGGCAGCCTTCACGATGGATATCGTCTATCAGGAAATCGGCGAGCTGGCCGCAATCTTCAACGTGCAGGATCGCGGTGAAAAGCTCATTGCCGAGCTGAAAGGGCGCGAAGATGCGGCGCGCCGCAAGATTGGCGCCAGCGGGGCCAAGCTTTCCGCTGCGGTGTGGTTTTCCAGCACGCAGATTGACGCCGATCCCTATATCGCCGGAAAGTTCGGCGCTCCGGCCTATATCCTGTCGGCGCTCGGCATCAGGAATGTGGTCGACAGCCAGGAAGAATGGCCGACCATCGGCTGGGAAACCATCGCCAAGTCTGGCCCGTCGATGATCGTGGCGGCGAAGCTCGATCGTCGCCGCTATCCGGCGGATGATATTGCCGTGAAGCACAAATTCCTTGAAACCGATCCGGTGACAAGCCTGATGCCTGCAGTCAAGGACGGCCACGTCTTTGACATGGATGCGCAGTCGATGAGCACCTCGCTGCGGGTGATTGAGGGCATCGAAACGCTGGCGGCGGCCATCGCTGCCTCGGACCTTAACAAATGACGGCATTGGTAGCCATAGGAAGGCTTCCGTTCAGCAACAAGGTGAGCGCCGGGGTTCTGGCGCTCATCCTGCTGCTTGCCGCCTTGTGGCTGGGCGCAGCGATTGGCGAAACCGCCATACCGCTCGATGTGGTGGCAAAGACCGTCGCCAACCGGCTGTGGCATGCAGGCTATGTGCTCGATCCCATCGATGAGGGCATTGTGTGGAGCTATCGTCTCAGCCGTGCCGTTGTGGCGGCGTGCTGCGGGGCGGCGCTGGCGCTTTCCGGCGTTGTGCTGCAATCGCTGCTGCGCAACTCGCTGGCTGACCCGTATATTCTGGGCATTTCCGCCGGGGCTTCGACCGGGGCTGTCAGCGTCGCCATTCTTGGCATCGGCGCTGGCGTTCTCACTTTGTCGCTTGGCGCATTCATCGGGGCGATTTTTGCCTTTGTGCTGGTGTCGCTGCTGGCGTTGAAGGCGGGGCGGGGCAACAGCGCGATCATTCTGGCCGGTATTGCCGGATCGCAGCTTTTCAACGCGCTGACCTCGTTCATCGTGACCAAGGCGGCCAATGCCGAGCAGGCGCGGGGCATTATGTTCTGGCTGCTTGGCAATCTGTCCGGCGTGCGTTGGCCGGATGTGACGCTGGCGCTGCCTGCTTGCCTGATCGGGCTGGTGGTCTGCCTGTGGCATGCGCGTGCGCTCGACGCCTTCACCTTCGGCGCGGAATCGGCTGCTTCGCTCGGCATTCCAGTGCGGCGTGTTTATGCCGTGCTGATTGGCGCAAGCGCCATGATGACGGCGGTTATGGTCTCCATTGTCGGGTCCATTGGCTTTATTGGCCTTGTCATTCCCCATGCGGCGCGGATGGTGGTGGGTGTCCGGCATGGCGTTTTGCTGCCCACATCCGCTTTGATCGGCGCGATCTTCATGATCGCAGCAGACATCGTGTCGCGCATCATCGTGCCGGGACAGGTGCTGCCCATCGGTGTGGTGACGGCGCTGGTCGGCGCTCCGGCCTTTGCGCTGCTGCTTGGACAGAGGAGGGCGCGGGCATGATGCTGTCGGCACAGAATCTTTCATGGTCGGCAGGCAGCGTCGAAATCCTGCGCGGCGTTTCGCTTGATGTGATCGAGGGCGAGTTTCTCGGCATTATCGGGCCGAACGGTTCCGGCAAGACCACGCTTCTATCGCTGCTTTCAGGTCTGAAGCGCCCGCGCAGCGGTACGGTTTATCTCGGTGAAGCACCGATTGAACGCTTCAACCGCCGCGAGATTGCGCGCTTGCTGGCGCTGGTCGAACAGCAGGCGGAAACGACCGAGCGCATCACCGCCCGGCAGGCAGTGGAGCTTGGGCGCACGCCTTATCTCGGTGCGCTTTCACCATGGTCTGCGGAGGATGACGCCATCGTCGATCAGGCGCTTGCGCATGTGGACATGTCGCATCTGGCCAAACGCAACTGGCACACATTGTCGGGCGGTGAACGCCAGCGCCTGCATATTGCCCGCGCTCTGGCGCAGCAGCCGCGCATCCTGTTGCTGGACGAGCCGACCAATCATCTCGATATCGGCCACCAGATCGGCCTTCTCGATCTCGTCCGGCGTCAAAGTCGAACGATGGGCCTGACGGTAGTGGCAGCGCTGCATGATCTTAATCATGCAGCCATGTTCTGCGACCGCATTGCGGTGATGGATAGGGGGCGTCTGGCGGCGCTGGGCGCGCCGCGAGAGGTTTTAACCGTGGAACGCATTCGCTCCGTGTTCGGTGTCGATGTGGAGGTCGAGCATAGCGGCGAGCGCGGCTGTCATATCCGTTACTGCGCCTGCGCCGCCTGACGGCTTACAGCGCCGCTTTCAACCGGCGCTGTTCCAGACCGAGCCCCAGCTCTTCCGCCCGCGCGATGATGGGCGCAAAGCGGCGCTGCTTCTTTTCCTCGTGATTGGAAGCAATATCGGCGATGCGGTGCTTCAGGAACGGGTTGAGAAAACGATTGCGCACGGAAACCACATAGGCTTCCGCTTCCGCGCCAAGCCCGTCTGCTGCGAAAACCGGTAGCACTTCCTCACGCCACAGGGCTTCCAGTTCGCTGCGGATGGTTTCATCCTGCATGGCTTCCAGCACGATTTCGTCTTTCGGGCGATTGCCCTTCAGCCAGCGTTCGGCAAGGAAACTATGGCCGAGATTGAGCAGATAAAGCTTCAACCGCTCATAGCGCGCCAGATCGTCGGTGACGACGATATCCTTGTGACGGCATGGCAGCGTCAGACTGTCAGCCTGTTCGATAGCCCAGATCGCATAGGGTTCGGCGATGGCGCCGACCGGTTCGATGGCCTCGGAGACGATGCGGTCCACCAGACTATTGGCAAAGATGCATCGCGTTTCCAGCCAGTGGGCAAAGCTGTCCGGCAGTTTCCAGTCCTGCGTCAGCCTGATCAGAATAGCGCGCAGCTTGTCGCCGTTGCGGGAGATCAACTCGCACGGAAAAATCGAGAGCGGTGCATCCGGGTTGTTCTGCCAGCGATTGTGCAGCAGCACGAGCAGCTTGGCCGGAAAGCTTTTCGGCAGGGTTAGCGGATTGGCGATGAGCGATGCGTCGTCGCTTGCATCCAGCTCATAACCCCTGTCGCCGGTGTTCGAGAGGATCACCTGGACCGTCGCGCCGAGATCGAGAATCGCGGCCCAGTCGGTATGCGCGGAATAGGCAGCGGTCACGCCCCTGGCGTTGTGCTCTGTTTCCGACGGCTTGCCATCGACCAGACCACGGATCACGACCGGATAACCCTTGCCCTCGTTCAGTGCGGCGATGCGTTGCGCGCTTTGCGGATTGGAGGTGGTCTGCACCACGGCAATCGTGCCGATTGCATCGCCCGTTGCCAGCGCTTCGGCAATGAAGAAATCGGCATGGGCGAGCAGAAAACGGCTGGTGCCGAATTGAAGAATCGCTGGCGTGTCTTGCATGGAATGCTCCCGAATTTGCAGGACACAACTAAGCAATCCGCACTAAATTGGTCAAGCCAATAGGCTTTATAGCCCGAAAATAGCGTTGAACTTTTCGGTGGTACTGCGCGATTTGCCGCATTTTCGCACCGATTCAGGCATATTGCGCTTCGGGCTGACCGGAATTATGGTAAGGCCAATTTGGGAGCGACGATGAGCGACTTTGCGGCCACAGCGGAACCCCGCAGGCTTTACCAGCAGATTGCCGACCGGTTGAGAGGTCTCATTCAGGCCGGGCAGTTTCCGGCGGGAAGCAGGCTTCCGGCTGAGCGCGAGCTTGCCCAGCAATTGGGCGTGTCGCGCCCGTCGCTGCGCGAGGCGCTGATCGCTCTCGAAATTGCCGGCAATGTCGAAATCCGTATGGGTTCCGGCATTTATGTCAGCGCGGAGCCGGAAAAGCGCGTTGTGACGCAAGGCGTTTCGATCGGCGAAAGCCCGCTTGAAATCATGCAGGCGCGCGAGTTGATCGAAGGCGGTTTGGTGGTGATGGCCTGTGCGCGCATGACGCCGGAGACCTTGGCTGCCTTGCGCGCCACGCTCGACGAAATGCGCGCCCAGGTGCATGTCGACCGCCGGGCGATGGAGCTTGACCGGCAGTTTCACCTGTTGTTGGCCGAACAGGCAGGCAATTCGGTGGTGGTACGAATTATCCGCGATCTCTTCGATGAGCGGCACAGCCCGCTGACGTCGCAGATCAGAACGCGGTTTGAGAATAACGATACGTGGGTTCTGGCTTTGGCAGAACACGAAATCGTCTATGCAGCGCTGGAGGCGAGGAATCCGCTTCAGGCGCAGGCGGCCATGCGAACGCATCTGGAGCAATCCAAGCAGCGTTGGATGGATAACGAGCCGCGCGACAGATCGCCCATAGCGACATGACCGCGACGACATGAATTGGGAGTGAGGTCAGACCCATGAATATTTCCGTTTCTCCGGCTGCCGCAGCGCCGGTCATTCTCTTGCATCCGTCCGACGATGTCGCGGTTGCGCGTATTTCCGTTCGTGCTGGCGACCCCATCGGTCTGGAAGGCATCAATGCACGCGAACTGATCGGACGCGGCCACAAGGTGGCGATCCGCGCCATTCCAGAAGGCAAGGAAGTTCTGAAATACGGACAGGTCATCGGCGTTGCCACCAAGGACATTGCGCCCGGAGAGCATGTACATCTGCAAAACCTCGCCATGCTGCCTTCCGAACATGAACACCAGTTCTCCATCGATATCGAAGAACGCGGCATGTTGCCGGAAGCCGAACGCCGCCATTTCATGGGCTATGACCGCGGCGCTGGTGGCGTGGGCACGCGCAACTATATCGGCGTCATTTCCTCGGTAAACTGTTCGGCCACCGTGTCGCGCTATATCGCTGACTATTTCAACCGCATGGGCGGTCTCGACGGATTCGACAATGTGGATGGCGTTGTGGCGCTGACCCATGGCAGCGGTTGCGCGCTCAACACCAAGTCTGAAGGCTATCGCCTTTTGACCCGCACCATTCAGGGTTATGCCAAGCACCCGAATTTCGGCGGTATCCTGCTGATTGGCCTTGGCTGCGAAACGAACCAGATCGCGCCGATCCTCGAACATTACCGCATGGAAGAAGGCTCGCGCCTGCGCACCATGACGATCCAGCAGCATGGCGGCACACGCAAGACCATTGATCATGCGATTGCGGAGATCAAGGAAATGCTGCCGCTGGTCAATTCGGCGGTGCGCACCAAACAGCCGTTGTCGAAGCTGAAAGTGGCGCTGGAATGCGGCGGCTCGGATGGTTATTCCGGCATTTCGGCCAATCCGGCGTTGGGCTATGCCTCTGACCTGATCGTTCGCAATGGCGGCACGACCGTTCTGGCTGAAACGCCGGAAATCTATGGTGCAGAACATCTTTTGACCCGCCGCGCCGTGACGCCAGCGGTTGCGGAAAAGCTGTTGCAGCGCATCGACTGGTGGCGCGATTACACGGCGCGCAACGGTGATGAACTCAACAACAACCCGTCGCATGGCAACAAGCTTGGCGGTCTCACCACCATTCTGGAAAAGTCGCTCGGTGCCGTTGCCAAGGGCGGCTCGATGCCGCTCAAGGCGGTCTATGAATTTGCCGAAACCGTCACGGAGCCTGGCTTTGTCTTCATGGATACGCCGGGCTATGATCCGGTTGCCGTGACCGGACAGGTGGCGGGCGGCTGCAATGTCATTTGCTTCACCACGGGCCGTGGTTCGGTTTCCGGCTTCAAGCCCTCGCCCTGCATCAAGATCGCCACGAATTCCGAAATGTACGAGCACATGAAGGAAGACATGGATATCAATTGCGGTGGCATCGTCACCGGCGAGGAAACCATTGAGGAATCCGGCACGCGCATCTTCGAATATATCATCGCGGCCGCCTCCGGCGAAAAGACGCTGAGCGAAATCTACGACTATGGCGACAATGAATTCGTGCCATGGCAGGTCGGCGCCGTTACCTGATCCGCATCTTTCAATCTGTAACCGACAGGAATATCCGATGGTCAAAGCTCTGCGTATCGAGAGCGAAAACGTTACCCGCTTCGCCGAAATCGACGAAGCGCCGCTGCTCCCCGGTCATGTGCGCGTCAAGGTGCGCCATGTCGGCCTGTGCGGCAGCGATCTGAACACCTTCAAGGGTCTCAATCCGCTGGTGCAGTTGCCGCGCATTCCGGGGCATGAAATCGGCGGAGAAATCATTGAAGCCGGTGCGGGCGTCAGTGCGGCCTATGCCGCAGGCAAGCGCGTCATCGTGCTGCCCTATACGAATTGCGGCGAATGCTCGTCCTGCCGCAAGGGACGTCTCAATGCGTGCCGCTACAACAAGACGCTCGGTGTGCAGCAGAATGGCGGTCTGGCCGACCAGATCGTGCTGCCAGCCGAAAAGCTGATCCTCAACGATACGCTGGAACCACGCCATTTGGCGCTGGTCGAGCCACTTTCGGTCGGTTTCCATGCCGTGGCGCGTGGTCGCGTCGAGGCGGGCGATACGGTTGCGGTGCTTGGCTGCGGCATGATCGGCATGGGTGTGCTGATTGGCGCTGTGGCGCGGGGCGCGAAGGTCATCGCCATCGATCCGAGCGCTGAAAAGCGCGAGCTGGCGCTGCAATTCGGTGCCACGCATGTTCTGGCGAGCGGCGAGGATGTTGTGCAAAAGGTCTTGGAACTGACCGGCGATGACGGCGTGGATGTCGCTTTCGAAGCGGTTGGCTTGCCCATCACTTTCACGCAGGCCGTCGATCTTGCGGGCTTTGCGGGACGTGTGGTCTACGTCGGCTACTCCAAGGCACCTGTCACCTATCAGACCCAGTTCTTCAATCTGAAGGAACTCGACATCATGGGCTCGCGCAATGCGACGCTGACCGATTTCGAGGCAGTGGTTTCGCATCTGGAGAAGCTTGGTGCCGACGCCGACAAGCTGATTTCAAAGGTGTTCCCGTTCGATGAAGCCGAACAGGCGCTGCCCTATTGGGATGGCGATCGCAATGTGCTGAAAATCGTGATCGAGCGGGCGTAAGCCGTCGCAAATCGAATAAAGGGGAGCCGGTCTGGCTCCCCTTTTTTTATCGCTTTAGGCAATGCCGATTCTCTTTCAGACCGCATTTGCCGGACCTTGCGTAAAAATTTTTTTGGGTGCTGCCGCGAGAAACCGGCAGCCACTTTCCTTTTGCCATCGCAAGGCCGTGCACCGAAAAAATACGGGCTTCGTCGGCTATAGCAGATACCGCTAAAAATAGCGGATTCAGGCCGTTTGGGGCGCAAATGGGGCAGGTTTCTGCCCATTTTCATGTATAGACCAATACATATCGGACGACAGTATAATCATACTGTTTTTCTATAATTATAGCGATTTCGTCTTCAATCTATAGTCGTCGGTCTGATGTCGCAGCTGATGGCATATTTGTCGCACGCCGTTCGTGCAATTGAGTGGCGGAGGACTACTATTGTCCTCATGCTGGCCGACTTCGACCTACTTAAGTAATGCCCCGGCCAGCCTGCATATTTCGTCGCGCAACCTTTCAAAAAAGCATTAAAGGGGATGGGTGCGCTTGGATGAATTCACGGCTGTGGGTGGACATGTCGGGAAATGACCTATATAGAATCAGGCAATCTTTCGCTAATCATTCCGTGCGAACCGTTCGCGGTTCGCAGATTGTGTGTGCGCGATTCGCGCTGGAATGAAGTCATATCAATCTTGAAAAGGAGATTAAGTCCGCCAGCACAGCGGGGTTAAACTTAATGCATGGTATTTTATACAAGGATGAAAGTATGAAGTCGCCGGCTAAGACAAAGATAAGCTTGAATGGCGTGTTTAAAGTCTTCGGCGACGACCCGAAGCGTGCAATGGAAGCGTTGCGCGCAGGCAAGTCAAAAGCGCAGATTTACAGCGATCTCGGGGCCACAATCGGCGTCGATGATGCAAGTTTCGATATTTATGAAGGCGAAGTATTCGTCATCATGGGTCTGTCCGGCTCGGGCAAATCGACCCTCCTGCGCCTGCTCAACCGGCTTATCGAACCGACCGCCGGTTCCATCGAAGTGGAAGGCCGCGATATCGTCAAAATGACGAAGCGCGAGCTGATCGATCTTCGCCGCCGCGACATGAGCATGGTTTTCCAGTCATTCGCGCTGTTGCCCAATCGTTCGGTGCTGAACAACGCCGCCTTTGGCCTTGAAGTGGCCGGGATGGGCGAAGCCGAGCGCCACGCCAAGGCGCTGACCGCGCTCGCAGCCGTCGGTCTCGAACCCTATGCCAACAGCATGCCGGACCAGCTTTCCGGCGGTATGAAGCAGCGCGTCGGCCTGGCGCGGGCTCTGGCCAGCGAGCCGACGATCCTTTTGATGGATGAAGCGTTTTCTGCGCTCGATCCGCTGATCCGCACCGAAATGCAGGATGAGTTGAAGCGCCTTCAGGCCGAGCATAGCCGCACCATCATCTTCGTCAGCCATGACCTTGATGAAGCGATGCGCATCGGCGACCGTATCTGCATCATGCAGCACGGCAAGGTCGTGCAGGTGGGCACGCCGAACGAGATCGTCTCGGAGCCTGCCAATGATTATGTCCGGTCCTTCTTCCGCAATGTGGATGTGTCGCGTGTCTTCAAGGCCGCCGATGTCGCCCGCGAGGATGAGCTGATCGTGTTTGAACCCGAACAGCTTGCCACCGCTCTTGAGCGCTTTGACGCCAGCGGCAAGACCTTTGGCGTGCTGGTGGATGCAGACCGCACCTATCGTGGTCTTGTCAGCCGGGATGCGCTGGCCAAAGGCGTCCCCGCCGAGGCAGGAACGCGACTTGACGATGTGGCCGCCATCGAGGCGGAAGCGCCACTGTCGGGTCTCCTGACGCAGGTTGCCGCCAGCCCGTGGCCGATGCCCGTCACCGACCGGCACAACCGCTACGTGGGCGCGATCAGCAAGTCGGCATTGCTTGAAACCTTGGGCCGGGCGGGCTGATTGTCCGCCGCCAATTCGTTCTCGCACGCTTTGTATGACGCATTTCCAGCAAAACCGGTTACCACTTTTGCTGGAAATGTTTCCCACCCAGTCCAGAAATACGGAAATGGACGGTAAAACATGGATTTGAATTTCAGTGTTGGTGGTGCGGCTGATGTTGTGGTCAATTACATTCTCGACCACTTCACGCCTGCACTCGACATAATCGCAGCGACCATCGGTTTTGTGACCGATGGTATTCAAAACGCTCTCATCGCTATTCCACCCGTTGCTGGTGTGGCCATCCTCACTTTGCTCGCGCTGTGGCGCGTGGGCTGGAAGTTTGCGATCTTCACCCTTCTCGCATTGGCGCTCATCATCCACATGGAATTGTGGAGCGGCACAATGGAAAGCCTGTCGCTGGTGCTGGCATCGACCGTCATCGCGGTGGTGATTGGCATCCCGCTTGGCATCGCCATGGCGCGCAGCGACACGGTGGCGTCAGTCGTGCGCCCGGTGCTCGACCTGATGCAGACGATGCCAGCCTTCGTCTATCTTATTCCGGCGGCGATGTTCTTCGGCCTTGGCGCCGTGCCCGGCACGATTGCGACGGTAATTTTCGCCATGCCGCCGGTGGTGCGCCTGACCAATCTCGGCATTCGGCAGGTTCATGCAGAATTCGTCGAAGCGGGTCTGGCCTTCGGCTGCACATCGCGCCAGCTTCTGTTCAAGGTGCAACTGCCAAACGCCATGCCGTCGATCATGGCCGGTGTAAACCAGACGATCATGCTGTCGCTGTCGATGGTGGTCATCGCGTCGATGATTGGCGCGGGCGGCCTTGGAAACACGGTCTTGACCGGCATTCAGCGCCTCAATGTGGGGCTTGGCTTCGAAGGCGGACTGGCCGTGGTCATTCTGGCGGTCATTCTCGACCGGATTACCCAGAGCTTCGGCAAGGGAAATGGCACCGGTTTCTTCAAGAGACTGGCATCGTTGAGAAAGGCGGCGGACACACAATCCGCCTCATCCTTTCGCAAGCAGGAAGCATGAGACAACCAGAAACAATAACGGGAACTGAATCCAATCGAAAAGGAGTAGGCATGTTGAAGAAACTTGCAGGTTTCGGTCTGGCTGCAGTGGTGGCGGGTACCATGACAATGGGCGCGGCCTTTGCGCAAGATAGCAAGACGGTGAAGATCGGCTGGGCCCCATGGTCCGACGCCGAATTCGTCACCAAGCTGGCGAAGAAGCTGATCGAAGACAATCTCGGCCAGAAGGTCGAACTGGTGCAGACTGATGTTGCACCGCTTTATCAGGGCGTCAGCCGTGGCGATATCGACGCCATGATGATGGCCTGGTTGCCGGAAACCCACGCCGATTATTACAAGCGCGTCGAGGGCAAGGTTGAAGATCTCGGACCGCTTTATGAAGGCGCAAAGCTTGGCTGGATCGTACCGGATTATATTCCGGAAAGCGAAATCAGCTCGATCGCCGATCTGAAGAAGCCGGAAGTGAAGGAAAAGCTGAAAGGCGAAATTCAGGGCATCGATCCGGGCGCCGGTCTGACGCGCCTTTCGCAGGAAGCGATCAAGAAATACGGGCTTGATTACAAGCTCAATATTTCGAGTGAAGCGGCAATGCTCACGACTGTTGACCGCGCTACGCGCTCCGATGGCTGGTTCGTGGCAACCTCGTGGAGCCCGCACTGGATGTTCGGCAAGTATAAGCTTCGCTATATTGCCGATCCGGAAGGAGCGCTGGGTGGCGCTGAACATATCAACGCCATTGCACGCAAGGGCTTCAAGGAAGACAACCCGAAAGTTGCTTCGCTGCTGACCAAGTTCAGCATTCCGATCAGCGAACTCGAAGCGGCGATGTTCGATGCGCAGGAAACCTCCTACGAGAAGGCTGTCGATAAATATATCGCCGATCATCCGGACCGCATCAAGGAATGGCTTGCCGAATAATTAGGTAGCTCTGACAGGAAAAAGCCCCGCTCGCGCGGGGCTTTTTTAGCCCCTGCGGGCGATCAGAATACCGGCAATGACGATTGCGCCGCCCAGCCCCTGCATCATGCCGAGCGGTTCGGACAAAATGGTCCAGGCGAGAAACGCCGCCACCACCGGCTGAAGCAGCAAGGTGAGCGACGAGAAGGAAGCCGGCAGAAATGCAAGCGCATAGGCGATCATGCTTTGTCCGGCGGCATGGGTGAGCCACGCAAGTCCTGCCAGTATCAGCCAGCCGTAGAGCGTGATGGGCACGATCTGCCCTTCGGCAAAATAGGCGACTGGCAGCGAAACGATCGCCGCGATGGCGCTGCTCCAGAGCATGATGCGCATGGTCGAAAACCGGTTGCGCAGGCGTCCGACCGCCAGAATGTAACCGGCATAGAACACGGCAGCCAGCAGTGCGAGCGCATCGCCCGATGATTGCGAATGCAGGAGTTCGCCCGGCCCGCCTTTCAGCACGACCACACCCAGAATGGCCACAACCAACCCGATGATGAAGGACTGGCTGACATGCGCCTTGTAGAGCAGCCATGCGGCGAGCGTGACGAAGATCGGCGCCATATTGGCCAGAAGCGTCGCATTGGCGACCGACGTATAATGCAGCGACAAATGCCACGCGCCGAGATCGGCGGCGATGAACAGGCCGGGCACGGCCAGCAGCAGGCAATCCTTGAGGGTGAGGCGCTTGTTGTCTTTTATGTCGCTGCGTTCGCGTCCGCTCATCAGCATGAGCGGGATGACGGCCAGCGCCACGCGCCAGAAGCCGGTGGCAAGGGGGCCGACTTCCGACAGGCGGACAAAGATCGGCGAACTCGCAATGGCAAAGCCACCGGCCACCAGAATGGGCATGGCCCAACGCTGGCCAAAGGTCTGGGCGCTTGAAGGGGACGGGCCCGTTACGGGGCTTTCTGGAGCGGTCGTCTGCGACATTATCAAACTCGGGTCAAACTCGGGCGAAACCGGCGTTGCAGAGCGAATTCAGCATATTTTTTCTGCAACACATGTTCTGAAACCGTCTGTCATGTCGCAAAGCAGTCGAATTATAGAAATTCTTGACTGTTGGCATGCAGACGCCGAGATGCTTATTCCTGTTTGATGACAGCGTCCAGAAGAAAGAATGCGGGCATGACTGCTTTACAGCCGTTGCTGCCACAACGCTTTCAGGAGGACGGCGAGAACAAAAAAGCGCCCCGCAGGGCGCTTTCCGATTGTCGATCTATGGCGCGTTACCGATAGGGCGAGACACATTGTCTGCGCGGGCCGCTGTTCGGCTGGAAGGTGTTATCCGATACGCGATAGGTGCGATAACGGTTCTGACACCAACGAACGTGGTTGTTGCTGTGCACAACGCGGGGCTGGTTCAGCGCGCCGCCGACGATTGCGCCTGCCGTGAAGGCTGCCAGCGGATACCACCAGCCATCACTGTGGCGGCGATAGCCGTTGCGGTAGTAGCGCGAGCCGTGATGGCCATGCCAGTAACCGGGACGGTTCGACGGACGGTGGCTGCTATGGGGCGGGCGACCGGGGCGATGGGCATTGCTTGGAGGGCGGCCCGGCCTGTGGGCGTTGCTCGGCGGACGTTTGTGGCGCTGGGCATGACCGCGCGGCGGACGGCGATCATCGCGAACCTGTTCGACGTTCTGATTGAGAGCAGGACGCTCAAGGTTCATCGGCGCAGCCATGGTTGGTACGATGGATGTAAATCCAAAGACCAGCGCCAAGGTCCCCGCGCACGCCTTTTTCAAAATTTTCATGTGCAACCCTCCGTATGGAATGACGCAACTAAACGCCTGAAAACACAATTGGTTCCGTTTCCAGGCGATGATTGGCCCACAATTTTGACCGGAGGATTGTGAAATCTATTCCGTGCCGATGCGCACGATCTTGTCGACCAGAGCGGACGCCAGATGGAGCGCGCTGCCGGTAGCAGCCACGATCTGGGGCAGGATCATCCATTCCAGCATCCATGCCGCGCCCGAACGTTCCTGCTCATGCACCATGGATTGATGCAGGCCGGAAACTTGCACCGCGTTGAAACGGGCAAGGCTGACCAGCACTTCCGCACCGACCGGATTTTGCTTGTGCGGCATGGCCGATGATCCGCCGCCGCCCGAAAGCGAAAGCTCTGCGCCAAGTTCGGCCATCAGCGCAATGTCCTGCCCGAATTTGCCGAGCGTACCGGTGATCAGCGACAGAAGGCTGCCGAATTCCGCGATGAAAGCGCGCTGGCTTTGCCATTGCGGGCGGTCGTGCAGACCAAGTTTCTCTGCCAGAAGCGCGCGCAGGGCTGGGCCGCTCTCGCCGAACTTTTCAAGCGTTCCCGCCGCGCCGCCAAATTGCAGCGGAAAGGCGAGGGTGCTGAGCTTCTGGTCGTAACCGCCGAGCGGCGTCTGCCAGCTCGCAATCCGGTCGGAAACCGTGACGGGAATGGCGGCCTGCATCCGGGTATAGGCGGTGAGGCTGTTTTTGCCGAAGGTCGCATCGAGCCATTTGAAGCGGTCGGAAAGCTGATGCAGCCGACCGCGCAGAATTGCATTCGCCGCCTGCAGCCGCAGCATCAGGCTTGTGTCGATGACATCCTGACTGGTGGCTCCGAAATGCAGCTGTGCGGCGAATTCCGGGCCTGTGGCCTTGCGCAGTTCCTTCACGAGTGCCGGAATGATCACGCCATCCCGTGCCGTCCCGCTTTCAAGAACGGACAGGTCCGGTTCGAAAGTCTCAGCCGCCAGCCTGATCGCATTGGCGGCTTCGACCGGGATTATGCCGAGCGAAGCCTGGGCATCCGACAATGCCACCTCGAAGCGGACCATTCCGGCGATGTCAGCCGCAGCCGTGAAGAGACTTAATATCTCTTCGTCATCGCCGAAAAGCCCGGCCAGAAACGGATGTTCGAATACCGAAATGCTCATGCGTCAAATATCGAAAAAGACGGTTTCTTTTTCGCCCTGCAAATAAATGTCGAAGTGATAGATGTCACCTTCGCGCTGGCCGATCAAGGTCTCAACGCGCGCACGATGCTCGACGCGCGCCAGAACCGGATCTTCCGCATTGGCGTCTGCCTCATCGGAGAAATACATACGCGTCTGCAAGCCGAGATTGATGCCGCGTGCAACGATCCAGAACGTGATATGCGGCGCCATCAGGCGTCCATCCCGGAAGGGAACGCGACCGGGCTTGATCGTCTCGAACACGAACTCGCCAGTTTCCATATGGCTGGGGCAGCGGCCCCATCCACGGAAATTGGGGTCGGCCTTGCCGCCGGTTTCCGAAGGGCTGTTGTAAAGCCCCTTGGCGTCGGCCTGCCAGATTTCCACCAGCGCATCGCGCAGCGGTGCGCCCATGCCATCGATAACGCGACCCTTGATGGTCACACGCTCGCCGGACGTCTTGTCGTTGGTGAGCGGGCCGGACCCGAGATCTTCCGCGAAAACGCCATTGATTCCGACGAAATTCGGCGTCAACCCGATATGGACGTAAGGGCCCGCAGTTTGCGATGCGCTTTCCTTGAGATAACCCAGTGGCTGTACCATATCAGTTGCCCTCCGGCCGGTTTTCAAAGAAGGTCGAGCGGCGTCCGCGCAACACAATGTCGAACTTGTAGGCCAGCATGTCCATCGGCAGGCTCGCATTCATGTCGAGCGGTGCGATAAGGCGCTCAACCGCGCTTCTGTCGGGAACAGTCTTCACAATCGGGCAGCGCCAGATCAGCGGATCACCTTCGAAATACATTTGGGTGATCAGACGCTGCGAGAAGCCATGGCCGAAGATCGAGAAATGGATATGCGCCGGGCGCCAGTCATTGACGCCATTTGGCCACGGATAAGCGCCGGGCTGGATCGTCTTGAACCAGTAATAGCCATTCTCGTCGGTGATCGTGCGGCCCACGCCGCCGAAATTCGGATCGATGGCCGCGAGATAGGTTTCCTTCTTGTGCCGGTAGCGACCGCCAGCATTGGCCTGCCAGAATTCGACAAGCGCACCAGGGATCGGGCGATTGCTTTCGTCCAGCACACGACCATGCACCAGAATGCGCGGGCCGACCGGCATTTCGCCGGGGCGCGCATAGTTGCGGATCAGGTCGTTATCGAGTTCGTTCAACATGCCATGGCCGAAAACCGGGCCGGTAATCTCGCTCTTGGTGCCTTCCAGCGAAAGCAGCGCGCGGGTGGGCGAGCGCAGAACGGATGTCTTGTACCACGGCGTATAGGCCGGTGGATGCATGGTGAGATCACGAGCGAAAAAAGGGCTCGTTTCCGGCGGTGTGTTTTTCATTTCTCGGCTTCCTCCGCTTCCATCTGCGCGTAGGTCTGTTTGGCGATCTTGAACGCATGGTTCGATGCAGGCACGCCCGCATAAATCGCAACATGCAGCAGAGCTTCGCAGATGTCTTCCTTGGTTGCGCCCGTATTTTTCGTGGCGCGGATATGCATTGCAACTTCATCGTCCTGGCCAAGAGCGGCCAGAAGCGCAATCGTCACCATGGAGCGCTCGCGCTTTGTCCATTGCGGACGCGACCAGACCGTTCCCCATGCCGTTTCGGTAATAAGCTCCTGAAAGGGCGCATCAAGTCCCGTGGCAGCCTTCGATGCCCGGTCCACATGCGCATCGCCCAGAACCGAGCGACGGACGCTCATTCCAAGCTTGTAACGCTCGGAGCGCTCGACAGTGTCACCCATGGCTATTCTCCCTGTGGAAGCTTAATTTGAAAGTCGGGTTGAAAGAAAATCGCGCAACAGCGAGACATAGGCGTCTGGCTGTTCAACGCAGGGTATGTGGCCGCTATGCGCAATTTCAGCGAAATGCGCGCCGGGCACGAGGCTTGCCAGTTCCTTGACGAGCGCTGGCGGTGTTGCGCCATCCTGATCGCCGACGACACAAAGCACGGGCACGGCAATCGCCTTGGCCGCTTGCGTGAAATCCGCATCGCGCAGGGCTGCGCAGGTTGCCGCATAGCCATCGAGTGGCTGGCGCACGAACATGTTGCAATAGGCGCGGAAGGCGTCATTGTCCGGCTTGCGGAAATCGTCTGTGAACCAGCGCGGCATCGTGCCGTCGAGAATGCTGGCAAGACCGTTTTGCATAATGGCGTCGATGCGGGCGTTCCACATCTCCGCGGTGCCAATCTTGTGGGCGGTGTTGGACAGGACCAGACCCGCGACGAGATCGGGACGGGCGGCATAAACGCCCTGCGCAATCAGTCCGCCGACCGAAAGGCCGCACAGAACCACGCTGCGGATCGACAGTTTTTCCAAAAGCGCGATCAGATCCTGCGCCAGAAGTTCGATGCTGTAGGGCGTATTGCCGATATCGGAAAGGCCGTGCCCGCGCTTGTCGTAAACCAGCGTCGGGATATCGTTGCCGAGCTTCGCCCTCACGTCATCCCAGATGCGCAGGTCGGTTCCCAGTGAATTGATGAAAACCAGAACGGGCTTTTCATCACCACTCCACTGCAAATCATAGTGAAGGACGATATCGTTGACGTTTGCGAACTGCACGGCTTTCTCCTCTTGATCAGCACTGTTGCGCTTTCCAATTGGTTAAGTAAAATGATATTATCAGTCTAAAACATAACTCATAGGTTATCCAATAAGTGATCGGAAACAGGATCAAGTTTCGCCATCTGCACACCTTTGTTGAAGTGGCGCGGCAGAAGAGCGTGGTCAAGGCGTCGGAGATTTTGAATATCAGCCAGCCCGCCGTCACCAAAACTATCCGTGAGCTGGAGGAGGTGCTGGGCGTTCCGGTTCTGGAGCGCGACGGTCGCGGCATTCGTATTACGCGGTTTGGCGAGGTATTCCTGCGCCATGCGGGTACGGCGCTGACGGCCTTGCGGCAGGGGCTGGATTCGGTCTCGCAGGAGCTCGACGGTTCCGGCCCGCCCATTCGTGTCGGCGCCTTGCCGACAGTTTCCACACGCATCATGCCCAAGGCCATGAGCCTGTTTCTGGCGGAAAAGGCGGGCAGCCGCGTGAAGATCGTGACGGGCGAGAATGCGGTTTTGCTGGAGCAGTTGCGCGTCGGCGATCTCGATTTGGTTGTCGGGCGTCTGGCCGCGCCGGAAAAGATGACCGGCTTTTCCTTCGAACACCTCTATTCCGAGCAGGTGCGGTTTCTGGTCCGGGCAGGGCATCCGCTGACCGACGGGCGACCCGTCTTCGACCATCTGGCGGATTATCCGGTGCTGATGCCGACGCAAAATTCGATCATCCGTCCTTTTGTGGAGCGGTTGCTGATTGCCAACGGCATTGGCGCGCTGCCCATTCAGGTTGAAACCGTGTCGGATGCTTTCGGGCGCGCTTTCGTTCGCGAGAGCGATGCAATCTGGATCATTTCCGAAGGTGTCGTGGCGCGCGATGTGGCGGAAGGCAAACTGGTCATGTTACCGATCGATACCAGCGAGACTGTCGGGCCGGTTGGTCTGACAATGCGGACGGATACGGTCAGCTCCGGGGCGCTGCAAATGCTTATCCAGATATTGCGCGATGTGTCCGGCGCGTCTCTGTCCCGCTCGTCCACAAGCAGACTGCAATGAGGCTAGTGGATTGAATTTGACGTTTGAATCCCGGCTGACATAGATGCTGTTTCAAACGTCAAATTCGAAAAATCCACTAGATACATATACTTGCTAGTGGTCTTTTTGATTCCAACATTTGCTCAGCGCGTGAACCGAGGGATGCAGATGTTGGAATCAGACCACTAGTGGTGCAATAGTTCGCCCAGAAATTTGCGCGTGCGTTCCTGCTTCGGATTGGCGAAGAATTCGTCCGGGGACGCCTGTTCAATAATCGCGCCTTCGGCCATGAAGATCACGCGGTCGGCCACCTGACGGGCAAAACCCATTTCATGGGTGACGCAGATCATCGTCATGCCTTCTTCGGCAAGGCTGACCATCGTGTCGAGCACTTCCTTGACCATTTCCGGATCAAGGGCCGAGGTCGGTTCATCGAAGAGCATGACCTTCGGCTTCATGCAGAGCGCTCGCGCAATCGCAACGCGCTGTTGCTGGCCGCCCGAAAGCTGCGACGGATATTTATCGGCCTGCTCGAGAATTTTCACCCGGTCCAGAAGCGCCCTGGCGCTTTTTTCCGCATCGGCCTTGCTGGCTCCAAGCGAGCGCATGGGCGCCAGCATGCAGTTTTGCAGCACGGTGAGATGCGGGAACAGATTGAACTGCTGAAACACCATACCGACCTCACGGCGCACCGCATCGATGGTTTTGCCCGCATGGCCGAGCAAAATGCCGCCAACGTGGATTTCACCCTTCTGGTAGGTTTCGAGATGATTGATGCAGCGGATGAGCGTGGATTTTCCACTGCCGGAGGGACCGCAGAGAACGATCTTTTCTCCCTTGCGCACCGCCAGATTGACATCGTGCAAGGCTTGAAAATTGCCATACCATTTCTCGACATTCTGCAAGCGGATCATCGCTTCGGAAGGATCGGCGGATGGCTGGTGGATCATCGGGTCACTCCGGGCATGGTTCAGGCTCAGCGGCTCGACGCGGCAAATTTACGTTCAAGATGCGCGCCGAAGATCGTCAGCGGGCAGCACATCAGGAAGTAGAGAATGCCCACAATGCCGAAGACAGTGAGCGGCTCGAAAATCTGGTTCGAAATGATGTTGCCAGCCCGTGTCAGCTCGGTGAAGCCGACGATGGAGGCAAGCGACGTTCCCTTGATAAGCTGCACCAGAAAGCCGATGGTGGCGGGCAGCGAAATGCGGATCGCCTGCGGCAGGATTACATCCTTCATGCGCCAGAAATAGCGAAGGCTCAGCGCTTTCGCGGCCTCCATCTGCCCCTTGGGAACCGCCTCAATCGAGCCGCGCCAGATTTCGCCAAGATAGGCGCTGGCATGCAGGCTCAGGCCGATGGCGACGGCCAGCCATGCATCGAGTTTCAGCCCGATCAGTGCAAGGCCATAATAGACGACGAAGAGCTGCATCAGGAGCGGCGTGCCCTGAAAGACCGCGATATAGCCAGCGGTCAATCGTTCCAGCACAGGAAAGCCCGATGTGCGAAGCAAGGCAATGCCAAGACCGGCCGTGCAGCCGCAGACGAAGCCCACGGCGGAGAGCGCGACCGTCCACTTCAATCCGATCAGCAGGAAGACGAATTCATCGTGACCCATGGGAATGCTCCTACTTGACCGGATAGGCGAAATAGCGCGCCGAAATGAAGGAGAAGAGGCGCATCATGACCCAGGAAATCACCAGATAGAACGCCGTGACGGTGAAATAGACCTCGAAGCTGCGGAAGCTGTCGGATTCGATGCGCTGGGCTACTGAGGTCAGTTCATAGGCCGAGATTGCCGAGGCGATGCTGGTCGTCAGCGTCAACAGGATGAACTGGCTGGTCAGCGATGGGAAAATTGCCCGCAAGGCCGGTTTCAGCACGATCAATCGGAAGACCTGCGCCTTATGCAGACCAAGCGCGATGCCCGCCTCGATCTGGCCTTTCGGAATGGATTGAACACCGCCACGAATGATTTCGATGGCATAGGCGCCGCCATTGATGCCGAGCGCAATGATGGCGGTCGGCGTCGGGTCGAGCCGGACACCGGCCAGCGGCAGAGCGAAATAGATGAAGAATATCTGGACGAGAAAGGGCGTGTTGCGGATGAGTTCGACAAAGCCGATGACCAGCCATCGCAAAAACCAGTAGCGCGAACCGCGCAGCAGAACACCGCCAATGCCGATGACGATTGCCAGCAACATGCCGAATATGGCCAGGGTAAAGGTGCCCAGACAGGCAAGCAGCAGGTTGGGGAGGCCATCGATGACCGGCGTGAAATCCAGAGTATAATTCATCGTTCGCTCTGTCTGTTTTTATCAAGGCGCGGCGAGATCGCCGTTGCTCTCTTGCTCCGATTGACCGGCGCGGCTTGCCAGATGTTTGTCGGTCAGTCCTTGTCGACCATTTTGGCCATGGCTTGCACGGCCAGTTCATACCCATTCGCGCCGAACCCGATCAGAATGCCGGTTGCGACACGCGAAATGAGCGAATTGTGGTAGATGCTCTCGCGGGCATGGACGTTTGAGATATGCAGCTCGATCTTCGGGCCGTCGAACATTTTCAACGCATCGAGTAGGGCGACCGACGTGAAAGTATAGCCCGCGGGATTGACGATGATGCCGCAGGCTCCTTTGCGCGCCTGATGCACGCTTTCCACCAGTTCGCCCTCGAAATTGGTCTGGCGAAAATCGACCGCAAATCCCAGCGTCTCGGCCACCTGTGTCGCGCGGTCGCGAATATCGGCAAGCGTCGTGGTGCCATAGACTGTCGGCTCCCGCTCGCCGAGCAGATTGAGATTGGGGCCGTTCAAGATAAAGATTGTTCTGGACATGGTGCTTCCCGAAACGGCGGGCAAGCCGTTTTACGACATGAGGAAACGGTTGCAGACGCTGGCGTTTTTAGGATCGGATTGGCGCCCCCCGGTGCCAATCCAAATCTTGTTTTTATGCATTTGAACGCAAAGCGGCTTCGCGCTTTTGCCGGGAATGCTTTTTAGCCAGCGTCCGCAATCAGGATCGCTGAATTATCAGTTCGCCGTGAAGGAAACGCCTTCAAGCTTTTCCGGGAATTCCGGAACCGGCACCTTCATCCACTTGTCGTAGATTTTCTTCAGCTCGCCATTGTCCTTGATCTTGTCGATGAAGCTGTTGATGGCGGCGTTGAGTTCCTTTTCGCCCAGACGCGTGCAGGCGCCGTTATAGAGCTTCTGGAATTCCAGCTTGTTTTCGAATTCGCCCGGACGGGCCTTTTCGACGCGGTCCATGTAGAAGATGTTTCCGCCCAATGCCTGCACCTGACCCGAAGCCAGAGCCTGAACGCTTGGCGCATCGCCGTCATAGCGGCGGATGGTGGCGCTGGATGGTGCGTTCTTGGTCACCTGCGTGTCCTGCGCAGCGCCCTTCGCAACCGCGATGGTGAGATTGGCCATATCTTCATTGGTCTTGATCGACATGGATTTCGGGCCGATCAGCACAATGGCATTGGCCACATAGGGCTTGCTGAACTGTACCGCCTTGGCGCGTTCCGGCAGCATCGCCATGGTTGCGAACAGCACGTCGACGCGACCGGTGGTCAGCGCGGGAATGCGGTTGTTGACTTCGAGCGGTACGAATTCGACCGGCACGCCCAGTTCCTTGCCGAACAGATTGGCGATATCGGCGTCAAGACCGTCCTGCTGGCCAGCGCTCGTCACGAAACCCCATGGCGGATTGTCGCCCTGAATACCAACGATCAGCTTGCCGCGCGCCTTGATTTCCTCTGGCGTGATGGCGGATGCGGGCTTGGTCATCCCGGCGGCGGCAACCAGCGCCGCCGCACCCAGCATCATGTTGCGACGTGTCAGCATCGATTTAAACATTCGTTCCTCCTCCCAAAAACTGGCGCTCTGTCGATCCTCTCCCGTGGATCAGATGGCCGTATGAGTATATTTTTGTCAGATGATGCTTGGCAAATCAACCGAGTTTATAAAAATCATATGAGATTTTGTATTTTGCACAAAACGCATTTTTCCGACAGACAACCGACGGATATGTACGAGCGAATGCGGTTCAGACGATGCGCCCGCTTTTGAGAATATGATCCATGCCGCTCTGGATATGGCGGCGCACAACGGCTTGCGCGCCTTCGACATCGCGTGCCACGGCCAGTTCGAATAGCAATTTGTGGTCATCCACGACGGGCCGTCCGCGAAAGGTCTGCGCCAGCATGTGATAGCGCAAAAAGCGGTCGAACACCGAGGACAGCGCCGTCAGCAATGTTTGCGAATCGCATGCCGAGACGATGGCCTGATGAAACTCCCAGTCGTAACGCACCCAGTCGATGGTGCGCGATGCATCGCCCGCAAGCAGCACTCTTTCCGCAGCGGCGAGCTTGTGGTGGGCCGCAACGATACGCCCTTCCCATTCCAGATCGCCGACCGCGAAGGAAAGCCCGATGGCGTGGGTTTCGAGAACCGAGCGCAGATCGGCCAGTTCCTCAAGCTCCTTGCGGGAAGCCGGGCTCACTTCAAAACCGCGCTGCCCTTCAGCGACGACCAGATTTTCCGTGGTCAGCCGGTTGAGGATCTCGCGCAGCGACGAGACGCTGATCGAATAGCGCTGCTTTGCCTGTTCCAGCTTGATCTTGGCCCGTGGCGGTAATGTCCCGGAGATGATGTCCTTGCGGATCTGCCGGAAAACTACATCGCTGACGGTTTCGGTGGGTGCGCTTTCTTCCCGCAGCATGGTGCTTCCTTTTCCGTGGCGGTCACGATCAACGGCAGTGGCAAATCAGGGCAGGGTGCCCCCGGCCAGCGCATGTTGGACGCCGCCATCTATGTGCTTGATAAGAATAGCTTTTGCTTCGGTCGCATTGCGCGCTAGCGCAGCGTCGAGCAATTGCTTGTGTTCCTTTTCGGCGACATCGCCGCGATAGGACAGCGCAACCATCTGATAGCGCAGATATTTGTCGAAGACGGTGGCGTGGGTTTCCATCAGCAATCTTGAACCGCAGGCGGAAATTAGCGCCTGATGAAACTCCCAGTCATAGCGTTTCCATTCTTCCGCCCGGCTGGCGTCGCCTGACGCCATGATCTGCTCCATCCGCGAAAGCTTGTAGTGCGCGGAGACCAGTTGCGCCTCCCAATCCATCCCGCCGAAAGCGAAGGATTGCTCCAGCGCGTGGGTTTCGAGCAACAGGCGCAATGCAGCGATTTCCTTGAGATCGGCATCCGACATGGGCGCGACTTCGAAGCCGCGCTGGCCTTCGGCAACGACAAATCCTTCCGATGACAGCCGGTTGAGGATTTCGCGCAACGTGCTCACGCTGGTGTCGTAGGAATCCTTCAGGCTTTCCAGCCGCAACCGCTGCGCAGGCGCCAGCCGCCCGAAGATAATATCGGTCCGAATGCGGCGATAGCAGCTTTCAGCGATGGACTCATTGGAAGATTCGTAACGCATTTGTAGATATCTCAGATATTCGACACTTTATCATACATGTCTGGCGCTTCGGTTACAATGTGATATCCAGCCTTGTGGCATGGTTCCAAACTTTCTCGGATGATTTTTGGATCGTCCCTGGATGCGGAGGCTGACCGGCCTTCCCGGAATATCGCGGCAGCAACACGATACGAACAGATCATTTGATATATTGTGGTTCATGGGCGGCGGCAGTCGCTGGCATCCCTTCTTTATCTTAGGCGTTGATGCTACGACTTCTGCCGATCTTCATTTCGTTCCCGGTAGAAATAGCATGACCTCACAAACACCTATCCGTAAACCGCGTGGCCGCGATCTTGGCATCCCTTTCACCGGGTGTACTGGTCCGCACAATGCGATCACCGATGTTGATGGCGTCGGTGTCGGCTTTCAAACGATCATCGAGAACGAGCCGCGCCCGGGCCGCAAGCGTCCTGTTCGCAGCGGCGTGACCGCCATTCTGCCGCATATGCAGTCGGAAACGCCTGTTCCGGTCTATGCTGGTGTGCATCGTTTCAACGGCAATGGCGAAATGACCGGCACGCACTGGATCGCGGATGGCGGTTATTTTCTGGGACCCGTCGTCATCACCAATACGCATGGCATTGGCATGGCGCATCACGCCACCACCCGCTGGATGGTTGACCGCTATGCCTCGACCTACAAGACCGACGATTTTCTCTGGATCATGCCGGTTATTGCTGAGACCTATGACGGCGTGCTGAACGACATCAACTGCTTTCCGGTTACCGAAGCCGATGTGCGCAAGGCGCTCGACAGCGTTGCCTCCGGCCCGGTGCAGGAAGGCAATTGCGGCGGCGGCACAGGAATGATCACCTATGGATTCAAGGGCGGCACGGGCACGGCATCGCGCGTCGTGGAATTCGGTGGTCGCAGCTTCACCATTGGCGCGCTGGTGCAGGCCAATCACGGCCAGCGCGACTGGCTGACCATTGCCGGTGTTCCGGTTGGCCAGCATATGCGCGACGGCACGCCGCAAAGCCAGTTGCAGGAGCGCGGTTCCATCATCGTGGTGCTCGCGACCGACCTGCCTTTGATGCCGCACCAGTTGCAGCGGCTGGCACGTCGCGCAGCGATCGGCATCGGCCGCAATGGCACGCCGGGCGGCAACAATTCGGGCGATATTTTCCTGGCCTTCTCGACGGCCAATCAACGCCCGATGCAACATCGCTCCGCGCCGTTCCTCCAGATGGAAGTGGTGAATGACGAGCCGCTCGATCCGTTCTATCTCGCTGCGGTCGATAGCGTGGAGGAAGCAGTGGTCAATGCGATGCTGGCAGCTGAAGATATGGGCGGCACGCCTTACGACCGTCTGCGCGTTCAGGCTATCGATCACGACAGGCTGCGCGAAGTGCTGGCCCGTTACGGACGGCTGTCTGCATAAAGACGGCTGATTGCAAATATAGAAAGCAGCGACAGATGCGGGTTCTGTCGCTGCTCCCCCTTTTGTGATGCCCTTTTGACTGGAGGTCAGATCATCACAAACTGGTAGTGTTGGTGGGGCCCATTTTTGCCACTAGAACGACCGCTGGAAGCGCACCGTGCCGCCCCAGGCATCGTTGACCTTGTTGTCGCGAAAATCGGCTTCGTAACGCCTCCAGTTCCCACCGAATTTGGTGTAGTTGACTTCCGGCGTGATGGTGAAGCCGGGGACAATTTGGTAGGCAATATTGGCTGCAGCAGCCGTCTTGCCCCAATCGTCATGCGCGCCTTGCAGGTTGAATACGACCTTGTCGGTTACCAGGAATTTCAACCCGCCCCAAACAGCCCAGTCGCCACCCCATTGACCGTACATCTGGTCTGGGTCTTCTTCCGAAGCATAGCCGCCCTGTAACCAGAGCGAGAAACGGTCGGTCAGATTGACGTCGCCGCGAAGCTTGGCCGCCCATTCTTCGATAACGGAATCATACGCCACGACGCCCGCAATGGAGCCCCAGCCGCCCGCATATTTCAAGCCGCCAACGACATGCGGCATGTAGCCGTCGATAACATAGTCGTGTCGGAAGGGGTTGATATAGCCACCGTCGTTGTCGCCACCCTGTTCGAGAGCAATCACCGCCGAAAAGCCACTGCTGCCTGCGAAAGTGTAAGAGATCTTGCCCGTGCGGAATGCGCCAGCCGAGACCACGTCGTCGTTGATGATGTCACCAAGATAGCCGGTGAAGACATGGAATTCTGACTCGTCAATGCCCACTTTGAACCCGCCGAGTTGAATATAGGCGAACCGCAGGACGACATCGGATACTGTGTCGCCATATACGCGGTCGTCGCTTGAATTGAATGCGACATAATTGAAGCGCGTTTCGGTGAAGGTGCGCAACATGCCCATTTCCGTTTCGGAAGCGGTCGAGGTGCGAAGCGCCAAGCGAGCGCTCTTATCCCAGCCTTTGCGATCAATACCGGAAAAGACATCTTTGCCGCCCACTACATCATAACGCACATAGCCATGAATGCGCAGGCAGGTTTCGGTGCCGGGGATATAAAAATAGCCCGCGCCATAGGTGTCGCAAACACGCACATATTCAACGGCTTCCGGCTCCGGTGCGATGATTGCGTCGGCAGCGTAAGATGAAAAAGACATCATCGTCGCTGCCGAAGAGATCAGAACGGTCTTCATTTTCATAAGAGTTGCCTCGATTCAGCGTGAACTTTGAGAGAGTTCATGTATATCGCGGCAAAGCTTCGGCCTCAATGGAAGTTAAAGTAATTAAATCCAATAGTGTTGTTATGTTGCATAAGAGATACCAATTTATATAATAAATATCGATTTATATTTTTACTTTTACATGATTAGATATGGATTACCAATAAATCAAACTATGAAATAGTTATATAACTAATTATAAAATTCTCATTATTTTTCAAAAAGTTGCGATTTTGCGAATTTGATTGATAGTATAATCATGCATTTCAAAATGAGAGGATTTAATCGTTCCTTTGGAGCGGCTAATTGGAAAAGAAGTTTATCGATGACGATTGACGCAGAAAAAATGATTTTATTGCGCGACTTGATGGCGAATATACTTGTCTCCGCGAAAATATGGCGATCGCTGGCTAACGAGGCGCTGCTGGACCTTGGACTTGATTCCGGGGTTGCGGCCTGCCTGTTCTGGATCGCCTATGTGGGCGATGGCGCCAAGCAAATCGATATCGCGACGGAAATGGGGCTGACGGCTGCATCGCTGGTGCGGATGATCGATTCACTCGAAGCGCTGCAGCTGGCGCGCCGCGAGGTCGATGAGAACAACCGGCGGGCCAACCGGATCAGGCTGACCGACGAGGGGCGTCGTGTCGTTTCCATCATGCAGACGATCCTGGATAGTGTGCACCAAAATCTGTTCCGGGAATTTGAGAGTTCCGATATCAACACGGCCAATAGTCTTTTGCGGCGCGTCATCAACGAGAGGGCTTGATCCCTGTCTGACGGCATGTGGACCGGCGCGGTGTTGCAGAAACTGCGCCTGGTCCTGTTGTTGCCGGAGCGGATATTTCAGGCTCATTTGTTCGGAATGCTTCTGGCTTCAGCGCAGAAATATCCGGTTACAAAAAATGAAAACCGCCCGTCGTTGCAGCGCTATACCAACGAGCGGGTTTTCGCGTTGCGGTGGCGGGAACCGCTGTGAATGCGAAAGCGGCTCGTGAAGACCAACCCCAAGCTGATCGTTCTGGATGTCATGTTGCCGAGCCAAGGCAGATGCCGGAATTGAAAAGATTGCCAGCAATTATAGATTTCTACTGGATTTTTTGAATTCGACCCTTGATCATGCGGCCCTGTGAGGCCGATTTCCGGGGTCACGTTCAATCCACGAGCATATGCAAGGTTCCCTGAATGCGCTTTAAACGTCTCGTCGTCACGACCGCAGTCCTCATCGCTGTGGCCGTGTGCGGATATTTTTACTGGCGCAGCCAATCGTCGTCCCAGACACCATCGATGATGACCGCCACTGCGACCCGCAGCGACATCGAAGTCACGGTGCTTGCCACGGGAACCATCAAGCCGGTTCGTCTGGTTGCGGTCGGCGCGCAGGCATCGGGCCGCATCACATCGGTCAAGGTAAAGCTTGGGCAGGTCGTGAAGGCGAATGACCTCATTGCCGAGATCGACTCCACCACGCAGAAAAACGACCTGCGAACATCAGAGGCGTCACTTGCCAACATGCAGGCGCAGTTGAAGGAAAAGCAGGCGACGCTGGCGCTGAACCAGCAGACGCTGAACCGCCAGAAAGCCATGCTTGCCAAACATGCTGTTTCTCAGGCCGATTTCGACACGGCTGCTGCCGATCTGAATGTGACGCAGGCGCAGATTGAATCGCTCAGGGCCCAGATCAAGGCAGCCGAAGTTGCCGTCGAGACCGCCAGAGCCAATCTCGGCTATACGCAGATCACCGCGCCGATTGAGGGAACCGTTCTTTCCATCGTCAGCCAGGAAGGCCAGACGGTCAACGCAACGCAATCCGCACCGACGATTGTTATTCTCGGCCAGCTTGACCGGATGACGGTTTATACGGAAATTTCCGAAGCTGATATCGTCCGGGTGAAGCCCGGCCTGCCGCTTTATTTCACGGTGCTCGGCGATCAGGACCGCCGCTATGAAGCAAGCCTTGAATCGGTGGAACCGGCGCCGGAATCGATCAAGAGCGACAGCAGCTTCAGTTCCTCAAGCTCGTCCTCGTCGTCCTCTTCGAGCAGTACGTCGTCGGAGGCGATCTATTATAATGGCCTTTTCACCATCCCGAATGAAGACGGGCATCTGCGCACCTATATGACGGCGGAAGTGCACATCGTTCTCGGGCAGGAGAACAATGTCCTGACCATTCCGTCCTCTGCCTTGGGTGCGCCCGATGCGGATGGCCGCTATACGGTGCGCGTGGTCGATGACAAGGGGCAGATCTCAAGCAAGAAGATTGAAATCGGCCTGAACAACAAGGTGATGGTTCAGGTGAAATCGGGCCTCGATGAAGGCGAACGCGTCGTCACCGGCCAATTGGCGGCAGGTGCTGCGGCAAGCCCCAGCCCGGGTGGCCGTCGCGGCCCGCCGATGGGCTTCTGATCATGACGGAACCGTTGATCCGCCTCAGAAAAGTCCGGCGGGAGTACCCGTCGGGGGACAGTTCCATCGCGGTCCTCAAAGACATCGACCTCACCATCAATTCTGGCGAGATGGTGGCGATTGTCGGTGCGTCGGGGTCGGGTAAATCCACGCTGATGAATATTCTCGGTTGTCTGGACCGTCCAACGTCCGGCAGCTACGAAATCGGCGGTCGCGAAACCGCCTCCATGGATGTGGATGAACTGGCCGCGCTGCGGCGTGAGCATTTCGGCTTCATCTTCCAGCGTTATCATCTGCTGCCAGAGCTGACGGCCATCGGCAATGTCGAGATACCGGCGATCTATGCTGGTATCGACCCGTCGGCGCGTGCCAAGCGCGCCGGGTCCTTGCTGACGCGTCTTGGCATGGGTGACCGGCTGCATCACCGGCCCGGCCAGCTTTCCGGCGGGCAGCAGCAGCGAGTATCCATTGCGCGTGCGCTGATGAACGACGCCAGCCTCATTCTGGCCGACGAGCCGACCGGCGCGCTCGACAAGCATAGCGGCGAAGAGGTGCTGCGCATTCTGGGTGAGCTACATGCCGAAGGGCGCACGGTCATCATCGTCACCCACGATATGTCGATTGCCAGCAAGGCAGAACGCATCATCGAAATCAGCGATGGCGAGATCATCGCCGACCGTCCGGTGGAAAAGACCGAAATCGTGGAAAGCGCCGTCAGCCCGGAGGATGCGGCCTCGAAGCGCAAGCGCGCGCTGTCGCTCTATGGATTGATGGGTTCGATCCGCGAGGCCTTTCTGATGGCCTTGCTTTCGATGCGGGCGCATAAGCTGCGCACTTTCCTGACCATGCTGGGCATTATCATCGGCATCGCTTCGGTCGTCAGTGTTGTGGCGCTGGGGCGCGGTTCGCAGGAGCGGGTGCTGGCCAATATTTCCAGCCTCGGCACCAATACGCTGGAAATTTTCGCAGGCAAGGATTTCGGCGATGTGCGATCCGGGAAAATCACCACGCTGGTGGTTTCGGACGCTTTGGAACTGTCCAAACAGCCCTACGTCGCGGCTGCCACCCCAACGGTCTCCACGAACAGCACGGTGCGTTTCGGCTCGCAGGAGTCCAATGCGCTGGTGAATGGCGTCAGCGAGCAATATTTTGTCGCCAAGGGCAGCAAGATTGCCGATGGTCAGTTTTTCGACCGCGAAAGCGTGCGAACCACGGCGCAGGATGTGGTCATTGACCAGAACACCAAGAATGCACTGTTTGCCGATATCAATCCGGTGGGGCAGGTGCTTTTGATTGGCAATGTTCCAGCGCGCATTGTCGGCGTGATGGAGCCGCAGCAGGGCGGTTTCGGCTCCAATCAAAACCTGTCGCTTTATCTGCCATACACCACCGTTCAGGCACGGTTTCTGGGAAGCAATTCGCTGCGCAGCATTACCTTGCAGGTCAAGGACGGGATCGATACGGCGCTGGCCGAGCAGTCGGTCACCGAATTTCTGTTGCAGCGCCACGGCACCAAGGATTTCTACATCCTGAACACCGACGATATTCGCAAGACGATCACCAGCACGACCCAGACGCTGACGCTTCTGGTGGCGGCAATCGCCATTATTTCGTTGATCGTCGGCGGCATCGGGGTGATGAACATCATGCTCGTCACGGTGTCTGAACGTGTTTCGGAAATCGGGGTACGCATGGCGGTCGGCGGGCGACAGAGCGATATCTTGCAGCAATTTCTGATCGAGGCGGTGCTTGTCTGCCTGATCGGCGGTGTTCTGGGCATTCTGACGGCGCTCGGCTTCGGCTTGCTCTTCAGCTTGTTCAGCTCGAATTTCAGCCTTGTCTATTCAACCACGTCGATTATCGCAGCTTTCCTGTGTTCGACGCTGATCGGTGTCGTGTTCGGCTATCTGCCAGCGCGAAACGCTTCGCAACTGGACCCGGTCATCGCGCTTTCCAAGGGGTAAGTGCGACGACCCGCGCCAAACGCAGGTTTGCAGCGGCACTCTTAAAAAAATCAGCGGCAATAAAAGAAAACGCACGGGTCTGTAGGGATTTTTGCTAAATCCCTACAAAATAATAAAAAATTATAAGCTGAACTCCGCTCTCGATCCTTTAAAACAACGATATTGGTTGCAGCGCTCACTGTTCGTCATCTGATTGTAACAGAAATGGGCGAAGCATCCGGACATTCGCAGTTCGTTGGGGGACAACGGCTGCGGGGATGTATTGAAGAGGGGTGAAATATGGCGGGTTTGGCTACCATCGAAAATGTTGAGGCGATGTCTTGCACGCTGCCAAGGCGGTGCATGATGTCGCTCGCTTGCACAATAGCTGCCCGCGGCATGTAGCGTTTCCACCATCTGCACGGGTTCCACCGGGAAGCTGCAGAAATCCTCAAAACAGCGCTCCGGGCATCCGGGGGATCGAAAATCCAGCTCCCGCAAAAGTGGGAGAGCGGCGGGCCATGGCTAATTATGACTGTTGCAGAATTTCAACGGTCGCCCCGGAAGTAACGGTCTGTATCTTATTGGGAAAAAACGCCATTGACTAACGAAACCATCAATGAAAATCGTATTATGCAATCGTAAAAAACGACTCGTAAAAAAATCGAAACTTCTATCAACTTGATCCTGGAGGTCAGAAATGAACATCAAGAGCCTTCTTCTCGGCTCCGCTGCAGCGCTCGTTGCAGTTTCCGGCGCACAGGCTGCCGATGCAATCGTTGCACCGGAACCTGAAGCAGTTGAATATGTCCGCGTTTGCGATGCTTACGGCGCTGGCTACTTCTACATTCCGGGCACCGAAACCTGCCTGCGCATCAGCGGCTACGTCCGTTACGACGTAAAGGGCGGCGATGACGTCTACACCGGTAGCGACCGTAAGGGCTGGGACAAGGCTGCTCGCTTCACGCTGCGCACCCACACTGCTTCGGAAACCGAACTCGGCACCCTGAAGACCTACACGGAGACCCGCTTCAACTACGGCGCCAACAATTCCCGTCACGATGGATTCTACGGCGGCTACAGCCCTGACGAAGACACCGTTTGGGGTGGCACGAGCAGCGGCGTTGATTTCCGTATCGGCTACATCCAGCTCGGCGGCTTCAAGGTCGGTATCGACGAATCCGCATTCCACACCTTCACCGGTTACCTCGGCGGCGTCATCAACGATGACGTGGTCGGCGCAGGCAGCTACACCACCGGTCAGATTTCGTACACCTACAAGGGCGGCAACGGCTTCTCGGCTATCCTGGCTGTTGAAGAAGGCGGCTCGGGCTACGTCATCGACGGCTACACCCCGCACATCCTCGGCGGTCTGAAGTACGAAGGCGGCTGGGGCTCGATCGCAGCTGTTGCAGCTTACGACTCGGTCATCGAAGAATGGGCTGCCAAGGTTCGCGGTGACGTGAACATCACCGACCGCTTCTCGGTTTGGTTGCAGGGTGGTTACGCTTCGGAAGAATCTCCGGTGCAGAACTACGGCCAGTGGGGCGGCGATTGGGCTGTCTGGGGTGGCGCGAAGTTCAAGGCAACCGACAAGGCTACCTTCAACCTTCAGGGCGCACACGACGACTGGGGCAAGACTGCAGTTACGGCTAACGTAGCTTACCAGCTCGTTCCTGGCTTCACGATCACCCCGGAAATTTCGTACACCAAGTTCGGTGGCGAATGGCGTGATCTCGCTGTCGAGAAGGACGCTTGGGGCGGTATCGTTCGCTTCCAGCGCTCGTTCTAATAACACATATCAAGATCGGATATCGGGGCATCGTCCCGATATCCGGACAGGTTTCGTCTAGGTTTATGTTCGCAGTAATGTGTCGGGTTATCTGACGAAGCTTGAAAATATGAACTGATAATAATGTGACCTCCAGTCCATTGTTATAGACAGGCGACAGGTCTCCGATCTGTCGCCTGCTTTTTATCGGGGCGGCGGTATTGCCATTTGGGTTGCCCTTTGAAGCGCACCAGTTCGGGTCGAGCAAAGCGGCTCCCCGGCCGTAACTCCCGCTATTTTTCAGAAAACTGCTTTCCGTTTCGCCTCATCACGCGCCGATCACATTGGCGTGCCCTCAAGCGAATGGAACTCCCGCGCGTGCAGATTTTTGTTATAAATTTGTCACGGAGGATTTACCGCGCGTGAACATCATCGTAACAGCACCCCGGACGGACGGAACAGTGACGCAAACCGGTTTGAGCAATCTTCAGGTGGAAGTTGCGCATAAGATGCTGGCGCTTATCACCAAGGAGCGCTGGCAGATCGGTGATCGCATTTCCGATGCCGCGATTGCGCGCGAATTGCATGTTTCGCGCTCGCCGGTCCGGCAGGTTCTGCATCTTCTGGTGGAGCGGGGGATCGTCGCGCAGGCGCCCAATCGCGGTTATCTGTTGCAGCGCTTTCCGAAACAGGACGAGCTGTCGAACGAAATATTGCCGCCGTCCGATTTCGAAGACCTCTATCACAGGCTGATGAGCGCGCGTGCTTCCGGTTCGATCGGCCTGGAAGTTTCTGAAGCAGCCCTCGCGGAACAGTTCGAAGTGACACGTGGAACGGTGCGCCGCACATTGATGCGCTTTGCCGCCGAAGGACTGGCCGAGCGGCTTCCAGGCTACGGCTGGCGCTTTGCCGAAGCGCTCGACAATGAACATGCCGTCAATGAAAGCTATTCTTTCCGGGTGGTCATCGAATGCGGCGCGCTGACACAAGCTGATTACAGCCCGGTTCTCTCCGAGTTGCAGGAACTGCAACGCGAACAGCTTGAAATACTCGAACGCCCGATATCCGATTTTCCGGATGGGTTTTGGTTCGACGTCAATGCGAATTTCCATGAAACGCTGGTGTCATGGGCTAATAACCGGTTTCTTACTCAGGCTCTGCGCTGGCAGAACCATTTGAGGAGACTGACGGAATCCTGTGAGTTTGAGCGTATGGGCGAAGCGCGAATTCGTCAGGCCTGCGCGGACCATCTGGAGATTTTGCAGGCTATCGAGGCACGGGATTTCGAATTTGCAGCCGCATTGCTGAAGCGGCACATCGCGCGTCCAGCTCACGATAGCGTTTGATTCCGCGCGGCATTTTTCAACGAATGAAATGGAAAAGGCCGGGATTCGAAGCGATCCCGGCCTTGTTCTTGGTTAGATTTTGGCGGCCTGCACAAAGCGCGGATCGAAAGTCTGCGCAAATGAAATATCCGCGCTGGAAAGCTCCGGATCGAGCGCCTTCAACATTTCATAGAGGCTCTTGAAGCCTTCTTCGGCAATCAGGCCCTTTTCGGAATACATGGCGCGGGATTTCTCAAAGCCGGTTTTGTAGAGTTCACGGTCGCCAAGCAGATATTCCTCCGGCACGGCGTCGGCAACGTCGTCGGCGGATGCCTTGTGAATCCAGTCCAGCGACTTGACGAAGGCATTGACGACGCGCTGCGTAGTGATCGGGTTTGCGTCGATAAAGCTCTGCTGCACATAAACTGTCGCGGCCGGATTGGTGCCGCCGAACAGCTGTCGCGTGCCTTCTTCTGTGCGGGTGTCGATCAGCAGAGTGATATCGCCATCGACTTCGAGGCGGGTGATTACCGGATCGAGATGGACGAGAGCGGCGATTTCGCCTTTCTTGATGGCTGCAACCGCGCTTGCGCCGCCGCCAACGCCGATAATCGACGCGGCATCTTCCGACAGACCGTTCTTCATGAGTGCATATTGCAGGAACAGCGACGTGGAGGAGCCGGGCGCCGTAACGCCGACATTCTGGCCCTTCAGGTCGGCAATGGTCTTGATTTCGCCTGCGAGGTCCTTGCGCACGCCGATGCAGATGCCCGGGAAACGTCCAAGTTCGCAGACTGCCTTGATGTCCTGGCCCTTGTTCTGCATGCGGATCGTGTGTTCGTAAGCGCCCGTCACGACATCGACCGAACCACCGATCAGAGCCTGCAACGACTTCGCGCCGCCGCCAAAATCGTTGACCGTTGCCTTCAGGCCCTGTTCTTCAAAGAAGCCTTTGCGCTCGGCAATCGTTAGCGGCAGGTAGTAGAAAAGCGGCTTGCCGCCGACGCCGAACATCAGTTCGGGTTTTTCTGGCGTTGCCGATGCGTCCTGCGCATAGGCGGGCAGGCGGGAAGCAATGCCGGCCAGTCCAAGAGCTGCGGCGCCCAGCAGGGCGTCTCTGCGATTAATCTTCATGATTTTCCTCCTAGAGCACTTCCACCAAAAGTGCGTAGCGGTTTTGCGTGGGATGATGCGTGAAAACAAATAGATAGAGCGATTCCATGATTCCATTTTAACCGGAACCGCTCTCGTAAGCGCGACGCGCCGTTATGCGTTGTGGCTTGCGGCTTTGGGGCGCCAGACAAGCAGGCGCTCCTCGATGATGGTGACGCCCCAGTCGATGATCAGCACGAAGACGGTCAGCACGAGCATACCGGCGACAACGCCGGTCACGTCGAACACGCCTTCCGCCTGATGAATGAGGTAGCCAAGCCCCGCCGAAGAACCGAGATATTCGCCCACGACCGCACCCACGACGGCGAAGCCGACAGCGGTATGCAGGCTCGAAAACATCCATGACAAAGCCGAGGGCAGGTAGACGTTGCGCAACAATTGCCGCTCGTTCATGCCAAGCATGCGGGCATTGGACAGCACGGTCTGGTTCACTTCCTTCACGCCCTGATAGACGTTGAAGAACACGATGAAGAACACCAGTGAAACGCCAAGCGCTACCTTGGACCAGATGCCGAGGCCAAGCCACAGCGCAAAAATCGGTGCCAGAACAACACGCGGCAGGGAGTTGGCGGCTTTCACATAGGGGTCGAAAACAGCTGCCAATATGGGCTTGCGCGCAAACCAGAAGCCGATCAGGACACCCGCAATCGAGCCGATGGCAAAGGCGAGCATGGCTTCGAGCAGCGTGATGCCGAGGTGATACCAGATCGTGCCTTCGGCAAACCATTTATAGGTGCGCAAGGCGACATCGCCCGGTGTGGCGAAGAAGAATTTCGCCTTGGCGGGGTTGCCGAAAAGATGCGTGGCGGTAAAGACATGCCACACGAGAATAACGGCAACAGCAATACTGAGCTGCGCCAGAAACAGCAATGGTTTTTTCATGAACGTCCTCCGGCGCGGTCTCCACTCGTCTGCTGGTAGCCCTTGAGGACTTCTTCCTTGAGCGCGCTCCAGATTTCCCGGTGGATTTCGTGAAACTGGTTGTCGAGGCGGATTTCGGAAATCTCGCGAGGGCGTTCGAGCGGAATGCGATATTCCGCCATGATGCGCGCCCGCGGACCGGCAGACATGATGACAACGCGGTCAGCAAGCGCGATGGCTTCTTCGAGATCATGCGTGACGAACATGACCGCCTTCTTGTCTTGCGACCACAGATCGAGCAGCAAATCGCCCATGATGACGCGGGTTTGCGCGTCCAGCGGGCCGAATGGCTCATCCATCAGCAGATATTTCGGATTGCGGATCAGCACCTGCGCCAGACCCACACGTTTGCGCTGGCCCCCGGAAAGCATATGCGGATAGCGGTCGCCGAAGCTTGCAAGCCCGACACGGGCCAGCCATTCCTGCGCATGTCTGCGGGCTTCGGCCTTTGTCGAGCCTGCGATTTCAAGGCCGATGGCGACATTGTCGAGCACCGTCTTCCAGGGCATCAGCGCGTCCTGCTGGAAGAGATAACCCGCCTTGCGATTTAGCCCTTGCAGGCGCTGGCCGTTGATCTCGACAATACCCTGCGCGGGCGTCAGAAGACCGGCCACAGCATTCAGCAAGGTGGATTTACCGCATCCGGTTGGGCCGACAATGGCGACGAATTCGTTTTCCGCGACCTTGAGATTGCTTTCGGCAACCGCATCGAACCGACCGCCATCGGCCAGTTTGAACGAAATCTCTACATTCTTCAGCTCGATGGCCGTCTTGTCGGTTCCACCCGCCTGCGCGTGCTTTACTTCGGCGTTCATCGTCTTCTCTCCTTGGGAAGCCGACGAGGCGCCTTGCCGCAATATTGCATGTAATCACTCCTCCGAAGGCGCACTTCAACGATGGGGGTTGGGCAAGACGGCCAGAATTCAGGGTCCTGCACGTCGCGAATGAAGCGCGCGAACGTTTAATTTCAGCCTTCCTATACCGCTCTTGCAACAAGGCGCAATGGAAAGCTGACCGCGCTTTGCATTATATCTACATAAATAAGTCTATACGAAATAATATTGCCGTCTGGCAATGTGCCGCAAATTGGCAGCGCATATCGCCTCTTTCGTCCGTCGAAGCGGGGCTTTAAAGTCCCAATTTAAAAAGCCGTCCGGCGATGTTGGGAGGAGCTAGGCGTGACGCTTCGATATCAGATTCTGGCTCTGGCCATTGTGCCGTTGATCGTCGCGATCCTGACGGTCACGGCCTTCATCACGTGGCAATCGGCCAATCTCGTGCAGAGCAGCATCGCGACTTTTGAGAAGAACATGCTGAAGGCGAAGGAGACCGAGCTTCTGAACCTCACCAATCTGGCTCTGTCAGCAATCCAGAAAATCTATGACGAGGCCGGTCCCGACGATACAGCGGCCATGCAGAAGGTGACGAGCATTCTCACCTCGCTCGATTACGGGCGGGACGGTTATTTCTTCGTTTATGACTATGACGGCAACAATGTCGTGCATCCGCGCCAGACCTTTCGTCCCGGTCAGAACTGGCTCAATCTAGTCGATCCTGATGGTGATCATGTCATTGCCAATCTGATCGACAAGGCAAAGCAGGGGGGCGGGCTGCACCAATATAAATGGGAAAAGCCGTCGAGCGGCGAAATGGCCGACAAGCTGTCCTTTGCGGTTGGGCTGGATAAGTGGAAATGGATGCTGGGAACCGGCGTTTATCTGGATGATGTTTATGCGCAGACGGCGGCGGCCAATGCCGATTTTCGCGCCAATATCCGCAACACGTTTCTGGTGGTCAGTCTCATCGCCGTGCCTGCCGTCATGCTGGTTTTCGCGACATGCATGTTGTTGAACATTCGCGAGCGGCGCATGGCGGACAGCAAGCTCAAGGAGCTTGCCCAGCGCATCATCGATACGCAGGAGGAGGAACGCGCCCGTCTGGCCCGCGAACTTCACGACGGCATTTCGCAGAATCTGGTGGGCGTGCGCTATGCCATCGATCTGGCCAGCCGTCAGGTGCATACGGGCAGCGACGGTGCGCCGAGGGCCATCGAGAAGGCATCGGATGTGCTGAACGGCGCGATCAAGGAGGTGCGGCGGCTTTCGCATGATCTGCGACCGCGTATTCTGGACGATCTGGGTATGACGGTGGCGCTGAAAGCGCTCTTCGAGCATTTCGCGGAGCGGACGGGTATCGAGACCCGCTTTGAGGCCGATACGCTGCGGGTCAATCTGAAACCGGAGCCGAGCACGGCGCTCTACCGGGTGGCGCAGGAAGCGCTGACCAACATCGAGCGCCATTCGGGCGCGAGCGCGGTCTCTGTGCGCCTTTGGGATTCGAACGGGCGTGTGACGATGACGGTGAGCGACAATGGCGATGGATTTGCCGGTCATGATCTGAAAGGGGCGACATCGGGACTTGGCCTCAGAAATATGCAGGAACGCATGGCACATTTCGGCGGTGTGCTCTTGGTGGAAACCGGCAGCGATGGTACGCAGTTGACCGCGCGCCTGCCGCTTTCGGCAGTCGAAAGACCTATGACGAAGCCGTCCCTGATGAAACCGGAAGTCGCATGACGAAAGAATGCAAGATTCGCGTATTGCTGGTCGATAATCATCCGCTGGTTCTCGACGGCTTGCGCGCCGTGCTTGAAACCTATGACGACATTGAAATCGCGGGCGCTGCATCCAATGCGCGGCTGGCGCTGGATATGGCGCAGACCGCCAAGCCCGATGTCGTGCTGATGGATATCAATATGCCGCTTCTCAACGGTATCGATGCCATCGAGCTTTTCAAGCGGCAACTGCCGGGTACGCGCATTCTGATGCTCTCCATGCATGACAGTCGCGAATATATCTCGACCTCGATCATGCGCGGTGCTTCGGGCTATGTGCTGAAGGATGTTTCGACGAGTGAAATCGTCGCCGCCATCCATGCAGTCGCATCGGGCGGAACCTATTTTTCCTCCGGCGTTTCGGAAGCACTTCTCGACAATGCCGAGAAGAAGGCGGAAGGCCTGTCGTCGCGTGAAAACGATGTGCTGGTTCTGGTTGCCGAAGGTAGCAGCAATCGCGAGATTGCTTCCGCGCTCGGCATATCGGAAGCAACAGTCGAGACTCACCGCAAGAACATCAAGAAGAAACTCGGCATCGCCAGCACCGCCGGATTGACCCGTTATGCCATTGAAAACCGGCTTGGCTTTTCAGAAAGTTAGCCGCCGGAAGACGGGAAAGCTCTGCTTATTACCCACTAGTGGGTAATTGTGCTTTTGTTGCGACTATCGTCTGCTTGCGGGTGGATTCCCGCGCACTTATTCTCTTTTGCAAAACGGCTTGAGGAGGCCGAAACAAAAGGGGAGGAGCAATGTCAGTTTTGCTGGCGTTGTCGCGCGCTATTGACGCGGCCAATAATTTCATCGGAAAAGCAGTATCCTGGCTGATACTCGTGGCGGTGCTGATCAGCGCCATCAATGCGGTTTCGCGCAAGCTTTTCAATCTCAGTTCCAACGCATGGCTGGAAGCGCAGTGGTATCTGTTTTCGGCGGTTTTCCTGATCGCCGCCGGTTACACGCTGCTACACAGCGAGCATGTGAAGGTCGATCTGCTCTACAGCCGTTATTCGCGCCGCACCCAGCTGCTGGTCGAGATTTTCGGCACTATCGTCTTCCTGCTGCCCTTCTGCCTCATCACGATCTATCTTTCATGGCCCATTGTGGAAGCGAAGTTCGCCAGCGGTGAAACCTCCAACAATACAGGCGGGCTGGTTCTTTGGCCTGTCTGGACGCTGATCCCCATCGGTTTCGGACTCTTGGCGCTGCAAGGCCTGTCCGAACTCATCAAACGCATTGCCATTCTGCAAGGGCGTCTACCGGATACGGTGGCGGCTGAAGACGCAGAAGCCCAAGCGCTCTGAGGGGGACGGATATATGGTTGCTTTCTTCGCGGAAAATCTCGCGCCGCTGATGTTCCTCTCGCTGATCGTCGTGCTTTTACTCGGCTATCCGGTGGCTTTTGCGCTTGCCTTTGTCGGGTTTGCCTTCGGTTTCGTCGGCATCGAAATGGGGCTTTTGCCGGTCAATCTGTTCGGGGCCATACCCGACCGCATCTTTGGCCAGATGTCGAACGAAACCCTGCTCGCCATTCCTTTCTTCACCTTCATGGGGTTGATATTGGAGCGAAGTGGTATGGCCGAAGACCTGCTCGACACGATCGGGCAGTTGTTCGGCCCCGTGCGCGGTGGCCTGGCCTTTGCGGTGATTATCGTCGGCGCACTTCTGGCGGCCACCACTGGCGTCGTTGCCGCTTCGGTGATTTCGATGGGCTTGATCTCGCTGCCGATCATGCTGCGCTATGGTTATGACCGCAAAGTGGCAAGCGGCACTATTGCCGCTTCCGGCACATTGGCGCAGATCATTCCGCCGAGCCTCGTTCTGATCGTTCTCGCCGACCAGCTCGGTCGGTCGGTCGGGGATATGTATAAGGGCGCGCTCGTGCCGGGCCTGATGCTGGTCGGCTTTTATTGCGCCTACATCATCGGCATGTCGATCCTGCGGCCTCAGACTGTTCCAGCCTTGCCGTTGCAGGCCCGCACCTTGAAGGGGTGGAAACTGGCGCAGCGCGTGGTGGTCTCGCTCGTGCCGCCGCTGGTGCTGATCTTCCTCGTTCTGGGCACGATCTTCATCGGTGTCGCTACGCCGACGGAGGGCGGCGCAATGGGCGCGGTCGGTGCGCTTCTGCTTGCGATCATCAATCGCCGCCTGAACATGAAGATGCTGACCTCGGCGCTTTACGCCACGGCGAAGCTTTCGTCTTTCGTCATTTTCATTCTGCTTGGCGCACGTGTGTTTTCGCTCACCTTCTACGGTGTCAACGGTCACGTCTGGGTTGAGCATCTGATGACGTCGATTCCCGGCGGCGAAGTCGGCTTCCTGATCGTCGCCAATATTCTCGTCTTCTTTCTGGCCTTCTTCCTCGATTATTTCGAGCTGGCCTTCATCATCATCCCGCTTCTGGCGCCGGTTGCCGACGCGCTCGGCATCGATCTCGTCTGGTTCGGCGTCATGCTGGCGGTAAACATGCAGACATCGTTCATGCATCCACCGTTCGGCTTCTCCCTGTTCTATCTGCGTTCGGTGGCGCCGTCGCGCGCCTATAAGGACAAGGTAACGGGAGCCACGATCCAACCGGTCACGTCGGGCCAGATCTATATGGGGTCAATCCCGTTCCTGCTGATCCAGCTGGTGATGGTCGCGATCATCATCGCGTTTCCCGGTATCGTTACCCATTACAAATCCGGCCATCCGGTCGCCGATCCGTCGACGATCCAGATCAACGTGCCGATGCCGGGTGCGGATGGCGGCAATCCGTTCGGCACTGCGCCCGCCCCATTCGGTGCGCCTTCGCCGTCCACGGACCCGCTGCCCGCCCCATCGTTCGGATCGCCGCAGCCAAGCTTCGGACAACCGGAAAAGCCAGCGCAGTAACCGAGGGGAGACCAGTTTTCGCGCGGGTTACAAGTGAAACAGTTTTGGAGGAGGAAAACATGAAACAGGATTTGAACCGCCGTACATTTCTAACCAAGGGGGCGGCCATCGGAGCCGCCGCCGCCACAAGCGGTGCGGCGCTGGCCACACCGGCAATCGCAGATGAATTGCCGAACATACGCTGGCGTCTGACATCGGGCTTCCCAAACAATCTCGACACGATCTATGGCGGCGCGGTCTTTATGGCCAATGCCCTGTCGAAGATGACGGACGGCAAGTTCCAGATACAGGTGTTTCAGGCGGGCGAACTGGTGCCCGGTCCGCAGGCTATTGACGCGGTGCAGGCCAATACGGTCGAAATCGCCCACACCTGCGGCTATTATTTCACCGGCAAAAACCCGGCTTTCGCCATCGGCACCGCCATTCCCTTCGGCATGAACACACGCCTGCAAAATGCGTGGCTCTATCATGGCGGCGGCAATGAGCTTTATAACGAATTCCTTTCCGATTACGGCGTTGTCGGTATCGTCGGCGGCAACACCGCTGCACAGATGGGCGGCTGGTATCGCAAGGAAATCAAGAGCCTCGAAGACCTGAAAGGTTTGAAGATGCGCATCGCCGGTGTGGCTGGTGAAGTCATGTCGCGCCTTGGCGTCGTGCCGCAGCAGCTGCCCGGCGGCGACATCTATCCGTCGCTGGAACGCGGAACCATCGATGCCGCCGAATGGGTCGGCCCGTATGACGATGAGAAGCTCGGCTTCTACCAGATCGCGCCTTACTACTACTATCCGGCTTTCTGGGAAGGTGGCGCTTCGGTGCATTTCTTCGTCAACAAGCAGCAATATGAAAGCCTGCCCGAAGCCTACAAGGTGGCGCTGAACACCGCCGCTCAGGCTGCAACGCAGAACATGATTTCGCTCTATGACGTGAAGAACACCGGTGCAATCCGTTCGCTGGTGTCGAAGGGCGTAAACTTGCGGCCTCTCCCGCGTGACGTGCTGGATGCCGCTTACAAGGTCACCTTCGATCTCTACGCTGAATATACCGAAAAGAACCCGGCCTGGGCGAAGATCTATCCGAGCTGGAAGAAATTCCGCGACGAGGGTTTCGAGTGGTTCCGCGTCGCCGAATATACCTATGACAGCTATGTCTATGCCGCGCAGGCGGCGGGTAAATAGCGTAGCGTCAAGCCTGTTGAACTTAGAGAAGGGGTCGGTTTACCGGCCCCTTTTCCCATTTACGCATGTATGACAGTGCCCCGTGCTTGCCCCTCGCTGAACTATGCGCCTATATAACCCACCAGTTGGTACATTTTAAAAGGCGGCCAGACGATCACGATGGACAGCGCAGTCGAGCTTGCACAGGCCCGCGCGGGACGGAAAAACGATCCCGACAGCACCAGGGAAAACATCCTTGAGGTCGCGACCGAAGAATTCGTTCGGGCAGGTTTTTCCGGTGCGCGTGTTGATACGATTGCCGAGAAGACCAAGACGTCGAAGCGGATGCTCTATTATTATTTCGACAACAAGGAAGGGCTTTATCTGGCTGTGCTGGAGCGCGCCTATGCCAAGATAAGGGCGCTGGAAAACCGCCTTCAGCTTCAGGATTTCGAGCCGGAAGAAGCGATGCGGCGGTTGATCGAGGCCACATTCGATCATGACGACGCCAATCCCGATTTCGTGCAACTGGTCAGCATCGAGAACATCCACCGCGCCGAGCATCTGAAAAATTCCAGCGTTTTCCAGCGCACCAATTCCGGCGTGATCGGGATCATTGCCGAGATTCTGGCGCGCGGGGAAACAAGCGGTGTATTCACCCGCAAGGTCGATCCGGTCGATTTGCACCAGATGATCAGCGCCGCCTGTTTTTTCCGGGTCGCCAACCGGCACACATTTGGCGCGCTTTTCGACCGGGACCTCATGGCCGATGAGTACCGAACGCGACATCGTCAGCTTATCGCGGATATGATCCTAGCCTACCTGAAATCGTGAGACCGAAAGCGCCTTCAATTCAGTGCGCATTGCAAAAATAGTCGCCGTGTCCGATTGACGTTACTAACCAGTTCGTACATTTTCAAAAACAAGAAACCTGCCGTGCGAAAATGGCGGGACGATAGGGGTGGAGTTTAAATTCCGTGACGGAAACAGTAACGCGTTCGGTTCGCGTGGGCTTGATTGGCAGCGGCATCGGTGCCTCTCGCACTCCAGCCATGCATATGCATGAAGGGCGCATGAACGGCATCGACTACCGCTATGACCGGTTCGATCTTTCGATGCCGGGCGTGGGCGTTGAGGCTTTGCCGCAGCTGATGGATCAGGCGGAGAAAGACGGGTTTGCAGGGCTCAATATCACCTATCCCTGCAAACAGGCGGCGATCCAGTTTGTCGATGAATTGTCGTCCGATGCGGCGGCACTCGGCTCGATTAATACGGTGACGTTCAAAAACGGTCGCAGAACCGGCTATAACACCGACTGGTGGGGCTTTTCGCAGGGCTTTCGGCGCGCTTTGCCTGATGCCCCGGTCGACAATGCAGTATTGATCGGTGCCGGTGGTGCGGGTGTTGCGGTTGCGCATGCATTGGCGACAATGGGCGCGCGAAGTGTGCAGGTTTTCGATCTGGATGCCGCCCGAACCGAAGCGCTGATTGCACAACTGGCACCAAGGCATGAGGCTTGCCGGTTTGTATCGGGCGGGGATATCGCCGCCGCGCTGGAAGCTGCCGATGGGCTGGCCCATGCCACGCCGACCGGAATGGCCAAGCACCCCGGCGTGCCTTTGGATACGGATCTGCTGACGCCACGGCATTGGGTGGCGGATATTGTTTATTTCCCGCTTCAGACGCAGCTTCTGGTCGAAGCGGCAAAACGCGGATGCAGCATCGTCAATGGCGGCGGCATGGCCGTGTTTCAGGCGGTCGGCGCGTTTGAATTGTTCACGGGTCTGACACCCAATGTCGATCGCATGATCGAGCATTTCAGTTCGCTCGGAGAGGGCGGCGGTATCTAACGAAACGGCCCGCATGAAGCGGGCCGTTTTTGTTTGCGTAACGCTTACTCCGCTGGCTCCAGCTGCGGCATCGCATCGGTGATGGCGGGGGTGCCAGCCAATGCGGCGGCAAGCTTGTCCTGATCCAGCTCGTTTTCCCAGCGCGCAACAACGATGGTGGCGACTGCATTGCCAACGAGATTGGTCAGGGCGCGGCATTCCGACATGAAACGGTCGATGCCGAGGATGAGCGCCATACCGGCCACAGGCACAGCCGGGACGACCGACAAGGTCGCGGCCAGCGTGATGAAGCCCGCGCCGGTGATGCCAGCGGCACCCTTGGAGCTGAGCATGGCCACCAGCAGGAGCAGAATCTGGTCGCTCAACGACAGCGGAATATCTGTCGCCTGCGCGATGAAGAGGGCAGCAAGCGTCATATAGATATTGGTGCCATCCAGATTGAACGAATAGCCGGTGGGAATGACGAGGCCGACAACCGAGCGTTTGCAACCCGCCTTTTCCATCTTGTTCATCAGGGCTGGCAGAGCCGCTTCCGACGAGGAGGTGCCCAGCACGAGCAGCAACTCTTCCTTGATGTAACGGATCAGAGCGAGAATGGAGAAGCCGTTATAGCGCGCCACCGCACCCAGAACGACGAGCACAAAAAGCAGCGAGGTGAGGTAGAAAGTGCCGATCAGCATGGCGAGATTGGCGATGGAACCAATGCCATATTTGCCGATGGTGAAGGCCATCGCGCCGAAAGCGCCGATGGGTGCGGCTTTCATTAGAATCGATACCAGCTTGAAAACCGGGGCGGTCAGAACATGCAGAAAGTCGGTGACCGGCTTGCCGCGGTCGCCCACAAGCGCAAGCGAAATACCGAACAGGACCGAGAAGAACAGCACCTGCAGAATGTCACCTTCCGCAAAAGCGCCGACAATCGTTGTCGGGATGATGTTGCTGAGGAAGCCGGTAATGCTCTGCTCATGCGCCTTGGTGGCGTAGTCGGCCACGGCCTTGGGGTCGAGAGAGGCTGGGTCGATATGCATGCCAGCGCCCGGCTGCACGACATTGGCCACGACGAGACCGATAATCAGCGCCAGCGTGGAGAAGGTGAGGAAGTAGATCATCGCCTTGCCAGCAACGCGCCCCACCTTCTTCATGTCGGTCATGCCAGCAATGCCGGTCGCGACCGTCAGGAAGATGACGGGCGCGATGATCATCTTCACCAGCTTGATGAAGGCGTCGCCCAGCGGCTTCAGCTGCGTGCCAAGCTCGGGATAGAAATGGCCGAGCGTGATACCGGCGGCAATCGCCACCAGTACCTGAAAATAGAGATGCTTATAAAGCGGGATGCGGCCGCGCGGTTCATCCGCCGTGCCAGTCGGAACTGCAATCATTGTGTCCTCCATTTGGCTCAGTCTGGATCGCGTCCAGCCTCCCGAGCCTTTTCAGTCCTGGATTTCAGCGGCGCTCAACCGCTGTTGGAGGTTCTAATTGCAATGTCCGTGCCAGTTTGTGAGCGCGTACTTATCCGATTGAAAACTATGGATATTACACCATGGGCAGGGGTAGCATTACTCAGTATTGTGCGAATTTTTACACATTCTTCTTTTCAATTTGTGCGAAATATCGCACATTGATTTGATGAACAAGTTGGTGTCCCCAATCATTGATGAAGCGGATCTGCGAGCCGCCAATCGCCGGGCCTGGGCTCTGTTTGCGCTCATCTGCGCCGTGTTCTTCGCGCTGGCATTCTGGCTGGTTGGCAACACGGCGCATGAGCGCGCCGTCGAGGACTTGAGCGAGCAGACGCGCATTGATGCCAATCTGAATACAGCGCTGCTGCGCGCTGTTCTCGACAAGCAACGCGCCCTGTCGCTTGTGCTTTCAAAGGATCGGGAGCTGGCGTCGGCACTTCTGGACAAGACGGTGGCGACGATAGACCCCGCAAACCGAAAGCTGGAGACGCTCGCGGAGGGCACGCAGGCGGCGGTGATCTATCTGGTGGGGATGGACGGGATCGCGATTGCGGCCAGCAACTGGCGCGAGCGGGACAGCTTTGTCGGCAATGATTACAAGTTCCGGCCCTATTTTCGGGATGCCCTGACCAATGGCGGCGACGAATATTTTGCGCTTGGCAATGTGAGCTTTCGCCCCGGCCTTTATATCTCGCGGCGCGTCGATGGGTCTTCGGGCCCGCTCGGCGTCATCGTCGTCAAACTGGAATTCGACGATCTGGAGCAGGACTGGCGCAATGCGGGCCGTCCGACTTTCGTGACCGACGAACGCAATATCGCGCTGATAACCAGCCTTCCGTCGTGGCGCTTCATGACCATAGGTCGCATCGGTCAGGAACAATCCCAATCTATTCGTGATAGTCTGCAATTCGGCGATGTGCCGCTGCAACCCTTGCCGCTGTCCATGAAGGCGGTGGGTGAGGGCGATGTGCTTTTGATGAATGCACAGATGCCCGGTGAGGGGCGCAGCACGCAGTTTCTGGCTATTCATTCCACGGTGCCGTCCACGCCCTGGCAGATGTACAGCATGGCGCCGACAAAGCCGCAGATTCCAGGCGCGGTGCGCGAGGCGCGGCTGATTGCCTTCATCATTCTGGCGGCCACTGCGACCATCGCCGGGATGTTGTTGCGCAGGCGGCAGAAGGTGGTGGCGCGCATCGCAGCGGCAGCGCGCACGCAACAGGAACTGGAGCAACGCGTAGAAGAACGCACCCGCGATCTCAGTCTTGCGCGAGACCGACTGGAAGCTGAAATCAGCGACCACCATCGCACGGAGTCCATGTTGCAGGGCGTGCAGCAGGATCTCGTCCACGCTAACCGTCTCGCCATTATGGGGCAAGTGGCGGCGGGTGTTGCGCATGAGATCAATCAGCCGGTCGCGACGATAAGGGCCTATGCGGACAATGCGAAGACGTTCATCGAACGAAAGCGGCTGGAGGCCGCAACCGAGAATCTCGATGAAATCGCCGCGCTGACCGATCGTATCGGCACTATCACCGGCGACCTGAAGGCCCTTGCCCGCAAGGGGCGTTCACCTTCGGAGCCGACACCGCTCAGTCAGGTTATATCGGGCGCGCTTGTGCTGCTGCGCAGCCGTTTTTCCGGTCGGATGGATCAGCTTGATATCGAATTGCCACCGCCCGATCTGCACGTTGTCGGACATTCGCTTCGGCTGGAACAGGTGCTCATCAATCTGTTCCAGAACGCGCTGGAGGCGGTGGAAGTCAAAGGCAATGACGGACGCATCGAAGTGCGCGCAACAGAACAGCGCGAGACGGTGCTGGTCACCGTGTCCGATAACGGACCGGGCATGCCGCAGCATATTCGCGACAACCTGTTTTCGCCCTTCAATACATCGAAGGAAAAGGGCCTCGGCCTTGGTCTGGTGATCGTCAAGGAAATCGTCACCGATTATGGCGGAACCATATCTGCGGAAAGCAGTGCCGACGGCACAGTCTTCCGCGTCGAATTGAGAAAAGCATGATGAACCATCCTCACTCCGTTATCCTCGTTGATGACGACAAGGCATTGCGCCGCGCCACCCGGCAGACACTGGAGCTTGCCGGTTTTTCCGTCGCCGATTATGGCAGTGCCGTGGACGCGCTGGCCGATGTGACGGCGGATTTTGACGGCGTGATCGTATCCGACGTGCGGATGCCGCAGATTGATGGACTGGAATTCTTCACGCGCATCAAGGCCATCGATCCCGATCTGCCTGTGATCCTCATCACAGGCCATGGCGATATTCCGATGGCGGTTCAGGCCATTCAGGATGGCGCCTATGATTTTATAGCCAAGCCTTTTGCGGCGGACCGTCTGGTGCACAGCATTCGACGCGCCGGTGAAAAGCGCCAGCTTGTGCTTGAAAACCGCGCCTTGCGCGCCGCTGCAATCGACGCCGAAGGCGATCTGCCGCTGATCGGCCAGACGTCCGTGATGGAAAACCTGCGCCGCACACTGCGCGATATTGCGGATACAGACGTGGATGTGCTGGTGGCGGGCGAAACCGGCAGCGGCAAGGAGGTCGTGGCACAACTGCTGCACAATTGGAGCCGCCGTCGCAAAGGCAATTTCGTTGCGCTCAATTGCGGCGCGCTGCCGGAAACTGTGATTGAAAGCGAATTGTTCGGCCATGAGGCGGGTGCCTTCACCGGCGCGCAGAAAAAGCGGCTGGGACGCATCGAACATGCAAGCGGCGGCACGCTGTTTCTCGACGAGATTGAAAGCATGCCAGCCGCAACGCAGGTAAAACTGCTGCGCGTGCTGGAAATGCGGGAGATTACCCCGCTCGGTACCAATGAAATCCGCCCGGTCGATTTGCGCGTGGTGGCTGCCGCGAAGATCGATCTCGGCGATCCGGCGCAGCGCGGCGATTTTCGTGAAGACCTTTACTATCGGCTCAATGTTGTGACGCTATCGATACCGCCGCTGCGGGAGCGCCGCGAGGACATTCCGCTGCTTTTTGCGCATTTTTTGACGCGCGCGGCAAAGCGCTTCAATCGCGATGTACCGGTGGTTGACGCCGCCACGCATCGCCATCTGATGAGCCATGTCTGGCCGGGCAATGTGCGTGAACTGGCGCATTTTGCTGACCGGGTGGCGCTTGGCGTCTCATCTTCCAATGGCGTGGGCCGTTCCGTGGCGGATGATCAGGAACCTTTGCCGAAACGTCTGGAGCGTTATGAAGAAACGCTGATCCGCGAAACGCTTGCCGCTCATAGCGGCAATGTGCAGGAAACGATCAAGGCGCTCGGCATTCCGCGCAAGACCTTTTACGACAAGATGCAACGTCATGGCATCACCCGCGCTGATTATCGAGCCAATGACTGACGTTAGAACGCGTTTCGATCTGATTGTATCAGATCGGCACTCTAACTGTTTGTTTTAACACACATCTTATCCGAAAACCGTTTCATCCTTTCGGGATGTGCTCTAAAATGAAGGAGAGCGGGTTCCTCCCCAAGAACCCGCTCTCCAGATGCATCGCCCCCCGCTTCGGTGCGATGCTTGTTTTGTCGGCCTAACTATTAGCTGTCTATATTTTTCTTGCAAGCAAAACGTTACACAGTTTTGCGGGAATTGCCGCCGGTCAATTCTTGCCGGACAAGGCGCTTTCCAGAAGCTTCAGCGCGCCTTCCTTGGTAAGCTCAATCGGGTTGCCGCCAGCCGTCGGATCAACGATTGCCATCTCCGCAATCAGGTCCTTGCGGGCGCTGTCCATCTCCAGTCCCTTGATGAATTCCGGCAATGTGTCCGGCACGCCGAGGTCCTTGCGCAGTTTCATGATGGCAGCGACGAAGCCGTCGAAACCGCCCTTTATGCCGAGATAATCCGCAAGGCGTTCAATCCGCTTTTCGATAGCGGCGCGGTTGTGATGCAGCACATAGGGCATGAAAACGGCGTTGGTCATGCCGTGATGGGTGTCGTAGAGCGCGCCAATCGGGTGCGACAGCGAATGGATCGCGCCGAGCCCTTTCTGAAAAGCGGTTGCGCCCATCGCGGCTGCGGCCATCATATTGGCGCGGGCTTCGATGTCGTTGCCGTTGGCATAGGCCCGGGGCAGATTTTCGAACACAAGGCGGATACCTTCGAGAGCGATGCCATCCGCCATCGGGTGAAAGCCCGGCGCGCAATAAGCTTCAAGACAATGTGCCAGTGCATCCATGCCGGTGCCGGCAGTGATGAAAGGCGGCATGCCGGTGGAAAGTTCGGGATCAGCAATGACCGTGACCGGGAGCATTTTCGGGTGGAAAATGACCTTTTTCGTGTGCGTCGCTTCATTAGTCAACACGCCCGCGCGGCCCACTTCCGAGCCGGTTCCAGCGGTGGTTGGCACGGCAATCACCGGCGCGATGGCGTTGCTGTCGGCGCGGGTCCACCAGTCGCCAATATCCTCAAAATCCCAGACCGGGCGCGTCTGGCCCGCCTGAAAGGCGATCAGCTTGCCAAGGTCGAGCGCAGAACCGCCACCAAAGGCGATGACGCCATCATGTTTGCCGTCCTGAAAAACCTTGACGCCCGCATAGAGATTGCTTTCGACCGGGTTAGGCTTCACATCGGAAAAGACGCCATATTGCACACCTGCCGCATCGAGAACGGCCAGCGTGGAAGCAACCACGGGAAGTTTCGCGAGACCCGGATCTGTGACGAAAAGCGGGCGCGCGATACCTGCCGCCTTCAGAACAGCAGGCAGTTCCTTGATGCGCCCCGGCCCGAAAAGAACGGTGGTCGGGAAGTTCCATTTAGCGGTCAGTGTCGTCATATCGATAGCTTTCAAAGTAGGGCAGAACAGGGATCAGATCAGATTTTTTCACGCAGGTGGAAGGATTTAGGCCGGGTCAGATTGCCGTATCCGATGGGCGAAAGGGAAGCGCCTTTGCCGGTATCCTTAACGCCGGTCCAGACAAGGCCCGGATCGAGATAGTCGCAGCGATTCATGAAAACAGTGCCGGTCTCGATGCGGTCGCCGAGCGTTGCCGCGCGGTCCGTGTCCGTCGTCCATAGCGAAGCGGTGAGGCCATAAATGCTGTCATTCATCAAAGCGAGCGCTTCCTGATCGTTGCGTACCTTCATGATGCCGACGATGGGGCCGAAACTTTCCTCGCGCATGGCGCTCATCTGGTGATCGACATAGGTGAGTACTTCCGGCGCGATATAGGGTGAGCCGGCGACGTCATTTTCAACTTTCATGTTCACATGCGCCTTGGCACCCTTGCGCAGCGCTTCGGCCTTCTGCTCGCGGATAAGATCAGCAAAACGCGCCTGCGCCATGGGGCCGAGCGTTGTACCAGCGTCCAGCGGGTTGCCGACGACATATTGGCGGGTCAGATCGATGAAACCGTCCACGAAACGATCATAGACATCTTCATGCACATAGATGCGCTCGATGCCGCAGCAGCACTGGCCCGAATTGAAGAAGGCACCGTCCACCAGATTGGCGACCGCATGATCGAGATTGACGTCCGGCAGGACATAGGCCGGGTCTTTGCCGCCAAGCTCCAGCCCCATGGTCATGAAGGTGCCTGCGGCAGCCTTTTCAATCGCCCGTCCGCCGCCGACCGACCCCGTGAAATTCACATGATCGACCGTGCCGGAAGCCAGCAGTTTTTCGGTGGAGGCATGATCCAGAACCACATTCTGGAAAACACCCTTGGGAAGCCCCGCCTTCTCAAAGGCTTGGGCGAAGCGCTCGCCCGCCAGAAGCGTCTGCGTCGCATGTTTCAGGATGACGCTATTGCCCGCCATCAGGGCTGGGATGATGGTGTTGACGGCAGTAAGATACGGATAGTTCCACGGCGCGATCACCAGCACGACGCCAAGCGGCACATGTTTGACATAGCGGCGGAAACCGTCCTTTGGCGCGGGGAGATAAGGTTCCAGCGCTTCCGCGGCAATATCGATCATATACTGACCGCGCTCCTGCACGCCGCCATTTTCGCCGCCATAGCGAGTCGGGCGACCCATCTGCCAGGCAATCTCCGGCACGATTTCGTCCTGCATGGCGGCAAGCGCTGCAAGCGCGGCACGGCAATAGCGCGCCCGCTCCGCAATGCTCAGTTCAGCCCAGGCGGCTTGTGCCGTTCGCGCCGCCGCAACGGTGGACTGAATGGCGGCTTCGCTCAAAAAAGGGCGCTCGGCATAGACCGAACCGTCGATAGGCGAGATGGTTTTCGCAGTGCCGCTCATTGGGCAGGTCCTTCATAGCTCATTCTGGATATCCATGGACGGTCAGTAGCGCTCGAAACCGCGATGCAATTCCCAATCGGTGACGCGGCGGTCATATTCGATCTGCTCCCAATGGGCGGTGTGGACATAATGGCTGACCACCTCCTCACCGAGTGCTTCCTTCAGGAAAGACGAGTTCTTAAGCGCAAGCGCTGCTTCGCGCAGCGTGTAGGGAATTTCCTTCAGCTTCACCGCGCCATAGGCATCGCCGACAAAAGGTTCTTCCAGTTCAAGCTTCTCATCGATCCCTTGAAGACCAGCAGCGATCAATGCCGCAAAGGCGAGATAAGGATTGAGATCGGCCCCGCCGATGCGGCACTCGATGCGAATGCCCTTGGTGCCTGCACCACAAAGCCGGAAACCTGCGGTGCGGTTGTCCTCGCTCCACATGATCTTGGTGGGCGCGAATGTGCCCGCCTGAAAGCGCTTGTAGGAATTGATGTAGGGTGCGAGGAAATAGGTGTAGTCGGTTGCATATTTCAGCTGTCCGGCCACCCATGACCGCATCAGCGGAGTCATCGTATGTGGCGCCTTCGGGTCGAAGAACAGCGATTCCTTGCCGTCAGCGCTCCAGATCGAATTGTGCACATGGCTGGAACTGCCAGCCTTGCTGTAATCATACTTCGCCATGAAGGTGATGCATTTGCCATGCTGCTCGGCAATGTCCTTCATCGCCGTTTTCATGATCACATGCCGGTCAGCCATTTCCAGCGCTTCGGCATAGCGCACATTCAGCTCTTCCTGACCCGGACCCCATTCGCCTTTCGAATTCTCAACCGGAATTCCGGCTGCGGCTAGTTGATTGCGCATGGCGCGCAGGACCGGTTCTTCCTTGGTGGTGAGGTGGATCACATAGTCCTGCACATAGGGCGAGGCCGTTTCCATGGCCTGCCAGTGCTTGTTGCGGGCGGTCTTGTAGGTCTCGTCGAAGAGATAGAATTCCAGCTCGGAGGCAAAATAAGCGCGATAGCCGCGCTCTTGCAGGCGGGTGAGCTGCTTCTTCAAAATAGCGCGCGGCGAATGGGCGAGATCGTCATGGTGATGGTCCTGCACGTCGCAAAGAACGAGGGCGGTCTTTTCCAGCCATGGCGCAAGCCGGATGGTGGAAAGATCGGGTTTCATGACGAAGTCGCCATAACCCTTGTCCCAACCGGCGGCTTCATAGCCGGGCACCGGTTCCATGTCGATATCGTCGGCGAGGAGATAGTTGCAGCCATGCGTTTCGTCATAGGCGGATTCCACGAAGAACGGCGCATAGAAACGCTTGCCGATCAGGCGTCCCTGCATATCCACGATGCAGGCCAGAATGGTGTCGATCTCTCCGGCGGAAACGGCTGTTTTCAGCGCGTCGAAAGTCAATTGTCCGGCCATTTATATGCCTGCTCCTCAAAGCATGAAAGGATAGACCGGGATCGGAGACTTTCCCGTAAGCCTCCGATCCCTCGCTGGTTCGTTATGTTCACCGTTCAGGCGTAGCGATACGGCGCTCCGGCATTGCGCATGGTTTCCTGATATTTCTTCAGAATGGCCACGACCTTGGCGTTGCGCTCGCTCTGCTTGGAAATGTCGTCCCAGAACTCCTGCGCCGCATCTTCGATCTGCTTCCATTCCGATTCCGGAATGGTGGTCAGTTCCAGCTTGCCGCCGGTGGTGCGGTAATGCGCTTCGCCCCACCAGTACCAATGCTGACGGTAATAGTGCGAGGAATCCATCGCCAGCTTGAAGAGCGCTTTCAGGTGTTCCGGTACGGCATCCCACTTTTCGGTGTTGGCGAAATAGGAACCGGCCCATGCGCCGTTAATATTGTTGGTGAGGTAGTACTTGTTGATATCCGCCCAGCCAACGGTATAGGCCTCGGTCGCGCCGCACCAGGCCACGCCGTCGAGTTCGCCGGTCTGGATGGCGACTTCAATATCTTCCCATGGCAGCGTGACAGGCACCACGCCGAACTTGGTCAGGAAGCGACCGCCTGTCGGGAAGGTGAAGACGCGAAGGCCCTGCAAATCGGCAACGCTGCGGATCGGTTTTGTGGTGACGAAGTTGCAGGGGTCCCACGAACCGGCGCTCAGCCAGGTGACGCCGGGAATTTCCTTATAGGCTTCTTCCCAGATTTCGTTCAGCCCGTACCAGTTGAAGAGTGTCGGCACGTCGAGGCTATAGCGCGAAGCGAAGGGGAAATAAGCGCCGAACACCGCGACATCGACGGGCGATGCCATGGAATCGTCATCGCTTTGCGCGGCATCGATGGTGCCCGACTGCACGGCGCGGAAAAGTTCGCTCTGCGAAACCAGCTGGTCGGCGGTGTAAAGTTCAATTGTCATTTCGCCGTTCGCCGCCTTGTTGAAGGCGTCAATCGACGGCTTGATGACATGTTCGGCCAGTGCCGGGCCTGCATAAGTCTGCAATCGCCACTTGATCGGGCTTTGTGCTTTGACATAGGGCGTCGCAAGTGTGCTGGCACCCAATGCTCCAACCGTCGTCAGTCCGGCCTTCTTGAGAAAGTCACGTTTATTAAGCTTGTTATTCTCGCTCATGCCCATTCTCCCGTTTGTTTGAAGTTCACCCTTTCACATGAGCCGGGCCGGTCCATTCGGACTCTTGTCACCGGATTATTCGTATTTCCTCCATCGTTTCTCATCGCCCGGTATACCAGTTCGGCAGCCATAGCGCGATTTGCGGGAAAATCATCAAGATGATGATCGTCAGCACCATAAGGAAGAAGAACGGCACGATGGATTTGTAGATGTCGATCAGCGTGATTTCCTTGGGTGCCAGCGCTCGCATCATGAAGAGATTGTACCCGAAAGGCGGCGTGATATACGCAATCTGGCAGGTGATCGTGTACAGAATGCCGAACCAGATCGCATTGAAGCCGAGGCTCTTGACCAGCGGAATATAGAGCGGCGCCACGATAACCAGCATGGCCGTATCATCCAAAAACATGCCGAGCAGAATGAACGACAGCAGCATCAGGATGAGAATGGTCCACGGCGACAGATCGAATGTGCCAAGAAGGATCTTCTCGATTGCCTTGACGGCGCCCAAACCGTCATAAACCGACGAAAAGCACAGCGCGCCGAGAATGATCCAGAGGAACATGCAGGTGACGGTCAGGCTGTTGCGGGACGTCGTTTCCCACACCTGCTTGTTAAGACGCCCGGTGAACAGCGCCGCCAATGTGGCGAGCAAAGCGCCGACCGCCGCACTTTCCACCAGGCTGGTGACGCCCGTCAGAAACAGGCCCATCATCGCGCCGAAGACGACGAGCGGCAGCAGACCGGCGCGCAACACGGAAAAGCGTTCTCTCCAGCTGAATTTCTCCAGCTCTTCTTTTGGCAGGGCTGGTCCAAGTTCCGGGTTCAGGCGGCAGCGTATATAGATATAGATCGCGAAAAGTGCCGCCATCAACAGGCCGGGGCCGATGCCAGCCAGCCAGAGTTGCAGCACCGGCTGGCGAGCGATCATCGCATAAAGCACCAGCACGACGCTGGGCGGAATGAGAATGCCGAGCGAACTGCCTGCCTGTATGACGCCGGTGACCATGACCTTGTTGTAGCCACGCTTGAGAAGCTCCGGCAGCGCCACGGTCGCCCCAATGGCCATGCCTGCAACGCTGAGGCCGTTCATGCAGGAGATGATGACCATCAATCCGATGGTGCCGAGCGCCAGACCGCCGCGTATGCCGCCGAACCAGACATGGAACATGCGATAAAGATTGCTCGCAATGCCGGATTCCGACAGCATATAGCCCATGAACACGAAGAACGGCACGGTGATCAGCGGATACCAGTTCAGGACCGCGAAGGTCGCGTTGAACGGCATTTCAAACGAGCCTTTGCCCCAAAGGAGCAGGGCCGCTAGCGATCCGACAAAGCCGATGACGCCGAAAACCCGCTGACCGGTCATCAGCAGCGCCATCATTGTGGCGAACATGAAAAGTGTTATGAGTTCAGAGCTCATATATGATGGCCCTCCTCAATGGCCGGACCGGCAAGCGTGTCGATGGGCTGGCCGCGCAGCGATGCCCAGTCCTTGAAAAAGTTGGAAAGGCATTGCAGCAGCAGGAGCAAAATGCCGGTCGTCATGATGAGCTTGATCGGCCAGAGCGGAGGCGCCCAGGCGGTATAATTCTTCTGCCCATAGACGATGGCGTAATTCGTGGAAGAAATGCCGCCCATCACCATGACGCCGAGATAAAACACGATGAACAGAATGGTGATCAGGTCGGTCAGCGTCTTTTTGCGCGGGGGCAGACGGTCGAAAAAGAGGTCCATGCGGACATGCGCGCCCTGTTGCATCGCATAGGCGCCGCCGAGCAGATAATAGGCCGACAGCAGAAACTGCGACATTTCAAGGACCCAGTTGACGGGCACGCCGAAAGCAACCCGCGAGAAGGTGGAATAGAGAAGGCAAGCCGCCAGCACGAAAAGCAGATACATCGAAAAGCGCCCGACACGATAATTCAGCGCATCCACATATTTGACGAAAAGCCTGATCGGCTTGGGCATTTCCCTCTCCTTCAGTTCTTCGTTCCGTTCGGTTGCGCTGCGGGGCAAAGCGTCTCGCCAATCCGGCTGAATATCGGCGCCAGCCGCTCGGCCCATGCTCTTTGAGCCTTTGCATCGGCGATTTCGTTATTGCGGATTTCGATCATGGCGCAGGGCGCATTGCGCGGGCGCGCATGGCGCTCCAGCGTGTAATAGACGCGGTCGGACGGCGCATAAGGCTCGTTGACGCCGACATTGAGCGTTTGGTCCTGCTTGAGTGCGGCAATCAGCGGCGCTGCAACCCGGTCATCCGCATCGTGGATGATGCCGACATGCCATGGGCGCGATATGGCGCGATAGACCGGCGTGAACGAATGGATCGTGACCATCCATGACGGAAAGCCGCGTGCGGCGCGCGCCGCAATAAGCTGTTCGATCCGGGCATGAAACGGGCGATGCGACAGGTCGATGCGCGCGGTGCGCTCCAGCGAGTTCAGCTCGTGATTGCCGGGAATGACCGTCATTTCGCTGATTTCGGGGATCAGGTCCGGCGCATCAAGCGGGCGATTGCAATCGATCAGCAGGCGCGACAGACACGACTCTACGAGCGGCGCATCAAGCGCGGCGCTGAGATGTCGGGCAACCTCCACCGCTCCGGGATCCCAGGCGATGTGGGCACGAAGGGCATCCTCCCCCAGCCCCAGGCCGTCGAAACCGTCCGGCACATGGTTGGAGGCGTGTTCGCAAACGAAAAGCCAGGGACTTGACCCTGTTTCGTTGACGACAAAAACCGGCTCATGCGAAGCCGGGCGTTTCTCTCGCTCGTCCGCCATTTTGTTTGTTCCCCGCGCTGTAACTTATGTTACGTTTTTTAAAATTATGCGCTATTGCGGATTATTTGATACGTCGTATGATAATTTGTCAAACACAATTTTGCCCGAATTGAATTGGGCATCGGGATGGAAAATATCGTGCCGGAAAGCGCCCCGGAAAACACCAGCGTTGCCGAACGCATTAATGAACGGATCGATACGATGCCTGCCGGCGAACGGGCCGCAGCGCAGACTTTGATCGCCAATTATCCGATACTCGGATTGAAGACGGTGGCGGAATTTTCAGCGCAGGCGGGCGTCAGCTCGCCGACGATCCTGCGCTTTGTAAATCGGCTCGGTTTCCAGAATTATCCCGAGTTTCAGGCGCATCTGCAAAACGAACTTGCGGCGCAATTACAATCGCCGCACCACCGCAATGAAAATCCGGACAAAGCCCCCGATACGGCCTATCCGGCGGTAGAGCACACACAGGAAAATATCCGCGAGACATTCCGGCATCTTGGCGCCAGACAGTTGCAGCAGGCGGTGGCCGCACTGTCGAATGCCAAGGGCAATATTTATCTGATCGGGGGCCGGTTCACCGATCCCATCGCGCAATATATGACGGCGCATATGACGATCATCCGCCCGCAAGTGTTTCATCTCGGCGGTCAGGAAAGTGTCTGGCGCGACCGGTTGCTGGATATGGGAAAACGCGATGTGCTCGTCGTTTTCGACATTCGCCGGTATCAGGACAGCCTGTTGGGGCTGGCGGAAAAAGCACGGGCGCGGGGTGTCGAGGTTATTCTTGTCACCGACCAGTGGTTGTCGCCGATTGCCCGCGTTGCGCGCCATGTTCTGGCGGGTCGCACGGCGGTGCCCTCTGCCTGGGATTCGTCGGCGGCCCTGTTCGTGCTGGCCGAAACGCTTATCCGCGAAATGACGCGCATGCTGGAAAAGGATAGCGCCGCGCGCATCGCGGAACTTGAAGGGCTGCGATAATTACTCCAGCCCGCATGCGCGCAGAAACAGCGCCGAGACTTCCTTTTCGATGCGCTCGAAATCCAGCGGAACGTCCTCGCCCACTTCCATCATGCTACGCACCTGCGTTTCAAAATCGGCATAATGCTGCGTCACGGCCCAGATATGCATCTGGAACAACAGCGGATCGACTGGCTTGATGCGCCCGTCATCCACCCATGACTGGATCAGTTTGACCGCGCTGTGGGTGGCTGCGACATGCTTGTTCCAGTGGCGGCTGAGATAGGGCGCACCATTGGCGATTTCGGTGGTGAAAAGCCTCGATGCCTTGGGGTTCTTCTGGCTATAAGCGAGCTTGGCCCGGATATATTGGCGGATCACCTTGGCCGGGTCATCCTCGGCGCTGGCATCGAGGAAAATATCTTCCCACTGGTCGAGGATGAAGACGATGATGTCTTCGTAGAGCTCTTCCTTGCTGGAAATATAATAATGCAGCTGAGGCTTGGTCAGTCCGGCACGGTGCGCAATGCCTTGGGTCGATGCGCCGACCAGACCCTTTTCCGCGAATTCGTCAATCGCGGCAGTGCGGATCGCGCCGAGAATGCGCCGCCGGCGGTCGAGAACCTTGTCTCGCCCGGTCGGCTCGATATCGTCATTCTCGTCGTCGATAGCCATGTCTCTAACCGTGGTCGGGAGGGAAAGCCGCCGGGCATTCAAACAGGCGGGCGGCTTTCGGTTTTCGTCGGGGGCTTACTGGCCCAGTTGCTTCTTGATGTCGAGACCTGCGCCCTTGTTGACGAAGGCGTCGGTTGCAACCTTGCTCATGTCGAGTTCTTCGCCGCTGACGATGCCGGACTTGCGCGCCAGCTCGTAGAACGACTTGACGCGGCTCATGTCGATGGCGCCAATGCCCTTGGTCAGCGTGTCGCCGCTGTCGATGAGCTGCAGTTCCTTGAGATTGGCCAGTTCGGCGTCGAGCGTTTCCTTGCTCATATCCGCATTGTCCTTGAGGATCATCTCATAGGCCTTGCTGTGGTCGCCATACATGAAGTTGACCCAGCCTTCGATCGAAGCCGTCACAAAACGCTGCACGAGGTCGGGGTTTTTGTCGACCAGTTCCTGACGCGTCTCAATGGTGTTTGCGTAGGTATTGTAGCCCTGATCGGCGAGCAGGAACGTTTTGACCTTTGCGCCTTCCTTGGCCGCGTAAAGCGGTTCGGCGGTCGCATAGGCCTGTTGCACGGTCTTCTTGTCGCCGAGGAACTGGGCGAGGCTATAGCCATAGGGACGCAGCTGTTCGTCCTTGAAACCAAATTCCTTCACCAGCCAGGGCCAGAACGAGAACTGGCCGTCCTTGGAGATCAGGATCGTCGGTGCGTTCACCAGATCCTTGAAATCCTTGTATTCGCCGTCATGCGCCATCAGGGCCTGCGGGTCCTTCTGATAGAAGGCAGCCACAACCGTGGTCGGAACGCCATTTGCGACATTGTTGAAGGACAAAAGCAGGTTGCCGGTGAGCAGGAAGTCGAGGCGGCCTGCGGCCAGCATCGGACGGTTGTTGACCTGCGGTCCGCCCATCTCGATCTTCACGTCGAGGCCGTATTTTTCATAAGTGCCATCGGCGAGCGCCTGATAAAAGCCGCCATGACCGGCCTGCGCCAGCCAGTTGGTGCCAAGCGTCACCTTGTCTAGCGCAAAGGCCATCTGCGCCGAAAGGCCAAGCGAGAAAGCGGCGACTGCCGCAAAGAGTGCTTTTTTCATTGGTTTCGTTCCCCTGTTATCAGTTCGAAAGTGCCATATCGGCCGTCCAGCCGCGTGTTTTACCGGGATTGAGCAGACCATAAGGGTCGGCCAGTTTCTTGAACTCGATCTGCACGCTGTCGATCTCCTTCATGCCGCCATCCTCGATGGTATAGGCATGGGGATCGTAGATGTCGCAACCGTCAACCTGTTCCAGCTCGCCGATGAGCTTATACATCGCGTCGCGGTCCTCGAAGCGCACCAGTGGCAGGCCGAAAATCTGTACTTCGCCTTCAAGGCGCGCCATTTCATGGTGCATATATTGCGTGTCGCCATAACGCTCGATCTGGCGATTGACCAATGCCGGGTCGAAGGGGCGCGGATAGGCGACCTGAAGATAGGTCCAGCCCGGTTCCGCCTTCAGCGCCTGAAGCGTGGTGTGGTTCCAGCCGCATTCATAGGCAGGCTGAAGGCCAGCCTTGTGCAGCTCGTCCAGCGTCATGGAGAACGATACCTGACCGTTGAACTCTGTGGCGAGCTCTGCGAACCGCTCGCGTTCTTCCGGCGCGATCATGGCGAAAACGGCATCCTTGTCGGATGGGAAAAGGTCGCCGAACTTGGTGTAGAAGCGCGCGAAGCGACGATCCACGGTGGTCAGAAGATAGCAATCCAGATTTTCTTCCAGCGCCTTGAGGCAGAAGTTCAGCGTTGCTTCATAGCTGTCGAAGAGCGCTGCGGTATGGATCCAGTCGGTCGCCTTGGTCAGCCCGATTTCCAGCTCCAGAATGATGCCGTTGGTGCCATAGGCGTGCTGCACCTTGTGGATGTCGCGACCCATCAACTCGATGATTTTCGGCTCCGGCTCGACGGTCAGAACCTTGACCGAATAGACATTGCCGTCATCGCGCAACATGCCATGGCGCAGTGATCCGATGCCGCCCGAACCGCCCGAGAAGAAGCCGCCAATGGTGGCGATGCGGCGGGTGGACGGATACATGAGAAGTTCCTGTCCGGTTTCGCGCACGGCGTCGTCAAGACGCGAAATGCGTGCGCCGCCTTCGACGCGCACCTTGCCCGGCTCGATGGCGATGATACGGTCGATCTTGGTCATGTCGAGGATGATGCCGCCTTCAAGCGGAACGCACTGGCCGTAATTGCCGGTGCCGCCGCCGCGAACCGTGATCGGAATGCGCAGTTTCGCAGCTGCCGCCGCCACGCGGCGCACTTCGTCCTGATCCTTCGGAATGACGACGAGGTCGCCGACATAATGGCCGATATCTTCGGTCAGGATCGGGCTGTACCAGAAGTAATCGCGGGAGCGCAGCTCGACCTGCTTGGGGTCGTCATAGATGCGGATGCCGTCGATTTCGGCGCGGAATGCGGCCCAGTCATAGATGCGCTGCGGGGCGACAGAATTCATGGGTTTCTCCCGTAAACATGGTCCGAGGCAACGCCGTCGCGCCAGACACGGCGGAGGGCTTGCGGACGGCTGATGAGATCATTGAGGTCTTCGGCATCGTGCCAGATGAAATTGGCGGCACCGCCTGCGGACAGCGCCTGCACGCGCTCGCTCCTGATCAGGCGCGCGGGCAGGGTGGTGATGCTGTCGAGCCATTCTTCCGGCTCCAGATGGCAGACAGGTGCCGCAAGGCGCAGGATCGCGAGCGGATCATAGTCGCCATAGGGGTAAAAGGCATCGCGTACATTGTCGGAGCCAAGCATGGTTTCCACACCGGCCAGACGCGCTTCTTTCAGCGGGGCCACACCACGAAGACGCGGCGATTTTCCGCCGATCCGGTCTTGCAGATAGAGATTGGTGGTGGGTAGCGAGACAAGCGCGACACCTGCTTGCGCGGCGGCATCCAGAATACGCGTGAGTTCATCCACTGTTCGCAGCGAAAGCGAGCAGGCATGGCCGCACAAAACGCGGCCCGCCATATGATGCCGTGCGCTCGCATTGACAATCAGCGAAAATCCGTCCGCTTCAACATCCAGACCTTCATCAACATGAAAGTCGAGATCGAGATCGTTTTCGACAGCGAGACGGAACATTTCCTCTATCTTGGCTGCAAGATCGGCATTGCGATAGAAAAACGCGCCAAACACACCGCCATCGGCCTTCACGTGGGTCGCAATGTCACTGCCTGCTTCCAGAACCAGATCGCCGTGAACAAGGGCCGCAAGTTGAAGATCAATGCGGCCTTTCCATTCCTGTCGCAATTCGTTGAGAACAGGCCAGGCGGTCGGAACTTCCGGGCTGGTCCAATCCACATGGCTGCGAATAGCGCCGACGCCCTGCGCAAAAGCCGCCTCAAGGCCGCGCGTGGCGCGGGTGCGGATGTCTTCGGCGTTCCAGTTCTGGCGGTCGGTGTTCATCAGGTCGATGGCATCGAACAGGCACTCGACCTTCGTGTCGCCATTCTGCGCGATGCGCTGGATGGTGAACGTCTTGTCGAGATGCACATGCACATCGGCCAAAAGCGGCGTGACGCACCCGCCGCCTGTCGCCTGCGATGGCGTGATCGCGGCAATGCGTCCATGCTCGACGATGATGTCGTGGCGGCCCGGACGACCGGCTATAGTGGCGCCTCTTAGCATTAGCGGTCTCTGCGAATTTCGCTTTCGTGCCAGCGTCCGAGGACAAGGCGCGACAGCCAGCTGGTGATCAGGAAGATCACGATACCCAGCAGCGAAACGAGGAAAAGTGCCGCAAACATGCGCGGGATTTCATTACGGAAGCTCGATTCCAGAATACGCGAGGCAAGGCCGGTGCTCTGGCCTGCGGTGCCTGCGACGAATTCAGCCACCACGGCGCCGATCAGCGACAGGCCACCGGCGATTTTCAGGGCCGCCATGAAATAGGGCAGCGCGCTCGGGGCCAGCAGATAGCGCAGGCGCTGCCACGGCGAGGCGCGATAAAGCTTGAACAGATCGCGCAGATTGTGGTCGGCGCTGCGCAGTCCGATCACCGTATTGGACAGAATCGGGAAGAAAGCGACAATCCACGCGCAGATAAGCAGGGCCGAGAAAGTATCGCGCACATAGATCAGGATCAGCGGCGCGATGGCGATGACCGGCGTCACCTGAAGGATGACGGCGAAGGGGAAGAACGCCATTTCGATCGGACGCGACAGCGCAAACACCATGCCGAGCAAAACGCCGCCAATGATGGCGCAGGCCAGCGAGATAAGCGTCAGCTTGACGGTGAACCACATGGAGGCCATCAGCGACGGGCCGTCCTTGAAAAGCGTTTCAGCAATCAGTGACGGGGCCGGGATCAGGTAATGCGGCACTTCATAGAAGCGCACCAGACCTTCCCAGATGCCGAGCGCGATGATGATCGCCAGCGTCGGCATGAGAATGCGCAGCGTGCGTTCGCGTCGTGCGAGACGATCCTGTTCGGAATTGAGGACTGGCAGTTCGTTTTGCATCTGGTTCATTTGCATGTCCTCAGTGATCGATATCTTCAGAGGAAAGCGTCGCGGTCAGCGTATCGGAAACCTTGGCGCAATATTTCGCGTAAGAATCCGTGGTGCGGTAGTTTTCGGCCCGCGGATAAGTGCCGATGATGGGAATGTCCGCGACGACACGACCCGGACGCGCCGCCATCACGATCACGCGGTTGGAGAGATAGACCGACTCATAGACGCTGTGGGTGACGAAGATCACGGTCAGTCCGTGTTCCTGCCACAGCCGCAACACGTCATTATTGAGCTTGAAGCGCGTCATCTCGTCGAGCGCCGCAAAAGGCTCGTCCATCAAAAGCAGGCGCGGGCGCGTCACCAATGCGCGCGCAATGGAAACGCGCATTTTCATGCCGCCCGAAAGCTCACGCGGAAAGGCATTGGCAAAACGCGACAGGCCAACCTGCGTCAGCACTTCTTCAATGCGGGGCTTGGCTTCCTTGCGCGAAACGCCGGAAAGCCGCAGCGGCAGATAGACATTGTCGTAGACGCTAGCCCAGGGCATCAGCGTCGGTTCCTGAAACACAAAGCCGATATCCTGTGCGCCGGAAGGACCCTTGCCGGGTGCATGACCATTGACGCGAATTTCGCCAGCCGAGACCGATTCCAGTCCGGCGATCATGCGCAGCGCCGTGCTCTTGCCGCAGCCCGAAGGCCCAAGAAAGCTGACGAACTGGCCTTGCTCGATCTTGAGCGACATGTCGTTCACGGCCATGACGCCGGTGCCGTACTGCTTGTAGACGCCGTTGATGTCGATCAGTGGTGACTGGTTCTGCGAGTTGGGGGCCACGCTCATCGTCCTTACCAAGCGGGATTTTTGTCGAGCCAGGAGAGCGGCGCGCGCTCAATCTCGCCCAGCGCTTCAATCAGCCGGTCGGCAGCAAAATCGATGGTCTTGCGACCCTTTTCAGCGGTAGCAATAGATGCATTGCCTGCTGCGCCATAGGCATTGATATCCTGCATCTGCCATGCGGGCTTGGCGCCGCCGCCAAGGCTGATGTGTTTGTATTCGTCGGCGAAAACTTCGGTCAGCGTCCGGAAATCCTGCGCCTTTTCCATCACCACCAGATCGGGATGCATTTCCAGCATCACCGATGTTTCCATGTCGCCAGCATGAATGCCATGCTTCAGGTCATGCTCGCTGTAAACGCCATCGGGCATGCCAAGGCCGAACCAGTTGAGGCAGAAGACCATCATATTGTGCTGCACGCGCAATTCGCGGGCGACAATGTCCATCACCGGAATATTGCCGCCATGGCTGTTGAACAGCACCATCTTGCGCACGCCGCTTGCCGCCACGCAGGTGCCGATCTCGCACCACATGCGGATGACAGTTTCGACTGAAAAGGTCAGCGTGCCGGGATAGCGCTTGTGTTCATTGCTCTTGGCAATGGCCTGTGTCGGCAGGAACAGAACATTGCTTGTATCGGGCAAGCGTTTGATCAGTTCCGCCACCATGCCATCCGCGACGGCGGCATCCACGCACATCGGCAGATGCGGTCCGTGCTGCTCGATTGCGCCAACAGGCAACACCGCCACGAGCTTGTCGCGCTCAAGGCGCGAAAACGCCTCGCTCGTGTAATCGGACCAATATCGTTTCAAGGTGGCGCTCCAAATTTTGTCTTGAAGCAGCAACCTTACTAAACAATCTGACCGATTGGTCAAACTAAATGTTTAAAAATTGCGAGCCGCGTGCAATTAAGATGTGAATCCGTGGTAGATGCGCCACGCGACAGACCAGCACATGACTATGATGCGCGGAAATTTCCGGAGGTCCTATGGACGAGAGATGCATTATTATTGGCGCGGGCCATGCGGGCTCGCAGGCCGCAATCAGCCTTCGTCAGGAAGGCTATGCCGGAGACATCGTGCTCATCAACGATGAGACGGATATTCCCTATCATAAGCCGCCGCTTTCCAAATCCTATCTCAAGGCACCGGAGCATGGCGGCCTGGTGCTGCGTCCGGAAAGCGCCTATCGCGACAATAATATCGAGATGTTGTTCGGGCATCGGGTCGAAGGCGTATCGCTGACCGACCGCACGGTGACCCTTGATGACGGTCGCGTGCTGCACTGGTCTGATCTGGTCTTTGCAACCGGTGCCCGCGCGCGCGTTCCCGACATGCCGGGCGTCGATCTTGACGGTGTCGTCACGCTGCGCCGGATGGAAGATGCGCGCCGCATTGCTGGCCTCATGCCCACCATCAGCAATGTCGTGATCATCGGCGGCGGCTTCATCGGGCTTGAAATGGCACATAGCGCGATGGCGCTCGGCAAGAACACCGTGTTGATCGAGGCCGCGCCGCGTGTTCTTGGCCGCTCGGTCGCGACACAAATCTCTGCACATGTCGAAACGCGCAGCCGCGCCGCGGGAATTACGCTGCACACCGGGCTTGGTGTGATGGCAATCGAAGGCGAAAACGGTCGCGTGACCGGTGTAAAGGCAGCAGATGGGACCGTGTTCCCGGCGGATATGGTTGTTATCGGCACCGGCGCGCTGCCCAATGTCGAACTCGCTGCCGCAGCCGGACTCGTCACCGACAATGGCATTGTCGTGGATGAAAAGATGCGCACATCAGCGGATCATGTCTACGCCATCGGCGATTGCGTGAGCTACGACCATTTTCATGCCGGTCGGCGTGTGCGGCTGGAATCGGTGCAGAACGCGACCGATCAGGCCAAGCATGTGGCGCGCAGCATTGTCGGGCGCGCCACGCCGTTCCGCGAAGTAGCGTGGTTCTGGTCTGATCAGGGCGACATGAAGCTCCAGACGGCAGGCCTGTCATTTGAAGCAGACCGTCATATTCTGTCAGGCAATCCCGATGATAATGCCTTTTCGATCTTCCATTTTGCCGGTGACAGGCTGGTGGCGGTTGATTCCATCAATCGCCCGGCCGACCACATGATCGCCCGCCGCCTGCTGGCGGCCGGGATAACTCCCACGGAAGCCGACATTGCAGCGGGTGCGCCGCGCCTGAAGGAACTTCTGGCCAGCGCCCCCAAATCATAAGGATCGTTCGATGAGCACTTTGCAACATTTGCTGCCTGCCGACATGGCGGCACCCTTCGCCGCCTATAGTCATGGCGTGAAGGTGCAAGCCGGTGCCGAACTGGTGTTCTGCTCCGGCCAGCTCGGTATCGCGCCGGATGGAAGCGTGCCCGAAGATGCGGCCGCGCAAGCCGAGCTTTGCTTCGAGAATATCCGTCGCATTTTGCGCGATGGCGGCATGGATCTTTCCAATGTCGTGCGCATCAACGCCTATGTGACGGATCGCGCCTATATGCGCCCCTATATGGACGTGCGCGACAGGCTGTTTCCGCAGCCAGCGCCCGCCTCGACGCTGATGATCGTTTCCGGCTTTACCCGCGAGGAATTCAAGGTCGAAATCGAAGTCGTCGCCGCAAGTTGATCTCTCGCGCGCATCCCGAAAACCGCTTCGCGCTTTTTGGGATGCGCTTTCGAACTTTACGCGTGACAAGAAGGCGTATCGCCTTTGCATGAAATGGGTGGTAGGTGTGCGAGACTCCTACACTCCCTTCAGGCCTATTCATGTCACAATTTCAGTCTTCCGCTGCGATGCGGAAATCTTCGCCACGCTCGTCCGAACGCATGGCGGAAATCGCGCTTGCCATTGGTGGCTTCGGCATCGGCACCGGCGAGTTCGCCATCATGGCACTGCTCCCGGATATTGCACGCGACCTCAACGTCACGATCCCGCAGGGCGGACATCTCATCAGTTCTTATGCACTGGGCGTGCTGATCGGCGCGCCGGTGCTGGCCGTCATCGGCGCGAAGCTCGACCGCCGCAAGCTCCTGTTCCTGCTGATGGGCCTGTTTGCCTTTGGCAATCTCGCCAGCGCTTTCATGCAGGATTATTCCAGCCTTTATATAATGCGTTTTATCGCAGGCTTCCCACATGGCGCTTATTTCGGCGTCGCATCGCTGGTTGCCGCATCGCTGGCCGAGCCGGGCAAGCGCGCGCAGGCGGTTGGGCGTGTCATGATGGGCCTGACGATTGCCACGCTGTGCGGCACGCCGCTGGCAACATGGCTGGGGCAGGTGGCGGGTTGGCGCGCCATGTTCGGCGCGGTCGGCCTGATCGCCATTCTGACCATGGTGATGGTGACGCTTTATGTGCCAAAGCTGCCCGCCGCAGAAGGCGCGTCGCCGCTACGTGAGCTGGGTGCGCTGCGCCGCAAACAGGTGCTGCTGACGCTTGCCATTGGCGCCATCGGCACGGGCGGGCTGTTTTCCGTCTTTTCCTATGTCGCCGCCACCGTGACGGAAGTTTCTCATATCGATGTGAAATGGATGCCGCTGGTCTTTGTCATGTTCGGTCTCGGCATGGTACTGGGCAATATAGTGGGCTCCCGGCTGACCGACCGTTCCGTCATGGGAACCGTTGGGATCGTGCTGCTTTATGACATGGCGGTGATGCTGGCATTCCCGCTGCTGATGCAGCATCCGCTCACCGCTTTCCTCAATGTGCTTCTGGTCGGCGGCGGCTTTGCGCTGGTGCCCGCACTGCAAACCCGCCTGATGGATGTCGCAGCCGATGCCCAGACGCTCGCTGCGGCGCTCAACCATTCAGCGCTCAATCTCGCCAATGCACTCGGTGCATGGCTCGGCGGACTGGCAATTGCATGGGGCTATGGCTGGACATCGACCGGTACGGTCGGCGCGCTTTTGGCTCTGGCCGGTCTGGTTGTGTTCGGAATTTCGATGCTGCTGGATCGGGGAACTGCGACGACGCTTGCCTCACAGGAAAACTGAACAGGTCGCCACAAACAAAAACACCCGTCGCGGGAGGAGCGACGGGTGCTTATGGGGAAGACCGGACAATGGGGGAGGAGGATGTCCGGTCTTTGGATCGCCAGGGAAAAATGGGAGGAGGAAACCCCGGCGATAACTCGTTTGAGCAATTGAATGCCCTGGAAACCATGAGGACCGCGCGGTTTGGAGGTCGCGATCCTGAAAGAAGGCTGATGCCTTCGGATGGCGCTTTTCCCGCTGATTAGCGAGCAGCAGCCTTGCGTGCGACGAACGGAATTTCCGAAGGCAGGATGCCGAGGTCGTTCAGTTCACGTGGGCTCAGGCGGCTCAGTTCGTTTACGGTTGTACGGTAACGGCGCCAGTTGTTGTACGAGCGGATCAGGTTCATTTCTCTCACCTAGTAAAATCTATCTCTCTGTGTTGCAGACAGCATATAGGCTGGTGCGATCTGAAAAAGGAGAGCCAGATTTGCATAGCTGATGTGCAATTAAGCTTGGAGATTGCATGTTTTTTACGCAGATCGGTCATTATGTTATCACAATTGCCGTTCTCCATGGCCAAATCACCAAATTTGATGCCGTACAGAGCCTCCATCGCTATCATTTTCCGCATAGCTAGTGAAAATCTCCGATTTAAACATGTATGTCGGCTGATTCTTGGGCGGCGGGCGCAATGACTCAAGTTTTGTCGCAAAACTTCTGGAAATTGTCGGTTGAAGACTACAATTCTGCATGACTCCCAAAGCGGATTAAGCTAAGGGATTTGTGTCGGGTGCCGAAGCATGCGTTTTACAAATGCTTTTTCACTGTCTGTCTGCGGGAGAGCGCCAAATTGGCCGCCGAAGGGGAAATCGCCCGAAATCTCTCAGGTACAAGGAACCGCAGACGGGTAAGACAACTCTGGAAAGTCGGGGGAAACTCCGCGCCGAAGGTGTAAGTATAGCGCTTTGCTATGCGAGTCTCTCAGGCCTGAGACAGAGGGGCACGAAGCTACCGCATTTTGCGGAAGGCACACGTGCGACTCTGGAGTTGTTATGGGCGATACCGCACATTTGAATATCCTGCCTTTGCAGGACTTGCATGAACAGGCTGGCGCGCGCTTTGGCGGCTTTGCAGGCTGGAACATGCCGATCACCTATCCGCTGGGCGTCATGAAGGAACATCTTCATACGCGTGACCATGCGGGCCTTTTCGACATTTCTCATATGAAGCTGGTCGAAGTTTCCGGCAGCGATGCCGCAGCGCTTCTGGCGGAAACCTGCCCGCTCGACCCGACCGTGCTGAAGCCTGGCCAGTCGAAATACACTTTCTTCCTTAATGACAAGGGCGGCATTCTGGACGATCTCATCGTCACGCGTCTTGGCGAAGACCGCTTCATGGTCGTCGCCAATGCGGGTAATGCCGAGGCCGATATCGAGCATTTGAACGAAGCCGCTTCCGGCAAACAGGTTACGGTCAATCCGCTCGACCGCGTATTCCTCGCCATTCAAGGGCCGGAAGCCGAAAGCGTTATTAACGATGCCGGTCTTACCGGTGCTGCCGATCTCGCCTTCATGAGCGGCTTTGAGCCGAAGCCGGGCTGGTTCATGACCCGCTCGGGCTATACCGGCGAAGACGGTTTTGAAATCGGCCTGCCTGCCGATGAGGCGCGCGCGCTGGCGACCAAGCTTCTCGCCGACGAACGCGTTGCGTGGATCGGCCTTGCCGCTCGCGACAGCCTGCGCCTCGAAGCCGGGCTTTGCCTGCACGGACAGGACATCACGCCGGAAACCGATCCGGTCTCCGCCGGTCTCACCTGGGCGATCACCAAGGCCGTGCGCGAGAAAGCCGCCTTCAACGGTGCCAAGCCCGTGCTCGATACCATTGCCAAGGGCGCTGCCGCCAAGCGCGTCGGCCTCAAGCCGGAAGGCCGGCAGCCGGTACGCGGCGGCGCAGACCTGTTCGATGAAAGCGGCCGCCAGATCGGCACGGTCACATCGGGCGGCTTTGGTCCCTCCGCCGGTTTCCCGGTCGCCATGGGCTATGTCGAGGCCAGCCTCGCCACGCCCGGCACACGTATTTTCGCTGACGTTCGCGGCAACAAGGTTCCCGTTGACGTTTCGGCGCTTCCCTTCACACCGCATCGCTATCGCAAAGGATAATTTCCATGGCCAAAATCCTGTTCACCGAAGATCACGAGTGGATCAGCGTCGAAAACGGCGTCGCCACTGTCGGCATAACGATCCACGCACAGGAACAGCTGGGCGACCTCGTTTTCGTCGAGCTGCCGGAAGTCGGTCGCACCGCCGCCAAGGGCGAGGGCGTCGTGGTTGTGGAATCGGTCAAGGCCGCTTCCGACGTTTATGCGCCGGTTGACGGCGAAGTGGTGGAAGTCAACGAAGCCGTGTCGTCCGATCCGGCTCTGATCAATCAGGCTGCCGAAGGCGATGGCTGGCTGTTCAAGCTGAAGCTTTCGGATGAAGGCCAGCTTTCCGGTCTGCTCGACAAGGCCGGTTACGACGCTCTGGTAGGATAAAGCGATGACCCAGCAGGTTCTTCCCTTTGTTGCCCGTCATATCGGGCCGAGAATTGAAGACGAGCGCGCTATGCTGGCCGCGCTCGGCCTTCCTTCCATGGAAACTCTCATCACGCAGGCCGTTCCGGCGTCCATCCGTCTCAACCGCGCTCTGGATTTGCCAGCGCCGTTGAGCGAACATGCGGCGCTGGCCGAATTGAATGAAATCATGGGCCGCAACGTGGTGAAGAAGAGCTTCATCGGTGCGGGCTATCATGGCGTGCATACGCCGCCGGTGATCCAGCGCAATCTGTTTGAAAATCCAGCCTGGTACACGGCTTATACGCCGTACCAGTCGGAAATTAGCCAGGGCCGTCTGGAGCTGCTGTTCCACTTCCAGACGCTGGTTGCCGAGCTGACCGGCCTACCGGTTGCCTGCGCCTCGCTGCTCGATGAAGCAACCGCCGTTGCGGAAGCTGTCGGCGTTGCCTGCCGTCATCACCGCGACAAGCGCAGCCGCGTGCTTCTGGCGGGCGATCTGCATCCGCAGACCGTCGATGTCGTCAACACGCGCGCCGAGCCGCTCGGCTGGCTGGTTGAGGCTGGCAGCACCGTCGATGACAACACCGCTGCTGTCATCGTGCCGTGGCCGGATACCAAGGGCGTTTACGGCGACTTCACCGGCGTTATCGCCGATGCAAAGGCCAAGGGCGCGCTGGTTATCGCCGTTGCCGACCCGTTGGCGTTGACCATCATGGAAGCTCCCGCGAAGTGGGGTGCGGACATGGCGGTTGGCTCCATGCAGCGTTACGGCGTGCCGATGGGCTTTGGCGGCCCGCATGCCGCTTATCTCGCCGTGTCCGAGCCGCTCACTCGCATCATTCCGGGCCGCATTGTCGGCCAGTCGGTCGATGCGCATGGCCGCGCGGCTTATCGTCTGGCGCTCCAGACCCGCGAACAGCACATCCGTCGCGACAAGGCGACTTCGAACATCTGCACCGCGCAGGCGCTGCTCGCCAATATGGCTGCATCCTATGCCATCTGGCACGGTCCGGCTGGTTTGCAGGCGATTGCCACACGCATTGCCGGTCTTGCTGCCCGTTTCGCTGCCGGTCTCAAGGCCGCTGGCGTTGAAATCGCAGGCGAAAGCCTGTTCGATACGGTTTCGGTCAAGGTCGCCGGCAAGGCCGCGAAAATCGCTGACGAGGCCGACAAGGGCGGTCGTCTGCTGCGCATCATCGATGCCGACACGGTTGGCGTGACCTTCGATGAAACCTCGACGGAAGACGATCTTGCGGCACTCGCCGTTCTGTTCGGCGCGAAGGCGGTCGAAGACGACGCGGTTCTCGTTCCGGGCAAGGGACGCGGTGAGGGCTTCCTGACGCAGGATGTGTTCCATTCGCACCGTTCGGAAACCGAGATGATGCGCTTCCTGCGTCGTCTGGCCGACAAGGATCTGGCGCTTGACCGCGCGATGATCCCGCTTGGTTCCTGCACCATGAAGCTCAATGCGGCGGCAGAAATGATGCCGGTGAGCTGGAACACGGTTGCGAACCTGCATCCCTTCGCACCTGCGGCACAGACCGAAGGCTATGCGAAGATGACGGCTGACGTCGAAGCATGGCTTTGCGAAGTCACCGGCTTTGCAGGTGTTTCGCTGCAGCCGAATGCGGGCAGTCAGGGCGAATATGCCGGACTTCTGGCTATCCGTCACTATCACCAGTCGCGTGGTGAAGGTTATCGCAACATCTGCCTGATTCCATCCTCCGCGCATGGCACCAATCCGGCCAGCGCTTCGATGGCAGGCATGAGCGTTGTCGTGGTCAATTGCCGCCCGGATGGCGACATCGATATCGATGACCTCAAGGCCAAGGCCGAGAAGCATCGCGATAATCTCGCCGCCTTCATGATCACTTATCCGTCGACCTATGGCGTGTTCGAAGAAGGCATCAAGGCTTTCTGCGAAATCGTCCATGACAATGGCGGTCAAGTCTATTTCGACGGCGCAAACCTCAATGCACTCGTTGGCCTTGCGCGTCCATGCGATATCGGCGCCGATGTCTGCCATATGAACCTGCACAAGACCTTCTGCATTCCGCATGGCGGCGGCGGTCCGGGTGTCGGTCCGATCGGCGTTGCCAAACATCTGGTGCCTTATCTGCCAGGCCACGTTGATCTTGGTTCCAAGCACGCCGTTTCGGCAGCTCCCTTCGGCAGCGCGTCTATTCTGGTCATTACGTGGATGTATATCCGCATGATGGGCGGTGCAGGTCTTAAAAAGGCGACCGAAGCTGCGATCCTCAATGCCAACTACATCGCGCATCGCTTGAAGGACGCTTATCCGATCCTTTATACGGGCGCGCATGACCGCGTGGCGCATGAGTGCATCGTGGATACGCGTGTTCTCAAGGATAGCGCGGGCGTAACCGTGGAAGATGTGGCCAAGCGCCTCATCGACTATGGTTTCCATGCGCCGACCATGTCGTGGCCGGTCGCCGGAACGCTGATGATCGAGCCGACGGAATCCGAGCCGAAGTCGGAAATCGACCGTCTTTGCGACGCGATGATCGCCATCGCCGCCGAAGCGAAGAAGGTTGCTGATGGTGTCTGGCCGCAGGATGACAATCCGCTGGCCAATGCACCGCACACGGCAGGCGATACGCTGGCCAGTGAATGGACGCATCCTTACACGCGTGAGGAAGCGGTGTTCCCGGCCATTGCCTTGGGCGGCGAATTCGACGCCACGGCAAAATACTGGCCGCCGGTCAGCCGCGTGGACAATGTCGGCGGCGACAGAAACCTCATCTGCTCGTGCCCGCCGGTTGCAGCCTACGGTTGATTGCCAGTTGGATGACTGAAAACACGAAAGCGCCGCCGAAATGCGGCGCTTTTTTCTGTCCGGTTTGTTGGGGTTTTCAGAAAACGCCGCTTTTGCAATTATCTGCTGATCGCAAATAGAAGAAAACATATCGGACGGATTTATTATGAAGATAATAGTTTTAGTCTTGTCTCTCTTTCCGATCTTTATCGGCTTTTCTTCCAGAGCGGCGTTCGCGAAGGATAATGCTGCCAGATTAGAATCCACATTACAGTGCTGGCGCTACGGCGAGAAATTGTGTTGTTTTGATCATTACGGTGAGAATGTATGCTTCCCGAGAATGTGAAGCATTTATTATAATTCAAATATAGAAGCTCTGCTGCGGTGGAGCTTCTTTTATTTGGCGCTACAGGAATTCAGGCAAAAAAAGAGCCGGACTAGGAAGTCCGGCTTAGTTATGAAGGTGCCACTTGGGCAAACCTCCAGAGGGGAACACTTACCGCGCGCAATGGGAGGAGGCACAGCGGTAAGTAACCCCGATATGGATCAGTCAGCCGCATTGTTCAACCCCTTAGTCGACTTTTTTTGTCGATTTCGGAAGATTATGAACTTTTTCACGGGTTTATGATCGCGCTACCGCAATGCAAACGGGGGTTGTGTTTCATTTCGGTTCAGGTTGCGGCGCAGAAAAATTCAAAATCTTTTCCGTGGGATAGGGCGTGAGTCGCCCGGGCCTGTCTGCCACGGTTCGTCAGCCGTGCCTTAATTGCTCCCATAAACGCATGAAATCGTTAGAATAATTCTAAAACATTCCTAGCGTGGTCATGTTCATTTGTCTTGCAGTGGGTGTAAGCTAATTATAAAAGGTGACCAATTGACGAAGGCTTAGGCTGATCGAGAACTGGTCAAAAGGGGCGGGCCGGTTTCTCTGTCTGTTTGGATAGAACGAAATGCTCGTACCGTTTCTCATCATGTTCCGCGAAGGCGTGGAGGCAGCGCTGATCGTTGGTATCATCGCGAGCTATCTGCATCAGACGGGACGCAGCGCCTGGATGCCCGTTGTCTGGATCGGCATTCTTCTGGCGCTTGCCATGTCGCTGACCGTTGGCGCGATCCTGCAAATTCTGAGCGCAGAGTTTCCGCAAAAGGCGCAGGAACTGTTCGAAGCCATCATTGGATTGATCGCCGTTTTCGTGCTGACTTCCATGGTGTTCTGGATGCGCAAGGCCGCGCGCTCGATCAAGGCCGAGCTGCATCATTCCATCGATGCTGCTTTTGAAACGCCGACGCATAAGGGCGTCGGCCTTATCCTGATGGTGTTTTTCGCTGTTGCCCGCGAGGGGCTGGAGTCGGTCTTCTTCCTGCTGGCCGCATTCCAGCAAAGCGAAGGCGCTGCCGCCCCGCTTGGCGCGCTTCTGGGTGTGCTGCTTGCCGCTGTCGTCGGCTATGCCATCTTCAAGGGTGGTTTGAAGCTCAATCTGCGCCGTTTCTTCCGCTGGACTGGCGTTTTCATCCTGATTATCGCCGCCGGTATTCTGGCCAATTCGGTGATGGCGTTGCATGAAGCCGGTCTCTGGAACCATTTCCAGACGGTGGTTTTCGACGCAAGCGACATTCTACCGCTGGACAGCACGCTCGGTTCGGTTCTGGCCGGTATCTTCGGCTATATCGCAACGCCGACGGTTAGCGAAGTCGTGGCCTATGTCGCCTTCCTTGTTCCAGCACTCGTTCTTTTCCTGATGCCATCCTCCGCGCCTGTTCAGGGCGCTGAGGCCAAGCATAGCGCTTAGTCGAAGAGATTTTTCATGACGAACCCTAAAGCCACCGAACCTTTCTCCCGCAATCTGGTTCGCATCGGGCTGGTGCTGGCCGTGCTGCTGCTCGTGGCGGCGGGGGCGGCCTTCTATTATGCCTCGCGCGTTTCGGACAAGGCGCGTCATGCCGATGCCGAAGGCAAAATTCAGGTGGCGATCAATGCGAAAAGCTGCGAACCGAACGAGCTGTCCGTTCCGGCCGGGCGCTCGGTGTTTGAGATCGTCAACAAGTCCGACCGCACCGTCGAATGGGAAATTCTCGACGGCGTCATGGTGCTGGAAGAGCGCGAAAATATCGCGCCCGGTTTCAAGCAGACAATCACGGCAAAGCTCGCGCCCGGCGAATATCAGATCACCTGCGGCCTGCTGTCCAACCCGCGTGGCAAGCTGACGGTGACGCCGTCCGCTGCCAGCGATGCCGAGAAGGGCAAGAAGCTGCCACTGACCGCCTTCATCGGCGCGTTGGCGGAATACCAGATTTATCTTGCAGCAGAAGTGGCTGAATTCCAGAAGGAGACAGGCGATCTGTCGGCTGCTGTCACCAGCGGCAATCTGGAAGCAGCGCAGGCCGCCTATGGTCCGGCCCGTGCCGCCTATGCCCGCATTGCGCCGGTTTCCGAAGCCTTCTCCGATCTCGATACGGCCATCAATGCGCGCGCTGATTATTTCGAAAAGCGTGAACAGGATGCTGCTTTTGGCGGCCTGCATCGTATCGAATACGGGCTGTTCGAGCAGAAATCGGCAGACGGTCTGGCCCCGGTCTCGGACAAGTTGGCACAGGATGCCGGTGCCTTGAAGGAGCGTATTCGCGCCCTGCGCATTTCGCCGGATCGCATGCTCGCTGGTACTGCATCGGCGCTTAATCGCTTTGCTTCGACGGCGGGCGATACGGGTGAAGACCGCTATGCCCACACCGATTTGCACGCATTCGCCGGTCTCGTTGAAGGCGCGGCCAAGACGGTGGATGTGTTGCGTCCCATCGTGGACAAGGTCGATGCGAAGGCATTTGATGGCATCGACAAGGAACTGGCTGCGGTGAAGGCTCTTTTGAGCGCCAATGCCGAAGGCAATGGTTTCAAGACCTATGACAATCTTTCGTCTGATGAAAAGGCGAAGATCAAGGACGGCGCCGCTTCGCTCGCCGCCCAATTCTCTAAACTCCGCGATCAATTGGGAGTGGATTAATGACCAAGAAATTTTTGAAAACCGATAATCCTGTCTCACCTTCACGCCGCGCATTGCTGCTGGGCGCTGGGGCAACCGGCGTTGCCGGCGCAGTGGCGGGCGTGTTGAACCCGCAGCCGGCCCATGCACTGTCTTCCGACAGCGTGACCAACGCGCCGGAAAGCGACAAAATTCACGAAAGCCAGCCGTTCCATGGCGTTCACCAGCCGGGCATTGTCAATGCGCGTCCGGCAGCCGGTCTGGTTGCCGCTTTCGATGTTCTGGCGCGGGATCGCGGTGAACTTGAGCGCATGTTCAAGCTCCTGACCGAGCGCGCGGCCTTTCTGATGAAGGGCGGCGAGCCGCCGGTGCTCGACGCAAAATTTCCGCCGTCTGATTCAGGCATTCTCGGCCCGACGGTGACGCCGGACAATTTGACGATAACGGTCGCGCTCGGCAATTCGCTGTTCGATGACCGTTTCGGCCTGAAGCCGATGAAACCGAAGCGCCTTCAGCGCATGACCGGCTTCCCCAACGATGCCTTGCAGAAGGATATCTGCCATGGCGATCTGATGATCCAGTTCTGCTCCAACACGCCGGACACCAATATTCACGCGCTTCGCGATATTATGAAGAATATGCCGGACTTGCTGATGGTGCGCTGGAAGCAGGAAGGCACTGTGTCGGTGCAGCCGCCGCATTCGCCGAAAGCCAAGGAAAGCGCGCGTAACTTCCTCGGTTTCCGCGATGGTTCGGCCAATCCGGATGCATCCGACAAGAAGCTGATGCAGCAGGTTGTCTGGGTGCAGAAGGAAGGCGACGAGCCGGATTGGGCCGCCAATGGCAGCTATGTCGCGGTGCGCATCATCCGCAATATGGTGGAGCGCTGGGACCGCACGCCATTGCAGGAGCAGGAGACGATTTTCGGTCGTCGCAAGGATAGCGGTGCGCCGTTCGACGGTAAGACAGAAGCCGATGTGCCGGATTTTGCCAAGGATCACGATGGCAAGGTCACGCCGATGGATTCGCATATCCGTTTGGCCAATCCGCGTGATGCCAAGGCGCATGAGAACCTGATCCTGCGCCGTCCGTTCAACTATTCGAACGGTGTCACCAAGTCGGGCCAGCTCGATATGGGGCTGCTGTTCATTGCCTATCAGGCCAACCTCGAAAAAGGTTTCATCACGGTCCAGAACCGCCTCAATGGCGAGCCGCTGGAAGAATATATCAAGCCCATCGGCGGCGGATATTTCTTCGCGCTGCCGGGCGTGACGGACGATCAGGACTATTACGCGCGTGGATTGCTTGCGGCGAGCGGGCCGCAAAACGCCCGCGGGTGAGGTGGAGGCATTTCCCCCACAACTGCCCAAGCTGTTTGGAGAAATGCACAAACAAGATGACAGAGCGTTTTGACGGTTGAGGCCGGAGCGCTCTGTCCATCATCATGGAGAGGCTAAACATGAAGTATCGTCTGCCCCTGTATGTTTCTGGGCTTGCTTCGGCTTGCGCCGTCGCGCTCTCGCTCAGCTTCGGCGCTGCCAAGGCCGAGGTTTCGCCGCTGGACCTCGTCCAGCCGATTGCCGACTACAAGGTCTATGTGCAGGAGCACCTCGACATTCTGGTGAAGGACACCAAGGCTTTCACGGATGCGATCAAGGCTGGCGATTTGGCGAAGGCCAAAGAACTCTATCCGTCTTCGCGCGTCTCCTATGAAAAGATCGAGCCGATTGCTGAACTTTTCGCTGATCTCGATGCGTCTATCGACAGCCGCGCCGACGATCATGAAAATGGTGAGAAGTCGGAAGATTTCACCGGCTTCCACCGCCTCGAATATGGCCTGTTCGCACAGAACACGACCGATGGCCTGACGCCTTTTGCGGACAAGCTCTATGCCGATGTTCTGGAACTCCAGAAGCGTGTAAAAGACCTGACTGTTCCGCCTGAAAAGGTCGTGGGCGGTGCAGCCGCACTCATGGAGGAAGTGGCTGCTGGCAAGATTTCCGGCGAAGAAGACCGTTACAGCCACACCGACCTTTGGGATTTCAAGGCCAATGTCGATGGCGCGCAGAAGATCGTCGAGTTGTTCAAGCCGCTGATCGAGAAGGAAAATCCTGACCTGATCAAGAAGGTCGAAGCCAACTTCAAGACCGTTGACGATATTCTTGCCAAGTACAAGAAGGGCGACGGCTACGAAACCTATGACAAGCTGTCGGAAGACGACCGCAAGGCGCTTGCCGGTCCGGTGACGACGCTGGCCGAAGACCTGTCCACGCTGCGCGGCACGCTTGGCCTGAACTAATCCGTTTCAGCAATGGAAAATGAAAATGGCGGGCAATGCCCGCCATTTTCTTTTGGTCAGATCGCGCCCGGATAGACTCTGACGGGGCGATTGTCCTTGACGGATTCCATCACCACGAAGGTCGATGTGCTTGCCACATTGGGCAGGCTGGAAATCTTCTCGCCCAGCACTTCGCGATAGCGACGGATATTTGGTGTACGCACTTTCAAAAGATAATCGAACGAGCTCGCGATCATGTGGCACTCTTCCACCTCGCGTATCTTGCGCACCGCCGTGTTGAAGGCGTTGAGCGCCGCCTCGCGTGTGTCGGACAGTTTAACCGTCGTGAAGGCGATGTGATCGATGCCAAGTTTCTCCGGATCGATAGCCGCGCGAAAGCCCAGAATATAGCCTTCATCGACCAGCCTTTTCAGTCGCGCCTGACATGGCGTCTTGGAAAGACCGACCTTTTTAGACAGCTCGGTTACCGGAATTCTGCCGTCTTCGCTGAGAACTTCCAGAATGCGCCGGTCGAACTGATCCAGATCGTCTATAGACTCTATCTTTCGCATTCATTTTGCCTTTATAGATCGCGATAATAAGATCGTTTTTCCTTTATATGGTTCAAATCAAGGCAGAATGCAATTTGCGCCGATGATAGTGTGCACCCAAATAAAACAGAGGTAAACTGGGCGTTACGCCCGGGCCTGTTCTCTTTTGCGAGCCTTGCACCATGACCGATAAAATTCCAGCTCCCACAAATCCGGTTTTCCAGAATTTTGCGCCGCCGATCCGCGAGCAGAGCGCTCTGCGTCAGATCATCACGAGCGCCTATCGTCGTTCGGAAGCGGAATGCGTGACGGCTCTGGTTGAGCAGGCGACACTGCCGGATGAAACCCGCAAGGCGGTGCGCGCAACGGCGCGCAAGCTGATCGAGGCGCTGCGCGCCAAGCACAAGGGCACCGGCGTTGAAGGTCTGGTGCATGAATATTCGCTGTCGAGCCAGGAAGGCGTGGCGCTGATGTGCCTCGCCGAAGCGCTGCTGCGTATTCCAGACATGGCGACCCGCGATGCGCTCATTCGCGACAAGATCTCTAATGGGGACTGGAAATCCCATATCGGTGGCGGTCGTTCGCTGTTCGTCAATGCGGCAACCTGGGGTCTCGTCGTTACCGGCAAGCTCACCAACACCGTCAATGATCGCGGCCTTTCGGCTGCGCTGACGCGCCTGATCGCCCGTTGCGGCGAGCCGGTTATCCGCCGTGGCGTCGATATGGCCATGCGCATGATGGGCGAGCAATTCGTCACCGGCGAAACCATCGACGAAGCACTGAAGCGCGCCAAGCCGCTGGAGGAGCGCGGCTTCCGTTACTCCTACGATATGCTGGGCGAGGCCGCGACCACCGCTGCCGACGCCGAGCGCTACTACAAGGATTACGAAACCGCCATTCATGCCATTGGCCGCGCTTCCGCTGGTCGCGGCATCTATGACGGCCCCGGCATTTCCATCAAGCTTTCGGCGCTGCATCCGCGTTATGTCCGCTCGCAGAGCGAACGCGTCATGGGTGAATTGCTGCCAAAGGTGAAGGCACTCGCGGCCATCGCCAAGTCCTACAATATCGGTCTGAACATTGACGCCGAAGAAGCTGACCGTCTGGAACTGTCTCTCGATCTGTTGCAGAGCCTGATCGAAGATCCGGATCTGGCCGATTGGGAAGGCATCGGCTTCGTGGTGCAGGCCTATGGCAAGCGCTGCCCGTTCGTGCTCGATTTCATCATCGATCTGGCCCGCCAGAACAAGCGCCGTGTCATGGTGCGTCTGGTGAAGGGCGCTTATTGGGACGCCGAAATCAAGCGCGCGCAGGTGGACGGTCTGGAAGACTTCCCGGTCTATACCCGCAAGGTGCACACCGACGTTTCCTACATTGCCTGCGCTCGCAAGCTGCTGGCGGCAACCGATGCCGTCTTCCCGCAGTTCGCGACCCACAATGCGCAGACGCTGGCGACGATCTATCACATCGCCGGCCAGGATTTCAAAACCGGCAAGTTCGAATTCCAGTGCCTGCACGGCATGGGTGAGCCGCTTTATGACGAAGTTGTCGGCCCGTCCAAGCTTGGCCGTCCGGCCCGCATTTATGCGCCGGTTGGCACGCATGAAACGCTGCTGGCCTATCTGGTGCGCCGCCTGCTCGAAAACGGCGCGAACTCATCCTTCGTCAATCGCATTGGCGATGAAAATGTGTCCGTCGATGAGCTGGTCGCCGATCCGGTCGAGGTCGTGCGCTCCATGGCCGTCGTCGGTGCACGCCATGACCAGATTGCGCTGCCGGAAGGTCTCTATGGCGCTCGCCAGAATTCCGCTGGTTTCGACCTGTCCAACGAAGTGACGCTCGCCGCGCTGAGCAAGAAGCTTGAAGCGACGGCAGATCGCAGCTGGACGTCCGAGCCGCAGGTTGCAGGCGTCAAGGTAAAGGGCGCAAGCCGCCCGGTTCTGAACCCCGGCGACCGTGAAGACGTTGTCGGCACGGTTACGGAAATCGATGTGGCGGATGTTGCCAAGGCTATGACCGTCGCGAAGACCGCGACTGCAAGCTGGTCCGCCGTTGCGCCCACCGAACGCGCCGCCTGCCTCGATCGCGCCGCTGATATCATGCAGCGCGACATGCCGGAACTGCTCGGCCTCGTGATGCGTGAAGCGGGCAAGTCCATGCCGAACGCCATTGCCGAAGTGCGCGAAGCCATCGACTTCCTGCGCTATTATGCCGAACAGACCCGCCGCACATTTGGCGTTGCGCATAAGGCGCTCGGTCCTATCATCTGCATCAGCCCGTGGAACTTCCCGCTCGCTATCTTCACCGGCCAGATTGCAGCCGCGCTTGTCGCTGGCAATCCGGTTCTGGCGAAGCCTGCCGAAGAAACGCCGCTGATCGCGGCGCAGGGCGTGCGTATCCTGCACGAAGCCGGTATTCCCGCTGACGCGCTTCAGCTCCTGCCGGGCGATGGTCGCATCGGTGCGGCACTGGTTGCAGCGTCGGAAACCTGCGGCGTGATGTTCACTGGCTCGACGGAAGTTGCGCGACTCATTCAGGCGCAGCTTGCTTCGCGCCTGCTGCCAAACGGCAAACCGATCCCGCTGATCGCCGAAACCGGCGGCCAGAACGCCATGATCGTCGATTCTTCGGCTCTGGCCGAACAGGTTGTCTTCGACGTGATCGCTTCTGCCTTCGACAGTGCCGGTCAGCGCTGCTCGGCGCTGCGTGTACTCTGCTTGCAGGAAGATGTGGCCGACCGCATTCTGGCCATGCTCAAGGGCGCGCTGCGCGAATTGTCCATCGGGCGCACCGACAAGCTGAAGGTTGATATCGGGCCGGTCATCACCGATGAAGCTAAGGGCATCATCGAAAAGCATATTCAGGGCATGCGTGAGCTTGGCCGCAAGGTCGAGCAGCTTCCGCTTGGACCGGAAACGGCTAAGGGCACATTCGTTGCACCGACCATCATCGAAATTGAAACGCTGCGCGATCTGAAGCGTGAAGTGTTCGGCCCGGTTCTGCATGTGGTGCGCTACAAGCGCGACGACATGGAGCGCCTGATCGATGATATCAACGCCACGGGCTATGGTCTGACCTTCGGTCTGCATACGCGCCTTGATGAAACCATCGCCAATGTCGCCGACCGTATCCGCGTCGGTAACATCTATATCAACCGCAACGTCATCGGTGCGATTGTCGGCGTTCAGCCGTTTGGTGGCCGCGGCCTGTCCGGCACCGGCCCGAAGGCGGGTGGTCCGCTCTATCTCGGACGTCTGGTTGATACCGCTCCGATCCCGCCGCGCCATAGCTCGGTACACACCGATGCAGCGCTCAAGGATTTCGCGAAGTGGCTTGGCCAGCGCGGCATGAACGATCTGGCGCAGGCAGCGCGTGAGACGGGCAGCGTTTCGGCGCTCGGTCTCGATATCGAGCTGCCGGGTCCGGTTGGTGAACGCAACCTCTATGCGCTGCATCCGCGTGGTCGCATCCTGCTGGTGCCGCAGACCGAGATAGGTCTCTATCGCCAGCTGACAGCAGCGCTTGCCACCGGCAACACGGCGGCAATCGACGCGGCTTCCGGCTTGCAGGCCAGCCTGAAAGACTTGCCTGCCAGCGTTGCCGCCCGCATCAGCTGGAGCAAGGACTGGCAGGCGGATGCGCCTTTCGCCGGTGCGCTTGTCGAGGGCGACGGTGCGCGTATTCTCGAGGTCAACCAGAAGATCGCGGGGCTGCCGGGACCATTGGTTCTGACGCAGGCCGCATCGACGGAAGAACTGGCCGCCAGGGACGATGCTTACTGCCTCAACTGGCTGTTGGAAGAGGTCTCGACCTCGATCAACACGACCGCTGCAGGCGGCAATGCCAGCCTGATGGCAATCGGCTGACCGGTCTCGCTCTTGAAATTGAAAAAGGCGGCTTTCGAGCCGCCTTTTCGGATTTTTCAGGCATTTTACGGATTATCGCGCTGATAAATCCAGTCGTGGTCGGGATGGTTCTTGAAGCGCCATTTGCGCAAAGGTCCGGCCATGACGTTGAGATAATACATTTCATAGCCATAGGGCGAGCCGCAGGGGTGGTGCCCCTTCGGGACCAGCACGACATCACCGTCTGAAACAGCCATTGTTTCATCAAGGCTGCCGTCTTCGGTGAAGACGCGCTGGATGCCATAGCCCTGTGCCGGATTGAGCCGGTGGTAATAAGTCTCCTCCAGATAGGTCATATCCGGATAATTGTCCTCGTCATGCCGGTGCGGCGGATAGGACGACCAGTTGCCCTGTGGCGTGAAAACTTCCGTCACCAGCAGGCTGTCGGCAACATCGCGGCCTTCCATCGCGATATTGTGGATGTAGCGCGTGTTGGCGCCCTTGCCGCGCTGCTCCAGCGTCAGGCCTTCGGGGCCAAGTTTCTGCGCCTTGCGTCCGGGCTTGCCGGGTGCTGTGCAGACGGCGAGGACGCAATCGCTTGTCGCTATGGCTATCCAATCGCTTTCGGCCGGAACATAGACGCAATGCGGGGGCAGCTTGTCGAACACGCTCATGCGTTCGCCCATTTCGCCAAAATCTTCGCCCGATGCGGTGATTTTGGCCTTGCCTTCCACCAGCACCAGAATGACTTCGTTGACATCGGTCCGCTCGGAGACCGTGTCGCCCGGTTTCAACCGGTAGAGACCGAAACCGACATAACCCCATTCGGCACTTTCCGGCGTGATGTCGTGGACTTTGCCATGCGTGCCTTGCGGCTTGCGTAACAGATTGGCCATGTCTCAGTCTCCCTTGTCGAGCCCTGCGTCCCTGGCGAATGCTTTCAGCGATTTCAGCCCCAGCGTCTGATATTCGAACGGGTTGCGAATATCCGGGTCCTGTTCGGCTTCGATGACGAGCCAGCCCTGATAGCCGTGTTCGGCAGCTTGCTTGAGAACAGGTACGAAATCGACCGCGCCTTCCTTGTCGCCCGGAACCGTGAACACGCCGCGACGCACCCCTTCAAGGAAGGAAAGGCTTTGGTCGCTGACTTCGGTTGCAATAGTCGGGCGAACATTCTTGGCGTGGATATGGCCGACGCGCGCCATATGCTTTTTTGCTGCGCGCTCAGGATCGCCACCGCCAAACAGGCAATGCCCGGTGTCGAGCAGGAGTTTCGTCGCCGGGCCAGTATGGTGCATCAGCAGGTCGATTTCGTCCTCGCTTTGCACGATCGTGCCCATATGGTGATGATAAACGAGCGCAATCCCCTGTTGAGCCGCATGAGCTGCGAGCGCTTCGACGCCAGCGCCGAAAGTGGGCCAGCGCGCTTCTTCCAGCACGGGGCGTTCGGAAAGCGGCTTGTCGTTATCGCCGTGAATGGCGTTGGAGGTTTCGCAGACGATGATGACCTTCGAGCCCATGGCCTTCAGAAGGTCAAGCGCGGGCTGCATCGCGGCTTTCTCGTCTTCGACCGAATTGACGAGCAGGTTGAGCGAGTGCCAGCCGGAAACATAACGCAATCCGCGCGGCTCCAGCACAGCCTTGAGCGCTTGTGGTTCCTGCGGGAATTTGTGGCCCTTTTCGATGCCGTCGAAGCCGATTTTCGCCGCTTCATCCAGGCATTGATCCAGCGTGATATGCGCGCCGAGGCTGCGGTCGTCATCATTGGACCAGGCAATGGGATTGGTGCCGTACAATATCATCGGTCAGTTTCTTTCTTTCAGCTGAGCTTCATAGTCGCGGCGGGCAGCGCGTACCTGTTCGCGCTCCGATACTTCCGGCACGGCAACATCCCACCACCAGCCTCCGGTGTCAGGCGTCGGATAGGGATCGGTATCGATGACGATCACGCTTGTGCGTGGGCTTTCGCGTGTTTCGGCAAGGGCCGCTTCCAGCTCCGTGATCGACGTAACCTTGCGCGTATCCGCGCCCATGGCGCGGGCATGCGCGGCGAAGTCGATCTGCGACGGGTTCACATGGGCGGCATGGTCGAGCAGATTGTTGAATTCCGCGCCACCAGTGGCCATTTGCAGCCGGTTGATGCAGCCAAAGCCGCGATTGTCCGTCAGGACAACGGTGATTTTCTGGCCCAGCATCACGGCGGTGGCGAGTTCGGAATTTGCCATCATGTAGGAGCCATCGCCAACCATGACGATGACGTCGCGGTCCGGCTCAGCCATCTTGATACCAAGGCCACCCGCAATTTCATAGCCCATGCAGGAGAAGCCATACTCCATGTGATAGGACATGGCGCGCCCGGCCTTCCAGAGCTGGTGCAACTCGCCCGGCATCGTACCGGCTGCACACATGACAACCGTATTGTCACGCGACTGGCGCTGCACGGCACCGATCACCTGCATGTCGGTGGGCAGGGCATTGCCCTCCGTTGGTGCAGCGGTGATGCGGTCGGCATCGGCAAACCATTTGTCTTTCAAGCGTGTATCGACCGGCTGGCGCTTGTAACCTGAAAGCGCCGCGTCAAGCGCCTGCAACCCGATCCGCGCATCCGCCACCAGAGGCAATGCATTGTGCTTCGCACCGTCATAGGGCTGGACGTTGAGCGACAAGAGCTTGCGGCCCGGATGCTTGAACAGCGCCCATGAGCCGGTGGTGAAATCCTGAAAGCGGGTCCCAACGCCGATCACCAGATCCGCTTCGGCGGCAACAGCATTGGCGCTGTCGGCACCCGTCACGCCGACCGGACCGAAGTTGAGCGGATGATCCCATGGCAGCGCGGATTTCCCCGCCTGTGTTTCGATGACGGGAATGCCATGCGTTTCGGCAAATTGCTTCAAAGCCTCATGTGCGCCGGAATAATGCACGCCGCCGCCTGCGACGATCACAGGCTTGGATGCGTTGCGGATTGCGGCGATGGCGGTTGCGAGCTCCAGTTCATCCGGCGGAGGGCGACGCCAATGCCAGACCTTTGGCGCGAAGAATTCCAGCGGCCAGTCATAGGCTTCCGCCTGAACATCCTGACAGAAGGCGAGTGTCACCGGGCCACAATCGGCTGGATCGGTCATGGTGCGGAAGGCGCGGGGCAGGGCGGTGAGAAGCTGTTCCGGTCGGGTGATGCGGTCGAAATAGCGGCTCACCGGGCGGAAACAGTCGTTGACGGTCATGGTGCCGTCGCCGAAATCCTCGATCTGCTGCAGCACGGGATCGGGGCCGCGATTGGCGAAGACATCGCCGGGAATAAGCAGAACGGGCAGGCGGTTCACATGGGCCAGCGCTGCCGCCGTCACCATATTGGTCGCGCCGGGGCCAATGGAGGATGTGACGGCGCAGGCGCGTTTGCGGCCAAGCTGCTTGGTATAGGCGATGGCCGCATGGGCCATGGTCTGCTCGTTATGGCCGCGCCATGTCGGCAACTGCTCGCGGATGCCGTAAAGCGCCTCGCCCAGCCCCGCCACATTGCCATGACCGAAAATAGCCCATACGCCCGCGATGAATGTGTCGCCTTCCGGCGTCATCTGGTTCGCTAGATAACGTACCAGCGCTTGCGCGGCAGTCAGTCGAACGGTTGTCATGTCTCCTCCCGAGATATGAATCAGTGTCTGCGCAGTTTGTCCCAGACATCGCACAGGTTTTTGTAGCGCGCGACCATTTCGGCAACGGCCTCATCATCGCTGATCTTGCCATTTAGCCATTTGCGCGCTGCGTCACCGAAGATGGTTCTGCCGACCGCAAAGCCTTTCACAAGATCGAAGCCTGCCGCTATTGCGAGGCTCGATTCCAGCTCCTCCGCTGGCGCATCAAGACCCAGAACCACGATGCCACGCGTGTAAGGATCGTTGCGGGTGATGGCTTCACAGGCATTGGCCCAGGCCGCCTTGGTCTTCATCGGTTCCAGCTTCCACCAGTCAGGATAGACGCCGATATCGTAGAAGCGCTGGATGACGCGCGCGGTGGTCCCGTCATCGACCGGCCCGGCCTTGGACGGAATGATCTCCAGCAGAAACTCCAGCCGGTTGCGGCGCGCCGCCGTGAACAGCCGTTTGACGGTCGCTTCCTGCTCGGCCTTCATATCCGCCGTATCGTCCGGGTGGTAGAAACAGAGAAGCTTCACCACATGTTCCACCGGCCATTCTACGAGCCCGCCGCAATCGGCTCCGAGGTCTGGTTCCAGCTTTAGCGGACGCGAACCCGGCCATTCGGTCGGGCGCCCGATCCATAGGCCGGAGCCAGCCGCCCGGTAGAGCGCGTCACGACCCAGCCTGCCATCGCAGAGAATGCCATAGCCGCCGCTTCCGCCGGAAACCTGCAAGGCGGCGTCGAGGCAGAGACGTTTGAATTCGCCGATCTTGGTGTTATCCACGCCGGCCTCGGCAGCCATTTCTTCCAGCTGGATGCGATGATCGAAAGCGAAGACCCGCATATGCGGCCAGATACCGTTGCGGTTGGTGGACCAGTGCACCTGTTCCAGTTGCGCATCCTTGCGCAGCGCATGATTGCGAATGCCGTTGCGGAAGAAATATTGCATTTCTTCGAAGCTTGGATAAGCAGGCGTGCAGCCATGTCGGGAGACGGCGAAAGCACCACAGGCATTGGCAAATTTCAGACTGGTCGGCCAGTCCTCGCCCTTCAGCCAGCCGCGCAACAGTCCGGACATGAAGCCATCGCCCGCGCCCAGCACATTGAAAACTTCGATGGGAAAGCCTTCTCCGCTCTGCCCCTTGTCGAGATTGTCCGGAATAGCGCCTTCGAAAACCACTGCGCCCATCGGCCCGCGCTTGCAGACAAGAACGGCATCGGTGATCTTGCGCACAGCGGTGAGGGCTGCAAGCGTATCGGTCGAGCCGCCTGCAATGTGAAACTCTTCCTCCGTGCCTACGATGAGGTCGAAAAGCGGCAGGCTCGATTGCAGCTTGGCGGTGACGGCAGCAGATTCGATGAAACGGTTTTCGCCATCGCCATGCCCTGACAGACCCCAAAGATTGGGGCGATAGTCGATGTCGAGCGCGGTGCGGCTGCCATTCTGGCGCGCAAGGCGCAGCGCCTTGAGGACAGCGGCTTCCGTGCGCGGATGCGACAGATGGGTGCCGGTTGCAAGCACACACCCAGCCTCAGCGATGAAATCCGGGTCGATATCATCTTCGCAAAGCGCCATGTCGGCGCAGTTCTCGCGGTAGAATATCAGCGGAAAATGCTGCTGGTCGCGGATGCCTAGAATGACCAGTGCGGTCAAACGTTGCGGATCGGTGACGATGCCGCGGGTGTCTACACCTTCCCGTTCCAACTCGCGCAGCAGGAATCGGCCCATATGCTCATCGCCGACCCGCGTGATCAGTGCGGATTTGAGGCCGAGCCGGGCGGTGCCCGTTGCGATATTGGTCGGGGAGCCGCCGACATATTTGTTGAAGGAAGCCATATCTTCGAGAAGGCCGCCGATCTGCGCGCCATAGAGGTCCACCGAAGACCGGCCAATCGTTATCAAGTCGAGCGGCTTCTCCATGAAATGCGCTTCCTCCCTCGGCACCTCTTATGATGACCGCAATGCGATTCTGTGCGCATAGCAGTTATTCCATTTCAGATTAAAATGGATTTATTATTCCATTTCAACTGAAAAATGGAATCAAACCGACTGGCGGGCGGTGCCGACGGCAACTGCAAGCGCGATAGCGAGGCAGAGTGTGGCGGAAAGCGATCGGAAAGCGCCGAAATCCACTTCGGAGACCAGCAAGGTTTGTTGCGCAAGCTTGCTCAGCGGGCTGACGATGGTGTCCGTGATGCCGACGACATTGACGCCGCGCGCGGCAGCGGATTCCGCCATCTCGACGGTTTCAGCGGAGTAGGGCGAAAAGGTGATTGCCAAAAGCACATCGCCTTTGCGGATGGCGTGCATGTTTTCCAGCTTGCCGACGGCGCTGTGCAGCATGGCCGGAACCTGCATCTTTTCCAGCGCATAAGCGAGATAGCTTGCCACAGGAAACGCGCGGCGAATGCCAACGAGGTGGATTGTCTCGGCGCGGGCGAGAATCTCGACGGCTCTTTCCAGCGCTTCCGGTTCTATAGTCTTGAGCAGGCCTTCAAGCGACGTACGCCCCGCTTCGGCAAATTCGGCCAGCAAGGCAGGCGCGCTGTTGGCTGCCGTCTCGCGCAGATGTTCCAGACGGGTCGAATAATCCGGCCAGCCGCCAGCATAGGATTCTCGGAAAAGCTTCTGCATTTCCGAAAAGCCGGAAAAGCCCAGCAATTGGCAAAACCGCATGAAGGCCGAGCTTTGCACGCCTGCGCCATCGGCCATTTCTGCGACTGTGGAAACCGCGATGCGGTCCTGATTGGCCGCGACAAAATCCGCGCATTGTTTCAGGCGCTTCGGCAGGCGGTCGGAAACTTCCAGCAGACGCGCTTCAAATTCCTTGACGGTGGTTGGGGCTGGGGATGAAGCGGAAACTGTATCCATTGCGGACTTTCCAAAAACGGTGTCTTGACAATCTTTATGCCACATTCTAGCAAAATAGAATAAATATTCCAATATGCCTTTCGCGCGATCTCCAATAAACGGGACAATTAAGCGGTAAACGCATGAATGGGAATATCAATCAGTTTTGTAACCGTTTCACAGCGGCGGTTTCCTGGGAGGGATAAGGCAATGGTGACACGTCTGGCACTACTTGGCGCAGGTCGCATCGGCAAGGTTCACGCGGGCGCGATAGCGTCCGACAGGCGCGCCAGACTGGTCGCAGTCGCCGACGCCAATGAGGCGGCGGCGCACGCGATTGCCGACGCTGCCGGTGCTGAGGTCCGCACAATCGATGAGATCGAAAAGTCCGATGATGTGGATGCGGTGCTGATCTGCACGCCGACCAACACCCATGCCGATCTGATCGAGCGCTTTGCGCGGGCAGGCAAGGCGGTGTTCTGCGAAAAGCCGATTGATCTCGACATTGCGCGGGTGCGCGCTTGCCTGAAAGTCATCAAGGAGACCGGAGCGAAAGTGATGCTCGGTTTCAACCGCCGTTTCGATCCGCATTTTACAGCCGTGCGCAAGGCGATTGACGATGGCCAGATCGGCGAGGTCGAAATGGTGACGATCACCAGCCGCGACCCCGGCGCGCCGCCAGCCGAATATATCAAGGTTTCGGGCGGGATCTTCCGCGACATGACGATCCATGATTTTGACATGGCGCGTTTTCTTCTCGGCGAGGAAATCGACAGTGTTTCGGCCTCGGCCTCGGTGCTTGTGGACCCGAAGATTGGCGAGCTTGGCGATTTTGATAGCGCCAGCGTCATCCTCACCACGGCTTCCGGTCGTCAGTGCGTTATCTCCAATTCGCGCCGCGCCTCCTATGGCTACGATCAGCGCATTGAAGTGCATGGTTCGCTGGGCGCTGTATCGGCGGAAAACCAGCGTCCGGTATCGATAGAAATAGCTTCGAAGGATGGTTACACCCGCCCGCCGCTGCATGATTTCTTCATGACGCGTTATACGCAAGCTTATGCGGCGGAAATTGCGTCGTTCATCGATGCGCTGGATAGCGGCAAAGCGCCGTCGCCTTCCGCCGAGGATGGCTTGCAGGCCTTGGCATTGGCCGAAGCGGCTTTGCGCTCGGTCAAAGAGGGACGCCGTGTGAAAGTTGCGGACGTTCTGGCTTAGGCATTGATTTCCGTTTGCCTTTCCCGCCGCGAGGCTGCGATATGCGGATATGGCTTACAAAATCGATGACCTGCCGCTTGAGGAACTTTTCCTTGCCGTGACCAGCGCGACCGCCGCGCTGACACGACTGGACGAGCGGCTGGCGCGTTCGCCCATCTGTGATGGATTGAAACGGCGCATGCATATGCAGGACGCCGTCTCCTCCATGTGGCTGGAAGGCGAACTGGTGCATCTGGAAGACCTGGTGCTCCATGATGCGCTGATGGACAGCCGCACGCCAAGCCATGCCCTCACGGTCGCTCATGCGGTGCTACGTATGCGCCGCCAGATTGCGGGCCGTGCGGCGGGCTGGGCGTTGAGTCCTGCTGGCATGCGGCAGCTCCTGGGGCTTAATCCTGATGTTGCTGAAGCACCCGAGCCAGAGCCGTCCGCCCTGTCCGACGATGACGACAGCGATCCGCTGCTTGATGATATCGACGCGCTTCTGGCACGAACGGATGCCCTGTTAAAAGGCGTGACCAGCGAACCCCGCAAGCCGAAACCTTTGCCACGCGATACGCTGATCTATGAAGACGACTGGGACGAGGCCGAGCGTCTGCAGGAATGGCGCGAAATTTTCGATTCAACCCGGCATTTGCCGCCGCTCTTGCGTGCCGCAATCATGCATGACGCCTGGTTTTCCATGCAGGTGGTGCAGCGCTCGTCCTGGATTGGCCGACTGCTGACGGCGTCTTTCCTGAACCAGTCGGGCATCGCCGCCAATCATCTGCCAGCGATCAGTATCGGTTTGCAGACGAAAAAGCCCAATGAACGCCGTTCGCCGAACCGGCTTATGCGGCTCAAGGTTTTTCTGGCGGCAATCGAAGAGGCTTCGGAAGCGGGCATGAAGGAGCATGACCGCCTGATGCTGGCGCGCGAACAGATGCAGCGCAAGCTGAAGGGGCGCCGATCCAATTCGCGTTTGCCGCAATTGATGGAACTGATCCTGAGCAATCCGCTGGTTTCCAGCCAGATGATCGAGAAGGAATTACAGGTCACGCAGCAAGGTGCGTTGAAGCTGATCGGCGAACTCAATCTGCGCGAAATGACCGGGCGAGGCCGCTTTCGCGCCTGGGGCGTTCTGTAGTTCAGGTCAGGCTGCGTCGCTCATACAGTTGTCGCGCAGATGGCTGGCGAACAGCTGGAACTCGTTGCGCCGCGCCGCATTCGCCCGCCACGCCAGCACCAGCGAACGGAAATTGTTCTTCCCCTCATAGGGCACGATGCTGAGATCGGTGCCGCGCGCTACATTGGCCTTGACCGCCAGCTCCGGCAGCAGCGTGACGCCCATGCCAAACTGCACGAGCTGAACCAGCGTCATGATGCTGGTGGCGTGCACATCGCCGCCGGTTTGGGCAGGCTTGGAGCCGATGGCCGCCATCACATGTTCGCGCAGGCAATGGCCGCTTTCGAGCAGCAGGAAAGGCTCATCCAGCAGATCGTCGGCATCGACGCGATCCCGATTGGCAAGCGCATGATCGCGGCGCACGGCCAGGAAAAACGGATCATGCCCGATTTCCACCATTTCGAACTCATCGAGGTCATAGGGGTGGGCCACAAGCGCGACGTCCAGCGTGCCGGAGCGCAGGCTTTCCAGCAGGCTGCGGGTCAGCCCTTCACGCACGGTCAGTTGCAACTCGGGAAACGCCTTGGCCGTCGCGGGCAGGACTTTCGGCAGGAAAAACGGCGCGATGGACGGAATGACGCCAAGCCGCAGGCGCGTGGTCAACGGTCGTTCGGCCTGCCGGGCATGTTCGGGCAGTTCTTCGATCCGCGCAACGATATCACGGGCGCGGGCCAGAAAATCCTCGCCAGCGGGCAAGAGTTGCATGCGCCGGCCCGTCCGGTCGATCAATGTAACGCCCAGTTCCGCTTCCAACGCCTGAATGGCAGCGCTTAATGTGGACTGGGTAACGCCCACGGCTTCAGCGGCGCGCGAAAACGAACCTGCCTGTACAAGCGATAGAAAATAGTGGAGCTGGCGAACGCTGATATTGAGCATGAAATGAAGGGCTTATCGTTATAATCGATATGAACAATCGCTTTAATCGCTTTGACCGATAGGGGTAGGCCGACTATAGATGACTCGCAAGCAGAAAATTCAGAAAATTCTGAATTTTCTGAATAACTATAGAATTTACAGGCAGGTTTTAAGATGCTCGGTATCGGCGATAAGCTCCCCTCTTTCAAGGTCACCGGTGTAAAGCCCGGTTTCAACCATCATGAAGAAAACGGTGTTTCGGCATTCGAAGAGCTGACGGAAACGAGCTTCGAAGGCAAGTGGAAGGTCATCTTCTTCTACCCGAAGGATTTCACCTTCGTCTGCCCGACTGAAATTGCAGAATTTGCTCGTCTGGCTTCGGATTTTGAAGACCGCGACGCCGTGGTTCTCGGCGGTTCTACCGACAATGAATTTGTGAAGCTCGCATGGCGCCGCGACCACAAGGATCTCGACAAGCTGCCGATCTGGTCGTTTGCCGACACCAATGGCTCGCTGGTTGACGGTCTCGGCGTTCGTTCGCCGGATGGCGTTGCCTATCGCTACACCTTCGTTGTCGATCCAGACAACACGATCCAGCACGTCTACGCAACCAACCTCAATGTTGGCCGCGCTCCGAAGGATACGCTGCGTGTTCTCGACGCTCTGCAGACCGACGAACTGTGCCCTTGCAACCGCGAAGTCGGTGGCGAGACGTTGAAGGCAGCTTAAGCTGTCGCGCACGACCAATCAAAAGGCGGGTTCAGGCCCGCCTTTCTTTTATCCAGCAATAAGCAATAAGAGGGTTCCATGTCGATTGACGACCTGAAGTCAAAAATCCCGGATTTCGCCAAGGATGTCCGCCTCAACCTGTCGTCCATGGCCAGCGACGAAACGCTGAGTCCGCAGCAGAAATACGGTCTGTTCGTGGCTTGCGGCATTGCCTCGCGCAATGCGGATGTGCGCAAGGCGCTAACCGCCGAAGCCGCAGCCAAGGTCGACGCATCGGTGGTGCAGGCTGCAAAATCGGCTGCATCCATCATGGGCATGAACAATGTCTATTACCGCTTCGTGCATCTGGCCTCGAACAAGGACTACCGCACATTGCCAGCCAAGCTGCGCATGAATGTGATCGGCAATCCGGGCGTGGACAAGGTCGATTTCGAACTCTGGTCGCTCGCGGTTTCGGCGATCAATGGTTGCGGCATGTGCATCGACGCGCATGAAGATGTGCTGCGCAAAGCTAACGTGACGACGGAAGTCATCCAGACGGCAGCGCGTTTTGCCGCGATCATCCAGTCGGTGGCGATTGCACTCGAAGCTGCCGACGTCGAATAGGCTTTCGGCAACGGAAACGAAAAAGCCCGCGTGGATTGCTCCACGCGGGCTTTTGTTTGGCTTTCAAGCTTGGCTTTATTTGCCGCGATTGAACGAGATGAAGGCAAAGCCGACCAGCGAGATCAAGGCTGCGACCACCATGTAATAGCCGACATAGTCGAAACTGTAATGGGTGGCGAGCCACGTCGCGATATAAGGCGCGACCGAAGCGCCGAGAATGCCGGCCAGATTGAAGGTCAGCGATGCGCCGGTGTAGCGTACCGAGGTCGGGAACGGTTCGGCCAGCGCCGCGCCGATCGGACCATAGGTCATGCCCATCAGGCCGAAACCGATGATGAGGAAGGCCAGAACGCCAGCCGTACCGCCCATGAAAAGCGGTGCCATGATCAGGCCGTACAGACCAATCAGGATCGTGACGACGATCATCACCGGGCGCATGCCGTAGCGGTCGGACAGGATAGCCGACAGTGGAATGGTCAGGCCGAAGAACACGACGCCGATCATCTGCAGGACGAGGAATTCTTCACGGCTGTAGCCCAGCGCACGCGTGCCCCAGCCGAGCGAAAACACGGTCATGAGGTAAAAAAGCACGAAGGTTGCAACGGCGGCGATGGTACCGAGGAACAGGTTCAGCTTGTGCTGCTTGAACAGCGTGGCAACTGGCACTTCAACGCGTTCGGCCTTGTCGATGGCCTTCTGGAATTCCGGCGTTTCAGCGATCTTCAGGCGGATGAAGAGGCCGACCGCGACGAGAATTGCACTGGCGATGAACGGAACGCGCCAGCCAAAGGCGAAGAACTGTTCTTCGGTGAGAACTTCGGCCAGAAACAGGAAAATGCCCGTTGCCAGAATGAAACCGACCGGCGCGCCGAGCTGCGGGAACATGCCGTACCAGGTGCGCTTGCCTTCTGGCGCGTTTTCGGTGGCGAGCAGCACTGCGCCGCCCCATTCACCGCCGAGACCGAGACCCTGGCCGAGACGGCACAGCGCCAGCAGGAGAGCGGCCCAGACGCCGATGGATTCATAGGTCGGCAGGAAGCCGATGGCGACTGTGGAAATGCCCATGGTCATGAGCGCAGCCACGAGCGTTGCCTTGCGACCGATCCTGTCACCGAAGTGACCGAACAGCGCGCCACCAATCGGGCGGGCAAAGAACGCGATAGCAAATGTGGCAAGCGATTGAAGCAGTGCCGAATTACCATCGCTAGCAGGGAAGAACAGATGCGGGAATACAATCACCGCTGCCGTTGCATAAATGTAAAAGTCGAAGAATTCGATCGTAGTGCCGATCATGCTTGCGGCCAGAACACGGCGCGCGGAATTTTGCTGCGGAACAACCGCTTGAGCGACAGTCATTTTCTTATCCGTTTTTGTGGGCTGTTATAATTGGGAGCAGCCTCGATGCGGTTCTTTAAAACCGTGTGATACGGAATCGCAAGCAGAAAAGGGGTTTTGCGTAATTTTATGAACGCGCAACTCTTCTTTTCGAAAGAAAAGTGAAAGTGCGAGCAAAATCATGGGATGTAAGAATAGGCCTTTCAATTGTCACATCGTGTCCCTAGATTCGGGTCGGATCAATAACCGGGCATCAATTCGGATGCGGAGATGCAGTTCGTGAAACAGAACATTGGCGGCAGACGCAATATGTGGGGTCTTTCCTTCCTGCATATGCCGTCGCGCGTGTTGCTGACGGTTTTGTCAGTGCTGTTTCTCGTTTCCACACAGCTTTGTTATGCCATGGCGCATGATACGCCGACAGCAGGCGTTTCTGTCGGCTGTCGTATGAGCGAACAACAATCCGCAGACAGCGCGATGCCCGTCTCCCACAATGGGGGACAACAGGCACCCATGGATCACGGAGCAAAGGCTCCGGTCGCCTGTGTGATGATGAGTTGCGGCTGTATTGTGCAGTTGAGCGCCGATATTGGCGCATTCGCGCCGTCACAGGATTTTGGTCCTCCGCCACTCGTTGCCGCACTGAGCAGCAATGCCCGCCATGACCTTCTGCGACCTCCAATAACACTTCCGCTTTAATCGCTCAAAACGCTGTCGATCCATCGGCGGCGACAGGATTATTGTCTGGAATTCTATTTGGAGACTTCACTATGCGTGGATTAACTCGCCGCCGCCTGCTCGCGCTCGGCGCGGGCGCGGCAAGCTTCGCCGCTGTTCGCCCTTTGACCGGCTTTGCGCAGGATGCGCATCAGAATATGGGCCACGGCGCCATGGAAATGGCCCCATCGGGCAAGGCGCAGAGCCTGCCCGTTCCGCCTTTGCTGGAACCCGATGCTTCCGGCGTTGTCCGGCTCAAGATCGGCAAGGGTCGTCATTCCTTCGCGCCGGGCAGCGATGCGGCTTCTGCCGGTATCAACGGAACCTATCTCGGCCCCGTCGTCCGGCTCAAGAATGGCGAAAACGTAACGCTTGCCGTCGAAAACGATATGGACGAGGAGACGACCCTGCATTGGCACGGGCTGTTCGTTCCGTCGAACCTTGACGGTGGGCCGCACAATCTTGTTCCAGCGGGAGGGCGTTGGGAACCGAAAGTGTCGGTCAACCAACCGGCTTCGTTCAACTGGTTTCACCCGCATCTGCACGGCGGCACCGCCCGTCAGGCGCATATGGGCATTGCAGGGTTGATGATCGTCAGCGACGGCAAGGATGCCGAGCGAGGCCTGCCGGAAACCTATGGTGTGGACGATATTCCGCTGGTACTTCAGGACCGCCGTGTCATCGAAGGCGACAAGGTCTATCAGCCTGACATCATGGATCTGATGCACGGTTTTCGCGGGAACCGGCTGATCGTCAATGGCGTCATCTCGCCGGAAGCGAAGGTGCCCGCGGCAGTGGTGCGCCTGCGCATTCTCAACGGTGCCAATGCGCGCAACTTCCATCTGCGTTTCAGCGATAATCGTCCGCTGTATGTGTTTGCTTCCGATGGCGGCTTTACCGGCAAGCCGGAAGCCGTCGAACGGCTGACGATCAGCCCCGGTGAACGCTATGAGGCGCTCGTCGATTTTTCGACGGGAGGCGAAAGCGTCGAACTTCTGACCGCAAGCGATGACAGCGGCGGCGACGACCAGATGCTGATGCGGTTCAGCGTCGATAGCGCGCTTAAGGGAGGGGTCAAGGACATTCCGGCAAATCTTGAAGCACCGGAAGCGCCAAACCCCGACAAATCGGTGCGCAGGCGTTCATTCTTCTTTGATGAGCGCATGGCTGAAAACATGAAGCTGATGATGCAAAAGCCTGCCGCAGACCCCCATGCTGGCCACAGGATGGGTAAGATGGATATGGGCGCCATGCAGGGCGGGGAGATGGACCACGACATGATGCATGGTAGCCGTTCATCCGCAGATACCGGTCCGGCGCTGGATGCGATGACATCCGGTGTGCGCATGGCAATTGCGGGCGAACCTTTCGACATGAAGCGCATTGATGTCGAGGCCAAGCTGGGCTCATGGGAAATATGGGAACTGACCACGAAGGAAATGGCGCATCCGTTCCATATCCACGGTGCCTCTTTCCGTATCCTGACCTTCAACGGCAAGGCTCCGCCCGCCCATCAGTCGGGATGGAAAGACACAGCGCTGATTGATGGCAAGGCAGAGCTTCTGGTACACTTCGATCGTGAAGCGGTGCGCAGTCATCCATTCATGTTCCATTGTCATGTGCTGGAGCATGAAGATGTCGGCATGATGGGGCAGTTCGTAACTGTCTGATCCAATACCGGATTGCGCGGCGGAACACTGCCGCGCAATCTTTTGCAAACTTTATAAACCGAACAATTTGTCGATCCATACGTTAGTTTTTATCCCGAAACGAATTTGAGGATGGAGGAGACGATGCGCAGCTTGATTTTAGGTTCGTTACTGGCGCTTGCGACTGTGCCCGCCTTTGCGGACGACGTCAGCGTGAAAATGTTTGAGGCGCTGCCCACAGGGCAGGGCAAGGAACTCGGCACGATTACGATTTCGCAAACCGCTGATGGCCTGCAGTTTACACCCAATTTGCAGGGCATAGCAGCGGGGGAACATGGTTTCCATGTCCATGAAAAGGGAAGCTGCGCACCGGCGGAAAAGGACGGCAAGACCGCTCCCGCAGAGGCGGCTGGCGGACATTATGACCCCGGCCATACCAAGCATCACATGGGGCCTGACGGCGAGGGCCATATGGGCGACCTGCCGCTGTTGAAGGCCGATGCGGACGGCAAGGTTACGGGTGGCGTGGTTTCGCCGCGTCTCAAATCGCTGGATGAAATCAAGGGTCGCGCCCTGATGGTCCATGTTGGCGGCGATAATTATGCGGATAAACCGAAGCCGCTTGGCGGTGGCGGCGCGCGCTTCGCCTGCGGCGTGATTGAATAACTCGCGCCGAATTCCCCGGAGCTGTCAGCTCCGGGGAAAGCATATTGGGCTTAGCCCCAGGTTTCGATGCGCAGTTTTGACCCATCGGAAAAGCGGGAAATATGGAACGGCGATGGATCGACCACCGGCGTTTCACCGCTCACCATATCCGCAACCAGACGGCCAGCGCCGGGGCCGATGCCGAAGCCGTGGCCGGAGAAGCCGGTCGCAACGATAAGGCCCTCAACGCCTGGGATCGGGGAAATGGTCGGAATGATATCCGGCATGGTGTCGATCAAGCCCGCCCATTCCTGTGCAATCGAGACGGAAGCAAAGGCGGGGATCGCCTGTTTCAGCTTCGCCAGAATTGCTGCATTGGCGGCGCGGTGCGGTTCGGGGTCGAGCGTGCGGATTTTCTCGAAGACCGAGACCTGATCGGCGGGGCGCAGCTTCCACTGGAAGGCTTCCTCGAAGAAGCGTTTTCCGAAACGAAAGCGCACATTGAACCATTCGCCGCTCGACAGCGACGGCAGAAAATCCTTCAGGTAGCGGAAGCTGTCAGGCACGATATCGGCAATCGAGCCGCCGAGGCTGGCGACCGTATAGCCGCCGTCCATCCGCTTGCGCAGCGCGAAATCCGAATAGGCAATGGCGGGTTCCACACCGGCATCAATCGGCGTGGTGCGGAAAACCGACGAGCGAACCTTGAGTTGCGGCAGGCGGGCATTGAACTCCGAGATAATCAGGCGCGACCATGCGCCACCAGCCACAACGACCGCCTCACAACGCACGCGGCCCTTTTCCGTCAGAACGGCAGTCACGCGGCCATTGGTCGTTTCGATGCCGCGTACCGCGCAATTCTGCATAATGACGGCACCGTCTTCCTGCGCCTTGGCGGCAAAGGCGGGCACAGCCTTTTGCGGCTCTGCGCGACCGTCAAGCGGCGTGATCATGCCGCCAGCAAGGCGACGCGTCAGGCCCGGAGCCAGCGCTTCGGCCTGCTGGCTGTTCAGAATGTCGGTTTCAATGCCATGCTCGCGCGCAGCGGCAATCCATTGTTCGTAGAGCGCCATCTGTTCGGCTTTTTCAGCCGCATAGGCAATGCCGGTCACACGGAAGCCGGTTTCGCGGCCCGTGCGCTCGTTCATCCCGTCCCAAAGCCGCATGCTTTCGACAATCAGCGGCATTTCACGGGTATCGCGGCCCGTGCGGCGGCACCAGCCCCAGTTGCGGCTCGATTGCTCGCCTGCGATTTCACCCTTTTCGAACAGGGCGACCGGGATGCCGCGTTCGGCCAGAAACAGGGCGGTGGAAACACCGATGACGCCGCCGCCGATAATGGCGATTTTCGTTTCTTGCGGCAGGCGTTCGGCTGTCGCGACCTTGTCCGTGACGGGCCCCATGGTCATTCTCCTAAGGTATGATAAGGCATGCGGAAAGCGTGCGGAACATGCTCCGCTTTTTGCTTGCAATCAACCAAGTTGATACCCAAAGCAATATCGAAATCCGAAAAAGATGGGGCGGCGATCCGGTTCTTGAGGAATTCTGTCCTGTTTTGGTGGCGAAGCCGCTAAACACGCTTTATAGCGAGGGAATGGACAAGGGGATTCCGGTCAGGCATGGACGTGCGAAATCAGGTTGAGCAATTGCAGGAAGAGGCCGGTGCATCCGGTCCGGCTCTGACGCTTTCCAGCGTTACCCGCCAGTTTGGCCCTGTCCTTGCGCTCAACAATGTGTCGCTTGACGTGCAGGCCGGTGAAATCATCTGTCTCGTGGGCCATTCCGGCTGCGGCAAGACCTCCATGCTGCGCATTATCGCCGGTATCGACGCGCCCGATGGCGGCTTGCTGAGCATGGGGGGTAAGGTGCTTGCCTCGCCAACCACATTCGTAGAACCCGATAAGCGCAATATCGGCGTGGTCTTTCAGGATTATGCGCTGTTTCCGCATCTGAGCGTTCGCGACAATGTCATGTTCGGTCTGCGCAAGATGCGCCGCGATTTGGCTGAGGGCCGCGTGCGCGAACTGCTTGAACTTGTGGGCCTGTCGCATATGGCCGACCGCTATCCGCATATGCTGTCGGGCGGCGAGCAGCAGCGCGTGGCGCTGGTCCGCGCGCTGGCGCCAAAGCCGCATCTACTGCTAATGGACGAGCCGTTTTCCAATCTGGACCGGGGGCTGCGGGCAAAGGTGCGCCGCGAGACGGTCGGCCTGTTGCGGGCGCTCGGCACCACGGCAATGATCGTGACGCATGAGGCGGAAGAAGCGCTTTCGACCGGCGACCGCGTCGTGCTGATGCGTTCGGGCGAGATCGTTCAAAGCGGCACCGCGCGTGATCTTCATGATCGTCCTGAAAGCCGCTATGCCGCAGACTTCTTTTGCGATTTCAACGTCATTCCGGGTGTGGTGCAGGGCAATGCGGTGGAAACTGTTTACGGCAATTTCAAAGCGCCGCAAGCGCTGCAATCCGTGAAAGACGTGTCCGTCTATCTGCGACCTGCCGATCTGCATATCGTCGCGGATGATGAGGCTGGTCCCACCGATCTGCGCTGCCTGATCGAGATGCGCACCTTTCTGGGTGAAACGGAAGAGCTGGTGCTCCATGCCGACGCCGCGCCACTGCGTTTGCGCCTGCGCACGCCGGTCCATGTGCCGAATACGGTCAATCACGTGTTTGTTCGTTTCGACCGCGATAAGGCCCTGATCTTCCACGGCTGATCCGATTGGTTCGCATTTGCGTGGCAGGGCGATTGACCGGGCCAGAAACTGCTCATATAAGTTGATTGCATAACTCATCATTTTATTTGGAACCATTCCAAACGGAGGTAAAATGCCTATTTTCGCGCGTGCCAGCCTTGCTCTCGTTGCAGCGACTTTTCTATCTGGAACTGCTTCCGCCAATGAGGTGAATATCTACACGACGCGCGAACCGGGCCTCATTCAGCCTCTGCTGGATGCGTTCAAGGCATCGACGGGCATCACGGTCAACACCGTGTTTCTGAAGGATGGTCTGGCTGAGCGCGTCGCATCGGAAGGCGCAAGCTCTCCTGCCGATATTCTGATGACGGTTGATGCGGGCAATCTCGTCGATCTCGCGGAAAAGGGGCTGACCCAGCCGGTCGAATCCAAGACCCTGAACGAAGCCGTGCCGGAGCAGCTTCGTGACGCCAAGGGCAACTGGTATGCCCTGTCGCTGCGCGCCCGCGTGGTTTATGCGGCGAAGGATCTGGAACTCGACGCCATCAATTATGAAGACCTGTCCGATCCGAAGTGGAAGGGCAAGATCTGCATCCGCTCCGGTCAGCATCCTTACAACACCGCGCTTTTCGCCGATTACATCGCCCATTACGGCGCTGAAAAGACCGAAGCCTGGCTGACCGGCCTGAAGGCCAATCTGGCCCGCAAGGCTGCCGGTGGTGACCGCGATGGCGCCAAGGATATTGTCGGCGGCATTTGCGATATCGCCGTTGCCAATTCCTATTATGTCGGCCTGATGCGTTCGGGTAAGGGCGGCGATGAGCAGAAGGGCTGGGGCGAGGGCATCAAGGTCATCCTCCCGACCTTCAAGGATGGCGGCACGCAGGTCAATATCAGCGGCGCAGCCGTGGCCAAGAATGCCCCGCATAAGGAAGAGGCTGTCAAGCTTCTCGAATATCTGGTTTCCGACGAAGCGCAGAAGATCTATGCCGAGGCCAATTACGAATATCCGGTGAAGCCGGGCGCTCCGGTCGATGCGATTGTAAAGTCGTTTGGCGAATTGAATATCGACAAGGTTCCGCTGACCCAAATCGTCAGCCATCGCAAGGAAGCCAGCGAACTGGTTGATAAGGTTGGTTTCGACAACTAAAACCAGAATGACAGTATGAACAAAGCGCCGGTGCTTCATGCGCCGGCGTTTCAGTATAACGAGCACAATGACACCTATGCCCGCCACAGCACGACGTTCGCTTTTCCGGCCTTCAAGGGCGGGGCGCGTCTGGCTTTGGGCTTCAGCGGTGATTGCGTTTCTTGTTTTCCTGCCGGTTCTGGCGCTCGCTCGCGAAGCTTTGCAGGGTTCGGCAGGCCTGTGGCAGCATCTGTTCGCGACATTGTTGCCGACAGCCTTTGCCGATACGATCATTCTTCTGCTTGGCGTCGGCTTCATTGCCGCGCTCGTCGGGACGTCGATGGCGTGGCTGGTGACAGCCTATGATTTTCGCGGGCGCGCTATTCTGGAATGGGCGCTGCTGCTGCCGCTGGCGGTGCCGACCTATATCGTCGCCTATACCTATCTGGACATTCTTCATCCGATAGGGCCGGTGCAGGGCGCAATTCGCTATATTTTGGGCTTTGATAGCCCGCGTCAGTTCCGCTTGCCGGATATTCGCTCGATGACCGGCTGCATTCTGCTGCTGGGCTTCGTGCTCTATCCTTATGTCTATATCCCGACCCGGGCGATGTTTCTCACGCAGTCGGCGAGTCTCATGGATGCCGCGCGAACCCTTGGGGTCAGCCGTCGCGGTATTTTCTGGCGGGTGGCGTTGCCGCTGGCGCGTCCCGCTGTTGCCGTTGGTGTCAGCCTCGCCTTGATGGAAACGCTGAACGATGTGGGCGCGGCTGAGTTTCTAGGCGTCCGCACTCTGACCGTATCGATCTACACGACGTGGATCACGCGATCCGATCTGCCGGGCGCGGCACAGTTGGCACTGGCTTTGCTGCTGATCGTGGTGGCGCTGGTGTCGCTGGAGCGTTGGGCGCGGCGCAAACAGCGCTTTGCTTCCAACATCCGCCATTCGCGCGGTTTTGAACCATCGAAGGTTTCAGCAGCCAGAGGGCTGTGGCTGTTTGCTCTCGGCTCGCTGCCAGTTGTCATCGGCTTTGTCGGACCGGCGCTCTATCTGCTCATCGAAGCAATAAAGCGCGCGCGCTTCGCAGGCATATCGCCGCGTCTTGCCGGGGAGGCGGTCAACACGCTGCTGCTGGCCTCGATTGCGACAGCGATTGTGCTGGTCTTTGGCATGGCGGTTGCTTATGCGGTGCGTCTGTTTCCAGGCGCTTCCTCCCGCTGGTTCTATCGCCTGTCGACCATGGGCTATGCCGCCCCCGGTACGGTGATTGCCATTGGTATTCTCGTTGTTTCCGGCAGCTTCGATCATGTGTTCAACCAACTGGCCGGGTATCTTTTCGGCGTTCCCGCCGGTCTGATTCTGATCGGTTCGGGGGCTGCGGTGGTTTATGCCTATGGCGTGCGGTTTATGGCCATCGCCGCTGGCGGCATCGATGCCGGGCTGGAGCGCATTCCGCTATCGCTCGATCATGCATCGCGCACGCTTGGACGAAGCGTGACGGCGACATTCCGCTCCGTGCATCTGCCGCTCTCCAGGACGGCAATCGTTGCAGCCGGATTGCTGGTTTTCGTGGACTGTGTGAAGGAGCTGCCCGCGACTTTGCTTCTCCGCCCGCTCAATATGGAAACTTTCGCGACGCATCTTTACGGCGAAGCCGCCCGCGGTACATATGAAGAAGCGTCGATTGCCGCACTTGCCATTGTGGTGATCGGTATTGTGCCGGTTATCCTGCTTGCGCGGGTGGGCCGTAGGACTGTCAATTCCGTGCGTCAATATTAAAATTGTCTAATATAGTAAGTGTCTTAAGTATAGACCTTATACCCTGGTATCGCTTGGCTTTTATGCTCGAATTTATGATTGCTTAAGTAGTGTAGGCTAAAGAAAATCCTGTTATATAATAAAACTACCAATATGCTTCGGTCAGGGCCGACGCGGCCTTGCGCGAATGAGAGCGGGGGCGTGACGTGTTCAAAGTTATCGAATGCATATCCGTACAGCACGACAGGCCGATTGTCGTCCTGGCCGCCCTCATTTCCTTCATAGGTGTCTTTGCGTTTTTTCTTCTGCTGGCGAGAGCGGGCGAATGCGCCGATCATCGCCGTGACAGCTGGCTTGCAACCGCTGCCTTTGCAGGGGGGTTGAGCGTCTGGGCAACGCATTTCGTTGCGATGCTCGCCTATCAGGGCACGGTGGCGATCGAGTTTGACCTCATCATCACGACGCTTTCAGCTGTGATTGCCATTGCCGGTTTCTGGGTCATGCTTCGCTTGCTCAATTTCGACAGCGTCAAGGCAAACCTGTTTGCAGGATTTTGTGGCGCGCTGGTGATCGCCGCAATGCATTTCACCGGCATGGCCGCAATCCGGGCTGCTGCGACAGTCCAGTTTGATGCAGTGCCTATCATCGTCGGCGCGGTTGTCTCCACTCTGTTGCTGGCTGGCGCTTTCGAGGTGATGCGTCTCTCAGGCCGTTGGATGCGCATTTCCCTTGCCACGGTTCTCGGCGTCGGCTCGATCTGCGTCCTGCATTTCACCACCATGTCGTCCAGCACTTTGATACCCGATCCAAGCCTGCCTGCGGCTGATCCGCTGGGTACGGGCCGCATGTGGATCGTCGGCGCTGTGGCGACGGTCTCTTGCTTCATCGCGTTCATGACTGTCGCTGCCGTATTCATCGACCGTTACATGACGGATTTGAAGGGCTTTGCCAATGCGACGCTGGACGGGCTTGCCGTCATCCGTGACGACCGGATCGTCGAAGTGAATGCGCGCTTTTCGCGTTTGATGAACAGCACTGAAAAGGCGCTGATCGGGCGTTCGCCAGAGGATTTGCTGCTGACGGCAGATGGTCTGCCCGCCGCCGCGCCGCGCACGGCTGCGGTCGAGGCGACTCCCCGGCAGGAAAATGACGAGCGTATTTTCGAACTCGCCGTCCACACGATTGAATATCAGGGCAAGGCCTGTGAAGTGCTCGCCGTGCGAGACCTGACGGAAAAGCACGCCGCGCAGCGTCAGATCGAGCATATGGCGAACCATGATGCGCTGACCGATCTTCCCAATCGCGCCTTTTTCGAACAGCGCCTGTCCAATGCCGTAGGCGGACGCTCGCAGCAGCGTTGCGCCGTCTTCGCGCTCGATCTCGACCGGTTCAAGGCGGTGAACGATATTTTCGGTCATGCGCAGGGCGACCGGGTGTTGAAAACCGTTGCCAATATTCTGCGGCGCACGATTAGCGGCGTCGATACGGCGGCGCGCATCGGCGGCGACGAGTTTGTGATCCTGCAGGTCGGCGTGCCGCAGCCTTCCGGCGCGCGCAAGCTTGCCGAGCGGATATTGGACGAATTCAAAAAGGAAATGAATATGATCGCCGATCAGACGGCGGTGGGCGTCAGTATCGGTGTTGCGATCTATCCGACCGATGGCCGCGATGCCGAAACGCTCCGCCACGCTGCCGACGTCGCGCTTTACCGCGCAAAGACTAGCGGCAAGGGCATGGTTGCGTTCTATTCGCCGGAAATGGATCGCGAGATTACCGAGCGGCGGCAACTGGAAGCCGATCTGCGGCAGGCTATGTCGCGCGGTCAGATAACAATCGCCTACCAGCCGCTGATCGGAACCGCCGACGGTTCCTGCAAGGGCTATGAAGCGCTGTTGCGCTGGACGCATCCGGAGCGCGGAACCATTCCGCCGGAAGTGTTCATTCCGATTGCCGAGGAAACCGGTGTCATTATCGCCCTTGGCGAATGGGTGCTGCGGGAAGCATGCCGGACGGCGGCGAGTTGGGACCGGCACCTGACGGTCGCCGTCAATGTGTCTCCGATCCAGTTTCGCCTGACCAATCTGCCTGAGACAGTCGCCGCCATTCTGGATGAAACCGGACTTGAGGCCTATCGGCTGGAACTTGAAGTTACGGAAGCGGCACTCATCAAGGACAGGCCCACCACGCTGGAACTGCTGCGCCGGATCAAGAAACTGGGCGTGCGCATCGTGATGGACGATTTCGGCACCGGCTATTCTTCGCTGAACAACCTCCAGAGCTTCCCATTCGACAAGATCAAGATCGACCGCAGCTTCATCAATACGATGGAAACCGATGTCAGTTCCCACGCGATTGTGCGGGCAATTGTCGGACTTGGGCGCAGTCTCGATCTGCCCGTCGTAGCGGAAGGTATCGAAAATTTTCATCAGCACCGCATGGTGATCGAAGAGGGCTGCGCACAGGTGCAGGGTTTCCTGTTCGGGCGTCCCGCACAGGCGCCAGGCATGGCCGACCCGTCAGAAATTGTTCCCTACAAGAAATTTGTGGACAAATAAAACGTTCCGCCTTGCTTGCTGCGGCGAATAAAGTGGAGCTTCGGAAGCGGCTCCCGGGCTCTCTATACTCTGCCAAATTGTTACAAGGCTGTTACATGACAGTCGCGTGATGCGCTTTCAGGGCGCGTCCGCCGGCCTGCGCGTCGGTAGCGCCAAGACAAATAATCCAAGACTATCAAGGGGGTTGCCACTGCACCCGTATCGGAGGGCAGCGGGGATAGTATAATGTTTTCAACACGATATTTCGCGTGATCGCAATAATATGTGAATTTATTACAAGGAGCTTTCCGTGCTTCTAACACGTTGAAGCCACAAATTGACAGCTCAATGGGGCTGAAGCATCGGGCAAGAAACGACATCGTTTTGGAAAGCACGGTGTAAAGGAAAGTAAACAATACCTTCGATCCGGAAGGAAAAGCCATGTGGCGGCTTTTGACCTGACGTATCGCGGCTTAAGTTGGATGATAGATACTATGCTTACTTCGCAGCAATGGCTCCCGGTCGAATTGCTCAACATCGGGCTGGCCGCGGCTCTTTTCTTCGCCTGCCTTGTCCACTCGCTGTGGAAGGCGGTCTTCGATGAGCTCAATCCGGTTTTCTGGCGCCGCACGGCTGCTCTTTTGTGGGCTGGCGTCGTGGTCGTCGCGCTGAGCGGCGGGCTGGACAGCTTCGACTGGGTACAGGCAATCGGCTGGATGCTCGTCGCCGGTGGCGTTGCCGCGACTGTGGTTCGCGCCGGTCTTTCCTATTATCGCCAGTATTGCGCGCAGAACCCGCAGGGTGTCTTCGGTCGTCGCACGCGGCTTTCGGGACGGTGAGCCTTATGTTTGCAAGAACCGAAACAATGCCCTTGCGGCAACACCGCCCTTATAGCCTGCGCTCGTTCTTTATCCGCGCTTTTGGCTCTGCACGATCCCGTAAATATTCGTAGAACGGGCGCCGGAGCGGCAATAGGCGAAGAACGGGCCTTCTGCCTCGTCAAGCGCCGCCGCCATGGCATCGACATCATCCTGCGTCAACTGGCCGCCAACCACCGGAATGTAATAGGTGGTGAGGCCAGCTTTCTCAGCAACGCGGGCAATCTCGGCAAAATCCGGCTGTTCCGGGCCGCCTTCGCCATCGGGACGGTTGCAGATGATCGTCTGAAAGCCTTCTGCCGCAATGTCGCGTACGTCATCGGGCGAAATCTGGCCCGAGACTGAGTAATTATCGTCGATCTGGCGAATATCCATTTTATCCTCGCTATCGGCGCTGCCTTTCATACACAATATATTCGGGCTATGGCCGAAATACTTGTGCTGCATGCCTGTTCGCTGGCACCATACATAAAACCCGATATGATGCTACAGCAAACTGTAGCAATGTGTCGGGATGCGCAAACAGCAGGCAAGAGAAATGACAATACCCAAGATCAGTCAGGATGTGGTGCGCCTCGCACATCGCGTTTCGGGCTTCCAGGAAGGGCGCCGCGCCGTGCCCGAGGAAGTGCCGGTCGCGATGAGCTACAACGGCTCCACCCAGGCTGTCATGATGGCGACCCCATCCGATCTGGAGGATTTCGCGGTCGGGTTCAGTCTGACCGAAGGTATTATCGACGATGCCAGCCAGATTGAAAGCATCGAGCTTGTCGCTTTCGCGGAAGGCGTGGATGTGCAGATGCGCCTTGCTGAATTGCCGGAACAGCGGCTGGCGGCGCGTCGCCGTTTCATGGCTGGCCCGGTTGGCTGCGGACTATGCGGCATCGATTCCATCGAACAGGCCTTGCGCCCGGTGAAGCCGCTCGCGGTGGACGGCTACCGTTTTTCGGCGAGCACCATTGCCATCGCGATGGCGGCACTCGGGCGTGAACAACAATTGAATGCAATCACCCATTCGGTTCACGCAGCGGGTTTCTACACACCGCAGCAGGGATTGATTGCGGCGCGCGAGGATGTTGGCCGGCATAATGCGCTGGACAAGCTCGTTGGCGCTCTGGCGCGTAGCGAGGTCGCAACCGGATGCGGCATAACCGTGATCACGAGCCGGGTATCCGTTGAAATGGTGCAAAAGGCAGTGAAGCTCGGCGCGCCGGTTCTGGCGGCTATTTCAGCGCCCACGGCACTCGCCATTCGCACTGCACAGGAGGCCAATCTCACTCTGGTCGCCATCGTGCGCGGCGAAGAATTCGATATCTACACCCATGGCGAGCGTATTGTGGTCGACTGAGATACGGCCCCGCATGGCGGGGCCGTTCCTGTGAGCGATCAAACCAATGCGGCGATACGGCTGCGTTCGCCGACGATCTGCAAGGCCGCGTGAGCGGCTTCGACACCCTTCACCTTGAAATGGTTGAAGAAGAAGTCGTGATGCTCCTTGCTGTCATGGAAATGATGCGGGGTCAGAACGACGCTCAGCACCGGCACTTCGGTTTCCAGCTGCACCTGCATCATGCCGTTGATGACGGCAGTGGCCACGAAATCATGGCGATAGATGCCGCCATCGATGACGAATGCGGAGCCGACGATGGCTGCATACTGGCCGGTCTTGGCAAGCGTCTTGGCATGAAGCGGAATTTCGTAAGCGCCGGGAACATCGAAGACGTCCACTTCGACATTGGTGCCGGTTTGGGCGGCGAGTTCCGCGATAAAGCTCTTGCGGGCTTCGTCGACAATGTCGGCGTGCCAGCGGGCCTGAATGAATGCAACTTTGAAGGAAGTCTTGTTCGGATAGCTCTGGTTCATAGGTTCCTCAAGAAACTAGAATCAGGGCGCACAAAGGAACGCATTGCTCGCGTCGGGAGACGCAATTCGTCACGCTCTTTTGCTCTCTTTCATCCGGACTATACCGTCGGCTCCGGCATCTCACCGGATCTGCTGACCCTGACAGAAGAAGCGAATCAGCTTCCTTCTTTCAGGCGCTCGCGGGCTTAGAAATCGCTTTCCATACCGCCGGTGGGGAATCTCACCCCGCCCCGAGAACAAGCCCACGCACTATTGCGAGAGCACCCTTAAATTAAGTGGCGGCTGCGATCTTGTCCAGTCGGTTCACAGGATTTTTATCCCATTAAAGAGTGTGCAGCGTCATTTTTGGTCTACGGAAATTCAAACGTTTAGGCGCTAGCCGCAACAGCTCCCCAAAAAGCCTAAATGCCTCATTTCTCATGCGAAATTGCCCGCAGAATTGGGTGGCAGATTTTAATCGATTAAATTTCTCGCTATTTATCATATCTGCCGTATTGACACCTATCCCGGGTTTCAGCCTATCCTAAGCATTACATCTTGTCGGTTGGATGTGGTTCATCCAAAAAAGACAACGTTGTCAATTGGGGTGAGGCGGCGTAAAGATGGTATGGAGGACATCGCAGCACGTCGTGTCGTTTGGCCGGGGTATCCGGCGGGGATCATCTCCCTGTTTCGGGTTGCGGCAGTGAATGAGGAGGAGCCGGTTGTATGGAGCGACCGGTTTGGTTTGCGCCTGAAGGCGCGGACAGGACGAAGGAAATATAAGTTTCGTTTGTTTCTACGGGAGGTAGACATGCATAAACTTCTGAAACTCGCCGCTATGGGCACCGCTGCCTGCGCTTTGCTTGCCGGAATGGCGCCCGTCGCAAATGCACAGGATGCCAAGCAGAATGTTGAGGTTCTGCACTGGTGGACCGCTGGCGGTGAAGCTGCCGCGCTCGATGTTCTCAAGAAGGACCTCGAAAAGAAGGGCATCAGCTGGACTGACATGCCGGTTGCAGGCGGTGGCGGCACCGAAGCCATGACCGTTCTGCGCGCCCGCGTTACCGCCGGCAACGCACCGACCGCCGTGCAGATGCTCGGTTTCGACATTCGCGACTGGGCCGAGCAGGGCGCTCTTGGCAATCTCGATGAAGTTGCCAACAAGGAAGGCTGGGACAAGGTCATTCCGGCTCCGTTGCAGGCATTCGCCAAGTATGAAGATCACTGGATTGCCGCGCCTGTGAACGTTCACACCACCAACTGGATGTGGATCAACAAGGCCGCGCTCGACAAGGCAGGCGGCAAGGAACCGGCAAACTGGGATGAGTTGATTGCGCTTCTCGACAAGTTCAAGGAGCAGGGCATCACGCCAATCGCCCACGGTGGCCAGCCTTGGCAGGATGCGACGATCTTCGACGCTGTCGTGCTTTCGTTCGGCACCGATTTCTACAAGAAGGCCTTCATCGATCTCGACCCGGACACGCTGGGCAGTGATACGATGAAGCAGGCTTTCGACCGTATGACCAAGCTGCGCAGCTATGTCGATGACAACTTCTCTGGTCGCGACTGGAATCTGGCTTCGGCCATGGTCATCGAAGGCAAGGCCGGTCTGCAGTTCATGGGCGACTGGGCCAAGGGCGAATTCGTGAAGGCCGGCAAGAAGCCGGGCACGGATTTCGTCTGCATGCGCTATCCGGGCACGCAGGGCGCGGTGACCTTCAACTCCGACATGTTCGCGATGTTCAAGGTTTCCGAAGACAAGATCCCGGCGCAGATGGAAATGGCATCGGCTGTTGAAAGCCCGACCTTCCAGTCGGCCTTCAACGTGGTCAAGGGCTCGGCGCCTGCACGTACCGACGTGCCGAACACCGACTTCGATGCTTGCGGCCAGAAGGCTATCGCCGACCTGAAGGAAGCCGATGGCAAGGGCACGATGCTGGGTTCCATGGCGCATGGCTATGCCAATCCGGCAGCCGTCAAGAACGCGATCTACGACGTGGTGACCCGCGAGTTCAACGGACAGCTTTCTTCGGAAGATGCTGTCAAGGAACTCGTCTCGGCTGTCGCTGCCGCGAAGTGATGCGCTGAACAGGCGTCCGGGAGTTTAAACCTCCCGGACGTTTTTTATCCGGCCCGGATTCTCCGACCGGCGCAGCAATATCGTAACTAATCAAGCATTGCATGATGTTGTCTTGCATGGTTCCATCGGAACTGGTGAAGGCATCTCGGACCAACGCATTTTGCAGCCGGGTCGCGATCCGGTCTTGCATAAATGCCGCTGAAACGATCGTCTCCAAAACGCCTTCATGGGCATCAGGAGCGGCGCAAACTGGGTGGCGCAAATATGCAGCGTAACAGCCGATTGCAGGAAATCATCCCCAAGCTGGTCTTGGCTCCGAGTTTCCTGATCGTCCTCGTCTTCGTCTACGGGTTTATCATCTATACCGGCGTGCTTTCGCTGACCAACAGCCGCATGCTGCCATCCTACGGCTTCGTGGGATTGTCCAATTATGAGAAACTCTGGGCGCTGCCGCATTGGTGGCGGGCGATCACCAATCTGGCGATTTTCGCGTCGCTCTATATCATCATCTGCTCGGTGATCGGCCTGTTTCTGGCCATTCTGCTCGACCAGAAGATCCGCGGCGAAGGCTTTTTGCGTCCGATCTATCTCTACCCGATGGCCCTTTCCTTCATCGTGACCGGCACGGCATGGAAGTGGTTTCTCGATCCGGGCATCGGGCTTGAAAACACCATGCATCTGTGGGGTTGGGAAAGTTTTTCCTTCGGCTGGATCAAGAGCAACACCATGGCGATCTACTGTCTGGTGATCGCCGCCGTGTGGCAATCGTCGGGTTTCGTGATGGCGATGTTTCTTGCCGGCCTACGCGGCGTTGATAATGAAATCATCAAAGCGGCCCAGATCGACGGCGCTTCGACCGCCACGATCTATCGCCGCATCATTATTCCGCTGATGCGCCCGGTATTTCTGTCGGCCTTTGTCGTGCTGGCGCATCTGGCGATCAAGGCCTACGATCTGGTGATCGCGCTGACCGGCGGCGGGCCGGGGCAGGCGACCGAACTTCCGGCGACATTCATGTATTCCTATACGTTCACCCGTAACCAGATGGGCATTGGTGCTTCGTCGGCGATTATCATGCTGGCGATGATCTTCTCGATCATCATTCCCTATCTCTATTCGGAAATTCGCGGAGGGTCGCGGTCATGAGCGCCCAGTCGCAAGATAACGCCATCAACAGCGGAAAGCTGACGCGTGCGCTGATCTACACCGCGCTGCTGCTCTTTGCCTTTTACTATCTGTTGCCACTCTATGTGATGCTGGTCAACTCGTTCAAGCCGCTGGAAGAAATCCGTCAGGGCGGCATGTTGAACTTGCCGCAGCAATGGACCATCGAGCCGTGGCTTTCGGCCTGGTCCACGGCGCAGATCGGTGTGCAGCCTACCGGCCTGAAGCCGTTCTTCATCAATTCCATTTTGATGGTCGTGCCTGCCGTGGCAATTTCCACGATCATCGGCGCGCTGAATGGTTACGTGCTGACCAAATGGCGCTTTCGCGGCTCGAACATCTTCTTCGGACTGCTGCTTTTGTCATGCTTCATTCCGTTCCAGATCGTGCTCATCCCCATGGCGCGTGTGCTCGGGCTTTTCGGTATTGCCGGAACGATCTGGGGCCTCATCATGGTGCACGTCATCTATGGTCTCGGCTTCACGACCCTCTATTTCCGCAACTATTACGAAGCGTTTCCGACCGAGCTGGTGCGTGCCGCGCAGATTGATGGCGCAAGCTTTTTCCAGATTTTCTGGCGCATTTTGCTGCCGTCGTCGGGGCCGATCATCGTGGTGTCGGTGATCTGGCAGTTCACCAATATCTGGAACGACTTCCTGTTCGGCGCGTCCTTCTCCGGCGCGCACTCCACGCCGATGACGGTTGCGCTCAACAACCTCGTTTCGTCTTCCACAGGCGTCAAGGAATATAACGTCCATTTCGCGGGCGCCATTCTGGCGGCTCTGCCGACGCTGATCGTCTATATCGTATCTGGCCGCTACTTCGTGCGCGGTCTGATGTCCGGTGCCGTCAAGGGATAAGTTCAATATGTCATTTCTGAAAATTACCGATCTCTACAAATCCTATGGCACCGTCTCGATCCTGAAAAACATCAATATCGAGATTGAAGAAGGCGGCTTTCTTGTTCTCGTTGGCCCGTCGGGTTGCGGCAAGTCCACACTGCTCAACACGATTGCCGGTCTTGAGCCGATCACCTCCGGCGACATTGCCATCAACGGCAAATCGGTTTCCGGCCTGCATCCATCCCAGCGCGATATCGCGATGGTCTTCCAGTCCTACGCGCTTTATCCGAACATGACGGTTGCCGGAAACATCGCTTTCGGCATGGAAATCCGCAAAGTTCCGAAGCCCGAGCGCGACAAGGCCATTCAGGAAGTGGCCGACATGTTGCAGATCGGGCATCTGCTCGACCGCAAGCCGAGCCAGCTTTCCGGTGGCCAGCGTCAGCGCGTCGCCATGGGCCGCGCATTGGTGCGCAATCCGCAGGTCTTCCTGTTCGATGAACCGCTGTCGAACCTCGATGCGAAGCTGCGTGTGGATATGCGCACCGAAATCAAGCGGCTGCACAACCGCATGAAAACCACCATCGTCTATGTCACGCATGACCAGATCGAAGCCATGACGCTGGCAACCAAAATCGCGGTGCTGAAAGACGGCGTCTTGCAGCAGTTCGGCACGCCTGCGGAGATTTATAACAATCCGTCCAACATGTTCGTGGCGGATTTCATGGGTTCACCGGCGATGAACCTGCTGACCGTTGCAGTGGAGAAGAACGGCACGGATTATGCAATCTCGCTCGACCGCGGGGACGGTCAAGCCCTGACGCTGCCGCTGAAGAATGCGCCGCAGAAGCTTGGTGACTATGTGGGGAAACAGGTTGTCTTCGGCATTCGTCCGGAAGCCCTGACTGATCCCGACGGCGCGGATCGCAATGCGGGCGCTGTCGTGGAAGGCGATTGCCTGATCGACGTGGTCGAACCGGCAGGGTCGGACACGTTCGCGGTAACCCGTCTTGGCGGCAAGCATGTGGTCGCCCGGCTGCGCGCCGATGCGCGCATTGCTGCCGGGCAGGCATCGCGGCTCGCCTTCAATCTCGACAAGTCGGTGTTCTTCGATCCGACGAGCCAGGCACGGATTCTGTAGAACAACATTCGCCAGATACGGGAAATCGGTATTTAAACTGCTTCCCCGTTCTGGCTCGCCGTTCGAAGCCAAAACGAAAAGAGCGCTTCCGACCAATCGGAAGCGCTCTTTTTCATAATTTGCCTGGAGGGCAAAATCAAATTCGATCTATGATCATCGCAAGCACTGGTCCAGCCTCATCGGGCGGTCAACTCAACGCAGAAAATCCAGTCCCAGAAGACCGACCGCAAGCGCCGTGTTCAGCGAAATGATCATCATGCCATAAACAAGTGCAGTTCTCGTAATATCGTTCATTTCCTACCTCCTTGAGCCGGGACCACCCCTTCCAGACTCGAAGCCTCGTGAAACTGTTACCGAATGTAACAGTCCGTTACGGAGAGCGCAACCCCGCTTTACACAATTGTGAACGATTGAAATCTGCCGTGAGAAAAATGGCTGCCGGCAGCGCGCGCTCGCGGTCCGGCCGCGAAAATTGCCGCCAAGTCACCACAATGTGAGAAAAAATTGGCTAGCAATCTATCTATAAGCTCGACATAGCTTCGGCAGGCTTTATGTAAAAAGCACGGCTTATTCGGATATTCATCGTGAACCGCATCATTCCACTTGTGCTGGCTATTGCTCTTTTCATGGAGCAGATGGATTCGAATGTCATTTCGACATCTTTGCCAGCAATTGCTGCAGATATCGGCACTAGCCCGATTGCGCTCAAGCTGGCGCTGACGGCCTATCTGGTTGCGCTCGCGGTGTTCATTCCAGTCAGCGGCTGGATGGCTGATCGGTTTGGCGCCAAAAATGTCTTTCGCGCGGCCATTGCCGTCTTCGTCGTCGGTTCGATTGCCTGTGCAGCGGCAAACTCGCTGACCGCCTTCGTGGTTGCGCGCTTCTTGCAGGGCATGGGCGGCGCGATGATGACGCCGGTGGGGCGCCTTGTGCTTATCCGCTCCACACCGCGCAGCGAACTTGTCTCCGCCATGGCGTGGCTGACGATCCCCGCCATGGTCGGCCCGTTGGTTGGCCCGCCGGTTGGCGGTTTCATCACCACGTTTCTCACTTGGCACTGGATATTCCTGATCAATGTGCCGATCGGCGCAATCGGTATCTGGTTCGCCACCCGCTTCTTGCCCGATAATGACGAGCGCATCGTCAAGCGTCTCGACTGGCCGGGTTTCGTTCTTTCCGGCATCGCCATGTCTGGTGTGGTCTTCGGCCTCTCAGTGGTCAGCCTTCCGGCGTTGCCGCCCGCCGTTGGCTTGGTCACGCTGGCTGTCGGTCTGATCTGCTCGGTGTTTTACATCGGCCATGCCCGGCGCAGCGCCGATCCGCTGCTCGATCTGCGGCTGTTCGACAATCAGGTTTTCCGTTCGGCAGTGTTCGGCGGCAGTATTTTCCGCTTCGGCATTGGCGCAATTCCGTTTCTGCTGCCGCTGATGTTCCAGCTCGGCTTCGGGTTCTCGCCGTTCCAGTCGGGCATGATAACCTTCGTGTCAGCCATTGGCGCTATCAGCATGAAGTTCGGTGCAAAACGGATTTTCGCTCGGATCGGTTTCCGGCGCGCCTTGATGGCGGGTTCGATCATTTCGGCGGGTTTCATCGCGGTAAACAGCCTGTTCACGCCTGCAACGCCGATCTGGATCATTCTCGGCTTCCTGCTGGTCGGCGGCTTTGCGCGCTCCCTGTTCTTTACCGGCGTCAATGCGCTGGCCTATGCGGAAATTCCGGATGAGAAGACCAGTCAGGCCACGCCGATGACCGCTGTTGCACAGCAGGTTTCGCTGGCGATTGGCGTTGCGCTTGCCGGCGGCGTTCTGGAAATCAGCAGTGGCTTGCGCGGGGCGCCGCTTGCTTTGGTCGATTTCCACGTCGGCTTTATCGTGGTGGCTTTGGTCTCCGCAGTGGCATTCTTCTGGTTCGCGCGGCTTTCGCCCGATGCCGGTCACGAATTGGCCGGGCCGACTGTCGTTAAACCGAAGAGCACGGAGCGTGCTGTAGTCGAAGCGGCAAACTCGTCGGCGGGCAAATAAAAGGGGCCGTGGGGGCCCCTGTCGTGACTTTGCGATTTCGTTTGAAAATCAGCCTTTAAAATCCCGTGCGAGCAGATAAAGCTCCACCGATTCCGCGCGCGATGCGGGCGGTTTTACGTGATGCACGGAGCGGAATTTCTGCTTCAGCATGGCCAGGAGCTCGTTTTCCGTGCCGCCCTGAAATGTCTTGGTCAGGAAGTGGCCGCCGGGCTTGAGCACCGAGACCGCAAAATCAGCCGCCACTTCACACAGATGCACCGTGCGCAGATGGTCGGTGCGACGGTGACCGGTGGTAGGTGCCGCCATATCGGAAATGACGAGATCTGGCTTGTCGCCAAGCGCTTCCATCAGCTTCTGGGGTGCTTCATCGTCGAGAAAGTCCATTTCCAGAAGGATAACGCCCGGCAGCGGATCGACATGCAGATAGTCGATGCCGACAACATGCGGGTCTTCATCGGTGGAGCCGACGATCTTGGCCGCAATCTGCGACCAGCCGCCCGGTGCTGCGCCAAGATCGATGATCTTCTGCCCCTTCTTGAGCAGGTCATAGCGGTCGTTGATTTCGATCAGCTTATAGGCCGCGCGCGAACGATAGCCATCTTGCTTGGACTTGTGCACATAGGGGTCGTTCAGGTGACGCAGCAGCCAGCGACGCGAGGATTCCTTGATCGTGCCTGCCTTTTTCTTCACGCGCACGTGCAGATTGCTGGTGCCCGCACCACCACGCCCACCAGTTTTGGCGCCCGTCTTCGTGCCGCCCTTGTTTCCGCCTGCTTTGCTCATTTTCAGTTGCCTGTTCTAGCGCCAACAGCGCATTTATTGGCGCAATTGCGCACGATTGTGCCGCCATGCGCCGTCGCGCGACATCAGTTCGGTCAGGATGCCTTCACGCAAACCGCGATCCGCCACCAGAAGTTTTTCACTCGGCCAAACCTTGCGGATGGCATCGAGAATGGCGCAGCCTGCAAGAACCAGATCGGCCCTGTCCGCACCGATGCATGGATTTGCCACCCGCGCCTCGAAATCCCAGGAGAGGAGGCGGCTCGTCATCTGCGTCACATCTTCCGAGCCCATCCACATGCCATCGACGCGGCGACGATCATAGCGTTCGAGACCGAGATGAATACCCGCCAGTGTGGTCACCGTACCGGATGTGCCGAGCAAATGGAAACGCGGGCTTGAAGCCAGTTGGCCCAAGCAGTGCCGTTCGGCAAAGCTGGACAGAAGTTCGGTCACATGACCGACCATCGCCTCGAAACTTTCCTGCGTGACATTGCGCCCACCGAAACGCTCGGCAAGGGTCACGACCCCAACGGGCAGCGACGTCCATGCCATGATGTGTTCGGCAAGACGCGGCGAACGGCGTTGTGAAACGTCGATCAGCGCGATTTCGGATGAACCGCCGCCAATATCGAACAGCACCACGGCTTCCGTTTCGCGCGCCACCAGCGTTCCGCAGCCCGAAACGGCCAGACGCGCCTCGGTCTGGCGATCGACGATTTCCAGTTCAAGTCCGGTTTCCTCGCGGACACGCTCCAGAAACTCTTCGCCGTTGGAAGCCGCGCGGCAAGCCTCCGTCGCAATCAGACGCGAACGGCGAATTTTCTTGCCCGCCAGCTTGTCGCGGCAAATCTTGAGCGCTTCAATGGCGCGCAGCATGGCGTTGTCGCTCAGTCTGCCAGTCGCGCTCAAGCCTTCGCCGAGGCGCACGATCCGCGAAAAAGCATCCACAACGCGAAACTGTCCCGGCCGGGTCGGCGATGCAACCAGCAGGCGGCAATTGTTGGTGCCAAGGTCGAGCGCGGCATAAAGCGGCGCTTCGGCGTGGTAGTGCCGTGGAGGCTGTGCCGTGCCGTTCTTGCGCTTGGCTTGAGACGATGCCTGCGCATGGTTGTCACGGCGCGGGGTTTCGTGGCCTTGCTTGGCGGTGTGTTCAGCGGCCCGCGGCGCGGCATTCGTCTGCTGCTGCGCCTGCTTCTTCTTGCGGGCGCGTCGGCGACGATTCGAAATTTTGCCGGGAGACTTGGCTTCCTGATGCGCGGCTTCTTCCGCAGCTTTCTGTGCAACAGCTGCTTCCGGTCGCCGTCCCGCTTTGCCACGGTGACGACGGCGCGCACGCTTCCGCTGGCTGCCGGAACCCTTGTCGTCCGCTTCACTTTGCGGCTTTGGGCATCCTGAATCGGGTGCGCTACGCGCATTGCCCGCTTCTGCAACGGCTTCCTTGCGCGCTTTGCGCTTGCCGTTGTGGGACGGACTCCGGGCTTGAGCATTTCCCGATTGTCCGCCGGACGCCCCTTGATGCGCCTTTTCTACGGGGCGCTCCTCGGGGTTTTTCAAGGTACTGATCCTTATAAGCGCCGCGCGAACCGTCAGGACGCAAGCTGGACACTTCAATTATTACGTTGCCCTTAATGTAACAGCGGTTTCCTCTTTTACCAAGGGGCAGGCCGGTGAGACTCGGCGGAAAATTTTGAAAAGAACGAATGAATTGCGCCAAGGCGAAAAATGAGAGGGCCTTCGCAAACACGAAAGCCCCTTTTTGAAAGCAAAATGTCCGGTCAGATGTCGTAAGTGTGCGCGGCATTGATAGTTGCGACAAACTGCTTGGTACGTTCGCGGGATGGGCGCGTGAAAACTTCATGCGCAGAGCCGGTCTCGACAATATTGCCCGATTCCAGAAACACCACATTCTGCGAAATCTTCGAGGCGAGGCGCAGATCGTGGGTGGCAATCACCATCGTCGTGCCTTCCTTGGCAAGTTTGCTCAGCACATCCACCACTTCCGAGGCAAGTTCAGGATCGAGCGCCGAAGTGGGTTCGTCGCACAGCAGCACGCGTGGCGAAGGCGCCAGCGCACGGGCAATCGCTATGCGCTGCTGCTGCCCACCGGACAAGGTCGATGGCCAGGCGTCGGCCTTATGGGCCATGCCCACTTTCTGCAACAGTTCCAACGCGCGTTCGCGGGCCTTGGCTTTCGGCCATTTCAGCACGGTGACGAGGCTTTCCATGACATTCTGGATCGCGGTCTGATGCGGAAACAGCTGGAAATTCTGAAACACCATGCCGGTCTGGCGGCGAATGGACTGAATGGCCTGCCAGCTTGGCTTGCGCCCCGGCTCGAAAGTCAGCGTCTGTCCGCCGAGCGACAACGTGCCGGATGTCGGTACTTCCAGCAGGTTGATGCAGCGCAGAAGCGTGCTCTTGCCGCCACCCGATGGGCCCACAAGGGCCGTCACCGAGCCTTCGGAGATCGTGACATTGATGTCGTTGAGGATAACAGCGTCGTCGAAACGCTTGACGATATGTTTCAGCTCGATCATGCGTTTGTCTCCAGCGTGCCGCCATAGCGCCCGAAGCGTCGTTCAAGCCGTACCTGAAGGGCCGACAATATCGAACTCAACGCAAGATAGATCAGCGCGGCCTCGATATAGAGGATCAGCGGTTCATAGGTGGTGGCGACGATACGCTGTGCCGACTGGAAAAGCTCCGGCACGGTGATGGCGGCGGCAAGCGAGGTATCTTTCACAAGCGAAATGAAAGTGTTGGAAAGCGGCGGCACGGCGATTCTGGTCGCCTGCGGCAACACGGTGCGGGTCAGCGCCTGACGCCAGCTCATGCCGATGGAGTATGCGGCTTCCCACTGCCCCTTGGGCACGGATGAGATGACCGCGCGGATGATTTCCGAACTATAGGCACCGACATTCAACGTGAAGCCAATGAGGGCTGCCGGGAACGCATCGAGATAAATGCCAATGCTCGGTAAGCCATAGAAGATCACGAAAAGCTGCACCAGTAGCGGCGTGCCACGGAATATCCAGACATAGAAGCGTGCAATCGACGAGAGCCAGACCGGCGCGAAAAGCCGGACGAGGGCCGTCAGAAGCGCCAGCGCCAAACCAAAAATGAAGGACAGCAATGTCAGTGGAATTGTGAAGATCAGCCCCGCCCAGAGAAGGGTCGGGAGCGACTCGATCATGAGTTGTAGCCAATCAGGCACTTAGGTCTGCTCCTTCGCACACAAAGCAGTGTCGGTTCAAATCGAGATGATCAGGCACCGGCAAGGCACTTTCATTCATCTTATACTGTTTGTGGAAAACGATCTCTGAAATTCAGTGGGAATAATTTTCTACTACACAATAAAAGAAGCCGGAAATGAATTCCGGCTTCATCGTTTATGCATCCGGAAGCTTACTTGGAAACGTCCTGACCGAAATATTTCTGCGCGATCTTGTCGTAGGTGCCATCGGCCTTGATGTCGTCCAGCGCCTTGTTGATGGCTGCGACGAGGTCGTCGTCGCCCTTGCGAACGATGATGCCCGAAGCGTCAGCATTTTCTTTTTCGGCGGCGATCTTGACCGGAGCCTTCGGCTGCTGCTTCTTGAAGTCGAGGAAGGACAGGCTGTCATTGAGCGTCGCATCGGCGCGGCCCGTCAGGACGAGCTGGATCGACTGGTCGAAACCATCGGTCGCCACAAGTTCCGCACCGGCTTCCTTGGCGAGCTTGCCGTAGTTACTGGTCAGCGACTGTGCCGACTTCTTGCCCTTCAGATCGGCAAAGTCCTTGATCGTGTCGTTCTTGTCGTTGACGATCAGAACAACCTTGGAAACGATGTAAGGGTTAGAGAAGTTGAACTTCTTCTTGCGCTCTTCGGTGATGCCAACCTGATTGATGACGGCATCATAACGATTGACGTCGAGACCGGCGATGAGGCCGTCCCACTTGCCTTCGATGAATTCCGGCTTGACGCCGAGCTTGGCGGCCACGGCTTCACCGATTTCCACGTCGAAGCCGACGAGCTTGTTTTCCTTGTCGTGATAGGTGAAAGGCGCATAGGTGCCTTCCGTGCCGATCTTCAGAACGCCCGCCGACTTGATGGCGTCGAGATTTTCTCCGGCCATTGCGCCGGTGAAGAGAGCTGTCTGAATGATGCCTGCCGTAGCGATGATCTGAGCGAATTTCATTTTCGGTATCCGTGAACTGGTTGATGTTCTATTGATCGCAGAAATTTAATTCTAAAGATGCGTCCAAAACGACGGTAAAGACGCAATTATTAGGATTGAATCCTAATTATAGATCGAATTTTGGTGAATAATTCTAACATTTTTCGGGGTGGACCGAAAGGGTGGAAAAACCGTTCGCAAATGCGTCGGCACGCATTGATTTTGCCCGGTTTTATCCCGGTTGAATGCACAACGCCGCCAGACATGAGCTGGCGGCGTTGTGCTTTGTTAATATTCATCTCGGTTATTCAGGCTTGCCGTATCCGCCACCAGTCGGCGTGATGACGGTGAAGGCTTCACCTGCTTCCAGAACAGTCTGGTCGCAATTTCCTAATACGTCGATGGACCCGTCCTTGCGACGCACTTCATTACGGCCGGTCTGGCCAGCTTCGCCGCCTTCCAGACCGAAAGCCGCCACCCGGCGATGACCGGAAAGAATGGCAAATTCCAGCGTTTTCAGCGCGCGGATCGTGCGCCTGGTGCCGTCGCCCGCGTGCCATTTGCCCCTGCCGCCGGAGTCCTTTCGAATATGGAAGTCTTCCAGCAAGACGGGGAAGCGGGTTTCCAGAATTTCCGGGTCGGTCAGGCGCGAATTGGTCATGTGGGTGTGCACAGCATTGGCACCGTTGAAACCGGGACCGGCGGGCGCGCCGGAACAGATGGTTTCGTAATACTGATATTCGTCATTGCCGAAAGTTAGATTGTTCATCGTGCCCTGCGCTGCGGCCATCGCCTTGGTCGCGCCGAACAGGCAGTTGGTGACAGCCTGACTGACTTCGACATTGCCCGCCACGACCGCCGCTGGATATTGCGGAGAGAGCATCGAGCCTTCCGGCACAATGATCCTGATCGGTCGCAGGCAGCCCGCATTCATCGGAATGTCGCCCTCAACCAGCACGCGGAAGACATAAAGCACAGCCGCGCGGGTGACGGGCTCTGGCGCATTGAAATTGTCGGAACGCTGTTCCGACGTGCCGGTGAAATCGACCGTCGCTTCGCGCTTTTCCTTGTCGATGGTGACGCGCACCTCGATTTGGCAGCCCTGGTCCATCTCATAGGTGAAATGGCCGTCCGGCAGCTTGTCGAGTACGCGGCGCACGCTTTCGGCGGCATTGTCCTGAACGTGGCCCATATAGGCTTTCACGACATGCTCGCCGAATAGGCCGATCATCTTTTTCAGCTCGGCCACGCCCTTTTCGTTGGCCGCGATCTGCGCCTTCAGGTCGTTGACGTTCTGCGTCAGGTTACGGACAGGGTAGGTCGCGCCAGTCAGCAGAGCGGCAAGCGCCTCTTCGCGGAAGGTGCCGCGATCTACCAGCTTGAAATTGTCGATATAGACGCCTTCCTGCTCGATATTGACCGCAAGCGGCGACATGGAACCCGGCGCGATGCCGCCAATATCCGCATGGTGTCCACGGCTTGCCACCCAGAAACGGATTTCACGGTTCTCGTCATCGAAAACCGGCGTGCAGACGGTGAGGTCGGGCAGGTGGGTGCCGCCATTATAAGGCGCGTTGATGAGAAACACATCGCCCGGCTTGATATCGCTGTTCTCGCGAATGGCGGTGGCGACCGACGCATCCATGGAACCGAGATGCACCGGCATATGCGGTGCATTGGCGACGAGATTGCCTGCCGCGTCGAAAACCGCACAGGAAAAGTCGAGACGCTCCTTGATATTCACCGAATAGGCAGTGTTTTGAAGCGTAACGCCCATCTGTTCGGCAATGGACATGAAGAGATTGTTGAAAATCTCCAGCATGACCGGGTCGGCTTCGGTGCCGATGGCCGTGCGCGCAGGCAGCGCCTTGATGCGCGTCAGCACGACGTGGTCATGCGCAGTCAGGCGGGCCTGCCAGCCATCTTCGATAACGATAGTCTGGTTTTTCTCGATGATGATCGCCGGGCCGGTGACAGTCTGGCCGCGTTGCATCTGCTCGCGCAAGACAACGCCCGCGTCGTGCAACTCGCCCTGCGAGAAGAAGCGGGTCCGCTTGGCGGTTGCAGCTTCCAGATCGCTGTCGAGCGATTGGGCGCTTTCGGTTTCGCCTGCGCCACCACCCACGGCTTCGACTTCCACCGCGTCGATAACGAGAGCCTTGTTCTCCGCAATGAAGCCGAAACGGCGCTTATGGGCCGCCTCGAACTCGGCGCGAAGGCGGTCGGCATTGTCCTTAGCAGGGAAGGTGGCTTCAACGGAGAGCACGGTGTCGGTGCCCGCATAGCGGATGTGGGCGCGCAGATGACGCTGCACGGCTGCGGCTTCTATGCCTTGAGCCAGAAGTTCGGCCACGCATTCCTGCGCCAGTTCTTCACCCAGTTCTTTCAGGGCTGAAGGCGCTGCCGGATCGAGCGCGACGCCGAGCGCCTTTTGACGGGTGGCGCGAATATCGGCCAGACCCATGCCATAGGCGGACAGCAGACCGGACATTGGATGGAGGAGAATATTCTTCATGCCAAGCGCATCGGCAACGAGACAGGCGTGCTGGCCACCCGCACCGCCAAAGCAGTTGAGCGCATAGCGCGTCACGTCATAGCCGCGCTGGACGGAAATTTTCTTGATGGCCTCGACCATATTGGCCACTGCAATGCGGATGAATCCATCGGCAACGGCTTCCGGCGAGCGACCATCGCCAATTTCGGCTGCGAGCGCGGAGAAAAGTTCCCGCACCCGCTCCACATCGAGCGTCTGGTTCTGGTCCGGGCCAAAGATTGCCGGGAAAAATTCCGGCAGAAGCTTGCCCAGCATGACATTGGCATCGGTGACGGCGAGCGGTCCACCGTTGCGATAGCAGGCCGGACCGGGATTGGCGCCCGCCGAATCCGGGCCGACGCGGAAACGTCCGGCGTCATAATGCAGGATCGAGCCGCCGCCTGCGGCAACGGTGTGGATCAGCATCATCGGTGCCCGCACGCGCACGCCAGCCACTTCCGTTTCGAAAGCGCGTTCATATTCGCCATCGAAATGCGCGACGTCCGTGGAGGTGCCGCCCATGTCAAAGCCGATGACTTTCGGAAAGCCTGCCGTTTCGCCGGTTCGGGCGAGGCCGACAACGCCACCAGCCGGGCCGGACAGGATTGCATCCTTGCCCTGAAACAGATCAGCGGCCGTGAGACCACCCGACGACATCATGAACATGACGCGCGCGCCGGTGCGCTCGACATCCAGCTCATTGGAAACCTGCGCAACGTAACGGCGAAGAACCGGCGACAGATAGGCATCGACGACTGTAGTGTCGCCACGACCGACCAGCTTGATCAGCGGCGAAACCTCGTGGCTAACGGAGACCTGCTCGAAGTCGAGACCGCGCGCAATGCGAGCAATTTCAGCCTCATGCGAGGGAAACTTAAAAGCATGCATGAGCGCGATGGCGACGGATTTGTAGCCCTGTTCCTTCAGCGCAACCAGTACGGCTTCGGCCTCGGAGGGATCGAGAGCCGTTTCAACCGTGCCATCCGCCTGAACGCGCTCATTCAGTTCCACGACCTTTTCATAAAGCGCTTCCGGCTTGATGATTTCGGTCGCGAAGATGTTCTTGCGTTCCTGATAGCCAATGCGCAGCGCATCACGGAAACCCCTTGTGGTAACAAGGGCCAGCCGCTCGCCCTTGCGCTCCAGAAGCGCATTGGTGGCGACCGTCGTGCCCATGCGAACTTCGCCGATGGCACCGGCGGGAATCGTTTCACCGGAGTTCAGGCCCAGATGCAGGCGAATGCCGTGAACGGCGGCGTCCTTATAGGCAGACGGGTTTTCGGAGAGAACCTTGCGTGCATGGAGCTGGCCCTGCGGATCCCGCCCGATGACGTCCGTAAACGTACCGCCGCGGTCGATCCAGAAATCCCATACTCCGCGTCCCGTTCCGCTCATCGCTGGCTCCCTCACACAAGTTATAAAGCGGGTCGCATTTATCCTATTAGGGTGACGCGCTCTCAGTATTTGTTTATACGCACATCCCGAAAACCGTTTCACCCTTTTCGGGGTATATTCCAAAATCTTCTTGGCGACTGGCTGCGCGACAGCCTTGACCCCGCTTTGATCCCATTGGCAGGACTTCCCGATGAGCGTGCTTTTTGAGAAAACCTATCCGCGTACCGTTCATGCGCTTGTCGATCATTTTCTGAAACCGGAAATGCGCGACGCGAAGGTGGAAGCCTGGCTGTTCGATGACCAGCCGAGCCGCTTTGCAGCGGAAACGAAGCTGCGCGAAGCAGGCGTCGAGGCGCGCCTGCGCTCGGCTTACAAGCCGCTCCTGCATTTCTTTCTGGAAGAAGTCGATGGCGCGGCGCTGAAGTCGGCTGCGATCCGCTATCCACGCCACGAAGCCTGCGTGCAGAACCGTTTCCTGCTCGAAACCTATCCTTTGTCAGTGCTGCTGCCGGAGGCGGAGGTGGCTTTTGCAGCTTCGGACAAAGACGATTTTCATTATGAAGTCGATCTGACCTTTACCGATGGTCATAGCGAGAAGCACCGGGTTTTTGCCCCGAACCGCGTGCATGTGGATTTCATCGGCGAAACGCTGGTCTCGCCAACCGGCTGGCTGACGGTCACGCAAGGCGGCAAGACTGAAAGCGCGCGCTATGAAACATCCTATGAAAAGCTCTTTCATGACACGGTTTCGACCATCGCGGCCCATGACTGGAAGCGTGGCGAACCTTATTTCGATGAACTGAACATTACGGTCAGCTTGCCCATCACCGACCGTCGCCTGCCTTACGATGAGGAAACGCTGAGCCTCACCGAAGCCATGCACGAGGATATCTATTTCTCGCTGCTTGAAGTATTTCAAAAAAAGTCCAGTCGTCCAGTGGGTGATCGTGGGTTGCAACCGGGCCAGATTGTGCCAGAAGTCTGCTTTCGCGATGCCGAGCCGTCGGTCAGAGTGGAAACGAGACCGCTTTCCACCGATGACGCGCTGACGGCAGAACAGGTGCTGGAGACGGCGCAAGCGCCGCTTTCCGCCGATCAGATCCGCCGTGAACTCGCCCGTCTGGGCGGTGAGCCGTTCGAGGCAAAAACCCGTTCGGGCAGAGCGGTGCGCGCGACCTATCGCAAGGGCAGCGATGCCGCGATGATGATCAGCGCCGGTCAGCATGCCAATGAAACGACGGGCGTTGTCGGCGCGTTGCGTGCGGCCAATCGGCTTGTCACGCGCGAAGGCGCGCATTTCACGATCTCCCCGCAGGAAAACCCGGATGGATACGAGATACACAAGCGGCTTTGCGCACTGCAGCCGCACCACATACATCATGCGGCGCGCTATACGGCGCTGGGTGATGATCTGGAATATCGCAGCGGCGAGGGGCTCTACGAAAAGGCCATTCGTGTCGAGGCTGAAAGGCTGACGGATGCGAAACTGCACGTCAACCTGCATGGTTATCCGTCGCATGAATGGACGCGCCCGCTCTCAGGCTATGTGCCGCGTTCCTTTGCCATGTGGACGCTGCCGAAAGGCTTTTTCCTGATCATCCGCCACCATGCCTCATGGGAGAGGCACGCAGAGGAACTGATCGACCGCGTAACGAAACATCTGGCCGCGATTGACGGGCTGGTCGCTTATAACAACGCCCAGATCAGGCTTTTCGAGCAGCATGCAGGCGAAACGGGTTTCCGCATCATCAACGGATTTCCGTGCCTTGTCGGCGTCGATGACCGACATACGGTGCCAATGACGCTCATCACCGAATATCCGGACGAAACGGTCTATGGTGATGCTTTCGTCAAGGGCCATACCGCGCAGATGGAAACCGTGCTGGCATCCTACGATGCCTTGCAGGCGCTGTTCCCATCCACGCCGGTTGCCTGAACGGTCTCGATTTCGAGAGTGAACTTTTATAAAGGAAAAAAAGCGCCGTTTAGCGGCGCTTTTTCATGTTTAACATCTGCTGGTTGAGATCAACCGCTGATCAGCTTCACTTCCATGAAGTCTTCGAGGCCCCATTTGCCGCCTTCGCGACCGTTGCCCGACTGCTTGTATCCGCCGAACGGGCTGCCCGGAGCGCGGGACGTGCCGTTGATCTGGATCATGCCTGCGCGAAGCTTGCGCGCAACGCGCTTGGCGCGTTCCGGGCTGCCGGTCTGGATATAGGCGGCCAGACCGTAAGGCGTATCGTTGGCGATGGCGATAGCTTCTTCTTCCGTTTCAAACGGGATCATGGCCAGCACTGGTCCGAAGATTTCTTCGCGGGCGATGGTCATGTCGTTGTTCACATCGGCGAAGACGGTCGGCTTGACGAAGTCGCCTTCGGTGAAGCCATCCGGGCGGCCAGTGCCGCCGGCAACGAGGCGTGCGCCTTCATCGATGCCTTTCTGGATCAGCTTTTGGACCTTTTCGAACTGAATCGACGAGGAAAGTGGCCCGATATGATCGCCTTCTTCCGCAGGATCGCCGACCTTGGTGCCTTCGGTGACCTTCTTCGCGAGTTCGACGGCCTTGTCATAGACCGAGCGCTCAACCAGCATGCGCGTCGGCGCATTGCAGGACTGGCCGGTATTCTCGAAGCAATGGGCAAGGCTGCGCTCGATGGTCTTTTCCAGATCGCTATCGGCAAAGACGATGTTCGGCGACTTGCCGCCGAGTTCCAGCGAAACGCGCTTGACGGTTGCCGCTGCGGCGCGGGAAACCGCCGTGCCTGCGCGCGTCGAGCCGGTGAAGGACATCATGTCCACATCCGGGTGCTGCGACAGCGCTTCGCCGACCACCGGACCTTCGCCATTGACGAGGTTGAACACGCCCTTCGGCAGACCGGCTGCATCGACGAATTCCGCAAACAGCATCGCCGACATCGGTGCGATTTCGGACGGCTTGAGCACGACCGTGCAGCCAACCGCAATCGCGGGAATGACCTTCAGCGCAATCTGGTTCATCGGCCAGTTCCACGGGGTGATCAGCCCGCAAACGCCGATCGGTTCGTGCACGATGGTCTGGTTTGGAAATTTCGGAGAAAGAATTTCTTCGAACTCGAAACTCTCGAAGGCAGCGACAAAAGCCTTGATATGCGACACGCCAACGGCAGCCTGCGATTCACGCGCAAGCGTGATCGGCGCCCCCATTTCGTGCGAAATGGCCTTGGCCATTTCATCCATGCGGGAATCGTAGATTTCAGCAATACGGCGGATATAGGCGATACGCTCCTTCGCGGGCGTTTCGGCCCATGCAGGGAAGGCTTTGCGCGCTGCCGCAACCGCGAGATCGATATCGGCAGCCGAACCGCCAGAGATCACCGCATAGGGCTTTTCATTGGCCGGATTGACGACTTCGATGCTCTTGGCGTCGATTGGAGCCCGCCAGGCGCCGTCGATATAAAAATCCGTTTTCTGAACCAGGTTCTTCTGAAGCATGGCGCTTTCCTCCGTCGTTTTTGAATTCCCATATGTTGTTCTGCAAGCGGATCCAAATCGAACCGGTTACATTTGCGGGCAACTCTAATGCCCGGATATGGCAGCGTCAAAACAGAAGGACGGATGGAACCATCAATTTTTCTTATTCATTATCGTAGGCTTCGACATCGATGCCGAGCGACACAAGGCCTTCCTCGATATAATCGCCCAGAAGCGGTGTTCCGATCAGGTATTTTGCCTCGCGCCCATTATGGCGTTCGCTTGCGGTGGATAGCGCGTCGTCCCATTCCTCTGCCGAGAAATCGCCGCGCCCCACCCACATCAAGGCGAGCAATTCGATACGCTGATCTTCGTTCAGCGAGCGGATGGCGGCGAAAAGCTCTTTCCGGGTTGGGTTGTCAATTGACGCATCGAGAATATCGACATCCCTGTCGTCGCCGGGATTGGAGCCGGAATCCTCGTCCACCGCAGGCACTTGCACGTCATATTCGCGCGCCTTTGATATAATGAATTCCAGATTCTCCAGATTGTTCGTCAGCTCGACCATCGAATACCTCCGTTACCGGTTTTCTCAGCGTCTTTCTGATTATAGGGCGTCCGCTTCACGCAGGCGATAGCCAACACCGGTTTCGGTGAGAATATATTGCGGCTGGTCGGGCAGGGCTTCGATCTTCTGACGAAGCTGGCGCACATAGATGCGCAAATATTGCACGTCTGCCGCCGGACCCCAGACGTGATTGAGAATAAATTGATGCGTCAAAACCTTGCCCGCATGCTGCACCAGAAGGCGCAGAATATCGTATTCTTTGGGCGACAGCTTGATGTCGTTGCCATCGACCTTGACGATGCGCCGCACCAGATCGACCGAAAGACCACCGCTCTGGAAAATCGGCTTTTCGCCTTGCTGTTGCAGCTTGTGGCGGAGCGCAACGCGCATGCGTGCCGCAAGTTCGCGCATACCGAAGGGCTTGGTCACATAATCGTCGGCGCCGAGTTCGAGAGCTTTCACAATGCCCACTTCGTCGGTGCGGCTCGAAAGAATGAGGATGGGCAGGCTGCGCCCTTCCTGTCGCCATTGCAGCAGGAGCCGGTGCCCGTCCATATCCGGCAGGCCGAGGTCGAGCAGTACCAGGTCTGGACTTTCGGCCTCAATCTTTTCCATCGCTTCGGCCGCATTGGCGGCTTCAACGGTCGTGTAGCCTTCGGTGGTCAGCCCGACGCGCAGAAGTTTGCGGATCGGCGGTTCGTCATCGACGATCAGCACTTTGACGGCTTGCATATTCATTGCGTTGTTTCCGTTTCAGCGTCGCCGGATGGAAGCGGCAGGGATATGACGAAGACCGCGCCCGCACCGCTTTGGCCGCGATTGCGGGCGGATATGGTGCCGCCCATCGCTTCGACAAAACCGCGCGCGATAGAAAGGCCAAGGCCTGTACCCGCTTGTACGTGATCGCCCTTGCGAACGCGATAGAAGCTGTCGAAAATCCGTTCCGTGTCGTCGGCGGGGATGCCCGGCCCCTGATCGGCAATTTCCAGAATGAGCCGCGTGCCGCTGATATGCGCTTCGACGGTAATTTCAGAGGCGTCCGGCGCATATTTCGCGGCATTGTCGAGAAGATTGAACAGAACCTGTTCGAACAGAACCGCATCCAACCGCAGCATCGGAAGATCGGCGGGTACTGATACGCGCACTGCATGGCGCACAAGAATTTTGGCGGCGCGGTGCAGGGCAGCGCCGACAATATCGCCGATATAATGCGGGGACAGGTTCGGCTCCATCGCGCCTGCTTCAATCCGGGTCATGTCCAGAAGATTGGCGATGAAGCGGTTGAGACGTTCCGACTGATCCACGATGGTCTGATAAAGATCGGCCTGATCTTCAGCGGGCAAAGAGCCGTGATATTCGCGCAATGTGGTGGCCGCACCCATGATGGCCGCGAGCGGCGTCTTGAGGTCGTGCGAAATCGAAGTGAGAAGTGCGGAGCGCAACTTGTCGGTTTCCGCAGCAAGCTTCGCCCGCTCGACATCCTCCACCAGTTGCACGCGCTCGATGGCGATGGCGGCCTGATCGGCCAGCGCTTCGAACAGTCTTTGCTGTTCGGGCGTGAGTATCGGTCCCTGCCGGTCATTGTCGAGACCGATAACGCCGACCGAGGTTCGCGCCGTGCGCAGTGGCAAGTAAAGGCGACGCGCGCCGGGTAGCGTATCCGCACCACGTCCTGCGGGCAGATTGTGCTCCCATGCCCAATGGGCAGCGGCGATATCGGCATCGTCGAGCGTGTCGTCCGGCGGATATCCGGCGCGCACCGCGATGCTTTCGCGTTCCGGCAGCAGGATGACCGCACGCACCTTCAGCATGGACGCGATCTGGAACGCCGTTGCCCAAAGGACATCGTCCAGCGAGCCGGTGCCCGCGAGCTTTTTGCTGAAAAGATAGAGATCCTCCGTCATGCGCGCGCGCTGGCGCGCCGATGCCGCCTGACGCTGCACGCGGCTTGCGAGATTGCTGGCCACGAAACTGACGAGCAGGAAGAAGACGAGGGCGACCACACTTTCCGGGTCCGCAATGGACAGGGTGTAAAGCGGCAGGAGAAAGAAGAAATTATAGGCGAAAGCGCTGATGACGGACACAAACAGCGCTGGCCACAGGCCAAGCGTTACTGCAACGCCGAGAACGCCGACCACGAAGACCAGCGCTATGCTGCGCACGTCGAGAAACTGGTCGAGCAGCAGCCCGACGGCGAGCGCCGCCGTGATGACCGCCATGCCAATCACATAGGGCAGGAGTTGCAGGCTCGCGGTTGGCGCGGCGGTCTTGACCTTGCGGGCAGCATTTGCCGCCTCCTGATCAATGCCAGCGGTGATGTGAACATCGATGGCGCCTGCCCGGCGGATCAGATCGTGCCCGACCGAACCTTCGATGATTTCACGCCAGCGCGGCTTGGCCGATTTGCCGACGACAACCTGCGTGAAATTATGCGTGCTGGCATAGCGAATAATGTCTTCGGCCACCGACTGGCCGGGAATGATGATCGGTTCGCCGCCCAACTGTTCGGCAAGGCGCATGGTTGCCGACAGCCGGTCTTTTTCATCCTCCGACATGGTGGCCGAGCGGGGCGTTTCAATGTGAATGACCGCCCATGGCGCGCGCAGCCGGTCGGCAAGACGGCGCGCATAGCGCACGAGAGACGCGCTACGCGGTCTTTCATCCACGGCAACAAGAATACGGTCGCCGGCAGCCCACGGGCCTTCGATGGCATGGGCGCGCATATGGGTGAGAAGCTGCTCGTCCACCCGCTGCGCAGTGCGCCGCAGTGCCAGTTCGCGGAGCGCCGTCAGATTGCCGGGTGAGAAATAGTTGCGAATTGCGCGCTTCGCGGTCTTTGGAAGATAGACCTTGCCTTCATTGAGCCGCTTGATGAGATCGCCCGGTGTCAGGTCGATCAGCTCGATATCGTCGGCGCGGTCGATAATGCTGTCCGGCACGGTCTCACGAACGCGAATGCGCGTGATCTGCGCCACCACATCATTCAGGCTTTCGACGTGTTGAATGTTGAGCGTGGTATAGACGTCTATCCCTTGTGCGAGGATTTCCTCCACATCCTGATAGCGCTTGGGGTGTCGGCTTTCGGGCGCATTGCTGTGGGCGAGTTCATCCACCAGAACCAGCTGCGGACGGCGCGCCAGCACGGCGTCAATGTCCATCTCTTCCAGTTCATGGCCATGATAGGCGACGCGGGCGCGCGGAATGATTTCCAGCCCATCGACCAGTGCTTCGGTGTCGCGGCGGCCATGGGTTTCGACAACGCCGATAACGATATCAACGCCATCGGCCTTGCGCGCCCTGCCGGACATCAGCATTTCATAGGTTTTGCCGACACCGGGTGCTGCGCCCAGAAATATCTTCAGGCGGCCACGCGTTTCGCGCTCCGCCTGTTCGAGCAGGGCATCGGGAGAGGGCCGTGTGTTGTCAGCGCGAATGTCGTCCGACATCAATGATAATGCTCCTGCGAAGCGGGCGGCGACATGAGCGCCACCCGCAATCTACCTCATTTTGCTGCGGTTCTGTCCAGAACTAGATTGAGTTTCAGGACATTGACCACAGCTTCGCCGAGAAAGCCGAGTTTTCGGTCTTCCACCTGCTGCTCCACAATGCCGCGCAGCGTGGCTTCGCTGATACCCCGCGCCTTGGCGACACGCGGTATCTGATAAAAGGCTGCTTCCGGCGAAATATGCGGGTCGAGACCGCTGGCCGAAGTGGTCACGAGATCGATAGGGATCGCGGTGTCAGGCGCTGCCTGTTTTAACGATTCCGCCTCGGCCTTGATCCGCTCTATCAAAGCGGGATTAGTGGGGCCGAGATTGGAGCCGCCGGAACTGGATGCATCATAACCATCCTTGCCTGCGGCGGATGGGCGGCCGTGGAAATAACGGTCGCTGGCAAAGCTCTGGCCGATCAGTTCAGAGCCGATGACCGTTCCATCCTTCTCGATCAGGCTGCCATTGGCCTGTTGCGGGAAAATTGCTTGCGCAAGGCCTGTCATGCCGAGCGGATAGATGAAGCCGGTAATGACAGTGAGCGCGACGATCATGACCAGTGCAGGGCGAAGTTGCTTCAACATGGGCGAAAATCCTTATGCGAGGCCAAGGGCGATAATGGCCATATCGATGGCCTTGATGCCGATGAATGGAACGATGACGCCGCCGAGACCGTAGATGAGCAGGTTGCGGGAGAGCAGGGCGCCCGCGCCAACGGCCTTATACTTCACGCCTTTCAGCGACAGCGGGATCAGCGCCACGATGATGAGGGCGTTGAAGATGATGGCCGAGAGAATAGCGCTTTGCGGCGTGGCGAGGTTCATGATGTTCAGCGCGCCAAGCTGCGGGTAAAAAGCCAGAAACATGGCCGGAATGATCGCGAAATATTTCGCGATATCGTTGGCGATGGAGAAAGTCGTAAGCGCGCCGCGCGTCATCAGAAGCTGCTTGCCGATTTCAACAATCTCGATGAGCTTGGTCGGATCGCTGTCGAGATCGACCATATTGCCCGCCTCGCGGGCCGCAACCGTACCAGTGTTCATGGCGACACCCACATCGGCCTGCGCAAGCGCTGGCGCATCGTTGGTGCCATCACCACACATGGCGACGAGTTTGCCCTTGGCCTGTTCCTCGCGGATCAGCGCCAGCTTGTTCTCCGGCGTTGCTTGCGCCAGAAAATCATCCACGCCCGCTTCCGCAGCAATTGCCGCTGCCGTCATCGGATTGTCACCGGTGATCATCACCGTGCGGATGCCCATACGCCGCAATTCGGAGAAACGCTCGCGAATGCCGCCCTTGACGATATCCTTGAGGTGAATGACGCCGAGCAGCTTGCCATCCTTGGCGACGGCAAGCGGCGTGCCGCCACCCTTGGCAATGGTGTCGGCGATGGCTTGCAGTTCGTGAACGGTTTTTGCATCCGAAGTCGCGTTTTTCAGCACGGCATCCACGGCACCCTTGCGAATGGACGAACCGTCAATATCAACGCCGCTCATGCGGCTCTGCGCTGTAAAGGGCACGAAAGTCGCATGCAGGCTTTGCATATCGCGACCGCGAATGGCGTATTTTTCCTTGGCCAGAACCACGATGGAACGACCTTCCGGCGTTTCATCGGCAAGGGAGGCGAGTTGTGCTGCGTCGGCCAGTTCCTGTTCGCTTACGTCGGTGATGGGCATGAAGGCTGTTGCCTGACGATTGCCGAGCGTGATCGTACCGGTCTTGTCGAGAAGCAATGTGTCTACATCGCCTGCCGCCTCTACCGCACGGCCCGACATGGCCAGCACATTGAAGCGCACCAGACGGTCCATGCCTGCAATGCCGATAGCTGACAGCAGCGCACCGATGGTGGTCGGGATCAGCGTTACGAACAGGGCAACCAGCACGATGACGGGGATATAGCCGCCCGCATAGGTCGCGAAGCTTGGAATTGTCACCACGGCCAAAACGAAGATCAGCGTCATGCCTGCAAGCAGGATGTTGAGCGCGATTTCGTTCGGCGTTTTCTGGCGTTCGGCGCCTTCCACAAGGCTGATCATCTTGTCGATGAAGGTCGAGCCCTGCGCTGCCGTGATGCGCACCCTGATCCAGTCGGAGAGGACCTGCGTACCGCCGGTGACGGCGGAACGGTCGCCGCCGGATTCGCGGATGACCGGTGCGGATTCGCCGGTGATGGCGGCTTCGTTAACCGAGGCGACACCCTCGATCACTTCGCCATCGGAGGGGATGATGTCACCTGCTTCAACGAGAACGATATCGCCGACCTTGAGGCTTGTTCCGGCCACGGTCTTGTAATCGGTCTTGCCGTCGCCGCTCAGGAGCTTGGCCTGGGTTTCAGTGCGGGTGCGGCGCAATGATTCCGCCTGCGCCTTGCCGCGCCCTTCGGCAACGGCTTCGGCAAAATTGGCGAACAGCACTGTAAACCAGAGCCACAGCACGATCTGGGCGGAAAAGCCGACATTGCCGCCGCCTGTGGCAATGTCCTTTGCAAGCAGTACCGTGGTGAGCGCCGAAACGACGGCCACGACGAACATGACCGGGTTTCGGGCGAGGCTTTTCGGGTTCAGTTTGCGGAAGGCATCGCCGACCGCCGGGATAAGAATACGGGCATCGAGAATGCTCGCAGATTTGGACTGGCTCATAACGAGGCTCCAGTGGATGTTTTGCGAAGCGGACGCTCAGATCAGCCGGATGGCGAGAAACAGGATGAGCATCACGGCAAGGATCGACAGAATGCAGTTCGATGGTTTCAGCATCAGAAGGTCTTGCCCTGGATCAGAGCGAGGTGTTCGGCGATGGGGCCGAGCGCCAGCGCGGGGAAGAAGATCAGGCCGCCGACAACCAGAATGACGCCGATCAGCAAGCCCACGAACAATGGACCATGGGTCGGGAAGGTGCCGGCCGATTGCGGGGCGATTTTCTTGGCGACCAGCGATCCGGCAATGGCCATGGTGGGAACAATGACGAGGAAGCGCCCCATCAGCATCGCAAGCCCGATGGTGATATTGTACCAGGGCGTGTTGCCGGAAAGCCCGCCGAAAGCCGAGCCGTTATTGGCGGTGCCCGACGTATAGGCGTAGAGAATTTCCGAAAAGCCGTGCGGTCCCGGATTGGCGATGGAGCCAAGGCCAGCAGGAATGACGGCAGCGATTGCGGTAAAGCCGAGGATCGACAGCGGCAGGCACAGCACGGCCAGCATCGCCATTTTGACTTCCCTGGCCTCGATCTTCTTGCCCAGATATTCCGGCGTGCGACCGACCATCAGGCCAGCCACGAAAATCGCCACCACGACGAACAGGATAATGCCGTAAAAACCTGCGCCGACACCGCCGATGATGATTTCGCCGAGCATCATATTGATCATCGGGATCATGCCGCCGAGCGCCATCATGCTGTCATGCATGGCGATCACCGCGCCACAGGATGCGGCAGTCGTGACCACGGCGAAAAGGGCGGACATGGCGATACCGAAACGGGTTTCTTTGCCTTCCATATTCGCGCCGTCGATGCCGAGTGCGTGGATCAGCGGGTTGCCGGCAGCTTCTGCCCAGTAACAAATGGCGACGCCTGCAACGAACAACACGCCCATGGCCGCGAAAATGGCCCAGCCCTGCTTTTCATTGCCGACCATGCGGCCAAAGACATTGGTCAGCGATGCGCCGATGGCGAAGATCGCAACCATCTGGATCATGTTCGAAATGGCGTCGGGATTCTCAAACGGATGCGCGGAATTGGCGTTGAAGAAACCACCGCCATTGGTGCCCAGCATCTTGATCGCCAGCTGCGATGCAACCGGTCCAAGCGCGATGACCTGCCGCGCGCCTTCAAGTGTGGTGGCCTGCGCATAGGCGCCAAGCGTTTGCGGAACACCCAATGCGACGAATGCAAGCGTCATCACGATGCAAATTGGCAGCAGGATATAAAGCGTGCAGCGCGTGAGATCGACCCAGAAGTTACCAAGCGTTTTCATGGATTTGCGAGAGAAAGCGCGGATAAGCGCTATCGCGATCGCCACACCCGTTGCAGCCGAGACGAAGTTCTGCACCGTCAATCCGGCCATCTGCGTCAGATAGGACATGGTGCTTTCGCCGCCATAGTTCTGCCAGTTGGTGTTGGTCACGAAACTGGCGGCGGTGTTGAAGGCAAGGTCTGCGGGCACATTGCTCATGCCCATGGGGTTGAAGGGCAATGCGCCCTGAAACCGTTGCATGGCATAAAGCAGAATAAACCCGGCCAAGTTGAACAGCAGCATGGCGGCGGTATAGCTCGTCCAGTGCTGTTCCTCGCGTTCGCCAGTGCCTGCAAGACGGTAGAGCCCGCGTTCGACCGGAACGAGAATTGGCGAAAGGAACGTTCGTTCGCCGTTGAAGACGCGCGTTAAATAGAAGCCAAGCGGCTTTACGAGCAGAATGATGATCCCGCAAAAGACGAGGATCTGTATCCATCCATTGATTGTCATGGTTTTTCCCAAGCCCATTGGGCTGCAGCTCAGAACCGCTCTGGGCGAATGAGCGCATAAAGAAGGTAGATCGCGATGAAGATGGCGACCAAAGCGCCAGCGATATATTCGATCAGCATGTCACGCCCTCAAAGCTTTTCGCAGACGCGCAGATAACCAAAGAGCAGACCGAAAAAGCCGATGCCGATTGCCAGGACGGCGATGTCCATAATGTCGTCCCCTTGCGGGGCTCCCTGTTGGTGAAGGCTTTCGCCAGGCAGGGATTATGTGACGTTACGGCATAGGGTTTCGAGACAGGGAAACGGGCCGCGATATAAAAATCTCATATAGAAAATGGAATATTGGAGGGCAGCTGTCCGGCTGACGATCCAGAAAAAATCACGTAAAATCAGATTGTTACGAAATGGTGCTCACGCTTCAGATCGAGGCGGCTGCCCGGCCTGCCGCCCGCCCGGAGAATATACAGCCGCCCAAGAATGTGCCTTCCAGCGCGTTATAGCCATGATAGCCGCCACCGCCAAAACCGGCGGCTTCGCCTGCTGCATAAAGGCCGGGAACCGGTTCGCCGTCCTCGCCCAGAACTGCCGATTGTAGGTTGGTGTGCAGGCCACCCAGCGTCTTGCGGGTCAGGATATGCAGTTTGACGGCAATCAGCGGTCCGTTGGCAGGGTCGAGCAATGCATGCAGTGGCACGGCGCGCGTCAGCCGGTCACCGATATAGGCGCGGGCATTATGGATCGCCATGATTTGCGCATCTTTCGTGTAGCGGTTGACCACTTCACGATCCCGCGCTTCGATCTGGTCGCGAATGCGCCGCACATCGAGCAGTTTATCGCCGCTCAAAGTGTTCATGGCCGCGACCAGTTCTTCAATCGTCTTGGCGGTAATGAAATCCGCACCCTTGTCGATAAAGGCTTTGACGGGCGGCGGCGGCGCTTTGCCGAGCCGACTTTTCAGGAGCAGCTTCCAGCTTCTGCCGGTCAGGTCCGGGTTCTGTTCGGAGCCGGATAGTGAAAACTCCTTGCGGATGATCTTCTCGGTCAGAATGAACCAGGAATAATCATATCCGGTGGAGAGAATATGTTTGAGCGTGCCGAGCGTATCGAAGCCGGGCAGATAGGGAGCCGGTAGCCGGTTGCCGCGCGCATCGAACCACATGGACGATGGACCGGGCAGAATGCGGATGCCATGATTGGGCCAGATCGGGTTCCAGTTGCGGAGACCTTCGGTGTAATGCCACATGCGGTCGGCATTGATGACGTGCCCGCCTGCATTAACAGCCATATCGATGCCGCGTCCATCCACATGGGCTGGAACACCAAGCACCATTTCCTTCGGCGGATTGCCGAGCCTTTCGCGCGGCCATGCCCGGCGCACGCGTTCTGGATCGCCGCCAATGCCACCGGATGTTACGATAACGCTGTCAGCGCCAAAGGCGAATTCCCCAATGATCTCGCGGGATGATGGTTGCCCGCGCTCAACGGTGGAAGGGGCCAGCACTTCTCCGAAAACGCCGGTGACGCGTCCGTTTTCGGTGGTGATTTCATTGACGCGGTGACGGCATTTCAGGGTCACCAGTTCTTTCGCCATTGCCGTCCGCAGCCGCTGTTCGAAAGGGGCCACCACACCTGGCCCGGTTCCCCAAGTGACGTGAAAACGCGGCACGGAATTGCCATGCCCATGGGCCTCAGCGCCGCCACGTTCGGCCCAGCCGACAACGGGAAACCAGCGCATGCCAAGGCTATGTAGCCATGGGCGCATTTCTCCGGTTGCAAATTGCAGATAGGCTTCGGCCCATTTCCGGGGCCATAGGTCTTCCGGCCTGTCAAACTGCGCCGAGCCGAACCAGTCCTGCGCGGCAAGATCGAAACTGTCCTTGATGCCGAGACGGCGTTGTTCCGGCGTGTCGATCATGAACAGGCCGCCCAGCGACCAGAAAGCCTGACCGCCGATGGAATTCTCGCCTTCCTGTTCCAGCAGGATGACTTTTTTACCCGCGCTGGTCAGTTCGTTTGCTGCGGCGAGGCCCGCCAGCCCCGCACCGATAATGATCGCATCCGCATCAGCCATTCCCACATCCTCCCCGCATTTTGTGCGCATGGTGGCGGAAGCGGAAGCATCTGGCAAGAACCGGCGAAAGCCTCTCAACCAAAGAAATACGGCATGACCCAATCGGCGATCAGCTTGATGGAAAGGCCGAACAGCGTCAGTTGTACCAGCAGGAAGAAGGGACCGTCAGGAAGAAGCCGCGTCAGCTTGGCACCGGCGAAAGTGCCGATGACTGCCGACGGTATCAGCCAGAGGCCCATCGACAGGTCGAGATTGGAAAACTGCTGCAACTGCCAGTATGGCACCAGCTTCACGGCGTTGACGATGGCGAAGAGGATCGTCGATGTACCCGCGAAAACAAGCTTTTCCAGATGCTGCGGCAGCACATACATCTGAAAGGGCGGCGCGCCGGAATGCGACACGAAACTGGTGAGGCCGGTGAGAATGCCCCAGAAGACGCCACCCGGAACATCGGCCTTGCGGGCCTTTCTGCGATAGCGGGCGCCGATCCAGGCATTGAGGCAAAACAGGATGCCGACCAGCCCGACCAGCATGCCGATGAAAGTGGCGGAGAGATGCGAACTGAACACCCAGCCAATGCCGACGCCGATGATCGCTGCTGGCGTGAGGATGGCGAGATTGCGCGCTGAATAGTGATGTCGGTAGAGATAAAGCCCGAACATGTCGCTGATGACATAGATCGGCAGCAGCAGGGCGGCAGCTGTAACGGGCGAGATGACCAGCGCCATCAGCGGAACGGCAAGCGTACCGACCGAGGGCAGGCCGCCTTTCGACATGCCGACCAGAAAGGCCGCAGTGACAGCGATTGCCAGATAAAGGGGGGTATGTTCGATCATGCGGCCGCCGCTGTCGGGGATAGGCTCCGGGCAAGATGGCCCGGAGGGTCAGGAGAATGGAATTTCGTGACGGAAAATCAGGCGTGCGCCCATTCCCAATAGAGGCTGCGGGCGCGCTTGGTCACGGCACCGTAATCGAGCTTGCGGTCGTCAAAACCGATGATCGGCACAACCTTGCTCATATTGCCGGTTGAGAAAATTTCATCCGCCTGACGGAAATCTTCGATCTTCAGCGTGGTTTCATGCACCGTCACGCCTGCGGCGCGCAACAGCTTGATGACGCGCTGGCGCGTGATGCCGTTGAGGAAGGTGCCGTTTGGCACCGGGGTGAAGACTTCACCGCCGCGAACCATGAAGATATTGGAGGTCGCCGTCTCTGCGACGTTACCCAACACATCGGTCACGATTGCGTTATGAAAGCCCTTGGCCTTGGCTTCGAGCAGCATACGGCCATTGTTCGGATAGAGGCAGGCCGCCTTGGCATTGACCGGCATTACTTCCAGAAAAGGACGACGAAACGAGGTCGTGGTGATGGTGAAGCCCTTCGGCTCAACCATCGGAATGGCTTCAAGGCACAAGGCGAAATCGGTGGAAGAGGCAAGCGGCGCAACCGTGCTGCTGTCACCCTCCTCGGCCCAATACATGGGGCGGATATAGACATCCGTGCCGGGGGCGAATTTCTTCAGGCCTTCCAGCGCCAATGCTTCGATGTCATTGGCCGAAAGCGTCGGCGACAGACCGAGCGCGCGCGCGGAATCATTGGCGCGTGCGGAATGCAGGTCGAGGTCCGGCGTAACACCTTCGAACAGGCGCGCCCCGTCGAATACAGCAGAACCGAGCCAGGTCGCGTGCGAGGCCGCACCCAGAATGCGCACGTCGCCTTCGCGCCATTCGCCCTTGTAATAGGTCCACATTGCCTTCGAGGCTTGCTTGTCGGTCATTTCTCTCGTCCTTAATTCGTTTGTCTTGCGACGGTAACCCATGGCACCGGCGAGCGTGGATACGCTGTTGTCTGCTGCTGATCTGTCGGGGAAAGGTGCAGTCGGCCGGTGAGTTTTGGGTATCGTAGGATCGCTTGTCGGTGGAAACAAGCGGGAAGCGGGCAACGAGAACAGTTTTTATCGGGCAATGCCGTAAAAACGGAGAAGCCAGCCGGGTGGGCTGGCTTCCGGTAAAATTCTGAGTGAATGGCTCAGAACATCGTATTGTTATTCTTGGACGTTTCCGGCACCGCCTGGATTACGTCCCAATGTTCGACGATCTTGCCGTTATCGACGCGAAAAATATCCACGATGGCGCGACCACGATCCTCTTCATTCATTTTCGATTGGAGATGCAGGAAGACAAGATCGCCATCCGTGGCGCTACGCACAATGCGTGCGGTGGCCTTGGGATTGTCCTTGAAGCGCTGCGTGAAAAATTTCACGAAAGGCGCTTTACCGTCGGGTACGCCCGGATTGTGCTGGATATAGTTTTCAGCAAGTACTTCGGAGTATTTTTCCACTTCATGCTTATTGAAGACGCCATCGTAAAATTCAAGAACGAGTTTGCGATTGGCTTCTTCTTTGGCAATGTCCCGCGTTTGCTGGGCAAAGACTGGTGTGGAAACCGATGCAACACTGATCAGCAAGGCACTGCAAACGGCAAGAATGGATATTTTCATGGGAGAGGCCTCTTTGTTAGGCTGGGAGGAAGCCTCTATTCTAGGGCATTCTGGCGATTGGAAAAGGCCTTATTCAGCATTTCGCCAGATTCTCAGAAAGCTGGCGATCGATGCGTCGATCAGTTTTTGATTGACCTGTTCGTCGGGATCAACCGTGCCAAGCAGCAGACGGGGAAACAGAAACCCGCTGATACTGCCCAGAAAAAGCATAACCTGCGTTTCCGGGTCCTTTACATGAAACTCACCGGCCCTGGTTTTTGCCTCCAGATATTCGATCATTTTTTTCAGGACCTGGCCGGTCTGGTCCGACCGGAGACTGATTCCAATTTCCGGAATATCCTCGACGGCCTGAATCATTGCGCGCAGCAACTTGGCCATTGCCAGATCCAGAAAGCTATCCGCCACGATACGCGCGATCACCGGGAGCAGCACTTCGGGTTCAGCGTCCCATGGAGCATTGTCAAGACGAGCATGAATCTGTTGGCGCAGATCGTCGAAAGCGGCGCGGAGAAGGGTTTGCTTGCTGCCAAACCGGTTATAAAGGGTCTGGCGCGTCAGTCCGGCCTCGGCGGCCACGAGTTCCAGACTGACGGCAGAACCGTGTTGGGACAGCATCTTTCTCGTGGCGTTGAGAACCGTTTCGGTACTCACATTCAATTTTCTATCCATGTTTCTCAGGCCCTCCCACGCCCCGTGCGTTCGTCAAGAGACTGATATCACAGAAGATATTTTCACTTTACTGTAAAGTCAAATATGTTGAAGGCTAACAATTAACTGCCATTCGACTTGCCGCGTGGGAGAAAACGCGGTGTGGAATCAAGCGCGATAGACTGCTGCGCCGCCCATCATTCCGGCACCTGCGGCGGTTAGCAGGATGGTTTCGCCTTCTGCAAAAGCTTTGCTTTCATTGGCAATCGACAGCGATAGCGGAACTGTCGCAGCGGAGGAATTGCCAAAGGTTGCGATTGTCCGGACCGTTTTAGCCGGATCGATTCCCAAATTATGTGCCACAGCATCGAACATGCGCGCATTGGCCTGATGCGGGATGAAGCGATCAATGTGTGCCGATTCGATTCCGGCTTTCGCAAGCGCATTTTTGGAGGCGACGGTCATAAGATCGACCGCGCGGGAAAACACCTCGCGACCATCGCTCATCGTCATCAGAAATTGCTCTGGCGGCAAATCGGGAGAAAATGGCTGGTTGCTGCCGCCGGACGGGATCGAAATCAGGTCATAACAGCTTCCGTCGGAAGACAGATCAGCCGAGAGGATGCCGCGTTGCGGGTCTTCATCCGGCACCAGTACAACGGCTCCGGCTGCATCGGCGAAGAGGACGGCGCTTGCGCGTTCAGCGGGATTGATGCGGCGGCTCAAAATATTGGCGGCGACCACAAGGACAGGGCGTTTATGGCTGCGCACAAAGCCATCGGCCAGCGTCAGCGCATAGAGAAAGCCAGCACACGCCCCCGCCAGATCGATGGCGCCGGATCGTGCAAGGCCGAGCTTTTGCGCCAGCAGCGGCGCTGACGGCGGCAGCAGATGATCCGGCGTGGAGGTGGCCAGCAAAGTCAGCGCGACGTCTTCGCGGGCGATGGCGGCATTGTTGAGCGCCATGTCTCCAGCCATGGCTGCAAGCCCGCTCAATGTCTCGCCATCGCCTGCCCAATAGCGCGTGCGGATACCCGTGCGGCGTTCGATCCAGCCCGGTTCCAGACCGAGTTGCTGTTCGATCTCACCGTTTTCCACGCGGCGTTTTGGCACCGCATGACCGAACCCCACCATGCGGGAGGAGTGACACGAGCTCATAGTGCCCGCCCCGTCACGATGGATGCCACATCGTCAATCGCGTCGTAGAGGGCGGTCAACTCCTCGCTGGTCACACAATAGGGCGGCATCAGATAGATCACATTACCAAGCGGGCGGATCAGCAAGTTTCGCTCGCGAAACAATTTGCGCATCTGTTGGCCGGTTTCTGCGAGATAGCCGCCGGCGGGCACGGCAATATCAAGCGCGGCAATCGTTCCCGCCTGCCGAATGCTGGCAAAGCGCCGGTCGCCTGCAAATCGCGTCAGATTGTGCTCGTGAAACTCCTCGATGGAGCGAATGCGGCTCAAGACCGGCTCCTGCTGCCAGACTTCGAGATTGGCGACAGCGGCGGCGCAGGCAATCGGATTGGCGGTATAGGAGCTTGAGTGAAAGAAGGTCTTGCGTCGGTCGGTCGACAGATGCGCATCGAAGATCGCCGGGGTGCAAAGTGTTGCCGCGAGCGGCAAGGCACCGCCTGTCAGCCCTTTGGAAACGCAAAGGATATCCGGCGTGATGCGCGCCTGTTCACAGGCAAAGACGGTTCCGGTTCGTCCCCAGCCAGTCATCACCTCATCGGCGATCAGCAGGCAGTCGAAACGTTTGGCGATCTGTTTCAGTTCCGTCAGCAGGGCCGGACGATAGGTTTTCATGCCGCCCGCCCCGAGGACAAGTGGTTCGATCAGCAAGGCCGCTACGTGACCTGACCTGCAATACTCCTCGAACATATCGAGTGTGCGCTGCTCATTGCCTTTTTCGGGAAAGGGCAGCCGGTCAACGCCAAACAGCAAGGGTTCATAGGCGGCATTGAACACGCCGCGCTCTCCAGTGGACATGGTGCCGATGGTATCGCCGTGATAGCTGTGTTCCATCACGACGATACGGTCGCGCTTTTGCCCGGTATTGTGAAAATAGCCGAGCGCCATTTTCAGCGCCACTTCCACCGCGGTCGAACCGCTGTCCGAATAAAAGACGTGCTGCAGGCCGGGCGGTGCGATTTCAATCAGCCCTTCCGCCAGCTGTTCGGAAGGCGCATGGGAATATTCGGCAAAGATGATCTGGTCGAAGCTTTCCGTGGCGTCGCGGATTGCCTGCATGATTAAAGGGTGTCGGTGACCATGGGTGATGACCCACCAGGAGGAGATTGCATCGAGAATGCGCTTGCCGCTCTCGTCGATCAGATATGCGCCCTCCGTCGAAACGATGCGCTGCATCTCCGGTTCCAGCGCGTGCTGGGTGAAGGGGTGCCAGACGGTCTGCCGCTTCATGCCCACACCTCCACGAAGCTGCCGAGATCGAAATTTTCTTCGAAGGCATGCATCAATACGCCTTCGGAAAGTGACGGCAATAATGGCAGGCGACCGAGAATGCGCACACCGCTCATTTTGGCGATGATGCGCTGGGTTTCGGGATTCTCATCGCCGATAAAGGCAATGCCGCATATTGGCGTCCGGCGATGCTTCAGCGCTTCGACCGACAAGAGCGTGTGATTGATCGTGCCAAGATTGGTGCGGGCGCAGACAATGACAGGAATTTTCCACTGCGCGAATATATCGGCAAAAACCAGATCGTCCGAAAGCGGCACCAGCAAGCCGCCAGCGCCTTCGATGACCAGCGGTCCGTCGGTTGCGGGGACAGTGAGTGCGTCGGCGGAGATTGCCGCGCTGTCCAGCGCTGCCGATTGATGGGGCGAAAGCGGTGCGGAAAGCCGGTAAGCTTCCGGTAAAATGCGGCTTTGGGGCAGGCCGACGAGCTTTGCTACCGCTTCACTGTCGGTCTCCGCATCAAGGCCGGATTGCACCGGCTTCCAGTAATAGCCGTCAAGGGCGGCGGTGAGTGCGGCTGAAAAGACCGTTTTCCCGATGCCGGTATCCGTGCCGGAGACGACGAGGCGCGTTGTCATGGTCTGTCTTTCCTGATTGCGATGGAAAGCCGTTCGAACATCTCGGTGATCTGGCTTTCATTGGCATTGAGCGTGATGGATAGTCTGAGCCGGGCGGTCCCTTCCGGCACGGTCGGAGGGCGGATAGCCCTGATATCGAAACCATCGGCGCGCATGGCCTCGGCAATGCGCATGGCGCGGAAATTATCGCCGATCAGGATCGGCATGATGTGTGAACCACTGGGTTTGAGACCCAGAAGCGAAACGACCAGCGATCCAGCATGGCCGGTCAGCGTCTGCAATTGCTGACGACGCTCTGGCTCGTCTGCGATCATCCGCAGGGCCTCGCGCACGCCCGCTGCCATTAAGGGCGATGGCGCGGTCGAATAGATGAAGTTGCGGGCGCGGTTGACCAGATAGTCGCCAAGTATGGCGGGCAATTGCAGCAATGCGCCAGACAAGCCCAAAGCCTTGCCGCACGTATGCAGCACCAGCACATTGTCGCGATTTTCGAGGTCTGCCGCCAGTCCACGTCCTTGCGAGCCATAAATGCCGGTGGCGTGGGCTTCATCGATGACCAGAAATCCGTCATGGCGGGTCGCCAGTGCGGCCAGCTCTGCGATGGGGCCTAAATCGCCGTCCATAGAATAAAGGCTTTCAACGGCAATCCACGGATGGCCCTTGCCGCCCTTGCGTCGCCAGCCACTGATTGCCGTGTCGAAAGCATCGACATCATTGTGTTGCACAAAGACCGGGTCTGCCTTGCTGGATGAAATTCCTTCATGGACGCTGGCATGGATCAGCGCGTCGCAAACGATCAGATCTCCGCGTTGCGGCAGGGTCGCGAAAAGCGCCGTATTGGCAGCAAAACCAGTGCCGAAATAGAGCACTTTTTCTGCGCCGAAAAAGGCGGCTGCTTCACTTTCGAGCGCTGCATGCTCGACATGATTGCCGCGCAACAGCCGAGATCCGCCAGCACCCGCCGGGACGCCCCGGTCGAGAGCCGCAGCGATTGCGGCCCTGAGGCGTGGTGAATTGGCGAGGCCCAGATAATCGTTCGAGGTGAAATCGACGCCCTTTTGCGGGGAAAGGGTGCGCAGGCGCGATTTCCGCTCAAGACCCTCAAGCGTTGCCTGATAACGGGCGAGTGCGGGAATGCTCAACGCATCTGCTCCAGTGTCATCGGCTTGAGACCGAGCCGCCGGAAGAGCGCGCTGTCGTGATCCTCGCCGGGATTGTCGGCGGTCAGCAGCGTGTCGCCGACAAAGATCGAATTGGCCCCGGCTAAGAAGCATAGTGCTTGCGTTTCATCGCTCATATCGGTGCGCCCGGCGGAAAGCCGCACATAGGAGGTTGGCATCAGAATGCGGGCCAGCGCGATGGTGCGGATGAAATCGAACGGGTCGATGGGCGCGGCATTGGCAAGGCGCGATCCGGGGATGGGGATCAGCATGTTGATCGGCACGCTCTCGGGCGGTGTCGGAAGGCTGGCCAGTGTGACCAGCATCGAAATGCGGTCATCGACGGTTTCGCCCATGCCGAGAATGCCGCCCGCACAGACCTTGATGCCTGCCTCGCGGACATTCGCCAGTGTTTCCAGCCGGTCTTCGAAAGTCCGGGTGGTGATGATTTCAGGGTAAAACCGCTCCGACGTGTCGATATTGTGGTTGTAGTAATCGAGCCCGGCGTCGGAAAGGCGTGCCGATTGTTCCGGCGTCAACATGCCAAGCGTCATGCAGGTTTCCATGCCCATCGCCTTGACGCCTTCGACCATGGCGACAAGCATGTCCATGTCGCGCTCCTTGGGGCTGCGCCATGCCGCACCCATGCAATAGCGCGTCGCGCCGCCTTCCTGTGCCTTGCGCGCTTCCGCCAGTACGCGCTCGACTTCCATCAGCTTGGAGGCTTTCAGCCCGGTCGGATAATGCGCCGACTGGCTGCAATAGCCGCAATCCTCCGCACAGCCGCCCGTCTTGATGGAAAGCAGCCTGCTCATCTGAATGGCGTCGGGGTCAAAATGCTGTCGGTGGATTTCCTGCGCGCGGAAGATCAGCTGGATGAAGGGTAAATTATAGATAATTCTAGCAAGATTGAGCGACTCATTTTGTTCGCCTGGTGAATCAACGCCACGTTTTTGGCCAATTATCTCATTAATCTCAGTCATATAGCGGCTCTTCCCATCTTTAATAGATTTGATTCTTGATTTATCTATATTTTAGATGGGCACATTCGTGCAAGCGGCTAAAGATTGCCAGATGTCGACAGTGGTGAGCTTCTAGGGAGGGCGTCACTGGCTGGAACGCTGCGTTCCACACATCGCAAGGCTGCGGACACGAAACTGGCGAGGGAAGAATAGCGCTTCAGAGGAACCAGCCAGAACAGCTGAAGCCGCATATCCCCGCGCTCTGAAGCGCGGGGAGGGTGGGGAATTCATTTCACCCAGATGACGCGGCGCGTCTGCGGCTCAACGAGTGCCGGGCGCTGATCGATATAGACGTAGGAATAATTCGGCTGATCCGGGACGGCCACCAGTGGCACATCTTCCGGTATCACCATGCCTTCCGTCACCTCGCCTTCGATGGTGATGGGCTCAATTGGATGGCTTTCAATGAAGGTCACGACATCATCCGGCACAACGGGCACGGGAGGACCTGCATTGGGTCCTTCGTCATAATAAACCACCTGCCGGTTCTGCATCGAAACGATCACCGGTTCGCCATTCACATAGATATAGCCGAAGTCGGGATTGTCTGGGATGGGGCGCACGACAACAGCTTCCGGCACCACATAGCCCTGAGCGATATCGTCCTGAATGACAACCGGATCGACGGGATGGGCGATGACATAATCGCGTGCGGACTGGGGCACTTCGATGATGACAGCATCCTGCGCGGCGGCCAGACCGGTTGTCGCAAGAAACGCTGCCGCTGTAAGAATAAGCGCCTTTTTCATTGCATCGTCTCACTTTCTGTCTTGCCCCGCAGCGGTGGATAAACCTGCACGCGGACAATCTGTTCCCCCTGCGGCGCGCACATCGTGCAACAGGCTGCAATATTCGACCCGTCGCTAGCGATTAGGGCCATGCAAAAAGCGAGCAAAGAGGAAGGGTAAGCGTAGGACGCTCCCTCAACCATAAACTGCGTGAAATCGAGTTTCCGTTGCGACTGGCAAAAAATAGTTGGCTTTGTTGTGGTAATCCGCCGTCGTTCGGATTACTCAGACTTATCCCCTCAAGACAGACCGTCACCCGTTTCGGGCGGCTTAGAGTATGGCGTATGACCCCCAAGAGCCAAGGCTACTTCTTCACGATCCTCGCGGTGACCATTTTTGCGGCGCAGGACGGCATATCGAAATATCTTGGCACGCATTATTCGCCGATTTTCATCACGATGATCCGCTACTGGGTGTTCGCAATTTTCGTCATTCTGCTGGCCATGCGGTCTGGCGGAATCGTCAAGGTCGCTTCCACGAAGCGCCCCTTTCTGCAGATTACTCGTGGTGTGTTATTGGCGGCGGAAATCGTCACCTTCATTTTCGGCCTCAGCCGGGCCGGAATGGCCATGGCGCAGTCGGTCTTTCAGGGCGCGCCACTGCTGGTCACCATGCTTTCCGTGCCGTTTCTGGGCGAAAAGGTCGGCTGGCGTCGCTGGACGGCGATCATTATCGGCCTGTGCGGCGTGCTTTTGATCATCAACCCGGTCAACGCGCATTTCGATGCCAATATCCTGTTTTCCGTGGCTGCGACCTTCATGTTCGCGATCTATGCCGTGGCAACGCGTGCGGTGAGCAAGGATGACGACGCCATGACCAGCTTCTTCTATACGGGGATCGGGGGTGTCGTGGTGTTGACGGCGGTGGGCGTCTTCTATCTCGTACCCATCGCGCCGCATGACTGGTTTTGGATGGCCGCGCTCTGTGTTTGCGGCATTGCGAGCCATTATTGCCTTATCCGCGCTTATGACATTCTCGAAGCGGGCGAAGTGCAGCCGCTGACCTATCTCCAGCTGGTCATCGGCGCTTTTATCGCCACGCTGGTTTTCCACGAAACCCTGACATGGAACGTTATCACTGGCGCTTTCATCGTTGTTGGTGCTGGTCTGTTCTCCATGTTCCGCGAGCGGAGCCTGTCGCTGAAACGCACCACAAGCGCGACGACGCCCTAAACCAAAAATGAATTTAAAATTCCTCTGCTGCCGACGACGAAAAATAACGGGTTTCGTTGTAGCAATCTGTGATGGCGGGGATTACTCAAAACTATTCCTTTAAGCAGATTTTCACCTGTTGCGGGCGGTTTTGAGTATTGCATATGACCCCCAAGAGCCGAGGCTACCTGTTCAAAATTGCCTCCGTATCCATCTTTGCGGTGCAGAATGGCCTGTCGAAATATCTTGGCACGGCCTATTCGCCAATCTTCATTGCGATGGTCCGTTACTGGGTGTTCGCGGCCTTCGTCATTCTGCTGGCCATGCGGTCCGGGGGTATCGTGAAGGCTGCGTCCACGAAGCATCCCTTTCTCCAGATTGCCCGGGGTGTCATATTGGCTGTTGGTGTTGTCGCAGCGATTTTTGCCTTGAGCCGGGCAGGCCTTGCCGTAGCGCAAACGATCTTTCAAAGTTCGCCTTTGCTGGTCACCATGCTTTCCGTACCGTTTCTGGGCGAAAAGGTCAGGTGGCCGCGTTGGATGGCGGTCACCCTTGGTCTGGGCGGTGTGCTTTTGATCATCAACCCGGTCAATGCGCATTTTGATGCCAATGTTCTGTTCGCCGTGGCGGCTTCCTGTCTCTTGGCGATTTATGTCGTGGCAACGCGTGCGGTCAGCAGGGATGACGACACTATGACAAGCTTCTTCTATACGGCGATCGGCGGCGCTGTGGTGCTGACAGCCGTGGGTGTCTTTTATATCGTACCTATCGCGCCGGAGGATTGGCTGTGGCTGGCAGCGTGCTGCGTGTGCGGCATTGCGAGCCATTGCTGCCTCATCCGGGCTTACGAAATCCTTGAAGCGGGGGAATTGCAGCCGCTGACCTATCTCCAGCTGGTCATAACCGCTTTTATCGCCACGCTGGTTTTCCACGAAATGCTGACATGGAACGTCATTGCTGGCGCTTTCATCGTTGTTGGCGCTGGTCTGTTCTCCATGATCCGCGAGCGGAACCTGTCGCTGAAACGCACCACAAGCGCGACGTCGCCCTGATCCATAAATGAATCCGAGGTCAAATTCTCTTGAGCGGCTATGTTTCGCCGTGATCTGTGATATATGCCGTCAACGGTGGAGGACTGAGTTTACTGCTCGCAGTTTTGTGTGAGTCGTCCATTGTTTACTCGCTGATCGGCATTGTCTCGGCGAGCGAGTCCGCAGCGCTGGAATAGCCATGAGTGTCAGCCTCGAGAGCCAGAATTCAACCGCCGAAGCCGCAGCTTCGGAGGGCAAAAGCAATTTTCGCATCGTCGCACTGATTGTCGCCAGCGCCATGCTGATGGAACAGCTCGACGCGACCATTCTGGCCACGGCACTGCCGACCATGGCGCGCGATTTCAATGTCGGGGCGCCTTCCATGAGCGTGGCACTGACTTCCTATCTGCTGAGCCTTGCGATTTTCATCCCGGCCAGTGGCAAGATCGCCGACCGCTTCGGCACGCGCACGGTTTTCCGCTTCGCGATTGCAATCTTCATTCTGGGTTCCGTGCTCTGCGCGCAGGCGCCGAACCTGCCCTGTCTGGTCGCGGCCCGGCTGTTGCAGGGCGCAGGCGGCGCGATGATGCTGCCGGTCGGTCGTCTGGTGCTGATCCGCTCCGTGGAACGCAAAGACCTCATCGCCGCCATGTCGTGGATGCTGGTGCCAGCCCTTATGGGCCCCATTCTCGGGCCGCCGCTCGGTGGTCTGTTTGTGACATATCTGGACTGGCGCTGGATTTTCTACATCAATGTTCCCATCGGCATTCTGGGCATGGTTTTCGTATCGCTTTATATCGGCGAATATAAAAGCGAAACGCGTGAACCGTTCGATTTCATGGGCTTGATCCTGTCCGGTATTGCGCTCGGTGCCCTGCTGTTCAGTCTGGAAACGGCGAGCAATCCCGAAGGCGGGAACCTGGCGCTGAAACTGTTTGTGGTCGGCATTGTCTTCGGGGTTGCCACAATCGTCCATTCGCGCCGTCATCCGGCGCCGATGTTAGATTTTTCTCTGCTGCGGATTGAAAGCTTCGGAACCTCGATGATTGCGGGGTCGATCACTCGTATCACGCAGGGCGCGCATCCGTTTCTGCTGCCACTGATGCTTCAAATCGGCTTTGGCCTGTCTGCCGTTGCGGCGGGCAATATGGTGCTTGCGACTGCGCTTGGTGCGCTGGCCATGAAGGCCTTCGCGCCGCGCATTATCCGGCAGTTCGGCTTCCGGATGTCGCTGGTCGTCAATGGCATATTCTCTGCATGCAGCTATGCGATCTGCGCCTTTTTCACGCCGGACTGGCCGCACTGGCTGATCTTCATCGTGCTGGCCATGTCGGGCTTTTCCATGTCGTTCCAGTTCACTGCCTATAACACCGTGGCGTATGACCGGGTGGACGCAAAGCGGATGAGTTCCGCCAACAGCTTCTATTCAACGTTCCAGCAGCTCATGCTGTCGGTCGGCGTTTGTGTGGCGGCACTGATACTGCATGCATCCATGAACCTGCATGCCCGTGACGTGCCCGTCATCTCCGATTTCTCGACGGCGTTTCTCGTCGTCACCGGCATTTCGCTGACGGCGACCTTCTGGAACCTGCGTTTTGCCAAAAATGCAGGCGAACAGATGCGGGGCAAGTAAGCGACAACGAAAAAAGCCTCCTTGCCGAGCGTTCCCGGCAAGGAGGCTTTTGTTTAGATACGCTTCTTGTGTTCGGTCGATTATTCCTCGAACCAGATTTTTTCCGCCAAACGATAGCCGCTCATATCGCCGCCGGATGGCGTCGGGGTAAAGCCCTTGATCTTGTCCGTTGCTGCGGCAAGGTTGTCGGCAAAGAGCGGGATAAGCTCACCGCCTTCATCCACCATGATTACCTGAATGTCATGGTAGATTTTCTTGCGCTTTTCCTCGTCCAGTTCGACGCGGGCTTCAGCAAGCAGCTTGTCGAAGGCTTCGTTCTTCCAGGCGGTTTCGTTCCACGGCGCATCCGATTGCAGGATCATCGACAGCATGGCGTCGGCGGTCGGGCGAACGGCCCAGTTGGAGGCGACGAACGGGCGCTTCAGCCAGATTTCGTCCCAATAGCCGTCGGACGGCACGCGTTCCACGTCGATGGTGATACCGGCCTTGGCGGCTGCTGCCTGATAGACCTGCGCCGCATCAACCGCGCCGGGGAAACCGTTTTCGGAAACGACCAGCGGAATATTTCCGCTATAGCCAGACTTTTTGAAGTGGAAGGCCGCCTTTTCCGGGTCGTAGGCGCGCTGCGGAATGTCCTTGGAATAATACGGGTTTGACGACGAAATCGGATTGTCGTTGCCAATTGAGCCGGTGCCGCCAAGAATGCTCTTCTGCAGTTCTTCGCGGTCGATGGCGTATTTCAGCGCCAGACGTACATCATTATTGTCAAACGGTGCCGTATCGACCCGCATTGGTAGGCAATACATGGTGTTTTCCGGCGTTTTCAGGATCTGCACGCCGGGACGCGACGAAACGAGACCTACCGAGCGGGCGTCTACGCGATTGACGACATGAACCTGCCCGCTCAGCAATGCGGCCATGCGGGCGGTCGCATCGCTCATGGCGATCGTTTCGACGGATTCCACATTGGCGCGATCTGGCGCCCAATAGTTCGGGTTGCGGCGTGTCAGCGCCCGGACGCCCGGCTGGAAATCTTCCAGAATGAAAGCGCCGGTGCCGATACCCTTATCGAAATCCGCATCGAGCGGCGTGATACCAAGATGCACGTCGGTCAGAGCTGCGGGGAAGTCGGCATTGCCCTTGTCGAGCGTGATCGTCACTTCATATGGATCGGTCGCCTTCAATTCCGTCACAGCGAGCAGGAAGCCTTTGCCACCGGAATTGCTGTTTTCGCCGCGATGATGGTTCAGCGAATAGATGACGTCTTCGGCTTTCAGCTCTTTGCCGTTGTGGAACTGGATGCCCTTCTTGAGCTTGAAAACCCACTGCGATGCATCAGGCTTGGTCGCTTCCCAGCTTTCGACAAGCGCGCCGTAGAGGCGACCGTCCGGGGTCGGTTCAAGCAGGGTGTTGAAGAGCTGAAAACCCACCGAATACATATAGGCTTCCGGATAATAGGCCGGATCGAGCCGGTCTGAACTCGACGCCGTGTCGAGACCCATGATCAGATGGCCGCCCTTGCGTGGCGCGGCATCCTGCGCGCGCGCCTGACCGGGCATCCAGAAGCTGCCGGTCGCGCCAAGCGCCAGTGCACTGCCTGCTCCAAGCAAAAACTGACGGCGATTTGGGGAAAGAGAGTTGGGGTTGTGATCCGACATGGCGGGTACTCGCATTGTATGAATTGGGCCTGGGTTGCAGGCGTACTCTTGGGTTCCGTTCTATCGGGACCGCTGGTTGCATTCGTGGTAATTTTTTCTAATTTCTACGCAATTTCTGTAATAATTTTCAATAGCTATTATCATGATCCTGCGTGTACGGAGCGTTTCGCGTAACTTATGATTGCCTGCTTCCATTTGGAATTTGACTGCGCGGTAGCACACTGTCAAACGTCTGCGTGCCCGTGTTTTCTTGATCGTGCCTTTCAGGGAACCACGGCATATATGAAATGATGTGATTGAACAGTCGAATGCGCAGTTTGCCGGATCAGAACATTGTTATCGTCGGGGCAGGGCTGGTGGGCTCGGCCATTGCCTGGGGGCTTTTACGCTCTGGCATGCGCCCGCTGCTTCTTGATGGTGAAGACCTTTCGTTGCGCGCATCACGTGCCAATTTCGCGCTCATCTGGGTGCAGGGAAAGGGTGTCGGCGCTCCACATTATGCGCGTTGGACGATGCAATCGGCGCGGCTGTGGCCGACATTGGCAGATGATCTGCGTGAAGTGACCGGCATTGATGTCGCCTTAAAACAGAAGGGCGCTTTCATTTTCTGCTACGACGAGCGCGAGCTTGAAATGTACACGGGCGATGTAGAGGCCGTTGCACGTGAACTGGGCCATGACGCGCCGGAGCATGTCGTGCTCGACCACAGCGGAACGGCAAAAATGCTGCCGTCAATTGGTCGTGATGTTATCGGCTCGATCTATTCCCCCATGGATGGCGACGTGAATTCACTGCGTCTGTTTCATGCTTTGCATGAAGGCATGTTGAAGCTCGGCGCTTCCTATCAGCCGCACAGCGAAGTGACCTCGGTTACTCCGCAAGACGGCGGGTTTCTGCTGCGTGGCACTTGGGGCGAAGTTTTCACCGAGCGCGTTGTCCTTGCGGCTGGCAATGGCAACCCCGTCCTGGCTCAAGGTGTCGGCTTGCATACGCCGGTGGTGCGCAGCAAAGGGCAGATTCTGGTGACGGAAAAATGTGCGCCATTCTTCCCCTATACGGCGGCGACGCTGCGCCAGACCGATGAGGGCGGTGTTATGATCGGCGATAGTCAGGAGACGCATACGGACCGGATTGCCACCAATCAGGATATCAGCGCGGTTCTGGCCAACCGGGCTGTGCGGGCCTTTCCGCATCTGGCAGAGGTCAATGTCGTGCGAAGCTGGGCAGGGTTTCGCGTCAAGACACCGGATGGCTTGCCGATCTATGAGCAGTCCGCGAGCCATCCCGGCGCTTACGTGGTCATGTGCCATTCGGGCGTGACGCTGGCAGCCAATCACGCCATTACGATTGCGCAGCAAATCGCAACCGATGCAAAGCATCTGGCGGATGATGCATTCTCCGGGCGGAGGTTCCATGTTTCGTAAAACCGACATTCCGAACGAAACCGTGTCGATTACCTTCGATGCGCGCCCGCTGACCGTGTCTGCACATGTAACGGTCGCCGCCGCCTTGCTTGGCGAGGGCATAACCAAGCTTAGAAACAGTGTCGTGGGCGATCAACCACGCGCCGCCTATTGCCTGATGGGCGTCTGTTTCGAGTGCCTTGTTACCATCAATGGCGTGCAGAACCGGCAGGCCTGCATGACACAAGTGTCTGACGGAATGATCATTTCGTCCCAAAGTGGCGCGCGCGCTTTGGAGGGGAATGATAATGGTTAGGTCAGTTTTCGATATTCACGCGCTCGATACGTTGTACGACCTCGCCATCATTGGTGCAGGCGCGGCAGGCATGGCTGCTGCTGCCGAAGCGAGCGCAATCGGCGCAAAGGTGGTGCTGTTCGACGAAAATCCCGCAGCGGGCGGGCAGATTTATCGCGGCATCGAACAGAATAGACCTGAGCGCCGACCGTTTCTCGGCAAAGACTATTGGCGCGGCAAAAATGTTCTGAAAGCGTTTCTGGCAAGCGAAACAACCTACGTGCCGCAGGCGCTTGTCTGGAGCGTCGAGCAGCGGGAAGAACCGAACGGAACCGGCGTTGAACTGCGATTGTCGGCAGGCGGCAAAAGCGGGATTGTTTATGCGCGCCGCGTCGTCTTTGCGACCGGAGCGATGGAACGCCCGATGCCCGTCAAAGGCTGGACATTGCCGACCGTGATGACCGTTGGTGCGGCGCAGATAGCATTGAAGACCGCCGGGCTCATTCCAGAAGGGCGCGTCGTGTTGGCGGGCACAGGACCGTTGCTCTACCTGTTCGCAGTGCAGCTTTTGAAAGCTGGAGGCAAGATCGCTGCCTTGCTCGATACGACACCGGTGGAAAACCGCCGAAAAGCCATGCCGCATTTGCTGTCGTTCCTCACCTCGTCCTATGGATTGAAGGGGCTTTCGCTGCTCTTGAACGTGCGAAAATCGGTGCCTGTCTTTTCCGGTGTTACGAGCATCGCCATTTCTGGAAAAGACAAGGCCGAGGCCATCGTCTTTACGGCAAATGGCAAGGAACACAGGCTTGCCGTCGATAGTGTTTTTCTGCATCAGGGTGTTATTCCGAACAATAATCTCGCCAATGCGTCCGGTTGCGCGCTTGTCTGGAACGATGGGCAGAAGTGCTTCCAACCGAAACTGGGCGAGAACGGTCGAAGCTCGGTCGAGGCGATCTATGTTGCGGGCGATGGCGGCGGTATCGGCGGTGCCTTGCTTGCTGGGGTGAGCGGGCGCATTGCGGCACTGGCCGCCTGTCAGGATATTTTTCCGGAACGAGCAGCGGGCTTGCAACCGAAGATCGATGTTCTGCGCAGGCAGGGCCGACGGTTGGGGCGGGGGCGGGGTTTCATTGATGCGCTTTATCAGCCGGGGCAGGCATTTCGCGCCCCAGCGGATCGCGGTGTGATCGTCTGTCGCTGTGAAGAAGTGACGGTGGGAACAATCCGCGATGCCGCGCCGCATGTCGTTGGTCCCAACCAGCTCAAGACCATGGTGCGCTGCGGCATGGGGCCATGTCAGGGACGTCTTTGCAGTTCCACGGTGACTGAAATTCTGGCTGAAGTGCGCAATTGCACGCCGGAACAGATCGGTTTTTATCGTCTGCGCGAGCCGGTAAAGCCGGTGCCGTTGGGCGAGATTGCCGCTTTGCCGCAAACACCAGATGCGATTTTCGCTGTGGCGGGGAAGTATCCGGAAACAGTCGAAACCCCTTGAAAAGATTGAAGATAAAACATCGGGGGATGCTTGATTTTTATTGGCTCGGTTCGGGTCAAGAAGTAAAAAATTTCTGCCCGCCGCGCGGTGGCAGTAAGAATTTGATCTTAACTTAAATAAGTAAGTATCGATTCTTTGGCATTCTGTCGCTAAACTCCCGGTTCAATATGGGCGAGAGCACGCGCCGAAAACCGCGAAAGACGGGTCTCGGGCAGAATGTGCGCGACAAAAATTAGTTAGAGCGCCGATCCGGCACTGTCGGATCGCAAGCGCTTTACAGGGGTGCGGAGTTAATCTTGGAGCTAGACCAGAACACGCTATTCTTCGCAGCGGGCTTGTGTTCACTTGCGGTGGCGCTGACGATTTTGAGTGTCTGGTATCAGAACCGGATGGACAGGTTCCTGCTCTGGGGTTGCCTGGGCATGATCCTGCTCGGCGCGGGCGCCGTGCTCAACTATTCCGGCCTCCTGGCGCTGGTTCCGTCGCTGGTCATTGCTTTCAGCGTCATGACGGTGGGCTTCGTTTTGCTGTTTGTCGGCGCAAGGCAGATATCCAGCAATCCGGTCAACAGGAAGCAACTCGTTGCATTTTCGATCATAGCGATTACCGCTGTTCTGGTGCCGATTGTCTTGGGCGTTGCCGGTATCGGCATTGCGCTCTTCAACTTCATTGCCGCATTTCTGCTGTTCATCACCGCCAGGGAATATATCTCGGTCTATGAGGAGGCCCCGGTTCCCGTTGTTGGCATGATGGTGCTTTATCTGCTGACGGCCATATCGTTTTTGCTCTGCGGTTCCGTCATTGTCTTTGACCGGCAATGGACGCTGACCAGTATGCCGAGCAATCTGGCGGAAGATTTCAATGCCATCATGGCGATCATCGGCATTACGGGGATCGGGGCGCTATCACTGACCTTCACGCAGTCGCGTGTGGCGCGTCGCCATGCGAACGAAGCGCGCACGGACAGCCTGACAGGGTTGCTCAACCGGCGGGCGCTTTACGACAGTCTGGCCATCGATGTGATGCGCATCGGCGATTCCGTAATCGTGTTCGATCTGGATGCCTTCAAGTCGATCAATGATAGCCACGGTCATACGGTCGGAGATCGCGTATTGCTGGAATTCGCAGGCATCATTCGTGCCTATGCCGGGCAGGATGCGCTCATTGCACGCATAGGCGGCGAGGAATTCGTGCTCATCCTGCGCCAAACATCCAATGTGAATGTTCTGGCGATCGCGGACAAAATCCGCAAGGCTTTTGCTTCGGCGTCTTTCGATACGACGCATGCTCCTTTCAGCACCACCACCAGCGCCGGTATCGCTTTTCTGACCGCGGCGGATACCGGGTTTGAGACGGTTTTCCGTCGCGCGGATGCCGCGCTTTATCGCGCCAAGGATCTGGGACGTAACCGTATCTGTACGGAATTGCAGATTGTAGCCTGATTATTTCTTCCAAAACGGAAGGAATTAGCTTCGTTTCACCCCGCTAATCAGGGGGCGTTTTCTCTGACAATATCCGGTTCAGTAATCAACGGTTTGAAACGAGGCATCTATACGGCGTCTCGTACTTCATGCGAACATCAAGGACAGACGCCATGCTGGTAGACGGAAAATGGACTGAAGACTGGCAGCCGGTTCAGGCCAAGGATGAGAAGGGCGGCTTCGTGCGCCAGATTTCCGGTTTCCGTCACTGGGTCACACCGGATGGCAGCGCGGGACCGACCGGCGAGGCGGGTTTCAAGGCGGAAGCCGACCGCTATCATCTCTATGTGGCCTATATCTGCCCATGGGCCTCGCGCACGCTGATCGCGCGCAAGCTAAAAGGGCTGGACAAGCTCATTTCGATCTCGGTGGTAGAGCCTGCGCTGACGGATCAGGGCTGGCGTTTCGGTGACTATCCGGGGTCCAACCGCGATAGCCTCAATGGCGCAACCTATATGCATGAGCTCTATACCAAAGCCGATCCCCACTATACGGGACGCGCCACCGTGCCGGTACTTTGGGACAAAAAGACCAAAACCATCGTCAACAACGAATCCGCCGACATCGTGCGTATGTTCAACACCGGTTTTGGCGATCTCGCCAATAACGATATCGACCTTTATCCCGAGCCGTTTCGCGCCGAAATCGATGCGCTGAACGAACATATCTATCCGAGCCTGAATAATGGCGTCTATCGGGCGGGCTTCGCCACCACGCAGATCGCCTATGACGAAGCCTTCCGCGATGTGTTCCGCACGCTTGATGAACTGGAGGCAAGGCTTTCGGCCAAGGGGCCGTTTCTGTTCGGGGAACAGTTCACCGAAACGGATATCCGCCTCTTCGTTACTCTGGTGCGCTTCGATGCGGCCTATCATGGCCTGTTCAAGTGCAATCTGCGTCGGCTGGTTGATTATGCGGCGCTCAGCGCCTGGCTGACGCGAATTCTGGTTATTCGCGGCATTCGGGAAACGGTCAACATCGACCATATCAAGCGCGGTTATTATTCCATCAAGGCGCTGAACCCCACCGGCATCGTGCCGCTTGGCCCCGATCTTCCGGGACTGGCTCCCGTCCAAATCTGAAAGCGAATGACAGACAAATGCGTTCTTTGGTAATTTTCCTTCACGGTGTCGGCAGTCGCGGCGCGGACCTCGCTTCGCTTGGCACGTTCTGGGCCGATAGCTTGCCCGGCACCGTATTTGCAGCGCCTGATGCGCCTTTTGCCTTCGATCAGGGTGGCTCGGGCCATCAGTGGTTCAGCGTCAGCGGCGTCACCCCGGCCAACCGTCCGCAGCGGATTGTCGAGGCGCGTGCGCCTTTTGATGAAACACTGACAAGGATCATTTCCGAACACGGCTTCGCCGACAAACTCGACCGCGTGGCACTGGTCGGTTTTTCGCAAGGAGCGATCATGTCGCTTGACGCTCTGGTTTCGGGTCGCTGGCCCATTGCCGCTGTGGTTGCCTTTTCTGGCAGGCTGGCTTCGCCAGAACCGTTTACGCCGACGCTTGCGACGCAGGCCATGCTTGTGCACGGCAGCGCCGATCCGGTTATTCCGGCAAGCGAATCCGAAAGCGCGAATGCGCGCCTTGGAGAGATTGGCGTGAATTCCACCTGCCATATCCTGCCCGGTGTCAGCCATACGATATCAGCCGACGGCGCCGTCATGGCAGCCGCATTTCTGCGGTCTTCTTTGAAGCTTGGATAATTTCCATATTCAGCTATTTTCTCGTTCTTAACGGTGGAAAATAGCTGAAATGGAAGCAATCGATGGATCGGCTTGACTGTGAACGCATGTTCGTGGCGGTGCTTGATACGGGCAGTTTTTCTGCGGCGGCGCAACGGCTTGGAACAAGCAGCGGTCAGGCATCCAAACTCGTTTCGCGGCTGGAAGCCGATCTGGGTGTCCAGCTTATCAAGCGTACCACGCGCGCCTTGTCGCCGACCGAGGTGGGGTACGCTTATTATGAGCGCATGAAAGGCCTGTTGCAGGACTTTGACGCGCTGGAAGCCGCGGTGCGCAATGCATCGGGCGCTCCGACTGGACGCATCCGGCTGACGGCTCCCTTGTCATTCGGAACTTTGCGGCTGACGCCCGTATTGCTGCAATTCGCGCAATCTTTTCCAGATATCCAGATTGATGTGAGCTTTTCTGATCGGGTTGTCAGTCTGGTCGATGAAGGTTTCGATATCGGGGTTCGGATCGGAAAGCCGCTCGACAGTAGCCTGATTGCCCGCAAACTGTGCGATGCGCGGGTGGTTCTGGTGGCCGCACCGTCCTACCTTGCCGAACATGGAACGCCGGTTCATCCACAGGAACTGACGCAGCATAGATGCATCATTGATACGAATTTCCGCGATCCGTATGTCTGGCATTTCGCTTCCCCACAAGGCGGCGACGGTGAGGCGGTCAATGTTGCAGGCCGGTTGCATTTTTCCAATGGCGAAGCCTGTCTCGATGCGGCCCTTGCCGGATTGGGCATAGCCCACGTCCCAACATTCATTGCCGGGCCGTCCATCCGTGAGGGGCGGGTGCAGCGGCTCCTTGGCGAGTTTGAAAGCACGCCGCTTGGCATCCATGCGGTCTATCCGCCTGCGCGCCATCTGGCGATCAAGGTACGCACCCTCGTCGACTATCTGGCGGAGAGTTTTCGCGGTGAGCCTGACTGGGATCGTGATTGGAGCTAAACAGGTTGCGCCGGCCGGAAGGCGGGCGTCTTCTCACAGACTTTAGCCTGCGGTGTCTTGTTCAAGCCAGCGCCAGTTGACGACAAGCTCTTCACGGAAAGCAAAGCGCACCAGATGCCGCACGACCACATCCTGCAACTGTGTCAGCGAAGGCTGATCGGGCGAGGTGAGGGCGATATGCAGAAATGCATCATCGGCCCGTAACCGGCAGTCGCCGATAGAGAAGCTGATCTGCCCCGCTGCCGGATCGAAAGTGACCGGCAGCTTATGCGCAAAATGCTTGGCCAATTGCTGCAAATAGCGGCTGGCATGGGCGGTCGCGATGGACGCTTCAGAATCCACGACCGTATTCGACGTATCCATCAGCTTTCCTCCACAATGCGGGCAGCTTCGTTGAGTGCGGTGACGATGGCTTCAGCGCTTGCGGCATCCATCGGTCCACGATGCAGCCTTTGGCGAACCGTCATCTTCAGACTTTTCAGCGCGTGAATGACGGTGTGCGGCATCTCGCCGTTGTTTTCGGCAAAACTGCTTATTCTGCTCAAAAGCGCATCGGCTGCGGCACGGTTTGCGACCAGAAAGGCCTCACCCTCTGCCGTGATGCGATTGAGCTTCTTGCCTGAAACGCCGGGTTCGGTGACGGTGTAGCCCATGTCGTCCAGCCATGAGAGCGTCGGATAGATCACGCCTGGGCTTGGCGTGTAAACGCCTTGCAGCCGTTCGGAAATATCCTTGATCAGCTCATATCCATGACGGGGGCGTTCGGCGATCATGGTAAGGACCAGCAGGCGCAGGTCGCCATAATCGAAAATCCGCTCACGACGGTGACCGCCTCGGCCACGTCGTTCGCCCCGATGGTCGTCATGTTCGCCATAGGAATGTTCCCCGCGATGACGGCCATGCCCACCGAAGGGACCACCCCGGTGACCGCCGCGATGATCGCCATGGCGACCGTGACGATGGCGGGTTTCTTCTTGTTCCGGATGATTTGGGCGATCCGGATCGCCATTGCTTGTGTTTGTCATGACCACAAGATAAATCCCGATATATCGAAAAACAAGATATATCGGGATTAATTTTTCGTAATGCGTTTCGGTCTGTCACTTGAACAGAAGGTCGACCTGCGCTTCGAACATGGTTGCGCTGTCGATCAGGCTATCCTGTCCGAGAAGGCCGTTATGGACGATGCTCATCCACACGGGCGCGGTCAGCAGATGCGGATAGGTTTTCAGGATGGTGCCCTTCAGCTCTCCGCGTTCTTCAGCCACGTCGATCAGCCAGCGTATCCGATCCAGAAAAGGCTCATAGACTTCCGTACGGTAAACTTCCGTGAGATACGGAAAGGCATGTCCTTCGGCGAGCACAAGCCGCGCCACAGTCGCCCGCCCCTTGTCCTCGATGGTCCGCATCACCGGGATCATGGTGCGTTTGCAATAATCGGAAACCCGCTCGTCCGCCCTGATCGGGAAGTTTTCAATCTCACCGAGCGGGTTGGTCACGATATCGCGGACGATGCCAGCAAAGAGATCTTCCTTGGTGTCGAAATAGCGGTAGGCCGTGCCTTTGGCGAGGCTGGCGCGTTCGGCGATACCGGCCATGGTCGCATTGGCATAGCCCTTGTCCAGAAACTCCCGCATCGCGGACCTGATGATCTGCCTGCGGGTGCGCGCCGTCTTCTCTGGGCTGGGACCGCGCGTTCTGGGCACCCTTGTTGCCGTGCGAGGCTCGGTCTTCTGCGCTTCAGCACGATTGGTCGTCGGATTGTTGACCATGGCTGTATTCCCTTCCTCATGGCATCGTCATGTCGAAGCAGCTTGCAAAACGATTCCAGTTGAATTGGTCTTTTTGCGTGCTCCATCTCAGTGTTGTCGCGCATTATGCCACACAGAACTATTGCAGTTTTTTGCCGGGAATACTTTACGTGCACTGTTGGCGATTAATTTTTGAAAGCGCACCTACAGCGCGATTACATAAAACTTCGAGTCCACTGCCATGACAGGAAAACTCTCTGGCAGGGCAGACCGTTCCACCACGGTAAAACCATTCTTTTCATAAAAACGGTGTGCGCCGAGAAATTTATCCGTCGTTCCAAGATAAATACGGCGAATGCCTTTTTCTCGGGCATGAGCGAGCAGGGCAGACAACAGCTTGCTGGCAGTCCCAATCCCGGAACCCCGATAGGCAGCGGCGACGAACATTTTCCGCAGAGCGGCTTCGTTGTTGCCGATATCCTTGAGCGCGATTGTTCCTACGACAAGCCCATCATGTTCCGCAACCCAGAACTCCCCGCTGCCTAACCGATAAAAGCTGTCGATGGAATTGAGGTCGGGCTGGTCTTCGGCGGTTATGGCGATGCCATATTCGTCCCGCTGGATCGGCAGGATAACGGAAAATACGCCTTCCAGATCAGTTGGTTGAAAAGGGCGAACGGAGACGAAAACGGGTGTGGTGGTGTCGGCCATAAGGGGAGCATTTCATCAAAGGAAAGGATGACGGATTGTTAGCGCAAAATCAGCTGAGATCAATCGGTTCTGACGAGTGTGGGTGTGTCGCTCCGCAGTCAGAACTTGCGATAGATAAAGCTATCCGGGATGGGAGCAGCGGCGTTTTCCTGCGCCATGGCCGTCACCGTATCGCGCAGCGGTGAGCGTACACAGACCGGATCGGTCGCGCTTGCATCACCAGCCAGCGCCATCGCCTGACAGCGGCAGCCGCCGAAGTCTATCTCCTTGCGCTCGCAACTGCGGCAGAGGTCGGGCATCCAGTCATCGCCGCGATAGGCATTAAAGGCCTCGCCATCAAACCAGATATCGGCCAGTCCCTTATCGCGAACATTGTCGAAGCGAAGCGACGGGATTGTTTCTGCGGCATGGCACGGCAGCACGCGCCCGTCGGGCGTAACATTGAGGCCAACCCGGCCCCAACCGCCCATGCAGGCTTTCGGATAGGACGAATAATAATCAGCCGGAACATAATCGATCACAAGTCGGCCTTCGAGACGCTTGCGCGCTTCAGCGACGGTCTGGTTGGCTTTGACGACCTGCTCGCGTGTCGGCAAAAGCGCCGCCTTGTTTTTCTCTGCCCAGCCGTGAAATTGCACGGTTGCAATTTCGATGCGGCGCGCACCAAGCGTCAGCGCAAGCTCCAGCATCGCGTCGAGCTGGTCCATGTTCTGCTTGTGGCAGACGGCGTTGACTGTCAGCGGAATGCCCGCCGTCGTGACCCAGTTCGCGACGGCCATCTTGCGTTCGAACCCGCCTTTATATCCGCCGATACGGTCCGCCGATGCGGCGCCGGTGCCCTGTATGGAAAGCTGCACATGGTCGAGACCAGCCTGCCCGAGTGCGTCCACACGTGCTTGGGTGAGACCGACGCCCGAGGTGATGAGATTGGTATAAAGCCCAAGCTTGACGGCAGCCGCGGTCAACTCAAGAAGATCGCGCCGCGTAGCCGGTTCTCCACCGGAAAGATGGAGGTGCAAAACGCCCATTTTGGCGGCCTGACGAAAGACCTCTATCCACTCTTGCGTCGAAAGCTCCTGCTTTACGCCAATCAGTTCCAGCGGGTTGGAACAATAGGGGCAGGCAAGGGGGCAGCGATGCGTCAATTCGGCAAGCAAAGCTATCGGCGGCGGTGCCAGCCGTTTCAGCTTTGCTTCCTGAATTACCAGATTCATGTCTGAACCTCGATCATGCGGCGGTTGGCCAGTTCCTGAACGAAGGCCAGCACATCGCTGCCGACCTGTTCGCGTGGCGCATTGAATTCCAATGCGAAAGCATCGCAGATCGCATCGATGCTGCGCACACCATCAAGCGCATTGACGATCAGGATCGCAATGTCGTCGAGCGCCATGGCGCGCTCTGGCGCCAGAAGCACGGTTTGTCCGCGCACCTCATCGACGCGCAGTCTCACACCACGCGCAAGCGTTACGATATCGGCCGGTTTGATGGCGACGCTGCCTGTCTCGCTCATGCGGAAACCCTCTTTTCTGCCAGAGCCTTGTCCCATGCGGCATTCACGCCTTGCCTGCCATCCCATGCGCCGGGCGGGGTCATGCCGGGGGCCACATAGGCCGCGTAAAGCGCATCGAGCTGCGCCCACAGCACATCCGTTTTGAAGGTCAGGGCAGCGGCCACAGCATCCTGCTTTTCCAAAGTGTCGGCATGTTCCAGCACATAGGCAAGACCATATTCGACATCGACCGGCGCTTCGTTGAGCCGCTGGCGGAAATAGGACAGCGCGTCTTCATCGGCAAAGGCATAATGCTTCAGCAGACCTGCAATGCGATCCTTATGGATTTTCGGTGCGAAGAGTTCGGTAAGCGACGATGCGACCGCATCCAGCAGCGGCTTGTCGCGGACATAGTGTACATAAGCACCCACTGCAAAGCGGGTTGCCGCCAAAATGCCCTTGCCGGACGCCACATAGTCGGGATCAAGGCCAACGGCTTCGGCCAGTTTGAGCCAGCGCCGGATGCCGCCACCTTCATGGATGCCGCCGTCGTGGTCTTCGATCCGCGAGCGCCAGGCGCGGCGCATATCGACATCCTCGCAGCGTGAAAGGAACGCCGCATCCTTCATGGGAATGCTGCTTTGATAGCAATAGCGATTGATCACCCAGGCGCGCACTTCCGTAATGGTGCATTCGCCGCCATGCAGCCGGATATGGAACGGATGCTTGTCGTGATAACGCTCATGACCGATGGCCAGAAGTCGGGCGTGAAACGTGTCCCTGTCGGCAGCGTCTTTCATAAAGCGATCTCCTTGCCGTCAAAGGCGATTTCGAACCCGTTATCCTCGACCAGCTTCCGCTCGGGGCCATCACGCCAGACCGGGTTCGTATTGTTGATATGGACATATATCTTGCGTCGAACTACCACCTTGGCGAGCGCTTTCAGGCTGCCCTCGTAGCCCGAGATGGACATATGCCCCATGCGTTGGCCAGACTTGATGCCGGTGCCGGATTTGATCATCTCGTCATCGGTGAAAAGCGTGCCGTCGAAATAAAGAATTTCGGCGCCGCTGATCCGAGCCTTGAGATCGTCGCGCAGCAGCGCACAACCCGGAATGTAATAAATCCGGTGCCTGACCGTGATGAGTTCGACGCCAACCGTCTGCTCGCCCTCAAGCGCCGTGTCCGGGTTTTCGCTTTCCATGAAGAGCGGCACTTTTCCGGGCACGGAAAACAATCGCGCCTCGATGCCGGGCACCAGCATGAAGGGCTCATTCAGCGCCACGATTTCCTGCGTTACGAAAGCCGGATCGAGCGCATTGAAAATCGGATTTGCAGCGAGAATATCGCGAATGGCAGCAGTCATCACCAGCCGGAACGGCTGCTTTTCCCGCAGCGTCAAAAGACCGGCAATGTGATCTATATCGCCATTGGTCAGGAGCACGGTCTTGATCGGACTGTCACGCAACGCTCGCGGATGCAAGGCGGGTGTGTTGATCAGTTGCTGTCGCAGGTCGGGCGATGCGTTGAGCAGCGCCCAGCTGTCGCCATCCGATGTGACGGCCAGCGAGGACTGGGTTTGAGGCACAATTCCATCCGGCAGGCCCAATCGCGCCAAACGGCAGTTTTCACAACCACAATTCCACTGAGGGAGACCGCCGCCAGCGGCGGCCCCAATCACGATTGCGCGGAACTCCGTCATGAAACTGTTCCCGCGTCTGGGGAGACAGTTCAGAACAGGATTGGTTCGTCACCGTCTGCCGGTGCATAGCGATTGATTTCCATGCCGCAGCTAACTTCGATGAACTTCGGTGCATGCCAGGACAGAGATTTCGTCATGCGGCTTCTCCTTGGTTGGACGAATGATAACATTGTACCACCTATAAACTAGGAAGAGCCGCGCCGTTTGGTAGGCCAGATCAACCCAATTTTACCACAGGCTCAGCTATGCCGATAAACGCCTTGTTCTATCTTGCGCTATCCGTTCCGCCCTTCTTGTCTTTGATCGGCGCGTTGCCGTGGATGAGATCGCGCCCGGCATAAATGCCTTCGGTTAATTCGATTGTGAGGCGATCACTGTCGCGGCGGCGAACATCTTCCATGACACGCGCGCGCTCCTCTTCATCGACGTCCAGCATTTCCAGCGCTTTTTCGCCAAGAGCCAGCGCCGATTCAAAGGTCTCGCGGATTTGATATTCGACACCCGCATTAATCAGTTCGATGGCATGTTCGCGGTCGAGGGATCTTGCCAATACCGGAACAAGCGGAAATTCCGCCTTCACCAGTTCCGCGATTTTCAAGCTGGCTTCGCGGTCGTCAACGCTGATGACGATCAGTCGCGCATGATGTGCGCCCGCAGCATGCAGTATGTCGAGGCGCGAGCCGTCGCCGAAATAGACCTTGAAGCCGAAGTCCTTCGCGTTGCGGATGGCATCGGTGTTGGTTTCAATAATGGAAATCGAACAGCTGTTTCCAAGGAGCGGCTGGCTGACGATCTGCCCGAAACGGCCAAAGCCGATCAGGAGGACGCTGGCGGACAGATTGTCTGCCGTCTCGACATCTTCCATGGAAGGCGCAGGTTTTGGCATCAGCCGGTCATGCAGGATGATCATGATCGGCGTGAGCGCCATGGAGACAATGATCGTCGCCGTCAGGATCGCATTGGCCTCGGCGTCGATGATGTTGACCGCCGTGGCAGCGGCATAAAGGACGAAGGCGAACTCACCGCCCTGCGCCATCAGAACGGCGCGTTCGACGGCTTCGCGGTTGCTGGCGCGAAACAAGCGGGCAACCGCATAGATACCAAACATTTTCAAGAGCATATAGGCGATGACCGCAACGATGATCAGCTGCCAGCTGGCCGCAATCACCGCAAGGTCGAGCGACATGCCAACGCCGAGAAAGAACAGGCCGAGCAGCACACCGCGAAATGGTTCGACATCGGCTTCAAGCTGGTGGCGGAAGGTGGATTCCGACAGCAGCACGCCAGCAAGAAATGCGCCCATCGCCATCGATAGCCCGCCGAGTTGCATGGCAAGCGCTGCACCCAGCACGACGAAAAGTGCTGCCGCCGTCATCACCTCGCGCGCTTTGGCTTTGCCGAGAATGCGGAATAACGGGTCGAGCAGATAGCGCCCGGCCAGGATCAGGCCGACGATGGAGGCAAGCCCGATGGCAATGCCGGTCAGACGGTCGGCGAGCGTCGTTTCTTCGCCGCCCGGCGCCAGAAAGGCAACGAGCGCCAGAAGCGGCACGATGGCGAGGTCTTCGAGCAGCAGAATTGCAACGATGCGGCGACCTTTCGGCAGACCCATGGCCCGCCGTTCTTCCAGCATTTGCATCACGATGGCAGTCGACGTCAGCACGAAACCGGTGCCTGCGACGAAGCTTTGCGCAACCGGATAGCCAAGCGTAAGGCCGACGATAGTGAGAAGACCGATACAGAGTGCCACCTGTGCCAGACCGAGACCGAAGATTTCACCGCGCATAGACCACAGGCGCGAGGGCTGCATCTCCAGACCGATGATGAACAGGAACATCACCACGCCGAGTTCGGCAACATGCAGGATCGCCTGCGGATCGGAAAATAGTCCAAGACCGAACGGCCCGATGATCAGCCCGGCTGCGAGATAACCGAGAACCGAGCCGAGACCGAGCCGTTTGAACAAAGGCACTGCAATGACGGCTGCGCCCAAAAGCACGACGATGGGGATAAGATCGAAACCGCCATGATGGGCGGCTTCGGCGGCGTGGGTTGCGGTTTCAGCAGCGGCCATTGGCTATTTCCTTGCCATTGCCAGCATTTGGCTGGCAAAAATGTGGGGGAGAGCAAAGATTACAAGAAGAATCGGGTGTTCCGAAGTCAATGTATCGCTACGCTTGACGAGGAGCGAGTCTCGGCATGTTCTGCACAAAGCAAATATTGCGGGGCTATGGTCTATTGAAATTATTTTTTGTAGTCTCCATGTAGTTTGTGCCCGCTAGAGGAAGCGGGCTATGGGGAGGTCCGCCGCAAGGCGGCTTTGCGTCTGATTTGGGAGGACATATGCGTAGGTTTATTCTGGCCGTAACGTCGGTCGCTGCTTTGGCAATGATGGGAGCCGGTTCGGCGTCGGCGGAAGATTACAAGCTGCTCGCGCCGGCTGCTCCGGGCGGCGGCTGGGACCAGACGGCACGCACGATGCAGAGTGTGCTTCAGGACGAAAAGATCTCCAGCAGCGTACAGGTTATCAACGTACCGGGTGCCGGTGGCACTATCGGTCTGGCGCAGTTCGTCAATCAGAACAAGGGCGACGCCAGCCAGCTGATTGTTGGCGGTTATGTGATGGTCGGCGCAATCCTGACCAACAAATCGCCGGTAACGCTGGATCAGGTCACGCCGATTGCGCGCCTGACAGGCGAATATGAAGCCATTGTTGTTCCCGCCGCATCCGATATCCAAAATCTCGGCGATCTCGTCGCCAAGCTGAAGGCCGATCCTGGTTCCGTATCCTGGGGTGGCGGTTCGGCAGGCGGCACCGATCACATCACGGCTGGCCTTTTTGCAAAGGCGGCTGGCGTCGATCCGACCAAGGTGAACTACATCGCGTTTTCGGGCGGCGGTGAAGCTCTTGCCGCTATTCTCGGCAATCAGGTGACGGTCGGTATTTCCGGTTACGGCGAATTCGACTCGCAGATCAAGGCCGGTACGCTGCGCATCATCGGCATTTCCAGCGATCAGCGTGTGGAAGGCATTGATGCGCCCACCTTCAAGGAAGGCGGCGTGGACGTCTCCATCCAGAACTGGCGCATGGTTGCTGCCGCTCCGGGCATCACGGCTGAACAGGAAGCCGCGATCAACGCCGATGTCGAAAAGCTCGTGAAATCGGAATCCTGGCAGAAGGCGCTGAAGGATAAGGGTTGGGCCGATACCTATCTCGCCGGTCCGGCATTCAAGGAACAGCTCGCCAAGGATGTCGCGGCGACTGAGACAATCCTCAAGGAAATCGGCCTCGTCAAATGACAGGGTCTCAACAGCACGATGAGCGTCGCCCTGACAGGGCGGCGCCGGATATCGCCGCTCTTGTCATCGCTTTCATTCTGGCTGCCGTTTCGATCGCCATTGCCTGGTCCACGGCCTATGGCAACGAGGTGACGAGTTACTCGCCGGTCGGCCCGAAAACCGTTCCGTATGTCGTTGCTGCAGGATTGTTCGGCCTTGCCATATGGACAGTTATCGAAGCGCTACGCGGTGATTTTCCCGAAAGAGAGCATCAGGAAATTGCCCCCATGGCGTGGATCATCGGCGGTCTGGCTATCCAGATGCTGACGATGAAGACAGCCGGCTTTTCGCTGGCCACCGGATTGCTGTTCGCGGCAACCGCACGCGGCTTTGGCTATCGCAAGTTCTGGATCAGCGTTCCGGCAGGCATCATCTTTGCCTTCGTGATCTGGTTCATCTTCGCGCGTGGTCTTCAGCTGTCGCTGCCATCCGGCTGGCTTGAACGTTTCGTCTAACGGCGAGGGCATATCATGGATACTGTAGCACTTCTCGCCAACGGACTGCTGGTGGCGTTGGAGCCATCGAACCTCCTCTATGCTCTGATCGGCGTGACGCTCGGCACGGCAGTCGGCGTTTTGCCGGGCATCGGCCCGGCGCTGACGGTCGCGCTTCTGCTGCCGGTTACCTACAAGCTGGACCCGTCCGGCTCGCTCATCATGTTTGCCGGTATTTATTATGGCGGCATGTATGGCGGCTCGACCACTTCGATCCTTCTCAATACGCCGGGTGAAAGCGCCTCCATCGTCACCGCGCTGGAAGGCAACAAAATGGCAAGGGCCGGGCGCGGCGGGCCAGCACTGGCCACGGCTGCCATCGGCTCATTCATTGCGGGTCTTATCGCCACGCTTGCGCTCGCCTTCGTCGCGCCGTTCGTGGTGAAATTCGCGCTATCCTTCGGGCCGTCAGAATATTTCGCGCTGATGTTGCTCGCCTTCATGACAGTCTCGGCGGCTTTTGGCGATTCCACCCTTCGCGGCCTCACATCGCTATTCATCGGACTTGCGCTTGGCCTGATCGGTATCGATCAGCTGACCGGACAGGCGCGCCTTGTGATGGGCACGCCGAACCTGCTCGACGGCATCAATGTCACGACGCTTGCCGTGGCGCTGTTTGCTATCGGTGAAACGCTGGCGGTGGTGTCGAAGAAGCTCGGCCCCGACGATGAAGTCATTGCCGTCAAAGGCTCGGTCTGGATGACCAAAAACGACTGGAAGCGCTCGTGGATGCCATGGCTGCGCGGCACGGCCATCGGCTTCCCGATTGGGGCCATGCCTGCAGGCGGCGCCGACGTATCAAGCTTCCTGTCCTATTCGGCGGAACGCCAGTTCTCCAAACATCCGGAAGAATTCGGCAAGGGCGCAATCGAAGGTGTTGCCGGGCCAGAAGCTGCCAACAACGCGTCGGCTGCCGGAACGCTTGTGCCGCTTCTGACGCTTGGTCTGCCGACCACTGCAACAGCCGCGATCATGCTGGCTGGTTTCCAACAGTTCGGCTTGCAGCCGGGACCGCTTCTTTTCGTGACCAATGCTTCGCTGGTCTGGGGACTGGTTGCGAGCTTGCTCGTCGCCAATCTGATGCTGCTGGTTTTGAACCTGCCGCTGATCGGCCTGTGGGTGAAGATGCTCACCATCCCGCGCCATTGGCTTTATGCAGGCATTCTGGTGTTTGCGACGCTTGGCACGATTGGCGCCAATGCGTCCACGTCGATGCTGTTTGGACTGCCGGTTTCCTTCGAACTTGGCCTGCTCCTGGCATTCGGCCTGCTCGGCTATGTGCTGCGGCGCTTTTCCTATCCGATTGCGCCAGTGGTCGTTGGTCTGATCCTTGGGCCAATGGCGGAAAAGAGCTTGCGTCAGGCGTTGCAGATCAGTCAGGGCAACCCGATGGCGCTCGTCCATTCCTGGGTGTCGGTCGCGCTGATCGCGCTCGCAATTGCCGCTGTCGTCGTGCCGATGATCATGCGCCAGCGCGGCAAGGGCGATCTTTTGAAGCAGATGGCCACCGACGAAGATTGATCAAAACAAAACAGCCCCGGGGTTCGGCCGGGGCTGTTCAAAACGCGGATACTTGATACTCTTTGCACGAAAATTATCCGTGAATTTCGCGGAACTGCTTTGCATTGATGCCGAGCGTCTCAAGGTCTTTCGCGGCAGGCTGATGACCAACGCGCACAGCAGCCGAAGCGCGGACAGCGCTACCAAATTGCGCGAATGCACGACCGAAACGATTGTTAAAACGGGCAAACATTTTTCATCTCCAGTACGGACAGTTTCTTCGTCCGTGACTTTTAAATGGCGATGAAGCGGGGCGTTTTGAAGAGAGTTCCGTGCATGCCTGCCATGCAGCACGTGCATGTGGTGGCCATCGCCATCAGGCGGTGGCTTTTCCCGCTCAATATCGTTCATCGCGAAATGAGACGTTATTGCGTGGGGTTTTCTTCCACGAGCGCAGGCGTCGGGTCGGATGTAGCGACGGCGGGCGGTCCCTCCACGCCGCGCTGGCGTTCGCGGATGAATGTGAACATGCCGGAAATGACGATCAGCACAATGCCGATCAGCATCGCCATATCGATATGATCGTGGAAGACGAAATAGCCGAACAGGATCGCCCAGATCATCTGGCTATATTGCGGCGATGCAATCGCACTGGCAGGCGCGTGATGTGCCGCCAGCATGAGCAGAATATTGGCGAGTGCTGCCAGCAGGCCATATCCAGCCAGATAGACCCATTGCATCGTATCGGGTGCCTGATAGGTCGGCAGCATCAGCGCGCCGCAGATGACGATGGGGCCGATGAGCCCGCTTGTATAAAGCGAGATGCGCTTTTCCTGTTTGCCCATCACGCGGAAAATGATGATGCCGACTGCGCCACCCATGCCGCCGGCGAGCGCACCGAGATGGCCAATGGACAATTCACGGAAGCCGGGCCGCAGAACCACCAGAACACCCGCAAAGCCGATGGCGACAGCCAGCCAGCGTCGCCACCCGACCTGTTCCTTGAGGAACACGACGGACAATATGGTGACGAATGCAGGCAACAGGAAAATCAGCGCGAAAGCTTCCGCCATCGAAAGATGTGTAAATGCGGTGACGCTGCCAACAGTCCCCATCGTGGTCGTGACCATGCGCAGAAGCCACATCTTCACATTGGTGGTTCGAAACATATCGAGCCAGCCGTCGGTGGCTTTCTTGGTGAAAGGGACGGCAAGCAAACCGAGCACTGCGCCGAAAAAGGCGGTTTCGTAGGGAGACAGCGAGCCGTCAATGAATTTGACGCAGGCATCACTGATAGCGAATGCAGCATAGGAAGCAAACGCGAGGAAAATTCCGTAAAGCATGACTATGTCCGTAAAGACGGGTCCGAAACCGCGGAGGCCGAAAAGAGGGGAGGAGGCTCTTGTCGATCCTCTAATCGATTGGAGACACATTGGCAAAAGACATTTTAGTAAAACTGCTGCTGAGCCAGTATAAATCGAGAGGTGCGATTTCGCCTTTTTCAAGGCTTGGAGCTCTCGCGAAAACGCATGCCTCATTTGCAATCATATCCGTGGTGGAAATTTAGACAAACGCCTATTTCATGCTCATCCAAACGAGGAGAGAGCAAATGAACATTCGTCAGAAATTCCAGCAGTATGTATCCCGTCGCCGTGCAGTTCGTGAACTCGGTGCAATGGACGACCATCTTCTTGCCGACATCGGCGTTTCGCGTTCGCAGATTCAGAGCGCCGTATTCGGTCGATAAGTGCTTATGGAGCGTCTTTCGAAGGATCGCCCCGCAAGTACAATTGAAATAAAGTGACAAAGCGTCGGTCTCCAGTCCCGGCGCTTTTGCTTTTTCTGCCTTGCCTTAGAGTATTTTAGCAATTTCTTTTTTGATCAGCGCATTCCAGCTGGCAATTCTATTCCTCCGATTCTTTAAAAATTCGAGCTTGCAGACGGGCGATATTAATGTCGCATGGCTGTTGTTTTGCCGTGGGATCCACTCTCTTTTCGCCGGTTTTTTCGAAATCCAATCGCATTTGGGACATTTCTGATCCCGTTTTGAGACAACTTTGAATTGTTTCTCGCATGGTCTCTCATATACTCAATCTCGCGGGGGCTGATGATGAAGAGCATTTCAAGGTTGAGATGTTCAGGCTTTGAGTGCTTCTTCATCGTCGCTCTCTTTTCAGAGCAATGACTATTCAAACGATTGTTACAGCGGCTTGGCCGTAATATTGTGTGAAAACATCTATACTGAGACTGGCATCCTTGCGCATCGGGCGATCAGATTGCTAACTGATCGCCCGATGACATAAAAGCTCACAAGGCGATGGGGCTTGCAAGATGATGGACCTCCTATGGCGCGGTATCCTGATTGGGATCGGCGCAACAGTGGTGATGGATATTTGGGCAATCGTGCTGGCAGCTATGCCGGGACAGTCTGCTCCAAACTGGGGGCGGGTTGGTCGCTGGTTTTGGCACCTTCGCAAAGGCCAGATCTTCCATGACGATATAGGCAAGGCTGCGCCCTACAAGCACGAGGTCGCGCTTGGCTGGATTGGCCATTATGGTGTCGGCGTTCTTTACGGCGTGATCTTCGCTTTCTATGGCGGGGCGGCGTGGTTCGAGGACCCTGTCTTTCTGCCCGTCTGGATCTTCGGCATATTAACGGTCGCCGCCGGTTGGTTTTTGCTGCAGCCGGGGCTGGGAATCGGCTGGGCGGCATCCCGTTTGCCGAATGCGCGTCATGTCCGTATTATGAACCTCGTCGCGCATACATTTTTTGCGCTTGGCATGTATGCGACCGCGCTTTTGCTGAAAAGCGCTTTCTAATCAGCATGTTGAAGATCGCATTCGTCGCCAAGACGGGTGCTTTTTTTTGAAGCACTTTCAAATATTTCCCCGCAAATGGGGAACTGGTGTTCGGGGACAAGTCAGTCCACACTTCATCAAGTCAATAAATAGGCATTCTCAAGGCAGAATTGTGTGCAGATCGTGTAGAGAACTGTGCATTGCCTGCAATGAGGTGTATGGGGAACCAGTCCGTCCGTGCAAAATGCGGCGGCGTCTAACATTTTGGCAATCCCAAAGGGTTGCTCCATTCTGCATTCCGTGGCGGCGCAGCAAATCTGTCCGTGGCGGAATTGGCGTGGGCACCCGAGAAACGGGCCTACTTGCCTCGGAGGAACGATGCTCGAAAAGCTGTTCAAATTACGGGAACATGGCACTAACGCGCGGACGGAAATCATCGCCGGCGTAACAACCTTCCTGACCATGTCCTACATCATCTTCGTCAACCCGGATATCCTGTCCACCACGGGCATGGATAAGAGCGCGGTTTTCGTGGCGACCTGTCTTGCGGCAGCGCTCGGCTCGATCATCATGGCTCTCGTTGCCAACTGGCCGATCGGCATGGCGCCCGGCATGGGCCTCAACGCGTTCTTCGCGTTCACGGTCGTTGGAGCCATGGGCTTCAGCTGGCAGCAGGCGCTTGGTGCGGTTTTCATTTCCGGCATCATCTTCCTCCTTCTGACGGTAACGGGTATCCGCCGCTGGCTGGTTGAAGGCATTCCGCATTCGCTGCGCAGCGCCATCGCCGCCGGTATCGGCATGTTCCTGGCGTTGATCGGCCTCAAAACCGCAGGCGTCGTGGTCGGCAACGAAGCAACGCTCGTCGGGCTTGGCGATCTGACCAAAGCTGGCACCCTGCTCGCTATTGCCGGTTTCTTCATCATCGCGGTTCTGGATGCGCTCAAGGTTCGTGGTTCGATCCTGATCGGTATTCTGGTGATTACGATTGCATCGATTGCGCTCGGCATCAGCCAGTTCAATGGCGTGTTCTCCGCACCGCCAAGCCTTGCGCCGACCTTCCTGCAGCTTGATGTCATGGGCGCGCTCCACACCGGCATTCTGCACGTAATTCTCGTCTTTGTTCTGGTCGAAGTTTTCGACGCCACGGGCACGCTGATCGGCGTTGCCAAGCGTGGCGGCCTGATCGAACCGGGCAAGCCGAACCGTCTCGGCCGCGCACTTTTTGCCGATAGCACGGCCATTCTCGGCGGCTCGCTGCTCGGTACCTCGTCCACGACGGCTTATGTCGAAAGCGCCTCCGGCGTGCAGGCAGGCGGTCGCACCGGTCTCACGGCGCTCGTCGTGGCGCTGCTGTTTCTTGCAGCGCTGTTCATTTCGCCGCTCGCCGGTTCGGTGCCTGCTTATGCAACCGCACCTGCGCTGATCTATGTGGCTTGCCTCATGATGCGCGAACTGACCGAGATTGAATGGAGCGACATTACGGAAGCAACGCCTGCCGCGTTGACGGCTCTGGCCATTCCGCTCACCTATTCGATCGCCAACGGTCTTGCCTTCGGCTTCATCAGCTATGTCGTGCTCAAGGCCTTCACAGGCAAGGCACGTGAGGTTCACCTCGCAACCTGGCTGGTGGCTGCACTGTTCGTGATCCGCTTCGCATTCTTCGCAGAATAGTCTTGCAGCGCCGGGCGTCCGCGCCCGGCGCATTTCCTGACCAGAGATGAGGAGAGAGCCTTGCAGTCGAACGATTTGAAACTTCTGGAACGACTGATTGAAGTTCTCGAGAAGGATATCATCCCGCTGACGGAAAAAGGCGTTGCCGCTGGCAACAAGATTTTCGGCGCAGCACTTTTGCAGAAATCCGATCTCTCGCTCGTTTTGGCGGAGACCAACAATGAGACGGAAAACCCGCTTTGGCATGGTGAAGTGCACACGCTGAAGCGCTTTTATGAAATGCCGGAAAAGGGCAGGTCGAACACCAAGGATATGGTGTTCTTTTCCACCCATGAGCCATGCTCAATGTGCCTTTCGGCCATCACCTGGAGCGGCTTCGACAATTTCTACTATCTGTTCAGCCATGAAGACTCGCGCGATGCGTTTTCAATTCCGCACGATCTGAAAATTCTGAAAGAAGTCTTCACGCTGGAACCGGGCGGCTATAATCGTGACAATGCCTTCTGGCATAGCCATTCCCTGCCCAAGCTCGTTGCAAGTTTGCCGGAGCCGGATCGTTCGCGGCTAGAAAAGCGTCTTGATGCCATTCGCGCGAAATATGATGCGATGTCCGGCGCTTATCAGGCCCACAAGGATGGTAACGCAATCCCGCTGAACTAAAAACTTTAGCGCGCGAAGGCCGATTATTTTTTACCGAAGCTTGACAGGCCGACGGGTTACGCCGCACATCGCTCGTGTTGCGTGATCCGGTTTTGTTTCAGCGAAGACTTTTTGACTTCGCATGCCGGCGCCAGCGTGTCGGCGAGCCTGTGAGGATATTGATGCTGCGTATGATTGTTATGGGCGTTTCGGGTTCCGGAAAGTCCACTGTCGGTGAGAAGATCGCTGCCGAATTGCAGCTGCCCTTTCTGGAAGGGGATTCCCTCCACCCCAAGGCCAATGTCGATAAAATGTCGGCGGGCATTCCGCTTCAGGATGAAGACCGCTGGCCGTGGCTGGACAAGATCGGCGAACAGCTTGCCGCAGCAAATGATGGCATCGTCGTTTCCTGTTCCGCTTTGAAAAAGACCTATCGCGACCGCTTACGCGCTGCTGCCGGTGCACCGGTTCTGATTATCTTCCTCGATGGAACATTCGAAGTTCTCCACGAGCATATGGGACACCGCACTGGCCATTTCATGCCGGTCGCCATGCTCGAAAGCCAGATCGCGACGTTGGAAAACCCGGTGGGCGAGCCGCTTGTTTTCCGGGCAGACGTTGCCGACCCGGTGGGGAAAATCGTGGCGGAAAGCCTTGCCTGGGTTCGCGCGCAGAAGCTCTGAGCCGTCCTATTTCAGCGGCCAGAAGAACATCAATGTCGGCACGGTTACGATCGCGATGATGATGGAAAGCGGCAGCCCAAGGCGGGAGTAATCACTGAATTTGTAACCCCCCGGTCCCATGACCAGCGTGTTGCATTGATGGCCGATGGGCGTGAGGAAATCGCATCCCGCGCCGATCGCCACCGCCATCAGGAAAGCTTCAGGCCTGAAGCCAAGACCAGCGGCAAAGCTGGTTGCAATGGGTGCCATGACCAGAACCGTGGCGGCATTGTTGAGAAACGGCGTCACCATCATTGCGGCGACCAGGATCAGCGCCAGTGCACCGGCGGGTGGCAGTTGATGACCAATGGTGGCGAGGGCTTCGGCGATCAGATCAGTGCCGCCTGTGGTCCTGAGTGCGTCCGATACGGGTATGAGCGCCGCGAGCATCACCAGAATAGGTCCGTCGATCTCGTCATAAACTTCGTTGAGCGGGATCACCTTAAAAAGCAGCATCGCAACCGCAGCTGCGAAAAACGCAATGGCAACCGGTACGATGCTGAAAGCGGTCGCGCCAATGGCGACAATCAGAATTGCCAGTGGTATCAGGCTCTTGCGGACATTTCCAAGCATCAGCTTGCGCCGCGCCAGAGGCAAAAGCTCGAATTCCGGCAGGAAGGTCGAAAGACTGGCCTGTCTGCCTTGCAGCACCAGCACGTCACCAAAGCGCAGGCGCACTTCGCTCAATCGTTCCGTGATGCGCTCGCCGGGACGACTGACGGCGAGGAGATTGACGTCATAGCGCGCATAAAGCTCGAGCCGTTGCGCCGAAAGATCGACAAGATGGGAATTCTTGCCGATGACGGCTTCAACCACCTCAATGTCGGTCGAGCCGCTCGTGTCTTTCGGGTCGCGATTTTCGGACAGGGTCAGCTTTCCGGCGCTGACAACCGTATCGAGCGCTTTCGGATCGCCTTCCAGCATGACGATATCGTCTTCGGCAAGGACTGTGTCGGGCAGGGGTGTGATGCGCCCTTCCTTGCGGATGATGGCTGTGACCATCGCCTCACCTTCGGCGGGACGGATCAGTTCGGATATCTGCTTGCCTACCAGTGGCGAGGATTTTGAAACACGGGCTTCGGAAGCGTAGTTCTTGATCTTGATCGCTTCGTTGAGCGAAACGTTCTCGCGGGTGCGCTGCGGCACCAGCCAGTAAAAGCACACGAGATAGACGAGGCCGACAGCGGCAAGCACAGCGCCGACCGGCGTGAAATCGAACATGGTGAAAGGTTCGCCGACCATTTCGCCGCGAATACGCGAAACGACGATATTGGGCGAGGTGCCAACTTGCGTCATCAGCCCGCCGAGCAGCGCGCCGAAGGCCATCGGCATCAGGAATGTCGAGGGCGAGACATTGGAGCGGCGGGCAAACTGAAAGGCGACAGGGATCATGATCGCCAGCGCACCGACATTCTTCACGAAGGCGGAAAGAACCGTCACGATGGCGACCAGCACGGCCAGCTGCAATCGAACGCTGTTCATTTCGGGCAGGAACCGCTGGACGGCAAGCTGCATCAGGCCAGAGCGTGCGACGCCCGCGCTAACCACCAGCGCACTGCCGACAATGATGACGATGTCGTCGCTGAAACCGCTGAACGCCTGGTCATAGGGGACGACACCGACCGCGATGGCAAGCAGAAGCGCGCAAAGCGCCACGATGTCGTATCGAAACTTGCCCCAGATAAAAGCCCCCATCATGAGTACGATCACAGCGAAGGACAGTATCTGTTGATGAGTCATTCAGTACGCATTCCCAGAAATGAGAAAATTATTCCCTTTCTGTGTAACGCATAAAATTTCAAACGGAAATTGATTATTCAAGGTGATGTAAACATTGCGCATATAAGAAAAGGCGGCGTCTTGCGCTCTGGTTGCAGAGCGCAAGACTGTTTCAATCAGTCGCCGATACGGCGGCCATTCGCATCAAAAAGATGCACGTTCTGCGCTGAAGCGCCGACCTTCACGACTTCATCGATTGCATGGCCCGAGCGTCCGGCCACGCGGAAGACCAGCGGCTTGCCATCGGAAAGCGAGCCATGGATGAAGCTTTCCGCGCCAACCAGTTCGATAGCGTCAATGCGCACATCGGCGTTGAAGCCATCTGCCGGCGGTTCTCCGGCTTCGATGATGCGAATATCTTCCGGGCGCACGCCGAGCGTGAAACTGCCTGACGGGATAGTGATGGCACTGCCCGGCTGCCACAGCGTGCTTGCGCCGCCTTCCATTAGGTTCATCGACGGGGAACCAATGAAGGTTGCCACAAAGGTCGAAGCAGGCTTTTCGTAAAGCTCGATGGGCGTGCCGACCTGCTCGATATTCCCGGCATTGAGCACGACGAGGCGGTCAGCCATGGTCATGGCTTCCATCTGGTCGTGGGTCACATAAACACTGGTGGTGCCGAGCGAACGTTGCAGGCGCTTGATCTCGACGCGCATCTGAACGCGCAGTTTAGCATCGAGGTTGGAAAGCGGCTCGTCGAACAGGAATGCCGCCGGTTCGCGCACGATGGCGCGGCCCATGGCAACGCGCTGGCGCTGGCCGCCCGAAAGCTGGCGCGGCTTGCGGTCAAGAAACTGCTCGATCTCCAGCGCCTTGGCGGCCTTAGCGATCCGGCGTTCGATCTCGTCTTTCGGCGTTTTGCGGTTTCTAAGGCCATAAGCGAGGTTATCGCGCACCGACATATGCGGATAAAGCGCATAGTTCTGGAACACCATGGCGATGTCGCGTTCGGCTGGCTCGACATCGTTGACCACACGGTCGCCAATGGCAATCGTGCCGCCGGTGATGCCTTCAAGCCCTGCGATCATGCGCAATAATGTGGACTTGCCGCAGCCCGATGGGCCGACGAGAACGACGAATTCCCCATCCTGAATATCCAGTGAAACGCCTTTGATGACTTCAATGCCGGCACCATAGCTCTTGCGGACATTATCAAGAACGATTTTGCTCATTATTTTTCCGTTTCCACGAGACCTTTGACGAACCAGCGCTGCATCAGCACGACAACGAGGATCGGCGGGATGATGGCCAGAATTGCCGTTACCATGACATAGTTCCACGGGGTGGATGCGTCGGCCCAATCGACCATGCGGCGCAGGCCGATGATGATCGTGTTCATTTTCGCATCATTGGTAACGAGCAGCGGCCACAGATACTGGGTCCATCCGTAAATGAAGAGAATGACGAAAAGCGCTGCGATATTCGTCTTCGACAGCGGCAGGAGAATGTCGCGCATGAAGCGGAACGGTCCTGCATTGTCGATGCGCGCGGCTTCGACCAGTTCTCCCGGAATGGTCAGGAAGAACTGCCGGAACAGGAATGTCGCTGTCGCCGATGCCATCAGGGGCAGTGTAAGCCCTGCATAGGTATCGATCAGGCCAAGATCGACGATGACCTTGTAGGTGGGCAGGATGCGCACTTCGACCGGCAGCATCAGCGTCACAAAAATCATCCAGAAAAAGAACATGCGCAGCGGAAAGCGGAAGAAGACAATCGCGAAGGCTGACATGAACGAGATGATGATCTTGCCGATGGCAATCGCCATCGCCACGACGAACGAGTTCCACAAGAGCCGTTCAAGGCTGACGCCGACAACGCGCTCCACGCCGCCGAATATGGCTTCGTTATAGTTCTCGATGAGATTATCGCCGGGCAGGAGCGAGATAGGCGGGCGGATGATTTCCGACGAGCTCATCGTCGAGGCGATGAAGGTGTAATAAATCGGAAAGGCGACGATGATGATCCCGATGATCAGGATCAGGTGGCCGATCAGATTGGAGATAGGGCGTTTTTCGATCATGGCCACCTCGCTCACGAATAATGCACGCGCTTCTCAACGAAGCGGAACTGGAAGGCAGTCAGGGCGATGACGATGGCCATCAGGATGACCGATTGGGCCGACGACGAGCCGAGGTTCAGATTGACGAAGCCATCATTGTAAACCTTGTAGACCAGCGTTTCCGTGGCCTTGGCAGGACCGCCGCCGGTGACGGCATGGATGATGCCGAATGTATCGAAGAAGGCATAGGTCGTGTTGACTACCAGCAGGAAGAACGAAGTCGGTGCCAGCAGTGGAAAGACGATGGTCCAGAAGCGCCGCGCGCCGCGCGCGCCATCGATTGCCGCTGCTTCGATTAAGGACTTAGGAATTGCCTGCAAGCCTGCGACAAAGAACAGGAAATTGTAGGAAATTTGTTTCCATGCCGCCGCGAAAACGACGAGGCCCATGGCCTGATTGCCATCCAGAAGCGGGTCCCATGCGATGCCGTTGCGGCGCAGTATATAGGCGAGTGTACCCATCGCCGGGTTGAACATGAACAGCCACAGCATGCCAGCGACGGCAGGTGCCACGGCATAGGGCCAGATCAGCAATGTGCGATAAAAGGTCTTGCCACGTATGACGCGGTCGGCTGCGGTCGCCAGCAACAAGGCTGCTCCCATGGCCACAAAAGCCGTCAGGACGTTGAAGACAATCGTGACCCTGAAGGAATGCAGATAGTTCGGGTCCGAGAGAACCGCGCTGAAATTTGCCAGCCCTACGAAGGTGGATTTCAGGCCGAACGCGTCTTCACGCATGAAGGACTGATAAATGGCCTGACTGGCGGGCCAGAAGAAGAACACCAGCGTCAGCGCGATTTGCGGCGCCAGCAGGAAATAGGGCAAGATCTTATTGGGGAATGTGACTTTCTGCACGGCGATTTCCTTGCAGGAAACAAAGCCGCCCACTCGATTAAGAGCAGGCGGCATTGCTTGATTTAAAACTTATTGTGCGGCTGCGATCGCATCGTTTCCACGCTTGACAGCGTTTTCTAGCGCGGTCTTCGCGTCCTGCTTGCCGCCGAGCATGGCTTCGAACTCTTCGTTCAGGATATCGCGCACCTGCGGCAGATTGACGAGGCGCACGCCCTTGGAGTTCTCGGTCGGGGCCTTGCCCATCATCTGCAGGATCGGCGTTTCGCGCCCCGGATTCTTTTCATAGAAATCCGACTTCTTGGTTTCTTCGTAAGCCGCCAGCGTCACCGGCAGATAGCCGGACTTCTCGTGCAGCTTGACCTGAATCTTGGTCTGCGACAGGAAGTTGAAGAACTGCGCAATGCCCTTGTACTGGTCGTCGCTGAGGCCAGAGAAAACCCAGAGAGCCGCACCGCCGGGAATGGTGTTCTGAGGCCCATGACCTTCATAATAAGGCAGCTGGCCGATACCGTAATTGATGCCGGATTTGACCACATCGCCGAGACCACCGGACGATTCCGTCAGCATGGCGCATTCGCCCGAGGTGAAGAGCTGCTTTGCTTCCGAGGTGCGACCGCCATAGCGGAAAGTACCATCCTTGGCGAGATCGGCAATCGACTGGAAATGCTGGATGTAGAGCGGGGAATTGATTTCCAGCTTCACATCGGTGCCGCCGAGGCCGTTTTCGTTGGTGCCATAGGGCACGTTGTTCCAGGCTGCGAAGTTTTCGGTCTGGATCCAGGTCAGCCAGGTCGAGGTGAAACCGCAAGCTGCAGCGCCGCTCGTCTTGATCTTTTTGGCGGCTTCAAACACTTCCGGCCAGGTCTTTGGCGGATTGTTCTCATCCAGACCAGCCTTTTTGAAGACATCCTTGTTGTAATATAGGATTGGCGACGAGGAATTATACGGGAAGGACAGCATGGTGCCGTCCGGCTTGGAGTAATAAGCGACGATACCCGGCAGATATTGCGACTTGTCGAACTTGAAGCCGCCCTTTTCCAGCACTTCCGCTGCCGGAACCACAGCGCCCTCTGCGCCCATCATCACGCCACTGCCAGCGTCGAAGACCTGAAGAATTGCCGGCGGCTGCTTGGAACGGAACGCGGCAATGCCAGCGTTCAACGTTTCCGGATAGCTGCCCTTATAGACCGGAACGACCTTGTAGTCGCTCTGGCTTTCGTTGAACTCCTTGGTGAGTTCGTTGATCATTTCGTTGTTGGCGCCGGTCATGCCATGCCACCAGGACAACTCGGTCTGGGCAAATGCCTGCGAACCGATGCAAAGAGCAAGCGCGCCTGTGAGCGCAGAGGTCGAGATCAGACGGGTAAGCATGTTTCCTCCTCGGAGTTGAGGTTGCGTGAATATCAGGAACAGCGAAGCCTGCTCGCGATAACTCCGGAACCTGCATTATCGTTATTACGCTTATATGAATTCAATTTTTAGGGAAGGATCAACCTTCGATTTCACCTATGTCAGAGTAAACCCGAAAATAGTAGCTATCGAAAAGAAAAAAATCGAAAGCCCCGCGAAAAATTGTGAGTGGCTGTGGATTAACTGCGGAAGTTTTATGACGTTACAGGAGACGGGTGTTGCTGTCTTGAGCAAAAAATAAAGGAGGCCCGGAAGGCCTCCTCGATACTTTGTCTGGATTTGCAGGATTGTTTTGGGTCTTATTGGCCCCAGCTGCGCTCCAGCACATCAATCCAGTTTCCATGGGCCAGTTTGACGAGGGATGCATCGTCATAACCATGTGCCCGGAAGGTTTGGATCACACGCTGAAGGTCGGCGACGCTATGCAGGCTGTTCGAGATCGTCGTGCCGTCGAAGTCCGAACCAAGCGCGATGTGATCGATGCCGATGCGGTTGACGATATAGTCGGCATGGCGCACCAGCTCGTTCAGATCGGTATTCGGGTCGCGTTTGCCATCTTCGCGCAGAAAGCCGACGCCGAAATTCAGGCCGACAAGACCACCGGTATCGCGAATGGCGTCCAGCTGCCGGTCGGTGAGATTGCGGCTTTGCTGGCAAAGCGCATGGGCATTGGAGTGCGACGCAACCAGCGGTGCATCGGACAGGGCAGCAATATCCCAGAAGCCTTTTTCATTCATATGGGAAAGATCGACCATGACCTTCAGTTCATTGCAGGCGCGGATCAGCGCCTTGCCGTGATCGGTCAGGCCCGGCCCGATATCGGGCGATGATGGAAAACGGAAGGGAATGCCATGGGCAAAAATATTGGGGCGGCTCCAGACAGGGCCGAGCGTTCGGAGGCCGGCTGCGTGCAGCACATAAAGCGCATCGAGGCTTTCATCGAAAGCTTCCACCCCTTCAATGTGAAAAACGGAAGCAAAGATGCCCTTGGCAAAAGCGTCGCGAATGTCCGCAGCCGTCCGGCAGATGCGGACCTGCCCTTCCGACTTGCGTTCGATGTTCTGCAGAATGGACGCCATGCCCAGCGTCGCCTTCATGGCATCGGGCTGGCTTGGCGTTGGCAGATTGCCGTCGGCGTCAAGCTCACGGGCAGGAGACGGAACATAGACCGCGCATAGTCCACCGCCGAGGCCCCCCTTGCGGGCGCGGGGCAGGTCGATATGCCCGACATCTTCGCCTTCCAGGAAGCGCTTTTCAGGCGTAGGCTTGTTGGAAGACCACAGGCGCAGCAGAACATCATTGTGCCCATCGAATACCGGAATCAATTGTTCTGTCGCCATGTTGGGAGTTTTCCTTCACGCTGATCATTCAGTTCAATGGCGTAGTGGACCCGCTGAGGGCAAATTGCAAACGAGTTTTCTGCGCCATGTGTCTCACACCGTACAGTGAGGCGGTCTTGCGTGGACAAGAGAATCCCATTTATCTGCGGTCGGCTACGATCCCATGCTATGGTGCTGCGATGTTTCTTGAGACAGTGAACATTCGGCATCCGGGATTGTGGAACAGCTCGGCGGCGGGGGAATTGCGCATGCAGGGAGCGTTGAAATGCAAGAGCTGTCTGACGGAGATTTTATGCCAATGCATGCGGACTGGAACGCTGCCTCTCAGGCTGCGAAGGTCTATTCGAGAAGCTGGGCGAAGGATGAGCCCGGCGGTGTGATTATCGGTTTTGATCTGGATGGGGTCAAATTCGCTTATGCGGGCGGGCTGGAAAGTCTCGCGACGGGTGTTCCCTTTACGGCCAATACGGTCGTGCGATACGCGTCCATCACCAAGCACTTGTTCTGCACCATGGTTCTGAGCCATAGCGATGTCATAAGCCTCGATGATCGTCTCGGTGATCATCTGCCGGAACTGCAAAGCCCGCTGGCAGATGTGACCGTGGGTCGTGCGCTGGATATGACTAGCGGCCTGCCCGACACGCGCGAATGCCTGACACTGCTCGGCCTTTCCGTCTATACGCAGACCGAGGCAAACCAGCTTCTGGATTTTCTCGCATCGCTGACGCGGCTCAATTTTGAAGCAGGCAGCGAAATTTCCTATTCCAATACCGGCTATCGGCTGGTGGAAGCCGCGCTGGAACGCAAAGGCTTAAGCTTTCGCGATTTCATAAAGGCCAAAGTTGCGGCGCCGCTTGGCCTTTCGATCGATGCGCCCGATCTGTGGAACGATCCGATCAAGGGATTGGCGCCGGGTTACTTTCAGGCGGGCGACAAGTGGCAATTGAGCGCTGCTGGCTTGCATCTTTCCGCTTCGGGTTGTCTGGTCGGCAGCGGCATGGCCTTGACGATCTGGGCGCAAGCGCTTCTGGAAGGCGAGGGTGCTTACAGGGGATTACTCGCAAAACTCTCTGCGGAACGCACCCTGTCGAACGGACGTCCGACCGGCTATGGTCTGGGCCTGCGCTGGAACGGCGTGGACGGACGGGCATTTGTCGGCCATGGCGGTTCGCATCCCGGTTACAAGAGCTATTTTCTGCTCGATCCGCTTGCGAAAAGCGGCATGGTTGTTGTGTCCAACCGGGAAGACGCCGACACTTATAGGATCGCGCGCGATTGTATGGCCGCCCTCTATAGTTTGCAGCTGCCCGATACCGATTGCACGATCCCGGACGGATTGTACGTTGCCGAAACCGGGTCGCTATGGCTGGAAATGCGCAATGGCGTCGCCAATTGCCTTGATGCCCAAGAAACGCTCTACAGCGTTGGTGATGGCTGGTTCTCGTCCCTTTCTGCGTCGTCGCCGGTCAAGCTGCGCTGGACGGGTGACGTGCTGGAAGGTGAAATCGGCTATGCCCCGTGTCGCCTGAATCCGGCATCGGTGTCGCCTGCCGGAAGAGAACTGGATGGCCACTGGCAGGCATCGGCTTATGGCGCCAGTTTCGATATCAGGGACGGGCATGTCATTTGGGGGATCGGTCCCACACGCCGCGCCATACCGCTGGAAGACATGGGCAATGGACGGGCGCTCTTCACGCTGCAAGACGGCCCGTGGACGCGGCGTATATGTCTGCACCAGCTCGACGGTAATCGTCTCGAACTGGTTTTGAGCCGCAGCCGCATCATGGAATATCGCCGCTGACAACGCGGTATTGTTATCGACGGCGCGGCGGAAGGGCGACCTTACCGCCGCGTCTTGCATTATGATAACCTCTTTCGAATTGATTCAGTTGTGAATGGAGTAAGCGATGCTGGAACGGATGATCGATCAAGGCGTGGGCCGCGAGCCTGCCGATATCGTGCTGAAGGGTGGCCGCTTCTTCGATCTTGTCACCGGCGAGCTGGTGGAAAGCGATATTGCAATCTGCGGGGATCGCATTGTCGGCACGTTCGGGACCTATTCCGGCAAGCAGGAAATCGACATTTCGGGGCGCATCGTCGTGCCGGGCTTTATCGATACGCATCTGCACATCGAATCCTCGCACATTACGCCGCATGAATTCGATCGCTGCGTACTGCCGCAAGGCGTGACGACGGTGATCTGCGACCCCCATGAGATCGCCAATGTTCTGGGCGCGGAGGGCATCAAATTCTTTCTCGACAGCGCGGTCGAAACCGTGATGGATATCCGCGTTCAGCTGTCAAGCTGCGTGCCTGCCACGCATATGGAAACGGCGGGTGCGGAACTGCTGATCGGCGATCTTCTGCCCTTCGCGGATCATCCAAAGGTGATCGGTCTGGCCGAGTTCATGAATTTTCCGGGTGTTCTGGCCAAAGACCCCGAATGCATGGCCAAACTCAAAGCATTTCAGGGGCGACACATCGACGGTCATGCACCACTGCTGCGCGGCAAGGACCTGAACGGCTACATTTCCGTCGGCATTCGTACCGAACATGAGGCGACAAGCGCCGAAGAAGCGCTGGAGAAGATGCGCAAGGGCATGCATGTTCTGGTCCGCGAAGGTTCGGTTTCCAAGGACCTCAAGGCGCTGATGCCGATCATCACCGAGCGCCACGCGCAGTTTCTGGCGCTTTGCACCGACGACCGCAATCCGCTGGATATCGCTGATCAGGGCCATCTCGATTATCTGATCCGCACCGCTATTGCGGGCGGCGTGTCGCCTTTGGCCATCTATCGTGCAGCCAGTGTTTCGGCGGCCCGCTCGTTTGGCCTCTTTGACCGTGGGCTGGTGGCGCCGGGACAGCGCGCCGATCTCGTGATCGTGGACAGTCTGGAAGGTTGCCATGCCGAGATCGTCCTCTCGGCAGGACGCGTGGTTTCGGAAGAACTTTTTGCCCAGCGCAAGACAATCGCCGAAGTGGGGCGCAACAGCGTGAAGGCGCAGCGTGTCAGTGCTGCCAATTTCCGTTCGCATTCCAACAGCGGCAAGACGCGCGCCATTGGCATCATTCCCGGCAAGATCATCACCGAAAGCCTCGAATTCGAGCTGAAAGTCGGACCGAAGGGTGTTGAACCCGATCTCGAACAGGATGTTGTGAAAATCGCGGTGGTTGAGCGCCACGGCAAGAATGGCAATATCGCCACCGGTTTTGTGCATGGTTTCGGGTTGAAAGCGGGAGCCATTGCTTCAACTGTCAGCCATGACAGCCACAATATTTGTGCCGTCGGCACATCGGACGAGGATATTGCAGTCGCCGCTAACCGGCTTGGCGAGATCGAAGGCGGTTTCGTCGTGGTTCGCGATGGCAAGGTGCTGGCTGAACTGCCATTGCCGATTGCCGGACTGATGAGCGACCAGCCTTATGAGGTGGTGCGGGAGGAATTGCGCAAGCTGCGCCATGCTGCCGAAGAACTGGGCTCGGTTCTGGAAGAACCATTCCTGCAACTGGCCTTTGTCGCGCTGCCGGTTATCCCACATCTGAAAATCACAGATCGCGGTCTGGTGGACGTGGACAAGTTCGAATTTGTCGGCAACTGAGCACAAGCTCAGTTTTGCTGGCGGGCGCTGAATCTGTTCGAAAGGAAACCCAGAAAAGCAAAAATCCCGGACGAAGCCGGGATTTTGATCGTTGCCTTGCTGGAAACTGGAGCGGGCGAAGGGATTCGAACCCTCGACCCCAACCTTGGCAAGGTTGTGCTCTACCCCTGAGCTACACCCGCTCGCGCCAGTTTCGACCTGAAAACGTTTCCGAAGGAAGTCGTTTCCGTCAGGCAGGCGCTATATGGACTAAGGCATTTCGGAATGCAACAGGGAAATTACAATAAAATGTCGTTTTCCGGAGATTGTCCAAAGTTCGGTTCGGGTGGTTACAGCCGTGCATGCCATGGTCTATAAACCTGAACGGAACAATTTGAATATTGAATGGAAATGGGTGGAATCATGGCTTTGTCGCCGAAGGAGCTTCTCGACTATCTGCAAAATCTCGGTATCGAGGTGACGACCGTGGAACACCCGCCTTTGTTCACGGTTGCGGATTCTCAAGGCTTGCGTGGCGAAATTCCCGGCGGACACACCAAAAACCTGTTCCTGAAGGACAAGAAGGACAATTTCTTTCTCGTGACCGTGGAGGAAGATGCCGTGGTCGATCTGAAGTCGATCCATCAGGTGATCGGTGCGGCAAGCCGCGTTTCGTTTGGCAAACCGGAAAAGCTGCTGGAATATCTGGGTGTCATTCCGGGATCGGTGACAGTGTTCGGCGCGATCAACGACCGCGACCACAATGTTCAGGTCGTCATCGATGCGGATCTGATGAAATATGATGTCATCAACGGACACCCGCTGACCAACGAAGCCACCACCTCGATCCGGCGCGAAGACCTCATCGCCTTCCTGAAATCGACCGGTCACGAACCACGTATCCTTGCAGTATCAGAAGGTGCGAAGGCAGACGCAACGGTATAGACTACGCGTCTTGAAATCCGCCGGAACAGATACAAATTGACAAGCACGAACTGAAAAGATCGACACCGGCCTTGATGCGGGGTGCATGAACAGGGCCGGAAGATATGAGGAATATTCCATGACCAGCCAGAACAATCCTTACGCCAATACGGGCGGCCAGATGACGGCAAATGTTTCTTTCGGTTCGGCGCCGGCACCCGTGGGCGGGGCGGATCTGATCAAGGATACGACGACTGCGGCATTTCAGACCGATGTGCTGGCCGAATCGCGCCAGCAGCCGGTTCTGGTCGATTTTTGGGCTCCGTGGTGCGGGCCCTGCAAGCAGCTGACGCCGATTATCGAAAAGGCCGTCAAGGAAGCGGGCGGAGCAGTCAAGCTCGTCAAGATGAACATCGACGATCACCCGTCCATTCCGGGCCAGCTTGGCATTCAGTCCATCCCGGCGGTTATCGCCTTCGTCAACGGCCAGCCGGTCGATGGCTTCATGGGCGCATTGCCGGAATCGAAGGTGAAGGAATTCATCGCCAAGATCGGCGGGCCAAGCGATCAGGAAAGCGCGATTGCCGAGGCGGTAACAGCCGGGCAGGAACTGCTTGAATCCGGCGATTACGTTCAGGCTGGTGAGATTTTCAGTTCCATTCTTCAGGCCGCGCCCGACAATGTCGATGCGATTGTCGGTCTGGCATCCTGCGTTCTGGAATCGGGCGATGCCGAACAGGCACGCGAAATTCTGGCCGCCATTCCTGCCGATAAGCAGAATGCCGTATCGGTGCGCGCGCTCGAAGCCAAGCTGGCGCTTGCCGATCAGGTCAAGCTGATTGGTGACCCGGTTGAATTGGAAAAGCGTCTTCAGGCTGATCCGCAGGATTATCAGGCGCGTTTCGATCTGGCGCAGGTGCGCAATGCACAGGGTCGTCGCGACGATGCCGCCAACGAACTGCTGGCCATCATGAAGGCCGACCGCAGCTGGAACGAGGATGGCGCGCGTAAGCAACTGCTCCAGTTCTTCGAAGCATGGGGCAATACGGACCCGGCGACGCTTTCGGCCCGCCGGAAGCTGTCTTCGCTGCTGTTTTCGTAGGCGATAAAGGCGGCGGGAAATCTGACTGTCAGGATGCTGCGCGCGTGGATTGCGCGAAGCATCCCAAAGGAGGTTGCAATGCAAGTGGGTAATGCCCGCTACAGAACGGGTTCCGACATTCCGGACCTGGTTCCGATATTTCCGCTGAAAGGTGCCCTGCTTTTGCCCGGCGGCCAACTGCCGCTGAACATATTCGAGCCGCGTTATCTGGCGATGGTGGAAAACGCGCTTGCCGGCAAGCGGATCATCGGCATGATCCAGCCGCAGATCGATGACGAAGACGACGACGAGGGCGTCAATGAACTGGACGAAAGCCTTCGTCCGCCGCTGAGCAGTATTGGGTGTCTCGGTCGCATAACGACCTATGCGGAGACCGGCGACGGACGGCTTCTGATCACGCTTCAGGGCATTTGCCGTTTCCGTATCAAGGAGGAGGTCAATTGCCGTCAGCCTTATCGCCAGTGCCGGATCATGCCGTTTCTGGCCGATTTGGAAGAGGCGCGCGACACGGCTGATATCGACCGTGAAGCGCTGCTTCGTGCCTTCCGCGACTATCTGGAAGCGCATAATCTGGAAGCCGACTGGGAAAGCATCTCCCGCGCCGGAAATGAAACGCTCGTCAATGCGCTGTCGATCATGTCGCCCTTTGGGCCTGCCGAAAAGCAGGCATTGCTGGAGGCGCCCGACCTCAAGACGCGTGCTGCGACGCTGATTGCCATTACGGAAATGGTGCTGGCGAAAGTGAAAGACGACGATTACGGATCGCGCCTGCAATGATCCGGAGGATATGAAATGGTGAATGATAAAACCGAAACCGGCAGCATCGATGTGCGCCTTCTGGAACTGCTTGTCTGTCCGCTGACCAAAGGCGCGCTGGAATATGACGCAGAGCACAGCGAACTGATTTCGCGCAAGGCAAAGCTTGCCTATCCGGTGCGCGGCGGCATACCCATCATGCTGCCATCCGAAGCGCGGACGCTCGTGGACTGAGCGTCAGCTTCGGTTATTTAATTTCTGCACAAGCCTCGATCTTTTTCATAAGTTTCATGTCTGCTGATTGTTGCCTGCCACGCAACAGGGCTCTATAACCCTCCCGGAACTTTGAAAAACAATTTCGGAAGACGCCCGGTTTTTCGTAATTGTGCATTGAAAAACAGAGGCTTGGCATTATGGCAACCAGAAAACTTCTTCTCCTGCCCGGCGATGGCATCGGTCCCGAGGCCATGGCGGAAGTCCGCAAGATCATCGCTTACCTCAATTCGGACCTCAAGCTCGGCTTTGAAACCGAGGAAGGTCTGGTTGGCGGCTGCGCTTACGACGCGCACGGTCAGGCGATTTCGGATGCCGATATGGAGAAGGCGCTGGCAGCTGATGCCACGCTGTTTGGCGCTGTTGGCGGCCCGAAGTGGGATAGCGTGCCTTATGAAGTGCGCCCAGAAGCTGGCCTTTTGCGCCTGCGCAAGGACATGCAGCTTTACGCAAACTTGCGTCCGGCCATTTGCTATCCGGCGCTCGCACATTCCTCTTCGCTGAAGCCGGAAGTGATCGAAGGCCTCGACATTTTGATCCTGCGCGAATTGACCGGCGGCGTTTACTTCGGCGAGCCGAAGGAAATCATCGACCTCGGCAACGGCCAGAAGCGCGGGATCGACACGCAGGTTTATGACACCTACGAAATCGAACGCATAACCGATGTGGCTTTTGAGCTGGCGCGCACGCGCCGCAACAAGGTCACCTCGATGGAAAAGCGCAATGTGATGAAGTCGGGCGTGCTCTGGAATCAGGTCGTCACCGCGCGTCACAAGGAAAAGCATTCCGACGTGGAACTGGAACACATGCTGGCCGACGCTGGCGGCATGCAGCTTGTCCGCTGGCCGAAGCAGTTCGACGTCATCGTGACCGACAATCTGTTCGGTGACATGCTGTCCGACGTCGCTGCCATGCTGACCGGTTCGCTCGGCATGTTGCCGTCGGCTTCGCTTGGCGCAGTCGATGCCAAGACCGGCAAGCGCAAGGCGCTTTACGAGCCGGTCCATGGCTCCGCACCGGATATCGCTGGCAAGGGCATTGCAAACCCGATCGCCATGATCGCGTCGCTGGCCATGTGCCTGCGCTATTCGTTCAATCTGGTTGCCGAAGCCGACCGTCTGGAAGCTGCAATCGCCGGTGTTCTGGACGATGGCATCCGCACGGCGGACATCTGGTCGGAAGGCACGACCAAGGTTGGCACCACCGAAATGGGTGATGCGATCCTCGCCAAATTCAAGGCGCTTTCGGCTTAATCGCCCGCTGAAGAGTTGCGAAATTGGAAAACCCGCCGGATAGTTCCGGCGGGCTTTTTCTTATTGAAATAAACGCCCGATTTGAGGCTGTAATTTCAAGGCAGACGGATAAGAATGCGTGTCATGTTGTTCACGCTTCCAAACCAAGACAAACTCTACGACGCACTGTTGGCCCGCGATGCCACCTATGAGGGCAGGGTCTATGTCGGTGTCGTTTCAACCGGCATTTTTTGCCGCCTGACTTGCCCGGCGCGCAAGCCGCGCCGGGAAAACTGCCGTTTTTTCGCTTCGGTTGCCGAATGCATGGCGGATGGTTTTCGCGCCTGCAAAAGGTGCCATCCGTTGCAGCCTGCAGCCGAAGCGGAGCCTTCCATCAAGAGATTGCTCGATGCTCTGGAAGCCGATCCCGAACGGCGATGGAGCGAAGATGATGTCGCGCGCATGGGGCTTGATCTCTCCACCGTGCGGCGCAGCTTCCGGCGACATTTCGGCATGACATTTCTGGAAATGGCGCGGCAGGAACGTTTGCGTCACGGCTTTCAGGCATTGGCTGACGGAGGCCGGGTCATCGACGCGCAGATCGATGCGGGCTTTGAATCGCCGGAGGCGTTCCGCAGCGCCTTTGGCCGTATTCTTGGTCTTCCTCCCGCAAAACTGCGCGGCGACGGTCTGTTGCGCGCCGATTGGATCAAGTCGCCGCTCGGAACGATGATTGCCATTTGCGATGCGAAAAACCTGCATCTGCTGGAATTTGCCGACCGCAAGGCGCTCTCTTCCGAGTTGAAGAAACTCTATGCGACTTCTCGTGGAGATATCGGTATTGGTCGCTTCAACACGCATGATCTGGTCGAGCGGCAGCTGAATGCTTTCTTTGCAGGCAAGTCGCCGACCTTCGATCTGCCCATGGTCTTGCATGGCAGCGCGTTCACGCAGTCCGTGTGGCGGGAACTTCAGACGATTGGGGCAGGGGAAACACGCAGCTATAGCGAGTTGGCGCAAGCAATCGACAAGCCGCTTGCGGTGAGGGCTGTTGCGCGGGCCAATGGTGCCAATCAGATTGCCATCATCATACCGTGTCATCGCGTGATCGGCGCCGACGGATCATTGACCGGCTATGGCGGCGGTCTCTGGCGCAAGCAGAAACTGATTGAGATCGAAGCGCAATATCGCTGAAAATTCGTTGGGTGTACGCAAAAACGCCGCCCTTTCGGGGCGGCGTTTCGCATTGTCGTTATTGCCGGATTAGTCGAGCTTGTGCAGATCGACGCCCTTGGTTTCCTTCACGAAGATCATGCCGATCACGAAGGTGATGGAGGCGATGACGATCGGATACCAGAGGCCATAGTAGATGTCGCCCTTGGCCGCGCTGAGTGCGAACACGCCAGCCGGAAGCAGACCACCGAACCAGCCGTTGCCGATATGGTAAGGCAGCGACATGCCGGTGTAGCGGATGCGGGTCGGGAACATTTCCACCAGGATTGCAGCGATTGGGCCATAAACCATCGTCACATAGATGACGAGGACGGTCAGGATCGCAATCGTCATGACCCAGTTCACCTTGGCAGGGTCTGCCACCATCTTGAATGCGCCTGCATTCGGAATGGTGTAGACGGCCTGATCGGTGCTGACACCGAGGCCTTCGGCTTCAGTCTGGGTCAGGAGTTTCTGCTTGACCAGATCGGCAGCAGGGACCATCGCCTTGTCGCCACCGCGGACAGCATCAGCACTCAGCTGGAGTTCCGGATTGGCGGCCAGGAAGGCGTCAAGCTTGATGTCCGGCACCTTGGCAGGATCGCGGACCAGCGGGAAGCCTGCCTTCTGGAGAGCCAGGTTCACGCCATGAGCGAGTTCAGCCTGCTTGCCGGCAGCACCTGCACCAGCCTGAACGGCATCATAGGACGTAATCGTCGCGTCGCCGATGGTGACGGTTGCAGGCGTTCCAGCCGCAGCGGTCTGCACGACTTCGTAAGGCACCGAGCTCTTGGCGAGGAAGCTGGTCGCAACATCGCAGGAGCTGGTAAACTTGGACGTGCCGGTGGCGTTGAACTGGAAGTTACAATCGCCAGGGGCCGCGGTGACGGTTGCCTTGATGGTCTGCTCAGCCTGCGCCAGTGCCGGATTTGCGGCATTGGTCAGCGCCTTGAACAGCGGGAAGTAGGTTACGGCCGCCAGAAGCAGGCCCGCCATGATGATCGGCTTACGGCCGATCTTGTCCGACAGCCAGCCGAAGAAGACGAAGCCGCCGGTGCCGAGCAGCAGGGCGATAGCAACCATGATATTGGCCGACTGATTTTCCACCTTCAAAACGTTCTGAAGGAAGAACAATGCGTAGAACTGGCCGCAATACCAGACCACGGCCTGACCGGCGGTGAGGCCGAACAGTGCGATAAGCGCGATCTTGGCATTTTTCCACTGGCCGAAAGCTTCGGATAGCGGAGCCTTCGAGGTCTTGCCCTCTTCCTTCATGCGCTTGAACGCAGGCGACTCGCTCATCTGCATGCGGATCCAGACGGAAATGCCGAGCAGGAGAACCGAGACGAGGAACGGAATACGCCAGCCCCAGGCGGCAAAGGCTTCCTTGCTCATCATAGTCTGGATGCCGAGGATCACCAGCAGCGACAGGAACAGGCCGAGCGTTGCAGTGGTCTGAATCCACGAGGTGAAGAAACCGCGACGATTATTCGGCGCATGTTCCGCGACATAGGTTGCCGCGCCACCATATTCGCCACCGAGTGCGAGACCCTGAAGCATGCGCAGCACGATCAGGATGATGGGCGCCAGAATGCCGAGCGTTGCCGAACCAGGCAGAAGACCGACCAGAAAGGTCGATGCGCCCATGATGACAATGGTGACGAGAAAGGTGTATTTGCGTCCGACGAGATCGCCAAGGCGACCGAAGACGAGCGCACCGAACGGACGCACCAGAAAGCCCGCCGCAAAAGCCAGCAGGACGAAGATGTTGCGCGTTGCTTCGGGATATTCGTTGAAGAAGGCTGCGCCGATAAAGGAAGCGAGCGTTCCGTAAAGGTAAAAGTCGTACCATTCGAAGACGGTACCAAGCGACGATGCAAAGATGACTTTGCGTTCTTCGCCCGTCATTTTCTGCGTGCCGACATCGGCACTTGACGAGACTGCCATTAATCTGTCCTCCCAAACAGAGCCCCTAAAGGGCAATGCAAGACTGGGGTTCATTCGCTATACAAATGTAACCAGTCCGATGCGCCGCCTTGTATCCCAACAAGTGAGGCGCACTCCTCACCAAATTATGATGAACCTAAAAAGGAGATTCGGGCAGTAGTCTTTAGTATGAGACAAAATCGACAGCTTGACGCCCGCCGGTTTTGCTTGCGGTGCAAAAAAATACAGGGCGGAAGCGGTGGAGAATTGACTCCATGCATAAAGCGCGTAAAAGCAATGCCGAACGAAGGAGAACTCGCGTGCAACGCGTTAACGTAGCGTCAGTTTCGTCTGGAACTGCCGGCATGAATGCCGGAGCAGTACGCATGCCTTCGATTACCAAAAAACTCACGGCCATCACTAAAACGACCACGAAAACGGTCTGATTCCCTTGGCCTGCTCGCCCTCTCCCCGGGTCTGGCCCGGGGACGGAAAACCCGCGTGGCCTGCGGGGTTCCGGATCTGGAAGCGGAGAGGGACAGGAGACGAAAAATGGGTTTCAAGGTAGCAGTAGTCGGCGCCACCGGTAATGTCGGGCGCGAAATGCTCAATATTCTAGAAGAACGCGGTTTTCCAGCCGATGAAGTTGTGGCGCTCGCATCGCGTCGCAGCCAGGGCACAGAAGTGTCCTATGGCGACAAGACGCTGAAGGTTCGCGCGCTCGACACATACGATTTTTCCGACACGGACATTTGCCTGATGTCTGCTGGCGGCAATATTTCGAAGGAATGGTCGCCGAAGATCGGCAAGCAGGGCTGCGTCGTCATCGATAATTCGTCGGCCTGGCGTTATGACATGGACGTGCCGCTGATCGTGCCGGAAGTAAACCCGGATGCCATCACGGGCTTCACCAAGAAGAACATTATTGCCAACCCGAACTGCTCGACTGCGCAGCTCGTTGTTGCGCTGAAGCCGCTGCATGACGCCGCCAAGATCAAGCGCGTCGTCGTTTCGACCTACCAGTCGGTTTCCGGCGCGGGCAAGGAAGGTATGGACGAGCTGTTCGAACAGTCGCGCGCTGTGTTCGTGGCTGACCCGGTCACGGCGAAGAAGTTCACCAAGCGCATTGCGTTCAACGTGATCCCGCACATCGATGTCTTCATGGAAGACGGTTACACCAAGGAAGAATGGAAGATGGTGGCCGAAACCAAGAAGATGCTTGATCCGAAGATCAAGCTGACGGCAACCGCAGTGCGCGTTCCGGTCTTCATCGGTCATTCGGAAGCGGTGAATATCGAGTTCGAAAACCCGCTTTCGCCGGAAGAAGCCCGCGAAATCCTGCGCGAAGCGCCGGGTTGCCAGGTTATCGACAAGCGCGAAGACGGCGGCTACATCACGCCATATGAATCTGCTGGTGAAGACGCGACTTATATCAGCCGTATTCGCGAAGACATCACGGTTGAAAACGGTCTGGCCATGTGGGTCGTCTCGGACAATCTGCGCAAGGGCGCAGCGCTCAATACGATCCAGATTGCAGAACTGTTGGTCGCTCGCGGCCTGATAAAGCCAAAGGCGCTTGCTGCCTGATCTGTCTTGGTCAGTCGAAATACAAAAGCGCCGGGAAACCGGCGCTTTTATTTTGCGGTGATGAACTAGCGTTCCGCGCTATCGGCAAGATTGCCGCGAATGTCGAGCAGGCGGGAACGCAAATCCTTCAGCTCATCGACGGGCTGACCGAGCGCACAGAGAATTTGATCCGGTACAGATTCAGCCGCTCCACGCAGTTTGAGGCCTTCCTCGGTAAGTGTGATGCGCACTTGCCGTTCGTCCTGTGGATCGCGGCGGCGCGTGATGCGTCCTGCCATTTCAAGCCGTTTCAGGAGTGGCGTCAGCGTCCCTGAATCGAGATGGAGCTTCGCGCCGATTTCGGAAACGGTCTGGTCGTCCTTTTCCCACAGCACCAGCATCACCAGGAACTGCGGATAGGTCAGGTCCAGTTTGCTCAAGATCGGCTGGTATGCGCGCGTCAGCGCATTTGCGGTCGAATAAATCGCAAAGCAGACCATGTTTGAAAGTTTGAGAAAAGAGTCCTGTGTCATGCGCCAATTCCTTCGAGCGCTGTTCCAGCGCATATCCTTCATACCATAAATCATGCGCAATTGCATTGTGCATCACTTAATTGTGAGAAATGATTTTGCAAAATTAGATTGCGCACAATTTAATTTTCGATAGCTTGTCTTCGGAGACAAATTATCACCGAAGGAGAAATCGAATGGCTATTCTCTACACCACCCAGTCCACAGCAACCGGCGGACGCACGGGCAGCGCCAAGACCGCAGATGGTCGCCTTAGCGTCGTTCTCGACACGCCGAAGGAACTCGGTGGTCAAGGCGGCGAGGGCACCAATCCCGAGCAACTTTTTGCGTCCGGCTATGCGGCCTGCTTCCTTGGCGCGCTGAAGTTTGTTGCTTCGAAGGAAAAGGTTGCCATTGCTGCCGACAGCACTGTGACAGCAACCGTTGGCATCGGCCCGCGCGAAGACGGCACCGGCTTCGGTCTCGATGTTGCGCTTGAAGTGGCGCTTCCGGGTGTCGAGAAGGTAAAGGCGCAAGAGTTGGTCAATGCGGCTCACATCGTTTGCCCCTATTCGCATGCCACGCGCGGCAATATCGATGTTCGTCTGACCGTTGCCTGACCCAAACAAAAAGGCGCCCGATGAGGGCGCCTTTTTGAATTGATATTCAGCAGACATTATTCCGCTTGGGCTTCGATGGCTTCCATGTCGTCATCCGACAGGCCAAAGTGATGGCCGATCTCATGGATAAGCACATGGGTGACGATATCGCCCAGCGTCTCCTGATTTTCAGACCAGTAATCCAGAATGGCGCGACGATAGAGCGTGATGCGGTTCGGGCCTTCACCGGTCTGCAGGCTGAAACGCTCGCCAATGCCGCGACCTTCAAAAAGGCCGAGCAGGTCGAATGGCGTGTCCAGCCCCATATCCTCGATAATCTGGTCTTCAGGAAAATCGGCGATCTGGATGATGATATCGCCGCACAACGCACGAAACTCCTGCGGCAGATGCGCAAGAGCTTCAATCGCGATGGATTCAACTTCGTCCAGCGAGGGCGAGAAACGTCCCGCCCAGTCGCCGCTTTGATCTTCTCGGGCCATTCCAGCCAATCGTGTCCTATTCAATTGCTCAGGCCACCGGGCTCAAAGGCCGCGTAAATTGCATTGTGTGTCATCAGGCCCAGGGACGCAGTTCGGCGCGCTTGGCTTCGAACGTGTCGATGCTCTTTGCCTTTTCCATGGTCAGGCCGATATCGTCCAGACCGTTGAGCAGGCAGTGGCGCTTGAAGTCGTCGAGATCGAAGGAAATCGTGCCCCCGTCAGGGCCATGGATTTCCTTTGCTTCGAGATCGACGGTGAGGGTGGCATTGGCACCGCGCGAGGCGTCGTCCATCAGCTTGTCGAGATCTTCCTGGCTGACCTTGATCGGCAGAATGCCGTTCTTGAAGCAGTTATTATAGAAGATGTCGGCAAACGAGGTCGAAATCACGCAACGGATACCAAAATCGAGCAGTGCCCAGGGGGCGTGCTCGCGCGAGGAGCCGCAGCCGAAATTATCGCCCGCGACCAGAATCTGGGCATTGCGATAGCCGGGCTTGTTCAGCACGAAATCAGGGTTTTCGGAACCGTCTTCATTAAAGCGCATTTCCGCAAACAGTCCCTTGCTCAGGCCCGTGCGCTTGATCGTCTTCAGGTAATCCTTCGGAATGATCATATCCGTGTCGATGTTGACGATCGGCAGGGGAGCGGCGACGCCGGTGAGCTTGGTGAACTTATCCATGTCCTGAACCTGTCGGTTGGGTATTTGCTATATTGCGAACTGGTTTACATCAGCATTGCCGAGAGTCAACGTTTCAGGCCCAAACTGCCCAATAGGTCGCAACCTGCGGCGAATTTATCGAACCATCCAGACCGTTTTGAGGCGATCCGGACGGTTCGATAGTTGATTACTGCGCATAATCCTGTCGGGAAATCCCGTCAACCTTTCTGAATCATGCGCCGTAAATGCCGCATCCGCAATTATTGGACGTTCAACGCCACACCGCCGCTCTCGCTGCCGGTCAGGCGGCGGGATTTTCCGTCACTGCCGACAACAATGGTAAAGCGCCGGCGCCGCATCGACATATTTGGCGAAACGGCGACATCGATCGCCGGGTCGAACTGCAATGTGATCCGCCACAGATCCGGCTTGATGGTTTCCTCGACGCCTATAATACGGGCGTCGAAGGGCGTGGTGTGAAACATGCCGGAGATGCGCTGGCCGACACGGTAGGGGGCGGTGTCGTCCTGCGCGGCAACCGGTGTTGCTTCCACCTTGCCGCCCGTGGCGGCAAGCGTGTTCCAGTCACGCGTGCCTGACTGGCGGGCCACGAGATCAAGCGCCTTACCGTGGCTGATGGTGATGCCTTCCTCGCTCAAAGCCTGCCGCAAACGGCGAGCCTGATGCTTGAAGTCAATAGTGGTGTGCCCAGCGGTCAAAGCTGTGGTCATTGTTTTCGCTCCTGATTGTGAGCGGCGTTTTCATGAACGGGTGCCCGCATTGCCGTTTCTGCCGTCACGGGACAGGAACGTGTATTTCGAATGCTTTACCGTGGCTTGAAACCTGCGGGCGGCTGGCGCATTCAACCGAAGGCTGGAAAATAGGCGGGCAGGGCACGGATTTCAAGCCCCCGCTTTAAAGGGACCTTTAACCCGCTCCCAAGGCTTGCACCGTGTCGCAGTTCCGTGCACAAATCGGCCATGAAAACAATCGCTCGTCCACGCCGTTCCGTTCTGTTCGTTCCCGCCGCCAATCCGCGCGCGCTGGAAAAATCGCTAACGCTTGCAGCCGATTGCGTGATCTACGATCTGGAAGATTCCGTTGCGCCCGAAGCAAAACAATCCGCGCGCGAGGCGTTGTTTGCGCATTTTGCAGCGCATCCGAAACCGGCCTTTGAGCGGATCATTCGCGTCAATTCTGGCGAGACGCCATGGGGCAAGGATGATGTGGCCGCAGCGGCTGATATGGGTGCCGACGCCATTCTCCTGCCGAAGGTCGAGCGACCGCAGGACATTATCGATGCTGCCAATCGGCTTGATCGCAAGGATGCCGATCCGTCCGTCGGCGTTTGGGCGATGATTGAAACCCCGCGCGGCATTTTGAACGCGGATGAAATAGCCATGCTCGGCCATCGCTCGGCAGTGCGGCTCGCCTGTTTCGTTGTTGGTCCGAACGATATAGCGCGCGAAACCGGTGTTCGCCCGCAAGCCGGGCGGCCTTATCTCGTGCCGTGGCTGATGCAGATCATTCTCGCGGCGCGAGCAGGCGGGTTTACTGTTCTCGATGGCGTGTTCAACGATTTTCGCGATTCTGTTGGCTTTGAAGCCGAGTGTTTGCAAGGGGCCGCGATGGGCTTCGACGGCAAGACGCTGATTCATCCGGGTCAGATCGAGGCCGCCAACCGCGCTTTTTCACCTACGGAGGAGGAAGTGGCGCATGCGCGGGCCGTTGTCGATCTGTTTGCGCAGCCGGAAAATGCGGATAAGGGCGTTATGTCACTGGATGGCCAGATGATCGAACGGCTGCATCTGGCAATGGCCGAAACGCTGCTCGCGAAAGCATTTCCAGCAAAAGTGTGAAACGGTTTTGCGTTCGGAAATGCGTAATAAATAGAACCAAGGCGGGCCTGAAATTTAACAAAGGAAGAAAGACTATGAAGCTCTATCGTTTCATCACCGGACCGGATGATTCCGCATTTTGCCACCGCGTTACGGCGGCGCTCAACAAGGGCTGGCAGCTCCATGGCTCGCCGACCTATGCCTTCAATGCGGCAACCGGCGTGATGCAGTGCGGCCAGCCGGTTGTGAAGGAAGTTGATGGCGTTGACTATACGCCGGATATAAAGCTCGGCGAATATTGATGGCCGTCCGTCGCATCGTCGCCAATATAGCTGCCAGCGACCCTGCGGCGGCAAAACGCTTCTATGGCGAATTGTTGGGCCTCGACGTGGCGATGGATTTCGGCTGGATCGTAACCTATGCCACCGATGCGCAGTCGCGCGTGCAGGTGAGCATCATGCGTGAAGGTGGTTCGGGCACACCGGTGCCCGATCTTTCCATCGAGGTGGACGACGTAGACGCCACGCTGGAGCAGGCAATCGCGATGGGGTTTCCTATCGAATACGGTCCGGCGGATGAGGATTGGGGCGTGCGCCGCTTTTTCGTACGCGATCCTTTTGGGCGGTTGGTCAATATCCTGACCCATAAGAACTGAAAAGGCCGGTTTCCCGGCCTTTTGCTTGATTAGTTCAACCCGCGCTTTTCGATCATCGCATCCGGTGTCGGCATCTTGCCGCGGAATGCTTTGTACAGATCTTCCGGGTCGCGACTGCCGCCAGCGGCATAGATGTGCTGCTTCAGCTTGGCGGCGAGTTCCGGGTTGAAAGCGTCGCCGGTTTCCTCGAAAGCCGAGAACGCATCCGCATCCAGCACTTCCGACCACATGTAGGAATAGTAACCGGCGGAATAGCCATCGCCGGAGAACACATGAGTGAAATGCGGTGTGCGGTGGCGCATGATGATCGCATCAGGCATGGAAAGCTTTTCGAGTGTCTTTGCCTCGAAGGACAGCGGATCGGCGATCTTCTCATTACCGGTATGGAAAGCCATATCCACCAGCGCGGACGCGGTAAATTCAACCGTGTTGAAACCGGCATTGAATGAACGCGCCGCCAAAACCTTATCGAGCAGGGCTTTCGGCATCGCTTCGCCGGTGCGGTAATGCACGGCGTATTTTTCCAGAACGGCGGGTACGGTCAGCCAATGTTCGTAAAGCTGCGACGGCAGTTCCACGAAATCGCGCGATACGGCAGTGCCGGAAACGGCAGGCCACGTCACATCCGATAGAAGTCCGTGCAGCGCATGGCCGAACTCGTGGAACAGCGTGCGGGCATCATCGAGCGACAGCAGGGCGGGTTCACCGGCCTTCGGCTTGGCGAAATTCATCACATTGTAGATGATCGGCTTCTGGCCGCCGTCGAGCTTGTGGCTGGATTGCAGCGCGCTCATCCAAGCGCCGGAACGCTTCGATGTCCGGGCGAAATAATCGCCGAGGAAAAGACCGCGTTCGCTGCCATCCGTGTTGAAAACCTGAAACACGCGTACGTCCGGGTGCCAGGCGGCAATGCCCTTCTTTTCTTCGAAGCGAACGCCGAACAGGCGCGTGGCCACATCGAAGCTCGCTTCAATGATCTTTTCCAGTTGCAGATAAGGCTTTAGCTCGGCCTCGTCGAAGGCAAAGCGTTCGGCGCGCAACTTTTCTGCATAGAAACGCCAGTCCCATGGCGCGACTTTGTGATTGCTGCCATCGGCAGCGATCAGGCGCTCAAGCTCTGCCTGTTCTTCACCAGCCTTTGCGCGTGCCTTGTCCCACACTGGTTCCAGCAGGTCCATGACGGCCTTTGGCGTCTTGGCCATGGTGTCGTCCAGCTTGTAGGCTGCGAAATTGGCATAGCCGAGCAGATGGGCCTTGCGCTCGCGCAGTTCGACCATCTCACGCACAATCTCGCGATTGTCGGAGTCGTTGCCATTCTCGCCGCGCTTGGCCCAGGCGTCGAAAGCCTGCTCGCGCAAGGCGCGGTTTTCCGAAAAGGTGAGGAATGGCTCGACGATGGAACGCGACAGCGTAACTGCATAAGCATCCGGTTTGCCGCGTTCGCTTGCTGCGCTCTGCATGGCGTTTTTCAGAAAATCCGGCAGCCCGGCGAGATCGGCTTCATCGGTGATGAACAGTGCCCAGCTCGACTCGTCTTTCAGCACATTCTGGCCGAAGCGTGCACCGAGACCGGCAAGCTTCTCGTTGATGCCAGCGAGTTCCGCCTTGCCAGCTTCATCGAGTTTCGCGCCGGACCGGACAAAACCCTTCCAGGTCTTTTCCAGAACGCGTTTGGTTTCCGTGTCGAGATCAAGCAGATCACGATTGTCATAGAGCGCGTCGATCCGGGCGAACAAAGCCGGGTCCATCATGATGCGCGAATAATGACGCGACATTTTCGGCGCAATTTCCCGCTCCAGTGCTTGAATGGTGTCGTTGCTATGGGCGCCTGCGCGCATCCAGAAAATGGCCGACACATGGTCAAGCGCCTTGCCTGTCATTTGCAAGGCCTTCAGCGTGTTATCGATGGTTGCTTCGCCGGTCGTGTTGGCAATAGCCTGCACTTCGGCGAGATCGGAGGCGAGCGCCGCGTCGAAGGCTGGCGCGAAATCGTCGTCTTTGAATGCGGTGAAATCCGGCAGGCCCAGCGGTCCGTTCCATTCTGTGAGCGCGTGATTATAGGTCGGCTTGTCGGACATGATGAAACTCCGGATCAAATGAATTCGATGGTCAAGACTTAAGGTTTCGGTGTCGGGTGAGCAAGGGCGTTCAACCGGCTTTTACGGTTAAGGCGCCAGACGACAGCATTCGACGCCTTGCTCGCAAAAACCTCTTCAGATTACTGTGTGGGGCTTGACTTTAAGGGCGACCAAGCGCACATCACGCTGGCTGTCCGAAGTCTCTTTGCGACAGCAATCTTCAACCGGAGTTTTATTCTCTTATGCCCAGCGACAGTCACAGTCGATTGTGTCAGCCGTCAAGGTAGCCGTGTACTGATCGCTTGAGGTCAGCTTGCACGATCTGCCTTTGACGGCGGATCGACGGAAAGGCAAGCTTAATGACCGACAACAACTTCTCTCCGGAAGTGCTTGATGTTGCCGACCTCCCGGCGGCTGCGATTGCTGCACGTATCGCCGAAATGCATACGGGCGATGCCGTTGAGCTATTGAACGAGCTCGAAGATGATGACGCAATCTCCGTCTTCGGACAGCTCACCCATGAAGATGCCATCCGCCTGCTTGACCAGCCGGAACTGCATCGTACCGCCGAAATCGTAGCGGCGCTTGCGCCGGGGCTTGCGAGCCTCCTTTTGGACGGTATGTCAGCTGACCGTTCGACGGACGTGTTTCAGGAACTCGACGAGGGTGACCGTGCGCGGCTGTTCGCCATTCTGGCCCCGGAAACCAAGGCCAATCTGAAAAAACTTATGGGCTATCCGCCGAATACGGCCGGTTCGCTCATGACGACCGAATTCATCGCCGTGCCGTCGAACTGGAATGTGGCCGAGACGCTCGATCACATTCGCAAGGTCGAGCGTACGCGCGAAACCGTCTACGCGATTTACGTGGTTGATCCGAAGTCCCGCGCCCTTGAAGGCGTGGTCAGCCTGCGCCGCCTGATCATCCGCGAGCCGGAAGAACCGATTCTATCGATTGTCCGTGACGAAGAGCCGATCACCATTTCGCCGCTCACCAGCCGCGAAGATGTTGCGCGCCTGTTCCGCAAGCACGATCTTCTGGCCGTCCCCGTTGTGGATGAAAGCCGCCATATCATCGGCATTGTGACGGTGGACGACGTGCTTGACGCCATCACCGAAGATGCCAGCGAAGACGCCTATCGCTTCGGCGGCATGGAGGCGCTGGACAAGCCTTATATGCGCATTGGCTTCGGCGAAATGTTGAAGAAGCGCGCTGGCTGGCTGGGCGTTCTGTTTCTTGGCGAGATGCTAACGGCGAGCGCCATGCAGCATTTCGAGATGGAGCTGGAAAAGGCGCTCGTGCTGACGCTGTTCATTCCGCTCATCATGTCGTCGGGCGGTAATTCCGGTTCGCAGGCCACCTCGCTGATTATCCGTGCGCTGGCCTTGCAGGAAGTGAAGCTCAAGGATTGGTGGCGTGTCGCGTTGCGCGAACTGCCGACCGGGCTTGCTCTCGGCAGTTTCCTCGGCCTGATCGGCATTGTCCGCATTGCCGTGTGGCAGACGATTGGCATCTATGACTATGGAGAACACTGGATTCTGGTCGCTCTGACCGTCGGCATGGCGCTCGTCTGTATCGTGATGTTCGGCTCGCTGACTGGCTCAATGCTGCCTTTTGCGTTGAAACGGCTTGGATTCGATCCGGCCAGTGCGTCAGCGCCTTTCGTGGCGACATTGGTCGATGTGACGGGTCTTGTCATTTATTTCAGCGTCGCCATTGTCATACTTTCTGGCACTTTGTTGTAGCGCTTGGTGCCGACTCCGCACGCCGACTGACAAAAAACTGACAGAATGACGGTGTAAAAGCGCCGATAAACAAGGGTTTTTCGCGAGAAATAAGGGGCAGTGTCGCGCTGCCCCTTTCTAAAACGCAAAAAAACCTGTAAGAGCGCCGCATTGTTTTTCCGCGCGGGTCTGTTGGCGCGGCTCCCAACTCATATAGAAGTGATCTCCATATGGAATTGCGTAATATCGCTATTATCGCACACGTCGATCATGGCAAAACCACACTGGTCGATGAACTGCTGAAGCAGTCTGGCTCGTTCCGCGACAACCAGCGCGTTGCAGAACGCATGATGGACTCCAACGACATCGAAAAGGAACGCGGGATCACCATTCTCGCCAAGGCGACCTCGGTCGTCTGGAAGAATACCCGCATCAACATCGTCGACACACCCGGCCACGCCGACTTCGGCGGTGAAGTTGAGCGTATTCTTTCGATGGTGGACGGCGCTATCGTTCTCGTTGACGCCGCCGAAGGCCCGATGCCGCAGACGAAGTTCGTCGTTGGCAAGGCGCTGAAGGTTGGTCTGCGTCCGATCGTTGCGATCAACAAGATCGACCGTCCGGATGGCCGTCATGAAGAAGTCATCAATGAAGTGTTCGACCTCTTCGCCAATCTCGACGCCACCGACGAACAGCTGGACTTCCCGATCCTGTACGGTTCTGGCCGTAACGGCTGGATGGCGCTGAACCCGGAAGGTCCGCAGGACGAAGGCCTGGCCCCGCTGTTCGACCTCGTGCTCAAGCACGTTCCGGCGCCGAAGGTTGCCGAAGGCCCGTTCCGCATGATCGGCACGATCCTGGAAGCCGATCCGTTCCTTGGCCGCATCATCACCGGACGCATCCATTCCGGCTCGATCAAGTCGAACCAGGCCGTCAAGGTTCTCGCTCAGGACGGTTCGCTGCTCGAAACCGGTCGTATCTCGAAGATTCTCGCATTCCGCGGCATCGAGCGTCAGGCCATCGACGAAGCACAGGCAGGCGACATTGTTGCCATCGCTGGTCTTTCGAAGGGCACCGTTGCAGACACGTTCTGCGATCCTTCGGTCAGCGAGCCTCTGGCAGCGCAGCCAATCGATCCGCCGACCGTGACCATGTCCTTCATCGTCAACGACAGCCCTTATGCGGGCACCGAAGGCGACAAGGTAACGAGCCGCGTTATTCGTGACCGTCTGCTCAAGGAAGCGGAAGGCAACGTTGCGCTCAAGATCGAAGAATCGAACGAAAAAGATTCGTTCTTCGTGTCGGGTCGTGGTGAATTGCAGCTCGCAGTTCTGATCGAAAACATGCGCCGCGAAGGCTTCGAACTTGGCGTTTCGCGCCCGCGCGTCGTCATGAAGGACGGCGAAAACGGCGAGAAGCTTGAGCCGATCGAAGAAGTCGTCATCGACGTCGATGAAGAATATTCGGGCACCGTTGTTCAGAAGATGTCGGAACGCAAGGCCGAAATGGTCGAGCTGCGTCCTTCGGGCGGCAACCGCGTTCGTATGGTGTTCTACGCACCGACCCGTGGTCTGATCGGCTATCAGTCGGAACTTCTGACCGATACGCGCGGCACGGCGATCATGAACCGTCTGTTCCACGATTATCAGCCATATAAGGGCGAAATCTCGGGCCGTAACAACGGCGTTCTGATTTCCAACGATCAGGGCGAAGCTGTTGCTTACGCGCTGTTCAACCTTGAAGATCGCGGCCCGATGATCATCGACGCTGGCGTCAAGGTCTATCAGGGCATGCTGATCGGCATTCATAGCCGCGACAACGATCTGGAAGTCAACGTTCTGAAGGGCAAGAAGCTCACCAACATCCGCGCCGCTGGCAAGGATGAAGCTGTGAAGCTCACCCCGCCGATCAAGATGACGCTGGAACGCGCCCTGTCGTGGATTCAGGACGACGAACTGGTTGAAGTGACGCCGAAGTCGATCCGCCTTCGCAAGCTCTATCTCGATCCGAATGAGCGCAAGCGCTTTGAAAAGAGCAAGTCGAGCGCTGCATAAGTTCGACAACACAAAAGAAAACGGCGCCTTCGGGCGCCGTTTTTGTTTGCACATTTAACGTGAATTTCAGCTCTTTCTCCCACTATGCATACGATTGGGGGGGCGCTAATGATAATGTCGCGTTATGAGCGTTTTGTACTGACAGTCGTTGTGGCACTCGGTGCAATCGACCTCACCCTCATTGCCGCAAAGGGTGTTCGCGTGGACTGGGCAGGTTACGCGATGATCGGCTTGATCGGTCTCGGCACGATCATGCTTGGTTTATTCTATCGGCTGGTCAGGCAGGATGCACGCATTTCGGAAACGCTTATTCTGACGGCGGGTTTCATTCTGTTCACTCTGGTTGGCTCGGTTTTCAACTATATGTTGCTGCCGGTTCATTTTCCCCGAATTGACGATTTCTTGGTGAGTGTTGACAAGCTGATGGGCTATCACTGGCCAAGTCTGGTTTTGTTCTTCTCCGAACGGCCCAGCTTCTCCGCGCTTTTAAAGATCGTCTATTTCACGTCTCTACCACAGCTTGTCATCGTTGTGCTTCTGCTCGGTTTTACCGGACAATCCCGCAAGCTTGCACATTTTCTCATCACCGGCATGATGGCGGCGCTGCTCAGCATCACAATATGGGCTTTTTTGCCGACATTTGGCACGTCTGTTGTTTGGAATATACCCGACGATATCGCGAACAAAGCCGGTCTCGCCGTCGATCAATCTTACGCCACGGAACTCATTCGCCTGTCGTTAGAAGGTGTCGACTATTTGTCGCCAGCCAATGTACTTGGCCTTATTGGCTTTCCATCATTCCATACTGTAATGGCCGCGATGTCGGTGTTTTTCACATGGCATATCGTTTGGCTGCGCCTGCTTGTGCTCGCATTGAATATACTTATGGTGCCCGCATTGCTTTTGCACGGCGGACACCATTTGAGTGACTTTCTCGGCGGACTTGTTGTGTTCGCAGTCGCTTGCCTTGCTGCAAGCTATGCCGTTAGCGCTCTCCGCGACGATAAGGCTGCATCAGCGCTTGCGGAACGCGCGCGCGCCTTGCCATGACGATCAGCGCAATAATCGACATGATATAGGGGATCATCAGGAAAAGCTGGTAAGGAACCGCCTTGCCATAGACGGTTTGCAGGCGAAGCTGAAAAGCATCGAACAGCGCGAAGAGCAATGCGCCCAGCAATGCGCGGGCGGGCTTCCACGATGCGAAAACGACAAGCGCGATACACACCCAGCCGCGTCCCTGCATCATGGTCGGGAAGAACGAGTTGAACGCCGAAAGCGTCAGGAACGCGCCGCCAACCGCCATCAATGCACTGCCGAACATGATCGTGAAAATGCGCACGCGGATCGGGTTGATGCCTTGCGCCTCGGCGGCATGGGGATTTTCGCCGGTCATGCGAATGGCAAGGCCGAGCGGTGTGCGGAAAAGCACATAGCCAAGCAGCAGCGCCAGTGGAATGGCGATCCATGTCAACGCTGTCTGTGTGCCCAATACCTGCCCGATAAAAGGCACATCAGCAAGGAACGATGGGTTCACCGGCTGGAATGGCGTGATTGTCGGCGGCGTTGAAGAAAGCGGCACCAGCAGACGGAACAGGAAATAGCTGAGGCTTGAAGCAAACAGCGTGATGCCGAGGCCGACCACATGCTGCGACAGGCCGAGCGGGACAGTCAGCGCCGCGTGCAGCAGGCCGAACAGCGCGCCCGAAGCGGCAGCGGCCAGCACGCCCACCCACAGATCGCCACCGTTATAGACAGTCAGCCAGCCGATCATCGCGCCGAAGGTCATGATGCCCTCGATGCCGAGATTGAGCACACCTGCGCGTTCGCAATAGAGCGCGCCGAGCGTGCCGAAGATCAGCGGAGTTGCAATGCGCAGCACCGAGACCCAGAGGCCCGCGGAAAGCAGGATATCCATCAACTCGTTCATCGGGCGATCCTGTATTGGGTGAAGAACAAAGCGACGAGCATGGTCAGGAGCGACAGCGCCACGGTGACATCGGCAATGAAGCTCGGAATGCCGATGGCGCGGCTCATGCCGTCCGCGCCAACGAACATGGCGGCGGCAAAGAGCGCCGAGAAGATCGCGCCGATCGGGTTTAAGTTGGCGAGCATCGCGACGATAATGCCGGAATAACCGAAGCCCGGCGAAAGGTCGGTCGTGACATAGCCCTTCACACCCATGACCTGAATGGCGCCCGCCAGACCTGCCAGACCGCCGGAGATACAGGCGACCTTGATCAGTGTGCGACCGAGGGGAACACCTGCAAAACGCGCCGCACCCGGATTGATACCGGCGGCCTTGGTTTCAAGGCCGAACACGGTGCGCTTCTGCATATAGGCAATGATCAGCGCAAGCGCGATGGCGATCAGGATGCCGATATGCAGTCGCATACCCGCCATGATTTTCGGCAGCACGGCGGCATCCGGCACCGGTTCAGACTGTGGCCAGCCAAAGGCCAGCGGGTCTTTCATCGGCCCTTCGATCATCATGGAAACGAACAGCACGGCAACGAAGTTCAAAAGCAGTGTCGTCACCACTTCATCGACGCCGAAGCGCAAGCGAAGGCCGAGCGGGATCAGTAGAAAAATCATGCCAGCAATCGCGCCGACAATCAGCAGCAGCGGAATGAGGAGCGGCGCGGGCAGCTGCAATTGCGTGCCCATGGCCACCACGGCCAGCGCGCCCATATAGAACTGTCCCTCAGCACCTATATTCCAAAGCTTGGAGCGGAAGGCGACAGCGGCGGCAAGGCCGGTCAGCATCAGCGGCGTCGCGCGTGTCAGCGTCTCGCTGATCGACAGCTTGTTGCCAAATGCGCCGATGGCGATCTGGCGGAAGGATTCGACCACCGGCGCACCGGCGGCGGCGATCAGCAGGCCCGCCAGCACGAAAGCGGCCAGGACCGCAATGATCGGTGCCGTAGTCACCAACGCCATGGGCCGCGTTTCGCGTCGTTCAATACGCATCAATTCAGCCCCTTCTTGGTATTTGCCTGCCATTCGCCAGCCATCATGAGGCCCAGTCTCTGCGCATTGGCTTCTTCTGCATCGATAGGCGGGGAGAGGCGGCCCTTAACAATCGCTTGAACACGATCAGCCAAGCCAATGATTTCATCAAGATCTTCGGAAATCAGCAGAACGGCTGCGCCCTTGGCGCGCGCTTCGAGAATGCGGGTGTGGATGGCCGCGACCGCGCCTTCATCCAGTCCGCGTGTCGGCTGCGCCGCGATGAGAATGCGCGGCGCGGTCTCCAGATTGCGGCCCAGAATGAGCTTTTGCATATTGCCGCCGGAAAGCAGGCGGATACGACTATCCGGAGTGCCGCCGCGCACATCGAAATCCTTGATAATACTTTCGGTGAATTCGCGTGCCGCAGTGCGATTGACCAGAATACCGTTCGAGAATTTCGGATCGCGCACGCGCTCCAGAATGGCATTTTCCCACAAGGTCAGATCGCCAATGGCGCCTTCAGCATTCCGGTCTTCGGGAATACGCCCGACACCTTCTGCCACAAAGCGGCGCGGATCGAATTTGGTCACGGTCTGCCCCAACATGATAAGCGCGCCGCTTGCCGGCTGGCTAAGGCCCGAAACCAACCGTCCGAGCGCTGCTTGCCCATTGCCGGACACACCGATAATGCCGAGCGTTTCACCGGCACGAACCTGAAAATTCAGTTCCGAAAGGCGAGCAATTCCGTCCTCCACAACCGTGACATTGCTGGCTTCCAGCAACGTTTCGCCGGGGGTTGCAGCGGCGCGGGCAGGGCGCGAAACACGTCGTCCCACCATCAGTTCGGCCAGTTCTTCCTTGGAAGTCTCAGAAGCCTTGCGCTCGGCGACAAGCTTGCCGCCGCGCAGCACGATAACCCGGTCGGCGGCGGACATGACTTCATGCAGTTTGTGCGAGATGAAGATCAGCGACAGGCCTTGGCGGGCCATTTCTTTGAGCGTCGCGAACAGGCCTTCCGCTTCCTGCGTCGTCAGAACGGCGGTCGGTTCATCGAGGATCAGCACATCCGCGTCGTTATAAAGCGCTTTCAGAATTTCGACGCGCTGCTGCTCACCGACCGAAAGATCGCCAAGCCGCGCATCAGGATCGACCTTGAGGCCAAAACGCTCTGCAATCTGCCCGATCTTGGCGCGCGCTGCACCATGCGCGGATTTGAGCTTCCACAGGCTTTCCGTGCCGGTGATGATATTTTCCAGAACCGTCAGGTTGGGCGCGAGCGTAAAATGCTGGTGCACCATGCCGACGCCCGCATCGATGGCGGCGCGGGGCTTGCCTTGCGGGATTTCCGTACCCTTGACGAAGACACGGCCTTCATCCGGCACATAATGGCCGAACAGGATATTCATCAGCGTCGTCTTGCCCGCACCGTTTTCGCCGAGGAAGGCGAGGATTTCACCCCGTTCCAGCTTCAACGAAATATCGTCATTGGCGGTGAGAGCGCCGAAGCGCTTGGTGATATTTTGCAGTTCGAGAACGGTCGTGGTCATCAATTCAACCCCGCAACGGGAAATTTGTGTTGCCAGCGGCGATCCTCCTCCAACCGCTGACCGATATTCAAGAGCAGTTTGTCTGCACCCATCGGTGCAATCAACTGTATGGCAACCGGCATTCCATCGGAATCTTCGCCGAAAGGCAGAGACAGTGCCGGGAAACCGGAAATATTGGCAAGCGCCGCATAGGGCGCAAATTCGTTCATCTTCCGCCAGTGATTGTCCACATCGCCATGGTTCATCGGAAACGAGCCCAATGGCAAGGGCGCTCTGGAAAGCATCGGGGTTATCAGCACATCAATATCGCGGAAAATCTGCCAGAGCATATGCGAAGCGCTGACAGCGCCGTTCATGGCACGATAGAGCGCGGTTGCATCAAACCCGCGTCCACGCTCTGCAACCGCGCGGGTGAGCGGTTCCAGTTTCTCCTGATCGATTGCCAGAAAGTCGATTGCGGCTGCAAGATTGACGGAAATGATGCGATCGAATGCGCGTGCGCTGGAAGCGACAAGAGGACTTAGATCCTGCGCGGGGATTTCGCGGATTTTATGGCCTTGCGCCTCTAGAAAACGGGCGGCTTCGGTCACAACCTGCAAACGCTCTGCTGTGACAGGATAAGCGGCAAGATCATCCGCGACAAAGCCGACGCGCAGACGTTCCGGCAGCTCGCCCGCGCGCATGGCGGGATCAGGCAGAAAGCCCTCGGTCTTGCCCTCGACGAGCGGAAGCAGTGTCTTCGCATCGCGGATCGAGCGACACAGCGCAAACTCGCTGGCGATACCGGCGAGATAATTGCCGAAATGCGGTCCGGCGGGCATCGCGCCACGGCTCGGCTTCAGGCCGATCAGACCGCAGGTAGCGGCAGGTACGCGAATGGAGCCGCCTGCATCCGTTGCGTGGGCGATGCTGACAATCCCGGCTGCGACGGCTGCCGCCGCGCCACCGGATGAGCCAGCGGGAGAAAGTGTTTCATCGAATGGATGGCGAGCCAGTGGGCCGCTTTCCGGTTCGCTGGCGAGTGCAAGGCCGAATTCCGGCACGGTGGTCGTGCCGAAGAAATTGAGGCCCGCTTTGCGCAGGCGTCTGCCAAGCTCGGAATCCATTTGCGGCGAAGCGTTTTCGAAGGCACGCGAGCCAAGCCGGATCGGCAGACCGGCGCAAGGGCCGCCCAAATCCTTGAACAGCGATGGGATGCCCGCAAACGGAGCTTTGTCGGCGTGCGCGTCAAACGCCGTTGCGTTGGTGCGGCCAAGTTCAGGATCGAGATATGCAATGGCGCCCAGAGGGCGCCATTTTTCTGCGGCTTCAAGGGCGGCATCCATGGCCTCTCGCGCACTTAAAACGCCTCCGGCAATCGCTTGCGCGAGTGCTGTTGCGTCCTGATGCTTGCTGTCGAATGCCACTTCTGCCGCCCTGTTTGCTGCTGTCTTACTTGGGCTCAGCCGCGTTCGGCTTGTACTCAAACTTGCCAGCCTTGATCTCGGCGCGGCGCGCTTCCATCTTGGCTTCGGCTTCTGCCGGTGCGACGCCCTTGACGTAGACGATGTCGTTGCCGCCTTCCTTCATCAGGCTGAATGGCGTGTAGTCCTTGCCGGTCGGCTGGGCGGCTTTCACATCTGCAATCGCTGCATTAAGGATTGGGCGGAAGTACCACATTGCATTTGCAAAAATGGTGTCCGGATAGCGCGGTGTATAGTCGATCAGCGAACCGATTGCCTTGATGCCGCGTTCCTTGGCGGCGTCGGCGGTGCCGATGCGTTCGCCGAACAGAATGTCTGCGCCGGAATCGATCTGGGCAAGACCGGCTTCACGCGCCTTCGGCGGATCGAAGAAGGTGCCGATGAAGGATGCAATGAATTTCGCATCCGGGCGGGTTTCCTTCACGCCATCCTGGAAGGCGTTCATCAGCATGTTGACTTCCGGGATCGGCACAGCGCCGACCGAACCGAAAGTGCCCGACTTGCTCATCGCGCCTGCCAGCATGCCTGCAAGATAGGCTGCTTCGAAATTCCAGGTGCCGAACACGCCGAAATTGTCGCCCTGCGGCTTGCCGGAGGAACCCATGACAAAAGTGGTCTGCGGATAATCGCCAGCAACCTGACGCGCTTCGCGTTCGACGGCATAAGATTCGCCGACGATCAGCTTGATGCCCTGTTCGGCATATTCGCGCATGGCGCGGGGATAGTCGCTCGCCGAAACGCCTTCGGAGAAGACATATTCGATGACGCCTTCGTCATTGGCCTGCTTCAGTGCTTCGTGCAGGCGGGAGTTCCAGGCGTTTTCAACCGGCGAGGCGTGAATGCCTGCAACCTTCAGCTTTTCATCCGCTGCGAAAACACGCGTGGAAATCGCAGTTGCGCCCAGTGCCGCAGACATCGCAAGAATGTCGCGGCGGGTGAAGTTCGATAATTTGGCCATTTGGACCCCTCTTAAGGTGGTGTTTGTGCGTGCTTTCCATGCGCGACGGATTGCCCTGCACCCTGATCAGGAGGAGCATAAGCAATGTCTCGTATTTCCGACTAATCTGCCTTTAATTCAAGCGCTTTTATCGGTCGCTTGAAAAACAGGCACTGGTTTGTTGCTGCGTCGTGTTTGTTCAGCCGATGGGTGCGTAATCGGCGCCATCAACCGAAGACGGACGGCCTTCGAGATTGAGCGCACTGACACGCTGCGGCGTTTCAGCAATGATCTTGCCTCGCTTCACGACCGTCAGGCGGTTGGCCTTGAGGCGCAGCGCTTCCAGCGGGTCACGCGCCTGCAACACGACAAAGTCTGCATTGCAGCCCTTTTCAAGACCATAGCCTTCCAGACCGAGCGCCTTGGCCGAATTGACGGTCAGCGCGTCGAAGACCTGTTTTTTGCCTTCGATGGACGTCATCTGCGCCACATGGACCGCCATATGCCCCACTTCCAGCATGTCGCCGGAGCCCATCGAGTACCATGGGTCCATAACACAATCATGACCGAAGGCGACATTAACGCCAGCAGCCATCAGTTCCGGCACGCGGGTCATGCCGCGACGCTTTGGATAGGTGTCGGCGCGTCCTTGCAATGTGATATTGATGAGCGGGTTCGGAATAGCGTTCATCTGCGCTTCCGCAATCAGCGGAATGAGCTTGGAAACATAGTAATTGTCCATGGAATGCATGGATGTGAGGTGCGAGCCCGATACGCGACCCTGAAGCCCGAAACGCACGGTCTGGGCGGCCAGCGTTTCCACATGACGCGACATTGGATCATCGGTTTCGTCGCAATGAATATCGACCGGCAGGCCACGCTCGGCGGCAATCCGGCAGAGCTCTTCCAGCGATGCCGCGCCGTCGGCCATGGTGCGCTCGAAATGCGGGATGCCACCGACAATGTCGAGGCCCATATCGAGCGAGCGGTTGACCAGATCGACCGCGCCGGGCGAGCGGTAATAGCCATCTTGCGGAAAGGCGACGAGTTGCAAATCTATATACGGCTTTACCTTTTCGCGCACCTCAATCATCGCTTCCGCCGTCAGCAGACGCGGATCGCTGACATCGACATGGCTGCGAATGGCCAACAGGCCCTGGCTGACGGCCAGATCGCAATAGCGCAAGGCGCGCTCGACCATGGCTTCAACGGTCAGCATGGGCTTCAGTTCACCCCAGAGCGCGATCCCTTCCAGAAGCGTACCGGAACGGTTGAGACGCGGCAGGCCAAGCGACAGCGTTGCGTCCATATGGAAATGCGGATCGACAAAAGGCGGCGTTACGAGGCGGTTGGAAGCGTCGATTTCCTTGGCAGCTTGATGCTCGCCCTTCGATGGAACGATATCGGTAATCTTGCCGTCCTTGACCAGAATGTCCTGCTTCTCACGACCGTCAGGGAGATTAGCGTTTCTCACAATCAAATCGAACATCGGCAGGCCTCTTAAGTCATTGCAGGAAGATCAAGGCTGTTAAAAAACAGCACATTTCTAAAATGCCTTATACCCTCCGCGCCGTGGGCGCAATGGCGAGCAATGCGTAAGGGGTCGTCATCTACACAGGAACATGATAGGCCGCAAAATCATAGTTGCAGGATTGCCATGTTCACGATCAGTCGCGTTGAAACCTATAGTCAGGAAATCAAGAAAAGTCGGTTTCTGGCCATTGCCGCGCCGGTTGCGAGCGAGCAGGCGGCGAAGGATTTCCTGAGCGAACATTCGGACCTTGCGGCCAGTCACAATTGCTGGGCCTGGCGTATGGGGCAGAACTATCGTTTCAGCGACGACGGTGAGCCAAGCGGCACGGCGGGCAAGCCGATCCTGCAAGCCATTGACAGTCAGCAGCTCGACAATATTGCGGTGGTGGTGATCCGTTGGTTCGGCGGCATTCTGCTCGGTAGCGGCGGCTTGATGCGCGCCTATGGCGGCACGGCGGCGACCTGCCTGCGACAGGCGGAGAAGACCGAGGTGATCCCGATGATCGGCTTTGCCTTTGCCTGCGATTTTTCCGACCACGCGCTGTTGAAAGCGCGGCTGACCGCTGTGGATCATGTCGCGATTGCGCAGGAGAATTTTACGGCAAACGGCGTGGAAATAACCGGCGCAATGCCTATTGCCGCGCAGGATGACCTGTCGCGGCTCGTGACGGACCTGACACGCGGCAAATCCGTCATCACGTTCGACGATTAAAGCTCCCGCTAGACATCAGTTGCGACGATGCGATCAGGTGCGCTTGGTCTCTTCCCCAAGCGCTCCCATCCGATCCTCCGCGAATGCGTCAACAAGACCGTGTGGTGCGTCTTCGCCAAACATCAACCGCACAAGCGCTGCTGCCTCCACCGCAGCCGACCGGCTTCGGGGGAATAGTTCTGCCTCGTATTGAGTGAGCGCAGCCTCTATATCGCCTTGACTTTCAGCGATGGCCTTGCCGAGTTCTGCGCCGTCGAACATCGCAAGATTGGCGCCCTCGCCAGACGGCACCATCAGATGCGCTGCGTCCCCGATCAGGGTTACGCCCGGAACTCTCTTCCAGCTAAAGTGTTCCGGCAACGTGTGAAGGACACGCGCAACCAGCGGCGTATCGCTCTCGGTGATGAGCGCCTTGAGCTCAGGAGCCCAGCCATCGAATTCCTCGGCAGTCGTTGCGATCGCGCTTTCGCGCTTGGAAAAGTCGATCTGCGCGATCCAGTCCTCAGGCTTGTTTAGCGCCACATAGGCATGCAGAACGCCGTCAGGCTCGCGATGCGCCATTATGCCCTTGCCGGGTGAGAGAGCAAACATCGAGCCGCCGCCGACGGCCTTGGCGGTGGCCCGATGGCGAACGTCTACATCACAGAGCCACGTCTCCACGAAAGTCGTTCCGGAATAGGTTGGTTTAACATCCGACAGGCGTGATCGCACCTTCGACCAGGCGCCATCAGCGCCAACGAGAAGATCGGTCGCCACGCTCGAGCCGTTCTCGAAGGTCAGCTGGTGCCGTCCCATACCGAGTGGCTCAACATTTCTAAGCTTGTGACCCCACCGAACGGTTTCCGGCGGAAGCGCTTTCAGCAAGATGCGACGCAGTTCTCCGCGCTGTACTTCCGGGCGGCCTCCCGTGCCGTCGTCCGGATTATCCATCAGAACACACCCGTTCTTGTCCAACACGCGGGTTTGTTGTCCTCCCGCATGGACCAGTTCCAAAAACCTCTCATAGAGGCCGGCGTCGTGGAGCGCGCGCTGGCCGTTGAAGTCGTGGATATCGAGCATGCCGCCCTGTGGTCGGGCATTGTGGGAGGAGTCCGCTTCATAGACCGTCGCCGTAATCCCGTTGACGTACAGAACGCGTGCGAGCATGAGCCCGCCGAGCCCACCGCCGACGATTGCAATATCCATTTGGCTGTTCTCCTTGAATGGAATGCTATTCCATAGTTGGAATATCATTCCATTCATGTCAAGAAGGGCTATGAGAAAAGATGGTAGACGCAGACAGGATATGCTCACGAGGGCGCAGATTATCGATGCAGCCGTCGAGCTTCTGGATAGGAACGGAGAAAGCGGGCTAACGTTTCAGGCGCTTGCAAAGCATCTGAATACCGGCTCCGGCGCGATCTATTGGCACATCAAGAACAAGGCCGCTCTGCTGGTCGCGGCTTGCGATGCCATCGTTGAACCCATTGCCCGTCCGGCTAGCCAAGGCTCTCCGTCTTGCGGGATCCGAGATTTTTCTGGCGCTATTTTCGACGCCATCGACAACAGGCCCTGGATCGGATCTGTCCTCGCTCAGGCACCTGGATCATTGCCCTCGGTTCGCATCATTGAACTCTTTGGCCAGCAAATCCGAAGGATGGGCGTCGCTCCAGCCAAGGAATGGTCGGTCGTCGCTGCTATTCTGAACTACGTTCTGGGCGTTGCCTGCCAAAATGCGGCCAATGCCACGATGGCGCGCAGGCTCGAGCTCGACCGGGAACAGTTCTTGGGTGAAATGGCGGAAGAATGGTCGCGTCTCGACGCCGCAATCTTCCCGTTTACGCAGGACATTTCCAGTCAACTATCGGCGCATGATGACCGTGACGATTTTCTCACCGGGGTCGATCTCATCCTTGCTGGCATTCAGCAGAGCCTAGATACCGCCCTTGGATGAATATTGCTGGCGCTTGTTTTCATACATCAGGAGATCGGCGCGTTTGGCGACGGCTTCGAGCGTTTCTCCCGGCGTGGTGGTTGCCGTGCCGATGGACAGGTTGAGCTGCAATTGGGAATAGTACTGATTGTTGATTTCAACCAGCCGCTTGATGTCTTCCACCATGGCTTCCGCGCCGCGCTCATCCACATAAGGCAGCACAATTGCAAATTCGTCGCCGCCGATCCGCGCGGCATGGCCGGGCAGCTTGACCGCTTCGTTCAGAACTTCGCCGATACGGCGCAGCAATCCGTCGCCTGACGCATGTCCCCAAAGATCATTGGCCGACTTCAGGCCATTCAGATCGATGATGATGATAGAAACGGGCAGGTGGCCCTTCCGCTCCAGCCGATTAAGCTCATCCACATAAAAGGCGCGGTTGTGCAGCTTGGTCAGCACGTCGTGCTTGCCGAGATATTCCAGATAGGCTTCAGCCTTCTTGCGCGCTGTGATATCCGTCAGCGCCACCTGCACCAGCGACCAGTCATTTTCATGGCCGGGCAGAACCGAGAACTGCAACAGAACGTGCCGTTCGGTGCCATCCAGCGCGTAGTTGATTACCTCGCGGCGCTGGAACAGAATGCCATTCCACAGGTCGATCAGCTGCTCACGGAAATGCGCTTCCATTTCTCCGCGCAGAATCTGCGGCAGGGATTGCAGCAATGTCTGTTTGTCGGGTGCGAGGAAAAGCTCCAGCGTCTCGTTGTTGATTTCCAGCACGCGGATTTCGCTCATGCACTGGCGCACAAATTCCGGGTGCACATCGGTGAACACGCGGAAATCGACAATGCCGCGCTGGCGCACATCGTCCATCAGTTCCTTGATGCGGCTGAAATCCTCAACCCACAGCGAAACCGGCGAATGCTCGAACAGGCCTTGCGCATGACGCTTGTGGCGATCCTGCTCGCGCATCGCGTTCTCGCGTGCGGTCACGTCCTCAATCGACAGGAGGACACGATCCCAGCTTTGTTCGTGACCGGGCAGGATACGGCCCTTCAGCTGAATATCGATGCGCCGGCCTTCTAGCGAATAGTTGATCGTGTTGCTGTAGAACGTGTCGGAGCCGTTCCAGAGCTGCACCATCTCGTCGATATGCGGTTCCAGCATATCGTCGCGGAAAACGCGCTCCAGATTGGTGACGAGGTGATCGATATCCTTCGCCTCGAACAGCGAAAGCGTCTTGCGGTTAACCGCGAGAACCCGGATGTGACTCGTGCAGATGCGAAGACGGCTAGTGTCTTCCATCAGAAAAGTCTTAAGGTCAGTGATGCCTTCCGACCGCCATGTATCGAACTGCTTGCGAAGACCGCTATAGTCTTCAAGCCAAAGAGAAATAGGAGCCAGATCGAAGATGCTGGCTTTGTCGTTCACGGCCGTCTCGATGTTCATTAGGTTCCCGCTTTTAACACCACCCTATTGCGAGGCGGCAATAAAATATCAGGGGCGCCTTATATTATGAAAGTGTTGAATAGACCAGCGGCTTTGAAGTCACAGCGATGCAATATTTATAACACTAAATAAGAAAATGCTGTTTCTTTGTGAGCCGGACGGCTTTGCCTTTTAGCTATCTGCACGAAAGACATAGGCTTTGTGTGCAGCGCTTATTGAAATTCGCCATTGCCATCACCATTCTGGCTTTTGCACATTATTCCACGCCAAATGTGGTTCATTTTCCTTGCGAACGAAGCAAAATTTTACGAGGTGTCTGGTATGAAAACCTGGAAGTGGTTGCATGAAACGAATTGAGTTGATGATTGAGAACATCATTCTGGCCTCGCGTTGGCTGTTGGTGGTTTTCTATCTGGGTTTGGCCATTGCCTTGGCCATTTATGCCGTATCTTTTGCGGGTAAGCTTTTCGATTTCGCCAGCAAGGCCACGTCGCTGAACGACACCGATACGATCCTGAAAATATTGGGGCTGATCGATGCGGCGCTGATTGCCAGCCTCGTGGTGATGGTGATCATTTCCGGCTATGAAAATTTTGTCAGCCGCTTCGATCAGGCGGGCGACGAGGTGCACTGGTTGGGCACGATTGATGCCGGTTCGCTCAAGATCAAGGTCGCATCGACGATTGTGGCCATCTCGTCGATCCATCTTTTGCAGATATTCCTGAATGCCACGACCTATACGTCGAACCAGCTTATGTGGTTCACGATCATACATCTGGCCTTCGTCGTGTCTGCGCTGTTCCTTGCCTATATCGACAAGCTCACAGCCAAGGATAAGGGCAAGGCCAAAGGCAAGATCGAACCCAATATCTGATAGGCCTTCCCGGCATCAATATAGATCAAAAAAGCCCGGCACTGCCGGGCTTTTTATTTTTCTGGATGCTAATAAAGGGAATTTGATCGCAATCAATGAAATCAAGCCGCTGGCGTGGGTTGATAGCGCCGGGACGTGTTCCATATCGCCTATGGGATGCGTTGCATTGCCATTCATCAAATCACTCAGGAAAGGATGAATCATGTCGGCTAACACCAAGGTTGCGCTCGTCACCGGTGCGGCACAGGGCATCGGTCGGGGCATCGCCCTTCGGCTGGCCAAGGACGGTTTCGATATCGCTCTGGTCGATCTCAAGGCGGACAAGCTCAATGCTGTCAAAAAAGAGGTGGAAGCCTTGGGCCGCAAGGCGTCCACATTCTCAGCCGATGTCAGCAAGCGCGACGATGTCTATGCCGCTATCGACCATGCGGAAAAGGAACTGGGCGGTTTCGACGTGATCGTCAACAATGCCGGTATCGCGCAGGTTCAGCCGATTGCGGATGTGAAGCCGGAAGAGGTCGAGCGTATTTTCCGCATCAATGTCGATGGTGTGCTCTGGGGCATTCAGGCGGCTGCCGCCAAGTTCAAGGCGCGCAACCAGAAGGGCAAGATCATCAATGCTTCGTCCATTGCCGGTCATGATGGTTTTGCGATGCTCGGTGTTTATTCCGCCACAAAATTCGCCGTTCGTGCGCTGACGCAGGCCGCAGCCAAGGAATATGCCAGCGCGGGCATTACCGTGAACGCCTATTGCCCCGGCATCGTGGGCACCGACATGTGGGTGGAAATCGACGAACGTTTCGCCGAGATTACCGGCGCGCCGAAAGGTGAAACCTATAAGAAATATGTCGACGGCATTGCGCTTGGTCGCGCGCAGACGCCGGACGATGTGGCATCTCTCGTCTCTTTCCTGGCGAGTCCGGATTCCGACTACATCACCGGTCAGGCCATCCTGACCGATGGCGGTATCGTCTACCGTTGATCCTACGGAGAGCGGGAAGATACCCCGCGCTTTCGCACGTGGGGTATCTGTCATTTATCCGGAAGCACCCTGTGTTAAACTGACCTCCTTGAAAGAGGAGAGCGCTGCCCATGACACGTTTGACGGCAAAAGACTTCCCGCAGGAACTGCTCGAGCTTTACGACTTTTACGCGCATGGCAAGATCACCAAACGCCAGTTTCTCGACCGGGCCGCAAAGTTCGCCGTCGGCACGATGACGGCAACCGCTATATTGGCATCGCTCAGCCCGGATTACGCCATGGCGCAGCAGGTTGAGTTTACCGATCCTGATATTCTGGCCGAATACATCACCTATCCATCACCGGAGGGCACCGGTCAGGTACGCGCCTATCTTGTCCGTCCTGCGAAGGTGCAGGGCAAGGTTCCGGCGGTCGTGGTGGTGCATGAGAACCGCGGCCTCAACCCTTATATCGAGGATGTCGCGCGCCGTGTGGCCAAGGCCGGTTTCATCGCATTGGCACCGGATGGTCTTACATCGGTCGGCGGCTATCCCGGCAATGACGAAAAGGGCCGCGAATTGCAGCAGCAGGTCGACCCAACCAAGCTGATGAACGACTTCTTCGCTGCCGTCGATTTCATGATGAAAAGCGATCTGACCACCGGCAAGGTTGGGATCACCGGCTTCTGCTATGGCGGTGGCGTTGCCAATGCGGCAGCAGTCGCCTTTCCCGAACTGGCCGCTGCCGTGCCGTTTTATGGTCGGCAGGCACCGAAAGACGAGGTTTCGCGCATCAAGGCGCCAATCTTGCTTCATTATGCCGAGTTGGACACGCGTATCAACGAAGGCTGGCCGGCCTATGAAGAAGCGCTGAAAAAGAACGGCAAGACCTACGAGGCCTATATCTATCCGGGCGTCAATCACGGCTTCCACAATGATTCCACCCCACGCTATGACGAGGCCGCCGCCAAGCTCGCCTGGGACAGAACAATCGCCTGGTTTAGGCGCTATCTGGCGTGATCAGGCCTTGGATTTAACCGCCTTGACGACATGTACGATGCCGACAATGACGGCCCCGATCAGGATGGCGAGCACTGCTTGCAGGAAAGACGTTGCGATCCACTCCAGAACGCCGCCGAAGCTGCTGCCTTCGGTCGGCAGATGGGCGACGATGTTGTGAATGAATTCCTCGACGCTGTGAACGCCGATCGATGCCAGACCGTGAACGATGATGCTGCCGCCAACCCAGAGCATGGCGACGGTGCCCACGGTGCTGAGCACCTTGAGCACGACGGGCATACCCGCAACCAGACCCTTGCCGAACCGCTTACCAAAACCGGTATGGGCATTGCGGGCAAGCGCGACACCCATGTCATCGAGCTTGACGATAAAGCCGACAACGCCATAAACGGCGAAGGTGATCAGGACGGCGACACAAACAAGGATCGCCGCCTGCGTATAGACATTCGAAGGCGGCAGACCGGCAAGCGTGAGTGCCATGATCTCCGCTGACAGGATGAAGTCGGTTCGGATGGCCCCGCTCACAGTTGTCGCTTCAATTTCCTTCGCGGTGGTGGCCTTTGTTTCCGCTTGTTCCTCATCCTTATGCGGCACGAAAAACTCGACCAGCTTTTCCGTGCCCTCAAATGCGAGATAGGCGCCGCCGATCATCAGAAGCGGCATGATGAGACCGGGCGCGAAATAGCTGAAGATCAGCGCCAGCGGCAGCAGAAAGATCAGCTTGTTGCGCAGCGAACCCTTGGTGATTTTCCAGATGACCGGCAATTCCCGTTCCGGCTTCAGACCAACGACATATTTCGGCGTCACCGCCGTATCATCAATCACAATACCTGCCGCCTTGGCGCTGGCCTTCGCGGTTTGTCCTGCCACATCATCCAAAGAGGCCGCCGCCATTTTTGCGATTGCTGCCACGTCATCGAGAAGTGCAAACAAGCCGGACGCCATGGGAGGCCTTTCTTTGTCATTGCGATAAAGGTTAGCTAAACTTTGTAGGGGGCCTCAGTCCAGCACCTATTGGCAGGGATAGCTAATTGTATTCGATCTGGAGACAATCTGTGTATGATTGTCAATATATCCAGATGCATTCCGATCATTATATCTTGCTGCAACACAACAGGAGAGATCGCCATGCTTAATCAGATCAAAGGCCTCCACCACGTTACGTCGTTGGCAGCAGATGCCAGTTCGAACAACAAGTTCTTCACAGATGTGCTGGGATTACGCCGCGTCAAGAAGACCGTGAACTTCGATGATCCGAGCGTTTATCACCTCTATTATGGCGATGAAGTCGGCACGCCGGGCACCGTCATGACCTATTTCCCCTTTCCCGGCATTCAGCGCGGTCGCGATGGTACGGGCGAGGTGGGAACAACCGTTTTTGCAGTCCCGCAAGGCTCGCTCGGTTTCTGGAAGGATCGCTTCGCGCAATCCGCCGTCACTGTCGAATCGGAAGATGAAGCTTTTGGCGAAAAGCGCGTCTTCTTCCGCGGCCCCGATGGCGACAGTTTCGCTCTGGTGGAAGTGAAGGACGATCCGCGTGAGCCTTGGGCGCATGAAGGCATCGATGCCGATCACGCCATTCGCGGCTTTCATTCGGTTTCGATGCGCTTGCGTGACGAGGGCGCGACTTCGGAACTGCTCAACTATATGGGCTATCAGAAACTGGACGCGAAGGATGGCATCACTCGCCTTATCATGCCGGAAGGCAACGGAGCTGGTGTGATCGATCTTCAGACCTTGCCTTCTGTCGGCCGTAACCAGCAGGGAGCAGGTTCGGTGCACCACGTCGCCTTTGCGGTCGAAAACCGCGAAAAGCAGCTCGAAGTTCGCAAGGCCCTGATGGATACCGGCTATAATGTCACGCCAGTGATCGACCGCGATTATTTCTGGGCGATCTACTTCCGGACACCGGGTGGTGTTCTGTTCGAAGTCGCAACAAACGAACCCGGCTTTGATCGCGACGAAGACACCGCGCATTTGGGCGAAGCTCTGAAGCTGCCGTCGCAGCACCAGCATCTTCGTGCTTATCTCGAAGAACATCTCGACAAGATTTAAGCGCGAGCAGGAGACAGATTATGACCATTCAGACCTACGTGCACCGGCTGAAGGCCGGTGCGGTCGGCGCGCCGCTGTTCATTGTCTTTCACGGCACCGGCGGCGATGAAAATCAGTTCTTCGGTTTGGCCGAACAGCTTTTGCCGGAGGCGACCATTGTTTCCCCGCGCGGCGACGTGTCGGAATTTGGTGCGGCCCGCTTCTTCCGCCGAACGGGTGAGGGTGTCTATGACATGCCAGACCTTGCCCGCGCCACGGACAAAATGGCTGCGTTTATCGCCGCTCTGGTCGAAGAGTATCAGCCGTCGGAAGTGATCGCTTTGGGTTATTCCAACGGGGCCAATATCATGGCCAATCTGCTGATCGAGAAAGGCAGGATATTTGACAAGGCAGTGCTTCTGCATCCGCTTATCCCGTTCAAACCAGCGAATAATCCGGGGTTGGAAGGCGTGAAAATCCTGATGACGGCTGGCCGAATGGACCCGATCTGCCCGCCGGATTTCACGGAGGCGCTCGCGCACTACTTTGAAAGCCAGAAGGCCGACGTCGATCTTGTCTGGCATCCGGGCGGTCATGAACTGCGCCAGACCGAGCTGACGGCTGTGCAGGAATTCCTCGGTTAACCAAACTCATCACCGCCATTCGTCAGGATGGCGGTGATTTCTGTATCTGCGCAACTCCAGCATGACCCTTGATTTTATCAATATATATTATATGTAAGCGTATATTGAATTTGGAGTTGCCTCATGGATAGTGTTACGGGCACCAATGCCGTCATGTCGCGCCAGCAGATGGAAAATCGTGCGGGCGAAGTGGCCGAATTGCTGCGCACCCTGTCGCATCCGGCCCGTCTGATGCTGGCCTGTGCGCTGGCGGAAAAAGAATATTCGGTTGGTGAATTGGAACATGGGCTTGGCATTCGTCAGCCGACCCTGTCGCAGCAACTCGGCGTGCTGCGTGAATCCGGCATCGTCGAGACCCGGCGGGAAGCCAAGCAGATTTTCTATCGCCTGACGGAAACCAAGGCCGCGCAGCTCATCGAGGCGCTGTATGGCATCTTCTGTCATGAGGCGCCTAAGGGAGATTTGTCATGATGATCTATCTCCAGTCGCTGGCAGGCGGCATGATTCTCGGTGCAGCGGCGATTTTTCTTCTGATTTTCAATGGTCGCATTGCCGGTATCAGCGGTATCGTCGGCAGATTGCTGAACGGAAGTCAGGCCGCGCTCAATGCAGCTTTCGTTCTTGGCCTCATTCTCGGCCCCGTGGTCTACGCCGCGCTTTTCGGGAGCTTCCCGGTAACAACCATTTCGGCTTCCTGGCCGATTATCGTCGTCGCCGGTCTTCTGGTCGGCATTGGAACGCGCATGGGCTCGGGCTGCACATCTGGCCACGGTATCCTCGGCATGGCCCGCTTTTCCAAACGTTCCATCGCTGCGACAATCACCTTCCTGATAACTGGTGTCGCGGCGGCGACCCTCACGGGAGTTCTGCTATGAAAAGGTTCGCTTATTACCGGCTCGCGGCAGCGCTTTTCGCAGGCGCGCTATTCGGGTTCGGATTGTCGCTTTCAGGCATGATCGACCCGTCACGCGTGCAGGGCTTTTTGAATATCGCAAGCGGTCACTGGGATCCCAGCCTTGCATTCGTGCTCGGTGGCGCTCTTCTGGTCGCCATCCCGGGCGTAATGCTACAGCGTAAGCTGGCAAAGCCGGTGCTGGATGACAGCTTTCACCTCCCCGAAAAGACCCAGATCGACCGGCCTCTGCTGTTTGGCTCGGCGCTGTTCGGTCTAGGCTGGGGACTGGCCGGCTTCTGCCCGGGACCTGCGGTCGCAGCCTTGTCTATCGGCTTGCCGCAGGTCTGGTTATTCGTGGCCGCCATGGCGGCAGGCATGGTCATCCACGACCGTTTTGGGAAGGCTTAAAGTCCGCGAGCAATCACCAGTCGCTGAACTTCGCTCGTGCCTTCATAAATCTGGCAGACGCGCACATCGCGATAGATGCGCTCAACCGGATAATCGGCAAGGTAGCCATAGCCGCCGTGAATCTGGATGGCGGCGGAACAGACTTCCTCTGCCATTTCCGACGCCACGAGCTTGGCCATCGAGGCTTCCGTCAGGCAGGGTTTGCCCGCCTCGCGCAAGGCTGCGGCGTGCAGGACCATCTGGCGGGCTGTTTCAATCTTCGTCGCCATATCGGCAATACGGAAGGCGACGGCCTGATGTTCGGCAATCGGCTTGCCGAAGGTGATGCGCTCTTTGGCATAGTCGCGGGCTCCTTCGAAAGCGGCGCGCGCCATGCCCACGGCCTGCGCGGCAATGCCGATGCGTCCGCCTTCAAGATTGGCAAGCGCTATTTTATAGCCTTCGCCTTCCGCGCCCAGCCGGTTTTCCACTGGCACGCGCATATTGGTGAAAGCCAGCGCGCAGGTATCGGATGAATGCTGGCCGAGCTTGTGTTCGACCGTCATGACCTCGTAGCCTGGTGTGTCGGTCGGCACGATAAAGGCCGAAATGCCCTTCTTGCCCGCAGCCGGGTCGGTAACCGCAAAGACAATCACCACACTGCCATTCTTGCCGGACGTGATGAATTGCTTGGAGCCGTCGATCACATAATGATCGCCATCAAGCCGGGCGCGGGTTTTCAGCGCCGACGCATCGGAACCAGCCTGCGGTTCAGTCAAAGCAAAGCCGCCAATCCATTCACCCGATGCCATTTTGGGTAGAAAACGGCGCTTTTGATCTTCTGTGCCGAAACGCAGGATCGGCGCGCAACCGACCGATGAGTGCACGGAAACGATGGTGGAGCAGGCGCCGTCGCCTGCGGCGATTTCTTCCAGAGCCAGCGCATAGGCCACCATGCCGAGGTCGGAGCCGCCCCATTCTTCCGGCACAAGCATGCCGAGAAAGCCAAGCTCGCCCATCTCGGAAAGTTCTGTGCGCGGGAAAGCATGTTCCCGGTCACGCTTTGCCGCGCCCGGCGCAAGACGCTCCTGCGCGAAATCGCGGACGGCGTCGCGGATCTGCTCCTGCGTATCGGTCAGAAGCATCACACGATCCTTTCAATGCCGATTGAGGTGGCTTCGCCGCCGCCGAGGCAGATACCAGCCACGCCGCGTTTTAGGCCATGCGTTTCAAGTGCGGCGAGCAGCGTCACCAGAATGCGCGCGCCGGAAGCGCCGATCGGGTGGCCGAGCGCGCAAGCGCCGCCATGAATGTTGACTTTATCATGCGGCAGGTCGAGATCGCGCATGGCCGCCATGGTGACGACAGCGAAAGCCTCATTGATCTCGAACAGATCGACATCCTTGAGGTTCCAGCCGATCTTTTCCGAAAGCTTGCTGATTGCGCCGATAGGCGCGGTCGCGAAAAGGTTCGGCTTGTCGGCATAGGTCGCATGACCAACCAGTACCGCGCGCGGGGTCAAGCCGCGCTTCTCCGCTTCCGATGCGCGCATCAGGACGAGCGCCGCAGCGCCATCGGAAATCGACGAGGAATTGGCCGCCGTTACTGTGCCGCCATCGCGGAATGCAGGGCGCAGCGAGGGGATTTTGTCGAGCTTCGCCTTGCCGGGCTGTTCGTCAATCGAGACCTGCACCTCGGCGCGCCCGGACTTCACCGTGACGGGCGTGATCTCTGCCGCGAACAGACCGTCCTTGATGGCCTTTTGGGCGCGGGTCAGCGAGGCAATGGCGAATTCGTCCTGCGCCTCACGGGTGAACTGGTAGGCTTCCGCGCAATCTTCCGCAAAAGTGCCCATCAGGCGGCCCTTGTCATAGGCATCCTCAAGACCGTCGAGGAACATATGATCCAGAATCTGGCCGTGGCCCATGCGATAGCCGCCACGCGCCTTGGGCAGCAGGTAGGGCGAGTTGGTCATGCTTTCCATACCGCCCGAAACGATCACATTTGCCGAACCGGCCAGCAGAAGATCATGCGCCAGCATGGTGGCTTTCATGCCCGAACCGCACATTTTGTTGACGGTCGTGGCCCCGGTCGAAACGGGCAGACCGGCCTTGATCGAAGCCTGACGGGCCGGGGCCTGTCCCTGACCGGCAGGCAGGACACAGCCCATCAAAACTTCTTCGACAGCTTCTGGTGCCAGACCCGCACCGGCCAGCGCGCCGCTGATTGCTGCCGCGCCGAGATCGGTCGCCTGCGCGCCGGAAAAGTCGCCCTGAAAGCCGCCCATGGGGGTGCGGGTTGCGCCGACAATGACAATAGGATCGCTGTGGGACATGATTATTCCTCGCTTCCTGATGATGAATTTATTTCGCAGCCATGCGCAGCGCACCGTCGAGACGGATGACTTCGCCGTTGAGCATCTGGTTTTCCGCAATGTGGCGCACGAGCGCTGCATATTCCGCCGGGCGTCCAAGCCGCGACGGGAACGGCACCGATGCGCCGAGCGCGTCCTGCACGTCCTGCGGCATGCCTGCCATCATCGGTGTCTCGAAAATGCCGGGGGCAATCGTCATGACGCGAATGCCGTGGCGCGCCAGTTCACGCGCGACAGGCAAGGTCATGGCCGCAACGCCGCCCTTCGAGGCGGAGTAGGCGGCCTGTCCGATCTGGCCGTCAAAGGCGGCAACCGAGGCGGTGTTGATGATCAATCCGCGTTCGCCGCCATCGCCCGGTTCATTCTTTGCCATGGCTTCGGCTACCAGCCGCAGCATGTTGAAGGTTCCGATCAGATTGATCGAAATGGTGCGCGCAAAACTGTCGAATTTGTGTGGACCTTCGCGGCCTAGCACCTTTTCGCCCGGCGCAATGCCTGCGCAATTGACGAGCGCATCGATACGGCCAAAAGCCTTGAGCGCGGCAGCAATGGCAGCTTGTCCATCTGCCTCGCTGGTCACGTCGGTGCGCTGGAACATAGCGGCTGCACCAAGCGCTTTCGCCGCCGCTTCACCCGCTTCCGTGTTGACATCCAGAAGGGCTACCTTGCCGCCAGCTTCGACAACCATCCTGGCCACAGCTGCGCCGAGACCTGAGCCCGCGCCGGTGATCAGAAATACCCGATCTTGAATCTGCATAATTGTACCTCAGGCTGTTGTCTGTTGCTGTTTGTCGATTTCTGCCTTGCGCAGCAGAAAGCGCTGGATTTTTCCGCTTGGCGTTTTCGGCAGCTCGCTGACGAAATCGATCTCGCGCGGATAGGCATGGGCGGAAAGCCGTTTCTTCACATGTTGCGCCAGTTCTTCGGCAAGCGCGGGCGTGCCTTCCTGTCCGGGTGCCAGAATGACGAATGCCTTGACGATTTCGGTGCGTTGCGGATCAGGAACGCCGACGACCGCCGCCTCATTGACCGCCGGATGTTCCAGCAGGGCGCTTTCCACGTCGAACGGTCCGATGCGATAGCCGGATGAGGTGATGACATCATCGGCACGACCAATGAAGCTGACGGAACCGTCGTCTTCGAATTCCACCGTATCGCCGGTGCGGTAATAGCCGCCTGCAATGGCTGGTGTTTCCTGCTTGTAATAACCGAAAAACCAGAGCAGTGGCGATTTTGCGATATCGATGGCGAGAACACCCGGCTGGTTCGGGCCGAGTTCATTTCCGGCCTCATCCAGAACCGCGACGCGATAGCCCGGCATGGCATAGCCCGCCGAACCCTGACGCACGGCATGTTCAAGACCGTGGTGATTGTTGACCACCATGCCGAGTTCCGTCTGTCCGTAATGGTCGTGGATCGGCGCGCCGAGATTGGCGTCGAACCAGCGGATCACTTCCGGATTGAGTGGCTCGCCCGCACTGGAAACCACGCGCAGACGTCCCTTGATCCGGGCCGCTGCTTCCGGGCCCGCCGCCATCAGCAGGCGAAAGGCGGTTGGCGAACCGGCCAGACTGGTGACGCCCAGACGTTCGATAATGTCGTAGGTGCTTTCGGCGTTGAAACCGCCTTCGTAAAGCGTGGTGGCGATGCCCAGTTGCAGTGGGCCCGTGACGGCATAGTAAAGTCCATAGGCCCAGCCGGGATCGGCAATATTCCAGAAAATGTCGTCGGAACGCAGGCCCACGGCTTCACGCATATAGGCGCCAAAGGCGAGAAGCGCGAAAAGCGGAACCGGCACGCCTTTTGGCAGGCCAGCCGTGCCGGAGGTGGACATCATCATGAAAAGATCATCACCCTTGCGCATGACAGGCGGACAATCGGTGGAGGCAGCGGCGAGCGCTGCGCGGAAATCGATATCACCGGCAGGTGCGGTTTCGTCGGGCGCAAGTATCGTTGCGACCTGCGGGCAATTTTCGACTTCGTCAAGCTTGCTGCGATTGGCAAGATTGGTCACGACCAGTTTTGCATCGCTTGTCTTGAGGCGGTGTTCGATGGCCTTTGGACCGAAAGCGGTGAAGAGCGGCTGATATATAGCGCCGATACGCCAGGCACCGAGAATGGTTGCAACAAGTTCCGGTGTGCGGGGCAGGAGGCCAGCAACGACATCGCCCGCACTGACGCCTGCATTCTTCAGCACGTCGCCGACTTTTGCGGAAAGATCGCGCAATTCTTCAAAGGTGAGTTCTGTCAGCTGGCCGTCGGCGGAAATGGCGCGCAGCGCTACCCGGTTTTCGCCGACATAACGGTCGCAGCATTCCACGCAGGCATTGAGGCCGGTGTCGGGATGGCCCGCAAGCTGTGTGATGGCATGATCGAGTTCAAACTTTGCCACGGCATCATCATAACGCACACGCTGCGTGAAAGCAGACGCTTCAGTCATTCCGGTATTCCTCCCAGACTAGTCACTGCAGCGCCAAGCTCCTCTAGAAACGCTGCGAGGAAGAGGTTAATCCCTCAATCATTGCAAACAATGACATTAGAGGTCTTAATTGATGATCGTTTTTGCAATAGAGTTCAGTCCATGGAACGCCATAATATCACACCCGGCTTCGTTGAAGATGCTTTGGAAAGCGTGCGCCAGCGTGGCATCGATACCGCGCCATTGATGGCGGCAGTCGGCCTGCCGGATAGACTGACCGAGCCGGTCACGAATATCCAATACGGTCGCCTGTGGTGGCTGATTGCCGAGACGATAGACGATGAGTTCTTCGGTCTTGCAGCCCGGCCGATGCGGCCCGGCAGTTTCAATCTTCTCTGTCACGCCGTCTTGCATGCGGGCACTCTGGAGCGTGCCTTGCGTCGTGCCCTACAGTTTTTGAATGTCGTGCTGGACGATCCGCGTGGCGAATTGCGCATCCGAGACGGCATGGCGCATGTGGTGCTGACGGATGCAGGCTCGCCGCGTCCGGCCTTTGCCTATCGCGCCTATTGGCTGATCCTGATGGGCGTGGCCTGCTGGCTCGTGGGGAGGCGCATCCCGTTGCGAACACTCGATTTCGCCTGTCCGGCACCCGTGGACCGGCAGGATTATCGAAAATTCTTCGGCGCGCCGGTGCTGTTCGATCAGCCCGCAACACGACTGGTTTTCGATTCATCCTATCTCGCTTTGCCGATAATTCGCAGCGATGTGGCGCTCGAAAATTTTCTGCGTGAGGCTCCGGCCAATATCCTGATCCGCTATCGCCACGATCACGATATTTCCTCACGGGTTCGCACACATCTGAGTCAGATGCCTGCGCAGGAATGGCCTTCATTCAAAGATATCGCCGTACAGCTGAAAATGTCCGCCCCGACGCTGCGACGCAGGCTGAAGGCCGAAGGGCAAAGCTTTGGAACGATCAAGGACGAGTTGCGCTTCGTAACAGCGCAGCAACTGTTGCAGGAGGACAGGCTGACCGTTGCGGAAGTGGCTGCCGAACTCGGCTATAGCGAGCCCAGCGCATTCTATCGCGCCTTTCAAAAATGGATCGGGCAAAGCCCCGGCACATTCAGAAAAATCGAGCCTTCCCAATAAAGGCCAGCGGGTGCAAGCGCATCTGCTCCAACTTTTTTGCGAATGAAAGCGTTAATATCTGTACCCGGCGGTTCTCCGGTGTTAAAGCACCCGCGCAACAAGAACTGGCGGCCTCCCACCGCGCAAGCAGCTGACATATCCGAAAATATCGTATTGACGACAGATTTGGCTTCATTCATGTCGTAATCCGACCGTTTGCTGTTCCAGCCTGGAAACCCTGACAATGACCGAACGTCTTTCTTTCGCCCGTGATCGCATCAATGTTCTTCTTCTCGAAGGCATCAATCCGACTGCCGTTGAATACTTCAAATCCTCCGGCTACACGAATGTCACGCATCTGCCCAAGGCGCTGGACAAAGCCGATCTGATTGAAGCGATTTCGCATGCGCATATCATCGGTATCCGCTCGCGCACGCAGCTGACCGAAGAAATCTTCGCCGCAGCGAACCGTCTGGTTGCTGTCGGCTGCTTTTCCGTTGGCACCAATCAGGTCGATCTGAAAGCGGCCCGCAAGCGCGGCATCCCGGTTTTCAACGCGCCGTTTTCCAATACGCGCTCGGTTGCAGAACTGGTGATCGGCGAGATCATCATGCTGATGCGTCGCATTTTCCCGCGGTCGGTATCGGCTCATGCCGGCGGCTGGGATAAGACTGCGACCGGCAGCCGCGAAGTGCGCGGCAAGACGCTCGGCATTATCGGATACGGCAATATTGGCTCGCAGGTCGGCAATCTGGCCGAAAGCCTCGGCATGACCGTTCGCTACTACGACACATCCGACAAGCTGCAATATGGCAATGTGAAGCCAACGGCGACACTCGACGAATTGCTGAAGATTTCCGATGTCGTCAGCCTGCATGTACCGTCGAACAAGTCCACGTCGAAGCTCATCACCGAAGCACGACTGCGCAAGATGAAGAAGGGCGCCTTCCTCATCAACAATGCGCGTGGCACGGTTGTCGATCTGGATGCGCTGGCAAAAGTTCTTCAGGAAGGCCATCTTGCCGGTGCGGCAATCGACGTTTTCCCGGTCGAGCCTGCTTCCAACAACGACAAGTTCGTTTCACCGATTCAGGGCATCGAGAATGTCATTCTGACGCCGCATATTGGCGGTTCGACGGAAGAAGCGCAGGAGCGCATCGGCATCGAAGTGACGCGCAAGCTGATCGAATATTCCGATGTTGGCTCGACGCTGGGCGCCGTGAACTTCCCGCAGGTTCAGCTTCCGCCGCGCCCGACCGGCACGCGCTTCATGCATGTGCATGAAAACCGTCCGGGCATCCTCAACAGCCTGATGAACATTTTCTCCACGCATGGCATCAACATCGCCAGCCAGTTTCTGCAGACGGATGGCGAAGTGGGCTATCTCGTGATGGAAGCCGATGGCGTCGGCGAAGCCAGCGACGACATTCTGAACGCCATGCGCGAAATTCCCGGCACCATTCGCGCGCGTCTTTTGTACTAACAGTCAAAACAGCTGTTTTAATTCTATGACGGCGTACCCCGATGCGCCGTCATATTCGTTTCAAGAAACTGTATTATATGCCCGGCAAATAAGGACTTTTTGCCATGCAGTTTTTAAAGACATTTGATCTTTTTCCTTTTCTGGATACGGTCGTCAGCCTGACCGCAGCATTCATTTTCGGCACGCTGATCGGCGCGGAACGCCAGTATCGGCAGCGAACAGCCGGACTGCGCACCAACGCTCTGGTGGCGCTCGGCGCTGCCGCTTTCGTCGACCTTGCGGTACGTATTGCCGGGGCACCGGAGTCCACGCGTGTGATTGCCTATGTCATTTCGGGTATCGGCTTTCTCGGCGCAGGCGTCATCATGAAAGAGGGCATGAATGTGCGCGGCCTCAACACTGCCGCGACGCTCTGGTGCTCGGCAGCAGTGGGCGCATTTGCGGGAACCGACATGGTTGCCGAAGCTGCGTTGCTCACGGTTTTTATCCTGTTCGGCAACACGCTTCTGCGGCACCTCGTCAATCTCATCAGCCGCATCCCGATCCATGAACGCGCCTTGGAGCAAACTTACGAAGTGCGCGTCATCGCTTCTCATGACGGGATGGAGGAACTGCGCGAATTGCTGGTCGAACGGCTGGAAGACGCGAAATATCCCGTCAGCGACGTGGAGATCACTGATCGCAACCCGAAAACCGTGGAGATACTGGCAACCCTGGTCAGCACATCCATCGAGCCGGATGAAATCGAGGCAGTCACTGCTTTCATGGAAAAGCAGAACGGCGTTTTCTATGCGGGCTGGGAAGGCAGTTCGAAGGACTGACGCTCGAAGGCTATGCGCTTATCGGTCGATGCGCGTGGAAAGCACAATGGACGACATGGTGCGTTCCACGCCTTCCAGCGCGCCGATCCTGTCGAGAACTGCGTCCAGTTCCTGAATAGAGGGCGCTTCAACCACGACAATCATGTCGAAATGACCGCTGACGGAATGGAGCGTTCTGACCGTCATCATGCCGCGCAGCGCGGTTTCAACCTTTGGCGCTAGTTTGGGCAGTGCTGTCACTAGCACATGGGCGCGCACCAGATCGCGCTCGAATTCCGGTGCGATTCGAACGGTATAGCCCTCGATGACGCCCTGCTTTTCCAGCTTTTCGATGCGGCTTTGCACAGTTGTTCGCGAGACGCCCAGGCGCCGGGCGAGCTCGGCTGTGGAAGCGCGCGCGTTTTCACGAAGGAGGGCGATGAGGTTCAGGTCTGCATTTGTCGGCATAATGCATAATTATTACGGCATAATGTGCAAATAAACAACGTCAGATCGTCGGTTCATACGCTTCTTTTTGCATAAGACTATGCGATTCTTGCATATCGAATTGCATTCCAGTGGGACCAGAAAGGCCAAGGGGAAAACAAAATGAAACAGATCGTTGTCGTCGGCGCAGGTAAAATCGGTGCAACCATTGCCGATCTTCTGGCTTCCACAGGTGAGTATGACGTCACCGTCGTCGATCGTTCGCAGGCACAGCTCGACGCGCTGGAATCCGGCGCTTCGGTCAAGACGCAGGCGCTCGATATCGAAGACGCCAAGGCGCTTGAAGCTGCCCTTACCGGCAAGTTTGCCGTGCTGAGTGCCGCTCCGTTCCACCTGACCACCCGCATCGCCGAAGCCGCTGCCAAGGCAGGCGTTCACTATCTCGATCTGACCGAAGACGTTGCCAGCACGCGCCGCGTGAAGGAACTCGCGCAAGAAGCCAAGACGGCTTTCATCCCGCAGTGTGGCCTTGCCCCCGGCTTCATCTCCATCGTCGCTTATGATCTGGCCAAGCGTTTCGACAAGCTCGATAGCGTTCGCATGCGCGTCGGCGCTCTGCCGCAATATCCGTCCAATGCGCTCAACTACAACCTGACCTGGAGCACCGACGGCGTCATCAACGAATATATCGAGCCTTGCGAAGCCATCGTGGACGGCGAACTGTCGGAAGTTCCCGCGCTGGAAGAACGTGAAGAATTCTCGCTCGACGGCGTGACCTATGAAGCGTTCAACACGTCTGGCGGTCTCGGCACGCTGTGCGAAACACTGGAAGGCAAGGTGCGCACCCTCAACTACCGCACCATTCGCTATCCGGGCCACGTTGCGCTCATGAAGGCGCTTCTGAACGATCTCGGCCTGCGTCATCGCCGCGAAGTTCTGAAGGACATCTTCGAAAACGCGCTACCGACTACGCTTCAGGACGTTGTCGTGATCTTCGTGACCGTTTCCGGCACCAAGAATGGCCGTCTGGTTCAAGAAACCTACGCAAACAAGGTTTATGCTGCGCAGGTTGGCAAGATCGTCCGTTCCGGCATCCAGATCACCACGGCTTCGGCCATTTGCGCGGTGCTCGACATGCTGGCTAAGGGCGACCTGCCGCAGAAAGGCTTCATTCGTCAGGAAGACATCACGCTGGAAGCATTCCTCGCGAACCGCTTCGGCAAGGCCTATGCACAGGACGACCATTCCACGCGTCTGGTTGCCTGATTTTTCTGGGCTGATGAACTTGGGCTCACTGCGTGCCAGCGCAGTGAGCCCTTTCGTGCTTTTGGCCAAGGGGGCTTGCCACCGGGGCTTTGAGAAACGGGCGAACTCTCGCCTCATGCAACGGCACTCCGGTCAACAGCCGGAATTGCACAGGACTATGAAACAGGGAAATCATGTTGAAATCAGTTTTGCTGGCCGGTCTGGCCACTGTCGTTCTCGCCTTGCCCGTTCAGGCCAAGGAATGGAAGGAAATCCGTATCGCCAGCGAGGGCGCATATCCTCCGTTCAATTACATGTCGCCAGAAGGCAAGCTCGTTGGCTTCGATCTCGATATCGCCAATGCTCTGTGCGAAGCCATGGAAGCCAAGTGCACGGTCGTCGCCAATGATTGGGATGGCATGATCCCCGGCCTGCAGGCCAACAAGTTCGACGCAGTGATCGCATCGATGGCCATCACGCCGGAACGCGAACAGCAGGTTGCCTTTACCGAGCGCTATTACACGACGCCGCTTGCAGTCGTCGTGCCCAAGGATACGGACCTCACTTCGCTTGAACCGTCGGCATTTGATGGCAAGACCATCGGCGCACAGGCTGGCACCACGCAGGGCAATTATGCCGATGACGTTTATGGCAAGGCTGGCGCTGACGTGAAGCTCTATCCGACCGCCGACGAAGCCAATGCCGATCTGGAAAGCGGTCGCGTCGATGCGATTGCAGCCGACAAGTTCCTCGCTGCCGACTGGCTGAAGAAGCAGGGCGCGGATTGCTGCAAGTTCCTCGGCGACATTCCGGGTTCCGAAACCAAAATCGCCGTGGCGCTGCGCAAGGGCGATGACGATCTGCGCGAGCAGTTCAATGCCGCGATCAAGAAGATCCGCGAAAACGGCACCTACGACACGATCCGCAAGAAGTACTTCGATTTCGACATCTATTGATCTTAAAATATCATCGGATGCCGCCAAAAGCCTACTTGATGTTGGCGGCATCCGGTGCTTCAGTCAAACTGAAGCCGATGAGGTTCGCGCGCTGCACTAAACAGCGAATTTCTGTCGGACGAACTAAAAAGCAGTCAACAAAAATAAGCATTTAAGGGGAAACCATCATGCTGAAATCTATCCTTGCCGCGGGCCTTTTTGCTGGCCTTTCCACTGTGGCCGCCGTTATTCCGGCGCAGGCAAAGGAATGGAAGGAAATTCGCATCGCGACGGAAGGCGCTTATCCGCCCTTCAACTTCGTTGCTGCTGACGGCTCCCTTCAGGGGATGGACGTTGAAATTGGAAAAGCGCTCTGCGCTGCCATGCAAGCCAAGTGCACGATTGTCGCCAATGACTGGGACGGCATGATCCCAGGCCTGAAGTCGAACAAGTTCGACGCTGTTCTCGCTTCCATGAGCATCACCGAAGAGCGCAAGAAGCAGGTCGCATTCACGGACAAATATTATTCCACGCCGCTCGCGGTTGCCGTTCCGAAGGACAGCGCGATCACTTCGGTTGACGTTGAAGCGTTGAAGGGCAAGACCATCGGTGCGCAGGCTTCCACGACGCAGGCAACCTATGCCGAAGACGTTTATGCAAAGGGTGGTGCCGAAGCCAAACTTTACCCGACCGCCGACGAAGCCAATGCCGATCTCAAGAGCGGTCGTCTGGATGCCGTCGTGTCGGACAAGTTCCCGCTCGTGGATTGGCTTAAGGCTGATGGCGCTGATTGCTGCAAGCTTCTCGGAGACGTGCCGGGAACGCAGACCGCAGCCGGTATTGCCGTCCGGCAGGAAGACAACGATCTGCGCGAACAGCTGAATGCCGCGATCAAGAAAATCCGCGATGACGGCACCTATGCCACCATCGTGAAGAAATATTTCGACTTCGACATTTATTGATCCCGACCAGCAGCAGACTTTGCTGCAAGCAGAAACGCGCCAGCTAAACGCTGGCGCGTATTGTAATGAGAATGCCGGAAATACCGATGCAAAATCAGGATATTATCGTTCTAGGCGCTGGCATTGTCGGCGTTTCGGCTGCGCTTCATTTGCAGGCGCGCGGACGTTCCGTCTGTCTGATCGACAAGGCAGAGCCGGGGCAGGGAACGAGTTTCGGCAATGCCGGCCTGATCGAACGCTCCAGCGTCATTCCCTATTCCTTTCCGCAGGGTTTTGGGAAGCTTCTGCGCTACGCCACCAATCGCCGTACCGATGTGCGCTATTCTCCGCTTTATGTTCCGCGGATGGCGCGCTGGCTTTACCGTTACTGGCGGGAATCGTCGCCGGAACGTCTGGAGATTGCCGCACAGGCCATGCTGCCGCTGATCGAAGCAAGCGTGCATGAGCATGATGCTCTGATTGCGGAGGCGGGCTGCGAAAAGCTCATTCGCAAACAGGGCTGGATGCAGGTTTACCGCAACCAGTCCGGTTTTGATGCCGCGGTGCGTCGTCTGCCCAATTTACAGCGCTTCAATCTGGCCTATGACATTCTGGATGCCGGAGCCTTGCGCGCACGCGAAACCGCTCTGGGCGAGGTTGCGGGTGCCATTCACTGGCTCGATCCCAAATCGGTGGTCAATCCGGCTGGACTTGTGCGGGCCTACGCCGATCTATTCATCAATCGCGGCGGCAGATTTGTACATGGCGACGCGTCAACGCTGGCGCAGAATGGCGACAACTGGCAGGTGACGACGCGGGAAGGGCCGGTTAAGGCGCGTGAGGTTGTCGTGGCGCTTGGGCCTCAGTCGGGGCTCATTTTCCACCGCTTCGGCTATCCCATTCCGCTGGGCATCAAACGCGGCCATCACCTGCATTTCGCAATGCGCAACAATACGCGACTGGGCCATACAGTGGTGGATGAGGAAGCCGGTTACGTTTTGGCGCCGATGGTGCAGGGTGTACGGCTGACCACCGGCATCGAATTCGCTTCGCCCTCGGCTGCGGCCAATCGTATCCAGCTTGGAAAGACGGAGAAGATTGCGCGGCGTCTGGTGCCGCAGCTTGGAGAGCCGGTGGACAGCACGCCATGGCTTGGTCTGCGCCCATGCCTACCAGACATGCGACCGGTGATTGGTCCGGTACCGCGCCACAAGGGATTGTGGTTCGATTTCGGCCACGCCCATCATGGCTTGACGCTGGGCCCTGCAAGCGGACGCCTCATCGCTGAAATGATGACAGGCGAGAAAACCTATATCGATCCGACGCCTTATTCGGCAGAACGCTTCCTGTAATCGTTGAATATTTTGTGACAGGCTTGTCAGAGGCGACGAAGCGGGGCTATCAATTCACCCCTCACATTATTCCGCAGTTCTGCGGACCAATTGATCCGGAAAATCCTCGTGAAAAAGAATTCCCTGGGCCGCACCGGCCTCTCTGTCACTGAAATTTGCCTCGGAACCATGACCTGGGGTGTGCAGAACACCGAAGCCGACGCCCACGAACAGCTGGATATTGCTGTCGATGCAGGCATCAACTTCATCGACACGGCGGAAGGCTATGCCATTCCGATGAGCGCTGAAAGCTACGGCAAGACCGAGACCTATATCGGCAACTGGTTCAAGAAATCGGGCAAGCGCGACAAGGTCATTCTCGCCAGCAAGATTGCGGGCGGCGGTCGTCAGGAGTGGATTCGCGGCGGCGCCCGCCCAAGCCGGGCCAGTGTGCGCGAAGCGGTTGAGAACAGCCTGAAGCGCCTTCAGACCGATCACATCGATCTTTACCAGATCCATTGGCCGATGCGCTCGCATTATCATTTCGGACAGGGGTGGAATTTTGATTTCACCAAGAACGATGCGAAGTCGGAATTGCAGCATATGCATGACACTTTGCTCGGCCTCGACGATATGGTTCGCGAAGGCAAGATCCGTCATGTCGGTCTTTCCAACGAAACCGCATGGGGAACGATGCGCTGGCTGCGTCTGGCTGAGGAACACGGTCTGCCGCGCATGGCGTCGATCCAGAACGAATATGGTCTGTTGCAGCGCCACTATGATTACGACATGGCTGAAGTGTCTTTGGCGGAAGATATCGGACTGCTGGCCTATTCGACACTCGCCGCAGGCGTGCTGACGGGCAAATATCTTGGCGGCAATGTGCCAGCCGGTTCACGCGCGGCGGTCACCGATGGCGGCCTGTGGCGTGACAATTCCCATTCGGAACCGGTGGTGCGTGCTTATATTGATGTTGCCAGGAAGCATGGCCTCGATATCGCCCAGATGGGCATTGCCTTCTCTTTGACCCGCCCGTTCATGACCTCGGTCATCATCGGGGCCACGACTGTTGAGCAGCTGAAAACGGATATCGCGGCCCATGAGCTGAAACTGTCGGACGAAGTGCTGGCTGATATTGCGGATGTTTACCGCAACAATCCGCGCCCGCTCTGATCGCGCTCAATAGAGCGCGGTTCGATGTGATTGGATCAGATCGGCGCTCTAATTCTTTGTTTTAACGCGCATCTTTTCCGAAAACCGTTTCACACTTTTCGGGATGCGCTCTAATGCTGACTATGAGAAGCCCGGTTTTGACCGGGCTTTCTGTTATCCGGCCAGATAAAACTCATTCTTGACGATCCACTGGTCGATTGGGGTCATGCTGGACGAACTGACAATGACCATGCGGTCGAAACGAAGGCTACGACCGGACAGTGCGTCTGAAAGACGTTTTATTTCAGCGCGTTTCTCCGGCGTCTCCTGAACGCCATAGGCAAGAGACACGTGCGGGACGAAACTTGCGAGATCGTCCATACCCGAAATGCCGATTGTATCTCGCTTCAAATCCATCAGCGGCGGCGTTTTCTCCAATTCGGCATAGAACGAACGGAAATAGGCTTCCGTTGCAGTTATACCGTCGATCTTGATATCGAGCGGCTTGCGCCCCATCGCGAGGCTGAGAACCAGCGGCTGAAGCTCTTCAGCCGAACGCTCCATATCGGGGATCAAGGTCGCATGCGGTTCGAAAACTGGCGTATCAAAGCGAAGCGCCAGATCGCGAACTATCGTTTCGAGAAACTGGAGGTCGCCACGCGACGGGCGCAGCCAGACGGAATGAAATGTCATGTGTCAGGCACCCTTTGCGCCCTTGGTCGCATAGTCTGTTTTCAGGGGCCGCACACTACCGCGCAGAATGAGCGGCATGTCCAGGATAATCGTCTGCGGCGGCTCATTGGGTGCGCTTTGTCGTTCATCGAGCAGGCGAACGATTTCCGCCGAAAGGCGCTCCGCATTCTGATCGAATGTCGTCAGACGATATGCGCCCCAGCGCGCCTCGGCCACATTATCGAAACCGATGATCGACAGATCATCGGGAATGCTGAGATTATAGACATCGCGGGCGCAATCCATCAGCCCAAACGCCATCAGATCATTCACGCAAAGCACGGCATCAACCCGGTCCTTATCGCCAAGAAGCAGCGAACCGGCAGCAAACCCGCTGTCATAATCCGTCAGTTCACCGCGCTGCACGACCACCGGCAGGCCCATACTGGCTGCCTTTGCGACAAAGGCCTGCTCTCGTTCCACAAGGCTCGGACTGCCGACGCTTGATGTAATCAGGCCAAGCTTTTTCAAACCCCGCGCAGTAAAAACATCGACCGCCGTTTCCGCTGCCAGCTTGTTGTTGGCGTGGACGCGGTCTGCCCCGGCCTCTGTCCGGCCCACGAGAATGAGCGGTTGGCCATTTCGCTGCGCCAGTTCGACGAAGGACGAGGAAGGCATGCCCGACAGAACCACCGTCGCTTCCGCGCGATAACGCAACAGCGCCTCGTGGGCGGCAGAAAGGTTTTCGCCATGCTGACCGGTGGGGATCAAAACCGGCACATTGCCGCGCGCCGCAAGGCGTCGGGAAAGGGTGGCGATCTGGCGGGCACGAAAAGGGCTGTCGGGATCGGCGGCGATCATGCCGACGATACGGCTGCGGTGGGCGAGAAGTCCGCGAGCAAGATCGTTAACCTGATAGCCAAGCTTGTCGGCGGCTTTCAGCACTTTCTCGCGGGTTGCAGCCGAGACGCTCGCGCCGGGCGTGAAGGTGCGCGAGACGGCGGAGCGCGAAACGCCTGCTTCCTGCGCCACTTCATGCGCGCTGATGAAGCGCGGGCCACCACTGGCGTCCTGATCCTGCTGAGCCATTTCTAGCGCCCCACTTTCGAAAGAACATCGGCGCGAAGAAAGCGCTCCACAACGAACATGAATGCAATCGACGGCACAAGCAGTATCAACGCGCTGATTGATGCAATCTGATAGTTGCCACCAGAGCTTGCCGTATAGAGCAAGAGCGGCAGGGTGGAAATGTCCGGTGCGCCCACGAAATAGGTCCCGGTAAATTCATCCAGCGATTCGAGGAAAACGAAGATCGCGCTTGCCAGCAGCCCCGGTGCTGCAATTGGCAATGTGATGTCGAAGAAGGTTTTCATCGCGGAAGCGCCCATGGAACGCGCGGCCTCTTCAAGCTCGTTGTCGATGGCCGAGAAGGCGGCGGTTGCAATCCAGACCGCATAGACCAGACCATGCGTGACATGCACCAACACCACGCCGATGATCGTGCCATTGAGGCCGAACGAATAGAACATTTGCGCGATGTTCACATAGACCGGGAGGTTGGGAAAGGCTTGCGGGATCAGAAGCGTCAGCAGGATCAGGCCACGAAACGGCAGTTTCAGCCTTGCCAGCGCATAGCCCGCTGGAATGGCCAGACCAAGCGAGACGATCACGGTCAGGATCGCGATGAGAACACTGGTTCCAAGCGACGACAAGGCATTGCCGCGCGGCGAGAACACATTGGCCCAGAAGGAAAAACCGTATTGCAGCGGCAGTGTGTGTGGAAAATACCAGCGTTCCGCCACAGCCCACAGGAGGAGGTTGGCCAGCGGGCCGAAAATCGCGAAGGCCAGAAGGCCGAGTATGATGCCGCGCGGTATCCAGCGCCAGTCGAAGGTGGTGCTCATTTGCCGTGCTCCTTCATGGTCTGGCGCAGATAGATCCACGCCACCAGACTGGTCATCAGCAGCGAAATCGTGCCAAGCGCATTGGCGACACCGTAATCGCCATAGGCATTGATGCGGAAGGCCATATTGGCGGTAATCATGGTGGGTGATTGCGCGTTGATCATCAGCGGTACGGACAGCACCGACATCATGGTCACGAAGCTTAAGATAAGCCCCACAAGAAGCGTCTGGCGCACCTGTGGCAGAACAATCTCGATCAGGATACGCAGGCGTCCTGCGCCCAGATTGCGGGCGGATTCAATGGTGCTTCTGTCGAGCGAAGCCATAGCGCCTGCCAGCAGCAGGGTGACGAACGGGGTTTGTTTCCAGACGAAAGCGATGGTAATGCCGCGCCAGTCAAGAAAGCTCATCGCCTGCAACGGCGTCAATATGCCGGTTTCGATCAGCAGGCTGTTCATCAGACCGTTCTTGGCGAGAAAGGTCCGCAAAATCTGTCCGACGACGATAAAGGGAATGAACAAGGGCCAGCGATAGAGCCACCGCAGCACCGCGACAGCGCGCGGATTGGAGCCGAGCGTCAGGTAACCGCTGATCGCGATGGAGAGCAGTGCGATCAGCGCCGACGACAGCACGACAATCAGCAATGTGAACAGAATGTCGCTTGAATAAAGCTCGAATGTCTTGGTGAAATTGCCGAAACCCCATTGCCCGGACACATAAAATGCTCCGGTGAGGGCGCCGAACAGCGGCACGATGAACAATACCACGACGATTGCCAATGCAGGCGCGACCAGCAGTAAACCCGTCAGTCTTGGCGACATTCGAGACCTCATGAAAACGATGGAATGCCGGATGCGCCTGCGGCGGCCCATCCGGCAACGCGGTTATCAGTTGCCAACTTGACGTTCGTAGGCTTCGAGAATGGCGGTGTTGTACGGCGCAATCGGGAAGGACTTGCCGAACTTGCCCAGATCATCTGACGAGATATCGGTGAAAAGCTTGTTCCAGGTGTCGGCATCGAGTTCCGATTTGACGTTATCGGCGTCAATGCCCGGATACCAGTTAAAGCGCTTCACAATGCCTTCGGCCTGAACCTTCGGGCTGGTTGCCAGCGCGACGAACTTTTCGGCCAGTTCTTTATTCGCACTCTTTTCCGGGATCACATAATGCATCGGCTGGCCCGGCATGCCCGGCTCAGGCAAAACAAGCTTCATTTCGGGCGGCAACTGGCCATTGGCCTTCCATGAATAGAACATATCCACCCAGACCGGACCCATGGCGATTTCGCCGCGGCTCAGCATATCCAGCGTACCGGCATTGCCCGGCGTCAGGGTCGCGTTCTTGGTGAACTCCTTCAGCGACGCAAAAGCCTTGTCCCAATTCTTGGCTTCGCCTTCTTCGAACGGTCCCTGCTGAAGCTTGTTCGCATCGCCGCCATAGGCATAAATCCAGCCCATGACGAAGCTGACGCCCGAAGCACCGCCCTTGATGCCGTTATAGCCGAACTGCTTCGGATTTTCCTTGGCCCAGGCGACGAGTTCGTCATAGCTCTTGGGCGGTGTGGCGACGAGTGCGGGATTATAGGCAAGCGCGGTCTGGCTGTTGAACATCGGCATGACATAGCCGTCGACATTGGTGCCAAGCGCCATCTTAGCATTGTCGCGGGTTACCAGCTTGCCGGTTTCGATCTTGCCGCGATAATTTTCAAGGAATTTGCCGGTGACCATCGGCCCGGCGAACTTTTCATGGATGACGGCAACGTCCGTATCCCACTTTTCGACGCCTGCCTTGGACTGGGCTTCGAAACGTTCGAGAATCTTCTGCGAACCGGCATCGCCTGGGCCGGTGCCGACAACGCGCACGGTCGTGCCCGGATTTTCCTTCTCGAACAATGGTCCGAGATACTGGTTGACGTAATCGACCATGTTCTGGTCACCGGCGGTAAGCACCGTCAGTTCGTCGGCGGATGCAGGGGCCACGGTAAGACCGAGTACCATTGCTGCTTTCAGGACCGTTCTCATGAAAAACTCCTGTTAAATCCGGATCATCCGGTTTGTAGATTGCGATTGGGATGCAAGGCATCCTGTTGCTTCATCGGGAATTTTTAAGCTGCTGCGGACTGGTTGATGCCCGCAGTTACTGACATTGGCCGAGCCGAAACGCCGCCCGGCAAAACTGGTGCGGGACTACTTGTCGAACAGAAACAGCGCCTGTTCGGGTATCTGGATTTCGACATCCGTACCGGGTTGGTGGCTTTCCTGCGCATCGACCATGATATGGCGGTCGCCGATGCTGACCATGTGTCGCCAAAGGCCGCCGGGATAGCTGGTCTGCTCCACCCTGCCTGTGAGGACGAGGGCAGGTGCATTGTCGCGCTGTGTGCCCGGCTTTACGAGATGCGCAGCTTCGCTGCGGAAGCGCGCGGAAGCGATTCCATCGGAAAGAGTGCGCCTTCCGGCTGGAATAGTGCTTGCCTTGTTATGCGCGCCTGCCGCGATTTCGATCCTGTCAGCTTTGATCGCAACAGGCAGTTCAATCAGGTTTTCCGCGCCCATGAAGGCGGCCACAAAATCGGACGCCGGATGGTTGTAGACTTCCTCGGGTGCGCCAGCCTGGGCGATCTCGCCATTGTTGAGAATCACGATCCGATCCGCCATGACCATCGCCTCTTCGCGATCATGGGTCACGTGAACCGCCGTAATACCCAAACGGCGCTGCAAGGCGCTGATTTCATGACGCACCGACAGACGGATACGCGCGTCAAGATTGGAGAGAGGCTCGTCAAGAAGCAGAATGTTGGGCTGGATGGCCAGTGCACGACCCAGCGCGACGCGCTGGCGCTGGCCACCGGATAGCGCCGCGGGCTTCCTTTCCAGCAGTGCGTCGAGGCCAAGCAGGCGGGCGACTTCCTGCACCTTCTGCTTGATCGTGTCTTTGGCAATACCGCGAATGCGCAGACCATAGCCGATGTTCTGCGCAACCGTCATGTGCGGCCACAACGCATAGGACTGGAATACCAGCGCCATGCCGCGCTTGTCCGGCGGTAGGCGAGTCACATCAGCACCATTGACTTTGATCGCGCCGCTGCTGGGCGTGTTGAAACCAGCGATTGCACGCAGCAGGGTTGTTTTTCCACAACCTGACGATCCGAGCAGGGCAACGAATTCGCCTTTGCGGACCGACAGATCTACCCCTTTGAGAACCTCATTATTGCCATAACGAACGCGCGCGCTCGCCACCTCCAGAAAAGCTGGCATAGGCGTCTCCTCCCCAGGATCGCCGGCTGCTTTTATTTTTTCTGCACAGCCGTGCAATTCAGATTGAAACATCTTTATGAGACCTCGACAAGCGGCAAAAACAGTTCCAATGCAGAAACAGCGCGAATGCACCCCCACATCGTTGCCCCCTGTTTAATAGGCTTTTATTACAGCGATGTGACGCAGCGCGACCGAGGTGGACAGCTTTGCATTCAATTCGGACAGGGCCGGTCCATTGTTTAAGCTTGATGAATGAGCCGCCATGGAAGCCCAAACCGCGCTGCATTTCGGTTTTCAATGGATGCAAAAATGCAATGGCGTGCAACAGCCCCAATATCCGCCTGATTTAGATGAGATGCTGCTAATAAGAGCAAAGGGAGGATGCAACAACGGAGCCTTATTCCGTGCCGCAACGCGTTTTGTCCGGCTTCAATAATTCGGTTGCATAATCTTACAATTGCAACTAAAGATTGATTTGCGGCATTCACACGGTTTTTGAGGGAAGGCCGTTTTGATTTTCTAAAACCCAGGGGGAATACAGGTTTCGAGTCCGTTCCATTAAACCCGTGGCGCTCCCAATATTTATTCTTTTTTTCGGTTTGATGATTGAGGATAATATGAGCATAGTCATGAAGAATAATTCAATGAATTTATCGACTTATGATCCATCGCCAGTAATCAACGCAATGCAGCTGGCATCGCTGGATGGCGGTGGCAAACCCGATATCGATTACGGGTTTTCAGACATTGGCGAGAGGACGTATCACTCGCTCGAAACCATAGCCATCATCGTGCTCGAAATGGTGCGCGGGTTGAGATGGAAGCCCTTTGAGGGGCCTGAGGAGACCATCAATTGCCCGGCAGGTATGACGTTCATCATTCCCGCTCACATGAGCTGCGCAATCGTGTGGCCCAAAAATACCGCGCATCTGACGGTGACGCTCGACACGTCGTTCTTCTCGGCGGAAGAAAGCGAAGAAGCTACCCATAGCTGGACGCCAATTCATTTTTCCAACAGACAGTGCCTGCAACTGGCGCAGATCCTTTGGGGCGAGCTACAAGTATCACCTCATGTAAGCAGCACCTATATGGATGCGTTCCGCACGGTGCTGACAGGCGTGCTGGTGCGCAATGCGTCTATCGCCCGCGGTAGCAACAAACAACAGTTTGGGCTCAGCAATTATGCCTGCCGGCAGATTGAGAATTATCTCAGGGAAAATTATCGCCAGCAGGTATCTGTGCCGGACATGGCATCCCTGATCGGGATTTCAGCGGGCCATTTTGCAACCTGTTTTCGCGCAAGCTTCGGTCTCACACCACATCAATATCTGATGCGACTGCGGCTGGACGAAGCCGAGCGATGCCTGCGCGAGACCGATATATCCTTGAGTGAGCTTGCCGCCACGTTGGGTTTCTCCAGCCAGAGCCACATGACGACTGCGCTTCGCAAATATCGCCATCTGACGCCGGGAGAAGTCCGGCGGCGCAGTTACGCGCAGCGGCGGAAGAATCTGTCCTGAACCATCAACTGATACGCGGACTCGGATTGGCCCGGCTTCATGCCGGGCCATGTCGTTTCTATCGCGTTGATTCTGTTGAGCGCTCAGGCCTGCAACGGCGCGAGATATCAGTTTCCCGTGCCACCATTGGCATTTGAGGACGCGTTGCGGCGCACCCATTTGCGCCAGATGTAGATTTCGCTGCGCCGGCGGATACGACGAACCCGGTGAGAATCGTGAGAAAGCACGATCAGGCCAAGCGGAAGCATCCAAAAACCCAGCACAGGAAGAAAACCCAGTGCACCACCGGCCACCAGAGTGCCGCCCAACATGCGGCGCATCATCACCGATTGGGGAATCGGGATTCGCCGACCAAGAATCAAAATGACCTTGCGGGGCGCTTTGGGGTTCGTTTCTTCGTTCACTGGACCAGGTCTCTCCACAGCTGCTGCATATTTTTTACGTCTGAATGTCCCAGAGAATATAGGGTTTCGTGAGGCAGATGCAAAAAGTTGGAAAAAATACGATTTTGCCCTTTGCAAACCCGAAATCCTTTTGCTATACGCCACATCGCTGACGCAACGAGCACCTGTTCCCCGGTAGCTCAGTGGTAGAGCAACCGGCTGTTAACCGGTTGGTCGCTGGTTCGAATCCGGCCCGGGGAGCCACTTCAATTGCTGAAGTTGCTTAATATCTCAATCACTTGCACAAAACTAGTCAAGCATTGCATTAGCAATGGACTGTGACTGAACGGCGTTTTACCCGTTTCAGTTCAGGCAAATTTCTCCATCTTTAAATCGTCACGTGCAGAGCGCGAATCACTTCGCCGCAGTGGCACATTGGGCCGCAGAACCGTCATTGAATGCTGATGGCTTCAGGCAGGCGCAGGAGAGCGTTCAGTCGATTTTTCCGCAATCCCCAGTCCAGAGATGGTTCACGAGCCAGCGGGCTGCGCTGGAGCCGCAGAATGCCGTTGTGCGGAGAAGAGCAGGTCCGGTTTGAGATCCCCCATCCCGACATAGGGATTTGCGTGGTTTGCCAATATCCAAAGACTGATCGTGGCTGTGAGCACGTAGAGGATCAGGGCACGCCGCCCGGCAAGCGGTCGGTCGGCATGGACCGAAGCAATCGTGATGGCTGTCAGCAGGGTCAGGAAAAGGACGAGATACCACTTGGATTCGTCGATCGACGCGCTCGCCACCGCCAATCGCTCATTACGGGCATCCTGAAGTTCGTCAAAATCATTGACGAGTTGCGAGACAATCGGACCGGGCAGGCCCGAAAGCGCAATCTTTTGGACCATGGCGCGAATCTCCAGAATCGCGTGATCCACTTCCAATGTCGAAGCCGTGTTGTTCCGTCGTCCCCATTCATCGTCGACCACGATGGTGCGATAGTTGAGCACCGCAGTCTTTAGTTCCTCATCGTTGAGAACCATGGGGTTAGCTGTATCCAGCAATCGGTGGATGGCAGAGCGCTCCTTGCTCACGGAAAAATCGGCGCGAGAATTGAGCGACCATGCGTCGGCAGCGACAAAGCCAATGGAAAGCGCCCATGCGGTTGCAATCGTTCCGAGAAAGGCCGGTGCAGGTATGGAAAAAATATCGTGTTTGGCGTGCACATTGAGATATCGTAGCGCGCAATAGCCGATAGCGAATAGTATAAGAGCAAAAGCTATGAAAAACAAAAAGACGGCATAGGTGGGAAATTCTAGAAACGTCGCGAGCATTGTTTATGTCTCCACCTAACCCCTGAATAGTGGGGGCAATAATAACTGCTCGTCCGGCTCTGGCAATCGAGAGCGCAAACAATAAACAGAAAGGTCGGCCCGTAAACAATGCCGACGCGGAACCTCCGGGGAGGGAGCTTCGATGATTTATCCTGTGCATGACAGTCATGGTAATCGCATCGGCACCATCATGCCTGAAGACAGCGAAAACCCCGAGGAACGCTGGATCGCCTACGCGCTGCACAATCAGCGAATGGCGTTCGGCAGCTGGCAGGCAGCACGGGACTGGATTGAAAGAAAAGCCGCAGATGAGGGCGCGCGATAAGCCACTTCCGGAAGATGTTCCGTGTGCGTCTTATCGGTTAACCTAATTTAGCGGTTTCATGTGCATTTAAAACTGACATAGCTATACTTTTTTTGAAAAGGAACTGTCACGCTTGGGAGAATATTGATGCTACGGATTGCAGCTGTTGGTCTTGCTTCGCTTTTTCTTTGTCTGCCTGCGACGGCGGCCTCTAAAAAATGCGCCAATGCGCAAGATCAGGCCACGATGACCCAATGCGCTGGCGATGATTTTTCTGCTGCTGATAAGAAGCTCAACGCCAGCTTCAAGGAAATCCAGAAGCGTCTTGCCGATGACGCCGATGGAAAGGCGCGGTTTGTCAAAGCCCAGCGCGCATGGATTGCATTCAGAGATGCCGAATGCGGTTTCAATGCGGGCAATTCTTCCGGCGGCAGCATCTATCCGATGCTTGTTGCCAGCTGCAAAACTGACCTGACAGAGCAGCGCAATAAGCAACTGCGGACTTATCTAAGCTGCGAAGAGGGTGATCTCAGTTGTCCGGTTCCGGCTAATTGATTCTTTGCTTCCGAAGCGCAGCGCCATATTTCGGGCTGCAACGGGGCGCACACTCCTGATCGGAAGAGCAGGCGGAACTATAACGATCATAAGCCTGTCTTCCGAACCAAGGAGGATATGCCGTGAAAACGATGATTCTAGCGATCGGATTGGTCGCGCTATCGACGGCTGGCGCGTTTGCAGCCGAACCTGCCAAGATGATGGATAGCCAGTCCGGCAAAATACTGACCACACCGAAGGGCATGACGCTCTATACGTTTGACAAGGACGAAGGCGGTAAATCGTCCTGCGATGCCAAATGCCTGAAGATGTGGCCTGCATTTCATGCCGACAAAGGCGCAAAATCGGACGGCGACTTTTCTGTCGTCAAAGCCACGGACGGCAAGGATATGTGGGCTTACAAGGGAATGCCGCTTTATCGTTACCACGATGACATGAAGATGGGTGACGTTAAAGGCGACGGCAAGGGCGGCGTCTGGCACGTCGTCAAATGAAAGAGGGCGCTACGGCGCCCTTTTCGCTTCTAATCGTCATGAAATCATCCGCGTATGGTGACGGCGTAAAGCAAAGCCAGAAAATTGACGAGCATGAAGCCTGTTCCCATATAGGGCAAGGCCTTTGCAAAAAAGAACTGCAGCTTGGCCATAAATCATCTCCGCAATTGAACGATTGCGGCACTCTACAGGCCATTTCAATCCAGGATTCGGCAGCGAGGTTTCCAGCTGTTGCAATTTGTAACGTCAGATTGCCGACGAGGGATCAATTTCCGGTCGGCGCGGTTGCGCCGGAGACACCCTTGTCGGGAACCGGCGGCTTGTTGCCGTCCGGATTGGTCACCATAGTCAAAGCCGCTAACGCCAGCAGAATGGGGGCGGCCAGCATGGCCACGCGCAAAACGAAGCAAGCCGCGTGCTTCACTCGTCTCCATGTCGAGGCCTGTCTCATGGGCTTATTGTTGCACAGCTTGTCCTTTCCAATGCGTTAACAGATTGTAATGTTCTAAAATTCCTCAATCACACTGGCCGCAGGCGTTCATTCGTAGGCCAAGAGAAAACACCAAGGATTTTTTACACAAAGGGCTCGAATCGCTTGACGAAGTGGGCAGGGATCAATATTGGAACTGCGCAGAGCCGAACCAATTGATTTGGAAACGCTCTCAGGAAGGCCTCGTGGCGGAGTGGTTACGCAGAGGACTGCAAATCCTTGCACCCCGGTTCGATTCCGGGCGAGGCCTCCATCTCTTTCTCAAAATCACTGTAAGCGGTTGATATCCAAGGTTTTATTTTCTTGGGTGTGGCAATCTATTCACACGGTGTTCTGCCGCACTTTGATCGGGTGTGGCAAACCATGCCGTCTTTTGGCTCTCAGCCTCCGCAATATGTTCGCCCCGGCTTAGTAACTGACTGAAATTTCAATACTGTGGAGGGCGTCTAGATGCCGAAATACGGCATGTGCCGTATATCATCGAGGCCAAATCTGGCGTTTTCTAAACGCCGGATTGTGCGTCAGCGCCCGCATGATCTCATCGTATATCGGCGTCAGCTGGCGGGGCCAGCAAAGGAGGAACGATGAAGACCATAGCTTTGTTAGCCGTTGGTGCATTCATGACGGCAGGAACTGCATTTGCGGCCGCGCCAACGAACGGAAACCTGGATACCCAGACGGTAAAGTCCGATAAATCTACCGGGGTCATTGTCGCGGGCGGCAAGAACAGGAGCGGATTTACGACCAGTTCGGGATCGGGTTTCAGCGGTGGACGGACCATTTTCGGCGGTTGAATGATTTGCCCCGTTTAGGCGGGGCAGACGCTCACATGTGCTCTCCCGCAAGAGAGTTCTGCCTTAATGCTTATGCCTGCAGATAGTGTATCAAAACGAAATCCGGCGTTTGCCGTCCCAACGGCTGTTTGAACGGCCACGGCACCAATGTGTCAGGTGACGTCATCCTGGGCTATGATGCCGCCTTCGCCTTCGAGGATCGCTATGCGTTTGGCTTCGGAGGCGGTGAATTTCAAGCGAACGCCAACTCCGCGTTCATCTTCCGGGATAAAAACTGCGCCGAGATCTTCCAGCGCGCTTTGTAGCTGATTGATCGTTTCAGCGGACGGCTTGTCGATCTTTCGTTCAAAATCTTCGATAACCGATGCATCCACCTTGGATAGTTTGGCGAGGTTATCGCGTGAAATCTCGACGAGCGCGCGGCCTGCTCGACACAATGGGCCTGTCAGCATTTTTAACCTCCATGTTTTAGCTGCGGGAATTGAACCGTGAGTCTGACGCGGGAACAAGTCGGATCACGCGGTGGATTCCCGTCAGGCCGCCGATCACTTAGTCGTGGTCGTCATGATCGCGATCGGACGGTGTCTGCGTGCGGGCGAGATTGCCTTTTGAGAAAGTATAGCCGGTCTCAACCGCATTCAGCCCGAACTTGTTGCGCAGGCGGTCAATCGCGGTTTCGGCGACGGCGCGCTTTGTGGCCTGCGTGTCCACCAGATCCGGCGGGTCGGCACGGTCGCTTGAGGACAGCTCGCTGACACCGATTCCAAGCAGCCGGAATTTGGTGCCGTCCAGCTCCTTTTCCAGAAGCTGCAATCCATGGCGGAAAATGCGGTCAGCCAGCTGAGTCGGGTCCGAAAGCTGGCGATTGCGGGTGCGCAGCTTGAAGTCCTGCGTCTTGAGCTTGAGGACAACCGTGCGCCCGGCAATTTCACCTGCTTTGAGCCGTCGCGATACTTTTTCTGCAAGCGCACGCAAAACAGGCACCAGATCGGCCGCAGTGGAAAGATCGGTGCTGAAGGTCGTTTCCGCCGAAACGCTTTTCATATCATGTTCCGGCTCGACCCGTCGGCTATCCTGCCCCCGCGACAGGCGATAGAGACGCTGGCCCATGGTGCCATAGGCCTTCATCAGCCCGCCTTCATCCATCGTCTGGAGCTGGCCTATGCTACGGATGCCGTCGCTTTGCAGCTTGGCCGCAAATGCTTTGCCGACGCCCCAGATCATGCTCACCGGCTTATCGCGCAGAAAATCGAGCGCCTCGGCTTCTCCAATAACGGAAAACCCGCGCGGCTTTTCCAGATCGGAGGCCACCTTGGCGAGATATTTGCAATAGGACAGGCCGATGGATGCGCTGATTCCAATCTCGCTTTCCACGCGCTTGGAAAAGCGTGCGAGAACCACGGCGGGCGGTGCCTTATGCAGTCGTTCCGTGCCACTGAGATCGAGAAACGCTTCGTCAATGGAAAGCGGCTCAACCAATGGGGTGAGATCACGCATCAGCTGGCGCACTTCGCGCCCCACGCGGGCATATTTCTCCATATTAGGCTTGATAACGACCGCCTCGGGACAGGCTTCCAGCGCCTTGAACATCGGCATCGCCGAACGCACACCATGAATACGGGCGAGGTAACACGCTGTCGAAACGACGCCGCGCTTGCCGCCGCCGATGATGAGCGGTTTGTCGCGCAATTCAGGATTATCGCGCTTTTCAACAGAAGCGTAGAAGGCGTCGCAATCGATATGCGCCAGCGTCAGCTTGTACAATTCCGGATGTCGCACCAGGCGTGGGCTGCCGCAGGAAAAACACCGGCGCACCGAAGCACTCTTCTGTAGCGACAGGCAGTCGCGACATAAGCCTTGCTCCGAACTGTTTCCGGCGAAATTCTCAACCATCGTCCACATGCGCAGCTTCGTCGTCTGGCCCAGCTTCGACTCGATGAAGCCTGCTCAAACGAACATAAAAGGAACATGCTTTGTATATCACCAATCCCGCGCCACGCCACTGGCAGAGGCGCGCGCAACCGTCGTGCTCTTGACATTGGCAGCGATATCACCAAGTTTAGTGTTATGAACAACCGTTTCGCCGCCATACCCCATCGGGTTCAACCGATCGCGGGATAAAGGCCCTCGAGTCCTGCCTAGCGCAGAAGGACTCCGGGGGATGGTTCGTCGCTTGCCTCAAGCGAATTCGACAAGCGCTTTCATGAAAACATCCCAATAATCCGCTTCGAGCCATCATGCTCGGAGATATTTATCTTTTATAACAGTGAGCTATCGCCATGAGCGTCAAGAATCGCAAGAAGCCCAATATTGTCGTCAGCGACGTCGATTACGAGCGCCTGATGGGGCTGGCCAACAGCGTCGCCGAGCAGCACGAGGAAATCGCCGACGAGCTGATGGCCGAACTTGACCGCGCCAAGGTCGTGCCCGCCAAGCGGCTGCCGCAAAATGTGGTGCATATGGGTTCGGTGGTCGAATTCCGTTCCAATGACGGACATGAGCGCCGCGTGACGCTGGTTTATCCGGGCGAGGCGGACATTGCACAGGGCAAGGTTTCGATTCTGACCCCGATTGGCACGGCACTGATCGGGCTTGCACCCGGCCAGTCGATTTCATGGACCGCACGCGACGGGCGGGCGCATGAACTGAACGTTATCAATGTGTCCGCGGCGGAAGAGGTCGTCACCGGGCCGACAGCAGCCTGATTTCAGCTCAAAAACAGGGCGGTGTCTGTCGAATCAGTCGGCGCCGCTCTGCAAATGCTGGCCCACACCGCCGGGTAAGAAGGACGCCGCTTTCTGGATGATTGACGGATCGCGCCCGGTTTCTTCGCAAAAGCGCATCAGCGTTGGCTCGTGGCTTAAGAAAAACTGGAGCACACCAGCCAGAAAGCCCGGCTCACGCGCTGCCTGACGGATGGACGAGGCTTCGATGCCCGTCAGCGCAAGAAAGCGCGGGAGTAAATCCTTGTCCTGCGCAAGCCAGGCCAAAGCTTCAATGGCGAGACCCTGCGCTTCTGTTTCGTTCATAAGCGTTTTCATCGTCACCTCCATTTCAGCCGATCCATGCAGCCGCCACGCGGGCCTGCAATTGTTTTCATATAAGATGCAGGTCCTTGTAGCGACAACGGAATTATTTGCCTTTCGTCAATGAAATGAGGTTAAATCATAGAGTGGACCGAGGGGAATGTCGGTGCACACACTGTTTGGTGTCAGCCAATGCCAGTAGATGAATGAATAATCGGGCCGGGCAGTTGCCCCAGGGAAGTTTCGATGACGAAAAGCGTAATGATCGTCGAAGACAACGAATTGAATATGAAGTTGTTTCGCGATCTTATCGAAGCCAGCGGATACGAAACGATCCGGACACGAAACGGTCTCGAGGCGCTTGATCTCGCACGCGAACACCGGCCAGATCTCATTCTCATGGATATTCAGCTTCCGGAAGTCTCAGGTCTGGAAGTGACCAAGTGGCTGAAAGACGATGAAGAACTGCGCCATATTCCGGTGATAGCGGTCACGGCTTTCGCCATGAAAGGCGACGAGGAACGCATCCGGCAGGGCGGATGCGAGGCCTATATATCCAAGCCAATTTCTGTTCCGAGATTTATAGAAACGATAAAGTCTTATCTGGGCGACGCTTAGGCTCGACCAGGCGAGGGGGATCATGACTGCCAGAATTCTCGTCGTCGATGATGTGGCTTCCAATGTGAAGCTTCTGGAAGCAAGGCTGCTTGCTGAGTATTACGAAGTTGTCAGCGCTTATAACGGATCAGATGCCTTCGAAATCTGCTTAGGCGGGCAGATTGACGTTGTCCTGCTCGATGTTCTCATGCCGGGCATGAATGGCTTCGAAGTTTGCCGCAAGCTGAAGGACGACCCGCGCACGTCCAATATTCCTGTGGTCATGGTGACATCGCTTGACCGCCCGGAAGACAAGATTCGTGGGTTGGAGGCGGGTGCAGATGATTTTCTCTCCAAGCCGGTCAACGATCTCCATCTGATGTCGCGTGTGAAAAGCCTCGCCCGCCTGAAGCTGGTCTCGGACGAGTTGTTTCAGCGCAGCAACAGCGTGGCCGATGCCGAGGTGGAGGCGCTGCTTTCAGCCAAGGTTTCTGGTTCCGGTCCGAACTTGCAGGATGCCGCCCGCATCCTCGTTGTGGACGAGGATGAAACGGCGGCAGCACGGTTGCGCGTTATTTTGGGCGAAACCTATCGGGTCGATATCGCCACAGACGCCAATGCCGCTCTCATCAAGGCCATCGAGGCGGATTATGACAGCATCGTCGTTTCGGCGGCTTTCACCTATTACGACCCGCTGCGCCTCTGCTCCCAATTGCGCACCATCGAGCGTACCCGACTGGTGCCGATCATCCTGATTGTGCGGGAAGACGAGGGCGCGCTTGTCGTTCGCGCGCTGGAGCTTGGCGTTAACGATTATCTGATGCGCCCGCTGGAAAAGCTGGAGCTTTTTGCGCGGCTGCGTACGCAGATCAAGCGCAAGTGCTACAATGATCTGCTGCGGCAGAGCCTGAACCGCTCGATCACCATGGCGGTAACGGACGATCTCACGGGGCTGCACAACCGCCGCTATCTCGATACGCATATGCCGGTGCTTTATAGCCGCGCCACAGGCCGGGAGCGCCCGCTGACGGTCATCATGATCGACTTCGACTATTTCAAGCGCGTCAACGACCAGTACGGGCATGATGCTGGCGACGATGTCCTGCGCGAATTCGCATCGCGCCTGCGCAAGAATATACGCGGCATGGACCTGATGTGTCGCTATGGTGGCGAGGAGTTCATCGTCGTGCTGCCGGATACGGATTTGCAGGCTGGTGCAGCCGTTGCAGAGCGTATCCGCACCTCTGTGGAGGCAGTGCCTTTCTCGGTCGCTAGCGGGCGCCACAAGGTCAATATGACGATCAGTGTCGGTCTGGCTGGCTTGCGCCTGATCGGCGACAGCGTCGAAGCGCTGTTCGACAGAACCGATGCAGCGCTTTATCTCGCAAAAAAGAATGGGCGGAATCGGGTGGTCGCTTCGGCTGCCTGAATGTTTTGATAAACGACGGATCAAAAACAAAAAGCCGTCTCGTGAGAGACGGCTTTTTTGATTCCGGTCACCGCATGGGCAACGCGGGAAACGAATTACTTGATCTTCGTTTCCTTGAACTCGACGTGCTTGCGCGCAATCGGGTCGTACTTGGTCTTTGTCATCTTTTCCGTCATCGTGCGGCTGTTCTTCTTCGTAACGTAGAAGAAGCCGGTGTCAGCGGTCGACAAAAGCTTGATCTTGATCGTCGTAGCCTTGGCCATATCGAAATACCTGCTCTTTAACTTTGCCGGAGCATCACCTTTTCGGAAACCGGACCCGCTTATCGGGCTCCCATTCTCCGGGGTCATACTCTATGGATGGTAACCGCCAGCGATTCCGGCAATTCACCCGGCAGCGGAAATTCGCCGCATAACTACGGATTGGGGCCGAAAAGTCAAGTCCGCTTCTTTCTGAAAAGCAGTCTTCCTGCTGCAAAGATCGCATATGCGGCAAAAAATACCCCAAGCGTCCACGAAAAACCTGCCGGGCCGAAAGCATCCATGCCGACACCCACGGCCTGCGGGCCTGCCAGCATGCCAATTGCATAGCAGAACACGAAGGCGGCATTGGCCGACGCCAGTTCGCGGCCTGTGAGTTCGGAACCAAGATGCGCAAGACCGACCGTGTAGAGACCAGCCACCACGCCACCCCACAGGAACAGCACGCCCGCCATCAGATACCAGTGTTGCATCAGATAGGGCAGCGCGATCATGCCGATGAGGCCGGTGACTGCACAGAACAGCAGAAGCTTGCGGCGGTCGGAAATCTTGTCGCTGATGATGCCAAGCGGAATTTGCAGCAGCACATTGCCGAGACCGATCATCGTCAGCAACAACGCAGCATCCGCTTCCGGATAGCCAATACGCGCGCCAAAGACCGGGAAAAGCGCAAAGCCGCCTGTTTCCACGGCACCAAAGACGAAGACCGCCATCGTCGCGGTTGGCACGGCGAAGATAAACGGCAGGAAGGGAACATGTTCACCTTCCTCGAAATCCGGGCTGTCGCGCCAGGCAATTGTCACCGGGATGAGCGCAATCATGATGATTGCGAATCCAACGAAGAATGGTAGGCCACCGGCGCTGCCGATCTTTGAGAAAAGCCATGGTCCGAGCGCGAAACCGAGCGAGAGCGACGTGGAATAGATCCCAAGCACCAGTCCGCGTTTTTCCGGCGGTGCTGAGGCATTGATCCAATATTCTGACAGGACGAACAGCACCGTCAGTGCAAAATGCAGCACGATGCGCAACGCGAACCACGCCCAGAGCGGCTGGAAAAAATGAAAGCCGAGGAAGGCAATACCGCCGATGACGAGCATCAGAAAGATGGCTCTGACCACGCCGAGCTTTGCCGCAATCGGAGCGGCGAGGGGGGCGGCGGCAATCGAGGCAAGCCCGGCAACAGCGGTATTGGCGCCGATAAGGCTTGCCGAATGACCGCGGGCTTCCAGCAGCACGCTCAAAAGCGGAATGCCCAGCCCGATAGCCGCACCCACCGCGCTGATGGTCGCAATGGCCGCAGCAAGCGAACGCCAGTGCATCTGGCCTTCCTGCGGAAGAGCGCCGTTCACGCCTTCCGTGCTTGTTTTGGCAGAAGCACGGTCGGTTGCTGGAATTTCTGTATTCATCAGGTCAGATCACTTCACGGACAAAGCGGCCGTGCCGCACACGGTATTGCACCACCGGAAGGGCCGCAGGCAAATCAAGGCGTGTTTCAGCCAGTAGATTTTGTGCTTCCTCCAGGATGATCTGGGTAATGCGAGCGAGATCGAGTTTGCCCACATCATCGATCGATACCCAGTCGAGATTTTCCAGTTCACCGCTTGGTGCGAGCTTTTGCTTGCCGAATTCCGGCAGGCTGTCGCAAAATGCGATGAAGAAGCGTGTATCGAATCGACGGACATGTTCCGGCGGGGTCACGGCACGCGCAAAATAGCGCAGGCTGGACAAAGCGGGCAGGGCGCCCTGGCCGAGAAAGGCCCGCCAGTCCTGATGATTGGCCGCGGGGCCAAACGGCGGTTCAGCCGAAGAATCGCTGTTGACCGGATGCGCCACACGGAGACCGGTTTCCTCGAATGTTTCGCGGATGGCGCAGAGGCCAAGCGCGCGGGCGCGACGCATCGAGGGGCGGGAACCCATGCCATTCAGAAGTTTCAATGTGTCGTCGTGGCTGAGTTCGCTCGAAGCTGAAATCGCGCCGTCAATTGAATCGGCACGGCCGCCAGGAAACACGAATTTTCCCGGCATGAAGGCAAGGCTGTGATGGCGCTTGCCCATCAGCACGCAAGGCTTGCCGGATGAACGGTCGATCAGAAGCAGCGAGGCTGCGTCGCGCGGGCGCAGCACCTTCTTCTTCTGTTCAGCCAAGGGCGTGGAAACTGTCACGGTCATGATAGCCGGATCAGGTCACGTCGCCGTAGTCGCCTTCGCCTTTGCCCCCGAAACCATGCATGTAAAGCGCCCATTGCAGGCCGATGGTTGCCCCTTTGAGCGGCTGGAGCAGCATGAGCGACAAAATGACTGTCAGCGGCCCCCAGATCGCCATATGCGCCCACAGCGACAGATTGGTCGTGGCTTCCACGCCCATGAAAGCGCCGACCACGATGTGACCGACAACCAGAATCGTCAGATAGGCCGGAAGGTCATCAGCACGCTGTTCGGTATAATCCTCGTTACAGAAGGAACATTTGGCGACCGGCTTGACGAAAGCGCGGAAAAGCTTGCCCTCGCCGCAATGCGGACAGCGGCAGCGGAAACCGCGCCACATGGCCTCACCAAGCGGGCGCTTGGGATGGGCTTTTCTGCTGGTTTCGCCACCGAAAACCTGAATGTTCTGCGCGGAATTGGCCTCAAGCGTGCTCATTACCGACCTCTCTTCTTGTGACGCGGGATGCCCGAGGGCTTGCCCTTTCGTCCGCGCATCGTCCGGGTTGCCTTGTGATGCGAGCGCGTCGACATCGGCAGGGGATGCGGTTCCGATACCATCTCAAAACGAAGCGCGCCCGCAACGGGGAGCGCCTCAACCAGCCTGACCGTGACAGTATCACCGAGGCGGAAGCCTTTTCCGCTTCTTTCTCCGGCAATCGCATGGTTGGCTTCGTCATATAAATAGTATTCATGACCCAAAGTTGAAATGGGCACCAGTCCATCCGCGCCATATGTCGCAAGGTTCACGAAAAGACCGGCCCGGGTAACACCCGTCACGCGACCTTCATACTCGTCACCGAGATGTGAAGCGAGGAAATGCGCGATCAAACGATCCACGGTTTCACGTTCGGCCAGCATGGCGTGGCGCTCGGTTGAGGAAATCAGCGCGGAGATTTCCTCAAGGCGCGCTTCCTCATCGGTCGTTATTCCGTCCTTGCCAAGCCTCAGCGCCTTGATCAGCGCGCGATGCACGATCAGATCGGCATAACGGCGGATTGGTGAGGTGAAATGCGCATAGCGGCGCAGATGCAGCCCGAAATGCCCGATATTGTCAGGGCTGTATATGGCCTGGCTCTGCGTGCGCAGCACGACCTGATTGACCAGTTCCTGATGATCGGTGTCCTCGACAGCCACCAGAATACGGTTGAACTGCGATGGTTGCAGCGGCCCGCCCTTGGCGAGATTGAGGTCGAGCGTGCGCAGAAATTCGCGCAGGCTTTCCTGCTTGGCAAGCGCCGGCTCGTCGTGGATGCGGAAGATCAATGGCTGACGATGATCTTCCAGTGTTTCAGCTGCCGCGACATTGGCCTGAATCATGAACTCTTCGATGAGTTTGTGCGCATCGAGACGTTCCGGCACGATCACCTTGTCCACCTTGCCATCCGGCGTCAGCAGGATTTTCTTTTCAGGGAGATCGAGTTCCAGCGGCTCGCGGGCGTCCCGCCCGCGCTTCAACACCGCATAAGCAGCCCAAAGCGGCTTCAGCACGCTATCGAGGATCGGTGCCGTTTTGTCATCTGTCGCGCCGTCAATGGCGGCTTGAGCCTGACCATAGGCAAGCTTGGCGGCAGAGCGCATCATGATGCGGTGAAACTTGTGCGATTTCTTTCTGCCGTCTGCGGCAAAGACCATCCGCACAGCCAAAGCCGGGCGGTCTTCCAGCTCGCGCAGCGAACAGAGATTGTTCGATATGCGCTCCGGCAGCATCGGCACAACCCGGTCCGGGAAATAGACGGAATTGCCGCGCTTCAAAGCTTCCCGGTCCAGCGCCGAACCGGGGCGTATATAGGCCGCCACATCGGCAATCGCCACGATAACGATCTGGCCACCGGGGTTTTCCGGGTCGGTATCCGGCTCCGCATAGACGGCGTCGTCATGGTCCTTGGCGTCGGCCGGGTCGATGGTGAGAAGCGGAACCGCGCGCCAGTCTTCGCGGCCATCGAGCGTCGCGGGCTTGGCATCTTCGGATTCGCGGATCACCTCATCCGGGAACACATGCGGAATTTCATGTTCGTGGATGGCGATCATCGACAGCGCCTTTTCGCTATCGATGGAACCAACCACCTGTCGGACCTTGCCACGCGGCAGCCCCTGACGGCGCGACGAGATCAGTTCGACTTCCACCAGATCGCCGCTTTCGGCATTTTCCAGTTGGGCAGGGTCAAGCTGCACTTCCGCCTGCTTGCGATCCACAGGCTCCAGCCGCCACTCGCCATTGCCAAGCTTGCGTACAACGCCCAGCACCGCATCGGTGCGGTGTTCGAGCCGCTTCATCACGCGCGCGGTATAGTCCGGGCCGTCGCGGTCTTCATTGCGGAAAATCTTTGCGAGAACGCGGTCGCCGACACCGACCGCGGGACCACCTTCGGACGCCTTGTTAAGCCGCGTGCGGCGCACCAGCACCACGGGAGGCTTGCCATAGGCGGCCTCGTCCCATTCGGCTGGACGGGCCAGCAAGCCGCCATCCTCGTCGCGTCCCGTGACATCCAGTACGGTGACGCTTGGCAATGAGCCGGGACGTGAAAGCTTGCGTGCACGCTTTTCGACAAGACCGTCATCGGCCAGTTCGCGCAACAGGTCTTTCAGATAAACCCGTGCATCGCCCTTGATATTGAATGCCTTGGCAAGTTCACGCTTTCCAGCGCGATCAGGATTTTCCTCGATATATTTGAGGACTTCCTCACGCGTCGGCAGAAAGGCATGCGGATCACCCGTATGCGCGTCCGATTTTGCCTGTGCTGCACGCCGTTCGGTCCGTGCGGATCGACCGGAATCGGGTTTAGGAAAACGACGTGCCAATTGTTACTCCTCTGCCGCTGCGGCCTTCTTAGCCTTCGGAGCGGCTTTTGCCTTTGCGGGCGCTTTCTTTGCTGCCGGCTTTTTGGCTGCGGCTTTCTTTTCTGTACCGGCGGCAGATTTGCGGGCAGGGGCTTTCTTGCCCTTGGTCGAGCCAGCCTTTTCGGTGATCAGCGCCAGCGCTTCTTCCAGCGTGACACTTGCCGGGTCCTTGCCCTTCGGCAAAGTCGCATTGACCTTGCCCCAGTTCACATAAGGACCATAGCGTCCGTCGCGCACCGTGATCGACCCTCCATCCGGATGGTCGCCAAGCGTTGCCAGCGCCGCAGGTGTCGAACGCCCGCGACCGCCCTTCGACTGCTTGTCTGCCAGCACCGAAACGGCGCGGTTGAGACCAACCGAGAACACCTCCTCGGCATTTTCCAGATTGGCGAATGTGCCGTCATGGCTGACATAAGGCCCATAACGCCCGATGCCCGCTGAAATCATCTTGCCGGTTTCCGGATGCTGGCCCACATCGCGCGGCAGCGACAGCAGGGCCACAGCCTTTTCATGGTCGACCGTATCCAGCGTCCAGCCTTTCGGCAGGCTGGCGCGCTTGGCTTCCTTGCCTTCGCCACGCTGGATATAGGGACCAAACCGGCCTGTCCGTGCAGTGATTTCCTCACCCGTAAACGGATCTTTGCCGAGCGACTTCGGTTCGTCGGCTGCTGCTGCCTCGCCATTGGCTTCGCCACCGAGCTGGCGGGTGAATTTGCACTCGGGATAGTTGGAGCAGCCGACAAACGCGCCATACTTGCCAAGTTTCAGCGACAGCACGCCGGTGCCGCAGGTCGGGCACGAACGCGGATCGCTGCCGTCTTCGCGAGCGGGGAAAGCCAGCGGCGCCAGTTCCTCGTTCAGCGCATCAAGAACATTGGTAACGCGCAGTTCCTTGATGTCATCGACCGAGCCGGAGAAATCGCGCCAGAAATCACGCAGCACGTCTTTCCAGGAAAGCTTGCCATCGGAAATGAGATCGAGCTTCTCTTCAAGGCTCGCCGTGAAATCATATTCGACATAGCGGTCGAAGAAGCTTTCAAGGAAAGCCGTGACCAGACGGCCCTTCGGTTCCGGGATCAGCTTGCGCTTGTCCATGCTGATATATTCGCGGTCGCGCAGCGTGGCGAGCGTGGCGGCATAGGTCGAAGGACGACCGATGCCCAGCTCTTCCATCTTCTTGATCAGCGAGGCTTCCGAATAGCGCGGCGGCGGTTCGGTCGAATGCTGGGTGGCATCGATCTTTTCGCGCGCCAGCGCTTCGCCGCTGCGAATCTCCGGCAGCTTTGCGCTGTCCTCGTCGTCGTCCTCTTCCTCGCGATGATCCATATAGGCTGCAAGGAAGCCGTCAAACTTCGTCACCGAGCCATTGGCGCGCAGCATTGCCGAGCGCGAACCATTGACGGCTTCAATGTCAGCCGTGGTGCGCTCGATATCGGCGGCCTGCATCTGGCTGGCGATAGCGCGCTTCCAGATCAGCTCATAAAGCCGCGCCTGATCTTCATCGAGATAACGGCGCACTTCCTTCGGATGACGCGAAAAATCGGTCGGACGAATGGCTTCGTGCGCTTCCTGCGCGTTCTTGGCCTTGCTGGAATAATAGCGCGGCTTTTCCGGCACATATTTTGCGCCGAATGTGTCGCCGATGGCCTGACGTGCGGCAGTGATCGCTTCCGGTGCCATCTGCACGCCGTCGGTACGCATATAGGTGATGAGACCGGCAGTCTCGCCGCCGATATCCACGCCTTCATAAAGGCGCTGCGCCACCTGCATGGTACGCGACGCCGAGAAACCGAGCTGGCCGGAAGCGGCCTGCTGCAAGGTCGAAGTGGTGAAAGGTGGTCCGGGATTGCGCTTGGTCGGCTTGGCTTCGACCGAAATAGCCTTGAAGCTTGCGCCTTCCAGCATAGTGCGGATGCCAGTTGCCTGTTCGCCATTCTTGATATCAAGCTTGCCGAGCTTTTTGCCGTCCACGGCGGTCAGCCGCGCGGTGAAGCTGTCACTGCGCGGCGTCTTCAAAAGAGCGGCAATGTTCCAGTATTCTTCGCGAATGAAGCGTTCGATTTCCGACTCGCGGTCGGCGACGAGGCGCAGGGCGACCGACTGTACGCGACCAGCCGAACGTGCGCCGGGCAGCTTGCGCCACAGAACCGGCGATAGCGTGAAGCCAAAGAGATAGTCGAGCGCACGGCGCGCAAGATAGGCATCGACCAGCGGCTCGTCGATATCGCGCGGATTGGCGATGGCGTCGAGAACGGCCTTCTTGGTAATGGCGTTGAACGCGACGCGCTTGACCGTCTTGCCCTTCAGCGCCTTTTTCTGATTGAGCACTTCCAGCACGTGCCAGGAAATGGCTTCACCTTCGCGATCCGGATCGGTTGCGAGAATGAGGCCATCGCTGTCTTTCAGCGCCTTGACGATATCTGACAGTCGCTTGGAGGAATTGCCGTCCACTTCCCACGACATGGCAAAATCTTCGTCGGGCCGCACCGAACCATCCTTGGCTGGCAAGTCTCGCACGTGACCAAACGATGCCAGAACCTTATAGTTCGAGCCCAGATACTTATTGATAGTTTTCGCCTTGGCAGGCGATTCGACAACAACGACGTTCATTTAAAACAGCCCAGATTCGCGCCCCGCAGAGGCGTTTTGCCTCCCAACCGCGTCATATTTGTTGCCTTCCACATGAACAGAGGGCGACGTTTGGTCAAGAGTGCGAGACAAAAAATCGCGAAATACAACTATAAATAGTGATTGCCAGATATGTAACTTTTGGTAGATTTGGAGCCAAATATGGTCGGAGCGTTCATAATTTGCATAGTGATTTTCTAATAAAGCTACTTGCTTATTTGTTGGGGGCAGCATGAAGCAACGTCGTGAAGATAATCCTGAGACCCTCGTATATATAGAACAGATGCTGGGCGAACTTGGGAAACTGGCAAAGAAGACAGACAATCCCTTATTGGCTTACATGATTCAAATGGCTTCGGAAGAGGCGAAGGATCTGATTGAGGGGAAGCGAAATCATTAAAGGAACGGGCGGGGCACAGATTACCCCTCGGGGAGGAGGGCGATCTGATTGCCGGGATAGCGCACAAGGCGTCCCGCCAGATCAAGTTCCAGCAGAATAAGCTGGACCTGACTGGCTCCAATGCCGGTGTGACGGACAAGACTATCGATATCGACCGGGCTTGGACCGAGAACGTCCACAATGCGGTAACGTTCCTCATCCGTCATGAGCGCGGGCAGTTCATCCAGCGGTTCTTCCAGTTGATGGTTACCGTCAGCCTGCGGAATTTCGGCGCTAAAAAGATCTTGCGGCCGCAAGATAGGATTGAGTGCCTCGATCACATCTTCCACGCCGGTGACCAGTGTTGCGCCTTGTTTCAGGAGCGCATTGGTGCCACGGGCGCGTGGGTCCAGCGGTGAGCCGGGCACGGCGAAAACCGTGCGGCCCATTTCGCCCGCCATCCGCGCGCTGATCAGCGAACCGGAGCGTTCCGCCGCTTCCACAACGATCAGGCCGAGCGAAAGCCCGGCAATGATGCGGTTACGGCGCGGAAAATCGCGGGATCGCGGTTCTGCGCCCATCGGCATTTCGGTGATCAAAGCGCCGTCATGTTCGGGGATTGCGCGGTATAGCGGCAGGTTTTCAGGCGGGTAGGGGCGATCCAGCCCTCCAGCCAGCACGGCAACCGTGCCGCTCGTCAGGCTGGCCTTGTGTGCGGCGGCATCAATGCCACGCGCGAGGCCGGAAATCACGGCAAAGCCCGCATCGCCGAGATCACGCGCCAGTTTCTCCGTGAAGCGCGCACCCACAACAGAAGCATTGCGCGAGCCGACAATGGCAACGGGTGGCTTGCGGAACACGTTCTCACCGCCCTTGATGATCACCAAAGGCGGCGGCGCTTCGCAGTTCTTCAGTTGCGCGGGATAATCCGGTTCGCCCATGCCGACGAGGCGAGCGCCATGGCGCTCGATTGCCTCCAGTTCTCGCTCGGCATTTTCCATCGGCGTAATGCGAAGTGGTCTGGTGCTGCCGCCCCGGATGTTGAGATCGGGCAGCCTCTCCAACGCATTGGCGGCGGAACCACAAAAAAGGATAAGGTCGCGAAAGGTAACCGCACCGATATTGTCGGTACGAATAAGGCGCAGCCAGTTCAATCTCTGGCGATCTGAGAGGCGAATTCCGGTTTTTGAATTCGCACCCTCCATCACCCCTTGGCTCCGATCCGGCTTTCGGTGCCGTTCAGAAGCCGCTTTATATTGGCGTGATGCTTAAAGAAGATGATCACTGTCAGCACTGCAAACAGGCCCGCAATGGCGTGGTCGCCTTTGAAATAAAGGCCAATCGGCACGATGACACTGGCCAGAAGCGCGGATAGCGACGAATAACGCGTGACAATTGCGGTTACGATCCAGACAGCGGCGAAGATCAAGGCGCCGGGCCATGCCAGGCCGATCAGAATGCCGAGATAGGTGGCAACGCCTTTGCCGCCCTTGAAGCCGATCCATACCGGAAAGAGATGGCCGATAAAGGCGCCAAAGCCCGCAGCAATCGCGGCACCTTCGCCATAGCGCCAGGCGATCAGCACGGCAAAGGTGCCCTTCAGCGCGTCGAGAATAAGTGTCGCGGCGGCGAGTTTCTTGTTGCCGGTGCGCAGCACATTGGTTGCGCCGATATTGCCCGAGCCGATGGACCGCACATCACCCAAGCCCGCCAGTCGGGTGAGGATCAGCCCGAAAGGAATGGAACCGAGGAGATAGCCGAATATTAGTGTCGCAACGAGCACGAGATTAAAGAAACCGGTTTCGGCCATATAGATTCCCTCTGGCTTTTATTGTCATCCGTGGTCCCGAAAAGAATTCCCCTCCCGGGACCGTGGATTCTTATGCCGAATAAACGGTCTTGCCGGCGACTATAGTGCGGACAACGCGACCCTGAAAGCGGGCGCTTTCAAAACAGCTGTTCTTCGAAAGCGAATGCAGCTCTTCCTCCCGCACAATCCACGGCTCGTCGAGATCGACAATGGCAAGATCAGCGGAAGCGCCGGGCTTGAGCGTGCCTGCATCCAGACCGAAAATCTTCGCTGGGGCGGTAGACAGCACTTCAACCAGACGCAGCAGCGGGATGCTGTCATTGTGATAAAGACGAAGGGCTGCGCCCAGAAGCGTTTCCAGGCCGATGGCTCCGGCTTCTGCATCCGCAAAAGGCAGGCGCTTGGTGTCCACATCCTGCGGATCATGCGCGGAGACGACAATATCGATGGTGCCGTTCTTGACCGCCTCGACCATGGCAAGCCGGTCCTGTTCACTGCGCAGCGGCGGCGACAGGCGGAAGAAGGTGCGGAACTCGCCAATATCGTTCTCATTGAGCGACAAGTGGTTGATCGACACACCTGCCGTCACCTTGGCGCCAAGGTCCTTGGCACGGCGCATGGCATCTGCCGACATGGCGCAGGAAAGCTGTGCCGCGTGATAATTGCTGTTGGTCAGCGCGGCGAGGCGCAGATCGCGCTCCAGCGGGATGACCTCGGCTTCACGCGGACTTCCGGACAGGCCGAGCCAGCTTGCGAACAGGCCTTCATTCATCACGCCATTGGCACCGAGATAAGGATCGCGAGTTTCACAGGCGATGACCGCGTTGAAATCGCGGGCATAGGTCAGTGCGCGGCGCATCAGCTGCGTATTGGCTATTGTCTGACGGCCTTCGGTGAAGGCGACCGCACCGGCATCGCGCAACAGACCGATTTCAGTCATTTCTTCGCCGTGCAGCCCCTTGGTGATCGCAGCCGCCGGGTGCACATTGACAACGGCTGTATCGCGGGCAGTGCGCTTGACGAACTCCACCAGTGCCACATCGTCGATGACCGGATCGGTATCCGGCATCATGATGATAGAAGTCACACCACCGGCGGCAGCAGCGCGGCTGGCTGAAGCAATGGTTTCGCGGTGTTCCGCGCCCGGCTCGCCGATAAACACCCGCGAATCGACCAGACCGGGCAGAACTGCCTTACCGTCCAGATCGATGATTTCCGCGCCTTCCGGCGCGCCCTGATTGCGGGCATCCGCTCCGGCGGCAACGATCTTGCCGTCGCGGATCAGCACGCTGCCGGTTTCATCGAGACCGCGCGACGGATCGACGATGCGCGCATTTTCAAACAGAACGGCGCTCATGCTGCTTCTCCGTTGCTTGGATTTCGGCGCGGATCGAGTAGGGCTTCCATCACGGCCATGCGCACGGCAACGCCCATTTCCACCTGCTGCTGGATGACGCTCTGCGGGCCATCGGCGACATCCGAGGCGATTTCGACGCCACGGTTCATCGGACCGGGATGCATGACGAGCGCGTCAGGCTTGGCGTGTTTCAGTTTTTCCTTATCGAGGCCGTAGAAGCGGAAATATTCACGCACCGACGGCACGAAGGCACCTGCCATGCGCTCGCGTTGCAAGCGCAACATCATGACCACATCGGCGTCTTTCAGACCTTCCTCCATCGAGTTGAAGACTTCGACACTCATATCCGCCATGCCGGAAGGCAGAAGCGTGGATGGCGCGACGACACGCACGCGCGCACCGAGGGCGTTGAGAAGCAGAATGTTGGAGCGCGCCACACGTGAGTGGAGCACATCGCCGCAAATGGCGACAATCAGGTTTTCGATCTGGCCTTTGGCGCGACGGATCGTCAGCGCATCCAGCAGGGCCTGTGTGGGATGCTCATGCGCGCCGTCGCCCGCATTGACGACCGAGCAGCCGACCTTTTGCGCGAGCAGGGCGGCAGCTCCGGCAGAGGCGTGACGGATGACCAGAATATCCGGTTGCATCGCGTTCAGCGTCATCGCCGTATCGATGAGCGTTTCGCCCTTCTTGACCGACGAATTGCCGACCGACATGTTCATCACGTCGGCACCGAGCCGTTTACCGGCCAGTTCGAACGACGATTGCGTTCGCGTCGATGCTTCGAAGAAAAGATTGATTTGCGTGCGACCGCGCAGCACGGACTTTTTCTTCTCTGGCTGCCGGGATACGGCGATTTCCTGATCGGCAAGATCGAGGAGGCAGAGAATGTCCAGGGGCGATAGCCCCTTGATACCAAGCAGGTGGCGGTGAGGGAAAAGCGGAGAGACCGGTTCTTTTATCATGGCAAGTCACCCGTATAGGACCATAGCACTAAGCCCGCAACCGTCCTTATAACGGCATCTGCCGATTCCCCAAGAAAAACCTGTGTCGTTTGAGCGACAAATTCGGGAATGGATGGCAAATTTTTAGCAAATGCGGTGCAAGACGGTTAAGTTGAACAAAACGAACAGCACGGAATGAGCCTTTGAAAACGCACGAAGTCACCAACCAGACGCCGCCCATGACGGGCACCAATGCATATCTGGGCGATCCGCTTCTGATGCAGATTGCGGCTCGTTTTCCAAAAGAGCTCCACAATGAGCTGGAACAGACAGGGCGTTTCGTGCTGTCGGCGGAAGCGCAGGATCTGGCGCGACTGGCTAATACGGAACTGCCAAAGCTGCGCACCCATGACCGGCAGGGCAACCGTATCGATCTGGTCGAATATCACCCGGCCTATCACGCACTCATGCGCCGCTCCATCGCGCAGGGCCTGCATTGCTCGATCTGGGAGGATAATCCGGCAGAGACCGGTCGCCGTCATCAGGCGCGCGCCGCACGCTTTTATCTCACCGCACAGCTTGAAGCCGGGCACCTTTGCCCACTCACCATGACAAGCGCCTCGCTTGCGGCATTGATGGGCGCGCCGGACATCTACAAAGAGTGGTCTCCGGCGGTCCTGTCGCGCAAATACGACTTTTCTCAAAAGCCCGCGCTCGGCAAAAACGGCGTCACGCTCGGCATGGGCATGACGGAAAAGCAGGGCGGCACGGATGTGCGCACCAACACGACCCGCGCGACAGTCAATGAGGAGGGCACCTATACGATCACCGGGCATAAATGGTTCATGTCCGCGCCGATGTCGGATGCGTTTCTGGTTCTGGCGCAGGTCGATGAGCAGCTTTCCTGCTTTCTGGTTCCGCGCCTCACTTCGGAAGGTAAAGGCAACGGCTTTGCCTTCCAGCGGCTCAAGGACAAGCTCGGCAACAAGTCCAACGCCTCTTCGGAAGTCGAGTTCGACGGCGCCATCGGCCAGCTGATCGGCAATCCGGGCGAGGGCGTAAAAACCATCATGGACATGGTAACGCTGACACGGCTTGATTGTGCCGTTGCATCGGCAGGCCTGATGCGCTCCGGTCTGGCGGAGGCGGTGCACCACTGCCGTCACCGCGAGGTCTTCGGTAAGTCTCTGATCGAACAACCTTTGATGAGCCGTGTTCTGGCCGATATGGCGCTGGATGTTGCTGGTGCGACAGCGCTTTCCATGCGCCTTGCCCGCGCCTTTGACATGGCGGCTGGTGATCGCGCCGAAGCTGCTTTCGCCCGCTGCATGACGCCGGTGGTGAAATATTGGGTGTGCAAGATTGCGCCCGCCTTGCTTTACGAAGCCATGGAGTGTCTTGGCGGCAACGGCTATATCGAAGACGGCAATCTGGCCCGCGCCTATCGCGAAGCGCCGGTCAACGCCATATGGGAAGGTTCTGGCAATGTCATGGCGCTGGATGTGGCGCGGGTGCTGTCGCGTGCGCCCGGTCTGTTTGACGAAGTGCTGGAATGGATCGGCGGACAACTTGGCCAGCGCGGGCAGGGCACCATCGACGTTCTGCGCGCTGCTTTGCAACTGACGGAAAGCGATCAGGGGGTTGCCCGTCTTCTGACGGAACAGCTTGCCTATGCGGCTGCGGCGGCGGAATTGCGCCAGCTCGGCGCGGACGACATTGCTGATGCCTTCATCGAAACCCGGCTCGGCGGCCAGTGGCGCAGCACCTATGGCATGCTCGATGCGCGCCATGATGCGATGCGCATTCTCGACCAGCTTTATCCGGCGTCGTAATCGTCATCGGCTTCCGACCGCCTGATCAGATGCAGGCGGTCGAGCGCGCCTTGCAGGATGAAGGCAGCAGCAGCCGAATCGATGCGTTCGGCGCGCTTGCCGCGTGATACATCCATGCCGATCAGCGCGCGTTCAGCGGCAACGGTGGACAGCCGTTCATCCCAGAACACGAAGGGCAGATCGGTCAGCGGCTGCATGGTGCGCACGAAAGCGCGGGTTGCCTGAACACGGGGACCGGAAGTGCCGTCCATATTCATAGGCAAGCCGATCACGATCACGCCGACCCTATCCGCCTCCAGCGCCTTCAAAAGCGTTTGCGCATCCAGCGTGAATTTCACGCGTTTGATGACCGGACGCGGATTGGCAAAGGAGAAACCGAGGTCCGATACGGCGACGCCTATGGTTTTGGTGCCAAGGTCCAATCCGGCAATCGTCTGACCGGGCTTCAGCAGCGCCGGGATTTCCTCGATTTCAACGATAGCCATAAGTCCTCATCGGAATTTGAAGTGGTCTTCATATTGCTTTCAACTTTATGGGCGTCATATCTGTTCTCAACCCGGAAATCGAGATCGAAGGAGAATCGTCATGAAACTGACCTGGCTTGGCCATGCCGCCTTCCGCATTGAAACCGCAAAGGCGGTCATCCTCATCGATCCGTTCCTGAACGGCAATCCCGGGGCAAAAGGCATCGACTTCAAGGAAGCGACCAAAGGCGTCACCCATATTGCACTGACCCACGGCCACGGCGATCACATCGGCGACACGGTTGCCATTGCCAAGGAGCATGGCGCGACGGTTATCGCCAATGCCGATCTGGCAAGCTGGCTCGGCACACAGGGCGTTGAAAAGCTCGAGATGGGCAACACCGGCGGCACGCAGTCGCATGACGGCTTCACCGTCACCTTTGTCAATGCGCTGCATTCCTCGGCTTTTCTGACGGAAAACGGTGTTTCGCAGGCGCTTGGCAACCCGAACGGTCTGGTGTTCCACTTTGAAGACGATCCTACGCTTTATCACATGGGCGATACGGATATTTTCTCCGACATGGCGCTCATCCACGAGTTGCACCAACCGGAAATCGGCATTGTGCCGGTTGGCGACCGCTTCACCATGGGCGGTGCGGTGGCGGCTCTGGCCTGCCAGCGTTATTTCAACTTCAAGACCGTGTTGCCCTGCCATTACGGTTCTTTCCCGATCATCGACCAAACCGCGGAAAAGTTTGTGGCCGGTATGGCCGATCATCCCGGCACGAAGGTTCTGGCAGATCCTGCCGGCACCGTTCACAGCTTCTAATCCCTGTTGAAGCGCCAAGAAATGTTGCGCTTCAACAATCGCGCCGTTATAGCCGTAGCAAAGAACCTTCAGGGTGGCGGGTCGCCGCCCTGATACAGCATTTGCGGAGAACAGAATGTCCGTCGATATTTCCACCGTCAAACGCGTTGCGCATCTCGCGCGCATCGCCGTCAGCGAAGACGATGCCGAGCGCATGACCGGTGAACTCAATGCAATTCTGGGCTTTGTCGAGCAATTGAACGAAGTCAATGTTGACGGCGTCGAGCCGATGACCTCGGTGACGCCGATGAATATGCGCCTGCGCGACGACAAGGTGACCGATGGCGGCATCGCCGATGCCGTGGTTGCCAATGCGCCAGTCACGGAAGACAATTTCTTCGTCGTTCCGAAGGTCGTGGAGTAAGCCATGGCCGTTCGGGTTTCCATCGAGACCCCATTGCAGGACGACGTGCGCGAGCTGGTCGAGCACCTGAACGCGCATATGCTGCCGCTGTCGCCACTGGAATTCCAGTTCAAGATGACAGTTGAGCAGATGGCGGAGCCGGATACCACGGTTTTCGTGGCCCGCGACGAGACGGGCAGGGCTGTCGGTTGCGGCGCTTTGAAGCTGCACGAAGACGGCATCGGCGAATTGAAACGCATGTTCACCCGCCCGGAAGTGCGCGGCAAACGTGTGGGGTCTGCTCTCGTGGATGCGATTGTCGATGCGGCAAACGCCAAAAACGTTTCCCGCCTTGTGCTCGAAACCGGGACGGGCCCCGGCTTTGCCGGTGCCTGGCGGCTTTATGAGAATTCGGGTTTTACGCGCTGCGGTGTGGTTCTGGACTATCCGGACTCCGAATACAGCGCCTTTTTTGAAAAGCGTCTCTCTGAGGCGCACTGACAGGATTTGACGATGAGCGAACTGACCGCACTGACCATTGCCGAAGCGCGCGACAAGCTGAAGGCCAAGGCCATCACCGCGACCGAGCTGACCGATGCCTATCTGGCCGCTATCGACACCGCCAATGAAGCCATCAATGCCTATGTGACCGTTACGCACGATCAGGCGCGTTCCATGGCCAAGGCCTCGGATGAGCGCATCGCCAAGGGCGAAGCGGGCACGCTGGAAGGCATCCCGCTCGGCGTGAAAGACCTGTTCGCAACCAAGGGTGTGCATACGCAGGCTTGCTCGCATATTCTCGACGGCTTCAAGCCGGAATATGAATCGACCGTCACCGCCAATCTCTGGGCTGACGGCGCGGTCATGCTGGGCAAGCTCAACATGGACGAATTCGCCATGGGCTCGTCCAACGAAACCTCCTATTATGGCTCGGTCAAGAACCCGTGGCGCGCCAAGGGTTCCAATGCCGATCTGGTGCCGGGCGGTTCGTCCGGCGGTTCGGCTGCTGCCGTCGCCGCACAGCTTTGCGCCGGCGCCACCGCGACCGATACGGGCGGCTCGATCCGCCAGCCTGCAGCCTTCACCGGCACGGTCGGCATCAAGCCGACCTATGGACGCGTGTCGCGCTGGGGCACGGTTGCCTTCGCTTCGTCGCTCGATCAGGCTGGTCCGATTGCCCGCGACGTACGCGATGCCGCTATTCTGCTCAAGTCCATGGCATCGCTCGACCTGAAGGACACCACCTCGGTCGATCTGCCGGTGCCGGATTATGAAGCCGCCATCGGCAAGTCGCTGAAGGGCATCAAGATCGGCATTCCGCGGGAATATCGCGTCGATGGCATGCCGGGCGAGATCGAAGAACTGTGGCAGAAGGGCATCCAGTATCTGAAGGATGCCGGTGCCGAGATCGTCGATATTTCGCTGCCGCACACGAAATATGCGCTGCCTGCTTATTACATCGTCGCACCGGCGGAAGCTTCGTCCAACCTCGCGCGCTATGACGGCGTGCGCTATGGCCTGCGTGTGCCCGGCAAGGACATTGCCGACATGTATGAGCAGACCCGCGCGGCCGGTTTCGGCAAGGAAGTGAAGCGCCGTATCGTGATCGGCACCTATGTGTTGTCAGCTGGTTATTACGACGCCTATTATCTGCGCGCCCAGAAAGTTCGCACGCTGATCAAGAAAGACTTCGAGGACGTTTTCGCCAAGGGCGTGCACGCAATCCTCACGCCTGCGACGCCGTCGGCTGCATTCGGCCTTGCCGATGAAGACCTAGCTAACGATCCGGTCAAGATGTACCTCAACGACATCTTCACCGTGACTGTGAACATGGCCGGTCTTCCGGGCATTGCAGTGCCTGCTGGCATCAACGGGCAGGGCCTGCCGCTCGGTCTTCAGCTGATTGGTCGCCCGTTCGAGGAAGAAACCCTGTTCCAGACAGCCCACGCTATCGAGCAGGCCGCCGGACGCTTCACTCCGGCCAAATGGTGGTAAAAGTCGAAACTGCAATTCGCCGGGGATTGTATCGGCCCGAAAATCGAAGTCGATTTTCGGAAAGCACGATGCAACACTCAAAAGATATCGAGCGTCCTTTGTGCGTCCTTTCGGACGCACGGCGCTCGATGGCCGGCGAATTTGTTTTCATGGCCGCTCTTGCGGTCAGGGCGTGGGAAATCCCTGCCAAGACAGGTCCCTTAAGCGATCAACGTCGTGCAGAGCTGGAAGCGAATTTCCTTGGTTATCTGCATGAAAATGCCGATGGCGTTTTGGTTGCGGAGCTCGACGGAAAAATCCTCGGCTGGGGCGCTCGTGTTCCTGGCAGCAATTATATCGCCGATCTCTGGATCGATCCGCCCTATCACGGACAGGGCATCGGCAGACGCATTCTCGACGCGCTGATGGCGCAAATTCTGCTGGATGGCTTCGATTCAGTAACGATTGGCACACATGCCGATAATCTCCCGGCCATCGGCCTTTACGAGAAAATGGGCTTTCGCATCGAGTGGCGCGGCGAAGAAGCTTCTGTCAGCATGGGCCGTGTTGTTGAAAAAGTGCGTATGCGCGCAACGCTTTGAAACCCCTTGGAGTGCACCCCTTCTGTTGCCGAACAGTCCGGCGCGCCTATCCTTCTCTTGAGAGTTCCAGTTTTTCTGAGGAGGAGGGCCATCATGTGGATCATGCTGACGGATGTGAGTGGCGAAAAGCTCGCGATCAATTTCAACCACGTTCTATCCTATAATGCCTACGGTACTGGCACACGCATTCTGACGATGAGTGCGGACCAGACCTTCTTCGTCAAGGAATCGCTGGAAGATATTGAGTCGCGCCTAGGTATCAACGTGAAAGCGTAAAAATCTTTCTTTTCAGTCAGTTGAAATATCTGGCTCAGATATAAATAAAGCGGCGGTTGGCCAAAACCAACGCGCCGCTCTCTGTTCATGATAAGCTTAATTTAAATGTCGAGTTCTTCCACGAAAGCAGCGCGATCCGTGATGAAGCGGAAACGGGCTTCCGGCTTGGTTCCCATCAGTTCATCGACGGTGTTGCGGGTTTCATCGATATAGTCTTCGTCCACCTGCACCCGCAGCAGCGTGCGCTTCTTCGGGTCCATCGTGGTTTCCTTCAACTGCTCCGCGCGCATCTCGCCAAGACCTTTGAAGCGACCAATTTCCACCTTACCACGTCCGGTAAACATGGTGCGCAGCAATTCGTCCTTATGGGCGTCATCGCGGGCATAGGCTGTCTTGCCGCCTTGGCTCAGACGGTAAAGCGGCGGTACGGCCAGATAAAGGTGGCCGTTACGGATCAGTTCCGGCATTTCCTGATAGAAGAAAGTGATCAGCAGCGATGCGATATGCGCGCCGTCCACGTCGGCATCGGTCATGATGATCACGCGGTCATAACGCAGATCGTCTTCGCGATAATTCTTCCGCGTGCCACTACCCAGCGCCTGAATGAGATCGGCAATCTGCTGGTTTGCTGTCAGCTTTTCGCGGCCAGCGCTGGCGACGTTCAGAATCTTGCCACGCAAGGGCAGGATCGCCTGCGTGGCGCGATTGCGCGCCTGCTTGGCCGAACCGCCTGCCGAGTCACCTTCTACGATGAACAATTCCGCACCCGCTGCCGCATTCTGTGTGCAGTCGGCCAGTTTGCCGGGCAGGCGCAGCTTGCGCGTTGCGCTCTTGCGCACGGTTTCCTTTTCCTGACGACGGCGCAGACGTTCTTCCGCTCGGTCCACCACCCAGTCGAGCAGGCGCGAGGCTTCCTGCGGTGAGGCCGCGAGCCAGTGGTCGAACGGATCGCGGATTGCATTTTCCACAATGCGCTGCGCTTCCACCGTCGCCAGCTTATCCTTGGTCTGACCGACGAATTCCGGTTCGCGGATGAAGACCGACAACATGCCCGCAGCCGAAACCATGACGTCATCCGTCGTGATGATCGAAGCGCGCTTGTTATTGGTCAGTTCCGCATAGGCCTTGAGACCACGCGTCAGCGCAATGCGCAGGCCAGCCTCATGCGTGCCGCCATCGGCAGTCGGAATCGTATTACAATAGGAATGGACGAAGCCGTCGCCGCCATACCACGTGACCGCCCATTCGACGGCGCCGTGCCCGCCCTGCTTCTCGGTCTTGCCAGCAAAAAGCTCGCGGGTGACCTGATGCTCCTTGCCGAGGGAGGCCTGAAGATAGTCCTTCAGACCACCGGGGAAGTGGAAAACGGCCTTTTCAGGCGTTTCCCTTTTGGGGTCGAGCAGCGAAGGATCGCAGTTCCAGCGGATTTCGACGCCGCCGAACAGGTAAGCCTTCGACCGCGCCATGCGATAAAGCCGGTGCGGGTCGAAATGCGCCGTCTTGCCGAAAATATCCGGATCCGGGTGAAAGCGAACACGTGTGCCGCGACGATTATGCACTTCGCCTGCATCTTCCAACCCGCCCTGCGGAATACCGCGCGAAAAGCGCTGGCGATAGAGACGACGGTTGCGCGCGACTTCCACTTCCAGCACGTCGGACAGCGCATTGACCACCGAAACGCCGACGCCGTGCAGGCCGCCCGATGTTTCATAGGCCTTGCCGTCGAACTTGCCGCCCGCATGCAGCTTGGTCATGATGACTTCAAGCGTGGACTTGCCCGGCACCTGCGGGTGTTCGTCAACCGGAATGCCGCGGCCATTATCGGAAACGGTGATGAAACCTTCTGCATCGAGGCTGACTTCGATGAAATTTGCATGGCCTGCCACCGCTTCATCCATCGAGTTATCGATGACTTCCGCAAATAGGTGGTGCAATGCCTTTTCGTCGGTGCCACCGATATACATGCCGGGGCGCAAACGCACCGGCTCCAGCCCTTCGAGAACGCGGATGGACGAGGCGTTGTAATCATCGCCACCTGATGAAACCGGCGGGGCCTTGGTCGCAACCGGCTTTGCAGCCTGTTGAACAGGTGCAGACGGCAATGGCGTTGCCGCAGGTGGTGCGACGGGTTGAGGCGCGGCGCTCTGTTCCGTGCGTCGTTCCACCTGCCGCTCCCGGGCATTATTCACCACTCTCGAAAAGAGATCGTTGCTGTCGTCCATCTTTACCCGATAAGCTCTCTGTCAGAATTTCAGGAAGGACCATGCGGCTTGCTGCCCCGGCATGGACCGAAAATATACTGTCTGCGAATCATCCGAATGATGCCATGCGCAGCCGTGAAAGGCGAATGAAGTTCGCCTTACGTTCCACTTTCGCACGGCTTTATCAAAGGATTTCGTGTGATGTCGTGTCGGTTTGCACCGGAAACAAGGCGAAAGTCAAACAAGCGGATGTTCATTCGATGAATATGATGGAAACGGGGCCGTTGTTGGCCTACAGCGGACAAACGAGCATTTAGAAGAAATCGTGAGCGGGAAATGCAGGGCAGCGCGGCAGGCGGCGTAGAAGCGCATGTAAAAGGCATGGCCATTATGGTCGTCTCGGTGCTGATGCTTCCGCTGATGGACGCCATCGGCAAATGGCTGGCCATGATGGACAATATGCCTCCGGCAACCGTTACGTTCATGCGCTTTTTCGTGCAATGCTGGTTGATGTTCTTCATTCTGCTTGTGGCAGGTGGTGGAGTGGCGGCACTTCGCACGCAGCATCTGGCGGGCAACCTCATACGCGGGGTTCTGATGGGCTTTGGCGGCCTCTGCTTTTTCACAGCTGTCAAATATATGCCACTTGCCGACGCCATGGCCGTATTCTTCGCAGAGCCGCTTATCCTCACGCTGCTTTCGGCGATCTTCCTCAAGGAGAAGGTCGGCTGGCGGCGATTCAGCGCGGTCGGTATCGGCCTCATCGGCACGATGATCGTCATCCAGCCAAGCTTCGAGATTTTCGGCGCGGTGTCGCTGTTGCCGCTGGCGACGGCGGTGACATTCGCGATCTATCTGATCCTAAACCGCAAATTCGGCGCGAAGGAGAGCCCGCTCGTCATGCAGTTTTACGCAGGCGTTGGCGGCTGGGTGTTTGCGGGGCTCGCCATGCTCGTCGGGCCAACCATGGGCCTCGAAGATTTGAGCTTCGGCGTGCCCAACGGCATCCAGCCCTGGCTGCTGTTGCTGCTTCTGGGCACTATCGGCACGGTCAGCCATTTGATGGTCGTGCACGCCTTCAAACTGGCGCCAGCTTCCATGCTGGCACCGTTTCAATATCTGGAAATCGTGAATGCGGTTCTGGTCGGGCTGATCGTCTTCGGCGATTTTCCAACGCCATCCAAATGGTTTGGCATCGTGATCATCATCGGCTCGGGCTTCTATGTCTTCATGCGCGAGCGCAAACTGAAGGTCGAAGTCTGACGCTTACTTCACTGCGCGACGACCGAATACGTTTTCGAACGCCTTGCCGAGCGCCACATCCATATCGCCCAAGGTCACGGGCAGGCCGAGATCAACAAGGCTCGTGACGCCGTGTTCTGAAATGCCGCACGGCACGATGCCGCCGTAATGGCCGAGATTCGGCTCCACATTGATGGCGATGCCATGAAAGCTGACCCAGCGGCGCAGACGAATGCCGATAGCGGCAATCTTGTCCTCGCACATGTCGCCATTGGCAAGGCGGGGCTTTTCAGGGCGCATCACCCAGACACCGACGCGATCTTCGCGGCGCTCGCCCTTCACATTGAATTCGGCGAGGCTTTCAATGATCCATTGTTCCAGTGCGGCCACGAAAGCGCGCACATCTTCGCGCCGGCGCTTCAGATCGAGCATCACATAGGCCACACGCTGACCCGGACCGTGATAGGTATATTCGCCGCCGCGCCCGGTGTTGAACACCGGCAAACTGTCCGGCGTCAGCAGGTCTTCTGCCCGCGCGCTCGTGCCCGCCGTATAAAGGGGAGGGTGCTCCACCAGCCAGACGAGTTCACTCGCCGTGCCTTCGCGGATGGCCTGAACCCGCGCTTCCATGAAGGCGAGCGCTTCCTCGTAATCGGTAAGCCCATCCGCCACGAGCCATTCCACCGGCGGCGCATCGGCGTCCACAGGCAAGAACTGCACGTTGAGCGCGTCGCGTTGCGGCTTGGAGGAACTATCCATAAGTGAGGCAGAATTGGTCATGATGGCAGCATATGGCGGTTTTCAGCGCCCGTTTCCAGATGTCAAAATGCCTCTGCTCTTCACTGAACCGCGAGCGGCACTTCCGTTTCGCAGCGATTGCGGCCAGCCTGCTTGGCCCGATAGAGCGCCTGATCGGCGGCGTCGACCAGATGCGTATAGTCCGGATGGCCGTTGAATGTGGCGATGCCGATGGAAAGCGTCACGGTGTCCACCGTGCCATTGGTCAGATTGAATGTTTGTTGCTCGACCAGCTTACGCAGCTCTTCGCCAATACCAAAGGCCCTGTGTTCGTCGGTTTCGACGAGCGCGACCAGAAACTCTTCCCCGCCATAGCGGAAGACAAAATCTCCCGGACGGCAATGGGCCAGAATCGTTTCTGCGACCTGCTGCAATACGGCGTCGCCACCGCCATGCCCATGGGTGTCGTTGATCTTCTTGAAATGATCGATATCAACCATCAAAATGCTGAGATCGAGTCCTTTCTGCGAGGCCATGCGGATTTCGCGGGTCAGAATAGGCGGCAGAAAACGGCGGTTCAGGGCGCGTGTCAGCGGATCACGGCCTGTCTCCATCGTTGCTGCGGCCTGAAACAATTCCGCCAGCAGAAACTTCGCTTCGCCAATCCTTGTCTGAAACTCTGCCATCGCAGCTGGAAGCGCTGCCGGGTCACTTTTGCGGGCCGTATTCAAAGTTGGCAACAATTCATAATCGATGAGGCTGACGGTCTGACGCAGGCGCTCAAGCGTGGCCGAACCGGAAAACAGCATGTCGGCCTTGTGCTGCAGCCATAGGCCGAAATCCGAGCTGCCGAGCGAGAGCAGGGGGCTGTCGTTGTTGCCATAAAGGTTGAACAACAGAGATTGGCTCCATTCCATCAGGGCGGCGCGTTGCGATTCCCGTTCGAGTGGAATGTCGTGGCTTAGCGTGAAGGCGCGATATGCTTCGTCCGTCTGGGCGCTTTTGCGCGCGTCTTTGACGAAGGCCTGACTCATGATTTCAATGGCAATATCGACCGCATTGCTGACATGCACGATCAGCCGAGCCAGCGCATCGCGCTCCGGCACAGTCTTCTTCAACTGGCGGATGATTTCGTTTTTCAGCAGCCGTGCGCCCTGCATGACGATATGGATCGGCACCTGAATACGCGCATGAACCTCGCCAATCTTGCGCTGTTCCTGCACGAAAGCGGCGACATCCGTGGGACGACTCACCAGAAGATGCACGAGCCAGTCGCTGAGCGAATGTTGCAGACGATCATGCACGACAGTTTGCGACAGGAAGGCCGCCGCCTCGCGATTTTGCATCAGGCGGCTATAAAAGATGTCCACGAAGCTCTGTTTGTGCTGCTCGACCAGATCGGACAAAAGCCGCGACTGGTCTTCAGACAGGTGCGAGACCAGCTCTACCCATTCCTCTTCGGTCGCCCCAAGGCCTGTTTGAGATCCCCACCGCGTTGCATCGTTCAACAAGGCCGCACCACCCATATCCAAAATCCCGCCAAGCGCTGCCAGTTCCAGCAACCATCGTTACCGGCCAAGACCGGTTGAAATGGGGAACAGGATTCTGCAGCTTTCTTCAGGTTCTATAAGGTGTGCTCGGCGGAACTCAATGCCTTATGTCGTTGATGTGCGAATTTGCCTGCGAACGGCGTTGCTCGGGGAAATTCGGGGTCGAAAAAGCCCTCGAAGTCGCTGTGGCGCCGTTTTTATGCCTTCAGCCGGTTAATTTCGCCGTTTCATACTTCATAGTAAATTACTGAAATATAGGAGGTAAATTGCGTTCGGCTTGAAATTTGATATGATTGCTAATCATATTCAGGGTGCATTCATGTGGGAGACTTCATGATGCATGCACCTGAAAAGGAGAAGCATAATGAAGAGCAACCTTACAAGTTTTTGGTCTGGCAAGGCATTGCTGGCCGGAACGATTGGCGCGACATTTCTGATCGGCGCCATCGCACCCGCAGCTGCGGCGCCGGTCATGCCTTCGGCTCCAGCTGTCGCCAACGAAAACATCCAGCAGGTTCGCGACCACTGGAGAGGCCGCGGCGGACATTGGAACGGTTACCGCCATGGACCACGTCCGGGCTGGCATGGCGGCGGTTATCGTCCGGGGCCGGGCTATTGGAACGGCCATCGCGGCTATAACTACTACCGCCATGGCTATCGCCGCCACAGCGACGGCTGGTGGTATCCGCTTGCGGCCTTCGGTGCGGGCGCAATCATTGGCGGGGCTATCGCGGCTCCACCGCCGCCACCTCCACCGGTCTATCGCGCACCGGCCTACAACACGTCTCATGTGGAATGGTGCTATGACCGTTACCGGTCCTACCGCAGCTCGGACAATACGTTCCAGCCTTACAATGGTCCGCGCCAGCAGTGCTATTCACCGTATCGCTGATAGATTCGGCCTCAATGAATAGGAAGCCGCCCTTCGGGGCGGCTTTTCTTTTGTAAAAAGCAGCAAAAACCATCAGCTTGCGCTGATTGAAGCCAGTCTCGTTTCGCTATGGCGCGGGATTACGTGCAGTTGACAGGATTTTTTGAATTTATGTTGGAGAAACGTGATTTTATGGTGTTGACCATTCGAAAACTCGCCCTTATGTTCCGCCGCACTTCCAGGGACGATTTGTTCCTCAGGGAGCGCGTAGCTCAGCCGGTAGAGCAACTGACTTTTAATCAGTAGGTCCAGGGTTCGAATCCCTGCGCGCTCACCACTTTTCCAAGACCTTATTTGATCGACTCTCCAGTCTTTGGATCGATTTTGATTTCAACTTTTGCGCCGTTCTTCATGAAATACTCGATCTCATAATAGCCGCGATCATTCCAATCGACTTCATCGACATATGACACGTCCGAGGTTTGCTCGATCTTCGAAATGATTTCAGAAAGTTTCTGTCCTTCCGGGGCGGCGGCTGACGCCAGGCCACAGGTCGCTGCAAATGCCAGAACGGTAAGCATCAAACGCATTGGTTCTCTCCATTTTCCATTGTTACATGGGGAGATATAGGCCCGCATTCAGCAATGTTAAGGAACTAAATCCTCTGCACCTCGAATCTGGTCGCCTACGACGCTTCTTCCTCGACGGCAGTCTGTGCGATCTGTTGGGAACCGCTGTTGATCTGTTGTGCGGCAAGGAAGCCGAGCCAGACCGCGATCAGGCATAGGATAACCGAAATACCGATATTGAGCAGAGCTTTGCCGGGTTGGCCTGCTCGCAGGAGATCCAGCGTTTGCAGGCTGAATGAAGAAAATGTGGTGAAGCCGCCGCACACGCCGACCATGAAGGCGAGACGCCAGATTTCCGGCACCGCAAAGCGCCCCTGTTCAAGTGTCAGCGCACCGAAAAAGGAAATCGCAAACGATCCGGCTATATTGATGACGATTGTGCCCCAGGGAAGGTCGCGACTGACGGGCAACATCAAAAGCGCGAGCCAGTAACGCGCTACACTTCCGATTGCGCCGCCGAGCGCCACCATGATGGTTGCTTGCATAATTCACCTGTCAAAATTGCGGAACGAAATGCCTGCTGGAGAAAGTCGGGCAGGGGATAACCCTCAGCCCCGGCAGCTTCCCGCTATCGACGCATTGCGTTCCTGTTGTCAATTCGATCAGGAGTCATCAGCCAGAAGCGGCGGTTTCGGGAGAACCCCATTCCCATCATGCGCATCGTTTATATAGAATAGCCGCACGCCCCGTCAACGCGACTGGAGCTTCACAATCGCGCAACCCGATTCCGCAACGCATCGCTGATGCGATAAATAGTGGAAGCCGGTGCGGGAAGAGTACGTCGCATGAAAGCGACTTTCTTCAGGTAGCGGTCGATTTTCCAGGTGGCCCATGTTCCACCGCGGAAATAGCCCACATCACCGGCTTTCAGCGTTCGGTGTTTTCCGTCGGCATCGGTGACATGCACCTCGCCTTCGAGAATATAAACCGTTTCATCCCAGCCGAAATACCAGCGGAATTCGCCCGCGGTGCAATCCCAGATCGCAGTGAAAGCCGCGCGGTCACCGCTGGCGGATTGCTCGCACGAACGTGCCCTTGGCGATCCCGCCAGTATCCATTCAGGATTAATCGGCGCGGATTTCAGCTCCATGTCGAATGCATTATCGGCGATGAGCGCAGGCTTCGCCGGTGTGCTAAAAATATTAGGCTTAAAGACATTTGGCATTGTACGCGCAACCGCCATAACGGCTGTCGCCAGCATAAATTTCCAGGCCATGGTATCCCCCCCGATCCACAATGGCCTGTTCTTAGCTGTAAATCGTCGGAAAAGTATTAATTCGCGAGTGAATTTGGCGCGCCAAAACCAGAAATATAGTTTCCAACGGGCGTATCCATGCTTCAATTTTATTGAACTGATAGTGCGTTTTAGCCAATGAAAATGAAAAGGAGCTTGTGATAAGTGTGATGATGAACCCTCTTTCAGAGGGCATTGTCAGATCGATTTCGATAAGAGGCGCGCGTAATGAGCCAGACGAAGCTATTTTCTCCTTTGGACGTGGGCGGTTTGCATCTGAAAAACCGCATTGTCATTGCCCCGATGTGCCAATATTCGGCTGAAGACGGCAAAACGACCGATTGGCATCTGATGCATCTGGGTAATCTGGCGCAGTCCGGGGCAGGGCTACTGACCATTGAGGCAACGGCAGTCAGCCCAGAAGGCCGGATCAGTTATGCGGATGTCGGGCTTTATTCCGATGAAACCGAAGCCGCGCTGGAACGGACGCTCGACGGTATTCGTCGCTGGTCATCCATGCCCATCGCCATGCAGCTTGCGCATGCAGGCCGCAAAGCATCCACTGATTTGCCATGGCAAGGGGGACGCCAGATTGCGCCGCAGCACGAGAACGGCTGGCAGACCATTGCGCCATCCGCAGTGGCGTTTAACCCCGCCGACAATGCTCCGACGGCGATGGATAAAGACGAGCTGAAGCGCATCCGCGATGCATTTGTAAGCGCTGCCAAACGCTCGGCGCGGCTTGGCCTCGATGCAATCCAGGTGCACGGAGCCCATGGTTACCTTTTGCATGAATTCCTGTCGCCGCTCTCGAACAAGCGCGACGATGAATATGGCGGCTCGCTGGAAAACCGTCTGCGTTTTCCGCTGGAAGTGTTCGACGCTGTACGTGCAGCGTTTCCGGCAGACCGTCCGGTCACGATGCGCGTTTCCGGAACGGATTGGGTCGAAGGCGGTTGGGACATCGAGCAGACCGTGGCGTTCTCGCACGCTTTGGCCGCAAGAGGTTGCGCAGCAATTCACGTTTCGAGCGGCGGCCTTGATGCGGCACAGAAAATTCCAGTTGGCCCGAGCTATCAGGTGCCGCTGGCGCGCGCTGTAAAAGCGGCTGTCAATATTCCCGTCGTTGCTGTTGGTCTGATTACCGATTTCGAGCAGGCAGAAGCCATTCTAGCCACTGGTGATGCTGATATGATTGGACTCGCACGCACGGTTCTCTATGATCCGCGCTGGCCGTGGCATGCGGCGGCGCATTTCGGCGAAACGATTGAGGCGGCTCCCCAGTTTCTGCGTTCACAGCCGCGCCAGTTCCGCAATCTCTTCACACAGGCAAAGTAACGAACACCCGCCAAGCTGGATTAAACGGGGCAGTCTACGCTGCCCCTGACTGCTATGATTAATTGCATAACCTATGTTATGGAACATAAGTATCCATAAGTTTGCGACACAACAGCAAAACCCGACCGTGCATTATTTTTGGTGTTGGGGGCGGTAATTTTCGAAATGCAAACATTCTGGCTTGTCGTCCGGCCTATAGCTTCACCCAGATAATCAAGTTGCAGCCTTGCGGTTGAACGTTATCCCCAGCCAACCCCCGAGTGAAAATTCATCCGAATCGAGTTTGAATTTCTGTCTCTTCAACTGACAAGCGGAAGCCTCAAACCCTAGAAATTACGGAGATTTTTGCCAAAATCTGATGTAAAACAGAGCGGCAAAATTGTACGGAAACTCGTTTTTCCGTACCCGTTTTCGCCCACAAAAATCGCTCCCAATTTTTTGATTATTTGTATTAAATCAATGTGTTGCTAAGTTCGCTTGCATGTGGTCCGCTTATCCATAAGATGCAGGACATTTCATAAATTTCAAAAGAGGGGTTCTTAAATGTATCGGAAATTTCTACTGACAGGCGTATGTCTTCTGGCACTGGCAGGTGCGGCATCTGCCGAAACCGTACTCAATCGCGGTAATGACACAGATCCGGCCACTCTCGACCATCACCGCACCTCCAGTGTTGCCGAGGGTAACGTGCTGCGCGACCTCTATGACGGTCTGACCATTCAGGATGCTGACGGCAAGGCAATTCCCGGCGTCGCCAAGTCCTGGGATGTTTCCGAAGACGGCACGGTCTACACCTTCCATCTGCGTGACAATGCGAAATGGTCGAATGGCGATCCGGTCACCGCAGGTGATTTTCAGTTCACGTTCCGTCGTCTGATGGACCCGAAGACAGCTGCCGGTTATGCCAGCATGCTGTTTGTCATCAAGAACGCAGAAGATATTGCAGGCGGTAAAAAGCCTGTCGACCAGCTTGGCGTTGAAGCTCTCGACGACCATACGCTGAAGATCACGTTGAACGCCCCTGCTCCGTATTTTCTCGAGCTTCTGACACACCAAACCGGCTTTCCGCTGAATCAGAAAAGCGTTGAGGCCAATGGCGACAAGTTCACCACGCCCGGCAAGATGGTGACCAACGGCGCCTATATGCTTGAGAGCTTCACGCCGAACGACAAGATCGTCATGAAGAAGAACCCGTATTATTATGAAGCCGATCAGGTGAAGATCGATACGGTGAACTGGATTCCCTTTGAAGACCGCGCCAGCTGTATGCGCCGCTTCGAGGCCAAGGAAGTGCAAATCTGTTCCGACGTTCCCGCCGAGCAGATGGATTATGTGAAGAAAAATCTCGCCAAGGAATTCCGCATGGCGCCTTATCTCGGCGTCTATTATCTGCCGGTCAAAGGCAAATCGGCGGACAGCAAGCTGAAGGACGTCAAAGTGCGTCAGGCGATCTCGCTGGCCATCGACCGTGAATTTCTGGCCGATCAGGTCTGGCAGGGAACCATGCTGCCCGGCTATTCCATGGTGCCGCCCGGTATCGCCAATTACCTGAAAGACGCGCCAAAGCTCGATTATTCCGACGATATGCTGGAGCGTGAGGACAAGGCCAAGGAGCTTCTGAAAGAAGCCGGAGTGGAGCCGAATACGCTCTCCATCGAGTTGCTCTACAACACGTCCGAGAACAACAAGAACACCATGGCGGCCATTGCCGACATGCTGGGCAATATCGGCGTGAAGGCCTCGCTCAACGAGACCGAAGGCGCAACCTATTTCAATTTCATGCGCGATGACGGCCCGTTTGATATCGCACGCGCTGGCTGGATCGGCGATTACAACGACCCGCAGAACTTCCTGTTCATCAGCCAGGGCAATGTCAGCTTCAACTATTCCAAGTGGAAGAACGCCGACTATGACGCGCTGATGGCCAAGGCGGAAAAGACGACCGATCTCGGTGAACGCGCCAAGGTGCTGGGCGAAGCCGAAAAAATCCAGCTTGATGAAGTGGGCAATATTCCGATCCTCTATTACTCGTCGCGCGCGCTCGTTTCGGACAAGGTCGCCGGATGGAACGACAATCTTATGGATAGCCACAAGACCCGCTGGCTTTCCCTCAAACAGTAATTTCAGACAGGGCTGCGCTTGGTGGCGCGGCCCTATTTTTGCGTGGAAGAGGAACGAGATACCCCCTCTCCCGCCAGCGTTTCCGTTTTCGCCTTACGATGGGCGAAAGCAGAGAAAATACCAGAAAAACAATAATCTAAAGCCCTTAGTGGGATTTGTCGGCCAGGTTTTTGACCATCCGGCAAAGAAGGGACAACGACATGCTGGGCTATACGCTCCGACGATTGGGTAGTGCGATACCCACGGTCTTCATTATCGTCACGCTGACATTCTTTCTAATTCGGCTCGCGCCGGGCGGTCCATTCGACCTTGAGCGCCCGATTGATCCGCTGATCCTCGAAAATCTCAAACGCGCCTATAATATGGATGCGCCGCTCTGGCAGCAGTATCTGATTTATCTTGGTAATCTCTTGCAGGGCGATCTCGGCCCAAGCTTTACGCGGCGCGATTTTTCCGTGAATGACCTGTTCGCGTCAGGTTTGCCGGTGTCGATCATGCTCGGCACTTTGGGCCTGACGCTGGCGGCGATCATCGGCACTTTTCTCGGCACGCTTGCCGCGCTGAAGCAGAATTCCGCCGTCGATTATTTCGTGGTGGCTCTGGCGACCTTCGGCATCACAACGCCCAATTTTGTTGTAGCCCCCCTTCTCAGCCTGCTCTTCGGCGTCATTCTGGGCTGGGTTCCGGCAGGCGGTTGGTCATCGGCCAATGTCACCTACTGGATATTGCCGGTGCTGACGCTTGCTCTGCCGCAAGTGGGGGTTATTGCCCGTCTGGTGCGTGGCGCAACCATTGAAGCGTTGCGCGCCAATCATGTGCGCACCGCCCGCGCCTATGGCTTGCCGACCCGTGTTGTGGTTGGCGTTCATGCTTTGCGTGCTGCTATGCTGCCCGCCGTTTCCTATCTTGGGCCGACTGCCGCCGCCCTCCTCACAGGTTCGGTTGTGGTCGAGACGATTTTCGGCATTCCGGGCATCGGACGCTATTTCGTGCAGGGCGCGCTCAGCCGTGATTACACGCTCGTCATGGGAACGGTTGTGGTGATCTCGATCTTCGTCGTGGTGTTCAATCTGATTGTAGATCTTCTCTATGCATGGCTTGATCCGAGGGTTCGCTATGACTGATCTGACCGTACCAACGGAAACCGCCGAATTGAGCATGCCAAGCCGCTCGCTCTGGCAGGATGCATGGCTGCGCCTGCGCAAGAACAAGGCCGCCGTCGCCAGCGCTATCGTACTTGCCGTCTTGGCTCTTGCGGGCATTTTCGGGCCGATGCTGAGCCCGCATCCTTATGACAAGATTTATCCGCAGTTCGTGCGTGTTGCGCCAAGCCTCGAAGCCTATCCGCGCGCGGATACGATCCTGCCCGGCCTTGAACGCGAACTCGCCCGCGCGCGATTGAAGGCCTCCGCCGAACCGGAACTGACCGGCAACAACATCATTGTCGACTTTACGGCGCAACGCCCAACCGACGACCGTGTTCTGCGTTATTTCCAGCGCTCCGATCTGTTCAGCAATCCGAAGGTGGAACTGGCCGCCGACGGCCTGAGCGGTAAGCTGACGCTCAACGTAAGCCGCAATTATTTCCTGCTTGGCACGGATAATCTCGGTCGCGATCTGATGACGCGCATCTTCATCGGCGTGCGCATGTCGCTGGCCATCGGCCTGCTAGCCTCGGCCATGTCGCTGGTGCTGGGCGTCTCCTTCGGTGCGATTTCCGGCTATCTCGGCGGGCGCATCGACAATGTCATGATGCGTGTTGTCGATATCCTTTATTCGCTGCCGTTTATCTTCTTTGTGATCCTGATGCTCGTCTTCTTCGGGCGCTCAATCTTCATCATCTTCATTGCCATCGGCGCGACGGAATGGCTGGATATGGCACGCATCGTGCGCGGCCAGACATTAAGCCTCAAGCGGCAGGAATTTGTACAGGCGGCGGAAGCGCTCGGCGCAACACGGCGCGGGGTCATCACGCGGCATATCATTCCCAACGCGCTCGGCCCGGTGATCGTCTTCGTCACATTGCTGGTTCCCAAAGCGATCCTGCTGGAAAGCCTGCTCTCCTTCCTCGGCCTTGGTGTGCAAGACCCCCTCACCTCGCTCGGCTTGCTGATCTCGGAAGGTGCCCAAAACATGCGCGGTGCAAGCTGGCAATTGATCTGGCCCGCAGCAACATTGACCATCATTCTGTTTGCGCTGAACTTTTTGGGCGACGGCCTGCGTGACAGTCTTGACCCGAAGGACCGCTGAGATGACGAAGGAAACCATTCTGAGCGTTCGCGATCTTCGCGTGACCTTCGACACCCATGATGGCCCGGTTCCGGCAGTGCGTGGTATCGACCTCGACGTCAAGGCCGGGGAAACGGTGGCCATTGTGGGGGAATCGGGTTCCGGCAAAAGCCAGACAACAATGGCGCTGATGGGGCTGTTGGCGCGCAACGGCAAGGCAACAGGACAGGCGCTCTATCGCGGTCAGGACCTGATCGGCATGTCCGACAAGGCGCTGAACAACATTCGTGGCGCCAAGATCACCATGATCTTTCAGGAGCCGATGACGTCGCTCGATCCGCTCTATCGCATCGGCGACCAGCTTGCCGAACCGTTGCGCTATCACCGCGGCATGAGCAAGAAACAGGCGCGCCCGCGCATTCTGGAACTGCTGAAACTCGTTGGCATTCCGGAGCCAGAACGCCGCATCGACAGCTATCCTTACGAACTGTCCGGTGGCCAGCGTCAGCGCGTGATGATCGCGATGGCACTCGCCAACGAGCCCGATATTCTGATTGCCGATGAGCCGACCACGGCGCTTGATGTCACCATTCAGGCGCAGATACTCGACCTTTTGGCCGATCTGCAACAGCGCCTTGGCATGGCGGTTGTGTTCATCACCCATGACCTCGGCATCGTGCGCCGTTTTGCCGACCGGGTTTATGTGATGCGCTCCGGCGAGGTGGTCGAGACCAACCAAACGGAGGCGCTTTTTACCGCGCCGCAGCACGCGTACACCCGGATGTTGCTCGATGCCGAACCGGAAGGCGAAAAACTACCGCCTCCGGATGAAGCGCCTGTCTTGATCCGCGCCGATAATGTGAAGGTCAACTTCCTGATCCACAAACCTTGGCTCGGCGCTGCCAATTTCATGACCGCGGTGAACAATGTCTCGCTCACGCTCAAGGAAGGTCAGACCATTGGGATCGTTGGCGAGTCCGGTTCGGGCAAATCCACGCTCGGCCGTGCTATCCTCCGGCTTCTCGATTCCGAAGGCCGCATCGCCTATCTCGGCAAGGAATTGCCACGCGACCCGCAAGCCATGCGCCCGAAACGCCGGGAACTGCAACTGGTTTTTCAGGACCCGTTTGGTTCGCTCAGCCCGCGCATGACGGTAGGGCGCATCATCACCGAAGGGCTGCTGATCCACGAGCCACAGCTTTCAGCCAGGGAGCGTGACCGTTGGGCGCAGGAAGCGCTGAAAGAGGTCGGGCTGGACCCCGCCATGCGCAATCGCTACCCGCATGAATTTTCAGGCGGACAGCGCCAGCGTATCGCCATTGCCCGCACCATGATCCTGAAACCGCGCGTCATCGTTCTGGACGAGCCCACAAGCGCGCTCGACCGATCGGTGCAGAAGCAGATTGTGGCACTGCTGCGTGATCTGCAAAAGGAGCACGGCCTCTCCTATCTATTCATCAGCCACGATATGGCTGTGGTCCGCGCCGTGTCGGATTATGTGATCGTGATGCGCAATGGCAGGATCGTTGAACAAGGCGATACTGAGCAAATGTTCGATCATCCTCGTGAAGACTATACTAAGGCGCTGATGGCGGCAGCGCTCAGCGAGGAACGCTTCGGCTCGGCAAGCTAACGCAACCGGCATTCTTCAAAGCATACGATGAAAACGGGGCTTCGGCCCCGTTTTTTATTGCCCGGTTTAGAACTGCGAAGAAACGATGTGTCCGGCTGTAATTTCAAAATAGGTATCAATAAAACAAAGGCAACTAATAGGCGTTGTAAAATAAATATTAAAATGAACACACTGTCATATTCCTTATATTATTGCAAAAATATTGCAAAATTAAATATTTGGAATGAAAATATTCTCAATAAAATAAGGAATGAAACCTGAAATAATATTTTCAAAAATCAGGAGATATATATGCGAAGTTCTCGTCGAATTGTTCGATTATTAGCTGCGACTATTTATCTGTTTCCTTCTTATTCCAACGCGCAACAGGCCGAACCATCTCGAGCATTCACGTCCGACGCGGAATATCTGGCAAGCTGGGGCCTCCCCATGATCAACCCCATCCCCGCATACCGACGCGGTTTTACAGGAAAAGGCATCACGGTCGCCGTGCTCGACACTGGCATTGATATCTACCATCCGGAATTTGCCGGGAAAGTGCATCCCTGGTCGAGAAACTTCGGCACTTTCATGCACGAACGCGATGTTCGGGACCTTCAGCGAAACGGGACGCCCATCGGGCACGGAACCCATGTCAGCGGTACCATCGCGGCAGCCCGCAATGGAACCGGCATGCATGGCGTTGCCTATGATGCACAAATCCTCGCCTTGCGGGCCATCGTGCCGGACCGGCAATATGACGCGATCAACAGGGCACTGCGCTATGCATCAACGACAGGGGTGAAGGTGCTGAACGGCAGCTATGGCCCCTATGCGTTTCCTACCCCTTACAACAACCGCAATTATCAACGGTTGAGCTATCATCCGATTCTGTATGGCAACTATCTTCGTAATGATTATGAAGCCCTGAAAGTCGCCGCCAAAGCCGATATCGTCATGGTCTTCGCTGCCGGCAATAATTACAAGGTCCAGCCATATTCGTCAGCCCAGCCGAGCGGCAGCGCCCTGTTTCCTGCAATCACACCCCAGAATACCGCGCTCGGCAAATATAAATTTGTCGATGGTCGCCGCCGCGATCTCGACATGAACAATCCCAACACATTCCGCCTTTTGGCACCGAATGATCCTGCCGTCGCCAATCTCGACTTTTCGGATTTGAGAGGCTCGATCATTGCCGTTGTTTCCGTTGGTCCAAACCGGCAAATTGCGAGCTACAGCAATCGTTGCGGTATTGCGGCAGAATGGTGCATGGCGGCCCCAGGCGGCGATACGGGCGGCGCTGTTTACTCGACCTATCCCGGTGGCGGTTATTCCTACATGCAGGGCACATCCATGGCGACGCCGCATGTTGCCGGTGCCGCCGCCGTTGTGCGTCAGGCCTTTCCCTATATGAATGCGCGGCAGACGATTGAAACCCTGCTGACCACCGCCACCAATATCGGCCCGACCGAAATCTACGGCCAAGGCCTCCTGAATCTTGGCGCGGCAATCAACGGGCCGATGAAATTCCGCCATGCCGAAGGTTTCAACGTCGATACGCAGGGCTATTCTTCAACGTGGTCCAATCCCATCTCCGGCATCGGCGGTCTGACAAAACGTGGCGCAGGCATTCTGCGGCTCACCGGTGATAACAGCTTTACCGGCGATTCCGCAGTCGTCGGTGGAACGCTGATCTTCGACGGCGACAACTACACATCCGTCCGGGTTGCAAGAGCAGGGCGACTAAGCGGCATCGGCAGCGTCCAATCCGTGACCAACGAAACCGGCGGTGTTGTCGCTCCCGGTGATAATGGTGTCGGCACACTGACCGTCAAAGGCGATTACATCGGCAAAGGCGGCACGGTCGAGATTGCCACCGGTATCGGTGCCGATAATAGAGAGACCAGCCGTCTGGTCATAGCTGGCGACAGTTCCGGCAACAGCCAGCTTCGCCTTGTTTCCTATGGCCAGTCCAGCCAGCAGATTGCCGATGATACCAAGATCATCGAGGTTGCAGGCAATCCGGCGGGTACATTCGCGCTCGCAGGCGATTATACGACGGAAGACGGCGAAGCGGCGGTTGTCAGCGGCGTCTATGCCTACGAAATCACCGCAACACCTGACCAGCCGACCGAAGCCCCCTCGCCTGCGGCGTCAGAACCGGCTGCTTCTGCGGCAACCGCGAATAGCGTGGCGCTGACTGGTGACGGCGGATTTTATCTGCGCAATACATCCGCCAATGGCGAAAAGCGCTATAATCCGTCCATGCCGATCTATGAAGGCTATGCGCGCAATATGCAGGCGTTGAACCAGATGCCAAGTTTGCAGCAGCGCGTCGGCAATCGATACTGGACCGGTGATATATTGCCGAGTGAGGATATCAAGGACGGCCATGCGACGGCAGGACCGGATATCGCCATCGACAAATATGGCGTCTGGGGCCGTATCGAAGGAACCCACAGCAAATTTGCGGCGGGCGGCTCCACCGCCGATGTGACGCAGGATATCGGCGTATTCGTCATGCAGGCCGGTATCGACGCGATGTTTCACGAGAGCGAATCCGGTCGCCTGATCGGCAGTCTGACGGCGCAATATGGCAAAGCCAGCAGTGATATCTCGTCGTTTAGTGGCGATGGCACCATCGACACCGACGGCTGGGGATTAGGCGGCGCACTCACCTGGTATGGCAATAATGGCTATTATCTCGATGGACAGCTCCAGTTGACCTGGTATGACAGCAAGCTCGTGTCCGATACACTTAAAAAGTCATTGGCCGATGGCAATAAGGGCTTTGGCTATGGTCTCAGCCTTGAAGGTGGACGACGTATCGAAGTCAACGAACATTGGTCGATCACACCGCAGGCGCAGCTTGTCTGGTCTTCGGTGGATTTCGACAGTTTCCACGATGTCGCGGGCGTACCTGTCGATCTGCGCAACGGCGACAGCCTCAATGCCCGCATTGGGCTGGCGGCGGAATACCATAATGCATGGCATGACGAAAATAACAGGCTGACCCAGACCAAACTCTATGTCGCCGCCAATCTCTATCAGGAGTTCATGAACGACTATAAGATCAGAGCGGGTGGTGTTGATTTCAAAAGCGAAAACGACAAAACCTGGGGCGGTATCGGCGCCGGTGGAACCTATGCCTGGGCCGATGGCAAATATGCGCTGTTCGGCGAAGGCATGGTCAAGACCAGCTTCGAGGATTTCGGCGATAATTATAGCCTCAAGGGAACGCTCGGTTTCAAGGTGAACTGGTAATCTCATCTCATAACAACCAGAGGACCCCGTCAGGGGTCTTCAAGTTGAAAGCAGAATTCGGAACGTTTCCACGCTGCTTTGTGTTAAAAAGCCTTATGAGAGATTTGTTCGATCAGCTTGAACCTGTTGAGATTCTTGCGCCCGGCGCGGTACTTCTGCGCGGCTTCGCATTGCCGGATGAAGAAGCGATTTTGAAATCGGTCGCGGATATCAGCGCTGCCGCACCATTTCGGCATATGGTGACGCCCGGTGGCTATCGCATGTCGGTCGCCATGACCAATTGCGGGCAAGCGGGCTGGGTAACCGACAAAACTGGCTATCGATATAGCGCCAATGACCCTGAAACCGGGAAGCCATGGCCAGCCATGCCGGACGCCCTTCGGTCTCTCGCTGAAAATGCCGCCCGACAGGCCGGATATCCCGATTTTTCGCTTGATGCCTGCTTGATCAACCGATACGAGCCCGGCGCAAAGCTGTCCTTGCATCAGGACAAGGACGAGCGTGATTTCGCCAATCCGATTGTGTCCGTTTCGCTTGGTCTTCCGGCGATCTTTCAGTTCGGAGGCCTCAAGCGCAACGACCCGATCACCAAATATCCCTTGCATCATGGCGATGTGGTTGTCTGGGGTGGCCCGTCACGCCTTTATCACCATGGCATATTGGCGCTGAAAGATGGCGAACACGACAAGGTTGGTCGTGTTCGCCTCAATCTGACTTTCCGAAAAGCGTTTTAAACGCCTAGTTCAAAGCCTGCTGGCGCGTTTCGACATTGATCAGGAACGCAATCACACCTGCCAGCGCCAAAAGGCCAGCAAACATTGCCACAGCCACGTTGAAACTTTGGCTGATAACGATGGCCAAAGCCGACGGCGCCAGAAGGCCACCAAGACGCGCCATGGCACCTGCCGCGCCCATGCCGCTGGCGCGCAGGGCTGTCGGATAAAGCTCCGGCGTGAAGGCATAGAGCGCGCCCCATGTGCCGAGCAGCGCGAAGCTCATGATCAGGATCGATGCGCCGACTACAGCCGAACTATCGGCAATCGTGAACAAGGCACAGGCCGCAGCGCTGATGAACAGGAAGCTGATCAGCGTCTTGCGACGGCCCCATGTTTCAACGCCGTAAGCGGCGAGTGCATAGCCCGGCAATTGCGCCAGCGCCACCACGACCAGAAAGCCGTAACCGCGCACGAAGCCGAAGCCGTCACCGGCGAGCTTGGCCGGTATCCAGGTGAAAATGCCGTAATAGGATACCGAGACGAGGAACCAGATCGCGAGCGTTGCGAGCGTGCGCTGACGCAGCTTTGGCGACAAAAGCCGTTCATTCGTTACAAGAAGCGGCGCTTCAAGTCGCGCCTTTGGCGGCAGTTCTGGCTTTCCGTTGCGGCGCAGCACGCGGTTCATCACTGATTTTGCCTCATCCGCGCGACCGGATTTCAAAAGATGCATTGGCGATTCAGGCACCCAGAGGCGCAGCCAGATACCGATAAGCGCAGGCGCTGCGGTGACGACGAAAATATAGCGCCATGCATCCTCGACACCGGCAAGGCTCGCGGCCCATGCGGCAAGCGCGATCACCACGGTGCCCACGGCCCAGAAACCTTCCAGCATGACCAGCCAGCGACCACGGTTCCTGGAGGGCAAAAACTCAGCCATCATGGCATAATCGACAGGCAGCGTTCCACCGACGGCCACGCCGGTCAGGAAACGCAGTGCAAGCAGAACTTCGAAACCAGGTGCGAAGGCTGACAGCAGACCAAACACGGCATCGCACGCGACGGTGATCAGCAGCACACGGCGGCGGCCATATTTATCGGCGAGTCTGCCGAACACGGCTGCACCGACCAACATGCCGAAGAAGAAAAGCGTTCCGGTTTGCAATGCCTGCGGCACGGTCAGCCCGAATGTTTTTGCAATGGACGCTGCGGTGAAGCCGACAGCCAGAACCTGCATCGCGTCCGCTGCCCAGACGAGGCCGAAAACCCCGAGCAAGCCTCGCTGGAATGCGCCCGTCCCCGCCTGATCGAGCGATTGTTCGATGGTGATCTTCATGCCGTCTACGTCCCTCTCCGGCCGAATAAAGTGCGAGCATTTACAGCGCTGCGCATACCGTCCTGTCAATCGCTGTTTTCTGAAACTGCACCGCCTTTTGCCTGCAAAAAGGTCCACAGGCTTTCAGCACGTGGCGAAAGCGGTGCATCGTGGCGGAAGATGCGAATTTCCGTCGTCAGATCCCAATAGGGATCGACCGAAGCGGGCACCATATCGCCACGACGGATTTCTTCCAGAACCAGACTTTCCGGCAGCCATGCCATGCCCCACCCGGCCTGAACCATCGCTTTGAGACCGATAGACATGGTGTTCTCATGCACGACCTTGCGCGCAAAACTTGGACCGGACGCAAATTTCTGCGCCAGAGCCGCGCCGAAGAATGAAAAGTCGCCATAGCTGAGATAGGGCAGTGGCGCGCCGGTCTCGATAGCGCGATCCAGCACAGGCCCGTCCCCGGACGGCAACGACACCGGGATCAGCCTTTCTGTGCCCAGAACGATCGACGGAAACCGTTCCCTGTCGATCAGGATTGGCACTGACGGATGCGCATAAGTCAGAAAGAAATCGACTTCGCCTTCGGTCAGGGTCGCGATATTGTCTTCAAACCCGCCGCGATCCGGCGCCAGATGCGAATGAATATTGCCGATGGTCGCATCAATCCCCTTCAGCCATTGCGGAAAGAACGTGACGGTCAAAGTATGCAAGGCTGAAAATTTCAGCGCAGGGTTGTGTCCTTGCCGGCTTGGCTGAAGGCTTCTGCGCGTGGCGTAAAACTGCCGGACCGCATCTTCCGCGACGTGAAGAAAGGTCTTCCCTTCATGGGTCAACTGAGCCGGAAAGGTGGCGCGATTGACGAGCGTTACCCCCAGCCAGACCTCAAGCTGCTTGATCCGCCGCGAAAAGGCCGACTGCGTCACATGGCGCGCCTCTGCCGCCCGGGAGAAGCTCGACGTTGACGCAAGCGCGATGAAGTCTTCCAGCCATTTCAGTTCCATAGGCGCTCCTTAGGGGAGTAGGGGAATAAGGGAGTAAGGGAATAGGTCAGTAAGGCAGTAAGGCAGTAAGGCAGTATGTTTGCGTCTCGGACAGGCGATAACAACAGCTATTCACCTATTCCCTTACTCCCTTATTCCCCTACTCCCTTCCCCTTATGCAATTTCTGCATAGTGATTGCAAAACATAGCATTGGCCAGCTAAATTCTTTTTTCCTACCGTCCTTTCAATCGAGAAATGCAGATGCCGAGGACGTATTTTGGCCAGAGTAATTTATGTGAACGGAGCCTTCGTCGACGAAAGCGACGCAAAGGTTTCGGTTTTTGATCGCGGCTTTCTGTTTGGCGACGGAATCTACGAAGTGAGCGCTGTGATCGATGGACGTCTGGTCGATAATGATCTTCATCTCGCCCGGCTGGAACGCTCGGTCAAAGAAATCGACATCGCCCTGCCCGTCTCGCTTGACGATATTCGCAAGGCGCAGATTGAACTCATCCGCCGCAACACGCTTCACGAAGGCGTGGTCTACATGCAGGTGACGCGCGGCGAAGCCGATCGCGATTTTGTCTATGCAGACGATATCAAGCCCAATCTGGTGATGTTCACGCAGGCCAAAAATCTGGCCAATGCACCGTCGGTGCTGAATGGGGTTCGTGTCGATGTCACACCGGATACGCGCTGGGCACGCCGCGATATCAAGACCGTCATGCTGCTGGCGCAGGTCATGGCCAAGAAGCAGGCCAAGAGCAAAGGCTTTCATGAAGTCTGGCTGGTTGAAGACGGTTTTGTCACCGAAGGCGCTTCATCGACCGCCTTCATCATTTCGCACGACAATGTGCTGGTGACGCGTCCCAATTCGCATTCCATCCTGCCCGGCTGCACGCGCCGGGCCGTTCTGAAAATCGCCGAGGAACAGAACCTCACCATCGAGGAGCGGCTGTTCACGGTCGATGAAGCCAAGGCCGCCAAAGAGGCCTTTCTCACGAGCGCATCGAGCTTCGTGACGCCGATTATCGGCATTCAGGACCACACCATCGGCGATGGCAAGCCGGGTCCGCATACGCGTCGTCTGCAGGAAATCTACATGGATCTGGCCCGCACGGGTGCAGAAGCCGTTCTCTAACCCAAAAGAAAGCAAGAGGGGAATATGACAATAAAAAACCTATTTAAGTCAGCAGCTTATAGCGCATTGTTCGCAAGCGTCGCCACAGCGGCAGGAGTAAGCAGTGCATCTGCCGCTACCGAGGGTTACGGCGATTGCCCGCTGATCGGTGATAAGGGATCGGCATCGATCACCCCGGCTGTGCCCGGTCAGTTCACCGTCATCATCAACCTGCCTGCCATCGGCCAGTTCAATGGCGATACGCCGGACACGATCAAGGACGGCTATGAATTCTGCATGGCCGTCAATATCGCGCATCGCCTTGGCCTTGAGAAAGTAAAGCTGGTCAACGCCTCGTTTGACTCCATCGTTGCAGGCCAGAACAAGGATTATGACATCGCGCTGGCGCTGATCTCCGTCACCGAACCGCGCAAGAAGGTCGTTGATTTCTCCACGCCTTACATGAACTCCGACTATGGTGTAGCGGCCCGCGCCGACAAGCCGGTGACGGAAGCCGAAATGAAGACGGTGAAGGTCGGCACGCAGGCTGGCACGACGCTGGTTCCTTTCGCGCAGGAAACGCTGAAAGTTGCAAGCCTCGATGTCTTCGACGATACCGCATCGATGTTCACCGCGCTTGCCGCTGGCAAGGTCAATGCCGTGATGACCGATCTGTCGATCATTCTCGGTCAGGTGAAGAATTCCAACGGCAAGCTGGCAGTGGTCGGCAAATATGAATCCAGCGGCGAAACCGCCGGTATTTATCCGAAGGGCACAGAAAACAAGAAAGTCATCGATCAACTGATCGCCGACATGGGAAAAGACGGAACCCTGAAGAAGCTGGAAGCAGCCTATCTGCTGCCGTCATGGGGCATGTCCCCGTCCGACGTTCCACTTTGGAAGCCTTGATCTGACGGTTTGCCGGGCTGCGGCTGCCATTGCAGCCGTGGCCCGGTCTTCCGATCTTGACACCGTGGCAGCACGTTTCACAAACGGGCGCGCGACCACCTTGCCTCAGCGAGAATATCTATGTCCCATCCGGCACCGGAAGCCAGCGCGGAGCGCGCGCGGCAATGGCGCAGCCGAAACAAAGTCCGCACCCATAGCGGTCGGTCCTTGTTGGCTTTCGCCTTTTCGTTCATCACCCTTCTGGCTTCGGCGCAGACCGTCCACAGCGTGACCAGTTATACGATCTCGCAGGGATGGCCTGCGACGCCCGTTCTCACCATCGGCTGGGCGCTGCTTTTGGCTCCGCTCGCCGTATTGTGGTTCGCCTGGCGTGCTGTACAGCTTTCAATGCAGGCCGGGAAAAGCGCCGATATCTACGCGGGCCGGGAACTGGGTGCACGTGCTTCGGATATGTCCTGGCAGGTCATCTCCTATGCCGTTGCCGTGCTGATCCTCTGCGCTGGCGCATGGTTCATGATCGTCAATGATGCTGCGGTCAGCCGCACCTTCTTCGACGTCAGCCTGATTGCCAAGTCGGCGGGTACCGTACTCAAGGCCTTCGGCACCAACATTGTCATCTTCTTCATTTCAGCCATTCTCATCCTGGTCTGGGCGCTGGTCATTGCGATTGCCCGCACGCTTCCCGGAAAGGCTGGCAGGCCGATCCGCCTGCTCGCCACCTTCTACAGCGACCTGTTTCGTGGCCTGCCCGCCATCATCACGATCTATCTTATCGGTTTCGGCCTGCCCTTGACGGGCCTGCCGATCCTGAAAGACCTGTCGTCCAATGCCTATGCGATCATCGCGCTGACGCTGACCTATGGTGCCTACACGTCCGAAGTCTATCGCGCCGGCATTGAAAGCGTGCATCCAAGCCAGATTGCGGCAGCGCGCTCGCTCGGTCTCTCTTATGTCCGCACCATGCGCTATGTCGTGGTTCCGCTGGCCGTGCGCGGCATCATTCCGCCGCTGATGAACAACTGCATCAGCTTGCAGAAAGATACGGCGCTGGTCGCGATCATCGGCACCATCGACGCCTTCAACCAGTCGAAAATCATCGCCAGCAATTATTTCAACCTGTCGGCTGTCACCACCGTCGCCATTCTGTTCATCCTGATCACCATTCCGCAGGCCCGTTTTGTCGATCGTCTGATCGAACGGGATCGCCGGAAAATGCGTTCGAGTATGTGAGGAATACGGATATGGCACTCGTTGAAATCGACAAGGCAATCAAGCGTTATGGATCGCTGGAGGTTCTGTCCGGCATCAGCCTCGACATCGAAGAGCATCAGGTCGTTTGTCTGATCGGCCCGTCGGGCTGCGGCAAGTCCACGCTTCTGCGCTGCATCAACCGGCTCGAGACCATTGATGAAGGCGAAATCCGCCTGCATGGTGACCGTGTGACCGGACCGGGCGTTGACCTCGATGTCCTGCGCCGCGAAATCGGCATCGTGTTTCAGGGCTATAACCTGTTTCCGCATATGACCGTGATGGAAAACGTCACGCTCGGCCCGACAAAGGTGCTGGGCATGCCGGTCAAACAGGCGCAGGAAAAAGGGCTTGCCCTCCTTGCCCGTATCGGCCTTGACCACAAGGCGAAGGAATATCCGGACCGGCTTTCCGGCGGACAACAGCAGCGCGTCGCCATCGTTCGGGCGCTGATGATGGACCCGACATTGCTGCTTCTAGATGAGATCACCTCGGCGCTCGATCCAGAACTGGTATCGGAAGTGCTTGATATCGTGCGCGATCTGGCGACCAAGGGCATGACCATGGTGCTGGCCACCCATGAAATGGGTTTTGCACGCGAGGTTGCAGACAAGGTCTGTTTCCTGCAAAACGGTAAGGTCTATGAAGAAGGTCCGCCGTCGCAAATCTTCGGCAATCCGCAGGGTGAGCGCACACAAGCCTTTCTCAAGCGTATTATCGAAGCCGGGCGTCTCTGACCCACAGGTCTTTTAAAAACGGAACTATGACATGACCGCAACCGCACGTGACTTCGGCATCATCTGTGGCACCATGCCAACCGGCGCCAAAAATGCCATCACTGATGTGCCGGGCGTGCGGGTCGGCCACCACACTCTGCGCTATGGCGATATCAATACCGGCGTGACGGCCATTTTGCCTCATGATGGCAATCTCTATCGGCGCAAGGTTCTGGCTGCCTGCGATATCATCAACGGGTTCGGCAAGAGTACGGGGCTGGTTCAGATTGAGGAACTCGGCACGCTGGAAACGCCGATCCTGCTGACCAACACTTTTGGCGTCGGCACCTGCGCCAACGCCCTTATCCGCGACGCAATTGCCGCCAATCCCGATATCGGACGCACCACCGCCACCGTCAATCCGGTCGTTCTGGAATGCAATGACGGCCCGCTCAGCGACATTCAAGCCATGGCCGTAACCGAGGAACACGCGCGCCTTGCCTTGCAGGCAGCAAGCGACGATGTGGCCCAGGGTAATGTGGGTGCTGGAACTGGCATGAGCTGCTTTGGCTTTAAAGGCGGCATCGGTTCATCGTCCCGGCAATTCGTGCTGGATGGCTCGACCCATCATCTTGGTATTCTGGCGCTAACCAATTTCGGACGCGCGGGCGACCTCGTGCTTCCCGATGGACGCCGCCCCTCGCCCAAGACGGAAGCGCAACCGGAAAAAGGCTCGGTCATACTCGTGCTCGCAACCGATGTGCCCATGGAGCACCGGCAGCTGAAACGTGTCACGCGTCGTTGTGGTGCGGGGCTGGCGCGGCTCGGCGCGTTCTGGGGCCACGGCAGTGGTGATATTGCTGTCGGCTTTTCAACCGCCGTGACTTTCGACCATGACGAGCCGAGTGACTTCACCCGGATATCGGTCCTCAATGAAAACCGGATCGACACGCTGTTTCGCGCCGCGGCGGAGGCAACGCAGGAAGCGGTGCTGAATTCCATGTGCGCGGCGGAAGCCATGCGCGGACGTGCCGCAAACCGCCGTTCATTGGCCGACTGGCTTGCCGCAAACGCCGCATAGGCCACTCCCCCCAATATTTCAGTCCCCGTTCAGGCAACTGAACGGGGGCACATAGTTGGCGTTGTAACCACAACGCGAATATCATATTCCTCGCGCATCCGTCACTTTAATCGGAAGTCTGATCGCAGCTCTTTCAAGCATTATAAAGAGTATAGCCAATTTTATTGCTAGCAATTTAAAAATATGTTGCTTCGATGTACATACCATCCAATCCATATTAAAAACAATTCGAATTTTTTATTCGATTATTATTTATTTCTCTAAGGAAATATCAAAATTTCGAAAGTCCCCCTTTGCGCGATTTTGTTGTTTTTTCCGTTCAGCGCGGGCTGTGTTGCAGTTGGGCCGGATTATCGCGCCCCTGTCATCAATACGCCCCCCGCGTGGAACAGTAAGGCCAGCACCGTTGCTCCCAATCTCGCAGACTGGTGGAAAAACCTGCGCGATCCAATTCTGGACCAGCTCATTGCTGACGGCATTGAGGGCAGTCCTAACGTTGCGATAGCAAAAGCAAAAGTACGCCAGGCGCGCGCCAGCTACGCGTCGGCGGGTGGCACACTTTATCCGTCCGTGGATGGAAAAGGCAGTTTCACGCGTTCTGGTGGTGGTGGCAGTGATACCACCACCAGGTCGAGTTTCGGGTTAGATCCTGCATGGGATATCGATTTGTTCGGCGCGAACCGGCGCGGTGTCGAAGCGGCGTATTACGCAAAAGAATCGGCGAGCGAACAGTTGCGTGCGGCGCTCGTCAGTCTGATCGGTGATATCGCAACCAATTATGTCCAGTTGCGCGGCGCGCAGGCGCAGATCGCAATCGCCGAGCGCAATGCTAGTTCACAGCGCCGAACTGTTGCCCTCACCCGCACGCAGCTGGAAGCTGGCAACATATCACAGGTTGATCTGCTGAGCGCACAAACGCAGGCCGACACCACAGAGGCCGGAATTCCTTCGCTACGCATCAGCTATGCCAGTTCTCTGAACAAGCTATCGACACTCACGGGGCGTTCGTCGCTTGCGCTGGCCGCGATATTGGACAAGCCCCGGCCCTTGCCTTCCGCACCGCGCAGAATAGCTGCCGGATTACCTGCAAATCTCTTGCTCAGCCGCCCCGACATCCGCGCTGCAGAACGAGATTATGCTGCCGCAACAGCCAAGATTGGCCAGAGTCAGGCGGCACTTTATCCAAGCGTCTCCCTTACCGGCAAAATCGATACCGGCGGTGCAAACTTTGGCGATCTTGCCCGGTTGTCGACCATAGGCTGGTCATTCGGCCCCAACCTCACGATACCTGTTTTCCAGGGCGGCAAGCTGCTTGCTGATGTTGATGCGGCCCGGGCAACGCGGGACGAGGCTTTCATCAAATACCGCCAAACTATTCTGGACAGTTTGAGCGAAGTGGAAAACGCCAGTGTCCAATTCAACCAGAACCGTCTGCGCATCGCTCAGCTCGAGAAGATTGTGGGTAACAACCGTAAGATCACTGCGTTGACGCTCGACCAGTTCAAGGCCGGATCCAAAAATTTCCTCGACGTCCTCAACGCCCAGCGCAGTTTGCTCGATCAGGAAAACGCGTTGGCGCAAGCGCGCGTGGAGATCATCACCAACTACGTCGCTTTGCAGAAGGCACTCGGCGGAGGTTGGAACGGTCGGATCGACATCGACAGGTCGGAAGTCGTGGACGGCTATACTGGTCCGCATCTCGTGAAACCTCCCATGGCAACCGCGCCTGATCATCCTGCGAGGCCGCAATGAACTCCCCGAACTCTGTATCGAAGCGACGTTTTCGCAAACGTTGGGGCGCGGCCCTCCTTGTCTTGATGCTGGCCGCCGGTCTGTCGTTCGAACATTGGTCCGCTCACGAGCCGCTGCCTGAGATGACAACCGTAGAACGCGGTGACCTTGAAAGCTCTGTGGTTGCGTCGGGCACATTGCGCCCTAAAAATCTGGTTGCCATCGGCACGCAGGCCACAGGGCGGATACTCTCGCTCAAAGTGAAAACCGGACAGCATGTAAAACAGGGCGAGGTCGTCGCGCTCATCGATGCCGCGAGCCAGCAGAACGATCTGGACAAAGCCCAGGCGACACTGCGTCAGAACGAGGCCACCCGTGAGCAGAACCTCGCCGATCTGGAACTGGCGAAGCTGGATCTTGCCCGCAATCAGGCGATGATCGGAAAAAATGCTGTCGCGCGATCTGAATATGACAAAGCAGTAGCCGGATTGAAAAAGCAAAAAGCGGCCTTGGCCAATACGGAAGCCTTGATCGCGGCGTCGGAGGTTGAAGTCCGCATCGCGGAAACCAAGCTGGCCTACACTCGGATCACGGCTCCCATTGATGGCACCATACTTTCAATGGTGGCGCAGGAGGGCCAGAACGTCAACGCGCAACAAACCGTCCCGACAATCGCGATCCTCGGTCAACTCGACACGATGACGGTGGAAGCCGATATTTCTGAAGCGGATATTACGCAGGTGCATGATGGCCTGCCGATCTACTTCACCATTTCCGGAAGAAATTCAAAACGTTACGATGCAAAGCTCGAAACAATCGAGCCTGCGCCGGATTCCGTTGTGAGCGACAAGAGCTTCGGCACCAGCAACGGCCTTTCGGCTGCCAGCGGCGTGACGGCCTCTGCCGTTTATTACAAAGGCAAGTTCAGCATTCCCAACGCCGACGGTCTGCTCCGCACCTATATGACGGCGGAGATCCATATCGTTCTGGCGAAGGTCAAAAATGTCCTGCTCGCTCCTGTGTCGGCGCTGAAACCGCTCGGTAATGACGACCCGGATAGTCCGGGTAAAGCAACCGTCCGCGTGCTGAATGCCTATGGAACGCTGGAGGAGCGCACCGTGGAAACCGGAATCACCGACAAGATCAACACGGAAATCCGCTCAGGCTTGCAGGAAGGTGACAAGATCGTCACCGACAATCAGGAAACCACTGTAACGACTGACGGTGCCTGACATGAGCGATATGCCGTTGATTTTGTTGAAGGCTGTTTCGCGCCATTACCCATCCGGTGACGGTTTCACCACGGTCCTGCGCGATATCGACCTCACCATCCAGTGCGGCGAGATGGTGGCGATTGTCGGTGCGTCCGGTTCTGGAAAATCCACGCTGATGAATATTCTGGGCTGTCTGGATCGTCCCTCGGAAGGGCAATATCTGATTTCAGGACGTTCAACGGCGAAACTGGAACCGGATGAACTGGCTCAGCTACGGCGGGAGCATTTTGGCTTTATCTTTCAGCGCTATCACCTGCTGAATGAGCTGGATGCGGTCGGCAATGTCGAAATACCCGCGATTTATGCGGGACAGGCGTGCGAAGCACGGCGCGAACGCGCCCATGAAATCCTGCGGCGGCTTGGCATGAGCGGTCGGACGCACCACCGGCCCAACCAGCTTTCCGGCGGCCAGCAACAGCGTGTGTCGATAGCCCGCGCGCTCATCAACAACGCTGATGTCATACTCGCAGACGAACCGACCGGCGCGCTCGATAGCCGGAGCGGCGAAGAAGTACTCGGCATTCTTCAGGAACTGAACCGTGAAGGCCGCACGATCATCATTGTCACGCATGACAGGGCTGTCGCGGCGCGCGCAAACCGCATCATCGAAATCCACGACGGAGAAATCACAGCCGATACGCTGAAGGCTGTCGATTGCCGCAGCATTCGGACCAATGATCCCCTTGCTGCATCGGAGTCGGAAAAACCTAATCTTTTCCGCAGTATGCGTGATCGCTTTAAAGAAGCCTTTGCGATGGCCTTGCGTTCCATGAACGCGCACCGCATGCGAACATTCCTCACCATGCTGGGGATCATTATCGGAACGGCCTCCGTCGTCTGCGTCACGGCACTAGGGCAAGGTTCACAACAGCGCATCCTCGAACAGATCAGCAGCCTCGGCACCAACACGCTCTATATCGGCCCCGGAACCGGCTATGGCGATCTGAAAGCGGCGCTTGTCACCACATTGAACGTTGACGACGCAAACGAACTGGCCAAGCTGCCCTATGTCGTCGCGGCAACACCTGAAAGTTCCACGATGGGAACGGTCCGCGTTGGCAACAAGGAAGTCAGCATCACGGTCAATGGTGTCAGCGAACGTTATTTTGCGACCCGTAAAAGCAAGCTGGTTGAGGGGCGTTTCTTCGACAAAAGAAGTCTCGATAATCTCGCGCAGGACGCGGTGATCGACACGAACACCAAAAAGGAATTGTTCCCCAACGAACAGGGAACTGTCGTCGGCAGGATCGTTTTTCTGAAACAGATTCCTGTACGGATCGTCGGAGTTACCAAAGCCGATGAACAAGGCATGTCCGGATCGAGCAAGTTGGAATTGTTTCTGCCCTATACAACTGTTCAGACGCGCATGACCGGCTCACGCGCCTTGCAGTCGATAGCCGTCCGCATTCGCGACACCATGGACCCGGCGATCGCCGAAAAGATGGTGACGGCGTTTCTGCAAAGGCGTCATGGCAAAAAGGACTTTTTCATCTTCAACAGCGACACATTGCAGAAAACCATTCAGGCCACGACGGCAATGCTGGCCCTCCTTGTGGCGAGCATCGCGGGCATTTCGCTCTTTGTTGGGGGAATCGGCGTGATGAACATCATGCTGGTCGCAGTTTCGGAAAGAATCAACGAGATCGGCGTGCGCATGGCAGTTGGGGCGCGGCAAAGCGATATCCTGCAACAATTCCTCATCGAATCTATCTTGGTCTGTCTGATCGGCGGCATTGTCGGGGTGCTTGTCGCTGGCGGTTTCGGCCTGCTGTTCGCGCAGTTCAGCACAATGTTCAAACTGATCTACTCGCCAACATCCATTGTAGCGGCGCTGCTGTGCTCCAGCCTTATCGGTATCGGATTCGGTTTCATGCCCGCCCGCAATGCCTCCCGACTCGATCCCGTCGTAGCGCTTGCCCGTGACTGAGCCGTGCACCGGCAGCGTTTCGGGTAACTCGCTTTAAGGGAGTAATTTATATTCACAACCCATGCGGGTTTTCATATTGCTAATAAAGAGCATTAATCTACATATTTAATTATTTGTTTATATTGGCTATTATTGTTTTTTGGAATGACTTTCCCCGCCGAAAACCAGCGGTCAACCGCGACGACCCTGTCAGAATTTTCTGGGCGACGGTGAATTTATGAAGGGGGTTGTTAACCTTCATTTTTTATTACTTGGGCTCATTCAGGCGACAGTATCTATGGTTCAGGTATCATGCGTAATTTGAGAGAAAATTTCCCCCATTCTAACGGAAATCGTGCAGAGAACGCTTCGGACCCAAAGCCCCAGCGCGGCCAGACGGAGGCGCGTAATCCGACAGATGACGGCGCCTGGAAAATCCATTTTTCTCTGGGCGAGAATGTCCGTTTCACCCGCACGCCGGAAGTGGAACTGATGCGTCGTCGCGGCGAGGACCTGCCGGATGTCAACGCTCGCCCGCAGGTTCAGCCTGTTGCGGAAGCGCAGGAAGCCGTTGTTGAAAAAGCAGCCGAAGTCCAACCAATGGCGGTCGCCGCATTGCAGCAGAGCGTTTCGCTCGGCATGGTGCAGCCGCCCGTCGTACCTGTTCCGCCTGCCCTGCCGGTCATGCCAGCTGCCGTCGCGGCACCTGTCGTTCAGGCTATACCAGAACCTGTGGTAGCGCAGGCTCCTATCGCGCCCGCAACTGACATCACAACGTCTGCCTTCGCCTATATTTCCGACTTCGCCTTCTGGGAAGGATGCGATGTTGAGGCAAGCCTTGCGCCGACCGTGCCGCTTGTTGCTGCAGCACCCGCCGCTCCCAAAAAGCCAGCGCCGACTGTTGAATCCATTCTGGCACAGTTCCGCATTCGTGAATGGAACAGCCAGCCGGAAGAAACGCCGGTTGCGGCAGTTGTTGCTGAACCACAGCCAGTGGCAGAAGTTCCGGCTCCTGAACCCATTGTAGCGTCAGAACCTGTCGCCGTGGCTCCAGTCATTGCTCTGGTTGCAAAGGCAAAGGCAATCGCTCCGAAGAAGGTCGAAGCTGCACCGCAGATTGCGGAAGTTGCCGAGGTTTCAGGTGAAGCGACCGAAGACGATGTGGTGCTTGCCGTCGCAGAAGCCGAAGAGCACAGCGTTGAAGAAATCGAAGCGCCTGCACCAGTCGCAGCCACGCCTGCTCCGGCAAAGGCTGCGCCGTCGATTGCCCTCTATCAGCCCCAGCCCCTCCCCCGTGCGGAAGCACCGGTTATTCACGGCGAGTACGAGTTCCCGCCACGCGAGTTGCTGCAAATGCCGCCCACGCTGGATGGCAATGTGATCACGCAGGAAATGCTGGAGCGCAGCGCAGGCTTGCTTGAAAGCGTACTGGAAGATTTCGGCGTGCGTGGCGAGATCATCCATGTCCGGCCCGGTCCGGTCGTCACGCTTTATGAATTCGAGCCTGCCCCGGGTGTGAAATCCTCGCGCGTCATCGGCCTTGCCGACGATATCGCTCGCTCCATGTCGGCGCTTTCCGCTCGCGTTGCCGTCGTTCCCGGTCGCAATGTCATCGGCATTGAGCTGCCGAATGCCAATCGCGAGACTGTCTATCTCCGCGAGATGATCGACTCCCGCACTTTCGAAGCATCGAATTATCGCCTGCCGCTTTGCCTTGGCAAAGGCATTGGTGGCGAGCCGATCATTGCTGAACTCGCCAAGATGCCTCACCTGCTGGTGGCTGGCACCACGGGTTCGGGCAAGTCGGTTGCGATCAACACCATGATCCTGTCGCTGCTCTATCGGTTCAAGCCGGAAGAATGCCGCCTGATCATGGTCGATCCGAAGATGCTGGAACTGTCGATCTATGACGGTATTCCGCACCTGCTTACCCCTGTCGTGACCGATCCGAAAAAGGCCGTCGTGGCGCTCAAATGGGCCGTGCGCGAGATGGAAGAGCGCTATCGCAAGATGGCTCGCCTCGGCGTCCGCAACATCGAAGGTTTCAACGCCCGTGCGGCTTCGGCCAAGGGCAAGGGCGAAACCGTCATGTGCACCGTGCAGGCTGGTTTCGACAAGGAAACAGGCGAGCCGACCTATATTCAGGAAGAACTCGACCTGACGCCCATGCCGTATATCGTGGTCATCATCGATGAAATGGCCGACCTGATGATGGTTGCGGGCAAGGATATCGAAGGCGCGGTGCAGCGTCTGGCGCAGATGGCCCGTGCCGCTGGTATTCACCTGATCATGGCGACCCAGCGTCCAAGCGTCGATGTCATCACCGGCACGATCAAGGCCAACTTCCCGACCCGCATTTCGTTCCAGGTTACGTCGAAGATCGACAGCCGCACCATTCTCGGTGAAATGGGCGCCGAACAGCTTCTCGGCCAGGGCGACATGCTGCATATGGCTGGTGGCGGTCGTATCGTCCGCGTCCATGGACCGTTCGTTTCGGACGAGGAAGTGGAACAGGTCGTCAATCACCTGAAGGAACAGGGTCGCCCGGATTATCTGGCAACCGTGACGGAAGATGAGGACGCCGAAGAAGAAACCGCAGATGCCGCCGTCTTCGATGCGACGTCGATGGGTTCCGAAGATGGCGACGACGTCTACGATCAGGCGGTCAAAGTGGTGCTGCGCGACAAGAAGTGCTCAACCTCCTACATCCAGCGCCGTCTCGGCATTGGCTACAACCGTGCAGCCTCGCTCGTCGAGCGCATGGAAAAGGAAGGTCTGGTCGGACCCGCGAACCATGTCGGCAAGCGCGAGATTCTCACCGGCAATCGCGACTGATTTAATCGATATAATCACTTTAAAAGGCCGGTTTGCGAATGCGAATCGGCCTTTTCTCATCCAATCTCAAGCGCTTGCGCGATGTTGCAAGAATGCCCTTGTCAATATGTAAATTATGATTAATACTTTGGATATTCGTACATTCTTGATGACCGGCCGGGGTAGCCCGGATGCTACTCTGTGCCCAAAAAAACAGGGAGAATGGTTGATGAAAAGCATAATCATTGGGCCTACCGACAAGGATCGTACAGTTACGCAGCAGATACTGCATCGCATTCATGAGCAGATGCCAAAGCCGTCTGAAGACAAGACGCAGGTTTGCAATGTTTTGCGCCGTTCGAAGGGCGGTTATTCGCACCGGCGGCACAAGGTTCACAAGCTTGCCTGATTTTGCCCCATGAATTGAATATTATGTCGGTTCGTTATCAGCGCCACATGCCATTCTCGGCCTGCTGGCGCTGTTATTTTATCCGCTCCAAACTATCTAAATCCGCATGGCTGGTTTATGAGGGAGCATTGCTCCAGTTTCAGTAAATTCAGGAATGTGCGATGATAACCGAAGCCGATGGAAACGACGTGAAGAAAAAATCCGGTTTCTTTCTCGGTTTCATGGCCGTTTTGGCTGGCCTGTTTTTCCTGCTTTTTATGGGGCTTGGCGTCTGGCAGATCGAACGTTTGCAGTGGAAACTCGATCTGATCTCGCGCGTGGATGCTCGCGTCCACGCCGAGCCCGTTGCAGCGCCGGGCAAAGATGACTGGGCCAATGTCAATCAGAAGGACGATGAATATCGTCATGTCACCATCACCGGCACTTATCTGAACGATAAGGAAGTGCTTGTGCGTGCGTTGACCGAACGCGGCGCCGGCTATTGGATACTCACGCCGTTGCGCACTGCTGATGGATCACTGACCTATATCAATCGCGGCTTTGTGCCGGGCGACAAGCGTGATCTGTCAACCCGCCCGGAAACGCAGATTGCCGGTGAAACGACCGTGACCGGTCTTCTGCGCATGCCGGAGCCGGATGGGTTCTTCCTGCGGCCCAACGATCCAGAGAAGAACAGCTGGAACTCTCGCGATGTTGCGGCTTTCGCCGCGAAAGAGAAACTTGGCACCGTCGCACCCTATTTCATCGATGTGGACGCCAAGTCCAATCCGGGCAACCAGCCGATCGGCGGGTTGACGGTTGTATCCTTCCGAAACAGCCATCTGTCCTATGCAATCACCTGGTTTGCGCTCGCAGCCATGGTCGCCGGGGCTGCGGTGTTCGTCTGGCGTTACGAGCGCAAATCCAGAGCTTAAACATGCAATGCGTGGCCAAGCGCCTTCATGCTGGCCTCGGCAAAGCCTTCGCCCAAGGTCGGATGTGCATGGATTGTCCCAGCAATATCTTCAAGGCGCGCGCCCATTTCAACGGCTTGCGCAAAGGCAGACGACAGTTCAGAAATACCGACACCGACCGCCTGAATGCCCAGAATGACATGATTGTCTGCCCGCGCCACCACGCGGATAAAACCGTCTTCCCTCTCAACCGTCATGGCACGGCCATTTGCCTGAAACGGAAAAATACCGATCTGCGTATTGTGGCCTGCCTTGCGCGCCTCATCGGGCAGCAGTCCCACTGTTACGATTTCCGGGTCGGTGAAGCAGACGGCGGGGATGCAGCGCTTGTCCCAGGCCTGCTTGCCGCCCGCGATGATCTCGGCAACCATTTCGCCCTGCGCCATGGCGCGATGCGCCAGCATCGGCTCTCCCGTGACATCGCCAATTGCATAAACGCCGCGCATCGACGTGCGGCAACGATCATCGATGCGGATGAAACGCCCATCCATATCGAGCCGGATTTCACTCAAGCCCCAACCATCAGTCTGCGGCTTGCGCCCGACCGTCACCAGCACCTTATCGGCCTCGATGCGTTTCGCTGAACCATCAGCCGCCAACACTTCCAGCGCCTTGCCGTCGGTGGTCAGTCCCTTGGCCGATGTGCTGGTCAACACCTCCACGCCAATCGCTTTCAATCGTGCCATGACGGGACGCGTCAGTTCGGCATCATATTGCGGCAGGATGCGGTCGGTGGCTTCCACCACGGTGACTTTGGAACCCAGCTTGGCGTAAGCCGTGCCGATTTCGAGCCCGATATAACCACCGCCCACAACAGCTAACTTCTCCGGTATCGCTCCCAGAGACAAGGCTTCCGTGGACGAAATGATATTGCCACCGAAGGGCAGCGCCTCGATTTCAACCGGCACGGAGCCGGTGGCAATCACGATATTTTCCGCATGAATGGTCTGGCGGCCCGTATCGGTGTCAACCAGCACGGTCTTGCCGTCCATGAACCGCGCCTGCCCCTGAAACATGCGCACGCGCGACCGTTTCAACAGCCCTGCGACGCCGCTATTCAGCCGATTGACGATGCCGTCCTTCCATTCAAGCGTTTTGCCAAAATCGATAGCCGGATTTTGCGCGGTAATACCGAGTGCGCCTTTCGATGCGAAATGCGTCAGGCGCTGGAATTCATCCGCCGCATGGATCAGCGCTTTCGACGGAATACAGCCGACATTGAGGCAGGTGCCGCCGAGGCGCTTTCGCTCGACCAGCACGGTGTCGATGCCGAGTTGCCCTGCCCGGATGCCACAGACATAGCCGCCGGGACCGCCACCGATGATCAGAAGTTTGCAGTTAATCTCACTCATAAGTTCAGCCTTCCACAAAGATCATCGCAGGCGTTTCGATGAGGCTTTTCAGCTTCTGCACAAAGACAGCCGCATCCCATCCATCGATCACCCGATGATCGAAGCTGCATGAAAGGTTCATCATCTTGCGCGGCACGAACTGGGTTCCGTCCCACATCGGACGCACGGCAATCTTGTTGATGCCGACAATCGCGACTTCCGGTCGATTGATGATCGGTGTCGTGGCAATCGCCCCGAGCGGTCCAAGCGACGTGATGGTGATGGTGGAGCCGCTCAGTTCTTCCCGCTTTGCCGTGCCGTTGCGGGCGGCGTCGGTCACACGCGACAGCTCGGAAGCTGCTGCGAAAACGGTCATGCTCTCGGCATGACGCACCACGGGGACGATCAGGCCATTTGGTGTCTGTGTGGCAATGCCCACATGCACACCGCCAAACTGGCGGATAATATCGGCTTCATCATCGAAATGCGCATTGAGACCCGGCTGTTCTTTCGCCGCCTTGACGATGGCGCGGATGACGAATGGCAACAACGTCAGGCGCGGACGCCCTTCCTTCTTCTCATTGTTGAGACTGGTGCGTAGCTCTTCAAGCTGTGTGACATCGACTTCCTCAACAATGGTAATATGGGGAATATGGCGTTTTGCATCCGCCATTCGTTCGGCGATCTTGCGCCGAAGCCCGATCACTTTGATTTCGTTAACGGACGTATCGGCGGCATAGCCGGACAAAGCCGTTGCAGCCCCGCTTTCGGCCTCAAAAAACGCGTCCAGATCTTCATGCGTGATGCGCCCTGCCGGACCTGTTCCACGCACGCGCCTGAGATCGACACCCGCATCGCGCGCGCGCAACCGGACCGATGGCGTGGCCAGCGGCTTTTCGCCTTCTGCCCGGACAGGGCCAGCGCCCGCAAAAGTGCGGCTCGAGGTTTCACGCTTTGGTGCTGCCGGCTTTGGCGGAACGGGCGTCTGCAACAAGACCGGCCCTTCCGGAGTCTGCGGCTTTGGCGTTTCAGCCTCTATCGGACTATGCGCTGGCTCTTCCGCCTTCGGTTCCGCGCTTGCACCGGAAGCACCTTCGATTTCAAGCCGCACCAGTTCAGAACCGACGGCTATCTTTTCCCCCACCTCGCCATTGATCGCGATGACTTTGCCAGCGCGTGATGACGGGATTTCCACCGTCGCCTTGTCAGTCATGACAGCGGCCAGAAGATCATCCTCACGAATGATATCGCCAACATTCACATGCCATTCGACAAGTTCTGCCTCGGCAACGCCTTCGCCAACATCGGGGAGTTTGATTGTAAAATGAGCCATGGTCTCTCCCCTCACGCTTCCATGATAGACACAAGTGCGCGACCGACACGATCAGGACCGGGGAAATATGCCCATTCCTGCGCATGCGGATAAGGCGTGTCCCAACCGGTCACGCGAATGACAGGCGCTTCGAGGTGATAGAAGCAATCGCGTTGCACGAGTGCCGCCAGTTCCGCGCCATAGCCACAGGTCAGCGTTGCTTCATGCACGATGACGCAACGCCCCGTCTTGCGCACCGATGCCATGATCGTCTCCGTATCGAGCGGCAGAAGCGTGCGCAGATCGATGATCTCGGCATCGACGCCGGTTTCCTCGGCGGCGGCCAGCGCCACATGCACCATGGTGCCATAGGCCAGCACCGTAACCGCGCTGCCCTCGCGGCGAATGGCGGCCTTGCCGAGTGGAACCGTATAATAACCTTCCGGCACTTCGCCCAGATCGTGCTTCTTCCACGACGTCACCGGCTTGTCGTGATGGCCGTCGAAGGGGCCGTTATAAAGCCGTTTCGGCTCAAACATGATCACCGGATCGGGATCTTCAATGGCTGCAAGCAGCAGGCCTTTGGCGTCGGCCGGCGTTGACGGCATCACCGTCTTCAGGCCGGAGACGTGAGTGAACAGCGCTTCCGGGCTCTGGCTGTGCGTCTGCCCGCCATAAATACCGCCGCCGGATGGCATGCGGATCACGATGGGACATGTGAACTCGCCCGCCGAGCGATAGCGCAGACGGGCGGCTTCGGAAACAATCTGGTCATAGGCCGGATAGACATAATCCGCGAACTGCACCTCGATGCAGGGGCGCAAGCCGTAAGCCGCCATGCCAATTGCCGTGCCGACAATGCCAAGCTCGCTGATTGGCGCATCGAAACAGCGCTCCTTGCCGTATTTCTTCTGCAAACCGGCGGTGCAGCGAAACACGCCGCCGAAATAGCCGACATCCTCACCGAACACGACCACATTCTTGTCGCGCTCCATGGCAACGTCGTGGGCGTTCTGGATCGCCTCGATCATCGTCATTCTGGGCATAGTCATCTTGGTCATTGATCAGAACCCCGCTTCCTGACGCTGGCGAACAAGATGCGGCGGCGTTTCTGCGTAAACATCCTCGAACATGTCGCGCATGGACGGTTTGCGCCCGTCATGCAGGGTGCCAATGGCTTCCGCCTCGCGCTGCGCGCTGACGACAAGGTCCATCACTTCCGCTTCCGCCTGCTTGTGGCGGTCTTCCGACCAGACGCCACGCAAGATCAGATAGTTCTTCAGTCGCAAAATCGGATCGCCAAGCGGCCATGCATCGCTTTCCGCTTTGGGGCGATAAGCGGAAGGATCATCCGAAGTGGAATGGCCGCCAGCGCGATAGGTCACATATTCAATGATCGTTGGGCCAAGATTGCGCCGCGCGCGCTCAACAGCCCATTTGGCAACAGCGTGAACAGCCAGATAATCATTGCCGTCAACGCGCAGCGCCGGAATGCCGAAGCCATGCCCACGGGCCGCGAAAGTGCCGGAGCCACCGCGTGCAATCCCTTGAAATGTCGAAATCGCCCACTGGTTGTTGACGATGTTCATCACCACAGGCGCCTTGTAGGTCGAGGCGAACACAAGGGCTGCGTGAAAGTCGCTTTCAGCCGTCGAGCCGTCGCCGATCCATGCGGCGGCAATTTTGGTGTCGTGGCTGATTGCCGAGGCCATCGCCCAGCCGACAGCCTGCGTATATTGCGTCGCGAGATTGCCGGAAATGGTGAAGAAGCCGTGTTCCTTGGAGGAATACATCACGGGAAGCTGGCGGCCCTTCAGCGGGTCCTGCTCGTTGGAGAAAATCTGGTTCATCATGGTGACGAGCGGATAATCATCAGCAATCAGAAGTCCGGCCTGCCGATAGGTGGGGAAATTCATGTCGCCCTTGCGCAGCGCCTTGCGAAAGGCGCAGCTGACTGCCTCCTCGCCCAGATGCTGCATGTAGAACGACGTCTTGCCCTGACGTTGCGCCATCATCATGCGCGCATCATAGGCACGCAGGATCATCATGTGGCGCAGACCGTCTTTCAGCTCGTCATCGGTGAGCGTTCCAGCCCACGGGCCGACCGCTTCGCCCTCGCGGTTCAGAACGCGGATGATGCTGAAGGCCAGATCGCGCATCGCTTCCGGCTTTTCGTCTATTTCCGGTCTTCTTACACTGCCAGCGCGAGGGATTTTGACATGGGAGAAATCCGGCGCATCGCCGGGCCGCCATTCCGGTTCGGGAACATGCAGGGATAGTACGACATCGTCGCTCATGCGGGCATACCTCGCAATGGGCCAAGAACTGGCCTCGCAAAACTGGCACTGAATGTCGAACGGGTGGAATTCTGTTTGGGTCCGGCGAACAGGCTTCTTCAAAACCCGGTTTCCGGGTGGCCTTTCAAACACAGATTGACCGCATTCCTCCCATGCGACGTGAAGCCGGTTTTCCTCCTCCGATTTCACTGTCATTCAGGGTGATACGGGTTACAAAATAAAGCAAGATTATTTTCATGGCCTCGAGAGGTGATCCTGAAGTTTAGTTCTCCTACCTGAAAATGCATCGCTTCATGAGGTCAATGAAATAAGTGTATTTCCATGTTTTATATAGGATTTGATATGGAATGTTTCGGCGGTCATGCGCGCAATTTTCTTACGCAGCATTGACGAATGCGTCAGTACCATCTGGTACTCTATCGAGCGATATCCGCTTCATCCGATAGTGCCTGAGGCACTTTGTCCACCGCGTCGCGATGATAAAACTCACAGAAAATGCGATCCGGGAACCTGATTCTCGCGGGCACAAAAAACCGCGCTTGAAACAAGCGCGGTTCAATTTCATCGAATGTCGAATGGTTTAGCGGACAGCCTTGCCGTCATCGTCAAAGCGATGCGTCTTGTCCGCTTCCGGCGACACGAAGATGATGTCATCTTCCGTATAGTGGTGCTCCCCGAACAGGCGAACGGTGATGAGTCCCGCCACTTCGGTTTCCACGTAAAGAATGGTATCCGCACCGAGATGTTCGGCGTGGATAACCTTCCCCTTCCATTTGCCGCTTTCACGGCTGACGCCGAGATGTTCCGGACGGATGCCGATGGTCTTCGCGCCCGTTTCACCGATACGGCCCGCTTCGACGAAATTCATCTGCGGCGACCCGATGAAGCCTGCCACGAACAGATTGTCAGGCTTGTTATAAAGCTCCATCGGCGAACCGATCTGTTCGATACGGCCCGCATTCAGCACCACTATGCGGTCAGCAAGCGTCATGGCCTCAACCTGATCATGGGTGACATAGATCATGGTTGCTTTCAGTTCGCGATGCAGCTTGGCAATTTCGAGACGCGTTTGCACGCGCAACGCGGCATCGAGATTGGACAAAGGCTCGTCAAACAGGAACAGCTCCGGGTCACGCACGAGCGCGCGACCGATAGCGACGCGCTGGCGCTGGCCGCCCGACAGTTCCGCCGGACGCCGTGCCAGATAGGGATCAAGCGACAGCATGGATGAAGCGCGCGTGACGCGGCTTTCAATCTGCTCCTTCGGCGCGCCGGACTGTTTCAGGCCAAGGCCCATATTGTCCTTCACCGTCAGATGCGGATAAAGCGCATAAGACTGGAACACCATCGCGATGCCGCGCTTTGAAGGCGGAATGACGGTCACATCCTTGTCGTTGATCAGCACCTGCCCTGAAGACACATCTTCCAGACCGGCAATCGAACGCAACAGCGTGGATTTTCCGCAACCGGAAGGCCCCACGAAAATGATGAACTCGCCGTCGCGAACTTCCAGATTGATATCCTTCAGAACAGCCTGCGCACCGTAGCTCTTATGTATCGACTTGAGTAGCAGCGATCCCACAGTCAAAAATCCCTTACAGTTTTACCGGCTGGCCAAGACGCACGCTTTCGTCAGCGGCGAGACAGATGCGCAGCGATTGCAGCGCGTCATCCATATGGCGGTTGAGATCGATATCCTCACGAATGGCTTTCAGCATGTAAGCCTGTTCGCGTTCGCACAATTCCTGATGGCCCGGCTCGTCGGACATGGAAAGATCCGTATCGGGTTTGAGGAATTTGCCGTCCGCCCCGCGTTCGGCACGATGGATGCGGATGGTCGAGGTTTTTGTGTGTGCATCCACATCGTCGGACTTGGTGACGGCCTCGTTCATGACGATGGAGACGCAGCCATTCGGCGATATGACATCCTTCACGAAGAAGGCCGTTTCCGACATCATCGGCCCCCAGCCCGCCTCGTACCAGCCAATCGTGCCGTCATCGAACAGCACCTGCAGATGGCCGTAATTATACATATCCGGTTTGATTTCATTGGAAAGACGCAGGCCCATACCGCGCACTTCCACCGGCTTTGCATCGGTGATCTGGCACATGACATCGACATAATGCACACCGCAATCGACGATTGGCGACGTGGTGTTCATCAGGTTTTTATGCGTTTCCCACGTCGCGCCGCTCGACTGCTGATTGAGGTTCATACGGAAGACATAAGGACCGCCGAGCTGGCGTGCTTCGGAGATTAGCCGCATCCAGGATGGGTGGTGGCGCAGGATATAGCCGATGACGAGCTTGCGTCCGTTGGCCCGAGCGCAATCGATCACACGGCGCGCATCTTCCACGGTTGTCGCCAGCGGCTTCTCGACAAAGACATGCGCGCCCTGCTCCATCGCGGCCACGGCATAATCGGCATGGCTTTCCGAATAGGTGGCGATGCAGGCCATATCCGGTTTCAGTTCGGCCAGGGCCTCCTGAAAGGATGGATGAATTTCATAACCGGCAAGCTCGTCCGGGACAGCAACCTTAGTCCGGTTGACCAGACCGACGATTTCAAAACCCGGATTGCGATGGTAGGCCAGCGCATGGCTGCGGCCCATATTGCCGAGACCGGCTGAAAGAACGCGAATTGGGGCGACTTGGGCCGGGGCGGTTGTTGTATGTGCACTCATTTTACAGCTCCGGCTGTGATGCCGCGGATCAGTTGCCGCGAGAAGAGGACGTAGAGGACGAGGATCGGGAACATTGCAAGCGAAAGCGCCGACAGAACCGCATTCCAATTGGTGACGAACTGACCGATGAACAGCTGCGAGCCGAGCGTCACCGTCTTGGTGGCTTCGCTTGGCGCGAGGATCAGCGGGAACCAGAGGTCGTTCCAGATCGGGATCATGGTGAAGACGGCGACCGTCGCCATGGCCGGCCGGATCAGCGGCAGCACCAGCTTGAAGAAGATCGCATATTCCGACATGCCGTCTATTCGCCCGGCATTTTTCAGATCGTCGGACACGGTTCGCATGAATTCGGACAGGATGAAGATGGCAAGCGGCAAGCCTTGAGCCGTATAGACGAGGATCAGCGATGTCAGGCTGTTGACAAGCCCCACCGCGACCATGCCCTGCAACAATGCAACCGTACCGAGCCGGATCGGGATCATGATGCCGATGGCCAGATAAAGCCCCATCAGCGTGTTGCCCTTGAACCGATATTCCGACAGGGCAAAGGCGGCCATGGCGCCAAACAGAATTACGAAGAAGATGCTCGCCACCGTGACAATGGTGCTGTTCTGGAAATAGGTCAGGAACGAGCCCTGTTTCAGCACCGTCTCATAGCCGATCAGGCTAAAGCTTTCCGGTGTCGGAAACTGCAGCGGCGTGCGAAAAATCGCGTTGCGGTCCTTGAAGGAATTGATCAGCGTCAGCGCCACCGGAAAGACGGCGACAAGCATATAGATGATCAATGCCGCATGAACGAACGTTGTGCGAAGGGGCGAAGTGCGTGCTTTCGACATGATTTCTCGCTCCTCAGAATTGATAGCGGCGCATGCGACGCTGGATGCCGAACAGATAGAGCGACACACCGGCGAGGATGATGAGGAACATCACGGCGGCGATGGTGGCGCCCATGGACGGATTGCCAAGCTGAAGCTGGAAGCCGAAGAAGGTGCGGTACAGGAAGGTGCCGAGAATGTCGGTCGCCTTGTCCGGCCCCGCGAGTGCGCCCTGCATCGAATAGACCAGGTCGAACGCATTGAAATTGGCAACGAAGGTCATGACCGAGATCAGGCCAATCGATGGCAGAATGAGCGGCAGCTTGATCTTCCAGAACTGGCTCCAGCCGGTAATGCCATCGCATTCGGCAGCTTCGATGATTTCATCGGGAATATTGAGCAACGCCGCGTAGATCAACATCATTGGAATACCGACGAACTGCCAGACGGAAACAAGCGACACCGTGACCAGTGCTGTTTCGGCCTTGCCGAGCCATGGCCCAAAGGCCCATTTCATGCCCACCAGATCCATCATCCATGGCGCAACGCCCCAGATCGGCGACAGGATAAGCTTCCAGATAAAGCCGACAATCACGAAGGAGAGTAGCGTCGGCAGAAAGATCGCCGTGCGATAGAAGGCGGCAAAACGCAATCTCGGCAGCGACAGCATGGCTGCCAGCAAAATGCCGATCGGGTTTTGAACCAGCATATGAATACAGAAGAATATGACATTGTTTTTCAACGCATTCCAGAAATCACGCGACCAGTTTGCATCGCCGAAAAGCGTCTGGAAATTGGCAAAGCCGACAAAGACGCGCTGCCCGTCCACGACATTGAAGAACGCTTGCCGCAATGTCTCGATCAGCGGCAGCACCATGACGAGCGTATAAACCAGCACGCAAGGCAGCAGGAACACAAGAATGTGCCATCGCCTCGGGCGTTTTTGCTCAATGATTGGCAGGTCGGCAGACTGGCTCATCAACACTCGCTGTTCTTCGGCTTATGCGGTTCTTGCGAACATTCTTTTGCCGTGAGACTGACATGGATCGCGCAATGCGCGAAAGAAAAACTGCCTGTTAGGCGCCTTGCAAGTCTGTTCGGCATCGAAAATGCACACGGGCGGCCTGCCCTCAAGCAAAGCCGCCCGTGAATGATCATATTACTTCGCAGGCTTGTACCAGCTGTCGAGGCCTTCCTGCAGCTTCTTGGCGGCATCTTCCGGCGTTACAGTGCCGTTGATGACGTTAGCTGACTGAACCCAGGTTTCGTTTTCCAGGTTCGGCGTGCCGCGCGACAGGATCTGGTAGGTCGAACGGATCGTCGGCTTGCACTTTTCGCGCCAGGACACGAATTCCTGTGCCAGCGGATCGGACATCTTCACAGCCGTCGAATTCAGGCTGAAGAAGCCCGGCAGCGCGTTTGCGTAGATTTCCGCGAATTCCGGCGAAGCCACCCAGTTCAGGAACACCTTGGCCTGTTCGGTATTCTTGCTCGAAGCATTCAGGCCGAGACCGATATCGTTGTGATCCGAGATGTAGCAACTGTCGCCTGCATTCTTAACCGGCGGCGGGAATGCGCCCATCTTGAACTGCGCCTGCGTGTTGAATAGGCCGATTTCCCACGAACCTGCCGGATAAATCGCGGCACGGCCCAGCGTGAAGAGGTTCTGGCTGTCCGGATAGGTCTGGGCTTCAAAACCGTCGCCCAGATAATCCTTCCACTTGGCAAGAACCTTGAACGGCTCAACCCATGGCTCGTCGGTCAGCTTCTGCTCGCCAGCGATCAACGCCTTGCGGCCGTCCTCGCCCTTCCAGTAGGTCGGGCCGATATTCTGGTAGCCCATGGTCGCGGCTTCCCACATATCCTTCGTGCCCATGGCCATGGGGATATAGGTGCCGTCCGCCTTGATCTTCTCAAGCACGTCGAAGAATTCGGCTTCGGTCGCCGGAGCCTTCAGGCCGAGCTTGTCAAAGGCTTCCTGATTATAGATGAAGCCGTGAATGACCGAAGCCATCGGCACGCAGAAAGCTTTCTTGCCATCGTCGGTGGTCCATGCGGACTTGGCGACGTCGGAAAAATTCTTCATGCCTTCCAGATCGGTGAGATCGGCAAGCTTGCCTTTGTTGAACAGCTCCAACGAAGTGTCGAACGGACGGCATGAAATCAGATCGCCGCCCGAGCCAGCATCCAGCTTGGCATTGAGAGCGGCGTTATATTCTGTCGGCGCGCTTGGCGCGAAATTGATTTTGATGCCCGGATTCTTTGCTTCAAAGGCCGGAATGATCTTTTCCTGCCAGATTTGCAGATCGTCGTTACGCCAGCTTTCAACCGTCAGCGTGACATCCTGAGCCAATGCGGCAGAACCCGACGCCAGCAGCGTCGAACCCAGCAGCATGAATTTCAAGGTATTGCGAACCATTTGACCTTCTCCCGTTTTTTTGAACGCAGACGCACAAAAGAGGCGAGATACGCCTGTCCATTGCGATACACCACGTTAATAACGATGGCCCATCACGGTACGGGATAAGTGCCGGCTCCGCCGGTCTTCGCTCCATCCCATTTCCGCGCGACCCTCGCCTGTTAACAACCTTTGGCGACCCCTGGCGGCATTGCGCTCCCCTTTGATTGAATTTAATGCCAAAAACGTACCAATTGTCCAGCGAAGTTTACGAAATTCTCGCATAAAAATTGGTGGCAAGATAATTTACCTCAATTTATCAACGCATTAATCAAATTTGCTCGTCTCCGATAAATCTGCTTGGTTAATGGTATTTTTTTGGTATCTTCAAGTTGGAGGTATCTCATGGCAGAGTTTTTCATTGGCGTGGACGGGGGCGGCACCGGATGCCGCGCTGTGGTGGCAGATGGCAACGGTGCGATTCTCGGAACGGGACGCAGCGGATCGGCCAATATTGTCACTGATCCGCAGACTTCGCTCGTCAATGTACGTGCAGCCATAGACAATGCCTTCGCCGATGCGGGGCTGGACCAAAGCCACTATGACGAAAGCCATGCGGTGCTCGGACTTGCTGGCGGCAATGTCCAAGGCGCGGGCCTGCCTATTGAACGCGGCCTCCCCTTTGCTCACGCCAATGTCGAGTTCGACGGTCTTATCGCATTGCAGGGTGCGCTTGGCGATCAGGACGGGATCGTGGCCATTTTAGGCACCGGAACGGCCTATATCGTCCGGCAGCACGAACGAATTCATTCGGTCGGTGGCTGGGGGTTTCCGCTCAGCGATCTTGGCAGCGGCGCGCGGCTTGGACAAAGCTTGTTGCAAGAATGCCTGCTGGTGCATGACGGCATTCATCCCCGCAGCCGCCTGACAACAGACGTGCTCAATGAGTTCGGCAATAATCCCGACAATCTGGTTGAATTCGCCTGGACGGCAAAGCCGGGCGATTTCGGCAAATATGCTCCGCGTATTTTCCAATATGCTGCTAATGGCGATGAGACCGCGCGCATGCTTCTGCAACGCTCGGCAGGCTATGTCAGCGAAACGCTGGACATGTTGATTGCTCAGGGCGCGGAACGGATCAGTTTGTTGGGCGGGATGGCGCCGCTTTATGTGGAGTGGCTCCCCGCAAGCCAGCAGAAGCTCATTGTTCAACCGGCAGCGGACGCTTTGACCGGAGCTTTGCAGCTCGCGCTCAAGCGCTACGGCCACAAGGATGAGGCGCGTGCATGAGCGGCAATTTCAGCGCCTTTCTCCCCAAAAACCTTCAGGGCACTGCGCCAACTTCTGGCGCGGGACCGCTTTACATGCAGCTGCGCCAGTCGCTGGAGGCAGCGATTCGTGCCGGACATCTTGCCGATGGCGAGGCGCTGCCGCCCGAACGTGACATTGCGGAATATGCTAATATCAGCCGCGTAACTGTGCGCAAGGCGGTGGACGATCTCGTCAAATCGGGACTTCTGGTGCGTCGTCACGGCTCCGGCACTTTTGTTGTGCGCCCGAGCGAGCGGGTGCAGCAGTCGCTTTCCATGCTCACATCTTTTACCGAAGACATGGCGCGGCGCGGCATCGCCACCCAATCCAAATGGCTGGAACGCGGCCTCTATTATCCGTCGCCCGAAGAAATGATGAAGCTTGGCGTTTCATCCGAAACCCGGGTTGCGCGACTTGGCCGTTTGCGCATGGCAAGCGATCTTCCGCTGGCTATCGAGCGCGCCAGCTTGTCGAGCGAAGTTTTGCCCGATCCCGATGCAGTCAAGGGATCGCTCTATGCCGAACTCGGACGTACCGGCTTTCGTCCGGTACGCGCCGTGCAGCGCATCTCCGCCTGCAACATCAAGGACCCCGATGCCCGGATACTCGGCGTCAAGACCGGCGATGCCGGTTTGTCCATCGAGCGTATTTCCTATCTCGCATCAGGCCGCGCGGTCGAGTTCACCAAATCGCTCTATCGTGGTGATGCCTATGATTTCGTAGCGGAACTCTCGATACCATCGGCCTAAGACCAATATCAGCCCATAAAGAAAACGGCCCGTTTCCGGGCCGCTCCGTTTGTTAGTGATGCTTCGTACCTTGGTGTGCCAGATCTGCAGTCGGATCGGCTGCAAGACGCTTGCGTGCCCGGTCGTCCATCAGTTCATACCACATGGCATTGAGCACAGCGAAAGCTGCGGCGAGCGGCAAGCCCAGAAGCCAGGAAAAATACCACATATTGCTTTCCTTTCTTAGATTGAAAGGCGCGGGCGGCTAAGCCGCCCGCTGCCCGATCAATAAGCGTGGTTGCTCTCGTCTTCGATCATATCCTTGTCCACCTTGCCCCACAGCACCCGGTAAACCCAGGACGTGTAGGCAACGATGATCGGCAGGAAGATGAGCGTTACGACCAGCATGATGAACAGGGTCATGTGGCTGGAAGACGAATCCCAAACCGTCAGGCTTGCCCGGGGATCGAGCGAAGACGGCAGAATGAACGGGAACATAGACACACCGACCGACGAGATGATGCCGAAGATCGTGAGCTTGCCCAGCAGAAGCGGAGCAACTTCACGTCCGCCACGCAGTGTCAGAAACACCGCAATCGCGCCCAGAATGCCAAGCGCCGGAGCAATCAGCAGGATCGGATAATTCGCATAGTTGGCAAACCATGCGCTATGATCGAGCTCCACCGTCTTGCGCAGCGGATTGGAAGGTCCATCGGTAACGACGGCGCTTGTGATCCGGTAGCCCGACACCCAGAACCAGCTGGCAACACCGGCCAGAGCATAAAGAACGAGCGTGAGAAGTGCGGCGATGCTGCCATAGCGCCGCGCTCGTTGCTGAATTTCTCCGGTAGTTTTGAGGACCAGCCACGAGGCGCCATGCATCGACAGCATGGTGACCGACAACACGCCGCACACAAGTGCAAACGGGTTGAGCAGACCGAAGAACGAACCCTCATAGAATATCTGGAGATCATCGTTGAGACGGAACGGTACGCCCTGCAACACATTGCCGACTGCGACGCCGAAGATCAGAGCCGGTACAAACCCGCCGATGAACAGGGCAATGTCCCAGCCGCGACGCCATGCCTTGCCCTCACGCTTCGAGCGGTATTTGAAACCAACCGGGCGCAGGATGAGGGCAAACAGGATAACGAACATCGCCAGATAGAAGCCCGAGAAGGACACCGCATAGAGCGGTGGCCAGGCGGCGAAGATTGCGCCGCCGCCGAGGATCAGCCAGACCTGATTGCCTTCCCAGACTGGGCCGATCGTGTTGATGATGACGCGACGCTCGACATCCGTTTTGCCGACGAGCGGCATCAGAATATCCACGCCCAAATCAAACCCGTCCATCGCGGCAAAGCCGATCAGCAGCACGCCGAGCAGTACCCACCAGATGATGCGAAGGGTTTCATAGTCCAACAATTCGCTGAGTATCATGGTCCTTACTCCGCTGGCGCAATGCTGGCAGGTGCAAGCATGGCTTCAGGTTTGCTGTCGGGTTCCGGCCCGGCTTTGATAGCGCGGATCATCAGGCCCATTTCGATGATGAACAGGACTGTGTAGATCGCGACAAAGCCGATGATGGTGAGCAGAACCGTCGACGCGCCGAGATTGGAGACGGCAACTGCTGTCGGCAGAATGCCTTCGATAATCCATGGCTGACGTCCGAATTCGGCGACGATCCAGCCCATTTCGGCAGCGATCCACGGCAGCGGAATTGCAAAGACCGCCACTTTCAAAAGGAAGCGATGCTGATCAAGCTTGCGCCGCGCCGACAGCACAAAGAACGTGCCAGTCAGCAAGATCAAGGCGAAACCGATGGCAACCATGATGCGGAATGCCCAGAACAGCGGCAGAACACCCGGAACCGTGTCGTTTGCGGCCTTGGTGATCTGTTCGTCGGTAGCCGTGCGCGGATCGTCCACATAACGCTTCAGAAGAAGCGCATAGCCCAGCCATTGGCTGTTGTCGGCGAAAACGTCCTTCACATCCTGTGGAACGGCACTGGTGTCGCCAGCGGCACGGATTTTCTGCAACGCATCATAGGCGACGATACCGTTGCGGATATGGTTCTCCGCATTCTGAACCAGTTCGTTGATGCCCTGGATCGGCGTAGTTAGCGAACGCGTGCCGATCAACCCCATGACCCAGGGAATTTGCACTGCGAAATGGGTTTCGCGCGCCTGCTGGTCCGGGATGCCGAAAGCGGTAAACGGCGCGGGTGCCGGTTCCGTTTCCCACATAGCTTCGATGGCGGCGATCTTCATCTTCTGGTGTTCGTTGGCCAGATAACCGCTTTCATCGCCCAGAACGACGACGGAAAGCGAAGCGGCCAGACCGAACGATGCGGCAACCGTCATCGAACGCTTGGCGAGCTCAACCGAGCGTCCTTTCAGGAGATACCAGGCGGAAACGCCCAGAACGAACACCGATGCAGTCGCATAACCGGCTGAAACCGTATGCACGAATTTGGCCTGCGCCACCGGGTTCATCAGAACCGCGAAGAAATCGGTGATTTCCATGCGCATGGTTTCGGGATTGAAGGCCGATCCGACCGGGTTCTGCATCCAGCCATTGGCGATGAGAATCCACAAGGCGGAGAAATTCGATCCCGCCGCGACGGCATAGGTCGCGATCAGGTGGCCGACCTTGGAAAGACGGTCCCAACCAAAGAAGAACAGACCCACAAAGGTCGCTTCGAGGAAGAAGGCCATCAGGCCTTCAATGGCCAGCGGGGCGCCGAAAATATCGCCCACATAATGGCTGTAATAGCTCCAGTTCATGCCGAACTGGAATTCCATCACAATGCCCGTCGCGACACCGATCGCGAAGTTGATGCCAAACAGAGTACCCCAGAATTTCGTCATCTGTCGCCAGATGAGTCGCCCCGTCATCACATAAACGGTTTCCATGATGGCCAGCAGCACGGAAAGACCCAACGTCAGAGGTACGAAGAGGAAGTGATAAAGTGCCGTGATTGCAAACTGCAATCGCGACAGGGAGACAATATCGAGTTCCATCTTTTTCAGCCGGTAATCCCCGGCCCTCCTAGAGCATTTGCGGCCGGAAAAATCCCCGGCATCGCAGAATGCGACCAAAACGAGTTCATTTTGCACGTCGCATTAATTGGCAGACGCGACGCGCTTTCGCGTAACGGGCGTGGTCATGACATTGCCCGTTTGAAACGAAGATCGGATAAAGACCGCCCGCCGTTTCCATTCTCATGTGTTGGCAAAGCCCCTGATAGATGGACCTTCGCCCGCCCGGCTTACCTCATGGTATTGAGTATCTCACCGAAACGCTGGTCACTCATGCGCACAGACTCAACTAGAGCGCCTTGATTCAAAACAATGATCCGGTCGCAAATCCGCGCTTCGCGCTGGATATGTGTGGCGACAAGCAAGGTTTGTCCGCCCGACTGCGCCCGCAACCGCGCCAGCACATCTTCGGCGGTCGCCCCGTCGAGCCCCTCGGTCGGTTCGTCGAGAAGCCATAAGGACGATTCGCTTAAAAACAGGCGCGCCAGAGCAAGACGCCTTGCCTGCCCGCCGGATAATCCCAGACCGCCCTCGCCCAGCATCGTGTCGAGACCGCTCGGCAGGGTTTCGACGAATTCTCCGAGACCAGCGGTCTGCAAAGCCTGCATCAGCGCCGCATCATCGGCGTCCGGTTTGGCGAGCCGCAGATTATCGCGAAGGCTATCCTGAAAAAGCTCTGTGCGCTGGGTCAGCAAACAACTGGCCAGCACTCTAGCGCTGCCGTCCTTCACCGCGATTTCACCTGCGAGCACGTTGAACAGCGTCGATTTCCCTGCACCGCTGGTGCCAACGATGGCGACGCGCTCGCCCTCTTCGACGGTAAGATTGATGGATTTCAGGGCATCGACGGCTGCATCGTCATGGCGAACAGACAGGTTTTGAAGCTGTATTGCCAAACCATCCGGCGGCGTAGGTAGACCGGCAACCACCTTCTCATCACGCAATTGCGGGCCAACGCGCCGGGCAGCCAGAATGGTGCGGCCAAGTTCCATCGCGCCGCGCCGTAGCGCCGCGAAAGGCTCCATTGCGCCAAGAATAACCAGCATCGCCAAAGCTGCAACCGGAGCGCCGATTGTCCCCGCCTGCACCAGCCAGCCAGCGCCAATAAGGCCGCCAGCCAAAAGTGCGGCATGGGCCACCCCAAGCCCCGCGCCGGTTTTGATCTCGACGCGGTTGAGCCCGCGATCAGACGCCGCCACATAACTGTCAGCCCGGATAAGCGCTTCATTTTGTGCCTGCATCCGCCCGGCCATCAGCAGTTCCGTCTGGCCTGCAACCAGATCGACCGTGCGGGCGCGCAATGCTTCCGTGCCCTTGGCGCGCCTGCGCATCGGCTTTTCCGAACGTCGTGCAGCCAGTAACGGTAGGTTCAAACCGACGAGAAGAAGGAGAATTGCAACAGCAAGTCCGAACAGCGGGTGCATCAGAGCAAGCGCTATGCCAGCCACAAGCGCGGTTGCGAGCGCGGCGCCAATCGGCACGACGACACGCAGATAAAGCGAATCCAGCGCATCGATATCCGCAGTCAAGCGGAACAGAAGCCGTGCCGGGCGCTTCAACAGCGCATTGGCCGCTACCGGTTTTGCCCAGCTGCGAAACAGCGTTTCGCGCAACGCCGCCAGAATGGCGAGTGTCGCGTCGTGGGTGACAAGGCGTTCGAGGTAACGCGCGCCTGTGCGCACGATCGCGAGAAACCGGATACCGGCAGCTGGTGCGAAAACGTCGAACACGATGGCGGTTGCAAGGCTGAGGCCCGCAATGGCGGTTGCCGTAATGAACCAACCGGAAAGACCGAGCAGCGCGATGCCAGCCAACACCGTGACCGTAGCCGCGGCAATGCCTGCATAAAGGGCGGAACCTTTGGTTCTGAAAAACAGGCGCAGGATCGGGCGGAGCGCTTGCAGACCGTTCATTCGGCTGCCCTCCTCTGCCACAACGGATCACTATCTTGATTGTCAGCCAAGCGTATGATGCGGTTCATCTTGCGCGCCAGTCCCTCATCATGGGTAGCGACAATCAGGGTCTTGCCCTTGGCCAGTCGCAACAGGCTGTCCGCAATATGCTTGGCCGTCTCTTGATCGAGATGGGCCGTCGGCTCGTCGGCAAGGATGATATCGGCCTTAGGATCGACCGCGATGCGCGCCAGTGCAAGCCGCAACGCCTCGCCGCCAGAAAGCCCGGCACCGTTCTCGCCGAGAACACCATTGCCGGTGATACCCACAACATGCGCCAGCGCCATATCTTCGATGATCGAGGCGGTGGGGCTGACAGTGGTTTCGCGTCCGAGCGTGATATTGTGGCGCGCGGATCCCGCGAATATATGCGGCTTTTGGCCGATCCAGCTCATGCGTTGGCGCTGGGACATTGCATTTTCAGGAGCCATGGCGATTCCGCCAATTCTGATCGCGCCGGTCTGTGGCGCAGCCAGTCCGGCAATCAACGCCAGAATGGTAGACTTGCCGTAACCACTTGGCGCGAGCAGAGCGACGTGTTCGCCTGCTTCGATTGTCAGGTTGAAGCCTGTTAAAACCGCGGGCCCAGCCGGATACTGAAAACCGATATCGTGTAGTTGAACGGTCGGGTCTGTTTCCGTCGGTTTGTTCGCCGCGACGCCGTTGCCGCCAACAACCGGCATGGCATGACGGCTGAGATTCTCCAATGCATCGATGGCCGCTTCACCTGACGCACGGTCGTGCCAGACGGCGGAAAGGTCACGCAGCGGTTCGAAGAAAGCGGGAGAAAGCAACAGGATGAACAGGCCTTCGCCCAGCGTCAGCTTCTGTCCCCATGCGCCGAACTGCAAGGTGCCGAGCAGGTGAAAACCGATATAGACGGCGACCATGGCAACGCCAAGCGCTGCAAAAAGCTCCAGCACGGCGGACGACAGGAAAGCAATCCGAAGAACTTTCATGGTTTTGGTGCGCAGGGTCTCGGCATTATCACGCAACCGCGTGGCTGTCGCATCCACGGCGTGAAAACTGCGGATGGTCGTCAGGCCGCGCAGCCGGTCCAGCAGAAAACCATTCATGCCGCCAAGCGCCACCAACTGCTTTTCGCTGGCAGCTTTTGCTCGCCAGCCAATGAGCGCCATGAAGATCGGGATCAGCGGCGCTGCAATCAGGAGAACAAGCGCCGCCGCCCACGAAAACCAGAAGACGGCCAGCAGGATCGCAAGCGGCACCAGCATGACCCGAATGCGCACCGGCACAAAACGCGACAGATAAGGCACGACCATTTCCGCCTGTTCGGCGAGAATACTTGCAGCTTCACCCGACGGTGGCCGGGCTGTGTCGAGCGGCGACCGGCTGGAAAGCGCTGCAAAAGCGCGCTCGCGCAAGGCTGTCAGTTCAGCACGGGCAGAGTCAAACGCCTTGGCCGCACCAGCACCGTCAATCAGACTGCGCAGGCAACCCAGCACGAATATGCCAAGTGCCGCATAGTAAATCCGATTGTCGAAACCGGTATCGGCGAGCTGCCCGATGGCATAGGCTATAAGCCCTGCCTGCGGCAGCCACAAAAGCGCTGCCAGTGCCTGAAGATTTGCTCCCCGCCGAAGCATGGCCGGAACCGTCCGGCGCTCAGAACGACGCTTGGAAGACCGTGGGCGGCCTTCGCCGCTTTGCGCCTTCCCGTCGTCTGGCGTCAGATTTTCCGCCAGTTGCTCCGTTTGGGGGACATCAGATGTCAATCTCGCTTTGGCTCCTTCTTGGCCGATGTTCGTCCGCGCCCCAAAGCCACAATCCTGTCGGTGGTTTCGAGGAAGCGGGTCACCTTCGCGCCCAGCGCCAGAAGGCTTGTAAGACGGTCGGTATCGAGCTTCTTCACGTCGTCGTACCAATTGGTCAGCCGCTCGATCAGGCTGTACATGTCTTTCATGCGCTCCTGAGCGTAGCGGTCACTGTCATCCTGCGGCGCTTCCATCAGCACTTCGCGCAGAACCGACAGCGTCGGGTCGATCTCGCGCTTCTTGCGCTCTTCGGCAAGCGTGCGCAGAATCTGCCAGACGTCATCCGGCGTCGTGAAGAAATCGCGACGGTCGCCGGGAATGTGCTTCAGCAGCACAAGATTCCAGCCTTGCAGTTCGCGTATGCCCATGGAGACATTCGAGCGTGACACACCGAGCGCGTCGACGATCTCGTCGGCGCACATCGGCTGGGGCGACAGATAGAGCAGCGCGTAAATCTGCCCCACCGTGCGATTGATGCCCCAACGGCTGCCCATCTCTCCAAAGTGGAGCACGAACGACTGAACGATTGGCGACAATTCCAAAATTCTCTCTCCCGTACTTTCTGAATTTTCAGAAATTACTGAAATCCAGATAATCTAAATGATGAAAACCTTCAATCCGTCTGACCATCGATGCGCCGCATCTGGACAATTGGCCGCAGCCAGCAAGCACTCCTCCAAATGCCACCAGCCGCTCCTTCCGAACCCAACAGGCCGCAGGCAATATGCTTCAGATTCGGGAAAGAGCGAATATCGTGACCGAACAAGAGGATATGAGTCTTTAAGCGAACCCGAAAAAGCTCAATCCGTCCGTCCGAAAAACGATGGCGGCCCTTCTGGAAAGAAGCCGCTGAATTTCCCCGTTCTGCACTGCGGAAAAGCCGAAAACGCCCTTTCCGCACCCTCAAGCATGATGTCTGCCGGCCTCAATCGGGGTCGGAAGATGAAGGCAGCTCCTTGCTGTCCTGCGTCGTGTCGCGATGGATCACGGCGCGGCTGAGCAGCATGAGCGTCACCGGCGTTGTGATGACCACAAAGACGGTAATCAACACTTCATGCAGAATCGGCTTCGATTGCAAGATGGAGAAAAATATGATTGAAGCAATCAAGATTCCACCCGCCCCAAAAGACGAGCCGATGGTCGGCGCGTGGATGCGTTCATAAAAGGTCTTGAAACGCACAAGGCCAATGCATCCGACAAGCGTCAGGAAAGCACCGGCGACGAGAAAAAACGAAATGAGGATGGCGGCCCAGAGCGGGATTTCGGCTGCATGGATCATTCGATCACCTCCCCGCGCATCAGGAATTTGGCGAGCGCGACAGTGGCGACGAAGCCGAGCAACGCGATAATCAGTGCTGCTTCGAAATAAAGAACACTGCCGGTGCGAATGCCGAAAGTAATCAGCAGCAGCAGTGCATTGAGATAAAGCGCATCGGTGGCAAGCACGCGGTCCTGCGCGCGGGGTCCGATAAGCAGACGGTAGACCGCGCAGCCAATAGCGCCGATCAGCATCAATTGTGCAGCGAGCAGAGCCCAGAAGATGATAACGGCGCTCATGCGGATTTCTCCTTCTCGACGATGTCTGCTGCGCCGAAAATCGCGATCAGCGGCTTTTCGTATTTTTGCTTGATCAGATCACGCCAAACCTGCGCTTCCTCAAGGTCGAGCACGTGAATGGTCAGTTCGCGGCGCGCGCTATGATGATCCACCCACGCTGTGCCGGGGGTGGCCGTCACCACGCAGGCGAGAACCGCCAGCGCTGTACGGTTTTCCAGCTCCAGTGGGATAACCACGAAGCCGGGACGCCGTTTGCGGTTGGACAGGATAATGCGCGTGACGGTAATATTCGATTGCAGAATATCGAGGCTGAACGTGACGAAAAGCCGGAACATCGTCGGGATCGAGCGCAGATGGTTTTTCTGCGGCTGAAGCGCCGTCATGATCTGGCAGGCGAACAGCGCGATAATCGCGCCAAGGATAAGCTGCGCGCGGGTGAAACCGTTCAGCAGCAGCCAGAACAGGACAAGCGCCGCAAACATCAGCGGATATGGCAGGATCTTTTTCATTCTACCCCCGCCGCTTGCGCGTCCGTTGCCTTGGACGGCCCATATTCGACCTTGGGTGCTTTCAAGACACTGTTGATATAGTCGGACGGATTGTGCAGCGAGCGCGCCGTTTCGTCCATATAGCGCATGGCGGGACCGGCTGCGATTGTCAGCGCAAGGCAGAGCGCCAAAAGCCCTGCAATCGGCACGACTTCGCGCACCAGAACACGTGGCACATTGCCTTCGAGCGAGGCCCAGAAGGTGCGGATGCCGGTACGCGTCATGGCGATGAGCGCCGAAAGGCCGGACAGGAGAATCAGCGCAATCAGCGCCCAGCTTGCCGGACTGACCGGCATGGCGAGTTGCGGCGCCGCCCCGTCACCGTTGAAGACTGCAGCAAGGATGAGGAACTTGGCGATGAAACCCGAGAATGGCGGTAGGCCGATCAGCAAAATGGCGCAGATGGCGAAGAACGTGCCAAGGATGGCAAGGGTCGCGGGCAAGACCGCGCCGACCTCTTCTTCCTCTTCTTCTTCCTCGTCATCGCCATAGGCTTCCATCGTGACCGCGAGAACGTTGGCGGCGGCGTCCTGTCCACGTTCGACCAGTTCGATCAGCAGGAAGAATGCGGCAATCGTCAGCGTGGAACTGACCATGTAAAACAGCGCCGCCCCGGCCATGGCGGTGTTGCCACTGCCGATGGCAGCCAGAAGCGTGCCCGACGAAACAAGAATGCTGTAGCTTGCGAGCCTGCCCATGGCCTGCGACGCGACCACGCCGATCAGGCCGAAGGCCAGTGTGACCATGCCGCCGAAATAGAGCCAGTCATTGCCGAAACCGTAAGACGAGCCGGCATCCAGCCCGAACATCAACGGCGACAGACGCAGCAGCACATAAATGCCGACCTTGCTCATGATCGCGAAGATCGCGGCAACCGGCGCTGCGGCTGCCGTATAGGTCGGCGCCAACCAGAAATTAAGCGGCCACATGCCAGCCTTGATCAGGAAGGCGACACCCAAAACCGCCGCACCGGCTTCCAGCAGCATACGGTCCTCGGGCGCAACCTGCGTGATCCGCTGTGCAAGGTCCGCCATATTGAGCGTGCCGGTAACACCGTAGATGAGGCTCACGCCGATCAGGAACAGCGACGACGCCACCAGATTGACCGCGATATAATGCAACCCCGCCTTGACGCGGGCTGGGCCTGAGCCATGCAACGCCAGACCGTAGGATGCGGCCAGCATAACCTCGAAGAAAACGAACAGGTTGAACAGATCGCCGGTGAGGAAAGCGCCGTTCAGCCCCATCAGCAAAAGCTGGAAAATCGTGTGGAAATGCGGGCTTGCCTTGTGCCAATGCGCCAGCGCGAAGCTGAGCGCGGCCATTCCGAGCAGACTTGCCAGCAACAGCATCAACGCCGCCAGCCTGTCGAGCACCAGCACGATGCCGAACGGTGCGGGCCAATTGCCGATCAGATAGACGATGGCTTCCGGCGCTTTTTCGCTGGCCATGCCGACAAGCATGCAGGCAATGCCGATCAGGCCGAGCGTCGAGAGCGAGTTGATCGCCATCTTCAGCTTGCGGCTGCGCTCGTCGATCAACAGCAGCACAGCCGCCGTTACCAGCGGCAGAAGGATCGGAGCAACGATGAGGTGTGATTTCCAATCCATCATCAGTTCTCCTTGCCGTCGACATGGTCGGTGCGTGTCAGGCCGCGCGAGGCGAGCAACACGACAAGGAAGAGCGCCGTCATGGCGAAGCCGATAACGATTGCCGTCAGCACAAGCGCCTGCGGCACCGGATCGGTATATTGGGCCGCCTGTACGTCCACTCCGGAGTCCAGCACCGGCGCAGCGTTGGAACGTAGCCGTCCCATCGAGAAGATGAACAAATTGACCGCATAGGAGATCAGCGACAGGCCAATCGCCACCTGAAACGTGCGCGGACGCAGCACCAGCCAGACGCCGGAAGCCATCAGCACCCCGATTGCGAGAGCAAGAACCAGCTCCATCAGTTCTCCTCCTTCGCAGTCGCTGCGGCGAGTTTCTCGACGCGATGTTTACGGATCGATTGGTGCGCCAGCGCGATCAAGACAATAACCGTCGCGCCCACAACAAGCGCGAAAACGCCGAAATCGAACAGCAACGCGCTTGCCACCGGCAATTTTCCAACCTGGGGTATGTCCACATACTGGAAGAACGAGGTCAGGAACGGATAGCCGAACAGCCATGCACCCGAACCGGTTGCAGCAGCGCTGAGCAGACCCACACCGATCCAGCGTAAAGGCAGAATGCGCAGCCGGTCTTCAACCCAGCGCGTTCCGGCAGCCAGATATTGCAGGATGAAGGCAATCGCCAGCGCAACACCGGCCGCAAAACCGCCGCCCGGCAGATCATGCCCACGCAGGAACAGATGCACGGCCAAAACGATGATGACCGGAAACAGCCATTGCATGATGACCGACGGCACGGCCAGATAATCGTTCAGCGTCTCGCCCGCTTTGCGGTCGGGCATGGCCTCGTCATAGGCGTCCTGAATCTTCTGCTGCGCGGTCGAGCCGGTAGAATCCGGCGCGGGACGGAAACGACGCAGCAACGCAAAGACCGTCAGGCCGACAATGCCGAGGACGGCGATCTCACCGAATGTATCGAAAGCGCGGAAATCGACCAGAATGACATTGACGACATTCTTGCCGCCGCCACCCGAATAGGCGTTTTGCAGGAAATAATCGCCGATGCTGTTGGGCGACGGGCGCGTCATCATCGCATAGGCAATGATCGAAACGCCGACCCCACTAGCAACAGCCAGCACAAGATCGCGATAGCGACGGATACGTGGGCCGATCTTCACCGGAACCGGATCGGGATCTTCCCAACGCTTCGGCAGCCAGCGCAGACCGAGCAAAAGCAGAACCGTCGTGACGATTTCCACCAGAAGCTGCGTGACGGCAAGATCGGGCGCGGAAAGCCAGACAAAGGTGATGCAGGTCATGAGCCCCGCCCCGCCAAGCAGGATCAAGGCGGCGAGACGATGGAATTTAGCCTGATAGGCAGCGCCCACGGCGCAGGCACAGCCAAGAAGCCAGAGGCCGGCGAAAATCGGATCAACCGGCTGCGGCCCCAATAGACCCGAGCGCAGACCATCCTCAATCAGCGGCCATGCAGCAACCACAACGGCCACCGCCACGATGATGCGCAATTGCGGCTGCAAGCGGCGCGTGCTGAGGAAATTTTCAGCCTTACGCGCCCAGTTCCATGACAACGTCACCAGTACGCGCTCGAAAATGCGCTGACCTTGCAGGTGCCGGAACAGCGGCGGTCCATCCTCGCTGGTTGTCAGATAGTTTTTCAAGCACCAGTGCAGAAGTACGCCACCGATCATCGCGGCGATACTCATCATCAGGGGCAGATTGAAACCATGCCAGACTGCGAGACTATATTCCGGCGTCGCATCGCCAAGCACCGAGCGCACCGCCGAATGCAAGAATGGACCAATGGACAGGCCAGGAACGATGCCAATCAGAAGGCAGAGCAGAACGAGAAGTTCGATAGGGCGGCGCATCCAGTGCGGCGGTTCATGCGGCTCTCGCGGCAGATCATGCGGCGGCGGGCCGAAGAAGGTCGAGTAAATGAAGCGGATCGAATAGGCCACTGTGAAGATGCTGGCGAGCGTCGCCACGTAAGGGGTGATCGTGTCTAGCCAGGACGCAAGATGCGTTTCAACCGCCTCGGCAAAGAACATTTCCTTGGAAATGAAGCCATTAAGCAGCGGAACGCCAGCCATCGCCGCGCTCGCCACCATGGCAAGTGTCGCCGTATAGGGCATTAATCGGAACAGTCCGCTCAGGCGACGCATATCGCGCGTTCCGGTTTCATGGTCGATGATGCCTGCCGCCATGAAGAGCGACGCCTTGAAAATGGCATGGTTGACCATGTGGAAGATCGCGGCCACCGCAGCAAGCGGACTACCGAGGCTCAACAGCGCCGTAATCAGACCCAGATTGCTGATCGTCGAATAGGCGAGCAGCCCTTTGAGGTCCTGCTGGAACACAGCAAAGAAGCTTGCAAGCAAAAGCGTGATCAGGCCCGCAGAGCCCAATATCCAGAACCATTCTTCGGTTCCCGCCAGCACCGGCCACAGGCGGGCCAGCAGGAACACGCCTGCCTTCACCATGGTCGCCGAATGGAGATAGGCCGAAACGGGCGTTGGCGCGGCCATGGCGTTCGGCAGCCAGAAATGGAACGGAAACTGCGCACTTTTGGTGAAAGCCGCAAGCAAGATCAAGATGAGCGCGACGGTATATAGCGGATGGGTGCGAACCTCGTTGCCCGCTGCCAGCACGACATCGAGATCATAACTGCCGACGATATGACCGAGCAGCAGCATGCCCGCCAGCAGACAGAAGCCGCCAATGCCGGTGACCGTCAGCGCCATACGCGCGCCATCGCGCGCACTGGCATTATGATACCAGTAGCCGATGAGCAGGAACGAGAAGATACTCGTCAGTTCCCAAAAAACCGCAAGCAGGATGATATTGCCGGACAGAACGACGCCCAGCATGGATCCCATGAAGGAGAGCAGGAACGAGAAGAAACGCGGTACCGGATCGTCAGGTGACATGTAATAGCGCGCATAAATCACGACCAGAAGGCCGATGCCGGTGATCAGCATGGCAAACAGCCAAGCGAAACCGTCCATGCGCAATGTCACATTGAGACCGTAGGCGGGCAGCCAATCGACTGTGCCGCGCAAAACTTTCCCGTCCGAGACGATGGGATAAAGACTGGCTGTGACAATTAAGGCGACGAGAGCGATGGCTGCCGTGAACCAGGCGGAACCGCTTCGGTCCGCGCCCCTGAAAAGACCCGTGATGACGCTGCCAATAAAAGGAAGAAGGACAAGCAGGAAAAGCATTCTGCCGTCCATCGTCATGCGCCCAAGGCCTCCAATCCGCTCTTACTGTCTATAATCACACACATATGGTCCGAAAGCTGTTCACACTTTTGGAGATGCGCTCCACTTTGTCGTAATTTCCGGGCGCAAAACCGTCAGGCACTTTTGCAGGAAACGCTTTACAACTGATCCGGCGCATGCGCGGCTCAGGCGAGCAGCAACTGAAATGCCCCGATCAGATGTTGTGAGGAATCATATATTCCGATGTCGTTATTATGACCGGCCAGCCAATATATTGGCAATAGCTTTCGATAGTTTATATGGGACAAATCAGAGGCTTATCGCAATTTTCTGACTTTTTGGCCGCCAATTCCACGCGAATCTCTTTCTTTCGCCGCATATCAGCCCCTGCAACCTTGCCTTGAAGGGCAACTTGCCACGAAAATCTTGTCGGTGAACGATCAGCAGCACGGCATCGCTGGCCGAAAGATTCGTTTCAGGCTTCCCCTTCAAACAAGGTCTCGACCAGTTTGGCCGCCTGAACGCGAATATCCGGAACGGCTGTCGATTCCCAGAAGACGCCCTTCGTCACCGGACCGATCGCAAAGAACGAGCCCGACGGTTCCCCCCGCGCATTGATCAGCTGGAAATCCTTGGTGACATCCAGACCGAGATCAAGCGCATCGGGCTTTGCCAGCCCATGCTCCATAAGGCCAAGCAAGGCGGAATTGCGTGTCGTTGAAAACCTTGGGTTTCCGCCACGGCAATCGATGATCGTCGCTATTTTCAACTTCTGGAACGAACCCGTATGGCGCTCGCGATAGCGGATCGTCATATCCGTTTCGTTTTCCTGCACGGAAAGAAGCCGACCTGCTGCAATTTCAAGTTGCCCCGAGGCGCGCGCTGCGTCGATCCGATCAGCGACAGCGGGCGCCATACGATGACGGTGCGTGTCCCACCAGGGCCGCAGATGACGCAGAAAACTTCCACGTTGCGCCAGCGGCAACCGCGTCCAGATCTGCTGCGTGTGCGGTCGCAGCGCATCCATGACAGCGCGCCAGTTCGAACCCGCAGTCTCGGCCTCCTGCATCAAAGCGCGAACGCGACGCAACAGACCGACAATACCGGAAGCGACGAATAACGAATCGGTATCAACGTCAAACGGCTCCACCGCTGCATGGCGCGCAGGCACCAGTCCGCGCCGGGAGATCGCATGGATGGTTCCCTGATGCCCACGATCAAGCAGCGATAGCACGCTATCGACCATCGACAGTCCAGTCCCGAAAATCGCCACCGGCGCATCAGCCGGAATGTCGAAATAGCCGCTACTGGACCAGTATTCGGCAACATTCGCGCCAGAAACGGCAATCGCCGTTTCGTTGCCCGTCGCGACAATCACCGCATCTGCGGAAACAATCTCGCCTGTTTCAGTGACCACGGCAGGCTTGCCGCCGTCGAGTACGACATCGACAATCTCGCGCTGATCGACAACCAGTCTGGGTGTGTCGCCTGCACGGTATTGTTCGACAAGATCGTTCAGGTAATCGCGATAAAGCCTGCGAGGTGCGAATGACTGCGGTTGCCATTCATTGGCGATTTTAACGCCTGCCGTCGTTTGCCGCGTGTGAAGCCAGTTCAGGAAATGATCGGGATTGCCGGGAAAAGCGCTCATATTGCTGGCGCGAACATTGAGAAGGTGGCCGGGATTTTCCGTCGAATAGGCGATTCCCCTGCCGATCTGGCCGGATCGCTCAAAAATGCGAACCATCGCATCACGCGAGCGCTCCAGCACTTGCGCCGCAAGAATGACGCCGCTCGCGCCGCCACCGATAATGACAAAAGACTTCAAACTATCGTGACCTATCCCATTTCGCGACGGTTTCGCCCTCTGAACAGGTTCCGTCGTCCTTCCCATAATCCCACCAATTTAATAAGATTCCAACATCGTGCCCAAGATGTAAACCCCGGTTTGGCTGGGAATTTCCCCACAACGCACAGGCTCCGCCCCGCTATCGCTGATCAATATGGAAACAATGGCAGCTTCACCATCCCAATTTGTTGACAGTGTGTCTCTGAAAAGCGGGCTGGCGTTGAACGGTTTGACCCCAATATCTTGGGGCACGTCATGAATGTAACTTCTGGACATTCTGTATCGATAGATGTGTCGGGAAGTTCGCAATCTACTGCAACATCAGGATTAGAACGAATGAACAACAGCCATCTCGCATCCATCAAAAAGCGTCGCACCCAGTATGCTCTTGGCAAGAACCTCCCGCTCGCCAAGGAGCAGGTTGCAGAACTGATCCGCGAAGCCGTCAAGCACACGCCTTCGTCGTTCAACTCCCAGAGCTCGCGTGCAGTCATCCTGTTTGGCGCTGAAAGCGACAAGCTGTGGAACATTGCCAAGGAAGAACTGCGCAAGATCGTTCCTGCCGATGCCTTTGCGCAGACGGAAGGCAAGCTCAACAGCTTCGCAGCCGGTGCTGGCACGGTTCTCTTCTTCGAAGACCAGAACGTCGTGAAGGGCCTGCAGGAGCAGTTCGCACTTTATGCCGACAACTTCCCGGTCTGGTCGGAACAGTCGGGCGGCATGGCGCAGCATTCGGTCTGGACCGCCCTCTCCGACGCCGGTATTGGCGCCAGCCTTCAGCACTACAACCCGCTGATTGACGCAGAAGTCGCCAAGACCTGGGATATTCCGTCCTCGTGGAAGCTGCGCGCCCAGATGCCGTTCGGCTCCAACGAACAGCCTTTCGGCGAAAAGACCTTCATGGATGACGGCGAGCGCTTCAAGGTATTCGGCTGATTCCGAATTTCTGAATATGAGCAAAGGCCGGGCATCTCACGATGTCCGGCTTTTTTCTGGAAGATTTCCATTATTTACTTTTGATCGTCGAAGCTGAATGGCGGCAACTGTACGAGCGCCGATTTCAGCGCTTCGGACCAGCTTTCGGATACCGTCTGGTAATAAGGGTCCGTTGCCTCGAAGCGCCGTTGCACGCCGGTCTCGAGGCTATCAGTTTCGTAAATCTGCATATCCAGCGGAAGGCCGACAGAGAGATTGGCCTTCAGCGTGGAATCGAACGAAACTAGCAGCAGCTTCACTGCATCCTCGAAGCTCATATCCGGCTGATAAGCGCGCACCAGAATGGGCTTGCCATATTTGTTCTCGCCGATCTGGAAAAACGGAGTATCGACCGAGCTTTCGATGAAATTGCCTTCGGGATAAATATAGAACAGTCGCGGCTGGCCGCCCTTGATCTGCCCGCCCAGAATGAACGAAGCGCCGAACGCATCCGCTGCCTTCTGGCCGCCGGTAGCAGAACTCTGAATCACTTCCTTGACCGTATCACCAACCAGCCGTGCAACCTGAAACATGGATGGCGCGTCGAACACGGACGGGTGACGGTCAGCGGGCGCCTTCATCCGTTCTTCCAGCAAACTGGCGACTGATTGCGTCGTGGCAAGATTGCCAGCCGAGAGCAGGACGATGACGCGGTCACCGGGCTTCGACCAGCTCCGCATCTTAGAAAATTTCGAAATATTGTCGAGCCCCGCATTCGTCCGGGTGTCGGACATGAACACAAGGCCACGATCGATTTTCATTCCAACGCAATAGGTCATCGGCAGTATCCGGCAGGCGATATCATCGTTCTCGTCCGATCACTGCCCTACATTGATGTGAACCGCAAGGCTTTCGACCGTTCCGCCAAGCCGAACGCCCGAAATTGGAGCCGCATCGCGATAATCGAGCCCGGTCGCCAAACGCACATAGCGATCATTCGGGCAAATATTATTTGCCGCATCGAAACCAACCCAACCCAATCCGTCGATATGCGCTTCCGCCCAGGCGTGACTTGCAGTCTGGTCTTCCACGCCCTCCATCATGAGATAGCCGGAGACATACCGCGCCGGAATGCCGAGCAGCCGCGCGACGGCTAAGAAGATGTGGCTATGGTCCTGACAGACGCCCTTGCCCGCGCCGAGCGCCGTTTCCGCATCGGTGAAAACGCTGGTTGTGCCGGGCATATAGGCGACAGAACCATGGACGCGGTTCATCAACTCGTGAAGCAGGGCAAGCCGCTCCTGCCCGGTTGAAACTTCGCCAGCGAGCGTGCGAATGCCCTCGCCCGGCAGCGTCAGTTCGGTTTCGCGCTCGAACAGCCACAAGGGCGCATAGCCATAGACCGGACCGAGTACGCCGACACGGTCTTCCACATCGACAGTGCCGCTGGCGGTGATGATAATCTCGCTGGTATTGCGCTGGTGCTGCACCAGGTCGGTTTTGTTTCCAAAACCGTCGATATAGGAGACTTCCGGTTCGCCGCCTTGGATTGTCAGCTCCCAGTGCTTCACCATCTGTCCCGGCACGGTCGGCGGGCGCAAACGCAAACGCTGCACCGCATAGGGCACCGGATGTTCATAAACATAATGCGAAACGTGCCGGATATTGAACTGCAAGCGAGGACCTCAATTGAAATTATAGGTTTCAGCGATCTCGTTGCCGAGCCGGTTGTTGCATTTGATGAAGTCCGTCAGGAATTCATGCAGACCAACATCGAAGATTGCACTTATGTCCTGATTTTGCAGTGTCGAAAAGATTTTCTCCCCTGTTTCATGACAGGTAGCATGGCTGTCATAGTCCTTGGACAGAAAATCCAGATGCTCGTTGATGCTGCGATAGCAATAATTAAGCGAGCGTGGCATGCGTCCGTTCAGGATCAGATAATCCGCGACATGCGCCGGACGATAATCCCCGTCATAGACCCAGCGATAGGAGCGATGCGCCGAGACCGAGCGCAGAATCGACTCCCACTGATAATTATCGAGCGTCGTTCCGACATAGGAAATGGCCGGCAGCAGCACATAATATTTCACGTCCAGGATGCGCGCGGTGTTGTCGGCGCGTTCAATGAATGTGCCCAGGCCCGCAAAATCGAAAATCTCGTTGCGCAGCATGGTCCCGTGAAAGGCTCCGCGGATCAGTGCCGTTTCGCGCTTGATCTGGTCGAGAAGCGGCGGCAGGTCGCTTTCCTTGAGCGGCTTGCTCAGCGACTTCTTCAAAAGCATCCACGCTTCATTGACGCTTTCCCACGCCTCGCGCGTCAAAGCGGTGCGCACCATGCGCGCATTGGAACGCGCCGTCTCAAAACAGGACATCACGCTTGACGGATTGCTGGTATCACGCAGCAGGAAATCGGCTACATTCGCCGCATTATACGCATCGTATCTTGCGGAAAAGGCCTGACTGGCGCCCGCCGACACCACCACGGAAGACCATTCTTCCGGCGCGTCGGACGTCTTGGTCAGAGCCATGCGCAATCCGGCATCCACCAGGCGAGCCATATTTTCCGCCCGCTCAATGTAGCGGAACATCCAGAAAAGCCCGTTTGCCGTGCGGCCTAAAAGCATGAATTCATTCCCCTTATCGAGCCTTTAAGGCTCCATCTTCACGCGCCGGTCTTGATGCCGGATTTTGCGTACAAATTCGTTTCTGCTTCAGTTCTAGTCGTCCAGAACCCAGGTGTCCTTGGTGCCACCGCCCTGACTGGAATTCACCACCAGCGATCCTTCCTTCAGCGCCACGCGGGTCAAACCGCCGGGCGTGATGCGGATACGGTCCGAAACCAGCACGAACGGGCGTAGATCGACATGGCGCGGCGCGAGACCCTTTTCGGTAAAGATCGGGGTGGTGGAAAGCGCCAGTGTCGGCTGCGCGATATAATTGCGCGGACGCGCCTTCAGCTTTTTCGCAAAGGCTTCGCGTTCAGCCTTGGTGGATGCGGGCCCCACCAGCATGCCGTAACCGCCGGAACCGTGCACTTCCTTGACGACAAGATCGGCCAGATTGTCGAGCACATAGGCCAGACTGTCCGGTTCCGAGCAGCGCCATGTCGGCACATTTTCGAGGATCGCCTTGCGGCCCGTATAGAACTCTACGATTTCCGGCATATACGAATAGATCGCCTTGTCGTCGGCAATGCCGGTGCCCGGTGCATTGGCAATAGTGATATTGCCCGCGCGGTAGACATCCATGATACCTGCGACGCCAAGTGTCGAATCCGGACGGAACGTCAGCGGATCGAGATAGGCGTCGTCCACGCGACGGTAAAGCACGTCGATGGCGCGATAGCCCTGCGTGGTTCGCATGGCGACGCGCCCATCAACCACCCGCAGATCGCTGCCCTCCACCAGTTCGACGCCCATCTGGTCGGCCAAAAACGCGTGTTCGAAATAGGCGGAATTATAAATGCCGGGCGTCAGAACCGCGACGGTCGGCACGCCCTGCGTGCCGGGAGGCGCGACGCTCGCCAGCGACTGGCGCAGCAATTGCGGATAGTTCTCAACCGGGCGAACCTTGACGTTCTGGAACAGCTCCGGGAAAAGCTGCATCATCGTTTCGCGGTTTTCCAGCATATAGGAAACACCGGACGGCGTGCGGGCATTGTCTTCCAGCACGTAGAACTGGTTCTCTGCGGTGCGCACGATATCGACGCCGATAATATGCGTATAGACGTTGCCGGGCGGACGAAAGCCGATCATCTCGGGCAGAAATGCCTCGTTCCTGGTGATCAGTTCTTTCGGGATGCGCCCTGCCCTGACAATTTCCTGCCGATGATAAATATCATCGAGAAACGCGTTAAGCGCCATGACGCGCTGTTCGATGCCTTGCGAAAGACGCCGCCATTCCTGACCGGAAATGATGCGCGGGATGATATCGAAAGGGATGAGACGTTCGGCTGCTTCCTGATCGCCGTAAACCGCGAAAGTAATGCCCGTCTTGCGAAAGACGCTTTCTGCGTCCTGAGATTTCTGCAGAAGCTTGCCAGAATCCTGGCCGTCGAGCCATTGTTTGAGAAATTCGTAAGGTGGCCGGACATTCCCGCCATGGTTGAGCATTTCATCAAATGGCTTCACTGAGTACCCCTTTTTCCGCTATTATTCAGCGCGACTTTGGGGAAATGCAAGCATTGAAATCATATAAAAGTGCAAAGCAGGGTTGCGCAATTCGTCGTGATGACAACGGACGAATTGGAATGTAGACTCCCGGCCAAACCGGGAATCGCTTGGCCCGTTTCTATCCCGGACGATGTGCCTTGACGACCGCCGGGTCGGTTTCGATACGGCCAGCACCGATCAAATCAAGACAATATGGGATAGCCGGAAAGACCGCCTGCAAGGTCATTGCGATGGATGCAGGCTTGCCCGGCAGGTTGAGAATAAAGCTCTTGCCGCGGCTGCCCGCCGTCTGGCGCGAGAGAATAGCTGTCGGCGTTTGTTCGAGGCTGACGCGGCGCATCAACTCGCCAAAACCCGGCAATTCCTTGTGCAGAACGGCATGCATGGCTTCTGTTGTCTCGTCGCGCGGGCTTGGCCCCGTGCCGCCCGTCGTCAGGATCAGATCGCAAGCCTCATCATCGCAAAGCGCGATCAGCGTATCGCGTACCGACGCCATCCCGTCGGGAATGACGCGCTTCACCGTTTCGTAAGGCGTGACGATGGCGTTCTTCAGCCATGCCTCGATGGCCGGGCCACTCAAATCCTCATATTCGCCGCGACTTGCACGGTCGGAAACGGTAACAACGCCGATTTTCAAAACTGCATCCCCAAATCCTCTGAACGACGGCACTCATATCGTCCACCCGCGACAATGTGAAGACACCGTGTTCCGTTCCATGCTTGACGCGGGTGCAAAACCGCTATCAACGTCAATCGTAGCCCGCGCGTCGAAGGATGCGCAATATCACCGCCAAAAGCTTCTTCCGGTCATCATGATCATCAAGCGCAACGATCTCATTTTTGCGGTACGGACCACCGCCGCATCGCTGATCGCGCTTTATATTGCCTTCCTGATGAATATGGATGACCCGAAATGGGCCGCCATGACGGTCTGGATTGTCGCTCAAAGCAGCCGTGCAATGAGCGTTTCCAAGAGCATCTATCGCCTCATGGGCACGGCAATCGGCGTCGTGGTCGCGGTGTTGCTCACGGCAATCTTCATCCAGACACCCACTCTGTTTCTGCTGGTGCTCGCAGGCTGGATCGGCCTTTGTACTGCGCTTTCGACGGGCCTGCGCAACTTCCGCTCCTATGGCGCGGTGCTTGCCGGCTATACGGCTGCCATCGTCGCCATCGACTCTTTGTCCGACCCGGAAAATGTGTTTGAAATCGCTGTATCGCGGTTGATCTACATTGCATTGGGCATCGTGACCGAAGCCATCATCACCTGGCTGTTCAGCACCGATAATCCCTTCGAGGAAGCACGTGCGCAGCTTGGAAAATTCATGCGGCAGACGGCCAAGCTCTGCGCAGAAATGCTGGGCGGTGAAGCCGGAACCGGCGCGCTGCAAACCGCCTATCGCAATGCCATCGCCTTCGATACGGCCATTGAATACAAGGCCGCGAGTTCCGTCACGGTCAGGCGCAGCGTCGGCTACCTCCGGCAGGCGATGGTGGTCACGCTGCAACAGGCATCGGCTGTGCGCGCCATATTGGAAATGCCATCACAAACCACGAGCGGCGATCCATTGTTGCTGGAAGCCAAAAACGCCATGGCGCAGATCGCCGATGGCGACGAAACCGTTGATCTCGAAGCTCTGCGCGAAAAGATCATGCGCACGGCGGAAGAAGAAACGAGCGGCAATACCGATCTCACTTCCGGGCGGCTGATGTTTTTGTATCGCCTAAGAAGCATGCTCGGTTTTCAGGAACAGGCACTCGCCATCGAAGCCGAACTCGACACCGCGCATCCGAAAGCGAACCGTGTGCGCCTTTCCTACCATGTCGATCACACGGCAGCGTTTATCAACGGTATTCGCGCATTTGTGGCGCTGGCCGCAGCATCGGCTATCTGGATCTTCACCGCATGGCCATCCGGTCCCGGTTTCGTCATCGTGGTTGGTGTGGTCAACGCGCTTTTCGCAACCCGGCCAAACCCGGTTGCCAGCGGAACGGAATTTTTGAAAGGCTCGGCGATTGCCGCAATCGTGGCGGCCATCATGAATTTTGGCGTTTTGCCCGTCATTTGGGGATTCCTCCCCTTCACCATCGTCATAGCGCCCGTCCTGATCTGCGCCGGGCTTGCCATGCGCAATCCGTCTACCATCGCCAAAGGATCGGCATTCGCCATTTTTTTCTGGGATTTGATTGGCCCTGACAATTTCATGCGACCCGACGCCACGTCCTTTCTGAATGGCGTGCTTGCGCTGCTTCTCGGCATTGGCATTGGCACGCTTGTCTTCTCGCTGCTTTTTCCACCGAACGACTATGCCGCGCAGCGCCGCATGAAGCGCGCCATGCGCGACAGCCTGAAGAAGATCGGTGCGGCGCCACGTTCCATCTCCATCGAGGCGTGGATCAGCCAAAGTGCTGACCGTATCTCGCGTCTGCTCATAACCGAGACCTCTGCCGCATCACCTGAGGCGCATCAGGATTTGCGCGGTATGCTGGCCGTCCTGAACCTCGGCTCTGCGGCACTGGAACTGGCACAATTCACCGACCATCCCCAGCCGGATGTCCGCCTAGCAGTCCGCAACATGCTGCGGACATTGGCGGTTTTCGAGCCTGTAATGCTGATTGAAACCACCACGGCTGGCGCAGGCCAGATTCTGGCCGCATCGGAAGCTTCCAGCGCTGCGGAAAAAGACCGGTTGTTGCACGCGGCTGCACTCATGCAAGCCATGGCCATGACGACGGAAGCGAATGCGGCATTCCTGCGTTGACGTCTATTCCATAAAAGCAGGCATCAGTAAGAGATGCATTATTGATTAAAACAATACTTATTTATGCAACAATTATTCCAAAAAAATTCAAATATTTTAGAAGACGTAAACGATTGCCGGTTACTGTCTATGGTCATATGCTATAGTGAGCTTTAGCAAACTGGAAAGTTTTCGAACACAGACTTGCGGTGGCAAGCCCCCACCGGTCACATTGCGGAATGCATGGAAATGCCATTTTCGAGGGATTATTACTTCGGACGTTTCAAGGCCGACGAACTGGCAAGGTTGCAACAGGCCTATATTCAGTCCTGCGCAGCCATCGGCTGCTGCCCGATCACCTCGCCTTTGAAGGACGAGCTGGTCCGTGAAATCATCCAGATTTATGAGTGCGGCGTCTCCCAGCCTGAGAAGATCGCCGAACTCATGAAGCAGATCGAAAGCGTCAAACACCGTGCCGATCAGGCCCAGACGCTCGACCAATTTGCCGTTATACACTCCAAGACTGCATAAGCCCTGTTAGAGATCCGGCGACTTATTCCGCCGCATCCGCCAGATAGCCGAATTGCAGCACATTTTGGGGCGCTTTTACGCCCGGCAACAGACGCTCATCGTCAATCGGTTCGCCCAGATGTGTCGTCACCGGAATGACGCCCGCCCAGATCGGTAGCGCATAATCCCGCTCGTCATCCTTGGGTGGACCGGAGCGGACTTTCGCTGACGCTTCATTCAGTTCCAGTTCCAGCAGCATGGTCGCCTTCAGCTCCTTGGCCATCATCGGGCGTAGCCCTTCCCAGCGATCAGGAAAAAGCCCATTCACGAAGTTGCGCAAATGTCGCTCCTTCGCCACAACATCGGTAATTTTCTTCGCCGTGCCGAAAGCCATCACGGAACGATAATTGCAGGAATGGTGAAAGGCAGAACGCGCCAGCACCAACCCGTCCAATGTTGCGAAGCTGACGCAGACTTCCGCCTCCTCGCAAGCTTCCAGCATGCGGCTTGCCGAGGATCCGTGCCAGTAAATGAAATTGCCTTCCCGCCATACGAGCGTCGGCGACACATAGGGCGCGCCGTTGAAAACATAGGCTACATGGGCGAGCGGCTGAGCATCAATGATCGCGTGAACACTGTCCGCATCATAGCGGCCGCGATCATGCAGGCGCTTCACTCTGGTTCTTTCTGTTGGGGCATTCGTCATGCTGGTCGGTCCTGTTTGCATTTGCATTTTCAATGCATGCAAAATGCCGCCATAGTGGTATGTTGAAAATAACCACTTATAAGATACTGAGCCATGCCACTTATCGCATCGATACCGGAATTCGGGATTGACCGTACGAGCGCTACGCCTCTCGCCGTTCAGCTTGCAGAACAGATAAGGCAGGCCGTTCTGACCGGAAGGCTGAAGCCTGAAAGTCGCCTTCCCTCGACCCGCGCTTTTGCGGAAGAACTGGGCGTCTCGCGCGCCACAGCACTTTCGGCCTATGACCAGCTGATCGCGGAAGGTTATCTGGAAGGCAGGCACGGTTCAGGGACGCGCATTGCCGCTCAATTGCCGGATGTAACGTTGAAAACCGGGCCAACGGGCAGCGCCCCGACAGCGAAGACGACCACCAAGGCAACACTTACACCGCAGCCCTTTCAGCAAGGTGTATTCGACAGCGATCACTTTCCACATGCGGAATGGGGCAAATTGCTTGGGCGCATCTGGCGCAAGCCTGACACCAACCTGCTGAACGGCAACGATCCATTCGGCTATTTTCCGCTGCGTGTCGCGCTTGCCCGCCATCTGCATGAATGGCGCGGCATGGCGGTGGATGCAGGGCAAATTCTGATTACCGGCGGCAGTACCGACGCATTTTCGCTTCTCCGGGCAGCCATCTTCGAACCAGGCGACAAAATCTGGATGGAGGAGCCCGGCTATTCGCCTGCCCGTAACATTCTCGGCGGTCAGGGAATCGATGTTGTTTCCGTGCCGGTCGATGACAACGGTCTTGATGTGGCCGCCGGGCGACAAAGCGCGATGCAGGCACGTGCGGCTTTTGTAACACCGGCCCGCCATCATCCGACGGGTGTAACCATGCCGCTGGCGCGACGGCTCGATCTCATTGCCTGGGCGCGCGAAAGCGACGCATTCATCATCGAAGACGACTATGACAGCGAGCATCGCTATATCGGTCAGCCGCTTCCGGCCCTTATGTCGCTCGACCGCGACCGCATTCTTTATATCGGCAGTTTCTCGAAGGTATTTTCACCCGTCTTGCGGCTCGGCTTCCTGATCGTGCCTCTATATTTGACGGAAAAGTTTCGCACCCTCCGGCGCGAGCTTTTGCCGCCACCGTCGCTGCTTGCGCAACCGGCGCTGGCGCAATTCATCGAAACCGGCGCCTTCGCCCAGCACATCAGGAGGATGCGCCGTCTCTACGCGGCGCGTCGTAACAAGCTTATTGCGGCACTATCCCCCGGTGAACCGTCGCTTTTCAGCATTGAAGCGCCCCCCGCCGGGCTGACGCTATTGCTGGCGCTTTCAGACGCGCAAAACGATGTGATGCTTGCAAGTAAACTCGCCGACAGTGGTATAAAGGTTCAGCCTCTGTCGCCACTCTATGGCTTTTTCCAACCAAGACAGGGACTTATCCTCGGTTTCTCAGGCTTTGAAGAAGCTTCTCTGGAGAAATCTGCAACAGCGCTGATAAAAATCCTCGAAAGCTCAATTTGAACCGCGTGCGTTAGCACTTTCGTAAACTTTGGATTCAGTTTTTGCCGGTAATCTGACCTGAGCAATGACTCGGGAGAGCGTTGCAGCCCATTTGTTCTGAGTACGGGTGCCCATGCGTTCTTCGCCTTCGCGTTCTTTGGTCGTGTCTGCCATTGCGCTCGCTTGCGCCGCCCTGACGGGCTGCACATCGAGTTCCGGCATCGACAGCATCATGCTCCAGCCGAAACCCTCGGCGGAGATGACCAGTTCTGTTGTGAGGCCGGTTCCGCCCGCAGCCGTAACCGAAACAGCAAGCGCGCCACGCGCGCAGCCACTCCCCCCGCAAGAAGAGGTGCTTGCCTGGGCCGGACCTGTTCCAGACGGCGGACAGTTCAAGGTGCAGCCGCCTGCGCCGGTTGTGCCGCAACCGCGCGGGCCATTGCAGGAGCGCCCCGTCGCGCAGATACCTACACCCGTGCCGCAAACCGAAGCACCGCGCATGCCTGCACCGCAGGTGGCGGCCTATCCGGCAGTGCGTCTGGAACCGCAAGCGCGCACGGCACAAGATCGCTCCAGAATCTACAGCCATCGCTTCCGCGATGCGAAGCCGATCAATTTTGGCCGTGCATCGCCGCGCAAACTCGCCGTGCATGGCGTAGACGTGTCGCGCTGGCAGGGTGATATCGACTGGCCGAAGCTGCGCACGCAAGGCGCGAACTTCGCCTATATCAAGGCCACAGACGGCGGTGATCATCTCGACCCGATGTTCCGCAAGAACTGGCGCGAGGCCAAGGCCGCCGGCATTAAGCGCGGCGCTTATCACTTCTTCTATTGGTGCCGTGTCGCCAGCGAACAGGCTGACTGGTTCATCCGCAACGTGCCGAAAGACCCCGACGCACTGCCGCCGGTGATCGACGTGGAATGGAATGGCGATTCCGCATGCCGCCGCCGCCCGTCGCCGCAACAGGTGCGTGAAAAGATGCAGGTCTTCATGGACAAGCTGGAGCGCCATTACGGCAAGCGCCCGGTCATCTATACCGCACCGGATTTCTACGATGACAATCTGAAAGGCGCGTTCACCAACTATCCGTTCTGGTTGCGCGCTGTGGCACAACACCCATCGAAGGTCTATCCGGGCCGTCCATGGCTGTTCTGGCAATATTCTGGATCGGGCCTGTCTCAGGGCGTGAGCAACAAGATCGATCTCAATGTTTTCCATGGCTCCGAAGCAGAATGGCATCGCTGGTTGGAACGGGTCGGCAGCTGATAGTGCTTCATCCCAAACAAAACCCCGGAATTTCCATTCCGGGGTTTTGTTTATTCAGCGGCAGTCACTTCTTGCCGATATTTTCCAGATCGTACGGCGTCGACTGGTAAATTTCATTGATCCAGTTGCCGAACAGCAGATGCGCGTGGCCACGCCAGCGGTTTTGCGGCGGGCGGGTCGCGTCGTCGTCCGGGAAATAATTTGCGGGCACCTTGGTTTCAGGCTCAGCCTGAATATCGCGGAAATACTCATCTGCCAGCGAAGTCGTGTCATATTCGACGTGGTTGAACATGTGCAGCGCCCGATGGCGTGGGTCTTCCAGCAGACAAAGGCCGGATTCAGCGCTATCGACGAGAACATTCAGGCCGCTATCCTGCGGAATGTCTTCCTTGCGCACTTCCGTCCAGCGCGAAACCGGAATGGTGAAATCGTCCGAAAATCCGCGCAGATAGGGCGAGGCCGGGGCAAGGTTCTGCTGGCTGTAGACACCGGAGGCCTTGGCCGGAAGTTCATACTTGCCCATACCATGGAAATGATGGACGGCGGCCTGCGCCGACCAGCAGATGTTCAAAGAACGATGCACATGGGTCTGCGTCCAGTCGAAAACGCGCTGCAATTCATCCCAATAGGTCACTTCTTCGAAGTTCAACCGTTCCACAGGCGCACCGGTGATTACGAAGCCATCGAAGCGTTCGTCACGCACATCTTCCCATGGGCGATAGAAGGAGAGCATGTGATCGGCGGAGGTGTGGCGCGCGACGTGATTGGTAATGCGCACGAGCGTCAGTTCCACCTGAAGCGGTGTCGCGCCTAAAAGGCGGGCGATCTGCGTTTCCGTGGTCGCCTTGTTGGGCATGAGATTGAGCAGGCCGATGCGCAAGGGCCGAATGTCCTGACGCACGGCATCCGCCTCGCGCATGACCATAACGCCCTCGGCCTGGAGAACACTGGTTGCTGGCAGATCGTCAGGAATTTTTATCGGCATGATCGCGTCGGTCCCTCGTTCTGTCAGGTCGACGCGAGTGGCTTTATCCGCATAGTTGCCGGTTTGGCCACATCCTCCTTTTTCAGGGAGTACCACCTTGCCCGGAGCGGCAGGTTGGCGTTGGGCGTCTCCCCAACTCTTGATGTATTCGCACTTCTACTCAAACGCAGGCATAATGGCAATAGCTTTACGCAACGACAGCCGTGGCTGGAACAAATGTCCGCTTTCCACGTTGTTCGAAGTGCCCGCATACTGTCTCAGGCTCTTGTTTCGGTTTGAGGGCAACAGGGAGGGAGAAAATGAGCAACATCATATTTTGGACGGGCATTTTGCTTCTGCCGATCCTGGTGGGAACAGCGTTCGCCTATCTGCGTCACTATCATCACGAAGACGACTTCTGACGTAAAACCAGAAGCCGCCCATGGATTTAGAAGTTTCATGCGCTTTCGCGCATACCTTTTATTGCGTCGCTGAAACCAGCGAGAAGGCCACGCCCTTCGGGTCAAGACACTGGATGATCCACTCGCCATTCGGCACTTCTGTTGGCCCGAATGTTACTGTACCGCCCAGCGATTTCACACGTTCGGCAGCAGCGTTCGTTCCATCCACCATGAAATAAAAGCCCCAGCCATTTGGCACATTCGGCGGTGCGGTCATGATGCCGCCCGCATCTGCTCCGTTTACGCTAAAGATCTTATATTTGCCCATTGCGCCCATATCGAAGTCGCGCGCCAGCTTCCAGCCAAACACTTTCTCATAGAAACCAAAGGCTTCTTCGCCATTCTTGGCATAAAGCTCATGCCAGCTCGGATGGCCCACCTTGCGCGAACCGAAATCAGCCGGAGGCTCCGGCGGGTCTTTCGGCTCGAACAGCGCAAAGACCGAGCCTTGAGGGTCTGCCACGACAGCAAATCGCCCGACGCTTGGGATATCATGAGCCGGTTGCAGGATTTTGCCGCCTGCGGCTGTGACCTTCTCGGACATGGCGTCTACGTCGGCCACGCCGATATAGCCAAGCCAGCCGGGCTTTGTGTCACAATTTTCGCTCGGCATATCGGAAAGCGCCATCATACCGGCAACCGCACAACCCGGTGCTTCAAACAGCGTGTAGTTCACGCCGGGAACACCTGAGTCTTTCGTGTTCCAGCCGACGACCTTGCCGTAAAAATTTGCGGCCTCGGCGGCATCTTCAGTCATCAGTTCGTACCAGACGAACGGTGATGCTCTGTTATTCATTGTCATTCCTCCCAGAATTTGATTTTGGCGTTCAACTGCAGCAGCTGTGGTTTGCTGCAGGCGCGGCATATTCATCGTGGCGCCTCACGAAATGCATGGTGCTGTCTTCGTTGCGTCCTTTGGGTGCGCGGTCGAGGATCATGAGTGTGCTGATCCACTCCTCAATGCCGCGCGCATAGCTGGAATAGGTATGGTAGATCGTGCCGTCGTCGGCCTTGATGAAGGCGCTCATACCGGGCAGTTCATCATGCGCCTGTTCCGGCGGCAGCTTGTCGAAATTGTAGAAGACGCGCCCTTCTTCGATCTCGGCCTTGTCGAACGATACATGGAAATCGAAGTTGAAATCACCGCCATAGGACGACACCCATGGAAAGTGCCAGCCCATGCGGCGCTTGTAGTCTTCAAGCTTCGCAAGCGGCCCACGCGAAACGGCAATGAGCGTGACATCGTGATTGTTGAGATGGGGCAGCGCGCCGTCGAGATTGTCGGCCAGGAATGAACAGCCGACGCAGCCCTGCTCCCATTCCGGCCCGAACATGAAGTGATAGACGACCAGCTGGCTGCGTCCGTCAAAAAGCTCTGCCAGCGTTCGGCGTCCTGTCGGGGTGTCGAAGACATAGTCTTTCTCCACCTTGACCCAGGGCAGCGCCTGTCTTTCCTGATTGACGCGATCGCGAAGATGCGTCGCTTCCTTTTCTCTGGCCAAAAGCGCGCGCCGCGCCTCCAGCCAGACTTCGCGGGATACGACTTCATTCATGATGCAAGTCCTCCTCCGCCCCCGGATGGTAAAACGCCCAGTTTTTATAGGATATTAGCTTGACGATTTACATTGATATCAATATTAATGGATCATGTCAAACGCTGCCGAAGTTCCTTTTGAAACAACCCTATTGGTCAGAGACACCTGCCTTTGTCTGCATGTTCAGCGCGCGGCCCGCGCGCTTGCACGGCGTTTTGACGAAGCACTTCGTCCGGCTGGCATGACGAATGGGCAATTCTCCCTGATGATGTCGCTCAATCGGCCCTCGCCGCCGCCAATGAAGCCGGTTGCCGAATTGCTGGCAATGGATCAGACCACCCTCACCGCCGCTTTAAAGCCGCTGCAAAGGCAGGGCTGGGTGGAAATACTGGTCAATCCCGCTGACCGGCGTGAGCGCCTGCTGCAACTGACACCGGAAGGCAAAGCGGCACTGGCTGCCGCTGTCCCCATCTGGACCTCCACGCATGCGGAAATCGAAAAGAACCTGTCGCAAGGCAATGGCGATCAAATTCGCAGCGATCTGATTGCGCTGTCGTTCTAAAGTTCCAAAACTCGGCCTCAGATAGTCTGCAAGAATTCATGCAGCACGACGGCCTGATTGTGTTCCTCGTCCTTCGCGCCATAGAGTAAAGTCAGCGGCGCATCACCGGCCTTGGCAACCAGTGCTGTGAGATCCGGCATTTTATTTTGCAACTCGCGGTGATAGCGTTTTTGAAACTCTTCCCACTTCGCGGGATCATGATCGAACCATTTGCGAAGGTCTGTAGATGGAGCAACATCTTTTGCCCAGAGATCGATGGCGGCCTTCTCCTTGGTCATGCCGCGCGGCCAGACACGATCAACCAGAACCCGGTAGCCATCATCAGGTGATGGCGCTTCGTAGATCCGTTTGAGGCGAATATCGGTCAAGTTGGAATCTCCGCATCGTCGCTACTGTCACTTATTTAACGTAGCTGCGGGGAATAGGCGACAACAGAAGCGCCACGCGGGGGCGCAGCGCTTCTGTGTTTCGCAGGATTACGCGGCTTTGCCGAGCAAACCGTGCGGATCCAAGACGAACTTTTTCGCCACACCCTGATCGAAGCTTTCATAACCGGCTGCCGCATCTTCAAGCGAAATGACTTCCGCATTGACGATTTCGGCAATATTCAAACGCCCGTGCAGGATCGCCTGCATCAGTTGCCGGTTATATTTCAACACCGGCGTCTGCCCGGTGTGGAACGATTGCGCCTTGGCCCAGCCAAGCCCGAAACGAAGCGACAGGCTTCCCTGTTTGGCCGCGCCGTCCACCGCGCCCGGATCTTCCGTCACGTAAAGTCCCGGAATACCAACGGACCCGGCGGGACGGGTGATTTCCATCATCTGGTTCAGCACGATGGCAGGCTGCTCACCACCGCTATGGCCTCTGGCTTCGAAGCCCACCGCGTCAATGGCGCTGTCAACCTCGTTGCTGCCGGTGACTTCCGCAATCATGTCGCCCAGACGGTCGCTGGCGGAAAGGTCGATCGGCTCGAACCCGACCTTGCGGGCATGTTCCAGACGTTCCTTGTTGAAGTCTCCGACCATCACGACGGCAGCGCCAAGAATGCGCGCGGAAGCCGCCGCCGCCAGCCCGACAGGTCCGGCACCGGCCACATAGACCACCGAACCGACACCGACACCCGCCTTGACCGCGCCGTGAAAGCCCGTTGGCAGAATATCCGACAACATGGTCAGATCGCGAATTTTCTCCATCGCCCGGTCGCGATCCGGGAATTTCAGCAGATTGAAATCGGCGTAAGGCACCATGACATAGCGGGCCTGCCCGCCGATCCAGCCACCCATATCGACGTAGCCATAGGCGCCGCCAGCGCGTGACGGATTGACGGTCAGGCAGACGCCTGTGTCCTGCTCCTTGCAGCAACGGCAGCGACCACAGGCAACATTGAACGGCACGGATACGATATCGCCGACATCAAGCATCTCGACATCTGCGCCCTTTTCGATGATCTCGCCGGTAATCTCATGACCAAGCACAAGTCCGGGCATCGCCGTCGTGCGACCGCGCACCATATGCTGGTCCGACCCGCATATATTGGTCGAGATGACTTTGAGAATGACACCGTGACCGAGTTTCCTCCCATCAGGTGCAGACAGCACCGGGTCTTCGATATCACGGACTTCGACTTTTCCGGGTCGCATATAGACGACGCCACGGTTCCTGCTCATGTCTACCTCCTCCAGGTTGGACAACAAACGAAGATGTCAGAAGTGAAAACGTAACGGCGATGGGAGCAATGCTCAGTCTCAATCGCGACACGTCTCATTCAATTTGCACGCCGCAGAACAGCCGTCATAATTGCGAGTGATGATAATAGAACATTGTATATATTAGCGAAGCAGCTTGACTCTGGGTTGTGCGCAAGCTTCACATGACGCGGATTCTTTCCGCTCTTCCAGGGGACATTGGTCGGGCATGAAATCGCAAGGAGAGGCAGATGCTTAACGGTTTCAAACGGCAACTCGGGCGTGCGCTATCGGCACAGATTTTCCTGACGCTGGCTGCAATCACCGGTTTGACCGCAGGGCTTGCGATTGCGCCTGCGCCTTCGAACGCCGCTGAAACGCGCCGTATCGAGATAACTGAAGATAGCGATTATTTCGGCTTCGACCTGCGCACCCAGAAGAACCTCACGCTGGACCAGTGCAAGAGCACCTGCCTCGGTGACAATGCCTGCCGTGCCTTCACCTATAATCCGAAGGTGAAGTGGTGCTTCCTCAAGACGGATTTCAACAAGCTCAATCCCTCTGTCGGTTCCATTGCGGGTAAGGTTGTATCGGGCGCGGCCAAGGACACCGCCAAAGCTGACATTGGTGCCCCACCGGCCATCACCTTCTTCGCTGACAATCTTGTCGACGAAGCGCGCCGTTTCCGCACCTCTATCCTGGCTGCCGACAGCAGCGAGGGCCTCAGCACCCTGAAGGCCGATGCAGCCACGGCGCTCGCCAACAGCGACCCGCGCACGGCGATGGAAAAGTTTGCAGCCGCAGCGGGTGCTGCTCCTGACGACAGCGCGCTCTGGACCGGGCTTGCTCTCGCCACTTTGGCGACCGAGCCTTCCAACAGCGAAGAGACGGCCAAGTTCAAACGCGACGCCACTTCAGCAGCCTGGAACGGCTATCAGACCTCGCGCAGCAAGGCCGCGCGCGCCGACGCGCTGAACGCGATGGCGCAGGCGCTTGACCGTCGCGAACTGTCCCGCCCTGCCCTTCAGGCTTATGATGCGAGCCTCAATCTCGTCAATTCAGCCTCCGTTCGCGCCGCCTATGAAGACCTCAAGGCTCGCAAGGGTTTCCGCATTGTTGACCACAGTGTCGATAATGACAATGCATCGCCGCGTATCTGCGCCCAGTTTTCCGAAGAACTGGTCAAGAGCGGTGCCGATTACTCCAGCTTCGTGACGCTGGATAGCGCTGCGCCCAAGGCGATTGAAGCCAAGGATCGCCAGATTTGTGTCGAAGGTCTGGAACACGGCCGCACCTATAGCGTGACGTTCCGCGCCGGCTTGCCTGCCGCCATTGGCGAAACGCTGCCAGCGCCGGTAACCCTGTCTGTCTATGTGCAGGACCGCGCGCCCTCGGTACGCTTTACTGGCGACAGCTTTGTGTTGCCTGCCAAGGCGCGTCGTGGCATTCCGCTGGTCAGCGTGAATATGGATGCGGCCAAGGTAAAGCTCTATCGCATCGGCGACCGCTCCTTGGCGCAGCTTCTGTCTGGTTATCAGTTTCTGCGTCAGCTCGACGGCTATGATGTCAGCACGGTTTCCGACCAGATGGGCGCGCCCGTCTGGGAGGGTGAGATCGAAACGACTGGCGGCGAGCTGAACAAGGAAGCCACCACCAGTTTCCCCATCGATGAAGCACTGCCGCAGCGCAAGCCGGGCGTTTATGTGCTAACGGCAGAACCGATCAAGGCAAGCGGTGAAAGCTATGACACCAAGGCGACGCAATGGTTCGTCGTATCGGATATCGGCCTTTCGACCTATACCGGTCAGGATGGCATCAATGTCTTCGCGCGATCACTTGAAACGGCTGAGCCCCTTTCCGGCGTCAAGCTGACGCTGCTGGCCCGCAACAATGAAGTGCTGGGTGAAGCGACAACCGATAGCGATGGTCGCGCCACCTTTACCGCCGGTCTCACCCGCGGCTCCGGCGGCATGGTTCCCGCCGTCATGATGGCCAATCAGGGCGAAGACGATTTCGTCTTCCTCGATATGGCGCGTGCTGGCTTCGACCTCTCGGATCGCGGCGTCACCGGTCGTGCAGCGCCCAAGGCGCTCGACGTCTATGCCTGGACCGAACGCGGCATCTATCGTGCAGGCGAAGTGGTTCATGCCGCTGCCCTTGCCCGGGACGATGCGTCGCTCGCCGTGGACAATCTGCCGCTGACCTTCATCTTCACGCGCCCAGACGGCGTGGAAGACCGCCGCCTCGTCTCGGACAGCAGCAAGGCTGGTGGACATTCCGTCGACCTGACACTGCCCGCCAATGCCATGCGTGGTACATGGAACCTGAATATCTACACCGACCCCAAGCAACCGGCGGTCGCATCGCAGATGTTCCTGGTTGAAGATTTCGTGCCAGACCGCATCGAGTTCGACCTGACATCGGACAAGCCGGAAATTGCGAGCGGCGAAGCTGCCAATGTGACTGTCGATGGACGCTTCCTTTATGGTGCGCCCGCAGCCGGTCTGGCGCTGGAAGGCGAAGTCACGCTTTCGACCAAGCGCGACTGGGACCGTTTCAAGGGCTATTATTTCGGTCTGGCCGATGAAGGTCAGGGCGAAGCTACCCGTCTGCCACTCGACCAACTGCCCAAGGTTGGCGACGATGGCAAGGCGACATTCCCGGTCGTGATTGATGACCTGCCATCCACCACCCGTCTGATCAATGCAGCCGTCACCGTTCGCATGCGCGAAAGCGGCGGTCGTGCTGTGGAACGCAAGCTTGACCTTGCCGTTCGGCCGCAAGGATCGATGATCGGCATCCGGCCGGATTTTTCCGGCGATGAAGTACCGCAAGGCGGCACCGCAAAATTCAGCTTCATCGCTTCCGACGCCAAGGGCAACCGCACCAACCTCGACGGTGCGGTCTGGTCGCTGGTTAAGGTCGAGCGCAATTACCAGTGGTATCGCAGCGGCAATAGCTGGAACTACGAGCCGGTCACATTCACCAAGTCGGTTGCAACCGGCAAGATCGACCTCAAGGCCGATGCTGAAGCCAGCATCACCCAGCCGGTCGATTGGGGCCGCTATCGCCTTGAAATCGAGACTGGCGATGCTTCGGGTCCGGCTTCAAGCTACGAATTCGACGCGGGCTGGTATGTGGCCGCAACCTCGACGGAAACGCCCGACGGCCTCGAAATCGCGCTCGACAAGGATCATTATGCAGCCGGTGAAACCGCCAAGCTGAAGGTCAGCCCACGTTTTGCCGGTGAACTGCTGATCACCATCGGCGCAGAAAAGCTGCTGACGACCATCAGCGAAAGTGTTTCGGCGGATGGTGCAACCATCGACATTCCAGTCGGCGAAGACTGGGGCGCTGGCGCTTACGTCACTGCAACGCTGTTCCGTCCGGGCAGCGCGCAGGAAAGCCGCATGCCCGCCCGTGCTATTGGCCTCAAATGGCTGAAGGTTGATCCTGCCGACAAGCAACTGGCCGTCAAGCTGACGCCACCGGAGAAAGCCACTCCGCGCGGCACGCTCTCGGTTCCCGTTTCTGTGGAAAATGCAGGCGGCGAGCAGGCCTATGTCATGGTCGCCGCTGTCGATGTCGGCATTCTGAACCTGACACGCTATCAGCCGCCTAATCCAGACAACTGGTTCTTCGGCCAGCGCCAGCTCGGTCTTGAACTGCGCGATATGTATGGACGCCTTATCGATGGTTCGCTGGGCACCACCGGCAAGCTGCGCACCGGCGGCGACGGCGGCAACATGGCAGCTGAAGGCAGCCCGCCGACTGAAAAGCTGGTCGCGCTTTTCTCCGGCCCGGTCGAGCTGGATAGCGATGGCAAGGCAACCATTGATTTCGATATTCCGCAATTCAACGGCACCGTCCGCGTCATGGCCGTAGCTTGGACAGCCAAGGCCGTGGGCCACGCTTCCAGCGATGTGATCGTGCGCGATCCGGTGGTCATTACGGCTGGTCTGCCGCGCTTCATGGCGCCGGGAGATCAGGCGACACTGCGCCTCGATATCGCCAATACGGACGCGCCCGATGGAAATTACCGTCTTAGCGTCGAAACGAGCGACAATCTCGGCACGGAAATCGGCTCTTATCCCGACACGCTTGCGCTGGCCGGTGGCAAACGCCAATCCGTCGCTGTGCCGCTCAACGCGCAGAAGACCGGACAGGGCAATATTACGATACGCCTTGCCAATGATGCCGGACTGGCCATCGAACAGAAGCTTTCGCTGCCGGTGCGCCCCGTGGATCTGCCAGTCACGACACGTCAGGTGGTCAGCCTTCCGGCCAATGGTGGCAGTCTCAAGATCGATGGCGGCTTGCTTTCCGAAAGCCTGCTCGACGGCGCTTATGTCAGCGTTGGTGTCACCCGCAGCGCGGCGTTCGACGTGCCGTCGCTTCTGATGGCGCTCGACCGCTATCCATATGGTTGCGCCGAGCAGACGACAAGCCGCGCCCTGCCCCTGCTTTACTTGAGTGAAATGGCGGCAGGCTCCGAAGCAAGTGCTGGCCTTGGCGACCAGGATGAACTCAAGAAGCGCGTGCAGGACGCTATCTATCGCGTGCTGAGCTATCAGTCTTCGTCCGGTTCGTTCGGCCTGTGGGGACCGGGTTCCGGCGACCTGTGGCTTGACGCCTATGTCACCGACTTCCTCACCCGTGCCCGCGAGAAGGGCTATGTGGTTCCGCAGGAAGCCCTGCTCTCGTCGCTGTCGAACCTGCAAAATGCGCTCGGCTATACGACCGACGCCAAGGAAAAAGGCAACGAAATCGCCTACTCGCTCTATGTGCTGGCGCGCAACAAGAAGGCTTCGGTCGGCGATCTGCGTTATTACGCGGATACGCAGCTCGACAATTTTGCAAGCCCGATGGCGATTGCCCAACTGGCTGCGGGTCTGGCGCTTTATGGCGACCAGCAGCGTTCGGACCGGGTGTTCAACGTCGCTCTCGACCGGGCAAGCACCAATACGGCATTTGACTATAATCGCTCCGATTATGGTTCGCGGCTGCGTGATGGCGCGGCCATGCTGGCGCTGGCCGCCGAAAGCAAGCCTGCGCCGAAAGTGCTGCCTTCGCTTGTCACGCTGGTTGGTTACGAACGCGACCAGGCGAAATATCTCAGCACGCAGGATCAGGCGTGGATGCTGCTCGCAGCCCGTGGTCTCAAGGAGAACAATGCATCGATCAATCTCGATATCAACGGCACGGCCCATGAAGGCGCTTTCTCCGAACGCGTCAATGGCAACGCGCTGGAAGCTGAACCGCTTGTTCTGACAAACAGGGGCAGTGATACAGTGGACGCGGTGGTAACAGCCGTTGCGCCGCCCGCGCAATCGCTGCCTGCCGGTGGCGAAGGCTTCAACATCGAGCGGGCCTATTACACGCTCGATGGACAGGAAGCCAACATCACCAGCATCAACCAGAACGAGCGTTTCGTCGTGGTGTTGAAGATCGACGATCTGCAACAATGGCAGTCGCGCCTGCTGGTCACCGATCTTCTGCCAGCCGGTCTGGAACTCGACAATCCGGGCCTCGTTTCGAGTGCCGATCTCGGCAACTTCCCATGGCTCGAAAGCACGCAGGCCGCGCATCTCGAATTCCGCGATGATCGCTTCGTCGCTGCGTTTGACCGCTCGGCAGGTGAGAAAAAGCAGATTGTTCTCGCCTATGTCGTGCGTGCTGTGACGCCAGGGCTTTACACCCATCCGGCGGCGACCGTCGAGGACATGTACCGTCCGCAATATGCTGCGCGCACGGCGACTGGCATGATGGAGGTCACTGCGCCGTAGGGCTTTCGGATAAGATATGAAACGGCGTTGGAAAATAGCAATTGGCAGTGCCGCACTTCTCGGCATCGCCGCCGTTGCGACGGTCGGCCTTGACTGGCTTGACCGCGCTTTTCCACCCCCTTTGCCTGAACGCCTGACCATCTCCACCGAAGTCATGGATCGTGACGGCGAACTGTTGCGCGCCTATGCGACGCCGGATGGCTATTGGCGGCTCAATACACGCATTGAAGATGTCGATCCGAAATTCGTAAAAATGCTGATCGCTTATGAGGACAAGCGCTTTTACGATCATAGCGGTATCGATCTATGGGCCTTGGCGCGCGCGGCGGTGCAGCTTGCAGGCAACCAACGCATCGTGTCCGGCGGCTCCACCCTCTCCATGCAGTTGGCCCGGCTGATCGAACCACGCGAAAGCCGCAGCTTCGGCTCCAAATTCCGCCAGCTTGCCCGCGCCATGCAAATCGAGCGCCGTTTGAGCAAGGACCAGATATTGGAGCGTTATCTGACACTTGCCCCCTATGGCGGCAATCTGGAAGGCGTGCGCTCGGCATCACTTGCCTATTTCGGCAAGGAACCGCTGCGGCTCACCACATCCGAAGCCGCAATGCTTGTCGCGCTGCCGCAATTGCCGGAACGTCGTCGTCCGGACCGCGCCGCCAGCACCGCACGCATGGCGCGTGATCGCGTGTTGACGCGAATGGTTCAGGCCGATGTTCTGACCACCGATGAAGCCGAACGCGGCAAGCGCGAGGCGATCTCCGCCACCCGTCATGCTCTGCCTGCCCTCGCCGCACACTTTGCCGATCTGGCGCTCAAGAAAGCGCCGACAGAAGCCCGCCACACACTGACGCTGAAGAAATCCGTCCAACTGGGTCTTGAAGCATCGGCCCGCGAGGCGGCATCAAAACTTGGACCCAAAGTGTCCGTGGCCATGGTGCTGGCCGATAGCCGCAACGGCAATATTCTCGGCGAAGTCGGGTCCGCGGATTATTTCGATGGCAGACGGCAAGGCTGGATCGACATGACGCGCGCCGTGCGTTCGCCTGGATCGACGCTCAAGCCATTCATCTATGGGCTTGCCTTCGAACAGGGCATGATTGCGCAGGAAACCATCATTGAAGACCGCCCGCAGGACTTTGCTGGTTACCGTCCGCGCAATTTCGACATGAGCTATCAGGGCGATGTCAGTATCCGGCAGGCGCTGCAAATGTCGCTGAACGTCCCGACCGTCAGCCTGCTGGACGCTATCGGTCCTGCCCGGTTGACCACGCGGTTTCGGCTGGCGGGTGTCAGCCTGCAACTGCCTAAGAACGAACCACCCGGTCTCGCCATCGGGCTTGGCGGCGCCGGGATCAGCCTGCGCGATCTTGTGCAGCTTTATACCGGGCTCGCCAATGGCGGACGTGGAGCCGCCTTGCGCGACGGAACCGAAACGGCGGAGCCGACGCAACCGTCCGGCCCTATTCTCACCGAACAGGCCTCATGGCAGATCGGCGATATTCTGGCCGGTGTCGTGCCTCCTCAAGGGGCACCCCGACGTGGCCTCGCTTACAAGACCGGCACATCCTATGGTTATCGCGATGCATGGTCGGTCGGCTATGACGGGCGTTATGTGCTGGGTGTCTGGGTCGGGCGTGCTGATGGCGGTTCGGTGCCGGGTCTTGCCGGTTATGCATCCGCCGCGCCAATTTTGTTCGATGCTTTCGTCAAGTCGGGCGTGGTTTCCGTGCCATTGCCGCGCGCGCCAGCCGGAACATTCCGCACGGCCCGTGCCGATTTGCCTGTTACGCAGACACGGTTTTCGTCGGCGAGCGATCCGCTCCCTGTGCTGAAAGCCGCAACCGAACCCGCACCGCGCATCATTTTTCCGCCCGATGGCGCGCATGTGGAGTTGAAAGCACTGACTGAAACCGCATCGCCGCTGGTGCTGAAATTGCAGGGCGGGCGCGCACCGTTTCGCTGGCTCGCCAACGGCAAGCCCGTGGCAGAGCCGGAACGCCGCCGCACCGCCACATGGCAACCGGACGGCACGGGCTACTCGACCCTGACCGTGATCGACGCCGCAGGCCGCGCGGCAAGCGTGAAGATTTTCGTGGAATAGCGCTTATTGCGCCGCTTCCGCGACGACCTCGCGAACCTCGGTCTTTTTCTCCAGCGACATGACTTTCAGATTGCCGGAAAACAATATGCCGGTGATCGGCAGAACCGGCTCGGCTGGCAGTTCATCCTGACGAACGCTATCCTTCGGCACATGCAGCTTGTGTTCGACATCGCTATCCGCACCGGAAAGCGTCAACGCGACATTGCCCCGCGCGTCGAGAAGATTGGTGCCGTAGAGAAATTCGAAGCTCAGCATGGAGACGAGAAACTTGTACGTTCCGTCGCGCACACCACCCTTCATCATCGCTGCGCGGTGCACCTCGTCGCCGATCCTGACGTCGAGCGGCGGAATGCGTGGATCGCAGACATAGCCGACCGCCAGCAACTGGCCGTTGTCCACTTCAAAGCGCATACGCTCATTGCCGAGGTTCAGGGCGGAAATGGAAAAGCGGCGGTTGCTATATTCCACCGGAACCCGTCCCAGCCGCTTGCATAGCTGCTCGCCACTTAAGGCACGTGCATTGGCAAAGTGGTCGGGATCGATTGCAAAAGGAAGCGCCTTCGGGCGATGGGGCGCGGAGAGCGCCGGTTCGAGCACATCAGCAATCAGGTTGGCGACAATGGTGGTGGCGATGGGCCGCGAATAATGCCCCTGATCGAGATAGAAAGACGGGTTGGTCACGGCATCACGACCATATTGCTGCATCAGCATGCGCGAGACATCGGCGCAGATCGTGCCATACCATTGCGAGATGTAATTGATGCCCGCATCGATAGACGGAACCGAATTGAGGAAAGACCCGTTGCGCGCACCGAAGACGAGCGTTGCGATACGCAGGTTCGGATTGCGCTCCAATGCGTAGCGGATAATCCCTTCATAGAACCGCGCCCAGTGACGGAAGGGCCTGCGCTCGTCGCCATAGACGAAAGCGTCGTTGATCGCATATTCGATCAGCAGCAATTCGCAGTCTTCCAGTTGCTCGAAAATCTTCAGCTGATAAAGACCGAGCGCGCTCGTCGTACCGCCGACCGCCAGATCGGCAACGATATCCAACTCCACCCCGCGTCGCGCCATGGTTGAAAGCAGGGTCGGCAGATAGCCGGGCAGCATGACCGTGTTGGAACCGCCAATGATTACAGTCTTGAGTTTCATTTCGTCACCGTTGCGGCCTGACCTGCAGGGGTCAGAGCCCCGCAGCGCCAGACGCCGTAAGTTCCCTCATCCCAATCGAAATAATAGGCAGCCGCGATCTGGCCGCTATCCATCATCTGGCGAAAGCGTTCCCGCGCTTTCTCGACCAGTTGCTGGCGGTTATTGTCATCTGCCGGGCAGGCCTTGGATTTGTTGGCAAAGCCCCATTCCGTGATCCAGCACGGCTTTCCATCGGCACCGCCGCAGAAGGAAAGCGCCTTATCGACATGCTTAGCGCGCGCGGCCCGCGTTCCGCTGCTGCCGGGATAAATGTGAATCCCGTAGCCATCGGCCACCGTATCGAGGCCGTGCTTTTTCAGAAGATCGGTGAACGTCGTCGGATCGATCGTATCGATCCCGCGCCGATCTGCATCGGCAAAGGGGATATCCGAAAGTCCCGCTGAAACCACCTTTGCGCCCGCATTGTGTCTGGTTTTCGCCAGTTCGGTACGAACGACGCGCAGCAGTTCGACATATTTCTCCGCGCCCTTCTCCACGAGGGGCAGTTCTTCCATTTCGCTCAGCGAGCGAGCGGTCTTTGTTTTTTCCTTCGGCAGAATGGCCAGATCGCCATTATAGGCGCCCCAGTTGATTTCGTTGCCGGTCTCGACACCGATCAGCTTCACGCCAAGCGCGTCGATTTTCTGCAACGCATCACCAATCGCTGTCTGAAACCGTTTCGGATCAATATCCGATAGCCGGTACATATCCCAGATACGGCCTCGCCCTGAACGCGGCTTCGTGCCTTCCGGATAGAAGTCCACATTGTTCAGCGAAACTTCCAGCAGAATTGCGAGCTTCTTCTCGTGCGCAAGCCGCACCGCATCGATGCTCTGGTCGATGGGCCGCGTCAGCGAAAGCCGCACGGCGACCACACCGTTCTTCACCATCTGGTCGAAGATCTGTTCGCGCTCTGCGGCGGGCAACCAGGCCATATTAACCCGGTTGACGCCGAAACGCGTATCGGCCAGAGCGCCGTTCGGCATGACGCCGAGCAGGGCAGCACCCAAAAGCGCTGCAATTGCCCGTTCGCTGCCCCCGGTGCTCCTGACCGTCAGTTTCATCGGATACCGATATCCTTCAGCGCGCCGTTGAAATTGGCTTCGCATTCCGAATAACGATTGATGGCGGCGGGCACATCGATCTTCGAAAGGAAGTCGCGCAGGTAAGCCTTTTTCTGCGGTTCACGGTTCCACACGCTGGCATCAATATGCGGAAAACCGACAAAACCCAGCATTTCGCGCATTCGGTCATCGACGGCGATCATCAGCCCCGGAATGCCGGACTGCATGCCGATGATCGTGCCGTGGAAGCGGCGGCTCAAGCCGAAATCCTGACTGGAAATCCAGCTGCGCCATTTGTGCGTATCGAAGAACACCAGCAGCTCATTCTTGCGCTGCCATTTTTCCATATGCTTGTATTCGACAGGCGCCGTGATGCGGCTTGCCGCCTGATCATAGGCTTCGGAGTGGTCTTCACCCGCCATGTTCATGTTGTAGACGATCACTTCGTCCTGAAGGACATAGCTTGCGACACTGTCCTTTTCGAGCAGCGCATGCGCGTCCACAATCGTATCAGCAACGCTGCCGAGATAGCCGCCGAAAGAGATTTTCTGCGCGTCCGCAAGGCTTGGATCAGCCAGACGGCTCAGCGAGCGTTTCATCTGGTCCGGTGCATAATAAAGCGATGGACAGCCGGTCGGACGGACATATTTCATGCCCGCATCCTTCAGGAATTCCGCCGTGAAATGGCCACGGGTCAGAAAGAAGCTTTCCTTGCGGCGCAGAATTTCAAGGAAGCGGCGCGTGCCTTCCGGCAGCTCTTCCTTCAGATTTTCCTTCTTCTGAATACCGATACCCATGACGACAATCGGCATGTTCAGCTTTTCAAAGACGAAGGATTCGGTCGTTGCCGCATAGCCCGGGCGCAAGAGATTCGCCGAGGCGAACAGGCAAAGATCAAAGCTCTCATTGAGCTTTGCATAGGTGTCCGGTGAATTGAGGCTGTTGGCGAGATGCCAGAACGGAACATAGGTCACGTCGTGGCCGCGCACGGCGTTGGCTGCGCCCTCACCGATAAGATAATTACCTGTATTGGCAATCTTCTTGACCTGATCGATCACATCCTTCTTCGTGCGGATAGGTTCGAAATAGGGGCGATGCTTCACGCTCGCCCCGGAAACACTTTCGACGGTCCGCATCAAATATGACGGAATGCCGGTAATCATTATGCGCATGATGATCCATCTTCGCTGGAGTTATAAAACGGCTCGTGGATTGGGAGCTATCCAATGCCGATTTCTGAAAGGGCGCTTCGGAAGTTGCGTTCGCGGTCCGAATATTTTTCGATCACGTCGGGGATGTTCATCGCCGCAATATGATCGCTCACGAATGCGCGCCGGTCGTTGGCGGCGTTGAGATCGCGGGCGTCGATCTTCGGCAGGCCGGAGAAATTCAGCATTTCGCGCATGCGATCATCGACAGCCACCATCAGGCTCGGCACGCCAGCCTGCATGGAAATGACATTGCCGTGGAAACGGCGACCGAAGGAGAAATCCATGGTCGAGCACCAGGCACGCCACTGATTGGTGTCGAGAAAAGCGTGAACGCTGATCTTCTTCTTGAGATCGCCGGAGCCCTTATAGGTGAGCGGGCCGACCAGTTCGCCTGTGGTCGAATCGTAGGCGCGGCCATTGGCGTCCGGCTCAAGCTGCATGTCGAAATGCAAAAGCTCATCCTGCACGACATAGGCCGAACGACCATCATCGGAGCTAAGTGCATTCATGTCTCCGATGGTTTCCAGTTCCGCACCCATATAGCCGGTGAAGACGGTGCGACCCTCGCCCACCTTCACATCCGGCAAGCGGCTGATTGCCTTGCGCATATTGTCGGGACGGAAATAGAGCGACGGACAGCCAACCGGGCGAACATAGGAAAAGCCCTGATCGCGCAGATAACCAGCGGCATTCTCGCCACGCGTGAGGAAATAATGCTCACGGGATTTCAGGACTTCCAGAAGCTTCTTCGTGCCTGCTGGCAGACCGTCTTCACCTTCAATGTCCGGACGATTCTGAATGCCGATACCGAGCATCACCACCGGCATGTCCAGCTTGGATAGGACCAGAGCTTCTGCATCAGCCGACAGGCCCTTGCGCAAAAGATTGGCGCAGGTAAAGACGCAGATGTCGAATTCCTTGTTGATCTCTTCGAGACCAGTCCCGTTATTGATGCAGTTATAAAGATGCCAGAACGGAACATGTTTTGCAGATGGCAGAAGGGCGGTCATGGCGCCCTCTCCAATCAGATAATTACCCGTGTTGCTGATGTTCTTCAGTTCCTGGATAAAATTATCCTTGGATTCCGAATCCCGCTGCTTTTCCGAATAATAAACCTGCGCCTTGTCCGCGCGCTGGATAAGGCGGGTCAAATGGCTCGGAATGCCAGTGACGAGAATTCGTGGGTTGGCTGGGCGGCTCATAGGTCGACCTTTCTGGTATGATCAGGCAACTGCGCGGCCGGGGAGAACGGCAATCGCGCTGGCATCATCTGCAACGTCCGGCTGGGAAGACCGGGATTTCGGATAGACAGGGCTGATTTCATTGGCCCAGTCCGTGAAGTCGGAAAACGCGGCGCTCCATGTGCGGTGCGCCGCCGAGGCAAGCGCGCCTTCAGCCGTGCGCATCAAGGCGTCACTGTCCTGCGCAAGAATGGTCAGGATACGCGTCATGTCGGAGACGATCTGCGCATCATTGCCATTGCGGATCAGGATGCCGTCACGGCCATGATTAATGAGCTCGTCAACCGCACCGACCGCTGTTGCGACCGGCACACAGCCAAGCTGTTGTGCTTCGGCGATCATCAATGGTGCGCCTTCCCAACGGGAAGGCATCAAAAGCACATCGGCCCAGGCAAGATGGTTTGCGATGTCCTTGCCGTCGAAGACCGGCGGCGACACGCGAACGCCCGCCTCTTGCAGCTTCGTCATCCAGGATGCGCTCGGATCGTCGGACAAAATCTCTCCACCAATTGCCTGTGCGTCGAAGGAAATGCCCTGCTCTCGCAGCTTCATGATCGCGTCGTGCAGCCGGTCGATGCCCTTCTGGCGGTCAAGGCGGCCCATATAGAGGATGCGCATAGGTCGGCCTTTTCGGCCTTCCTTGCGGGCTGCTGTCACCTGCGCGCGCTGCTTCGCATCGATTGAGAAGCTGGCGCCATTGGGCACCGAGAACACTTTCTCGAACGGCACGCCAAAACTGTGCAGGTAGATTTTCAGCTGATCCGAACAGGTGAGAAACGCATCATAGGCATGTTCGAAGGCGATGGCCGCATAAGGCTGTCCAGCCTGACGGCGGAAGACCGTTTCGTCCACCACATGGAGATAACAGGCCGTGCGCGTTCCCTCGGATCGAAGCTTGCCCATCAGCGGATGCGCGGCCATCACGTGGTTGTTCACGACCAGATCGAAGCCTGAAAGCTGACCACGGAGAATGCTCCAGTCGAGCGGATGATCCTCGGTGATGAAATCCTGCCCCAGAAAACGGTTCGTATCGCCCCAGGCCGGAATACCATCCTTCCACAAATGGAGATAATCGAAGGACTGGTCGAACTCGTCCAGCACGTCCATGCGTTCATTGCCGAGGACGAAGAGATGGGTTTCAAAGCCCTGATTCTTCAATTCGCGGCCTGCGGCATAGGCCACCTTTTCCGCGCCGCCAAACGATGCGTTCGGAACCAGAACGGCAGCCGTCTTTTTCTTCGCTGGATTATGGCCGAGCGGCAGGACAGGCCCGCCGCCCAGCTCGTCACGCAGCACCTGATACATGTCCGACAAGGCGGGCAGACGGCGCGGACGCCACGTCCAGCGCATGGCCGCGCTCTGCTTGAGCGGGCTTGTGGCAATCGACGTGACCAGATTGAGCATGGATTGTTCCGGTCGCGACAAAGCGCGACGCTGGCGCACCCGCGGGAATGGAAAGCGCACTTTCATACGCGCCGATGTGGGCCACAATTGCTGCGTGCCGAGCGAGGCGAACCAGTTCAGCGCATCGTTCTCGATAATGTCCCGGATCAGTCGGGTCGAAACGAAAATCAGATCGGCATGCGGCTGTCGCGTGCCGGACGGCATGATTTCCGTATCGATCCGCCGCTCGTTTTCGACATTCGTCAGTTCCACGAAAACGATATTGGCCTGCTCGGCGAGCTTCTCCAATCGCGACAGAATATTCGGGAACAAACGCGAGCGTGCCAGCAGTTTCAGAGTCTCGGTATTGGATGAGGCGAGGAATGGCGGGAAATGGAAATTATCGGGTTCCGACACACTGCCCCAAAAGGCCCGGATCGCATCATCGAATTTGAGATCGGTCGCACCGAGGCTCGGATCGGTGAAGAAACTGACGGTTCCCTCGCCTGCGCGAATGACGCCATAGCGCGGGCATTCCTCATGCTCGAAACCAACCAGAGTAGGACGACGGAACAGCGCCTTATGTCGCTTGCGCAGGAAATTGATCGAACCGGAACGGTCGCGATTGGCTTCCTTGAAGCGGCTTTCTGCGCGCAGACGATATTCGAAGCCGGTGTCATGGCACGGCGTACCAACAAAGCCTGCCTCAATCGCCGAAAGCCAGAATTCCCAGTCTTCAAATCCGTTCTGGCGGTCATCGTCGAAGCGCACGCCGCTGCGGAACACATCCGCCGAGATCATCGACCCCGTATCGCAAATATTGTCCGTGATGCAGTGGATGAGCCGCGAATAGCTGTCGCCGTAATGGGCACGCCAGTTGACCGAAAACGTATCGATATTCGTGTAGACCCAGCCCGCATTCGACGCGAGAAGCTTGCGGTAAAGCGTATCGATGGTGTGCGGCTGCACACGATTGTCGGCATCGACGAAATAGACCGCCTTGACGTCCGGCATCTCGTCCAGAATGTATTCGACAGCGCGATTGCGCGCGCCGCCCGGGCCGGCGTTTTCGCCGAATATCACATGGATGTTCGGATGGGCTGCGGAATAAAGCGCCAGACTGTCGAACACCTCGCGACGCGGATCGCCATCGACCGACACAACAATCTGCGTGCGGAACACGGTCTGCGACGCGAGGATCGATTCCAGTGCCTCAAGCGCCAGCGCCGCATGGCCGTAGAGCGGCATGGCGATGACGATCAAATCCTTCGATCTATCGTACATTCGCGGCCTCTTTCAGCACCTCTTGGGCGGGACTGGCTTCGATGTGCTTGACCAGCCGGAAGTTGAACACTTTCAGCCATGAGAAATCGACGGAATCGCCTGCCGCCTTGCTCAGCACGATGAGGTCCATCGTGCGGTCGATGGGTTCTTCCAGCATGAAATTGATGTCGATGGGACGATTGGGCGCCACTTCCGACCAGCCACTGAACAGCACCTGCGAACGCCGCCGGTCCATGGAAGCCAGCGCACCGATTTCTTCCTGCGCATCCGATGCCAGATTGACGAGCAGCAGACCGACAGCGCAAGCTTGGCCCTCGGGGTGATCGATCACAGCACGGGCCGAAATCCGCACGGTCCCCGGCGCGACCACGCGGCGGATGGCAGCGGCGGTGATCCCCTCTGCAAGCGGGTGGCAACCGATAGCGTCTTCGTGTTCCAGAAAACGTACCGTCGGGAAATCCGGCGTAAGCGGTGTCACCGAAACATTGGTGACATTGCGCAGCAATTCAATCGGCAGACGGTAATCATCCACCTTGCGACCGTTGATCATCGATGTCGGCACGATGGCGTTTGGCAGCGATGCCGGACGCACACCCGGCAGACCGGTGAAAATCCGCAGCGCCAGTGGGCGCATGTCGAGATCGGCATGCGGAATGCGCGCACGCGCGGCATAGCGCTCATTGGCGATCACATTGCCCAGCGAGATTTCTGGCGGCACGCCGCCCGTCGCCGCGATGCGAAGCCGCAACGTTCGATGGCTGCCGTCACAGGCTTTCGGGAGCGAGAAGAAGTTCCACTCCGAATGCAGCGTGCCATAAGGCACCAGCCATTCGGCGATACCCTCGCCGTTTTCGAGATAGTCCAGGGTGACGATCAGCTGACCGTTACGGTTGGCGGGCAGATCGCGGAAATGCAGCGCAAAGCCCGACACGGCATAGCTCGACACCGGAAAAAGCTGTTCGATTTCAGATTCGCGCAGCAGGCGCGCAAAGCCTTCATCCTTGGGATCGACCAAAGGCGCGTGGCTGAATATCTCGGTGGAAGAATCCCAGTTGCGCGCATGAAACGCGTCTTCGATGGCGCGATAATTCTCGAACATCGTTTCGCGTTCACGTCGCAGCATGGCAAGTTCTGCATGCACCTTGCTGACATGCCCGACAAGGCGGTCCAGACTGCTTTCCAGCAGCTGGGTCACCAGCATGGGCACGGTTTCAGGCCCAGCCTCATCGACGCGCACAACCGGCACTTCCGGTATGGTGCGCATGCGATAAAGCTGCTGCAGTATAGCGTTCAGTTCGTGGGCGCCTTCATCGGAAGCGGCAACCGCGATGAGTGGAAATGTATTCGCCAGACGCAGACGCTTGCCGTCGCCTTCGACGAAAGCAGTCACGTCGCCCAGAGAAGTCGCCTCCAGCGCTTCACGATCACGCATCGAAGCAATGGCATAGCGGCGGTTCTTCCGCCCCGAGATCGCAGGAAGTGGTGTGCTCAACATAGTCGTCCATTGTCTGATGGCCGATTGGGAGGTTCGGCTTACAAGTACAATGAGAAAATACAGACCATGTATTGTCAACAGGGATATAGCATCAACTATATGATAATATTGCGAATAATTGGAAGTGGTTTAATTCAAAATTTGAAACAATATGCATCTATATTCATTATACGTCGTAAATACGCAGAATTGCGGGCTATTATATTATAAAACAAACTCTTGAATGCCCGATTGTCGCCACATACTGCTCATCGAACATTCAATACTGCGTCGATCAACGTTTTTTGCTGACGTAAACATTCCGACAACCGAAAGCGATTTTCGATGGTTCGGCGTGCTGCCGCGCGCATTTGAAGGCAAGCATCAGGGTCGGCGAGGATATCCAGCACCGTTTGAGCCAGCACATCCGTGTCATAGAATGGAACAAGCAGACCATTTTGACCGGCACGGATCACCTCGCGCACCGGCGGCGTGTCGGACCCGATGATGAGCGCGCCGCAAGCCATGGCCTCGATCACCGACCAGGACAGCACGAACGGATAGGTCAGATAAATATGCGCAGTCGATATCTGGTAGAGCTTGCGCAGATCGGCATGGGGGATGGCCCCCAGAAACACCACCCTGTCGGGCGGCAAGTCGTGATTGCGCACCAGATGTTCGCGCCATGATCCGCCATCCGGCGGCGGCGTTCCATAGCTGACCCCGTCTCCGCCGACGAAGACGAAGATGGCGTCCTTGTTCTGGCGAATGACTTTCGCCGCGGCCTCCAGCGCTTGCGGGAAGCCCCGATAGGGTTCGAGATCGCGCGACACGAAGGTAATGACGCGCGATTCTCCGGCCTTCAAAACGCGACCGTCGGGCAGCTGCAAAGATGCATGGCGGTCGGGATAGAAAACCTTGGTATCGACGCCCTCATGCACGACGGCGATGCGATTTTGCACAGCCTTCGGATAAAGGCTCTTCTGCCAGTGTGTCGGGCTGAAACCGCCATCCATGCTTTCAAGCGTGACGAGCTGCGCCATATTTCTAAGCCGCAGCCGCTTCCGCATCTCCACATCAGGCTTGTCGTCGGGCGCAAAGCCTACATCCGCACCATGCGCCCGATAGAAAAATTCGCAATAGCCAAGCGCCGGCGTCGAGGGCAGCACGTCCTTGACGAACATCATGCTGCCCCAGCCGATATGACCGATGACTATGTCCGGCGGTTGACCGTGTCGCGCCATCGCTTCAAGCGTTTCGGCGACACGGTAACCGATCCGGGTATGATGATCCGGAACCTCGAGATATCTGGCCATCGCACCATCGGTGCGAGGACCAGATTCAACTCTGTGGCGAATGACGCGGACCGCAGGGAGGCGACGGTCCACCGTTTCGCAAATCAGGCTTACATCATGTCCGCTCTCGGCCAGATGTCCGGCTAAAGCAGCGAACTGACCAAAACCACGTCTGTGCACAAAAGCTATATGCATGTCACAAAACGTGTGCGATTTTTGGTCGTTTTTCGTCGATCAACATCAAATGCCATACCGTGCGGCGTTGCCCCACAGCAATTCCAGCCTGTGTAAAGTCTGGTATGCGATTTCGAGATTTCTAAGATCATCGTCATCGCGAGCAAGGATATGATGATAGTCCCTGCTGGCGTTTCTCAGGTTCATGCAAAGGCGTTCGCCCTTGTCTGTCAGACGAATGCGCGCCGACCTTTTGTCTCGCTGGGAGGCGACACGATCGACATAACCACCATCGGTAAGCTGCTTTAAATAATAGGAAATGTTGGACCCGACATAGTGCCCGCGATCCAGTAGTTCACCCACAGTGAGCTCGACATCGCCGATCGCCATCAGAACAAGCGTCTGTGCCGGGCCAATGTCCTCTACCCCCAGCTTGGTAAGCTCCGTCTTCAGAAGGCTCACAAAGCGGCGGTTCACTCTTTCAATCATCCGGGCCAGTTCGAAATGTGTAATAACGACTGTATGCACCGGATTTCTGCGTTCCTGTTTCTCGGCGGTTACTTCAGGAAAATCGACGGCTGAGTATCCGTCAATTGATGTTTCGACTTCCACTCCCTCGTGCAGAAGTTTTTGCATCTCTTACTCTCCATTTTCAATTTTACTTCAAATTTTGAAGAAATTTTCAATTAGATTTTCTTGTCTCCTTTCGCATTTCCCCGCCGTAATAACTTTTTTCCGTCACATTCTGAGCGGTATTACTTGAATAATACTGATAGAAGGGTGACTCTCTTTAGGGATATCCACGACCTGTGACCATACCAAGGCAGACCGCGTATGAACGATACTGGCCAAAAGAACCCAAATGGCAAGAGCTCCGTCGGCAAAAAAGCCACCGATGAAGTGGGGATTTCGCCGAAAAGCCTAATTTACCGGGCCCGGCGCGTGTTCCTGTCAGGGCTGCTTTATGCGGTGCTTTTAAGTGCCTGTATCAATTTGCTACAACTCACCGTACCGCTCTACATGTTGCAGGTTCATGACCGCGTCCTGAACAGCCGCAGTCTCGATACACTGACCATGCTGACGATTCTCGCGGTCGGCGCGATGATCGTATTCGGCGTTCTGGAGTTTATCCGGGCGTTGTCGTTTCAGGCCATGGGCACCGCGCTTGTACGCCGTCTCAACCTGGCCGTGTTGACCGCCGCCGTTCAGGCCTCGGTCGATCAGGGGCTGCCGAAAGCGACGCAGACCCTGCGCGACCTGACCGAATTGCGTGGCTTCCTGACCTCGCCCGCCATCAATGCCCCGCTCGACGCGGCATGGTCGCCGATCTTCCTCGGCGTCCTGTTTCTGCTCCATCCAATGCTCGGCGTGATCGGCGTGATAGCGGTCGTCATTCTGGTTGCCTGCGGTCTGTTGACCGATCTCCTGACGCGTAATCTCATTCAGGAGGCCAATCAGGCCAATATCGAAGCCGTGACGAAAATCGGTAGCAGCCTGCGCCACGCGGAAGTCATCGAGGCTATGGGCATGCTGCCTGCTCTCGCCCGTCGCTGGCGCACTGTGCAGATGCAGGCGCTCGAAGTGCTCGACCTCGGCGGCACCCGCGTGAAAGCCCTGTCGTCTATTGCACGTACAGCGCGCTTCATCATCCAGATTGCTTCGCTCGGCATCGGTACGCTGCTTGCCATGCAGCAGGAAATCACCCCCGGCGCGATGATCGCGACCAGCATCATCATCGGTCGCCTGCTGATGCCATTCGACCGCATCGTTGAGAACTGGCGTCAGTGGGTCAGCGCCATAGCAAGCTGGAAGCGCGTTCAGTCGCTCCTGTCTGAAAACCTCGCCGTGCGCCAGACCATGCCGACGCCGCGCCCCAATGGCGATCTGGTGATCGACAAGCTGATTTATGCCGCGCCCGGCGTTGAAGTTCCGATCATCAAGGGCATCTCGTTTTCAATTTCGCCCGGTGAAGTGCTGGGCGTCGTCGGCCCCTCGGCTGCAGGTAAATCCACACTTGCGCGCCTGCTGATCGGCATCGTTAAACCCACCTCGGGCGGTGTCTTCCTCGACGGCAACAATGTCTATCTTTGGGAGCGCGGTTCGTTCGGAGAGATCGCCGGTTACCTGCCGCAGTCGGTTTCGCTTTTGGACGGCACAATCAAGGATAACATTGCGCGCATGGGCGACAGCGATCCACATCGTGTGCTGGAAGCCGCCCGTCTTGCCGATGTGCACGAGATGATCGGGCGCATGCCGCTCGGCTACGACACGCCGGTCGGTGATGGGCGGCTGACGCTTTCGGGCGGCCAGCGCCAGCGCATCGGCCTTGCGCGCTGCCTCTATAATCGCCCGCGCCTGATCGTGCTTGATGAACCCAATTCCAATCTCGACGCCATCGGCGAACGCGCCCTGATGCGCGCCATCGAACATGCGCGCGACGACGGTGCCATTGTCATCATGATCGCCCATCGCCCGACCATCATGCAGGTTGCCGACAAGCTGCTGGTGCTGGAAAACGGCCGTATCACCCAGTTCGGCCCGCGCACCGACGTTGTGGCGTCGCTGACGCCCGGCAACAATAATCCGCAGGCAGGAGCCGTAAACTCATGACCGGAAAATCCGTCATTCCGCGCCGTGTTTCGAATTTGCTCGCGCCGCGTGCAGAATCGTCAGACCACACGGCACTTACCCGCTTCGGCAGTGTCAAACCCGAATGGGCCTATGATCTGGAACGCGAGGACAACCAGTCTCCGCTGCGCCGCCTGATCATCGCGGGCCTCGCCACTATCGGCGTCGCTTTTGGCGGCTTCTTCGCCTGGGCCTATTCTGCCGAGCTCGGCAGTGCCGCTGTCGCCAACGGAACCGTCATCGTCGATTCCAAGCGCAAGACGATCAGCCATCTGGAAGGTGGCATTCTCGACCGGTTGCTGGTGCAGGAAGGCGATCTGGTCAAGGCTGGCCAACCGTTGCTTCGTCTCGACGCCACCAAGGCCCGCTCACAGCTGAAATCGCTGGAAAGCCGTCGGATCGGCCTCATCGCCAAATTGGCGCGCCTGCGGGCCGAGCAGGCCGGTGAAACCGAAATCACCTTCCCCGATAAATTCGCGGAAGGTGGCGAGAATGCAGAAAATGCCATGCGCGCCGAGCAGATCTTCTTCGAAAAGCGGAAGACCCAGAAGCGTAGCAAGATCGATATTCAGCAGAAAACCATCGAGCAATATACCGAACAGGCCAAAGCATCGACGGCGCAGATCGCCGCCACCGACCGCCAGATCGCGTTGATCGAAGAACAACGCAAGGCAATCGCCAGCCTGGTCGAAAAAGGCTTTGCGCAGAAATCCAAGCTGACCGAAATCGAGACCCGGTTGAGCCAGCTTGCGGGCGACCGGGGCGAATATACCGGCGACAAGGCCAAAGCCGAACAAGCCAAGGCAGGCGCAGAATTCGCCCTTTCCGGCATTGAAAGCGACCTGCAATCGGAGATTGCCGGTGAAATCACGACCAGTCAGGTCGAACTTTCTGACGCGGAAGAGCAGATCATCGCGGCGAAAGACGTGATGCGTCGCGTTGAGGTGCTCGCCCCGCAGGACGGCATCGTCGCCAATATTCGCCTGCGCACACCGGGCGGGGTCATCTCTCCCGCCGAAGCGATCATGGATATCGTTCCTGAAAATGAACCGCTTCTGGTGGAAATGAAAGTCAGCCCCAACGATATCGACAGCGTTGCGGTGGGATCAAAGGCGCAGATCAAGCTGACTGCCTATAATCAGCGGTCCATGGCGCCCTTCGATGGCAAACTGACCTATATCGCCGCCGACCAGACGATCGACGACAAAACCAACACGGCCTATTTCGTGGCCCGCGCTGAGATTAATCCGGATTCTTTGTCCGCCAATCCGACAGCCCGTATGTATCCGGGCATGCCCGCCGAAGTCATCATCGTGCACAAGGAACGCCGCGCAATCGACTATATTGTTTCGCCGATCACCGACAGTCTGAACCGCGCATTCCGCGAGGATTAAGGTCGAAACTGCGCGTTCTTACCCGGACATTTAGAAAATGCGTTCTACAGTATAGTTTGAATTAAGTACGCAATTTCAGATTCTATCGCCGCCGCGCATTGGAAACGATGCGCGGCGGCATCGTTTTGAAAAACGGGCATTTTCTTGACAATTCCGTGACGTTTCAAATTTTGAAGCAATTTGCGTTTAAATATAATCCAAATACAAATTATAATTGATACAAAAGTAATTTTAAAAGAAGTTCACAATTCTGGAATATAAATTTTTCGTAATAAATTGTTACACGGCATTTCTATAATTATACCATTTTCCGATGTTGTATTTATCAAAGATACGTATCAGACTACTACGAGCATAATGGTCGGAGCATTCCGGCTTGTGAAACCCAACGGAACACAAGGAGAAGCAGATGGCCACTCTAGAAGGCGGCGCCTACGACGACGTGTTGTTCGGCTCCCGCTTTGACGATTTCATCCGTGCCCATGGCGGTGATGATCTCGTTTTCGGAGGGGATGGCAATGACACCATCTTCGGTGGGAATGGCAGCGACATTCTTTTCGGCGGCACGGGAAACGACACCCTGTTCGGCGAGAATGGCAATGACATTCTTTACGGCAATGAAGGAAACGACGTCCTGAGCGGCGGCAATGGCAGCGACGTGCTGTTTGGTGGCAATGGAGACGACATTCTCCAGGGCGGCAACGGCAGTGACCTGCTCTATGGCGGCGCGCACAACGATATCCTGTATGGCGGCAACGGCAACGACATCCTTGATGGCGGCGCCGGAAACGACATCCTTATCGGTGGCAACGGGAGCGACACGTTCCTGTTCAATGGTGGCGGCGGAAACGACGTCATTCTCGACTTCAATCCTGGCGAGGACATCCTTCAGATTCAGAAGGGTATCAATGGCCTCGACATTTCGTCCGCGGACGATCTTGCCGATCGCGTCACGCAGGTTGGTGGCAATGTCGTTGTCGATCTCGGCAATGGCGACAGCGTTACCCTCGTGAACACCAGTGCCGACGACGTACAGTCGCATCCCGACCAGTACTTCACCGTTCACTGATTGAACCAATAATGGCGTGCCCGGCAGCCTCCCGCCGGGCACGTTTTCTTTTGAAGCGAATTCCGAAAAGTGACTGCCAGTTTTCGGATCAGAATGCGGGCTTGTTGTTGAATTCCTGCATCCGACAAGAATGAAAGGGTATTCGCATTGAACCTCGACCATTCGGCGGAATTTGCAAGCGGCATCGGGGCAAGCGATATCGGCTCGCGCGACCTCCGGGAAAGCAAACCCGAAAACCTTTCGATTTGCCGTCTTTGCGCCGATATTGCAGTGATTGCCTGGGATATTCCAAGCCCGGCACGCCAGTCGACCAAATGCGCGCTCGAAATGCCTGTTCAGCCGGTGCCTCTGCTGAGCGTCGGCATTCCGCTGGAAAGCGGCGGCACGCGCATGTTCTGGGCCATGCGCACCGGCAGCGAGCCGGTCGAGTTTGCGCTTTCTGCGGGTTCCCTCGGCCCCACTGTTCAGACCGTTCTCTACCCCGCCAACGAACTGGCATCCTTTGATAGCGAGCGCATCCTGTCGGACCTGACGCTGCCCGGGCATATCAAGCTGCTCTCGACCATTCTCTCCACGTGGCGCAGCGCGTTTCGCCTGTCGCGCAATCAGACTTTTGCAGCCCTCGTCCGTGACATCACGCTGGCGCTGACCCCGGAACCGCGCGATATCCAGAACTGCGGCCAGCCGGTTGCGGGGCATCATCTGCTGGAAACCGCCGTTGACCCGATGCTGGGCGAAATTTCTGCCATCTATGGCGTCAGTAATGGAAGCGTCATCGTCATCCCGCCGCGCTTCACGGTCGGACAGCAATCACGCAAGGCGTGGCAACCCTGCCATCTTCTGGTCGAATCGCCACAGGATCTGCCATCATCCTTTCTGTTCGTCCTGACAGGACAAAAGGGTGTTGCGATCCGCAAACTCGCCGATGGCCCGTCAGAGCCGATGGATTTCGGCAAATGGTGGTCCAAATGGCAAGGCAATGCCGATCTGCGCGAATTTCTGGTTGGCGAACTCGCCAAACTCGGCACAAGCGGCCCCGCGGTCGCCATCGATCTGCAAAGCCGTTCGCCTCTTCCGGTGCGCCAGATCACGCAATCCGCAAGCCATAACCCGGCAGCGGAAATCGATCTCGCGCTTGCACTGGATAACGGGCTGATCGTTGGCGGGTGGTATCACGATCCCTCCGCCATGCTGGGCGATATCGAATATCTGCCCGCCAATGGCAGTGCGATTTCGCTGAAAGCCCATTTCCACAAATTCCCCGGCAAGATCGCCAAGCGCGAGGATGCCCCACAGGCCGATGTGACAGGATTTGTCGCGTGGCTGCCGGCGGCTAAGAACCTTGGCCCGCTTCTGCAACCGCGTTTCCAGATGCGGCTCACATCCGGCGCAGTCGCACCGCTCGTCCCTGCCCCGCAGCCATTCGAACCGGCGGAGCAGCGCAAGCGCATCTTGCGCGCCGTGCCGCCGCAACATGCCCGCCCGAAGGTGTTCGAGACCATTCTCGCCCCGGCCTTGACCGAAGTGGAAAAGAAGCTCGGCGCAACCGTGCGCATTTCGGAGGTCAAGGATTTCGGCATGATACCCGCCAATCCGGTCGCCTCAATCGTCATTCCGCTTTATCGCAATCTCGATTTCCTGCGCTTCCAGTTTTCGGCCATGGCGACCGATCCATGGATCGTCCGCAATGCCGAACTGATTTTCGTTCTCGATTCGCCGGAAATACACGACGACACCGAGCATATGCTGGGTGGCCTGCATATCTTGCATGACCTGCCGTTTCGCCTTGTCATCATGAACCGCAATGGCGGTTATGCCCGCGCCTGCAATGCGGGTGCGAGCGTGGCAACGGGTACGGCCATTGTGATGCTGAATTCTGATGTTGTGCCGGAAAAGCACGGCTGGCTGCAACAGCTTCTGCAACCGCTCTTCGATAACAAGCGGCTTGGAGCTATCGGCCCTCGCCTGCTGTTCGAAGACGGCTCGCTCCAGCATGCGGGCCTCTATTTCGCTCGTGACCGCCACGGCGTCTGGCTCAACCATCATTATTACAAGGGCATGCCCGGCAGCTATGCTCCTGCCCTTGTGGGACGCGATGTGCCCGGCGTTACTGGTGCCTGCCTTATAACCCGCAAGGATATCTTGGATCTCGTCGGCGGATATACTGAAGACTATGTGATCGGCGACTATGAAGACAGCGATCTTTGCCTGAAAATCCGCCAGCTCGGCTTTCAGGTCTACTACGACCCTGCCGTGGCGCTCTACCATTTCGAGCGCCGCTCGATCCGCCGCAGCGCCGATTATATGCGTGGTCTCGCCAGCCAATATAATTCCTGGCTGCATACCCAGCGCTGGGATGAAGACATCACCGACCTGATGGCTCCGCCTGAAGACGAAGCGCAGACCGCGCCGTCGGCCAATGTGATCGATGCCAAATATGAAAGGAGCGTCGCTTGACCGACGTGGTAGCGCTGAAACAGCCTGAAACCAAACTTCCAATCCCCGAAGAACAGATCGGCTGGCTGACACGCGCCGTCTTGAAGAACCGCTTCCTGCCCTCACCCGACCCCAACAGCGTGTTTGTCGGCGACGGCGATTTCCGGGCTGTCGGTGCTGAATTTCTCGGACATTTCATCCGCAAGGGCGGCCTCAAGCCTGACGCGCGCGTTCTCGATATCGGTTCGGGTATCGGGCGCATGGCGGTGCCGCTGACGCAATATCTCGATCCTGCCAAGGGGCGATATGCGGGCATCGACCCGGTTGCGGGCGGGACAAGCTGGTGTCGCCAGCATATCAGCGCGCTTTATCCGAACTTTCAGTTCCAACATATCGACATTGCCCATGCGCTCTATAATCCGCGTGGCGCTGTCGATGGCCTTCACCTCGTTCTGCCGTTTCCCGACAAGAGCGTCGATTTCGTCATCATGACATCGGTGGTGACACATCTCGACGCTGACGAAGTCAAAGTCTATCTGCGGGAGATCGCGCGCGTGCTGGCGCCCGGCGGCAAATTGTTCATGACGGCGTTTGTCGTGGATGATATTGCCGCGCGCGATCGCCATGGCAAACGCGATCCGCGCCTCAGTTTCGAACGCAGCGGTGCGGGGCCCTGCTGGTATGTGCCGGAACTTCCGCCGCTTGCCGCCGTCGGCTTTGAGAACGGCTTTATGGATCGCGCCCTTGCAGGTGTCGGCCTGTCGCTGGAACTGAAATCCTTCGGTCACTGGCGCGGGATCGCATCCGACCATTATCAGGACCTCTTCATCGCAACACGCGGAGGCGCTGCCTGATGGCCGAACGCGTGCTCGTTGCTGCCCATAATCACCCCTCGCTGCATCCCGGCGGGACGGAAATCTTCGCGCATGACCTGTTCCGCGCCTATCAGCGCGCCGGTTGCGAAGCATTGTTTCTGGGAGCCACCAACAAGATTCACCGTCAGGAACGCCCGGGAACCAGCTTTCAGAGCATAGGTAACGGCGGCGATGAAATCCTGCTCTGGTCGGGTCATTTTGACCGTTTCAACCTGAGCCAGGTCGATCTCTACGGCATCGTGCCGGACATTGTGGAACTGCTGAAGGATTTTCGCCCGGATGTGGTGCATCTTCACCATCTGTTGCTGCTGGGCGCAGAATTTCCGCATATCGTCCGCCGCACATTGCCGGATTGCCGTATCGTCCTGACATTGCATGACTATTACCCGATCTGTCACCATGACGGGCTGATGGTGCGTACGACCGGCAAGGAACTCTGCTACGGCGCCAGCCCGGATCGCTGTCATGCCTGTTTCAAGGACATAGCGCTCGACAAATTCGTACTGCGCGAGCGCCATATCAAATCATTGTTGAGCGCTGTCGACGCCTTCGTGTCTCCCAGCGAATTCCTGAAACAGCGTTATGTTGACTGGGGCCTGTCGGAAGAGCTGATCAGCGTCATTCCCAACGGCCAGCCGGAGCGCCCTGCTATCGACGCCCCGCGCCGCGCAAGAACCAAGCCTGTCTTCGGCTATTTCGGCAATCTGAACCCATGGAAGGGCGCGACGGTTCTGCTCCGGGCAGCGCAGCAACTCATCAATGAAGGTTTCGATTTCGAATTGCGCGTGCATGGTGCGGCACCCTTTCAAAGCGAGAGCTTTGTCAGCGAAATCGACCAGCTTTTCTCTGACACGGCCGCCTTCGTGCAACGGCGCGGCGCCTATCGGCGTGAAGATATCGCGCAGCTTATCCGCACCGTCGATTGCGCCATCATGCCGTCGATCTGGTGGGAAAATGCGCCCCTCGTCATTCAGGAAGCGCAGGGACAGGATTGCCCGGTCATCTGCTCCAATATCGGCGGCATGGCTGAAATGATTACGGACGGCGTAAACGGCCTAACCGTTCCGCCCAATGATCCGCAGGCGCTGGCGGAAGCCATGCGTCGTATGGCGGAAAACCCGGAGCTGCGTCAGTCGCTGAGCCACAATGCACGCCATCCGGACACTATCGACACGACGGCATCGCGCTATCTCGATCTGATCGGAACACTGCGAACGACCCGTGTCGAGGCAGCATAAGAGGTACACTATGAACATCGCGACCAAAGTTCCAGCCGAAGGGGCAGCAAATCCGGCAGCAGCACAGACTGCATCTGCCGCACCTCAGAGGACAGAAGCCATGAAAGGACGCGTTGACGCCATCGAGGAAGGCCGCCTTTACGGCTGGGCGTTTGATCCCGGAGCGCCCACGGAACGGCTTTTGATCCGCGTTCTTCTTGATGACAAACCCATCGCGGAAGCACCGGCGGACAAGGAACGTCCCGACCTGAAGCGCAACGGCATTGGCGACGGCCTGCATGCTTTCGAAGTGATGCTGCCGCAATTCGCGGCTGCCCGCGCCGGTGAACTTGTTGTCGTCGCAGCCAATGCGGCAGGCAATGAGCAGAAACTGCGTGTGCCGAAGCCCGACGAACAGGCCGCCGAAGCGCTGATTGCAGCGCCGATGACGCGCATTCTCGACAAGCTCGACATGCTGATGGCCGCGCAGCGCCAATTGCAGGTCAATCAGCGTTCACTGCAACGCGTAGCCCCGGTGCTTGACAGTTCGGGCAACGCTGCGCCTGCCGAAATGGCGGACATAGCCACATCCGTCGACGGATTGCGCACCGATCTGCATCAGCGCATGACCGAGCTCGACGTGCACATCATGCGCATGGATGGTGTGGTCGCTGGGCTCGAAAAGCGCATTGACGACGTGCGCAAACGCGCCGGTGGCGACGTGAAGCTGCTGTTCATGCTGATGTATGTGATGGCGGGCTTCGTCGCGGGTGCTATCCTGACGCTTTTCGTGATGCGCTGAGGGGAAACCCATGACGCAAGACGAACGACCCGCCACGCAGCAACCGGCAGTAAAACCTGCCCGACCATCGGAACGCCCGCCCATGATGATGGAGGGCGAGATGGTTGTCGGCTGTGTGATCGAGGATACGCTTCTGCTCGTGCTTGGGATCGGCAATGCGACCGGCGATCAGGTCACTGCCTTTCTGAATGGCGATCCGGCATTGAGCGTCAAGGTGAACCTCGTCACCTGGCCGCTGAAGGAGCCGTCGCCCGCCGGAACCCATGGATTCGTCGCGATTGTGCCGACCGGCATTTTGCGCCGGGGCATCTTGAAGACGATCATGTTCCAGCACAAGGCGAAGGTCGCGCGTTACAATTTCGCCTCGCGCGCAGCACCTGTGGCCGATTTCGTCGCCATGATCGGCGATCTGGCCGGGCCGAGCCTGCCAACGGTCATCGATGAACTGGTGGAAGGGCTGATCTCCGGTCCTATCGGACGCAAGAAACTTGCCGCCATCACCGTTCTTTTGCAGGTGGGTGCGCGCTCCGATGGCTGTATCGAGCTGATTGGCGGCAGCGATGAAGGCGAAATCTTCGTTCAGGGCTGGGCGCAGGATTTGACGCCCGCCGTCACACGACTGCTCATCAGCGGCAAAAACTCTTCACTGGCAGAATGTTCGATCAGCGTTTTCGCGCGCCCCGATCTCAACGATCAGGCGTCGGGCTTTGCCGGATTGCTGCTTGCCAATGAGCCGGTAGAACCCAACGACATTGAACGGCTGTTGTTTCGCGGGCGGCGCGGCTGGCGCTTCACGGAAGTCTATGATCGCAGGCTGCTGGCCGGATCGCGCGAGACGCCAAGCCATATTCGCGCCATCCTGCCGCGTGTGCGCAGTTCGACGGATATTTTGCTCCGGCTGCGCTCCGCCGCCAACCGCTTTGACGGCGGCGAGACCGTTTCCGGCCTGCCTTTCCCGGTGCGGCTTGGCATCGACAATGTGTTCCGTGTTGAGGGCAGCGGCATACTGGTTTCCGGTTGGCTACTCGACCCTGACAGCCATGTGGAAAGCGTCAAGCTGCGCCGCCATCGCGGCGAAATCCAGATCGACGGCACATGGACCCGTTATGACCGGCCTGACGTCACCCGCGAATTCGACAACCAGCCGCCCTTCAATGCCGGTCTCGACCCGAACCGCCATGCGCATGGTTTCGTGGCCTTTGCACCTGAACTCGCGGGCGATAGCACATCACCGTTTTATATCGAGCTTGCCATCAGCGATGGACGCCGCGCCTTTCATCCGCTGACGCCGACCCGTGTCACGTCACGCGATGCGATTGTCCGGCAGATACGCGCAACCGATCCCAATGCCTGGGCGCTGCGCCACATTGTCGATCAGCAGCTTGTTCCGCTGCTCAGCGGCGTCAGCCGCCCGGCGCCAGAAGTGTTTGGCGTGGTCGATCTCGGCCCGTTCGAAGACGCGGTCAATCACGCCGCCAATCTGGCGATCATCATCGGCGTCGATGAACGAGTAGAAGAGATCGAGCCTTTGCTGGCCCTGCTCGCACTCGATCCCGAAACCCGCATCGCGCCGATTGTCATTTCGGCGGCGACGGAAATCATCGACCGCATCGGCGTGCAGGTTCGAAGGCTCGCCGACTTCTATCGTCTGTGCATCCGCCTTGTTTCTGCCAGCGGCTCGGAAGACCTCTACGATGCGCTGGAAGTGGGCGCGCGCGCCGTTACAACCGACAAGGTGGTCTTTTTGGCAGGTTCGCTGTTGCCGCGACGCGCAGGCTGGTTGAACAAGCTCGTCACGGCCTATGACGCGCATCACGACTGCGTACTGTCGCCGACACTCGTTTACGAAGACGATTCCATCCGCTGGGCCGGAACCTGGGTTGCCGGCCCGCAATCGGATCGCGCCCTCATCAGCCGTTATGCCGGTTATCCGATGGATTCCGTTTCCGGCATGTCTCTTACCGAAGTCGCCACCGCGACCTTCGAATGCTGCATCCTGCCCCGTGATGCGTTGTTTTCGGTCGGCGGATTCACGCGCGGCTATCTCGGCACGCATGAAAAAGGCCTCGACCTTGGCTTGAAACTCAAACAATCCGGCCTGCGCTCCTATTGGCTGCCATCAGCGCAAATGCTTGGCTCCGACGATGTGTCTGTCACCGACCGGGCATCAACCATCGCATTGATCGAGCGGATCGACCGTCAGGTCTTTGATGCGCGCTGGTCGACTATTCTTGCTGGCAGGCGCAGCGCACCGATTGAGGAACCCGCATGAGCGACAAACTCCGCGTTCTGGTTATATCGCACGCCCACCCGTCGATTTCCCTCGGCGGCGGTGAAATCGCATCTTATAATTTGCACAAGGGCCTGAACGCCATTCCCGGCGTGCAGTCGGTCTATTTAGCCCGCGCCGGGCACCCGATTCCGCGTCATGGCACGACGGCATTGATGAGCATGCGCCGCGCCAGCGACGAAATCCTGTTTCATGCCGACGAATACGATCACTTCTACCTGTCGAACAAGAACACGGACGAAATCCGTCGCGATCTGCTGCGTTTCGTGCGCGATTTCGATCCGGATATCGTGCATTTCCATCATGTGATGGGACTCGGACTGGAAACGCTTTACGCAATCCGCGAGGCCTTGCCGGATCGCATTATTCTGGTCACGTTCCATGAATTCCTGTCGATCTGCAACAATGACGGCCAGATGGTGAAAGCCGGAACCTCGAAGCTTTGCAACGAGGCCTCGCCCATCGATTGCCACGCCTGCTTTCCGCAGGTTCCGCCAGCGCGGTTTCTCAAGCGCGAGCGCTTTGTGCGCGGGATGCTGGAACTGGCCGACGCCTTCATTTCGCCAAGCCAGTTTCTGGCAAACCGCTATCATGAATGGGGGCTGAGCCCCGACAAGATGGCCGTCATCGAAAATGGGATTGCCATCCGCGAAGTTACGCCGCCACGCGAACTGACCGGCCCAAACCCGCGCCGCAGCCGCTTCGCCTTTTTCGGCCAGATCAATCCGTTCAAAGGCATAGATGTGCTGGTTGACGCGGTATCGCGTGTGCCGGAACAGGTGTGGGGCGAAGATTCCCGCCTGATGATTTTCGGCGGCAATCTGGAAAAGCAGCCGCCCGCCTTTCAGGAGCGCATGCAGAAACTGATCGAAGAGGCTGGTCCCCGCGTGCGCTTTTATGGTGCTTACCAGAATTCGGAAATGCCGCGTCTCATGCAATCGGTCGATTGGGTGGTGATGCCGTCGATCTGGTGGGAAAATTCACCCATCGTCATTCAGGAAGCCTTGCATCATCGTCGCCCGGTTATCTGCTCCAATATTGGCGGCATGGCCGAGAAAATCCGCGACGGTGAAGACGGTCTGCATTTCCGCGTCCGCAGCGCTGAAGATCTGGCTGACCGTTTCACGGAAGTTCTAAGCGAGCCGAGCATATGGGATCGACTTCACAATTCCATACGTCGCCCTGTACACTATGTGGATTGCGCCAAGGAACATCTCGACCTTTATAACCGATTGCGCGAGGCGAAGCCTCGCAAACCGAAGCCAGCAGTGAGTGAAACTGTGCTCTCTCAGGCAAGCTGAGCCTGGCTCGCCTGGAACCATTATCTTACGCATTTCCGAACGCAAAACCGTTTCACACTTTTGCTGGAAATGCTCTTACTAAAGGAAAACCGAATGGCCCGTGCCCCCCGCGCCCTCGTGATGATTCCCGCTGGAGAAGTGTATGACCACGACAATGTGCGCTGGTATCGTCACACCGACGTGCAGGGCAGCATCAACCACTATCACAATATCGGCGATGCTTTCGTGTTCGAGTCATCGCTCAAGCTGATGAATTATGAAAAGGCGTCCGAGCTTCCCATAACCGCTTATTCGCCGGAAAAGATCGACCAACTGCGCGAGGAATATGACTATGTCATCCTGCGCGGGTCGAACTATGTGAACAAGGACATGAACTGGCGCGAGAGTATCACCGTCCTGCAACGGTTGAAGCTGCCCGTCATCGCTTTTGGCATTGGCGCGCAGGCGCCCTCCAAGGGCGCGCTGGAACTTTCCGAAGAAACCAAGGCCGTGCTGCGCATCATCGCGGATTCGACCGTTTCCATTGGCGTGCGCGGCGCTTATACGGCGCAGGTCCTGAACGATATCGGCATTCGCAATGTGCGCATCATAGGTTGCCCCACGGCCTTCCGCCGCAACAACCAGCATTTGCGCATCAAGCTGCCGCCGCTCGACAGCGTGCAAAAGGTTGGCGTCACCGTACGCCGCGAGGTTTCACCTGCCTATGCACAGGACATTGAGCAATATCTCACCCGCCACCGCGATCTCATCAAGACAATGGCGCGGCGCTTCGACGTTACCCTGATGGCGCAAGGCGAGATTGACGAGAAAAAGATGGTATTCGGCACGCCCGAGCAGAAGGAAGAGGCCATCGCCGCACTGAAAGGCCATCGCTGGACCGCCGACTGGTATTTCGATGATGAAATCGAAAACCTCTACCGGAACAAGATGTTCTATTCCGATGTTGTGGCCGACTATGAGAACCTCGTGCGTCAGCAGCAGCTTGTGCTTGGTTATCGCCTGCACGGAAACCTGATGGCGCTCGCCAATGGCGTGCCGTCTGTCTATTTCACCTATGACAGCCGTACCGCCGAATTTGCCGAGACCTACAAGATTCCGAGCTATGACGTGTTCAGCGACAAGCCGTTCCGTCTGGAAGACTATTGGGATCAGTCGCTATTCGACAAATACAACCGCGCATGGTTTGAAACCTATGCGGAGATGAAGCAGTTTCTCGATGAAAACGGCATCGACAACAAGATGACCGATACCGGCTTGCCGGTGGAAACGCTCAAAGTCGCTTGATCTTTCTGCGACCTTATTTCGAGCGTCTTGCCTTCGCCGCTGCTGGTTTGGGACTGTCGGCGGCAATGGGCTTGTCCTTCTGTTCTTCGGCCAGCAGCGACCATGCGGCAATGAACATGGCGGCGATCAACGGCCCGATGACGAAACCGTTAATGCCGACCAGCGAAATGCCGCCGACCGTCGAGATCAGCACCACATAGTCCGGCATGCGCGTGCCCTTGCCGACCAGCGGCGGGCGCAGCAGATTATCCACGAGACCGATAACCAGCGTTCCGATCAGGACAAGGATGACGCCCTTGACCCAGTCGCCGCTGACGAAGAACCATACGGCGGCAGGCACCCAGACGAGAGCTGCGCCAACCGCTGGCAGCATGGAAAAGAAGGTCATCATCACGCCCCACAACAGGGCGGCTTCGATGCCCAGCAGCCAGAAAGCGACGCCGCCGATCAAACCCTGAATGATCGCGATGATGATATTGCCTTTGACCGTCGCACGGATAACGGCGGTGAATTTCTCCAAAAACTGGCGCGTATAGTCATCGCTCAGCGGGATCGCCTGCCGGATTCTGCGTCCAAGATCCGCACCGTCGCGAAACAGGAAGAACAGCAGATAGAGCATGATGCCGAAGCCGATGAAAAATTGCAGCGTGTTCTGGCCAAAGCTGACCAGACGCCCCGCGAATAGCTGGCTGCCTTGCAGGATTGTCGATGAAATTCGCGAGCGCCATTCGGCGAAACTGCCAAGCTCAAAGCGCTTGAGCCAGTCTTCCAGCGAATCCGGCAGTACGGAAAGAATGCTGGTAATGTAGCTATTCAGGTCAAATTCGCGGCTGCTCAGCCGTTGGTAAAGCGAGTTTCCCTCCTGCACCAGCGAGCTGAAAATGATCAGCATCGGAATGATGACGAGACAGATACACATCAGCACCGACATGAAAGCCGCTAGATTGCGCCGTCCGCGCAGAACCCGCACGAGATATTGCTGAACCGGATAGAAGATAACGGCGAGAATGACCGCCCACAGGACTGCGGTATAATAAGGAATGAGCAGCCAGGCGAAGGCGATCGTGACGAGCGCCAGTAGAATATAGAAGCTTACGCGCTGGACGGACATATTCACTCACCGACATTGTCTTGGGAGTAAACCCTGCCCAAAATCCGCTTTTTATTCAATAGGGTATTTCCGGCAGGGACTAGGAGACGCCAGCCGAAATGTCAAGCTGCGGCCCGGATGGAAACCGGGGCAGTTTGGGGCAGAACGCGCGCAACGGCACTGAGAAGGTCGCTTTTCGACACGACGCCGACCACGAACCTGTTCTCGTCCACGATCACCGCCACATGCGTCAGACCATCGGTCAGAACCGGAAGCAGGCCCATTGCCGCATCGTCCGGGGCAGCCGTGATCGCCGGGACCACATGATCCTTGAGGCTTTCACCGGGCTGAACCAGCTCACGCAGGCCCACCATGCCAGTCAACCGCCCATCCGCGCCCGTCACCGGCAAGGTCAGGATGCGATGGCGCAGGAGAAGATGACGGGCCTGATCGGCGGTGTCGTTTTCCCCAATGCTGATGACGTCACGCGACATGATATCGGCGCAGGTCAGATCGCCATGCGCGCGGATCGATGCCTGCAACTCAACCTGCCGCAACAACCGGCCAAGATCGTTGCGATCAATGTCAAAACTTTCGTCCAGCGTGTTCAGCGCTTCATCGATATCCTCTTCGCGGATGCCTGCCCGCACGGAAGGGGGCAAGTCCTTGGTCGCGTGCATGCTCACCGGGGCAGCCGCCACATTATGCGGATATTTGCGCCGGGAAAGCTTGTGGAACAGGATGCCCAGCCCCACCAGCAGACATGAATTGAAGCCGACCGGCACAAGCGGGAACCACAGTCCCCAGCTGGCGACCGCCTGACCACCCAGCACAGCCGTCAGCGCAGCAGCGCCGCCAGGCGGATGCAGGCTGCGGGTGACCGACATGGCTGCGATTGCCAGCGAAACGCCAAGACCGATGGCGAGCGCCGGATCGCTGACATACTGGGCCACAATCACACCCACTAGCGCCGAAATCGTATTGCCGCCGATGATCGACCATGGCTGCGCAAGCGGACTGTTCGGCACGGCGAACAGCAGCACCGCCGAAGCACCGATAGGCGCAACGATTAGCGGCAGATGTGGCCCCTTACCCAACAAAAGCCCCGAAACGAAACCGGTGAGAGCAATGCCCACCAGCGCACCGACACAGGCAATGGCGCGTTCGCGCAGCGTTGCGCCAGCAAGCATCGGATTAAACAGCCGGAATCGCCAAGAAGGCGCTCCGTTATGGTCAGGAGGATTATGTCGTGTCATGTCGCACTACAGCCAGAGGCGGCCTGTCTATTCCGAGCTTTCCCGGGAACTGCAACAGATCCCGCAATTCATGGAGCGTGAGTATCCTGTCTCCGGTATATGCGAACAAGAAAGCAAATCCGCATGTCTCGGATGAGAAAAGAAAATTCTTCCGCTATTGAAAGCTTAATAAGAAAATCGGCCTCACCAGCATTTCCGCTCCCAATAGCATAAGCCCGACAAGAAACCAGAGGCGAAACCGTTCTGGACTTATTTTCTGGCGGAAAAGCTGCCCAAGCCCCATGCCAGCCAGCGCAGGCAGGACAGCAGCGAGCGAAATCAGAAGGATATCACCGCTATAGGCCTGATGTGAGGAGAGCCCGATCGCCAGCGCAATCGTCGATACCGTGAAGGACAATCCCAGCGCCTGCACGAGATCGTCTTTCTTCAAGCCCAGTGCCTGAAGATAGGGAACGGCTGGAATCACAAACACACCGGTCGCACCGGCAATCAGGCCGGTCAATAAACCGATCAGCGGAGACAGCCAGACTTCATGCCGCCGCGATACCTGCCACTGTCGGGCGAAAAGAGTGTATCCGGCATAAATGACCAGACATGCGCCGAGGAGCGCCGTCGTCACGATCGTATCGCCGCCCACGAGTAGAAAGGAGCCGATCCACGTTCCAGCGATGATTGCGACCATCATCGCCCACAGGCGCAGGGCCAGCGCACGAAAACTTGCCCCGGCCAGCAGCTGCCAGACATTGGTAATGAATGACGGAACAATCAGCAGGCTCGCGGCAGTGAGCGGCGAGATCAACGCCCCCAATACCCCCATGGCGACAGTCGGCAACCCCATGCCGGTCAGGCCTTTGACGAAGCCTGCGCCGAGGAAAGTAAGCGTAATCGTGACGAAAAGTGCGACGGATTGGGTCATGCTTCCGCTATAGAGAATTCCCCATTTTGCGAAATGCGGAAGTTCCATATTCTGCCTTCGGCTTTACCGAAGGCAGAATATAAGCGATAAATATGCATGCGTTTTGACCTCACAGACCTCCGCCTTTTCATCGCCGTTGCCGATGCCGGAAGCATTACGCATGGCGCAACGGAAGTGGGGCTCGCCCTGCCCTCGGCCAGCGAACGCCTGCGTGACATGGAAGCCATTGGCGAGGTCAAGCTTCTCGAACGCGGCAGACGCGGCGTCACCCTCACTGCAGCGGGTGAAGCGCTTGCCCATCATGCGCGCCTCGTGCTGCGCCAGATGACTGACATGCATGCGGACCTCATCACCCACGCCAGGGGCATGCGCTCAACCGTGCGCGTGGCAGCCAACACAGCCGCTGTGACCGAATATCTTCCCATGCGGCTCGCGCAGTTCATGGCAGACAATCCACAGATCGACGTCGAACTGAAAGAACGGCAGAGCGCGGAAATCGCAAGGTCCGTTGCGAGCGGCTTTGTCGAGATCGGCATATTGTCCGACGCCGTCGATACCGGTGGATTGGTTCTCATCCCCTTCACCATCGACCGGCTGGTTCTCATCACCGGGCAGCAGCACTCCCTTGCCGCCAGAAAATCGGCGTGTCTTGCCGATGTCCTGCATGAACCGTTCATTGGCCTCTATTCCGGCGCGCTCTACGATCACATCGAAGCGCATGCGGCACGCCTTGGCGTCAAGCTGAAGATGCGCACGCGACTGCGCACATTCGAGAGCATTTGCCCCATGGTCGCCGCTGGCGTCGGCCTGGCGATCATCCCGGAATTGGTCGCTCATCGCATGATGACAACGACCGGCATCGTGCCGATCCCGCTGACGGACACTTGGGCCACTCGGCATTTGTCGCTTTGCATACGCGCGCCGGACGAACTGACATCATCAGCCCGCGCGCTGATCGAACACCTTTCGGCAGAAACTCTGGTAGCGCTTCCCACGATTCAATCTTAACCGGAACGCTCTAGAAAACTTGCGGAGGCCCATCCTCTTGTCTATCACACGGCATCGAAGAACATGTTGTTTGGAAGCCGATGGCCACGCAGGACAAAGCAATCATCAGAACGGTTGGCGTTTCCGTCAGCTTTGACGGCGCGATGGCTCTGAATTCGGTCGATGCCTCGGTTCAATCCGGACGGATAACCGTCATTTGCGGGGCCAATGGTTCGGGCAAAAGCACGCTGTTGCGCAGCATGGCGCGGCTTCAGACGCCAACGAGTGGACAGGTTCTGTTTGACAGTGAAGACATAAACCGCCTGAAACGGATTGATCTGGCCCGCAAGATCGCCGTGCTGGGGCAGATGCCGGAAATTCCCGCTGGCCTGACCGTCGAAGAACTGGTCGAAAACGGACGTCACCCGCATCGAGGTCTGTTTTCCCGACTGGGCAATCATGACCGAAAGGCAATCGAACGCGCCATCACGCAAACCGGCCTGCAAGCCCTGCGTCATCGTCAGGTGGCTTCGCTATCTGGCGGCGAACGTCAGCGCGCATGGGTTGCGCTGGCGCTGGCGCAGGAACCATCCGTCCTGTTTCTCGATGAGCCGACGAATTTTCTCGATATCCGGCATCAGGCCGAGTTGCTGACATTGCTCAAGCAGTTGAACCGCGATCATGGCCTGACCATCGTTGCTGTTCTGCACGATCTCAATCAGGTGCTGGAACTGGCCGACGACGTTATCCTGATGCGTAAAGGCCGCTTGATGGCTTCTGGCTCTCCTGAAGAGGTATTCACAACGGAACGACTCCGAGAAGCTTTCGACTTCGATATCGAAGTGACCGCGCACCCGGTTCTGCCGATCCCGTTCTGCATGCCACGCTGGGTCAACCATGCATCCATCAAGCCATCTGCCGGAAATCAGCAGAGCGAGCGGAGCGCGGAATGACCGCGCAGCCTCTGACCACAAGCCAAACTAAACCGGCAGGTTTCACGATTGGAATTGTCGTTCTGGCAATCCTGCTGCTGATCGCGCTGACCGTCGCCGAACTCGTCATCGGCAGTGGAAATGTCACGCTACAGGACGTTTTGCAGTCGCCGTCGCGGCCGCAAACGCTGGCGCAGATTATCATCGAAACAATTCGCCTGCCCCGTGCAATAGCGGCTATATTGGTCGGCGCAGCGCTTGCCGCCGCTGGCACGGTGATGCAGACCATTTTGCGCAACCCGCTTGCCGCGCCAGACATTCTGGCTGTCACCAGCGGCGCGCAACTGGCCCTGGTTGTTTCCAGTCTGCTGCTTCCATTTGCCTTTCCGGGCTTCCTCGCCACGATCATCGGCGGCGCATTGGGCGGAACATTATGCCTGCTGGTGGGCGGCGGATTGCGCGCCCAAGCGGTTCGGCTGGCACTGGCGGGCGTGGCGGTATCCCTCGCCTTCTCGGCGCTTTCTTCCGCGATTATCCTGATTGCCGATGATCGCGCATCCGGCATCATCCTGTGGTCTTCCGGCATGCTGGAACAAACAGGCTGGGCTAAAGTTGCACCGCTCGCCCCCTTTATTGTCGGAGCCATCCTGCTGCTGGTCGCCCTTGCCCGCCAGTTCGACGTCATGGCGCTCGGCAGCGACATGGCGGCAAGCCTTGGGCTTGGCAAAGCGACTGCGCTGATCGGCCTTCTGGCCACAATCGTGCTATCAGGTGCTGCCGTTACCATCGCCGGGCCTATCGGTTTCATTGGTCTCGCAGTGCCCAATCTGCTCCGCGCCACTGGCATGGTTCGGCACAAAGCGCTTTTGCCCGCAGCCTGCCTGTGGGGAGCGGTTGCGCTGCTTTCAGCCGACATTGCCGCTCAATGGCTAAGCAGTGCCGGCACCATCATCCCGACCGGAATCCTCGCTGCCTGTTTCGCAGCACCGGCGCTGATCTTCGTCTTGCGTCGTATGAAAGCGGAGGCACCCGCCCACAACGCGCAGATCCTTGGGAAAACCATATTCAAGCGACCGTTCGCGCTTTATGCGAGCCTCGGCGCAGTTCTGTTCGCGGCTCTTCTGGCCGGGCTTCTGTTCGGCGACGGCATCGCAGGACGCGACATTGACTGGCAGGCGATACAGGCACTGCGCGCGCCACGCGTGTTGGTGGCCATGGGCGCGGGCGCTTTGCTCGCAATAGCTGGATTGTTGCTGCAGGCCGTGACGCGCAACCCGCTATCCGGCCCGGAAACTCTGGGCCTCGCACAAGGCGCAGCACTCGCAAGCCTCGTCGCACTGCTCGGCGGCATCATTCCGGGAAGCGCGCTTTTTGCGCTCTGCTCGGCAGGCGGCGCCTGTCTTGTGGTCTTGCTTTTAAGCCTGCTCGGCAAAAACCTGTCACCGACCCGCACGGCGCTGACCGGACTTGCAGTGGCAGCCAGCCTTTCAGCGTTGAGCACGATTGTGGTGATTGAGGCAAAGCTTCAGATTGCCGAAGCACTTGCCTGGCTCGCAGGCTCCACCCATGGGCGCAACTGGCAGGATGTGGCGGCGCTTGCCCCCTGGCTTCTGCTGATCGCTATCGCACTTGCATTCGCGAAACGCCTCGACATTCTGGCGCTCGGTCGCGATGCGGCGGAATCGCTTGGCGTGGATACGGCCACGACCCGCTTGTGGCTACTACTACTGTCAGCCCTTTCTGTGGCAGGCGCGGTGTCCGCCGTGGGCGCAATTGGCTTCGTGGGATTGATCGCGCCGCATGCAGCGCGCCTTTGTTGCGGCGCGCGCTATCGGCATCTACTGCCAGTGACAGCGTTGATCGGCGCAATATTGACCGTTCTGGCTGATACGCTGGGCCGCGCGATCTTCGCTCCGCAGGAAATCCCGGCGGGCATCGTGACGGCCTTCATTGGTACGCCACTCTTCATTCTGCTCATGCGCAGACAATCGCGCTGATTGTCAATCTCACAATAAAACCTCGATGAGAAGCGCCGGATTCGAGGGAGAACCAACACTGCTCACCGAGTGAGGACGGCGCTAACCGTCCTGTTTGCCGCATCCGCGAATTACCGAGCGGCCATCACACCAGCGATAAGACCGGTTGCCGCGGTAATCAGAAGATACTGATTATCGACCTTCACCCAACGCTGCCCCTTGCCCGGTGCACGAAGCCCATAACGCTTGTAATCCTTGACTTCGCTTTGACGCGAACCATTGAAGCGCTGCCCTTTAGACCAGCCCTTTGCGGACTGTTTCTTTTTCTGCACCTGTTGAACTGCTGGTTTGCGCTGCGGCTGGTTGTCACGAGCTTGCGCCAACGGCGCACCAATGAACGAAAGAGCAATCGCCGCGAGTAGGATTTTCTTGAACATGATATTCTCCTTTCGTGATGAACTCACGCTACCCAACCCGCGATGAACAATAAATGAATACTTTCAAAAATAATCATTAAATAAAATCAATGTTATTATTGATTTTCCAATTCCTTATTATTTCTTAGTATTCGCAATTTAATAGGTATAAACTTGATAAGTTAAATTATAAATTCAAACTATTTAAATGATTTTCTTATTATTTTATATTTAATAAAGTATAATATTATATATATTGAGAACGATCGATCACGCCAAGCGCAGGCTTGGAAAGCCAAAACCGTCGCCGGTTTTGACGGCACCATCGAAAACAAAAAGGGAAATAATGGCGGAGGGGGTGGGATTATTTCCGAGGCAGGAAAAATCTATACTCGCTTTTATATCAAAAGCTTAACCCTATTCCACATATTCGATTTTGTACCACTTTTTGTACCAACAATTTAGATAGATAAACGTCAAATTATGCTTGGGTACGCTTTGCAAACGGGATACTGCACGCCCTTCCATTGTTAAAAATCGTAGCGATCAACATTCTCGCGTTCAACCTGAGGGTCGCAATATTATATGGAAATGCTCTCAGAAACTGAGACTGGTCTATTCTAGCTTATCAGAAACTCAGACTGATCTGACTTAGCATTGCGATTCAGACCTCTCCCTAATTTAAAGGTCAGAAAAAATTCTAGAGGCGCGTGCTACATCTTATATCCAGTTCGTTTGCATGCCATCATGAAATGCGCTCTAAGAAGCGACGTAAGATTCGCGAGGCCCCGAAATGAAAAAAAATCCTGAAGATCAGTTTTCCGCATCGCAGGATTTTATTGACTTCGTTGGAAAACGCAGGTTCGCGACCATTATGGCCGACCCGCCTTGGCAGTTCGTTAATCGAACTGGTAAAGTGGCACCAGAACATAAGAGGCTTTCACGCTACGGTACGATGGAACTGGATGCCATAAAGGCGCTTCCGGTAGCTGACGCTTGCGCGGCGACGGCTCATCTGTATCTATGGGTTCCTAATGCTCTTTTGCCGGAAGGCCTTGAAGTAATGCGAGCATGGGGATTCAACTACAAATCAAACATCGTCTGGCATAAGATTCGGAAAGATGGCGGATCAGACGGTCGCGGTGTAGGTTTCTATTTCCGTAACGTTACGGAGTTAATTCTGTTCGGAGTCAAGGGCAAGAACGCACGTACGTTGCCACCGGGAAGATCGCAAGTGAACTACATTTCTTCACGGAAGCGGGAGCATTCGCGGAAGCCTGATGAGCAATATCCTCTCATAGAAAGCTGCTCGCCGGGTCCTTACTTGGAAATGTTTGGGCGTGGCGTGCGTAAGGATTGGTCAACTTGGGGTAACCAAGCTACCGAGGCATATGAGCCCTCGTGGGACACATACAGTTACAACTCCGCGACTGACAGACCTATCGCAGCTGAATAGTCAACTTTCAGGTGCAATGCCGTCCCGAATGAGGGCATTTTCTTCCTCAGCAATGTCTTCTAAGTCAATGTTTTGGTCAAATCTGACAATACTTGATGGAAGACCAATCAGCACCAGAGGACAAGGATTTCCGACGCCTCTGTGCACTCTCGCTTCCAGTTTGCTCCAGTGCGTCGTCGCTGCTCCGTATTTGTCTGCTACGAAAAGACTAGCCCACGCTTCTTCAAACGAGCATCCCGACGCGCTAACTCTATTTTCGACGGCAGTCCTCTGCCTCTTTGTGCGCGCCATGCCGAACTCCTCAACTGCGTCGTTCGAATTCAATCCTCGCTCGTAAGCAAATCGCTGAACCAATTCCTTCATGTTATCTTGCATTGTGGTGCCGCGAGTAACGATAACTCCAACAGAGATAGCCCCGTCTGCATGAAGTCTTTTAAAATTCTCTAAGTCGCGGTCGAAGAACGGGTCCTTGTTGTTCCATTCAATTTCTAAGGCAACTATGCCTTTATCAAACTGTTTCACGTGGTCGATCTCGTGCGAAATCGCTTCTCTTCGTTGGCCGTTTATTGTCTTTTCAACGATAAAATTCATCTTCTTCCAACCCAACGCTGCAAGTGAGCGTCGCAACCGCTGTGTCCCTTGGGTCTCTCCGCCGCCAGAGCCGATGATTTCTTCAATTGGAATTGACAAACTGCCCACAGCTTCTTCGAGTTGCAAAACAGCCTCTGGAAAATCTACACTCAATATTGCTTCTGCATGAGAATGAATTTCCACCTGAAAACCAAGCTCTTTGAGGGTATCAAACATACTGCCCACGCCAAAAAATGTTTCTGACGAAGATTAACAAATTGAACTATCCAAATCCTTAATAAGCCCAAACGAGTTGAGCAGGGCGACAGAATCTTAGATGAGTGCAGTTGATGGAAGAACGTGAAAACTAAGAAATGTCTACCACGCAACAGCCTTCTTCATTATGCTCTGAAGCGCTATGTTCTTCAACTTAAGCGCAATACTGGAAGATTGATCCAAGTTATCTTTACGGTGCATGGCATCATTATATATCACACCAAGTAAGAAGCACACCTCTGGTACGTTAACATTCAGGGATTCCGCTAGTTCAAGCTTCGCTGCCGTTCCATGTAAGTCAAGGAATTCTGCTCGCCTCTGAGGGTCACCAATTTTTTCGTATGCGCATTGTTCAATCGCTATACGAACATGCGCGCACACTGCGAACGGATCATAAGACTCAGCCCCGTCGACAAGTTTCTCCCAGTGTTCCCTCAAAAAACCATAGAAATCAACACTCACGCCGTGCTTCTTAGGTAGCCCATACGTCTCATTAAATATTTTTGAAATATCCCTACGCTCCGGATGATAATGTAGAAAGTACTTCGAAAGATCGTCCTTCCATACTGCGTCATCACGTTGCAAAATCACCTTTTTCATAGTATTTGAAATGCTTTGATTTGGTACTCCAAGATAAATCCTATTCTGTTTTTTAAGCGCATAGCCCTTAAAAAATACAGGGTCGAGATGCGTCAACAAAGCCAAATATATTCTTCGCCCTTCCCTCTTAAAATCCTCTATTAATTTACTTAGAAAATATTGAGCTACTACAATATTTGCATCATCAAGGTAATCAAAAATTTCATCGATAATTAATATTATAGGTTTTTGTGATCTTGAATTTGTTACCTTAATGAGAGCACAGGTAAAGTAAAGGAGGTCTCGCTGACCATTTGAAAGAGAATTTGCATCCGGAAATTTAATGATAAGACGTCCCTTAGTTTCTTTTATATCTGCCGCAACCCAGCCACCATTTATATCGTTTATAAAAGCTTTTATGTTACTTAACCGCCGTTCAAAGTCGCAGCGTTGTAGCCATTTCTTAAACTCCGCGCGATTGTCCTCTATTAGTTTGTGTAATTGAAACGTCAACAGAAAGCGTTCAACTAAATTTGTTTCAGTGGCTGACTGCTCAATTATCTGAACAATTTGCTTGATGGGTTCGCAAGCCATGATAGCGCTTGTGAATTCTTGTGAGAAACGCTGAGCGATATCCGGCTTGGTTCCTTTCGCTGCAACCAAGAACAATAGCGAGGCGTCAAATAACTCCGTGCACCGCTTTTGTTTTAATTTGTCAATAGCGTCAATATTGCTTAACAAATCGGAACATATAGAATTATTAAAAATTTTCGGTAAATTGGGAGACAGTTTTGAGTTCTCTGCAAGTAATATCTTGTAATCAGACGATTTATAATTAAGTGCAGCCTTCGGCGGCACGGGGCCTAAATCTAAGTCCGAAATCTCTAGATACGGTCTTGCGACTGCAAAACCGTTAGGACGCGGCATTTTTGCTTTAGCTTCTATATTTGATTTGATGACGGAAATTTCGAATTCTTCAGATACTTCGTTTTTCGAATCATCGGCTGTTAGCCATTTTCCCTCATGACAAATCTTGAGCAGTGAAATCCGTACTTCTTGTTGCCGATGCTTGTCTTTTTCATCAACTAAAAGTTTTGCGCCTCGGGCACAATTGAACGCGGTAGATAACGTGCTTTTCCCGAATCCGTTAGGCGCTATAAAGATATTTGGCTTATTGGGAAGAAACTGGACATCTAAAGTTGTATCATTAAATCCGCGGATATTCTGAATTACAATTTTCGAAATTGTCATTTTGCGATGCCCCCAGTCAGCCGAGTCCGATAAAAGACGTGAATCGGAGTTTTAATCAAGACATCAACATCAGCGACAGCTTATTATGATACCGGGGGAAGACGCGAAGGGTTCATTTCAGTGAAGATGTAATGGTGCTTTGCACTTCCACGCCCCGCTTGCGGACACCAAGCTTGCGCTCAATGATCTGTCCTTGTTGGCGCGAAATCATTACATGTACTGCCTTCTCCTCCAGCAGGCAGACCAATCAAACTACGATGACACTTCATGAAAAGTTCAAGACCAGTCGCGCTATGCTCAGCCTCAAGACGCCATTAAACTAAAGCGGTTTTCCTCAACTTCGAAAGGGTCGAGCGGCTACAGCCAGTAGCTGCTATAATGCTGTTCCAGCTCTGACCACTCTCTAGCATTTTTAGAAGCGCTGCATTCCGCGACTTATTTTCTGGCCTACCTTTGTATTTTCCATCGACCTTGGCTTTGGCTATTCCCTGTTTCTGCCGCCGCCTGCGATCATCATAATCTTTTCGAGCTATGGCCGCGATCATATCCAGAAGCATACTGTTGATTGCTTCAAACATTCGAAGCGTGAACTCATCCGTATTTTCGGAAGCCATCGTCCATGAGGTAGGAAGGTCAAGCGCAACGACGCGAATTTGTTTTATCCTAATTTCCGCCTTCAGCTTTTCCCAGTCGGCAGAGTTCAAACGGCTCAACCGGTCCACCTGCTCAATCAAGAGTATATCGCCGGGTTGGCTATCCGAAAGTAGGCGGAACAATTCCGGGCGATCAAGGGAAGCGCCGCTCTCATTTTCGGTATAGAAGGCCGCAATCTTCAAACCACGCTCTTTGGCAAATGCAATCAGATCGTCTTTCGCCCGATTGGCATCCTGATCCTTGGTTGACGCTCGCAGATAGGCACGTAAAAACATAGAACCACTCAAAAGTTCGTTTTAAGTGGTTCTTTTATAATCGGTTCGTTTTGAGTTGTAAACGGAAATTATCGAACCAGCGTAGAGCTAGTTCGCTAGAGGTTTACCCTTAGCGCATAGGCATCCAACTCCAGCAAAGCCGTCATGTTTTCAATTCGCACAAAAAGAGATAAAGATGCCGTGTATGGGCGAACTGCTGATTTTTTAACAAGGGAATGAAATGGTAAATGTCATTTGGGGTACGACTAGAAAACCGGTTTCAAGTCAACGCCTCGCCGATCTCTTGGAAACAGAGATACAAGACGAAGGCGACCTTTTCATCGGATACCCCATTATTGCAACTCCCGAAGGAGCATTCTCCATTGATGCTCTGCTCGTAAGCCCTTCGCGCGGAGTAATTATCTTCGATTTGGTGGAGGGGAGAGATTTAGGCGATTTTCAAGACCGCCAAGATGAAGGCGTAAATCGATTAGAGACAAAGTTTCGCTCCCATAAAAACTTGATGCAGGGGCGAAAACTGTTGGTCACATCAAACGTTATTACATACGCCCCCGTCGCTAACATCGAAGGACGGGGAGACGATCAATACCCCATATGTAATAACGCAAATTTTTCTGAAACAATTGACAAATTTCTTGGATATGAATGGGAAAGTCAAGATACTTATCTGGGCGCTCTTTCTGTAATACAGTCCATTTCTACGATACGCCGAAATAAGAGAAGCAGGATAGCTTCACGAGTAGACTCCCGCGGCTCAAAACTGAAGTCTCTGGAAGAATCTATTGCAAATCTTGATGTGATACAGGGACGCGCGGTAATCGAAACCGTAGATGGTGTGCAGCGAATTCGTGGACTTGCGGGTTCAGGGAAGACGGTTATTCTGGCACTCAAGGCGGCATATCTTCATGCTCAGCACCCAGAGTGGAAGATTGCTGTCACATTTAACACTCGGTCCCTTAAGGAACAGTTCAGGAGACTTATCACAACCTTCGTGATCGAACAGTCGGGGGAAGAGCCGATCTGGGACAATCTACAGATACTTAACGCATGGGGTGCGCCCGGTGGCAGAGAAAAGACCGGCATGTACTACATGTTCTGTCAAAGGCACGGTATTTCCGCCTACGATTTCCAAAGCGCACGACGGGCCTTCGGCCAAGGTAATGAATTCAACGGAGTTTGCACCAATGCTTTACAGCAAATGCAAAATCCCCAAAAAATATTTGATGCAATTCTTATTGATGAAGCGCAAGATTTTGAAAGCTCGTTCTTGCAGCTATGCTATTGGATGTTGGGGGATATTAAGCGCCTCGTCTATGCTTACGATGAACTTCAATCGTTGACTGAAAGGTCTCTTCCTCCACCAGAAGAGATTTTCGGCTCTGACGAGCGCGGTCGCCCTCGCGTTCAATTAGCGGCACCTGAACATGGACAGCCCCAACAAGATATCATTTTAGAAAAATGCTATCGCAATTCCGGACCAGTCTTGGCGACAGCACATGCCCTGGGATTCGGGATTTATCGTGACGCAGACCCTAAAACTGGAACAGGGTTAGTGCAGATGTTTGAAAATAATAATCTGTGGCTCGATGTTGGTTATCGCGTTAAGGAAGGGGAACTTGTAGATAATTCACAAGTAAGGCTTATGCGAACCGCGCATTCAAGCCCTCAATTTCTACAAAATCACTCTCCAATTAATGATCTTATCCAGTTTATCCACTTCGACAATGAAGATCAGCAAGCAAGTTGGCTTGCAAATTCCATCCAAGAGAACTTAACCGATGATGAACTCGCTTGCGACGACATTATCGTGATTAATCCAGACCCCCTGTCGACTCGCAGCGCAGTTGGCAAGACCCGCCGCATCCTTTTTGAAAAGAACATAAATAGCCATCTAGCGGGCGTCGATACATCTCCGGACGTATTCTTCGATGAGGGAAACCAGTCTGTTGCCTTCACCGGAATTTTTCGCGCCAAAGGAAACGAAGCCGGTATGGTTTACATCATGAATGCTCAGGATTGCTATACAGCATTCGGCGGTATTGCGCGGGTGAGGAATAGGCTATTTACGGCGATCACGCGCAGTAAAGCATGGGTTAGAGTGCTTGGGATCGGCGAGAACATGCGACGTTTGGAGCAAGAGTTTCAAAGGGTTCAGCAAGAGGATTTCGAACTCGCGTTCGTTGTCCCAGATGATAAAACTAGAAAGAGCATCAATATCATTAATAGAGACATGACGGATGCTGAGAAGAAGAATGTTAAAGACTTTAGTACAAATATTGGTCGGCTCATAGAAGAAATACGTAAAGGAGAGTTGCGCGTTGAGGACCTTCCCAACGAGCAAATTGAGCAACTTAGAACAATTTTGGGCAATAAGTAGTTGCTATGCCAAGTCCAGAAACTGTTAAGAAACAAATTGATAGTATAACAGCGGACCTAATCGAAACAGGACTGAGCAGCAAACAAAATTTTTCCATCCTCAGAACTCATCCAGAAGGGGTTATTGACGTAACTACCGAAAAGTATACGGACATGTCTCTTTTTATGAAAGATATCAGTTATGTTGATATGTATAATGGAGCCTTGGAAGGAGAACAATACAACATTGCGATGGTGGACGGCGCTCTAATTCAGATGCAGTACCGATTCGTTGATGGTGTTATTCACAAGCATCGGCTGGCTTTTTTTCCTTCACCAACGCTTGATGAGTTTCAAAATAATCCTGATATCTACGATGAGGATGAAATCTACGGCGATGTGATCAAAAGAAGTATCTTCCCTGCACCATTGCGCTTCGATTTTGATAGGTCAGCAGCTAAGAATGTAACTCACCCGATGTCACATCTTACTATAGGGCAGTACGGAAACTGTAGGATACCTGTTCTATCACCATTATCACCCTTTTTGTTTACTGATTTTATACTCCAGTCTTTCTATAACTGTGGATATAAGAACTTTTCAAAAAAAATAAGGACAATGAAAGAAAGATTTACGTCAACGATTACAGATTCAGAAAAGGAAATTATTCATATAAGTATTCCTTTATAAATATCCGTATTTACAATACTTATTAAATTTTTAAATTTTTCTCTTTCTATTTCTCTGACCAAGCCTAGATGGGCAGGAATTGAAGGTGCTGGCATCGGGTTGATTTTCCAGAAAGATGGCTAGACTGTATTGATTGGTCAGAGTGTGACTGTAATTTGCCCTGACTTGAATTCATACATAAAAGCCGTTCACATAGCATAATCTGTGAACGGCTTTGCAGAAAGCCTCGTTAGGAAGGTGTTTTTGGCAACTGCTTTCTCGATCCAAGAGTCGCAATCAGTCCACCGATAAATGCAAGCACCATAAATACGGCGACTATGGTCCCTCCGAGGACTGCTCCAGCCACAGCACAGATCATCAGAAGAATGCCGGGTAACCGTCCTCTTGCGCCTAGTGCAACGGCACCCAAAATGATGGTCAGAAACGAAAACGCAACACCACCCCAACCAAGGCCGATAATGGTTGAAGCTCCTTCAGCTTCAAGCCCAGCTCCCATACCGCCGACTGCTAACGTGAAAATGGCTGCGAAGACGCCAAAAATCCCTGCAACCAGCGCGATAATTCCGCCTGCTTTCTGCATTTTTGTATTCCTAGTTTGATGTCGATTGCTGTTGCGGGTGCTCTAATCCGAAGATGAGCGCTGAGCCGCTTTGAGCGAGATACGCCAACTTGACGTCGCCAAGCTTCACATTGGCTTCCTGACGCGGATTTAGCTGTAGTTGCATAGGCTGATCAGCAGGCTTTCCATCCACAAAGGCACCGCGTGCAAAAACCACCGGTACAGGCTCACGAAGATCGTTGTTGATGACAACAGAGATGGACGCATCAGACAGCTTTATGCTGGCCATGGTATTCACACGGCGTATTCGTTTCTGAATTTCCTCGTACTTCTCGGCGTTGAATGTCACGGCTACAGTGGGAGTTCCGTTCTCCATCCTGAACGCTTCAAAGGCCAGCAAGTAGTTGCTTTTCATTGGCTCCTCCGGTTTGGCATAGAAAAGGAGCGTCGTAGCCTTGATCGTCATCCGGTCATTGAGGCTTCCAGAAACCTTCTCGCATGCAACCAGCGATGCTTTTTCAAAAACGGACGCAACAGCTTCAACCAGCTCCTGTCCTTCCGGCTTGGAACATCTTTGAGCCAGTCCGGATTCCAGAACCTCAATAGAAATATCGACCGGAATTTGAGAAGGCTCTGATTTAGCCAGCATTTCCTGAACGTCTCGAACGTAAAGGGTGGTTGAGACATTTTGATCGCAACCGATCAAAGTCACTGAGGCAAGGCAAAAGCCCGCAATTTTCTTCAGCATGGATTTCCCCGACACCAATTCCCCAAAAGAACTCATCTAACAATAATGAGTCATATAACACCACGTTTCTTATAACGTGGCTCCGGGAAAGCCAAGCGTGTTTTGTAAGCGAATGGATATTCTCGAAAAGCTTGCTTTCAATTTGCGCCGTATCAGGGTCGCTAACGGCATTTCTCAGGACGAGTTGGCGCTCGTGTCCAACGTAGAGCGCGCCTATGTCGGCCACATTGAACGCGGCAAGAAAAACCCAACAGTGATTACCTTGGACAAACTGGCCACGGCATTGAACTGCCATATCGCGGATTTCTTCACAGAAGTTGAGGAAGAAGCGGAGAACCCAACTCTTCCACGTGGCCGTAAGGGAAATGGAGAGAAAGGGTTTCGCTAAAAGTCCTTCTCAATGCTCATTTTCACGCCACCATATTTGGACAGATAATCATCCAAGATGACATTCAGCGCAGCACCAGTCTGTTTGCAGGCGTTTGCAAAACGCATCCGATCTTCGAAGCCGACCGGCATCATTTTATAGAGCTGCATGAGTTTGTAATTGTCGTCCTTTTCCATCTTTTTTGCTGTGTCTGCCCAGATTGTACTGGTATCCAGCGAAAGAGACGCGGCAACAAGATCGACCTCCTTCAGCTTAGCTTTCAAGGGAGCCATTTGTCGTTCAGGAGCCACATGATATTCGCAGAACCCCTTTACCAGCAGATAATTCTGATAGATGTCGGAAAGAGCATTACGCGCTGCCTTCGATGTGGAAGGTGATTTACGACTTGCATCACTTTCCTCTGCGTGAGCAGCTTTGGATTGAGACGCGGCATTAGAAGCCGTTTCATGAACCGGCTTGGTCGCAGATTGCCCGCAAGCCTCCGCCCAAAGAGCGTCTGATAGTGAGATCAGTTCAGGATCAACATCCCGATTAAGCTCTTCAGCAAGCGTTTTCTCAATGCCGACCAGCGCTTTTCTCTGCTTCCAATAAACAGTACCGCTATCCGCATCGCAATAAACGTAAGCTCTCTCTGAACCTTTTTCGCCTTTACTCTGGACATCGGCTTTCACGAGATTGGCGATGGTCTTTGAATAATCCAGCGATTGCAAGCGAACCGTATAGGGCATGTCTTTCAGTGAAAGTTCTGTTTTACCGTTCAGGGTTTCGAGCCAGTTGTGAATTTCCGTCCGTTTAGAAAGCTTCGCTACGTCTTTACGGCAAGCTGCAAACCATAGTTCCCAATACAGCCGGTCAGCATTAGACGGTTCTTTACGGACATCAATCTGGTGATTGAGATTATCGCCATCCAAGACTTGCGCCATCGTATCATTGCAATTGACCACGAATTCGCTGGTCTCGCTTTCCCCACGATTGTCAGAAGCAATCACAGTCGCAATACGATTATCCTCCACACCTGTAGCTTCTACGCCTTGGAGAAAATATTCGCGATAAAGCCCTGAACGTCCTTCACTCGAAAAATGCTGAGCATTGGCCGTGAATGCCATCGTAGAAGAGACAACCGCAACGCCTGCTATCAAAAGGGGTCTATTTGCAGCGTTCATACTCGCCAGCCCCTGCAATCGAAATTTTGTTGGCGCTCAACTGCGTGATTTTCAGACTATCCCGCACAGTCTCACCCTCCGTTTCGCACAGAAACTGAATGGTGTGGCTGGTTCCCTTGTTCGTGTGTTTTATGATCGCACAGTCGCCCTCGTATCGCTTGAGGGTCTTTTTTCCGATTACGAGAAAATCTTCTGTCGTATCGTTTCGTACCGCTTTGCAGCTTTCGGCGTATTTGCCTTTCCACGTTCCAAAGATTGAACCGCCTTTTTCCGCTGAATGCACTTGTCCTGAAATGGCTGTCATTACCGTTGCGATTAAGATTGCAGAACCAATCCGTTTCATTGCCCCTCCGAATTAAAAACTGAAAGAAGTCACCGTTATCTAAAATCACGTTTTAAAACACCATAATTTGAAAGTCACGTGGTTCTGTGCATTCTAACAATTGCCATCCCTTCAAGCCTCAATCGAATGAAAGAGCACGAGTGAAACGAGATACAAATCGTGTCACAAAATCAGTATATTATCCGCGTCTCAAACTGTTCATTTTACTGTGTATGTATGCTGAATAGCCATTAGATAAGCGCTTTATAAAAGTATTTTATTTAAATGATCTCATGATCATTTCGAATAATGAGATGACGGACCAGAAAATGACCTGATCCGCCGTGGTTTGCTTTAAGCTGCGCGCCGTCTTCGATACGTCCGATAACAGTATTGGCGTCGATTTGGATTGCGCCGTATTTTATTTCTAATATGCCTTTGATACGGGAAAGTCTTCAGGCCACTTACTTGAGGTACGGTCAAATCGCTATTGTACCATGAAGGCTTGTCATATCGAGCTGCAAGTTTCGGGTGCAACTCAAGCCATAAATTTCGATCCCTCGTAGCTTTGAATCCGGCCTTTCGACGGGACTTCAGGCTAAGGGCATGACACACCATTGATCTTCTGCCGCGAAACCATCCTTGATATTCGGCATAATTTTCAAGATTGAAATATTCGATAGAATCCGGCGTGACGCCTTTAACCAGATAGTTTGCAAGAACCTTGTCTTCGTAGATGTTCACTGGGCGGATATCTATTGAATGCTCAAAGACGTTGTCTTTTCGCTTTTTTACCCATTTCGGTACTTTGCGCTTGAACTCCTCTGCCAGTTCCACTGGCACATGAACCAACCAATGGACATGAGTAAACCTATGAGGACTTTCAAAGACAAACAACCAATATGGAACGCATTTAGGAAGATTATTTCTTGAACAGGCATTGGCAAGCCACCGCCTGTAAGACTCTCGAATTTTAATGAATATTTGGTCTTCGTTAAATTCAAAGCATTTATCAAATGTAATTGTAACGAATGTATTTAAATTAAAGCCAATGAACTTAGCATAGTCAAAGGCGTGTAAAATGTTTTCTGCTCCCTTATGGGTTAGATATTCTGTATGCAATTGTTTAATTATTTAACTTTCTTTATCCTTTCAAAATTGACGATATCTAGCCTACATAAACTAGAAATCGCATCGGGGGATTCCCGGGGCTTTTGAGGATTTGCGTTTTTGAATTTTGGATTGAGAGCTCGCTATAGGAATTAGTCGGGACAAGACACGCTTAACCCCGCCTGAACGCGCCATAGCAAGAGGCCTATGAGCTCTGAAAATGTGATTTAAATTGAAATAGCTGCCGCTACGATTTACGCCGGACAGGATACACTATTTACAATACCATCATTGGAGCCAAGGCAATTCGAGGCTTTTCTTAAACTTGACAGCCTCATGCCATTCATCAAGAAGGACCTTCAATTCCCGCCTTAAACGGGGATGCTTGCTACAAAACTCGCAAGCGGCCTGAATTTCAAAAATATAACTTTCAATATCAACTGTTTCATATTTGCTATTCACTCTACATTGGTCCGTGCACCGCTACTATGGCCGTGCCTCCTGTTAATCGGATACATAAAGAGGAGATCGTAGAAGAAACTTTTGAGAGCTACTAATAAAACCTTCCGTCAATACATAAATGAACTATACAGTATTCACTGAAAAAATCAAGAAGAAAATTAATCCCAATCGGACGAAAGTAGCTTCATAACTTCGTATTTTGCTTCGAGTTCATACCCGTCACCATAATTATCCGCCATGGTTTTGTATTTGTGTCCCATAAGGTCGTGAGAAAGCTCTTCGTTGGTTTTGTGCTTTCGAAGGCGATCTTTAAAAGTATGCCGCAAGCCATAAAGTGTCTGCTTATCGTGTTCGACCAGATGATTTTCACGGAGAAATTTGTTTATCGTAGCGGACGCGGTCGCATGCCCGCTGTCGTTCGCATATCGGGTGAAACCTGTCGGGAATGCCTGAAATGCCTCAAGGGCCTTGCCGACCAACGGCATCGTCCGAAACCGCGCTTCCGCTTTGAGCCCGCGATTATCGTTTGCCTGAATCACCAGATGAGGAATTTTATGGTCGAGAACGATCTCACTCTTGGCATCTAGACCGCATAGCTCCTTGAGATTGCAACCTGTGTCGAGAACGGCGAACAAGAGATGTTTGGCACAGTCGTTCAAACCGACGAATGCATCGTCTTTGAACCAGTTCGCCTTGATGAATTCTACTGGTATTTTGGGCCGCTTATTGGTCTTTTTACCGAAAGTAAGACCTGCGAAAACCGTATCTTTCTCAATATCATATTTCTTGTAATACTCATTTATCAGCACACGTAAATGAGTGATATATTTAGAAGCCGTGTTCTCGGTAATTTTCTTGTTCTTGCCGCTCGTATCCTGAGAGAGAACGCGCGCCGTTAGCATTTTATGAAATGACTTTGCATCCGCACGTGTCACGTCTTCAAGAAATTTGTCAGCGTTCAAGTGCTCTTCAAACTTCTTCGCCGCGTTTTTCAAAGCGTTAAGATGGACACTACGCTCTCGCTTGGACCGCGTACTAAGGGCAATTGCTTGCTCTTCTTCGTAAACACCGACCAACTCTGACATCCGGACTTTTCCAGCAGAAGCGTTGATGTAAGTCAGAAAAACATCCGGGTCAGCGCTATTCTTTGCGTTGAATTGCTTGAGCCGGTTTTGTAGCTCGACAGGATTCTCTCGCAGTGTCTGCAGGTCAATATTGCGACGACCGAACGTTAAAGCTTCGTCTGCATAGAAGTCGAAAGGCTTATCATCGTCCAGCGACATATTTCGCTTTAGACGTTCAAAGTCCGCATCGACTTTTTTCTTATAGCGAGCATAACGCGCGAGAGCTTCATCGTAATCTTTAGTTTCGAGCGTTTTCTTGAACTCGGGCCGTTTTGCTAAAACGCGGTATTCAGGGGGAACGTAGCGACGGAAAACATAAGTCCCACCTCGTAGATACAAATAGGGAATGTCTTTCGAAACGCGCTTCATTTGTACCACCTTTTGTACCAAAAAATAGCACAAGAACCTCAGAAATCAAGGGATATAAGGGTTTTTGCGAGATAAATGGCGGAGGGGGTGGGATTCGAACCCACGGTACAGTCTCCTGCACGCCGGTTTTCAAGACCGGTGCCTTAAACCGCTCGGCCACCCCTCCAAGTGATTGTAATGTCTTCTTTTCCCTCAGCGGGAAAAGCAGCAAATCACCGATTTGCTAACCAATCACTCAACGGGTGACTTCTTAGCAGCTTTTATCGCCGCGTCAACTTGATCGCGACCGTTCTGTACGATCTCTCAGGGGGACAGCAACTTCGCAGGAAAACAAAAAAGGCCGGGGCAAAAACGCACCGACCTTCCTGATCCATCGCTTTCCTACCAGTGCCAGTACATCCGTGGTCAAAAGCATTAAACGATGGCGGCAATAGCGAGCAACAGACGCGTCCAGCGCTCTTAAGCTTTGCCGATGAGAGCGATATAGGTGGCCAATGTGTTCAAAACAAGTCCGTGCGGGAAAAATAGCATCTGCGCCACATCATGCTGTCCAACCGGTCGGCATTTCGCCGTTTATTGGTAATTATTATTCAATTGACCAATTCCACCAAAATTATAACAGTTCTAGGGTTGCTCTCATCGTTAATGAGACGTAAACTTGAGTTTAATTATCATCATAAAGGGAAGCCATGAGTCTGGAATCCGTAAAGGCATTTTTTGCTGACAAGGCGCCCGAAGTCGAAGTCATCGAATTGCCGACCAGCACCGCGACCGTAGCTCTGGCTGCAGAAGCGCACGGCGTGGAACCTGGCCAGATCGCAAAGACGCTTTCCTTCTCGACCAAGGACCAGACAATTCTTGTTGTCACACGCGGCGATGCGCGTATCGACAATCGCAAGTTCAAGGATCGCTTCGGCACCAAGCCACGTATGCTGGACGCCGACACCGTGCTGGCCGAAACCAGCCATCCCGTCGGCGGCGTGTGCCCCTTCGGCTTGCCGAGCGCGCTTCCCGTTTATTGCGATGTCTCGCTGAAAGCATTCGAGGAAGTGGTTCCGGCAGCGGGAGCAACAAACAGTGCGGTTCGTATTGCGCCGGACAGGATGGCCGCATTGGTAACCGCCGAGTGGATTGACGTGTGCCAGTGAAATGCTAGCCGGGCACGGGAGGCTCGCAATCAGAAAAATACGACTCGTTTTTTCCACTTTAAATGTGGAGAAAGACCTCGTATATATTAAGAACGATTCTAAACTGGACCATCAAGGAAATCCGGTTTCCATGAAAAAGCCATGAGCTGAGAGTGTTCTCGGCGCGGCTTTGTGGAGTTCAACCGAAATTTCGGTCCAGATTTTGGAACCAGGATACAAAGAGCGAGGGCATTTTCCGACCTGACTTGGTCGGGTTTGAAAATGCTCTGGACGTGCTGAAAGGAACTGTCATGCGCCTTACTCGCCAGACGAATTATGCCGTTCGGATACTCATGTACTGTGCCGCGAATGAAGGCAAGCTGAGCCGCATTCCGGAAATTGCTCGCGCTTACAGCGTTTCGGAGCTGTTTCTTTTCAAGATTTTGCAGCCGCTCGTGGAAAACGGGCTGGTAGAAACCGTGCGCGGTCGCAATGGCGGCGTGCGCCTTGGCCGTGCGGCCAACGATATCAGCCTGTTCGATGTCGTGCGCGTCACCGAAGAAAATTTCGCCATGGCGGAATGTTTTGAAAACGATGCGACCGAGTGCCCACTGGTCGATAGCTGCGCCCTTAACTCAGCGCTGCGTGAAGCGCTGAACGCCTTCTTCGGCGTCTTGATGAAATACAGCATTTCAGACCTCGTAAAAGCCCGTCCGAATGTACGCGCCCTGCTCGGTCTCGATGAAATGGAAGAACAGCGCGTCGCGAGCTAATCCTGCGACAGCGAGAGAAGCAAAAGGTCCGCTGAAAACCGGACCTTTTTTAATGCGTTGAGGTTATTCAGCGGCGGCGCGATAGGCCGATTGCGGCAGCACGAAGGGCACACCACGCGCAGGCGGCACCCCTACCCGCAGCGCGCATTCATAAACCCGTTCCAGCCGTTCATCGGTCAGCGCCTCCTGTGGGGAGCCGATTGTGTCGAGCCTGCCCTGACACATTACTGCGATCCGGTCGGCGAACATGGCCGTCAGATTGAGATCGTGCAGAATGGCGATCACGCCGCCGCCTTCAGCGGCAAAATCCCGCGCGATTTCCATCACGACGATCTGGTGCCGGATATCGAGGCTCGAAATCGGCTCATCCAGAAAAAGATAGCGCGCAGAGCCATCGACCACGGGCCTCCAGACCTGGCAAAGCACGCGGGCGAGTTGCACCCTTTGTTGCTCGCCGCCGGAAAGTTCCTGATAGAGCCTGCCGCCGAAGCCGCCAAGGTCCACCCGCTGCAAGGCGAGGTCGGGCAAGCCAGTTTCCAGATCGCGCGACAGGCCGCTATAGCCGCCTGTCAAACCGAGGCCGACGATCTCGCGCACCGTGAACGGAAAGGACAAGGCGCTCGCCTGCGGCAGCACCGCACGACGCGCTGCCATTTCCCATGGCTTGATATCCGTAAATGACCGCCCGTCCAGAAATGCACGACCCGTAAAGGGCACATCGCCGGAAAGAGCGCGCAAAAGCGTTGTCTTGCCCGATCCGTTGGGACCGACAATTGCCGTCACCTCTCCAGCGCGCGCCGTAAAATCGATGTTTTCGATGATCGACTTACCCGAGAGACGAACGCTGAGTGCCTTGGTTTCAATCATGACAGTTTCACAGATCAAGAAGGCCGCGCTGGCGCAGCAATATCCAGAGGAAGAACGGCGCGCCGCACATGGCGGTGATGATGCCGATGGGCAATTCCGCCGGTGCAACGATGGTGCGGCTGACCGCATCGGCCAGCAAAAGCAGGATGGCGCCCAGCAGAGCCGACGCAGGCAGAAGATAACGGTGATCCGGGCCGATGCTGAGACGCAGCATATGCGGCACCACGATACCGATAAAGCCAATGCCGCCCGCTACCGCCACGGTCGCGCCAGTGGCCGCAGCCACGGTAACGATGGCGACATTCTTGATGCGCTGCACCTGAATGCCGAGATGTCCGGCGGCGGCTTCGCCCAATGCCAGAGCGTTGAGACCGCGCGCCAGCATTGGCGCTGCAATCAGCACCACGGCGATAATGGGTCCGGCAGCGACAATCTTGCTCCAGGTTGCGCCCGCAAGTGAGCCAAGCCCCCAGAAGGTCAGATCGCGCAACTGCCGGTCGTCGGCCATATAGACCAGAACGCCGGTCGCAGCCCCCGCCAGCGCGCCAAGCGCGATGCCCGCCAAAAGCATGGTGGCAACAGAGGTGCGCCCGCGTCGGGTCGCAACCCGGTAGAGCAACAAGGTTGTGGCAAGGCCGCCGAAGAAGGCAGCCAATGGCAGCGCGTAGATGCCGAGAACGGCGATAACAGGCGCCAGAACGGTGCCGCCCAATACGATCATCGACACCGCACCAAGACTGGCGCCCGAGGCCACGCCCACCAGACCCGGATCGGCAAGCGGATTGCGGAACAGGCCCTGCATGACGGCACCAGACACGGCAAGCCCCGCACCGATCAACATGCCGAGGATAATGCGCGGCAGGCGGATTTCCATAATAATCAGATGATCACGCTGGAAGGTTTCCGCGCCCTCGCCGCCAGCAAACCCGCGCAGCAGCGTGAGAAGCGAAGCATCCGAAGCCCCTGCCGTGAGGCTGAACAAAGCTGTCAGGCAGAGGACAACCGCCAGCACGACCAGCACATTGCGCGCGCGTTGCGTGCGATCCCCGACCTTCGCGCCGGTTGCACCAGCGTTCTTCCGATTGTCTCCGGCTCGATGACGCATGGTGAAGGGCTCTCCGCCTGCCACACGGCCTTGGCTGGTCATTTGCTTATTCCTCATGTCGGATGCGTGATCCGATTATTGCGCTGCTGGCGCACCATAGAGTTTTGCCGACAATTCACGAATGGCAGCACCGGTGCGCGGGCCAAAGCCCAGCAGATAAAGCGCGTCCATGGCGACGACATTTTTGTTGCGGCCCGCAGGTGTGCTTGCAATGGCCGGGTTCTTCAAAAGTTCATCCGGACCGACACCGTCACCGCCATTGTTCATCATCAAAATCATATCCGGTGCGGCCTTGCCGATGGCTTCATCGGTCAGCTGCTTGTAACCGGGATATTCAGTGATGACGTTCACACCACCTGCAAGCTTGATCATGCCGTCAGCCGCAGTATCCGTTCCAGACGCCATCAGACGCCCACTAGCGCCGTTCAAAACGAACAGTACGCGCTTGCGTTGCTCATGCGCAGCGGCGGCCTTTTCAGCAGCCTGAAGATCGCTCGCAACGCTATCCGCCAGCGCCCTGGCTTTGTCTTCGAGGCCAAGCGCCTTGCCGACTGCTTCGATCTTCGCAATGACGCTTTCGCCGGTATAATCTTCCGGCACGATGACCATCGGCACCGAGGCCTTCTTCAAGACCTCCAGCGTGTCCTGCGGCCCGCTGCCCTGAATGAGCAGGATGCCGGTCGGGTTGACCGACAGCACCCCTTCGGGTGCCAGCCGGCGCATATAACCGACATCTGGCAGAGCCTTCGATTCCGCTGGATAGGTGCTGGTCTGGTCGCGCGCGACAAGCATCTTTTCCGCGCCAAGCGCATAGATGATCTCCGTCAGCGGCCCGCCCACGGAAACAATGCGGGACGTATCGGCAAAACGCTCGACGGTATCGGCACCGGCAATGCCGGTTGCCAATGACCAAGCCAAAGCGGCGACAGCCCCAATGCGCATGAAACGTGCTGAAATGACAGACATGATGCGCGTCCTATGCAGCGGTCGACCGGGGAAGACGCGGCAGGTTTTCAGCAATCATGCGCCAGTCGGCCAATTCCGCCTCACCTTCGTGACGCTCACCGAAGAACTGCACAATCAGTTCGCCATTGGCGTCGTAAGCTTCCAGCGAAGTCACATGACCGTCCTTGGTCGGCTTGCGCACGACCCACGCGTCGGCAATGTGATCGAGACGCAGATGCATGTGGAAGGTCGGATCAAGCACATTGAGCCATGGGCCCATCATCTTGATCTCATAGATCGGGCCGGTATGGATCTGGATGCAGCCGCGATTGCCGACAAAGCACATGATCGGCAGCTGTTGCTGCACAGCGTGGTTCATCATCGCTTCCACGGATGAAAGATCAACACGCCATGCGAAATCCTGTCCGGCGAGATGCACGGCCTGATGGCGGTCAACGCCAAAATCCTTCAGCAGCCCCATGAACTGATGCACATCGGTCAAAGCGCTCCAGCGCTCGCGAAAGGCATCGGTATCGACAAGCGCGACATTGGCCTTTGCACCTTTCGGCGCAATCGCGGTCGTTTCGATAGAACCCGACTGATCATCAAGCAGAAGTTCGGTGACAAGCGCCTCATAGGCTTCAACATCGGATGCCGGGCGCAGGTGAATCTTGTGCACGGCCTCACCGGAGGCATCGAAGAATTGGAGGCTGCGGCGCAGTTCCTCGCCGTCCTTCTTGCGAACCGCGAAACCATGCACCCAATGCTTCGGGAAAATACGCAGATCAATCTGCTTGCCCAGCACGATTGAGGCATGCGGGCCCCAAACGGCCTTTTCGAACGGTCCGATCTTTTCGTGCACGACACTTTCGTTGCGCGTCAGCGCCATCACTTCGCCAAGGGTCGAAGCGCGCTTAAGCAATGTCTCGACATCCGCGCGAATGCGGCGGGCCGAAATGGCGGCATCGTCGCCGAGGCCACAATGGGCAGCAACGAAATCAGCTTCTGAAATACCGAGGCTCTGCGCGAAATCGCGTTCGCGCGCCTTCGGGTTGTCCGCCCGTGCCTGGAGAATCTGCTCTGGGGAGGGCTTGGAATGTTGCGTCATGTGTGTCGTGCCTACTTGTTCAAAATGAGCTTGCCTTGGCGGGTAATCTTGAGGCGATAGAGCGATCCGCCATGCTCTATCCCTACCTCGCGGGAGCCGTCGAAAAGTTCGCGGCTGCCATAAGTTTTGATCTGCGCTTCTTTCAGGGTCGCGCGAATCGGCGGCGCGGTGCGCTCAACCGAACGCCCCGTTCGGTCGCCAGTATTGTCGCCTGCCGGACCGTCGATCATGCGATTGGCAGAACGGTCGGCGGCGTGCCCGCGAGGCAAACGCACTTGCATGTCGATATGAATACGCCTGTTCATTTTATCGCCCTGACGTTGACTTGAAAGCTCCGCTCGGAAGCCCGTTTTTCACAAAACCATATCCGCCTGTTCGTCGCGAAATTGATTTGTTGACATCACTAGTCATGTTTACTAATCACTGCATTACTGGATTAATCGAGTCAAGTTTAAATCTCGCCCTTCCAGCGCAAGCCACGAAGAATTCGTCTTCGCCAGCCAGCAGAGCTGCCTCCATATTGGAAGCATTCTAAACAATTGAATTCTCAGGGCTTCCTGCCGTGTCTCAGGTCGGCGGGGGAGCACACTTGCGCAGAGGAAATACAGCAATGCGGGCGACTGGTGGGGTACACAAGCGTTCATTCCTGGCGAGCAGCGGGCTCGCCGTCATTCTTGTCGCAATGGCATCGCAGTCATGGGCGCAGGAGCAAAAAGCAGCCGAAGGCGAAAACGACGTCAAGCTGAAGACGATCACCATCCGGGGCGATGGCGCCAGGGGTGATGCGACCTACAACACGCCCGCCGCCGTCAGCACTGTTTCCAGCGAAGAGCTTCGCCGCAACGGCGATGTGAAGCTGGACGATGTGCTACGCGACAAGCCGGGCGTCTTCACCCGCATGAACGGCTCCCAGCCCGGCGTGGCCGTCAATATTCGTGGCTTTGAAGGTTCCGGACGCGTCAACATGATGGTCGATGGAGTTCGTCAGAACTTCCGCTTCACCGGCCATGAGGCACAGGGCTTCACCTATGTCGATCCGAACCTTCTCGCCGATATCGACATTTCGCGCGGCGCAGTGACCGGCGCTGGTGGCGGCGGGCTCGCAGGCAGCGTTAATTTCCGCACGCTCGGCGTGGATGACATCGTCCGTCAGGGCCAGCAATATGGCGTTCTCGGTCGCGCCTCGTGGGGCAGCAACGGCGTCGGTTTCTCTGAAATGCTGGCCGCCGGTGCGCGCGTCAATTCGATGGGCGTTGCCGCAGCCATCAGCCGCCGCGATTCCAACAATTACAAGAATGGCGATGGCGTTGAACAGCCGGATACCGGTCAGGAACTGACCTCCGGGCTCGTCAAAACCGAGTTCGGCTTCGGCGAAGATCACAAGCTGGCGCTTGGCGGTGTTTTTTACAACAACGATTTTGGTGCCAATTCCTACGATCAGAACGTCAAGAACAAGACGTTCACGGCGAATTACACCTACAATCCGTCGGATAACGACCTGATCGACCTGCATGTCAACGCTTACTACAATCGCCTCGACATGACCTATTACAACAGCCTGTCCACGGGCCTTCCGGGCAGCGCGACAGGCCGTGGCATCACCGACAAGGGCTATGGCTTCGATATTTCGAACACATCGCGCTTCAATGTCGGCGAAGTGGGCGTCAAGTGGAACTACGGCGTCGAATATTTCCGCGACAACATTTCGGGCGACAATTCCGGCGTCAATCCAGTCGACGGACGCAGCAGCAACGGCGCAGTCTTCTCCGAAACCACCTTCAGCTACGGCATTGTCGACCTGATCGCCGGCCTGCGCTACGACTTCTTCAACACTTCTGGCAGCGCCGATACCGGCCTTGCCAATTTCGGTGACGGCGGCCTCTACGACGTCGATATTTCCAAGCAGCGCCTCGATCCGAAAATCACGCTGGCGATCAACGCGACCGACTGGTTGCAGCCATACGTGACCTATTCCCAGAGCATGCGTTCGCCAACGCTGCAGGAAACCATGTTGGGCGGCAACCATCCCGGCTCGACAAGCGTCAGCTTCCTGCCGAATCCGACCCTATTGCCTGAAACCCAGAAGGGTTGGGAAATCGGCGTCAACCTCAAGAAAGACGATCTGTTTCTTGCCGGAGACTCGCTGCGTCTGAAGGCCGATTATTACGACATGGATGTCGAGGACTACATCACGTCCACGTTCAACCCGACCTATCGCAAGTACCAGTTCGTCAATGTCGACGGCACTTCGCAGGTGCGCGGCTTCGAACTCGAAGCGATGTATGACGCAGGCATGGCCTTCGGCGGCATCACCTATACCCACTCGAAGTCGGATCTTCCAGCGCAGACCCCAGGTCTCGGTGCAGGTCAGTACATGCCGGATGATGTCTTCTCGGTTAGCGGTGGTGCGCGTTTCCTCGAACGCAAGCTGACGGTTGGCGGTCGCTACTCCTATGTTTCGGGCGGCGATACCGTCGGTTACACCGGCGTTACCCAGTCCGACAGCTATGGCCTCGTGGATGTGTTCGCCAATTACAAGTTCACCGAGAACGTCGATCTGACTTTGAAGGTCAATAACCTGTTCGACAAGAGCTATACGCCATTCCTGAGCACATCCGGCTCCGGTCAGGGCCGTACGTTCCTCATGGCGACACAGTTCCAGTTCTGACCATGGCGGGCGCCTGATCGCCCGCTTTAACCGTCGCATCTGTGAAGACCGGCCCACCTTCTGACCGCGGCTGTGGCCTTCTGATCCCGAGATGCGACACGGCGCGTGCGGCCTTGACCCCGCACGCGCCTGAAATTCGAATTCAGTTTTCTGGCCATGCCGGCCCGAAAACCCATATAGTCGATCTAAAGCCAGTCCAAACCCAATGGAAAAGGATGAGCCATGTTCATAGCCATGAATCGCTTCAAGGTGCGTGTCGGCAGCGAAGCCGATTTCGAAGCCGTCTGGAAAAACCGCGATTCCACGCTTTCCGAGCTGCCGGGCTTCGAAACGTTCCACCTGCTGCGCGGCGCAACCAATGAGGAAGAAGGCTATACGCTCTATGCTTCCCATACGGTCTGGCGCAGCCGCGAAGACTTTGTCTTCTGGACCAAGTCGGAACAGTTCCGCGAAGCGCATCGCAATGCCGGAACCAACAAGCCTCTCTATCTTGGCCCACCGCAGTTTGAAGGCTTCAGCGCCGTCGAAGGCGCCTAGTGGATTGAATTTGGCGTTTTAATCCCGGCTGACACATAAGCTGTTTCAAACGTCAAATTCGAAAAAGCCATCGGATTACGCTTCAAGCCATTGCCACGCCCACCTTTTCCACATGGGTGCGGCGAAATGGCACAGCCTCTATCGGTATAGCTTCAACGCCGTTGCAGATAGAGCATTTTAACAGATAATTAGTGTTTAAACATGGGTAGTTAACTCATATTTAGAATGATTCTAAGTTATTGTTTTTTAGAACATTTCAAAAACATAGAATTTGACAGACACCCCGCTCGCCAGCCATAACCTGACCTAGTTTGGCGAGTTTAACAGACCGTCGAAATAGACCTTTAATGTTCGGGCCTTTAACCCTTGCAATTGGAGGAACCATTGTCCGGTTCATCTTGGCCTTGCGCCACCAGTAAAATAACGCTGCGCGTTTCCTGCGGCAATCTTGAAGTAGAAGTACCGGGCAATCAGGTAAACTTCCTCCGTTTTTCGCATTCCGCGTCGGGTTTTTACTGGCAAAACGGCATGGGAGTATCCATCTCATGCTAGTTTGTAGCTGTAACGTCATCACAGATAAAGATATCGAAGCAGTTGTGATCGAACTTCTCGATCAGGACTGCTGGCAGCTTATCGTCCCCGGCACCGTCTATAATGCCATGTCCAAGCGCGGCCGCTGCTGCGGCTGCTTCCCAAACGTCGTAGAAACGATCATAAGGGTGACTGAAGAGTATCATCTTCGTCACAACCAAATGGACGAAAACGTTATCCAGTTCATGGATCGTGTACGTTCTCTACGCGACAAATTCGGGAGTTCATGGAATGAAAGGCGAACCAAAGGTCATCGAGCGGCTTAACGAGGCTCTGTTTCTCGAGCTCGGCGCCGTCAACCAGTATTGGCTGCACTACCGCCTGCTGAACGACTGGGGTTTCACGCGTCTTGCCAAGAAAGAGCGTGAAGAATCCATCGAAGAGATGCATCACGCTGACAAGATCATCGACCGCATCATCTTCCTCGAAGGTCACCCAAACCTGCAGACTCTCGCACCGCTGCGCATCGGCCAGAACGTCAAGGAAGTTCTGGAAGCCGATCTTGCCGGTGAATATGACGCTCGTGCTTCCTACAAGAAGTCGCGCGAAATCTGCGACGAGCTTGGCGACTACGTTTCCAAGCAGCTTTTCGACGAGCTTCTGGCGGATGAAGAAGGTCATATCGACTTCCTCGAAACCCAGCTCGACCTGCTGTCCAAGATCGGTGAAGAACGCTACGGCCTGCTGAACGCTGCTCCCGCCGACGCTGCCGAATAAGCCTGTTTCACAGGATGTTATGAAACCGGGACCTCGAGTCCCGGTTTTTTTATTGCCTATAACAACCCGCCGCTTTTCGATGCTGCGGCCCTGGCTGCGGCAACACTACCCGGCATCCAAGCTTTACCTTGGCCCCTTGGTCGTGGTATTGCGCGCGCAATTTCCGAAATTTGCAAGGTTTCCCCCAATGAGCGCACCGCGCGTCAGTTTCGTTTCACTTGGCTGCCCGAAGGCGCTGGTTGATTCCGAACGCATCATCACCAGCCTCCGCTCGGAAGGCTATGAAATCTCCCGCAAGCATGACGGCGCCGATCTGGTGATCGTCAACACCTGCGGCTTTCTCGATTCTGCCCGCGATGAGTCGCTTGATGCCATCGGCCTCGCTCTCAACGAAAACGGCAAGGTGATCGTCACCGGCTGCCTGGGTGCCGAACCGGAGGTCATTCGCGAACGTCACCCGAATGTTCTCGCCATCACCGGCCCACAGGCCTATGAAAGCGTCATGAGTGCCGTGCACGAAGCTGCCCCGCCCGCGCATGATCCGTTCGTTGATCTGGTGCCGCCGCAGGGTGTGAAGCTCACGCCGCGCCATTATGCCTATCTGAAAATTTCGGAAGGCTGCTCGAACCGCTGCTCTTTCTGCATCATTCCGGCGCTGCGCGGCGATCTCGTCTCGCGCCCGATTGATCAGGTGCTGCGCGAGGCCGAGAAGCTGGTGAGCGCCGGGGTCAAGGAAATCCTTGTTATCTCTCAGGATACGAGCGCCTACGGCCTCGACATCAAGTATCAGGAAGCTATGTGGCAGGACCGTACGGTCCGCACCAAGTTCCTCGATTTGTCACGAGAGCTGGGCGACATGGGCGTATGGGTGCGCATGCACTATGTCTATCCCTACCCGCACGTCGACGAAGTCATTCCGCTGATGGCGGAGGGCAAAATCCTGCCTTACCTCGATATTCCGTTCCAGCATGCTTCGCCTGCGGTTCTGAAAAACATGCGCCGCCCAGCCCATCAGGAAAAGACCTCGCGCCGCATTCAGGCATGGCGTGAAACCTGCCCTGATCTGGCGGTGCGCTCGACCTTTATTGTCGGCTATCCGGGTGAAACGGAAGAGGATTTCCAGCTGCTGCTCGACTGGCTCGACGAGGCCAAGATCGAACGCGCGGGCTGCTTCAAATATGAGCCGGTCAAGGGTGCAAAGGCCAATGATCTTGGTCTTGAGCAGGTGCCGGAAGAAATCAAGGAAGCCCGCTGGCATCGTTTCATGGCTAAGCAACAGCAGATATCCACCAATCTTCTCAAGAAGAAGGTCGGCAAGCGTCTGCCGGTCATTATTGACGAGGCAAACGGCACCGTTGCCAAGGGCCGCACCCGCTATGACGCACCCGAAATCGACGGTAGCGTGCATATCCAGTCGCGCCGACCGCTGCGCGTCGGCGATATTGTGACTGTAAAGATCGAAGCGAGCGACGCCTACGATCTGCACGGCATTGCGGTCTGATGGTGGCTCCGGCTGCCATTGCCATCAGAAAAGCAACATCGGCAGATGTGGCGGCTATCGTCGCCATGCTTGCCGATGACGCGCTTGGCGCAAAGCGCGAAGACGCCAGCCTGCCATTGCGCGACGAATATCGGAATGCCTTCGCAGCCATCGATGCCGATCCGAACCAGTTTCTGGCCGTGGTCGAGCATGACGGGCGGATCATTGGCTGCATGCAGCTGAGCTTCATTCCGGGCCTGTCTCGCCTGGGCCAATGGCGCGGCCAGATCGAAAGTGTGCGTATAGCGAGCGATATTCGCGGCGGCGGTATCGGTCGTCAGATGATCGAATGGGCCATTGAGAAATGCCGCGAACGGGGCTGCGGGCTGGTGCAGCTCACCACGGACAAATCCCGTTCCGATGCGCTGCGTTTTTATCAGTCGCTTGGTTTCACCGACAGTCATGAAGGCTTTAAACTGTCGCTTTAGGAAAGCTCTGTAAAAAGCTTATAATAAAGAAAAAGGGCGCTTGAGGCGCCCTTCTTTTTTGCCTGTGAACGATGCTTACTGCGGGAGCTTGTCGTCCACGCCAGCGACGTAGAAATTCAGGCCAAGCAGGGTCTTGTCGTCGGCCTGTTCGCCAGCCTTCAGCCATTCCGAACCGTCCTGCTTCTTGATCGGGCCGGTGAAAGGCTTCAGTTCGCCAGACTTGATCTTGGCTTCGGTTTCCTCGGCCAGTTTCTTCACGTCATCCGGCATGTTGGTGTAAGGCGCCATCTTGACGAGGCCTTCCTTCATGCCCCACCAGACATTCTGGCTCTTCCAGCTGCCGTCGAGAACAGCCTTGGTGCGGTCGATATAGTATGGACCCCATTCGTCCACGACTGCCGTAAGCTGCGTGTCGGGGGCGAACTTGATCATGTCCGAAGCCTGACCAAAAGCCTTGATGCCGCGATCATGCGCCACCTGAATGGCAGCGGTGGAATCGGTGTGCTGAGTGATGATGTCCACGCCCTGATCGATCAGAGCCTTGGCGGCATCAGCTTCCTTGCCCGGATCGAACCAGGAATTGACCCAGATTACCTTGACCTTGAATTCAGGATTGATCGACTGTGCGCCGAGCATAAAGGCATTGATGCCCTGCACGACTTCCGGAACCGGCACTGAGGCGATGTAACCGGCAACGCCCTTGGTCGACATCTTGGCGGCGATCACGCCCTGCACATAACGGCCTTCATAGAAGCGCGCATTATAGGCTGACATGTTGTCGGCGGTCTTATAGCCGGTCGCATGCTCGAACTTCACCTTCGGGAACTTCTTGGCGACCTTGACGGTCGGGTCCATATAGCCGAACGAGGTCGTGAAAATCAGCTGATTGCCAGCGCGCGCCAGACGTTCGATGGAACGCTCGGCGTCAGCACCTTCCGGCACGTTTTCAAGAAAGGTGGTCTCGATCTTGTCGCCCAGCGCTTCGACCAGTTCCTTGCGCGCCTGATCATGCTGATAGGTCCAGCCGAAGTCGCCCGGAGGTCCGATATAGATGAAGCCCACTTTGAGTTTGTCTTCTGCATGCGCCGCGCCGCCGAGCATAAAGCTGGCAGCGGTGGCGATGGCCATAAGCGTCTTTTTCATGGTCCCTGCACTCCTTGTTTGCACCCTATAAAAACGAAACCGTCCTGTCGTGGGAACCGGTTCGCGTTTAACCCCTATCTGTCCGGAACGAACGGCTTACCGAGCGACGCAGGCGTGTTCATCATCGTCAGGCGCTTGTTGCGCGAGATGATGACCAGCACCACGATGGTCGCGATATAGGGCAACGCCGAAAGCAATTGCGACGGCAGGCCGAAACCAAGCGCCTGCGCATGCAGCTGGCCGATGGTCACAGCGCCAAAAAGATAAGCCCCGATCAGCACCCGCCATGGTCGCCACGACGCAAAAACGACGAGCGCCAAAGCGATCCAGCCGCGACCGGCGGTCATGTTTTCCACCCATTGCGGCACATAGACGAGCGAGAGTTGCGCGCCCGCAAGGCCTGCGCAGGCACCGCCGAACAGCACCGCCAGATAGCGTGTGCGCACCACATGCACGCCAAGCGCATGGGCGGAACCGTGGCTGTCGCCAATGGCGCGCAAGGTGAGCCCCGCGCGCGTGCGAAACAGGAACCACGTCACTGCTGCAACCAGCATGAGCGAGAAGTAAAAGATCGGGTCTTGCCCGAACAGGAACCGCCCAACCAGCGGAATCTCGGTGAGATATGGAATGTGGATGGCATCGAGCCGGACACCCGGAACACCAACAAAGCTTTCGCCCAACAGTGCTGAAGCGCCGATACCCAGAATAGTGAGAGCAAGGCCCGTTGCCACCTGGTTGGTGACGAGTGTGAGCGTCAGGAAGCCGAAAATGGCCGAGAACAGGGTTCCAACGGCTATGCCCGCCAATAGGCCGAGCCATGCCGAGCCGGTGAGCTGCGCCGCCGCAAAGCCGGAAACAGCGCCCATCAGCATCATGCCTTCGACGCCAAGATTGAGAACGCCCGAACGTTCAACCACCAATTCTCCAATGGCTGCGATCAGCAGCGGTGTTGCGGCGGTGGCGATGGTGAGAAGAATGGCCTGTGTCAGTTCCATCGGATCAGGCCTTTCCCGCTTTGCGCGCGCTGACAAAACGAATGCGATAGAGAATGAGCGTATCACAGGCCAGCACAAAGAACAGGATCATGCCCTGAAACACGCGCGCCGATTTTTCTGAAATGCCGATGGCAACCTGCGCCGCCTCGCCGCCGAGATAGGACAGCGCCAGCACAAGGCCTGCAGCGATAGCGCCGAGTGGGTTCAGACGCCCGAGAAACGCGACGATGATTGCGGTGAATCCGTAGCCGGGTGAAATGACCGGACGAAGCTGCCCGATAGCGCCAGATGTTTCCGCAATACCGGCAAGGCCGGCCAGCGCGCCTGAAACGGCAAAGACGAAAAACACTAGTTTGCCGGAACTGAAGCCCGCGAAGCGCCCTGCCCTCGGGCTTTGGCCGATGACCTTGACCTCGAAGCCCTTCAGCGTGTGCTTGAGCAGGAACCAGACCAATAGCGCGGCAATCAGCGCCAGAATGAAGCCCCAATGGGCGCGTCCCGATTCACTCCAGATTTCCGGCAGAATAGCGCTGTCATTGAACTGGCGCGTTTCCGGGAAGTTATAGCCTTCCGGGTTACGCCACGGTCCGCGCACCAGCCAATCGAGGAAAAGCTGCGCCACATAGACCAGCATCAGGCTGGTGAGAATCTCGTTGGTATTGAAGCGGACCTTGAGAAAGGCCGGAACCGACGCATAGGCAGCACCGCCCGCCATGCCCATCAGCATCATCAGCGGCAGAACGAGCCATGACTGAAGGTCCGGGAACATCACCGGCAGAATGGAACCGGCGACGGCCCCCATAATGAACTGCCCTTCAGCACCGATATTCCAGTTGTTTGACAGGAAGCAGACACACAGACCCACCGCGATCAGGATCAGCGGCGCGGCCTTGACCAGCAATTCATGCCACGACCAGATATCGAACAAAGGTTCGACGAAGAACACATAAAGCGCATTGAACGGGTCCTTGCCCATCAATGCGAAGGCGAGCCCGCCGAATATGAAAGTGAGCGACAGAGCCAGCAAGGGCGACAAGGCGCTGAAAAGCTTCGACGGCTGGTGGCGTTTGACGAGTTCGATCCGCATCAGGCCGCACCCATCTCTGCTTCACCGGAAATGCCGCCCATCAGCAGGCCGATCTTTTCAAGAGTCAATTCGGCAACAGGCATAGGCTCGGAAAGCTGACCGTGATTCATGACCGCTATCCGGTCACTAATTTCGAAGAGTTCATCGAGATCCTGGCTAATGACAAGAACGGCAGAGCCCGATCGCGCAAGGTCCACAAGAGCCTGCCGGATATGGGCCGCAGCACCCGCATCGACACCCCATGTCGGCTGGTTGACGACCATGACCGATGGCGAACGATCAAGTTCGCGACCAATGATGAATTTTTGCAGATTGCCGCCGGACAGTGCCGAAGCTGGCGGGTTTTCTGCGCTTTTGCGCACATCCATCCGCTCAATAATGCGTCGCGCAGCGGAATACAGTGCGCTTTCGGCGATCAACTTTAACGCGCCGCCGCGCAGGAACGCTTTCGCATCGGTCTTGTAGCGCGACAGAAACAGATTGTCCGTCAGTGGCAATGATGGCACCGCACCATGGCCGAGCCGCTCTTCCGGCACGAAAGCCGCCCCCATCATGCGCCGTTCGCTGATGCCGAGCCTGCCTGCATCCTTGCCTCGAATACGCACAGTCGATGCAGCCGATTGCAGCACCTCGCCGGAAATGGCTTCGAAGAATTCGCCCTGCCCGTTGCCCGCAACGCCCGCAATGCCGACAACTTCGCCAGCCGCCACCGAAAGCGAGATATTGTTCAGCGCCGTGGAAAACGGTCCCCGTGGCGGCTGCGACAAAGACTTGATCTCAAACAGCGCTTCAGCGCGCGTCGCCGGAGCATCCATCGGGCTGCGCGCCACCACCTTGATGTCGTTGCCAACCATCATGCGGGCGAGCGACGCCGCCGTTTCCTTGCGCGGATCGCAATGCCCGACCACCTTGCCGTGGCGCAACACCGTTGCGCGGTCGCAGAGGCGCTTCACCTCTTCCAGACGATGACTGATATAGAGAATGGATTTGCCTTCTGCCTTCAGCCGTTCCAGTGTTTCAAACAGGCGGTCGGCTTCCTGCGGCGTGAGAACCGAGGTCGGTTCGTCCAGAATGATCAGGTCCGGTTCCTGCAACAGACAACGCACGATTTCGATGCGCTGGCGCTCGCCGACCGAAAGGTCGCCGACATGGGCCTGCGGATCGACCGGCAAGCCATAGGTCTTGCCCACTTCGCTGGCCCGTTTTGCCACATCGGACAGCGACAGAGCGCTATCCAGCGAGAGAGCGATATTTTCAGCGGCAGTCAGCGAGTCGAAAAGCGAAAAATGCTGAAAAACCATGCCGATGCCGAGCTTTCTTGCAGCGGCAGGTTCGCCAATGACGACGCTCTGGCCCTTCCAGAAGATTTCGCCTTCAAGCGGTTGCAGCGCACCGAACAGCATCTTGACGAAAGTGGATTTTCCAGCGCCGTTCTCGCCCAGAAGCGCGTGAATTTCGCCCTTGGCAATGGTGAGATCAACCCCATCGCAAGCTCTGAGCTGCCCAAATAGTTTCGTGAGCCGGCGGACATCCAGAAGAGGCCGGTCGGATAAATTGGCTGACATTATTCCCCAAATGTATTTTTGAAAGACCTTAGCAGCAATTTTGCACTTGAAAAGAGCAAAAGCAGGCTCTGCCTAACATATGCACATCGGCGATAGGTTACCCCTCACTCGCGCCGCGAAAACAAGGTCAATCAGACAACATTACGGGAGTAAAATACTGGTTCCGGTGGTCTTGCGCGCTTCCAGTTCCTCATGCGCCTTGCGGGCGTCTTTGAGCGCATAGGTCTGGTTGATCTCGATCTTCACCGCACCGCTGCCCACCACGTCGAAAAGCTCGGCTGCGGTCTTTTCGAGGTCGGAACGCTTGGCGACATAGTTGAACAATGTCGGACGGGTTGCGAAGAGCGACCCTTTCTGCGCCAGAAGCCCAAGATCAAACGGCGGAATGACGCCCGAAGACTGGCCGAAACAGGCGAACATGCCGAGCGGCTTCAGGACATCCAGCGATCCCATATAGGTATCGCGACCGACAGAGTCGTAAACCACGTCCACGCCTGCGCCATTGGTCAGTTCACGCACTCTTTCGGCGAAATTTTCCGTGCGGTAATTAATGACATGGTCATAGCCATGCTGCTTGGCAAGCGCGATCTTGTCTGGCGATCCGGCTGTGCCGATAACCGTTGCGCCAAGATGCTTGGCCCACTGCCCTGCGATCAGGCCGACACCGCCAGCCGCCGCATGAAAAAGGATCGTCTGTCCAGCTTCAACCCGGAAAGTGCGCCGCAACAGATATTGCGCCGTCATGCCCTTCAGCATCATGGAAGCGGCAGTTTTGAGATCAATGCTTTCCGGCACGATCACCAGACGGTCGGCAGGCAAAATGCGCTCGTCGGCATAGGAACCCGGCGTTGCCACATAAGCGACGCGGTCACCCACCTTCACATTGTCAACACCGGCACCAACGGCAATAACCGTGCCAGCACCTTCATTGCCGGGCGTGAACGGCATTTGCGCTGCCTTGTAGAGACCCGTGCGGAAATAAACGTCGATGAAATTGAGGCCGACGGCTTCATGGCGAACCTTCGCTTCACCCGGCCCCGGCTCACCGATTTCGATCTGCTCATAGTTCAGAACTTCAGGCCCGCCGGTCTGATGAACGCGAATGGCATTGATCATCATACGTCTCCGCTCTTTTTTGCAGCTGCAACTTTCTCGGCCTCAATAACGGCGGCGGTGCGCCCAAGGCCGGGGAAGAACTGCATCACTGCGCCAATGAAATAGATATAGAGCCCGGTCACGGAAATGCCCACGCGCACCCAGAGCGGCGCATCCAGCGTATAATAAAGCGCGATCGCACCAAAGGCGCACCAGAGCAGAAACACCGTGAGATTGATCGGGCGCAGGCGCACAACGCGCACCGGATGCAGGAAGTTGATCGGCAGGAAGGACAGGATCGCCGATGCAACCACGGTGCCGAACGCCACCCATTCTCCCGGCCTGACGATGAAGAGGGTGAAGACCACCATGTTCCACACCACAGGGAAGCCCTTGAAGAAGTTCTCCTTCGTCTTCATGCCGGTATCGGCATAATAGATCGCGCTCGACACGACGATGATCGCGCCGGATATGAAGGAGAGGTTCGTCCCCATAAAGCCGCTCTGATACAAGGCAAAAGCAGGGATCAGGACGTAGGTGACATAGTCGATGATGTTGTCGAGCAGTTCACCCGACCAGTTGGGCAACACATATTTGACTTCGAGCTTGCGCGCGATTGGCCCGTCGATGCCATCTACGAACAGCGCGAGGCCAAGCCACCACCACATCGCCGTATATCGCCCGTCGCTGGCCGCGACGATGGACAGAAAAGCCAGAAACGACCCCGATGCCGTCAGCAAATGGACAGAAAACGCCTTGGCTTGCGGCGCGGTGACTTTCTTGGCTTTGAGTTTTCCGGTCAGTTTGGTTTTCACGCTGTTCGCCATTCCGTTTTGTCGCCGCGCAGTTTCCGCAGAAGATACAGCGATTTTATTTCAAATCTCGCCTTGGCTCACCTTGGGCTTACCTTAGGCTCATCGTGGGCGTTTACACCAAACAAACTGACGCCCCAACTGTTCTGTTGGATCCTGACGTGATCTATCCCAGAAAAGCCGTGTTCTTAGTGGAAGCTTTCCCCGAATAAGCTCAAAAGAGCAAGTAAGGCATGAGGCAAATCAGCCTTAATTCCACGGAAGAATGGCCTTTGCCGACATTTCGGTCTAAGTGCTGCTTGAGAACGGCACGGAAGAATCATCTTCATAGCTGCACTTCTGGCCGACACGTCCCGACGAAGGATGAAGCGAATGAACGATCTGGTTGCGAACAAGCCAATGACTGACATCGTGATCAGCGGCGGCGGCCCTGCTGGCATGATGGCCGCGCTGGCGCTTGGCGCGAAGGGCTATCGCACCATCCTTCTGGGACCCGAAACGGACAAGGGCGACCGCCGCACGACGGCGCTGATGATGCCCGCCATCCGTTTTCTCGAACAGATCGGCGTCTGGTCGTCCATCCAGCCGGAAGCCGCACCGCTCGCCTCCATGCGCATTGTCGATGCGACCCAGCGCCTTGTCCGCAGCCCGACAGTCACCTTCCGCGCCGGTGAAATCGGCGAAGAGGCATTTGGCTATAATATCCCCAATGCCGTTCTCAACGCGAAGCTTGCCGAAGCTGTGGCCGAGAGCGCCAATATCGAGCGCAACACGGCGTCGGCTATCGAATATCGCCCCAATGGCGACCATGTAACGGTGACATTGGCGGGTGGCGACACCCTTCATGCCCGCCTGCTGGTAGCCGCTGATGGGCGCAATTCCGGGGCACGCGAAGCCGCAGGCATCCGCGCGCGCCGCTGGAACTATCCACAAACCGCTGTTGTCTTATCCTTCGCCCACAGCATCAGCCACGAAAACATCTCGACAGAATTTCATACCGAGCACGGCCCGTTCACGCAGGTTCCACTGAAAGGCAAGCGTTCGAGCCTTGTGTGGGTGGTGAACCCGGAACGCGCCGAAACCTTGCTCACGCTGGACGATCAGGCTCTGGCCGCACAGGTCGAGGAGATGATGCAGTCGATGCTCGGCCGGATCGAAATCGACGTGCGCCCGCAGGGCTGGCCTCTGTCCGGGCTGGTGCCAAACGCATTTGCAGCCAAGCGAACCATCCTGATTGGCGAAGCAGCCCATGTTTTCCCACCCATCGGTGCACAAGGGCTTAATCTCGGCACACGCGACGTGGAAACGCTGGTAAAGGCCATCGAAAGCGACCCTGTCGATCCAGGTTCTGGTCGTGTGATCCGCGCTTATGACCGCGCACGCCGTCCAGATATTCTGGCCCGAACCGGCTCGGTCGATGCGCTCAACCGCTCGCTTCTGTCGCCCATGCTACCCGCGCAGATCGCGCGCGGCGTCGGGTTGGAAATGCTGCGATCCTTCGCGCCGTTGCGGTCATTCTTCATGCGGGAAGGCCTGCGCCCCGGCAGCGGCTTTACGCATTTTCTCCCCAAACTTCCCAAGCTGGCAGACCGTCAACGCGACAACGCCAGCAAATAAAGGCTTCCCTCAAAAACTTCATGTTTCACGACCGCTTTAATTTGGCGGACGGTGAACTACATAACGTCTCATGGGTATGACACAGATAAAACACGCGAAATTCCAAATCGGCCAGGTGGTGAAACACCGGCTGTTCCCGTTCAGAGGCGTTATCTTCGACGTGGACCCCGAATTCGCAAATACGGAAGAATGGTATGAGTCCATACCGGAGGACGCACGTCCTCAGCGCGACCAGCCCTTCTATCATCTCTTCGCGGAAAACGCTGAATCTGAATATGTGGCCTATGTGTCCGAGCAGAATCTGCTGCCCGACGTCAGTGGCGAGCCTTTGCGCCATCCGCAGATCGACGAGATTTTCGACCGACTCGACAACGGCACCTATCGGGTGAAATCGCAGCACGCGCACTAAGTTGTCCTCACCTTTTAAAGCGATAGTTCAAAGAAAAAGGGCGCTGAAAAGCGCCCTTTTATTATGACCATGGTTTTGCCGATTAGTTGGCAGCGCCCTTGGCTTTTTCCTGTTCAGCCTTCATCTTGGCTTCGAAATCTTTCTGCTTCTTCTGGACGGCGTCCTGAAGTTCCTTCTGGCGGTCTTCCAGTTCCGACTGCTTCAGAGCCGGGCCGGTGAGAGCCTGCGAGAAGCCGGTCAGGGCAACCGGGATCGGGTTCGGCTTGTTCTGATAATTGACCGAGGTCAGAGTCAGCTTGCCGCCCTTCTGGAGAGCCTTGATCAGATCATCGTTCAGCGGTGCTTCTGCGATGCAGCGATCAGGGAAGCAGATGCCGTATTCAAGCTTTACCGCTTTGTTGTTGTCGATCTGCATGCCAACGCCAGCCGGAATCAGGCGGCCAATCGGCACGGTGACCTGGAAAATCTTGCGATTGATCTTGCCCTTGATCTCGATGAGGTTAACGGCGGTCAGCAACTGGCCGGAATCGGCAGTGATGATGTTCTGCGTGTTGCAGATGTCGTTATCTTCCTGCTTCGAGCAGACCTTGAACCAACCCTGCGGCGGCTGCTGCGCCGATGCAGGCATCGTTGCGGAGGCAAGCAAGGCGAACGCGCCAGCGATGGCCGATGTGGCAGCGATTGTCTTCGTGCTGGACATGATCAACAGGTTCCTTTCAACGCTCTGATCTGTAGTTCCCGTATTCTGGTTAGTCAGCGATAGACCGTCACTGGTTTGAAAATGCGGCAACAGCGTGACCTTTAGGACTCTTCAATCCTATTCCGGGGCGGTGTTACAACGACTGCGGGCGCGAATCCAGACCAGTTTCCATCTGGAAGGCTCGGAATCCCGTAAAATCACCATTTTCATTTGTACTGTAACGCGCGGAACACGCCCAAAATACCTATATATTATAGGATCATGATAATTTCGCCTAACGAATCAATGCTATTTCGTATTTCCTGAAAAACAAGCGCCTCACGCTTACTTACAATGGACGAATGAAGTTGAACGGATCGATCGCTCATTTGCGCAGAAAATTCCTGCTGGCAATCACGCGGGGGCTCAGATTAGGGCTTCCGGCGGCTATGGTCGTCTCGATGACGGGAATCGGTGCGCGTATGGCGCAGGCCGAAACAGCAGCTGCGCCCGATTATGCTCTCTCCATGCATGGAGACGTGGCGCTTCCTGCCGACTTTACGCATTTTCGCTATGCCAATCCTGATGCGCCCAAGGGCGGCAAGCTGACCATCGGTGTTGTCGGCACGTTCGACAGCCTCAATCCATTCGTGCTCAAAAGCATGCGCACAACTGCGCGCGGCCTGTTCGGCGATGGTGAGTTCGGCAATCTCGTGTTTGAGACATTGATGCAGCGCTCACGCGATGAACCTTTCACGCTCTACCCGCTGCTTGCGGAAAAAGTCGCCATAGACCCCGAACGGAAATGGGTGGAATTCACGCTGAACCCGAAGGCCAAATGGTCGGACGGGCAGCCAGTGACGGTGGATGATATTATCTTCACCTATCAAATTCTCACCGAAAAGGGCCGTCCCCCTTTCAACAACCGAATGAGCCGGATCGACAAGATCGAGAAGACTGGCGAGCGCTCGGTGCGTTTCAACTTCAACGACAAGTCGGACCGCGAGTTTCCGATGCTGATCGCGTCGGTGATGCCGGTTCTTCCGAAACACGCAACCGATCCGGCGACCTTCGGTAATTCCACACTGAAGCCGCCGCTCGGCAGCGGTCCCTATCTGGTGTCCGGCGTGCAGCCCGGCCAGCGCATCATCTATAAGCGCAACCCGGATTATTGGGCCAAGGACATTCCGTCCAAGCGTGGCACGGACAATTTCGACACGCTGACGATCGAATATTATCGCAACGAAACCTCCCTGTTTGAATCCTTCAAAAAAGGACTGCTCGATGTTTTCATCGAGGGCAATCCGACGCGGTGGGAAAAATCCTATGATTTTCCGGCTGTGCAGCAAGGCAAAGTCATCAAGGAGAGCTTCGAAAAGGGTACGCCCGCGAACATGCTGGGCTTCGTGTTCAACACGCGTCGTCCGATCTTCGCAGACCGTCGCGTGCGGCAGGCGCTTGGATTGCTGTTCGACTTTGAATGGGCGAACCGCAATTTGTTTGCAGGCCAGTACAAGCGCACCCAGAGTTTTTGGGAAGGCTCCGAGCTTTCTTCCGTCGGCAAACCCGCCGATGCCCGTGAAAGGGAACTTCTGGCACCCTATCCCGATGCGGTGCGTGAAGATGTGATGAATGGTACATGGCATGTGCCCGTCACCGACGGCACCGGCCATGACCGGACGCCCGCCAAACAGGCCTATGATCTTCTGATGGAAGCCGGTTTCCAGTTCCACAATGGGCTGGCCGTCGATTCCACCGGCAAGCCGCTGCAATTTGAAATCATGACGCGCTCGGCGGAAGAAGAGAAGATCGGGCTTGCCTATAAGCGCAATCTGGCCCGGCTCGGCATTACGGTGGATATCCGCACTGCTGATGACGCACAATATCAGCAACGGCTCCAGACCTTCGATTACGACATGATCCTCGGCGCTCTGTCCAGTTCGCTGTCGCCCGGCAATGAGCAGTGGATGCGCTGGGGCGCGGCGTCGCGTGATGCGCAAGGCAGCTTCAATTATCCAGGCGTGGCCGATCCCGCCGTCGATGCGATGATTGATGCGCTGCTCGCCGCGCGCACGCGTGCTGATTTCGTCAGTGCGGTGCGTGCGCTCGACCGGATATTGCTATCGGGCGATTATTATATTCCTCTGTATCACCTCCCTTATCAGTGGGTGGCACGCTGGGACCGGATCGAACATCCTGCAAAAACAGCGCTCTATGGCTTTCAGCTACCGACATGGTGGCGCGCTCAGCCTTGAGTTCTGTTTGATAAGGTCGTAATTCGCCCTAAATCCATTTCCTATAATATGCATATCGATGCGGGAGGCGTGCCTCCCGCAACCACACGGAGCATCCCGCATGAGCGAAAAGAAAATCACCATCGATGTTGTATCGGATGTCGTCTGTCCGTGGTGTTTCCTCGGACGCAAGCGGCTTGAAAATGCGCTCGCCATGCTACCCGATGTGGAAGCTGAAATTCGCTGGCGTCCGTTTCAGCTCGATCCGACACTGCCGCCGCAAGGCAAGGACCGGCAGGCCTATATGCGCGAGAAATTCGGCAACAGCTCTAAGATCGATGACATTCATAAGCAACTGACGGAGCTTGGCGAAGAAAACGGCATTGTCTTCGATTTCGAAGCCATCACTCGCGCGCCCAACACGCTCGATGCGCATCGTTTGATCCACTGGGCGGCACAGGCCGCACCCGACACGCAGAACAAGCTCGTCGGCACTCTGTTCTCGCTCTATTTTGAGCAGGGACAGGATATTGGCGACCATGAAGTGCTGGTCGATGCGGCAGCTAGCGTCGGCATGGATGCAGCCGTTGTCGCCCGTCTTCTGGAAAGCGACGCCGACAAGGCCACGATCCGCGAGGAAATCGACACCGCCAACCGTATCGGCGTGCGCGGCGTGCCCTGCTTCATCATCGATCAGAAATATGCCGTCATGGGCGCACAAAACGCCGATGTTCTGGCCGATGCCATTCGCCAGACGGCGGAAGGCTTTGAGCCAGGGATTTCGGAGGATCGCTAAAAGAAGCGAAGCGGCGGGTTAACCCGCCGCAATCTTCGCCAGTTGCGTCATGATGACGGCGGAACCGTTGAGGCGTTTTTCTGGCGTCGCCCAATCGCGGATGAATACGATGCTCTGATCCGGCCTGATCTTAGCCATGGAGCCCTGCTCGCCGATCATCTTCACCAGACCAACCGGATTGTTGAACGTTGCATGACGGAACTGGATGACGACGCCCTTCGGACCGGCATCCAGCTTTTCAACATTAGCGCGACGGCACAGCGCCTTGATATAGACGATCTTGAGCAGATGCTGCACTTCTTCCGGCATCGGACCGAAGCGGTCGATGAGTTCCGCACCGAAGGCGTCGATATCCTGCGGCTCTTCCAGATCGGCAAGACGGCGATAAAGGCCAAGGCGCAACTGCAGATCGGGCACATAGGATTCGGGGATCATGACCGCCGTGCCAATGGCGATCTGTGGCGACCATTGGCTGTCTTCCACCTCGCCGGAACCCTTGAGCGTCGCAACGGCTTCTTCCAGCATCTGCTGGTAAAGCTCGAAACCGACTTCCTTGATGTGGCCAGACTGTTCCTCGCCCAGCAGATTGCCCGCGCCGCGAATATCCATGTCGTGGCTGGCAAGCTGGAAGCCTGCGCCAAGCGTATCCAGCGATTGCAGCACCTTGAGGCGACGTTCCGCCATCTGTGTCAGCATCTTGCCCGCCGGAAGCGTGAAGAGCGCGAAGGCGCGCTGCTTGGAACGACCCACGCGCCCGCGTAGCTGATAAAGCTGCGCCAGGCCGAACATATCGGCGCGATGCACGATCATGGTGTTCGCGGTCGGAATATCGAGGCCGGATTCCACAATGGTCGTGGAAAGAAGCACGTCGTACTGACCGTCATAAAAGGCGTTCATGATATCGTCGAGCACGCCCGGCGCCATCTGGCCATGCGCCACGGCGACCTTCAGTTCCGGCACATGCTCTTTCAGGAATTCTTCGATATCGCCCAGATCGGAAATACGCGGACAGACATAGAAACTCTGACCGCCGCGATAGCGCTCGCGCAGCAGCGTTTCGCGAATAACGAGCGGATCGAATGGCGAAACGAAGGTGCGGACCGCCATGCGATCCACCGGCGGCGTGGTGATGAGCGAGAGTTCGCGCACGCCAGTCAGCGCAAGCTGCAAGGTGCGCGGGATCGGCGTTGCCGAAAGCGTCAGCACATGCACATCGGATTTCAGCTCCTTGAGCCGTTCCTTATGCTTGACACCGAAATGCTGCTCCTCATCGATGATGAGCAGGCCGAGATTCTTGAACTTGATCGAGTTGCCGAGCAGCGCATGGGTGCCGACGACAATATCGACCGTGCCTTCTTCCAGACCTTTCTTGGTGGCGGCCAGTTCCTTGGTGCCAACCAGCCGCGAGGCATGGGCAACGGTGATCGGCAGGCCGTGGAAACGCTTGGAGAAAGTCTTGAAATGCTGGCGCGACAAAAGCGTGGTCGGCACCACGACAGCCACCTGAACTCCGTTCAGTGCTGCGATGAACGCGGCGCGCAACGCCACTTCCGTCTTGCCGAAACCGACATCGCCGCAGATCAGGCGATCCATCGGCTTGCCTGCAGCCAGATCATCCGCCACCGCTTCGATGGCCGTCATCTGGTCTTCGGTCTCATCATAAGGGAAGCGAGCGGAGAATTCCGCATAAAGCCCATCGGGCGGCGTCATCACCGGCGCACCGCGCATCTGACGTTCGGCGGCGATCTGGATCAGATGGCCCGCAATCTCAAGCAGTCTCTTCTTGAGCTTGGCCTTGCGCATCTGCCATGCGCCGCCGCCAAGCTTGTCGAGAACCGCGTCGGAGCCTTCCGAGCCGTAGCGCGAGAGAAGCTCGATATTTTCGACCGGCAGGAACAGCCGGTCATCGCCTGCATAGTGAAGTTCAAGACAATCATGCGGTGCGCCCGCTGCGGTAATCGTCTTGAGGCCGATGAAACGTCCGATGCCGTGATCGACATGGACGACAATATCGCCTGCCGTCAGCGACGCCACTTCCGAGATGAAATCCTGATCACGCTTGCGGCGCTTGGAACGGCGGATAAGACGGTCGCCGAGAATATCCTGTTCGGCAACGACGACTAGGTCACCGGCATCAAAGCCGCTTTCCACGGCAAGAACTGCCGCCGTCACCTTATCGCGAGACAGCGCCTTGACGGTTGAAAGCCGATCAACCGTCTCGATCTTTTCCAGCCCGTGCTCATCGAGAACCTGCAACAGACGGTCAAGCGAACCTTCCGTCCAGGCGGCAACCAGAACTTTCTTGCCGGAGGCGCGCAGATCGGCAATGTGCTTCACCGCGGCCTCGAACAGGTTCACGTCGGTGGCGGCCCGTTCCTCGGCGAAGTTGCGGCCCTTTTGGGCGTCGGCGTGAACAATGGTGCGGTTCGATACGTCCGGTGTGCCGAAGGGCGTAAGGTCGATGCGAAGTCCGCCCGCCTGCACCGCATCTTCGACCGCTTGCGGCGTGAGATAGAGGGTTTCCGGCTTGACCGGCTTATAGGGTACGGCGTCGCTGCCTGCTTCCTTGCCTTCAGCCTGACGCAGCCGCGCCTCATAATGGTCCACGACCATGGTGTGACGCTCGGTCAGCGCTTCGTGCACCAGATGGTCGAACACCACCGGCATGTCGCCCGCATGGTCGAAAACCGTTTCCAGATGATCGTAGAACAGCGGCAGCCAGTGTTCCATACCGGCAAAGCGACGGCCCTCGCTGATCGCCTGATAAAGCGCATCGTCACGTTGCGGCGCGCCAAACATCGCCACGTAATTTTTCCGGAACCGGCTGATCATATCGGTCGAGAGCGTGATTTCGCTCATCGGCTGCAGCACGAATTCCTTGCGCGTTCCCGTCGTGCGCTGCGATGCGGGATCGAAAGCGCGGATCGTTTCCAGCGTATCGCCGAAAAAATCCAACCGCAGAGGTTCTTCGGCGCCCGGCGCGTAAAGATCGAGGATACCGCCACGCACGGCGAATTCGCCAATATCGCGCACGGTGGAAACGCGCTCGAAACCATTGCGCTCAAGCCGGGAAGCCAGATCGTTCATGTCGAGCTGGTTGCCGGGACGCGCCGAAATCACCTGTTCGGCAATGGCTGCCTGCGGCGGCAGTTTTTGCAGTACCGCATTGGCCGTGGTGAGAATAATGGCCGGATGCGGCGTCTTCTTGAGCGCTGCCAGAGCACCCAGTGCGGTCAGCCTGCGCGCCGATGCATCGGCACCGGGCGATACGCGGTCATAAGGCAGGCAGTCCCAGGCGGGCAGATGCAGCACCGGTAGATCCGGCGCGACGAAGCCCAACACCTGCTCCAGATCGGCAATGCGCTGCCCGTCGCGCACGATATACATAATTGGCCCGCGTTCGCCGATCTCGTCCACCAGACGCGCGAGGCAGAACGCCTCGAAGCCATCGGCAACACCGTCAATGACGATGTGGCGTCCGGCTTTCGTATCCGTATTGGGCTTGAGACCAAATTTGCTGAAAACGGGCATGGATTTCTTAAAACTCTATGCGGTCACGGAAGGCGACAATATCGCGGAACAGCGGCGTGTCATGTTCGGACGGAATAGGGCTTTCGCCCGTCACCCATTTGAGAAGATCACGATCCAGCACTTCCAGAATCTGCTCGAATTCATCCAGCTGGGCATCGGTGAAACTGACAATATACGCATCAGCATATTGGCCAAGAATCAAATCCATCTCACGCATGCCGCGATGCCAGGCGCGAAACAAAAGCTTGCGACGCCGTACATCCAGATTTTCCGCCGCAAGTGTGCTGCCAGTCATGTCGGAACTGCTCCATTTATCAAAATCGCTGCCGGTATATAGCATCTGCGACCGAACAGGGAACCTGTTTATCAGACAAGAACAAAAAGAGCACGAAAAGATGATGGCGCACACTTGCACCTGACCGCGAAGCAGTTAATGGTCTGAACCATGCGCCCATCCATGCTCGATCCGTTTTTCGCTTCCGTCCGCTCGCTTTCCGGCATTGGCCCGAAGGTAGCGGTTTTACTTGGCAAACTTCTCGGCACCGATGTGCCCGGTGCGGAACCGAAAGTCGGCCAGCTTCTGTTTCTGCCGCCGAACAGCGTGATCGACCGGCGCAACCGCCCCGGCATTGCGCTGGCGCAGGAAGGCGCCATCGTCACGTTGGAAGTGGTCGTTGATCAGCACCAGCCTGCACCGCCTGGAAGGGGCAATGTTCCGCATCGCGTCTTTGCCCATGACGAAACCGGCGAAATTGCGCTGACTTTCTTTCATGCGCAACTGCCATGGCTGCAAAAAATGCTGCCCGAAGGCGAAACCGTCATCGTGTCCGGCAAGGTGGAATGGTTCAACGGGCGCGCCTCCATGGTGCATCCGGACTATATTGCCAGCCTCGAAGACGCCGCCAATCTGCCCATGGTCGAGCCGGTCTATCCGCTGACAGCGGGCCTGTCGCCCAAAACCCTCGGACGCGCCGTCAAGGAAGCGCTGACGCGTGTTCCGCCGCTGCCGGAATGGATCGACGGCCCCCTGCTGGCGCGCGAGCGTTTTCCAAGCTTTCAGGACGCGCTTAATACCCTGCACCAGCCGGAAGACCCGTCCGACATTGCGCTTGAAGGCATCACGCGGCGCAGGCTGGCTTATGACGAGTTTTTAGCCGGGCAATTGGCGCTGGCCCTCGTCCGTGCCAAGACACGCAGGCTTTCCGGTCGACCGCTGGAAGGCACCGGACGCATTGTGACCGAAATCATGCGGCACCTGCCCTATCGCCTGACCAAGGGGCAGGATCAGGCCGTGCGTGAGATCATCACAGACCTCAAGTCGCCGGAGCGCATGTTGCGGCTTCTGCAAGGCGATGTCGGTTCCGGCAAAACCGTGGTGGGCCTGCTTTCCATGGCGCATGCCGCCGAATCCGGCGGTCAATCGGCGCTGATGGCTCCAACCGAAGTGCTCGCCCGCCAGCATTTCGCAACCATCGCGCCGCTTGCCGAAAAAGCCGGGCTGAAAGCTGCCCTGCTGACGGGCCGCGAAAAAGGCCGAGACCGCAACGCCGTGCTGGAAGGCTTGAAAAGTGGCGAAATCGATATCGTCATCGGCACCCATGCGCTGTTTCAGGAAAAGGTCGAGTATCACGACCTCGTTCTGGTCATCATCGACGAGCAGCACCGCTTTGGCGTGCATCAGCGCCTGATGCTGACGGCAAAGGGCACCGCCCCCGATATGCTGGTTATGACGGCAACACCGATCCCGCGCACGCTGGTCCTGACCGCCTTCGGCGATATGGACGTTTCTAAGCTCACCGAAAAACCCGCCGGACGACAGCCCATCACCACCGCGATCCTGCCGATGGAGCGTATGGGTGAACTGGTGGAGCGCATCCGCAAAGCGGTGCAGGAAGGGCAGAAGATCTACTGGATCTGCCCACTGGTGGAGGAATCCGAAGTCGTTGAACTGACCTCGGCGGAAGAGCGTTTCGAAAGCCTCAAATCCGTGTTTGGTGACCGGATCGGCCTTATCCATGGCCGTATGAATGGGGCCGAAAAAGACGAAGCGATGCGCGCCTTCAAGCAAGGTGAGACGCGGCTTCTGGTTGCCACCACCGTTATTGAAGTCGGCGTGGACGTGCCCGACGCCACCATCATCGTGATCGAACACGCCGAACGGTTCGGCCTATCGCAATTGCACCAGTTGCGCGGGCGTGTGGGGCGTGGCGATAAGCCATCGACCTGTCTCCTTCTCTACAAGGGGCCGCTGGGCGAAATCGGTCAGGCGCGACTGAAGGTGATGCGCGAGACGGAAGACGGTTTCCGCATTGCCGAGGAAGACCTGAAACTGCGCGGCGAAGGTGAGTTGCTCGGCACCCGCCAGTCTGGCACGCCGGGCTTCCGCCTCGCCTCCATCGAAGCGCATGGCGATCTTCTGGAAATCGCCCGCAGAGATGCCCGCTATGTTTTGACCAGCGATCCCGATCTGGAATCCGAACGCGGACAGGCGCTGCGCGTGCTGCTCTATCTCTTCGGGCGAGACGAAGCGATAAGGCTGCTTAGGGCCGGATAACAGAACGAATAAAGGACGCACTACCGCTCCCCTCACCCTGAGCTTGTCGAAGGGTGGGGGTGACCAGTGACGCCTCGTCCTTCGAGACAGTGCTTCGCACTTCCTCAGGATGAGGCGTTATGAGACGTCGAGGCATAGATCGACGTCTTCTATCACTTCATCAAGATAACTATATAACAGACTGATTTTATTCAACCGTAACCGATTTTGCCAGATTGCGCGGCTGATCGACGTCCGTGCCCATCAGGACAGCGGTGTGATAGGCCAGCATCTGGATCGGCAGCGCATAGACGAGCGGCGTGATGAATTCCGGCACGTCCGGCAGGACGATCGTTGCCATCGTATCGACGCTGGCGCTTTCAGCACCTCGTCTGTCGGTGATCAGGATGATGCGACCGCCACGGGCCGCCACTTCCTGCATGTTGGAAACGGTCTTTTCATAAAGACGGTCGGACGGTGCAATGACGATGACCGGCATGGTTTCATCGATCAGCGCGATTGGGCCGTGCTTCAACTCGCCGGCGGCATAGCCTTCGGCGTGGATATACGAGATTTCCTTGAGCTTCAGCGCGCCTTCCATGGCAAGCGGAAAGGACGTTCCACGACCGAGATAAAGAACGTGATTGACCTTGGCGAGATCGGTACAAACTGCCGCGATCTGATCTTCCAGCTTCAGCACTTGATTGAGGAAACGCGGGGCTTCGGAAAGCTGGCGCACCAGTTCCTGTTCGCGCGCATCGTCAATCGCGCCGCGCGCCTTGGCGGCGGCGATGGCGAGCGACGCCATGGCCGAAAGCTGGCAGGTGAAGGCCTTGGTGGAGGCAACGCCAATTTCTGGACCGGCAAGCGTCGGGAACACGGCATCGGATTCACGCGCGATGGTCGAGCCTGTGACGTTAACGACGGCGGCAATCTTCAAGCCTTGCGACTTGCAATAACGCAGCGATGCCAGCGTATCCGCCGTTTCGCCGGACTGGGAAACGAACATCGCCAGCGAATCTTTCGACAACGGCATTTCGCGATAGCGGAATTCCGATGCGATATCGCTATCGACCGGCAGACGGGCAATCTGTTCGAACCAGTATTTACCCACCGATGCGGCATAGTAAGCCGTGCCGCAGGCTGAAATCGTCAGACGATCAATCTTGCTGAAATCGAGGCCAATCGCTTCCTGACGCACCTTGCCGGTGGTGAAATCGAGATAATTGGCAAGCGTATGCGAAATCACTTCTGGCTGCTCAAACATCTCCTTCTGCATGAAGTGACGATGATTGCCCTTGGAAACGAGCATATTGGCCGTCTGCGTCTTCTGGATCGTGCGCTCGACCTGATTGTTGTTCTCGTCATAAATGGTGACGCCCTTGCGGGTCAGCACAGTCCAGTCACCATCTTCCAGATAGGCAATGGTGTCGGTGAAGGGCGACAGCGCAATCGCGTCGGAGCCCAGGAACATTTCGCCGTCGCCATAGCCGACAGCCAGCGGCGGTCCCTGACGAGCGCCGATGAGCAGTTCTTCGTCGCCTTCAAACAGGAATGCGAGCGCGAATGCGCCATGAAGCTGCGGCAGGCAATCGCGCACGGCCTCAACCGGCGACTTGCCCTTTTCCAGCTCACGCGTCACCAGATGCGCAACGGCTTCGGTGTCGGTTTCGGTCTGGAACTTGCGGCCTTCGGCTTCCAGCATGGTGCGCAGTTCGGCAAAGTTCTCGATAATGCCGTTATGAACCACCGCAAGGCGCTCGGTGATGTGCGGATGCGCATTACGCTCCACCGGCTTGCCATGGGTAGCCCATCGCGTATGACCGATGCCTATCACGCCCGGAAGCGGCTCACCGGCAAGGCGCTTTTCTAGATTGACGAGCTTGCCTTCCGCACGGCGGCGGTCGAGCCTGCCGCCCTGCAAGGTGGCGATACCGGCGGAGTCATAACCGCGATATTCCAGTCGTTTCAGAGCATCGACCAGAAGCGGCGCGACTTCATCCTTGCCGATAATACCGATAATTCCACACATGCATCTGCTCCAGATCTTGGTCGCTTGCTTTTGCCAGCCGGTTTAAAGACTCTAAAGCGGAACGGCAAGCCAAGCCATCCGCCCTGGGGTCGCCTGATAGTCGATTTATTTCGATGAGGTTTTAGCCGCTTTGATGGCGGCATACTTCTCCCGCAGGATCTTGCCCCGGCCTTCCTTGGTTTCCTGCCGCGCACGGCCAAAGGCCAGCGCATCGGTGGGCACATTGTCGGTGATCGTGCTGCCGGATGCGATATAGGCGTTGTCGCCGATTTCCACCGGCGCCACCAAAGAGGAATTGGAGCCGATAAAGGCATTTTCGCCGATAATCGTCTTATACTTGTTGTAACCGTCGTAATTGCAGGTGATCGTCCCTGCCCCGATATTGCTGGATGCGCCGACGGTCGCATCGCCGATATAGGTCAGGTGATTGATCTTGGCACCCTTGCGCACATCGGCGTTCTTCACTTCGCAGAAATTGCCGACCTTGGTTTTCTCGCCGAGCTTTGCACCGGGACGCAGTCGTGCAAAAGGCCCGATTTCCGCGCTCGGACCGACATTCGCGCCTTCCATATGCGAGAAGGAATGAATGAGCGCACCCGTTGCAACATGTACGCCCGGACCGAAGAATACGTTCGGCTCGATGATGACGTCAGCTTCAACCAGCGTGTCATGGCTGAAGAATACCGTTTCCGGCGCGATCAGCGTCACACCGGCCAGCATCATCTCGCGGCGCTTGCGGTTCTGCCAGATGGCTTCGGCTTCCGCGAGTTCTGCGCGGTTGTTGATGCCGATGACATTATCAACCGGCACTTCGATGGCGGTTACGTTGAGGCCCTTGTCATGCGCGATGGCTACAATGTCGGTAAGATAATATTCGCCCTTGGCATTGTCGTTGCTGACTGCATCCAGCAGTGCAAGAGCATGACTGCCGCGCACGGCCATCAAGCCGCCATTGCAGAAACCGATTTGCTTCTGGGCGTCCGTCGCTTCCTTTTCTTCGACAATGGCGATCAGTTGGTCGCCGTCTTCGATTAGGCGGCCATAGCCATGTGGGCTGGCCGGACGGAAGCCGATTACAACGATATCGGCACCATCGGCCAGACGCGCACGCGCGGCCTGCAGAGACTGCGCTTCGATCAGCGGCGTATCGCCGAAGACGATCAGCAGATCATCATAGCCATTTGCAATCGCCTCACGCGCGGCAAGCACGGCATGGGCCGTACCGAGGCGTTCCGTCTGTTCGAAAGAGGACACTGGACCCGCGATTTTCTCAACCGCGCCGCGCACGTCTTCCGCTCCGCGTCCGACGACCAGCGCGACATCGCTCTTGCCTGTCCCCTGCACGGCCTTGACCACATGGCAGACCAGCGGCAGGCCCGCGACTGCATGCAGCACTTTCGGCAGGCTTGATTTCATGCGTGTGCCTTCGCCGGCAGCAAGCACGATGGAAAGGCAAGTACGGTCTGTCATGACATTATCCAGAAAATCGTGATGTTCATCCGCTTTAGCATGAAAGCGTATATGGAAGCTTACGGATTTAGCCAAGCCTCCCGAGGACCGGGAACGTCTCCAGTAGCCAGAATGAGAAGGATTGCATGCCGCCTGTCAGGAACAGGACGCCTGCAACGACCAGAAGCGCGCCCATTGCCTTTTCCACCTTTCCAAGATGCACGCGGAAGCGGGACAGGAAGCGCATGAAGGCACCGGAAAAGAGTGCTGCGATCAAAAACGGAATGCCGAGGCCCAGCGAATAGATTGCGAGCAGAAGCGCCCCCTCGCCGACGGTGCTGCTGCCACCGGCCAGTGTCAGGATCGGCCCCAACACAGGGCCGATGCAGGGCGTCCAGCCGAATGCGAAGGCCAGCCCCATGACGTAAGCGCCGAGCGGCGAAGCAGGCGCGTTGCGTGCCTGAAAGCGCGCCTCGCGCGACAGGAAGGGCAAGCGCAGCAGGCCCAGAAAATTGAGGCCCATAAGTATGATGACCATACCGGCGACAATGGCGATCTCCTGCTGCCATGCGCGCAAAAATGCACCGATAGACGATGCGCCAGCACCCAGCGCCACGAAAACTGTGGTGAAGCCGAGGACGAAGCAGATAGCGGCAAAGGCAAGCGAGCGACGCGCGGACGGTTCTGCCGCAACGCGGGCGGCTTTATCAGCGCGAAAATCTTCAACGCTCACGCCAGCCATATAGCAAAGATAAGGGGGCACCAGCGGAAGAACGCAGGGCGATAAAAAGGACAGCGCTCCCGCACCAGCCGCCGTCATGTAGGAAACATCGAGCACGATTACCTCATTCGTTCATGAAATTGCTTGCTGCCCGGGCGAACCGCAGGCTTATATAGACCAAGTTTTGTGCAACTCTGAATATTTTTGATAGAACAGGACATTAGAACACAAGTTTGCCCAAAATCGGGATCACTCCCCGCCTTTACTATAATTTGTTAATTGCTCCAACTGGACGACGCTCCGATGAGCTTGATTGATGATGAAGTGCCTTCTCAACATAACGCTGCGTCTTCCGGGCCTTTAGGCTGGCTGAGGCGATATCAGCATTTTCTGTTTCCGGTTGCGGGCATCGCCATCGCGCTGCTGGCGATCTATGTTCTGGAAACAATGCTCCAGCACACGTCGCGTTCGGAAACGCTTGCAGCACTGCATAGCATTTCCTGGACGACGCTGTCGCTCGCCGTCTTCTTTACGGTGTTGAGCTATGCCGCTGTCGCTCTTTACGATGTCGTGGCCGTAGACACCATCGCGCCAAACCAGATTCCGCGCCGTATCGCGGCGGTTGCAGGCGCTGCGGGCTATGCGATTTCCAATGCGCTCGGCTTTTCGCTTTTGACCGGCGGCGCGCTGCGCTATCGCATCTATGCCGCCGAAGGCGTCAGCCTCGCCGATATCGGCAAGATCGTCGGCACATCGTGGTTCGCAATCTGGTTTGCGCTGATCATCATGGTCGGGGCTGCACTCCTCATCGATCCCCAGGACGTGCCTTGGCTATCCACCATCGATTCGCGCATCGATATCGTGGCGGGTGTGGTTATCCTCGGCGGCATCGGCTGGCTTATCTACTGGCTGTCGCATGGCGAGCGCAGCGTCAGGATCGGCTCGTTCAGCCTGCGCCTCCCCAATTCCAAAGGCGCACTAATCCAGATTTGCGCCGGATTGGTCGACGTCGGTGCTGCCGCAGCCACTTTATACGTTCTGATGCCTTCTGACGCAGTGCCAAGTTTCGCCGTCTTCGCACTCGTCTATGTGATCGCCATTGTTCTCGGCATCGCCAGCCACGCGCCCGGCGGCCTCGGCGCCTTCGAAGCAACGATCATCGCCGGGTTGGGCCTCGGCGGAAAACCGGACGCCATCGCAGCACTTCTCGCCTATCGCATCATCTACACGGTCATGCCGCTCGTCGTGGCAACGGCTGGCATTCTCGTCTGGGAAGCGATGCGGCGGCGTCAGATGCTGGGCAAACAGGCCGCCTTCGCCAAACGCCTTTTCGAGCCTCTGGTGCCAAGCCTTTCCGCTGGCATCATCTTTCTGGGCGGCATTATCCTGCTTATTTCGGGCTCGACACCCAATTTGCGCTATCGCGTTGAGCTTTTGTCCGACATCGTGCCTGAATTCCTGATGGAAATGTCGCATCTGGCGGCAAGCCTCGTGGGCGTCGCGCTGCTCATCGTTGCGCGTGGCCTTTCCAAGCGTCTGGAACGGGCTTGGGTTGCGGCGATGACGCTGCTTCTCAGCGGAGCGGTGTTTTCACTCGCCAAGGGCCTCGACTGGGAAGAAGCCGTCATTCTCTGCATCTTCGCTTCAACGCTCTGGAATTTTCGTGATTCCTTCTATCGCCGCCCGATATCCGGACCTTTCGAACTGAGCTGGAACTGGATCACCACAGTCGGCACCACGGTGCTTGTTTCCACATGGCTTGGCTTCTTCGTTTACCGGCACGTCGAATATTCGAGCGATCTGTGGTGGGATTTCGCATGGAGCGGTAATGCGCCACGCTTCCTGCGGGCGACCGTGCTGGTTTTTGCAGTGGTCGCCGCTGTCGGCCTGCATTCGATCATCAACCGCAACAGCCATCGCAGGCGAAAGGTCGATTATTCAATCCCCGAAGCAGTGCCTCCTCTGGTGGCGGAATGTCCGCATACGGACGCGGCGCTGGCCATGCTGGGCGACAAGCAGTTTCTGCTCGCACCGGATAACAGCGCCTTCATCATGTATGCCCAATCCGGTGGCAGCCTGATCGCGCTCGGCGAGCCGATCGGCAACCCCGAAACCGGCAAGGAAACGGCATGGTCGTTTCACGCGCTTGCGGACAGATTAGCGCTGCGCACGGTTTTCTACGGCGTTGGCCCGCAAAGCCTGCCGCTGTTTCTCGACATGGGGCTTGTCGCGCTGAAACTGGGCGAAGTGGCCCGCGTGAACCTGACGGACTTTTCACTGGAAGGGCCGCGTCGCCAGCCATTCCGCTATGCCGACCGCAAGGTCGACAAGGACGGCCTCACCTTCGAAATTATTCGGGCCGCTGACATTCCACCGACCCTCCCGCGCCTGCGTGAAATTTCCGACGCCTGGCTCGATTTCAAGTCAGGCAGCGAAAAGGGATTTTCGCTCGGCTATTTTGACGACGACTATATGCAGCGCTTCGATGTCGCCGTGCTGAAAAGCGAAGGCGAGATCGTGGCCTTTGCCAATCTGTGGCGCGGCGCAAACAAATACGAGATCACCGTGGACCTGATGCGCTATATGCCCAATGTGCACAAGCTGCTGATGGATGCGCTTTTCGCCAAGCTGCTCATGTATAGCAAAAACGAAGGCTACCAGTGGTTCAATCTCGGCGCGGCCCCGCTTGCCGGACTGAGCGGCAGCAGGCTCGCCTCGCGCTGGAACCGGCTCGGCTCCTTCATCTACAAGCGCGGTGCGGACCTCTATCATTTCGACGGATTGAAAGCCTTCAAGGAAAAATTCGATCCTGTCTGGACCCCGCATTACATGGTCTGCCCCGGCGGACTGGAAACACCGCGCGCCCTTCTCGACGCCACAACCCTGATCAACGGCAGCCCACTGGAGTTCATCCGTAAATGAAGAAAGAACGCGTCCTCTTTACCGTGGTCGGGCTTGTGCTGCTTGGAGCGGCGGGCGTTTACGCGTCGCTGCATACTGGCAAGATCGCCCGCATGTGGACCAAACTTACAGGCTCCGAGGAGCCGGTCATTCATGCAAGCGCCGAACGGCTGTCGAACATCCCGGTCTATATGCCGAACGGTGACCCGGTCGGACTTACCATCCTTCTCAGCGACGAGGCGGGCATCGGCGAGAAGGAGCGCGCCTATATGGACGCGTTGCTTGCGAAAAACATGATCGTTTTGCCGGTTGAACTCGGCCCATGGCGTGCTTCGCTCGATAAGGAAGACGGCGAGTGCAACTATCTCGACTCCGATTTTGAGGCCATCGCCAAGGAAGCGCTGCGCGGGCTTGATCTCGATGTCTATTTCCATCCGGTGCTGACCGGCATCGGCCAGGGTGCGACGATTGCCTATGCCGCGGCGTCGGATTCGCCCGATGCGACCATTGCGGGCGCTGTCTCGCTCGACCCTGCCCCGGCGAAAACCCGCCTGCCCTCCTGTACAGAAAAGGCGGCTGCGACGAAAACACCGGATGGTGCATTTACCTATGCTTTTGGCGCCCAGATACCAGCACCTGCTCTGGTGGTCGCCCCTCCCGGAACGGAGACCAACAACCCGGTCGAAGCACGGCAACAAAATATCGCCGTTCTCCAGAGCGCCAAGGATTTCCCGGCGCGCATGAAAATGGCGGTTGATAACATTGTCGCCATGGCTGATCAGGACGCCAAGAATGAAGCCCTGCCGATTGTCGATCTTCCCGCCAAGGGCGGCAATGCGGAGATGGTCGCGGTCTTCTATTCCGGTGACGGCGGCTGGCGCGATCTCGACAAATCCATCGGCGAATGGCTGCAAGCGCATGGCGTGCATGTCATCGGCGTCGATTCTCTGCGCTATTTCTGGTCGGAGCGCACACCGGAAGAAATCGCCAAAGACACCACGGCAATGATCAGGAAGGCCGATCCGACAGGGAAATTGCCTGTTACGGTGCTTGGCTATTCCTTCGGGGCCGATACTTTCCCCTTCGCGTGGAAATATCTCGATCCAGCCATTCAGGACCGCACAAAAATGATCGGGCTGCTTGGTGTCGAAACCACGACAACCTTTCAGGTCTCTATCGAAGGCTGGCTTGGCATGGATGGCGACAAGGATGTCGTTCCGGCAATTTCCAGCATTCCGCTCGACCGCGTCGTCTGCGTCTATGGCGAGGAGGAAGACGACACCGCCTGCACGGCAAGCGAGTTGAAGGGCATGGACGTCATGAAACTGGCGGGTGGCCACCACTTCGACGAAAACTACGAGCCGATTGCAGCCGCCCTGCTCGACAAAATGCGCGCACGCGCCGGTCTGCCGCCGCGCCCGTCAAGCTGACGGGCGACTTCCGGTAAAGGCGCTAACCCTTTATCGCGCCTGACGGATTTTGCGCGCCGAGCGCCCTTTGCACCGCCACGCGGGCCGAGGCGAGATCGGGCATGACCCAGTTCGGCTCGCCACCCAGAAACTTGTCGAGGAAGGCTATCGCATAGCCCGGCATGTCGGCCACGTTTTCCCGGTAAGACCACCAGGTTCGCAAATCGTCCGCACAGGCGTCGATATCCTGTGCCACGCCGAATTCCTGCTCCTGCACGGCGGCAATCGCGCAAATGCAGTAATTGGTATAGAGGAACCCCTCCGGCCAGAAGGCGATAATGTCGTGTTGCGGCGTATTCTCGCCCTCGTTCGCCTTCGGGATCAATAACCCCCGGGCAGGCGACAGGCGGATCAGTTCACGCAGAACCAGCCCGGCGGCAAAGGTGATGAAATCCTTGCGGTCCACCTTGGCATAACGCTTGTTCTGCTCGACCAGTTCTACCCAGTTCAGAAAAGCTTCCGTCAGTTTCTGCTCGTCGATCTCATAATCGACACCATAGACATCATGGAGAAGACTGGCGTGTTTGCGAAACGTCGCCCTGAACCAGCGCAACTGCCGCAAGCGACGCCGCAAGTCCGGCATCGATGTCATCTGGTTCTTCAAAAGCAAATCCATATTCCACGCCTCCAATGCCGACAGACCATATGCGAAACCGCTACCGTTGTCAGCTTGTCCTTCCCGCAATCTTCACCTCATAATTATACATATTGACATTTAAGAAAACAAATGTTCTGTGAAGAGACGGAGACTGGCGGCGCTCAAAGACGCACGAAGCCTCCGGTGGAGGAGGAGAAAATGGCTATCTGGCAATGGGCTTTACTGGCTTTGGCTCTTTTATGGGGGGTCCAGTCGCTGGGCGTCTGGTTTCAGATGCGCCATTACTCCGACGTGCTGAAAGGCGTCACATCCCGCTACTCTGACGGATTCGTGGGTGCAGGCCATGTACGCGGGCGCTTCGGCAAAGGCGTCATTGTCATGATCGTGGTTGACCGCGACCTGAAGGTCCGGCGCTTTCTCGAAATGAGCGGACGAACCGTGTTCGCGAAGTTCAAGCGGCAGGAAGCCTATGAGGGCATGCCGCTCAATGCCTTGCGGCGTGAACAGGAAGCGCTCGAAAAGTCACCTGTCAATGCTGCCGCAAAGCAGGCGATGGACCAGATCGACCGCATCCGCGAACAATCCGACGGCACGTCTCTCGAAGGACTGAAGCTGGCGCACGCCTGAGCGTGTGTCCAACCGTGAACTGGGTGGCAATGTTCAAGGGGTATCGCCCGACGAGGACGGGCGTGGAGGAGGAGAAATGTCTATAGCTGCAATGCTGGCGCAAGGCGCCGATACGACCTTACAGTCCTTGCATGTGGCGAGCCAGATGGCCGCCAACATAGCAACGGACGCGGTGTTTCACGGCAAGCTAGCCGTCGAACACGGTAGCGATAACCTTGTGCAACTTGCACAGGCAACCGGCACGGACAATCTGACTGTCGATCAGTTCAAGGAACGACTGCAAAACGTCACGCAGGAAGAACAGCTGGGCTGGCTGGCCTCGATCGGCAAGCACTTCATCGGTATTTTCCAAAAGGGTGGCGAAGTGTTTTCCGGTTTCGTGACCGGCATCATTCCGACCCTGGTGGTTCTGATGACCGCCTTCTACGCAATCACCGAACTCGTCGGCGAAAAGCGCGTGCACGGTTTGGCACAGGGGGCGGGCCGCATCGCGCTAACCCGTTATACGGTTCTGCCGGTGCTGTCGGTGTTCTTCCTGACCAATCCGATGGCCTATACCTTCGGTTCGTTCCTTGAGGAAAAGCACAAGCCTGCCTTTTACGACGCGGCAGTGTCCTATGTGCATCCGCCACTTGGCCTCTTCCCGCATATCAATCCCGGCGAATATTTCGTCTGGGGTGGCGTACTCGTGGCGCTGCTTGAACTGGAAAAGAAAGGCGCTGTCGCCAATGGCTATCACATCAATGTGGCCATCTGGTACGCCATCGTCGGCCTCGTCGTGATCCTGCTCAAAGGCATGCTCACCGAACGCATCACCGCCATCATGGCGCGCCGTCAGGGCATCGAGCTTTAAGGCGCGCGGGAGGACATCATGGCCAAAACCTACAAATCCGTTAGAATTTCCCACGGCTCCGGTGGCTGGGGCGGACCGCTTGTCATCCAGCCCACCGAACAGCGTAGCAAGATCGTATCCGTGACCGGCGGCGGCATCCATCCGCTCGCCAGACAGATCGCGGAAATGACCGGAGGCGAAGCCGTAGACGGTTTCCGCGCTCCGCCCATTGAAAGCGAAATGGCTGTCGTCGTGGTCGATTGCGGCGGCACCGCCCGTTGCGGCGTCTATCCGCGCAAGCGCATCCCGACCGTCAATCTCACGCCCGTGGGCCAGTCCGGCCCGCTTGCGCAGTTTATTACCGAAGACATTTATGTCTCCGGCGTGAAGCCCGAAAATGTCGTTCCTGCCGATGGCTCCGAGGCTCCTGCCGCCACCGCGTCCTTTGCAGCCGCAGCCCCAAAGGCCGACGAAAAGCCAGCAGCGCCAATCGATACATCGAATGATGGCGGCCTTGTCGGGCTGATCAGCCGGATCGGCCGCGTCATGGGCCGTGTCGTCGGCATTTTCTTCAACGCCGGTCGCCGCACCATCGATCAGGTCATCCGCAACGTTCTGCCATTCATGGCTTTCGTGACGATGCTGATCGGTCTCATTCTTTACACCGGCATCGGCGATATTCTTGCCCAGCCGATGGGACCACTCGCCAACAATATCATTGGCCTGCTTGTGCTGTCGGCTATCTGCGGCTTGCCGTTTCTTTCTCCGATCCTTGGACCGGGCGCAGTCATCGCGCAGGTAGTGGGTGTGGCCATTATCGGCCCGCAGATTGCCAATGGCACCATCGCTCCGGCAATGGCCCTGCCCGCGCTCTTCGCCTATAACACGCAGGTCGGTTGCGACTTCGTGCCAGTGGGTCTGGCGCTCGGTGAAGCCAAACCGAAGACGATTGAAATCGGCGTGCCTGCGATCCTGATCAGCCGCCAGATCATGGGCCCTGTCTCGGTGCTCATCGCCTGGCTCGTCAGCCTCGCCGTGCTTTGACGCAAACTGGCTCGTCGCATCAAAGCGGCGGGCCGCTCCTCCCAATCTCTGCCTTTAATTTTCGGCATCCTCATCTCCCCAATTTTTGGAGGATGCCGATTGAGTGAAATTGAAAAGGACTGCCGCCATGCCGATACATCTCAAGACACGGATCACCGCAATTGGTCCCGAAGTGGCTGATCTCGCCGAAGGCGGCGTTCTGATCCTGTTTGCAGAGGGCTCTCCGCCCGAACTCGCGGAAGTCTCGGTGATGCATGCAGTCGAAGACGGTCCGCAGGAAGCTGCGCCGCCGGTTGGCGCGCTCATCACCATTGGCGACATAACGGCAAACATTACCGCTGTTGGAGCAAGCGCCTGGCAGAAAGTGCGTGACATCGGCCATGTGGTGATATCGTTTACCGGGGCCGACTCGACCGACCGTCCGGGCGAAATCTGTGCCAGCGAAGTTGACGGCGCCGCTTTGGTTGCCGTTCTGCGCGAAGGACATATGATCGTCATCAGCGACTGATCTCAAGAAGCATTCATGATCCAAGGCTCTCAAATGGAACGCTCCACCATCGTCCGGGTGCATGAAGGGCTGCATGCGCGCCCCGCCACTCGTTTCGTCAAGCTCGCCAAGGGGTTCGAGTGTAATATCGAGATCGCAAAGAGCGGCAAAAGCGTCAGCGCGAAAAGCTCCGTTAAGCTCATGCTGCTTGGCGTGAAGGAAAATGACGAAGTCACCGTCAGCGCCGAAGGGGCTGACGCGATTGAAGCACTGGAAGCGCTGATCGGCTATCTCGAAAACCCGCGCGCGGGGCTTGAGGAAAATGACGGCGCAGCCGTTGCCGCGGTGGTGGAGACTGCTCCCGTCACCGCCCCGGTCGCGAGTGTTGCGATTGCAGCGTTGCCGGAAGGCCAGATCAAGGGCGTTGCCGCCAGTGAAGGTCTTTCGCTTGGCGAGGCATTTCCGTTTTTCCCTGCCGAAATCACGCCCGGCACCGGCAAGCTGGCACCTCACGAAATCGCACCGGAAATCAGCCGTTACGAGGCCGCTGTCGCAACTGTTCAAGAGCGGATGGAACATTCGCTCGCGCGCGACGATCTCGCCGAAAGTGATCGCGGCATCGTTGCTGCATTGAAGGATATTGCCTCCGACGACAGCCTGCGGGACGAAGCACACGCCCTTATTCGCGGCGGCATGGATGCGGTCTCCGCAACGCTCGGCGCTGCCTCGACGGTCGCGCAGCAATTCGCCAACCTCGACGATCCCTATCTCAATGCCCGCGCCGACGATGTGCACGCAATCAGCCGCCAGATTTGTCTCGCCTTGCTCGGTCAGGAAGACCTCAATCTCGACGGACTACCGGACGGTGCCATTCTGATCGCCGAAGACATCGGCGCTTGGGACTTGGCCCGCGCACCGCTGAAGCGCATTCGCGGCGTGGTTTGCGGCCATGGCGGCGCGACCTCGCATGTCGCGATCATCGCGCGCACGCACGGAATCCCGGCAGTGCTTGGACTTGGCGACGCTGTTCATAGACTGAAGACAGCGCGACAGGTTGCCGTCGATGGCAGTGCGGGCATTGTCCATCACGACCCGAATGCCACCGTTCTGGCCGAAATCGAAAGCCGCATTGCCAAGGCCACGGAAGAACAGCGTGCGCTGGACAAGTATCGTGACTATACGCCGCGCCGCGCCGATGGCGTGGTGATTGAGGTTGCGGCCAATCTCGGCGCTTTGGAGGAAATCGAAGCGGCCCAGACCGCAGGCGCGATGGGCGTCGGCCTGTTCCGCACCGAGCTTCTGTTCATGAAGCATATCCATTTGCCGTCCGAAGACATGCAGATGGAAACCTATGCATCACTTCTGCGCGCTTTCGCCCCCCAGTCTGTCATTGTCCGCACACTCGATATCGGCGGTGACAAGCCCGTCGCCGGCATCGAGTTTCCCGAGGAGGAAAACCCGTTCCTCGGCTGGCGCGGCATCCGCATGTGCCTTGACCGCCCGGAGGTGTTTAAGCCGCAATTGCGCGCCCTGCTTCGCGCCTCAGTGCACGGCAAACTGAAGGTCATGTTGCCGATGGTTTCCGATATCGAGGAGATCCGGGCGACAAAAAGCCTGATTGCCGAATGCGAGCGCGAGTTGACAGCAGAAGGCAAGCCTTACGGCACGTTTGAACTGGGTGTTATGATCGAAACACCGGCAGCGGTTTTCGCAGCCGATCAGCTGGCCAAGGAATCCGCCTTCTTCTCCATCGGCACCAATGATCTGACGCAATATGTCATGGCGGCAGACCGTCTCAACCCGACGGTCGCGAGGCTCAACGACGTGCATCATCCAGCTGTAATGGCGGCCATTGAAATGACCGCGAAAGCAGCCACGACAGCGGGCATCATGGTCGGCATGTGCGGAGAAGCGGCAGGCAAGCCGGATTTGATCCCGGAATTTATCCGCATGGGACTGACCGAGCTCAGCATGAGCCCGGCTTCCATTCCCCGCGCCAAGAAGATCATCGCCGATCTGTTTGGCGACTTAAGGTAGGTGGGCAATCAGCGTCGCGAAGAGGGTTTCGAGCTTCTTCGCGTCGCGGGTCTCTGCCGCATCCACCAGCCGTTCATAGCGTGCTTCCAGCACCATAAACACGCTTTCCAGCGGATCGATATCGGCGAGATCGGCAGGCTTTACGGTCGCCAGCCCGCAAGCGAGGCAAGTAGCGGCAAGCCCGACCACTTCCGCCTTGCGCAGATTTTCCGGGTCGCACGAGACTTCCAACGACGTCAAGCGGACAGGGCTTTCAGCCAGATATTCCAGATAAAGCGCGGCCAGCGCCTGTGCAACCTTTCGAGGATCGCGCAGAAGTTCCGCGTGCTTGCGCAACAGACGCCCGTGGATGACCGAAAAAGCCGCTTCGTGGATAAGTGCGTTTTCAAGTCCGTAGCGCCGCATCGTTCCCTTGAGGAAATAATACATATCGCTGCGGAAACCGCGCGCACCTTCCGCACCGGTGCCGAAATAAAAGGATAGGCTGCGCATCTGTGGCGCGCCATGATGTTTGGCCGGTTCAGACGAAATAATCGAGATTGAGATCGCCTCGGCGGCGGTCAGCGCCGTATCCATCACGCCTGCGGCATGGCCCAGAAGCGCTTCCGGTGCGGGCAGGCTGGTTTCGGGCGCACGCGAACTTTGCCGGGCGCGTCTGATCACGTAACGCACGTCACGCAGACGGTCTTTCAGATTGACGGCGATTTCATCGGAAAGTGTGCGCAGCATGATCGATCTCTTCCTCCTAGCGAGGCCAACAATCGTATCTTAACCGATACAAAAGAAGTATTGTTTTCCTCGTCCCGGAAAAGCAATAGGGTCCATATCACAAAGACGCAAACTGCAAGAATTTTGGGGAATCGATTTGAGAAAGACCGCCAAGGGGAAACGGAACGCAGCTGAAACCAACGACCTTCTGGTGGGCTCCGAAGGCGTTGCAGCGGAAAACCGCACCAGCCGCCTCAGAACCCGTGCGGCGTGGATGTATTATGTCGAGCAGATGACCCAGAGCGATATTGCCGATGCGCTGGGTGTTGGCCGCGTGACCATTGTGCGTCTTCTTGCCGATGCCCGCGCCCGCAACGAGGTGAAGATCACCATTGAAGGTAAGCTTTCGGCTTTGACCGCGCTGGAAGCGGCGCTTGAAAAGGCGTTCAGGCTGGAACAGGCCATTGTCGCGCCCCTCTCCTCTGCCGAGACCGATCCGATTCCTCCGATAAGTGCTGCGACCGGCGCTTATCTGTCGGAAAAAATCCAGCACGGCATGCGCATTGGTGTCGGCTGGGGCCGCACTTTATCCAGCACCTTGCAGCATATCGGCTCGCGTCCGGTGAACGATCTTAAGGTCATTTCGCTTCTCGGCGGCATTGTGCAGCCACGACGCTCCAACCCGCCCGAATTTGCCTGGCAATTCGCGCAGATGCTGCAAGGCGAAGGCTACCTTATCCCCGCGCCCGCCCTCGTGGACAGCAAGGAGACTCGCACAGCCCTGATTGAACGTTGTGGCCTGAACACAGTGCTGGACATGGCGGAAGATCTCGACATGGTGTTGCTCAGCATTGGTGGCATCGAGACCGCCAGCAGCACGTCCTACCGCGTGGGGCTCGTCGATGAAGAGCAGAAACAATCGCTGCGCGCCAATGGTGCGGTCGGCGACGTTCTGTTCCATTTCTACAATGCCGATGGCCGTATCGTCGATGATCCGGTGCATGAGCGCGTCATGTCGGCCAGCATCGAAAGCTTGCAGAACACGCCGCAACGCATCCTGACATCCGGCGGCAAGGAAAAGATCGAAGCGCTTCTCGGCGCGATGAAACTTCTGCGTCCAACGGTGTTCATCACCGACGAGGAAAGTGCCGCCGAAATGCTCCGGCGCATCGGACATTCCGTTCCGAACTGAACCGCTCAGTAGTGAGAATACAAATAGTTAGGGCGCTTTCGTGATCCTGCACGAAAGCGCCCTTTGAAATGGGCCGAAATTACTTGCGCAATTCGGCTTCGATTTCGTCCAGAACCTTGTCCTTGCCGATGCCGGTCAGGAATGCGAGGCCCTTGATGACCCGCTTCTCGACTGCGGCGGAAATAGGCGTCGTGGAAACGATGAAATCCACATTGTCAGCCAGAGACGGCACTTCGGTCGCCTTGGCCTGCTGGGCGTTGAAGGTCAGCCCGCGCTTTTTCATCTCTTCGGTGACGGCAGCATTCACGGCAGTGGATGTTGCGACGCCGGTGCCGCAGGCAAAGAGAATCGTTTTCATTTTGGCCATTTTGTTTCCTCCGATTAACCGAGCGCAGCTTCCACGTCACTCAATGTGCGCGATTTCTTGAGATTCTCGAGCGCGTCCTCATTTTGAATGGTCGCCATCACCTGTTGCAAGGTCTCGATCTGTTTGTCCTTGTCATTGATGGCAAGCAGGAAGACAAATCCGACGGGAACGTCCTCTTCCGGATCTTCCATATTGGCGAAGATGACGGGGGTTTTCAGCGTCGCAAAAGCGATGCCCGCTTTCAGGACATGCTCGGGGTCGGTATGCGGAACGGCAACGTTTTCTTCGCGCTCCAGCGGCAGACCGGTTGGCATGGTCTGTTCCCGCTTCACGACCGCATCCGCATAGCTGGGCTTTACATAGCCGAGCCGTTCCAGCTTCGCCGCCAGAATACGGATAATTTCCTCATTGGTTTTGGCCTCGCTCTGCAGCTCAATCGCTTCAGGGTCGAGAAAAGCCGTCAGGCCGTTCGCCATTCCATCCTCCATTGCAGATAGCCGCATACCTCTCCGGTATGCGGCCAATATTGCTTTTGCGCCTTACCAGTTGTTCTGCTCGGCTGGTTCGTCTTCCGCACCGGCAGCGCGTTCCCAACCGTCGGTGTTGCGACGATAGAGAATGAACGCTGCGGCGATGACGACTGCAAGAACTGCGATTCCAACAACGCCTAACCACTGGATTGCGGCGATGATGACATAAGGCACCCACAGGAAGCCGTCGACCACCGAAGTGATCTGCAACGCGTTTTCCGGCAACTTGAAGCCAGATGACACGGCAGCGCTCGTGAAGAGCGGAGCCAGCGCATTGGCCACATAGAAGCCGATGGCGAGCGTCACCGTGCCGACGACAACCATGCGGAACACGTTGCCCTTCAACAGCGGCGCAGTCATGGCGACGATGAACGGAATAACCGCAAGATCGGCAAACAGGATGACGCGGTTGCCCGGCAGTATCACCGACAGGATGATCGCAATCGGCACGAGGATCAGCGACGACGAGATCGCAGCCGGATGGCCGATCAGGATTGCCGAATCGAGACCGACCAGCAATTCGCGGTCGCCGGTGCGCTTGCGCACGAATTCCTGTGCGGCATCAGAAACCGGCAGCAGGCCTTCCATCAGGATTTTGACCATGCGCGGCAGAAGCAGCATCACGGCGGCAAGCGTCATGCCGGTGCCCAGCACCTTGGCCAGCACATGGCCGAAATCGCCTGAATTGTAGAAAGCGATGAGACCAAGCACGAGACCGATAATCAGGCCCAGAACCACCGGCTCGCCGAAGACGCCGAAACGGCGTTCGATGGTTTCGGTGCTGATGTGGATCTTGTTGATGCCAGGAATGCGATCCATGATCCAGTTGAGCACGATGGCAATCGGCAGAATTTGCGCCGATGCCAGATGCGGAACGGAAACGCCCGGAACGCCATAGAACTGCTGTACGGCGCGTGCCGACCAGTCAGCGAACAGCAGCGACAGAGCCGCAACAAGAGCTGCAACGATAATGCCATAGGCGAGATTGTCCGTTGCGGCGACGACAAGCGAGCCGACAAAGGCAAAGTGCCAGAAGTTCCAAACATCGACATTGAGCGTGCGGGTCCAGCGCATCAAAAGCAGCGCGATGTTGACCAGAATGCCGACCGGAATGACCCAAAGCCCCACGGACGAACCGAAAGCGATGGCCGCAGCCGAAGGCCAGCCCACATCGACGATATCGCGCTTGATGCCCGTATTGGTAACAATCGCCTGAGCCACCTCGCCAATGGAGGTGAACATCAGCCCCAATACGAGGTTGATACCGATGAAGGCGACGCCGATGGTCACGGCAGCGCGGAAGGCTTTGCCCACCTTAGCGCCAAGAACCACGGCTATAATGAAAATGACGATAGGGAGCAGGACCGTCGCTCCCAATGTATCGATGGCCGATTTCAGGCCGCTTAGAAATGCGTCCATAGTTTTCTCCTCCCCCCGGCCATCCTCCAACGAATGCCAGGCCGTTTGAACGCTTGTATCAAGTTCCGCGCCGCATGCCCCCACAAGATTTTGTTGTGTTGCATTTTGAAACACCGGGCAGAACATTTGTTTTTTATAGCAGACCAATGTTTGTTCACAAGCGATAAAGCACGGTAAGGAATAACAGGTCTGGGGCGCGTGATAAATGTACACTCGTATTGACTTGGAAACAAATGTTCATTATCGGGTAAGGGAAGAGAGGCGCGAAGGCGTCTGGAGGAACATCAGGAGGAAAAGATGGCGACGAATGTGGCGTTGACGGGCTTGGCACGTGATATGCAAGCGCGTGCTGACAGCGGACGGCCGATCCGTATCGGGCTGATCGGCTCCGGCGAAATGGGCACCGACATCGTGACCCGCGTGGCGCATATGCCCGGCATCGAAATCGGCGCCATTTCCGAACTGCGTGTTCCGAACGCTTTGAAAGCGGTTGATATCGCCTATCAGGAAGAAGGCCACGGCAGGCAAGTTTCAAACGCTTCCGACCTGACCTCCGCCATGGAAGGCGGCAAGGTCGCCGTTACGGACAATGCCAGTCTGATCCTCGAAAATGATTTGATCGATGTGGTCATCGACGCCACCGGCGTTCCGGCTGTCGGCGCGGAAATCGGCCTGCGCGCCATGGAACATGGCAAGCATCTCGTCATGATGAATGTCGAAGCCGATGTCACCATCGGTGCCTACCTCAAGGCAGAAGCCGACCGTCTGGGCGTCACCTATTCGCTGGGTGCCGGCGACGAACCATCGTCCTGCATGGAACTGATCGAGTTCGTTTCAGCCATGGGGCATCCCATCGTTGCCGCTGGCAAGGGCAAGAACAACCCGCTCAATATCGACGCCATTCCCGACGATTATCTGGAAGAAGCCAAACGCCGCAACATGAATGTGCGTATGCTGGTGGAGTTCGTCGATGGCTCCAAGACCATGGTGGAAATGGCAGCCATCGCCAATGCCACGGGTCTGGTGCCGGACAAGCCGGGCATGCACGGCCCTGCCGCAACGCTCGACCAGCTCAACAAGACGCTGATTCCTGAAAAGGACGGCGGTGTGCTTTCGAAAGTCGGCGTCGTGGATTACTCCATCGGCAAGGGTGTTGCGCCCGGCGTCTTCGTTGTGGCCGACATGTCGCATCCGCGTGTTTCGGAACGCATGGAAGATCTGAAAATGGGCAAAGGCCCTTACTTCACCTTCCACCGCCCTTATCACCTGACCTCGCTCGAAGTTCCCCTCACCTGCGCCCGTGTCGTGCTTTACGGCAAGCCGGACATGGTGCCCCTGGCAAAGCCGGTGGCCGAAGTCTGCGCTGTGGCCAAGAAGGATATGCAGCCGGGCGAAAAGCTCGATGCCATTGGCGAATATTGCTACCGCGCCTGGATCATGACGTCTGGCGAAGCGCGTACAGCGCATGCCATCCCCTGCGGTCTTCTTCAGGGCGGCAGCGTGACAAAGCCGATCAGGAAGGGCGAACTCATCACCTATGACAATGCTGCCGTCGCGCCGGGATCGAAGATCGCCGAACTGCGCGCCCGCCAGGACAAGCTCGTTTACGGAGCATAAGGAGCCGCACCATGGTTCAGGCCAGAAAGATTGACGCGCAGGCCGCAGATCGCCACAACCTGCCCTTCGCTTTCCGCACCTATTCTCCCGAACAGCTGAAGGAAGCGCTGCACAAGATGTATCTCATCCGCCGCTTCGAAGAAGGCGCGGAAGAAAGTTACACGCGGGGGTTTATTCACGGCACGATGCACCTGTCCATCGGACAGGAAGCAAGCGCCATGGGTTCCTGCCTGCCTTTGACCGAAGATGACATGATCACCTCTACCCATCGCGGCCATGGTCATTGCATCGCCAAGGGTGCCGATGTGAAGCGCATGTTTGCCGAGTTCTTCGGCAAGGAAACCGGCTATTGCAAGGGTCGCGGCGGCTCCATGCACATTGCTGATGTATCCAAAGGCAATCTCGGCGCAAATGGCATTGTCGGCGGTGGCATTCCGATTGCAGTGGGTGCTGCGCTTTCCGCCAAGAAGCAGAAGAGCAACAAGGTTGTTGTGTCCTTCTTCGGCGATGGCGCCAACAATGAAGGCGCTTTCCATGAAGCGCTCAACATGGCTTCCGTCTGGAAGTTGCCGGTCGTTTTCGTTTGCGAAAACAATGGCTACGGCATGTCTACTTCAACCAAGCGTTCAACGGCGGTGGTGAATGTCGCGGACCGCGCATCGGCCTATGCTATGCCCGGCAAGGTCGTGGACGGCAACAACCTTTCCGACGTTGCCGAAGCCATCAACGAGGCCGTGGAGCGTGCGCGGCGCGGGGAAGGCCCGTCGCTGATCGAGAACAAGACCTATCGCCTTCGCGGTCATTCCAAGAGCGACCGCAACCGTTATCGCACCAAGGAAGAGATCGAGGATTGGGCCAATAATCGCGACCCCATCGCGCATTTCGAGGCCGATCTGAAGGCTTATGGCGTGATCGACGACAACGAGATCGAAGCCATCCGGGCCAATGTCGAGAAGGAAATCGCCGACGCGATTGAGTATGCCCGCAACAGCCCTTCTCCCGACCTCACCAATCTGACCCGCGACGTATATACGGACGAAATCTGATCATGGACACCACCATCCGCGAGTTGAGCTATTCGCAAGCCATTCAGGAAGCCATGGCGATTGCCATGGAGCGCGACGACCGTGTTTTCCTGATGGGCGAGGACATCGGCGTCTATGGCGGCGCGTTTCAGGTAACCGGCGATCTCGTGCATCGCTTCGGCGAAGACCGCGTCATGGACACGCCGATTTCTGAACTGGGCGGTGCGGGCGTCGCCGTCGGTGCAGCGCTGACCGGCATGCGCCCGATTTTCGAATTCCAGTTTTCCGATTTTGCTGCGCTCGCCATGGAGCAGATCGTCAATCAGGCCGCAAAAATCCGCTATATGCTGGGTGGCGCGGTTTCGGTGCCGCTGGTCATGCGCTTTCCTGCCGGTTCCGGCACGGGCGCCGCCGCACAGCACAGCCAGAGCCTTGAAGCCTGGCTCGGCCATGTGCCCGGCCTGAAGGTCCTGCAGCCTTCCACCCCGCATGACGCCAAGGGCATGTTGCTTGCAGCCGTCGAAGACCCCGACCCGGTGATGATTTTTGAGCACAAGCTGCTCTACAAGATGAAGGGGCCAGTGCCGGAAGGCTATTATACCGTTCCCATCGGCAAGGCCGATGTGGTGCGCGAGGGCCGTGATCTCACCATCGTCGCGACCGCAATTATGGTGCACAAGGCGCTGGATGCGGCGGCAGAACTGGCCAAGGAAGGCATCGACGTCGAAGTCATCGATCTGCGCACCGTGCGCCCAATTGATCGCGACACGATCATCAGAAGCGTCAAGAAAACCTCGAAGCTGCTTTGCGTCTATGAAGCTGTGAAAACACTCGGCATCGGCGCGGAAATCTCTGCAATCGTCGCCGAAAGCGATGCTTTCGATTATCTCGACGCCCCGATTGTCCGCCTTGGCGGCGCCGAGACGCCGATCCCTTACAATCCCGATCTTGAACGCGCGACCGTGCCGCAGGTGCCGGACATTCTCAAAAGCGCCCGCGATCTTGCCAGGGGAGTGCGCTGACCATGGCAGTGGAAGTCATCCTGCCGAAAGTCGACATGGATATGGAGACCGGCCAGATTTCGCGCTGGTATGCCAAGGATGGCGATACCGTCACGAAGGGTCAGCTCCTGTTCGAAATCGAAACCGACAAGGCGGCCATGGAAGTGGACGCACCGGCCAGCGGCATTCTTGCAGATGTGAGCGCCGCCGAGGGCACTGTTGTGCCAGTCGGTCAGGCTGTCGCGTGGATTTACGAAGAAGGCGAAGAGCGCAAAGCACCACCATCCGTTGAGCGCCCCGCCGATGCGCAGCCTGCTCCCTCGCAGAGCGCGCCAGTACCGGTTCGGGAGGATGGCCCCCCACCTGTCGAACCGGTCGTTTCTACCTCCCAAGCTGCTACCGCTCAGGACACAGCCGTGCGTGCAACGCCGCTTGCACGCCGGCTGGCCCGGGAGGCTGGCATCGATCTTGAGGCGATTGCAGGTTCCGGCCCCAAGGGACGCGTCCAGAAAAAGGATGTCGAGGCGAAGATTGGCTCTGCCCAAGCTGCGGTTGCGGCTGGCGCTGTAAGCCAACCGGTTGCACCCCCCGCACGAAGACCTACCGCCGGTTCCGCTGCACCGCTCAATGCAGTCTGGCTGCGTGAGGGTGAAGCCGGAAAACTGCCTGTTGTCCTAATTCACGGTTTCGCCGCCGACCTCAATTCATGGCGCGGCCTGTTCGCAGGGGCAACACTCGGCCATCCGGTTCTGGCGCTTGACCTTCCCGGACACGGTGCTTCCACGCGCACGGTGCCGGAGAGCGTCGATGTGATCGCCGAGGCCGTTGAAGCCACACTTGCCGCCGTTGGCGTGAACGCCTGCGTGCTTGGCGGTCATTCCTTTGGTGGTGGCGTTGCGGCGACCGTTGCCGCACGCGGCATCGTGGATGTGCGCTCGCTGGTGCTGATTTCGTCCGCCGGTCTCGGCCCTGAAATCAACGGCGCCTTCACCAAGGGCCTGATCGCCGCCAAAAGCGAAGCGAGCATCATCCCTTGGCTGAAACTGCTGGTCAGCGACGAAAGCCTGCTCACGCGGCCTTTCATCAATGCCACGGTTGCCCAAGCCGCTGATACCGAATTGCGCGCCGCGCAAAGCGCGATTGCGGAACGGTTCTTCACCGATGGCACGCAGACCTTCGATCTGCGGTCAACCATAGCCGGATTGCCGATCCCTGTGCGGCTGATCTTCGGTGCGGAAGATCGGATCATTCCCGTCAGCCACGCCCATGGGCTGCCCGGAAAAGTCGGCGTGCATATCTTCCAGCGTTGCGGACATATGCCGCAAATCGAGGAACGCGCCGAAGTACTGCGTATTCTTGGCGAATGCATCCGCGCCGTTGCCTGAAACAACAAAGCCCCGGTTCAACCGGGGCTTTTCTCATATGTCAGGCAGTTAACGCCGCTAACGTCCGCTCAACCAGCCGCGTCATGGAGCGTGTCGAGCCAAAAGGCCAAATATCGCCTCCGAGATGATAAATATGACCAGCGCTGACCACAGGCAGGACCGGCCAGATTGCGCTTTCCGTCAGTTCCTTCGGCGTCGCATCATCCAACAGGCAAAGCCGTGTCTCCGGCGCTAGCGTGGCAAGCTCTTCCAACCCGAATGTCGTAAAACCAAAGGGCTGCACGCCGCGGTCGACTGCTTCCGAGAAGCCAGCTTGCACCATCGTTTTCATCACGGCAGAATTGGTCGTGAATATTCTCAATCGCGCCACACCGGGCAAAGGCTGTGCAATCACGACAGGCAATGGGCCGGATAGTTTCGCCCGCGCTGCCGACAGGCCGTATTCGAAAGATTGCCACGCGGCCCTGCCTTCCGCCTCGCATTGCAGAGCACTTGCGGCAACAGCAAGATTTGATTTCATATTCTGCAAGAGATCGGCGCTATCGGATGCGCCGTCGAGCAGCACCGTCGGTGCAATCGCCTTGAGGCGATCGGCAATCGCCTTATGGCGCAACGCCGATGTGAGGATCAGGTCTGGTTTCAGCCGTGTTAGCGCTTCAAGGCTCGGCTGCTGCCGTCCACCCACATCGGCCGCATCGGCAAGCCCGTCATTCTCGATATTGACCCACTGGCGATAGCCCGCCAGATCGGCAACGCCCAGAGGGCGAATGCCGAGCGACAAAGCAATTTCCGTTTCCGCCCATTCGAGCGTGACAACCTTACGCGGCGTCTCGGCCCGAACAGAAGACATAAGGGCGGCCAAAGCCGCCCCCACAAAAAATTCACGTCGTGAGAAACTCACTACCATTTCACACTCGTTGTCGCCACGATGGAGCGGCCCTGACCGTAATAGCACTGGCTGGTCGAATTGCAGCCCGCCACATATTTCTTGTCGCCGAGATTATAGGCATTCACCTGAAGGCGATAGTTGCCAAGATCATAGCGCAGGAAGGCATCCACCAGCGTGTAGGACGGCACGAAGAACGTGTTCAGCGTATCGCCAGCGGTCTTGCCGATGCGTCGTACACCGCCGCCAAGAACGAGATCGCCCTTGAGGTTATCCGGCAGCGGCACATTATAGCTGACGAACAACGACTGCTGATCCTTCGGCACGGTATAAGGCAGCTTGCCAATCTGGGCAGGCGTCTGGCTTTCGCTGACTTCCGGGTCCTGGAAGCTCATGGCAGCCGTCAGGTTCAGGCGATCCCACAATTGGGCCGTGCCTTCCAGCTCGACGCCACGCACGCGCACTTCGTCCGTCTGATAGTAGACGCCGGAAATACGATTGACGACATTCTGCTGTTCAGCTTCGAAGGCCGAAAGCGTAACGCTGTAATTCGCGCCTTCCGGGGCGTATTTAATGCCCACTTCCTTCAACGTGCCCGTGGTCGGCTTGAGCGGCGTATCCGCCAGCGTCAGCGTCGGCAGGAAGGACGTCGAATAGAGCGCATAAGGCACAAAGCCACTGTCAAAGACATAGGCTATGCCCGCACGGCCCGTGAACTTTTCAGGGTCCTGCTCATAGTCGACGCTACGACCTGTCGAGAGCGTCGTCTGTTCGGAATCGACCTTCACAAAGTCCTTGCGACCGCCGAGCGTCACGCGCAGATTGCCTGCTTCGATCTGATCCTGCACATAAATGCCGGTCTGATACTGGTTTTGCAGAAGACGCGTCGTCGCCTTCACCGGCGTCAGCGGCTGATTGAAGGTCGGGTTGAACAGGTCCTGCGACGGACCAGCCGCCGAGCCAGTATAATTGTCGAGGCGCTGCCATTGCTGATCAACGCCGACCAGCAAAGTGTGCTCCAGAGGGCCGGTATCGAAGCGCGATTCAAGCTGCGTGTCGAAGGCAATTGAATCGAGTTCGGGCTGTGCCAGATAATTGGTGCGCGGCAGCGTTCTGCCATTCCAGCCACTGGTCGGCAGCACGCCCGCAAACAGGTTGCGATAATCGGTCTTCAGATGCGAATAGCGGAAGTTCTGGCGCAGCGTGAACGTGTCGTTGAAGCGATGCTCGAACTGATAGCCAACGTAACCGATTTCCTTCTTATAGGTCGCGATGCGCGGATCGCCATCGGTGAAATCACGCGGAATACTCTGGCCGGTCGGGTTCGGCAGCACGCTGCCATAGGCCGGAACGATCACGCCCGCCTGTCCCAAATCATCCTTGAGATAACCGCCCGAAACAATCAGGCTGGTATCCGCATCCGGACGCCAGGCGAAGCTCGGATTGATGGCAATACGGTTGTTCTTGCCCAGATCGTAGGACGTGTCGGCATCGCGGATCATGCCGTTCAGGCGATAGGTGAAACGCGGGTCGTTGTTGATCGGCCCCGTCAGATCGAAGCCGAATTCCTTGCGCTGGAAACTGCCGCCACGCAGATAGACCTCATTGGATGCCTCGGCCTGCGGCTGCTTGCTGACCATATTGACGATACCGCCGACATTGCTCTGGCCAAACAGCGCGGAACTTGGACCGCGCAGAACTTCCACGCTTTCGAGCGAATAGGGTTCGACCACGAAGCCCGAATAACCGCCGGTCTGGTTGGCTATCTGCGGAATACGGATGCCATCAAGATAGAGATCAGCCGGGAAACCACGAATGGTATAATAATCCGAGCGCACATCCGCGCCATAACGCTGACCGTTCACATTGGCACTGTACAACAGTGCTTCACTCACCGACGAGACGGCGCGATCATTCATATTGTCGCGCGTGACAACGGAAATCGACTGCGGTGTTTCGCGGATCGGCGTGTCGCTCTTGGTGGCGGCGCGGCTATATTCAGCAATATAGCCCTCGACGGGAACGCGTGGCCCTTTGTCACCGGAGGTCTGCACCTCGATGGTGTTGAGCTGAATGACGCCCGTGTCCTGGGCCAATGCCGGAACGGCCACAGCGCCAAGCGCCACGCTAGCGAGAAGCACGGTTTTGAGCAGCGATCCGGCGCGTCTGCTGTTGTGAATGCGATCTGTATTGCGCACGGTGTCCCTGCTGGTCTTCAACTCTGTTCTCCTGCCGTTCCTGCAAAACGGCTACTGTCCGCAGCCCATCAAAGCAGCGGCTATAGCGATTATTTTTTATTGTTGCGCAAGTTCAGAATTCAGAATAATTCTAATTTACTCACACATATCAATGCGTTGCGCGAGCGAATATATTCGGGACAGTTTGGTGAGTCAGGCCAATCTTGGTTGCATTCGGGTCAAAATTTTGCAATTCCATTTAAATATGACAATTTCAGTCAAATTGGGCCAAAATGGAAATTCGCACGCGACCGAAACATGCCATCGACTATCAGGACATCGCACGCCCTCTGGCGGTGATGCGGCGCGACTATGAGAAAAGCGCCTCGTCCGGCTGGCATAGTCACCGGCGCGGCGAGCTTCTCTATAGCAATAGTGGCTATATGACGGCGCAAACCGAAGATGGCGCTTTCATGCTGCCGAGCGGTTATGCCGTGCTTCTGCCGCCCGATGTGCCGCACAGCGTCGATATTTATGGCTCGGTCGAAATGCATGCGGTCTTTATTGAAGAATCGGTCCTGCGCGATCATTGGGAGCCGACGCGCGTTTTGAAAGTTTCCCCCCTGTTGGACGCCAGCGTGCAGGCTCTGGCCGAAGAACCGGTGCTCTATGATGAGCGCGGGCGCGGCCAGCATCTGACAGCGCTTATTCTGGACGAAGTTCGCTCGGCGAAAGAACAGCCCTATGTCGTTTCGCTGCCGACCGATAAACCGTTGCGCAAGCTGTGTCGCAGCCTTCTGGATAATCCCGGTCTCGATCTCACGATTGACGACTGGGCGGATGAAGTCGGCATGAGTCGCCGCACCATGACGCGCAAGTTCCGTCTCCAGACCGGCATGAGTTTTGTCGAATGGCGGCAGCGCCTGCGGGTATCGCATGTCATGCGTAAACGTGCGGAGGGCATACCGCTTGCCATTGCCAGTGTCGAAGCGGGATATCAAAGCATTTCGACCTTGAAGAAAACGATGAAACGGTTGGGCGGGCAATAATGGCGTGCCTCACTGGTAGCGTGATTATATCCGCCGTACAGGCAAATTGATTTCAGCTGCCGCGAATAGTCCCAATTGGGAGACCAGACTGGTGCCGTTAAACGAGATGGAGAAACGACATGAGAGTGTCGGTACTTTCTTTAGCTGCGGCACTGGCGGTGTTCGCCTTTAATGCCGAAGCCAACCCGGTCGGCAATCTGCAAGCGCCCGCGCAATCGGGGCTGGTGCAGAAAGCGGATTACTGGTGCGGCCCCGGCTGGCGCATGTCACGTCGCGGCGTGTGTGTTCCCCGATATCGCCGTCCGCCACCCCCGCCGCCCGGTTGGGGATGGGGCCCGCCACCACCACGCTGGGGCTGGGGGCCGCCGCCAAGAGACTGGCGCCGCGATCACTGGCGCGACGGATATCGGGACCGGCCAAGGCATTACAGACCGCGCCCCTATTGGGATTGATTCCAAGAGACCGGATCGGGCGGCTGAAGCCGCCCTTTCCTTTGGCATCTGCGTCATCACGTTACGTCATATCTGCTTCGCCCAACGCGAAATTACCGCCCGACCCTGTTGATATCTCAACAAAAATCGAAATTAAAATTTTTTGATTTACGTACCTCATTTTTGCTCCTATGGTTTGCGCGGAGGAGCAGGAATGAAACCTACCGTTCATGATATAGCGCGCACTGCAGGCGTCAGCCTTGCCACGGTTGATCGCGTTTTGAACGACCGCCCCGGCGTCCGGTCCAAAACCCGTGAACGGGTGATGGAGGCAATGAATACGCTTGGCTATGTCCGCGATGTGGGGGCCGCCAATCTGGCCCGCAGCCGACTCTATCATTTCGATTTCATTGTGCCCGACAATGACAACACCTTCATGCTCAGCCTTCGCGAAGAGATCGCTGTTGCGAGCGAACGCGCGCTGACCGAGCGTGTCTCGATCAATCTCGTTCTGGTTCCGGCGTTTGACGAGCTTGCGCTGGTCGCAGCACTTGACGCCAGCGCCCTTGGTAAGCCGGATGGTGTGGCTTTTGTCGCGCTCGATACGGATCCGGTTCGCGCAGCCTGTGACCGGCTACGCGCAAGCGGCGTGCATGCCGTGACGCTGGTTTCTGACCTCGGCCACTCCGCCCGTGAACATTATGTCGGCGTGGACAATGTTGCAGCGGGACGTACGGCGGCCCGTCTTCTCGGCCTGTTTGCGAATGGGACAGACGGTGTCATCGCCATTCTCACCGGCTCGTTGAAAGTGCGCGATCATCGCGAACGTTTCGATGGCTTCACCTCCGCCATGCGAAGCGATTTTCAGGAACGCTCCATCCTCCCCGCCCTTGAAGGCCTCGACGAAGATGTGCGCGTGGAAAATCTGGTGCGCACCCTCCTTCGCGAGCGCAGCGATATTGCAGGCATCTACAGCCTCGGCGCTGGCAATGGCGGCCTGCTTCGCGCGCTCGCCACCCATGAGGGAAAACGCCCTTTGGTGATTGCCCATGAACGCGATGAAGCCACCTCGCAGGCGCTGGAACAGGGGCTGGTGCATGGCGTTCTGGCACAGGATGCCGGGCATGAAATCCGCAGCGCCATTCGCATCCTGAAAGCGTCCGCAGATCGTCTGCCGATCATTGCGGGACAGGAACATATCCGCATCGAAATCTTTCTCAAAGATAACCTGCCGCAGTTCTGCTGAACCATCGGCCATCGTGAAATTCCGACAGGAGCCACCATGTATCTCGGCCTCGATCTTGGAACATCCGGCGTCAAAGCACTTCTGATCGACGACAATCAGCGACTTGTCGGTTCCGCCCATGGCGAGTTGGACGTTTCGCGCCCGCATGCAGGCTGGAGCGAGCAGAACCCCGCCCAATGGATCAGCGCGACTGAAACTGCCATCGACGCCCTGCGGCAAGCTCATCCGAAAGAATTCGCAGCCATCAAGGGCATCGGCCTTTCCGGCCAGATGCATGGTGCGACATTGCTGGACGATACGGATCAGGTGTTGCGCCCCTGCATTCTCTGGAACGACACGCGGAGCTATCGCGAAGCCGCGGAGCTTGATGCCGATCCGGCCTTCCGCACTATTACCGGCAATATCGTCTTTCCGGGCTTTACGGCACCGAAGCTGGTCTGGGTCGCCCGCAATGAATCCGAAACCTTCGCCAAGACGCGTAAGATCCTGTTACCCAAGGATTATCTGCGCCTCTGGCTAACCGGCGAACACGTATCAGACATGTCGGATTCCGCCGGGACAAGCTGGCTCGACACGGGCGGGCGTCACTGGTCGTCCGAATTGCTTGCAAAGACGGGGCTGACCGAAAGCCACATGCCGCGCCTTGCAGAAGGCAGCGACGCGACGGGACAACTGCGTGCCGAACTCGCCGCGCGCTGGGGTATCGGCGGTCGCCCTGTGGTCGCTGGCGGTGCGGGTGACAACGCCGCTTCGGCCTGCGGCATGGGGACTGTAAAGCCCGGCCATGCGTTCGTGTCGCTTGGCACATCCGGCGTCCTGTTTGCCGCCAATGGCGCTTATCAGCCAAAGCCGGAAAGCGCTGTCCATGCCTTTTGCCACGCGCTGCCGGGCACATGGCACCAGATGGGTGTCATCCTTTCGGCGGCAAGCGCGCTTGACTGGTTCGCGCGTGTCGTCGGCACGACCCCGCACGCGCTTGATCAGGAACTGGGTGACACCGTCCAGACGCCCGGCAGTGTAACTTTCCTGCCTTATCTCTCCGGCGAACGCACCCCTTATAATGACGCCAAAATTCGCGGCAGCTTCAATGGTCTCGAACATGAGACCGACCGCAACGCCATGACACAGGCCGTTCTGGAAGGCGTCGCCTTCGCCATTCGCGACAGCCTCGTCGCGCTCCAATCGGCGGGCACCGAAATTCATTCGCTCATCGCAGTTGGCGGCGGTTCTCGCTCGGCCTATTGGCTAAAATCGATCGCAACGGCGCTGAACACGCCCATCTCGCTGCCGGAAGAAGGCGACTTTGGCGCGGCTTTTGGCGCAGCACGTCTGGGGTTGATTGCGGCCAGCGGCGCCGATCCGTTTTCGATCTGCACGCCCCCGCGCACCGCCCGTACTGTCGTGCCGGAACAGGCGCTGCTCTCCGCTTATGACGAAGCCTATCAGCGCTATCGCGCGCTCTACCCGGCCCTGCACTCGTTGGCTGGCTGAAGAATAAATCAAATGGGAGGATAACAATGGCAACCGGATTTTTCGGGGACATCGAGAAAGTTCGTTTTGAAGGCGCAGACAGCGATAATCCGCTGGCATTTCGACACTACAATCCTGACGAGATCGTGCTTGGCAAACGCATGGAAGATCACCTGCGTTTCGCGGTTGCCTATTGGCACACATTCGCCTGGGAAGGCGGCGACCCGTTTGGCGGGCGTACATTTGAGCGGCCTTGGTATTCCAACGATATGGAAGCGGCAAAGCTGAAGGCCGATGTCGCCTTCGAGTTCTTTTCGCTGCTCGGCGCACCGTACTACTGCTTTCACGATGCCGATGTGCGTCCGGAAGGCGCGAACTTCGCGGAAAACACCAAAAACCTTAACGAAATTGTTGATATTTTTGAGAAAAAGCAGGCTGAAACCGGCATAAACCTGCTCTGGGGGACCGCCAATCTCTTCTCTCATCGCCGCTATATGGCGGGCGCGGCAACCAATCCCGACCCGGAAGCTTTTGCCTTCGCGGCGGCCACGGTCAAAACCTGTCTTGACGCCACGATGCGGCTTGGCGGCCAGAATTACGTGCTTTGGGGTGGTCGTGAGGGCTATGAAACGCTGCTCAACACCGATCTATCGCGCGAACTCGACCATATGGGACGTTTCCTCAGTCTGGTTGTCGAGTACAAACACAAGATCGGCTTCAAAGGCACGATCCTGATCGAACCGAAGCCCCAGGAACCGACAAAACACCAATATGATTACGATGTGGCCACCGTTTATGGCTTCCTGAAACGCTATGGCCTCGAAAACGAAGTGAAGCTGAACATCGAACAGGGCCACGCCATTCTTGCCGGGCACTCGTTCGAGCATGAACTGGCGCTGGCGCGCACGCTCGGCATCCTCGGTTCCATCGATATGAACCGCAATGATTACCAGTCCGGCTGGGACACGGACCAGTTTCCCAACAATGTACCGGAGATGGCGCTGGCCTATTATCAGGTGCTTCTTGGTGGCGGTTTCAAAACGGGCGGCACGAATTTCGACGCCAAGCTACGCCGCCAGTCGCTCGACCCGCAGGATCTGCTGATCGGACATATCGGCGGCATGGACTGCTGTGCGCGCGGCCTCAAGGCTGCGGCGCGCATGCTAGAAGATGGCGCGCTTTCAAAGCCGCTGGAGGAACGCTATGCGGGCTGGGGCGGCGAATTCGGCAAGAAGCTTCTGGGGGACTTGTCGCTTGAACAGATCGCCACTGCCGTTGAAACGCAGAACATCAATCCGCGTCCGAAATCAGGCCGTCAGGAATATCTGGAGAACGTGGTCAATCGCTACGTCTGACCTAGCGCATTTCCAGCAAAAGTGCGAAGCGCCTACGCAGGGAAATCAGTCCACTGGACTGATTTCTGTTCCCGCTTCGATACGTAGGATAATGCGTAAGAACAAGTAGATAGAGCGGTTTCCCGATTCCGTTTTAACCGGAACCGCTCTAGATGCTATCAAACCCCGCCATTCGGTGGGGTTTCAACTTAGTTCAACGCCACCGTGTGCGGCTTGCGGCACACGGCAAAACGGTCGAGCTTTTGATCGTAAACCGTTGTTTTGATTTGCATCATGCCAAGCACCGTATGAAAAAGATTGTCATGCGAGGACGGTTCGGCAACTGTCTTCTTCAGGCAATCGACGTCAAGTCCCGTATCAGCCGCATAGTCCGGCGCAAACCATGTGATGAACGGCACATGGGTCTGCTGCGATGGCGCAATGAAATACGGCGCGGCATGAAGATAGAGACCATCTTCGCCGAGAGACTCGCCGTGGTCGGACATGTAGATCATCGACGAAGCGAATTTATCTTCATGCGCTTTCAGCATATCAATGACTTCAGACAGGATGTGATCCGTATAAAGGATTGAATTGTCGTAGGCATTGACGATCTCGTCATGCGAGCATTTGGCGAAATCGTTGGAGCGGCAATCAGGCTTGAACTTCGCGAATTCCTCCGGGTAACGGCGAAAATAAGCCGGGCCATGGCTGCCCGTCATATGCAGCACGATGGTGGCATTGCCCGAAAGCGCGTTCAGTTCCTTGCCCAGACTATCGACCAGAATCTGGTCGATACATTCGCCGCCCTCGCAGTAACGCGCGTCCTTGACGGCTTGCAGCTCGATCGTCTTGATGCGGTCGGCAACACCTTTGCTGCCGGTATTGTTTTCATACCAGGCCACTTGGACACCTGCATGTTGCAGCACGTCCATCAGATTTTCCGATCCACGAAACTTGGTATTGGAAAACTCCTCGCGTGTAAAAGGCGAGAACATGCAGGGCACCGAAACCGAGGTTTCCGTCCCGCAACTCGTCGTGTCGGTGAAGGCGACAATATTGCGCTGCTTCAATTCCGGGTTGGTTTCCCGCGAATAGCCGTTGAGGCTAAAATTCTGTGCGCGTGCAGTCTCACCCACGACAACAACCGTCAGCAGCTTCTTATCTGCAGGCAGCTTCGTCATCGCCTGTTTGGCATCAAGCCCCAGAGGCTCCATCGGTATGTCGCGATTCTTGATCGTATGCGCTACATATTGCACCGTGCTGGTGATCGGCGTTCCTGGCATCAGCTTTTGCATAATGTCAGCATTGTGCTCGCGGAACATTGAAGAATAGGCCGCGTAATTCACACCCAATATGGCAATCGACGCCGCGAGGCAGGCGAAGATTATCCCCGTATTGACGGCCACCTTGCCGAGCAAGGGCCGATGCTTGACCCGCACCCAGACAATCAACAAGGACGGCACAACACCGAACAACACCATGTGCCAAACGAAGCTTGGCGTCAGCAACGCGCCGGATTCAGCCTGCGTGGTCGTCAGCGCGGCCTCAACCACGAATTTGTCGATGATCGTCCCGAATGTATCGGTAAAATAGGAGCCGCCAGCCGCAATCAGGACAAACAGGATCAGGATCGGCTTGATGACGTATTTCGCCGAAAACACCAGAAGCAGCGCGGTATGGAGTAGCACGAGTGCCGCCGCAATGCCCGCCAGTTTCCACGGCGCATCAGCGTAATAAGCGCCGAGTGCATGCCAGAAAGAAGCGTTGGTGAAGATGAAAACGTAGAGCACCGTCAGAAGGCACAATGGGCCGCTGGCGATTGTGGGACGGAATTTCTGCATCGCGTATGTCTCAAGCGGCTCTGTGCGAGACCTGCCCTAAAAGCGGGCAGATCAGAATGACCAACACGCCTTCGCAAGCGTTTGCTTAGAAACATGCAATTAAAATGGTTTTTTAACGGCAGAGCGGCCACAAGGTGGCCGCTCAACTTAATTATTCGCTTCCGATCAGAGATTGACCCAGGCGCCGTTTCTCTTCGACGAGCGGACGCAAGCGTCGATAAAGCTCACACCTAGCAACCCATCGTCAACGGTTGGATAAATCACCGCACCGTCCGGCTTTTTGCCTTCACGATGCGCCTCGATAGCATTGGCTGCTTCGGTATAGATCGTCGCAAAAGCTTCGAGATAGCCTTCTGGATGACCAGCAGGCACACGCGTTACCCGTGCAGCTTCAGGTCCGGCACCCGCACCGCCGCGCGTGATAAGCCGTTTTTCGCCCCCGAACGGGGTAAACCACAGCCGGTTCGGGTCTTCCTGCGCCCATTCAATGCCGCCTTTGGTGCCGTAGACACGCAGGCGAAGCGCATTTTCGTTGCCGGGCGCAACCTGGCTGCACCAGAGCATGCCCTTGGCGCCGCCCGCAAAGCGCAGCATCACATGCGCATTGTCATCAAGCCGACGCCCCTCGACAAAACTGTCGAGATCGGCAGCCAGACTGTCCAATGTCAGCCCGGTGACGAAGGATGCAAGATTGAAGGCATGGGTGCCGATATCACCCGTGGCACCACCAAGGCCGGACTGCGCCGGATCGGTGCGCCAGACAGCGCCCTTCGCGCCCGTGGCTTCGACGGCTTCGGTCAGCCAGTCCTGCGCATATTCCACCTGCACAACACGCAGATCGCCCAACTCACCGCTCGTCACCATGGCGCGGGCCTGCCGCACCATCGGGTAACCGGTATAGTTGTGGGTCAGCACGAACAGCGCGCCGCTCTCATCAGCCGCTTTCTTCAGCTTTTTGGCATCGGCCAGCGTGGAGGTCAGCGGCTTGTCGCAAATGACATGGATGCCGCGCTTCAGGAATTCTTTCGCGGCTTCATAGTGAACGTGGTTCGGCGTCACAATGGAAACGGCTTCAATGCCGTTTTTCAACCGCGCTTCGCGGATCGCCATTTCGCGGAAATCCGAATAGATGCGGTCCGACGCCAGTCCCAGTTCACGTCCTGACGCTTGCGCCTTTTCCGGCGAGGACGACAGTGCGCCCGCAACCAGTTCGAAGCGGTTGTCGAGCCGTGACGCCATGCGGTGCACGCCGCCAATGAAGGCCCCTGCGCCGCCGCCAACCATGCCGAGACGGATGCGCGGCGTTGCTGTTTCCTTGGTTTTGGCTTCAATCGTCATGAGTTCCTCATTTCGTCTCAAAGACCCAGCATACGGCGGTTGGCAGCGTCATCGGTGCCGCCGGATGCAAAATCGTCGAACGCCTTGTCGGTGACGCGAATGATATGCGCCTTTACGAATTCCGCGCCCTCGCGCGCGCCGTCTTCCGGGTGCTTCAAGGCGCATTCCCATTCGACCACGGCCCAGCCGTCAAAATTATTCGCGGCCATTTTGGAGAAGACCGCACCGAAATCAACCTGCCCGTCGCCGAGCGACCGGAAACGACCGGCGCGATTGACCCAGCCCTGATAGCCGCCATAGACGCCCTGACGTCCGGTCGGGTTGAACTCCGCATCCTTGACGTGGAACATCCTGATCCGGTCTTTGTAGATGTCGATATTGTCGAGATAATCGAGACATTGCAGCACATAATGCGACGGGTCGTAGAGCATGTTGGCGCGCGGGTGGTTCTTCACACGCTCCAGAAACATCTCAAAGGTCACACCGTCATGCAGGTCTTCGCCGGGGTGAATTTCGTAGCAGATATCGACGCCATGCTCCTCGGCATGGTCGAGGATCGGCGTCCAGCGCCGTGCAAGTTCATCGAACGCCGTTTCTACCAGACCGGCTGGCCGCTGCGGCCATGGATAGATAAACGGCCAGGCGAGCGCGCCGGAAAAGGTCGCATGCGCGCCAATACCGAGATTGCGCGACGCCTTGATCGCCATCTTCACCTGTTCGACGGCCCAGGCCTGTCGGGCTTTGGGATTGCCACGCACTTCCGGCACGGCAAAGCCGTCAAAGGCTTCATCATAGGCCGGATGAACAGCGACAAGCTGGCCTTGCAGATGGGTGGAAAGCTCGGTGACAACCACCCCGTTTTCCTTCGCCACCCCGGCGAACTCGTCGCAATAATCCTTGGATTCGGAGGCTTTTTTAAGATCGATCAGCTGGCTTGCCCAGGTGGGCACCTGAACGCCGAGATAGCCTTTTTCGGCGGCCCATTTGGTGATGCCGTCCCATGTGTTGAACGGCGCTGCATCGCCCGCAAACTGCCCGAGAAAAATCCCCGGCCCCTTGATCGTCTTCATCGAAACTCCTCCAGAATAAAATGAAAATGCGCCCGCCAAACCGGCGGGCGCACACAAACGGATCAGAATGGCGAATCCGGGAAGTAGAACTGCTCGGCATTGTCTTTCGTGACGAGCGTTGCATCGAGGATGTAGTTGCCGCTGACCGGGGTCTGGTCATAGAAATGACCAGCCGTGAGCTGCATGGCCGTGCCCACCATCGCTGGCGGATAGAGCACATCGACCGGCACAAGCTTGTCGCCGTCCATGACCTTCTTGATCATGTCCTTGGAACCGGCACCGGCAACGATATACTGGATATCACTGCGGTTGGCCTGCTTGATGGCTTCGAGAACGCCAACGGCCATGTCGTCATCCTGACACCAGACCACGTCGATCTTCGGATATTTGGTCAGGAAGTCCTGCATCACGCGGAAAGCATCGTCGCGGTTCCAGTTGCCGTACTGGCGGTCGAGAACCTTGACGTTGGAGCCTTCAATGCCCTTGTCGAAGCCGTCCTGACGCTGCTGGTCGATCGGGATCGGCATGCCGCGAATAACCACGACCTGCGCATCCGGCGTGGTCTTTTTGATATATTCTCCTGCAACCTGACCGAGCGCCGGATTGTTACCGGCGACATAGAGATCGCGGATCGAATTGTCATTGTTGCTCGGCGCACGGTCGACCAGCGCGACGAATGTGCCCTTGTCCTTGATTTCCTTGATTGCGTTGACCAGCGGATCAGGATCGGATGGCAGCACGACCAGCGCGTCAAGCCCCTGCACCGCCAGATCCTGCAATGCATTGGCCTGATTGGCCGCATCCGGCGAGGTCTTGACGATGACGTTCAGGCCCGGATGCTCCTGCATCAGAAGCTTGGCCACGCGCTCGGCGTGATAGACGACACCTGCCGTCCAGCCATGGTCGGCAGCCGGAATTGAAACGCCTATGGTGACTTTCTTGTCCTGTGCACTGGCGACACTGGTAAATGCCATGGCACTTGCAGCCAAAGCGGCGAAAGCAACGCCCAAAAATTTCCTTCGCATGTTTTCCTCCCAAAAAACGGGGCTTGTCTCTTTCAGTGGACGCATGCCTATTCCCAGCACCGTTCCCGGTTTCGGGAGACATACCCCTTTTTGCCGGGATCGCCCCTGCAATCCCGCCAATTCCTGCATGTCATCGTCGCGACAGTGACCGTTGCACCAGCATGGCGATGATGATGATCGCGCCTTGAATGGCCCCGATCAGATATTCGCTGATGAAGTTCGACAGCAGCATGATGTTGCCGACGATCTCCAGAATGAATGCGCCGCAGATGGTGCCCCAGACGCGGGCGACACCGCCGCGCAACGCAGTTCCGCCAACCACAACCGCCGTGATGGCCTGCAATTCCCAAAGAATACCGGTCGTGGCCGAGGTTGAGCCAAGGCGCGGCACGTAAAGCAGCACCGCAACAGCCACACAAAGCCCCTGCACCACATAGGCAATGGTCCGCACGCGCTTGACTGAAATGCCGGAATAGCGCGCCACATCCTCGCTGGAGCCAACCGCAATCACATGCCGCCCATAGCGCGTTCGATAGAGGACGAAGGCAGCAATTGCCGCCGTGACGAAGATGGCGATCACCGGCACAGGCACGCCGAAAACCGTGCCAAAATAGGCCGGGCGATAAAGCGACTGTATGTCTGGATTGCGGAGCGTAATCGCGCCGCCCTGCGACAGCCATGTCGTAAGACCGCGATAGATGCCCATCGTGCCGAGCGTCGCGATGAAAGGCTCGATCCCTCCAACCGTCGTGATCAGTCCGTTCAGGAGGCCGCAGGCCGCACCCACCACGACCGCCAGCATGACGGCGGCAATCAGCATCATCACCGGATCGGCGATGATGCCGCTGTTCATGAACAGGATCATGATACTGGCGACAAAGGCCACCATTGCCCCGACGGAAAGATCGAGACCGCCCGACGAGATCACATAGGTCGCGCCGAGCGCGATGATGGCAATGAAGGCGCTGCGCGTTGCGACATTCAGCAGATTGTCAATGCTGATGAAGTTGGGATTGGCGATTGCCCCAAGAACCAGCAGAAGAGCAAGCGCGATGAATGGCGCGATGGCTCTCAGGTCCCAGTCGTTGGACGTCTTCGGTACCCGGCTTTTATCAGTCGCAACCTGTGTCATTGAATTCCCACTCATTGTCTTTTTCTGTTTATTGCCGTTCAGGCCGCTTCTGCATTAACACCGGTCGCCAGAACGACGATGTCATGTTCCGTCATTCGCTCGCCCGTAACCTCGCCCGCGATGCGTCCTTCGCGCATCACGATGATACGGTCGCAAATACCGATCAGCTCCGGCATTTCCGATGACACGACAATGATCGAACGCCCCTCGTCAGCCAGACTGGCGATAAACTGATAAATCTGCTCCTTGGTCCCGACATCGATGCCGCGGGTCGGCTCGTCGATGATGACAATAGATGGATCGAGCATCATCATCTTGGCCAGAAGCAGTTTCTGCTGGTTACCCCCGGACAATTGCCCGGCCAGAATGTCCTTGTTCCCCGTGCGAATGTCGAAATCGCGGATTGCATCATCCAGCGCCACGCGCTCCTTGTTGCGGTCGATCTGGAAGCGGCTGACGAATTTCGTGAGTGAAGCGAGCGTCAGATTGATGCCAAGATCCTTGGTCAGCAACAGTCCCTTGCCTTTGCGATCTTCGCTCAGATAGGCGATGCCCGCCGTCAGACTGTCATGGGCATCGCGGAAATGCGCGGGTTTGCCATTGTGGCGCACATCGCCCTTACCGGGCCGCAGGCCCACGACGCCTTCCATCAGTTCCGTGCGGCCAGCGCCGACCAGTCCCGCGAAACCCAGTATCTCGCCTCTGTTCAGGCGGAAACTCGCTTCCTTCACATAGCCGGGCACGGAAAAGCCGCTGACCTCCAGAACAGCTTCAACGCCATGCTGCGTTGCGCGGTCTGGATAAAGCTTCGCCACATCGCGCCCGACCATCAGACGCGCCATGTCGGCTGGCTGCAGCTCCGACGCCATATGCGCAGCAACAAGCGTTCCGTCCCGCAGCACTGTTACCCGGTCGGAGATTTCCTTCACTTCCGGCAAGCGATGCGAAATGTAGAGGACCGCCACGCCCTTGGCACGGATATCGCGAATGACCTTCAACAGAGCTTCGGTCTCAACCGGCGTCAGCGAAGCTGTCGGTTCGTCGAAAATCACCACGCGGTGCGGCACCAACAGAACCCGCGCAATCTGCACCAGCTGGCGTTGCGCTATCGACAGGCTGCCGACCACCGCATCGGGATTAATATCGGCACCGAGGTCCCGTATCGCCTTGCGTGCGCCCTCGCGCATGGAGCGGTCGTTGACCGTAATGCCGTTTAACAGCTCCCGACCGAGATAAATATTTTGCGCAACTGTCAGATCGGGTGCGAGCAATATTTCCTGATGCACAAGGACGATGCCCTGTGCTTCGGCCTCAACCGGATTTGCAAAGGCGATTGGCTTGCCGTCAATAAGGATTTCACCGGCTGTCGGGCGTTCATTGCCTGCAAGAAGCTTCATCAGCGTCGATTTACCGGCGCCGTTCTCGCCGATGATCGCGTGAACCTCACCACCGTAAATTTGCAGATTGATATTTTTCAGCACCTGCACAGGGCCGAAAGATTTCGACAGGGATCGGGCTTCAAGAAGCGCAGTTTTGTCGGGATTTGCAGCCGAAGTCATAAGCGTGCACCGTTCGATGCGCTACGCTTGCAGCCGTAACTTCCCCGCCATTGATCCTGATAATCAAATCGCACGTGAACTCCTCCCAAAGCCTCACAATTGCGAGCTTAACTTTCGTTTTGAGGTACGTAAAGCAAAATTGTGCAAACGTTGTCATTTCAGGGTTACCGAAAGCTGCAATGAACCAGCCGCAACCCTTGCGATCAAACCGGAGATCGCTATATGTATAGCACACCCATATTTTAGATTGCTAAGTAATGTATGACCCGAAACAGGAACTGCACGCCGCGTTCACGATGGGCCTATCCACTGCGGCCCGAAAAATGCGCAACCTATTTGACTCTCGCGTTCGGGCGCTTGGCCTAACGCTATCACGCGCCCGCGTGATGCTGTTGCTTGCGCAGGATCGCGACTGGAACCAGCGCGAACTGGCCGATGCATTGGAAATCGAGCATCCATCGGTTGTCCGCCTGCTGGATGGGCTGGAAAAACAGGAGCTTATCCGCCGTGTTCCGGTGGAAGGCGACCGTCGCGCCAAGCGCATTGAGCTGACGCCTGAAGGACAGCAACAGGTTCGCGAACTTCAGGAAGTGACGCATCATATCCGCGCCGAGCTTCTCGAAAAGATCGACCGTCAATCGCTGGAAAATGCGCTTTTCGTACTGCAGGAAGTGACGCGCACAGCTGAAACCGCACTGGTCACGCAAGACAGTTGAAACCCATCAAATTCCCAAGCCGCCCTCTGGAATAGTTGCGACAGACGGCCTAGATTCAAGTGGAATGACAGGGAGTTTTACCCATGAGCTACAGCAAGAATCCAGAGGCCATCGCCAAACTGTCCCCGGAGCAATATCGCGTTACGCAGGAAAGCGGCACCGAGCGCCCGGGAACGGGCGAATATCTCTATAATAAGGAAGCCGGTATTTACGTCGATATCGTTTCCGGCGAGCCGCTCTTTGCATCCAGCGACAAATACGATTCCCATTGCGGCTGGCCAAGCTTCACCAAGCCGATTGAACCGGCCAATGTCAGCGAGTTGAACGACATCTCGCACGGTATGGTTCGCACCGAAGTACGGTCCGCCCATGGCGACAGCCATCTTGGCCATGTCTTCCCGGACGGCCCGGTTGATCGCGGCGGCCTGCGTTATTGCATCAACTCCGCCTCCCTGCGCTTTGTGCCGAAGGCCGAGATGGAAGCCGAAGGCTATGGCGACTATCTCGATCAGGTCGAAGACATCGCGTAAAAGACAATGATCGCCTTTTCGCCCCCGCGAAAAGGCGATCTGTCCTTCAGCACTCACGCCGATGGCGTAACCAGTCTTTTCAGAAGCGCTTTCAGCTCTTCAATCGAGCGGTCGATTTCGCCCTTCTTCTTCTCAAGTTCAGCAAGCTTTCCGGAAAGCGTTGCGCGCAAATCATCGACCTGACCGAGATCGCTTGCGCCCTCTTTCCAGAGATCGATGAGCTGTTTCGTCTCCGCCAGCGTAAAGCCGATCTGGCGACCAAACAGAATGAGACGCAGACGGGTATGGTCCTCACGGTCATAAAGCCGCGTGACCCCGGCCCGTCGCGGACTCAACAATCCTTTATCCTCGTAGAAACGCAATGCGCGCAGCGACAGACCAAACTCATGCGCCAGGTCGCCAATCCGGAACAATTGGCCGCGTTGCTGATAATCTTCTCTGACCTTCAAGCTGCTCCCGGTCAGGAGCTCCGCTATCGTTACAGGCTCTATGGCCTTTTCACTCATATTAATCCCTGTTTCCGCCCCCGGAAACGCCCGTCCACCGCACCAAGGCGCGATGGAACCTCATTGAGAAAACGACTCAAGGTAAAAGCTTCGGCCACACAATGACCGGCCTGCCCGTCGATTCTGGTTGTTCGTACTGCCATGATGAACCCGGCCAGTTCCGAACCCGCAATTTGGTGCCTACCACACCTGCGCGAGCCGTCAGACCGGACAATTTTCGTTCAAAAACAAGCTGAAAACCCGCATATTAACGACTTGTTTACTACGTTTGTACAAATGTAGGTGCAGCAAGTTTCTAAGGTTCTGCGTTCCCGAATTTGCGTCCGGCGACCCTTATCATTTGGAAAAGTGAATTTCTCATGGCAAATCCAGAGCTAGCTTCCGGTTCGCGTTCCAGGATTGATGATTTGAACGCGCATCGCGAGCGTCGCCCCGCATCCGCAGCCATGCAGGAGCTCGACCGCACGCTTGCCGGTCTTGAGCGCCGCCTGATGGAGCTGGAACAGGACGCTCCCGCAGCACCGCATCCCAACGCCCCCTCCTTTGCCGCTCACCAGCCTGCCGCCCCGCGCTATGCGGATGAGACCGCAGCCGGTCTCGCAGAAATCGCCGACAATCTGCGCCGGCGTCGGGACAGCCAGGAACAGGCGAAGGCGCGCTTTGCATCGAGCACTGAAATCAGCGATGCCAGCCGTGAAATGTCGCGCATGCAGCGCGCTGCCAGCGAAGAAGGTTTTTCGCAGCGCATGAGTGACGATTTCGATCGCCTCAGCGAAAGCGTGCACCTGCTTGCCGAGCGCAGCAGCGAGGCCAATGCGCAGGCGCTGCGCCGCCAGTTCGATGAATTGAACCGCACCGTCCATACGCTTGCCCGCGAGGAAACCCTGCGCCGTCTCGACAATCGTTGGGACCGCTTCGACGCGCAGATGCAGGCTTTCGAAAAGCGTCATGACGCCGTTAATCCGGCGCTCAACGCCATTGGCTCCCGCCTTGAGCAGATGCGCGAAGCCATCGGCACCCTGCCGCAGTCCCATGCTTTCAGCGCCATTGAAGAGCGGATCGGCAGGCTGACCCACTCCATCGAAGACGCGCTGAACCCGCAGAACGCAGCGCCTTTCGAACAGGATATGCTGAACCAGATCGACACCCGGCTTGACGAAATCAGCCGTGCGATCATCGCGACCAGCCGCGCGCAACGTCCCGATCAGGAAGATGTGCGCCGTTTGGAGCGTATCGAGAAGCGCCTTGCCGAGCTTGCAGACCAGATCGACGGTTCGGCTTCCCGACAGAACTCGGATGTCTTGTTCCAGAAGCTGAGCGAGCTATCGCAGCGCATCGATGTGCTGTCCAGCGGACAGGCTCTGCCCGATCGCATCGCCGAACAGCTCGCACACCAGATCAGCCTTCTGGCCAATCAGGTCGCGAAGGTCACGGAAAATCTGAGCCAGTCCGATTATCGCAGCGTTGAAGCCCGCCTCGAAGCCATTGGCCAGAAGCTGGAAAACGCCGAACGGCGCAGCCATGAGCCGGACCCTGCGGTTCTCGACACCATCGACCGCCGTTTCGCGGAACTGACCGAACGGCTGGATGCGCAATATGGCGGCCGCTCCATCGACAGCGACGCGATCCATACGCTCGAAGGTCGTCTTGACGACATTTCGCAGCAGATCTCGCTCGGCTTGCTGCAAGCGCCGCATTATGAAATGCCAAATCTGGCCGACAGCGAAGCCATCCGCAATCTGGAAGATCAGATTGCCAATATCGCCCACCATCTGGCCCAGCCGGTTGCCGAACTCGCCCAGATCAAGCCGCGCCTCGATTCCATCGAACGTTCGCTCGAAACGAACCGAGAGACCGTTCTCGACGCGGCGCGTGAAGCGGCGGAAAGCGCCGTTGCGCGTGTTCTCCAGCACGGTAGCCAGGGCGACACAGCCATTGCCCGTCAGCTCGCGGACGATATGAAGTCGCTGGAAATGCTGGCCCGCAATACGGACGAGCGCAACAGCAAGACCTTTGAAGCCGTGCACGACACGCTGGTCAAGATCGTGGATCGCCTGTCCCGGCTTGAACAGGATATGGGCGGTCAGGGCAGTGAAAGCCTTGCCAATCGCAATCCGGACAAGCGTGAAGACGATGCGCGCCCGGCCATGGCTTTGGCGGGCGACCCGGCACCGCGCTTTTCCGCTCCGGAAACCGGTGCCCCGCGCCTGAACACGCCTCGTTCGCCTGCAGCCGCTGCCGCCGAAGCTGCCTTTGCCACCATTCAGGGCGAAACCGCTGTCGTTGCTGCGCCCGCTGGCGAAGCTTCCGGCAAGCCGTCGCTGTTCGGGGGGCTTGCCAAGGCAATGCGCGGACGTCGCGCTGACAAGAACGGCGCGAATACCGATGGCGATCTCAAGGCCGAAAGCTTCGACAAAAACGACGCCCCGGCTTTCGAAAGTGAAATGGCCACTGTCGAACCCATCGTCGAGAGCGAACCGGATGCAAGGTTCGGCGGCGATCATATGCCCGACCTAAACTCCATCATGAAGCGCGTGCGCGAAGAACGCCGCCAGCGCGAAGATGCAGCCGACGCCGCTCTGGCAGCCAATGGCAAGGTCGATTTTATCACTGCCGCCCGCCGCGCCGCACAGCTTGCAGCCGCTGAATCCGAACAGCTTCAGAAGGGTTCAGCCAAGGGCGCAGGCAAGAAGAAAAAGTCCGTTGGCGATGTCATGCAGCGTCAGCGCAAGCCGATCCTGATGGCAATCGGTGCCGTCATGATCGCCATGGCGGGTCTGCAAGTCGGCAGCGCCTTCCTCACCCACGATGAACCGACCGACGCGACTGTCGATGTTGCTCCGCAGCCGGAAGCGCCCGTCGCTGAGACACCAGCAGCAGCACCGCAGGCTCCGGTTCAGGCTGAGGCACCACAAATTATCGAGCCGCGTCAGGAAAAGGCCGAAGCGCCCGCTGCATCGGAACCATCGTCCACCATTGAAACGGTCATCGCCAGCGCGCCGACCACTCCGGTCGAAGCCTCTGCGCCTGCAGAGGTCACGTCACCTTCCGCACCGGCTCAAGTCGCTATTCCGGCCATCCCGGAAGAAGCGGGTCCGGCTGCCTTGCGCGAAGCCGCCGCCAAGGGCGATGCCCGCGCCTTGTTCGAAATCGGCAATCGCTACATGGAAGGTCGCGGCGTCACCGCCGACTTTACCAAAGCCGCAAAATGGTATGACATTTCCGCCGGTCAGGGTTTTGCACCGGCACAGTATCGCCTTGGCAATTTCAATGAAAAAGGCCTCGGCATGCCCCGCGATCTGGACAAGGCCAAGATCTGGTATCAGCTTTCGGCGCAGCAGGGCAATGCAAGCGCGATGCACAATCTCGCCGTTCTGTTCGCAACCGGCGCAAACGGCGCTCCGGACAATGCGTCGGCCGCCCGCTGGTTTACCGAAGCTGCCAACCTCGGCGTGAAGGACAGCCAGTTCAATCTCGGCATTCTTGCGGCCAAGGGCCTCGGTGTCCCGGTTAATCTGGAAGAAAGCTACAAGTGGTTCGCGCTTGCCGCCAATTCCGGTGACAAGGACGCCGCCCAGAAGCGCGACCAGATCGCCGAAGCGCTGAAACCGGAACAGCTGGAACAGGCGAAGGCCGCCGTCCAGTCGTGGAAGGCAAAGCCGCTTAACGAGGCCACCAATTCCATTGACGTGCCTGATGCCTGGACGGAAGCCAAGCCGACCACCACCGGCTCGGTGGAGATGAAGAAGGCAGTTCGCAACATCCAGCTTATTCTCAAGAAGAACGGCTATGATGTTGGCACGGCGGACGGTGTGATGGGCGGCAAGACCCGCACGGCCATTGCCTCGTTCCAGAAGGCCAACGGCCTGCAGCCAACCGGCAATGTCGATCAGAAGCTGGTGCAATTGTTGCTGCAGAAAAACACCTAGGAATGCGGCCAACCATTGCAGGAAAGTAACACGTCCCGCGCAAGGTAACCGTAATACCAATCGGCATTTGACTTCGCGGATCGGGCAGCGCAAGACGGTTAGGTGAACAGGCCTCGCGGGATTGCGCGACCGCAGCGGGCCCGAGAAGCGTATGCGTCCGTGAGAGCCGGGTTCGGAATTGGGTATTTATCTTCCCATTGCAGAATTATCGGTCAACATGCTGGTTCTGCTCAGCATGGGCGCTGCGGTCGGCTTTCTTTCCGGGTTGTTCGGTGTCGGCGGCGGATTTCTGATCACACCACTCTTGATCTTCTACAACATTCCACCGGCCATTGCGGTCGCGACCGGTGCCAATCAGGTTATCGCTTCGTCTGTTTCCGGTGCGCTCGTTCATTTCAAGCGGCGCACGCTGGATATCAAGCTTGGCCTGTTTCTCGTGGCCGGCGGTATTGTCGGTTCACTGCTCGGCATTTTCGTCTTCTCCTGGCTGCGCGAGCTGGGCCAGCTCGATCTGATCGTATCGATCCTCTACGTATTCTTCCTCGGTAGTGTTGGCGGGCTGATGCTAGTGGAAAGCCTGCGCGCTTTGCGGCGCGTCAAGAAAGGCGGCGCCATACGTCGCCCCGGCCAGCACACATGGATACACAGGCTGCCGTTCAAAATGCGGTTTCGCGCCTCGACCATCTATGTCAGCATCATTCCGGTTCTCGGCATCGGCTTCTTCATCGGTCTGTTGTCATCGATCATGGGCGTCGGCGGCGGCTTCATCATGGTGCCCGCGCTGATCTATCTTTTGCATGTGCCGACCAATGTGGTTGTGGGCACTTCGCTCTTCCAGATTACATTCGTGACCGCTTTCACCACGGTCATGCAGGCGACCACCAACCAGTCTATCGATATCGTACTGGCTTTCCTGCTGATGATTGGCGGCGTGATCGGCGCGCAATATGGTGCGCGCGCTGGCCAAAAACTGCGCGGCGAACAATTGCGCCTTTTGCTGGCCCTGCTTGTGCTGGCCGTTGCATTGCGTCTTGCCTTTGGCCTCTTTGTGCGGCCAGATAATCTGTTCTCGATCACGATAGCGGATTTTTGAGATGCGGAGCGCCGCCCTCGTCTCAGCACTCACCCTATCGCTTCTCGCGAGCGCCGCATTCGCGCAAATTAATGCCAGTGGCGACGGCAATACGGTCCCACAGTTGCAGACGCCTGCGGAAGAAACGATCGATATCGGCCTTTCGACCGAAACCATCGCCATCACCTCCAACTTCGGCGGCACGGATCTGACGATTTTCGGCGCGCTGGACAATGCCGATCCGATGATCCAACGGCAGGGGCGTTACGATATTATCGTGGTTTTGCAGGGGCCGGAACGCAACCTGGTGGTGCGCAAGAAGGAGCGTTATCTGGGCGTCTGGATCAACGCCGATTCAGAGACTTTTCTCGGCGTTCCGCTATCGTATTCGCTCGCCTCGACGCGCAATCTTCAGGATATTGCGGATGAAAAAATCTACCGTCAGCTTTCGGTCGGCGTGCGCAATTTCTATCTGAACCCGGAAGACCCTTCGAGCCTGTCGGGCAACATTCCGAAATTCGGAACCGAACTTCGCGAGATGAAAATCCGGCAGGGCCTCTACAATCAGCGCATTGGTGGCGTGGAATTCGTGTCACGCACCTTGTTTCGCGCGACGCTCAACCTGCCAGCCAATGTGCCGGTTGGACGACACAAAGCGCGTGCACTTTTGTTTCGCAACGGCGTCTTTCTGCGCGAAGCCAATGCCGGTCTGGAAATCGTCAAGGCCGGTCTGGAGCAAAGCGTTTATAACGCCGCCCACCAATATAGCCTGCTCTATGGTCTGTTCGCGGTTTTTCTGGCGGTCTTCACCGGCTGGTTCGGACGTATTCTGTTCAGGAAAGACTAGAGCATTTCCAGCAAAAGTGCGAAGCGCCTCCGCGGGGAAATCAGTTCACTGGACTGATTTCTAATCCCGCTTCGATGCGTCGGATAATGCGTAAAGGCAAAGGTTCAACCGCCATGCAGCGCGCCGCGGGCAATCGGATAGACCTTGCCTTGCCCCAGCATATAGGCGCGTAACGTTTCATCGACAAAAAGGCCGCGAAAGGCGCGGTCCAGCACGTTGAGCGCGCCGGTATATGCACCGAAAGCGGGCATGATCAGCCTTTCGCCATCGCTGACGAAACAGGGACGACGCACGGAGCGCCCACGCCGCACGATGCGCGCCGCCGGATGCAGATGGCCCGCAATCTCGCCCTGCCCAAGCATGCGCGAGGGTTCGTGCCGGAACACAAGCGGTCCCACCGCCAGTTCCTCCACACAATCGCCCGGTAGATCGACCGGGCGTTCGGGATCGTGATTGCCGGTGATCCAGAACCAGTCGCGATGTTCCATCAGCGATTTCAGTCGGATGGCGTAAAGCGACGGTAGGCGTTCGCTGGCTTTCGGATCATGAAAACTGTCGCCAAGGCTGATGATCACCTTCGGCTGATAACGGGCGACCGCCGCAGCGAGCATTTCGAGCGTTGCCGCCGTATCATAAGGTGGGATCAGTTGCCCACGCCGGGCGAAGGATGAGCCTTTTTCCAGATGCAGATCAGACACGACCAGCATGGCGAGATCGGGCAGAAACAGTGCGCCGGAAGGATCGCAAACGGCGGCAATGCCGCGCACTTGCGTGTGCGCGAGACTATAGGCCTCGCCATTGCTCCAGACAGCCGCTCTCATTCCGAAACCCTCATTCTCATTTCTTATTCCATCGCCTCGCGGATGAGATCGTCAGCTGTTTCCTCAAGCAGCATTTCATCGCTCTCGCCTGCCACACGTTCGCGCCCGATTTCCAGCATCACCGGCAGGGCCAGCGGCGAAATATGCTCAAGCGGCTTGTGCAAGATATGACCTTTCACGCGCGCCAGCATGTCGCCGAGGCGCTTGATATCGAGAAGCCCTGTCGCGGCATCCGCCCGCGTTGCCTGCAAGAGGATATGGTCGGGTTCATGGCCGCGTAGCACGTCATAGATCAGATCGGTAGAAACAGTCACCTGCCGCCCGGTCTTTTCCAACCCCGGATGACGGCGCTCGATCAAACCGGAAATCACGGCACAATTGCGGAAAGTCCGCTTCAAAAGATAGCTTTCGTCAAGCCATGCTTCGAGATCGTCGCCCAGCATGTCCTCATCGAACAGGCGGGTGAGGTTTAGCGAACCGGAGCGGATCATCGCGCCCATGTCCTTCAGCCCCCACAGGCCCAGTGAATAATCGGTGGCGACGAAGCCCAACGGATGGGCGCCCATCCGTTCCAGCCGGCGCGTCAGCAACATGCCGAGCGTCTGATGGGCCAGCCTGCCCTCAAACGGATAGGCCACCATGTAGAACCGACCACCCCGCGGAAAAGTTTCGATCAGCAATTCATCGGTGCGCGGCAGCACGGATTTGAATTCCTGCACCTCCAGCCACTCGCGCACCTGTTCGGGCAGAAACTGCCAGCGTGTGCGATCGGCCAGCATAGCGCGCACCTGAGAGGCAAGATAAGTCGAAAGCGGGAACTTCCCGCCCGCATAGACCGGTATTTTTGCATCCTGACCGGCAGCACTCGTGGCGATGCATTCGTTTTCGCGAATACCTTCGAAGCGCAACACCTTGCCCGCAAACAGGAAAGTGTCGCCGGGCGTCAGCGTTTCCAGAAAATATTCTTCGATCCGGCCCAGAACACGCCCGCCATAGGCGCTGGCTTTCTTGCCGCCACGTGTGAGCCGCACGTTCAGCTCCGGCGCTTCGACAATCGTGCCGATGTTCAGGCGATATTGCTGCGCAATGCGTGGATTGGAAACGCGCCACGTGCCGTCAGCCGTCTTGCGGATTTTGGCAAAGCGCTCATAGGTTTTCAGCGCATAACCACCCGTTGCGACAAAATCCAGAATGCGATCAAAGCTTTGGCGGGAAAGGTTCATGTAGGGTGCAGCACTGCGCACTTCGGCAAAAAGCTGATCGGCATTAAACGGTTCGGCGCAGGCCATGCCGAGCACGTGCTGCGCCAGCACATCGAGCGCGCCGTCGATCAGCGGCGGCGTATCCTGCGCGCCGAGATAATTCGCGTCGAGTGCGGCGCGACACTCCATCACCTCGAAACGGTTGGCGGGCACGAGAATGGCGCGGCTCGGCTCGTCCATGCGGTGATTGGCGCGACCGATACGCTGCGCCAGACGGCTCGCCCCCTTTGGCGCGCCGACATGGATAACCAGATCGACATCGCCCCAGTCGATACCGAGATCGAGCGTGGAAGTGGCGACAACCGCCCGCAACGTATTGGCGGCCATGGCCTGTTCGACCTTGCGGCGCTGGCTGGCATCGAGCGAACCGTGATGCAAGGCAATCGGCAGCGTATCCTCATTGATGCGCCACAGCTCCTGAAACAGCATTTCCGCCTGACTGCGCGTATTGACGAAAAGCAGCGTGGTCCGATGCGCCCGGATCGCCTCGTAGACATCGGCAATGGCATAGCGTGCGGAATGCCCGGCCCACGGCACCCGTTCCTCGGAATCGAGGATCGAGATTTCCGGTTTCGCGCCACCATCCACCGTCACCAGCCCGGCTTTGGGATCGGTGCCGTCCTGCTCCACCAGCCATCGGCGCAATTGGTCCGGCTCGGCCACGGTCGCGGACAGCCCGATGGTCTGCAATTGCGGTTGCAGACGGCGCAGCCGCGCCAGCCCCAGCGCCAGCAAATGGCCGCGCTTGGAAATCACGAGCGAATGCAACTCGTCCAGCACTACATAGCGCAACCCCTTGAAGAACTGATCTGCCCCTTTGGACGCGATCAGCAGGGCTAGCTGTTCCGGTGTGGTGAGCAGAATATCAGGCGGCGCCAGTTTCTGCCGCTGGCGCTTGTGCGCAGGCGTGTCGCCGGTGCGGGTTTCGATGGTGATATCAAGCCCCATTTCCTCGACCGGCACTGTGAGGTTGCGATGGATATCGACCGCCAGCGCCTTCAGCGGCGAGATATACAACGTATGAACGCCGCGCTTCGCCATACCCGGCTTTTTACGGCCTTTCCGCTCAAGATCCACCAGCGCGGGTAAAAACCCGGCCAGCGTCTTGCCAGCGCCAGTCGGCGCAATCAACAAGGTCGATTGCCCGTCTTCCGCACGCGCCAGCAGTTCCAGCTGATGGGCGCGCGGCGACCAGCCCTTGGAACCGAACCAATTGACAAAACGGTCCGGCAGGGCAAAAGCGGCTGATGCGGCAGCGGGTTTCAAATTCAGTGTCACACGCCCAATCTAATAGCCACGCCGCATCACGCCAAGATGTTTGTTCACTTTTGTTCTCATTTTGTCAGTAATGACGCCACCCTTCTCTTTTCAGCGGAAAGGTGCTGACCTATCTTTGGCTCATGCGCTTCAATCAGCTCTTATGTTCCTCTCCGAAAGGTCTTTATTGCCCGCCCGGCGATTTTTACATCGATCCGGTACGCCCGGTGGAGCGCGCACTGATCACCCATGGTCATTCCGATCATGCCCGCGCAGGACACACCCATGTTCTGGCCACGCAGGAAACGCTCGATATCATGCGACTTCGCTATGGCGAGGGTTTTGCCGAAACCGTGCAGCCGGTGGCTTTGGGTGAAACACTGACGATCAATGGCGTACGCATCAGTTTTCACGGCGCTGGCCATGTGCTCGGTTCGGCGCAAATCGCCGTCAAGAAAGATGGGACCCGCATCGTTGCATCGGGCGACTATAAGCGCGCCGCCGACCCGACCTGCGCGCCATTCGAGCCGATCAAATGCGATGTCTTCATCACCGAAGCGACATTTGCGCTGCCGGTCTTCCGTCACCCGGATGCATCGCATGAAATCGCAAAGCTTTTGAAATCACTCACGCTCTTTCCGGAGCGCGCGCATCTGGTCGGCGCTTATTCGCTCGGCAAGGCGCAGCGCGTGATCAAGCTCATTCGCAATGCCGGCTATAGCGATCCGATCTATATTCACGGCGCTTTGGAAACATTGTGCGACTATTACCAGATGCGCGGCATCGACCTCGGCCCGCTTGAACCCGCAACGCTGGAGCGTGGCGAGAAGCAGCCTGATTTTGCGGGCAAGATCATCGTCGGCCCGCCGACCGCCTTTTCCGACCGCTGGGCGCGACGTTTTCCCGATCCTGTTCCGGCCTTCGCCTCCGGCTGGATGCGCATCCGCCAGCGCGCCAAGCAACAGGGCATCGAACTGCCGTTGATCATCTCCGACCATTGCGACTGGGATGAGCTGACGGAAACGATATCGGAAATTGCGCCCGCCGAAGTCTGGGTCACGCATGGGCGGGAGGAGGCTCTGGTTCGGTGGTGCGAATTGCAGAACATTCCGGCGAAGCCGCTGCATCTTATCGGCTACGAAGATGAGGGCGATTGATGCGCGCTTTCGCCGAACTTCTCGACCGTCTGGTTCTCACTCCGCAGCGTAATGGCAAGCTACGCCTGCTTGCCGATTATTTCCGCACCACACCCGATCCCGACCGTGGGCTGGCGCTGGCCGCCATCACGCGCGATCTGGAATTGCAAAGCGTGAAACCCGCCATGCTGCGCGCCCTGATCGCGGAACGGACGGACCCGACGCTTTTCGCTTATTCCTATGATTATGTCGGCGATCTGGCCGAAACCATTTCGCTGATCTGGCCCGGCCCCAGCGAGACTTCACCGGGCACCAATCTTTCGCTCGGCGTTGTGGTGCACGAACTGCAACATGCCTCGCGCCGTGAAGGCCCGATACTGGTTGCAGGCTGGCTCGATCTTCTCGGCATATCGGAGCGTTATGCCCTGCTGAAACTTGTAACCGGCGGTTTGCGCATCGGCGTTTCAGCGCGTCTTGCCAAACAGGCGCTCGCCGATTTCGGCGGCGTGGACGTGACGGAGATCGAAGAACTCTGGCATGGCCAGTCGCCGCCCTATGCCGCGCTCTTTGCCTGGCTGGAAGGATATGCTCCCAAACCAGCCGCAACAGCCGATGCGCCCTTTCGCCCTGTCATGCTGGCCACCGCACTGGATGAAGCAGAGATTTCCTCGCTCGATCCAGCCGCATTCAGCGCGGAATGGAAATGGGACGGGATTCGTGTGCAAGCCGTCTCGGAAAACGGAGTGCGCAAGCTTTATTCACGCACCGGCGATGATATTTCCGGCGCATTTCCGGATGTGCTGGAGGCAATGGACTTTGAAGGCGCCATTGATGGCGAACTTCTCGTCGGGCATCACGGTGAAACCGGCATTGAAACCGCCACTTTCTCCGACCTGCAGCAGCGATTGAACCGCAAGACCGTCAGCGCCAAACAATTGCGCGACTATCCGGCTTTCATCCGCGCTTATGATCTATTGCAAGACGGCAACCAGCAATCCGGTGAGGATTTGCGCGCCCTGCCCTTTGCCGAGCGCCGCAGGCGGCTTCAAACCTTCGTCGCCACACTCGACCCGCGCCGGTTCGATCTGTCGCCCGTGCTGTCCTTCGCCGATTTCGGCGAACTGGCCGCCTTGCGCGTCAATCCTCCGCACCCGGTCATCGAGGGCGTGATGTTGAAACGGCACGATAGTGCCTATCTTCCCGGTCGCCCCAAGGGGCCATGGTTCAAATGGAAGCGCGATCCGTTCACCGTCGATGCGGTGGTTGTCTATGCGCAGCGCGGCCACGGCAAACGCTCCAGCTACTATTCCGACTTCACCTTCGCGGTCTGGACAGGACCCGAAGACGAGCCGGTTCTGGTGCCGGTCGGCAAGGCCTATTTCGGCTTCACCGATGAGGAACTGAAACTGCTGGACAAATTTGTTCGCGAAAACACCATCGAGCGTTTCGGCCCGGTGCGTTCGGTCCGCGCAGAACCCGATCACGGTCTGGTCGTGGAAGTGGCCTTTGAGGGATTGAACCGCTCAACACGACATAAATCCGGTGTCGCCATGCGTTTTCCGCGCTTCTCGCGCCTGCGCTGGGATAAACCGCCCCGCGAAGCGGATCGGCTTGAAACGCTGGAAAAGCTGCTCAGCTAAATCTCCTCCAAACCCGGAGAAGAAAAGCCAGCAACTCTCTGTTTTTCAATGACTACTGTGCATTCGCCGAAACGCGAATTTCGTAGATATCGACCGGCTTTCCGGTTCCGGTCAGATCGGAATTGATCGTGATGACACCGGCGCGGCCTGCCTTCTTGTCACCTGCGAAATCCAGATCGAACAGAAAATCATTGCGCGATTCACCCACGTCATACCGTCTGCGCCCGCAATCGCCAAAGCCTGCGAAATCGCAACTGACAGACATTTGGGTTATCTTGCCGCCATCGGCCTTGGCGATGATATCGAATGTGGCCGTCTTGCCAGCGAGCTGGTCCAGAATGCCTTCGCCAACATCGAAGGTAACCGTATCGCCTTCACCGGAAGATTTCACGCGTGCAAAGCTGCTCGGGCCATCACGCAGGATTTCTGCGGTGGCGCGCCCTTGCACCGACATGCGTGTCGCTTCGGACGGCTGGAAAATGGTAATCCACTTTGCCCCGCCCGGCTCTTCACCATCCTTCAGCGGCGCGCCGCTTCCATCGCTGTGCAGCGGACTGCTGGACGGACCACGGCTCAAATCGATGAAGCTGCTATAAAGCGAATAGCCAATCATGACGGCGACAAACAGCACCAGCGCCGGAATGCCATAGCTGTAGAAGGGCGAATGCCGCTTCTTCTTGCCGCGCTTTTCCTTGCGCGAGACACCGCCTTCATAGCCGAGATCGGCGCTTCCGCCCTTTTTCTTCGTGGATCGGGAACGTATATCGCCGGTATCGAGCGCCGGAGCACTGCCCACAGCAGCACCCAGGACAGGATCATCGCGATGCGGCGCATCCAGCGAGGGCTCTGCCTTGTCTTCATTCTGGCGCGGGGCGGAGAATTCCTGCTCGATGCTGGAAATGGCATCCTTCAGCTTCTGGCGGCGCTGTTCTTTTTGGGCGTCGCTCAAAGCAGTGTTGGCCGCGAGCGCGCGCTCATGGGCACCCCATGCGGATTCGTATATACGCTGACGGGTCGCAGGGTTATAAGCATCCGCTTTGGCAAATGCGTTTCTGATAGCGCGTTCTATACTATCCAAAGGCCACTCGTCCCCGTGTTCGCGTTTCCCGCCTGTGCTTATTCCTAAAGTTCCAAACCGACTTTCAGAAAGCGGCTTTTTCCAAGCCTCAGCGAATTTAACGTCTGAATCAAGGCATTTAGCCGTTCAATAACTGATTTGGCTACCTGATAAGACCCGCCTTGTTGCCAAATATCGACTTTCAACGTGCTTTTCCCCGAACCTTTGGTGCCGTCGCCTCACCCTAGCAGATTGAATCTGATGCAGAAACCTCATCCGCTGTCTGATCCAATACTGGTTCAGAGCATGATTTATCCGTCAGTTTCCTAAACTTCGCGGCAAATTCCTAGCCTAGCCATCTTCATGTTTTATCTCAGCTTTGTAACCCACCGGCCTAAATCGAACCGCAAAACCATGGCTGTTGCGACAGAATCATCATCCGAGCATGGAAGCCGAAGCTAAACCGAAGGCCTGACCATTCTTCGCCCGCGCGTTTTGTGCTGGCACCAGAGATGCTTCCGCTTGGTTCCGAGGCCGAGTCTCATTTAATCTTTCGTATTGCCGTTCTGTACAGGCGTGGTAGAGATATTACGTTTACGCAAACGTCAATTTTTGAGGAGAATAATATGGCCTTGCCGGATAGTTTGAAGAACAGATTGCGCATTCCTGTCGTCGGCGCGCCCCTATTCATCATTTCGCATCCGGCGCTTGTGATGGCGCAATGCAAGGCTGGCGTCGTTGGTTCGTTCCCTGCCCTTAACGCGCGCCCTGAAGCGCAGTTGGATGAGTGGCTGGCTGAGATCACCGAAGGCCTCGCCGCTCACGACAAGGCCAATCCGGACCGTCCGGCAGCACCATTCGCGGTCAACCAGATCGTTCACCGTTCCAACAAGCGGCTGGAACATGATCTCGGCCTCTGTGTGAAATACAAAGTGCCGATTGTCATTTCTTCACTCGGCGCAGTGCCCGAGGTGAACGCAGCGATCCATTCCTACGGCGGCATTGTGCTGCACGACGTCATCAATAATCGCCACGCCAATTCGGCCATCCGCAAGGGTGCAGATGGCCTGATCGCTGTCGCAGCCGGTGCGGGCGGCCATGCCGGACCGCTATCCCCTTTCGCATTGATGCAGGAAATCCGCGCCTGGTTTGATGGCCCACTGCTTCTTTCCGGTGCCATCGCCAATGGCCGTTCGATTCTTGCTGCACAGGCCATGGGCGCAGACCTCGCCTATATCGGCTCACCCTTCATCGCGACGACGGAAGCCCGCGCGGTCGATGCCTACAAGCAGATGATCGTCGATTCGACGGCGGCCGATATCGTCTATTCGAACTATTTTACCGGCATCGCAGGCAATTATCTGAAGCCCTCCATCGCCCAGTCCGGCCTCGACCCGGACAATCTGCCGGAAGCCGATGCATCGAAGATGGATTTTGATCAGGCGCAAAAGGAAGGCGCGAAAGCATGGAAGGATATCTGGGGCTGCGGACAGGGCATCGGCGCCATTCATGAAGTTGCACCGGCGGCCACGCTGATCGACCGCCTGGAGCGGGAATATAAGGAAGCGCGCAGTCAACTCTGCGCTGGCGCATAAGGCACATTGCCAGCGCGTTTCGAACAGGGCCTCTCCGATGGAAGGCCCTGTTTTCACAAGGTTTGAAACAATCTGACCGTTTTTCGATTTCGGCCTTGCTTTCCGTTCTGCTTTTGGTTATCAGCGCACCGTCCAGACGGAAACGAATGGAATCTCTTAACGGAGTTGGAACGAAGGTTCCCGGGCCGCTTTAGCTCAGTCGGTAGAGCACATCATTCGTAATGATGGGGTCAGGTGTTCGAGTCACCTAAGCGGCACCAGCTATTCAATAAATTAGCTTCCACTAACATTCTCAACGAAAATTCTGCTCTCCCAGAACGGCGTCGCCTTCTCTACAAAAAACGCTCACTCCATAGCTGAAAGCGCTCTTGTCGCCTCTTTCAGCCCGCCGCGCCATTTGAATTGCTTCGGAACGTAATCAAAACACGTTCGTTTACCGAGGCCTTCACCTCTAAGCGACGAGAAACATGGATCAGCTTCAAACCGCGCTTCAAGAGGCGCTAAAGTCCGACAATTTCAACGTTTGGCCACACGTCATCGCGTTGGCAGCCGCGTATATTCTGGCGCTGCCAATAGGCTGGCATCGAGAACGAGAAGAACGAAGCGCCGGCCTTCGAACATTTCCGCTCGTGGCAGTGGCCAGCTGCGGCTTTATCCAGGCAACAGAAGGGATTACGACCGACAATCCCGAAGCGCTCGCCCGCATTATTGAGGGCGTCATCACAGGAATGGGCTTTATCGGTGGAGGTGCCATCCTTCGTTTAAGCTCGTCGGTGAAGGGTACCGCCACCGCCGCCAGCCTTTGGGCGACAGGCGCCATTGGCATCGCCTGCGCTGTAAATGCCTTTGACGTTGCAGTTATTGTGATGGCCTTTGCGCTGCTCACGCTCATTCTTTTCTCGAACGGAAAATCGATTGCCTCACAGGGCGACACCCGGGATGAGCAATAACAACAAGGCCGTCTTCCCGTCATCTTACCTCAGATTTTCACCGCGCAGGGTTCCATGAGGGCGTTCATATAATATCCGTTCAGGAGAAACAATTTGGCGCCAGCGGAGTTGTAATAACGAGCTTTCCGGCATGTTGGGAAAACAGCGCCTTGGAACATGCGGGAGCGGTTAACGGCTCAGAACAGCAGGCATCCGGAGGGAAGAATGACGACCACCTATAAAACATTGAGATGCGGGAACGGCACCTGGTCAGTGGTGGATGGGGCAACCCAGCGCCCCATCACATTCAAAGGTCGGCTGCAAATCGCGTTGACAGAGGATGCCGCCCAAGCTGCCTTTACGATCCTTGAACGTGTTCAACAAGAAAGAGAGTTACAGGCACAGGACGGGCGGCAGATGTAGCGAATGGAGGCCCCTATGATTGAAAACGGATTTGATGTTCGGCGGGAGCACGACGGCACTTGGTCCGTTTTTGATAAGTTCAGCAGTGAAGTTGTTTCAATCGAGGGTCACGTTCAAGCGCGTTTGACGGAGACAGAAGCCAGAGATGCGCTCGATCTGCTCATTCGCAAATATATGGTTCGCCATCACGAAGATGGCAGCGGGCGACTACCCTGAACGTCATTTTGCAGCGGGAGAGAGACATGAGTGGCGAACTTGAAAAGCAGCTTGAGATTGAAGAACTTGCGAAGCAATTGTTTGACCACGAAAACCCGGACCCCGATCTGGACTGGGATTCAACCGTTGGCAAAATCGTCAGCGGTGCTAGTGTGAGCGGCGGGGTCTCCGACGAAGTGAAAGACAACTACAGAGCAAGAGCTGCGCAGATACTCAGAGATCAGCCAGAGCACAAAGACAGCTAGGTTTACCGAACGATTAATGCTCATTTCGATGACCGACCGGTTATCCATTACTCTCTGCCATGGCCAAACGGCAAAGGTGCACTAGTTTAGGATCGGCAATCCCATTGGCAATTTGCTGAATTCATATGAAGCTAAAGCAGAGGAAATCGCTATGCAGCACAGAATTCACGAGAATATGGAAGTGATCGGCGCAGACGGTGTGCATGTCGGAACAGTGGATCGGCTGGAAGGAAACCGGATCAAGCTGAAGAAGTCCGATAATTCCGGACAGCACGCCGACCATCATCACTATATCGAGTTGGGCTTCGTCGCCGATATCGAAAGCGACAAAGTCAGGCTTTCGGCAAATGCCGATGTCGCTGTCACGCTTGAGGAAGAAGCCTCAGGCCGCCCGGTGGACCTGTAAACGCGATAACAGGAGAAGCCGGACGAGACGCCCGGCTTCAACCTAATGTTAGCCGCGTGGAAAACGCTGGTTATCCTCCAGCACGTTCAGGTCCATATGGTTTCGCATATAGCGTTCGGATGCCTTTTGCAGCGGCTGGTAATCCCACGGGTAATAAGCGCCGTTGCGCAGGGCTGGATAGACCACATGGCGGCGGGCCTGACTTGCACGGACATCTGCATTATAGAGATCAAGATTCCAGCGCCCCAGTGCCTTGTCCATCAGTTGTTCGAGCATCGCGCGATGCTCCGGGCACTTTGCCAAATTTTGAAGTTCATCCGGGTCGTCAGCGAGATTGTACAATTGCGGTGGATCGACATGACAGAGATTGAGCTTCCATGGCCCGTCACGCAGTGAAACCATCGGCGCGATCGTACCTTCAGCCGCATATTCACACGGCACCGCGCCGCGTTCCTTTGCACCCGAAGCGACTTCCAGCAGTGAAACGCCATCCGTCCACGGCATGATGCCATTGAGGTCGATGCCGGCCAGATCGGCAAGGGTGGGCAGCACATCAAGCGTTGACGCAGGCGTATTGATAAGGCCCGCAGGCATCTGCGGAGCGGCGATCATCAGCGGCACCCGTGCTGAACCTTCGAAGAAGCTCATCTTGAACCACATGCCGCGTTCACCAAGCATATCGCCATGATCCGAGGTGAAGATGACGATCGTATCATCCGCCATGTTACAGCGCTCGATCACGTCCAGGAGGCAGCCGATCTTCTCATCGACGTAGGAAATATTGGCGAAATAAGCCTGTCGCGCCGCCCTGATCTGCTCGCGCGTCAGCTCATAATCCTCAGCCTTGCAGGCACGAAGCAGCCGCTCGCTATGGGGATCGATTTCGCTCTCCGGCAGAGGTCCGATCTTCGGATCGAGTTGCGGAATATTCGCATAGAGGTCGAAGAAGCGCTTGCGCGCAACATAGGGATCGTGCGGGTGAGTGAAGCTGACCGTCAGGCACCACGGACGCTTATCATGACCGCGCGCCAGATCGTAAAGCTTTGCTTCGGCCTGATAGGCAACTTCGTCATCATATTCGAGCTGGTTGGTGATTTCCGCAGAACCGGCCCCGGTGATGGAACCCAGATTGTGATACCACCAGTCGATGCGCTCTCCGGGCTTGCGATAATCGGGCGTCCAGCCAAAATCGGCGGGGTAAATATCCGTCGTCAGGCGCTGCTCGAAGCCGTGCAGCTGATCCGGGCCGACAAAATGCATCTTGCCGGAAAGCGCTGTCTGATAACCGGCATTGCGCAAATGATGCGCATAGGTTGGAATTTCGGACGAGAATTCGGCTGCATTATCATAAACGCCGGTGCGGAACGGCAATTGGCCCGACATCAACGAGGCACGAGCCGGAGCGCAAAGCGGGCTCGCCGTGTAGCAATTTGCAAAACGGGTCGAGCGTTCGGCAAGCTTGCGCAAATGCGGAACATGCAGAAAATCGGCGGGGCCATCCGGAAAGAACGTTCCGTTCAACTGGTCGACCATGAGAATGAGAATATTCGGCTTTTTCATCTGTGCAGAACCATTTGGCATAAGTGAAACGCGAAATGGCGGGCATAGAAATGCCCGCCTTATAGTCTTTTGCGTCTGACGATCAGAGGCCGATGCTTGCCTTGACGGCAGCAGCGCCGGGTTCGCCCTTCAGCGTCGTTACGCCTGCCAGCCACTTGTCGATCTGCTCAGGATTAGCTTTCAACCATTCCTTCGCAGCCGCAGGGCCTTCCGCACCGTCGTCCAGAATCTTGCCCATCAGCTCGTTTTCAATGTCGACGGTGAAGGTAAGGTTCTTGAAAAAGGTTGCAGCGTTCGGGCAATTCGCCGACCAGCCGGTGCGGGCCAGCGTGTAAACTTCGGCGCCACCATAGTTCGGACCGAAATAATCATCGCCGCCCGATAAATATTCAATCTTCAGTTTGGTGTTCATCGGATGCGGCGCCCAGGCGAGAAACACCACCCAGCCCTTGTCCTTGTTCTTGCGGTCTACCTGCGCCAGCATGGCCTGCTCGCTGGATTCCACGATCTTCCAGCCGTCGAGCTTGAATTTCGGGTCTTCAATGATCTTCTGGATATTCTGGTTGGCGGGAGCGCCGGGCTCAATACCGTAAATCTCCTTGCCGAATTTATCGCCCTGCGCGGCAAGATCGGCAAAATCCTTGATGCCTTCGCTTGCGACATAATCCGGCACTGCGAGCGTGAACTTCGCACCTTCAAGATTCTTGACGATCACTTCGGCTGCTTTGGCCTTGTCGAGATCGTCGCGGAATTTCTGCTGAGCGGGCATCCAGTTGCCGAGGAAGACGTCGAGATTGCCAGTCTTCAGGGCCTCATAGCCAATCGGCACAGACATCGTCTTCACATCGGGCTTATAGCCAAGCCCCGTCAGCAGCACGCTCGCGATGGAATTGGTCGAGGTGATATCTGTCCAGCCCGGATCGGACAGGCGGATGGTTTCGCATGCAGCCGGATCGGCAGCATAAGCCGTTCCCGCCAGCCCGGTGAACGCCGCAAACGCCAGCGCAGTCGTCTTCAAATAGCGCATCGGTGACCCCTCCTTGATGGATGCATTCCGCATCTCGTACAATCAAAAGCCGTTATGGCTTGCATTTCGACTTTCAGGAAAACACCATTTACGCTAAGGAAAAACCCATTCATTTTTTATTGGAGATATAAAGGTTCTTTATGGTTTCTCCATCCTGGGATCTTGGCAGCCTTGGCGTTTTCGAAGCGGTCGGACGTTTGGAAAATCTAACCCTTGCGGCGCGTGAACTCGGCATGACGCAACCTGCCGTCAGCTATCAAATAAAACGCATGGAAGACCGTTTGGGTGTTGCGCTGTTTGCAAGGCGGGCGCGTGGCGTTGAAATTTTGCCCGATGGACGAATCCTCTATGAAGCGGTGCGCGCCGGTCTGGATGGGATAGAGGACGCCGTGCAGCAGATCAGGCGCAGGCAGCGCTCCCCCGGTTTGCGGATTGCAACCGATTACGGCTTTGCCACTTTCTGGCTGATGCCGCGGGTGGCGCAATTCAGACCGAAACATCCCGAGGTGGATGTGCGCATCACGGCATCCTCCATGCTGCAGCCGCTCGACTATCGCGAGGCAGACATCGCAATCCTGTTTGGCGCGCGCAATGATTTTCAAAAAGGCTCCGTCCCCTTCATCAGCGAAAAGGTTGTGCCGGTCTGCTCGCCCGCTTTTCTCGAAAAATCCGGCGGCTTTCCCTCCGGTAAGGGGCTTGGTGCTGCCTCGCTTCTGCATCTCGACACCTTGCAGGGTGATCGCTGGTTCACCTGGCAATCGTGGCTAAATGCCATCGGCGAGGAGATCGATGACGGCAATTACGGTCTCGTCTTCAATACCTATAATCTGGTGATTGAGGCGGCGATTGCCGATCAGGGCGTCGCGCTTGGCTGGGCCGGGCTGATTGATGGCGCAGTGCAACGCGGACAACTCGTACACGCCTGCGACCAATCGCTAACGAGCGAAAACGGCTATTGGCTGGTTTTCAATCCCGATATTTCCGACACGGCGCGAGCGCTTGCCATGGAACTGATCGAGACGCCCGACAACAGCTGACGCAGCGGCAAGCGCTATTCCACGATGCCGACAATCGGACCAAAGCCGCCATGCCAGGATATGTCGTTGCGGCCCATGGCAGGATCATAAATGCCTGTGCCGTTTCCACCATCGAGAAACAGCGCATTCGGGCATTTCAGATGGTCGCGAAACATGCGCGCAAAATCATGAAAATTCACCGGGTCTTCGCTGATGGCAAAGCGCACAGCGCCATTTTCGCAGACACCGACGCCGCTGCGGCGTGTGCGGTCCGTCGAGCCGGCAATAAAGGCCGGATGCAATTTGTTGCGGATGACCAGCATGGGGCCTGACTGGGTGGCAAAACTCACCTTTGGTCGGCGTTTCAAAAACGTATCGGTCGGAAGAATTCCCGCCGCCTTGTCGTCCCAGAAGAAAACACCATTCGGCCTCTTGTAGAAATTTGGCACAGGACCGCCTGCACTTTCGCCTTTCTGCCTGTTGGCGGGGCGCAGTTCCTGTCCGTTCTCAATATAAAGGCCTATCGGCGCAAAATCCTGCCCGTACATTCCGGCATTCATCGCGAAAACCAGTCTGCGGCCATCGTCGCTGACGGCCTTGGCAGCGCTGGAGAATGTCCGATAGGGATTGTCGTCGGCCCCTTTCCAGAACAGCCGCAGCCCGGCGACACCGTTTTCCGGCTTGCAGATGATATATTTCGTATTCTCGAAACTATCCGCCTCGCAAATGCCGGGCTTGCCCGGTTCCTGTGCCTGAGCAGGACAGGACATCGCCGCCACGAGCATCATGGCCACAGTGGATAATCCGCGCTTCAGATAGATCGCCAATGCCGTTGCTTCTTTCTTCATCTCGCCACTATGCAGAAATTGGGAGATTCGAAGAAGCCTTTGTTATCAAGCGATCTCCGATGCCTCGTTTCGTGCCGCCTTGCGGGTCGCATAGATGAAAGCTGCGGCGAAAGTCATTGAAAGCAAAAGCACAATTGTGGGTGCCGGAGCGCTGTCGATGAAGAACGACAGATAAACCCCGATGAACGAACCCGCCGCTGCGATGACCGCGGCCAGAACCAGCATGGTGCTGAACTTGCGCGTCAGGAGAAATGCAATGGCCCCCGGCGCGATCAGCATCGCAATGGCGAGAATGATACCGACAGCCTGCAACGCGCCCACAATCGTCAGCGAGATGAGGCTCAGCAGGCCGTAATGCAGGAGATTGACCCGAAGGCCCACCGCCCTCGCCTGCGCGGGATCGAAGGCATGCAAAAGGAAGTCTTTCCATTTTACGCCGATGATCGCGGAGGTGAACAGCGCGATCAGCCCCGCCTGTCCAATATCGAACCACGAAACACCCAGCATATCACCGAACAAAATATGGTCGAGATGCACATCCGGCCTGACCTTGACATAGAGCACCAGTCCCAGCCCGAACATGCCGGAAAACACCACGCCCATGACCGTATCCTGCTTTATGCGGCTGTTATCCTTCAAAAAGCCGGTCGCGATGGCGCAAAACATGCCCGCAACGAAAGCGCCGACCGCATAGGGAAAGCCCACGACATAGGCGATCACCACACCGGGAAACACCGCGTGGCTGATTGCATCGCCCATCAGCGACCAACCTTTTAGAACGAGAAAGCAGGATAACAGCGCCATGGGAACAGCGACAGTGACGGAAATCACCAGTGCATTGACCATGAATGGAAATTCGAATGGCGAAAGAAGCGTGTCGATAATGTTCACTGCGACGCCTCCATGGCCTGCGTCCTGGCGGCGCGGCGTCGGCTGGCAATCATGCCATGCTTGGGTGCGAAGAAAAATGCGCTCAGGAAAATCGCCGTCTGCAACACGACAATGATGCCACCCGTCGCGCCATCGAGAAAATAACTCGCATAGGCGCCGACGAAACTCGTGGCAGCGCCGATTATCACGGCGATGACCAGCAGTCGCGGAAACCGATCCGTCAGCAGATAGGCTGTGGCTCCCGGTGTCACCACCATGCAGATGACGAGGAAGGCGCCTACCGTCTGGAGCGCCGCCACCGTCGATGCCGAGAGAAGCGTGAAGAACATGATCTTCAGCGCGGTCGGATTAAGGCCAATTGAACGTGCGTGGGTCTCGTCGAAGAATGTGACCATGAGGTCTTTCCATTTGACGAGCAGAAGGGCGAGCGACACGAAGCCGATAATCCCGAGCTGCAGCTTGTCGCCAGGCGTGATCGCCAGAATATTGCCGAGCACGATGGTCTGGATGTTTACCGAGGTCGGCGAGATCGACACCATGAACAAGCCGAGACCGAAAAAGCCTGAGAAGATCAGGCCGATAATGGCGTCTTCCTTCAGCTTGGTTCGCTGGTTCAAAAACAGCATGGCGCCTGCCGCCAGCCCGCCCGAAAAGAACGCGCCTATGGAAAACGGCAGCCCCAGCATATAGGCGCCTGCGACGCCGGGAACGATGGAATGGGACAGGGCATCGCCGATCAGCGACCAGCCTTTCAGCATCAGATAACAGGACAGGAAAGCGCAGACGCCGCCGACCAGTGCCGACACCCACATCGCATCCAGCATATAGCTATAGGTGAATGGCTGCAGGAGTGTTTCCATCATTCCTGCCCTCCTTCTCCATCGCCGCTGTTGCGAATGGCAGTCTTGCCGCCCTGCAAGATCAGCGGGCGTTCATCGTCGCTGATAACGCCTATCGAGGCGGAAGCCTCGCCTTGCGGTCCGTTCAATACGAAATGCCGCAGAACGCCACCAAAGGTCTTTTCCAGATTTTTCTGGGTGAATGTCTCAGCCGTCATCCCATAGGCCAGCACCGTGCCTTTTATCAGGATGGTGCGGTCGCAGAACTCCGGCACGGAACCCAAGTTATGCGTTGAGACCAGCATCACTCGGCCTTCATCGCGCAACTCGCGCAACAGCGTGATGATCTGCTCCTCCGTCTTGACGTCGACCCCCGTAAACGGCTCGTCCAGCAGGATCACGCGACCGTCCTGCGCCAGCGCACGGGCAAGGAAAACGCGCTTCTTCTGCCCGCCCGAAAGCTCGCCGATCTGCCGCTTGCGAAACTCGCTCATATTGACGCGGGCAAGCGCATTGGCCACCGCTTCATGATCGACAGCCTTTGGTCTCCGCATCATGCCCATATGGCCATAGCGGCCCATCATCACCACATCCTCAACCAGAACGGGAAAATTCCAGTCCACCTCTTCCGATTGCGGCACATAGGCGACGAGATTCTTGCGCAAGGCTTCGTCAACCGTCATGCCCAGCACCCGGATCGAGCCGCGCGCAAGACGCACAAACCCCATGATCGCCTTGAACAAGGTTGATTTGCCCGACCCGTTGACGCCGACAAGAGCGGCAATTGTGCCGGTCGGGATGCGAAAACTTGCGTCGCGCAAGGCAGTCAGACCGTTGCGATAGGTGACGGTAGCGCCATCGACGGAAATGCCGCCATCTTCAGAACCGGAACCGAAATGGCTCTGCCAGTCGGGTTGAGCATTCATCGGATATCTCTTTCATCAGGATCGAATGCGCGCCCGCCACGATGGCGGGCACCAGATTTGTAGGGATCAGGACGGATCAGCCAGTCCCTTGACGATTGTGTCGGAGGTGACGCGCAAGAGGTCGATATAGGTCGGCACCGGGCCGTCCTTGTCGGTCAGGGAATCCACGTAAAGCACGCCGCCATAGCGGGCCCCGGTTTCGCGGGCCACCTGCTCGGCTGGCGCTGGCGAAATCGTGCTTTCGGAAAAGACAACGGTAATGCCGTTCTTGCGCACGGCATCGATGACCTTGCGCACCTGCTGCGGCGTGCCTTGCTGGTCCGCATTGATCGGCCAAAGATAGAGCTCTTTCAGACCGAAATCGCGCGCGAGATAAGAAAACGCCCCTTCGCTCGAAACGAGCCAACGCTTGTCCTCGGGAACAGCGGCGAGTTTCGCCTTGATCGGCTCGATTGCAGCGCGGATCTTCTGCTTATAGGCGTCTGCATTTGCCGTGTAGGTGGCGGCATTCGCCGGATCATATTTGACGAAAGCATCGCGGATATTATCGACATAGATCAGCGCGGCGGTTGGCGACATCCAGGCATGAGGGTTAGGCTTGCCGCTATACGGTCCCTCCGTAATGCCCATCGGAGCGACGCCGTCAGACACCACAACGCTCGGCACGTCCTTCAGGTGTCGAAAGAACTTTTCGAACCAGAGTTCGAGGTTAAGCCCGTTCCATAGAACAAGCTGCGCACCTTGCGCCCGCTTTATGTCACCGGGTGTCGGCTGATAATTATGGATTTCCGCGCCCGGCTTGGTGATCGATTCAACGATTGCCGCATCGCCCGCCACGTTGCGCGCAATGTCGGCAATGACGGTGAAGGTCGTGACCGCCTTGAATTTATCCTGTGCGCCAGCCGGAGCTATTGCAAACATCGCGGTCAATATTGCCGCCAATGCTGCTCCGGTCGCTGCCTTCAGGAAAGTTCGTCTCACCTTGTTCAGCATTTCGCATCCTTCTGCTATTAGGACTTATTTGCAACTGATAGTTGGACTGTCCACCGCAGTTCGAACCGGCCTGCAATTTTGGGTATAGCCCTGTTGACTGCTTATATTCTGCAATTGCAAATTATTTGCAATAAGAAATTGCAAAAATGCCGAATTTCATCGCGGGCCTGGTTGGATTCGGAGCTGGCAAATCATGGAAAATACGACTGAGGGAATGCTGCGGCGCAGGCCACAGAGCCGCGATAATTATTTAAAGTCAATAATCTAAACCAATTACCTCATAAAACAGGACTGCCGGCGATTACATCACCGGCAGTCCTTCAATATCGTGACCTACCATTTCACGCGGAAGCCGACCGTTCCCTTATAGGCGTAGCTGTCGCCGAAATTGGCCAGACTGGTGTTGATCGAACCTTCGCCATAGAGCGAATATTTATCGTTGTCCCAGTTATAGCTGCCACCGAGACCGATACCGCCCCAGAAGCGATCATTGCGACTGGTAAAGCTGGCGCCCGAAACGTCAACTTTCGTCCCATCCAGAAACTCGTAGTAAAGATTGGCAATACCGTACACATAGGTCCGGTCGATCAACCCCCTGTCATTGTACCACGAATTCTGGCGGTCGAGGCTCAAGCCGAGACGGCCTTGCAGGCTGTCACCCCGGTTGAGACTGACTTCAGCATCGAAGACATCATTGAAGCTGTCGAAATCGACATTCGAATAAACCAGTTGCGCCTGCGGCGTCACCGACCATTGCTCGTTCAGCATGATGCGCTTGCCGCTTTCGAGCGACAGGGCATAACCGAAGCCGTTATTACCGCTGGTCAGGTCGAAACCCGCGAGCGTGGACTCCAGATCGCTATCATACCACGTTGCCTGCGCCTGTCCGTCGAGATAGAAGCCGTTCTCACCATACCAGGTCAGCGTGCCCCCGAAACCGTAACCATCGGTCGATATTTCACCGTCGCCATAGATCGACCGCGTCCTGGCCTTGCCGTGCACGTAATGCACGGTCAGCCCGCCGATCAGCTTGCCGTTTTCATTCTCGACGAAAAGACCATCAAGCCCTGCCTGCATGCGGAACGTATTGAAATCGTAATCCGTGCGGGAGGTGGAGAAGCGCGGCGCCATGCTGGTATGCACGCCTTCGACACGCCCCCAGATCCCGTTGTTTTCGATCAGGACACCTGCCTCCTGCGGCGACGCATAAGGCGAGCCGACCGGGTCTGCCCCCTCGGCAACCATGACATTGCCGGCATGGCTCCAGTAGCGGTTGCCCACGCGCTGCTGCAAGGTTGGAAGACCGTTCAGGCCGAGCAGCAATTGCGGATAGGCTTCATAGACAGGAACGCCCGGCTGGTAGAGTGGCAATTCCTCGCCCGGCTCTTCTGGCTCCGGCTCCGGGTTGCCCGGTTCGGGTTCCGGCTCGGGTTCTGGTTCCACCGCACTCACTGTCGAGCGGAGATACCAGTCGCCATCGTTCGGCGTCGAAACACCGCCCTTGTAAAGCCGATAAGCATAAGCCCCGCCGACGACCGCAGGGTCGCCCTCGAACTCATAATCGCCCAGAAGCGTAAACGAACCATCCGAAGCGCCATCGACGCTGATGATCCTGATGCCTTCGGTCGTCACGGCGCCAGTCCCGTTGACATTGAGGACATCGACCAGCGTGCTGCCTGCGGTGTCGCCGGTCACAACCAGCATATCGGTTGCGGAACTGTCATTACCCAAGGTCGTGTTGAGGCGCAGTTCGCCATCCGAACCGATATAGTTTCCGTTGATGGTGAGCCTGTCGCCGACTGAAGTGCCACCGGCGTCCAGATCGATCAGGCCTGCATTGGTCACGCCGACGGCCGTCCCCGCCACACTCGGCGAGATGGCATAGCTTCCCCCGCTGGCGACAACCGAGCTGGTGCTGTCGATGGTCAATGTGCCGGTTTCCGTCGCCGTGTCACCCAATGTCAGGTCACCGCCCATGGTGAGCTGCGAGCCGGACAGCAGGGAGATGCTTTCCCAATTGATGAAACGCTCCGGCTGTGCAGTCTGCACATTGGTCAGCGTGAGCGCGTCCGTGCCGAGACCGCCATCAAGTAGCGTGGTCGGCTGCACAGTCGTTTTGGTCAGATTCGTTAGATTGGCAACGTCATCGCCGTCATTGAGATGAATTTCACCGGCAATCGTCCCGGCGCCGGTCCAGTTCAACGTGTCGACCCCGGCTCCCGTCAGCACGTCGCCCGTTATGGTACCGCCCGTCACGTTGATGGTGTTGACACCACCCGCCAGACTGATCGCCGTGCCATTGCCGCCGGTAATGATACCGGCGTTGCTCACGGTATAGCGGCTGCCGGCGCCGAGAACACCGGTGGCCAAAGTGCTGGTGATCACGCCCGTTTCGGTGTTCGTTAGGACTGTGCCGCCGAGCATATAGACGCCATTGCCGCCATCGCCGGTGGCCGAAATCGTGCCGGAGTTGACGACGGTTTCATTGACGCCCGCCAGGACGCCATAGGCATTCAGGCCGCTGACGCTGACTGTGCCCGTATTGGTCAGAAACCCGAAGCCGCCCAACGAGCGCATACCATGCGCCGTCTGGCTGGACGTCTCAATCGTACCGTTATTGGCCAGTTCCCCCATATACTGCTTCGACATGCCGAAGCCGTTCAGCGAGGTCGTCGTGATGGTTCCGTTGTTGACGGCATTGGCGTAATCGTCGAGCAAAACGCCGGAACCCAGCGCATCGATGATCGTGCCCGCACCGATCGTCACAGTGATGTAGTCTTGTCCCGTGGTCGCGATAACGCCATAAGTGAAAGGGTTGGGCGCAGTCGCATCGCAGGTAATGGTTTCGCCCTCGTCCGGCTGGCCTTCCGCCGTGCTGGAACCGGTGATCGCTATTGCGCGCGTGACATTGAAGCACGCTGCTTCTGCAAATTCCGGAAAGGCTGTTCCGGCGAGTGTCGTCAATCCCGCAAGCGCCAGCGATGGAAAAGCCCGGCTCAATACGCCTTGCACAGTCACGGATTTCATATGGTTAGCGGGAGTACGGTCATATTTCCAACTGGCCATCCGGAAACTCCAACGAGAACGAACATCTCTAGGACTGTGCATGTACGAAAGAGCGGAAAAGCCCGAGAACAAATATCACCCAAAATGAATTGCTACAGAATACAGCAAGTCATTCTGGTGTAACGATATCCGCCGTTGAAAAGAAACACGCCCCTCAACGCGCAAATCAGTTCTTTCTAATTAAGAGAATTATTTCGAACCATTCGCCTGTCAAGGGCGCTCGCAGCAGATTTGACGCATAGGTCAATCATAGATTGTGAAACGTTGCCTGATTGCATCGGCAAGTGCTAAAATTCCCTCACTGAAAAAATAAGACCCGCTGCACAAACCCAATTGTGCAGCGGGCCCATAGAAACTCTTGGTTCTGACAATGCGTTCAGCGCATTCAGAAAATCCGCCTATTCCTTCACCGCTCCCGTCATCGACGACACGTAGTAGTCAACGAAGAACGAATAGAGGATCACCACCGGCAGCGAACCGAACAGCGCCCCCGCCATCAGCGCGCCCCATTCGAAAATATCGCCGCGCACCAGTTCGGTCAGCACGCCCACGGGAACAGTCTTGTTCTCGGAAGACTGAATGAATGTCAGCGCATAGATGAATTCGTTCCAGGAAAGCGTGAAGGCGAAGATGCCTGCCGAAATCAACCCCGGCACGGCCAGCGGCAGGATGATCTTGAGCAGAATCTGCCACCGGTTGGCGCCATCCACCAGAGCACTTTCCTCAAGCTCGAAGGGTATTGAGCGAAAATATCCCATCAGCAGCCATGTACAGAAAGGAATGAGGAAGGTGGGATAGGTGAAGATCAGCGCCAGACGTGAATCATAGATGCCGAGCTTGAAGACGATGAACGCCAGCGGAATGAACAGGATCGACGGTGGCACCAGATAGGCCAGAAAGATGAACAGGCCAACCGAGCGCGAGCCGGTGAAGCGGATGCGTTCGATCGCATAAGCGCCCAACACGGAAGCAATCAGCGACAGGAAAGTCGAAGCCGTCGCCACCAGCATCGTGTTCCACAACCAGCCCGGATAGGAGGTCTCGAACAGCAGATATTTGATATGGTCAAGCGTCGGCCCCACCACCCAGAAGGGGCTGAAATTATCATAATCCGTCAGCTGCGAGTTCGGTTTTACGGCGGTGATCGCCATCCAGTAAAACGGAAACAGCAGCACGAAGACGAACAGCGCTATGGGTATGTAGATCGTCACCACCCGCCGCGGCAGGCGATTGAGATAGGACATGCCCTGGCTGTCGTCCTTCAAAGCGGCTTCATTGGAAGGTGCCTTGGAATGCATGGTCATCTCCATTGTCAGTCGCTTCCGCCCTGCTGCCATTTGCGACGCTGCAAGCCGAAGAAAGAAAACATGATGGCGGCAAGGAGGAACGGGATCATCGCGACCGCAATCGCTGCACCCTCACCCAATTGGCCGCCGGGAATGGCGCGCTGGAAAGACAGGGTCGCCATCAGGTGGGTTGCGTTGACCGGGCCGCCCTTGGTCAGAACGTAGATCAACTGGAAATCCGTGAAGGTGAACAACACGGAGAACGTCATCACCACCGCGATGATCGGCGTCAGCATCGGCAATGTCACATGCCGGAACCGCTGCCAGCTTGAGGCACCATCCAGCGATGCTGCTTCCTGCAATGAGGCGGGAATGGTCTGCAAGCCAGCGAGAAGCGAAATCGCCACGAAAGGAATGCCGCGCCAGACATTGGCTGCAATCACCGAAAGACGCGCATTGGTTGGATCGCCAAGGAAATTGATGGGTTGATCGATGAGGCCCATTTTGATCAGCGACCACGAAATGATCGAGAACTGGGAATCGTAGATCCACCAGAATGCCAGTGCTGAAAGCACGGTCGGCACCACCCATGGCAACAGCACGATGGCGCGGAAGAACGATTTGCACGGCAGGTTTTCGTTCAACAGCAGCGCGAGCCAGAGGCCGAGACCGAATTTCAACACCGACGCCACGGTTGTGTAGAGTACGGTGTTGAACACCGACAGCCAGAAGACACTGTCATCCCACAGAAACTCGTAATTTTCCAAGCCGATGAAAATGCCATCGCGGCCAATCTTCGTGTCGGTAAAGCCGAGCCAGACGCCGAGACCGAGCGGATAGGTCAGGAAGCAGACCAGAAAAACCGCTGCGGGCAGCATGAACAGAAAGCCCAGCATGTTGTGATTATTCGCAAGGCGAGACATGAAAGGCCGTTTTATCGCACCGGGATCGCCGGATACTCCGGCTCCGGGTGAATTGGTCATCGTCATGGATACAAATCTCCAGAACCCAAAAAGAAACGAGGCGCGAAGCTGGAATTCGCGCCTCAGCTCCAGCGACTAGACGCGATAATAGCGGTTGGCGCGTTTTTCGGCGCTCGCCACAGCTTCTTCCGGCGTGGAAGCACCGGTAACGGCGGAGGCGAACATGTCGACCAGAACATAGTCGGCCATGACGGCTGCCGAAGCATAGCCGAGCGGACCGGCATAGCCGTTCGGACGCAGCGTTTCCGAAGCGCGGGCATAAGGCGTATGGATCGGATTTGCCTTCCACACCGGATTATCCGCGAAAGCCTTGAGCGGCTGGCAGCAATAGGCGCTGGAACCTTCAAGCCAGGCGTTCATCTGATCGGCTTCCATCATGAATTTGATGTAGGCCTTGGCTGCTTCCGGATATTTCGAATGCTTGAACAGCAGAAGCGAGCTGGTCTGGTGCAGTTCTACGCTCTTGCCGACCGGGCCAATGGGGAAGTTCGTGCTGCGCATGTCAGCGGCGAATTCGCTAAGTTTCGGATCATTCTTCGCCGCATAGTAGATGGAAACGCCATTGGCCGTCAGCGACACCTGACCGGCGAGGAACGCACGGTTGTTGTTGATGTCGAGCCAGCTTTCCGTGCCCGGAATGAAGGTCGCATAAAGCTCCTTGGCATAGTTGATGGCGGCAATCGTTTCCGGCGAGTTGATCGTCACCTTGCCGCTTTCATCGACCATCTGCGCGCCGTGGCTCCAGAGCAGCCAATGCGCATAGTTGTTGCCGTCACCGACAGCCTTGCCATGCGGGAAGCCAGCAGGCGTTCCCTTGGCTTTCATGGCCTTGCAAAGCTCAAGGAAGCCCTTGGTGTCCTGCGGGAATTCGCTGAAGCCAGCTGCTTTCATATGGCTGTCGCGATAGACAATCGCGTTGCCGATTGCTGTCAGCGGCATGGCGATGAACTTGCCTTCGCGGGTCGCATAACCCTTGAGGCCGTCATAGAAACCGCCATATTTCCCGTCGAGATAGGTGCCAAGCTCCGTCAGATCGACCAGCTTGTCAGGATACTGGTGGGCATCGTCGAACCAGCACATCACGATATCGGGGCCAGAGCCGACATTGGCGGCAACCGCAGCCTTTGGACGAATATCTTCCCAGCTTTCCTTGTCGATGCGCACTTCCACGCCGGTGGCTTCGGTGAACTTCTTGGTGTTGGCGAGCCAGCTTTCCTCATCGCCCTTCACAAAAGGCGTCCAGCGCAACACGCGCAGGCTGGCGCCCGCTTCCGGCTTATAATCCGGCTCGGCTGCAAAAGACGGACGAATGCCGAGGCCCGACAAACCCGCCGCGCCAACAAGACTTGCCGTTCCTGTCAGGAATGTTCTTCTTCTGATAGTCATGATGCTCCTCCTCCAAAATGGGACTTGGTTACGCCGTGTTCGCTGTCCCTGCAGGCGAAAACGGGTATCTGGTGAAATGCACTTTCCCAGAAAAGACACGGCCTCGGGCTCTCCCCTCCTTCAGCGTGCCTTGTATAAATTCATGCAATAAGGCGCATGCCGCTCTCTTCGTCGAAGAGGTGAACATTGCCGGGGTCGATGGAAATATTGATCGCCTCGCCGGGGCGCACATCGACGCGTTCGCGGAAAACACAGGTGACTTCCGTGCCGCCGAAATTCACGACCATCTGTGTTTCATAGCCGGTCGGTTCGATCACCACCACGGGCGCGGCCAGACCCGCACCGTCAAGCCGGATATATTCCGGGCGCAGACCGTAAACGAGGTCTCGCCCCACAGCCTGCGGATAGCTGCGCGACAGGGGCAGCCTCGTGCCATCGGTAGCCACGAACACCTGCGGGTTTTGCGGATCAAGCTTGCCCTTGATCATGTTCATGGCCGGAGAACCAATGAAGCCCGCCACAAACAGATTGTTGGGATTGTCATAGAGTTCCAGCGGCGAACCCACCTGCTCAACAATGCCGTCATGCATGACGACGATCTTGTCGGCCATGGTCATGGCTTCGATCTGGTCGTGCGTCACATAAACGGTCGTCGTTTTCAGGCGGTGATGCAGTTCCTTGATCTCGGCGCGCATCGCAACGCGCAGCTTGGCGTCGAGATTGGACAAAGGCTCATCGAACAGGAAAACCTGCGGATCGCGAACAATGGCGCGTCCCATAGCCACGCGCTGGCGCTGACCACCGGAAAGCTGGCGCGGATAGCGGTCGAGCAGATTGGTTAGGCCCAGAATGCCAGCGGCATAATTCACACGCTTGTCGATTTCCGCCTGCGGCGCTGAATTCAGCATCAGCGAGAACGCCATGTTCTTGGCGACCGTCATATGCGGATAGAGCGCATAATTCTGGAACACCATGGCGATATCGCGTTCCTTGGGCGGCAAGTTATTGACCGGCCTGCCGCCGATGCGAATTTCGCCGCCGGAAATATTCTCCAGACCGGCCAGCATGCGCAGCAGGGTCGATTTTCCGCAGCCCGAGGGGCCGACGAGAATGACGAACTCGCCGTCTTCAATATCGATATTAACGCCTTTGATGACGGGGAAATTGCCGAAAGACTTTTTCACTTCGGCGAACTGAACAGTGGCCATGCATCTCCTCCCAGACTGCATTCTGTATTTTAAGAAGATGTGAATGTCGGCTCCTCACTTCCGACGCTCAGATCTTTCGCGAATATTCTCCTTGCTTTTCATGCTCTCCGCGCCGAATTCCTCTTCCGGTGCGCATTCCCGTTTTTATTTAACCCCGGCCCACAAAGGGCATCTTGGTTGCCATGACGGTCATGGTCAGCACATTGGCGTCGAGCGGCAGGCTTGCCATATAGACAACCGCATTGGCGACATGTGCCGGATCGATGGTCGGCTCCGCCGCCATGGTTCCATTGGCCTGAATGACGCCGGTGGAAATCTTCTGCGTCATATCGCTGGCGGCATTACCGATATCGATCTGGCCGCAGGCAATATCGAAATTACGCCCGTCGAGAGCGGTCGATTTGGTCAGCCCGGCAATGGCATGTTTCGTCGCCGTATAAGGCGCTGAATTGGGGCGCGGCGTGGTGGCGGAAATGGACCCATTATTGATGATCCGCCCACCGCGCGGGCTTTGCGCCTTCATTACGCGGAAAGCCTGCTGCGTACACAGAAAAGCGCCCGTGAGATTGGCGCCGACAATAGCGCTCCAGTCTTCGAACGTAACCTCTTCAAGCGGCACACCCGGAACGAGAACGCCCGCATTGTTGACCAGAAGGTCGAGCCGTCCGAACTTTTCAACAATCGCATCAAACAGTTTGCGAACGGCGACCGGGTCGCCCACATCAGCTGCGATTGGGTGAAAGCTTCCCCCGGTTTGCGAGGCGAGATCGGATGCTGCCTTTTCCAGCACATCGATGCGACGACCGGAAATCACGACGTGATAACCTTGTGCTCCGAGGGCTTTGGCGATAGCGCGGCCCACACCTGTACCGCCGCCGGTGACAAGCGCAATGGCCCCACTTTTCGCACCCGTTGCCTCACTCATCCCAGCATTCCTCCGTGTTGCGCCCCCGGCCTCAGAGCGCGTTTTCAATTTGAATTTTCTATTGAAGCAAGATCCTGACGATCCTCAAAACCCGGAGGGCGGATATGCTTCGGCCTGCATGCATTATCGAATTTCAATAGTGGGTCGATGCTGCGCAACCGATAGTCAGGCGCGCGTATTGCGTATGCCGTCAATTCCCTGCCGGGACCGTTTCACCCTTAACTGGTAAGGTGAACGGACCACTTGTCCATTGTTGGCCGGTCGAAGGCCGCGAGTCAATCTCGTTTTGCCGCAATCCCGAAACATTAGCTAAAGAGATTGTGCGAGCCATTGCCCTCATCGCGAAGCCTTCATCCCGGACAGCCATGACAGTCCGGCATCGGTCGTCGTTTTCGGGCGATATTCGGCACCGAGCGGCATTTCATAGCCGAGAGCATCGAGCAACTGTACAATATGCCGGTAATCCAGTTCGCCGTGGTCGGGCTCGGCTCTATCCGGCACTGCCGCAATCTGGACATGCCCGATATGCGGCTGCAACGCTTCCAGCCGTTTGCTGATATCGCCTTCCATGATTTGAAGATGGTAGCAATCGAACATCAGCTTCAGATTGCTTGCCGCCACTTCTTGAATGATTGCAATGGCTTGTTCTGATGTCTTCAGAAAATATCCCGGCGCATCGCGGTGGTTCAGCGGCTCGATCAGGATCGTTATGCCGTGAGTGGCGGCCAGTTCGCAGGCATAAGTAAGATTTGCAATGAATATGCGATGCGCCGCTTCGCCTTCTGCTTTTCCGGCCATCACATGGATATTCAGGGCACCGATGGCGACGGCATAATCCACAGCCTGACGAATCGCTGCCTGCGCCTCATCTTCCCTTCCGGCAAGCGCCGCCAGACCGTTCTCGCCAGCCTCGACATTGCCGCGAATTGTATTGAGGCCAAGCATCGTCAATCCGGTATCGCGCAAGGCGGCAGCGACATCGCCAGGCTCGAATTTATAGGGCCAATGGCATTCCACAGCATCGAAACCGGCGGCCTTTGCAGCGCGGATGGCGTCAGGCAGCGGCAATTCTTGCCAGAGAAAGCCGAGATTGGCTGAAAAACGCGCCATATCAATCCCACTCCACATCAAATTTATCGACGATCTGGCGAATTTGCGCCTCCGTCAGCATGTTCGGTTTCAAACCGCGCGTGAGTATGGCGAGCTTCGCGGTTTCCTCAAGCTCTTCAACGGCATAGACCGCCGCTTCCAGATCCTTGGCGGCAACGACCGGACCGTGATTAGCCAGCATTACGGCGCTTCGCTTGCCTGCCAGACCACGAATCGCATCGCCCATCGCGGGATCGCCGGGGATGAAATAGGGCAGCAGCTTTACCTTACCGAGTTTCATAATCGAATAGGCGGTCAGCGGCGGAAGCATATTGTCCGGGTCCACATCCGGCAGCATGGACAGCGCGACGGAATGGCAGGAATGCAGATGCACCACAGCGCCCGTTTTGGCTGCCCGCGTTTCGTAAAATGCAGCGTGCAGCGGCATTTCCTTGGTCGGCTTGTCGCCGCCGACAAATTTGCCTTCGCTGTCGAACAAGGCCAGCCTTGCCGGATCGAGATTGCCGAAAGAACTGCCGGTCGGGGTGACGAGCAACCGCCCGTCTGACAAGCGGGCTGAAATATTGCCCGACGAACCGCCGGTCAGCCCTCGGTCGAACATGGATTTCGCCATCAGGCATATGCTTTCGCGTAGCCGCGCTTCTTCGCTCATGCGACCTCCAGCTTGCGCAGCGCCGTTTCAAAAAAGCTCTCGGAACCGAAATTACCTGATTTGAGCGCCAGCGCCGCTGTCTCGCCCTTGATCGTGGCAAAGGTCCACGGAACACCGGGGGCGATTTCCCTGCCGACCATCACGCGCGAGACGCCAAGCGCCTGCGCCACTGCGCCGGATGTTTCACCACCCGCCACCACGAAACGACGAATGCCAAGACTGAAAGCCTCGCGCGCCAGAGCGGCAAGAGCCTCTTCGACAATCTGGCCTGCCCGCTCCACGCCAAGCTTTTCCTGCGCCGCGCGGACCGATGCGGGTTCTGCGCTGGCATAGATCAGCTTCGGTTCATTCAATGAGCGCTGCCGGAGCCACGCGAAAGCCTCGCCAGCGCCATGTTCCGCCAGTTCCAGCGGGTCGAGCCGGTAGCTCGCGGCTCTTTGCGCATAATGCGCAACCTGTTTGAGTGTCATCGCCGAACAACTGCCGGAAAGCACGATTTGGCCTTCACCAACGGCAGGTTCCTGCGCCTCTTGCCTGTCTTGCTGCAACTGCCCTGCCTCAGCCAAGAGGCGCGGCAAGGGCATGGCAAGCGCGCTACCCCCGGTGAGCAAGGGCAGATTAAGCGTAGCCTCGGCAATGGTTCCGAGGTCCTCATCGGCAACCGCATCGACAACAACGTGCGCCACGCCCTGGCTAGCCAGTGCCGCGAACTGCGCCTTCAAGGCATCAGCACCGCGTGCCACAATGAGGCGATTGGCCAATCCGACCTTGCCTTTGACCTGCGGTTGCAGCAAACGCACCAAGCTGGAATCCCGCATCGGCGTCAGCGGATGATCCTTCATCGGGCTTTCGTCCAGCGGCTGTTCACCGACAAAAAGATGCCCCATGAAAATGCTGCGGCCGTTTTCAGGAAAAGCCGGACAATAGATCGTCTGCGACGTGCCAATATCAGCCATCAAAGCTTCGGCGACCGGCCCAATATTGCCCTCGGCAGTGCTGTCAAAAGTCGAGCAATATTTCCAGTAGAACCGCTGCGCACCGGCAGCTTTCAGCCACGCATATGCCGCGCGCACCTGAGCGACGGCCTCATCAACGGGAACTGTCCGGCATTTCAGCGCGATGATTTCGAACGGCGCTGTCGTTTCCGCCGCGTCAGTTTCACTGGGCAATCCGAAGCGCAGCGAAACCGGATAGCCGCTGCGGGCCAATAGTCCGGCAAGGTCCGTGGCTCCGGTGAAGTCATCGGCAATGGCGCCCAATACGATAGCCATCGATTATTTCTCCATGCCCGGCAGGGCAATGCCGCTGCGCGCGGCCAAAATCTTGGCAACGGCGGCATCGTCTTCGAGGCCGAAACCGGCCTCGGATGCTTGTTTGAACAAGGCCAGCGCGGCTTCGCTAAGCGGCGTGGAGCCGCCTGCATCAGACGCTTCGCCAGCCACAATCCCCATATCCTTGACGAAAATATTGACCGCAGAACGCGGCGTATAATCACCATCAACGATATGCGGCCCGCGATTTTCGAACATCCAGGACGAACCAGCAGAAACGCGGATGACATCAAATACCGTCTGCAAGTCGAGACCCACTTTGGCGGCGAGCGTCAGCGCTTCAGCGGCAGCGGCGATGTGAACACCTGCCAGCAACTGATTGATCATCTTGACTTTTGAGCCAAGGCCGAACTCTTCCCCAAGCCGGAACACTTTGGCCGCAACGGCGTCCAGAGCCGGGGCGGCTTTCGCGAAAGCTGCATCCGCGCCGGAACCCATGACCGTTATTTCGCCGGTCAGCGCCTTTTGAAAACCGCCAGAAACCGGTGCATCGATAACCGCCATTCCCGCAGCTTCAAGCTTGGCAGCGATCTCGACCGTCACGCTTGGCGCCATTGTCACGCATAGAAGAAATACCGTGCCGGGCGCGGCGGTCTGCACCGCTCCTTTTGGGCCAAACAGCACTTCCATGGCCTGATCGGAATTGACCACGAAGACAAAGACAACATCACTTGTGCCCGCATCGGCAGGTGCGGAAAAAGCCTCGCCGCCTTCCGCCGCGAACCGCTTCAGCACTTCGTCACGAATATCCACGCCCTTGACGTGAAAGCCCGCGCGCAGCAGGGACAGGGCTGCGCCCCACCCCATCGAGCCAAGACCAATCACGGTTGCCGTTTTGCCCGGCGCCATGCGAACCTCCCTTTATTTCAGTTGCCTTGCCGATCAGGCCTTCTCAAGTTCATCCTCGATATGGATACGGATGATTTCATCGAAGGATTTGTCACCGACAAAACCAAGAGCGATGGCGCGGCTCGCATCGAAGTCCTGCGCCCAACCGGCGACGATGCCTTCAATCAGCGGGTCGGACTCCCGGCGGATAAGCGCCACGGCCTTGTCGCCAGCGACACGGCGCAATGCTTCAATTTGTTCTCCAACGGTGGCAGACAAACCCGGCATATTGAGGATGCAACGATGCCCGACTTTAGCCAGATCGATAGTCGCGGCATGAAGCAGGAAGCCAACCGCCCGGCGCGGGCTCACATGCCAATGGCGTACCGATTCATCGACCGGCAGGATCGCTTCCTGTCCGACCAGCGGTTCGCGCAGAATATTGGAGAAGAAGCCCGATGCCGCCTTGTTTGGCTTGCCGGGACGAATGCAGACGGTGGGCAGGCGAATGCCGATCCCATCCAGAAAGCCTTTGCGGGCATAGTCTGCCAGCAGCAGTTCGCCGATTGCCTTTTGCGCGCCATAGCTGGTGCGCGGCGTCAGGAAAAACTCGTCGTCGATCTTTTCCGGGAATGGCGCGCCGAACACGGCAATGGACGAGGTGAAAACAACACGCGGTTTGTAGGGCGCCTTTTCGCCTTCTTTGCGGATCGCTTCAAGGAGATAGCGCGTGCCGTCGAGATTGATCGCATAGCCTTTGTCGAAATCAAGTTCCGCTTCACCGGAAACGATGGCCGCCAGATGAAAGATAATATCCGGTCGCGTGGCAATGAGCGCGCGTGTGACGGCTGGATCAGAAATATCCCCCGCGCTCGCATGGACCGTACCAGTAAAGCCCTCCGGCGGGGTCGGCGCGACCACATCCACCAGCGTCAACTGCTCGACGGGCTTTCCGTCAATGCCGCCATCACGGGCGATTGCTTCGGAAAGCTTGCGGCCAACCATTCCTGCTGCGCCGATAATCAAAACATGCATGCGATTTCGCCTTTCCCATTCACGGATGCTGACCGCATCCAACTCCCTCAGCCGCGCTTGTCGCGCACCTTGGCAAGCAAGTTCTTGGTTGAAACATAAATGCGTTCTTCATGCGCGGCGAAGGCCGCCATCGCCGCCTCGCGGTCGCGCTTTTCAAGCGCCTGCAAGATCGCCTGATGGTCGGAAAAACTGCCATCAATTGCGCCCGGCTGCGCAACGGCGCGGCGGCGATGCTCCAGCATATAGGTGTAGAGATCGGTGACAATATCGGCGAGCAGCGGGTTTCCGCATTCGCGATAGATAGTGACGTGAAACTCGCGGTCGCAGATCAGGAAACGAACCGGATCATTCAGGCAATCGATCTGCGCCTTGAGCGAGCGACGCAAGATATCCAGCGCTTCGTCGGAAATGCGCTCGGCGGCATCGCCGACGATCTGCTGCTCGACCAGCAGTCTCGCCGCATGTACGGCATGGACATCGTAGAGATCGACATTGAGCCTTGATGTTATTCCGACCGCCATACCGGTAAGATCGGCTTTGGCGACGCGCGTGCGCGATCCGTGCGAAACTTCCAACACACCGCGCGCCGCAAGCGTCTGGATGGCGCTGCGCACCGTCTGGCGACTGACCGAAAGCGCTGCGGACAATTCGCGTTCGCCCGGCAGCTCATCGCCCACCGCCAGCAAACCGGACGCAATAAGCGCTGCGATCTTGTCGGCGATCACATCCTTGATGGTACGCCGCTCCAGGTTTCGCCCCAGCCCCGTGTTCTTATCGAGCAGAAGATTATGTGCGACGATCAACGCTGCTCCCACTGACCCACTGGTCTTTCCACTAGTCCAGTTGGAATTTATCGATATCGCAATGGCTGTCAAGGGCGGGCACGGGTTCGCGCCGCGATCAATTCAGATCGCAGCGTTTTTCATATCGTGTTTTTGGGGGATCGCTTAGAGCCTGAACCAAAAAGCAGCATGTGTGTGTGAAAATGGTGATTTTCGTGTACCGGAGCGGAGCGTACTTAAGGTACGTGAGCACCGGAACGTAGAAAATTGCCATTTGCAGCCGCACAGGGCGACTTTTGGAACAGGCTCTTACACCGCGTCCAGAATCCGCTTCTGCAGGTCAATCGCGCGGGCATCGGCAAGTTCGCGGCGCGGGCGCTCCAGATCAATGTCGATATCGAGCGCAATCGACCCCTCGCGCAAAACGATGACCCGATCAGCGAGTGCGACAGCTTCGGCCACATCGTGGGTGATCAGGACCGTCGTAAAGCCACGCTTCGTCCAGATGCGTTCCAGAAGGCGGTGCATCTCGATACGCGTCAACGCATCGAGCGCGCCAAAAGGCTCGTCCAAAAGCAGGATTTTCGGATCGCTGACCAGCGCCCTCGCCAACGCCACACGCTGCCGCTGGCCGCCGGACAGGACGGAAGGCCAGTCATTGCCGCGCCCTTCAAGCCCCACATCCGACAGGACGGAGAGTGCGGCCTCGCGCCAGTTTTCGCCACGCGCTATGCCGACATTGTCGGTCACGCGCTGCCACGGCACCAGCCGTGCTTCCTGAAACAGCAGACGCACCGATGGGCTGATGCCAGTCAGCGCTTCTCCACCCACCGTAACGCGCCCGCCATCGGGCAGGTCGAGCCCCGAAATCAGGCGCAGAAGCGTCGACTTGCCACCGCCAGAGCGCCCGACAACGGCCAGAAACTGCCCGGACGGCACCTCCAGATTGAAGTGCCGCAGAACCTTGAGGCTACCGAAGGTACGGTCGACACGGGAAAGCGAAATGGGCAATCCACCATCCACTTCCGCACCGCGAGCGGTCGTTGCGACATCATATGTGTCCTGAACCGCAGCCATCAGTTTTTGCCTTTCTCCGGCTGATAGGCCGGATGCCAGACAAGCACGCGCTTTTCGATGAGACGGGTTGCCGTGTCGGCCACTTTGCCGAGAAGCGCATAGATGATGATGCCGAGCAACACCACATCGGTCATCAGAAACTCACGCGCATTCATGGTCATATAGCCAATGCCGCTGGTGGCCGAAATGGTCTCGGCAACGATCAGCGTCAGCCACATGAAGCCCAGAGCATAGCGCAGGCCGACAAGGATCGACGGCAGTGCACCCGGCAAGATAATGCGCTGGATCAGCGCCTTCCGATCCAATCCATAGACATGCGCCATCTCGATCAATTGGGGATCGATGGTGCGCACGCCGTAAAACGTGTTGATATAGATCGGAAAGAAAACGCCAATGGAAACCAGAAAAATCTTGGCGGTTTCGTCAATGCCGAACCACAGAATGACGAGCGGTATAAGCGCCAGATGCGGGATGTTGCGCAGCATTTGCAAAGTGCTGTCGAGCAGCGTTTCGGCTGGTTTCCAGAGACCGTTGACGATACCGGCGACAAAACCCAAGCCACCACCGATGACGAGACCGATTAAGGCGCGCTGCGTGGAAATATAGGTATGATAGATCAGCGTTCCGTCCAGTAGCGATTTCCAGAATGCTGCCGCCACCGTGCTGGGAGCCGGCATCAATCGCGCCGTGATCAGGCCGGTACGCGCGGCGATCTCCCAGACGATCAAAAGAACAATCGGCAGCGCCCATGGTGCAAGCACTTTGCCGAGCGATTTGAAACGCGGGACATTGCCTGTGCTGCTCTTTCCGGCAAAGCCGGAAATGCCCGAAATGCTTGAATCCGCCATCAAGCCGCTCCCTTGCGCGTCACCTCGGCAATGGAAATTTCCTTGGGAATGAGGCCGAGTTTGAAGAAGGTGTCTGCAATTTCCTGCTGCTGGGCGATGACCGCTGCATCGAGCGGCTTGACGCCATAGGACTGACGCTCAACGGCACGGACAAGGACATTTTCCGGAATGCCGACCGAAGGCGCAAGTTCTGCCGCGACCGTCGCCGTATTGTCCTTGATCCATGTATCGATCTCGGCAATCGCATCGATAACGATATCGATGGCTTGCGGGTTCGCATCCACAAATGGCTTTGCGCCAAGATAGAACTGATGGTTGGGCACAAGCCCTTCGCCGTTGCGCAACTCGCGCGCTTCAATGGCGATTTCCGCTGCGGCCTGAAAAGGATCCCAGATCACCCAGGCATCGACTGCGCCACGCTCAAAAGCGGCGCGCGCATCGGCAGGTGGCAGGAAGGTGGTTTTGATGTCGGTATAGGCAAGGCCTGCATCTTCAAGCGCCTTGACCAGAAGGTAGTGAACATTCGAACCCTTGTTGAGCGCGACGTTCTTGCCTTTCAGCTCTGCAACCGTCTTGATGGGGCTGTCCTTCGGCACCAGAATGGCCTCGCCGGTCGGTGCCGGAGGCTCATGCGCAATATAGACAAGCGGCGCACCCGCTGCCTGCGCGAAGATCGGCGGCGTTTCGCCGGTGGTGCCAAAATCAACCGCGCCAACATTCAGCGCTTCGAGAAGCTGTGGCCCTGCCGGAAACTCGGTCCAGCGCACGTCAAAACCGATCTTCTGCAACTTCTCTTCGAGAATGCCGCGCGCCTTGAGCAGTACCAGCGTGCCGTATTTCTGGTAACCGATGCGCAGCACTTTTTCCTGCGCGAAAGCAGGCACACTGCCGATCAATGGTAATGCAGCCGAACCGGCGAGAAGTCCTGCAAATTTACGTCTTGTAATGCGCATCAATACTGCTCCTGAAACACCGGCTTCTTCTTGTTCTTATGTTAGAGACAAATAAGCGCAGCCACAGGAACGAACGTCTAACCTCACGGGGTTCAGGGGAAATTCTTTACTTCTCGAACGCTATCGCCGCGCAAGACAGTGCACGACATATTGTAAAGCCTGCTGCCTCAATCGCGCCCCGCCCAGGGCACCAGCACGGATTCAAGCTTGCGCAGCGACAGTTCAAACGCAAAAGCGATCAGCGCAATGACGATAATGCCCATGATCACCACATCGGTCACAAGGAACTGCGCGGCCGACTGGATCATGAAACCAAGGCCTCTGGTCGCTGCAACCAGTTCTGCGGCTACCAGCGTGGTCCAGCCTGCGCCCAACGCAATGCGCACCCCGGTAAAGATCGAGGGCAGCGTATGCGGCAGCACAACGAAACGCACCAGTTGCCGACGACTTGCTTCGAAGGCGCGCGCAGCATTCAAACGCTCCTGCGAAACGCTGCGCACGCCGGATGCCGTGGAAAGCGCAATCGGCGCCAGCATCGCCAAAAAGATGACCAGCACTTTCGACGTTTCGCCGATGCCGAACCAGATCACCACCAGCGGCAGATAAGCAAGTGGCGGGATCGGGCGCAGAAATTCCAGAATGGGGTCGAGAATACCCCGCCCGACGGGACTAAGGCCAATGGCAAGGCCGACCGGCACGGCAATGACGATCGAAACGACCAGCGCCGCAAAAACGCGGGCAAGACTCGCGATCAGATGCTGCGCCAGCGTCGCATCGACGAAACCGTTTTGCGCCACGCTGAAAAACTTGGCCAGAACCTGTGCGGGCGACGGCAAAAAGACCGGCGAGACCAGTTTCAGGCTTGCCGCCAACCACCAGACAAGGATGAGAGCAACAATCGTCGCCGCGCTGATCGCACGCGTGCCGGAAAATAACGACAGCCATGGCCGTGAACCGAGCCGGGGCAGATCAGTGGAACTCTCCGATTTGCTTTGCGCAATATCGTCATAGCTGCGCGTTTCTGTCGAAACACTCATGCCGTTTCTCCCTCGAATATCGCATCCGCCAGTTCGCCCCGCGCTTGCAGGAACGCCGGGTCCGTCTTGATGGACCGCACCGGCTCGCCCGCCAGATAACGCCTGCCGAAATTCACATCGAACACCCGCTCGATCCGCCCCGGATGCGGCAGCATCACGACAATTCTGGTTGCGAGCAGCAATGCTTCCTCAATGCCATGCGTGACCATCAGGACGCCCGCCGCGCTTTTGCCCCATATGTCGAGCAACAGCGTCTGCATGCGTTCACGCGTCAGCGCGTCGAGTGCGCCCAGCGGCTCGTCCATCAATAGAAAATCCGGCTTTGAGGCCAGCGCCCGTGCCAGTCCGACACGCTGGCGCATGCCGCCCGACAATTCCCAGATCGCCTTGTCGCCCGCGCCTTCCAACCGGACCTGCGCCAGCAATTCATCGGCGATGCGGCGTCGCTCGCTCTGGGGAATGGCTTTCAGTCGCAAGGCAAAGGCGACATTGTCGCGCGTGTTGAACCATGGAAACAGCGCATCGTGTTGGAACACCACCGCCCGCCCTTGTCCTGCACCTTGCAGACGAACACCGTTTCGCGTCACCGCGCCGCTTTGCGGCTGCAACAATCCGGCAGCGACATTGAGCAACGACGTTTTTCCGCAACCTGAACGCCCGGTGAGTACAACGAATTCGCCCGCCGAGAGGTCAAGCGATACATTGTCGAGCGCTGGTATCGCAGTGCCGCCATAGTGCACGCTGATCTGACTGAGTTTGAGCTGGCTCATATGCCCTACCTGTTACCGCAAATGCCCCTGCCCGCCGGAATGGTCGGCGGACAGGGGTTTGTTCGATCTGAAACGCGCAGGATCAGTTGCTGGCGAGCGCGTCCGTCACGAATTTCGTGGTGACGTAAGGCGCATAATCCGGCAGCGCGTTGTCGATCTTGCCCTGCTCCTTCAGGAAGGCGGAAGTGTCCGCAATCGCCTTCACGGTTGCGCCGCCCAGATAGTCGGCAGAGGCCTGATCCTTCAGCGACGGATAGACATAGCCTTTCAGGAGCGCTGGAATTTCTTCCTGCTTGGCGCCGGTCAGGCGGGCAATCTTTTCCGCCTGCGGTGATTTGGCATCCCAGGCTTCCGGCTTGGAATTATAGGCATCATAGGCCTTGCCGGTTACCTTCACGAAATCCCGTACCGCTGCCGGATGCTCGCTGGCGAAATCCTTGCGGACGATCCATGCGTCAAAGGTTGGCGCACCCCATTCGGCAACCTTGGCCGAATCCAGAATGACTTTGCCCTTGGTCTTGATCTGGCCCAATGCCGGGTCCCAGACATAAGCGGCGTCAATGTCGCCGCGCTCGAAAGCGGCGGCAATTTCCGGCGGACGCAGATTGAGGATTTCCACCGACTTGCTGTCCACGCCCTCATGCTTGAGCGCGGCCAGCAGGCTGTAATGCGTGGTCGAGACAAACGGCACGGCAACCTTCTTGCCCGCAAGGTCCTTGACCGACGCGGCATCCCGCGCGACCAGCGCCTCGGATTCACCGATAAGCCCCACGACGAAAAACGTCTCAATCGGCAGTTCGCGGCTGGCGGCAGCAGCCAGCGGGCTGGAGCCGACATAGCCGATGTCGATATCGCCGGAAGCCACAGCCGCAATCACATCCGCGCCTGAATCGAACTTGCGCCAATTGATGTCGGCATTGGCCGCCTTTTCATATTCGCCGTCGGCCTGCGGAACCTTCGATGGCTCAACCACCGTTTGATAACCGATATTGATTTTTACATCGGCGGCGAAGCTTGCGCCCGCAGCCACCACCCCAATAACAGCCGTGGAAGCGGCCAGAAAAATACGTCTTGTCAGTATTGTCATCCTACGCCCTCGTTCACGCTGTTGATCACCCCGAAAGCGCCAGCCTGAAGCCCCGGCCTCAAGCGCTTCCAATACCAACAATGATCGAACAACGCGCAACGGTTGTAGAGGAACGGGATACCAATTTTACATGCAAAGGAAAAATATTCGCACCACCGGCAACGTGTGGATATGCACCCAAAAGAGGACTATCCGTCCGCGCGGCAGAAGCTACATTCCTGTTATAGGACGTTGACGCTTGTGCTACTTTATGGAAGGTAATTTTGATGCATCATACAGCAAATATCGGGCATCATCATGTATGACTATTGTCTCGTTGGTGGCGGTATTGTCGGCCTTGCCACGGCGCTTACCATTGTCAGACGAGAGCCTTCAGCCCGCATTCTGGTGCTGGAAAAGGAAAACGCCGTTGCGATGCATCAGACCGGCCATAATAGCGGTGTGATCCATGCGGGCATCTATTATCAGCCCGGCAGCTTCAAGGCAGAGCTTTGCCGCGCTGGCGAGCGCATGACGAAGCAGTTTTGTGACGAGAACAACATAGCCTATCGAGTTCCGGGCAAGCTTGTCGTGGCGACCAACGATGTGGAAGTGCAGCGCCTTGCAGCCCTTGAAACCAATGCCGCCGCAAACGGCATCACCTGCCGCCGTCTCAGTGGCGGTGAATTGCACGAATTCGAACCCGCTGTGACCGGACTTGCCGCTTTGTTGGTCGAGCAAAGCGGTATTGTTGATTATCGCGCGGTCTGCCGCGCCATGGCCGATCTCATTCGCGCCGCGGGCGGCGATATCGAATTCAATATCAGTGTGGACCGCATTGAAGAACGGGCGGATAATGCGCGCGTTTATGCGGGCGACAAGGTTTGGGAAAGCAGGCAGGTTATCGCCTGCGCCGGTCTGCAGGCCGACCGCCTTGCCCGCCGGTCGGGTGTCGATATCGATTTCCAGATCGTGCCTTTTCGCGGCGAATACTATGCCTTGCGGCCCGAATTGAACAAACTCGTCGAACGCATGATCTATCCGGTGCCCGATCCTTCAATGCCGTTTCTCGGCATACATCTGACGCCAATGATCGATGGCAGCCTGACCGTCGGTCCCAATGCCGTTTTGGGTCTTTCCCGCGAGGGTTATCCCAAATTCTCGGCCAGTCTGCGTGACATGGCGACTTATGCCGCATTTCCGGGCTTCTGGAAGGTGATTACTGCCCATCTTTCGTCCGGGTTCGAAGAAATGAAGGATAGCCTCTTCAAGACGAGCTATCTGGAAAAATGCCGGAAATATTGCCCTTCCCTGCAGGAAAGCGACCTGCGTCCTTATCGTGCGGGGATAAGGGCGCAAGCCGTTTCGCGAGACGGCAAGCTCATTCACGATTTCAAATTCCACCAGACCAAACGTGTGCTGCATGTGTGCAATGCACCGTCCCCAGCTGCAACATCGGCCATACCGATCGGAAATCTGATCTTTCAACGCTTGCAAACAGGCAATTGAACAGGCGTTTTTCTCCATCATAAAATGAAAACCCGCATCATCGCTGATGCGGGTTTTGTTTGTCCCTTGAAGGCGTTTTCAGATCAACTGCGACCGAGCGAGGCCGCGACCTCATCCAGCGACTTCTTCGTTGCCGCAACAACATCATCGACCTGCGCAGGCGTGATGATCATCGGCGGGCAAAACGCAATTGCGTCGCCCATATTGCGGGTGATGACCCCATTGCCGAACATCGCAGCATTGGCAAGCCCGCCCAGCGCGCCAACCTTCTCATGCGGTGCCTTGGTGGCCTTGTCGCCAACCAGTTCAAGTGCCGCAATGAGACCAACGCCGCGCACTTCGCCGACCAGCGGATGCTCGGCCAGTTCGCGCAGGCGCTTCTGCATATAGGCGCCCGTTTCGCGCGCATTGGTCACCAGATCGCGCTCTTCGATAATCTTGAGATTCTCGACCGCAACGGCGGCTGCGACCGGATGGCCCGATCCCGTATAGCCGTGACCGAACACGCCAAGACGCGCGCTTTCATCGGCCACCGGCTGATAGACGCGGTCGTTGAACATGAAAGCCGAGATCGGCAGATAAGACGACGAAATCTGCTTCGACAGCGTCATGATATCCGGCTTCATGTTGAAGGTCTGCGAACCGAACATGTTGCCGGTACGACCAAAACCGCAGATCACTTCGTCGGCGATCAGCAGAATATCGTATTTCTGCAGCACGGCCTGAATCTTTTCCCAGTAACCTTCCGGTGGCACGACAACGCCTCCTGCGCCCATCACCGGCTCGCCGATGAAAGCTGCAACCGTTTCCGGTCCTTCCGCGAGGATCATGTCCTCCAGTTCCTTGGCAAGACGCGTGGTGAATTCATCCACCGTCTCGCCCGGCAGCGCATCGCGGTAATAATGCGGACACGTCGTGTGCAGGAAGCCTGGCAGGGGCAGATTGAACGAGTTGTGATTGACCGGCAGGCCGGTGGCGCTGGCCGAAGCAATCGTCACGCCATGATAACCGCGCTTGCGACCGATGATCTTGGTGCGCTGCGGCTGGCCCATGGCATTGGCGCGGAACCACAACATCTTGATGATGGTGTCGTTGGCTTCCGAACCGGAATTGGTGAAATAAACCTTGCTCATCGGCACCGGCGCAATGCTGATCAGCTTTTCAGCCAGTTCGATAACCGGCGGATGCGAGCGATGCGTGAAAGTATGCGAATAAGGCAACTTCAGCATCTGCTTATGCGCTGCATCGGCCAGACGCTTTTCCGAAAAGCCGACGCCGACGCTCCAAAGCCCAGCCATCGCCTCAATGTAGCGCTTGCCGTTATTGTCTTCGACGTAGATGCCATCGCCCTTTTCAATCACCACCGGGCCGATTTCTTCATGACGGCGCGCATTGGTGTTTGAATGGAAATGATAAGCGATATCGCGAGCTTCAACGGAATTGGGCTGTCTGGTCATTCGAATTCCCCTTTTAAATCCGATCAGAGCAGCTTTCACGTCACTCATCTATAGCCGCTTCAACGGCAATATTATCCTGCCAGCGCCCGAGATGCGGAAAACCACTTGTCGTTAGGATCGAAGCTATAAACAAATAATCTTTGGCGCAACGAGAACGAAAACCGTTTTCGAGAAAATGTGGACCGCCGAGGGATAATGCAGTCACTCGCCAGCTTCTTCCATCTGCGGACGCTTCTTCTTCCGCGATGACAGAACCGAATCGCTCTGCCGGATCACAAGGTCAGCGCCCACAAGCACCTTGACCGCAGGCTGTTTGTCAGCCGCATTGATCAGATCGTCCAGTATCGACACGGCCAGATTGCCGATCTTGCGCTTGGAGACATCCACCGTCGTCAGCATCGGCTCCATGGTGGCGCTCTGCGGCAGATTGTCGAAGCCGATCACCGAAACATCTTCCGGTATGCGCACGCCGCTTTCCTTCAGGGCCCGGATGAAGCCATAGGCAATAATGTCATTGGTGCAGAAATAGCATTCGGCAAGCTCATGCCCCGATTGCAGCAATTCGCGCGTGTCGCGATAAGCGCCTTCATAGGTCGATTCGACCGACAGGATATCCTCGGGCTGAACCTTGAGGTTCAACCGCTGCATGTTCTTTACATAGGCTTCACGACGCAACCGGAAGTTCATCGTCTCGGTGGGGCTCGCAACAAAGCCTATGCGGGAGAAGCCGGACTGCTTGAAATGCGACAGCACCTTGAAGACGGCGTCTTCATTATTCATGTCGACAAAATTGGCCTCAACGACATCGTAAAACGTATCGATGAAAACCGTGGGCAAGCCCATGCCCTGTATCATGTGGATATCAACCGCCGACAATTCGGTGCCAAGCGCGATGACGCCACGAACCGGCGCACCCGCCAGCGACTCGGCCACGGCGCTGACCGGCTGCCCCTCGAAGCTCGCCACCTCCAGCGTGTAATTGCGGCGGGACGCTTCCGACGACATGCCGTCGATATAATCCGAAACGAACACGCTGTGATCGCGATTGACCGTGCCGCCGTGCTTGGAAATTTTCAGGAAGCGAATCGTCTCGCCCGGCCCTGTGGTGCCGTTGCTGGTCTTGGCCACACGCGGCACGTAATTCAGCCGCGACACTGCTTCAAGAACACGCGTGCGGGTCTCGCCAGAGATTTCTCCCTTACCGTTCAACACAAGCGAAACCGTGGCGGGGGAAACACCCGCATTCTCGGCAATATCTCTGATCGTAAAAGATTTCTTCTTTTTCATACGCTCCGCACGGCTGCCGTCATCAGCACGTCATTCCCCTCTTGGCCCCATTCGGCCCCACCGCCCGCTCAGGCAAAGCCAGAAGGATGGGCTGGAATCCTCTTCAATGCGCATCTTATTCGGAAATCCGCATCATGCTACTGAGAAAGCACCACGATAAAACACAATTTGTTTAGTAAACACAACAGCCGTGTTTTTAAAACGATTAAGCTGAAAACCTGCGCAAATCAACGGAATTTTCAGCAGCATCCGCTTGACATCGCCGTTAGCTAGGCAATAGGTTTAGTGAAATAAGTTTTTGTTTAGTAAACGCTGTAGGAGGAGACCATGCAGAGGACAAGCAACCCGCTTGCCATGCTTGTTGTCATTAATGTGGGATTGCTCGCGCTTGGCGCGTACATCTCCGGCGGGTCTTTTCTCTCCCTGTTCAACTTGCAGTCCATGGCTGGTCAGGTGCCTGAAATCGGCCTTCTCGCCATCGGCGTGATGCTGGCCATGTGCGCCGGCAATGGCGGCATCGACCTTTCGGGTATCGCGCTTGCCAATCTCGCAGGCGTGGTTGCAGCGGTTATTGCATCGTCTTTCGTGTCGGCCTCGGTCAATCCGCTCGGTTTCAGCATTGCATTCATCGTGCTTGCGCTGATCGTCGGCCTTGCAGGCGGCATTATCAATGGCATCCTGATTGCGCGTTTCAACATCACGCCCATTCTCTGCACGCTCGGCACGCAGATGGCCTTCATGGGTCTGGCCGTCGTGGTCTCGGAAGGCCGCGCCGTGATGGTCGGCAGCCCTGACCTGTTGTCGCGCATCGGCAATGACATGTTCCTCGCCGTCCCGATCAGCTTTCTGATTTTCCTTGCGGTCGCCATTCTGATCGGCGCCGTGGTTCGCTTCACGCCTTTCGGCGCATGGCTGATGCTGATGGGCACCAACCCGAAGGCAGCCGTCTTCGCCGGTTTTCCCCGCGCCCGCGTTCTGATTGCGACCTATGCAACAAGCGGCCTTCTGGCAGGCATTGCAGGCATCATCATCGCCGCACGCAACGTCAACGTGAAATATGATTACGGCAGCTCTTATCTGCTGGTCGCCATTCTCATCGTCGTGATGGCAGGCGTGAAGCCCGAAGGTGGTTACGGTCGTATCATCTGCGTGGTGCTGAGCGCCATCGCCTTGCAGCTCATGTCGAGCCTGCTCAACTTCGGTGGACTGTCCAACTTCGTCCGCGACTTTGCCTGGGGCCTGCTGCTGCTCGCATTCCTCGCTGTCGGACGCTACGACGTCGCCAGTTTCTTTACCTTGGGCAATCGCTCCAAGGCACCCATTGGTGCTCAACCCTCAAGCACCAAACCGTAATACTGAGGGACTCTTAACGAGGAGGAAGTCATGAAAGCAAAGACAAAGAAGCTGCTCACTGGTGCGCTCATTGCTGCCACTGCACTCGCAGGCGGCGCAGGCACGCTGGTCGCGCAGGAAAAGCCGGTCATCGCAACCGTCGTCAAGATCAGCGGTATTCCGTGGTTCGACCGCATGAACACCGGCGTTGAAGCCTATCAGAAGGCCAACCCGGATGTGGTTGCAACCCAGAGCGGCCCGGCAACTGCCGACGCGGCACAGCAGCTTCAGATCGTTCAGGATCTGGTTGCCAAGGGCGTTAACGCTCTGGCCGTCGTGCCGATGGATCCGGCTGTTCTCGAAGGCACCTTCAAGCGCGCCATCGAACGCGGCATTGTTGTCGTGACCCACGAAGCCGACAACCAGGTCAACACCATGGCCGACGTCGAAGCATTCGACAATGCCGACTATGGCAAAGCCCTGAACGAACGTCTTGCACAGTGCATGGGCAAGAGCGGCAAGTGGACGACCTTCGTTGGTTCGCTCGGCAGCCGCACGCATATGCAGTGGGTTGGCTCGGCTGAAGAAAACGCCAAGCAGTACCCGGATATGCAGCTGGTCGATCCGAACAATGAATCCTTCGACGATGCCAACGGCACCTACGAGAAGGCCAAGGAAATCCTGCGCAAGCATCCTGACCTGAAGGGCTTCCAGAGTTCGGCTGGCAACGACGTTCTCGGCATTGGCCGCGCGATCGATGAAGCGGGCTTAAGCGGCAAGGTCTGCCTCGTCGGCACCGGCCTTCCGAACCCTTCGGCTGACCTTCTGGAATCCGGCGCCATCACGGCTATCGGCTTCTGGGACCCGCAGAAGGCTGGCATGGCGATGAATGCTGTCGCCAAGCTTCTGCTGGAAAAGAAGGAAGTCAAGGACGGCATCGACCTCGGCGTTGAAGGCTATAACAAGGTTTCGGTGAAGAAGGGTGCAGGCGAAGGCCTCCTCGTTATCGGTAACGGCATGGTTATCGCCGACAAGGATTCCTACAAGGAACACCTGTTCTAAGAAGTCTCAGAAGATCCGACTGCGGGTGGCGACCGTTCCGTTCACCATCGCCACTTAGCGTCAAGGCCTCGGATGCTTTCCGCGAATGGAAAGCATCCGGGCAACTAACCCCGGTTGATTTTGCCGCCAACCAGCCGACAGCGGAACCGTTGCGCGCAAGCGCAATGATGCACTGTGGCAGAGGAATTAACGTGTCAACTACGATGAACAATGAGTCGGAAAATGGCCGGACACCGGAACGTTTTCTCGAATTGCGCAACATCCACAAGCGGTTCGGCGGCGTGCATGCATTGCGCGGCATCGACCTCACGCTCAATCTCGGAGAAGCCTATCACCTTCTCGGCGAGAATGGATGCGGCAAGAGCACCGTTATCAAGATCATGTCCGGCGCGCATGGTCCGAGCGAGGGTGAAATTGTTCTCAACGGCAAGACCTATAAAGAACTCGATCCGATTCAGTCACTGGCTGCAGGCATCGAGACCGTCTATCAGGACCTTTCACTGATCCCTAACCTCACGGTTGCCGAAAACGTAGCGCTTAATCAGCAGCTCGTTGAAGGCAATGGCAAGTTGTTGCGCCGTTTCGACCGCACCAAGCTGCGCCAGACGGCGGAACGTGCGCTCGCCACTGTCGGGCTGCCGACGGACCGCGCTTTCCTGAACACCATCGTTTCCGAACTGCCGCTTGCCATGCGCCAGCTGGTCGCCATTTCCCGTGCGATCGCCACGAGCGCCAAGCTGGTCATCATGGACGAGCCGACCACGTCGCTGACGCGCCGCGAAGTCGACAACCTCATCGAAGTCGTCAATCGCCTGCGCGCAGACAATGTCGCCGTCCTCTTCGTGACCCACAAGCTCGACGAATGCTATCGCATTGGCGGTAACGCCGTCGTGTTTCGCGACGGCCAGTGCGTGGCGCAAGGCCCGATTGAAAATTACACCAAGAAGCAGTTGTCCGAACTGATGATCGGCCGTGAAATTGACGCCGAACGTTACCGCACCGGCACGCCGGGCGAGGCAGAACTGCTGAAACTGGACGGTCTATCGTCGCCGGATTTCAAGAATGTCAACCTGGCGCTCCGAAAGGGCGAGGTTCTCGGCATTACGGGTCTCGCCGATTCTGGCCGTAACGAGCTCGCAATGGCAATCACCGGCGTTGATCCGGCATCCAACGGCGCGATTACGCTCGAAGGCCGCAAGATCAACGTCAAGAACCCTGCCGAAGCCATAGACCTCGGTATCGGCTATGTGCCGGAGGATCGTCTGGCCGAGGGGCTTTTCCTCGACAAGTCGATTTTCGAAAACGAAATCGCGCTGATCCTGACCCGCCTCAGCAACAAGATCGGCATCGTGGACCAGAAGAAAGGCCGCGAAATCGCAGCCTCGCTGATGGAGCAGATGCGCCTCAATACCAAAAATATGGACCTGCCGGTCGGCGCTCTTTCGGGCGGCAATCAGCAGCGCGTTCTCATCGGTCGCTGGCTCAGCATCGGTCCGAAGCTGCTTGTGCTGCACGGCCCGACTGTCGGCGTCGATGTCGGATCGAAGGATACAATCTACCGCGCAATCCAGACACTGGCCGAAGCAGGCATGGGTCTCATCATCGTCAGCGATGACCTGCCCGAACTGCTGCAAAACGCCGACCGCATTCTCGTCATGAACGCGGGAAGCATCGTCAAGGAATTTGACGCCGCCGAGGCGACGGAAGACCAGCTCTACCAAGCCATGATGTCGTCGCAAAAGGAGCTACCGCAATGAGCGCGTCGCAATATCAGCAGGAACTGGGCCAGACCCGGTCCTTCAAGCTGGGTGACTTCATTCGCAGACGCCCTGAATCCATCACCTTCTTTCTCCTGGTCGCGATCTGCGTGATCGTGTCGATTGTCAATCCTGCATTCCTGCAGGCTTCGACGCTGATCGATATCGGTCGCGCCAGCGTCGTGATGGGCCTGTTCGCGCTCGGCGTCTTCATCATTCTCGCCGCTGGCGGCATCGACGTGTCGTTCACGGCCATTGCGGCCTGCACGGTCTATTCGCTGACGCTTCTGGTGCAGGCCTATATGCCGACGCTGCCCATCGTCTTCGTCATCCTGATGGCGATTGCCGGTGGCGTCATTCTCGGCCTTATCAACGGCGTTTTGGTACACAGTCTGAAAGTTCCGTCGCTGATCGTCACCATTGGCACGCAATATCTGTTCCGTGGCTTTTTGCTCGCGTTCGTCGGCACGGTCTGGATCATGTCGCTGCCGCCGACGATGGGCGCGTTTGGCCGCCTGCCTTTGTTTCAGTTCGAATCCGCCAACGGCGCCACCATCACCATGCCGTTCTACTTCCTGATCCTGCCAGCCGCGGCGATCCTGACCTGGTGGATCTTGAACCGCACCTTGATGGGTCGCGCCATTTTCGCCATGGGCGGCAACAGCCAGATCGCCAGCCGCCTCGGCTATAATCTGCGCACCATCCATCTGTTCCTGTTCGGATATGCCGGTGGTCTCGCGGGTCTTGCAGGCATCATCCATGTTTGCGCCAACCGTCAGTCCAGCCCGTTCGACTTTGTCGGAACCGAAATCAGCGTCATCGCCGCTGTGGTTCTGGGCGGCGCACGAATTACCGGCGGCACGGGCAGCGTTTTCGGCACCATTCTGGGCGTTTTGCTCATCACCGTCATCAACAGCGTTCTGGTGCTCGTCGGCATTCCCAGCACATGGCAGCGTCTCGTCGTCGGCTGCTTCATTCTTCTGGCCGCCGCCTTCTTCGTCACCCAGCAGCGCAAGAAATAACCCGATAATCTCAAGAGGAAATCATGAAGAAATTCCTGAACGATCCAGTCAATTTCGTTGATGAGATGCTGGAAGGCATCTATCGGGCGCATCCCGAACTCACCTTCGTCAATGACGACAAGCGCTGCATGGTCACCGCCACGCCGAAGGCTGGCAAGGTTGGCATCGCAACCGGCGGCGGCTCGGGCCATTTGCCGACCTTCCTCGGCTATATCGGCGAAAACATGATCGACGGTGCAGCTGTCGGTGGCGTGTTCCAGTCGCCAAGCGCTGAACAGATGTATCAGGTCACCAAGGCTATCGATCAGGGCGCGGGCGTGCTCTACATCTATGGCAACTACACGGGCGACATCATCAATTTCGACATGGCTGCGGAATTGGCCGACCTCGACGGCATCACCGTCAAGCAGGTTGTCGGCAATGACGACGTTGCCTCGTCGGTCGTCGGTGAAGAACACAAGCGCCGTGGCGTTGCAGGCATTTTCTTCATCTACAAGGCAGCCGGTGCGGCAGCCGCCAACGGCCTGTCGCTCGATGAAGTAACGCGCCTCGCCGACAAGGCTCGTCTGCGCACCCGCACGATGGGTGTTGCGCTATCGAGCTGCGTTGTGCCTGAAATCGGCCATGCCACTTTCTCCATCGGCGACGATGAAATGGAAATCGGCATGGGCATCCATGGCGAACCGGGCATCAGCCGCACCAAGCTTGCACCGGCCGACTCCGTTGTCGACCAGCTTCTGGGCCGCATCTTTGCCGAACAGGATTATGCCAAGGGCGATGAAGTTGCCGTTCTGCTGAACGGTCTCGGCGGCACCCCGCTGGAAGAACTTTACATCATGTTCCGTCGCGTAGCCCAGCTTTTCGACGAGCGCGGCGTCAAGGTAAAGCACATCTGGATCGGCGAATTCGCCACCGCCATGGAAATGGCTGGCGCTTCGATCTCCGTGCTGCATCTGGACGACGAACTGGAGCCGCTTATCGCCGCTTCGGCGAACACGCCGTTCTTCAAGCACATTGCCGGTTGAGGTAACGCCATGAACTCCATCAAGGCTTCCGATCTCATCAACCTCTTCGACAGCTGGAAGCAGCTTTTCGCAGAACAGCGCGAATTCCTGATCGCGCTTGACGGCAAGGTCGGCGATAGCGATCTCGGCATCACCATGAGCAAGGCTTTCGCAGCCGCTGCCGAAGCAACCGCCGCAGAAGGCGAAGCGGCTGGTATCTCCAAGCTGCTGCGTCTGGCGGGTGCCACCATGGCCCGCGTCGCCCCGTCCACCATGGGCACGCTGACGGCAACCGGTTTCCTGCGCGCAAGCAAGGCGACCGAAGGCGTCGAAGAACTGGGCACTGCGGAAGTTGCCGCCTTCTGGCGCGCTTATCGTGACGGTATTGCCGAACGTGGCAAGGCCAAGGTCGGCGACAAGACCCTGCTCGACGTGCTCGATCCGATTGCCGTTACGCTTGAAGCACAGGCTGCCGTCGGTGCTTCCCTGCCCGACGCCCTGGCTGCGACAGCCAAGGCCGCTGAAGACGCGCTGGAAGCAACCAAGTCTCTGGTGGCCCAGCATGGCAAGGCAGCAGCCTTCCAGGAAAAGACCATCGGTCTTCAGGATGCCGGTGCGACCGTCGGCACCTTCCTGATCGTCAGAATGTCGGAGTTCGTATCAGCTCATTCCTGATACGTCTCCACACATGTCGAAGGCCGGGAACCCGCCAGATTCCGGCCTTCGATGCTTTTTAGAGATAGGCCAGCACTATAATTTTCGGCGCACGGCAAAAGACGACCCGAACCATTCTGCCTGTCGTCGTATGCGCATATCCCTGCTGAAGATCGACAATGATGTCGTCATAGTTCAGCACCACGCGGTCCAGCGGATAGACGGCCTTATAAACCGCCTCTTTGGCGCAAAAAAGAATACGATCTGCATCGGCTGCACCTTCAGGCAAGCGGTCGCCTGGCTGCTTCACCAGCGCGGCAATGTCCTCCGGCAGCGCAATAGCCGGCTCCACATCGATCCCGACCGAAAGAAAATCGGCGCTGCTTGCAACAGCAGCAACAGCCATATCGTCATCATGGGCGAGCGACCCGACAATGCCCGATGGCCAGATTGGTTCGCCCGAGCTGCCCCGCAAAATCGCAAAACCGCCTCTGCCATGCTTTATGAGCAATTCCCGCGCCGCAAGGCGGGCGGCCCCGCTGGCGCGACGGCGAACCGGATTTCGCGTCGGAAGCGTAGCATTTTCGTCGGCCAGCAATCGGGTTTCATCCCCGTCCCGAATGACCCGGCAAGCGGTTGAAATGCCCGCCGCGGCGACAGCCTGCATGGCTTGGTTCAGCGCAATTTCCAATGGATCGAAGCGCGCCATATCCGTTTCATCAGTCCCGAAGATCGAGGTGGGCGATCATCTCGCCATCTTCATCGAGACCATCTTCGACAAAGCCCGCTTTAGCATAAAGCTGGCGCGCGCCTTCGTTTTCCGGTTCGTAGCAGATCGAGATGCGACGAATATGATCGAGCGCCCTGATCTCAGCCAAGACCAGCTGCAACGCGGCCTTTCCGTAACCCCACCCCTGAAAAGCGCGGTCGATCATGAAGCGGTAGATCTGGGCATTGTCGCCGTCGCTGGTCGCGTCATACATGAGAAACCCGACCAGAATGTCACCGGCGAACACGGCGCGCGGACGCGCATCCTCGTCCTCGTCCGCCTCTTCCAGCGAGCTTGCATTATCCGCAACAAGATTTTCTTGTCCCGGCGCAAGCTCCAGCGCGGTAACCCGTGACCGCAAGTCGTCGGTTACGGTTTGAAGCCGGACAGCGCCAGAACTTGGGTCAGGATCGGTCAAATGGCTGCCTCCGCCGGGCGAAGAGCGACAGAACCTGCCGCCTGTTTGACATTGGCCAGCACCGTCCCATCCTTCGTCACCGGGACGACGAAACGGTTGAGCTTGGCCGGATTACCACGCCAGACGGAATAAGGCTCAAGCACCTCACCCTTCATGACAAAGGAATCCACATCAACGATAGAGCCGTCGCCCATGACGACGCCATAATGGACGAATGCCGATGGTCCGAGCGTGCAGCCATTGCCGATGCGGATGAAGTCGGACTTGAAAGCACCCTCCTCCAGCGAATGCGGCTGGATCACACAACCTTCATTCAAGGTTGCATCGTCGCCGATTTCCACCAGCGAACGTTCGGTCAGATTGGCGCCGCCGTCATAGACGCGGCGACCGACCTTCACGCCAAGGCAGCGCAGAATCATCGGACGGAACGGCGTTCCGGCGAAAAGCTGCGTGATCGGCGAATCCGACAGTTTCCAATGGCGCTCATGCCGCCAGAAAGCTTCATCATAGATCGTCGTCATACGCGGTTTCAGTCTGCCGAAGCCGAGCGAGAGCCTTTCGATGAAGATATAGAACGGTATTGCAATGCCCGCCGTCAGAACCACGGCCACAAACAGCGCGTTGTACTTCCAGTCGTCATAATAGTTCAGCGCACGGTCCCAGATCGCCAGCGTTGCAAACAGCATCAGCCATTGCTCCGCCAGGAACATCAGTCCGGTGCGGAAATTGTGGAAGTTCTTGCGGCGCAAGCGGCGCAGGCGGTCCTCCTCCTCAATATTGGCGATCAGTTCCTTGTCGCGATTGACCATGCGCGGAATTTCAAAGCAGGGCGAACCCAGAAGCCCGACATTCTCGCGCATAGGCCCCTCGATCGGCACCATAACCTTGGTGCCGAGCAGACAGTTATCCCCGGTCCGTCCGTCGGACGGATAGAAGATATTATTGCCGAAATAGTTCCGCTCGCCGACCTTGGTATGCTCCAGCCGGAATGTCGCCGCCGACTTGTGCGTGTTGATCATAAACAGACCATCCGACACCATGGTCTGGCTGCCGATTTCGCACAGAAGCGGGTTTTCATGCTGCTGGTTGGTGCCGAAATTGGACCCGGTCTGGACCACCTTGTTGAGCTTCCAGCCGATGGCCCGGATATAGTGCACGACGGCAGAACTATCGCCGAACAGCAGATTGAGAAGACGCGAATTGCTGGCCAGTTCCACCATCGACTGCAGCCAGTAATGGAAGCCGTAAAGCGTATAGGTGCGGTTTGGCTTCAGAAACAGGCTGGCCAGTCGCGGCACGGCAACCGCAGCAATAAACGAGGTTGCCAGCACGCCGAATAGCGTAACGGTCGTGCCGATGGCCACGATGCCGATGGTTTCCTGATAATCGTCGCTGACATTTTGCCAGTAGCTATGGAACAGTAAAGGGAACGGCGTGACCAGCATGAACAGCCCGACAAGCTGCACGATCTCGAACATGATACGGCGGGTTTTCGACAGCGTAATGCTGCGCACCTTGCAATAATCCGCAGTAGTGGGCGCTGCGGGCGACCCATGCCAATGTTCACCATCGGGGATGCTCTGGCCACGCTGCAACGACGACGCATGGCCAAGCTGCGCGCCATTGCCGATTTTGGTGTCGATATCGATGGTCGAACCAACGCCCACAAAAGCGCCGTCACCAATGGTGATCGTGCCCGTATGGATATAGCCGCTTTCAGCCGTAAAGCCGAGAATGTTGGATTCGCGGCGCAAAATGGAATTCTCGCCAATGGAAATCAGATCGGTGCAAACCGGAATTGCCCGGCATTCGATGGCCGTGTTGCGGCCAAGCTTTGCACCGAGCAGCCGCAGATAGAGGCTATAGAGCGGATTGCCGCGGAACAGCACCACCGGCGCGGTGCGGATCAAGGTCTTCACCACCCAGAAGCGGTAATAGCGCAGCCCCCAGATTGGAAAGCTTTCTGTCTTCCAGCGCCCGATCAGCAGCCATTTCGCAGCGATGGCAAAGCCCGTCATCGCGAAGAAGCTTGCCCCAGCGAGAACAACGCATCGGAAATAGAGCTGAAGCGGGTTGTCGAGCGCGTCATAGACCCAGTCGAGACCGCCATCGAAGAAAACCAGCCCGATATAGGCATAGACCGCATAGAAGGCGAGCTGTGCAGCGCCGCAGGTCCAGTAAGCAAAATTCGATGCCTTGTGGGTGAGCTGACGCTCAACCGTGGCCGCGGTCTTCTGCTGCGGCGCGTGCAGATGCGTCGCCAGACTTGCGATGGTCGGATGCAGGTAGATATCCCGCATCGACGCCGTTTCCCAACCCTGCGCTGTACGCACGCGGGCGCAAAACCGCGCCATCAGCAGCGAATTGGCGCCCAGATCATCGAAGAAATGATCCTCGACCGAAACTTCATCCAGATTAAGCACTGCGGCCAGCGCGTCCGCCATGAAGCGCTGATCGTCATTGCTCGGCGGGACGATTTCGCGCTCCGCCGAAAGGCGCACATTGGTCGGCTTTGGCAGGCGCTTCAGATCGGCCTTGTTGGAGACCGTCATTGGAATGGCGTCCAGCTCTTCGAGATAGGCCGGGACCATATAGGACGGCAAACGTCGCTTCAGCTCGCGCGCAATATCGGCACGCTGCAGCGGTGGCACGCCCGACTTCGGCGCATAATAGGCGACCAGTTCGACACGACCCGGCTCGATTTCCCAGGTGGTGACGGCAGCCTGCGCAACGCCGGGCTGATCGAGCAGAACGGCTTCGATCTCGCCAAGCTCGATGCGGTAGCCGCGAATCTTCACCTGCGTGTCGATACGCCCATGATACTCGATCTCGCCCGCAGCATTAATGCGCCCCAGATCGCCGGTGCGATAGATGCGTGCTGACGGATTGTTAGGCAGACCGATGAAATCAGGAATGAATTTCTGGTCGGTCAAATCCTGCCGGTTGAGATAACCGACCGCGAGGCCGATACCGGCGATGCCGATTTCGCCCAGTTGATCCGGGTCGGTCAGCTTCGGCTCGGTCGGTTCGATGATGACTATCGAATAGGTCGGCAACGGCGCACCGATGGTCACTGGCTTGTCGGGCGTCAGAACGCCCATGGTTGCCGTGACGGTCGCTTCCGTGGGCCCGTAAGTATTGAGAAGCAGGCGTCCCGGCTTTGTCCAGCGCGCCACCAAATTGAGCGGACAGGCTTCGCCGCCCACCATCAGCAGGCGCAGCTTCGGCACATCGGTTTCGATGGAAGACAAAAGCGTTGGGCTGCACGCCATGCAGTTGATGTCATTCTTCCGCAGGAAATCCGCGAGTTCTTCGCCCACCAGCGTCATCGGCCCCGGGGCGGGCACTACGGTCGCGCCTGCCGTAAACGGCACCCAATATTCTTCCGCCGAAAAATCGAAGGCGATGGTCATGCCGTGATAAACACGGTCGCCCGGCCTGTAGCCATAGGACATCGCCGCGACACGCAGGAAGTTGCAGAAGCTCTGATGCAGGATGGCGACGCCTTTTGGCCTGCCGGTCGTGCCAGACGTATAGAGAATATAGCAAATCTGATCCGGATTTGCGGCCCTTGCAGCCTTGTCCAGTGGCGCGTCGGACTGCTTTGAAATTTCAGCGCCCGCCCCGTCGATCAGCACATGCGGCACGGGCATCTGTTCGACGCGGGCCGTATAGGCCTCTAGCGAAATGACAAGTTTTACATTGGCATCCTCGATGATAAGGGCCATGCGATCTTCCGGAAATGCGGTCGCCAGTGGCACATAGGCCGCGCCCGCCTTCATGACGGCGAGCAGCGCGATATACGTGTCGGCAGAACGGTCGAGCAGCAGGCCGATACGGTCGCCAGGATGAACACCGCGTTCGATCAGCAGACGCGCAAACTGGTTGGCGCGGTTGTCGAGTTCCCGATAGGTCCAGTTGCGTCCATCTGAAACAACGGCAACCGAATCCGAAAATCTGTCGGCCAGTTCTTCGAAAAAGAGGTCCAGCCGTTCGCCCGGTTTTCCGGGGTCAGCGAAATCAGCACCTGTCAGGATCTGCTCGCGAGCAGCCCCAAGACCCGCCTTGCCCAGCGCCTTTTTTCCCTGCGCATCGTCTATGGGCAGACCATTTACGCCTGTCGTCGCTGCGGCTTCGCCGTGTCCAGCGCCACGATTTTCATAATTCATTTTTCAACACTCACTGACCAAAGGTCGAGCATCAACGGGCAATTATACGCGTTAGGCGGCACGCTTTGCCTGCAATGAGGCATTATCTGTCGTCGAACCGTTCACTGCGGGTGAAGAAGACCGCTATTGGCGCAGGCCACTACTCAAACTGGTTGAAATAAGAAAGTGAATTTATTTTTATCTTAGATGTTCGTCTCTCAGTGTTGCAAAACTAGCATACAACGCCGGTCAGATCATCCGCTTTTAGTTCCTATCCACCACTCTTGCAATCTTTCACCGGTCACGGTTAACTGCCGAAATGGCGTTTACATTAAGGCAGTTACAGTATTTCGTTGCAGTTGCGGAGCAAGGGTCGATCACCCGTGCGGCGCAAAAATTGTCAATTTCGCAGTCTTCTGTCACGGAGGCGATCAAGGAGCTGGAAACCGACCTGAATGTCGAGCTTTTCGAGCGCCATCCCCGCGGCCTGACGGTGACACATAACGGCCATCAGTTTCTGCGCCACGCCACCAAGATTCTGACCGGCGTTTCGGATGCCCGCCGCTCTTTCGTCGATCAGCGCATTCAGGAAAAGGGCAAGCTCAATCTTGGCGTAACATCGCTGGTCGCTGGCTACGTCCTGTCCGACCTGCTCGCCCGCTATCGCCGCGCCTTTCCGGGCGTCGAAATCAGCGCCATCGAAGACAATGGTTCCTATCTGGAACATCTGCTTGTCGGCGGTGAGCTGGACGTGGCGGTGATGGTGATTTCAAACCTGCGTGACCGCATGGCGCTACATGCGGAAATTCTCGAAACCTCGCCCTATCGGTTGTGGCTGCCGCTCGGGCACGAGCTCGTCTCCATCGACAGCATTTCAGTCAGTGATATCGCGAAGGAACCGCTGATCATGCTGACGGTTGACGAAATCGAGGAAAATACCGGCAAACTTCTGGCCGCCCTCGGTGCCCGTCCGCATGTGGCTTTCCGCACGCGATCGGTGGAAGCCGTGCGCAGTTTGGTGGCCACGGGCGCGGGCATAGCCCTCCTCCCCGATCTCGTCTATCGCCCCTGGTCGCTGGAAGGCGACCGGATCGAAAGCCGCGATGTTTCGGGATCGCTGCCCGTCGTGCAGATTGGTATGGCATGGCGAAAAGGATCGAGCCTGCCGCAATCCGCACGTGACTTCATCGGCATTGCCGAGGCTGCGCGTTCTGGCCGACTGCGTTAGCACACCAGCTCCGATATCGGAAAAATCGATACCAGCTTTCCGATAAATGAATTTGCGAAAGGCAGGGTTTAAGCACACCATCTGCTCCGGGAACAAAATCACTGAATGTGAATAAAACGGGAGTGGTCGATGAGAAAATTTCTGCAATCCTGTACCGCTTTAATGGCTGTTGCGAGCTTTGCCACGCAGGCCATTGCCGCCGAACCGCTGAAAGCAATTGGCGAAGGTGAAGGCGCGCTGAGCATCGTGGCCTGGGCGGGCTATATCGAACGTGGCGAAACCGACAAGAACTACGACTGGGTCACCGATTTCGAAAAGGAAACCGGCTGCAAGGTCAGTGTGAAGACTGCCGCCACCTCCGACGAAATGGTGGCGCTGATGAATGAAGGCGGCTTTGATCTCGTCACCGCTTCCGGTGACGCCTCGTTACGCCTCGTGGCTGGCAAACGCGTGCAGCCGATCAATACGGACCTCATCCCAAGCTGGAAAACGGTGGACGAACGGCTGCAAAATGCGCCTTGGTTCACCGTCAAAGGCGTGCATTACGGGGTGCCCTATCTCTGGGGTCCGAATGTGCTGATGTACAACACCGATGTCTTCAAGGGCGAAGCGCCGAAGAGCTGGAACGTGGTGTTCGAAGAACAGACCCTGCCGGACGGCAAGTCCAACAAGGGCCGCGTACAGGCCTATGACGGGCCGATCTATATCGCCGACGCCGCGCTTTATCTCATGAAGCACAAGCCGGAACTCGGCATCAAGAACCCGTACGAACTCAACGAAGACCAGTATAAGGCAGCGCTCGATCTCCTGCGCGGGCAGCGCAAGCTCGTCAGCCGTTATTGGCATGACGCGATGATCCAGATCGATGACTTCAAGAATGAGGGCGTCGTGGCTTCCGGTTCATGGCCGTTTCAGGTCAATCTCCTGAAGTCGGAAAATGCCAAGGTCGGCTCGACCTTCCCGGAAGAAGGCGCAACCGGTTGGGCCGATACCACCATGCTCCACGTGGATAGCGAGCACCCCAATTGCGCCTATAAGTGGTTCGAGCACTCGTTAAAACCAAAGGTTCAGGGCGACGCCGCCGCATGGTTCGGTGCCGTACCGTCCGTTCCAGCAGCCTGTAAGGGCAATGCGCTTCTGACCGACGAAGGCTGCGCGACCAACGGCTTCGATAATTTTGCCAAGATCAGCTTCTGGCGCACACCGACGGCCAAATGCGAAAGCCAGGGCGAATGCGTCCCCTACCATCGCTGGGTGTCGGATTATATCGGCGTCATTGGCGGTCGCTGACATCGACCATCACAATTACAAACATTGCCCTTCCTTCAGCTGAAGGAAGGGAACGGACAGACGCGCCCGCCAACGGAGGCTGGCGTTCTCGATGATGGGTAGAGCCATGACAGCAGCAGTTCGTTTTGAAAATGTGAGCCGGCACTTCGGCGAAGTCCGGGCCGTCGATCACGTCAACCTGACCATCGCGCCCGGCGAGTTCTTTGCCATGCTCGGCCCTTCCGGTTCCGGCAAGACGACCTGCCTACGGTTGATCGCGGGCTTCGAACAGCCGACCAACGGAACAATAGAGATTTTTGGCGAAAGCGCCGGTGGCGTGCCGCCCTATCGGCGCAACGTCAACACGGTTTTTCAGGATTATGCGCTGTTTCCGCATCTTAGCATTCTGGACAATGTGGCCTATGGGCTGATGGTGCGGGGTGCCGGAAAGGCTGAACGCCACCGCGCCGCCGAGGAAATGCTCGAACTGGTCAAGCTGCCCGGCTATGGCGCCCGCAAGCCAAGCCAGCTTTCCGGCGGGCAGCGGCAGCGCGTCGCGCTGGCGCGCGCCCTCGTCAACAAGCCGAAAGTGCTACTTCTCGATGAGCCGCTCGGCGCGCTTGACCTCAAACTGCGCGAACAGATGCAGGAAGAGCTCAAGAGCCTGCAAAAGGCGCTCGGCATCACCTTCGTCTTCGTGACCCACGATCAGGGCGAAGCACTGTCCATGGCGGACCGCATCGCAGTCTTCAACAATGGCCGCATCGTTCAGGCCGGAACACCGCAGGAAATCTATAATCGTCCCCAGACCCGTTTCGTTGCGGATTTTGTCGGCTCTTCCAATGTCGTCGCACCGGAAATCATGGCCGCATTTGGCGGCGAGCGCCGCTGGGCCAGCCTCCGGCCGGAATCCATTCGCCTTGCAGATAAAGGCGACAAGGTCGGCGTTGCAGCGCGGATCGAAACCGCCAGCTTTCTCGGCTCCGCCACACGTCTCGGGGTTGAAGCCGAAGGTGCCAGATTGCATGTCATGCTGCCCGCAGGTGCAAGTGTTCCCGAGACGGGATCGGATATCCGCATCGTCTGGAATCCGGGTGACGTTCATTACATGGATCAGGCAGCATGAGCGGCGCGCAGGCTTCCACACTCGGAAACTCCGGAGCAAATTCCGGGGCCAATCCGACCTCCATCCTGCCGCAGCACGGCGGGATACTTGGTCGTCTCTCCGACCTTTTCTGGCGTCGTCCGGGGATGCTGCTGTTTCTCATGCTCACGCCGCCGCTTCTGTGGCTGGGCATTATCTATATCGGTTCGCTGATCGCGCTGCTCTTGCAGAGCTTCTTCTCGGTCGACGATTTTTCCGGGCTGATCGACTATAATTTCACGCTCGCGACCTATGCGCAGCTTTTAAATTCCGCCAATCTCGACATCATCATCCGCACCGTATCAATGGCCGCACTGGTGACGGTTGCGTCTGCTTTCGTCGCCTTTCCCATCGCCTATTATGCCGCCCGCTATGCCCGTGGCCGCTGGAAAGCACTGTTCTATCTCGGCATCATGCTGCCGCTCTGGTCGAGCTATCTGGTTAAGGTCTATGCGTGGAAGCTGATCCTTGCCAAGGAAGGCATCCTGACCTGGATATTCGCGAAACTGCACCTGTCCTGGCTGCTCGACGGCATCCTGTCTCTGCCGGTCATCGGCGGCAATTCACTGTCGGTCAGTTATCTCGGCACCTTCATCGTCTTTGTCTATATCTGGCTGCCCTATATGATCCTGCCGACACAGGCGGCGCTGGAGCGTGTGCCGGGCAATCTGGTGGAAGCCTCGTCCGACCTCGGAGCAACGCCTGCGCAAACCTTCCGAACCGTGCTGATGCCGCTCGCCATGCCGGGTATCATCGCGGGGTCGATCTTCACCTTTTCGCTGACACTCGGCGATTACATCATTCCGCAGATCATCGGCTCGTCGCGCCTGTTCATCGGACAAGCCGTCTATACCCAGCAGGGAACGGCAGGCAATGTGCCGCTCGCTGCTGCCTTCTCCGTCGTGCCGATCGTCATCATGGCCATCTATCTTTGGATCGCCAAGAAACAGGGGGCTTTCGATGCGCTCTGATCGCAACAACCGCGCTTCCTTCGGATTGAAGCTTGCTGCCGGACTGGGCCTCGCCTTCCTGCATCTGCCGATCCTGCTGATCTTCGTCTATGCCTTCACGACGGAAGAGAAAAGCTATCAATGGCCGCCGCCGGGCTTCACACTGCAATGGTTCGCCGTGACATGGAACCGTGCCGATGTGTGGTCGTCGCTTGCGCTTTCCGTGCAGGTGGCCACGATTGCGACCCTGATTGCGCTCGTGCTTGGTACGCTCTGCGCCGCTGCCGTCAGCCGAACCCACTTCTTCGGACGCGAGAGCATTTCGCTGCTGGTCATCCTGCCCATCGCGCTGCCCGGCGTTGTCACCGGCATTGCCTTGCGCTCGGCCTTCTCGCTGTTCGACATTCCGTTTTCGATGTGGACCATTGTGCTTGGTCACGCCACCTTCTGCGTGGTGGTCGTCTACAACAATGCCGTGGCCCGCTTTCGACGCACTTCCGGTTCGCTGATCGAAGCCTCAATGGATCTTGGCGCAAACGGGTTCCAGACCTTCCGCTATGTGATCCTGCCGAATATCGGAACGGCCTTGCTCGCAGGCGGCATGCTCGCCTTTGCACTGTCTTTCGACGAAGTGATCGTCACCACATTTACCGGCGGCCAGCAGATGACCCTGCCAATCTGGATGCTTCAGGAACTGATCCGGCCACGACAGCGCCCCGTCACCAATGTGGTGGCCATGGTGGTGGTTCTGGTGACCTTCCTGCCCATCCTCGCCGCCTACTATCTCACCCGCGATGGCGATCAGGTCGCCGGTGACGGGAAATGACACAAGGGAGAACGATATGAACACCGAAATGCTGATTGGCTCGCGCTTTGAAGCTGGCACGGAAACCGAGGAAAACGTCCTCAATCCCAAGACCGGCGAGACCGTTCTCAAACTGCCGGAAGCCTCGCTGGCGCAGGTCGATGCCGCAGTCAGCGCCGCCGACAAGGCGTTCAAAAGCTGGTCGCGCACCACGCCCGGCGAACGTTCCAACTACCTTCTCAAGATTGCCGATGCGATTGAGCGCGATGCGGAGGCCTTTGCCACACTGGAAGCGCTTAATTGCGGCAAACCGATCAACGCCGTCATCAATGACGAGATTCCGGCCATTGTCGATTGTTACCGCTTCTTTGCAGGCGCGGTGCGCAATCTCCACGGACCGATTGCCGCCGAATATTTGCCGAACCACACGTCTATGATCCGCCGCGATCCGGTCGGCATCATCGGCTCCATCGCCCCGTGGAACTATCCGCTGATGATGATGGCGTGGAAACTGGCGCCAGCCATTGCGGGCGGTAATACGGTTGTCTTCAAACCATCCGAACAGACTCCGCTGACCGCGCTGAAAATGGCCAGGCTACTGGCGGATATTCTGCCGGAGGGTGTCGTCAATATCGTGTTGGGACGTGGTGAAACGGTCGGCAACGCGCTGATCAATCATCCGCGTGTCGATATGGTGTCGATCACTGGGGACGTCGCAACCGGCAAGAAGGTCTTGCAGGCGGCAGCCAAGAGCGTGAAGCGCACCCATCTGGAACTTGGCGGCAAGGCGCCGGTCATCGTCTTTGACGATGCGGATGTGGAAGCTGTCGTCAACGGCATTCGCACCTTCGGCTATTACAATGCCGGTCAGGACTGCACCGCCGCCTGCCGCATCTATGCCGATGCGCGCATCTATGATCGTTTCGTCGCTGACTTGTCATCCGCCGTTTCCAGCATCCGCTACAATCTGGAAGATGACAGCCAGAACGAGATCGGACCACTCATTTCCCGCCGTCAGCGGGATCGTGTCGAGAGTTTTGTCGCCCGCGCCCGCGAGCATAAGCATATCGAGGTGACGACCGGCGGCAAGACATCGGGCGCCAACGGCTTCTTCTTCGAGCCGACCGTGATTGCCGGAGCAACGCAGGATGATGAAATCGTGCGCCGCGAAGTCTTCGGTCCGGTTGTTTCGGTCACGCGCTTCAGCGATGTCGATGAAGCCGTGCAATGGGCGAACGACAGCGATTATGGTCTTGCCTCGTCGGTGTGGACCAAAGATGTCAGCAAGGGCATGCAGACTGCAGCCCGCCTGCAATATGGCTGCACCTGGATCAACACCCATTTCATGCTGACCAATGAAATGCCGCATGGCGGGTTGAAACAATCCGGCTATGGCAAGGACATGTCGATCTATGCGCTTGAGGACTATACTGCCGTGCGCCATGTCATGATCGCGCATTGAGCGATCACAGATAGAGCGAACGAAACGGCTTGGACGGCGGCAGATTTGCCGCCATTTCCATTTGATCTCAAGGCCTTATCTTTTAATAGCCAGCTAAATTAGCTTGAGCATCGGGACGACTTGGCCTATTCGGTTCTCAAATTCAATCTCAGGGCGAGCGGGATTTTGAGAATTGACACGCATTAACTGCATTCCCCCAGCGGAGCTGACCGGGCCGCATCTTATTGCGGAATACCGGGAATTGCCGCGTGTTTTCGCCCTTGTGAAAGCAGCGATCCAGCGCGGCGAAACCACCACGGATCGGAGAAATCCGCCCGCCTACACGCTTGGAACCGGGCATGTCCGGTTTTTCTATACGCGCCTCGGCTATCTGGCGAAGCGTCAGGCCTCGCTTGTGGCCGAAATGCAGGCCAGAGGTTACGCGCCCCAGTTCACCGCAACCCATGAATTGCTGATCGGCATCCCGCCTGAATGGTGTTGCGACTGGGAACCTTCCGACGAAGCAATGGCGATCAACAGAGCCCGTATTGCCGAACGTCTGCGGAAATAGGCCCGGCAGGACGCCAGCACATAAACAACCATACCTAGAAGCAACCCGGAAATACAATTGATTACCGTAGGTTGAAGCTGAGTTTAAATAAAACAAGGATACTTATGTAATTTTCAAATTATTCAATAGATTGTATATTTCTAAACAATAATACTATATTCTGGAAAGTACGGATAAAATTTGATATGATTAAGCAGCAACATCCCCCATGCTGAGACATACCGCATGACAGAGAAAAAAGCGGCGCCGGAAAAGAAGCACGCTCTGGACCAGCAGACATCGTCTTTTACCGACGCTGTTGAAGAGATTGCGCGGAAGCTGCAAAAGCCCTTGCAGCCCGATCTTGAAGACGACTTCATTCGCTATGCGCTCGACAGCGCTGCGATTGTCGCTCACACGGATGTGCGCGGCACCATCACCTATGTCAATCGTAAGTTCTGTGAGATCAGCGGCTATACGGCGCGCGAACTGATCGGCGCGAACCACCGCATCCTGCATTCGGGCGTCCACAGCAAGGACTTCTTTCGCGACATGTATCGCGAGATCGCCCATGGCAAAATCTGGCACGGCGAAATCTGCAATCGGCGCAAGGACGGCTCGCATTACTGGGTCGATACCACCATCGTCCCGCATTTGTCACCTGCTGGAAAGGTGGATAGCTACACGGCCATCCGCTTCGATATTTCCGACCGCAAGAAACTTGAAAGCGCCTTGCGGACCAGCAAGGAACATCTCGACCGGCTGGCCAATCTCGACCCGCTGACCGGACTACCGAACCGCCGCCGTTTTCAGGAATATCTGGAAATGCAGGTGCAGGACCACGAAAGGTCCAACGGCATATTCCATCTGGCGCTGCTCGATGTGGACTCCTTCAAGGAGGTCAATGACACGTTCGGGCATCACGCAGGCGATGTTCTGCTCCAGAATATCGGCAAGCGTCTGCGGTCCTTCGAGGACAGTCAGTTGTTCATGTCGCGCATGGGCGGCGACGAGTTCAGCCTCATTCTCGTCGGCGCGACGGACTGCGAAGCCGATGAGCTTTTCGAAGAAATTCTCGAAGCCATTCGTCAGCCCATGGTGATTGGCACGACTCCACGGCGCATATCGTCCAGCCTCGGCATTGCGCGCTTTCCGCGCGATGGCAAGGATGTCGGCAATCTGTTCAAGGCGGCAGATCTCGCGCTCTACAAAGCCAAGGCTCTGGGCCGGGACCGCGTGGAAGTGTTCCAGCCGCAGCTGCGTGAAGTCGCCCGCCGCAAATCCGCGCTCTATGAAGAGATCGAGGGTGGGCTGGAACATCGCGAATTCGAACTGCATTATCAGCCGATCATTCCGCTGCTTTCCGGTCAGGCAATTTCGTTGGAAGCGCTGATGCGCTGGCGTCATCCCGAACGGGGATTGCTGACGCCTGCCTATTTCGGCGAAGGCTTTGAAGACCCGGCCATACGGGCGGCGCTCGGCATGTTCATGCTGGAGCGGATTTTTGCGGATGCTCAATCGCTGCGTCAGGCGGAAGCGCCCTTGCATCGCATTGCGATGAACCTGACCAATTCCGATTTCCGCTCGGATATCTTTCTCGACCGCTTCTTTGAATTATGCGCCGAAACCGGTATCGGACCGGACAGTTTCAGCGCGGAGATGACGGAAGGCATGTTGCTCGGCCTTGCGCAAAAGCGCGTCGAACAGGGTCTCAAACGGCTTCACATGGCAGGCGTGGAAGTCGCCCTTGATGATTTTGGAACCGGCTTCGCCTCGCTCACGCATTTGCGCCGCCTGCCGATTGATCGCCTTAAGATCGACCGCAGCTTTGTGGCCAATATCGCGGCTTCACCGGAAGATCGGGCCATCGTGCGCGGCGTCATTCAGATCGCCCATAGTCTCGGCAAAACGGTGACCGCCGAAGGCGTCGAAACCATCGAACAGATCGACCTTTTGAGCGACATGAAATGCGATCATTTGCAGGGCTGGTATTTCAGCCCCGCCTGTGAGGTGCGCGAGTTGCCGGAGGTTCTGGCCATGATGCCCAAACTGGACGCCGAAAAGCTGCATTAAACCGCCCGCACCTTCCAAGGAGATAGGCCGATGCGCACCGGCATTGTTGCCGTTTTGACATAGTTCGCTTCTTTCTGTCATCGAATGCCCTTGACAACGTTTACCAGGGCGCGACTCGTGCTATTAATTCTGCATCTCGCCATTGGGGGCTTTGGCGGAGATTCACCGCCCTAGCGCGTTTATTCGCGGCTGGGGCGGTTTCGTTTTGGGACGCGTTTTAACGCCTTGCAAAATACGCATATCTCGGTTGCAGGATCGGTTGTTGTAAGGCCCGGCTCACGGCTCTATTTTGCAGTTGTTCGGTTTTACTCCTCCTCCCAAAAACCGAACCTGAAGCGCGATACTCCTCCTCCCAATCGCGCTTTACCAATCCGCCCGCAGCAACTCTCCTCCTCCCAAATTGCTGCGGGCGTTTTGCTATCCAGATTTCCCTTAAAAAGATAAATCCTTGATGCGGACCGTTCAGCCTGCGATCTTTCCCCCTGTCATGGGTGCAGGTACGCCTGTTGTGCTTGGAAAGCTGATCGGCAAGCCACGCAAGGCGCGCACGGCGAGAAACGCGAAGCACTCAGCCTCAACCGCATCGCCCCGCCAACCTAAGGTCTCGACCGGCACAAGCTCGACGCCAGCACGCTCGACCAGCATACGCATCATCGTCGGGTTGTGACGCCCGCCACCGGAGACCGCCAGCCGGTTCGGGCGCTGTGGCAGAATATCGAGCGCCTTTGCCACCGCCGATGTGGTGAAAGCGGTGAGCGTTGCAGCCCCGTCTTCATCGCTGAGGCCATCAGCCATAGCAGCTGTAAAGTCAAAGCGGTCCAGCGATTTCGGAAAAGGCGCGGTCATATAAGGATGTTCAAGCAGTTTGGCGAGGCGCGCTTCGTCAACCTTGCCATGCGCCGCCAGCGCGCCGTCGCGGTCCATCTCGCCCAAACCACGCGCTTTCATGAAATCATTGATCGGCGCATTGGCCGGGCCGGTATCGAAGGCGACCAGCGTGTCGCCGCCATCCCACCATGTAATATTGCCGACACCGCCGAGATTGAGAATTGCCGTATCGCCGCTGGCATCGGCACTGCGCAGCAAAGCCGCGTGATAGATCGCAGCCAGCGGCGCACCCTGTCCGCCTGCACGAATATCGGCGGTGCGGAAATCGTAGACAACCTTGGTGCCAAGCAAGTCTCTCATCAGCGCACCGTCGCCAAGCTGGCGCGTATCGCCAAGCCGTCCGGGCTGTGGCGCACGATGCAGCACGGTCTGGCCATGAAAACCGACAACGCCGATATCGGCCATAATCAGCCCGCTTTCTTCAACCAGCGTGCGCACGGCAGCCGATTGCGCTCGGGTCAGGGCATCTTCCGCCTCGGCAAAAATCGCCGGTTCCGGGCCTTCAAAATTCCAAACGCGGGCTTCGGCCTGCGCCTGCTGCAACAGTTCCAGAATACCGTCCGGATAAGGCTTCAGCGCATAGGTGCCGAATATATCGACCGTCTCGCCATCCGTTTTCAAAAGCGCGACGTCGATATTTCCATCGAGAACGGTGCCGGTCATCAGACCCACGGCCCAGATTGGCTGCATAGAATTCTCCAGACTCTCACATTACCGAGAGTCTGATTATTAAAGGAGTTCGCCGTTCAATGGAAATGGTCAGGCGCTGACACGCATCCCCTTTTCCGGCTCAAAGACGTGGCTCGTTGCCGGATCAATGGCGATTGGTAGCACATCGCCTGGACGCACGGTCAAACGCTCACGGAACAGGCAGGTGATCGGCTGCGTGCCGAGCTTGCCCATGACCATGATTTCCGAACCGGTCGGCTCGACAATTTCCGCCGTAACCGGAACGCCGCCTTCGGCGATCTTCATATGCTCGGGACGCACGCCATAGACAGCCTTGGCCGAAAGGCTCGCATAATCACCCTGCGGCAGTGACATACGGAAGCCGCCATCGGCCACGAACGAACCTTCCTCGATCTTGCCATTGATGAAATTCATCGACGGCGAGCCGATGAAGCCCGCAACGAACATATTGGCCGGGCGGTCGTAGAGATCGAGCGGCGCACCGATCTGCTCGACCAGACCGTCACGCATCACCACAATCTTGTCGGCCATGGTCATGGCTTCGATCTGGTCGTGGGTCACATAGATGGTGGTGGTCTTCAGGCGCTGATGCAGGCCCTTGATCTCGCCGCGCATCTGCACGCGCAGCTTGGCATCAAGGTTGGAGAGCGGTTCGTCGAACAGGAACACCTGCGGATCGCGCACAATGGCGCGGCCCATGGCCACGCGCTGGCGCTGACCTCCGGAAAGCTGGCGCGGAAAGCGGTCGAGCAGCTTGTTGAGGCCGAGAATTTCGGCTGCACGCGCAACGCGGTTGTCGCGCTCTTCCTTGGGCGCGTTCTTGAGCATGAGCGCGAAGCCCATATTGTCGGCAACCGTCATATGCGGATAAAGCGCATAGTTCTGGAATACCATGGCGATGTCGCGTTCCTTGGCGCGCAGGTCGTTGACCACGCGCGGACCGATGGCGATTTCACCGTCGCTGATTTCCTCAAGCCCGGCGATCATACGCAGAAGCGTGGACTTTCCACAGCCCGAAGGGCCGACGAGCACGACGAACTCGCCGTCCTCGATGCTGACCGACACGCCGTGCAGAACGCCGACATTGCCATATTTCTTGACTGCATTACGGATGGATACAGATGCCATCTTGAACCTCAACTCTTATTTGACGGCGCCTGCGGTTAGACCTGCAACGATCTGGCGCTGTGCGAAGACGGTAAGCAACAGAACAGGCAGAGTGACCACAAGTGCTGCGGCAGCAAGCGGCCCCCAGCTCACCTGTTCGAAGGAAAGCATGTTATAGACAGCGACCGGCAGCGTGCGCGTTTCGCGGCTTGCGAGCACGATCCCGAACACGAAATTGTTCCAGGAGAAGATCACTGCAAGAATAAGCGACACCACGATGCCGGGCTTGGCAATGGGCAGCGCTACTTTGAGAAACACCTGCAACGAGGACGCGCCGTCGATTATCGCCGCCTCTTCCAGTTCCATCGGCGTCGTTTCGAAATAACCGATCATGATCCAGATCACGATTGGGACGGTGACGACCAGATGGATGATGATCTGCGGCCAGAGCGTGCCAAGCAGACCCAGTGTTTGGAACAGAAGGAACAGCGGGATCAGATAGGACAGACCCGGCGTCATGCGGGCGATCATGATGACAATCGCCGATTTATGCGCCTTGAGTCGCGCGATGCCGTAGCCCGCTGGAACCCCGACCAGAAGGGCGAGCAGTGTCGCCATGCCGGTCACCAGAAGGCTGTTCCAGAAATAGAGCAGAAAATCATTGGCTTCGAAAATCTGCGTATAGTTCGACCAGGCGAAACGTTCCGGGATCAGGATCGGCGGATAGGCACCGTTGTCGATTTCGTATTTGAGCGAAAGCGACAGCATCCAGATGAAAAAGAAAAGCGCCGGCGAAACGATAACGAAAACAAGAAGCGCAGTGCCGAGCTTCGACAGAATTGACTTGCGTGCCATGAGCCGGTCCTCAAGCGTTCCATTTGGTCCGCTGGCGAAGCGCCAGCAGGATCATGGACATGGCGATGATCACGATGAAAAACACCACGGCAATCGCCGAAGCATATCCGATGTCGTAATAGGAAAACGCCACGTTATAGAGATAGATATTGATGGTTTCCGATGCCGTGCCGGGGCCGCCCTGCGTCATCGCATAGATGATGTCGAAGCTTTTCAGCGCATCGATCGAGCGGATGATGACGGCCACCATGATGAAAGGCAGGATCATCGGAAGCGTGATGTAACGGAATTTCTGCCAGCCATTTGCGCCGTCGATTTCAGCGCTTTCGAACGGATCGCGCGGCATGGAAGCAAGACCACCCAGCACGATCAGCATGACCAGCGGCGTCCATTGCCAGGTCTCGACCGCAACCAGCGACGGAATGACGGTGTTCTGGTTGAAAATCCATTCCTGCGGACCGATCCCGACCAGCGACAGGAGATAGTTCAGCACACCAAGCTGCGGGTGATACATCATTGTCCAGACCAGCGCGACGGCAACAGGTGTCGCCATCATCGGCATGACGAAGATACCGCGCAACAGGCCCCGCATCGGCAGCTTGCTGTCGAAGATCAGAGCGGCAATCGTGCCCAGCACCATCGGCGCCACCACGGACAGAACCGTATAGACGGCCGTGTGCCACATGGAATCCCAGAAGCGCGCATCGGCTGCCAGACGGATATAATTGTCGAAGCCGACGAAGCTGATGCCTCCGCCGAGCTGCCATTGATTGGCGCTCATCCAGAGGGTGAACAGCCAAGGGAAGACGATCACCGCCCCGACGGTGATCAAGGCGGGAAGCACAAACGGCCAGTAACTCGGTTTCAGATGGCTTTTTCCAGACTTGCTACCGGTTCTGGTTGTGGAAGCCGCCTTTGTGGCGGCCTCCCCATTCATGCTCTTTGTTGCTCCTGTCGGGGCGGCAGATGTCATTTTCCTTCGCTCCGTGCGAGGACCGGACGGAATTCTTCCGTCGCGCGCTTCATTTCAGCTTCTGCTTCGGCACCATTCAGAAGATTGGTGAGGCCAACGCCCATGATGTCGCGGAATTCCGTGACCGGGACGATAACCGGCAGGCAGAGCTGGCTGATTGGTGCGGATTTCGACAGGGCTTCGACCCAGCCTTCCGGCATGGTCACGCCCTTGCGCACTTCCGCATCGTCGATGATCGACTTGCGGAACGGAACGCCCGAACCCGTCTGCAGCAGACGAGCGCCCATTTCTTTCGAAATGGCCCACTGGCAGTAGAGATAGGCGGCTTCCTTCTTGGTCGAAGCTTCGGTCACGCCGATGCCGTCGCCGGTGGTCGGTGCGGCCTGGGCCTTCGGTCCAGCCGGGATGACGCCATAGCCGACCTTGCCGACAACGCGCGACTTGTTCGGATCTTCGAGCGGCGGCGCAAAGCCGATACCGTCGAGCCACATGCCGACCTTGCCTTGCAGGAAGCTCGACTGGCATTCGGCCCAGTTGAAACCGGCAACACCGGGAGGTGCCGCTTTGGTCATCAGGCGCTGATAGAGCTTGGCGGCTTCGATGGCTTCTGCCGAATCCGTCTTCAAATTGCCGTCGGCATCGACCGAGCTTTGGCCATAGCCGAGCATCAGGCTCGTCCAGACCGGAACATTGGCGTTCTTCATGCCGCGGGCCACGAAGCCGTAGGTGTTCGAAGACGGATCGGTCAGCGCTTCCGCAGCCTTCACCAGTTCTTCGAAGGTCTTCGGATATTCGATACCCTTGGCGGCAAACAGGTCCTTGTTCCAGTAGATGATCCAGTAATCGACCGAGAACGGCAATGCGCCGAAGCGGCCATTGGCGTCCTTGGCGAAGGTCAGACCAGCGCTTGCGAAATCGTTTTCCGTCAGCGACGCATCGGTCAGCGTCGGGTCTTTCAGGAACGGGTTGAGATCGGCAAGCCAGCCGCCCTTTTCGAACTGGCGCTTCTGCACGTGATAGCTGATGTGAATGACGTCAAAGCTCGGGCGACCGGAGGTCAGTTCGATGACCGCCTTCTGGCGCTGCTGCTGTTCCGGCATCTGTTCGGAATGAACCTTGATGCCCGTCAGCTCTTCGAATTCCTTCTGATGCTTCTGAAGGATTTCGCCGCGCGGGCTCTTGATGAGATTCACCTCAAGCGTGGTGCCCGCATATTTCTTCCAGTCAACCGTGGAAGCGGCGAAAGACGGGCTGATGCCTGTCACACCGGATGCGGCGATGGCCGCTGAACCCGCCAGAAACTGGCGACGTGTCGGATGAAATAGTTTCATTCTGCTCCTCCCCTATGTTTCAAACCCGGCAACTCCTCTTGCTGGGCCTTTGTTTGATCTAGATGTGTAAAGCCAGCTTCCGCGCATTGTTGATATGAACGGCGATGGCATCCATGGCGATTTGCGGGTCGCGGGTTTCAATCGCCGACAACACCGCGAGATGTTCCTGCATGACCGGAATGACGCGCCCGGTGATCCGGAAACGCTCCTGATTGATCAGGCGCATCTTGATCGTATTCGTCTGGTAAGCGCGCCAGATGATTTCATTGTCGAGCGAGGCCACAATGGTGTCGTGCAGGCTCCAGTCGATATTCTGCGCCCGCTCCTCAAGCTCAGGCGTTTCACCTTCGCTCATGGCGCGGTTCAGCGTGTCTTCATGCTCGGCCCGCAGCGAACGCAGCAATTCATCCGATGCCGACTGGCAGAAAATCGCGACCGACTCCTTCTCGATAAACAGGCGAAACTGGAAAGCCTCACGGATGAGATTGAGATCGATATGGGCGATCTGAAGCCCGCGCTGCGGTACGGTCTTGATCAGGCCTTCCGCTTCAAGGCGCGGGATCAGCTCGCGGATGGCGCCAAGCGGCAGACCTGTCATGGTCACGAGCTGGCGCTGCGAGACGAACTGGCCCGGATGGAAATCGCGCGCCAGCAAATGCTGGGTAAAGCTCTGATAGGCTTTGTCCCGCAACTTCACCGGCTCGTTCTGATCTTCCGCCAAGGCTTTGTCCTCTCCCAACCGCTTTGGTTATACTGCGGAAACGTCTCCCACATTTCCGCAGCATGTCTGCAACGCTTATGCCCGGCTCAGGCCGCCTTTGCCATATGCAATCCGGCAAATACACTGCCAATTGCATCGAAATCCGCATCGTTCAGCGCAACCAGCGGTGCACGGACACGGCGCCATTCCTGATCGCCGGTATGCCGCGCCACCAGCGCCTTCACCGCAGGCGTCACCGGATAGTTGAGAAGCTTGCGCACAGCATCGACCAGTTCGGCATCGTCCTGCCCGTCATTGATCATGCGCAGCAGGCGGTCCGGGAACAGATTGGCCATGCCGGAAATCGCGCCCTGCCCGCCGAGACGAACACCGGCGGCGAGATCGCGCTCGTCGCCGATCAGGATTGCAATGTCCTTATGCGCAGCCAGAAGCTTCTCGGTATAAGCCCAGTTGCCCGATGAATCCTTCACGCCAGAGATAATCGCGCCGAAAGCAACGCGCAGGCGGCCGACCAGATCGACCGAAAGTTCAACCGCCGTCACCGAGGGGATGTTGTAAAGGATGATATCGCGCGCATCCGAACCGAGACCTTTCAGCACGGCGGAGAACCAGTTGAAAAGGCCATCGTCGGAAAGGTTCTTGAAATAGGACGGCGGCGCCAGAAGAATGGCCTTGCAGCCGCGACGCAGCGCATCGCCCGACTGAAGCACCGCATCGGCAATGGAGTTCTCCATCACGCCGACAACGATATTGGCTGCTGGAAATCCCTGCGCGATGAATGCGTCGAGAAGCGCTGCGCGCTCCGCATCGCCAATCGAAGATCCTTCGCCGGTGGTGCCGAACAGCGTGACGCTGGAACAGCCATGGTCGAGGCGCGCACGGGCGTGCTTGAGTGCACGGTTGACGTCGATCTTGCCATCCGCATCGAATGGCGTGGTGAGCGCTGCAGAAAGCCCGAAGCGCTTCTGCGCAGAATTGTTTTGCGGCCCAGAATCTGTTGGCAAAGCCGTCTCCTCCCAAGATTGAACTGTAAGTTGGCACATACTAACATGTTAGTAAATAGTCAATTCGCGTTCACTGTGCGTTTATGTAAATTTGAGGGAATGGAGATTTAAACCGGAAGCAGTCCGCTTTCCATAAATGCCTGCACTTCTGCCCGGCTCGGCGAACCGGAACGTCCGCCGAACCGTGCGCATTTGATGGCGGCGGCGGCATTGGCAAAGCGGATGATGTCATGCATCGCGCCGCCTTCGACCAACCCGAGCGCGAAAGCGCCATGAAAGACATCGCCCGCAGCGAGCGTGTCGACCGCCTTTACGGGAAACCCGGCGACATGCTGCACCGAATGCCCGGCCCGTTCAGTCCAGTAGCACCCCTGCGCGCCAGCGGTAACGGCTGTGAAAACATCATAGCGGCTGGCCAGTATCTCGACGCATTCGCTCAAATTCGCCGTTCCCGTCAGGCTGATGGCGGCGGGTTCTGACGCGACAATATGCGTTGCAAGCGGCAATAACCGTTCAAGAAGTTCGACCGGGGCCGTGTCTGCATCGAGAATCGCAGGTATACCGGCGCGACGCGCGGCCTTGAGGCCGGTTTCTGCGGCCCAAGCCCAACGGACATCGGCCATGACCGCTGCAAATGCACCTGTTTCGACAGGCGGCACGATTGACGCCGGACTACCCAGTTGCGGATCATAGAACGGCACGATGACACGTTCGCCGGACGGATCGACCAGAATCGACGAAAACGCGGTGCGCGCGCGCGGAAGCCTGCGTATATGAGTGCAGTCGATCCCTTCGGCCCGCAATTCAGCAATCACCCGCTCGCCGGTGGCGTCGTCGCCGGTCGATGCCCAAAGCGCCACATCGCCCCCGAGACGGGCGATGGCGGCTGCGGCACTCGATGCCATACCCGCTGCAATTTGCACCGCTTCGCTGGGCAGATATTTCCCGGCTTTTTCCGGCAATGCGTCAAGGCGGAGGATTGTGTCGAGCGTCAAGGCGCCCAGGCAGAGAATAGTGCGGCTCATAATATGCGATCCAGAACTTGCAAGAATCTGACAGCGTCCTCCCCGGATCGCGCCGCTCTCGCCATATCACGTTTTCGCCAGTTGCAAAGCGTCCGTCGCACCAAGCCAGAAGGCGCGCAGGCCGTTGTGCCAAACAGCAAAAGCCCTGCTATCCATTTGTTTCGACAAAGCTTCCGTCATAAAGCCATCATGCAAAATTGCTGAAATGGACCGGAATTTTTTTCTCGCTGAAAGTCCAGCCTTGAGAAAGAAAGGCCAAAGAATTTCAATAATATGCGATGCGGATTAATCTCGACAATGCATAAGATGCAAATTACGCTTTCGGCATGAATCAGTCGGTCCAGCGGCGTGCCGTATTCTTTATTGGCGGGTATGATCCGAAAACGCCAGACGCGTTTTTCAAGCGGCTGCGTAAGGAAATTGCGCGTTTCGACACGCTTTGGGGCTATCAGTCGGCGGTCTCTTCCGTGGATCAGGCACCCGATCACGAGATTGGGCTTGCAACCATCGAAACCCGTGCTGCGCACGAAGATTGGTCAACGACGACCGATTTCAATTTTCTCGCACTCGACAGCATCGTACTGGCGGATTTCGCCCGGCCCCTGCCCGTTCGGCTCGGCAAATATCTGCGCGCTTTTGGCGACTTCGTCTTTTCCGGCACGGCTTTCCAATTCTTTGCCAAAGCTTGGCGCTTTGGGCTTTATTTCCTCTATCCTTTCCTCGCAATTGTCCTGTTCGCGCTGTTGGGATATGCCGCCGTTCGTCTCACAGCGCATTGGCTTGGCGCACTTGGCTGGATCATCGGACTTGCCGTGTTCTCGGTCGCTTTGATGGTGCTGGGCAAACGCTGGTCCACCAATCATCTGATGGATCTCTGGTCCTTCTCGTTGAACTTCTTTCGCGGCAGGCGACCGGATGCCGAAGCGCTGATGCAGCGTTTTGCGGAAGGCATTGTCCAGCGCGTCAGAGCGGGCAAATATGACGAGGTCATCCTGATCGGTCACAGCACCGGCGGCATGCTGATGCTGGATGTCGCCGCCCGTTGTCTGGCCATAGACCAAGCCTTTTCAACGCGCGCGCCGAAGGTTACCATTTTGACGCTTGGTTCCACGGCGCTCAAGGCTGGCTACCATCCGGCAGCCAAGAGATTTCGTGAAGACGTGCAAAGACTTACCGATGATGGTAAGCTTGATTGGGTGGAAATCCAGTGCCTCACCGACGCTATCAACTTCTATAAAACCGACCCGGTGGCGGAAATGAAGCTCAAGCGTGCGGAGGGCAGAAGGTTTCCGTTCGTGCGTCAGGTGCGCGTCAAGGATATGCTGCTGGCCGAGACTTACAAGCGGGTGAAGCGCAATCTCTTTCGCGTGCATTATCAATATGTATTCGGCAATACGAAGCCCTATTGGTACGATTTCTTTCAGGTCTGCTGCGGCCCGATTTTCCTGGCAGACCGTGTGCGTGACCATATTGTGGGCGACTCGTCGCCAGAAAAGGATATTTCCGAATGACGCCCACCTTGGCAATGATCGTCTGGGCCATTGGGCTCGTTGCGTGGGTGGTCATCCGGGTGCCGCACCAGCGGCGCGCCCGCAAGATCAAAGTTACGACCAATGCCAAGACACTGCCCGACCGGGCGGCGCTGGCTGCCGCGACCGTCGGCCTGTCGCTGATCCCGGTTATCTATGTTGCAACGGGCTTTCCAGCCTTTGCTGATTATACCTTTCAGCCGTGGCTCGGCTGGATCGGCCTTGTCGTGGAACTCGCCTTTCTATGGCTGTTTCATGCAAGTCATCGCCAGCTCGGCAAGAACTGGTCGGTGTCGCTGGAAATCCGCAAGGAACACAAACTCGTGACGGATGGGCTCTATAAATATGTCCGCCATCCGATGTATTTATCGTTCTGGCTTTGGGCGATAGCGCAGTTTTGCCTGCTCCCCAACTGGTTCGCCGGTCTGGCGGGCATTGTTGGTGTCGGCATTCTCTATTTTTACCGCGTAGGCCATGAAGAAGCGATGATGCGCAACGCATTCGGCGCTTCATATGACGAATATGCCAGGCGCACCGGACGTATTATTCCGAGACCTTGGCCATAACCCCGGTATTTTTACATGACGAACAAATCAGGCAATTCGGCGAAAAATTTCATCAGCCGCCGCTTTCTGCTGCTTTCTGGCCTTGTGCTGGCCGCGATGCCGGTCGCAGCACACGCCAAATCGGCGAAACCTGCCGGACAGGTGCCCGCTACGAATGACAAGACGGGAAACGCCGCCCAGCCGGGACGCCCCGACGTCTATCTCCTGCGCGGTTTCGCCAATATCTTTTCCGCCGGCATCGATGAAATCGGTGCAGAATTGCAGGCCGCAGGTGTAGATGCGCATGTCGATGGCAACGCCGCCTGGCGGCTCGTCGCCAACCGGATTATTGCCGACCGGCAGAAATATGGCCCGCAGCCGGTCATTCTCGTCGGCCATTCATTGGGTGCCAATGCCATTATTTCCATCGCCGAAGTCCTTGAGAAAAAAGGCATTCGCGTGGATTACATGGCCTCGTTTGCCGCCACGGCACCCGATCCCTTGCCAGGAAATATCCGCCGCGTTGTGAATTTCTATTTCTCGCAGCACGGTTGGGGGCTTCCGCTGGTGCCCGGCCCCCGTTTCAAGGGGAAGCTGGACAACCGCGATTTCTCCGGCGTGAAGGAAGTCGGCCATTTCAACATCGAAAAACAACGCCCGCTGCAGGCGGAAGTCGTCCGCGATATTCTCCGTATTCTTCAATAACGGCCAGCAACAACACGCGTTTCTGCTAATAATGGCATCACTCATTATCACGAACTGAACAACTGCCGCTCTCAATCAATTTAATTGCCGGGCGGCACCGTTGTGTTAGCGTTCGGACAGCCGGTATTGCGGCGTATCCCTTCGTTGACAGGAGCGTTGAGTGAAGCGTTGGGTTGTTTGGGGTGTCCCGATCCTATTGGTTGCCGGTGCCGGTTTTGTCGGCTGGCAACATACCACGAAACAGAACGGCACCAGTGCTCCAAACGCAGTTCAGACAGACAGTCGAAAAGGTGGCAGCCGCTCGGCCAATGCCGAGCATGCCGTCAAGGTCGCGGTTGCGACCGCTGGATCGCTGCCGATCCAGCGCAGCACCATCGGCACGGTTGTTGCCGTCGCCTCCACGGCGGTCAACAGTCCCGAGCCCGGCAATGTGGCCATCCTCAATGTCAAGGACGGGGCCATCGTCAGAAAGGGCGACCTGATCGCTCAACTTGATGACCGCGCCATCCGCGCCACTGTCGTGAAAGATCAGGCCTCCGTCGCCAAATCGCAGGCCACGCTGAACAATGCGCAAATCCTGCTGAAGCGGATGCAAGACCTTGTCACCAAGGGCGTGAGCACTTCGCAGGCTGGCGACGACGCCATGGCCGCTCTCAAAGTGGCTGAAGCCCAGTTGCAAGTCGATCAGGCACAGCTGGCGGCTGATCAGGTGACCCTCGACAACACCCGGATTATAGCGCCTTTCGACGGCCAGCTTGGCGTCGTGCTTGTATCCGCTGGCGCCTATCTTTCCGCCGGTTCGCCGGTCGCGACCATCACGCAGATGAAGCCGATTTATGCGGATTTTACACTACCGGAAACGGATATCGCGCTGATCCGCGAAACGCTCGCCATCGGCACACTGAAAGCCACAGCTTCCGCAGTGTCGGCTGACGGCAGGGATATTTCGGAAAGCGGCCCGGTCAGCTTCCTCGACAACACAATCGATGCCGCCAGCGGCACCGTGCGCCTGCGCGCCACGCTGGACAATCCATCTGGCAATTTCTGGCCCGGACAGTCGCTGCGTGTACTGGTGGAAGCCGGACAGGCAGACAATCTGGTGCTTGTGCCCGGCGTTGCCGTGCAGCCGCAGGAAAGCGGTTCAATCAGCTATGTCGTGAAGACGGATAACAGCATCGAAGTGCGCCCGGTCACGGTTGCGCTTCGCGCCAATGGCATGGCCGGTCTCAGCGCTGGCCTACAACCCGGTGAAAAGGTCGTGACGGAAGGTCAGGCCTCGCTAGCCAATGGCAGCAAGGTCAAACTGACCAGCAACGATACTGAGACAAAAGTCTCGTCCAATTGAATGAAGGCGCCAGGGCGATGAACATTTCCGAAGTCTTCATTCGCCGCCCGGTTGCGACGATCCTCCTTGTCATCGGCGGATTGATCGGCGGCATTGCAGCTTATCTCCAGCTTCCAGTCGCCGCGCTGCCGGAAGCGGATTTTCCGACCGTCAACGTGTCGGCCCAACTGGCAGGCGCGTCGCCGGATACCATGGCATCGTCTGTCGCAACCCCGCTTATCAAGCAGTTCGAGACGATTGCGGGTATCGATACGATCAGCGCCACCTCTTCGCTTGGCAACACCTCGATCACGCTTCAGTTCAACCTGTCGCGCAATATCGACGCGGCGGCCGCCGACGTGCAGGCGGCGATTACCCGCGCCCAGCGTCAGTTGCCCGACAATCTGACCACGCCGCCAAGCTACCGCAAGGCCAATCCCGCCGATGCGCCGGTCATCATTCTGGCGCTCACCGGCGACGGCGCACGCCTGACGCAGATGGACGACATCGCGCAGAACATCATATCGCCAGCGCTTTCCACCATTTCAGGCGTTGCGCAAGCGCAGGTCTACGGCTCCAAAACCTATGCCGTGCGCGTCGAGGTCGATCCCGATAAGCTCGACAGTCGCAATCTGTCCCTGTCTGGCCTTGGCGATACCATCGCCGCCGCGAACAGCCAAACGCCAGTCGGCACATTGCAGAACGGGTCGCAGGCGCTCACCGTCAATGCCAAAACCCAGCGCACCAATGCCGATGAGTTCAAAAGCCTGATCATCTCCGGCAGCGGCAATCGCATCGTCCGCCTCTCGGATGTAGCCAATGTTCTCGACAGTGTGGAAAACGTCAATCAGGGCAGTTGGCTGGATGGCAAACAGTCGATTGCGCTTGCGGTACAACGCCAGCCGGGATCGAACACGGTTGCCGTTGTCGATGCGATCAAGGCCAAGCTGCCGGAGATCGAAGCCTCCCTGCCCGCGCAGATGCATATTTCTGTCGTCAACGACGTCTCCCGGTCGATCCGCGATGCGGTCGCCGATGTTCAAAAGACGCTTGGCATTACGATTGCGCTCGTCGTGCTGGTGATCTTTCTGTTTCTCGGCCAGTTCTGGGCGACGATGATCCCCGGCCTTGCCGTGCCGCTTTCGCTGGTTGCCACATTTGCCGCCATGTATGCGTTCGGCTTTTCCATCGACAATATCTCGTTGCTTGCCCTCACACTGGCGGTCGGCCTTGTGGTGGACGATGCCATCGTGATGCTCGAAAACATCGTGCGCTATACCGAACAGGGGATGCAGCCTTTTGAGGCTGCTATCAAGGGCAGTCAGGAAGTGACCGGCACGATCATTTCCATGTCGCTGTCGCTAGTGGCGGTGTTTCTGCCCATTCTCCTGATGGGCGGCATCGTTGGGCGTGTGCTGAATGAATTCGGCATGGTAGTGACACTCGCCATCCTCTCCTCGGCGCTCGTGTCGCTGACCGTGACGCCGATGCTCGCCGCACGCCTGCCGCACAAGGAAATCAAACCGGGCCGGATCGCTCGCCTGTTCGATCAGGTGACAGAAAGCTATGGGCGCGCTGTCGGCTGGTGCCTCAGGCATCGGGCGCAGGTGCTGCTGGTGTTCGGCCTCAGTTTCCTTGGCTCGATCTGGTCGTTCACGACGCTGCCGCGCAGCTTCTTCCCGCAGGAAGACATTGGCCTTCTCACCATTTCCACGCAAGCGCGGCAGGATATTTCCTATCAAGCGATGCGCAATCTCCAACAGCAGGCGGCGGCGATCGTTTCCGAAAACCCCGCCGTCCAGCACGTTACGGCGTCACTCGGCAGCGGCCCCGGTGGATCGACTTTCAATACCGGATCGCTGCTGGTGCAGCTGAAAGCGCGAGACACCCGCCCTCCGCTCGACCAGACCTTGAGCGCGTTGCGCAAATCGCTCGCCGCCCTTCCCGGTATCACCGCCTATATAACGCCGGTGCAGAATCTGCGTTTCGGCGGACGCAGCACGCAGAGCCAGTATCAGATTGTGCTGCAATCGCTCGATGCCGACGAAGCCCGGTCTTGGTCGGTGAAACTGGCCGATGCCATGAAGGCCGAACCGCAAACCTTTGTCGATGTGGCGTCCGACCTGCAAAACAACGCCCTGCAAGCCAGTATAGAAATCGATCACGACAAGGCGGGAAGTCTTGGCATCAGCTCGCAAGCGATCCGCAGCACGCTGGAAGCCGCCTATGGAACGCTGACAGTTTCGCAAATCCAGACCACCGGCAACAGCTATGATGTCATTCTGGAACTCGATCAGAACCGCCAGTGGGACGAAACGCAACTCGGCGCGCTGCGTGTGCCCTCATCGTCGGGCGCTCTGGTTCCGCTGGCCAGCTTTGCCACAATCAAGCGGACCAACGGGCCGGTGACCGTCAACCAGTCGGGACAGCTCGCATCGGTCACGCTGTCCTTCAACCTGCCCGCAGGTGTTTCGCTTGGCACCGCAACCGACCGCGTGACGGCACTGCGCAGTGAAATCGGCATGCCGGCCTCGGTATCGGCGCGGCCTTCGGGCGCGGCGCAGATTTTTGCCCAATCGACCGGCAATATGGGTCTGCTGATCCTCGCCGCCGTTGCTACGATCTATATCGTACTCGGCGTTCTCTACGAGAGTTTCGCGCATCCGCTGACCATTCTGTCCGGCCTGCCATCCGCCGCGTTCGGTGCGCTGATCACGCTTCAATTGTCCGGTTTCGACCTGTCGATCATTGCGCTAATCGGGCTTTTGATGCTGATCGGTATCGTCAAGAAGAACGCGATCATGATGGTCGATGTCGCGCTCTACCTGAAGCGTGATGAAAACCATGCGCCGGAAGAAGCAATCCATCAGGCAGCTATTCGTCGCTTCCGTCCCATCATGATGACGACATTCTGTGCGCTTCTCGCGGCTGTTCCCGTTGCGCTTGGCGGCGGTCAAGGGTCTGAGCTGCGCCAGCCGCTTGGTGTGGCGGTGGTGGGCGGCCTTCTGCTCAGTCAGGTGCTGACACTGTTCATCACACCGGTGATTTTTGTGGAAATTGACCGTCTGGCAAGTGCACGCTGGTTCCGCAGACGAAAAGCAGCACCGCATGAGGCATGACCGCCTAGACAAAAAGCCTCCCGCGCGGACAGCACGGGAGGCTTCGTTTTGATCGGCAGTCGCCTCAATTCGCCAGAACTGAAATATCCTGCGAGGATTTGATTTCGTCGGCGGATGCACAAAACTCTGGCTTGCTGTCATCGCTGCCTTCGGCGAGAAACAGGCCAAAACGCGCGCCGAAGGCCACAAGAACAGCTGCTTCGCGCAGATCGGCCTGCTCGTCGCTCAGCTTTTTGTCCGTATCTTTGATGACGTCTTCGATTTTCCTGCGGAATGCTTCATGATCGAGCTCATGCCCATCGCAAAGTCTCACAATGGCTGCCTGATAGGCGAGATTGTTCAGGCTGGCAAATTGCTTCGTTGACAGAAATTCGCCTTCGCCCTTGGCCAGAGCGTCCCAAGCGGCATGGAGCCGATTATTGGCAGCGTCTTCAGCCATAGCCACTTTTGGAAAGGCTGCCAGCAATGCCGCACCCAGTAAAAAATGATGAAATTTCATAATATGTCCTAATTGCCGAACTGCGAATGGGTCGTGAGGCCCGCATAATGTCCGTTCGCCAGGTAACAGGCCCGCTGCGCCGGATAACAGGTGATGCCGTTGCTCAGGCGATAAGGCGGCGGCGCATAATAAGGTTGTGGCGGCGGAGCATAAACATCGTGAGGACGGTTGTTGCCATTGTCGGCAATGGCGGCGGCAATCGCCAGTCCGAGAATCCCTGCGGCAACGGCAGCACCAGCATGATCGTGATGATGAAAACCATGGTCATGACCGAAAGGCGGAAAATCATGGTCATGATGGCCCCAATGGTCATGATCCCAGTCATGCCCGAACGCGACCTGCACGGGTGACGCCAGTGCAAGCACCACCATGCTGGCAAGCAGCTGCGTTCTTCGCTTCACGATCATAATCGATCCTTTCTGATAAAGCGGTTTGTTCCAGTGAAAGGTTTTCGTTGTGTCGAGCGCGCCCTGCTCAAGCGACGCCAAGCGTCTATATCCGTGAGGGATAGCGACGTCTGGTGGGGATAATTCCGCCAAAACCTTCGCATATGCGACTTTTTCCGTCGTAAACAGAATGATGGCTTGGCAACCCTGAATTGCGCCCGCTGTATAATTTCACCGCCTCCGCCAGATTTTTCTTTCAATATAAGAGTTGTTTAATCCAACGATTTAATTGATCTGGAATACCCGTTTCAACGAGACAGCTTTACTTCGAACATCGGGCGGGCGGTTATCGCGTTAGACCCTGATTTAATTCCGCAATTCGATACTTCACCAAGATCTAACAATAAAGAATTCGACTTAATAGAAATAGCTGAGGGAATCGCACTGACAATACATGTATGTCCCTAATATGCGGTATTTTTGTCCCATCTTGCGTTTTGAGGGACAAATTTGATAGAATAGGTCCGGGCTTGGGAGTAGTAGGAAACAGTTGGATGCTTAAAAAGTGCGTAAGCTTATGCGCATGCAAAGTTGCCAGCTGATAATTGTCGCAGTTGGGGGCACATGAAGAGCGGCCATTACATATCAGCGGATATGGTTGACGAGAAAATCCGCAATGATTTCTGGCGGGACACGTCGTCCATCATCTATGAGGTTTCGCCAACGCTCGAAAAAGGCGACAAAGTCATGAGCGGCTCCGTCCGCTCGCGTCTGTTCGGCGACATGGTGGTCGGCAATACCACATTCAGCAGCCAGTTCTGTGATCGAACGCCGAAAATCATCGCGAGAACGGATCTCGACCTTTATCTGCTGCAACTCGTTCTGGCTGGCGACTACCGTGGCGACTTCAACGGCAAGAATGTCGATGTGAAGCCGGGTGACATATTCATTCTCGATCTGACGCAGGTGTTGACCAGCAAGAAAGAAGCTGGCGCGCGCGTGACGCTGGCCATTCCGCGCAAGGAACTCAACAAGGCCTTTCCGGGCAAGAACCTGCACGGTCTGGTGCTGCCTTCCAACATTGCAACCAACAAGATCCTGTTCAATTTCATTCTGACACTCGACCGGATCATCGATACGATCGACCAGAATGATTATCCTGAAATTCAGGAATCCCTGATGGTTCTGCTGAAAGCGGCGATAAACAGGCAGGCTTTCACATTGGAAGAATATCTTGCCGTCAGCCAGCCGCTGCGTCAGCGCGTGCTCGACCATATCGACGCGAACCTGGCTGATCCGAACCTTTCGCCAAAGAGCATTATGCAACAGTTCAAGCTGTCGCACTCTCATCTCTATCGCGCGTTTGAACCTGACAACGGTGTCACAAAGCTGATCCGCAACAAGCGGCTCGACCTTGCTTATCGACGCCTCATCAATGATGGCGGACGACGGCTGAGCATGAAGGAAGTCGCCTATGCCTGCGGCTTTTCAGACCGCGCGCAATTTACCAAATTCTTCAAGGAGCGGTTCGGTATAGCGCCGCAGGATTTGAAAGGTTTTCCAAAATCACCGGATCACAATCCGGCTACGTCGTTCACATTGCATACCTTTGTTTCCGAGCGGATTCGGCAGCAGGGTTCGGAAGAATAAACCGGATAGAGAGCGGACCGGCGCTTATGCACCGGTCAGTAGCTTCCATGCGATTGCCCACATTACAAAAGCAATCAAGCCCTCCAGCACACGCCAGGCGGACGGCTTGGCGAAAACCGGGCGTAGCCAGCGCGCACCAAATCCCAGCGAAAAGAAAAATACGAACGAAGCCGTGATCGCGCCCATAGCGAATGCGCTTTCGAGGCCCGGAAACTGGGTAGAGATCGTGCCCAGCAAGACAACCGTGTCCAGATAGACATGCGGATTGAGCCAGGTCAGAGCGAGGCAGGTGGCAATGGTTTTCCCCAAGCCCGTTGCCTGACCGTTGCCGGTCGAAAGCGCCGTTGACGATGTGATTGCCGAATAAAGGCTTCGCGCTCCATACCAAATCAGAAAAGCGGCACCGCCATAGCGCATGACCGGATCGATTGACGGCAGCGCCGCCGCGATCTTCTGGAAGCTGGTGATCCCAAGCGTGATCAGCACCGCATCCGAAACGGCGCAGACAAGACTGACCGCGAAGACATGCTCGTCGCGCAGCCCCTGCCGCAGAACAAAGGCGTTCTGCGCGCCGATGGCTACAATCAGGCTGAGGCCCATGGTCAGGCCCGTCAGATAAACGGAGAAATTCATTTCGGCTCGCTACGGAGTATGGCGCCAGATGCCACGCAAATTGGAATGGTTGATAGCGCTTGGATACAGACCTCGTCTGGATTAGTATAGTTAAAGATACTAACTATAATTAAGATAAACTAATGATCGATTATTCCGCACTTCGTGCCGTCGCGATGGTCGTGCAAACCGGCAGTTTCGAGAAAGCGGCCCGCGCCTTGAACGTGACGCCGTCTGCCATATCGCAACGGGTGAAACATCTGGAGGAGCGGCTTGGCACGGTGCTTATTTCGCGCGGGACGCCTTGCACCGCGACCGAAAAAGGCGACTGGCTTTGTCGCCACATCGAACAGGTGGGTATGCTGGAACGCGAGTTGCTGGAAGAACTGCCCGCCCTTGCCGGGCCGGACGACCTGAAGCAGCGCGTCACGCTGAACATCGCCACCAATGCCGACAGTCTGGGAACATGGTTTTTGAAAGCAATTTCCGCTTTTACCAAAGGTTCCGAGCATCTTCTTAACATCGCCGTGGATGATCAGGATCACACAGCCGAATGGCTTCAGCATGGGCGTGTTCTGGCGGCTGTGACCTCTCACGCGAAACTGGTGCAAGGCTGCCGTATCGTTCCGCTCGGCACGCTGCGGTATCACGCAACCGCATCGCCGGATTTCATGGAACGGTATTTCAAAAATGGCGTGACGCCTGACGCGCTTGCTGTTGCGCCAGCCTTGACCTTCAACCAGAAAGATCGGCTTCAGGAGCGCTGGATCAAGGAAAATCTCAAGGCGGATGTCAATTGCCCGACGCACTGGTTGCCATCCACGCAAGGATTTGTCGAAGCGAGCCTTGACGGTATGGGCTGGGGTGTAAACCCAAACGTGCTGGTGAAGGACCACCTTGCATCCGGCCAGCTGGTCGAACTTGTAGCCGACACACCGCTCGATGTACCGCTCTATTGGCAGGTCAATCGGCTTGCGGCTGATCGACTCTCCGATTTGACGCAGCAGGTTGTCGCAACAGCGCGGCGCGAACTGCTGCAGAACGCCGCCTGATCCGTTACCAGCCTCCGCACACTTCGATCACCATCAGTTTTATTGAACGTGAGCGGAGATTGAGCGAATGCTGTTTTATGAAAATTCTGGCTCTCATAGCGGCTGCGGTCGTGCTTTTGTTTCTCGGCTGCTATTTGCAGACGCATTTTGCCGTGCCGTAAAAGACGCATGAGCCAGCGAAAAAGGCAGGATCAATGATCCTGCCCCGTTTGCGCTACGCCTGCGGCCTCCTCGCAGACCCTGACATGTTCTGCCAGAGCGTCGAGAGGGAGAAAGGCGCTTACCGTACAAATATCGCGCTTCTGAAACTTTGGCAGTTCCTGAAGCTCCTTCAGACGGATAAGAAGTGTGCCGCGGTTCATGGAAATATCCCTCCATTATGGCCCCCGCACGTTGTATTATGGCCTTCCCAGACACAAAACGTTCAAATGTTGCTGCGGGAAATGCTTTGAAAATCAGGCTGCCCGCACCTTTTTCTTCAAGGGAAGCTCGATATCGACTTCCAGTGTCGACATCTGATCTCCCCGATCCATCTTCACGCTGACCTTGTCGCGATCGATCTGGATATGTTTGGCGATCACCGCCAGAATTTCTTCCCTCAGCACCGCCACAAGATCGGAATGTCCCTCGGACGCTCGCTCATGCGCCAGCAGAACTTGCAGACGTTCGCGCGCCAAGGGCGCCGATGCCTGCTTGGTGAAGAAACGAAATAGGCTCATGCCGCTCTCCTTCCGAAAATTTTGCCCAGAAGGCTGCGCTTTTCGGATGGAACAGTCATCGGCACTTCTTCGCCCGCCAGACGGCGTGCTGCATCCAGATAGGCCAGAGCCGGCGCACTGCGCTGGTCGGCAAGCGTCACTGGAGAGCCGATATTGGATGCGCGCAGCACATCCTGGCTTTCAGGGATGATGCCCAGAAGCGGGATAGACAGGATTTCAAGTACGTCTTCGACTTTCAGCATGTCGCCGCGTTCGGCGCGGATCGGGTCGTAGCGGGTCAGCAAAAGATGCTTTTCCACCCGCTCGCCGCGCTCGGCCTTGAGAGTCTTGGCGTCGAGAAGGCCGATAATACGGTCGGAATCGCGCACCGACGACACTTCCGGATTGGTCACCACAACGGCCATGTCGGCATGGCGCATGGCAAGCGTCGCGCCGCGCTCGATCCCGGCCGGGCTGTCGCAGATGATCCAGTCGAATTCCTTCTTGAGGTCTTCGATCACACGATCAACGCCCTCGGTGGTGAGGTTGTCCTTGTCGCGGGTCTGGGAGGCGGGCAGCAGATAAAGCGTGTCGAGACGCTTGTCGCGGATAAGCGCCTGCGGCAGCTTCGCATCGCCCTGAATCACATTTACCAGATCGAACACCACGCGGCGTTCGGCACCCATCACCAGATCGAGATTGCGCAAGCCGACATCGAAGTCGATAACGACAGTCTTTTCACCGCGCTGCGCAAGAGCGGCGCCGATGGCTGCGGTGGATGTCGTTTTGCCAACGCCACCCTTGCCGGAAGTTACAACAATTACTTTTGCCATATTGGTCTCCTGTAGCTCCCGCACGCCTTATGAGAGTATTGCCCGCCCAACCGGACATGATTTCTTTTCAATAAATTCGATCAACCGAGCGTTTCGGCCATCATGTAATCGCCATCGAGCCAGAGCTGCACCGCCTGACCGCGCAACCGGGCTTCCATGTCTTCAGCCGTCTTGTAGAGGCCGTCGATTGCAACCAATTCCGCTTCCATCTTGCGGCAGAAAATGCGCGCGTTGGAATTGCCTGCGGTCCCGGCCATCGCACGACCGCGCAGCGCGCCATAAACATGGATCGAACCGCCCGCCACCACTTCCGCACCAGAAGCCACCGAACCGACAACGGTAACGTCGCCATCCGGGAAATAGATGGACTGGCCGGAGCGCACAGGCTCCGTTACCACCATCGAAGGGACGGCCTTCACCAGTTGCACATTGGCGGGTGCTGCGGCTGTGACTGGCTTTGCCGGTGCCGCAGGCTCGCTCACCTCGGGATTGAAATCCGCGGCCACCTGCCCGCCACGCAGCGCTGGCGGCATGCCAGGACCGAGAAGCGAAGGACGCGCATTTTCAAAACCCGTGATCCAGACACCGCGACCTGCAAGATCTTCCAGTAGCTGAACCAGCTGCATCCGTTCGATAACCAGATTCTCAAGATCAAGCACGACCGGGCGGTTCAGAAAGAACCCCGCCGAACGCGCGGCAAGATCGTCCAGCCTGTCGAGCCAGCCATCCAGCGGCAGTTCAGGCGAGAGCACCAGCGCAAGAAAGGAGCGCCCTTTCAAACGGATCGGACGGGATTGTGTTAGCACTTGATTCATCTTGGTTAAAAAACGGTTTACTCGGTCTATATGCGGAATGGTTAACAGATGGTTAATTTTTGGCTGGCGTCCTGACATGCACACCCTCCGACAAAGCAAAGGCGCGCTAGCATGAAGCCGGACCCACTGCTGCATGCATTCCAAGACGTGGCCAAGCTGCGGTGCACCTCGCGCACCAATCGACTCAACTGGCTTAAACGTACCCGAAGAATAGGGCATCAGCCGGGCTTTTCGGCGTCTTCCACAGAAGAAAGCGCATCAGATTTACGATTAAATCCCAATCAAATGTGACGCTGCGTTACGTCTTAAAACGTGACTGCGATTTTTATACGAACCGAAGGGTAATGCGCGTTGCAACTCAAAATGCGCGGACCGAAGCCAGCATATTCGATTGTTACGATTCTTGGGAAAAACTGATGGTTCCTGGATAAGGAACCGCCTCGCGTTTGGGCGGGGGGCTTAGGGGCGCGAGGCGGGCGAGCTCTCAGGAGTGCACGCAGTGAAAAAATGGCGACTAAAGACCGATTCTAAAACCAACAAAGGGTTCCAGTCTGAAAGATTACGTGATCAAAACGGATAATTATCCCACTTAATTGGGAGGACGATCTGGTTAAACATCCGAGATCATAAGGCTTTTTTTGAAACTCTTATTGAGTCAGAGTTTTTATAGTCCTGTCTAAATTTCCACCGCACAAGCCTATCGCATCAGTGAAATTTGAAGACTGATTCCTTAAATCCGTCGGCGCGAACCTAATCACACCTGTTCCAAAATGGAAATAGCAATCTCGGAGAATTGCGGGGTACAACTGCGAAGCACACTCAAATGACAGCTTGCTGTGGTTCCACTCCGCCTCACGGCAAGTAGGTAGTCAATAAAATATATCAAATATTAGCCAAAGTTTTGTTCGGCTGGCTGCCACACAGTTTGGGCGAGTACGACCCGAGATTAGTCGAGACCAAACCGCTCATTAGCAGGAGACCCGGTAACTACTCAATCAGCTTCATGGATTTCAGTATTTTCTGAAATTTATAGAGTTTTGTCGGGGGCTTGCTTTTAGAAACTCCCACATTATTGTGTGCTCCACTTGGAGGAGGGAGTGACCGCCCCAGCGCGCTAGACCGCTGCGGGGCGGTTTCTTTTTTAGCCCTTTAAAAAATGCATAGCTGCCCTGCAGCATGTCCTCTTGTAAACCTCTGACCGCGCACCTATTTTCACGTTGTTCGGTTTCACTCCTCCTCCCAGAAACCGGACACGAAGCGCGATACTCCTCCTCCCAATCGCGCTTTACCAATCAGCCCGTTGCGCACTCCTCCTCCCAGCGCGACGGGCTTTTTTGTATCTCCAGACAAAGCTAAAACAGTCGCAGCTTGCGCATATGAAACGCTTCGGCATAGGTTTCCGGCGCGCGACATTCCATGCCGCGCAGCCGCGCCAGTCCGCGAAATGTTTCCGGGTCGAACCAGTCCTTCGAACGCTGCGTGCCGAAATGCTTCATCAACAGCTCGACCTTGTGTTCCATGATCGCCGCCGAAAGGGTTGAATAGGCATTGGGCTGGCCGAGGTCGCCATCCCATTTCGGGATTTCATATTCGAGGATCAGCTGGTCGCGGAAGAGGTTCCAGGTCAGTTCGTTGACTGTGCGGTGATCCTGATGCGCGTCGCCGTGACGGTGGGTGAACACAATATCCGGCGTCTGGCGGCTGCGCTGTTCGATCAGCCACCCCTTGATCTCGCGAATCTGCGCCGGAAAATAACTGTCCTCAAACGCCGCAAGCCTGATGCCGGGATTTTCCGTACCGCGCAGAAAATCGCGCGCTGAAGCCTCCGCCTCGGCGCGACGATCTTCACTGCCCGACAACACACACCATTCTATGTGCATCGGCGTTCCCGCTTCGATCAGACTGAGGAGCGTTCCCCCGCAGCCGATTTCGATATCGTCCGAATGCGCGCCCAGACATAAGAGCTGAAGCGGCCTGCCCGGATTGGCGAGAGAACGCAGGTCGATCATAGCGCTATGGCGATGTTGGCTGCGCGCTGCTCCGCCTTGTGTTTCTTCCAGGGCATATCGCCCTTCTCGACCATGTCTTCCAGCGTCTGCCAGTCGCGCAGCGTGTCCATCGACCGCCAGAAGCCTTCATATTTATAGGCCATCAGCTGATTGTCGGCGATAAGACGGCTGAACGGTTCCAACACCAGCTCTTCGCCCTCCCGCATGTAATCGAAGATTTCCTTGCGGAAGAGGAAATAGCCGCCATTGATCCAGATATCGGAGGTGTTTGAGGTCCGGAAAGCGCGCACGTCTCCGCCTTCGGCGATATCCGCCAGATGATAGGTCAGCGGCGGACGCACGGCGAGAAAGCAGGCAATCTTGCCGCTCGCCTCGAAACGCCGCGTCATGTCGTCGAGATCGACATCGCTCAGACCATCGCTGTAATTGGCGAGGAACATGTCCTCCTTCTCGACATGGGCGCGCGCGCTCCACAGGCGCTCGCCGATATTGCGCCAGATGCCGGTGTCGAGCAGGGTCACGCTCCAGTCGCGATCCACCTCCTCCAGCAATTCGACATTGCGCCCGCCATTGGAGACCACGCAATCCGCAAAAGTCTGCGGGCGGATCGTCAGGAAGAAATCCTTCACGACATTGGCCTTGTAACCCAGGCAAAGGACAAAATCGTTGTGACCGTAATCGCTGTAATATTCCATGACATGATGCAGGATCGGCTGGTGGCCAAGCGGTATCATTGGCTTGGGCACATTTTCCGAATATTCGCGGATTCTGGTTCCAAGACCGCCGCAAAACAGAACGACTTTCATGATTAACGCTCCTCTGCAATCAGAGCTGGATCGATCAATCGGACATGGGGGATGGGGATAATGAATTTCGCGCCCCATTCGACCACGTGCTGCATCTGCCGGATGATCTCATCCTTGAAGTTCCAAGGCAGGATGAGGATGTAGTCCGGCTTGTATTTGTCTATCGCCGATACGTCATAAATCGGGATATGCATGCCGGGCGTATAGCGCCCGTGCTTGTAGGGATTGCGGTCCACGGTGAAATCCAGAAAATCCGTGCCGATGCCGCAATAGTTCAGAAGCGTGTTGCCCTTGCCCGGCGCGCCATAACCGCTGATGCGCTTGCCCGAATTCTTGGCTGCAATCAGGAAGGACAGGAGATCACGCTTGGCGTGACGGGTCTTTTCCGCAAACTGTTCATAGGTCGCGATATCGGTGAGGCCGAAGCTCTCTTCCTTCTTGAGAAGGGCCGCTACCCGGGGCGACGCCTTGCGCTTGCTGCCGGTGCGCGCCAGATAGACCCGCAGCGATCCGCCATGGGTCGGCACTTCCTCGACATCGATGATCTTGAGGTGGTGCCTGTGCGCCATGAAGCGAATGGTCAGCAGCGAGAAATACGAGAAATGCTCGTGATAGATCGTGTCGAACTGGTTGAACTCAATCAGATTGGCAAGATGCGGAAATTCCAGCGTGATGACACCTTCGGGTTTCAGCAGAAGCTGCATACCGCGCACGAAATCATTCAGATCGGGCACCTGCGCCAGAACATTGTTGCCGATAATGAGATCGGCGCTTTGATTAGCACCGAGCATTTCCAGCGCCAGTTTCGCACCGAAGAAATCAACCCGGGTTGACACGCCCTTGGCGATTGCGGCTTCCGCCACATTGGCCGCAGGTTCTATGCCCAGAGCCGGAATGCCCTTTGGCAGGAAATGCTGCAGCAGATAGCCGTCATTGCTGGCGACTTCCACCACGAAACTGTTCTCGTCCAGTTCCAGCCGTTCGGTGATCGCGTCGCAATAGGCTCTGGCGTGATCCACCCAGCTTGTCGCAAAGGACGAGAAATAGGCATATTCCGTGAAAATCTCGGCGGGCGAAAAATACTCCTTCAGTTGCACGAGATAGCAATGATCGCAGACCAGCGCGTAGAGCGGGTAATAAGGCTCCATGCGGTCCAGCTGATCGGCGGCAACGAAACTTTCGCAGGGCGGCGACATGCCCAGATCCACAAATGTGTGTTTAAGCCGCTTACCGCACAGGCGACAGCCGGTCCGCTCTTGCGTCATGCTTTTGCTCCGCGAAATATCCGGTGTCTGGATGGTCATACACACCCCCTCGGCTCTGGCCCTCACAATGGCCGCCACTACTCTGGTCCCCAAACTACTAAGCGGTCTAAAGATTGCCGAGACTGCCATCTGGAGCGCGGCGCACATACCATTGGGCGCAGCCATCACCGAACGAATACTGCCAATCCTCACCCGGCTTGCGTCATAGGGCGGGCAAGGGTGTAGGCCGCTCGCCCATCCGGGGGAAAGCCCTACGTCGGAAGGTGAAGATCGTCCCTCGAAGAAGGCTCTACCGGGCGCTGACCACGCTGTCAGAATGTCGGCAGGCGGAAACGGGGCGTTCCATATGCGGTTTACTTCTCTGAACATTGATGGCGCATGGTCTATCGAGCCGGAACGGATGGAGGACGAGCGTGGCTGGTTTGCGCGGGTTTATTCCGAAACAGCTTTTGCCGAACGGCAGATGGAAACGCACTATCCGCAACACAGCCTTTCCTTCTCGCGTGAGAAAGGCACGCTGCGCGGCTTGCACTACCAGCATGACCCGCATTCGGAGACGAAACTCGTCACCTGCCTGCAAGGCACGGTCTGGGATGTGCTGGTCGATATACGGCCCAAATCGCCCACCTATATGCGCTGGGTTGGTCTGGAGCTTTCGGCGGAAAATGGCATGCAGCTTTATATACCGGAAGGCTGCGCCCATGGATTTCAGGCGCTTACCGATAATGTCCTCATTCGCTACATGATCTCACATCCCTACACGCCGGATCATGCAACGGGCCTGCGCTATGATGATCCGGCGCTCGGCATACCATGGCCGAACCAGCCCAGCGTGATTTCGGACAAGGACCGCTCCTGGCCTTTACTTTAGGCCCATTACTTCAACTCGATCAGCAATCCGGCATCGCGCAATCTCTCCGCAGCCCCGGCGAGCGTTGCGAAAGGCAATTTCGACCGCTCGGCCATGTCGAGAAGTGACGCGCCGCCGTCGGCCAGATTAAGAACCCAGAGCATGGCCATCGCTTCCTGCGCGGCACGGCTGTCACCGCCGGTCTTGCCGTACAGCCCACGGCGACCCAGTTGCGGCTCGCCCTTGGGCGAGGTGTTGAGCGGAATCCAGTTTCGCTCCGCTATATCAATGGCCTGCATGATGAGATTGAAGGATTGCTCAAGACATTCCGGCTTGATGAAATCCAGATTATCCGCAGAGGTATGATATTCCGGGAAAGTGCCATAAAGGCTGCGCTGGAACATGCCGACCGGCAGGTTGAATCCCGGCGAGCAGAACTGCCTTTCATCATATCCATAGGGCCAGAAATCATGCATCGTCGCCCCGGCCAGACCGGACTGTGCGAGCACCTGCCCCATGATCCGGTCGATCGCCGTGTTGCCGCGACGGCTGCGCTTGTAATTCGGCCCGCCATCATCGCCAACGCAGGACAGAACAAGGCCGTGGCTGACGCGGTCCAGATGCGGCTCGTTCTGGCGCAGCCAGGCAAGCGCGCCGAATGTCGCCGGGCCGAACAGGAAGCGATAAGTCAGCCGCGTGGAGCGCGCTTTAAGCGCCGTCCCCAGAAGCGTCAGCAATGCCAGACCTGAGCAATTGTCATTGGCAAGCGATGGGTGACAAAGATGCGCGGAGATCAGAAACGTCTCGTCCGTTGTTCCGCGATGCGTGAACTCCCCGAAGACGAGCGCACCATCGCGCCGCTCGGCATCGATAACCACGTCATAGTCTCCCTCGGCCATTGCCAGAAAGTCGCTATGCGCCATGCAGAAACCCCAGTCCTCCGCATGATAACAGGTACGGTAGGGAATGAGGTCCGGCTGATCGGGCAGCGTGTGAATGTGGCCTCTCAAGGCTTCGAGCGAAAGCCTTGTTCGTACAGGAATACTGAAGTTCACCACATGCAGATTGTGCCGCGCAAAATCGACAATCCGCTGGCCGTTTCTGTTCGCAATATAGGCTTCGCGGATCACCCATTCCTGCGGCGCTTTCCAGTCGAAAAGCGGGGTGCCGGTCGGCACCTCGTGAATCTCCAGCGGCAAATGCCTGCCAATAATGGCGAGCGTGTCCCGCACGCCCTCACCCGTCAGACTGCGGCAGATAGGATAAAGCTGCGCGGCCAGATCATAGATCGCCTGCCCGTCTGGAGACCGGTGCATGTCCGTGATTGCTGGCCGCGCATCCATCATGCGATCGCTCTGAGCGGCGGCTGCATAAGCTCCACGCGCCGCAGATCGCTGTCGAGAACACCTTCCTCCAGAAGCTTGCGAATATGGGCGATGCGCTGGAACCGAGGCCCTTCGAATTCTTCAAGCGTCAGGGTCGAGCGGCTATAGGCTGCCAGAAGCTCTTCCGCACCCGCCGCCGCATCCCATTGCGGCTTTGCGTTGGGCAGAACCCGCGCCAGCTTCTCGAAGCTGACACGGTAGGACCGTGTATCCGGGCCGGCATCTTCGGCAAATTCGATCCGGCAATCGGGCACCGTCTCGGCGACAATGCCCGCAATGTCACGAATACGGTAATTGTGTTCGGTGGAGCCGACATTGAAGGCTTCATTGAAGACCTTTTCGCGCGGCGCTTCCATGGCCGCCATGAAGGCTCGGGAAATATCGCGAATATGCACGATAGGCCGCCATGGCGTGCCATCTGATTTCAGATAGATCAGCCCCTTGGTCACGGCCCAGGCGACAAGATTGTTCAACACGATATCGAAGCGCAGGAAAGGCGACACGCCATAGGCCGTTGCGGGTCGCAGATAAACCGGGCAGAAATTCGCATCGGCCAGCTCACGGATTTCCTGCTCGGCGCGCACTTTCGAGCGGCCATAGGCCGTCACCGGCTTCAACTCGCCGGTTTCGTCGATCAGATCGGCATCGCTGATGCCATAATTGCTGCATGACGAGGCAAAGAGAAAACGCCCCACGCCCGCACGCTTGGCGGCTTTCGCCATTGCCACGCTGGCGCGGTGGTTGATGTCATAAGTCAGTTCTTCATTGAGGTTGCCCAGCGGATCGTTCGACAGCGCGGCCAGATGAATGACTGCATCGAAACCTTCCAGATCACGCGGCGACACATCGCGAACGTCCTTGCGCAGCGTTGGTACAGGAACAACCGCACCACCTTCTTCGAACAGGCAATGTTCGTAAAGACCGATATCGTAGCCCGACACCTCATGGCCCGCATGAACGAGGATCGGCACCATGACCGATCCGATGTAACCCTGACTTCCGGTAACCAGCACTTTCATAGTCGTTTCCTCTGCATCCCCAATAATCCAAGTTAATCACGCAGCAGTGGGGGTAGCGATTTGACCGAAGGCATATCCGGTTAAAGACAAGCGGGGTGCACGGCAGCGGAAGGGCGTAGCGCTTACCCCTTTCGGTTAAGCGCAAATCGGCCCGGCTTACCGATCAGCAATATCCAGTCTCCGTCCCCGCCCGCATTCTTTTCTGATGGGGTGCGAAAGGTCAGCGTCTGGCCATCTTCCTGCGGCGTGGCCGCTTGTATCCCTACCCCGGAAGATGGGTCGATCCAGACGACATCATCGCCAGTTTTCACTGCGGCCTTACGGACGGAAAAGCTGCCCCCTTCGCCGTAGATCACCGCTCCAGTCCCGCCGGAAAACGATGCAGCATAAAGGTTGCGCGCATCGGTAATCAGGCCGTTGCGGTCGGGCTGGAGTTCGGTCCAGGGCAGCACCGCAAACAGCTTTCGCAGAACCGTCATCGACCGCGCACCCGGACTGTTCAGCTCTTGCCGCCAGTCCCGATCGGAGTCGAACACGCCCGGCCCGCCAAAATGCCAGATCGGACTATTGCCGAAGAACTGCCCGACCGCTCCAGCCAGCAGCGCGCCATAAGCATTCCGGCGTATCATTTGCGCAGTCGTTCCATGCTCATTCTCGTAGAGCGTCTCAACCAGAATGACCGGCATTCGGTTGGCTTTGGTCTGCGCAAGCACGGAACTATGAACATCGTCATAGTCATAGACGGTGTCGATAGAAAGCCATTTGGCGTCGGACCAGATTTCGGCGGTGTTGGTGTTGCGGCGCGTATGAACGGTTTGCAGGGCATTCGGCAAAACGGCCGCGATGCCGTCGGCCAGGCTGGACACCAGCCTTTTATCCGGCGCATCAAAATCGCCGCCCAACACCCAGATAATATTGGTATATTTGGCGAAGCGGCGCGCCACCGCCTCGCCATAGGCGCGCATCCGTTGCGGCCCTGCGGCTTCGATTTCCAGATACCAGCCCTGCCCGCCGCCATTGGCGCCAAGATAGGCCGGGGCCAGCAGAACCACAAAACCAAGCGTCTGCGCCCGCTCGATGACCCATGCGGCATGGTCGAAGTAGCGCGGATTGATCGCGCCAAAAGCTGCATCTTTAAACGGCTTGTCGCCATAGGCATTGGCAGGCGGATTGCTAGAAAACTGATGCTCCAGAAGGTTAACCAACAGGGTATTGAAGCCGCGTTTGCGACGGTCTTTCAGGTAGAGATCAACATCATCGCGTTTGAGTTGAACGATCAATGACCATGCAGTGTCTCCCTGCATGAGAAATGGCTTGCCGGATGCATCTTCGAAATAGCGGTGGTTTTCGCTGACATGGATCGGCAGCTTGACCTCGGGTGCGGCTTGGGCCGGACCATTCAGCATCACAAATGCGAGCAGACCTGCCAGCATCCCTCTCATAGCGTCGCGGGCGGACATGCATTCACGTTTTCATTGAAGCGGCGATAGACCACCTGCGATGGACGTCCTGTCAGATAGGTCTCGACACCGTCATTCAGCGCCCGCGCATAGATAGCAAGAGCGCCGTCAATCGCGTCGACCGTCTTCGCTATATCATCATCGCTATGCGTATAGCTGACCACGAGCGAAGGCATCAGGACGCCGCGCCGGATGGTCTCCTGAAGAAACAGCGAGCGGAACGCCTGCGACGGCGCGCCGTTTTCGTCAAGCGTTGCATAGGCAAGACAGCTGGCGCGTCCAACGGTGCTGACATAGTTGCTCAAGCCATGACGGGTGATCGCCTCGTTCATTCCATTCGCGAGCTTGGAACCCTGTTCATACAGGTGCTCGATAACCGGTTCATCGCGATAAACGGCCATGGTCGCCATGGCGGCGGCCATAGCGTGCGTTTCGGCGCCATGCGTGGTCGACAGCAGGAACACACGCGGAAACTCGGTCTGACTGAGACCGCCAAGCTGCATATATTCCGCCTTGCCCGCAAGCGCCGAAATGGCGAAACCATTGCCGAGTGCCTTACCAAAACAGGAAAGGTCCGGAACAATGTCATAAAGTTTCTGCGCGCCCTGCCGGTGCCAGCGGAAGCCGGTGATCATTTCATCGAGCACGAACAGCGCACCATTTTCATGGGCAATGCGCATTGCCTCATGCAGAAAATTGTCCTTTGGATCATCGGCACGCGCAGGCTCCAGAATGATGGCCGCAATACGCCCCGGATAATCCTCAAACAGAGCCTTTACGCTGGCGAGATCGTTGTAGCGGAAGGTCGCCGTCAGGGCCGAGACTGACGCCGGAATGCCCGCATTCATCTTCGTCGTTCCGATAAACCAGTCGTCAGTGGAGAAGAACGGATGATCCCCGCAGCAGGCGATCATGTCACGTCCGGTATAGGCGCGTGCCAGACGCATTGCGCCGGATGTGGCGTCCGAACCATCCTTGCAGAACTTGACCATTTCGGCAGTGTCGATCAGTTCGAGAAAACGCTCCGCGCAATCCACTTCCATCGCGCTCGGGCGGGTGAAATTGCACCCATCCTCCAGCGCATCGCGCACGGCCTTCAAGACCGGCGGATAGGCGTGACCCAGCCCCACGGCCCGGTTGCCCATGCCATATTCGATATATTCATTGCCATCGACATCGAAGACATGCGAGCCGCAACCGCGTTGGATAAAACCCGGGGCGAGGACCGGATACTGGTCGTCGCCCTTGGCATAGGTGTGGCAGCCGCCGGGTATAAGCGCATGGGCTTTGCTACCCAGCAATTGAGAATTGCGAAACTGCGATGTGAACAGATTCATGGCGAATACCTTCGATTGCTCGGCAGCCGGTCAGGCTGCGGACCATCCCGCATACATTCGTTCCCTTATCCGGCGCAGCCAGTTCTTGACCGGCTGCGGCAGGCGGCTGCGCAAATTCTTGTGCAGCGCATTCGGCATAGACCATTGCGACAAGGCGAGTGGCGGCGCGATTTCCGGACGGTCCCGGTGCAGCTTTTGCAGCAGATTGACGTAAGCGCCCCCAACAATATCGCTGTCGAAAGTCGAAGTGACTTTCTGCACTGCCGCTTCCGCCATGCGGTTGCGCAATTGCGGATCACCGGCAAGCCGGTCAATCTGTGCCGCCGCCCGCCCGCAATCGCCAATCGGGAAGAGCATCCCGTCTTCGCCATCGGTCACGATCATATCCGTCACACCTGCAATGCGCGATACGATGGCCGGACACCCCTGGCTCATCGCTTCCATAAGCGTCATCGGGCACCCCTCATAGCGGGAGGGCATGACCAGCGCATCGTGCTGACTGACCAGCCATGACACATCGGAAGGCGCGACCCATCCGGTAAAGCTGACCTTGTCGCCGAATGGTTCCAGCTTGTGGCGCAGCGCTTCGAGGTCCGGCCCATCGCCTGCAATCGTCAGATGATAATCGCAGCTGAGCCGCCGCAAAATGCCCGGCAGCCAGAACACACCCTTCGAACTGTCGTCTATACGACCCAGATGCAAAAGCCGGATCGGCTTTCCATCTGCATTACGCGATGGGGCGGGCCCGATATGCGGATCGCGGCTCAACCCGTTCGGAATCACCAGCGTTCGCGACGCATCGAAACCGTAGCCGCGAACAAGATCGTCGCGGCAGCGGTTGGAGACGCCGACCGTCGCATGAACATGATCGCGGATTGCGCGTGCCGCCTCGTAAGTGCCGGGCGTGATGCTGTGGACGATCATGATGCGCAGAATATCGGCAGGCAGATAGCGGACGAGATTGGTTTCGAAACGCTGCGACAGCACATTGACGAAGACAGCATCGAACCGATTATCGCGCAGAAAATCCACAATGCGCTTTGCGCGGGTTTCTTCATCGAGAACACCCATCCGGTCAATGGCGTCGCCCTGCCGCTCGGCATCCTCCAGCCCCTGCCCTTCCGGCACGCTGACGGTATCGCCCGCAGCCCCCGTTGCAAGCCAGCGCAGTTCAATGTCCGAGCGCGCCAGTGACGCACGCATCCGCGTGAAAACCGAATAGGTCCCGCCTATGTGCGGGCGCACGAAGTAGGCACATTTCATCGTAAACACCCCCTTTAGAGCGGCTCCATGTCACTTGAATAGGGGTGCCGCTCTAAATGTCTTTTCGTCCGCATTTCCAACGCAAAACCGCTTCGCTCTTTTGCTGGAAATGCTGGTTTTCCGTCGCATTATCCCACGCAAAACCGCTTCGCCCTTTTGCTGGAAATGCTGGTTTTCCGTCGCATTATCCCGCGCAAAACCGCTTCGCACTTTTGCTGGAAATGCTCGGACCCCGGAAACCAGACTTCGAGGGAAGATGTCCCTCGAAGCCTTGTTCCGGTATATCGAGGGGGCAAGTTGATATACCGCTGCCAGTGTATCGAATTTGCAGGCGGGCGCATTCTGGCCATGAGGGGTAAGAGAGGTATGCTCCATCCTACATTAGACGATGGGCTTCCCCCTTCTGCCAGTTTTCCCGCGCGGTGATCCCAGAGTACCGTGCAACAGGCGCTTCGGGGGCGCTTCTGGAGACACCAGTATGAGAATAGGCCTTTTCGGACAGTTCGGTTCCGGCAATGCAGGCAATGACGGCTCTCTGGAAGCCATGCTGCAATTACTGAAACGCAACTGTCCCGATGCGGATCTGCTATGCATCTGCGCGCGCCCCGATATCATCTCGGAAAAATACAATGTCGCGACAGTGCCGGTGGGAAACCCCGCGCTAGAAAGCGACCTCTTTCGCCTGCTCGACAAGGCGCTGCTTCAGCTGCCACGACGGCTCGCCGGATTTCTCACCGCAATTTCCGTCGCACACGGCCTCGACATCATCATAGTGCCCGGCACGGGCATTCTCGACGATTTCAACGAAGGTCCGTTCGGCTGGCCGTTCGTCATCCTGCGCTGGTGTCTGGCGGCACGCCTTGGCCGCGCCAAGCTTGCCTTCGTGTCCGTTGGCGCCGGGCCTGCCGATCATCCGGTCAGCCGCTTTTTCTTCCGCAAGGCGGCGCTCTCCGCTGTGTTCCGCTCTTATCGCGACGAAATCTCCCACGATTTCATGAAATCGCTCGGGGTTCATGCGCACAGCGATACGGTGAGCGCAGATATTGCCTTCGCGCTGCCACCGGCCAGCAACGCAACCCATGACAACGTTGGCGGGCGCGTGGGCCTTGGCGTGATGACCTATCGCGGCTGGAAAAGGCGCGCGGCCAACGCCTCGGATATTTATGATACCTATCTCGGCAAAATCGCAGAACTGGCGAAAGCACTTCTGGCCAGCGGGCGCGAGGTGCGGCTGCTCACCGGCGACAAGGGCGACGTTCAGGCCATCGGCGATCTGATGGCGCGGATCGATTCACCGGACGCCGCGAAGATTATTATCGAGCCTGTCGCGTCTCTGCACGAGCTAATGCAGCAGATCGCGCAAACCGATATCGTGGTGGCCAGCCGTTATCACAACATTGTTTGCGCACTTGCCATGGGACGCCCTGCAATCTCGCTCGGCTATGCCGCGAAAAACGAGGCGCTGCTGCACGATACCGGCCTTGACGGCTTTGGCCATCATATCGAACGGTTCGACCCGCAAACCATTCTGGCGCAAATCGATGATATGTTCGCCCGGCGTCAACAACTGGCCGAAAGTGTTGAGGCCGGGGTGGCCCAATATCGGCTGAAACTCGCGCAGCAGGAAGAGACCTTGCGCGTACAACTGCTGACGAAACGGAAAAGCGTTCGTCTATTGTCGCCCGGTCGCCGCCAGAGGGCGAGCTAGCATCGTATCGACGTAGCTGCGCAAGCGCCGCTTCGTATCGGGCCGGTGCAGGAGATAATTGACCGGCGGGATAAAAGCCGTCTGTGTCCGCTGCGACACTGCGAATTTCAGAAGCTGCCGCCAAGCCGGATCACCACGCAGCAGGTGGGATATGGCTGACCAATAGGCCCGTTCCGCGATGCCCCGGCGCGCCATGCGATGCAAAGCATCGCAATCGGGCAAGACACGCCCCTCACGGGCAAAGAAATACTCGCCCGCATCCGCCGTATGCTGAATATGCAGCAGATGGGTGTCGCGCAGTTGCTGCGAACGGTTCTGCCCATGCGAGCGCGTACCGCCCTGAACACAGTCCAGTTCGGCAATCCTGCCCTGCAACCCAAGCCGCAGCCACATGTGGTAATCGTCGCTATGCGGTAGCGCCTCATCATAATGACCAGCAGCTTTTTGCGCCGCAGTACGGACAACCATCGCCGAACCCGGCAACTGGAACACGCCGAGCCGGCAAAAGCGCTCGATAAAAGCCGTGCCTGTCTCGACGCGGCAGGGCACATCATCCGGCTGGGGCGGGATGGGGGGAATCGGCGCGTCGCCATTCACCGCAACGTCGCGCCCGTAGGAGAATGCGATTGTTGGATCGGTTTCCATGATCGCCAATGCGCGTCGAAGGGCGCCGGGAACGATGAAGTCGTCGGAACACAACAAAACGAAATAGTCGCCGCTGGCCCAGTCGATACCATCGTTGAACGAGGCATGCTGGCCCTTATTGACTGGCCGCAGCAGCAGTTCCACCCGCGCATCTTCGGCAGCGAGCACACGCGCCACATCGGCGCTGTCATCGGTAGAGGCGTTATCGATGATCAGCACCCGCAGGTTTTCAATATCCTGCGACAGCACGCTGCGAACACAGATGCCGAGATAGCGTCCGTAATTGTAATTCGGAATGACGACATCGACACTTGGCTGTCTCATCCTCGATCTCCTCATTCGGCTGGCGTGGAGGTGGAGAAACGCCCGCGTCCCAACCGGCCAAGACGACCCGCAATTCTACTGAGCGCCCATCCAAGGACCGGGGTGATTTCCGATGCAAAAGGATGGCGCGTGATCAGCACGGCTCCGATCCAGCTGGCGACACCAGCAAGGCCGATGGCAAAACCCAAGCCCCAATGAACTTCCAATGTGCCAGCAGCGGCAATCATTGCAACCGGAATGGCAAGCGTCAGCAGCGTTACGAACCCGCTACGCAACAATTCGACGCCCAGCATCCGGTAGGAAAAAGCCACGTGCTTGCGCACATAGACCACGGAAACAACCATCTGGAACGGCGTACTGATGAACAGGCTAAGCGCTACCGCCATCAGGCCATGGTAAGCGGCGACGCAAAGAATGATCGCCGTCACCACGCGTGAAATCAGATTGGATACGAAGGCATCGCGATTGGCGCCGAGCGCCATCAACAGCGGATAGGTCAGCACAACTGAAAACCAGAACATGCTGGACAGGCACATGATGACGACAATCGACGTTGCGCCATACCAGTCTGGTCCGAGCACCAGATGGACCGCCGGAAAGGCGAGCAACGCCAGCAGCGCCTGCGCAGGCCAGTAAACAACCGAAATATAGGACAGCGCGCGCACATAGGATTGCGCTATATCCACACCCGCCCGAACCTGATCGGAGAGCATCGGAAAGGCGACCGTAAAGATCGCCGACAGAAACACCCGGTCGGGCAAACCGCTCAATGTGCTGGCGCGATTATAGATCCCGACGGATGCGGCGGGCATGAAACGCCCCAGCATAAGCTGCGGAAAAGTCTCGCAAATCTTGCTCAACCCCGCGCTGCTCCCGAGATACACGCTGAATTGCCATGCTGTGCCGATACTGGCGAGCGATGGGCGCAGCAGTCGACCCAATGGATAGAGCGCTGCCGCAAAAGCGGTTGTGACTGCCGCCGCAGCCAGCGATCCGAAGGCGAAGCACATATGCCCGACGCCCCACCAGGCCATTGCGATGGTTATGGCTGCGCCGCAAACGGAACCGGCGGTGCGAATGCGCGCCAGAGCGCCAAAAGCCATGTCGCGCCGCAACAGGGCGACAACCGGCAATGAAACGCTTTCGATCACCGCCGCGATGATGGTGACGGTGAGAAAAAGCGACAGCAGAGGATCATGATAGGTGACGGCAAAATAATCGCGCGCCAGAAAGAGCGCTGCGGCCAGCACCAGCGTCACGCTCATCAAAAACGTGAATGCCGTCTGGATATCGCGATCCTCGACCTTCTCGAGCCGGATCAGGAATTCGGCGCTTGCGAATTCACGCAGCGAAAAGACAATCGCCGCGACACTGAGGCCGACAACGCCCATGCCAGTCTCGGACGGCCCCAGAAAACGCGAAACCGCAACGACAGTCAGAAAATTGCACAGCAATCCGGCATATTGCTCCAGCGTGGCAATCACGAAGCCCCGGCGATGATTTTTCATGATCGGCTCCGTGTAACGAAGAACTGCGGGAGCGCCGACATTTCCGGCAGACAATTTTCCAAGATGCGATACCCCCTCGCAACCGTGCCGGGCGGAAAAGTCCACCCGGCTTCCCGGCGCCTTCAGAATAGCCTTTCGCCCGCCGCGGGGAATGTCACCGATGGTATTAGCGCCTGACCTGAAAGGGGTATGCCGCTCGCTCTAAAGCCAAGTCGTGGGACCCCGGCTGACTGGGTAAAAATTCCAGAACGTTCCCAATGGAATCGCGACGCGGTTCGGTTGGGAAATGCAGCAAGGAAAAAGAACAATAGACCTTCTTTCGCGCCTCGGAGGAGACATGAGCAATCTTTCCTGGATCACGCTTCTGGCCTTCGTCCTCTCGGTCGCCTTTTGCATCGGCTTCCGTGAACTGGCCCGCGAATGGTATCTCATCGACATTCCGGACGACCGGAAACGGCATGAGGGTGCGGTGCCGCTTTGTGGTGGCATTGCGATTTTTCTGGCCTTCGCCATCGCCGCTTCGATTGTGCATGGGGCTTCCCAGCAAGCCAATATGCTGCAGCTGCTGCCCGGTCTGGCGGTTGTGCTTGTCACAGGCGTGCTGGACGACCGTTTCAACCTGCCGGTCATGCCGCGTCTGACCATCCAGCTTTTGGCCGCGGCCCTGATCATCGGCATGGCCGATATTGAGCGGCTTAGTCTCGGCATGACTATCGGCTGGCCTTCCGGCCTGACCGCAGACGGCGGCAGCGTTTATCTTATGGGGCCTCTTTCACTGCTGCTTGCACTGGCATTCATCGTCGGCCTTATCAACGCGGTCAATATGAGTGACGGCGTGGATGGACTGGCCGGCGCATCCAGTGCCGCTGCCTTTTTCTGGCTTGCCGTGATCGGCTTCGACTTTGGACAGCATCGGCTCGGCCTTCAGACGCTGGCGCTCGCGGCGGCGTGCCTGGGCTTTCTCGTCTTCAATATGCGCCACCGCTGGCGCATGAAGGCCAGCCTCTTCCTAGGCGATGGCGGGAGCACCCTTCTGGGTGCGGCCCTTGCGGGCACATCCCTCATCCTCGCAAGTGGAGAACCCGCCATCGCCTTCCCTGTTCTGCTGTGGGTCGTCGCCGTTCCCGTCATTGATACGCTGAGCCTCATCATCCGCAGGCTTGGCGCGCGACGCAGCCCGTTTTCCGCCGACCGCCAGCACCTGCACCACCTGTTGATGGATGCTGGCCTGAGCTGCGGGCAAACGGCCATGGCTGTGATGGCGCTCAACCTGCTTGCTGGCGGGATCGCCTATATCGCGATCCGGGCCGGTGTGCCCGCATGGATCATGCTGGCTTTGCTCCTGCTGCCAGCCACGCTGCACACGCTTTTCGTGCTGCGCATGACCAGAGGCACACGTCCCGCTGTCGTCGTTGCCGCGACAATCTCCGAGACAGCCAAGACGGCAAAACCCAATCTCACATTTCCGGGGACCACTTCATGACCGTTTCCGCGCTCATCATGACATTCAACGAGGAAATGAACCTGCCCGCCTGTCTGGAATCGCTTGCCTGGTGCGACGATATCGTGGTGCTCGATTCATTCAGCACCGACCGCACCGTGGAAATCGCCAAGGCTGCGGGCGCGCGGGTCTATAGCCATGCTTATGACACCGAGGACCGCCAGCGCATGTATGGGCTTACGGAAATCAAGTTCAAGCATGACTGGGTTTATACGCCTGACGCCGATGAAATCACGCCGCCGGACCTGCGCGACGAAATGCTGGCCATTGCCGCCGATCCAGATCGACCGGAAGTGTTCTTCAAGGCGCGCTACAAGAATATGTTCATGGGGCGCTGGATACGCCATGCGAGCCTTTACCCGACATGGATAACCCGCCTTGTCAGACCCGACCGTGTCCGCTTCGAACGCTCGGTGCATTCCCGTGCCAGTGGTGGACCGGGCGGCGAATTGCAGGCGCATTTTATCCATTACAGTTTCAATAAGGGGCTGGAAGCCTGGTACGCGAAACACAATCGCTATTCCTCGGTAGAAGCCGACCTTTCGGCAGCGCGCCTTCTGGAACGGCACATCGACTGGGGTGGTATTTTCTCCACCGAGCCTGAGAGACGGCGGCGTGCGCTGAAATCGTTGTCCTACAATATGCCCTTCCGTCCAAGCCTGCGCTTTTTCTACATGTATGTGCTGCGGCGCGGTTTTCTCGATGGCAAGCCCGGCTATCTTTATTGCCGCCTGCTTGCAGCCTATGAGTTCATGATCGTCGTCAAGATGGAAGAGCAGCGCAGCCGTCAGAGCGCGCAGCCTTCCCGCTCTTCTGTCCTGCAGCGACCGCTGGACGCCCAAAAACCGGAGCGACACATGGTATGATGTTGCTCGCCATTCTGCCCTGCGCCGTGTTCTTCGGACTGGCCGCCATGTTCTTCTCTGAACCCTTGCTGGCACTGCCGGACGACGGCAGCCGGGCCGATGTGATCGTCGTGCCGGGCGGCGACGGTCAGCCGCGCGCGGAACAGGCGGCACGGTTGTGGAAGGAAGGGCGCTCGCCCTATATCCTCGTCACCGGTGATGGCGACTGCCTTTTCAACAAGCAGATCATCGTGCGCGAAGGTGTGCCGCCATCGGCTATTTTCGTGGAATGCTATTCCGGCAGCACCTGGCAGAATGCGCGCTATTCCGCCCCGATGATGCGCAAAATCAATGCGAAGAGCGCGCTTATCGTCACCAACTGGTATCACTCGCGCCGCGCTGTTGCGAGCTTTCGCGCCGTTTGCCCGCAGATGCATTTCGTGTCCGCGCCTGTCAATGACAGCGACGAACATATCGGCTTTCCCACCACACGCACTGATATGGAGGTGATCGCCAAGGAATATGTCAAGCTTGGCTGGTATCTGCTGTCCGGCCGCATCTTCCCGCAGGATCTGACTGGGCACGGCCCAACGCTCAACCTGTCCTCAATCTGCAAATCGACGGAGGACGGGCTGTGAACCTCTCGCTGACATGGATGTTCGTTCTTCTGGTTGTGGCGTTTCTGGCCACCGGCTTTCTGGGGCGGCCTGAGCGCATGTATCAGTTTCCGTTTCTGGCCGGTGTAATGACCTTCGGTTTCATCCTGCCGCAGGTTCCAGCCCTGGTGTATGACCAGTTCATACCCGCGGGCGCCTATGCGAAAACCATGGTGATGGGCATATTGGCTCTGCTTGCTCTGGCGCTCGGCTGGCAGATGGGGAACCGCCCGATAAAATTCCTCAGCATGAGCTTCAGCGAAAGGCGGCTTTTATGGGCTGCTGCCGGGCTATCGGTTTTCGGCGCATCCTTCTATTTCCTTTTGAGCCGCCTGCCCGGCGAAGTATCCATCGGCGTGCAGATGACCGGCATGCCCGTCATCTGGCTCTTCTTCGCGCAGCTCATGCCCTATGGTCTCGCGATTGCGCTGCTTTGCTTTGCCCGGCGCAGCTCGTGGCTCGCACTGGGCATCATCCTGTTTGATCTGGTGTTCTATCTCGACCGCATCGTCGTTACCGGCAAACGCGCCGAGGCCATCCAGCTTCTGTTGATGTTCCTGCTTGCTTTCTGGTTTTACCGGCGCTGGGTAGTGCCGCGCACATTAATGTTCATCGGCATTATTGCAGGCACGTTCCTGATGACCAGCATGGGCGATTACCGTCAGGTGACGCGTGCTGCCTCGGGGTTCGTCCTCGACCAGATTCTCGATATCGACTATGCGGCCAATTTCGAGGAAACGCTGGAACGCGGCGGCCCCGAAATGCGCAACGCCGTATTGCGAATGGATGAGATCGACCGGCGACTGGAGTTCGATTACGGCAAGTTCCACTGGAACCGGATCGTCTTCACCTATGTGCCCGCCCAACTCGTCGGCGGCCCGATCAAGGACAGTCTCTATCTGTCCACACCGAAGCCCGACCGCAATTACAACCCGCTGACCGGCACGACCGAAACCGGGCTGATCGATGCCTTTTCATCATTCTGGTATTTCGGCGCGCTGAAATTCTTGGCTTTGGCCTGGGTCATACGACGTCTATGGGAAACGGCCATGGCAGGTGAGCTGCTCGGGCAGCTCGTCTATATGTTTTCCATCGTGCCCGCCATGCATGCCATCTCGCATCAGACAGACTGGGTGATCACAGTGTGGATACACATGGCCCTGTTTCTCATTCCAATCCTGTCTGTCTGCGTCATCCGCAACCGCTCCGTCCACTTACCGGTATCGCCTTCCGGGTCGATACCGCAACTCATCCGGGGATGACTCATCATGACCGCCATGCCCAATCACCCCCGTCCCCGATCCGCAGCGCCCATTGCGGGACGAAAGGATGCCTCGCGTCCGCTGGAAGGCGGGGCGACATTCACCTTGCAACACCGGCTGCAGCGTCTTGGCTGGCAAATGACATGGCTGGCGCTTGCGGCCTGGACGCCCTCGTTTTTCTGGCGCTGGCGCGGCATGGTGCTGCGGCTGTTCGGCGCAAAAATCCACAAGACTGCCATCGTGCGCGGCAGCGCGCGCATCTGGTGGCCGGGCAATCTCATCATGGGCGCGCATTCCTCGCTTGGTCCCGGCGCACACTGCTACAATGTCGCCAATGTCACGCTGGCGCCCTTTGCCATCATCTCGCAAGGCGCGCATCTCTGCACGGCGGGCCACGATATCGACCGCGCCGATTTTCCGCTCACGGCATCGCCGATCCATATCGGCCCGCATGGATGGATCGCCGCTGAAGCGTTTGTCGGTCCCGGTGTGAATGTGGGTGAAGGCGCAGTGCTTGGCGCACGCGGCGTCAGTTTCCGCGATATGGAACCATGGACGGTTTATGCCGGAAACCCGGCAAAAGCGGTACGGCAAAGACGAAAAGCCGTGTGATTGGGCTGGTTAAACCGGCCCCATCCGGCGCTCGCGGATAAGGCTATAGCCATTTCCGCCCATGATCGAGCCTGTCTTGCGCTTTTGATAGGACTGATAGGCATCGATGGTTTGCAGCGCGATGCGCGGCCAGGTGTAATTGTCCCGAACCAGCTTATGGCCCGCCTCGCCCATCCAGACCGCCCGCGTCGGGTCGTCCAGAATCTGCATCAGCCCAGCCGCAACGGCTTCGGCATCCACAGCACAGACCACGCCCGCTCCCGCCTCGGCGACTTCCGGAAAATGGCAGGCATCGGTGATCACCACCGGCACACCGCAGGCAAGCGCCTCGGTTATGGCGACGCTGAAACCTTCCTGCCGGCTTGGCAGGCAAAAACAGGCTGACCGTTTCAGCGCAGCGATCTTGTCCGGGCCATAAAGCCCGCCAACCAGATGCACACGCTTTTCCAGCCCATATTGGCGGATCTGCTCGCGAAAATCATGCTCAGCACCGCCATCCGGCCCCGCAACGACGAGATCGACATCTGGCAGGATCGGTGCAATCCGGCGATAGGCATCGGCCAGAATGTCGAGACCCTTCTTGTAATGCAGGCGCGACAGAAACAGCACAAAGCGCCGGTTCGGCAGTTTTGCCAGTGCTGCACTGTCGTCAGCGCCAGCGTCACCTTCGACTTCATTGAGGAAAATGCCATTTGGAATGATCAGGCTTGGCGGCTTCAGCCCCAAGGGTCGCATCAGCTCGATTTCATCACGATTGAGCGCCTGAATGAAGGCCGCGCCATCGAGCATCCGGCGAAAGGCCAGCGCCAGCGCCAGTTTCTTCTTCCACGATCGCTGTTGCATGCTCCACATATCGAGCATGCCGCAACAACAGATGCAGTATGGCACGCCGAAGCGACGGCACAGCATGGAAGCCCGCAGCAGATTGGTTTCCCAGACACCGTGCAGATGCACAAAATCCGCCGCACGGATTAGCGGCGCCATAGCCTTTGCCGCCCGGCTTCCGAACAGCATTTCCCGCAGATCGGGCATCGGAAGCAATAACGTCTGCACCTTGTCGAAATCCGGTATGGTTTCGGCGGCCTTGGCCGCGCGGCGGTTCACGTCTTCATCGCTATAGCTGACGATCGTCACGCTATGTCCAAGTGCTGCCTGCGCCGCCGCCAGCCTGACAATGACCGCCTGCGGGCCGCCTTTGGCGGGATCGTAGGAACCGATGACGTGAACAATCTTCATGCCGCCAATCTCCGTGTGTGCTGCGAAAGGGCTGCGACAAGACGCTCGCCATAACGCGCCACCGTATAATCGGCGGCGCGCTCACGTGCGCTGTCGCTCATCCGTGCCAGCATGGCCGGATTGCCAGTCAGTTGTTTGAGAATTTCCGCCGTCTCGGCCACGTCGCGTATCGGCACAATGTAGCCATCAATGCCATGCCGCACGACGCTGCCGGTATTGTCCGTGCAAATGACCGGCAAGCCTGCCGCCAGCGCTTCATAGACGGCGGTGGCCGACCCTTCGCAAAGCGATGGCAACAGGAACACATCCGCCCATTCGAACTGCGCCTGCATTTCGCTGCGCGGGATCGGGCCGGTCAGCTCCACGCTGGCCGACAGGGTCGCAACAGCTTCCGGCTGCACGTCAATCGGCCCGACCATGCGAAACTGCGCGACATCCCGCACAGCCCTCGCAACCGCGCCGACATAGGGCGAGCCCTTGCGCAGCCCGACTGCACCGACCGTAAGCACCCGCAACGACCCCGGCGCGCGTGGCGATTGATTGAGCGGAAAGCGTTTGTCGACGCCATAAGGCACGACCACCACCTTATCCGGCTGGCATCCGGCCTCGATCACATGGCGCGCCACAAAGTCCGACGGGCAGACCACCGCGTCAGCAATGGCCCATTCGGCCCTTTCGCGTGCTGCAAAATCATCGGCATGCACATCGTCGGCAGCGGACATATGCCAGCCGGGATTGAGCACTTCCTCTTCGCAGGCCAATTGATCCACCACCGTGCGCGGCGCGATCATCTGCTCCACAGCGGTCCATAATCCCGCCTGTCGCGCAGCGGTCAGCTGCTCCAGCGCCTCACCGCTGAAAGCATAAACCCCGCTTGCCCCGTGAAAACCGCTGTCCGCCACCAATTGCCCAAATCGCTGTCCGGCCCAGATGGCGTTGGCGGTCGATTTCGGCCCGGTCTGGTTGGCGAGCCTGCGCACGGCGGAATGCAGGCCGAAGCCCGGAAAAGTCGTCATCCGCTCCTGCGGGATGCCCTGCGGCGCACGCCCGATCAACCGCCGCACGGCGGTTGGAAGCATGGTGGGCGGCAGACCGTTCAACAGACGCGGCCAGCCCTGCAAGGCGCAAATGTCGGTATAAAAATGCGCGAGCCTTTGCCGGTCGGCAAAAATGCGTGGTACGGCATAATGCATACGCGCCCCAAGCTGGCTGACGACAACTGAGCCATCCATCATTGAAGCTCTCCCGACTGGAATTTGCGATCCAGAACCGGCATTGCTGCCGGCACGCTTTTTTCTTCCAGACGCCCCACCGCCGATTGCCACATGGCCGCGCCATATTCGCGGGAATAGGCGGTTTCCATCAGATAGCGTGCATTGTTACCCATGGTCATGCGGCCAACCGCCGAATGGCGCATATGCAAAACGGCCTCGACCAGACGGTCCACCTCGCCTGGGCGCAATGCTGCGCCGCATTCGAAATCACGAACGATGGAACCTATCTCGCCATCGGGGTCGCCAATGAAGATTGTCGGACGCCCCGCTGCCAGCACCCCATAAAATTTGCTCGGCACGATGCAATGTTCCAGTTCTGGCTTAAGTGACACCAGATGGACATTGGCGGCGCCAAGACTTTCGGACAGTTTTTCGACAGGCTGAAACGGCTTCATCACCACATTGGTCAAGCCGCGTCGCTTGACTTCGCTTTCGACAAAACCTCGCTGCTGCCCCTCGCCGATCATCAGGAAAACAACGCTTTTCATATGTTTCAGCCGCTCGGCTGCATCGAGAACGGTCTGGAATTCATGCGCCCGTCCGAAATTGCCAGAATAGCCGATGACGAATTTTCGTCCCAGCCCCCATGCGCGGCGCAGCGGATTTTCCGAAGGGGCTACCGGCATGATCTCGTTGCGATCCGCCCAGTGATGCACAACGCTCAAATTCTCGCGCGCTATGCCCGTTGAAGCAAGATAGCGCGACATGCGCTCAATGGGGCAGATGGTCAGTGCCGACTGGCGCATGGACCAGTTGCGCAGCGCCAGCGTCAGCCTTGCCGATGCGCTGCCCGATTTGACCAGTCCAAGCTCGATTGCCGTTTCCGGGAATAGGTCCATCACCCAGTTGACGAGCTTTGCCCGCCGAAGCCGGATCGGCAATGCAGCCGAAACCGATAGCAAGGGCGGATCGGTGCAGATCACGCAGATATCGTCCTTGCGGGCATGGGTCGCGAACCAGGCCGCAGCGGAAAGATGGAAGGTGGCATAATCGATCGCCCGCCCGGCCAGTTTTCCGCGACCGAAGCCTGATGTCCAGATGCGATGCACATCGACACCATCAATCGTCTCACGCGCAGGCAAGGTTTCCCTGCGGTTGTCATGGAAACTTCGGCTGGTCAGAATCGCCGTTTCAATGCCCTCACCCACAAGCGTCCGCGCCAGACTGGTGACCATGCGACTTGTCGCGGACTGGTCCGGATAAAAATAACGATTGGCAAGCACAACGCGCATGAGCCCCGTCTCCCGTCTTTTCGACCTCATGGAAGCAGCATCGCAACAGCGGGTCGTTCATCGCAAGGAACCCAAAGGCATGGGCGGCACGCCAAGCGGGCGAAGTGCCTACCTCTTTGGGTGCATCGGGCCATGGCGGACACCATCACCGCTTCACCCGAAGAGGGTTAGGCACAGCCGTGCTTGCCGTTTTGGAGCCGTTCTGCCGCGACACGAAATCGGTAACATGGTCTCATGGATATTCAGGACGGAGGGCAGTCCCTTGACCGATAGATTGCACGATAGCTTGCATGATAATCAGCGTGAGAAAACCGCGCTCATCATCGGTGTTACCGGCCAGGATGGCGCCTATCTGAGTGAGCTTCTGCTCAAGAAGGGCTATCGCGTTCATGGTCTGAAGCGGCGTTCGTCCTCGTTCAACACCGGGCGTATCGACCATCTCTATCAGGACCCGCACGAAGAAGACGTGCGCTTTCGCCTGCATTTCGGCGACCTGACCGACGCCACCAATCTATGCCGCGTCATACAGGAAGTGCGCCCCGACGAGATCTACAATCTCGGCGCGCAAAGCCATGTGCAGGTTAGTTTCGAAACGCCGGAATACACCGCCAATACGGATGCGCTCGGCACGCTGCGCCTGCTGGAATCCATCCGTATTCTCGGCCTTGGCAAGACAAGCCGCTTCTATCAGGCTTCAACCTCCGAGCTTTTCGGCAATTCCTCGCCAAATGCGCAGAACGAGCATACGCCGTTCATGCCGCAGAGCCCTTATGCAACGGCCAAGCTCTATGCCTATTGGACCACGGTGAATTATCGCGAGGCCTATGGTTTCCACGCCTCGAACGGCATCCTGTTCAACCATGAAAGCCCGCTGCGCGGTGAGACTTTCGTTACCCGCAAGATCACCCGCGCCGTCGCGGCCATCGAGCGCGGTTTGCAGGACAAGCTGCGTCTTGGCAATCTGAATGCCCGCCGCGACTGGGGCCATGCCCGCGATTATGTGGAGGGCATGTGGCGCATCCTGCAGGAAGAGACACCGGATGATTATGTGCTCGCCACCGGCGAAACCCATACGGTGCGTGAATTTGTCGAACATGCCTTCAAGGCCGTCGACAAGCAGATTGAATGGAAGGGCGATGGCGTGGAGGAAATCGGCATTGACCGGAAGACCGGCAACTGCCTGATCGAGATCGACCCGCGTTATTTCCGCCCGAACGAAGTGGATTTCTTGCTCGGCGACGCATCGAAAGCCCATAGCCGCCTCGGCTGGCAGCACACGACCGGCTTCGACAGCCTTGTCGCGGAAATGGTGGATTGGGATTTGCGCAATATCATGCGGGAGGCTGGGCGCAATGACTTCTTTGGACATTAACGGGACCGCAGAACCGGTCTATTCGCTGGCAGGCAAGAAGATTTTCGTCGCCGGGCATACCGGCATGGTCGGTTCGGCCATCCTGCGCCGCCTGCACGGCACGGATTGCGACATCATCACTGCAGCGCACAGCGCGCTGGACCTGACCCGTCAGGGACCAACCGAGAACTTCATTACCGGGCGCAAACCTGATGTCATCATCATTGCGGCGGCCCATGTCGGCGGTATTCTTGCCAATGCGCAATCCCCCGCCGATTTTCTCTATGACAATCTCGCCATCGGCATGAATGTCATCCACGCCGCGCACCAGACCGGCGTGGAACGCCTTCTCTGGCTAGGGTCCAGTTGCATCTACCCGCGCGACGCGGCGCAACCGCTGACCGAAGACGCCCTGATGACCGGGCCGCTTGAAGCGACCAATGAAGCCTATGCCATCGCCAAGATTGCCGGGCTGAAATATGCCGAGGCCTGCGCGCGCCAGTTCGGTGATCGCTTCATGACGGCAATGCCAACCAATCTCTACGGTCCGAATGATAATTTCGACCTGAACACGTCGCATGTGTTACCGGCGTTGATGCGCCGGATCCATGAAGCGAAAGTCATGGGCGCAGAACAGGTGACCCTATGGGGCAGCGGCACGCCGCTGCGCGAATTCCTGCATGTGGACGATCTGGCGGATGCCTGCCTGCATCTCTTGCAGTTTCACCATGGGTTCGAGCCGGTCAATATCGGCTCCGGCGAGGAAATATCGATCAAGGATCTGGCGCTGCTGATTGCCCGCGTCGTGGGCTATGAGGGCCGGTTCGAGCATGATCTGAGCAAGCCGGATGGCACGCCGCGCAAGTTCCTCGATACATCCCGCATGGCCGCACTCAGCTGGAGGCCACGCATCAGCCTCGAAGATGGCCTGCGCGCCGTCTATTCCGCCTGGGTGGAAGAAAGCGCTGAAGCCGTCGCGGCATAGAGGAACTGTTTCACCCATTATCGCCCACACCCTCATGCTGAGGAGGCGCGCAGCGCCGTCTCGAAGCACGAGGGTTCCAGATGGAAATTGATATGTTTGCCAGCCGTTTCGCCTCCTTCGAGACGCCGCCTGCGGCGGCTCCTCAGGATGAGGGAAACGGCTCACTACGACGGCGACGTGTTGATTTTGCTCATATCGAGTTCGATACGCAGAATATCGCCCGGTTTGATTTCCGTCCGCTCGTTGCCGACGATGTCCTGAAACGAGCCATTGACGCTGCGGCTGATCGTGAAGATCAGCTTCTTGCGCATATCGGATGATGAGATATTGCCGGAAGACTTGGCGATTTCCGCCATGGTCTGGATTTGCGCGCCGCTGCGCCGCTCCATCCGCGCCAGATTGAGATCGACCTCCTGCAAGCTGGTTGCCGCATCGCTGCGCCGGACCTCTTCCAGATTGGCGATACGCTGCTGCACGGCGAGCTGGTTTTGCCGCGCCCGCGCCAGAAATGACGCCAGCTCCAGCGCATCGCGGCGGGTCGCCGACAGGTCACGTTCCTGATCACGCAGGTTCGATTTGGCGGCAAGGCCACGATCGACCAACGACCGGCTGGAATCTACATTTTCCTGCAACAGCTGGATTTCGGAATCATGCAGCTTGATGCTTTCCTGCAATGTGCGGATTTCGTCGCCATAACTTGCGACCTGCGCTTCCAGCGCCTGCCGCTCGGCTTTCATATTGGTGCGGCGCACGTCGAACAGCGTGCGTTCGCCTTCCAGCATATGCTGGACCATCACCTGATCGTCTTTCGATACGTTGGATTGCTGCGATGGAGTGTAGTCGAACTCGCCCCCCTGCAATTCGGCAGCCAGGCGCGCACGGCGGATTGTCTGGGCGGCAATCTGCAATTGCAGATCGGAATATTCCTGCTGTGCAGCGATCAGCTGCATCCCTGCGGTCATGGCGGGCGCTTCGCCCTTGCCCGCGCCACCGCCGAGCGCCATCAGTTCCAGCGCGACCATACCCGGCCTGTACTCATATTTGCCGGGCGACTTGATATCGCCGACAACAAAGACCGGCGCATATTGATTGATCGTCGCCGTCACCGTCAGACCCGGAATATGCTGCGACAGGGATGCGGCGATCCTCTGACTGATTTCAATCGTCGTCAGTCCGCGCACGGAAACGTTGCCGACAACCGGGTAACCGATATTGCCATCCACATCGACGGGATAGAGCCCGGTGAGGGAAGGTTGGCCATAAACCGTGACTTGCAGCACGTCATTCGCTCCGACGCGGTAAATCTGCCCCTCGGCCAGCGCCAGATTGCCCGCGCCGAACAACAGCGCGGCGGAAAACACCGATGCCTGCAAATGACGGGCGAAGCGGTGCCTATCTATGATCTTTGGCATGGCTCCCCCTCCTATATCTGTCTCTGGGTCGGGTCCGGCACAGACCGGCCACGCTTGAATAGCGCCGACAGCAGGGCACGGGCTGTCGCCAACATGTCGGCCACCCGTCCCGTGTAGATCGCCGGGGCCTGACTGACGACGGCAAGCGCGGGCTTGCGGCCAAAAGAGGCCAGCGTTTGCACCAGCGCATTGGTTGCACCGGAATCGCGCCGGTCATCGCTGACCACAAGAAGTGCTGTATCCGTGGCGCGCGACATCAGAACCGACCGCTTGTCTTCCTTGAAGGGCGGCAAATCCACCAGGATGATCTTGTGATCGGCGCGCAGCTGCGCAATGAGCCCGCCCAGCCAGTCGCCTTCCGGGGCTGGTCGATGCGGTCTGATGATATCGATGCCCGAGCCATGATCGTGAATCAGTGCCGCACCACTCAGCTTTTTGGCTGTAGCGGGTGGCTGCAAATCACCAACAGGCAGACCGAAAGCCGCACAAAGGCCGGACTGGCCATTGGTCGCATCAATCACCGCTATCGAAACACCGCTCGCGGCAAATTGCTGTGCCAGCGCCGTGATTACCAGACTTTTGCCGTCGGTATCGGACAGGGAAATGACGGATAGAGCGAGTGAATCGCGTCCTCGCGTCAACGCCCGCAGACGATCGTGCACGGACTTGATTGCGCGCCCGAAAGCGCTGGCCGGGTCCAGCCCGCCATTGATCAGCAAAGGTACGGTCAGGCGCGGCGTATTGGGCAGCAAGGTTGCCGCCGGAATTCCCGGCAAAGCGAGCGATGAAGTCTGCGCCGGTCTGATCCGATCGAAGGTCTCCTTCAGCATCGCACCCGCAACGGCAAAAAGCCCGCCCAAGCCGATGCCGAGCAGCAGCCAGTTGATCAGTTTCGGGCTTGCCTTGGCCATCGCCGGTTCGGCGCTGGAAATAAGCTGCGCTTCTGCCGAGGCGATACCGTCCTGCTCGATCAGCTGCTTGTACCGCGTCAGATAACTTTCATAGACAACGCGGCTGGCATTAGCTTCGCGGTCGAGCTGCGCCGCCGTTACCTGCGCCTGATTGGCGCTGGCAAGGTCCGCTTCAGCGGCTTTCAGCGCCTCTTCGAGACTTGACCGCCTTTGCCGGGCGATCTGGATTTCATTGCCAAGGCTCTGCACGATCTGATCGACCTGCCCGACAATCTGTTGTCGCAGCGCATCCCGCTCTGCCGTCAAAACCGGAATCTCGGCGCTTTTCAAAGCACCGTTCGATTGCAGCTCGCCCAGCTGGCGTTCAACACGCGCCTCTTCATTACGCAATTGCTGGATGGCCGGCGAGGCCAAAACTTCTGCCAGGGCCGGCGCATCGCTGCTGCCTTTCAGAGCTTGCGCGGTCTGCAACCGGGCTTCTGCGGACGACACAGCCCCGGTTGCCGCCACAATCTCCGTATTCAAGGCCGCAACGCGCTGCGCCTGAAAGGTCATCTGCCCCTGATCGCCTGCCAGACCGGATTTCTGCCGGAAATCTTCCGCCGCCCGTTCGGCGGTTTCAAGATCGTTGCGCAATGTGACCAGCTTTTCGCCAAGCCATTCGCTGACGCGCTTGGCCGCCGATTGCTGCACATCCACCTGATGGTCGAGATAGGCGGTCGCGAATGCATTGGCGACCTTGGCCGCATAGACCGGATCGGATGCACGATACGAAATGAAGATCGTATAGGAACGACCGTCATTGGTAACCTGCAACCGCGACAGCAGAAGGTCGATCTGCTGCCGCTCCTGTGTCGCCGGATCGCTATCCTGCGCCGCCGCGGGCGGCACCGTGAAGCCGTCCGCCTTCAGGATATCGATGACCTTACGCGCCATCATCCGCGAATTGATGATATCAAGCTCGGAGCGCAAAACCGGGCTATCCTGCGGCAGCGGCGTGATGGCGCTTTCACTTGGAAGCGCCTGTAGACGGCGCATGTCCAGAACAACCACGGCCTCCGAGACGTAAGAGACCGGGGCATTCATATAGCCGAGGAAACCGGCCCCTATGCCCACGAGAATGGGCACGGTCAGCATCAGTCTTCTGCGCTTGACAGTATCCAGAAGGTCGGCAACCGGCTGCCGCGCGCTTCCTGATGAAACGTCGGAGATAATCACAACAATGCTCCTTCACGGGAGGATCAGCTTGGATTGGACGGCTATTGCAGGTCGGAAAATGAAGTTTCCGAAGGGAAAAGCTCGTTGATGATGCAGGCTACTTCCGTGCGGTTGGTGACCTTGAGCTTCTTCATGATATTCCGGATATGCACTTTCACCGTGCTTTCGCGCAGCTTGAGCTCATAGGCGATGATCTTGTTGGCCTTGCCACGACGCAACGCATTGACGACCTCGGCCTGCCGCTGTGTGAACATGCCGCCCAGCGGCTGAATACGCTGCGCGCCCGTGTCGGTTGCATGGCGCAGCGCCAGAACACTGCTCGCCGGGACGAAAGTGCCGCCCGCCATGGCGAGACGCAAAGCTTCGATACAGACATTGAGATTGACCGAGGTGGGGATATAGCCCTTCACGCCATGCTCCAGCGCGCGGACGACTTGCGATATTTCTTCCTTGTCGGCAAGGATGATCACCGGCGCAGGCGCGCATTCGGAAACGAGTGATTTCAGATAATTGCCGACCGCCGGATCGGATACTTTCTGCCCGCCCACATTGAAGAGAACAGCGGCAGCGGTCCGGCTGCGACGCTGATGTTGCCATTGCTCGAAGGAACTGAAGGTTGCAATGGCCATATCGGCGCAATTATTGGTCAGTCCATGCGCCAGACATTCGCGATCCAAGGCGCGGCTGTCTATGATGACGATCAGGGACTGTTCCCTTTCCTTGGTAAAGTCACGCTGATCAGCAACGCGGCCCCCATACACATTGCGAGAGTTGAGGCTCTCGTCCTTATCCTTGAACTGTGCAGAAATATTCATTTTAACGCCCTCTGAATCTTTTAAGAACGCAACCCTCTTCCATGTTTAATCGCAATTAAACACAAGGATTACATCGTGTTCTATTTTATGATTGTATTCAGTCGCCCTAAGATCTTGTATATTTCTTATTTTTCTAAATTATTGCCGAACTCCCCCGGGCTGTCATTAACCTAGATTAACGGGCGAATAGAAATATGGTTTAGGGTGTATCCGTTATTCTACCCAATTAGTGGTAGAAAATGCCCTCTTGCAAAATCATTGCCCCTCACGGAAGCTTGGTCATCGAATATGACGCTTTTCGTGCAGGACGAGCCGGGCAATCATCCTGATATTCCAAACCACGCACCTGGTAACGCCGATGGGGCTGAATAACGAAGACAACACGCTGCTCAATCTTCTCAAGAACCCACCCATCGATGCGACCTTCGAGGCGAATGACCTGAATGTTCTGCGATCGATGCCGGTTTCGACCAGGCACTATGCGCCACATACGATCATATCCAGACAGGGTGACTGGACGAATTCGGTGCTTATAATCAATAGCGGATGGTGCTGCATCTATCGCGACCTGCCGAATGGCGACAGGCAGATCCTCGACTTTCCTATGAAGGGCGACCTTTTGGGGTTCCGCACGGGATTGGGCTTCAACTATTACACGCTGTTTTCAATCACTGACATTTCGGTGCTGGAAATCAACCTCGATACGCTGGTTGAAAACATGCTGAAATCGGCGCGTCTGGCCATGGCTTTCATGGAGATGACGGCGCGCCAGCGCACCATCCTGCTGGAACATCTGATCAGTCTGGGACGACGCGCATCAGTTTCGCGCGTTGCACATCTTCTGCTTGAACTGGGCTATCGCGCGCGGGCCAATGGCACCGGCGACGAGAACGGCTTCTATTGCCCCATCACCCAGAGCGAACTGGCCGATGCGCTCGGCTTGACGCCGATCCACACCAACCGGATGCTCCGCGAACTGCGGGAGGACAATCTCTTGACCTTCCGGAACAATGAGGTGAAATTCCTCAACCGGACGGCGCTCATGCAGATTTGCAGCTTCGATGAAAGCTATCTCGCGGCCAATATTTTTGCGAGCATCCACAAATCCAACCGTTGAAGCTTTACTAGCCCTCACGGCATCCGCTCCGTTAGTCGGCATTATCGGCTTTGTTTATCAAATCTTATCCGTATAGAGGCCAATACTGCGCCTGAGCAATCAGACGAGGAAAAACGTATGGGCGGCGCGGCAAGCGAAGAACTCATTCACGTGCTCTATATCACGGCCATTGTCGCCGAAGCCATGACAGCAGCGCTGGCCGCCGGGCGTCGGGAAATGGACTGGATTGGCGTGTTCCTGCTTGGCTGTGTAACCGCCCTTGGCGGCGGGTCGGTACGCGATGTTCTGCTTGATCATCATCCGCTGTCATGGGTGCAGCATCCGAGCTATCTGGTGATCACCGGTTTTGCTGCTTTGGCCACCATCCTCATCGCGCGCCATATGCATCGCCTGCGGCAGATGTTCCTTTTCCTCGACGCTATCGGCCTGGTGGTGTTCACGGTGATTGGCTGCGGCGTGGCGCTTGGCATGAATATGCCGATCATCATCGTGATTGCAGCAGGCATGATCACCGGCTGCGTCGGCGGCGTGTTGCGGGATGTGCTGTGCAACGATGTGCCACTGCTGTTCCGCTCGGAGCTCTACGCCACCGTGTCAGTCGTCACCGGCGGCATTTTTCTCGGCGGCCTATATCTGAATGTGCCGCACGGTCCCGCCGCCTTCGTGGCGATGGCGGCCGGGCTTGTTCTGCGACTTCTGGCGCTGCGCTTCAACTGGAGCATGCCCAAATTCGTCTATACAAAGGACCTGCACTGACTGGAGTTGGGTCTATCGTTGCTTTTTCTGGCGGCGTGAGCGCAGCCAGAAAATGGCGAAGAAACCCAGCACGAAAACAATCGCGAAGATTGCGGCGGCCACATGCGAGCGCGCGCCCAGTGCCAGCATGATGCTCGGCACAAAATAAGCGAGTACCCCGAAACCGATCAGGATGACGGCGGCGGCGATGGCCGGATGGCTTTTCTGCGGTTCAGCCAAGATTTCGGAACTCCTCAAATCTCTTTATCTGCTGGCCGTCACTATCAAAGTTTTCCGGTGCAAGCCATGCCTGATAGGCTTTCTTGAGCGCAGGCCATTCACTGTCGAGGATCGAATACCAGGCCGTGTCGCGGTTCTTGCCCTTGGCCACCATATGCTGGCGGAAAATCCCCTCGAAGGTAAAGCCGAAACGCTCCGCTGCGCGCTTGGACGGCGCATTGTCGTTGTTGCACTTCCATTCATAACGACGATAGCCAAGCTCATCGAAGATATATTGCATGAACAGAAACTGCGCTTCCGTTGCCGCGGGCTTGCGCGAAATCAGCGGCCCCCAATAGATATTGCCGATCTCGATCACGCCATGCACAGGATCAATGCGCATCAGGGTCTGGCGACCGGCCACCTTGCCACTGGCCTTGTCGATGACGGCGAAGAACAACGGGTCCTCGCTTTTTGACACCTTGTCCAGCCAAGGCTCGAATTCCGCGCGGGTTGCGGGTGGAAATTCGAACAACCAGGTGAAACGCTGGTCGGCGTCAGTCACCGACGACGCTGCAAAAAGCTCGTCGCCATGCTTTTGCGGGTCGAGCGGTTCAAGGCGCACATAGCGCCCTTCCAGCACTTTGCGTTCAGGTTTCGGGCGTGGCGTCCAGTTCTGCAAATCAGTCATGTTGTTCTCCCAGTCAGCAAGACAGGAGCATAAAAGCAGTGCCACGCAAACCAGATTATTGTAGCCGTTTCATTTTTACCGAATGGCAGCCCGGTCCACCGAGACAGCCTTCACCAAGGCAACCACCCGTTCGCCTGCCCGCAAGCCCAGATCGTCCACCGAGCGGCGCGTCAGACGCGCCTCCAGATGCCGCCCCTGAAAGTCGAGGGAGACATGCGCGTTCGGCCCCTCGCCTGCTTCGATGCCCGTAATGATGACCGGCAGCACATTGCGAATGCTGATTGCGTCTGGCGCCTGACGCGCCAGAGAAACGTCCCGCGCCCGCACGCGCAGTCGCACATGCATACCCTGTTTCAGCCCCGTATCCGTCAACTGGAACGACGCGCCACCAAGGTCGATTTCCGCCAGCTTGTAGCTCTCATCATAAGAGGCGACCGTGCCTTCAAGCAGCACGCCGGCTCCATCGCCTTCATCGATCAGCGGAAATATCGAAGCCGCCCCGCCGCTCGCCGTCACCTTGCCGCCGGAAAGAAGCACGATCTCATCGGCAAGCCGCGCCACTTCGTCTATTTCGTGACTGACATAGACAACCGGCACACGGCTTTCGTCACGCAACCGCTCGATAAAGGGCAATATCTCCTGTCGGCGCGCATGATCCAGCGAGGAAAGCGGCTCGTCCAGCAGCAGTAGTGCCGGATCTGACAACAGCGCCCGGCCAATAGCGACACGCTGGCGCTCGCCGCCCGATAACGTCGTTGGGCGACGGTCGAGAAGCTGTTCGATGCCGAGAAGCGTTACCACCTCATCGAAATTGCGCGTGGCCTGTCGGTGTCCCGCCCAGCGCGCATAGGTCAGGTTGCGCTTGACACTCATATGCGGAAACAGGCGGGCTTCCTGAAAGACATAGCCGATGCGCCGCTTCTCCGGTGGCAGATCAATGCCCTTATCGGCGTCGAACAGCGCAAAATCGCCAACCGCGATGCGACCGCTTTCCGGGCGCAACGTTCCGGCGATCATCTTCAAAAGCGTGGTTTTGCCCGCCCCCGAATGCCCGAATAGCGCAGTCACGCCACCACCCGCTGCAAAATCGGCTTCAACGGCGAATTTGCCATTACGGCCCTTAATGGAAACAAAGAGCCCACTCATTTGGCATCTCCGGCAAGCCTGCGCTGCAACCATTCGGACAGCACGACGGCTATGATGGAAATCGCAGCCGATATGGCAATCAGTCGGAAGGCTTCAGCGTCGCCCGATGGCGTCTGCATCAAAGCATAAATCGCAAGCGAGAGGGTTTGCGTCTCGCCGGGAATATTGGAAACAAAGGTGATGGTCGCGCCGAATTCACCCAGCGCCTTGGCAAAACCAAGCACGGCACCCGCCAGAACGCCCGGCAAAAGCGGCGGCAGGATCACGGTGAAAAAGGCCACAAGCCTGCTGGCGCCCAATGTCCGCGCCGCTTCTTCAAGCCCACGATCCAGCCCTTCAATCGACAGGCGGATCGGACGGACGAGCAGCGGAAACGCCATGACACCGGCGGCAAGAGCAGCACCGGTCCACCGAAAGGAAAAGGACAGGCCGAACCATTCCTGCATGGGTGCGCCGAACGCCCCTCTTGCACCGAACAGGATCAACAGCAGATAGCCTGTGACCACCGGCGGCAGAACCAGCGGCATGGTCACAAGCGCCTGCGCCAGAGATTTGCCCGGAAAATCGAACCGAGCAAGAATCCATGCGACAAGGAACGCGACTGGCAAAGCGACGAGGATGGCAATTCCGGCAACCCGGAGTGACAGCAGCACAATCGGCCAGACGCCAACTTCCATCATCACTTGCCCGCCTCCGCAGCGCCGACAAAGCCCTTGTCCTTGATGATCGCCTGACCGGCATCGCTTTCAAGGAAAGCAAGGAAGGCCTTGGCGGCATCGTTTTCATTCTTTTCAATGAGAGCCGCCGGATAGAGGATCGGCGCGTGGCTGGTTGCCGGGAACCGGTAGGCTTCCACCAGATCGGGCGCTGCAGCGCGGTCGGAAGCATAGACAATGGCCGCCTTCACTTCGCCACGGCTGACATATTGCAGGGCAACGCGCACATTCTCCGCGAAGACGCCATTCTTCTCGACATCTTTCCAGATATCGAGCTTTTCCAGCGCGGCCTTGCCGTATTTACCGGCAGGCACGTTGGACGGATCGCCCATGGAGAAACGGCCAGCGCTCAACAGTTCCTTGACATCGGCCTTCGCCGTATCCTTCTGTGTGGCGATAACCAGCGCATTGCCTGCGATCACCTTGCGCGACGCCGTGTCGATGGCATTGGCCTTCTCGACATAGTCCATCCAGTCGAGATCGGCGGAAATGAAAATCTGCGCCGGTGCGCCCTGTTCGATCTGCTTGGCCAGGACCGACGAAGACGCGAAGGAAGCGACCACTTCCGTGCCGTCCTTGGCCTTGATCTGCTTGGCGGCTTCTTCGATCACATCCTTCATGCTCGCGGCGGCAAAGACCGTTACCTTTTCGGCGGCATGCGCGACCGAAGCGGTGTCAGCGGCAATTGTGATAAGAAATGCGGCGATAAGTTTTTTCATGACTACCCTCCATATTGCCCGTTTGAACGGACAAACACCATCATCCGCCGGAATGAACCGGCGCGCTTTTTTGCGATGATGGGTGTGATGGAGGCAAACGCGACCCGGATGCCGTCAGACCCTTGATGCACGGGCGTCCATGCAAAAGCCGCCCAAAATTCCGTAACGAATTCAGTTCGTTCCGAAATCGGCGTCACCATAATGCGGTGCAACTTGTTTGGCTAGTGGCTAAAGAAGGCTCAACTGCCGATATGCTTGTGTTGTCCACGCGCTTTGGCGAGACCGATCTGCTTTTGACGCTCGGCATAACGGGCGCGATCTTCCGGCGTGCGCTCATCATAGCAACCGGCGCAGGAAATACCTTCCTCGAAGAACTTCGAGAGCTTGTCCTCTGGCGTGATCGGACGACGGCAGGCGCGGCAAAGCTCCACGTCGCTTTCGGTCAGGCCATGGCCAACGGCTACGCGCTCGTCGAACACGAAGCACTCGCCGTTCCACATGCTCTCTTCCTGCGGGACTTCTTCCAGATATTTGAGAATGCCGCCCTTCAGATGGAAGACCTCGTCAAAGCCGAGGCCTTTCACAAAGGCCGTCGCCTTTTCGCAGCGAATACCGCCGGTGCAGAACATGGCGATCTTCTTGCCTTCCAGCTTATCGCGGTTCTGTTCTACCCAGTTCGGAAATTCGCGAAAAGTCTTGGTCTGCGGATCGAGAGCGCCCTCGAACGTACCGATCGCATATTCATAATCGTTGCGCGTATCGACAACGACCGTATTTTCGTCGGCAATCAGGGCGTTCCAGTCTTGCGGGGCAATATAGGTGCCGACGCTTTTCAGCGGATCGATACCATCGACGCCCATCGTGACGATTTCCCGCTTCAGCCGCACCTTCATGCGATTGAACGGCATTTCGCTTGCATGGGAATATTTCAGTTCCGGCTGGCTGAGTCCCGGAATGGCGGTGATGTGCTGGACAAGCTTTTCAATCGCCTCGGCTGTGCCAGCCACAGTTCCGTTGATCCCTTCGGCAGCCAGAAGCAGCGTTCCCTTGATGCCGTTTCCACAGCAAAGCTGCGCCAGCGGCTCGCGCAGGCTTTCATATTGCGGCAGCGGCGCAAAGCAATAGAGGGCGGCGACGGTGAAAGGCAAATTGCTCATCGTTTGTGTCTTCTTTGAAAATCTACCCCGCAACTAATCCCCGGACACCGATAATTCAAGACAACTTTATCCTCGCGACCCCGGATGCGGCGAAAATCGCCACGAATACCACCGTCCAAGAGGAGAAATGCATGTTCGACAAACAGACCATCGATGCGATGACCGCCATGGCAAGACTGGCGCAAATCGATCCGGCGGCCTTGCTGGCGGTTGCGGAAGTGGAAAGCGGCGGTCGCGCGCTTTACGATGTGGATGGACAAAAGGAACCGGCAATCCGTTTCGAAGGGCATTATTTCGACCGCAGGCTTTCCGGGCGTATCCGCGACTATGCCCGCAAGAACGGCCTGTCCGCGCCGGAAGCTGGCAAGATCGCCAATCCGAAATCGCAAGGCGGCCGTTGGCTTTTGCTGGAACGCGCCATGGGTCTCGACAAGAAAGCCGCGCTGGAATCCACCTCCTGGGGTTTGGGTCAGGTCATGGGCGCGCATTGGGAATGGCTCGATTTTGCTTCGGTCGATGCGCTGGTGGCGGAAGCGCGCGGGTCGGTTGCCGGTCAGGTGCGGCTGATGCTGCGCTTCATCGAAAAGGCGGGGCTGGTGGACGTCATGCGCGCCTGCGACTGGCGCAGCTTCGCAAGACGCTATAATGGCCCCGCTTTCGCCCGCAACAATTACGACACGCGCATGGCCGCCGCCTATCAGCGCTGGCTAAAACAGCTTGGTACTTTCAAGTCTGCGGCCTGAAAACAACCTTGTCCCGGCTGTGGACAAGTGAGCCTCTTATATTTAAATCGATTTATCACATTGCGTGCATGTCCATTTTTGCGGAATCGTTGCACATTCCGCAGAATATGCCGAAATACTCCAACAGCCGAGCGAGCCGATGCCCCAGAAAACCGATCTTCTCGTCCCCGTCATGAAAGGCCAGCCGGTTATTCCGGTGCTGCTGATCGACAAGGTAGAACATGCCGTGCCGCTGGCGCGCGCACTGGCCAAAGGTGGGCTTCCTGCCATCGAGATCACCTTGCGCACGGCAGCGGCGCTGGAAGCCATTCGCGCTGTGGCTGATGAAGTGCCTGAAGCCATCGTCGGCGCCGGTACGATCCTCAACGCAAAGCAATATGAACAGGCGGCAAAGGCCGGTTCGCGCTTCATCGTCAGCCCCGGCGCGACGAGACAGATTGTCGACGCGGCCAATGACAGCGACGTGCCGCTTTTGCCCGCCGCCATCACGCCGAGCGAAATGCTGACGCTGCGCGAAGAAGGCTACACGCATCTGAAATTCTTCCCGGCGGAACAGGCCGGTGGCGCATCTTTCCTGAAGGCGCTTTCGTCTCCTCTGGCCGGAATCTTCTTCTGCCCAACCGGCGGCATCAGCCTCGCCAATGCAAAAACCTATCTCTCGCTGCCAAACGTCATTTGCGTCGGCGGATCGTGGGTTGCCCCGAAGGAACTCGTGGAAGCTGGCGATTGGGACGCCATCACCACGCTTGCACGTGATGCAGCCAGCCTGAAAGGCTGAGGTTCCTAGAGCATTTCCAGCAAAAGTGCGTAGCGCCTACGCAGGGAAATCAGTCCACTGGACTGATTTCTGATCCTGCTTCGATGTGTCGGATAATGCGTCAAAACAAATAGATAGAGCGGTTCCACGATTCCGTTTTAACCGGAACCGCTCTAAAACCGACCATAAAAAAGGGGCCTCCGTGGCCCCTTTTTCTTTGATGCCTTTGCGGCAATCAGTTCGTTGCGGTGAATTTTGCGACCGTCAGGAAGGTCACAGCGTTGCCGCTGAACTTGTTTGCGCGTTCGCTGGGCAGATCACCCTGCTGGAAGCCAGCCGTATAGACCATTGCTGGGGCACTGCGCAGCGCATCGTTACGCAGAACCGGATTGGTGACCGGAGCCTTCTGCGCCATGGATTCCGACGACATTGCCATTTCTGCATTATGCACGGCTGCCGGCTGAACCACGGCCCGCGGCTTTGCCGAAGACGCTTTGGCAACACGCCGTGCGCCCTTGGCGGTGGTGCGAACGCCGGTATCGACCGCCTTGCCAACTGAGGCAGGCTGCTTGGCGCGGGCTGCCGGTTGAACCGGTGCCGCGACAGGCGCCAGAGAAGCCGTCTGAACCGGAGCTGGCTTCATCTCCACTTTGGCGACCGGCTCGGAGTCGTAATCGTCGTCGCTCGGCGGTGCGATCAGCTCACCGATTTCATCCTTTTTGGATAGCATTGCGAGCTGGGTGTTGGGCTCGGCGCGCGGTGCCTGCTGCGGCAGGGGCAAAGCACCCGCTTCACCCGGATTCGTTGGCGAAGAACCCGCACCGGCCACAGCCACGGCATCATTGTCGTGATTATTGACCAGCGCTGCAATTGCATCCTGACCGGTGGCGACAGGGTGCTCACCCGGACGTTCCGGACGCTGCGACGGGACAACCGCTGCAATAAGCTGCGCCTGCGCATCGTCGCCTTCAAGCTGCGGACGGGCCGACGGGATCGGCACGAAGCCGGTCATGAGCGGCGAAGCATCCGCCACCTGGGCCGCCGCATCAGGATCGGCGGCGGCAAGCGCCACGGCATCCTGCGGCGCCATTTCAGGCTTGCGCGCCGGGATCGGCACATTCATGGCGACGACAGCGGCACCTTGCTCGGCAACAGTGCCGGTCTGCGCCTGCGATTCGAGTGTTTGAGCGTTCAAACCAGTCTCAGGACGCGGAGCCTGCATCGGAACCGGCGCTTCACGCGCTGGCAATGCGGCAATCATCGTTTCCCGCGGCTGAGCCGGAGCTTCTTCCACCGGCGCTGCGGCTGGAGCCTGCTTGGCCGGAGCCGTGGCGCGCGCCGGACGCGCAGTCGCTGGCGCCGCGACATCGCCATTATCTTCTTCTTCATCCGCACCACCGCCGAAGAGCGCGCCAAACAGCGTCTTGCTCTTGCGCGAGGACGACGAATTGCTGGCCACCATGACCTCGCCGCCGCCACCGGCCTTGCGCTTCTCGATCATGGCCAGCGCCTGCTCATAGCCCGGCAATGGCTTGCCATCAGCCGGAAGGTGGGCCGTCTTGCCATCCGGGAACAGTGCCAGAAGCTCGCGACGGCTCATGCGCGGCCAGGAGCGGACATTGCCGACATCCATGTGCACGAAAGGCGAGCCCGAGCGCGGATAATAACCGACGCCGCCGATCTGGTAGCGCATGCCGATGCCGCGCAACTTGGCCAGATTGACGCCCGGAATGTAATAATCCATCGCGCGACCCAGCATATGCTGGCTCTTCTTGGCGACGCCGCGCGTGCTGGAACGCAGCATAGCGTTGGTCGCAGGCGAGCGATAGGCCGACACCACATTGATATATTCGCGCGAGCCGGTGGACTGATAGACCTGCCAGACCAGATCGAACAGGCGCGGGTCCATCTTGGTCGGCTCATTGCGGCGCCAGTCGCGCAGGAAAACGTTGAGGCGCTTCAGCCCTTCGGGCACATAGCGGCCATTCTTCTTGAAGACGATTTCCGCCTTCTCGCCGGTATGGACGTAATAAAGTTTGAGGGCGCGGGTTTCAGCCGAAGCCTGCGTGGGAGAAGCCACAAAAGCGATTGCCGCCGCAACAAGGGAAAACGAGAGAGACAGACGTGTCGTCGCACCGATCCGGGTTTTATTCCAGACATTCGCGAAACGCGCTTTCATGGTCGATATGCTGTTCATCGAATCGTATCGCCTTACCGTTTTGTCCGCCCCCAGAGGCTACAAGTCTGAAACTCGCGGCAACTGTCAGTCACGACAGTTGCAATTGGTCTCGCCCGCAGCTCTCTTTCCAAGTGACCTTTTCTGAGCGCCGCACGAAATCCGCTTCGTTCCGCCATAGATCCAATTGTCGGATTTAATGGTTAATGGACGCTTAGTGAACAACAAATGCGGAAACACCATGGCAAAAAAGACACAGGAGCGCATCTATTTTCGCTATGGTAAAAAAATTATTAACAGTCTTTAATTGGCAACAGGCACTCTTTCCGCCCCAAGGCGAAGATTAGAAGCTATTGAAATTCAAATATTTAGACTGATTTCATTATCCTGCGGAGCGCCGGAAAGTGGTGCTGTCACCCTCCTGACCGTCATCGAATCCCCTGCCGGATATGGAGGTCACATCAATGCCATATTCCTTGAGCTTCCGGTAAAGCGTGGTCCTTCCGATGCCCAAACGACGCGCGACTTCACTGATTTGCCCGTCGTAATGTGCCAGCGCGAAGCGGATCATTTCTTCTTCGGCGGCGGCAAGGGTCCGCACTTCGCCATCGGCATTGGTGCCGCTGATGACACCGGGCGCGACCCTGCCGGATGCGATACTGGCATGCGTCGCCACCCTCGCGCCTGTCTGGAGCGCACCCGTCCAGCCGTCAACATTGCTCATCAGTTCGGCAAAATCCGCCATGGTCAGCTCGGAGGTCTCGCACAGCAAAACGGCGCGGAAAACCGCATTCTTCAACTCGCGCACATTGCCCGGCCAATCATAGACCCGCAACCGTTCCAGCACATGCGGCGCAATGCCGGTGATATGGCCGCGCCGCTCCTCGCTGGCAAAACGCATCGTGAAATGGTGCAGCAGGACCGGAATATCTTCTGAACGGTTTCGCAAGGCGGGAACCGGCAACATGAACGACCCCAGCAACTGGCCAAGGCCCGGATGGAACCGCCCCGTATGCACCAGATCGCTCAACGGCTGCGTCGTGGAAGCCATGACGCGCGCATTGAACGGGTATTGAACGCCCGCCGCCTCGAACTGCCCCGTTTGCATGGCCGAATAGAGCCGCATCTGGGCATGACGCGGCAGGAACCCGACCTCATCCAGATAAAGCGTGCCGCCATCGGCACTCGCCAGCTTGCCGAAAACCCCCTCCGGCCCCGTGATCGCGGAACCGCCCATGCGTGGCTTTTCCGGCGCGCCGAACAGGATCTGGTCCACATTGTCCGTTGTCAGTGTGCGGCAATCGACGGTGATGAAAGTTTCGCGCCATCTCGCGCCAGCGCTGCAAATGGCGCGGGCCAGCGTTTCCTTGCCGCTGCCTGGTTCCCCATCGAGAAGAAGCGGCGCATCTAATGCGGCAGCGCGTCGTGCGGCGACCATCGCCCGCTCCATATCGGAGCTTCTGGCAATGATGTCGGAAAGCGGAAAATGTGTTCTGAGCGAACGGTTGCGCCGCACCTCGTGGGCGAGCGCATCAAGTTTCAGCGCATTGGAAATCGAAAGCTGGACGCGCTCGGGCACCACCGGCGTAGTCACGAAATCCACCGCACCGAGCTTGACCGCCTGCAAGGCCCTGTTCAGGTCTTCGCCCTGAACCAGCACGATCACCGGTATGGTCACGCCCACATCGCGCATTTTGGCGAGAACGCTGAGACCATCCATGTCCGGCATGGCCATGTCGAGCAGGATCAGTGCAATATCCTTGCGCTGCGTCGCGAAACCAAGCGCGCCATTGCCTCCGTCAGCCAGGATCGTGCGATACCCCATGCGCTGGACCATCGCTTCAATATTGCGTCGGTGAATCGGATCATCATCCGCTATGAGAATGCGCGTGCCCATTAAAGCTTTAATCAACCTGTGGAGTTCCCGCGCCCGGACACATTAAACTGTTAAAAAATCAACAAAAGTTTACTGCTCCAGGCGCGCTATTTGGAGCCAAACCGCCAACAATTGCAAGACCTTAAATCAGTATCTGACGCTAGTTTCACAAAATTTTCGGCTAAAAAACACTCAATGCTTGAAGCGCCCAAAAAGTAATCGCGGAAGTTACTGACAATTTATTGGCTGCTTACATAACACCGGTTGTACCGCTGTGTTGCCCCTCTTGGCGATCCCGGCAAGACATGCGAGAAGAAGGCCAATAGGAGAATGCTTATGACCCGTTTTTCAGACTCTGCTTCGCTCAACGCACTTCTTCCCGTACCGGTTCTGGCCCCATCCGGCGATAGCGCCGCTACCGCAAAGGCCGATCTCGGCACACTGCCGGAATGGAACCTTGCCGATCTTTATCCGGCAGCCGACAGCCCGCAGCTCAAGGGCGATATCGAGAAAGCGATGAAGGATTCAGCCTCCTTCGAAGAACGCTGGAAGGGCAAGCTGGGTGCTGAAGCGGCCAAGGCCGATGGCGGCAATTTTGCCGATGCGATCAAGCAGTTTGAAGCGCTGGACGAACTGATGGGGCGCATCGCCTCCTATGCCGGGCTCTATTATTACGGCGACACGACCGATCCAAAGCGCATGAAGCTTTTCGGCGACGTACAGCAGAAGTTGACCGACGCCAGCACGCATCTCATTTTCTTCAGTCTCGAACTGAACCGCATCGATGATACAATTCTCGACAAGGCCATGGATGCCAATGCGGCAATCGGCCATTATCGCCCGTGGCTGACCGATCTGCGTAAAGACAAGCCCTATCAGCTCGACGACAAGCTGGAACAGCTTTTCCACGAAAAGTCGATCACCGGTTTCGGCGCATGGAACCGCCTGTTTGATGAAACCATGTCGGGCCTGCGCTTCGAGATCGACGGCCAGGAACTCGCCATCGAACCGACGCTGAACATGTTGCAGGACGCTGATGGCGCGGTGCGCAAAAAGGCGTCCGAAGCGCTCGCCAAGACATTCGGCGCCAATCTGCGCACCTTCACGCTGATCACCAACACGCTGGCCAAGGACAAGGAAATTTCCGACCGCTGGCGCGGTTTTCAGGACATTGCCGACAGTCGCCACCTTGCAAACCGCGTGGAACGCGAGGTTGTGGATGCGCTCGCCAAGGCAGTCGAAGACGCCTATCCACGCCTTTCGCACCGCTATTATGCGCTGAAGGCCAAGTGGCTCGGCCTAGACAAGCTGGAAAACTGGGACCGCAACGCACCACTGCCGGAAACCCCGCAGGCCCTGATTTCGTGGGATGAAGCGCGCGATACCGTGCTTTCGGCCTATGGCAATTTTGCGCCAGAAATGGCCGCGATTGCCAAGGATTTCTTCGACAAGAACTGGATCGACGCGCCAGTGCGTCCTGGCAAGGCTCCGGGCGCTTTCGCCCATCCGACCGTGCCATCTGCGCATCCTTATGTTCTGCTCAACTATATGGGCAAGCCGCGCGATGTGATGACGCTTGCCCATGAACTGGGCCATGGCGTGCATCAGGTTCTGGCTGGCGGTCAGGGCGCGCTGATGGCCTCCACCCCGCTGACGCTGGCCGAAACCGCTTCGGTCTTCGGCGAAATGCTGACCTTCCGTTCGCTGCTGGAGCGGACGAAGGACAAGCGCGAACGCAAGGCCATGCTGGCCCAGAAGGCCGAAGACATGATCAATACGGTCGTGCGCCAGATCGCCTTCTACCAGTTCGAGCGCCGCATCCACACCGAGCGCCGCGAAGGCGAATTGACGTCGGAGCGCATCGGTGAAATCTGGATGGATGTGCAGCGCGAAAGCCTCGGCGAAGCGGTGCGGCTCAATCCGGGCTACGAGACCTTCTGGACCTATATCCCGCATTTCATCCACTCGCCATTCTATGTCTATGCCTATGCTTTCGGGGATTGTCTGGTGAACTCGCTCTATGCCGTCTACCAGAATTCCGAAAAGGGCTTTCAGCAGAAATATTTCGACATGCTGAAAGCGGGCGGCACCAAGCATCACACGGAACTTCTGGCTCCGTTCGGCCTCGATGCCACCGACCCGAACTTCTGGAGCAAAGGTCTGTCGGTGATCGAAGGCATCATCGACGAACTCGAAGCCATAGAAGACTGAGGCGACAGTGACCCGAACGGGTAACAAACCGCTGATCCTGTTTCGGGACGATAAGGCGGGCCGCGACGTGCTTTTCGCGGCCCCATCGACCATCATCCGCGCCGACGAGCCGGATGAATTCGATGATGCATGGGAGGCGATGCAACACGCCCATGCGGATGGGAAATGGCTTGCGGGCTATCTTTCCTATGAGGCCGGCTATCTTCTTGAACCGAAGCTGAAGCCCCTCCTGCCGACCGGGCGCAAGGCCCCTATGCTGTGCTTCGGCGTATTCGACGGGCCGTCTGACGAAGATTTGCATCATCGTGGCAATGATAATGCGACCTATCTGCGCGCTCCTGTCGCTGAATGGACGCCAGCCGAATATGAAACGCGGTTCGACCGCCTGCACCGACACTTGCGCGAAGGTGACTGCTATCAGGGCAACCTGACCTTTCCGGTTCATGCGGAATGGGGCGGTGATCCGCTGGTGCTGTTCAACGCGCTCGCCGCACGTCAGCCGGTTCGCTACGCGACCTATTGCGATCTCGGCGGCCCGACAGTCCTGTCGCGTTCGCCAGAGCTTTTCTTCGAGGTGGATGCCGATGGGTGGATCGAAACCCATCCCATGAAAGGCACCATGCCGCGCGGAGCGACGCCTGAGGAAGACGAGGCTAATCGCACCTTTCTGATGAACGATCCAAAAAACCAGGCGGAAAATCGCATGATCGTTGATCTGCTGCGCAACGACATATCGCTCATCAGCGAAGTCGGCACGCTGGAGGTGCCAGAACTTTTCCGGGTTGAAACTTACCCTACGGTTTACCAAATGATCAGTCGGGTACGAGCAAGGCTGAAAAGCGATATTCCCCTGCGGTCGCTATTTGCAGCCCTTTTCCCCTGCGGTTCGATTACCGGCGCGCCGAAAATCAGCGCCATGGAAATCCTGCGCAAGCTGGAACCCAACCCACGTGACATTTATTGCGGTTCGCTCGGCTGGATTGAGCCAAGCGGACGCATGCGTTTCAATGTCGCCATCCGCACGATCTCGCTTCTCGACGAAAATCGTGCAATCTTCAATGTCGGGGGCGGCGTGGTTTTCGATTCCACGGCGCAAGCGGAGTATGAGGAATGCCTTCTGAAAGCACGGTTCGCGACGGGGCAAAAACCGTCAGTGCGGAACCAGAATATCAGCTGATTGAAACCATGCGATGGGAGCCTCTGTCCGGGGTTCTGCGGCTGCAATTGCATCTGGCGCGACTGGAACAGTCCGCGCGCGAACTTGGTTTCTCCTGCAATATGGACGCCATCCGCCAGCAGATTGAAAATGCAGGCTCCGGCGACCACGCCCTGAAACTGCGTCTCACGCTGGCGCCGGATGGCGTCGCCAATGTTGCTGCCTTTAATTATGAGCCGCTGCCGCAGCAGACGACATGGCGCATAGCGATTGCACGCACCCGCCTAAAACATGACGACCCGCTGCTTCGGTACAAGACCACGTGCCGTCAGGCCTATATCGCCGCGCGTGAGGAATATTCTTCCGCAGAAGTGGACGAGGTCATCCTGCTGAATGACCGCGATGAGGTCTGCGAAGGCACCATCACGTCGATTTTCCTCGATATTGGCGGTACGACCTGTGTGACGCCTGCTCTATCCTGCGGGCTGCTGGATGGCGTTCTGCGCCGCGAGCTTTTGAACAACAGCGTGGTCTCTGAGGGGATAGTTTCCGTAGACGATCTCAAAAACGCGCGTAATATTCTCGTCGGCAATTCACTGCGCGGCATGATCCGCGCCAAGCTGATTGAAGGCTAAAATCCTAAAATGCGTTAAACACGTCTGCATGTCATAGGGGTGTGACGTTTCTTTCTTTGTATGAAGTTGTGCTATCGTTCCGGTTTCAATCCTGCCGTCGAACGGTTACAGAGCGCAACGCCGCAATTTCTGCGGCTCACACAGAGGAAGAAAATGGCGAAAGCGAAATGGCAAGTCTATAGCGAGATCACCGGCCCCGTAATCATGATCGGCTTTGGGTCGATCGGGCGCGGTACCCTGCCGCTGATAGAACGCCATTTCAAATTCGACAAATCGCGGATGGTCGTGATCGACCCGAGCGAGAAAAACCGCAAGATCCTTGACGACAAGGGCATTCGTTTCGTCAAGCAGGCGATCACCAAGGATAATTACGCAGAAGTGCTGGACCCGTTCCTGAAAGGTGCGGAAGGACAGGCTTTCGTCGTCAATCTGTCGGTCGATACCGGATCGGTCGATCTGATGCACTATAGCCGCAAGAACGGCGCGCTTTATATCGACACCGTGGTCGAGCCTTGGCTCGGCTTCTATTTCGATGACAAGATGGACAATGCCGCGCGCACCAATTATGCGCTGCGCGAAACCCTGCTGGCAGAAAAGCGCAAGAACCCCGGCGGCCCGACCGCCGTGTCGTGCTGCGGTGCCAATCCGGGCATGGTGTCGTGGTTCGTCAAGAAGGCGCTGGTCGATCTGGCGACGGAACTCGAACTCGACTTCACCGAACCGGCGGCCAATGACCGCAATGGCTGGGCCAAGCTCATGAAAAAGGCTGGCGTGAAGGGCGTTCACATCGCCGAACGCGACACGCAGCGCGCAAAGGAACCGAAACCGTTCAACACGTTCTGGAATACGTGGTCCGTCGAAGGCTTCATTTCCGAAGGCTTACAGCCTGCCGAACTCGGCTGGGGCAGCCACGAAAAGTGGAAGCCGAAAAATGCACGCAAGCAGAAGAAGGGCACGAAGGCGGCAATTTTCCTCGAACAGCCCGGCGGCAATACGCGCATTCGCACCTGGTGCCCGACCCTCGGCGCGCAATTCGGCCTGCTCGTCACCCACAACGAGGCGATCTCCATCTCCGATTACTTCACCGTGCGGGATAAGAAGGGCAAACTCGATTACCGTCCGACCTGTCATTATGCCTATCATCCGAGCAATGACGCCATTCTCTCGCTCGACGAAATGTTTGGCGCGGGCGGCAAGGCCCAGCCCGTCCAGCATGTGCTGGAAGAGGCAGAAATTCTCGACGGTTCGGACGAACTGGGCGTCCTGCTCTATGGTCATGACAAGAACGCCTACTGGTATGGTTCGCAGCTGACCGTCGAGGAAGCGCGCAAGCTTGCGCCCTATCAAAATGCGACGGGCCTGCAGGTTTCGTCCGCCGTGCTGGCTGGAATGGTCTGGGCGCTGGAAAACCCGACAAGCGGTATCGTTGAAACTGACGAAATCGACTATCGCCGCTGCCTCGAAGTCCAGATGCAGTATCTTGGCCCCGTGAAAGGCTATTATACCGACTGGACGCCACTGGAAGGTCGCGGGCATCTGTTCGAGGAAGACCTCGACACCAAGGACCCATGGCAGTTCCGCAACGTGCTGGTGCGTTGATGCAATGAAGCCAAGGCCCGGCATAGACCGGGCCTTGGCGCCTCAGCGCATCCGAACGAAACTGATGTGATTTTCCAGACATGTCCGGTCAATTAAGGCGCGTAGTGGCAGACCGCTTTCCCGATCTCGTAGCCCTGCTCAGCGGGCTGCTGATCCTGCCGTGGATTCTGGGCGTGCCGGGGCATCCGAGCCAGCTTGTGCAGACGGGATGGACAATCGGACTGGTCTCGATGGTTGTTTATCTGGCCCTATACCAGACGGCCAAGTCCCTCGCAGCACTTCGCACCGTCAAGAACAATTCCTCCCGCATCGCCCTTATCAGTCGCATGATGAAGTGGTCGGCGGGTCTGCTTGTCTTGCTGATGCTTATATCTTTCGGGTTGATATTCACGGCATAAAGCCGGCATCTGCGCGGCGATTTTGCATCATTACCAATAAATTAACACATCTGGCGGCCAATCCTCACATTGGGGACTTGTTTTCGTGTAAATTTCGATTCATCACACGTCATTATCCCCATTTTGGAGAAAGCATGGACATGAAAAGCTTCCGCATCGTTGCCCCACTTGCCGTCATGTCGCTTGTGCTGGCGGCTTGCGAAACGACCGGACCGGTCGGCGGCAATGTTCCAACTGTCTCCCGCGCACCGAGTGGCATCGAAGGCAGCTGGGTCGATCCAAACGGCATTGTATCGTCGTTCAATGGCGGTATCTTCGAAACCCGCACCACCGACACCAACGAACGGCTCGCCGAAGGCAATTATCGCTATCAGTCGCCGCAGCTCGTTGAAATCGACATGCGCTCGATCGTGCGCGGCACCTCGTCCAAGGTCAATTGTGCTCTGGTTTCGCAAAACCAGCTCAACTGCACCTCGTCGGCAGGCTCGCGCTTCTCACTGTCCCGTCGCGCAACCAGCTAAAGCATTTCCAGCAAAAGTGCGTAGCGGTTTTGCGCAGGATAATGCGTAAAAACAAACAGATATAGCGGTTCCGAGATTCTGTTTTAACCGGAACCGCTTTAAAGCGAAACATAACATCTCTTCCCCTTCAAGCGGCGCGGGCTATGCTCGCGCCGCTTGAATTTTTTGTTGTCTGCAATTGTCAGGATTGTAATTTGTCGCTTTTTCTGGCCTTTGCTTACTGCGCGTTTCCCGCGTAAAACCGTTTCAAACTTTTGCTGGAAATGCTCTATTTTCCAGCGGGATAGGAGTCGGCTCATGAGTAAGATGGACACCGTGCAACAGAACCCAACTCAGCCCGCGCAGGCCAAACTACCCAAAGTTGGGGTTCTGCTGGTCAATCTGGGGACGCCGGACGGCACGAGTTACGCCCCGATGCGGCGCTATCTTGCAGAATTTCTGTCCGACCGCCGCGTGATCGAATGGTCGCGCCTGTTCTGGTATCCGATCCTTTACGGCATCGTGCTCAATACGCGTCCCAAGCGTTCCGGCAAGCTCTATGACCGCATCTGGAACCACGAGAAGAACGAGTCGCCATTGCGCACCTATACGCGCGCGCAAGGTGAAAAGCTGGCAACCGCGCTCACCGACATTCCCAACGTCGTCGTAGACTGGGCGATGCGTTATGGCCAGCCATCCATTGAAAGCGTGACCGATCGCCTGCTGCAACAGGGCTGCGAGCGTATCGTCGTGTTCCCGCTCTATCCGCAATATTCGGCCACCACGACCGCGACGGTGAACGACAAGTTTTTCGAAGCGCTGATGAAAAAGCGCTTCATGCCAGCAATCCGCACCATTCCGTCTTATGAAACGGAACCGGTCTATATCGAAGCGCTGGCGCGCTCCATCGAAAGCCACCTCGCGATACTGTCCTTCAAGCCGGAAGTGATTCTGGCTTCCTATCACGGCATTCCGAAAAGCTATTCCGACAAGGGCGATCCTTACCGCGAACAATGTCTGGAAACCTCGCGCCTGTTGCGCATCAGGCTTGGAATGGATGAAAACCAGTTTCGTTCCACCTTCCAGTCCCGTTTTGGACCGGAGGAATGGCTCCAGCCCTACACGGATGAAACCGTGGAAAATCTCGCGAAACAGGGCGTCAAATCCGTGGCGGTTCTCAATCCGGGCTTCGTCGTGGACTGCCTTGAGACGGTTGACGAGATCGGCAATGAAGCCGCGCACCTTTTCCATGAAAACGGCGGCGAAAACTTCAGCCACATCCCTTGCCTCAACGACAGCGAAGAAGGCATGAAGGTCATTGAAACACTGGTCCGACGTGAGTTGCAGGGATGGGTTTAGCAGTATAAGGTAGTACATTATGTACATGCTAATGTCTTTTCTGATACCTTATTGCTTAACTGATATATTATGAGGATTAAATAATGACCGGGTTTGATATTACGCTGCTTATTCTTGCGGCGCTGGTTCTGGCGACACTCTTCGCGGGCATCAAGACGGTGCCGCAGGGGTTTAACTATACGGTGGAACGTTTCGGCCGCTATACGCGCACGCTTAATCCGGGCCTCAATCTGATTGTCCCGTTCTTCGACCGCATCGGTGCGCGCCTTAATATGATGGAGCAGGTGCTGGATGTTCCGACGCAGGAAGTCATCACTCGCGACAACGCCATTGTCGGCGTCAATGGTATCGCATTTTATCAGGTATTAAATGCCGCGCAGGCGGCTTATCAGGTGGCGAACCTGCAATATGCGATCCTCAATCTCACCATGACCAATATCCGTACCGTCATGGGCTCGATGGATCTGGACGAATTGCTTTCCAACCGCGATGCGATCAATGACCGCCTGCTGCGTGTGGTGGACGAAGCAGCCCATCCATGGGGCATCAAAATCACCCGCGTGGAAATCAAGGACATCAATCCACCGGATGATATCGTCACCTCGATGGCCCGCCAGATGAAGGCGGAGCGCGACAAGCGCGCGCAGGTTCTGGAAGCCGAAGGCGACCGCAATGCCCAGATTCTGCGCGCCGAAGGCCAGAAGCAGTCGCAAATTCTCGAAGCCGAGGGCAAGCTGGAAGCAGCCAAGCGCGAAGCGGAAGCCCGCGAGCGTCTCGCCGAAGCCGAAGCTAAGGCCACGACGCTGGTGTCGGACGCTGTCGCCAACGGCAATGTGCAGGCGCTCAATTACTTCGTGGCGCAGAAATACACCGAAGCGCTCAGCAGTATCGCCAGCGCCAAGAACCAGAAGGTCGTGCTGATGCCGCTGGAGGCAAGCTCGCTGATCGGTTCGCTCGGCGGCATTGGCGCCATTGCGCGGGAAGTGTTCGGCGACGGCAACAAGCCCGTTGACCCGACGCCCCCATCGCCGGGCATTTCGCGCGCGCGCAGTGTTCCGCCCACCAGCCGCGGCTAGATCAAAGGACGGATCGCCATGATTATCGAACTTGTGTCCGAACTTGGCATCTGGAGCTGGCTCGTCTTCGGGTTGGCCCTGCTCATTCTGGAAATTCTGGCGCCCGGCATTTTCTTCATATGGTTCGGCCTCGCAGCTCTGGTGACCGGCGGTGTGGCGTTCCTCCTATCACCAACCACAATTTTTGGCTGGCAGGCCCAGGCGGTCGTGTTTCTTGTTCTCGCAGTCGCGTTCGCGCTGGCAGGACGCCGTTTTTTTGGCTCGAAGAGCGAAAATCTGGACGAGCCTCTGCTCAACCGGCGCGGCGAACAGCTGGTTGGTCAGCGCACCACACTGACCGAGCCCATCAACAATGGGCGCGGACGCATTCGCATCAACGATACGACATGGCGTGTGAAAGGGCCGGACCTGCCCGCAGGTACTGAAGTTCGCGTCGTGGCCTTCGATGCAGTGACGCTGGAGATAGAGGTGGCTGTTTAGGGCAGTATGTTGCGCCCTAATTTATCCCTATTGCCCTACTGCCTTACTGCCCTCTTAAACGGCCCCAATCCGCAGCAGATCGTGGAAATGCACGAGACCGACCGGGCGGTTGTTCTCGACCACGATCAGTGCGCCGATGTGGTTTTCGTTGATCGTGTTGAGTGCAGCAGTGGCCAGCATGTTCTGATCGACCGTCTTCGGCTTGCGGGTCATGATGTCATCGACCGCCAGTTCCGACAGATTGCGGTGCAGATTGCGCGAAATATCGCCGTCCGTGACGATACCGGCCAGTTCGCCGCTCTCATCGACCACAACCACGCAACCGAAACTCTTTTGCGCCAGCACTTTCATCGCGGCTGGCATGGCCGTTCCAGCGGCTACCAGCGGAATGCGCTCTCCGCGATGCATGATATCGCGGATATGGATGAGGCTCGCACCCAGCGAACCACCCGGATGGAAGGTTTTGAAATCGCTCGGTGTAAACCCGCGTGCTTCCAGAAGCGCAATCGCCAGCGCATCGCCGATGGCGAGCTGCATAATGGTTGAAGTGGTTGGCGCCAGCCCGTGCGGGCAGGCTTCTGCCGTCTTGGGCAGCTGGAGCACGACAGTTGCAGCGCGACCGAGTGCGGAATCCTCACGCGAGGTGATTGCAATCAGCGGAATGCGGAAACGCTGCGAATAATTGACGATGCCCTTCAGTTCTGCCGTTTCGCCGGACCAAGAAATCGCCAGGATCACATCGTCACGACCAATCATGCCGAGATCGCCGTGATTGGCCTCCGCCGAATGCACGAAGAAAGCAGCCGTGCCCGTCGAGGCAAAAGAGGCGGCAAGCTTGACGCCGATATGGCCGCTCTTGCCGACGCCGGTAACGACCAGACGCCCCTTGGCGGTGGCGATCTGTTTTACCGCTTGTGCGAAGGGACCGGACAAACCATTGCGCAGCGCTTCTTCAAGCGCGGCAAGTCCTTCGTTTTCGGTGCGAATGGTCCGGAGCGCCGAAGCGATGGCCGCTTCCGCACCCATCGAAATCTGGGTTTGATCGAGCTTTTCCATGGCGCAAAGCGTTAGCCTCTTCGCTGCCCGTTGTCCAAGCTTTTATTACCCACAAATGATTGCTTTCGTTGCGCAACATCGCCGATGGCAACAAAGAATTAACCATGTGCCTTTACCGTTCATCCACCACGTTGCAACGGTTTGAAATCACATATGCCATTTGCCATGCCTCTATCCGGCGGTTCGACGCCCATTGCCCGCAGGCTGAGAAGCCTGTTTCTGGCGGGCGCGGCGATGGCTATCGTCCCTTCCCTCTCGCATGCTCAGGATGCCTATCTGCGCGGCAGTGTGCCGGAAGACGTGCTTTCCGCCTCGTCGCCGGATACGCTCGCCGCGCGCGGGCTGGCAGCCCCCGGCCGTTCCGATAGCGCCAGCGGTGGCGGGAGCGATGATGGTTCCGACACCTTTTTCGCGCCGATGCAGGATAATGCGGTTGCAGCGGACGCCCAGCCACAGCCTGCCCCGGCGGCGCCGCTCGAGGATCAACCGCTTGACGCCATGCGGGTTGGCGCGATCACAAACGAAGCGGATAGCGATAGCGGGCGTGTGCAGCGCGAAAACATGCGCCAGTCACCCGAACAGGGGCGCGGGCCGGCACAGGAGGCAGACCCCTTCGCGCCGGTTGGCCTCCGCGCCGGATCGTTCGTTCTGCGCCCTTCGCTTGAGCAAGGCATTCGCGCGACATCGAACGGCGACAATAGTGCGTCCGGTTCGAGTGCAGTGCTATCGGAAACCACGCTGCGCCTCAATGCGCAATCCGACTGGGCGCGGCATCAGGCGACGCTCGATGCATCGGGCACGCTGAGCAAATCCATTTCCGGTCAGGATGTGAGCGAACCGCAGCTCGACATTCAGGGCAATCTGCGCCTCGATCTGACCGACCAAACCACGGTCAATACGGGCGCGGGTTATCGGCTGCGGCGTGAAAGCGCCTCCAATCCGAATGGCGTGGTTGGCGCCTTGCAGCGCCCGCTGGTTCACACCTTCAATGGCAGCCTCGGCGTCGAGCACGATACGGGGCTGATTTTCGGTCGCGCCACGGGCCGCGTCGAACACGATATGTATGGCGATGCGGAACTGCCTTCCGGCGGCACTGTCAGCCAGAAGGATCGCGATAACACCTATGCCAGCATCACGCTGCGCGGCGGTTTCTCCATGTCGCAGGCCATCAAGCCATTCGCCGAAGTGGAACTCGGCAAGCGCATTTTCGACGAGCGCGTGGATAGCAACGGCTTTGAACGCAGCGGTTCGCAATTCGCCCTGCGCGGCGGCCTGATGGTCGATATGGGCGAAAAGCTGAACGGCGAGTTCGCCGCAGGCTATATGCGCGCCAACAGCGATGATGACCGGCTTGGAGCAGTCAGCGGACCGTCGATCAATGCCGCGCTCAACTGGTCGCCATTGCGTGGCACCGATGTGCGGCTTTATTCACAAACCACCGTGGATATGTCCACCACGCCGGGCATTGCCGGTTCGCTGCTGCAATTTGCGAGCCTCGACGTCACGCATCGCATCCGGTCGGACCTCAGCCTCAATGGCAGGGTCGACACGCTCATCCGCGCGAACAAGGATGGCACCGGCACGGACTATACGCTGGGTGCACAGATCGGCGCGACTTACTGGATCAACCGCTTCGTCGGGCTTGATGCGCGCTTGCGTCATGAATTCCTGACGAGCCAGGTTTCGACACGAGAATATAACTCCAACAGCATTTATCTCGGCGTGAAAGTGCAGCGCTAGTGGTCTGATTCCAACATTTGCATCCCTCGGTTCACGCGCTGAGCAAATGTTGGAATCAAAAAGACCACTAGCAAGTATATGTATCTAGTGGATTTTTCGAATTTGACGTTTGAAACAGCATCTATGTCAGCCGGGAATCAAACGTCAAATTCAATCCACTAGAAGCGGGCAGCAAAAAACCGCCTTCAAGATTGAAGGCGGTTTTCGATTTTCAGGCAACCATCTCAGGCTGGCTTGATCGTTTCCAGCAATTCGCTGATCGACACTTCCACCGACGGGCGGATATCCTTGCGCCACAGCGCAAACGCGACATTGGCTTCGATGAAGCCTGCCTTGGAACCGCAGTCGAAGGTGCGGCCCTGATAGTCGAAGCCATAGAATTTCTGCGCATCGGCCAGCTTCAGCATGGCATCGGTAAGCTGGATTTCGTTGCCAGCGCCCTTTTCCTGCTTGCTCAGAAGTTCGAAGATTTCCGGCTGCAAAATGTAACGGCCATTGATGTAGAGATTGGACGGTGCAGTGCCCTTGGCGGGCTTTTCAACCATCTGGGTAATCTCGAAACCGGAGCCGATTGCACTGCCCTTGCCGACGATACCGTATTTATGCGCCTCTTCCGGGTCGCATTCCTGCACCGCGATGACATTGCCCCCGGTCTTTTCGTACAGCTCGACCATTTCGGCGAGGCAGCCCTTCTTCGACTGCATCACCATGTCCGGCAGCAGAAGCGCGAACGGCTCATCGCCGACCAGCTCACGTGCACACCAGACCGCGTGACCAAGGCCAAGCGGAACCTGCTGACGGGTGAAGCTCGTCGTGCCCGGCTGCGGCTGCAAATCCTGAAGATGATCGAGTTCGGCCTTTTTGCCGCGTTCGGCAAGCGTGGCATACAACTCGACCTGCGCATCGAAATAATCTTCGATGACCGCCTTGTTGCGCCCGGTGACGAAAATCAGATGTTCGATACCAGCCTCACGCGCTTCATCGACCACATACTGAATGACGGGCTTGTCCACGACCGTCAGCATTTCCTTGGGGATCGATTTGGTGGCGGGAAGGAACCGGGTGCCGAGACCGGCAACGGGGAAAACGGCTTTGCGGATTTTGCGGATCGAACTCATTCGTCTCCTCGATTTTCACTAATGCAATCTTGCTATCAAAGCATTGAAGCAACTGAATTTCAAATAAGGCTATTTCATTAAAGAACGACGAAATTACATGGATCATACCATCACATTAAATGAACCATTCTTAATGTTGCTTGATTCAAAAATTTTTCCAATTTTCCGGCAAATTTTGCCGCAGCGCCGCCCATGGTAAACCAAATGCTAACCGACAGACTATAATTTGAACATTCAACTGGTCGATGCCAATTTTACACTGCCAAATTGCAACAGTGGATGGTATTAGTTAGCGCATGCAATCTGAACCGAGCGGCATCGACATTCTTAAGAAACACGCCGGAAAACAAGACGTTCCGGCCTGAAGATTGCAGAAGGGAAACACAGAATGCTGCGATTTCCATTCACACTGGGACAGACGCTGAAGCTCAAGGCGACCGCTACGGTTGCCGTTGCGGTGCTGGCATCCGCCCTTTCGACCGGTTCGGCATTTGCCGATGCGAAATTTCGCCAGTGGGTGGCGAATTTCCGTCCGGTTGCCATCAACGCCGGCGTTTCGCCTTCCACCTTCGACCGCGCCTTCCGCGGTGTCGATGCTGCCGATCCCGTCGTGCTGGAGAAGGCGCGTTATCAGCCGGAATTCACCGAGCCTGTCTGGAATTACATTGACAATCGCGTGAACGAGGATTCCACCAGCGTCGGCCAGAGCATGGCGCGCAAATGGGGCCCGTGGCTGCAGCGCATCGAACAACGCTTTTCGGTTGATCGGAATATTCTGCTCGCCATCTGGTCAATGGAAAGCAATTACGGCGAGATTCTCAAGCGCGACGACGTGATGCGCGATGCGGTTCGTTCGCTCGCAACGCTGGCCTATGCCGATCCGAAGCGCGCCAAATATGGCCGCACACAGCTGATCGCCGCGATGAAAATTCTCCAGACCGGCGATATCGACCGCGGGCATCTGTCTGGTTCGTGGGCGGGTGCCCTTGGCCACACGCAGTTTATCCCGACTAGCTATCAGGCCTATGCAGTCGATATGGATGGCAATGGCAAGCGCGACATCTGGAATTCCATTCCCGATGCGCTGGGCACTGCCGCCAATCTGCTGCATCGCAACGGCTGGCAGCCGGGCCGGACATGGGGTTACGAAGTGGTGCTACCGGCGGGCGGCAAGTTCCCATCCGGTTCGCTGACTGTCGCCGAATGGCAAAAGCGCGGCGTCGTGCGCGCCAATGGGCGTGCATTCCCCGACCCGAGCGAAAAGGTGACGCTGAAGGTGCCGGATGGCCGCAAGGGCCCGGCATTCCTGATGACCAAGAACTTCTTCGTCATCAAGCGCTACAACAATGCTGACAAATATGCGCTGGCTGTCGGCCTTCTGGCAGACCGCATCAGTGGCTATCAGGGGCTGCGTCAGGACTGGAATCGTCCGTTCACCCCGATCACCATGAACGAGCGTCAGGAATTGCAGACGCATCTCAAGGCGCTCGGCTATTACGACGGTAATATCGACGGCAAGATCGGCTCCACCTCGCGTAAAGCCATCGAAGCCTTCCAGCAGCGCAACGGCTTGCAGCCGGATGGACATCCGAGCAAGGAAGTGTTGTCAGTCCTGCGTCGCCGTTAAGACGAACCGCAGATTTATCGGAGCGCGTTTCCCATGAAGCGCGCTCCGTTTCATTTTTGCGCCATGCCGTATTATGATGGCTTTGCAACGAAAGCGGAACTGATGCGCAAATCTCGGATTGCAGGCGAAATGTTGAAGGCGGCCAGTGTCATGCTGGCAGCGCTGGCGCTGCTGCTTTCCGGTCTTGCCAGTGCATCAGCGCAGGAACGGCCACGGACGCTTTTCGACTTGCTGTTTGGTTCGCGACAACCGCAACGCCAATATGAGCAGCCCCGGCCCCAGCAGAGCCGACCAAAGCCGAAACGCGCACCCAAGGCGACGTCTCCCGTCACCCGCAAAGCCGCGCCACAGGTGGCAGTGCCCACCGTGCCTGTCATCGAGAAAAACCCGGATGCAAAAAAGGTGCTGGTGGTCGGTGATTTCATCAGCAGCGGCCTTGCCGAAGGGCTCGATGTGGCCTTTGCGTCCGATCCGGATCTGACGGTCACAACCCGCATCAACGGTTCGTCGGGCTTTGTGCGTGAGGACTATTTCAACTGGCCGGAAAATATCGGCAAGATACTGGATGAGGAAAAGCCTGCCGCCGTCGTCGTGATGATCGGCTCCAACGATCGTCAGGCGATCACGGCCAATGGCACCAGCCTCGCCGCACGTTCGCCGGAATGGACTGCGGAATATCAAAAGCGCGTGGACCAGTTCGTCAAGGCGATCAATGACCGCCATTATCCGCTGGTCTGGGTCGGGCAGCCCGCCTTCCGTCCGAAAGGCATGTCACAGGACATGCTGGCGCTGAATGAAATCTACCGCACCACCACGGAAAAGGCGGGCGGCAAGTTTGCCGATGTCTGGGACGGCTTTATCGATGAAGACGGCAATTTCACCCAGACCGGTTTCGACATCAACGGTCAGACGGCGCGCCTGCGCGGCAATGACGGCATCAACATCACTTCGGCTGGCAAGCGCAAGCTTGCCTTCTATGCGGAAAAGCCGCTGCGCGCCTATCTTGGCGGCGGCAAGGAAGAGGGCCAGCCTCTCCCGGCTGCCGGTGCGCAAGACCCGTCCAAACCCGTGGACCGGGTCGCACCCGTCAGCCTGCGCGACATCAATAAGGACGAGAGCGGCGTTTTGCTCGGCGGCAATCTTGGTGTACGCCCCCAAAATACCCGCCCGGCACCTGTCGAGAAAAAACCCGCACCCGGTCGCGCCGATGATTTTTCATGGCCGCGCCCAAGCGCAAATCCCTAATAGATAGCCTACTACTCGTTATATCAATAGTATATTAGCGCTTTGAATAGAGCTTTCCGCGTCAAATCTTAGCCTAATTATTATATTCCGCGCTGTTTCCATCATCGTTCTCATCGTTTATCAGAAAGCACCGTTCGTCCAATTGGGCGCACAATTGCGGATGCGGTCTATCTGGCATCTGCTCGATAAAAAGAGGCGTTTGAATGAACATCGCATCCAAACCTTCTGTCGATTCCGATCGGGAGGAGGATACCCACCTTGCGCGCAATCTATCCAACAGACACCTGCAACTGATCGCCATTGGCGGCGCGATTGGCACCGGCCTTTTCATGGGCTCGGGCAAGACCATTTCGCTGGCTGGCCCTTCGATCCTGCTCGTCTATGCGGTGATCGGCTTCATGCTGTTCTTCGTGATGCGCGCATTGGGTGAAATCCTGCTGTCCAATCTCGAATATCGCTCATTCGCAGATTTCGCGGGCGATTATCTCGGCCCATGGGCGCAGTTCTTCACCGGCTGGACCTACTGGCTCTGCTGGATCGTGACGGGCGTGGCAGACGTGGTGGCCGTATCGGGTTACGTCTCGTTCTGGTTTCCTGAACTGGCGCTCTGGATACCGGCACTTGGGCTGATCTTCACGCTTCTCGCGCTCAATCTGCCCACCGTTCGCAATTTCGGTGAAATCGAATTCTGGTTCGCGCTGATCAAGATCGTCGCCATCGTCGCACTGATCATCGCCGGCGTGTACATGCTCTCGACCGGCTTTACCCTGCCGAACGGCAGCCGGGCCTCGGTCGCGCATTTGTGGAACCATGGCGGCTTCTTCCCCAACGGTTTCCTCGGCTTTGTCGCCGGTTTCCAGATCGCGGTCTTCGCCTTTGTCGGCATCGAACTCGTCGGCACCGCCGCCGCCGAAACCAAGGACCCGGTGCGCAATTTGCCAAAAGCCATCAACTCGATCCCGATCCGCGTGGTGCTGTTCTATCTCGGTGCGCTGTTTGTGATCATCACCGTGATCCCTTGGGATCAGGTCGATCCAAGCTCCAGCCCGTTCGTCGCCATGTTCTCGCTGGCCGGTCTCGGCATCGCCGCCCATGTGGTGAATTTCGTGGTGCTCACCTCGGCAACGTCGAGCGCGAATTCGGGCATCTACTCAACCTCGCGCATGATCTACGGCCTCGCCACCTCGAAGCTGGCGCCGGAGGCGCTCGGCAAGTTGAACAACCGCAAGGTGCCGGTCAACGCGCTGTTCTTCTCGTGCATCTTCCTGCTGGCAGGCGTGGTTCTGCTCTATGCAGGCCAGAGCATCATCGAAGCTTTCACCATCGTTACCACGATCTCGGCGCTGCTCTTCATCTTCATCTGGTCGATCATTCTTGCGTCTTACCTGCAATATCGCCGCAAGCGCCCTGATCTGCATGAAAAGTCCACGTTCAAAATGCCGGGCGGACGTGCCGCCGTGGTCATGGTCTTCGCCTTCTTCGCCTTCATTTTGTGGGCGCTGGCGCAGGAACCAGATACCGCAGCAGCCCTGAAGGTCACGCCATTCTGGTTCGTGTTTCTCGCCATCGCCTATCTGGTGATGAAGACACGGCGCAGCCAAAGCTGATCGCCAACAAACACAAAAAAGCCCGGAGTTTCCTCCGGGCTTTTTCAGTTTAATCGCTTGTCTCTTAACGGGGCAGGACAGAGCTTCCCATCAGATCCGCGTCGATTGCATGTGCGGCCTGACGGCCTTCGCGGATTGCCCAGACGACCAGCGACTGACCCCGGCGCACATCGCCTGCGGCATAGAGCTTGTCGACATTGGTGCGATAGTCCTGCTCATTGGCCTTGACCGACTTCGAGCCACGACGATCGGTAACAATGTCGAGCTTGTCGCCCAATTCCTTGACCACGCTGTCTTCGCCCGGACCGGCAAAGCCGATGGCAATGAATGCAAGATCGGCCTTGATGAAGAATTCCGAACCGGCAATCGGTTTGCGCTTTTCGTCCACCTGGCAGCACTTCACATGGGTCAGGCGGCCTTCTTCGCCGATGAATTCCAGCGTTGCGACCTGAAATTCGCGCGAAGCACCCTCAGCCTGGCTGGAAGAGGTGCGCATCTTGGTCGCCCAATAAGGCCAGACGCTGAGCTTGTCTTCCTTTTCCGGCGGCTGCGGGCGGATGTCGAGCTGGGTCACATTGACCGCACCCTGACGGAAGGCCGTGCCGACGCAGTCCGAAGCGGTATCGCCACCGCCGACCACCACGACATGCTTGCCACCGGCGAGGATCGGAGCCGAAGCCCAGGCGACGGATTCAATGTTTTCGCGACCGACGCGGCGGTTCTGCTGCACCAGATAAGGCATGGCGTCGAAAACGCCTTCCAGATCGGCACCGGGAATGCCTGCGGGGCGCGGGGTTTCGGAGCCGCCGCTGTAAAGCACGGCATCATAGGTATCGAGAAGACCGCGCAGCGGCTTGTCGACGCCGATATTCACGCCGCACAGGAAGCGGACGCCCTCACCTTCCATCTGCGCCACGCGGCGGTCGATGTGGTGCTTTTCCATCTTGAAATCCGGAATGCCGTAACGCAGCAGACCGCCGGGGCGGCTTTCGCGCTCATAGACATCGACCATGTGACCGGCACGCGCCAGCTGCTGTGCAGCGGCAAGCCCAGCCGGGCCGGAACCGATGATGGCAACCGACTTGCCGGTCTTGTTGGCGGCAGGCTGCGGCACGATATAGCCAAGCTCATAGGCCTTGTCGCCCAGCGCCTGCTCGACCGTCTTGATCGCAACCGGCGTGTCTTCGAGGTTCAGCGTGCAGGCTTCCTCGCAAGGTGCGGGGCAGACGCGACCGGTGAATTCCGGAAAATTATTGGTCAGATGCAGGTTGCGGATCGCCTGATCCCAGTTGTTGTTATAGACTAGATCATTCCAGTCCGGGATCTGGTTGTGCACCGGGCAGCCCGTTGGCCCATGGCAGAACGGAATGCCGCAATCCATGCAGCGCGCAGCCTGCTTCTGCACTTCACCATCCGTCATCGGAATGGTGAACTCGCGGAAGTGGCGGATACGATCCGACGCTGGCTGGTACTTTGCCACCTGACGGTCGATCTCTAGAAAACCAGTTACCTTACCCATTCTTCTACTCCCCTCGGCCTGAGACCAGCGCATGGTCTGCTTTGCCGGAAGTTGCCCTGTCCGCCGCGTTATCTTTAACGCGCAGGCATGTCAGGACGTTGTTATCTCTTCATATGGCGAAGGGCGCCCGACCCGAAGGTCGGGCTCCGCTTGTCAGGATCACTCAGCCGCGACACCGATCTGCGCACGCTCCATCTCTTCCAGAGCGCGACGGTATTCGACCGGCATGACCTTCACGAATTTGGGACGATAGCTCTCCCAATTGTCGAGAATGTCCTTCGCCCGCGTCGAGCCTGTGTAATGCAGGTGGTTGGCGATCAGCTGCACCAGACGTTCCTCATCATGATGGGTCATATTGGCCGAAACGTCCACACGGCCCTTATGCATGAGGTCACCGCCATGGTGATGCAGCTTTTCGAGAATGTCGTCTTCTTCCGGCACCGGTTCCAGCTCGACCATCGCCATATTGCAGCGCTGGGCGAAATCGCCTTCCTCGTCGAGCACATAGGCGACACCGCCCGACATGCCCGCCGCGAAATTGCGACCCGTCTGACCGATAACCACGACGACACCGCCGGTCATGTATTCGCAGCCATGGTCACCCACACCTTCGACAACCGTGACCGCGCCGGAGTTGCGCACGGCGAAACGTTCGCCTGCAACACCGCGGAAGTAGCACTCGCCTTCAAGCGCACCGTAGAGCACCGTATTGCCGACGATGATGGAATCTTCGGCGACGATACGCGTATCTTCCGGCGGACGGATGACGATGCGGCCACCCGAAAGGCCCTTGCCGACATAGTCGTTGCCATCGCCGATCAGTTCGAACGAGATGCCGCGTGCCAGGAACGCACCAAAGGACTGGCCAGCCGTGCCGCGAAGCGTGACGGCGATGGTGTCGTCCGGCAGACCCTTGTGGCGGAACCGCTTGGCAACTTCGCCCGACAGCATGGCACCGGCAGAACGGTCAACGTTCTTGATGCCAATGTCGATCTTGACGGGCTTGCGGTCTTCAAGCGCAGGCAGGGCCTGCTCGATCAGCTTGCGGTCGAGAACGTCCTCGATTGGATGATGCTGACGCTCGGTCCAGTAGATCTCGTGCTTTTCGGCCTCAGGCTTGTAGAAGATGCGGCTGAAATCGAGACCCTTGGCCTTCCAATGATCGATCATCGTTTGCTTTTCCAGAAGCTCGGTCTCGCCGATGATCTGTTCCAGCTTGGTGAAGCCCATCGAGGCCAGCAGCGCACGCACTTCTTCCGCCAGATAGAAAAAGAAGTTGATGACATGTTCCGGCGTGCCCTTGAAGCGCTTGCGCAGAACCGGGTCCTGCGTCGCCACGCCGACGGGACAAGTGTTCAGATGGCACTTACGCATCATGATGCAGCCAGCAGCAATCAGCGGAGCTGTCGAGAAGCCGAACTCGTCGGCACCGAGCAGCGCGCCAATGACCACGTCGCGTCCAGTGCGCAAACCACCATCGACCTGCAAGGCCACGCGAGAGCGAAGCCCGTTCAGCACCAGTGTCTGGTGGGTTTCGGCAAGGCCGATTTCCCACGGGCTACCGGCATGCTTCAGCGAGGTGAGCGGCGAAGCGCCCGTGCCACCATCATAACCCGATACGGTGATGTGGTCGGCGCGTGCCTTGGCAACACCGGCGGCAACCGTGCCGACACCCACTTCCGAGACCAGCTTGACCGAAATATCGGCAGCCGGATTGACGTTCTTCAGGTCGTAGATCAGCTGCGCCAGATCTTCGATCGAGTAGATGTCATGGTGGGGCGGCGGCGAAATTAGGCCAACGCCAGGCGTCGAGTGACGGGTCTTGGCGATGGTCGCATCGACCTTGTGACCCGGCAGCTGACCGCCTTCGCCCGGCTTTGCACCCTGCGCAACCTTGATCTGGATCAGATCGGAGTTGACCAGATATTCCGTCGTCACACCGAAACGGCCCGACGCCACCTGCTTGATCGCAGAGCGTTCCGGGTTCGGCTTGCCGTCCGGCAGCGGATAGAAACGATCTGGCTCTTCGCCACCTTCACCCGTGTTCGACTTGCCGCCAATGGCGTTCATCGCGCGCGCCAGCGTGGTATGCGCCTCTCTGGAGATCGAGCCGAAGGACATGGCACCGGTCGAGAAGCGCTTGACGATTTCAGCCGCAGGTTCGACTTCGTCGATGGAAACCGGCTTGAGGCCGCGTTCTTCGGCAAAGCGAATATCGAACAGGCCGCGAATGGTCTTGGCCTGTGCCGACTTGGAGTCGAGCATGCTGGTATATTCGGTGAAGGTGTCCGGGTTCGAAGTGCGCACTGCATGTTGCAGCTTGGCAACCGCATCCGGCGACCACAAATGCGCCTCGCCGCGCATACGGTAGGCATATTCGCCGCCGACTTCGAGCGAGGTCAGCAGAACCGGGTCATTACCGAAGGCATCGGTGTGACGGCGCACGGTCTCTTCCGCGATTTCGTCCAGACCAACACCTTCGATGCTGGTCGCCGTGCCGAAAAAGAACTTGTCGACAAAGCTCGACTGCAAGCCGACCGCATCGAAAATCTGCGCGCCACAATAGGACTGGTAAGTCGAGATGCCCATCTTGGACATGACCTTGAGAATGCCCTTGCCGATCGACTTGATGTAGCGCTTGACCACTTCATATTCATCGACTTCCGGCGGGAATTCGCGACGGCGATGCATGTCGAGCAGCGTGTCGAAAGCGAGATACGGGTTGATCGCTTCCGCACCATAACCGGCAAGGCAGGCGAAGTGATGCACTTCGCGCGGTTCGCCCGATTCAACCACGAGGCCGACCGAGGTACGCAGACCCTTGCGGATCAGATGATGATGCACGGCAGCCGTCGCCAGCAGAGCCGGGATCGGAATGCGGTCCGGACCGACCTGACGGTCGGACAGGATGACGATGTTGTAGCCGCCATGAACAGCCGCTTCGGCGCGGTCGCACAGACGCTCGATGGCGCCATGCATACCGGCTGCACCCTCACCCGTATTATAGGTGATGTCGAGCGTCTTGGTGTCGAAGCGATCTTCCGTATGACCGATGGAGCGGATCTTTTCCAGATCGCCATTGGTCAGGATCGGCTGGCGCACTTCCAGACGCTTGCGACGCGAATTGCCGATCAGGTCGAAAATGTTCGGGCGCGGACCGATGAAGGAGACGAGGCTCATCACCAGTTCTTCACGGATAGGATCAATCGGCGGGTTGGTGACCTGCGCGAAGTTCTGCTTGAAATAGGTGAACAGCAACTTCGACTTGTCGGACATGGCCGAAATCGGCGTATCCGTGCCCATCGAGCCGATAGCTTCCTGACCGGTGGTCGCCATCGGCGACATCAGGATTTTGGTGTCTTCCTGGCTGTAGCCGAAGGCCTGCTGGCGGTCGAGCAGGCTCACATCCTTGCGCAACGCACGCGGTTCGACCGGGTTGAGGTCTTCCAGAATGAGCTGGGTGTTGCCAAGCCACTGCTTGTAGGGATGCTTCTGCGCGATCTGCGACTTGATTTCATCGTCGGAAACGATGCGGCCCTCTTCCATATCGATGAGCAGCATACGACCCGGCTGAAGACGCCACTTCTTGACGACCTTCTTTTCGTCCACCGGCAGAACGCCAGCTTCCGAAGCCAGAATGACGAAATCGTCGTCGGTCACGATGTAACGGGCCGGACGCAGGCCGTTACGGTCCAGCGTCGCGCCGATCTGGCGACCGTCGGTGAAGGCCACGGCAGCAGGACCGTCCCATGGCTCCATCAGGGCAGCGTGATATTCGTAGAAGGCGCGGCGGTCATCCGACATCAGCTTGTTGCCGGACCATGCTTCCGGGATCAGCATCATCATCGCATGGGCGAGGCTGTAGCCGCCCTGATGCAGAAATTCGAGCGCATTGTCGAAGCAAGCCGTATCCGACTGGCCTTCGTAGGAAATCGGCCAGAGCTTGGAAATGTCGTTGCCGAACAGTTCGCTATCGACCGAAGCCTGACGCGCCGCCATCCAGTTCACATTGCCGCGCAGCGTGTTGATTTCACCGTTATGCGCAACCATGCGGTAAGGGTGAGCCAGACGCCAGGAGGGGAAGGTGTTGGTCGAGAAACGCTGATGAACCAGCGCCACCGCGCTTTCGAAGCGGGGATCGCGCAGATCGTTATAATAGGCGCCGACCTGATAAGCCAGGAACATGCCCTTATAGACGACCGTGCGCGCCGACATGGACACGACATAAAAGCCGTTATCGTCGCCGTCATTTTCCTGATAGATGCGGTTGGAAATGACCTTGCGCAGCACGAACAGGCGACGTTCGAACTCGTCGTCGGTTTCGAGCATCGGGTTGCGCCCGATGAAAACCTGAACATGGAATGGTTCGGTCGCGGCAATATCCGGCGCCTTCGACAGCGACGAGTTATCGACCGGCACTTCACGGAAACCGATGAACTGCTGGCCTTCGGCAGCGATCACTTCCTTGACGATTTCTTCCGCATGGGCGCGCAGCTGGGCGTCGCGCGGCATGAATAGGTAACCCACGCCATAATGGCCCGGCTGCGGCAGGTCGATGCCCTGCCGCGCCATTTCCTCGCGGAAAAAGCGATCTGGAATCTGTACGAGAATGCCAGCGCCGTCGCCCATCAGCGGATCAGCGCCCACGGCGCCGCGATGAGTGAGGTTTTCCAGCATCTTGAGGCCGTTTTCCACGACCTCATGCGACTTCTTGCCCTTCATATGGGCAATGAAGCCAACGCCGCACGCATCATGTTCGTTGCGCGGATCGTAAAGACCTTGAGCAGGTGGGACGCCTGCCGCTTTCGTTTTTCGCGTCGTTCGGGTGGAAGCCGTCGTCGCAGCTTTGACGTTTTCGTTCTGCACGTTGTGAGAAACCACATTCGTTACAGATGGCGTCAAATGCGTCATCGTCATTCCCTCCGTTTGGCCCTCTTCATGAGGCGCGCGATCAGTATATACCGAGATGGTGACAACCATCTCGCTGGTGTATTCATTCTATGGAAAGCCTTATCGACAAGGCGTTGGACGAGGTTCCGGGCAAATGGCAGAGCCAAGCGGGCAAAGCCGGTGCGAGGAACGATGTTTAGCGCCTTATTCTCATCAGGCTCGGACAGACGACACCCAGCCCGCCAAATAAAGGCGCACTCGAATCTCCCCTGTCACAGTCGGAGCGCCGGTGACCGTCAGGCCATTGGCCTGGCAGCACAGCGCTTTTATTTCTGAAACCGGCGGCGCGGGGTTCAACCCATGTTTTCCGTCTGCCTCAGCTTCTAATTGGACAGCATTGCTGTCCTAATTACGTATGACAGAATTCAAATTGCCTCACAAGATGGAAACGCAATTTTTCTCAGCAACTTCCGTAATAAAATGTCGCACGCACATATCTTTGAGACTTTTAATTACGCATACGGCTTATTGCGTCAGTTTGGCGCGGCTTAAGGTGAACGCACAAAGCATGGAAAAGTGACAGGCCGCGTCCGTTTTTTCATCATTTTCAGTATTATCGCCTTTCTCAAGTCCCGTTATAGACAGTCGGCAGCAGCTGTCGCTGACACACTGGAATCGTTGCGAGTGGAGACAACCGTGCATTTTGCTTCAGACAACTGGGCGGGCGCCCATCCGAAAATCGCCGAAAGCCTTTCGCTGCATGCAGCCGGTTTTGCCGCCGCCTATGGCGCTAGCGAACTCGACAAGCGCGTTGAGCAACGTTTCAACGAGGTGTTCGAGCGCGAAGTGGCCGTCTTTTTCGTCGGCACCGGAACGGCCGCCAACTCGCTGGCGCTGGCCAGCGTCAACCGTCCGGGCGGCGTTTCGCTGGTGCACCGCGAAGCGCATGTCATAGAGGATGAATGCGGCGCGCCTGAATATTTTACCGGCGGCGCGCGGCTGCATCCGATCGATGGCGCATTGGGCCGTATCGACCCCGAGCTTCTCAAGCGCGAACTGAAGCGCTTCAACCCGGCTTTCGTCCATGCCGGACAGCCGATGGCCGTCAGCATCACGCAGGCTACGGAAGTCGGCACGCTCTATCAACCGCAACAAATCGCCACCATTTCCAAAATCTGCCGCGATGCCGGTCTGCCGCTGCATATGGATGGCGCCCGCTTCGCCAATGCGCTGGTTAGTCTGGATATGACGCCGGCTGAAATGACCTGGAAACAGGGCGTGGACATCGTTTCCTTCGGCGGCACCAAGAATGGCTGCTGGTGCGCGGAAGCGCTGGTCTTTATGGACCCGGCACGCGCCAAGGACCTACCGTTCATTCGCAAGCGCGCGGCGCAGCTCTTTTCGAAGACCCGCTTTGTGGCGGCCCAGTTCGACGCCTATCTGCAGGACGACCTTTGGCTGGAACTGGCGCGTCATTCGAACGCGCTGGCGGCCCGTCTCGCGGGGCACGTCAATGCATCGAGCCAGATGCGGCTTGCCTGGAAGCCGGAAGCCAATGAAGTCTTCGCCATCATGAAACAGTCGGTTTACGACCGCCTGCGTAATGCCGGAGCGATCTTCTACGACTGGAACCCGCCGCATTCGGAAGAAAACCGCATCAGCGAGGGCGAGATTTTCGCCCGCTTCGTGACTAGCTTCGCCAATACGGAAGAAGATGTGGATCGGTTCGGCGACATGATCGCTTAAACAAAAAAGGTGGCGCTTTGCAGCGCCGCCTTTCTCATATCTATAGGTTTATCCGCACTTAGTGCGCGGTTTTCGCTTCGATCTGCTGAGCGCTGTCGGAACCAGCCTTGGCGACTTCGATCTTGCGCGGTTTCATCTGTTCAGGAATCTCGCGCTTGAGGTCGATGTGCAGAAGGCCATTCTTGAGGCTTGCACCAGCGACTTCGACAAAATCGGCAAGCTGGAAGCGGCGCTCGAAAGCACGCGAAGCAATACCGCGATAAAGCACTTCACCGATATCGGACGCCTTTTCGTCAGCCTTCTGGCCCTTCACGGTCAGCTGGTTGCGATGCGCTTCGATTTCGAGTTCGCTTTCGGAAAAGCCCGCAACGGCCATGGTGATACGATAGGTGTTCTCACCGGTGCGCTCGATATTATACGGCGGATAGGACTGGCTACCTTCCGGCGAAGCGAGCGAATCAAGCATGGTGAAGAGCCGGTCGAAACCAACCGTGGAACGATAAAGCGGGGAAAAATCTACGTGACGCATGTGTTAGCCCTCCTTTAGAGCGACATGATGCATGGTTCGGTATGATCCTTGTCTAAAAACCGCTTTGCGGTGTCCGGGATCATACATGGCGGCGAAACTCCCTTATTGGCGAATTCCTTGATGCCGGCGGCCCCTTTGTGGCGACCGCAAAACTCATTTGGGAATGGCTGTTTTGCTTTTCAAGGCCGTTTTCAAACAAGTGCCGATCCGGCATTGCCTACACGGCATGTCACTTCGCGTAACAACTCCTGATCCGTAGCGGGCTACATTTTTGGGGGCAACGCACGACGTGAACCCAAAATGAACATCATCTTCCACGAGCGTTCATTTGCTTGGGGCTAATGTCCCGTCATGCCTGTCACTCGACAGGTTCTATTAAGGATCACGGTTATGAAAAAAGCTGTTCTCGCTTTTGCCGCACTTGCCACCGTCGCTACCGGCTTTGCGACCCCTTCCCTTGCAGACAGCTCGGGCTTGCGCGTCCAGGTTCAGTATTACGACAATGATGGTTATCGCCCCCGCCCGCCGCGCCCGGATGCACCGCCTCCCGGCTATGGACGCCCGGACCGCCGCCCCGACTGGGGTGATCGCGACACGATGCGCCCGCGTGAAGTGACCCGTATGCTGGAACGCCGCGGCTATGCGGTCGGTGACATGCGCAGGGATCGCGACACCTATTTTGTCCGCGCCACACGCCCGAACGGTCGTCGTGTGATCGTCATGGTCGACGCCTTCTCCGGACGCATCGTCGGCGAACGCCGTCCCGACCGTTACTAACCATCTCAAAATACGGAACGTCTGGCGGCAACGTCCCTTGCCGCTGACGATCCTTTGGCCGGAAGTTCGCAAGCGAACTTCCGGTTACTTTTTGTCATCATTTCGCGCATAATAACGGAAACGATCAGGGCATTATCATTCGGGAAAGGCTGCGCAACGGATGTCGGAACTGCTGTTCGAAACCGATGCGAATCCAATTCCGCATGGAATACGGTCGGGCTTTTTCACAAGCCATTCCGACTATCCCGACAGGACATTGCGTTATAGCATCCTGAAGCCGGAAACTGGCCCTGTGCGCGGCACGGTGATTGTGCTGCAAGGCCGAAACGAATTCATCGAAAAATATTTCGAGACTATGACCGAGCTTGCGGCGCGCGGCTTTGTCGCCGCCACCTTCGACTGGCGCGGACAGGGCGGCTCGCATCGGCTGCTGCCGGACAGGCTTCGCGGTTATGTTCGCAGTTTCGACGATTATCAGGAAGATCTCGATCATTTTCTGATCGACATCGTTTTGCCCGACTGCCCGCCGCCCTTCTATATTCTCGGCCATTCTTCCGGCGCCATGGTGGCCCTGGCCTCGATGGGTAGCCTGTCGTCCCGCATTACGCGCATGGTGCTGTGCGCTCCGTTCATGGGCCTTGCTGCGCAGAAACTGAGCGATGATGTTGTGCGCCGCATGGCCGCCACGCTGCGGCGCATCGGGCTTGGCACGCTCTATGCGTCCGGCAAAAAAAGGCTGACAGCACGGCCATTTGCGGGAAATCCGCTGACCAGCGACCCCGCGCGCTTTATGCGCAACACGGAAATCACGCGGCTCTTTCCCAATCTGGCGCTGGGCGGCCCAACCGTGCGCTGGGTATGGGGGGCGCTTGAAACGGCACGCCGCATCAATCAGCCGGACTTCTATGAGGAAAGCCCCAGCGTGCCCGTGCTGATCATTGCCGCAGGCGATGACCGCGTCGTCTCGACGCCGGTGCTGGAGCGCTTTGCGGCGCGCACGCGCAATGTCTCACTGATTACCATCGATGGCGGGCGTCACGAACTGTTGCAGGAAGCCGATTTCTATCGCGAACAGCTCTGGGCCGCGTTCGACGCCTTCATTCCCGGTTCGTCGGATGTAGAGACCATGCCGGAAACCATTGAGCCTGAATTTTCCGGCGTCTGACAAGACGGTTTGGGGAATCAGCCCAAGCTTGCCGATTCCCCAAACCAGAGTTTAGCCGTTCAGCAGTTCAAGCGCGGCCTTGTGCAGTTCCGGCGTCGCGGCTGCGACGATATCGCCAGCCTCTTCCGCCGGGCCGCCATCGCGGCGCGTAACCACGCCGCCCGCCTGTTCGATTATCGGGATCAGCGCCACGATATCGTAAGGCTGCAAGCCGGACTCGACAACGATATCGACATAGCCGCCCGCAAGCATGGCAAAGGCGTAGCAATCGACACCATAGCGCGACAGGCGCACAGCGCTTTCAAGCCGGTCGAACCCCTTGCGGTTTTCGCCTTTGAACAGGGCAGGCGTTGTGGTGAACAGCGTCGCATCCGCCAGTGCCGCGCCCTTGCGCACGGAAAGACGGCGCGGCCCGTCGCCATCGCCTTCACGCAGCAGATAGGCGCCCTCGCCGTCGCTATAAAAAAGCTCGCCCGTGAAAGGCTGCGACATCATCCCGGCGCGCGCATCGCCATCCACCGTCAGGCCGACCAGCGTACCCCAAACCGGCAAACCCGATATGAAGGCGCGCGTGCCATCGATAGGGTCGATGACCCAGACGTGGCTGCGGTCGGTATTTTCGGGGCCATATTCCTCGCCCAGAATGCCGTGCTCCGGATAACGGTGGCCGATAACGGCACGAATCGCCCTCTCCGCAGCACGGTCCGCTTCGGTAACAGGGTCGAAACCGACGCTGTATTTGTTGTCCACCGCGTTCAACTGACGAAAGCGCGGCAAAGTTTCAGCCGCCGCTGCCGCTGCCACTTCGGAAAAAAATGCCTTGTCGATGAGCAACCTCATCCTCCTGTTTCCATGACATGGCTGCAACTTGTGCATCCATGCTAATTTTGCTCAATTATTGAGCAAGAAAAAATTCGCCCAAAAAAGATGCGCATTTTCTTGACGCAACCAGCTTTAGCGCGTAGCTTAAAGACTAGACAGGTCTTCCTGTCGATGCCTTTCGGGGCATTTCCTCCCTAGTCTTTGGCCGCGTTCGTATTGCTCGAGCGCGGCTCTTTTTATCGGCATGAGACCCGGATTGGTTGCGGCCTTACCTATTCGGCAGCCAGCGGCGGCGCGATGAACAAATCATCCGGAAGCGATGTGAGATCGCTCAGAAACTGATGCAGATCGCCACATAATGTCTCGAAGCCCGCAAGTTTGTGCAGCGACTGCTCGTTCACATAGAGACTGCGATTGATCTCAATCTGCAAGGCATGGCACGCAACGGCTGGCCGACCATAATGCTCGGTGATGAAACCGCCCGCATAGGGTTTGTTATGCGCAACCGAATAGCCCAGTTCACGCAGCAGCTCGATGGCCGTCTGCGTGAGACGCTCGCTGCAGGAGCGTCCGAATCGGTCGCCAATGATGAAATCCGGGCGGGAGCCCACCTCCCCCGGACGCACACCCCCCGGCATGGAATGACAATCGATCAGAACCGCATAGCCGAACCGGTCGCGGGTCGATTGCAACAGACCTTCAAGCGTCCGGTGATAGGGCTTGTAGAGGCTTTCGATGCGGTAAAAGGCTTCGGCAAGGGGGATTCGCCCCGGATAGATCAATTGCCCCTCGCCCACCAGACGCGGCACTGTGCCCAAACCACCGGCGACACGCGCCGACTGGCTGTTGATGAAGGGCGGCAAGGTTTCGGTGAACATGCGCGGATCAAGCTCGTAGGCTTCGCGATTCACATCGAGAAATGCGCGCGGGAAATGTGCTTTCAGCAGCGGGGCACCGAGCCGCACGGCAGACGCGAACAACTCATCCACATAACAATCTTCGGAATGGCGGATGCTGAGACTGTCGAGGCGGGATAATTCCAGAAAGGATTGCGGATAATAACGACCGCTATGCGGCGAGTTGAATACGAACGGAATTCGCTGCTCTGCCGGAGCATTCACCTCGAAAGGCGGTATCAGGCTGAAATCACGCTCCAAACTCATATTTTGATCCGTCTATGCATGTCTTGTTTGCGGCGCTGGACACAGCACACCGGCAGGCTCGACAAATTACGTCAACCGCTGCGCGGGTGCAAATACCAACAGGGTACGCCGAATTCGATCACGAACTGAAAACTGCGGCAATCCCGTCACAAATGACAGGTTGTTGCCAAATGCATGCCATAACAATTAACATTCGCGCGAGCATTCATTTCATATTTACCAAAGAAGCGTTTTCTAGAGTGGAAAATTGAATCGTTCACGCTGTCCAAGCACTGGAGCGAACGATGGGAAATTCGGACGGACCAATGAAAAGAATTCTTCTTGCTGAAGACGACAACGATATGCGGCGCTTTCTCGTGAAAGCACTGGAAAAGGCCGGCTATCACGTGACTCACTTCGATAATGGCGCCAGCGCCTATGAACGACTGCAGGAAGAGCCGTTCTCACTGCTGCTGACCGACATCGTGATGCCGGAAATGGATGGGATTGAACTGGCGCGCCGTGCGACGGAAATCGATCCAGACCTGAAAATAATGTTCATTACGGGATTCGCAGCTGTCGCTTTGAACCCTGATTCTGACGCTCCGCGCGACGCGAAAGTGCTTTCCAAGCCGTTCCATCTGCGCGACCTGGTGAACGAAATCGAAAAAATGTTGATCGCCGCCTGAGGCGATCACTGGCCAAGGCGCGGTTTTCCGGGCTTTTGAAAAGTCTTCAACAAAAAGACGAAAAAACTTCATAAAAGGGCATTGACGGGCGCAACGCGATATGGTGTATGCGCCACATCGAATGGGCGTATAGCTCAGCGGGAGAGCACTACATTGACATTGTAGGGGTCACAGGTTCAATCCCTGTTACGCCCACCATTCGATCTCCGAAAGCCTTGTGTTTTCAATCAGTTTCTTCCCCATTACAAATAGTATGTCTGCCGCGCTTGTGTGCATCTTGAATGCAAATAACCGGCCTCGAATATGTGTTTATCCTGCCCGCACCCTTCGAGCGCGAGCAGGACTTGCCGTTAAAGATTATATTGTTGGCGCGCGATATCCCCGAGACCGGCTTTATCAAGGTTCGTCAAAGGCGCTAAAAAAGTCACCTGAATTACGCCCGGATCGCGTCCGATTTCGATAGCGCCGTTGATCGTAGCCCGGTTGCGCACTTCCGAAACGGTCATATCCAGCAGCTTTGCCGCTCTTTCCAGGCCATTGACAATAGCCGCGTTCATATTGGCCGCCGTGCCAATGACGGAAATCGGCGCCACTTCCTCAACGACTTTGACACCCCACTGTTGAGCCAATTTTGCACCGCGTTTCTTTTCTTCCTCCGTGAAGGGCCTTGCCAATGGCGGCAGATCCTCAAGCAGCGGAAACAGCACGGGACCGTCATTATTATAGCTCTTCAGCACCTCGACCTGCAGGGTGACGCTTCCGGCCACATCCATTGTGTGCCCTGCGATTTCGCCATCCCCCTGGGCAGCGTGCATGTCACCCATATAGACGCCAGCGCCTGGAACCTTGACGGGGCAAACCAGAACGGCGCCGGCGCGCACCGCATCGATGTCCATGTGCCCATCGGTCTTGTGCTTCTGCAATTCCTCCTGGCTCAAGGCATAAGGGTGCGGCGCACCGACAAGGAACGCGCCGAAGTCGCCAGCGTTATGGGAATCCGGCATAGCCTTCGAAGGGGTTGTGCCCAACTGCCCGAGGAATGGCCGCATGCGCACAATGGCGCCGACGAGATCAGCCGGAGCGTAGTTCAACACGGAGTGCTGTACCGATTGATCGGGCAGCGACGCATAGTGATTGGCATTCTTGGCGATGCGTTCCGCAGCGTCCTTGTTGACCGTCAGGCCAACATCCTGCGCTTCGTCGAACACCACCGTGTAACCATGCACAATCTCGAATGGCTTTATCGCCGTCCCGCATTTGTTGCAGCGTACGGAATCCTGCCCCACGCCCTCAATATGCGTTTCGGGCCAAACTTCTTCACAGACAGGGCAGCGCGCCGCGACAAACGGATCGCCGAGACAATATTTGTTCGAAACGGCGTCGTGACCGGACGCTGTTGCCAACGAGGTTACTGAAATATCGCGAATGCGGATGACAACACCGTCGCCAACCTCTGCGCCCTCAATATAGACTGGCTTGGTCACTTCGTGTCCACCGCGGAGACGCGGCGTAATCATCGGCCCCCAGCAACCTGGCGCGGTATTGGCGATGATCGTGCCGCCATTCTGCAATGGACCCAACATCGGTTCGGACGGGTCCAGAACACTATTGGTAAAACCGTCTACGACGACGCTCCGCTTCGCAATATTGGATGGTGAATCTGCCATGGTCGCTCTCCCGCTGGTTTGTATCGAAGCCAGATCATAGCTCCGATAGCCTTGACCACAAGGAAAGAACGCCGAGACCTTGCCGGACCGTGCATGAAATGCCCCCTCTCCGGCTGCTCGCGACCGTAACGGGCGTGGCGCAATTGGCGCTCACCTCCCGTTTCAGCCATCAGCGTCTTCTCTGGACAAGCGGCCTGCTTAAGCCGCTATTTGGGCGAGGTAATGACCTTTGCGAATCCTCCAAGGGCACGATCATTCAACTCCAAAATTTCGATCGCTAACCACTGATAAATTATCCGCAGCATGGCCGTTCATGAAGTAGGTTGTAGCAGCCTTGATTCTGCTATTAACATTCAACTTTACAAGAATAGATTCTATATGTGACTTTACCGTTCCGGGACTAATATTCAAAATCTTGGCAATTTGCTTATTCGTGCAACCGTCCAATACGAGCCTAAGTATCTCTTCTTTCCTATTGCTCAACAAGCCGGAGTTCCTACGCCGGTTCCCCATGGAATTTATCTCATTCGAGTAACACGTGAACCCGGAATTAATAACGGATATTACATCGTGTAAACCGTCGATTGAGGTACTCCTCTTGATAACTGATTTTATATTGTAACTATCAAATCCACCGCAGCGAAAGCTACCGTCATCGCCAACCATCAATATTATTGGAACGAGTGGCAGTTTTTCTTTAATCTTTTCAAGTGACCCCGTCAGGATTGATGGGGAACAGTCACCGGCAATTAACACCGCTGACAATATCAAGTTTTCGATGTCTTCAGACCAATCTGAAATCGAATTACACCCGTAAATACAATACTTTTTGTCGATGTTCTTTAAGCCATGCATTGTCCCTCGTAAATATATATCATGGCTGTCTATAATTAGTAAATTCATTTTATTATCCACTTAAAATAGACGAATCAATTAATAAAGTATATATATGCAGTAATTTATATTAAATATCATTAAGTCCAAATTATTTCTAAAAATTACGCCCCATAGATTAAACATTGTTTATTCCTCATAGTTTAAATTATATAAAAATATCTCGATTAATTTCTTCCCTATTTTTAAGAGCCTGAATCAAAAAGCGGCATGTGTGTGCGAAAATGGTGATTTTCGAGTACCGGAGCGGAGCGTATTCAAGGTACGTGAGCACCGGAACGCAGAAAATTGCCATTTGCAGCCACACAGGGCGACATTTGGAACAGGCTCTAAGGCGCTCTCAAGAACAGATCGCGCTCAGCGGCCCGTCTGCGCGTTAAACCGGGCAACGCCATTCCACCCGCCTTGTTCCATCGCAAAAATTGTTCTGCAGCTTCTGTATATTGACCGTGGTTCAGGAGGCGAAGCAGCGTTGAGCCTTTCAGATTGGCCAGCCCTAGATTGAATGCGAATGATACGAGAGCATCGAATTGATTCTGGTTCATACTGACGGCGACATACTGGATGACGCCCCCTTCGAATTTCCTCAAATCACTTTGAAGTAAATCCTCTGCCTCCAATTCCGTTAAAGGCCGGTCAAATCGCTCTGAAGGCAGTATTAAATGGCCATAGCCGATAGTCCATTTTCCTACAGCATCTTTGTATTTCTCGAGCCTCAAACCTTCAAACTCTTTAATCAAATTTAGACCAGATTGACCTATTCTTCGTTGTTGCTCCATAATAATAACCTCACGATTGACGAACGGGCTGTATGTGACGTGTGTACTCGTCGATCAAACGCATCACGCTTTCCGGCGGCTCAAACGATGCAAACTCCATCTCGATATCTACATGGCTGGGGCAGCGCCCATTTTTGTCATGCGCAGTTGGAGAGAGGCTTACAATAAAGCGGTTCGTCGTTTCTTCCCCGGAAAGAGCAGAGGCGTCCATTGGCTCGATGGCTTCTGTACAGACGGTCAAGAATACTTTCATCTTTTCCAGAAGAAGCCCGCGAGGCGTAGACATCGCCACTAGAGGGATTTTGATTTGATGGTCGTCATCCAGCTCGATATCAACGACTTTAGGCTTAAGGCGCCCATCGCCAATGTCGTCAAAGAAAGGCTCCATAGCCTGCAAGTATTGACGCGCGACCAATCGGTTTGCTGCCATGGCTGCGTGCTGCATACCGAGTGCAATTTCATCTATTGATAATACCGGTCGATTACTTTGAAAAAAATTAGATCCATGATCTTTTGAAGAAGTATCCGATTCTTCAATTCCGGTCTTTTTATAGAACCAATCTTTTATAGACATAAGACTACCTTTTGGGTGAGAAGATCGCCCAGCGATCTTCTCACCTCGATTCAATTTTATTAATTAATACTATTTAATATTAATATTTGTAATTAATTTTTTTATTATTGGCTTAATTTGTGTCGCCTCCATTATTATTTTCGCCAGGAGTGAGCATCAGGTTCTTTGGATCCGTCTTAGGGAAATCCACGGCTTTGACATCCTTGTGCATCACAGGCTTGGTGGCAGCGTCTGTCAGGAAGTCAATGACTCGCAGCAGCGCTTCCGGCGCAGGCTGACGCTTTACCTGGGTATGAATGCTATACTTCGCCCGGGTGTCCGTTGATCGCGTTTGTTCGGACTTATGCGATACGCGACCTGCTAGTTTAACGCTGAAAGGCCCCCAGCCGATGCTGCCTTCGGCCGTTGCATCAGCCTTAGTCGTGCTCTGGGATTTTTCTGCTTGCGTAACTTCCAGCTCAAAATCAATAGTACCCTCTTCAATGCAAATATTGGGGTGAGCAATAGTTGCAAGCAAAGGAATACGCATAGTCTTCTTGAGCGTAGATGGAGTTCCATCTTGCTCGTTGATTACGGTCTCGTCGTAATCGAACTGAACGGCAATAGCGACGCCGTCCTTAATACATACCTTTAACAGAAATTCTGCATAGCTGTGGCTCGCCTGTAGCTGAGCCTTAATCATGGCCTGCAGCGGCCCGCCGATCATATCTTCGACGGGCAGTGCGTGAATGACAGAACCAATAAAATTCGTATCCATTTTTCAAATCCTTAATTAAATATATTGATGTGGACCACATGAGACACAGTAATGAAATTGATGAAGCGCCGAAATCCGCTGCATAGCCGTGAGCGGCGTGGCCTAGTTTCACTGCCATCAGACATATGTGGAACAGCATAGTATGTAGTTGTGGGGGTCGCGTCAGATCGGTGACTGCGCCCCATGTCTGAACCAGACCGTGTGTCGAGACCGCACTATTCCTTTGGCGCGCGTTGCTTGTCGCTTGATGTATCCGACAAGCGAAGCTTCGGCGGTTCTCCATCCGCGAGACAGTTGATCACAACGTCAACGATCCCGGAGGCAACAAAATCCGCCCGGATTCTATTTTGGAGTTCAGCGCCTTCCTTGCCGTCTCTCGTCTGCCCAAGGGACCATATGGCAACACCGATCAACGCATCTGGATTAAGACGCTTCAAACGGCGGATAGAGAACCTTCCGCGTGTCGCGTACTCCACATTGAGATAGCAGACCACGATAGCGGACGCCTCGGCGACAGCCTCTTTTTTCAACTGGCTTGGCAACAAGCCCGCATGGCCGATGACAGTGGCGCGCGCACCCTGTACGGACAGCACCTGAGCCACCATTTCGGCGCTAATGTCATCCAGCGCATCATGGCCGCCGATACAGACGACAGTTCTCCCCTCACCGGATGGAAGTTCGACCTTGGCCTTTTCCTTGGTGGTCGCATCGACCGTCACATCTTCATCATTATCCAGTTCTTCATTTGCAATCATGCGAAGATTGGCAACAAGCATATCTGCGCTGCTGGTGACGTCCTTCAACTGCTTTTCATTCAGCGCGCCGCGCGCCCTGTCCTGCTCCGCGAGAAGAATTGCCGGGATGGCAACGGTGCCGTAATATTCAACCAGAAACTTCTCTTCGAGGATTTCTTCCGCATTATCCGTTGCTTCGATCGGGTCTCCCGCAAGCAGGCGTTGATAGAGCCTCTCCTCCGGGTCGAGCACCGGCTCATCGCCAAACAATATCTCGAAGAACTCAAACTGCGGCACATGCCGCCCCAGCACCACGAGACAAACCGTCAGCGGCGTGGAGAGTACCAGCCCAACAGGTCCCCAGAGCCATGCCCAGAAGATCGCGGATACAATGATTGCAAGGGGGGACAGTCCTGTTCGCGAGCCGTATAGCCACGGCTCGATGACGTTATTGCTGATGAGTTCCACAATGATGAAAAGCGCGATGGTGCAGATGAGCAATGTCCAGCCGGGCGAAACCGCAAATGCCAGAAATATCGGCATCACCGCAGCAATCACCGGCCCGATATAGGGCACAAATCTCAGCACTATAGCGAGCATGCCCCACAACAGCGCATTGGGTATGCCAAGCAGCCACAGGCCGATGCCCAATGGCACGCCATAGGCGATATTGACCATGAGTTGGGTCAGCAGATATTGACCGACGCGACTACCAGCTTCCTGAAGGGCTTCGGTGGTCCGATGCAAGTCGCCATAACCGACAAGCCGGATAAACCTGTCGCGCAGTTCTTCCCTTTCAAGCAGCATGAAAACCACGACCACGATGACAAGGCCGGTTGTCGCCAGCGGGCTGATCAGCGGCCCCAGAATGTTTTCCAGCGTTTCGATGGGGCTGCGGCGCGAGAAGACTTCAACCAGCACCGGTTTTCTCTCCGGCTCCGGATTGATCCCGGGAACATCCGGCTTTTCTTCCGGACTGTTGATCTCGGCCCCTACCCGTTCGGCGAAGCGGTTCAAGCGGTCGATGATCCCGCCTTCCGTGCCTGCCTTCTTCAAATTCCGTATTTTCTCAATGATGTTGTACTGGTAGGTCGCGATGTTCTGCCCAACCTCCGTCACCTGAAAGGCCAGGATCGCGCTGAAAATCGCGATGATCAGGAAGCCCCCGGCAACACTGGTGATGATCGCCACCAGCCTCGGCAGCCGCAGCCGGCGGAGGAAGGCCACAATCGGCGCCAGCATGAAAGTGAGCAAAATCGCTATGGCCAGCGGCAGGAAAACATCTTTGGCGAAATAGAATATGGCAATGACCCCGGCCATCGCGGCCAAAGTCGGCAACCTGGTGTTGGCTGAGTTCAACGGCAGATTTCGATTAGGAACCCCACCATAACGGTCCATAGTGCATCCGGCTAATAATTGGTCACCTTATTAATGGAGATGCTCCGCTTTTGTTCCGCGAAATGAACCCGCAAAGCGCGCGATAAGATAAAAGCGGCCCTCCCGTCCGCCTTTTGTCAGAACTTCGCACCGACCCGCAGTGCGAATGCGTGGTCTCGCGCGCCAGAGCCGCCGAAGCCGGTCTGATATTCTACGCCGGTGGTCCAGGCATTTTCGAAACTGAAATCAAGCGACAGACCGACATTTCCGCTATCGCTGCTCTCGCCTTCGATGTCGAGCGCATAAGGAAGCCCACCGAGTGCGCTGTAGCCCATTGCGGCCCGGCTCGCCCCTTGAAAATCATGCGCGTATTCTGCCCGCACACCCGGCGTCAAACGGCCCCATGTGTAGTCGATGGCGTAATTGGCGCGCAGACCAACCACACCCGTGACGGTGTCCACGGTTTGATCGCCATAGGTCAGCCGATAGATGCTGTCTCCGCCTTCGGCATAGCCATCGAGCCAGGAACGCGACATTTCCAACCGGCCATAGGGTGAAACCAGCCAGGTTTCCTGACGAAATTCGTAGGCCACCGTCAGAGACCCGAACATCTGGCTGCCGTCGCGTTTGCCGTCGGTCAAACTTCCGTCTGTCGTGATGAAACGGATGGAATCAAAATCCAGAATGCTGCCGCCCACCAGCGCATCGATAAAGAAATTGTCGAGCGGCTTGAAACTGCCATAGACGGCGGCGCTGTAAGCATTGGCACGGCTTTCCGTGCCGTTGTCACCAATGTCGGTCCGATCCCGCCCATAGCCTACGCCAAAACCGGCCACGAACCGTCCCGAAAACCGATAGTCGATACCGCCACTCACGCCCACAAGCGTATAGTCCAGATCGAGCTTGCCACTATCGCGCTCACCAAAATTGACGAAGCCGCTGCTCCAGAATGCGAATGGTCCAAGGTCAGGGTCCAAAGCTGGTGCGGGCTGTTCCGGGTCCTTCAGGCCGATCGCCCTGCCCGGAAAAGCATTGCGCTTTTCGGGCGCATAGCCAAGGGCCGCATTGGGCGTTGCAGACGCTGAAGAAGACCGGTCGGACTGGTCCACCGGTGCCGCGTTGGACGCCTGCCCGCCGAGCCGTACACCGAGACTGGACTTTCTGCGGTCGCCTTCATCATGCAATTGCTCAAGCCGGTTTTGAAAATTCCGGGTTTGAACTTGCGCAAAACGTCGTGCCGCACTTGTCTGCGCGTTCAACAGGCCGATCACTTCGGGATCAAGCGTCGGGTCCGGGAAGACCAGCGCCGCACGGCTGACAACCACCGTGTAGCTGCGATTGGCGCCGCTTGGGGCCGTTACAACAATCGAAACCGTATTCGCACCAACCCCCAACCCCACCGGAGCGCTTGAACTTCCCGACGCAACATTGCTTCCTGCAACACTTACCCGGGCGGAAGGCTCGGAAACGGTTGGCACGAATGAAATGCTCTCGACACTATTCTCGACGTTGACAGAATAGCTGAGCGTCTCCTTGTCAAATGCCGGGTCCAGCGATCCGACGCTCGGAACAAGGCTCGCAAGCGTTGCATCTGCCGACACAGCGCGCGTGACATTCACCGTATAGCTGCGTGTCGTTCCATTTTGCGCAGTGACGACAACCGTTAGGGTCGTATTGCCGATGCCCAACGGAAACGCACTGCTCGCGCTACCGGACGCAACGGTTGCCCCGTTGACCGCGATGGTTGCCGTCGGATCAGCAGAAGTGGGTGTTAGTTGTAACGACGATGTTTCGGTTGGAACCGTCAGCGCGTAAGTCGTCGCGTTCGGCGAAAATGCCGGGTCAAGAGATCCAGCGCTCGGAACAAGGCCCACCAGTTCGGCATTGCCGGACTGCGCGCGAATGACATTGACCGTATAGCTCTTCGTGGTGGTTCCATCCTGCGCGGTAACAGTCGTGGTAACCGTGTTGCTCCCCACCACCAATGGGATTGCAGCGCTGGACGTTCCATTGGGCGTTGAAGCCCCATTGACGACAGCCGTTGCGTTGATATCTGCAAGCGATGGGATGAACGAAATGCTCTCCACATCGTTTGCGACATTCAACGTGTATGCGTTTGTGTTGGGAGCAAAGGCGGGCGTTAAAGTACCTGTGCTGGGAATAAGATTCTGCAAATTCGCATCGGATGATTTAACAACTGAAATATCCAATATGTTGGACGCAAGACTTTTATTTCCAAAAAAACTCACGGCAGCGTTATCTGGTAGTTGTATTTGGACCGATTCACTACTCTTTACCTGCATTCGAAGCGTATAAACTATATTGTTAACGGATGAATCCAAACGATACGTAATTTCATGGAGTCCTGTAGTGGATATCTTGAAATCGCTCTCTTCCAGTCCCAAGACCGCTTCCGAGAAAGTGATGGTAATGATCTTCTCGTCGCTGGAGGCGGGCGATGACGTCGAAAGCACCACTGTTGGATTGGCTGTACTAACAAGAACCCCGTTCGTAGCACCAACATTGTTGAGCCGAGGATTCGATGGTTCGTTTGCGCTATTGAAAATATTACCGCCGTTCAAATCTATCATTGAGGCGAGACTAATACCGTTCATGTCTATATCGCCGGGCTGGACAGTATAGGAAAAAGTCAGGACCTTACCCCCGGCTGTTCCCTGATAAACCGCGCTTCGGGTGACTTGGCCTATGACGACAGGTATGGACGGAACCCCCTGTACGGTGACATTTCGATCAAAAATTACAGAAAAGTTCAACTTTTCACCAGCTTTGTAATAGCCTGGTCCAGGAACAGACACTGACGTTACTTCCGCGGAATCCACTATATTGATAGTTACACGGGCAGTATTAATACCATAATCATCCGATACCTGATAAGTGAACGTATCGACCCCGATGAACCCCGGGTCAGGCGTATAAGTAAAGATTCCGCTGCCGGAATTTATAAAAACGCGGCCATCCTGCGCGTTGGTTCCCAGTACAAAAGTCAGATTACCGGCACCAGTCGCCGAAAGCTGGCCACTGAAAGACGAATTCTTAAATCCGGTAGTTTGATATGGGTAGGCGATCGGTGCAGATTGAGCCGCCAATGAGCCGGATATCAAGGCAAAAAGCCCGACTATCATCGCACAAAGATAGCGCCATCCCGGCGCGCCACGCATCCCCGCTAGTGTCCCCGACCGCACGATGTCCCCCTTGCCCCGAACAGTTTATTTTCTGTCACTAAAATGCATTGGCGACAAGAGAACATTGAATAGACATACAGAAACATTTAAAATACGGCATATGTCGTATTTTACATTGTCTTTAGAAAACAACTTTCAACACTGCATGGAATGCCTGAATATCACTGCGCGCATGAGTAGAAGATGGTTTGTGGTCGCGTCCTGTCACAAACGCTGATCAATCAATCATTATTTTTGACATGACATTGCCTTGCGGCAGCGGTAATTGCTCGTTTTAAAATAACGGTTTGGCGGGTTATTATGTCGACGGGCATGCAGGAAACAAAGCCGCTGGTCGGAATTGCGCTGGCATCGGCTGGCTATGCATGCTTTGCCTTGCAGGATGCACTGGTGAAATGGCTCGTCGCCAGTTATGCCGTGCCCCAAATCCTCTTCATGCGCAGTCTGGTCATTTTGGTGATTACCGGCGCTTTGGTGCGCTATTACCGCCACCCGTCGATCATGCACAGCCCCTATCGCGGCACGCTTGTCCTGCGCGCCGGGCTGATGCTGTTTGCATGGCTTTTGTTTTATAATGCGGCCAAGTTTCTTGGCCTTGCCGAATTGACCACGCTTTATTTCTCCGCACCGATCATGGTCATGTTTCTGTCCATTCTCGTTTTGAAGGAGCGGATTGGAACCGGACGCTGGATTGCCTGTTTCGGCGGCTTTGTGGGTGTTGTCATCGCGGCCAATCCGGGCCATTCGCCAAACCTGATACCCGCCATCATGTGCGTGGTGGCTGGCTTTTGCTGGGCATGGAGCACGATCCTGATCCGGCTCGTCAGCCGCAGTGAAACAACGCTGACGCAGATGTTCGCAACCAGCCTGATCTTCGGCATTGCCTGCGCAGTTTCCTTTCCATGGCTCTGGCAATGGCCGGATGGTATGGGCTGGGCGCTCATGTTCGGCCTCGGCTTGATCGCAACGCTTGGCCAGTATCTTCTCTACGAAGGGTTTCGTCACGCGCCCGCATCGGCGCTTGCTCCGGTCGAATATACCGGTCTCATCTGGGCCTTTGTCTATGGCTATGCGATCTGGGCGGAAATTCCGGCAACAAACGTCTTCGTTGGCGCCTTGCTGATCGTCGCTTCCAGCTTTGTTCTCGTCGGTTGGGAACGCTACGAAATCTCCGCGAAGCGCAGGCGCGCCGTCTGAGACGGGCGTGTTCGCTAGACCGCGAGAATATATAGCCAGAACGACATGGTGACCGCTGAAAGCAGCGTGCCGATGAGAATGGCATTGGCCGCCACACCAGAGGCGCGGTTATAATAAGTTGCGAATATATAGACGTTCACACCGGCGGGCATGGCTGCAAGCAGCACGCCATAACGCGCAAGTTCCATCGGAACTTTCAGCACGCCGATCATCAGCGCATAGGCAAGTGCTGGATGCACCATCAGCTTGATGATCGATGCGATCAGAGCCTGTTTCCAGTTTTCCGACAGCTTGAACTGAGTCAGCGCGCCGCCGATACCAAACAGCGAAACCGGCACGACCGCCTGCGCCATCATCGAGAAAAACGCATCCGCAGGCTCGATGAGTTTGATCCCGAGGCTGGAGCCGATGATGCCGGTGGCAATACCCCAGATCAGCGGATTGGAACCGATGCGGCGCAAGGCGACGATAATCGTCTTGCTCAAGACCTGACCATCACGACGCACAAGCTCCATCGTCATCATGCCGACCGTCAGCAGGATCGCACCATGCAGACCGATGATCGACAAGGTAACCGGCAGCGCCTGATCGCCATAGGCGCGCGTCATGATCGGCAGGCCGATCAGCACCGTGTTGGTGAATGTGCCGGAGAAACCGACAGACACGCTCTCGCCCGGGCGGTTTCCATAGACTTTGCGGGCGATGGTAATGCCAAGCACAAAGCAGATAATCGCCGCGACATAAAACGGGCCGATGATCTTGAGATCGAAGGCGGAACGAAAGTCGCTCGTCGTAATTGAGTAAAACAGCAGGCAGGGCGTCGCAAAATTATTCACGAAGGAAATGAGACTGCCGACACCAGAAGCGGGAAAGAACCCCGTTTTCACAGCAATAAAACCAAATGCCATGAGCGCGAATATCGGCGTTATAACGTAAATGATATCGATCATTTCAAGACTTCATGGAGATTCAACTTTCGCAATTCTCTTTTTATTATCAAATAATATTATTCGATCAATAAGAGAATACGAATATCCACGTCATAAATATCGATAAATTTAAATCCAGCTTCCACATAAGCTCAATTAATGCTTCGAAGCCACCTTTATGTTCCGACATTAACCGCGAAGATCATTAATATTTAACTATATGCGACGCTTTGCATATTTGACCGGGAACCACCCTGTCCTGTCAACATAATATAAAGGCTTGCTGGTGCTAATATCGCCTCAAGCAGGGGTTGCAGACCCTCAAGAGCTTTTAGGCAAAGGTGCGCCGGATAAAAACGCTTGCGTCGACGCGCACCAAGAGCGGGGAAATGAATTATGAATGAATCCATTCGGGAAATTCTGGCCAAGGTCGGCGGATTGCCCATAGCCGTGACCGACATTGCAGACGATGCCGATCTTTATACGGCGGGCCTGTCGTCCTTCGCCTCGGTGCAGCTGATGCTGGGCCTTGAAGACAAATTCGACATCGAATTTCCGGATCAGTTTCTGAACCGCAAATCCTTTGCGAGCATCAGCGCGATTGAACAGACGATCACCAGCATCCTCAAGGATAACGAGGCCGCATAATGAATGCAGGCGGGGGGAACAGCCTTTCCGAGCGTGCCGGTCGCGTAGCAGCCATCGCCGGAAAATTCGCTGATCAAGTCGATAAGGAAGGGCGCTTTCCGCGCGAAGCCATCGATGCGATGAAGGCCGAACGATTGCTGGGCATTCAGGTGTCGCGCGATCTGGGCGGCGAAAGCGCGGAGATCGACAAGATTGCAGAACTCTGCTGCATTCTGGGGCAATCCTGCGCTGCAAGCGCGATGATCTTCGCCATGCACCACATCAAGCTATCGAGCCTTGTGGAGCATGGGCAATCGGTCGAATGGCATCGCGGCTTCATGCGCGACGTTGCGGACCAGCAGTTGCTGCTTGCTTCCGCCACCACGGAAGGCGGCATTGGCGGCGATCTGCGCAATTCCATCTGCGCAATTGAAATCGACGGCGACACCTGCCGTCTGGAAAAGAACGCCACGGTTATTTCCTATGGCGTCTATGCCGATGCCATCCTGATCACGTCGCGTTCGCATAAAGATGCGGCCTCGTCCGATCAGGTCATGACCGTTTTCCGCAAAGACCAGTACACGCTGGAAAAGACCAATGAATGGGACACGCTGGGCATGCGCGGCACCTGTTCGGAAGGCTTTGTATTTCGCGGCGAAGCGGACAAGGTGCAGATCCTGCCGCATCCATTTGCCGAGATTGCCGCGCAATCGATGCTGGCGCAGTCGCATACATTGTGGAGTTCGCTCTGGTACGGCATCGCTGTGGACGCAGTGAACCGCGCGCAGGCTTTTGTGCGTGCCGCAGCGCGCCGCAATCCGGGCGCACCGCAGCCGGGCGCTTTGCGCGTCGCGGAAGCCTCCAACATGCTGCAAATGCTGAAATCGGAAATCGTCGCCTGCCTCAAGACTTATAAGGACGCGAAGCACGACGCCGACAAGCTCGCTTCCATGGGCTTTGCCATAGCGATGAACAATCTGAAGATTGCCGCATCGCAGACCATTCTGCAGGTCATCAACCACGCCATGCTGGTGTGCGGCATCATGGGCTACAAGAATGGCACGCCCTATAGCCTTGGCCGCCATTTGCGCGATGCGCATTCGGCGCAATTGATGATTTCCAACGAGCGCATCCTCGGCAATACGGCGACCATGCTGCTCATTCACAAACAGAACACAAGCCTCTTGGGATAACGCCATGGACGCGCAAAGATCTTTTCTCAACCGGCTTTTCGATGCCGGACTGCTGATTGAAACCGGCGTGGACGGCCTCTACGGACGTTCCGGCCAGTTTGAAGATGTCATCGTGGCCTTCGAGCGCCTCATTGACCGCACCGGCGGCGGCGATGGTGCCGAAGCGATCCGCTTTCCGCCCGGCCTCAATCGCGCTTACTTCGAAAAAAGCGGCTATATGAAGAGCTTCCCGCAGCTGGCCGGCACGGTGCACAGCTTCTGCGGTTGCGAGCTGGATCATATCAACCTCATCAAATGCATGGATGAGGGGCAAGACTGGACGCTGGAGCAGAAGGCAACGGACATCGTCCTGACGCCCGCCGCCTGCTACCCGCTTTATCCGACCATTGCCAAGCGCGGTCCGCTGCCGCAGGGCGGCGGCCTCTATGACCTGCAATCCTATTGCTTCCGCCATGAACCTTCGGTGGACCCTGCCCGCCAGCAGTTGTTCCGCATGCGCGAATATGTGCGCATGGGCACGGAAGCCGATGTGATGGAGTTCCGCCAGCTCTGGATAGAGCGCGGCACGGACATGATGAAGAAAGTCGGCCTGCCAGTTGAAATCGACGTGGCGAACGATCCTTTCTTTGGACGCGCGGGTCGTTTGCTGGTCAACAACCAGCGCGACCAGAACCTGAAATTCGAATTGCTGATCCCGATCACCAGCGTCGAAAAGCCAACCGCCTGCATGAGCTTCAACTATCATCAGGACCAGTTCGGCGTGAAATGGGGCCTGTCGCAACATGACGGTGAAGTCGCGCACACGGCTTGCGTCGGTTTCGGACTGGAGCGCATCGCATTGGCGCTGTTCCATCATCACGGCCTCGACGTCAAAGCCTGGCCAGAAAGCGTACGCAACGAATTGTGGGGTTAAAGCATAATCCGACCGGAGTGAAACGAGGATCGATCAAGGTTATGCAGGCAGTCTTTCCGCATATCTCGCCAGAAACCTACGCGCCGCATGCGCTGCATGCGCAGACACGCATCTGGCCCGAAACCAATTGCTATGTCGATCTCTGGATCGAAGTGCTGGCATCGCTTCGGGTCGTGCCCGAAGCGATGCTGGGCTTTACCCTGACGCAGGATTTCGAGGGCGACCAGTTCACCTTCTTCAAGGTGCCGCTGGAAGACCTCGAAGCGCTCTATGGTGTGCGGGCAACGGAACTTGCGATCTTCGACAGTGTGGAAGGCCATATCGCGGAACAGATCGGGCGCGGACGGCTGTGCATGGTGGAGATGGACAGCTATTTCATGCCTGACACGCAGGGCGTGAGCTATCGCACCGAACATGGCAAGACCACCATCGCGATCAACCGCATGGATGTTGGGAACCGCTCGCTCGATTATTTCCACAATGGCGGTTTCTACCATCTGGAGGGCGAGGATTTTGACGGTGTCTTTCAGCGCCATCTGACAGAAGCAGACCTACCCTTCCTGCCCTATACGGAATTTGCGAAGTTCCCGAAGGAAATGCCCGGTGAAGCGCATCAGCGGCGCGTGGCAGAAATTCTGCTGCCACGCCATTTTGCGCGCAGGCCCAAGGCCAATCCGATCCGCGCCTTCGCCGCTGTGTTTCCGGCGCAGGTAGAAGCCATCGCCGAACGCCCCTTCGGCTTCTTTCACAAATATGCGTTCAACACGCTGCGCCAACTTGGTGCAAATTTCGAACTGGCTGCAAGCCATCTGCAATGGCTGGGCGAAGGCAAGCGTTTCACCGCTGCTGCCGCCGATGCGATCCAGATCGCCGAAACGGCCAAGGCCGTGCAATTCCAGCTTGCGCGTGCCGTGATGCGCAAGAAATTCGACGCACTGGCAAGCGCGCTGACACCTGCCGCCGAAGCATGGGATCGCATGACGGGGGCGCTTGCAACAGAACTTGGCCGCGATGCTGCCTGAACAAGCTGCATCAAGCCGCCCGCTTGCCGAAGGCTGGCGGCTTTTTCTGACCGCAGCCAATGAGGCCGCGTCGCCCGCTGATGTGCCGCGCAACGGGGCGTATCTCGATGCGCCGGTTCCGGGCACGGTCGCGGAAGCGCTGGAAAAAGCAGGGCGTTTCAGCCGCACTGCTCCGACACCGCTGCACAATCAGGATGCGTGGTATTTTCTCGACCTTACCGAAACAGCCGGTGAGGCGGTGTTGCATTTTGCGGGCCTTGCCACGATCTGCGAAGTCTATCTGAACGGCGCTTTGGTTCACAACAGCGACAGCATGTTCCTCGCCCACGACCTTCCCGTCACGCTGACGGGCGCGGATGAGCTGGCGCTTTGTTTCCGCGCTCTTGGCCCCCGGCTGGAGCAAAAGGGCCCGCGCGCACGCTGGCGCACGCAGTTGATGAATACGCAAGGCTTGCGCCTGATCCGCACCACCGCGCTCGGCCATATGCCGGGCTGGTGCCCGGAAATTCACGCTGTCGGCCCTTGGCGGCCAGTGACGATCAGCCGACCCGACGCGGAAGCGGTCAGCAATATCTCCATCCAATCCACGTTTCATGAAAATGGCGACGGAGAACTTGCCGTTAGTTTTACTTACGAAGGCAAGGCTGAAAATCTGACCCTGCATTGCGCGGGTTCGCAGATCGCCTGTGACAGACAAGCGGATAGCCGCTGGCAGGCACAGCTGACCATCCCCGCCGTGGAATCGTGGTGGCCGCATACCCATGGCACGCCGACACTCCATCAAGTGGAATTGTCGCTTGGCAATGAAAAGCAGAAGCTTGGCCGAACCGGCTTTCGCCGTATCGGCGTTGATCGCGGTGCGGACGGAAAATCCTTCGCGCTGGTGATTAATGGCGAGAAAATTTTTTGTCGCGGTGCTGTCTGGAGTTCCGCCGATATAGTCCGGCTGCCGGGCGCACGCGCCGACTATCAACCGTGGCTGCAGCTTGCGCAGGACGCTGGCATGAACATGCTGCGCGTCAGCGGCATTACGGCTTATGAAACGCCTGACTTTTATGCCGTTTGCGACGAGCTCGGCATCATGGTCTGGCAGGACTTCATGTTCGCCAATTTCGACTATCCGCTGAAAGACGAAGGCTTCGTCGCCAAGGTACAGGCGGAGACGCAACAACTTCTTTCCGCCATTCGCCATGCTCCTTCGCTCACCGTGTTGTGCGGCGGCAGTGAGATTTATCAGCAAGGCGCCATGATGGGCCTGCCCGAGACAATCTGGAAAGGCGCGCTGACCGAAGAGATTTTGCCCGCCGTTGCGCGCAAACTCTGTCCCGGCATTCCCTATGTGCCGAACTCGCCCTGTGATGGCGCTCTGCCCTTCATCAGCAACGAAGGCGTCAGCCATTATTATGGCGTCAGCGCCTATTGCAGGCCGCTGGACGATGCGCGCCGCGCCGAAGTGCGCTTTGCGACCGAAAGCCTTGCTTTTTCCAATGTCCCGGAGGCACGCACGCTCAAGGCGCATCTCGACGTGCCCGCCGTCCATGATCCGCGCTGGAAAGCGCGTGTTCCGCGTGATCGCGGCGTGTCATGGGATTTCGAGGACGTGCGCGATACCTATCTGGAAATGCTCTATGGCTATGATCCGGCCCGCTTGCGGCGGGAGGATATGGAGCAATATCTACACCTTTCCCGCGCCGTCACGGCGGAAGTGATGGAGGCGACTTTCGCCGAATGGCGACGACCGGCAAGCACCTGCTTCGGTGCCTTGGTCTGGACGTTTCAGGATGTGTTGCCCGGTGCCGGCTGGGGCGTGGTCGATGCGACCTGTGAACCCAAACCCTCGTGGTATGGGCTGAAACGCGCTTTTCGCCCGGTGCAGGTTGGCCTGACCGACGAAGGCGTCAACGGGCTTGCCATTCACGTGCTGAACGAACAACCGCATGACGCCGATTTGACACTGGAACTCACTTGCCTGCGCGCCGGGGGGCAACCCGTCGTGAGCGGTCACCGCGATCTTTCGCTGACAGCGCGTTCCGGTGTCACAATACCGGCAACCGAATTGTTCGGCGCATTTTTCGATACGACTTATGCCTATCGCTTCGGCCCCCCGGCCCATGACGTGACGGTCGCCCGGTTGAAACGCAGCGAAGCCACTATCGCCGAGGCCTTTCATTTTCCGCAGGGGCGCACCAAAGCCTTTCACGACGCGACAATTGAATGCAGTGTCGTGGAAGAGAGCGGCAACTGGTTTCTCGATCTCAGCACAGCCGTGCTGGCGCAATCGGTCAGCATTGACGCCGAAGGCTGGCGGGCAACGGAAAACTGGTTCCATCTCGCTCCCGGCGAGACGAAGCGCGTCGCGCTTCTGCCCCGCCATGGTGGCGAAGGCAAACCGTCCGGCGAAATTCGCATTGCCGGATCGTCGCGCACCGTCTGGTTTTAACGCGTTTCTAAAGCCAGCGCGCGGATGGCGTCGATATAGACGTTGCGCGCATGTTCGGGCGTCAGATTGTGATCGGCGTCCGGAATGACTGCGACTTTCACATTGTCAAAGCCCTGCACCTTGTCGCCTGCCTGATCGAAATAGTAATTGAAATACTCGCGGCCGCTGTCCTTCTCGGCATAGATCAGCGTCAGCGGCACCTGCCGCAATTTCAATTCATCGAAAGCGGAATAGATTGCCCGGCCTTCAACGGTGCGGCTGCGCAAAAGCTTGCGCGCCAATCCGCGAATACGTCCGCCGACACCGCGTGCGAGGTTGCGCAGGATAGCGCGAATATCGAGTTCTCCGCGAAACAGGCGCTTGAACGTATCGAGTCGCATGGCGCGGCTGCCATAATCTTCCAGCGTCCGATTGCCTTCCCGTACCACATCTTCGACCGAAAGCTCCGGCGCCCAATAGAATGTCACCGGATTGACCAGCACGGCACCCGAAATCCGCTCGTCCAGCACCGCGCAATGCAGCCCGAGGAAAGCGCCGCTGCACCGCCCCGCCACAACCGGACGCCCCAGCCCGATGGCATCCAGATAATCCAGCGCGTCAGCGACATCCATTTCCGGCGCATGGGTATAAAGCACCTGTTCCGGCATGCCCGGAATGGGCGGGCTGTCACCGGCATTGGCGATATCAAAGCGCAGCGACGAAACACCGTCCCGCGCCAATCTGCGCGCCATATCGACCGTGGTGCGGCCCCATCCAACGCGCCGATCATAAGAGGACGAGAGGAAGAGGACCGTATGCCCCTTGCTGTCGCCCAAGGGTTTGCAGAGCACACCCGACAGACGATTGTTCGGGCCGAAGGCCACCGGCATTTCGACAAAGCCGTCGCCCCTGATCTGCCCACCGAGGTTGGTTTCATCGGCACTTTTTTGGGCCGGTCTGCCATCCGCAAGCGGCACTGCCCAATCGACCAGTCTGTCGGCAACATTCAACGGCAGGTGCGAAATAACCGGGTTGGAAATCAGCTTGTCGTAATCGGTGAAGGCTTCCACCGTGACTGCCACGCCGAGCTTTTCCAGATGCCCGGCCAGTTCCGCATCGTTCGGGCGGTCGGCCCTTGCTAGCAGAAGGCACGTGTCCGCAGGCTTTTCAGAGAGCGACAGGAGATTGATCTTCTTCACATCTGCGGCAATTTCGGGCGTCATCGTCAGGGATGCAATGGAAACCGCCCCCTTGATCCGCTGCGCATCGGGAAGGCCGAGATCGGCATCGACCATGCTCGACCACACCGCCAACTCGCGGGTGTAAAACCGACCGGAAATCACCGGTGCCAGCAGCGCCAGCGCCGCCAGACCTTCAATATGTGGAGCCGTTTCAGCAGCAACCGCCGCACCAAGGCTCTGCCCGATGATGACAACACGGCTCGCGCCCGACAAAAGCCGCGCCTTGTCCGCCGCTTCGATCAGCGCCTTTCGCCAGCGTTCCAGACCGGAAGAAAAATCAATGTCATCGCGCCCGTCGCCGGTGCCCGGCCAGTCGAAGCGCAAGGATGCAATCCCATGCTGAGACAGCCTGTCGGCAATGATACGCCAGAATTTCCGGGTCGTGCAAAGTTCTTCCAGCCCCCATGGGCTGGCGAAGACGACGACCGTATCGAGCCCCGTACCATAAGCACGCTGAAACAGGCCCAGAGTGTCGGAAAAGACAATCGGACTGGCCGCCGCCGTGCCCTCCAGAGGCTTGGAAGATGGTATAGTTTCCACGCCGTCGCCCATGCCCGGTATCCCCACCATATTAACAACGCCTGCAATAACGGAATTTAACCACAGAACCAAGAGGCCCTATTCAACATCTGAAGATGCGATCATTTAAAGATGTAGACCATATACTCTTAATTATCGGGCAGTATGACACTTCATCCACCAGGCAATGCCGGTTCATTTTCGAAAACGCTGTAACAGCAGATGCTTTCTTATAACATTCTTGTGAAAATGATCTCCCAATCACAATCTTGATATTCGCGTTAACCGCTAATCAGGAAATACTATGCAACCAAGGCCCATCGAAATTGAGCCGGATTTGGCTGGGGGGCCAGGATGGGTAACGCGATCATGACATGCCGCCGTGCGGTGACAAGGCCTGCGCCTGTCGGCTGCGCGATCCCGGTCCAGTTTCTGCATTTGTAAAGACCGACCTTGCACAGCCAGGTTTATCTGTCGGATCACCACTGACCGCCATTGAGACCAAGCCAATCACTTTGGGCAGTCCAGTGCCCTGACCTCGCTTCTAAAGGCTATCGGGGCTATTTCATTCCATGATGACCGTTCTCAATTGCATTGCCACGCAGCATGACGCGTGGCTGACAACGTTGGCAGCGCTGATCTGCCTCGTGGGTTCCGCGATCACGCTCAATCTCGTCCGCAAGGCCGCCAGATGTCATGGCTTCGTGCGCTATGGCTGGCATTTTCTGGTGGCGATCGCATCTGGCTCAACCGCCTGGTGCACGCATTTCGTCGCCATGCTGGCCTATGAGCCGAGCGCGCCCGTGGTGCTTCTGCCAGACCTTACCATCCTGTCGCTGGCGATTGCCGTTGTCGGCACGGGAATCGGCTTCGTGGTCATGACCGGCGGCTTTCCCCGCTTTGCCCCCGTCATCGGCGGCGCCATGGTGGGCGCATCAATTGCCACCATGCACTATATCGGCATGCTCGCCTATCGCGTGGACGGGCTGATCGAATGGAACATGGATTATTTCTATGCATCCATCGTGTTTGCCGTGTTGTTTGGCTCGCTCTCCGGCCAGTTTTTGATGCGGTGTCGCTACCCGACCTCCTACCGTCTGGCGGTTCTGGCCTTTACCGCAGCCGTCGTCAGCCTGCATTTCACCGGCATGGCGGCGCTGACCGTGACGCCGATGAACTATCTGCAAGAAGCGGAGCTTGCCGACAAGTTCACCCTTGCCGCTTCTGTCGGCGGAGTCGGCCTGATTGTGCTTGGCACTGCCCTTGCCAGTTACCTGATCGACAGCCACGTCCAGTCTTCCAACCTGCGGCAGTTGCAACACATTGCCCGTCACGACTCGCTGACCGGATTGCCCAACCGCACCCAGTTCGTCGAACGCCTCAGCCGCGAAAAGGTCAATGCCGATAATGGCGACCACCGCATTGCACTGATCGGCATCGATCTGGATCGCTTCAAGGAGGTCAATGACCTCTATGGCCACGCCGCGGGTGACAGGCTGCTTTGCGAGATTTCGGCCCGCATGACCGAACATCTGGAAAGCGGCGAGCTGATCGGTCGCTTCGGCGGCGATGAATTTGCAGCCCTGAAGACATTTCAGGATGAGGACGATCTGCGCAGCTTCGTCTCACGACTTAACATAGCGCTTAGCGATCTTGTGGACCTTGGCAATGCCGTTGTGCGCCCCGGCGCAAGCCTCGGCATCGCAATCTATCCAACCGACGCCGAGGATGTGGAAAAGCTTCTGTCCAATGCGGATATGGCCATGTATCGCGCCAAACAGAACATTGAGAACAAGATTTGCTACTATGAAAGCAGCATGGATGAAGCGGCGCGCAAGCGTGCTGCGCTGGCACGCGATGTCTGGACGGCGATTGACGAAAACCAGTTCTTCCTGAATTTTCAGGTCCAGCGCAGCATCAAGGATGGCGGCATATCGGGCTATGAAGTTCTGCTGCGCTGGCGTCACCCCGTGCAGGGTCTGGTGCCGCCAACCCTGTTCATTCCGATAGCCGAAGAATCGGGCGTCATTACGCAGCTCGGCGAATGGGTATTGCGTGCAGCCTGCAAAGAAGCGGCAAGCTGGCCCGTTTCCCGCAGGATAGCGGTCAATATTTCCCCGCTACAGCTCAGCCATACCGGCCTCGTGGACACAGTTCAAAATATTTTGAACGAAACCGGCCTACCGGCAAAACTGCTGGAGCTTGAAGTGACCGAAGGCGCGATCATCCGCGACAAGGCGCGCGCGCTGCATATCCTGCGTGAACTCAAGGCGCTTGGCGTCAGCATCGCCATCGATGATTTCGGCACCGGCTATTCGTCGCTGGCGACATTGCGTTCCTTCCCATTCGACAAGATCAAGCTCGACCGCAGCTTCGTCACCGATCTGGACCAGAACGTGCAATCGAAGGCTTTCGTGCGGGCGATTCTGGCGCTGGGCCAGAGCCTCGATATTCCGGTGCTGGCCGAAGGTGTGGAAACGCAGACGCAGATGGATATTTTGCAGGAAGAAGGCTGCAATCAGGTGCAGGGCTTCCTGCTTGGGCGGCCCGCGCCCGCCATTCACCTCGGCCTCGACAAGAAGGGCGAGGCGCAAGCCGCCTGAAGCCAGTCCACAGTGGGCCGGGACGCGGCGCGCGGCGCTATTACCGCCGCGTGCGAATCTGCCTATAATCGCTTCATGCCCATTCGACATTTAAGCGAAACCATCATCAATCAGATCGCAGCAGGCGAGGTCATCGAGCGCCCCGCCAGCGTGATCAAGGAATTGGTCGAGAATGCCATCGACGCTGGCGCGACCCGCATCGAGGTTGTGACCGGCGGCGGCGGCAAGACGCTGCTGCGCGTCACCGACAACGGCTCCGGCATTCCCGTCGACGAGTTGCCGCTCGCGGTTTCGCGCCATTGCACGTCCAAGCTCTCCGATGACGTGCACGATATTCGTGCGCTGGGTTTTCGTGGCGAAGCCCTGCCCTCCATCGGCTCGGTCGCCAAACTGACCTTGAAATCACGTCCGCAGGATGCGGATGCCGGATTTGAGGTTTCTGTTTCCGGCGGTCATCTCGAAGGCCCGCGCCCCACGGCGCTCAATCGCGGCACGATAGCCGAAGTGCGCGATCTCTTTTACGCCACGCCCGCCCGTCTCAAATTCATGAAGACGGACCGTGCCGAAGCCTCCGCCATCACCGATGTGCTGAAGCGCATTGCCATTGCCTTCCCGCATGTGCGCTTTTCGCTGTCCGGCACCGACCGCACGCCGTTGGAAATGCCCGCGACTGGCGCGGGCACCGATGCCACGCTGGAGCGGATCGGGCAGGTTCTCGGTCAGGATTTCGGCGAAAACGCGCTTTCCATCGATGCCGAGCGTGACGGTGTGCGGCTTGCCGGTTTTGTCGGCATACCATCCCATAATCGCGGCAATGCACAGCACCAGTTTGCTTATGTGAATGGCCGTCCGGTGCGCGACAAGCAGATTTTCGGCGCGCTGCGCGGCGCTTATGCCGATGTCATTGCGCGTGACCGCCATCCGGTCGCCGTGCTGTTTTTGACGCTCGATCCGGCGCTCGTCGATGTGAATGTGCACCCGGCCAAGGCCGATGTCCGTTTTCGCGATCCCGGCCTTGTGCGCGGCCTGATCGTGGGCGCGATCAAGCAGGCGCTGTCCCAATCCGGCATCCGTCCGGCAACCGGCGGCGCAGAAGCCATGTTGCAGGCTTTCCGCGCCGAAGGGTTTCAACCAAAGCGGTCTTCGAACAATTATGCCTCGACAAGCTGGCGGCCTGAGCGCCCAAGCCCGCGCAGCGAGTGGTCGCCGCAGACTGCACATCCGGCGCATAGACCGCTTGATTTCGGCAACGCGCCTGCCTTCCACGAAAGCGAGCAGGCGACAATCGATGTCGTGAATATTCCGACAGCCGATGCGCGCGCGACCATGAGCGAAGCCCCGGTCGAATTGCAGCAAAAACCGCTGGGTGCTGCCCGCGCGCAGATTCACGCCAATTATATCGTCTCGCAAACCGAAGACAGCCTCGTCATTGTGGACCAGCATGCGGCCCATGAACGGCTGGTCTATGAAGCGCTCAAAAACGCACTGCACTCGCGCCCGATACCGGGGCAGATGCTGCTGATCCCGGAAGTGGTCGATCTGGCGGAGGAAGACGCCGAGCGGCTGGCAAGTCATGCGGAAACGCTGGCCCGGTTCGGGCTGGGCGTGGAGCAGTTTGGTCCCGGCGCTATCGCTGTGCGCGAGACACCCGGCATGCTTGGCGAAATGAACGTGCAACAGTTGATCCGCGATCTGGCCGACGAGATTGCCGAGCATGAAACCGCCGACGGATTGCAGGCCATGCTCAACCATGTTGCGGCCACCATGGCCTGCCATGGATCGGTACGTTCAGGACGCCGTCTGAAGCCCGAGGAAATGAACGCATTGTTGCGCGAAATGGAGGCAACGCCCGGTTCCGGCACATGCAATCACGGACGCCCGACCTATATCGAGCTGAAGCTGAGCGATATCGAGCGGCTTTTCGGCAGACGTTGACAGGATTTGGTATAAGCACCTTCAGCGCCGCTGGACGCCAAGGTTCGCACTTGCTAGAGTTCAGTGCAAAGGTTTTACACACATGAACAGATTTGAATCGCCCCGCTCATCCTCCGAAGCTGTCCTGCGTTATCTCGACGGCGACTATGAAATCGTCAAGCACGGTTCCTATGTGCTCTGTGCCGTTACCGGCGCGCAGATTCCGCTGGACGAATTGAAATATTGGAGCGTTGCGCGGCAGGAAGCCTATGCGACCGGCCTCATTTCCTTCGAGCGTGAGCTTGAGTTCAATCCCGAAATGCGCAGCCGCAAGAAGGCTTAGTTTCCTTATAAAGACCGGCTTTTAAAGCGCTCGATCACCGTATCAAGGATATGATGGAGCGCATCCGTGCGCTCGAATTTCAGATCGATATCGAGAACCGCCAGTTTCGACAAAAATTCAGCCGGCACACCGACCATTGTGGCGAGACGCACATGGTCCTTTGCCGTGGTGATCAGCCCCAGCCCCTGCCTGCGGGCCGTATCGATCAGGTCGCGGATTTCATCGGGTTCAAAGCTGTGATGATCGGGAAACGAGCGCGTTTCCGCGATGACGCCGCCAGCCTGTGCAAGACTTGCATAAAACTTGTCGGGATTGCCGATACCGGCAAAGGCCAGCCAACGCTGCCCCGCAACAGTAGCCGACGATGAAGGCAAAAGCGCGGCCTCATAGATCGGCCGTCCGGCGCGGGCCGCCTGACGGATCACGAAATCCGCCGCATCGCCTTTGCCGATCCGCAACAGCGCGTCGGTCTTGCGCATCTGGTCGGTCAGCGGCGCGCGCAATGGACCCGCCGGGATGACGCGGCCATTGCCGATGCCCCGCCCCGCATCCACCACCAAAAGCGCGAAATCGGCATGGAGCCGCGCGCTCTGGAACCCGTCATCCATGATGATGAAATCGCAGCCAAGCGATTGCAGATGCTGCGCGGCCTTCACCCGGTCGGGCGAAAGCGCCACCGGCGCATGGCGCGCCAGCAAAAGCGGTTCATCACCGACATAGCGGGCGCTGTCATGGCCGGGGTCAACGACATGCAACCCTTTATAGCTCCCGCCATAGCCGCGCGAGACGATGCCGGGCTTCAGCCCGCGCGCCTTCGCGCCCTTGGCAAAGGCAATCGCCGTGGGCGTCTTGCCTGCCCCACCGACGGTGAAATTGCCGATACAGAGAACGGGCAAAGCGATTTTGGGTGGTTCGGAGCGGATCAGGCGTCGCCCGGCGATAGACCCGTAAATCCAGGCGGCAGGGGCCAGTGATCTTGCGCGCCAGTCGAGCTTTTCCCACCAGAATGGCGGCGCTTCGCTCGCCATATCAGATGCCGCCGTGGACGTAGGCAACCTCGTTGCGATTGCCGGGGAACTGCGCCTGCAGCACAAGCGGCTGGATGAACGGCTCCAGCGCGACAAGCGTGCGATCAAGCGCGCCGCGCATATCCTTCACGGTGTTGACGCCCGCATTGATCATGCCGCGCAGATGCTGCGGATTGTTGAACAGGAAATTGATCGCCCCGGCGAGCATGTTCCTGTCCTTCACGATGCGCGCGCCGCCATTCTTGATCAGGCGCTGGAAGGACTCGCGGAAGTTCTGCACATTCTTGCCAGTCAGCACAGCTGTACCCATCATCGCCGGTTCCAGCGGATTGTGCCCGCCTTCTTTGGTCAGCGAATTGCCGATGAAGGCAATCTCGGTCAATTGCAGATAAAGCCCCATTTCGCCAATTGTATCGCCGAGCAGAATATCGGTATCCGCTTCAACGGCCAAGCCACTGCTGCGTCTGGTGACTTTCAGCCCCTTTTCCGCCAGCATCGCTTCGATGGCAGGCGTGCGATCCGGATGACGCGGCACGATGATCGTCACGAGATGCGGATAGCGCACCTTCAGCATCTGATGCACTTCTGCGGCGATTGCCTCTTCTCCATCATGGGTAGAGATCGCAGCCCAGCTGCGCCGTCCGGCGATCTGCCGCTGCAACATGGAGAGCGCTTGCGGATCAGCAGGCGGCGGCGTGGTATCGACTTTCAGATTGCCCGACACGCTGACCGGGCGGGCGCCAAGCGTGCGGAAACGGTCGCCGTCGAGTTCCGACTGGGCCACGACATGAGCGAAATTTTCGAACAAGGCTTCGGCCAGCGCGGGCCGCTTTTGCCATCTGGCAAAGGAACGATCCGACATGCGGGCATTGACCAGCACTTGCGGAATATGACGACCGCCCAGCGACAGCACCGTCGCGGGCCAGATTTCGGATTCGCAGCCGATGGCGAGGTCCGGCTTCCAGTGATTGAGGAATTTGTTGACCGCCGGTTGCAGGTCGAGCGGCGCATATTGATGAATGACCTTGGAGCCCAGCTGATCGGCCACAAGCTTTGCAGATGTCACCGTGCCAGTGGTCATCACGACATGAATGCCGGTGGAGGCAATGCTTTCGATCAGCGGCGTGATGGCAACACTTTCGCCGACACTTGCCGCATGGGCCCAGATGACCGGACCTTGTGGGCGGGCGACGGCTGACTTGCCATAACGCTCACCACGGCGCTGCCGCTCTTCCTTGCCGCGCGACGCGCGATAGGCAATGTAAGGCCCCATGAAGGGATAGGCGGCGGAGCCGAACATGCGATAGGCTGACAATATATTGCGCGCCCAGCGTTCGCTCATTTCGCTTTCTCCAATGCCGCATAGGCGCGCACCGTGGCGTCATTCAGCAGGCGCGTCAGTTCCATGCGTTTTTCTTCCAGTTGCGTTTCATCGGCGTCGGCATCTACCCAGACATTGTCGGCGCGCACAACAACGGACCGTCCAAAAGGCAGTGGAATCGTCGTCTTGTCCCATGACTTCTCCAAAACATGATTTCTCGAGAAGGCATAAGCAACCGGAATGATCGGTCGCCCGGACAATTTCGCCAACAAAATGATCCCCTCGCCGGCCTCACGCGGCGTGCCGTGGGGAATGTCGGCGATGATCGATGCCGACTGTCCTTTTTTCAGCGCATTCTTCAAGGTGAGAAGCGCACGCGCACCGCCTTTTTCTGGCTGTGCCCGCGAGCTGCGCCCGCCGGACCCGCGCACGGTCATGAGACCGAGCTTTTCAGCGACGCGGGCGTTCAGCTCCGCATCGGCGCTGCGCGAAAACATGGCGACCAGTTCGATCCCCTTGGGGCAGATGAACGGCCCCATCAGATGCTGGCCATGCCAGAAGGTCACGATGAAAGGATCGTCCTTGCCGACCAGCGCTTGCGGATCAGCCGAGCCCTTCAGCCGCGTGTTGGTATAATAGACAAGCTTGAAATAGCTCGTGATGAGCCAGACCAATATCGACTTGACGACAGCCGACTGCGCCAGCGGCCCGCGCACGCGCTTCCAAAGACGCTTGGCAAGGCCGTCTTTTTTCTTGCGCCTGTCGGGCTGGGCCGCGGGCTGAACGGACCGCTCTTCGACTTCCGTCATATGTTGGTCTGGACCGGGCAAACTGCTCAGTCCGCCTGCAGGGTCACACCTTCGGGATCGAGCAACCGATGCAGGTGCACGATGAAATAACGCATATGAGCGTTGTCGACAGTCGCTTGAGCCTTGGCCTTCCAGGCGGCTTTTGCGGATTCGTAGTTGGGATAGATGCCGACGATATCGAGGTTTTCGAGATCGCGGAATTGTACGGTTCCAAGCTTGGACAGCTCGCCGCCGAATACCAGATGAAGAAGCTGCTTTTTGTCGCCTTCGACACTCATGACAATAATCCCTGAACAATTTTGGTTCGCGGCATGATTAACCCAACGGTCACTCCGCGACAACACTCAACATTTCACGCAGCAAATTCCCGCTGGCCGCGACAAGAGCGCCGTGGCTCCGCGTCGGACCGCCATAAATGAGCGGAAGAGCATCGTTTGTCAGAATAGCCCCGCCCGACTCACTCAAGATGAGATCGGCTGCAGCCAGATCCCAATCATGCGAATTTGGCCGAATGAAGGTGCCCGCAATATCGCCCCGTGCCACCATCGCAATACGATAGGCAAGCGACGGCACATAGGCATGCAGCTTGACCCTGTCGCGCCATGTTTCTGGAAATATGGTCGTTGCGCTACGCGCCGAAGCGATGGTGAGCGTCCCGCCTTCAGGCGGTAGTTTGACATGGATCGGCGCATCGTTTTGCACCGCACCAAGTCCCTGCCCGGCCTCGATCAGTTCTTTGCGAACCGGACATTCCAAAACCCCGGCAATCGGCCTGCCGTCCTCCACAATCGCGATGCTCACGCACCACTGGTCCTGACCGGCAATATAGGCACGGGTGCCGTCGATGGGATCGACGACGAAAGCGCGCCGCCGCTTTGCCTTGGCGCGGTCATCGGTGGTTTCTTCGGAAATCCAGCCATAATCGGGGCGCGCCGTCAAAAGCACGTCTTTCAGATAGCGGTCCACCGCAAGGTCGGCCTCGCTCACTGGCGAGTGACCGTCCTTCAACCAGACTTCCGGCGAGCGCCCGAAATAACGCATGGCGATGCGTCCGGCCTCGCGGGCGGCATCGCGCAACAGCGCCAGTTCTGCACGGGCTTCGCTCTGTTTGTCAGTTTCCGGCAAGGGTCATGCCTTCGATCACGAGGGTAGGCGCGGTCATCCCGAAATTGCGGTCGATATCCGATGCAGGTGTCAGATTGAGGAACATGTCCTTGAGGTTCGACGCGATGGTGACTTCGCTGACCGGATAGGCCAGCTCGCCATTTTCGATCCAGAAACCGGAAGCGCCACGACTATATTGGCCGGTGATCATATCGACGCCCTGCCCGAACACTTCTGTCACATAAAAGCCCGTGCCGACAGCGCGGATAAGGTCTTCCGGCGACTGCGTGCCCGGCTCGATGGCAAAATTGGTCGAGGCAGGTGAAACACCGGACCCCGAGCGCACGCCGCGTCCGTTGCCCGTCTGGCCCAGTTCGCGGGCGCTGGAACCGGACAGCAGCCAGTGTTGCAGCACGCCATCCTCAATCATGGTCAGCGGCTGGCCCTCAATGCCTTCACCGTCGAACGGACGGGACGACGAGCCGCGCATGCGCAGCGGATTATCGGTGACGTTGATGCCCTGCTTCAATATCTGCTTACCCAGGCTGTCGCGCAGAAAGCTCGTCTTGCGCGCAACCGACGCGCCATTAATGGCGCTGGCCAAATGCCCGGCAATACCGCGTGCGAGGCGCGGATCAAAGACTACCGTGACCGGGCCGGTCTTCGCCTGTCGCGCGCCAAGCCTGCGCACTGCGCGCTCACCGGCACGACGACCGATAGCGTCCGGCGTATCGAGATCGGCGAAATGCAGCCGCGAACTGAAATCATAATCGCGCTCCATCCTGGTGCCTTCGCCCGCAATGGCCGAAACCGAGCGACCGAAGCGCGTGGCGGCATAATGGCCAGCAAAGCCGGTGGAGGTGACAAGCACCAGCCCGCCGAGGCTGCGCGATGCGCCCGCGCCGCCGGAATTGGTCACGCCTTTGACTTCAAGCGCTGCTGCTTCCGTCGCCAGCGCATCCTGCGTCAGACGGTCGGTGTCGATTTCGGTCGTGTCGTAAAGATCGAGATCGCGCGGCGACTTCACCAGCAGCGCCGGATCGGCAAGCGCTTCATAGGGATCTTCCGGCGCAACACGCGCCATGGCGACGGCGCGCTCCGCCAGACGGTCCGGATCGGCACCCGCATTGGCCGAAACGCTGGCGATCCGCCGACCGACAAAAACGCGCAGCGCAAAATCGTCGCTCTCCGACGATTCGGTTCCCTCAACCTTGCCAAGCCTTACCGAGACGCTGACAGAGCGGGCGCGCATCACCACGGCATCGGCATGATCGGCGCCAGCACGTTCGGCAGCCTTCACCAACTGGGCCGCGCGCTCGACCAGCTTTTCCGCTGAATTATCTGAAATCATTGCATAATCCCGCTTTGGCAAGCTCGCCTCCGCCTGACCGGACATTGCATTGTGCAACGGGTCGTGACCGGGACTTGCTAAAAAAATATCGTCAATTTGGTCGACATTGGGCTGATTGCAGCCATATCTTGCTTCTATATTGCCGAAATCGGGGGGCATCAAGGCAAGCCCGTCCACATTTCTCCAAATCCTCACGTCGCGAGACCCGTCCGTCTCCGAACCACAAGAGCGCACAGCATGATTCCGACCGGTGGAAATCTCTACCTACAGGCCCTGATGATCCTTGGCGGCGCCATCATCGCCGCGCCGCTGTTCAAGCGTCTGGGGCTTGGCACAGTGCTGGGCTATCTGGCCGCTGGCATCACGATTGGCCCCGTCGCGCGCCTCATCGCCGATGGCGAGGAATTCCTGCACTTTTCCGAGCTTGGCGTGGTTTTCCTGCTGTTCATCATCGGCCTCGAACTGAAGCCGTCGCGGCTCTGGGCGCTGCGCCACGCCATCTTCGGGCTTGGCGCGGCACAGGTTCTGCTATGTGGCGCGGTTCTCACCGCGCTCGGGATTTATCTGGCTGGCCTCAACCCGGAGGCCGCGATCATCATCGGCTTCGGTCTTGCCCTTTCCTCGACGGCCTTCGCCATGCAGGTGCTGGAGGATCGCGCCGAGACCAACCAGAAGCATGGGCAGCGCGCTTTCGCGATCCTGTTGTTTCAGGACCTCGCCATCGTTCCAATTCTGGCGATCATTCCGGCCCTCTCGCCGAATGAACCCTCGCAGGCAAGCGCGGGCTTTCATCTGGCAACGGCGGTTGCGGCCATCGCCGCGCTCGTCATTGCCGGGCGCTATCTGATCAACCCGATGTTCCGCATCATCGCCAATACCGGCGCGCGCGAGGTTATGATTGCCGCCGCGCTCTTCGTCGTGCTGGGTTCGGCGGGACTGTTGCAGGCCGCCGGTCTGTCGATGGCGATGGGCGCATTCATCGCTGGCGTATTGCTGGCGGAATCCTCCTATCGTCACGAACTGGAAGCCGACATCGAACCGTTCCGCGGTATTTTCCTCGGCCTGTTCTTCGTCGCGGTGGGCCTGTCGCTCAATCTCAGCGTAATTCTGGAATATTGGAAGACGATCCTTCTGGCCGTGCCGGTGTTCATGGTCGCAAAGATCGCCGTCATCTATGTTCTGTGCCGCATCTTCCGCTCCAGCCATAACGACGCCGTGCGCATCGCTTTCCTGCTGCCGCAGGGCGGCGAGTTTGCCTTCGTTTTGTTCTCCGCTGCTTCGGCTGCGGCGATCATCTCCAGCGCGCTTGGCTCTGAACTGGTGGCGGCTGTCACCGTGTCCATGGCGCTGACCCCGCTTTCGGTGGCCATCGGTTCGAAGCTTCTCATCAAGGACAAGCCCGTCGATGAAATCGAAGAGGATTTCGAAGGCGCCGGTTCCGACGTGTTGATGATCGGCTTCTCGCGTTATGGCCAGATCGCATCGCAGATCCTGCTGGCTGGCGGTATCGACGTGACGGTGATCGACAAATCGCCCAACCGCGTACGCGCAGCAGGCAAGTTCGGTTTCCGCATCTATTTCGGCGATGGCACCCGCAAGGATGTGCTGGAAGCTTCCGGTATCCGCAAGGCCAAGATCGTCGCGGTGTGCACACACAATAAGGAAACGACCAACCATATCGTCAGCCTGATCCAGTCGGATTATCCGGATGTGCGCCTGTTCGTACGCTCCTATGACCGCGAGCATACGTTGCAGTTGCGGGCGCAGGGCGTGGAATACGAGTTGCGCGAAACTTTCGAATCCGGTCTGCTTTTTGGGCAGCGCACGCTGGAAGGTCTCGGCATGGCCGAGAACAACGCCTATGCCATCCGCGAGGATGTGCGCCAGCGCGACGAGGACCGGCTGCATGTTCAGGCGTCGGAAGGCATCATGGCCGGGCGGCATTTGCTGTTCAACAAGCCCGTTACGCCTGAACCTCTGGTCAAGCCGACGCGTGAAGGCCAGCGCATAGACAAGACGGTGGATGCGCCTTCGCCTGCCGCCAATGACGATACGATGGAAGATGCAATTCCCGCCGAATAAAGCGGGAGCTAGGACAGCGTCGGAAGATTATCGCCCTCGATAATGCGGTCGAGGGCCTGTTTCAGTTCCTCGCGAACCCCGGCGCTCTGGTCGAGAATCTGATCGAATTTCAGGAAATCGAGCAGCCCGATGCGGCCGACATCCGGTCGCAGAAAAATATGCGGCGGGCGAATGCGGAATTTGTTCTCGATGATCGAACACATGGTCAGCTGATTACCGCCGATGACCGCTTCGAATGTCGTCGGCATATAGTCGTCATCACCGGGCGGCGCCCCAACGACATCAATGCCGATGACGATATCGGCCTTGTCGAACAGAAGATCGAACGGCACCGGATTGAAGAGACCGCCATCGACAAGAATGCGGCCATTGCGGCGCACCGGCGCGAAAACCGGCGGAATGGCGCAGGAAGCCGCAATAGCGGAACGCAAATCCCCATCGACAATCTGAACCTCCTTGGCGGCGTGGAAGTCCGCCGCCGTGATGCTCATGGGAATCTTGAGATCTTCCACATTGGCGGGCAGCGATGCCGGAAGAAAGGCATCGATAATTTTCTCGATGTTGAACTGGCTGACGCGAAAGCCGCCTTTCAGCAGTTCAACCCAGCGGGATGGACGCGTCTGCCACATGCGGCGCGCAACTTCCGAACGGCGATTGAAGATCGCCGCCATATAGTCGTGTATTTCCGTGCCGCGCATGCCGTTCGCCATGCCCGCGCCGACAATCGATCCGATGGATGAGCCAGCGATGGCCACGGGCCTGATGCCCAGCTCGTCCAGCGTTTCGATGATATGCAGATGCGCAATGCCGCGCGCGCCGCCGCCGCCGAAAGCGACGGCAATGCGGGGCGATGACGGCATGGCGTTATCCAACACTCTATCCCCTTGAGAGGAATCTTCGGTTTTTAGGCGCCCAAGGCTCTGGTGAGATTCGGGCTATGGGGAGCCGAAAATGGTGGGGTTTGAGAACCGAAGCGGAGTGTACTTAAAGTACATGAGCACCGGAAGTCGTATGATCCCGAAAAGTTGCAGACTTTTCGGATGAGATCATGCGCATAAACTCAAACCACGCCATTTGCAGGCCGCCATTGCCCGAATATCGCAGAGCCTCAACTCTTAGCAGGTCCGTAAATCAGTATTGCCGGTTCGGCATCGAGCAGCTTCTTGGCAATAGCCTTGATCTGATCGAGCGTCACCGCCTCGATAAGCGCCGAGCGCTTGTCGATATAATCGCGCGGCAGTCCCGCATCCTGCAAGCTGACCAGTGTTTCGGCAATCGCGCCCGAAGAATCAAGATTGTTCACCGCGTAAGACCCCTTGAGGAAGCTTTTCGCGGCGGCAAGTTCGGCTTCCGTCGGACCGTCGCTCGCCATGGCTGCCACCTGCTCGCGAATGATCTTGAGCGAATCCTGTGCCTTTTCCGGGCGTGTCGCGGTGGAGATCACCAAGGCCGTGACATGGTCATGCAACACCAGCTGCGACGAAACCGAATAGGCGAGACCGCGCTTTTCACGCACTTCGGCATAAAGCCGCGAGGTGAAGCCGCCGCCCAGAATGTGGTTCATCAGATAGGCCGCGAAGAAGTCCGGGTCTTTGCGCGGGATTGCCGGATAGACAAACCGGATCGACGTCTGCGGCACATCGAAGGAGAGGCTGGTAGTGGTGCCGAGCGCCAGCTTGACGTCAGGCACCGGCACAAGCTCAGCCGCTGCGGGCAGATCGCCGAACACCTTGTCGAGCATCACGCCAAGGTCCTTGGCATTGATCGCGCCGACCACACCGATGGTCAGCCGGTCGCGGGCGAAATTCTTGCGATGGAACGTCACCAGATCGTCGCGGGTGATCGTCTGGAGCGATTTCGCCGTACCTTCGTCGGGACGCGCATAGGGATGGTTGCCATAAAGCACTTCCGCGAAACGGCGAGCGGCAATGGTGCCGGGGCTGCGCTGTGAAGCCTCGATGCTGGCCACGACCTGACTGCGAATGCGATCAATGGCGGGCTGGTCGAAGCGCGGCTTGTTGACCGCCAGCGCCACGAGGTCCATCACCGCATCGCGATTTTCCGCCAGCATGCGAACGCCGCCGGAAACGGCGTCCTGCGTGGCGGTGAAGCTCATTTCGGCGCCAAGATTATCGATCCGTTCCTGAAACGCATCGGAATCGAGATCGCCAGCGCCTTCATCGAACAGGCCAGTCATCAGATTGGCGAGGCCTTCCTTGCCTGCGGGGTCCTGCGACGTGCCGCCCTTGAACGAGAAGCGCATGGATACCAGTGGCACCGAACTGTCCTCCACCAGCCAGGCATGAATGCCCTTCGGCGAGACGACTTCCTGAATTTCGATGGCGCGCGCAGGCAATGCGCAAATCACGAGAAGCGTCATGGATGCGACCAGAACGCTTGCGAACGAGCGAGCGCGAGAAGCAAAGACGCGTTTGAAGTTCAGCATGATTATGGTCTTCATTGGATCGCTCCCTCTGCACCATTGCCGCTGGCACCGCTTGCGGGCGCGTTGGGGTTCTCACGGGCATTTTCCGGTTCGGCATCGGGTGGCAGGAGGTAGCTGGTCACCGACTGGTCCTTGACGAGATACCGCTCGGCCACATCACGAATCTGATCCACCGTCACGGATTTGATAAGGTCTGGCCATTTCTGGATATCGTCCACGGACTGGCCAACAGAAAGCGTCGAACCATAAATCCGCGCCATACCGGCCTGACTGTCACGCGCGAAAATAACCGCCTTCAGGAAGCGATTGCGCGCCTGATCCAGTTCGGTCTGGGTCACGCCGTCCTTGACGATGCGCGCAAGCTCGGCTTCCACCGCCTTCTCGACCTCGCCCAGCGTTGCGCCGTCGCGCGGTGAGCCATAGACCGAGAACGTGCCGTCATCCAGCGCATCACCGCCATAGGCTGCGCCCGTGTTGGCCGCGATGCCGTTTTTGACGATCAGCGTCTGATAAAGGCGCGAACGGGTCGAGCCGCCGAGAATTTCGCTCAAGAGATCGAGCGCCGGCGCATCACCCGGCTTCACACCGGGAAAACGCTTTTCATTGGCATAGGAAGGAACCAGCCATGACATGCGGAAGGAAGGCGTGCTGATGCGCGCATCATGCAGCGTCACCACGCGTGCGGCATGTTTTTCAGGCTCCTGCGGGCGGTCGCGCGGCAGAACTTCAGCGCGCTTCGGTACGCGGGCCCAGGTCTTGAGCGTCAATTCACGCACGCGTTCCGGCGTCACGTCACCGGCGATGACCAGCGTGGCATTGTTCGGCGTGTAATATTGCTGATAGAAATCGATGGCGTTCTTGAGGCTCAGCTTTTCCATTTCCTGCCGCCAGCCGATCACCGGCTTGCGGTAGGGGTGGTTATAGAACAGCACCGCATCGGTGTTTTCATTGAGCATGGCCGCCGGGGTGGAATCGACGCGCATGCGGCGTTCTTCCAGAATGACTTCGCGCTCGGTCGTCACGGCTTCATCGTTCAGCACCAGATTTTCCATCCGGTCCGACTCGAAATCCATGATCATTTCCAGCGCTTCCGGCGAAACCCGCTGATAATAGGCTGTGTAATCATAGGAGGTGAACGCGTTTTCTTCGCCGCCGATCGACGCGACCTTGGCCGAAAATTCCCCTGCCGGATGGGTTTTCGTACCCTTGAACATCAGATGTTCAAGAAAATGCGCAATGCCGGAAACGCCCGGCACTTCGTCTGCCGATCCGACATGATACCAGATCATCTGCGTCACCACCGGCGCGCGATGATCGGGAATGACCACGACTTTCAGGCCATTGGGCAAGGTGAAATTGCTGACGCCATCCGACTGGGTGATTTCCGGCAGAGCCGCCTGATCAGCCTGATCGCCTTGCGCCTGTGGCGCGGGCGCTGGCTCGGCGGCATCGGTTTGGGCAGGGGGTTGATTTTGAGCTTCAACGGAGCCGGTTGCGAGCGGCAAAGCCAGCGCGAAACCAAGAGCGGTCGATAAAAACAGGCGTCGGAGGGAGGTGTTATTCACCAAGCGACATCTCCAATCGGTTTCATTTCCGCCCGACCTTTCCGGGCGGCATGCTTCAAATCAATATCGGCGACACCGTCGCCGCACAAAAAGAACGCGACGGCAAACACCGCTGCAAATCATCTCAATCGGCTTTGATTTGGATGAGCCGAATGATTGTGCCGCCATAGTTCCGCTCGTCAAGCACAACAAATTGTTCGTCAAGCTCGAGCGAAGCTTCGGCAGCCTCTTCAAGCACCAAAAGTGCGTCAGGATTAAGCCAGCCGCCCTGAAGTGCCGATAAAAATGCTTTTTCGCCCATGCGCCGCCCATAAGGTGGATCTGCGAAGATCAGATCGAACGGTTCCATCGTGCCGACAATGCCAAGCTGGCAGGCGTCACGGCGGAGAATCTTCGTGTGGCCCTGCAAGCCGAGCGCCTCGACATTTTGGCGCAACAGCCCCCGGCCCTCCGCGGATTCCTCCACGAAGGTCGCGTATCGCGCGCCGCGCGAAAGGGCTTCAAGACCAAGCGCGCCGGTGCCTGCGAAGAGATCAAGCACACGCGCGCCTTCCACCTTGTCGGGAAAGCTGTGCGCGAGAACATTGAACAGGCTCTCGCGCGTGCGGTCCGTAGTGGGGCGAATGGCGTTGGTGGACGGTGTTACAAGCGGGCGACCGCGAAACTTACCGCCGACGATCCGCACCGCCGCCTCCCGATCTGCCACCGCCGCCTGGTTTTCCGCCGGTGGGCTTGCCACCGGTCGGCTTTCCACCCGGGCGTCCACCAGGCTTGCCGCCCGATTTGCCAGCTGGCTTTCCACCTTCAGGACCGCGACGCGGGCCGTCGCTGAAACCGCGTGGAGCGCCACCGCTGCGCGCGCCTGAACGCGTGTCGCGATCGGAACCGCCGAAACGGCCCTCACCGCGCGCACCGCCCGGCTTGTCGGACTTATATGGCTTGTCAGACTTGAACGTCTTGCGACCCTCAAAACCGCCCTGCGAGCGCTCGCCGGAAGCTGCATCGCGCAGCTCAGCGCGCTCACGCTTGCCGGGGCGACGCTCCTTGTGCCCATCCTCGCGCTTTTCGCGCGTTTCCGCACGACCACCTTCAAAACGAGAGCCTTCGGCGCGAGGGCCGTAAGAGCGACCTTCCGCTCCCGGCTTGCCGCCAGCGCGCGGACCGCTTGAACGCTGGCCTTCCAGACGCTTGTTGTAACGGCGCTCGCCGCCCTCTTCGCGACCTTGCTCCGCATCGTCCGAACGGCGCGGACGCACCTGCATGTCGCCGCTGAACTTCGCGCCGCGATGCGGCATCTGATGTTCGACGCGAGCAGGCTTGGCAGCGGCCTTCTCGCCCTTTGGACGTGCGCCGGGCGCCATCCACACATTGGCGTTGCCGCGACGGCGCGGCTCGACCTTTTCGGTCTTTTCCTCACGTCCGCGACGGCGTTCCGGGCGGCTGGAAATCCACTCGCGCTCACGCGGTGCGCGGCGGGTTTCGCCTTCCTGTTCCGGTTGAGCTTCTTCCATCTCGCGACGGGTGCGGCCCTGCACAGCGGCATTGGAGAACTCGTTGAAGATCGGCGCGTCGAAATCGGCACCGGAATCTTCAATCAGCTTGTCGCCCAGCTGATCGCGCAGCGTGCGCCCCTTGATTTCGCGCACAGCGCCTTCTTCAAGATCGCCAAGCTGGAACGGGCCGAAGGACACGCGGATCAGGCGACCGACCGTCAGACCGAGCGCGCCAAGAATGTTCTTCACTTCCCGGTTCTTGCCTTCGCGCAGACCAATATTGATCCAGACATTCGCGCCCTGAACACGCTCAAGCTCGGCTTCGATGCTGCCATAGAACACGCCATCGACAGCGATACCGTTCTTCAATTCATCGAGCTGCGGCTGCGTGACCTTGCCATGGGCGCGCACGCGATAGCGGCGCAGCCAGCCGGTAGATGGCAGTTCCAGAACCCGCGACAGCCCGCCATCATTGGTGAGCAGCAGAAGCCCTTCGGTGTTGATGTCAAGACGGCCAACCGACAGCACGCGCGGCATTTCGGCTGGCAGAGCGTCGAACACGGTCGGGCGACCTTCCGGATCGCGATTGGTGGTCACGAGACCCGCAGGCTTGTGGTAGAGCCACAGGCGGGTGCGCTCGGCCTGTTTTAGCGGCTTGCCGTCAACGGTGATGACGTCGGTACGCTTCACATTGACCGCAGGGCTGTCCAGCACCTTGCCATTGACCGCGATACGCCCGGCGGCGATCATCGTTTCCGCTTCGCGGCGCGAAGCGATGCCGACACGCGCCAGACGCTTGGCGATGCGTTCGCTGGTATCTTCTTCGGTTTCCACATCGCGCGGGGCACCCCGGCGCGGACCGGCGCGGCGCGCGTCATCCCGGTCGCCTTCATCGCGGCGCGGTCGGCTGTCACGGCCGGGGCGGTCGCCGCCGCGTCCAGCCGGGCGTCCGCCCGAACGACCCTCGGGGCGTCCACTACGGCCATGAGGCGGCTTGCCGCCCTTGTTATCGTCGTCTTTAGTCATCTGGTATTGGCCTCTCAGCAGCGTTTCCGTATCGCCTTGCACCGTCGAAAGCAGGCAAAGGAATGTCTGGAACGAAAACGCCGTATAAATCTGTTCGCAAATCGGTTTCGATTTCGAGAATTATGCAGTAACAAATCGCTCCAGTGCTTGCGAGCGAAATTTCCCGATCAATGCACGAAATGGAGTGCGCATGAAAGAGCGGGCACCCGCAACCGTTACCGACATGGCAACACCGATGGGCGCCGCGCTGGATGAAGCACGTGCTGCAGGCGCGCGCGGCGAAGTGCCGATTGGCGCTGTTGTCGTTCATGAAGGGCAGATCATCGCCCGCGCGGGAAACCGCACGCGGGAGCTGAACGACGTGACCGCCCATGCCGAAGTGCTGGTCATTCGCCAGGCTGGTGAGGCCCTGCAATCGGAGCGGCTTGTCGATTGCGACCTCTACGTGACGCTGGAACCCTGCGCCATGTGCGCGGCTGCAATTTCCTTTGCGCGCATCCGCCGCCTCTATTACGGCGCATCCGACCCCAAAGGCGGCGGCGTCGAACACGGCCCACGCTTCTACACCCAGCCGACCTGTCATCATGTACCGGAAATCTATGCAGGGTTTTCGGAAGGCGAAGCGCAGAAAATCCTCAAGGATTTTTTTCGCGAGAAACGCTGACCGGTATGTCCGAGCCCACCGTAAGCCGCCGACAGAATATTCTGGTATTTGCGCTTCTCATGCCGCTGATCGCTGTCCTGCTTCTCAGCTGGCTGGGCGCGGTCATTGTTATCAATCGATATTTTCCCGCACTGGCAATCTCGGCGGAAGATGTGCTGAATTATATTCTGGTCGGCGTCATTGCGATTTTTTACATGCCCTGGATTCAGGCGCGAAGCTTTCGCCGCCAGTTGGCAGAGTTTGAAAGCCAGCCACCAGCGCCCGTCAGCATTAGGTGCAAACGCTTTGGTCTCTATTGTATCGCCGCTTTCTCCCTGCTGCTGGCGTTCGGGCCATTATCTTTTCAGAGGCAAATATACAGCTGGGCCTATGGAACAGGGCTGGTGACCCGGTCCATATATCTTATTGAACTGCTATTTCTGGCGGGGGCTTTGCTGGTTATTGGCGTCGCAGCAGGTCTTGCAAAGATCATCACACGCATTCGCGCAAAAACGGCGGCGTCCAAACCGGACCATAAGGATCAAGCCGAAGTGGCCAGAATCTGGCGCGATTGCTTTGGCTTTACCTATTGCCTCTGCGCCGCCTTATGTCTTCTTCCGGGGTTCTTTATCCTCAAATTCCTGTAAGACACGGGGGCTTATCAGCCGCGAGCCTTATGCCCCGTCATATGGCGCAGTGTGTCGTCACGCAGCGCGAAATGGTGGAAAAGCGCCATGAAGACATGGCAGCCGATGACCGCCAGCAGAACCCAGCCGAACAAGCCGTGCAAAGCATTGCCCGGAGATGTCAACGCGTCATTTTTCACGCCTGTCTCCGCGAAAATTTGCAGACCGAGAAACGAAAAGCCATGCCCATTGCCATAAGAACGCAACAAGCCGAGCGCCGGGACGGCAAACATCAGCCCATAAATCGCCAGATGCCCGAGCGATGCCATCTTGCCCACAAGACCGTCTGTCTGCGGACGGCGACCGAGATTCAAAATACCCCAGACGCCACGCAACAAAACCAGCACCAGCAATGCGAAACCGAGCTGGTGATGCATCGACCAGAAGAAACTATATATCGCGCTGTCCTTGGCGAAGACGCGCAGAATGGCCGACATGAACTGCCAGAGAAACAAGAGGGCCATCAACCAGTGAAAGCTTCGGGAGACAACGCCATAACCATTGCGGCTGTCCCAGATCGTGTTTGCGTTGGCCATTGAACTGTATCCTAAAACTGAAAGTGGCACGGTGCCTTATGCCAGCGATGATGTCTTTGATTGAAATCAAATAGATGTCATCTCGAACAATATTAAAAAAATAAATTTATTACGAAACAATACCTTTATTCATCTTGAAAGAGTATATCTCTATTATGTCCGAAACAAAACAGCCACGGCGGATATTCGCGCCATGGCTGCGAAAACTGTTACAGAATAATTCCAAAATTAGTTCCAGGGAAGATAATCGCGCCAGCCCTTGGACTTGCCAGCGGCCTTCTTGCGCTCGCGTTCCTTTTGCGCCTCATCCTGACCCAGTTCGCCGGTAGCGGCGGTGGACGCCGGTTGGCGATAGGCAAGCGGCGGCTCGCTCAGATATTTGCGGTTGGTAGCCGACCCCTGCGTCTGCGCCGCACGCTCTGCCTTCAGCGCGGCGATCTTCTTGGGATCGGCGTTCGGTAAACGGGAATCATATTCTTCGCGGCGGCTGTTGCCGCCCGGCAGCGCCGTCTGCAAATTGCTTGCAACCGGGCCGTCAGCTTCGATCGGAGAGACGAAATTCGGATTGTCACGGTTGGCCGTGATTTCATCGCGCAGGCGCTTACGGCGCTGTTCCGGCGATTCTGGCCAGTTTGCACCACCCGCACTTGCAACATTGTCCTGCGGCGCAGGGAGCTGACCCTTGTCGCCCGGAGCCGGACGTACAAGATCGGGACGCGGCTTGTAGTCGATGCGTTCTTTCTTGTTCTTGCCCTGGCCGAAGCTCGCCATATTGGAAACGTCGTCGAGGAGCTGTGCGCCCGACGTCTTGTCCGTTCCATAGGTTGGCGATGACATGCAGCCTGACAGCGAAAGACCCGCTACAGCCGTCATAAGTATCAGAACTCGTCCGTCAATCTTCATTAGCGCCACTTCTTTTACGCCTGTCGATTCTTTGTTCGCGAGGCTTGCTCCAGCGTGCCTTGCCTCAAAAAACCGGCAACTCCAAGGCAGATCGTAAATTTATCCGAGGACTGCCTTGTACATGAGAGCAACTCATGCGGCAATCCGGCATTAACCGCTATTTCACCATGTTCACGCGCAAGGCTGCAACCCCTGTCACGCAAACAAACAATCCGCCCCGGATGAAACCGGAGCGGATTGCGATCTCTGCAATCAGGCGTTGAGCTTGCCGAGCGCCTTCAATTCGCGCAGTGCTTCGGCATCGCGCGCCGACACTTCCGGGAATTCCGGGTCGGAACCCACATCGGTGGTATAGCGCCACGAACGCGCGCATTTTTCGCCTTCGGCACGCGCTGGCACAACGGCCACGCCCTTCACATCGCCAAGCGTGAAAGCGCCTTCCGGTGCCGCTGCATCGCTGAACGAGATGCCGCTGGTGATGCAGATCTCCGCAAAATCGAGACCATCGAGCGAATCGCTCAGGCTCTTGTCGGAGATATGGACCACCGGGGAAGCTTCCAGCGACGAACCGATGCGCTTGTCGGCGCGTTCCAGTTCGAGAGCGCCGGTCACGACGCGGCGAACCGCGCGCACCTTGCGCCACTTTTCAGCCAGCACGTCGTCGCGCCATTCGGCCAGCGTCGGGCGGAACTGCTCGGCATGAACCGAAACCGACTGCGGATAACGGTCGAGCCATGCTTCTTCCATGGTGAAAGGCAGCATGGGTGCCAGCCAGGTCGTCAGGCGGTCGAAGATTTCGCGCACGGTCTGCAATGCGGCCTTGCGGCGCACGCTAGACGGCGCATCGCAGTAAAGCGCGTCCTTGCGGATATCGAAATAGAAGGCCGAAAGCTCGACGTTCATGAAATCGATCAGCGAGCGCGCAATGCGTTTGAAATCGAAGGCATCATAGCCGGAGCGGACGACTTCATCCAGTTCGGTCAGACGATGCAGCATCAGGCGTTCAAGTTCCGGCAGATCGGCATAAGCGACGTTTTCGCCTTCATCATGCGCCAGCGTGCCCAGCATCCACCGGATGGTGTTGCGCAGCTTGCGATAGGCGTCGATATTGGTCTGGATGATGCTCTTGCCGAGACGCTGATCTTCCCAATAATCGGTCGTCATGACCCAGAGACGCAGGATATCCGCGCCGGATTCCTTAATGACGTCCTGCGGCGTTACCGTATTGCCGAGCGACTTCGACATTTTTTTGCCGTGCTCGTCCATGGTGAAGCCATGGGTCACGACGGCATTATATGGCGCGCGACCGCGCGTGCCGCAGCTTTCGAGAAGCGACGAATGGAACCAGCCGCGATGCTGGTCCGAGCCTTCGAGATAGACGTCTGCGGGCCACTTCATGTCCGGGCGGTCTTCCAGCGTGAAGGTGTGGGTCGAACCGGAATCGAACCACACGTCCAGAATGTCGCGCACCTGCACCCAAGGCTCATTGGCGCGGTTGCCGAGGAACCGCTCGCGCGCGCCTTCGGCAAACCATGCATCGGCACCTTCGGCTTCAAAAGCATCGAGAACACGCTTGTTGACCGCATCATCCTGAAGGATGGTGCCTTCCTCATCCACGAAAACGCAGATCGGCACGCCCCATGCGCGCTGGCGTGAAAGCACCCAGTCCGGGCGGCCTTCAATCATCGAGCGCAGGCGCGTCTGACCGGCAGCCGGGACGAAACGCGTATCGTCGATGGCCTTCAGCGCGCGCGAACGCAGTGTGGTGCCGTCGCCAAGGTTCTTGTCCATATAGACGAACCATTGCGGCGTGTTGCGGAAGATGACCTGCTTCTTGGAACGCCAGGAATGCGGATAGGAGTGCTTCAGGCGACCACGGGCGAAGAGCTTGTCACGCGCGATGAGCTGATCCATCACCGACTTGTTGGCGTCGCCCTTCTTGCCGTTGTCGTCGATGACGCGCGCGGGGCCGCCTTCGCGATCCGGACCGAAGCCCGGCGCGTCCTTGGTATAGTAGCCGCCATCGTCGACCGGGAACGGGATGCTCGGATCGATACCGCGCGCTTCCAGCTCGCGAACATTGTTCATCCAGGCTTCAAAGTCTTCGCGACCATGGCTTGGCGCGGTGTGGACGAAGCCCGTGCCCGCATCGTCGGTCACATGGTCACCGTCGAGCATCGGCACTGCGAACTCATAGCCGCCGCCAAAGCCCTTCAGCGGATGATCGAGCACGACCTTGCCAAGCTCATCGGACGAAACACTGCGCAGGCGCTTGAATTGAAGCTTTGCCTTGGCGAAGCTTTCTTCGGCCAGCTTGTCGGCGAAGATGAGCTTTTCGCCAGGACGCGGGCCAAAATCATTCTCGGCTTCCGTGACTTCATAAAGCCCGTATGCGATACGCGACGAATAGGACACAGCGCGGTTGCCGGGGATGGTCCATGGGGTGGTCGTCCAGATCACCACATCGCTGCCAGAAAGTTCGCTCTGACCAGCGACCGGGAACTTGACCCAGATCATATCCGACTCGACATCGTGATATTCGACTTCGGCCTCGGCGAGCGCGGTGCGTTCGACAACCGACCACATCACCGGCTTGGAACCGCGATAAAGCTGACCGGAAGCCGCGAACTTGAGAAGCTCGCCAGCGATACGCGATTCAGCATGGAAGTTCATCGTGGTATAGGGGTTTTCGAAATCGCCGAGGATAGCAAGGCGCTTGAACTCATCCGTCTGGACCTTGATCCAGTTGGCGGCGAATTCCCGGCATTCCCTGCGGAATTCGTTGATCGGCACTTCGTCCTTGTTCTTGCCTTCGGCGCGATATTTTTCCTCGATCTTCCACTCGATCGGCAAGCCGTGGCAATCCCAGCCCGGAACATAGTTCGAGTTGAAGCCGCGCATCTGGAACGAGCGGGTGATGACGTCCTTAAGGATCTTGTTCAGCGCATGGCCGATATGGATATTGCCGTTGGCATAGGGCGGGCCATCGTGCAGCACATAGAGCGGGCGGTCTTTCGCCTGCTCGCGCAGCTTCTTGTAAAGGTTCATCCCCTCCCAGCGCTCGACGAACAGCGGTTCGCGCTGCGGCAGGCCCGCGCGCATCGGAAATTCTGTCTGCGGCAGATTGAGGGTTTTTGAGTAATCGATCTTGGTCGTCTCGGTCATGATGGGTATTCGCCTGTGGAGCCTCGGCCAGAAATGGCGGGCATGTGGATCAACGATAACAGGGGGACTGTAAGAGCACAGCCGGTCGTTCCCGGACCTCCGCACCAGTTATTGCCTGGCAAAACAGCCATTCAGGCAAAGCGGGAGGCCGGGCCAATAATTCGTATGGCCGTCATGATAAGCCGAAAATCCGTCATCATGGGCACGCTTTTAGCAATGAGCTTTGCAGGAATAAAGAGGCCAGGGGAACAAAGACGCAATAAAACTGCATCTCTGCCCCTGAATATCTTCACAGTAGCATCGGCATTGGCTGCCGAATGGTCTTAGTCAAGCGAGAAGTCGAAGCGATAGGTCGCCGACACGCCAACCATGAACTGGTCGCGCGAGCCGCGCTCCTTGACGATGCTCGAATCCTTCGCCGGGCCTTGCAGGCGGGTATATTCACCGAACAGGCTGGTATCGATCTTGTCGGTCGCCTTCCAGTTGATGGCGCCGCCGAAACCGGCCGATTTGAAACCCCCGCCGGGATTATATTCCGACAGGCCGGAAGCCGCGGATTCCTCGGCATCGACGCCGTAATAGGTCTTGAAATAGTCCTTCGACGCGAAGGTCGCGCGCGGACCCGCAGAAACGCGGATGACTGGCGTGACATCATAAAAGGCGTCAGCGGAAATGTCGGCAACCACGCCCTTATGGGCGCGAATGCCCTGGCGCACCTCGCCGCGCACGCGCATCCAGTCGGTCGGATAGACTTCGGCAAAGCCGCCCACTTCACCGCCGAACTTGGTGTCTTTCAGTCCGTGAATGTCGTCGTCGCGTTCGAACAGCAGCTTGCCTGCCAGACCGGCGCGGATGCGGTTGTTGTCGATCAGTGCGAAAGAGACATTGTCGTTGCGCGAGGAAAACCGCGTCGACTCGCCCTGACGGCCGAGCGAAATCAGCGGCTGCGCGGAAAAGCGATATTTGTTCGAGCCTTCAAACTTGGGCGCAACCAGCCCGGCGGCGCCGACCTTCAGATACCAGTCACCAGACCAGAAATGCTTGCGGGTCGGCTGAACCGTCTCCGCGGCATAGATATCGGTCTGCTGCACATCGGCGGCATAAGCGATGGAACCGAAGGGAATGAGAGTGCCTGCAACGAGGGCCAGTGAGAGAATACGCAAAACAAGATCTCCGACAAACAGCACCTCGAAAATGCGCAAGGTGTTTAACACTCTCTGACCGAAATACGTAAAATTTAACTTAAATCTTAGGTAGAAAAATAGCTCTTTACAATTCACTCGAAAGAAAGAGCGCGATCCAGCTCTGAAAGCGGGCGCGCGCCGGCCAGCAAGGCGCGGGCCTCTTCTTCATCGCGCTTCATCTGCACGATCAGCGCGTCCAGCCCGTCGAACTTCACTTCACCCCGCAAAAAGCCGAAGAACGAAACGCAGGCGTCTTCGCCGTAGAGATCGCCGGAGAAGTCGAACAGGAATGTTTCAAGAAGCGGCTTACCGTCGCTATCCACCGTCGGGCGGCGACCAAAACTGGCGACGCCGTCATGCAGACTGCCATCCTGCCTGCGGAAGCGGACGGCATAGATGCCATGTTTCAAGCTGGTCTGGGCGCTGACCTGCATATTGGCCGTGGGGAAGCCCAGCGTGCGTCCAAGCTTCTTGCCGTGGATGACTTCGCCGCAAACGGCATAGCGATAGCCGAGCAAACCTGCCGCTCCGGCAACATCGCCGTCGCAAAGCAGATTGCGAACCCGCGTGGACGAAACGAGATTGTCGCCCTCATCGGTAAAGGCATCGACCAGCGTCACGTGGAAACCAGCGCCCTCGCCTGCCTGCAGGAGAAATTCCGGCGTGCCGCGCCGACCTTTTCCGAAATGGAAATCATAGCCAGTCACGACACGGCTGGCATGAAGCTTTTCGACCAGTATATGCTGCACGAAATCCTCCGCCGACTGGCTGGAGAATTCAGCGGTAAAAGGCTGTTCCACCACCGCATGGAAGCCCATATGCCGCAGGATCGATGCCTTTTCACGCGCATCGGTGAGGCGGTCGATCGGCTCGTCCGGCTTGAAGAAGCTGCGCGGATGCGGCTCGAATGTCAGCACGACCGCAGGCAGATTTTCCTTGGCCGCGATTTCCAGCGCCCGCTCGAGCACGGCCTGATGTCCGCGATGAACGCCATCGAAATTGCCGATGGCCACCACGCAATTGCGCAGGCGCTCCGGCAGGGTGTCGGTTCCCGAAAGGCGTTGGAAATCAGAGTTCGTCATGGTGTGCCTGAGTCTTGACTGGCTTATATCGGGGCTTGCTGATCAGACGAGTGCATAAAGCGAGGCGACCGGGCGATGGCCGTGTTTCTCCAGAAACGCTTCCATCTTCTCAAGATCGACGGCCCCGTTATCCGCATAATCGGCAGCGTGCACGCCGCCCGAAATATAGAGCACATCGAGACCGAAACCGGCAGCGCCCTTCACATCGGTCAGCACACCGTCGCCAATGCCGAGAATACGGCTTTTGTCGACGGCTCCGCCGCGAATTTCTTCCGCCGCATGGAGCGCCGCCTCGTAGATCGGGCGATGCGGCTTGCCGGCGATCAACGTGCGCCCGCCCAGCTGGCCGTAATCGCGCGCAAGAGCGCCTGCACACCAGACAAGACGCGGACCGCGCTCGACCATGATGTCGGGATTGGCGCAGATGAAAGGCAGATTGCGCGAACGCAGACGCTGCAGCAGATCGGCGTAATCGGCAGGCGTTTCCACATCGTCATCGGCAAGACCGGTGCAAACGACACCATCGGCCTCGAATTCTTCCACCAGCTCCACATCCAGCCCATCATAGATCGACAATTCGTTCTCACGACCGATATGCAGAACCTTGCGCGGACCTTCGGCGATCAGATCGCGGGTCACATCGCCGGAGGTGACGACACGGTCATAGGTATCCGCAGGCACGCCCAGCATTTCCAGCTGCGCTTCGACACCCGGATGCGGGCGCGGAGAATTTGTGACGAGAATGACCGTGACGCCTCTGGCGCGGGCGCGCTTCAGCGCATCGACAGCAGCCGGATGTGCAGCAACGCCATTATGCACCACGCCCCAGACGTCGCAGAAGAACACGTCATACTGGCCGGCCAGGTCATCGAGGCTTTCAAGCTGCTTCATAGTCTTCCTCTTGATATTCCATTTCTGAGGCGAGCAATGCCCGCTTATCTGCGCTGCATGGGCTCCATCTAACGCAGCCGATCAAAACTGTCACGAGCTTTACCGCCAATAAGCCGAGAAAGCGCCGCGTCTAAACACCCCATCAGGAAAGACTTAATAAGCTTACTGGCAGATTCACCGATCATTTACCGCGCTTCGTGACCGACTGTTAGAAAGATGCTGCTAGGAACAGCGCACAACCTTTCGGTTTAACAAAAAGCAACACAACCTTTCGGGCGGGCGTGGATTTGAATAACTGGAGCGGACCAGCAAGGCGGCTATGCGCTGCCTGTGTGACCGGCTTTGCGCGCAAGGCCAATTGCGGACGCCTTGCCGAAAGAGCAAACCGGTTTCGCGGGGATGAGCGTGGCAATTTCGCGATGATCACCGCCATATTGCTGGTGCCGCTGCTCCTTGTCGGTATGGTCGCGATCGATGCGACCAATCTCATGCGCACCCGCAACAACGTGCAGGCCGCGCTTGACGCTGCGGCGCTGGCGGTCGGCAAGCGCTTTTCGACCGGCGCGAGCGAGGCCGACATGCAGGCCTATGGCGGCAAGGTCTTCAATGTGAACCTGACCGCCCTTGCCGCAGACCGCGTCGCCTTTGCCATCAACTTTCCTCGAACATCGAACGATGACCAGCAGATCGAGGCCACCGCAAGCTTCCGATATCCATCGCTGTTTGGTTCCATCGCAGCCCAGCTGACCAATTCGGCTGACGATTGGGACAACAAGCAATATGCGATGAGTTCCTTCGTGCGGTTGAAGAACACCGTCGAAGTGGCGCTTGTGCTCGATAATTCAGGCTCGATGAATGACACCGGCGCAGGTTCGAACAAGCAACGTCTGCAGTTGCTTAAAGATGCCGCAACGCAGCTTGTCGACACCATGGCTGCACAATCGGCGCTGATTACGCGTGTTGAAAAGCCGATACAGTTTTCGCTCGTACCTTTTGCCGGATCGGTCAATGTCGGGCCGAACTATCTTAAAGAAACATGGATGGACCCAAGCGGGACCTCCCCGGTCAACCTCGAAAACTTCACCCTGCCTGTTGAGATCGATAATACGCGCAGCATCATCGAAAACCCGAAAGGCAGCGGCCTTTACTTCAAATCGGGCAGCGGCTGGGGCACGGACAACAACAAGGCATTTTCCCGCGCCGCGCTCTATGCCGATCTTGCAAAGCGTTCGTCCGCCTCCTGGATTCCATGGGCGGGATGTGTCGAGGCGCGTCCCGGAGCATTGGCGCTGGACGTGACGCCCCCAACCGAGAGCAAACCGGAAACCCTGTTTGTGCCGATGTTTGGTCCGGCGGAGTATTACGATGTCGATTCGAAAAACAACCCGACGAATCTTACGCTGAACAGCTGGTGGACGGACGATTTGAAATTGAGCGGCGCGGCCCGCCAGAAGGACCTCAAGAAATATTATCTGAACAACGTGCTGTCGAAGCGTTCTGATGGCGGTGGCCCGAATTACAGCTGTACTACCACAGCCATCACGCGCCTGACTGATATCACCAACGATGCGGGTAAGGCCACGATCAAGACGGCCATCAAGGCCATGCAACCGAATGGCGGCACGAATGTGCCCGAAGGCATGGCTTGGGGGTGGCGCACGCTCGTCCAGGGTGCACCCTTTACGGAGGGTCGCCCGTCGACCGACCGCGGCAACGACAAGGTCGTCATCGTGCTCACCGACGGCGCTAATACCTACTACACCTATAATTCGCTAGCAGGATCGAACAGGGATAAGGCCAGCAATCTGTCCTACTATTCGGCGCATGGCTATACGAGCCGCACCACGAAGGGCTACAGCCAGACCCGGCTATTTCAGGAAAGCGGCGTGTCCGTTTCGCAAGATAACGGCGTCTACACCAAAGCGATGAATGCCCGCTTTGCCACGCTTTGCAACAACGCGAAAAATGCCAACATCATCATTATGACCGTCGCGGTGGACCTGAACAGCAGCAAGACGGACGAAAAAGCCCAGATGGAGCTGCTAAAAACCTGCTCGTCCGATTCCCGTGTTCGCCTCGACGGCGGCAAGCCAGCGAAACTGTTCTGGAACACCACGGGCGGCGAACTGGCCGAAACCTTCCGTCAGATCGGCGATGAGCTGTCAAACCTGCGCATCGCGGGTTGATCCTGCAATCCGAACCACCATATGCGGAGCGGGCCACCCGGCGCTCCGCATGTTGGGCCGCCTGATCCCTTCGCGAACGGTGCAAATTAACCATCATTCGCCTGTCAAATTTTTCAGGCAATCTTGACAAGAAAAGATACGGCCTCTATCTCAAAGGCACGTTAGCACTCTGGAAGAGAGAGTGCTAACAGCGCGGATCGGCTTGATCCGCATAACAGGGTTCAACGTCTATAACACCAAGGGTTATACCATGGCTGATATCAAGTTCCGCCCGCTTCATGACCGCGTCGTCGTTCGTCGCGTTGAATCGGAAGCAAAGACCGCTGGCGGGATCATTATCCCTGATTCCGCTAAGGAAAAGCCGCAGGAAGGCGAAGTCGTCGCTGCTGGCGCCGGCGCTCGTGACGAAGCTGGCAAGCTCGTTCCGCTGGACGTCAAGGCTGGCGACCGCGTTCTGTTCGGCAAGTGGTCGGGCACGGAAGTCAAGATTGGCGGCGAAGACCTGCTGATCATGAAGGAATCCGACATTTTGGGTATCGTCGGCTAATTCATTTAGCCCGGAGCATTTCCAGCAAAAGTGCGAAGCGGTTTTGCGTAGGATAATGCTTAAAAACAAAGAGACAGAGCGGTTTCGCTCCTGCCTCAAAACCAATTCACCATACCTGACCGGGATATTCCCAGGAGAGTAAAATGGCTGCAAAAGACGTAAAATTCGGTCGCACTGCGCGCGAAAAGATGCTGCGCGGCGTCGATATCCTCGCTGACGCTGTTAAGGTCACGCTCGGCCCGAAAGGCCGCAACGTCGTGATCGACAAGTCCTTCGGCGCTCCGCGCATCACCAAGGACGGCGTTTCGGTCGCCAAGGAAGTCGAACTGGAAGACAAGTTCGAAAACATGGGCGCACAGATGCTGCGCGAAGTGGCTTCCAAGACCAACGACACTGCCGGTGACGGCACCACCACCGCGACCGTTCTCGGTCAGGCTATCGTTCAGGAAGGCGCCAAGGCTGTTGCCGCTGGCATGAACCCGATGGACCTGAAGCGCGGTATCGACCTCGCAGTTTCGGAAGTTGTTGCAAACCTTCTGGGCAAGGCCAAGAAGATCAACACCTCGGAAGAAGTTGCACAGGTTGGCACGATCTCCGCTAACGGCGAAGCCGAAATTGGCAAGATGATCGCTGAAGCGATGCAGAAAGTCGGCAACGAAGGCGTCATCACGGTTGAAGAAGCCAAGACTGCCGAAACCGAACTCGAAGTCGTTGAAGGCATGCAGTTCGACCGCGGCTACCTGTCGCCGTACTTCGTCACCAACCCTGAAAAGATGGTTGCTGACCTCGAAGACGCTTACATCCTTCTGCACGAAAAGAAGCTCTCGAACCTCCAGGCTCTTCTGCCGGTTCTCGAAGCTGTCGTTCAGACCTCCAAGCCGCTCCTCATCATCGCTGAAGACGTTGAAGGCGAAGCTCTTGCTACCCTCGTCGTCAACAAGCTGCGTGGCGGCCTGAAGATTGCTGCCGTCAAGGCTCCTGGCTTCGGCGACCGCCGCAAGGCCATGCTCGAAGACATCGCGATCCTCACCGGTGGTCAGGTTATCTCCGAAGATCTCGGCATCAAGCTCGAAAGCGTTACGCTCGACATGCTCGGCCGCGCCAAGAAGGTGTCGATCTCCAAGGAAAACACCACCATCGTCGACGGTGCAGGCCAGAAGGCCGAAATCGACGCGCGCGTTGGCCAGATCAAGCAGCAGATCGACGAAACCTCTTCGGACTACGACCGTGAAAAGCTTCAGGAACGCCTGGCCAAGCTCGCTGGCGGCGTTGCCGTCATCCGCGTCGGCGGTGCAACGGAAGTTGAAGTGAAGGAAAAGAAGGACCGCGTTGACGACGCCCTGAACGCAACCCGCGCTGCGGTTGAAGAAGGCATCGTTGCTGGCGGCGGCACCGCTCTGCTCCGCGCTTCGGTTCAGATCAAGGCCAAGGGCATCAATGCTGACCAGGAAGCTGGCATCAACATCGTTCGTCGTGCGATCCAGGCTCCGGCCCGTCAGATCACGACCAACGCTGGTGAAGAAGCTTCGGTCATCGTCGGCAAGATCCTCGAAAACGGCTCCGACACCTTTGGCTACAACACTGCCAACGGCGAATATGGCGATCTCATCGCTCTCGGCATCGTTGACCCGGTCAAGGTTGTCCGTACGGCCCTGCAGAATGCAGCTTCGGTTGCTGGCCTGCTGATCACCACGGAAGCCATGATCGCTGAACTGCCGAAGAAGGATGCAGCTCCGGCTGGCATGCCTGGCGGCATGGGCGGCATGGGCGGCATGGATTTCTAAGAAATCCATAAAGCACGCCCATGAGTGGATAAGCCTGCGCCGCAAAGCGGCGCGGGTGGCGGCATGGACTTCAAGCAAGTCCATAAAGCACTACTTTAAAGAGAACCTCCGGTTTCGACCGGAGGTTTTTTTATGCCTAAAGGACTGATGCGCCCAATTATGCACCCGCTCCGATGCGGGATCGCGACCACTGAGCGCCTTTCTGTTACGCAGCGTAACCATCTGTGATTTATAAAAAATTTACCGTTCGCCCCCTTTGCCCAAGATAAAATTCTATTTTAGAAAGTTCTCATTGACTTGAGGCAACCATTCGTGGTCAATCCGGTTGAAATGAGATGGACTTCCAGTTTGCCCCCGCACCCCGGAAGTCCTGTCTCAGGCGACAGGAAAGGCAGGCTTCGGCCTGCCTTTCCACTTTCAGACGTGTCTTTCACAGATTTCCGGCGACCACATTTTTGTGCGTATTTGCGAATGCAGGCCCGTCCGTGCTCTGGCCCGACGCGCTTCAACTTGCCTCCCGCCGATTTTGCCCTATCGTTATCGCAACGGAAAGAGGACGGAAAATCTCATGCGCAAAGAATTGCCTATCGACACTGCACCCAAGGATGGTCGCAAGATTACGGTCGTCTGGACCGACGAAGACGACCAGCGGAATGAATCCATCGCGCAATATCGTTCGCTGGCGCAATTGAACGCTGGCGGGGGTCAGTGGGACGAGACCGATACCGGCTGGTGGACCTTCACCGACAGCAAGACCCAGCGCAAGATCGAACCGACCGCGTGGATCTCCGAAACCGAGGGCGGCGACGACGATAATGAAGACAACTGAAGAACGCGGAAATTTTCCGCTCAAATAAAGTTGAATTTCATAATCATATTTTGTCAAATAGCGACGTAAGGGAAATACGGAGCTACCAATCCCTCGGTAGTGCTATATTCATTGCCATAGACGCCCGGTTGCGGGCTGAAAGCTAGCCGGAGACATGAAATGACCGCCACGCGTACCGAAACAGATACTTTCGGACCGATCGATGTTCCCGCCGACCGCTATTGGGGCGCGCAGACGCAGCGCTCCTTGCAGAATTTCAAGATCGGCGGCGAGCGCATGCCCCTGCCGCTCGTCCATGCTCTGGGCGTTGTGAAACGCGCCGCAGCGGAAACCAATATTGCGCTCGGCAAACTTGATCCGGTTCTCGGTCAGGTCATCGCGGTTGCAGCTTCCGAAGTAATCGAAGGCAAGCTTGACGATCATTTTCCGCTCGTCGTCTGGCAGACCGGTTCCGGCACGCAGTCGAACATGAACGCCAATGAAGTGATCTCCAATCGCGCCATCGAACTGCTTGGCGGCGAAAAAGGTTCCAAGAAGCCCGTTCATCCGAACGACCACGTCAATATGAGCCAGTCGTCCAATGACAGTTTCCCGACAGCGATCCACATCGCCACGGCGGTTGAAGCGGTCAACCGCCTTTACCCGGCGCTGGAGCATCTGACCAAGGCGCTCAAAGCCAAGGAAGACGCCTTCAGGGACATCATCAAGATCGGACGCACCCATACGCAGGATGCAACGCCCGTCACGCTTGGGCAGGAATTTTCCGGCTATCGCGCAGCGCTTGAATATGCGCGTCATCGTATCGAGCAATCGCTGGCCGATGTTTTCCTGCTTGCACAGGGCGGCACGGCGGTGGGCACAGGCCTCAATGCGCCGATTGGCTTCGACACCGGTTTTGCCGATGCGGTCAGCGAAATCACCGGCCTGTCGTTCAAGACCGCGCCGAACAAGTTTGAAGCGCTGGCGAGCCATGGCGCGGTTCTCAACTTCCATGGCAGCCTGAACGCGCTGGCGGCTGATCTGTTCAAGATCGCCAATGATATCCGCTTCCTGGGTTCCGGCCCGCGCTCCGGCCTTGGCGAATTGTCCTTGCCGGAAAACGAGCCGGGCTCGTCCATCATGCCCGGCAAGGTGAACCCGACACAGGCGGAGGCCATGACCATGGTGGCAACGCAGGTCTTTGGCAACCAGACCGCCGTGACTGTCGCCGCGAGCCAGGGCCATTTCGAACTGAACGTCTTCAAGCCGGTCATCGCCTATAACGTCCTGCAATCGATCCGCCTGCTCAGCGATGCGATGGTCTCTTTCGCCGATCATTGCGTGGACGGCATCGAAGCCAATGAAACCCGCATCAAGGAATTGCTGGACCGTTCGCTGATGCTGGTGACCGCGCTGGCGCCGGCCATCGGCTATGACGGTGCAGCGAAGATCGCCAAAACCGCGCATAAGAACGGCACGACCCTGCGCGAAGAAGCGTTGGCGAGCGGGCTTGTGAGCGCCGAAGACTACGACCGGCTCGTCCGGGCGGAGCGCATGATTGCGCCTGAGTGATCAGGCGCAAATGATCGTCTACATGCAGTGAACGAACTGTCGAGAATTATACGTCTTTTCTTGACAGTAGTTAGTCGATAATTGGTGGCTTAGTTCAACAGGAGATAGCTCCCCCATGTCCTCGATTACCCCACAGTCCAACGGCGCTGTAACACTCATCGCCCGCGTCTTTCTTTCGATCCTCTTCATCATTGCCGGTTTCGGCAAGCTGACGGCTATTTCCGGCACGGCTGGTTATTTCTCCAGCATCGGTCTCCCGCTTCCGACGGTTACGGCTGTGGTCGTTGGCCTCGTTGAGTTTGTTGGCGGCATCGCCATCCTCGTTGGCTTCCAGACCCGTATCGCAGCCGCCATCGTCGGCCTGTTCACCATTGGTGCAACGCTCGTTGCGCACATGGACTTTTCTCAAGGCATGAACGCCCTGATGGCGCAGAAGAACCTTGCCATCGCTGGCGGTCTCTTCCTGCTCGCTCTGCATGGCGCAGGCTCGCTGTCGATCGACGCCAAGCGCGGCTGATCAAAGCCTGAATCATAACGCACTGCCTTCAATACTATTGGGCGGTGCGCACGAAATGAATAAAGCCGCGTCCGCATGAAACATCGGGCGCGGCTTTTTTGTTCTGCTCTCGACCGCTTTCGCACCACCAGCGCGAACACGCAATTTTTATCGAAACAACCTTTTCAGAATCTTCTTCCGATATAGTTTGTGCGGGCAGAGCACCCCGATGATTAAGCCTCCCATTTCAGCATTTAATGACCACCGCTCCGCAAACGATCCATTGCATGCCCAAATTCCTCCCCAAGCATAGATTGTAGAGAAAAATGTCTGTTTCCACCGCAACCCGCAGTCAGTCTCCCACTGGCTCAACCCCTGTTGGAAATTTCGGTTTCGCGTTGACCAGCCTGACCGTTCTGTTCTTCATGTGGGGCTTCATCACCAGCCTCAACGACATTCTGATCCCGCATCTGAAGAACGTCTTCCAGCTCAACTATACCCAGTCGATGCTGATCCAGTTCTGCTTCTTCGGCGCATACTTCATCGTATCCCTACCCGCCGGAGCATTGGTCAAACGCATCTCCTATAAACGCGCCATTGTCGTTGGTCTTGTGGTTGCCGCCATTGGCTGCGCGCTGTTCATCCCGGCGGCGTCCTACCGGGTCTATGGGCTGTTTCTCGGCGCGCTCTTCGTGCTGGCTTCCGGCGTGACGATCCTGCAAGTCTCGGCAAACCCCTACGTGACGATCCTCGGCAAGCCGGAAACAGCCGCCAGCCGCCTGACGCTGACACAGGCGTTCAACTCGCTCGGCACCACGATTGCACCGCTTTTCGGCGCAATGCTGATCCTGTCTGCTGCAACCACCGACGCTACCGTCGCCTCCGAAGCGGATGCAGTCAAATTTCCCTATCTCCTGCTGGCACTGGCCTTCGTCGTCCTCGCCATCGTCTTCGCCATCCTGAAGCTGCCGGATGTGGAAGCGGAAGAAAGCGCGGTCGCGGATGAAGGCTCTGCCTGGCAGTACCGGCATCTGGTGCTGGGTGCCATCGGCATTTTCGTCTATGTGGGCGCGGAAGTCAGCGTCGGCAGCTTCCTCGTCAATTTCCTGAGTGACCCGAGCGTGGTCGGACTGTCGGAAACCGAAGCTGCGCATCACGTCGCCTATTTCTGGGGTGGCGCCATGGTTGGCCGCTTCATCGGTTCGGCAGCCATGCGCTATATCAATGACGGCAAGGCGCTGGCGTTTAATGCCGTCGTGGCCATTCTGTTGCTGCTCCTCACGGTCGCAACGACCGGCAATGTCTCCATGTGGGCGGTTCTGGCCATCGGCCTGTTCAACTCGATCATGTTCCCGACCATCTTCAGTCTGGCGCTGCATGGCCTTGGAAAACACACCAGTCAGGGTTCGGCAATTCTCAATCTGGCTATTGTCGGCGGCGCGATCATTCCGCTAATCCAGGGCGCGCTGGCGGATACGGTCGGCCTTCATTACGCCTTCCTGATGCCGATCATCTGCTATGTCTATATCGCCTTTTATGGCCTCGTTGGCAGCAGACCGAAACGCTAATCCAAAACACAAAAGCCGGTCTGAACTCAGACCGGCTTTTCATTGAACGTCATAGCATAACGAAAGCGTCAGGCCGCGAGACCCTTGCGGATGCGCTCGGCAATTTCCGCGACACGGGCATTGCCATGGCTGCGGCGCGCCGAGACGAGGCAGGCCTGCGAGCGCAGGATGATGCCATCTTCCAGCACCTTGAGACGATTGGCGCGCAAGGTGGAACCGGTCGACGTAATATCGACAATCATGTCGGCGGACCCTGCCGCCGGAGCGCCTTCGGTCGCGCCGAGGCTTTCCACGATGCGATAGACCTGAATGCCATGCTTTTGCGAAAAGAACTGCTGCGTCAGACGCCAATATTTGGTGGCGATGCGCAAACGGCGACCATGACGCTGGCGAAAATCGGCAGCCACATCATCAAGATCAGCCATGCTGGTCACATCGCGCCAGACTTCCGGCACGGCGACAACAACATCGGCGTGGCCGAAACCCAGTTCCGCCTCGATGGCCACGCGCTCATCGGCATGGGCCAGTGTTTCGCGCACGAGGTCTTCGCCTGTCACGCCCATATCAACGCTGCCATAGCCCAGCTCGCGGGCAATCTCGGAAGCCGACAGGAACAGGATATCGAGATCGTCTTCGCCTTCGACGCGCGCACGATAATTACGGTCGTCATCCGGCAGGATCACCTTGTATCCGGCCTTTTCGAGAACGGCGAGCGTCTGTTCCTTGAGCCGCCCCTTGGACGGCAATGCCAATGTGACGCTCATTTCGTTGCTCCCGCCAGCACTTGCAGCCGGTCCAGCCAGATCGAGAAGCCGACGCCGGGAATGTTTTCGGAAGCGCCGAGCATGGTCAAAAGCCGGTCGTAACGACCGCCGCCTGCCAGAACCGCATCCTTTTCCACGCCCGCGGCGCGGATTTCGTAAACGAGGCCGGTATAATAATCGAGCGGACGCCCGAACGACGCGTCATAGACGATATCGCTGGTCTTGATGCCAGCCGCGGCAATCGCCTCGGCACGGGCTTCGAATTTCTGAAGCACAGCGCCAAGATCGAGCGCATTTTCGGATGCGAAGGCCCGCAATGTCACCGCTGCGGAATCGAGCGTAACATGGGTTTCCAGAAACTGCTTGAGCAGATCGAGCGCCGAAGCGGGGAACCGCGTGGCGGCCAGATCTTCCTTTTCGATCAGGCGGCGGGCGATTTCCGCAGGCGAACGGCCAGCGCCCGGCGAAATGCCAGCTTCCAGCATCTCCGCTTCCAGCGTGCGCGCAAGGCCGGTTTCGTCACCTTCTGCAACGAGAACGGCCAGCGTTTCAGGCAGCGAATCGCGCAGCTTGTCGCCCGTCAGTTCGGCCAGAGCCAGTTGCATGGAATGCGCATCACCGAAGGAACGCAGCAGCTTCTTGCGCCAGCCCTGCGGCAAACCAAGCGCTTTCAGCATGCCTGCGAAAACCGACTGGTCACCCAGCACGATTTCGAGCTTGGCTTGAGGGACAACGGAACGCACACAGGACAGTGCATCGGCAATCGAGCGCGCATCCGAAGCCGCTTCATCGGCAGCACCCAGATCCTCGATGCCTGCCTGAAGAAACTCAGCCGCGCCGTCACGGCGCTGGCGAAACACTTCGCCGAGATAAGCGTAACGCTTCGGCGTTGCGGCATTGAGCGCAATATGGTTGCGGCAGACCGGAATCGTGAATTCCGGCCGCAGGCACAGGCTGTCGCCATTTTCATTTTCGGTGAGGAAAATGCGACGGCGCAGATCCTCGCCCGCCATATCCAGAAATGGATCGGCAGGCTGGATCAGCGGTATTTCCACCAGATCGGCATCGCGCGCATCAAGCTCAGTGCGAAGCGCGTTGAAAACCGGCGATGTGCGCGTTGCAACCATGATTCCGATCACTTTGCGGCTTGAGCGCGGTCCTGCGCCTGACTGCTGAGAATTTCCCGAACCGCTTCGACCAGTCCGTCTTCCTTGACGGTGATCTGCGCCGGACGGCTCTCGCGCCAGGTCACATTGTCCTCGATCTCGGCGGAAAGGCGCTTGCCCTCGACCAGATCCTTGATCTGCACTTCACCGGCTTCGCGCTCCTGCGAGCCCTGAATGATCACGCATGGCGCATCGCGACGGTCGGCATATTTCATCTGCGCCTTCATGCCGGAACCGCCGACATACATTTCAGCGCGGATGCCCTGCTGCCGCAGATCGGAGACCATCTTCTGATAACGACCGAGGCTTTCCGTGTCCTTGTCCATCACCAGCACGACGACCGGGCCGACGACATCCGACACATCCAGCTTGCCGAGGTTTTTCAGCGCCGTCATCAGGCGCGAAACGCCGATGGAGAAGCCCGTCGCCGGAACCGGCTCGCCACGGAAACGCGACACGAGGCCGTCATAACGACCACCGCCGCCAACCGAACCGAACACGACCTTCTGGCCGTCTTCATTGGTCACGTCGAACAGAAGCTCTGCTTCGAAAACCGGGCCGGTGTAATATTCAAGACCGCGCACCACGGACGGGTCGATCTTCACGCGTCCATCGTAACCGCCTGCCGAGAACAGCGCCTGCATGTCGGCGAGTTCGGTGACACCTTCTTCGCCCTTGGCATTGCCTGCAACGACGGCGCGCAGATTGGCAATCGTATCAGCGCCGGTCGCACCACCGGCGGCGGTGAAGGCCAGCACCTTTTCAATTGCAGCAGGGCTAAGTTCAGCACCCTTGGTAAAATCGCCGCTTTCGTCGAGACGCCCCTTGCCGAGCAGAAGGCGCACGCCCTCCGGGCCGAACTTGTCGAGCTTGTCGATGGCGCGCAGCACGTTCAGGCGCTTGGCAGCATTGCCCTCGCCTTCAAGGCCGATGGCATCCAGCACACCGTCCAGAACCTTGCGGTTGTTGACGCGGATCGCATAGTCGCCACGACGAATGCCGAGACGCTCCAGCGTGTCGGCCATCATCATGCACATTTCGGCGTCAGCAGAGACGTTCGGCGCGCCAACCGTGTCGGCGTCGAACTGCATGAACTGACGGAAGCGGCCCGGGCCCGGCTTCTCATTGCGGAACACCCAGCCATTGCGATAGCTGCGATAAGGCTTCGGCAACTGCTCGAAATTTTCGGCGACATAGCGCGCCAGCGGCGCGGTCAGATCGTAGCGCAGCGACAGCCACTGCTCATCGTCATCCTGAAAGGAAAACACACCTTCATTCGGACGGTCCTGATCCGGAAGGAACTTGCCCAGCGCGTCGGTATATTCCACCAGCGGCGTTTCCACCGGCTCAAAGCCATAGAGGTCATAGACTCCGCGGATCGTCGCCATCATCTTTTCGGCGGCGCGCAAGTCGTCCGGAACCCGATCGACAAACCCGCGCGGCAGCCGCGCCTTCATCTTGTCCGCTTTATCGGCCATTTTTCCTGCCTGATCGCTAAATATATACAATACACGCCGGAAAAAACCGGCAGCAAACCCGTTGCCGGTTTCCTAACCGATCAAGCCCGTTGCGGCAAGTGCGGGAAGCGTGTTCAGCGTGCGGCAATGGCGACGGCAGCGCCCGCCATCACGCCAGCGCTGGTTCTATTGGCGATGCGCATCATGCGCGGGCTGCGCAAAACGCGCCGGGCCTGCGCGGCCAGCACCACCCATGCGGTGTCCACTGCCGCCAGCACGACAAACATGACAGCCAGCAGTTCTGCCCAGCCGACAAGCGAAACATGGTTGATATTCACGACCGTCGGCAGAATGGCGATGTAGAAGACCATGATCTTCGGATTGCCGAGCGTGACGGCAAGTGCACTGAGGAAAAGCTTGCGCCCTTCACCCTCGCGCGGAATGGCGTTTTCATCCGCTTCTTCATTAACCGGGGCGGTCCACATTTTCCACGAAAGATAGATCAGATAGGCCACGCCCGCATATTTCAGCACCAGAAACGCGGTGTGAAAGCTGTTGGCGAGAGCGGACAGGCCCCAGACGGCAAGCGACAGCCACACGGCATCGCCGAGCCAGAGACCAAACATGAATGGAAAGACGCCCTTATGCCCACGGCTGATGACACGCGCAACCAATGCGCCGACATTCGGCCCCGGCGTGCCCGCAGCAACGACCAGAATACCCGCGAAAGCAATGAGCGATGTCAAATCCATAGCCAATCTCCGAACAAGCGCGTTTTTCTGGCAGAAAGACTGCTCCTTAGCAATCCCTGTTTCTTGGCCCGCAGCTTATTGGGGCCGCTTGAATGCCTGCCGCAGTTTTTCTATTTGGGCACGGCAGTGGCAGCCTTCGATGTGGTCGTTGACCAGCCCCATGGCCTGCATGAAGGCATAAACCGTTGTCGGCCCGACGAAGGACCAGCCACGCTTTTTCAAATCCTTGGAGATGCGAATAGATGTATCGGTTTTCGGATTGGCCACCAGCGTCGGATAATCGACCACGGCGGGGCGGTCCGCCGCACCCGGCTCGAACGACCAGAAATAGGCCGCTAGCGAGCCCTTTTCCGCGACCAGTTCAATGGCGCGGTTTGCATTGTTGATGGTCGATTCGATCTTGCCGCGATGGCGCACGATACCCTTGTCGGCGAGCAGGCGTTCCACGTCTTTTTCGTCATATTGTGCAACGCGGTGGAAATCGAAGCCGTCGAATGCCGTGCGGAAATTTTCGCGCTTGCGCAAAATCGTCAGCCACGACAGCCCCGACTGGAAACCTTCAAGGCATATCTTCTCGAACAACCGGAAATCGTCGGAGACCGGCACGCCCCATTCATTATCATGATAGGCGAGATAATCCGGCAAGACGCCCGGCCAGAAGCAGCGGGTCTTGCCATCCTCGCTGACGATCAAACCTGTCTTGACCTCGGCAACATCACTCATTTTCCCGCCTCCATTTTCTTAGCTCACGACACTATCCGAAAACTGTTTCCCACTTTTCGGGGACATGCGCAAAGCTTCATCGATCATTAAACATGTGACGCAACCCGACGCTAACCACAACTCTACTTAGAGCTTCAGGCAGGCGGAACACGCGACCGAAATTTACCTTTACGATTCCATTGAGGCGCACAATCCCGTCATGAAATTGAACGTTGTTCTCCTGACAGGGCATGTCAGGAGGTGCAGCCAGGCAACCGCGCCAATGGACCCAGACAGGTGAAGCAACCGGGATGATGGCGCAAAGAGGGACGGATCTGGACCATGAAACCACGTCATCTTCTTTTGATCGGATCGCTCGCGGCGATTGCCGTTTCCGTCGTCAGCACCGGCATGGCCTTCGCCAGTGAACGTTATGCAACCCTGCCGCCGGTCGCAGTCAGTCCCGATCTGTCCGCGCCCTGGGTAGCGCAGCTGCACGGCCAGCCTGCCCGCGTGCGCCAGATGCCAGACGGCACCGTCCGGCAGCCCTTGCGCCGCACAACGGTCAAGCAACGCCAGAAGCAGAAATCGAGCTATCGTCAGGTTTCCTACCAGCGCCCGGCACAAAACCCGGCCACAGCACCGGCCAAACGCCAGATCGACCCGATCTATCTGCCACAGAGCGTTTCCTATTCCGGCAAGGAAAAGCCCGGCACCATCGTCATCGATACCGGCAAGCGCTTTCTCTATCTCGTGCAATCCGATGGCCGGGCCATGCGTTACGGTGTCGGCGTCGGCAAGCAGGGGTTTAGCTGGAAAGGTTCGCAGCGCATCAGCCGCAAGGCCGAATGGCCAAGCTGGACGCCGCCGAAGGAAATGATCGCCCGCGAGCGCAAGAAGGGACGCATCCTGCCTGCGCGCATGGATGGCGGTGTCAACAATCCGCTTGGCGCACGCGCCCTTTATCTCGGCTCCACGCTTTACCGCATTCACGGCACCAACCAGCCATGGACCATCGGCAAGGCCATGTCTTCCGGCTGCATCCGCATGCGCAACGAGGATGTGACCGATCTCTACGAACGGGTCCCCATCGGCGCCCGCGTCGTGGTTCGCTGACCCGTTACGGAACAGCTTTACAGTTGAACAAAGCCGCCCTGTCCGCAGGGCGGCTTTTTCCATTCATAATCCTGAAACATCGGATTATTTGATGAAAAGAGCCTGCAACAAGTCGCAAAACGACCTGAAAAGGCTTTTGCTTTTCCCGCGAACACCCATATGCTGCCCGTGATGATTTGAGAAAATATGGACGGAGCCGCCAGAGGGCGGCCAGAAATGCGGTTGTACCGGATATGAGCCGGTGCCGCATTTTGATGGAGGGAAAGGATAGTTCATGACCGTACCGACCGTAAAACTGAATGACGGCAACCATATTCCGCAGCTCGGTTACGGTGTCTGGCAGGTGGGCAATGATGAAGCGGTTACAGCGGTCAGCGAAGCACTGAAAGCGGGCTACCGGCACATCGACACTGCCGCGATCTATGGCAATGAAGAAGGCGTTGGCAAAGCCATCAACACTTCGGGCATTGCACGCGGCGACATCTTCCTGACGACCAAACTCTGGAACAGCGAGCAGGGCTATGAGTCGACGCTGAAAGCGTTTGCGACCAGCCTGAAAAAGCTCGGCACCGATTATGTGGATCTCTATCTGATCCATTGGCCGATGCCTTCCAAAGACCTGTTCATGGAAACATGGCGCGCCTTCATCAAGCTGAAGGAAGAGGGCCTCGTGAAGTCCATTGGCGTGTCGAACTTCCGCACCGCCGATCTTGAACGCATTCTCAAGGAAAGCGGCGTCACGCCGGTTCTCAACCAGATCGAGCTGCATCCGCAGTTCCAGCAGGACGAGTTGCGCCTGTTCCATGGCAAGCACAACATTGCCACGGAAGCCTGGAGCCCGCTTGGGCAGGGCAAGATTCTGGAGGATGAAAAGCTGAAGGCGATTGCCGCAAAGCACGGCAAGTCTGTCGCGCAGGTCATCCTGCGCTGGCACATCGAGACCGGCAATATCGTCATTCCGAAGTCGGTCACGCCCGCGCGCATCAAGGAAAATTTCGAGGTCTTCGATTTCAGCCTCAATGGCACCGATCACGATGCCATCACCAAGCTGGACAAGACCGATGGCCGTATCGGCCCGAACCCGGCCACATTCTCTGCGGGCTGATCCAAAGCATTCGAACAAAAAGCCGGGCACCTGCCCGGCTTTTTCTATCGCAATAATTTCAGACTACCGGTCAGTGAGCGGACCCATTTGGCGGGACCGGCGATCCCCACCCCATCAATGACCTCGGCGGCAAGATCGCGGTTCGGAAACGTGGTTTCATATTCCGCATAGACATGCATTGCCCGCGCGAAGGCTGGAAAGGCCACAACCGCTTCCCCGTCTTCATGTGCAGCCGCTTTCAACAGGATCGCCCGGATCGTTTCCGCGTCCGCTTGCAGGATCGGCACAGGACGGTCGGAGCTGATGTCGATGGCGACGCCTGAGCGATCAACCAGTTGCCGCGCCGCAACTTGCGGCAGCCGCGCACCAAGTCCGATTGAGATGGCCGCGACCGTATTTGCTAAAAGGCCCTGCGCCAGATCAGGGTTGACGATAACGGCGAGACGCAGATCTTCCTGCATGATGGCTCCAGAATTTTGGTGTTTCTGTCTGAGAAATACACCGCATCTCCGGGGCGATCCTGCCTTTCTTACCTGATTATGATCATGATAAGGTAGCTTCTACCCAAACTTACTATAATTCAGGTAGATTTTATGAGCACGCTGGAACCGTCCGATATTCGCATTCTCGAAGCTTTGCAGGAAGACGGTCGCCTGACCAATCAGGCGCTGGCCGATCAGGTCGGCATGTCCACCTCCCCCAGTTGGCGGAAGATGCGCAAGCTGGAAGACGATGGCGTGATCGACGGCTATCGCGCCAATCTCAATCGCAAGGCAATCGGTCTTGGCGTCATGGCCTTCGTGCGGATCAAGATCGACAGTCACAGCGAGTTGGAGGCGGAACAGTTCGCCGCCGAGCTGATGGACCTCGACGACGTGATCACCTGCTACAGCATCGCTGGCGATGCCGACTTTCTGCTGCAGGTGGTCTCACGCGATCTTGACACCTATGCCGATTTCGCCATGTCCACACTCCGCCGCCTGCCGCGTATCAAGGAAATGCAGACGACCTTCGTTCTGAAAGAAACGAAAAGCTTCAAGGGCTTTCCGTTGCACTATGCCGCGTCAGTGAAGACGGGAGCCTGAGAGAGCGACCGGCTTCGGCCCGCCATAGGCCCAGTCGATCAGCTCCACCGTGTGGACAATCGGCAACTTGCTGCCGGTGGCGATCTGGGTCATGCAGCCGATATTGCCGGTTGCGATCAGAGCCGCACCCGTTGCCTCGATATTCTTCACCTTGCGGTCGCGCAGCTTGGCGGCAATCTCCGGCTGCATGATGTTATAGGTGCCAGCCGATCCGCAGCACAGATGCCCTTCCAGCGGTTCCTTCACCGTAAAGCCCGCTTTTGAGAGCAGGTCTTTAGGCTGCCGCAGAATTTTCTGCCCATGCTGCATCGAGCAGGCCGAGTGATAGGCGACCGTCAGTGGCTGCGGCGCATCGGGTTCCGGCAGGTCGATGACGGTCAGATATTCGGTGATATCCTTTGCCAGCGCCGAAACCCGCGCAGCCTTGTCCTGATAGGCCGGATCGAGCCGCAACATGTAACCATAATCCTTGATCGTCGTGCCGCAGCCGGATGCCGTGACGATGATCGCGTCGAGACCGCCCGCCTCGATCTCGCGCATCCAGACATCGACATTGTGCCGCGCCTGTTCCAACGCCTGCTCCTCGCGGCCCATATGGTGAACCAGCGAACCGCAGCAGCCTTCGCCCTTCGGAGTCACCACTTCGATGCCGAAGCGGTTCAAAAGCCGCAAGGTCGCGGCATTGATGCCGGGATTGAGCACAGGCTGCGCACAGCCGTTGAGAATTGCCACGCGACCGCGCTTTTCGCCCTTGGCGGCGGTGATGGTTTCGACGGGAACCGCCGCTGGAAGGCTTTGCGGCGCGAGGTCCAGCATCGCCGCCATGGGTTTCAGGGCATCGCTCTTGCGCAAAAGTGGCGCAAAGGGCTTGCCGAGCTTTGCCAGTTTCAGCGCTGCGCGGAACCGGCCCGGATAGGGCAGAACCTGCGCCAGAACACCACGCAGAAAGCGGTTCATGAAGGGGCGCTTGTAGGTTTTCTCGATATGCGCGCGGGCATGATCGACCAGATGCATGTAATTGACGCCCGAGGGGCAGGTCGTCATGCAGGAGAGGCACGACAGGCAGCGGTCGACATGGCGCACGACTTCCTCATCCGCAGGACGCCCGTTTTCCAGCATGTCCTTGATCAGATAAATGCGCCCTCGTGGGCTGTCGAGTTCATTGCCCAGCGTCACATAGGTCGGGCATGTGGCCGTGCAGAAGCCGCAATGCACGCATTTGCGCAGGATTTTTTCCGATTCCTGAACACCGGGATCGCGCAGCTGGTCGGGGCTGAAATGGGTTTGCATCGTGTCACGCTCCAACCTGATGAGAATGCATGCGGCCCGGATTGAGAATATTTTCCGGATCGAATTGCTGCTTCAACCGCTGCGACAAGGCCGCAAGTGCTGTTGGCTGCGGTTCGAAAACGTCAACACCGGCGCGGATCGCCTCCGGCGCGCGCACCAGCGTCGCATGCCCGCCGCCATGTCTGGCGATCAGCTTGCGCAAGATTTGTGCTTCCGGGTCGGCCTCCATCCGCATCCAGATCAAGCCGCCTTGCCAGTCATAATAGGCATCGACGCCTGCATGACGACGGAACTCGTCCACCATCTGCCAGCCCTGCATCGGCGTCATCGAAACGCGCCATACAGCACGATTGTCGCCCGCATTGGCATAAGGCAGGACATCGCGCACTTCGCGCCAGAGCTGCTGCGATTGCGCCCCGTCGAGCGCTTCCACCATGCCGGACTGGCGGAGCAATGCCTGCAATTGGCGGCTGCGATGTTCGACTGAAGGCGCAAAGCCCTCGAGCCGCAACACGGTCGCCGCTTCCCAGCCGAGCTTTCCATCAAGGAAGCGATTGGCGACGGTCGGCGGCAAATGCGCTGCCGAAGCAACTTCCTCACGCGATCCCATGGCCATCGCCATGACACGCGCTGCCTGTTCGTCAGTCAGCCCGCGCACGACAAGCGTGGCTGCCGTTTCCGGCTTCGGCAGAACCTTGAACGTCACCTCGGTGGCGACGCCCAGCGTGCCCCAGGAATTGGCCATGCCCTTGGACAGATCATAACCCGTCACGTTCTTGACCACGCGACCACCGGACTTGAACAATTCGCCCCGCCCGGACACAACCCGCACGCCAAGCACATGATCGCGCGCAGCACCCGCCTTGAGACGGCGCGGACCAGACAGATTAGCAGCCAGCGCGCCGCCGATCGTGCCGCGACCGCGCTCGCCCGACAGCAAAGGACCGTAATCCATTGGTTCAAAATGGAAGCACTGATTGTTGTCGGCCAGAAGCTTTTCAATCTCGACCATCGGCGTTCCGGCCTTTGCCGAGAGCACCAATTCGTCCGGCTCGTACAGGGTCACGCCCGTAAGCTGCGACACGTCCAGCACGCGGCCCGCATCGACCCTGTGTCCAATGCCGCGCTTCGAGCCATGGCCGATGATTTCCAGTGGGGTGGAGCTGGCCAGCGCGTCCTGCACCGCATCCAGAACGCCCGCCTCATCCTGCGGCTTTAGAATATTTGCATCGCTCATGATCAAAACCACAACTCAGAATCGGGGAACATCCGGGAAGGCCAGCTCGCCGCGATGCACATGCATGCGACCAAGCTCGGCGCAGCGGCGCAATTGCGGAAACACCTTGCCCGGATTGAGCAGATGCTGGGCGTCGAAAGCACATTTGACGCGCATCTGCTGGTCGAGATCGATGTCATTGAACATTTCCGGCATCAGATCGCGTTTTTCAATGCCGACGCCATGTTCGCCGGTGAGAACACCGCCAACTTTCACGCAGAGCCGCAAAATATCTGCGCCGAAATTTTCGGCTGCTTCCAGTTCACCGGGGATATTCGCATCATAGAGGATCAGCGGATGCAGATTGCCGTCGCCCGCATGGAACACATTGGCCACCCGCAACCCGTATTTCTCGGACAAGTCGCGCATGCCCGACAGGACACGCGGCAGTTCCTTGCGCGGAATGGTTCCATCCATGCATAGATAGTCGGGCGAAATGCGCCCCACTGCCGGGAAAGCCGCCTTGCGCCCGGCCCAGAAAGCCAGACGCTGCTCTTCCGACTGCGACAGAATGCAGGTCGTGGAACCATTGCGCAGTGCGAGCGCCTCGACCCGTCCGATCAGGTGATCGACCTCGACCGGCGGGCCGTCGAGTTCGACGATCAACAGCGCTTCCACGTCGAGCGGATAGCCAACGCGCACAAAATCCTCCGCCGCCTTGATGGCGGGTCGGTCCATCATTTCCATGCCGCCGGGAATTATGCCTGCGCCGATAATATCGGCCACACACTGGCCGGCCTGCTCGCTGGATGGAAAGCCGACCATGACGGCGCGCGCCGTTTCCGGCTTTTGCAGGATACGCACAGTGATTTCCGTCACCACGCCGAGCAGTCCTTCCGAGCCGGTCATCAGACCCAAAAGATCATAGCCCTCGCTGTCGAGATGCTTGCCGCCGAGGCGCAACACCTCGCCGGTGATCAGCACCATCTCGATGCCCAGAACATTATTCGCTGTCAGGCCATATTTCAGGCAATGCACGCCACCGGCGTTTTCCGCCACGTTGCCGCCAATCGAGCAGGCAATCTGCGACGACGGATCGGGCGCATAATAAAAGCCCTCATGCTCAACGGCTTTGGTAATGCCGAGATTGGTCACGCCCGGCTGCACCACGGCGACACGGTTGGGATAATCGATTTCGAGAATGCGGTTGAAGCGCGACATGCCGAGCAGCACCGCATCCTGCAAGGGCATGGAACCGCCCGACAGCGATGTGCCCGCACCGCGCGGCACGACGCGAATGCCATTCTCGTGGCAATAACGCAGAACTTGTGAGACCTGATCGACCGTTTCCGGCAGCACAACCACCAGCGGCAGCGAACGATGCGCCGTCAGGCCGTCGCTCTCGAACACACGCATCGCATTGACCGTATCGACCACGCCCTCGCCCGGTACGATATCGCGCAGATCATCCACGATCTGCCCGCGCCGCTGCATGACGGACGCATCCGGCTCCGGCATAATCAATCCGCTCATTTGCTCCTCCGCCGCTGGGCAGGCCCTCTTCATCAAGGTGCCGCCAGCCTTCAAATGCCGCCCAGGTTTTCATCCTCGCTTGAGAACCGGAACGGTCGTAACGCGCTGTTTTAACGCCACGCCAGTCGAGATGGACAGACCCGATCTTTTCTGGAATAGCTCTAACATGCACAGTGCACCCTGCGCCGCATTCGTCAAGTGGTAAATCATTTTTACCACTTGCACCTTTCGCATAACAGTTTTCACGCTGTGGCATAATTGCTTGCGGAGCCTTGCAACGCTGGGCTAGATGCAATTGAAGCGCAGGGCAATTCGGGGGATCAGACGATCATGATGAGCAGCAGTCTGGCCGATATGGAAATCTTTGCCCGCGTGGTCGCAACCGGCAGCATGTCGGCGGCGGCTCGCGATCTCGGCCTGTCGCCTGCCGTGGTTTCCAAGCGTCTCGGTCGTCTGGAGGAGCGCCTCGGCACCCGGCTCCTGCAACGCACCACGCGGCAAATCGCGCTGACCGAGGCTGGTCAGGGCTATCATGAGCGCGTGCTGGCCATTCTTTCCAATATCGAGGAAGCGGAAGCTTTCGTCGCGCGCCGCTCGGCGGATGCGCGCGGCACGCTGAAAATCTCGGCTCCCACGACCTTCGGGCGCATGCATATCGCCCCCTATCTGGTGCCTTTCATGCGCGCCAATGCCGACCTGACCGTCAATATGCAATTGACCGACGAAATGGTCGATATTGTCGGCGACGGTTATGATCTCGCCATCCGCATCGGTGAATTGTCGGATTCGACCCTTGTGGCCCGCAGGCTGGCGCCGGTCCGCCGATTGCTCGTCGCATCGCCCGGTTATATCGCGGAACGCGGCACGCCTGAGACCATCGAAGACCTGCAGGCCCATATCTGCCTTGCGCCGCACAATAATGATCCATGGCGGCTGGAAGGGCCGAAAGGCCCGATTGTCATTCGCCCGGTCGGACCACTCCAGACCAATTCCAGCGAAATGGTGCGCGAGGCCGTGCTGGCCGGTCTCGGCATTGCCCAGCGCTCCACCTGGGATATCGGCCCTGAACTGGCCGCGGGCAAGCTTGTGCAGGTGCTGCCCGACTATACCGCATCGCGCAACGTGGCCATTCACGCGGTCTATCCGTCGAAACAGTTCCTGCCTGCCAAGGTGCGCCTGTTCATCGACTATCTTGCCGACCTTTACGGGCCCGTTCCCTATTGGGAGAGCGGCAGTTCTCCACAGGGCGCATCTCAAAAATAGACATCAAGTCTTTTGCCGACTATGAAACGCTGCGCATTAGAAAGCGTGCATATAAATACGGTGCGGCATGAACTCCCATCATGCCGGCCGTGTCGTTCCGACTTTTGAGGAAAGATAATGAACACTCCGATCCGATTCATTCTCGCTATCATCGTTGCCGTTGTCGTCGGCTGCGGCTTCATGTTCTACGACAAGTCCCGCGGTGCGGAATGGGTCGTGTCCCCGCAGCAGATAGAACAGGCCAAGGCCGAAGGTAAATCCGGCGTCGAAAGCCGCCCCGGCACTGTGACCGTGCTGCCGATCCGCAGCGAAACGGCTGATGCGTTGCCGTTCAAATGGGCGATGTATGGCGTTGTCGCCGGTCTGTTTGTGCTGGTTGCGACGCGCAAGCGCAAAAAGGGTTAAAACCCCTTTTTTCCAGCATCATAAAGCCCGGCTTGATCACCAGTCGGGCTTTATTGTCAATAGAGCGGTTCCTGTTTTGACGGAATCGTCGGAACCGCTCTAAGTATTTATTTTTACGCATTTCCAGACGCAAACCGCTTCGCACTTTTGCTGGAAAAGCTCTATATTCCGTTGCCGGGTCCGTCCCTTGCGGCTACCTTGCCGCCGATACGCAGAGGGCTTGAACGGCATGGCCGAAACGATTTTTTCCCGCATACAGGCGAGCCGCACAGCGGACGACGTCGTATACCAGATCGAGACGCTCATTCTGGAGGGCGTTCTGCGCGGCGGCGACCGTCTGCCCGGCGAACGGGAGCTGGCGCGCCAGTTCGACATTTCCCGGCCCATCCTGCGCGATGCCCTGAAGCGCCTTGAAACGGCTGGCCTTTTGACCTCCCGCCATGGTGGCGGCACATTCGTCGCCGATGTGATCGGGCAGGTCTTCAGCGCGCCCGTGGTCAAGCTTTTTGCCGACCACCGCAAGGCGACCGCAGACTATCTCGAATATCGCCGCGAGATCGAAAGCATCGCCGCCGAATATGCGGCGTTGCGTGCCACACCTGCCGACAAGGCCCTTTTGACGGAAATCATGCATGCGATGGAGACGGCCCATGGCGCGAGCGATTTCGACACCGAAGCGCGGCTTGATGTCGAGCTGCACAATGCGGTCGGCGAAGCCGCGCACAACATCGTGCTGCTGCACACTTTGCGCTCCTGCTACCAGCTTTTGAAGGATGGCGTGTTTTACAACCGCAGCCTCATCTACAGCTATCCGGGCGTCGCCGACATGTTCCTTTCGCAGCATCGCGCTATCTATGATGCGGTGATGGCTGGCAACCCGCAGGCCGCCCGTGAAGCGGTGCAGAAGCATATCCGCTTCGTCGAGCAGGCCACTCATGACCGCGAACTGAACGAAGAACGCGAGCGCGTGTCGCAGCTGCGCTTCCGCCAGCGGGCGGGCACCAATGCGGTGAAGGAAGTGAAGGACGACGGCGAATGACTGGTGTGGTTTTCAAGGATGCATGCGGCCCGCAGAACATTCGCCTTTATGCCATTGGCGACGTGCATGGGCGCTTCGATCTGTTGCAGGATATGCACGGATTAATCCGCGCCGATCTCGACCATCGCCCCGTCCATGACTGGCGCATCATCCATCTCGGTGATTACATCGACCGGGGACCGCAATCCAAGGAAGTGCTCGATTTTCTCATCGAGGCGGCTGCGCACGATCCGCGCATCCTGTCTCTTCTCGGCAATCACGACGAAGGCTTTCTCAATTATCTCGCCACCGGCGACACGGCAGGCATCTTCGCTCTGCATGGCGGCGTGGAGACCGGGCGCTCCTATGGCGTGGAACTCGATTTTTCCGATCCGGACAAAGCCCGGCGCGGACACGAGGCTCTGGTGAAAGCCGTACCGCAAGCGCATGTCGATTTCATACGCTCGATGCCGCGCTGGCTGTCTTTCGGGGACTTCTTTTTCTGCCACGCAGGCGTCAACCCCGTTGTCCCGCTTGAAGAGCAGGACCCGGACGACCTCATCTGGATACGCACTTTGTTTTTGAAATGGACCGATCCCCTCGCAAAGGTGATCATCCATGGGCATACGCCGCAAGGCGCGGTCGATGTTCAGCCCAACCGCGTCAATCTCGACACCTATGCCTGGAAGAGCGGCCTGCTCTCGGCAATCGCAATCGATGGCGCGGAAAAGCGCTTCATCGAAGCGAATTAATGAGCGCTGGAAATTCCGTAACCATCGCTCGAAACCATGGTGTTACCGGCATCGACGGTGAAGATGCCGACAGCCATGAACACGATCGCGGAGACCATCAGGACGGTAAGAAGGGCGGCATGCTTGGCGGTCATATTCGGAAACTCTTTCGACGGTTGCCGGATGAAATTCGATAAAACGAGCCGCCGTTGCGAGCATGGCGTGAAGCCCTGCCCGACCGATCATTGCCCGGGAGACGGCGATCAGTTACACCCGATAAAAGTTACCTGCAACTGAACGGCGGCGTCGTTCACCGCGCTTTTTTCACAAAACAACGCATTGCTCACAGCATGTGGCAAAGCAGCAACGCGAAGTCTATCCGCAAGGTTAATGTTGGGTTTAAATCTGGTCGATCCAGGCTTTGGCGAGTGCCGCGCCCGCTCTGTCTGAGGAGCGGCCAACGCTCTCGGCAAGTTGCGCAAACGCCTTGTCCCAGCCCGGCGCAAAATCTTCGATTTCGTGGGCGAGCTGGGCATTCCACTGTTTGACGAGCGCGGTATCGGCTTCGAAATGGAACTGGGTTCCATAGACCGCCCGTCCGATCCGGTAGGCCTGATTCTGCGTCATGTCGCTTTGCGCCATGTGCACGGCACCTTCGGGCAGCGTGAACGTATCGCGGTGCCAATGGAAGATCGGAAACGCTCTGCCTGCCGTCGATAAGACCGGATCGTTCAGGCCCTCTTCGGTCAGGCGCACTTCCTGCCAGCCGAACTCCATCGGACGGTCGAGGATATTGTCGCCGCCATAGGCGCGCGCCACAAGCTGGCTGCCGAGGCAGATGCCAAGCACCGCCTTGTCCCTGTCACCAAAGCCACGAATGAGATCGAGCAGATGCGGGAAATAGGCAAATTCGGCATCGGCCAGCGCATTCTGCTCGCCGCCCAGCACAATAAGCGCCTTGTGGTCGGTATCATCAGCGGGCAGCGCATCGCCATTGTAGGGAAGGCGCAAATCAATCGCATAACCGGCTTCTTTCAGGACGGGCTCAATCTGTCCGAGCCCCGCACCATCATAATTCTGGACGACCAATACCCGCATAACCAAGCCTCGAAAATTCTTTGCCATTGGCTAACACGAAAAAGGCCCGGACAACAGCCGGGCCTTTGATCGATTGGACGTCGATTATTCGACGACCGACACGCTGACGGTCCGGCCCGCCACGAGGTGCACGCCATCCGGCACGTCCTCAAGCTTGACGCGCACCGGCACACGCTGCGCAAGACGCACCCAGTTGAAAGTCGGCGTGACATTGGCAAGCAGGCTTGTCGTTGCGGTGCGCTCGCGATCCTCGATGCCACCGGCAATGCCTTCGACCTTGCCCTTGAGCTGCACGTGGCTGCCCATGATATCGACCACCACCGGATCGCCGAGCTTGATACGCTCAAGCTTGTTTTCTTCGAAATAGCCCGAGACATAATAGGAATCCGTATCCACCAGCGCCGTTACGGCAGAACCTGCGGTGACATAGTCGCCCGGCTGCAGCGAAAAGTTGGTGATGACGCCATTGACCGTCGCCTTGACCGAAGACCGATCCAGATTGAGCGCGGCCAGATCACGGTCCAGACCGGCCTGACGGTAAGCCGCCTCGGCCTGCATGGCTGTCGTTTCAACCTGTTCCAGCTTCTGGCGGGTCACAGTCGTGTCGTTTAGCTGGCGATAACGGACGAGATCGCGATTGGCCATGTCGAGCGCAGCCTTGCTGCTGTCGACCTTGGCCTCCGCCGTTTGCAGCGCCAGCTTGTAACGCGCCTGATCGATGCGGAAAATCACATCGCCTTTTTTGACGGTCTGGTTGTCGCGAACGAGAACTTCGCTCACCAGACCCGACACGTCCGGTGCAACGCGCACCACATCGGCAAGGATCTTGCCATCGCGTGTCCACGGCGCATTCATGTAATAATCCCAGAGATGCCAGCCCAGCAGCCCCGCCATTGTGACCATGACGAGGGTGAGAAAAACCCGGCCAGTATGTGCGAAGAGCTTTTTCATCAGTCTATTCCGTTCAAGATAATGGCGGCAGCGCCAAGAATGCAGAAATACATGGCGGCATCGAACAAGGGCCGGTGCCACACAAAACGGTAGAAACGCACGCGCGCCAAAAGGCGTTGCATGATCGTATTGAGGACGTAGGCGCCAAGCGCCAGCACGCCCAGGGTCGGGATATAAATCCCGTATATATCGAGTTCAGGTCTCATGATCGTTCACATTCAGTCTTCAAGCTCCTGTTGGTCAGGCGGCTTGCGGCAGCTCCAATTGCGGGCGCGGTGGCAAAGCAAAAGGCGGCGCCTTGGGAAACAGGTTGAAACGCAGCGCCACCAGTGCGAGCCGCGGACGGCGGGCAACGGCAGGCGAGCCGCTTTCGATGATCGCCGCTATCGCCTTGTCGATAGCGGTGAGCAATTGTTCGTCGATGCCCTGACGCGACAGGCCGTTCGGCCCGCCTTTGGACAAGGCCCGATAATGCGCGCCGACACCGTCCAGCACCGCATCCACCGCCTCGCGGCAAGGCTCGGGCAACTTGGCGCGATATTGTTGCAGGTCGATGGTATTCATCCCGTTGCGCAGGTCGCGCAGCAGATCGACCTTGGCGACATCTGCCGATGGGATCAGCGCCAGACGCGGCGTCATCATTCCGATGCGGTCAATCATGCGCAGCAACAGGCGGTTCATATGCTGGCGGCGATGACGGCTTGGTCCGCGTTCGGTTGCCGCCACAATATCGCGCCAGCCAGCCTCGACCAGACGCCGCACGCTCCATTCGGCACCGACCGAGCGCACGATAGACGTGATCACCGCAGCAATGACGATACCGACAACCGTTGCCAGATTGGCATTGGCAAAAGTGACGAAATCCGACGTGGCGTGGCTTTGCAGCATGAGCATGTTGGGCAGGTTCACACAGAGCACCATGCCCAGCAGAAACTGCGACGGAATTGCCAGAAGCACACCGGCAGGCACCAGAAACAGACCCAGCACCAAAGCCAGCGGGAAGAAACCGTCCACCAGCGGCAGCAGCGCGAATTCGAAGATGAAAGCGGCTGCGATCACGATCATCAACAGCCAGTTAAACTTCCGCATCACCGGCACGGGGTCGTCCATCGTCGCAAAGATACAGCAGAAGATGCCTGCCATCATTGCGGCTGCACTGCCCTGTGACCAGCCGGTGGCGATCCAGAAAGCCGTTGCAACACTGGTTGCGAGAAAGGCCGAGAAGCCCGACAGAAACGCCATGCCATAATCGCGATGCGCGGGACGCCCTTTTAGATGGGCGTCGTAACGGCGCCAGCGCAGCGCATGGCCGCGCTTCGCACCGGATACGATATCCTGACGCAGCGTGATGCAATCGCTCCAGATCTGGACCAGATCGCGGACACGCGCAGCCACGTTGAACGGCAGAAGCTCGCCCCAGCTGGAAGCGTCCTTACCGTGACGCTCGATCTCGTCAATCAGCTTCAACAGAACAGCGCGGCGCTCTTCGCTCAGGCTTTCGCCGCTTTCGAGCCAGTCGCAGGCTTCATCGAGAAGCTGCTGGACAGCTGGATGCCAAGGCTTTTCACCCTCGCCCGGCTTCAGCACGATGACATCATGCAGGCTCGATATGATCGGCAGCACGGCCACCATGCGCTGTTGCAGCACGTGCAGCATGGTTCCAACGCCACGAATGGACGAGGTGTCATAGGCCACATGAGTGGTCAGGTTGCGCAGTTCCAGCGCGTCGGATGCCAGACGCTGACGGTCGCGCAGAAATTGCGGGCTGGCGCCCTCGCCGCGCATTGTGGCGACGGCGAGCCGCGAGCCCTCCCGCAGCCAGTTGTCGATACGACCGACCAGCACCGGCCCGCTGTGGCGCGGAAAGACGAGGCGATTGACCAGCGCCGCGCAGACAATGCCAATGGCAATTTCCTCGACGCGGCCAAGCGCATAATCAAAGGTGGTTTCGGGAACGGAAACCACGGCAAAACTTGCAATCGCCACCGTATAACCGGCGAGCATGAAGAGATAGCTGCGCGGCGTGCCGTCAAGCAGGCTGATCGCCAGACAGACGCCCATCCATACGCCGATGGCGACGGTCAGGATTTCCGGCGAATTGATCAGATGTGGCACGAAAAGAATCGTCACCGCACCGCCGATGATCGTGCCGATCAGACGATAGATGCCCTTGGATGTGGTAGCCCCCGAAAGCGGATGCGCGACGATATAAACGGCGGCAATCGACCAGTATGGATTTGGCAGATTGGCCATCAGCGCAATCCACAAGGCAAGCATACCGGCGGCGAACGTCTTTAGGGAAAAGACGACGTCCCAGAATTTCGGGGTTGTTTCGGCAAGCTTGGTCATTGTTTTTCGAAGGCAGCGTGGTTGGTTCAGATGTTCAGGAATTTCTCGTTCAGCCTGCGCAAGACTTCCATGGCGACATCGACCTGTTCGGCGTCGAAATCGCTTAAGAACTGCGTCCGAAGACGGGCCGCAGACTTTTCCACCTTGGTGGCAAGGGCGCGGCCGTCTTCTGTCAACTGGATGAGTTTGACGCGACGGTCGGCATCGTCGGCGACGCGCAGGATCAGGCCATCCTTCTCCAGCTCATCGACGACACGAACGATCGTCGCCCCCTCGATGCCAACCCGTTCGGCCAGCACCCCCTGGGGGATAAGATCGCCATGCCGCAAGAGGGTCATCAGCGGAACAGCTTTCGCATCGGAAAGACCATGCTCCGCCATGGCCGCATCAAAGGCTTTCCGCCATCCTCTGGCGGTGCTTGCAAGAAGCGGCGCGAATTCGACCCAGGCTTGTTTCATCACTTCAATTCCATTCAAATAGATAGCTTCATACCTATATGGATACAATCTAATTAGATTCAACCGCCAGCCATTTCCCATCAATTGTTTGTGTAAGCCATTTGTTATGTGAGAGCGGTTTTCAATCGGCAGGCTGGCAGAACTGCCACACAAAGCGCTTGACCGGCAGGCTTGCCCTCTGCCATCGATGCGATCATGCGCGCAAATTACAGAATGCAACGACTTTACATCGAGGACGACTTCGCCCCGGAAACGCCGGTGGAGGCTGCGCCGCAGGCTGCCCATTATCTCATTCACGTGCTGCGCCTGAAAGAAGGCGATGAAGTTCTCGTCTTCAACGGGCGCGACGGTGAATGGAAGGCCTGGCTAAAGCCGGAAGGCAAGAAGCGTGTTCTGCTCGTACCTGTTGAGGAGACCCGCCCGCAGCCAGCGCCAAGCGATCTCGTCTATTGTTTCGCGCCGCTGAAACAGGGCCGCCTTGATTATATGGTGCAGAAGGCCGTTGAAATGGGCGCTGGCGTCTTGCAGCCGGTCGTCACCCAGCACACGCAAGTGCCGAAACTCAGCACCGACAAGATAAAGGCCAATGCCATTGAGGCTGCCGAGCAATGCGGTGTGCTTGCCATACCCGAATGCCGCGACGCGGTGCGCTTCGACCGCTTTATCGACCAGTGGGACCCGTCGCGCCGTCTGATCTTTTGCGATGAAGGTCACGAATCGGACGATCCGTTGAGCATTCTGCAAGGTTTGAAGACCGGACCAACGGGGCTTCTGATCGGCCCGGAAGGCGGATTTTCGGAAGAAGAGCGGCAAGTGCTGCACCGCCTGCCCTTCGTGACGGCCATTCCGCTCGGCCCTCGCATTTTGCGGGCGGATACCGCAGCCGTTGCCGCCATGGCTCTGGTACAGGCCATTCTCGGCGACTGGAGAAATGCGGCATGATGTTCTCTAAATCGATCGTTCAATGAAATTGACTTGCGTGATTTGACAAATTTGTCCAATCACGCTGACAAGCTGAAATACGACCAGGGATAGACTGTATGGCGCGCGATACGACTGACGAAACGGCACTGACGGGCGTTGAAGAACTTGCGATCTATCTTGCCGGGGGAAGCAAGCCCAAGGATGCCTGGCGCATCGGCACCGAGCACGAAAAATTCCCTTTCTATACCGCTGACAACAGCCCTGTTCCCTATGCGGGACCGCGCGGCATCAAGGCGATTCTGGAAGGCATGCAGGCCATGCTCGGCTGGGAGCCGATCATGGACGAAGGCAACATTATCGGCCTTGTCGAGCCGACCGGACAGGGCGCAATTTCTCTGGAACCGGGCGGCCAGTTCGAGCTTTCCGGCGCACCGCTTACGACCATTCACCAGACCTGCCGCGAAATGAACGCGCATCTGAGCCAGGTGCGCGAAATCGCCGAGCCTCTGGGCATTCGTTTTCTCGGCGTCGGCGGCAGCCCGAAATGGACGCTGGCCGAAACGCCGGTCATGCCGAAGTCGCGCTACAAGATCATGACCAACTACATGCCGAAGGTTGGCAAGGAAGGTCTGGACATGATGTACCGGACCTCGACCATTCAGGTTAATCTCGATTTCAGCTCCGAACGCGACATGCGCCGCAAGATGCAGGTTTCGATGAAACTGCAATCGGTCGCCACGGCGCTGTTTTCCAGTTCGCCCTTCACCGAGGGCAAGCCGAACGGTCTCCTGTCATGGCGCTCGAACATCTGGCGTGATACCGACAACCAGCGCGCCGGTGTGCTGCCCTTTGTCTTCTCGGAAAATTTCGGCTTTGCCGATTATGTCGACTGGGCGCTCGATATTCCGATGTATTTCATCCTGCGCGATGGCCGTTATCACGATTGCACCCATGTCACGTTCCGCCAGTTCATGAACGGCGCGTTGAAGGGTGAAGTCAGCGATCCGGTGCCGAATATGGGCGACTGGACCAACCATCTCTCGACGCTGTTCCCGGAAGTTCGCCTCAAGCGCTTCCTCGAAATGCGCGGTGCGGACGGCGGCCCATGGCGACGTATCTGCGCCCTGCCCGCCTATTGGGTCGGCCTGCTCTATGACGAAGAAGCGCTGGCGGCAGCGGAAATGCTGACCAAGGACTGGACCTATGAAGAGGTTCTGGCGCTGCGCAACGAAGTGCCCACCAAGGCGCTCACCGCAACATTCCGTGGCAAGCCGCTGGAAGGCATCGCCCGCGAAACGCTGAAGATTTCGCGTCTTGGCCTGAAGAACCGCAACAAGCTCAACTCGGACGGTTTTGACGAAACCCACTTCCTGGCGCCACTGGAAGAAATCGTCGCCGCTGGCATTACCGATGCCGAGCGTATGCTGAAAGCCTATAACAGCATCTGGGCCGGTTCCGTCGAGCCGATCTTCCTGGAATATGCTTATTGAGCTTCAATCCGGCAGAAAACCACACATGAAAAAGAGCGCGTTTTTCGCGCCCTTTTCATTTTCGGGATGTGCTCCGAGGTTAGCTCGTGACCTGCTGACCCTTTGTCGGATCGGGGATCACGACAATCGTGCTGCCATCGCGCACATTGTTATAAAGGTCGATCACATCCTGATTGAGCATACGGATACAGCCGGAAGAGACGGCCTTGCCGATGCTCCATGCTTCGGGCGACCCGTGGATACGATATAGTGTATCGCGGCCATCCTTATGGATATACATGGCGCGCGCGCCCAGCGGGTTCTTGAGGCCGGGGGGCATACCGCCATTGGCAATGCTGTAGGGCTGGAGTGCTGGCTGGCGGGCAACCATCTCATCCGGCGGCGTCCAGCGCGGCCACTGGCGCTTGTAAGCGATGACGGCACGGCCCGCCCAGGCAAAACCGTCACGACCGACGCCGATGCCATAGCGCATCGCCCGCCCATTGCCGAGCACGTGATAGAGATATTTGTTCGGCGTATCGACGATGACGGTGCCCTTAGTCTCGCTCGTCGGATAATCAACTTCCTGCCGCCAGAATTTCTGATCGACCTTACTGATATCGACGGCAGGCAGTGGAAACTGCTCTTCCGGCATGGCCTGATACATGAGCGGCACGGGCTGCGACGGCGCAACGGGCTTATTGACCGGCTTTGCCGGCAGCGGCGGCTGGGCAGTCGAAACACAGCCTGACAGCGCAACAGCGCTTGCACCAATCAGAAAGCTGCGGCGGTTGAACACCGCCGCCTTCAAGCCGGAAAATGCGGCGTCCTGGGAGTTTTTACGCGACATCCTTAAACTCTTCGTTTGACACGCATCACGGCAGAAACGCGGTTCGCCCTGCCCGAATTGTGCTCATCATTTCGGATGTGCGAGAAAGAAAAGGCCAAGCTTAAGCCAGCCTTAAGAGAACAGCGGAGCTTGCACTCGGCTTCCCAATTCGGCGTTCAAGACATTGCGAGTGTTGCTAAAATAGCGATCCCTGCCCGCCGGAGCGAGCCGATGCAGGCTTTTTCGGTGCGCCCGGTTTGGCTGCCGATTCGTCCTCTGCACCGCCATCAGCAACCACCGCCACATCACCGTCACGGAAACGAACCGACAGCGCATCGCCCGCCGCCACGCCTGCCGCCTGCTTGACCGGATGACCGTCCGCATCGAACACGATGGCAAAGCCACGGTCCAGCACACTTTCGTAAGACAGGGTGCGCATCAGGCGTTCCAGTTCCTGTCCGCGCCGTTTGGCGCGCTCGATCAAAAGGCGCACCGCCTGATCGCGCCTGCGATCCAGTTGCTCGACGGTCGATGTGGCAAGGCGGGTGCGCCGCAAGATCGGCTCCGGGACCAGCCGGTCGCCACGATGCGAGAGCGCCGTGCGGCGTTCCCGCAAAAAGGCTTCCAGCGCACGCGGCAGTCGCTGACCGAGCAGCGACATGGTGCGTTGCTGTTCCGCGAAACGGCGCTGCAACAGGCGCGGCGACAATTGCCGGGTGCGCCCTTCGAAATGCACCCTCTTCTTCTGCGTGTTGACGAACAGCGCCCGCGTCAGGCGCGAGGCGGATTCGTCAAAACGCCGGCGGGGCAAGGCCAGCAACTGATCGGCGGAAGGCAGAGCGCGCGCAGCCGCGCGATGCGCCTGCCGCTTGAGGTCGATGAAGCGCGACATGGCCGAGGCCAACCGCGCCGATTGTCCGGCAAGCATTGCCTGCAAATCGGCCCTGACCGGCACGGCCATTTCGGCAGCGCCTGTCGGGGTCGGTGCGCGCACATCAGCGGCAAGATCGATCAGCGTCCAGTCGGTTTCGTGGCCGACCGCAGAAATCACCGGAATATGCGACGCAGCCACGGCGCGCACGACAATTTCGTCATTGAAGCCCCAGAGGTCTTCCAAACTGCCGCCGCCACGCGCCACGATCAGCACATCGGGACGCGGGATCGCGCCATTATCCGGCAAGGCATTGAAGCCGTCCACGGCAGCAGCCACTTCCAGACCACTCGTCTCGCCCTGCACACGCACCGGCCAGACGATGACATGCAGCGGGTAGCGATCTGAAATGCGGTGAATAATGTCGCGGATGACGGCGCCTGTCGGCGATGTCACCACGCCGATCACACGCGGCATGAAGGGCAGGAGCTGCTTGACCGCCGGATCGAACAGGCCTTCCGCCGCAAGGCGGCGCTTGCGTTCTTCCAGAAGCGCCATCAGCGCACCGGCGCCCGCCGGTTCCATCTGCTCGATGACGATCTGATATTTTGACGATCCCGGATAGGTGGTCAGCTTGCCGGTGGCGATAACCTCCATGCCTTCTTCGGGACGAAAACGCAGGCGGCCCATGGAACCGCGCCAGATCACGGCTTCCAGCCGCGAGCGGTCGTCCTTCAAGGCGAAATAGGCATGACCGGACGAATGCGGTCCGCGATAACCGGAGATTTCTCCCCGCACGCGCACATGGCCGAACACATCCTCGACCGTGCGCTTCAAAGCGCCGGAAATCTCGGAAACGCTATACTCGGCGACATTCGACGATGCGCCGGTAAAACTCGAATCGGAACCCATGCTCATCCCATCATAGGCCATCAGCCGGTACGGCTGGTCAAGAAGTCGCGTAGAAAATCATCTCATGCTTATCGACGGGCCTCACCAGCCCGGCAACAACTCATTGGCCCGCACCCTGCGCGTGCGGACCGCCGGAAAAGACGAGATTTCCGGCGAACTCATCGCGCCAACAATGCCTCCCGGCTGGGGCGATGAAATATTGTCAAGACTTTCGATGATGTGCTGCGCCAGCGCATCCACCACCGCATTCTGCTTGTTGTGGCCGCGCATGATGCCAATGCCGAATTCCGGCAATCGCCCAAAACCATCGGCCTCACCCAGCACCCGCATGCCGGGGCGCAACGCACATTCCGGCAGCACCGAAACGGCGAGGCCGGAGAGAACCGCAGCGGCAGAAACCGTCGCCGACCAGCTCGTGATGATGATGCGATAATCGCGTTTCGCCGCTTCCAGCACTTCGATTGCCGCATGACGCCAGATGCAGGTCGGTCGCCCCACCGCAAGCGGCAGCACGGCTTCCTCATGCACAGCATGATTGGCCGACGTGACCCAAAGAAGCGGCTCGGTGCGCACCACTTCCGAGCGGCGCTTGTCGTCGCACTGGGTGACCAGCGCAATATCCAGCGTGCCGCGACGAATCATTTCGTCCAGATTGACGGTCGGCTCGCAGACGACGGAAAGCTCAACACGCGGATTGGAGCGCGCAAAACGCGCCATGATTTCCGGCAGGAAGCGGTCGGCATAATCATCAGGCGTCCCGATACGCACGTGGCCCTCCAGTTGCGTATCGTCAAAGGCCGCAATGGTCTCCCCATTCAGCTGCATCATCCGCCGCGCATAGAGAAGCAGCCGGTCGCCATCCTCGGTCAGACGATTGGAGCGCCCGTCCCGCTCGAAGAGCGGCTTTCCGATCCGTTCCTCAAGCCGCCGCATCTGCATGGAAACCGCCGATTGCGTCTTGAAAATCGCATCGGCAGCGCGTGTGAAACTGCCCGTATCGGCTATCGCGATGAAGGTTTGTAACTGATCGAGATCCAGAGGCGTGCTCATGGGCGCTATCCATCACTATTATTGAAGAGTGACATTAGAAACATTCGTTGGAACAATCAATTTGATTGTTGGATAAAGCAGCCGTCGTAAAGGAAAGGAGCCGCGAAAGCGCATGAGCCTGACGATGAGAACCCCTTAGCACCGCTGATTTAAAGGAGAGCGGACATGACAGCGATAAGCAAGACAACGACGACCTATTTACCGGCAACGCGCGCAGAGACCTCCACGCTCGTGCAAACGGTGAAAGCTGTGTTTACGTCGGCTCTGCGTCGCTGGATGATGTCCCGCAATCGACGGCAGCTGATGCGAATTTCCGAGCTTGACGATTATCTTCTGCGTGACATCGGCCTGCATCGTGGTGACGTCTATACGGCGACCCACTATCGCGGCCGCGAAAACCCGACACGTGTTCTGCGCTCGCTGGCTGATGCGCAGCGCCGTATCGAGGCGACACGCCACATCTGCTGAGGCCACGGCCTCAGCAGCCTTTTGAATCTCAAGCAGTTCGCACGAAACCCCTTCGCCGAACTGCCCACGGAACATCTGGCAGGCGCCACCTTCACAAGCCGGGTCCCCTCTCGGCCAGCCTGCCCTTTGCCCGGCCCGCTCCTCCGCTGGCCGGGCCTTTTTATTCCGGCGTCGCGCAAACAACCCGCCTTCTGGCAAAAGACCATGCTTGGCGGTTGTTTGCGGCGATTGCGGCGCGAGAAATTGGGGATGGCGAAATTTGCTATTCTTTTTTCAAAGAAAGGGGTTGCGTTCGGGGTTTGAGTTCGCTAGATGGAAGCCGTCGCGAACGAGCTTCACGCTTCTGTCGCAATTGCAAACGCTCGATAAGAGCATGATTTGCAATCCTTGCTGGGGAATAGTTTAAGGGTAGAACAACGGACTCTGACTCCGTTAGTCTTGGTTCGAATCCAGGTTCCCCAGCCATTATTTTCTTCAAAGAAATCAAGTTGATAAATATCAAGCCGGTACTTCCACAGGCTGGTCTTTTTGCATTCTTCCTCCAAGCGGATTCCCGATAGATTCAGTCGTTTAACCAGACTAGCGGAAAATCCACACCGCATGAAACGCAACATGCTTGACTCTTAAATAAGCAGCGAACAAAATAGGAACATCGACGGCGAAAAGCCGATGGAATCCGAAATGGCTGGAAATGTGATGTCTGCTTATGAGGAGCACGGCAAATGAATGCGCTTGTGCAAAAAGAAGGTTATGAGGACGAGATTGATCTGGTTCTCGCTTACCACGATGGCGATGTGCGAGCTGCTATCGAAGCCTTGCTGAAAGATCGCGATTTTCTGGTGAAGGAAATCGAATATGCGAGCCTCGCAATGTCCATGGGCTTTGCCCGCGGATGGAAGCCAACCGTCTTTACAAAATGATCCATCGCCGGTGCACAGCACACACGTGTCCGATCACACCATGGGAACCATCCAACATCCCTTATTGTTAAGCAGGTGCTTGGATTTGATCGCGATCAATGCTGGGTCCGGCGGGCTCTGCGAAGCTCAGCCAAAGCAAAGGAAGGAAACGTCATGTCGAACACACCGCACACGCTTGGAGAAGAATTCCCCGGCCAAATCGACGCTATTCACGCCCTCAAGGCGAAAGATGCCCGCTTTGCGCGTATTCTGGAAGAATATGACGCAATCAATGATCGCATTCATCTGGCGGAAACAAAGATCACGCCCTTGAGTCAGGACGAAGAGACGCTTTTGCGCAAGCAGCGTCTGGCGATAAAAGATACAATCGCTGAGGCGCTTGCCTCGGCATAATAGCGCGCAACCAAGGCGCCGCAATAAAACCGGCGAGTGAAAGAGACAGCACGTTCCCTCACCCGCCGGACGCCCCCGCGTCAACTGGCAAACCGCGCAAAGGTGGGTCTGCTTATCCACCGAAAGTGTTGCGCCCGCCCAACAAGACGCGCCCATTGGTGCGCTTGCCTCCGAATGCGATGATAGTCGAGTTTGTATGGGGCTTTGAGGCCGACGTCTCGCCAGGTTCCTTGAACGTCACCGGCACCGATGCTGCGGCACCGATTACGAAAGCAGCCAATGCTGCCGCTGCAATGAGAATGTGCTTCATTTTATCCTCCAATTGGCTGGCATCCCAGCATACCAACCCAATATTATGTCATCGGGATAGTTATCCTTTGCGTCCGACCGGAAACAATACGGCAGATGTCGTATATCGTAACGTAAGAACACCTGCCTGAAACCGTCGGATATCTCCTGTCGAAGCACAGCTGAACCAGCCAAGGGTCCGGATTATTGCCGTCTTCTAAGCGGGTTCGACACCTCGCAACGGGCCAAGCGTATCGATACTATAAGCTTCCATATTGTTGGCCAGCCAAGACTGCACACCGTGTGCGACCTCGACAATCATAAGTTGTTTTATTCTGCGATCTACCCAACGATCCGCAGTTCGCATTATTCATTACTTAACAATGCCGTTTTTCCGCCGCACAGATGGTATAAGAAAGCTGAAAAACTGGAAATAATGAAAATATTATACGCGACATGGTGCTCGGCACTTGACGAATTCCATGGGCAAGCGTCTACTATGCTATTGTTTTCATTTGTTATAAGCGCAGACGAAAGATCACAGGCGTGAATCCGATTAAATCCGCATATGTTCCCAGTATTCACGCCGATTTAGGTAATTTGCTTTATTGACCGGCTATCTCAGGGAGAAATGCAATGAACCTCGGTCGTCTTTTTGTCTGTCTGGCCGTTTGTGTGACAGCGATTTCCGGCGCCTTTGCCGCTTCGCTGCCCAAACCGCAGGACAAGCCCATTCTCACAATATCGGGCAATATCCAGAATAAGAACAACGGGGACACCGCGCAGTTCGACCGCGCGGGTCTGGAAGCCCTTGGCCTAAAAACCGTGGAAACCGCCAATCCATGGTATGACGGCAAGGTCCGCTTCGAAGGCGTGTCCATCGACCAGCTGATGAAACTGGTCGGCGCCGAAGGCAAAACCGTCACGGCGGTGGCGCTGAACGACTATGTAACCACCATTCCGCTTGAGGATTTCAAGAAGTTCAACGTAATTCTTGCTTTAAAGCGGGACGGAAAGTACATGGCGGTGCGGGACAAAGGACCGTTGTTTATTATCTACCCGTATGACAGCGACCCTCAACTCCAGAATCAAACATATTACACGCGCTCCGCCTGGCAGGTTGCCAAGCTGATCGTTGAATAGAGGCGCGCTTGAGACGCATACTGGGTGTCATTATCTGCTGCTTTGTGGTGGCAACGGGCTATATCGCCTATGTCATCGCAGAGCGTCAGACGGCTTTGCAAAAATTTTCCCGGTATAATGACTCCTGGTCCATCGGGCAGACTGTTTCTGAATATTTGCGGCTTGAACATCGGCTGAGCGCGCTGGCGCTTGGCCTGCCTGATGTTGATCGCGATGAAGTGCGGCTGCGGCTGGACTTCATGGTCGGACGCCTTGAAATGTTCCAGCAGGGCAATCTGCGCGCCTTCATTCAGGACGATCCGGGACGCCGCCAGCTCTATATGAAGTTGAGCAACATCATCCACGAGATGGATATGAAGCTCGACACGATGAGCACGGACGACATGAAAGCCATGCTCGTCGCGATGAGCGAGCTGGATGCACCGCTGACGTCGCTCGCATCCACATCGGTCGAACACGATGTCGATCTGATCGACGCCGCCCAGAGTGACGTCAAGCAGCTCCATTTCATCTATACGGCGCTTGCCGCAGGCCTTATTCTCTGCGGCGTCGTTCTGGTTATCCTGCTTATTCGCCATAACAATCTTCTGGATCGCGCCCATGGCCGCATGCAGCGCCTTACCGCGGATCTGCGCGAGGCCACGGCAGAACTGCAATCGCAAAACTTTCGTCTCGAACATGACGCGCATCACGATGCGCTGACCGGCCTCCCGAACCGGGTCCTGTTCCGGCAGGATCTGGAAACGCGGCTAACGGCGGCGCTGTCCGGCGGGCCGTCTGCCGTCATCCTTCTGCTCGACCTCGACGGCTTCAAGGATGTGAACGATACGCTCGGACACGATGTCGGCGATATATTGCTGCAGGGCGTTTCGCGGCGGCTGACGCGGCTGAGTCGGAAGGGTGATATTGTCTGCCGCCTTGGCGGCGACGAATTTGCCGTGCTGTCAACCGGCATGACCGAAGAAGAGTCGCTCGAATTCGCCGCGCGTTTGATGGATGAGATCAGCCGCCCCTACCGGGTGGGCGAATTGGAAATCAAGATCGGAACCTGCGTCGGCGTTGCCATTTCGGAAGGCGAGCCCGACACGGAAGAAATGTTCAAACATGCCGATCTGGCGCTTTATGAAGCCAAGGCCGTTGGCCATGGCCATGTCAGCGTTTTCAAATCGGACATGCTGACGCGGCTGCGCGAAAAGAAATCCTTCGAAGCGGATTTACAAACCGCGCTTCAGAACAACGAAATGGAAGTCTATTACCAGCCGCAGGCAACGACCGACACGCGGGAAATCTGCGGTTACGAAGCGCTGCTGCGCTGGACGCATCCGGTGCGCGGTCCGGTCTCGCCGATGGAATTCATTCCGGTGGCCGAGAAGATCGGCACGATCATGCCGCTTGGCGAATGGGTGCTGAAGACGGCCTGTCAGGAAGCCGCGCGCTGGAACAAGCCGCTGCGAATTGCGGTCAATCTTTCGCCGGTGCAGTTCCGCGACAAAGACCTCGTCCAGTCGGTGATGGCGGCGCTGGAAGAAACCGGGCTTGACCCCCGCAGGCTGGAGCTTGAAATCACCGAATCCGTGCTGCTCGACAAGAACGAGCAGACGCTGGAAACACTGCGCGGCCTGAAAGCGCTCGGCATCCAGATCGCCATGGATGATTTCGGCACGGGCTATTCGTCGCTCGGCAGCCTGAGCGGCTTTCCGTTTGACAAGATCAAGATCGACCGTTCCTTTGTCAGTGATGTCACGACGCGCAGCGATGCGCTTGCCATTGTCGAGCTGGTCACCGGCGTTGGCCGCAGCCTGCGCATGACCACCATCGCCGAAGGCATCGAGACGGAAGAACAATATGAATGCCTCAAGGGGCTGGGCTGCGATCAGGTGCAGGGCTATCTGATCGGCAGGCCGATGCCTGCAACAGAGCTCGCTTATCTGCATACCAAAAAAGGACGGGGAAGGACTGTTTCCGGTCGGAGCTAACTGATACGAATACACCCGTGGTAGCAATCAATTGGGTGTGGAAGTGTTGAATGTGCATGGGGTCGTCGTACCCATCGAGCCGGGAGAGGTTTCGCCCGTCATCTGGCAGGCGCTGAGCAGCGGCAGCTATGAAGCCAAGGAAGCGCGTACGATCAAAAAGGCCGTAAAGGCCAGCGACCGGGTCCTAGAACTCGGGTCCGGCATCGGCATCATTACCTCGCTGATCGCTCGAATCAGCGACGTGGCCGTCTGGGCCTTCGAAGCCAATCCGGCAACCGCCTCGCTGGCGCGGCGCGTGCTTGACGCCAACGGCCATGACAATGTGGTTCTGTCGCAGGGCATTTTGAGCGCCGGTGAAACCGGCACCTTCCGTTTTTATGTGCGCAAGGATCTCTGGATGTCGTCCATGGACGAAAATCAGGGGCCTTATGAAAGCACCATTTCGATCACCTCGACCAATATCGACCAGTTCATCGCCGACCACGGCATCAATGTGCTGGTGATGGATATCGAAGGCGCAGAGCGCGATCTGCTCAAGCAGGCCGAGCTGCCGGGTGTGGAACGTATTTTCCTCGAGCTGCACGACCATCTTTATGGTCTGGCCGGCATTCGTGACATTACTCATGCGCTGGCCGAAAAGGGCTTTGCCTACGACCCGCGCGGCTCGCACGGTCCGTGTGTGCTATTCGCCAAGGATGACGGCGCCCGCGAATATGAACCGGAACCCGATGCGCCGGTGATGTAAGACCATCGCTAGAGCGGTTCCTGTTTTGACGGAATCGTCGGAACCGCTCTATCTATTTGTTTTTACGCATTATCCCACGCAAAACCGCTTCGCACTTTTGCTGGAAATGCTCTATCGATAAAAACAGCCCCGGTTCGGTGACGAGTCGGGGCTGTTTTTATTTTCATCGCTGCTGATCGCGATCAGAAATCGCGCAGCTTGCGCGCCGTGTCCTGCAACAGCGTGAATGCCTCAAAACGGCGATCATGCCATTTTGCCCGGTCGGGATCAGGCTGATTGACCTCGCCAAGCTCCGACATGGCAGCCATCGCCATTGCGAGGTCCGGATAAGCTCCGCCCGCAACCGCGCCGAGCATAGCCGAGCCGAGCAGAACCGGTTCCGGCGATGTGGAGGCCGCAATAACGAGACCCGTCGTATCGGCCAGCACCTGACGCACGAGATGCGAACGGGCCGCACCGCCGCTGACGACGATGGTATCCGTCGTTATACCCTTTGCTTTCTGCGCTTCGACGATCTGGCGCGCGCCATAGCCAAGCCCGCAAAGACCGGCCAGATAAAGCGCTGTCAGGCTGTCGATACCTGCATCGAGATCAAGCCCGGCAATGATCGCCCGGGCGTCGGGGTCTGCGAAAGGTGCGCGATTGCCGAGAAACTCCGGCACGACGTGAATGTCGCCGATGATCTCAGCTGTCTTTGCAGCGCCGCCGCGTGCGTCCACTTCCAATGCAAGACGGTCCGCGAGGCCCTTGCCCTCAGCCGCCGCCTGCTTTTCCGCCTCGGCGGCAAAGGGGTGCATGTGGATGAGATGATCGATGGCGGCACCTGCCGCCGACTGACCGCCCTCATTCAACCACAGCCCCGGCACCATGGCCGAATAATACGGGCCCCAGACGCCATCCACGAAAACCGGCTGTTCCGTGGTGGTCATTGTGCAGGCGGATGTGCCAAACACATAGGCCATGCGCGTCAGCACCTTGCCAGCCTCGCCACGCGCGCCCACCGTGCCAATGCCGCCCGCGTGCGCGTCGATCAGACCGGCGGCAATCGCGATGCCCGGCTTGAGGCCAAGTTCCGCTGCGGCTTCCTCGCTCAGAACACCGAGCTTCTCGCCACCCGCACGAACCTCCGTGCCGATGCGCACAAAACCCTCATCGGCTAGTTCGCCGAGGCCAACTTCGCGGAAATAGGCATCGTCCCAGCGATTTTCATGGCTGAGATAGGTCCATTTGCAGGTGACCGTGCAGGCCGAGCGCGCAAGGCTGCCACAAGATTTCCAGGTGAGAAAATCGGTAAGGTCGAAAAACTGCCACGCAGACGCAAAACTTTCCGGCTTGTTTTCCTTCAGCCAGAGGAGCTTCGGCGTTTCCATTTCCGGCGAAATGGTGCCGCCGACATAATCCAGCACCTTGGCCTTGGTCGAATTGATACGCTCAGCCTGTTCGACCGCACGATGATCCATCCAGACGATGATGTCACGCGCCGGATCGTTGGACGGACCAACGGCGAGGGGCTTGCCGCCCCCGCCCAGCACCACCAGCGAGCAGGTGGCGTCATAGCCGATACCGGCAACGCTGGCCGGATCGATCCCGGCGATCTTCACCGCCTCGCGCACGCTTTCGCAGACGGCCTGCCAGATATTGGCGCTCGACTGTTCAACAATGCTGCCAGCCTCGCGCCAAATGGTAATGTCGCGCTTGGCGGAAGCAAGCATTGAACCTCTGGTGTCGAACACACCGGCGCGTGCGCTTCCGGTGCCGACATCGACGCCCAAATAATAGTGAATCATGGTCTCCGACCCGTTCTTGAAGGGATTACAGATCGAGGCTCTGCGGCACGATCACCAGATCCCGAATGGTGATGTTGCGCGGACGCGTCAGCATGAACATCACCGATTCCGCCACTTCCTTCGGCTCCATCAGGCTGCCATTGGCCAAAGCTTCCTCTAGCTTGGCCTTTGGCCAGTCGCTGATGAGCGCAGTCACGACCGGGCCGGGCAGAACACCGCCGACGCGAATGCCATGCGGCGCAACCTGACGGCGAACCGTATGCACGAAAGCCTGCACGGCATGTTTGGACGCCGTATAGATCGGCTCCCAGATCACCGGCACAACGCCCGCCACCGAGCTGGTCATGATGATGTCGCCCGTCTTGCGTTCAATCATATGCGGCAGCACGGCATGAACCGTGCGGAACGCCGCATTAATGTTGAGGTTCAACATGCGATCCCAGGCATCCGGATTACCTTCCCAGAGCGGACCGCCGATATAAGCGCCCGCATTGGCATGGAACACGTCGAGCTGGCCGGTCTGTTCGAGAATCTGCGGCACCATGGTGGCAACCGATTCCGGGCTGAGCAGGTCGATGACCAGCGGCTTTGCCTTGTCGCCAAGTTCGGCGCATTTTTCGGCCAGCGCGTTCTCGTCGCGATCAACGAGAAACACCGTCATACCTGCTTCGACCATGTGCTTTGCACATTCGAAGCCGATGCCGGAGGCAGCACCAGTCACCGCTGCAACTTGTCCTTTGAGATCCTGAGCCATTTGGAGAATCCTTTTATGTTAAGCGCGACCGTGCGACTGGCGCGAGCGGCGTGCAAGAGAATCGACAATCACGGCAATTGCCAGCACGGCACCGGTGATCATGTAGCGAAGCGACGACGACAGATCGAGCAAGGTCAGACCGCTGGCAATCGACTGGATGACGATGATGCCAAGCAAGGCGGACCAGGCGCTGCCGCGACCGCCGAACAGACTTGTGCCACCGATGACCGCTGCTGCAATGGCGTTGAGGTTGACGTCGCCCGTACCGGCCTGCTGGCTGGACGATGCCAAACGCGAAGCGGCGAGAATGCCGCCCGCCGCAGCCAATACCGAACAGGTGACGAAGGCGGAAATATAGATGAAGGTGACGTTGATACCGGCACGGCGCGCAGCTTCACGATTGCCGCCGACAGCCTGCATGGCGCGGCCCCAGCGGGTGCGGGTCAGCGCATAGTTCATGGCAACCACCAGCGCCACAAACAAGCCGAACATCCACGGCACGCCACGCGACTGGTTGAGATAGAACACGGCACCGCCGACGATCAGCGTGATGACAATGGCCTTCAGCGCGATCCCTGAGACGGAAGGTGCCGAAAGCCCGGCCTCGCGACGACGCTGCGCCGAGCGGAAACCCGTGAAGAAGATCGCAAGACCGGCAATCAGCGCCAGCGCATAGGAGAGCGGACGCGGCATCACCAGAAGCTGGCCGAAGCTGACGAGCCACGAGCCATAGGGCAGGTTGATCGAGCCGGTATTGCCGAGGAGATAAAGCTGGAGACCAAGTGCCGCGAGCAGGCCCGCCAGCGTCGAAACGAAGCTTGGCATGCTGAAGCGGTTATAAAGGAAGGCGTAGAGCAGGCCGATCAGCGCTCCCGCGCAAAGGGCTGCGACAATCGCCAACGCCACCGGCCAGCCATTGTTGACCCACAGCACGCCGACGATGGCGGAGGCCAGACCGCTGACGGAGCCGACTGAAAGATCGATTTCGCCAAGCATCAAAATGCAGACGATGCCAAGCGAAATGACGCCGATGGTCGAGCAATCGAACAACAGGTTCACGAGGTTGTTGCTCGACAGGAAAACCGGGTTCAGCGTCTGGAACACGGTCCAGATGATGACGAGGCCGACAATAACCGGCAGCGAGCCAAGATCGCCCGAGCGAACGCGGTCGAAGAAGCCACGCAGCGCGCCCGAAACGCCTTCATCATGGCGCACGCGGGCATCCTGCCGGTCGAGCGGGGTATTTCCGGTTGTCTGGTTCATCGTGCTTCTCCCCGGTCATGAGCGTCATCGTGCTGTGCCTGACGTCGTTCGGCACGGCGGGAAACGGAATTGCTGGTTGCGCCGGTGATGGCGGCGACCAGTTCCTCATTCGATGAATCCGGATAGAAAACACCGTTATTGCGACCAAGACGCAGCACCACGATGCGGTCTGCGACAGCGCGCACATCTTCCATATTATGGCTGATCATCAGCACGCCCAGACCGCGATCACGCACACGCTCGATCAGATCGAGCACTTCCGCCGTCTGCGCGACACCAAGCGCTGCGGTCGGTTCATCGAGCATGATGAGCTTTGGATCGAGCAGCAGCGAGCGCGAAATCGCAACGGTCTGCCGCTGGCCGCCCGAAAGCGAGGCGACCGGCTCGCGGACGCTGGGGATACGGGCGGAAAGCTCGTTCAAAAGCTTCCATGCCTTGATTTCCATCGACACTTCATCGAGGCGATAGGGGCTAAGCTCCCGACCAAGGAAAATATTGGCGACGACATCGAGATTTTCGCACAGCGCCAGATCCTGAAAGACCGTCGCTATGCCAAGGTCGAGCGCATCGCCCGGCGAGGACAGCACAACCTTCTCGCCATTGAATTCTATCGTACCCGAACTCGGCTGATGCACACCGGCGAGTGTCTTGATGAGCGTCGATTTTCCGGCGCCATTGTCGCCCACCAGCGCCACGACTTCCCCCGGATAGACTTCCAGATCGATATCGGTCAGCGCGGAAACAGCGCCGAAATTCTTGGAAATGCCGCTGAGACGCAGCACGGGCTGCGACGATGACGTCGCCGCTTTGTTTTCCTGGGACATTTTTCACTTTCCCCGGCACATCTCACGATATGCCTTTGCGCACGAAACACAGCACATCCCGAAAAATGTGAAACGGCTTTCGGATTGGATGTGCGTAAAAAAGACGCCCGACCGGAAAACCGACCGGGCGCATCGTTGAATTATTGCGTGATGCCAAGCTTCTTGCAGCCATCGGCATAGCGATCGACGCACAGCGTTGCTGCGGGCACGATGTTCTTGTCGATGATTTCAGCCTTGAGGTTTTCGGCCGTCACAACCGCCGGGACGAAGAGCTTCGATGGCGTGTTGTAAAGCGTGGTTTCAGCCTTCGGCGTTTCGCCGTTCAGCAGCTGGGCGGCAACGCGCGCAGCTTCCGAAGCAACGATTTCCGATGGCTTGTTGATGGTGTTGTACTGATCGCCGGAAATGATGAGCTGAAGCGCCGCAATGGTCGCGTCATTGCCGGTAATCGGCGGCAGCGGATCGATACCCGCAGCCTTCATGGCAGCAATCGCACCGCCTGCGGTGCCGTCATTGGCAGCCACGATGCCGACGATCTGGTCGTTGAAGCGGGTAATCTGACCGCTCGCCCATTGCTGCGCCTTGCTTGGCGCCCATTCCGGCGTGTCATATTCGGCCAGCGTCTTGTAGCCGCTGTCCTTCAGACCGGCATGTATACCGTTCTTGATGAGACCGGCAGCCGCATCGGTCGGCGAACCGTTGATCTGGAGAACGCCGCCCTTGTCGGCCGGAACGTTCTTGGCCTTCAGCTGCTTGACGAGCGATTCGGCAATCGACTTGCCGATGGCTTCATTGTCGAACGAGACATAGAAATCCGACGTCGCATCCGGGATCGGGCGGTCATAGGCGATGACCTTGATGTCCTGCGACTGGGCGAGCTTCACCAGCGAGGCTGCAGCTGCAGTATCCACGGCATCGAGAACGATCACCTTGGCGCCCTGCGAAATGACCGAATTGAACTGCTGCTGCTGCTTGGTCGCATCGCCATCGGCGTTGAGATAGAGCACCTTGCAGCTTTCGCAGAGCTTCTTCATTTCTGCTGCAAAACCTGGGAAATCGCGCTCTTCATAGCGCGTGGATGCCTGATCCGGCATCAAAAATCCGACCACCGCGTCCTTGACTTCCGCATGCGCCGTCGTAGCGGCCATCATCAGCACGCCAGCCAGCGCGCCTGTCATCTTCGATACCTTCATGACACTCTCCTCCTGATTGTCTGTTCTTCTGGCATTCGACCGGGAATTTGCCCGCAAGAGACGGCTTTACATGCGCTGAAGCCAAGGGCTCACCTCCAAGGTTACATGCCGAAAGCGTGAAACGCCTTTCGGACGAAGTATCCTCGCATGACCAACTAGAGCGCCGATCCGATTCAAACAGATCGGAACACACGCCAACCAGCCATTTTCAGAAACGCGCTTCGTATTGCCTCCACCTGCCAGCGCCGCCATCTCCCATCAGGCGGCGGCATCTCGTCCCGGGCCTCTTCCCAGTTGGAGATGCTGTAACTCTGCACAACAATTTGCACAATCGATTGTGCAAGGTGATAATGCGCCAGCCCCTGAAATCTGTCAACACGATTCAGCGAGGGATGGGTTGCTGGCGTCTGTAAGACTTCGACAAATCGGGAACAAAGTCCTCGGACATCGCTCCGGTTAGTGCAGAGCCGAGATCGCTCAATTATTTGATATCTTTAAGACTATCCACCGGCAGCGGGATCGCTGAACGCGGCGCGATTAATCTGGGCATAACGAGGTGTAGTTCCGGCGCCGTGACGTGCTTTTCCATCAGTTCGAAGGCTTTGGCGATCATGCCTTCCACATCCTGCTGGATTGAAATCACCGGAAACGACAGGAAAGAGGCAAAGGGGTCATAGTCGTAACAGCCGACCACAAGATCATCGAGCTGCTCGTGCGGGTGCTCGACCATATAGCGCAGCAGGCCCTCAAGATTGATCGACGAATTGACGAACAGACCGCGCGGCAACCGACCGTGACGCTCGCGATATTCATCCAGCGCCCGCACAGTATTTGACGGCGAATAGCCGGTGCGGAAAACGCAATCTTCCGGATCAGACCCGAGAACGGTCTGCTTGGCGTCATGAAAGCCGCGAATACGCTGGCGCGTGGATTCGTCATTGCGACCGCCAAACAGACAAAGCTCCATCGGCTGCAACGGTTCACGATCGGCAAAATGCGCGATGATCGCTTCCGTCAGCATGCGGCCACCGGCGAAATTATCGGTAGTCACCGATGGAGCCTTCGCTCCCGGCAGATCGATATTCACATGCGGGAGTGCTGCCTGTTCGCAGAGTTCATGCAGGCTGTCCGGGTCTGTCGCGCCGCAGATGAACAACTCGTCGATGGAATAGGAAATCAGCGTTTCCGCCGTTTCGCGTTCCTCAGCCGGATCGCGCCCCGCGCTGACCACGACCGGGCAAAGACCACGTGCGCGCACATGCGCTTCGAATGTCTGCGCCATGGACGAGAAAAAGCGGTTGTCATGCAAAGGCAAAAGCAACCCGACAAGGCCGGAGCGGGAATGGCGCAACCCCTGCGCCTGACGGTTGGCAGTATATTGGTGCTGTTCGGCAAGACCCAGAATGGATTCCGCGGTCGCCTGACTGATCCTGCGCTTGCGCCACGTGCCGTTCAGCACTGCGCTGACCGTGGAAGGCGAGCTGCCCGACAGAACGGAAAGGTCGTATATCGTCGCCTTCTTCTTGTCGCGGCGCATTCTGGCTCCTTCTTTTGACTGTATAGAAATAGCGCTCAGAAGCAGAAACTGGAACACGTTTCTCCGATTGCTGGCGCAACACCCACAGAGTTGACGCTTTGCTGTTTATCCCAGCCCACCGGAGACAACAGCAATCAAGTTTCGCAATAAAGCGGTCAAGCGCACCGATAAACTTCACGCAGGGCGCAGTTTTTAGCATCGCATTCCTTAAGCGGGCGATCTGCTCAGGTACAATATTCCCCGAACACGCTCCGCTGCTGCGAGCGCCCGATGGCATTAATCGGGCAATGCGCGGGCATACGGAACACAGGAAGAAAGGTCTCTCATGTCCGCCAATGGAAAGCCGCTCGATTTTCTCTGGTTCATCCCGTCTTCGGGTGACGGCACCTATCTGGGAACCGAAGCGCTGAGCCGCCCTTCCGATCCCGCCTATTTCCGGGAAATCGCGCAGGCGGCAGACCGCCTCGGCTATTCCGGCGTTCTGATCCCGACAGGGGTTGCCTGCGAAGAATCCTTCGTTCTGGCCGCCAATCTTGCCGCTTACACGGAAAAGCTGAAATTCCTTGTCGCAATCCGGCCCGGCGTGGCTTCGCCCGCCTATTATGCCCGCCTTGCCTCGACGCTCGACCGCGTGTCTCAGGGCAGGCTGCTTCTCAATATCGTCGTTGGCGGCAGTCAGCAGGAACTGGCTGGCGATGGCATTTTCCTGCCGCATGACGAACGCTACGACCATGCCGACGAATTCTTCCAGGTGTTCAACGATCTGATCGAAACGGGCCATGGCAATCTCGACGGCAAATACATCAAAGCCCATGACGCTGCCCTTGGCCTGCCGCCCGTGCAGGCCCGCCCGCCGATCTATTTCGGCGGTTCGTCGCAGGCAGGCATCGATTTTTCGGTCGGTCTCGTCGATAAATACCTGACCTGGGGCGAACCCCCGGCACAAGTCGGCGAAAAGATCGCCGCCGTTCGCAAGGCCGCAAGAGCCAAGGGCCGCGACGACCAGATTTCGTTCGGCATCCGCCTGCACTTCATCGTGCGCGAAACCGACGAGGAAGCGTGGGAAGCCGCCGACCGCCTCATTGCGCATCTCGACGACGAAACCATCGCCGCCGCCCAGCAGGTTTTCCTGAAGAATTCCGATTCTGTCGGTCAGGCTCGTATGGTCGCCTTGCACAATGGTCGCCGCGACAAGCTGGAAGTCTCGCCCAATCTCTGGGCGGGCATCGGCCTTGTGCGCTCCGGCGCCGGGACCGCGCTGGTCGGTTCGCCACAAACCGTTGCCGCCCGCCTGCGCGAATATCAGGAATTGGGCATCGATACGGTGATCGCCTCCGGCTATCCGCACCTGGAAGAAGCCTATCGCGTTTCAGAACTGCTGTTCCCCGAATTGGGGCTGGAAGGACCGCGCAACCAGATCCGCTCGTCCTTCGGCAAAAAACAGGTCTTTGGCGGCGGCGGACATGGGGGTAATGTAAAGGTCGCTTCCGGCTCGTGAGATTTGAAATGCCGATGAACGCCCACAGCAGCACCGTCGCCATTATCGGCGGCGGTTTTACAGGCGCGGCTGTTGCACTGCATCTGGCGCGCCAGCTGTCCCAACAAGGGCATGACGCCAACTGGCGGATCGTGGTGATTGAACCGCGCGAAAAGCTTGGGCGCGGTCTGGCCTATGATACGCTCGAACCCGTGCACCGCATCAACGTGCCTGCCGACCGGATGTCCATCCTGCCCGACGAACCACAGGATTTCAGCAACTGGCTTGCGGAAACCGGAATATTGGAAGGCGACCCGGATGCGTTCAGCATAGACGGTGCGCCCTTCCCCGCCCGCACGGTATTTGGGCTTTATGCGTCATCGAAGCTGGCGCCGCTAATTGAAGCCGGACGTGTGGAACACCGCCGCACCCGCGCCGTGAAGGCAACGAAAGACAGTGGCCTCTGGACTATCGACACCGAAGATGGCGAGCCGGTCTTTGCCGATATCGCCGTCCTGGCGGTCAGCCACCCCGCCCCTTCGCTGCCCGGCGTACTCGCGCCGATCAGGGACCATGCCGGGCTGATTGCCGACGCAACGCGCCCCAGCGCGCTGGATAATGTCCAGCCGGACGACCGCGTGCTGGTGGTCGGCAACGGACTGACCGCCGCCGACGTCATTGCCACGCTGAAAGCGCATGGCCATAGGGGGCAGATCGTTTCGATTTCGCGCCGTGGTCTCCGCTCGCGCGGGCATCCCCATGTCACCCACGAGCCTTATGGCGATTTTCTCAACCCGCCCTCGCTCAGCGCTTCACAATTGCTGCAACGGGTCCGTGAAACCGTCAAAGCCGCAGTCGCCGATGGCTTGAGCTGGCATCCGGTTCTTGATGCGGTCCGCCTTCAGGGGCAGAACATCTGGCGGGCTTTGCCTGTTTCGGAGCGCAGACGCATCGCGCGGCATGTGCGTCCATTCTGGGACGTGCATCGCTTCCGCATCGCGCCTCAGGTGGAAAATGCGCTGGACCGCGCCATCGTCGAGGGCACCCTTTCGGTGCGCGCTGCCTCCGTCCGTAGCGCGGAATCCTCCGGCGGTACTTTGCGCATCAGTCTCAAGGATCGCCGGACAGGCCAACTCGATATCCTCGACGTGGACAAGGTTGTTGTCACCACCGGTCCCGGCCATGGCGGCATTCTCGGATCGCAACCCTTGCTGGCGGCGCTTGCCGAAGCAGGCCATCTGGCGCTTTGCCCGACGGGGCTTGGCCTGCTCTGCGACTGGCAAAGTCATGCAATCTCCACGTCGGGCTTCGCCGACGAGACATTGCTGATTGCCGGACCGCTGGCGCGGGGGACATTCGGCGAACTGATGGGATTGCCGCAGGTCAGCGAACACGCCGTTCTCGTGGCTGGCATCATTACCGTGCTGATCGCGGAACAAGACCGTGCCCACCAAAAAGCTGCGGTCTGATCCTTCACGGTTTGGCGGGCTGTATGCGCGTCAGGTGATCCTCAATATGCTGGTGCAGATTGGAAGCCGACATCGGATCATGCCCCGGCAATCGCTTCAATTCGCGTAAATCCTGCGGTGAAACATCGTAACGTTCCTTGAACAACCGGGTAAACTGCGCGCGATCTGAAAAGCCGCATTTATAGGCGACCTCTTTCAGCGTTTCCGCCTTACCTTTGCTATGGATCAGATAGCGATAGGCCAAATCCAGACGCTTTTGCCGGATCAATTTGGTGATGCCGTCATCCTGCTCGAACTGCCGGTACAGATGCGAGTGGGAGAGTTTGAAATGCGCCATGATCGTCTTGGGGCTCAAACGCCGGTCGCGAATATTCAGATCGATATAGTCGATCACCCTTTGCCGCATCGTCTGGTCAATGGCGCTCGATTGTGCCGGCGAGAGCGCGACACCATTCACCGCCGCCACCAGCAACAGCACAAGCGCCTCCTTGATCGCCGGTATTTCAGTCTCCTGAATGAAATCCAGCGCGCCATCCAGACTCAAGATGAAATCGAACAACACCTGATTGATGTTCACATTCCGCGGCAGGATAAGCCCGTGCAGATCCTTCGCAGGAAACCACTTATTGATCTCGAACCGGGGGATCGCCAGGGTCACCCGCGCACCCGCTTCCTTGTGGCTGTCCAGAACTTTCGTCAGGTCCACGAAAAACATATCGCCCGGCTGCACCTGAACATAGGTGCCATCGAAGTCACCGGTATATTCTCCCGACAGGACAAGCTGCAGCAGGCAGATATCGAGATTTGAGCGCGCAATGATCTCCGGCGTTCGCCGGCAAATCTGCTCGTTGAATGTCGTGTCGCCCAGCACCATGCTGTCAAAAATCCGTGAGCGAATGGTGCCGATCAGTTCAGCATGACCATCCTCGTCTACGGGAGAGACTTCGTATATAAGCTTCGATACTTCCTGCCAAAAGGCAGTGCGATATCTTTCATCCACCATGTCGGTCGAGAGAAAAAATTCCGACACTATTTACCAGCCTTTCGTCGAGCCACGCAGAATATTGTGGGCAATAATTATTTCCTGAGACTATCTGGAGGTCGACCTGTATTCTTCCTAAGTCTCGAAACTCCAGCATTTTTTAAGCTTTTTATGCAAAAGGAACTACCTCGCTTTAAGCAATGATTCACTCATGCGCAGACCATCTTTTTTATATTTCTTTTTAAATATAGACCGACAATTTTATATTTCCAAATAAAATCTAATATCTATCGATATTTATTAGGTTGAGATAATATTGCACTGAATATGGGATAAAAACGCATTGCTCGACTTTGATTTTTACATATAGCTCATTCCGAAGAGAATAAAACACCCTGTTCCATTATGAAGCAGGTCCACCCCCATAGTTATGCATAAGATCAAGTTTTTCTAAGGCCAGTTATCGCAGCAACGGGAAAGCTCGTTCTTTCCGAGACGGCAGATATTTGCCTCTTGAGAACTGGTCACTCAATCCTTTCAAACACAGGATCTCGCGAATGGACCACGAACTGACAAGCCGGCTTAGCTTCTCACGACGTTCGTTTCTTAAGGTGGCGGCAGCTTCGGCGGCAACTGCCCTTGCGCCAGAAATTGCCTTCGCTGAAGACAAGACTTTTCCAGCCGGTTTCAAGTGGGGCGTCGCTTCCGCCGCCGCGCAAGCAGAAAGCCGCGCCGGGCGCGGGCGCAGCAACTGGGACGTTTTTGCCGATATTTCAGGTCGAATTCGCGACGGCTCAACCAACGTGAAGAACACGCAATTCGAAACGCGTTACGGCGAAGAGTTTGCCCTGTTGTCTCAAGCCGGTTTGAACACTTTTCGCTTTTCTTTCTACTGGTCACGCATCCAGCCCGAAGGACCGGGCGCGCCAAGCGCCGCTGCGTTGGACTTATATGACCGTATGATCGACGAGATGCTTCGGCTCGGTCTTGATCCCATGGCCACCATCCTGCATTTTGAAAACCCCATTTGGGCCGGTGATTTCCGCAATCGTGAAATCATCCAATATGCAACCGACTACACCGAAATTATAACGCGCAGGTTTGGCGATCGCATCAAGCTTTGGATTGCCATGAACGAGCCTGGCACCGTTTCCACCTTCGGCTATGGTTCGGGACGCTTTGCGCCGGGTTATATATCCTTGAGGGCAATGGGGGATGCGATCCATCATCAAAATGTCGCGCAGGGCCTTATCATCGCGGCCGCCCGGGCGAATCTGCCGAAAGACGCGAAGGTCGGCACCACGCTCAATCTCCAGACCGTCCGATCCAAGTCCAACTACCCGGAAGATGAAAAAATCGTCCGAATGATGGATGCTTACTGGAACACGGCCTATCTCGATCCGCTGTTCGGCCAGGAATATCCAGTAGAGGTGCACGCACTGGTCGCTCCAGTCGTCCAGCCCGGCGATATGGAAATCATCGCCGCGCGACCTGATTTTCTCGGCGTCAATTATTACTCACGCTTTTACGTCAAGGCCGAACCGCACACGCCACTCGGCTTCGTGCAGGACACGCCTCCGGATAATCTCGAGCTCACCAAATATCTGCCCTACGAACCGGATGGATTTTCCGAAACCCTGCTGCGTGTCCACAACGGTTATGGCGCCCCCGACATTTACGTTACTGAATTTGGCTTCCCGGTTGACGAACCCAATACAGTCGTCAATGGCGTCGTCGAGGACACAACGCGAATTCATTTTATCAAGGGCTATGTTGAGGAAGCCTATAAAGCGATGCAGAAGGGCGTCAACCTGAAGGGGCTGGTCTACTGGTCTTCCACGGACAATTGGGAATGGAACGAAGGATTTGCAAAGAACTTCGGCCTGATAAAGGTTGACCCCACAACAGAGAAGAGATGGCCGAAGCGTAGCCTCGAATATTTCGGAAAATGCTGCAAAACCAATAGCATTGTTTAAGCGCCCTCCCTTTGAGAGCGGTCCCGACACTCGCCCACAACAATGTTGTTGAACAGCGAATGCCGGGATCAAACTACCGGCTTTCTTCGAAAGAATAGTGTTGCGTTTTCATCCAGCATAACGCTGTCGGCCAGCCTAAAATCAAACAACGAATTCAATCTGCGGGCACAAGCGTTAGCGTTCCGACCTTTATACATTGGAGGGCAAATGGCTCGCGTGGGGTATTTTCTGGTTGCCGTAGCAATCCTTGCTTCGTCTTTGACTTTCGAAGCGCGCGCCGAAGCTACCAGCGGCAAAATCGAGCTGCAGCATGGATGGCGTCTCATCCGGGACGACGACGCGAAAGCAGCACAGATCGACGTGCCCAACGCACCTCTTGTCGACAGCGGCTACGCCATCCAGACGATGCCCTCCACCGTTTTGAACACGCTCAGCAAGGCTGGTGTCTACAAGGATATCTACTATGGGGACAATCTTACCAAGGTAGACAACACCCTGTGGAAACACCAATGGTGGTATCAGACCAAGCTCGATGTTCCAGAAGGGCACGACCGTTACACGCTCATCTTCAACGGGCTAAACTATCGCGGCGAAATCTGGCTGAACGGCCAAAAGATCGCAGGTCCCGACACCGTTGTCGGCATGAGCCGCAAGTACGAGTTTGACGTCACGAAGCTGGTCCATCCCGGCGCAAATAATTTGCTGGCGGTTAAAATCACCCCGGAACAGCGCACCCCAAGCCTGACACTGGGTGACAGCCTTAATCCGGGGAAAGGCGAAGGTGTCGATCTGACCGACACCTGGATGGACTGGATCAACCTGAAATATCTCGGCGATTACGCGACAAAAACCTCTTTTATCCCCGATAAGGGCGCAGGTATCTGGCGCAAGGTCTATCTCACCTATGGCGGCGATGTTGCCTTGCGCAATCCTTATGTCAAAGCCGACCTGTCGGTGCCAGATCTGAAGACGGCGAAGCTCGATGTCTATGCCAATCTGATCAACCGCTCTTCAGAACCCGTTACGGGGGTACTGCGCGGCGAGATCAGCCGGGAGGGCAAGCCCAGCATTCACCTCGAAAAGACCGTCACGCTCAAAGCCAACGAAACTCGCGAAGAAAGCTTTACCCCGGAACAAGTCAAGACGCTGACGGTGAATAAGCCCGATGTCTGGTGGCCCTATATCTGGGGCAAGCCAAACCTCTACAATCTGAAACTCACCTTTAGCATCGGCGACAAGGTTTCCGATACAGCAACAACGGATTTCGGCATACGCAAGATCACGCAGCACATCGACAACTCCAAGCTGTTTCCGAAGTTCAAGAACCCCGGCAGCTTCTATATCAAGGTCAATGGCCGTGATTATCTGATTCGTGGCGCGGCCTATACGCCCGACCTGTTGTTCGACAACAATCCGCAGCGCGATCGCGACATCATCCGCTATGCGAAAGACCTTGGCGTCAACATGCTGCGCTGGGAGGGCAAGTTCGCCGATGATGACATGCTGGAGCTGGCCGACAAGGAAGGCATCCCGGTCATGCGCGGCCTCATGTGTTGCGGATCGTGGGAACTGTGGAGCCATTGGGACAAGGAAGACTACGCCGTCGCTTATGCCACAGTTCATGACATGATCGCGGATTTTCGCTCGCATGCCTCGGCCTTCATCTGGGCGAATGGCAGCGATGGACTGCCCCCGGCTCCCGTCCTTCAGGAATACCATGCCATTCTGAAAAAGATGCATTGGCAAAATGCGGTGGTCGATACGGTGTCCGCCCGCAACGGTGACTGGAGCGGCATCCATATGGCGGCGCCCTATTCATGGCGCGCGCCCGCCTTCTGGTTCAAGGGCGACATCATCGGCGCGATGGGCTCCATCGCTGAATCGGGCAATGACGAGACTATTCTGCCGCTGGACAGTCTGAAGAAATTCCTGCCAGCGGACAAGCTCTGGCCCATCAATGATTTCTGGTATATGCGCGCCGGTTCCGCACCCGGCAACAGCACGCTTGAAAGCGCCAAGGCGGCCATTGCCAATCGATATGGTCCTGCAGATAGCGTTGAAGATCTTGCGCGCAAGGCTCAGCTCACGACCTATGAAAATGTCCGCGCGCAGAACGAAGCCTATGGCGCGCTGGGTGGGGACGCCCACAAGATGACGATTTTCTGGATGCTTAACAGCCATTGGCCATCCTTCTTCGGTCATCTCTTCGATTATTATATGAAACAGGGCGGCGGCTATTTCGGAGCCAAGAAAGCCCTGCAGCCTTTAAGCGTTGTTTTTGACGGCTATGCGACCGGCAACCATTCCAAAGCCAAAATTTATCTCGTCAACCAGACTCTGGGGGGCTTGAAAAACCTAACAGTCAACGCCCGGCTCTACGACATAAACGGCAAGCTCAAGCACGAGAAGAATGTGACCGTCAAAACCACCAGTCCTACCACCTCGACAGTCGCCATGACGCTTCCGCGTTATGGCGACATGGGCAAGGTTTATTTCGTCCGCCTGCAACTCCGCGATGCCAAGAACGAAGTGCTTGCGGAGAACACATATTGGCAATCGGCAAAGGACGACATTCCTGAAAACATGAGTCCAGACTCCATGATGGACGCCATGATACTCAAACAAAAGCAATGGGCTGACTTCACCCCGCTCAACACGATGCCGAAGGTGGAACTCAAAACCACACTTGAAGAAATCGCCTCCCAAGACGACTTCCGCCGCTTCAAGATTTCGCTGAACAACCCGACCGACCACATCGCTTTCTTTGTCCGGGCGGAGCTTCGGCAAGACGATAGTTCCGGTGAAATTCTGCCCATCACCTATGACGACAATTACGTCACGGTCTATCCCCGCGAGACGCGCGAAATCACCGCGGCAGTCTCAAAGGCACAGATCAACGGGCAGAAGCCGGTTGTCGCTATCGAAGGTTACAACACCCACTGATTGCCACTGTAAAACCAACATCACTGAACCTCTGGATCAGAGCAGGCTCATGAAACCACTAGTCCAAACCCTAAAGCCTATCCTCTGGTCCGTTCCGGCGACGCTCCTCTGCTTTGGCGCACAGGCCGCAGAAAACGGTCTCGGCTTCTACCTGCTGGGGTCCAAGGGGCCAATGGCTGCGATCCTGCCCGCGCCCGGACTCTATCTGCAGAACGACACCTACTTCTATCGCGCAAGTGCCGGTGCGTCCGCGCCGCTGCCGCTGGGCGGTGTGGTCGGCTTTGGTGTCGATGCCAAGGCCGTTGTCGATCTCCCAACCTTCATATGGTCCACGCCCTATGAACTTCTGGGAGGACGGCTGGCCTTTGGCTTGACCACACCTTTCGGCCAACAGAATGTCGATGCCGATCTGGTCTATGGCCCCTATTCGGGCGATATCGACAACAGCGTTACCAGGATTGGTGATCCGGTGGTCACCACCACGATCGGCTGGAACAGCGGCGACTTCCATTGGAGCCTCAATGGTATGGTCAATGTTCCCATTGGGGACTACCAGAAGGACTCGCTCGCCAATATTGCCTTCCACCGTTGGGGTGGCGATCTTTCCGCTGCGGGCACCTGGTTCGACCCGGCGCGCGGCCTCGACATATCCGGCGTAGTCGGCTTCACCTTCAACGGGAAAAACCAAGAAACCGATTACCGCACCGGAACCGAATTCCATGTGGAAGGCGCGGTTTCGCAATATTTCTCGAAACAGTTCTCGCTCGGTGCCATCGGCTATTATTACCAGCAGATCAGCGACGACAGCGGCAGCGGAGCCGTGCTCGGTGGCTATCGCGGGCGCGTGGCGGCACTCGGTGTAACCGCGAGCTACAATTTCGAATTCGATAAAACACCGGTTCAGGCGCGGGTGAAATTGCTGCGCGAGTTGCATACCGAAAACCGGGTCGAGGGCACCGCAGCGTTTCTTACGCTTTCGGTTCCGCTTTACGTGAGCAAATGACCCGGCAATTTGGTCACGTCGAAAGCCCAGCGTGAATGGATCAGGATGTTAAAATGTTGTTAATATTTACTACTCTATTATATTAGTAATATATAATTTGATGACGACTTATTTAAAGAAAACACTTTCGGAAACTTCTTTTACTGTTTCAAATATAATTTATATAGCTTATCCTAATAAGCGATTCTATACATACCGGAAGAACCACTATGCCTTTATCCGCCTCAGCACAACTTACGATTGCGCGGCCATGACACATTTAAACATGCAGTCTTGCGGAAGGCACTTCACCCCATAGCACCCTGCGTCGCAGGATCAGCGTTGAAGCCCCAGCACGACGCAAGCTCCCAAACAATCTGAACAGACCCAGCCGACCGTGCCCCCACGAAAGTCGGCGGGCCAAGACAACCGACGTTGGTTGTCCCTTGAACTATGCAGGATAATTTGATGCGGACATACCCATTGCACAAACTGGCAGCCGTCCTTTCTGCGAGCACGGCGCTGCTCTTGCTGACCCATACAGCGAATGCAGCGGATATTAGATATACAGGCGGGTCTGGTGGTTCCTGGAATGTCGCAGCCAACTGGGCAGGTGACTCCGCGCCGACAGACAACGATACCGCCATAATCGGTTCCGGCATTATAACAATATCGGTATCTACGAACTCTACCGTGCAGGTCGGGAGCATCTTGTTCGAAGATGGGGCGAACTTATCTAGTTCCAATGGCATCGGTGGCTTTGGAAACCCCGGCCTAGTGCAGATTTATGGTGTAAATGGAATAGGTATCCACTACGCTAGCGAATTGGAATCCACAGGCCCGAGAAAAACTCAAATCATGAATGATTTGGAATATTTGATTGATAATCCAAATGGCGGCGAGTTGAAAACTGGTCCTAGCTACGGCATTTTGCTCGGCCCGCATACTTTGACAGTCAATGTGGTCAATTCAGGTAACATAATGAACGTTGGTGGCCCTATAGAAGGTCAGGGTAACTTGATTCTGACAGGCAATGGCGATCTCATTACCGATGGCGTGCATAGCTTCACTGGCTACACCGATATTCGGTCAGGAACGCTCAAGCTTTTCAGCACCGGCCCTCGTACCGGCAATCTGAACTCATCCAGCCTCATCAATGTCGATGGAACTTTTGACATCAGCGCGATAACCCCCACCTCCACATCGATCCAGACCTTGACTGGCACGGGCGAGGTTCGGCTTGGAACCAAGACCCTCGAGATCACAAACGCAAGCACAACATATGCGGGCGATATCAGCGGCACGGGCGGCGTCACGATCAGCAGCGGTGTTCTCACTCTGGCTGGCGCGACCAGCTATAGCGGCGCAACGTCGATTGCAGCTGGTGCGCGCCTTCAGCTCGGTGCGGGCGGCGCGACGGGCAGTCTGGCCAGCCAGCAAATCTCCAATGAGGGCGAACTGGCGTTCAACCGCGACAATGCGTTTGATTTCAGCGCCAACATTTCTGGAAACGGCACCGTATTCCAGAGCGGAACAGGCACGACCACCCTGTCGGGCAACAACACCTATAGCGGCGACACCAATATCGAAGCCGGAACCCTGAAAGCGGGTGCGACCAACGCCTTCAGCACGTCATCGGCTTTTACAGTTTCGTCCGGCGCGACGCTCGATCTCAACGACATGGATCAGACACTGGTGACGCTCGCCAATGCGGGTAATGTCAATTTCGGCACATCGACCAGCAACAATCTTCATATTACCGGCGATTATGTCGGCAAGAACGGCATGCTGACGATCAATGCCGTTCTTGGCGACGACACGTCGAACACGAACACGATCGTGATCGATGGCAATACGTCGGGCACCAGCTTCCTCCATGTCAATAATCGCGGTGGAACGGGCGACAGCACGACGCTGGGCATCGAAGTCATCAAGGTCAACGGCAGTTCTGACGGTGATTTCATACTGGACGCGCAATATCGTGCAGGCGGCAGACCCGCTGTGGTGATCGGCGCGTATGAGTACGGCCTTTATAAAGGCAATGCTGAAGGTCAGAACACCAATGACTGGTATCTGATTTCCAAGAAGACGCCAGTGATCCCCACGCCAGATCCAGACCCAAATCCGGAAAACCCCAATACTGAAAATCCAGTTCCAGAGAAGCCGGAACCACAACCGGAAGGCAAGCTGCAAGCCGGTGCGCCGGTCTATGAGGCCTATTCGCAGCATCTGCTTGGGATGAACAACGTCTCCTCGCTGCGCCAGCGCACGGGCAACCGCGTCTGGGTGGGGCAAACCACGTCTTCCGACAAGGAAACCGCAACCTCCATGGGCAATGGCGTCTGGGGCCGCATTGAAGGCGCGCATAATCGTCTTGAAGCCGACTACAGCACCACCGGAACCCAAATCCGTCAGAACATCTTCAAGATGCAGGCGGGTATTGACGGCGCATTTCTGGAAAATGAGCAGGGTCGCCTCATTGGCGGCATCTTCGGCCAATATATGCATGGCAAAACCAGAACATCGTCCAGCGACTTCGTGTCCGGCGATATTTCCACGGATGGTTATGGCCTCGGTGGAACCCTGACCTGGTATGGCGAGAACGGCTTTTATGCAGACGGGCTGGCGCAGGCGACATGGTATGACAGCGACCTGACCACATCGGCAGAAGGCGCATCGGCGCTCGCCACCGGAAGCCATGCATTCGGCTATGCGCTGTCGCTGGAAAGCGGGCAGAAACTCGCCATCGACAACGATTGGTCGGTCACGCCACAAGGCCAGCTGGTCTATTCGTCGGTGGACGCCGACAACTTCATCGACGGTTTCGGCAGCGCCGCGCGGTTTGATCGTGGCGAGAGCCTGCAAGGCCGTCTTGGCCTCAATCTCGATTACGCATCTTCCTGGCAGAACGCCAGGGGCACAACCGACCGCGCCAGCCTCTACGGCATCGCCAACCTTTATTACGAATTCCGCGACGGCACCCGTGCCGATCTCGCAGGCGTCAGTCTGGCAAGCCGTCAGGATCGTCTGTGGGGCGGTCTCGGCGTCGGCGGCAGCTATGATTTCGACAATCGGCGCTATTCCGTGTTCGGCGAAGGACTGGTCAACACAAGCCTGAATAATTTCGGCGACAGCTACACGCTGAAGGGCAATGTCGGCCTGCGCGTCAACTGGTAAACGCACAGCAGAGCGGCTTCGCATCACGAAGCCGCTCTCAATTATGTTACAGGGCCGATTGAACCAAATCGCCAGAGCCGCGTTTATTAAGCATTCGTTAACCATAACGGAGGCTGTCATGCTCTGGTACTACCGACTGGAAAGCAGTTTTGCCGCCGCATTCGTGATCGCTGCGGCAGTCACACTCTGGTTGATGTGAGGCGGAGGCCAACACCGCCCACTTTCTCCAACAACACAACAACGGAGGACCACACTATGCAGTGGCTCCATTGGATCGCGTTTGGAATGATTGCCGCCATGCCACTTGTCGTGTTCGGCATTACTTATCTTGAACTGGGTCGCAAATGATCTGAAAGGATCGGGCTCGGCATCATCCGTCAGGGGACAGATGATGCCTTGCCTGCATAATGTCGTTCTCTTTCATGAGAGGCAAAACCACAATTTCGGATGACTTCTGTGTATGCAGCCCTTATGCACAGGAGAACGATTTTTCCCGGTTTTGCTGCATGAAAGGACATCACGATGAGCGACGCCATCCTGATTACGGTCGATGAACTGTTCGAACTCGTGAAGGACACACTCCGCAACGCCACATTCAGCGATGACCATGCAGCCGCAATCGCGCGCACCATTGTCGCCGCAGAACGCGACGGCTGCAAATCGCATGGCATTTACCGCATCGAAGGCTGCCTGCGCACCGTGAAGAGCGGCAAGGTGGCGACCGATGCCGTGCCCGTGCTGACCGTGGATGACAGCGCCGTGGTGCGCGTCGAAGCTCATGGCGGCTTTGCCAATCTCGCATTCGAAACCGGCAAACCGGCGCTGATCGAACGGGCGCGCGAGCTCGGTCTGGCCGCCCTCGTCATCAATGATTGCACCCATTTCGCAGCCCTCTGGCCGGAAGTGGAAGCGCTGGCCGACGAAGGCCTAGCAGCCATGGCCATGTGCCCGAGTTATGCGACCGTTGCGCCTGCGGGCGGCAGCAAGCCGCTTCTTGGCACCAATCCATTTGCGTTTGGCTGGCCGCGCACTGGCGAAAACCCCTATGTGTTCGATTTTGCAACCAGTGTCGCGGCACGCGGCGAACTGGAACTCTACCGCCGCGCTGGCAAGCAATTGCCGGAAGGCTGGGCGGTTGACGCCGAAGGCAATCCGACCACCGATCCGGAAGCAGCCCTCGCAGGCGCCATGCTGCCCTTCGGCCAGCACAAGGGTTCGGCCATTTCGACCATGATCGAGCTTCTGGCCGGTTCCATGATCGGCGATTTTAGCAGCCCGGAAGCGCTTGCGTATCTTGGCACCACGACGATTGCCCCGCGCCACGGCGAACTGATCCTCGCTTTCGACCCGACACGCATGGCCGGTGGGCGTCTCAATCCGATCCAGCACGGCGAAATCCTGCTGGAAGCCATTGCCGGTCAGGGTGCGCGCCTGCCTTCGCAACGCCGTTTCGCGGCCCGCCGTGAATCGCTCTCCAAGGGCATTTCGCTGACGCAGGCGGAAATGGAACAGCTCGAAATGCTGCGCCAGAAGGGCCTCGACGCCGTCGCGTAGTTCGGACCGCAACCAAACAAAAACCCCGCCAATTGGCGGGGTTTTTTATTTGCGAATTTTATAACGTTCAGGCTGCGTATTTCGCGACCGCGCCGCCCTGCTTGTTCCACTCTGCATACCAGGTCTGGAACAGCTTCAGCTGTGCTTCGCAATAACCGCGCTGGGCATCGGACAGCTTGTCCGTCTCGTTGAAATGCAGTTCATATTCCGGGTTTCCGGTCACGACCATCATGTGCTTGTAGAACAGGACGAGGTCCGGGCCTTCATCGAAGGAGGACAGCACGCCAAGTGCGGCTTCCAGTTCAAGCGCGGCAACGCGGGCCTCAACATCGCCCGCAGCAGCGGCCTTGGACAGCGATACCAGATGCTGCACTTCCTTCGGCAACACATTGCCGATGCCGGTGATGGCACCCTTTGCGCCGCAATTGACGAAGCCGTGGAACACGCCCGTATCGACACCGACCATCAGGGTCACATCGTCATCGGCGCTGGTGATGTTTTCTGCCGCATAACGCATGGCTTCCGCCCCGCCGAATTCCTTGAAGCCGATCAGGTTCGGATGCTCAGCGCGCAGCGCGAAGAAAAGATCGGCGCGGGTGGCAAAGCCATAATATGGGCTGTTGTAGATAACCGCCGGAAGATCGGGCGCAGCCGCCAAAATGGCCTTGAAGTGCGCCTTCTGGGCGGAAATCGACGAACCACGCGACAGAACGCGCGGGATGACCATCAGGCCCTTTGCGCCAACTTTCTGGGCATGAGCAGCGTGAGCGACAGCGGAAGCCGTGTTGACCGCGCCGGTGCCGACGACGACAGGCACGCCAGCCTTGGCCAGCGCTTCAACGCCCGCCATTCGCTGTTCGTCGGTGAGAAGCGGCCAGTCGCCCATCGAACCGCAATAGACGACGGCAGACATGCCAGCGGCGATCAGTTCCTTGCCCTTGCGCACCAGCGCATCGAAGTCCGGCGTACGGTCTGGCTTGCATGGCGTCATGAGTGCGGGAATGCAGCCGGAAAAAATATCAGAAGTCATGGTCCTGTCCTTGAATCTCTTCAACGCGTTTTTCAATCAACCAGAGTCTACAACCGGCTTCAGCAAGCCTTGTATGAAATCAAATATACACAATGTATTTTTCTTGTCGACTAAAATTTCAATTGCAACTACGATCTAATCACCATCACAAAGGTTATCGCGGATAACGGCGTGAAAGCATGCCTCCCGGCTCTTCCCGCCCGCCCCTTTCAATAAAGGACACGCCATGAGCAAAGCACCATCCAGCCAATCGGCAAACCGGTCTGAGGGCCAATCTGCCGACCGCAAGAAGGGCTCGGGCGTCAAGATGGTCTATGATGTGCTGCGCGACGAGATCATCGATCTTTCGCTCGCGCCCGGTAGCCCCATTGATGAAAACCAGCTTGCGGAGCGCTTTGCCATGTCGCGCACGCCGATCCGCGAGGCGCTTGTGAGGCTTGCCAGCGACGGGCTGGTGACGACGCTCCCCAACCGCTCGACAGTGGTTTCGAATATCGACTTTCTGAGCCTGCCTGCCTTTTTCGACGCGATCACCCTGATGTACCGCGTCACGACGCGGCTTGCCGCACGCCACCGCACCAAAGCGGACCTCAAGATCATCCGCGCCCATCAGGAAGATTTTGCCAGGGCCGTGCGCGCACAAAACGCGCTGGACATGATTTCGACCAATCGCGATTTTCATGCGGCGATTGCCGAGGCCGGGCGCAACCCGTTCTATACGAGTTTTTTCGCACGCCTTCTTGACGAAGGCCGTCGTTTGCTGCGCCTTTATTATTCGTCCTTCTCGGACCAGCTGCCGGAACAATATGTGACGGAACATGAAGACATGATCCGCGCCATTGAAGAGCAGGATGTCGAAACAGCAGACCGGCTTGGCAAGGCGCATGGCGACCAGATCGTACAGCAGATCCGCAAGCTGATCGCCGAAGACCGGCGCGATGTGATGGAACTCTGATCAGCCGCCATTCACCAGCGCGAGGACAAGCTGCTGCACATTGCCGCCATTGCCCATTTCGACCCGGTCGAAATCGCGGCCTTGCGCGCGTTGCACGGCAACCAGATCGGTGATTTCCTTGATCAGCACCTTGCGCATTTTCTGGCATTTCGGATCGTTGGGCACGGAAAGTCCAACCGTACGGCGCACGATTTCCCGCGTCATGTCCTTGGCGCTGTCGCCATGCACCAGTTCGTGCTTGCGGATGCCTTCGATGAAGACGTCCCAGTTTTCGCGCACCGGCGACGGCAGCTTTTGTGACGGCTTCGGCAGCGTATAGGTGATCTTCAGCTTCGGTTTTGCCGACAGAATCGTGCAGCCATTGTTGCTGTTATCGAATTTGCGGTCCCAGGTCAGCACATAGCTCGTATGGGCGATCACCCGTCCAATCCCGATCTTCGGCCCACGCTGGCCAATGGATCGATAGAGATCAATGCCGGTCTGGCCGGTAATGGCGTAAGGCTTGACCTCTTCGACGGCCTTCCAGTCGTCTTCAGCATAAGCGGGCACCGCCGCGAGCAGTGCAAGAATTGCCAGTCCAACGATTTTCTTCACGACCACCCCATCAAAAACAAGATGCCGGGCAACTTACAGGAGCGGATTGCATTGCAGAAGCCATGCTTTTCGTTTGCCGAAAACTATTGTCCACAGTGACGGGAATCGAAGGAGATTGACTCCCGCCACCCATCATCGTTTGATCGCATCATGCATGGGGGTTCTGCGGGGTGGCATTTTTGCCGGAGCAAGGAAAAACCATCTCATTCAAACAAGAAAATGGAGTTGCGTTGTGCTCAAATCCACCAGACGGGGAATAATTCATCTTGCCTTAGCTCTTGCCGCCACCACGGCGATCGGCACTTTCGCTACCGCAGCGGAAGCCAAGGACAAGATCCTCCTGATCATCAACGGCGCCCTCGGCGACAAATCATTCTTTGATTCCGCCGCCAAGGGCATGAAGATGATCAAGGACAAATATGGCGATGAGGTAGAGACCAAGATTCTCGAAATCGGCGACGATCCGACCAAGTGGGAGCCGGTCTTCCTCGACGCGTCCGAACAGGACTGGGACCTGATCATCGGCGGCACCTATCAGATGTCGGAAACCGTCGGTTCGGTCGCCAAGCAGTATCCGGACAAGAAATACGTTCTTTACGATGCGAGCGTGCCTTATGAGGAAGGCGGCTATGACAACGTCTATTCCATCCAGTACAAGCAGAACGAGGGCTCCTATCTCGGCGGCATGCTGGCGGCTTCGCTGCTGAAAGACGGCAAGCTTGGCGATACGGGCAAGAATCTGGGCTTCCTCGGTGGCATGGATATTCCGGTCATCAACGATTTCCTCGCTGGCTATATTGCAGGCGCACAGTCGGTCACGCCGGATGTGAAGATCGCCATTTCCTATGCCGGTTCCTTCATGGATGCCGCCAAGGGCAAGGAACTCGGCCTCGCGCAATATCGCTCCGATGTGGCGCTTGGCTTTGTGGTCGCGTCGCAGACCGGCCTCGGCCAGCTTTCGGCTGCCAAGGAAACCGGCAAATATGTACTCGGCGTCGATTCCGATCAGGAAGCGATCTTCAAGGACAGCGACCCGGCCATTGCCAAGCAGGTTGTCAGCTCCGTGCTGAAAAACGTCGATGTCAGCCTCTTGCAGGCCTATGATCGCTTCAAGGCAGGCGACCTGCCTTTCGGCAAGGCGGAAGCGCTTGGCCTGAAGGAAGGCGCAGTTGGCATCGTGATGGATGGCAACATGGCGACCATGGCCAGCCAGGAAACCAAGGACGCCATCAAGAAGGCTTCCGACGAGATTTCCGAAGGAAAGATCACGGTTCCGACCGGCTTTGGGCTCAGCACCGAAGACCTCAATGCCATGCGCAACAAGGTTCGTCCCTGATCGTGGCAAATCAAGCTGAAACACATGAAGGCGGCGATGCTATCGTCGCCTTCCGCGATGTGAGCAAGGTCTATCCGAACGGCACGATTGCGCTGCGCGACGTGTCGTTTTCGATCCGCGCCGGATCGATCCACGCCATTTGCGGCGAGAACGGCGCTGGCAAATCCACGCTCATGAAAATCCTGTTCGGCATTGAAAATGCCACGGCGGGAGAAATCGTCGTGGATGGGCAGCATATCGCATCATGGTCGCCGGAAGATGCCGCCGCGAAGGGCATCGGCATGGTGCATCAGCATTTCTCACTGGTGCCGACATTGACCGTTACGGAAAACATCATTCTCGGCCATGAACCGGTAAAGGCCGGACTGATCGACCGCGTTGCCGCGCGCAAAATGGTCGATGAACTGATGCAGCAATATGACCTGCATGCCGACCCGGATGCGATCACGGGCACACTATCCGTCGCAGCCCAGCAGAAGGTCGAAATCCTGAAGGCGCTGGCGCGCCGCACGCGCCTGCTGATCCTCGACGAGCCGACGGCCGTTCTCTCTCCGCCGGAGATCGAGGAACTGATGCGACGGCTGAAAAGCCTGCGCGACGACGGCATCACCATTCTCTTCATCTCCCACAAGCTGAACGAAGTGCGCGAACTGGCGGAAAGCGTCACCGTGCTGCGCGCCGGTGCTGTCACCGGCACGGAAAAGCTTGCCGATGTGCCCGACGATGCCATCATGCAGATGGTGATGGGCCACGCGGTGGATATTCCAAAACGCGCCCACAAGACCGGTCCGACCAGAACTGTTCTCACCATGAATGGCGTGACGACCATGGCGCCCGATCCTGCCGACCGCATCAACGATATCACCCTCACCATTGGCGCAGGCGAAATCGTCGGCGTTGCGGGTGTGGATGGCAGCGGCCAGCGCGGCCTCGTCTCCGTCCTGTCCGGTCTGGCGGAAGCCGCGACCGGCACTATCAGCTTCAACGACGCAAACATGCTGCGCGCCGATACGGCCAGCTGGCGCAAAAAGGGCCTTGCCTATCTTCCTGCCGACCGCTTTTCGCAAGGCGGCGCGCCGGGCCTGTCGCTGGCGGAAAATGCCATCGCCGGAACCGACCGCAACTCCGATACGGATCGCGGACCCTTCCTGCGCTGGAATGCGATCAAGACGCGCGTACAGGATATGATCAAGCGCTATTCGGTGCGCGCCGGCGCGATTACGGAGCGGCTCGATTCCCTTTCCGGCGGCAATGCGCAAAAGCTGATTGCAGCGCGCGAGCTGGCGACCAATCCGAAATTTCTCATCGCCGATCAGCCGACGCGCGGCATCGACGTTTCGGCGGCGGCTTTCCTGCATCGCCGCATCGATGAAGTGGCGCAGGGCGGCTGCGCGGTTCTGCTGGTCAGCGCCGATCTCGACGAATTGCTGCGCCTCAGCGACCGTGTCGTTGTGCTTTTCAACGGGCGCATCGTTGCCCATCTTGAAAACGGGTCCGACATCACACCTGCGACGCTCGGCCCCTATATGCTCGGAACCAAGGTGGCTGCCTGATGCGCAAAATTCTGGCTTCCCTCGTTCCGTTCTTCCTGACCGTGCTGGTCATTGCCGTCATTATGGCCGTGCTGCTGGTGCCGCTGGCGCTTATGCAGGATGACCCGGCGGCGATTCTGAAGACGTTTTTCCTCGGCCCCTTCGGCAGCATCCGCCATATGGGCAATATGGTGGAAGCGGCAACGCCGATCATGCTGACCGGCCTTGCCATCACCATCATGTTCCGCTCCGGCCTGTTCAATCTCGGTGCGGAAAGCGGCTTCTTTCTGGGCGCGCTCGGCGCGGTGACAGGTGCCGTGCTGATCCCGTCGCTCGGCTGGTTCTCGCTGCCCGTCGCCATTCTATGCGGCGCCGTTGCGGGCAGTTTTGCCTGCACCATTCCGGCGGCTTTGCGCCTGCGCTATGGCGCATCGGAAATGGTGACCTCGCTGGTGCTGAACTACGCCTTTCTGTTTCTCGGCCTCTATGTGCTCAATTATATTATCCGCGATCCGGCTGCGGGCGGCATGATGTCCTACAGAATTCCCGCCGAGGCCAAGCTCGACCGCCTTCTGGCGGGCACGCGCCTCAACAGCGGCTCGATCATCGCCATTCTGGCCTGTATCGCGGGCGGCATCTGGCTTTACTGGACGCGCTCCGGCCTTAATATCCGCATTGCGGGCTCCAGCCCCGGCTTCGCCAATCATCTCGGCCTACCGCTGAAACGTATCATCATGCGGGCGCAGATTGTCGGTGGTCTGGTGGCGGGCATGGCAGGGGCGCTCGAAGTGCTCGGGCTTCATGCGCGCTTTTCCTGGCTGGACCTGCCCGGCTATGGCTGGACCGGCCTTGTCGTCGCCATTCTGGCGCGGGAAAACCCGTTCATGCTCATCCCGGCTGCCCTGTTCCTCGGCTTTGTTCAGGTGGGCGGCGATCTTCTCGCCCGCAACATGAATATTCCGACCGAGGTGGTGGGACTGGTAACAGCGGCCATCATGGTGGGTGCCACGGCCAGCGTCATCCATAACCATCCGACCGTGCTGCGGCTGATCCGAAGCCTGCGCAATCGTGAAGGCGAACAAGCCGGAGTGCAGCCATGAGCACCGTTCTCGCACAAATTCTCGATCCGTCCTTCATCGGCACGATCCTGCGTGTGGCGACGCCGCTTCTGCTGGCAGCGCTTGGCGTGATGATTTCCGACCGCGCCGGTGTTCTGAACATCGGCATGGAAGGCATGATGCTTGTGGCGGCGCTCATCGCCGTTCTGGCCAGTGCCGCAACGGGAAGCCCGGCCATCGGCCTTTTGGCCGCGCTGATTGCGGGCGCGCTTCTCGGCTGGATCATGTCGGTTTCGGTCAACCGTCTCGGCACCGACCTCATCATGACCGGCATTGCGCTCAACATTGCGGCGGCGGCGGCAACCACGCTCGGCCTTTATCTGGCGACCGGCGACAAGGGCATGTCGGGCGCGCTGAAAAGCGGCGCATTGCCAAGCCTGCCAGTGCCTTTCATCGGCAATATTCATGTGCTGACCTTCGCCGCCCTTCTGGCCGTCCCGGCGGTCAGCCTGCTGATGATGCGCACCCGTTTCGGCCTGCATCTGCGCGCCACCGGCGTCGATCCCAAATCGGCGCGCGCCGCAGGCATTCAGGTCCGGCGCGTGCAGATGCAGGCGCTTGTCCTGTCCGGCCTCTTCGGCGGTGCGGCGGGCGCCTATCTTTCACTGGGCTATGTGACGTGGTTTGCCCAGAACATGACTGCCGGTCGCGGCTTTATCGCGATTGCAGCCGAAGTGATGGGACAGGGAACGGCATGGGGCACGCTTGCCGCGAGCCTTGTACTGGCGGCTGCGGAATCGCTTGCCATCACGCTGCAAAGTCTCGGACTGCCGTTCGAACTGATGCAGATGATCCCCTATCTCGTTCCGGTGGTCGTGCTGACGATCCATGCCGCCCGCAAGCAGCGGCGCGCACGGCAATTGAAGAACTCCTGACATGCATGAAAATGAGAAGAACATGAAGGCTTGGGAACTGACCCGCGATCTGCTGCGCGACACCAAACCCGTGGTGCGGACGGCGGAAGAACAGACATGGGATGCGAGCGCCGTCATGAAGGCGCAGGACGATCTCATGGCCATGTTCTGGAAAAGCAATGTGCCAGGATCGGCAGCACCCGAATGCCTGATGGCAGGCGCGCTGCAATCGCTCGAAAACAAGGGCTATGTGCTGGAACCCTATGCAGAGCTTCTCAGCGATGGGCTGGCAGCGCTTGAGCGCGGCGATTTCGAAACGCTCTACCGGATCGACATGCGCCTGCGCGTACTGATGCGGGCAGCAACGCCCGACCCGAACCACATTTCGCAGAAGACAGTGCGATATGGGTCGTGGGAGGAGTTCGACGCCGCCGTCCAATGGCCGGATGATGTGCTCTACGCTGTGCATTCAGACGATTTCCGCGACCGCACCGCAGCCGCATGGATGGCGCAACTGGTGGGCGCGGCAGCTGGAACCGCACTGGAAGGCTATACGGCTGAAAACATCATGGAGGTTTTCGGCCCGATCCGCGATTATGTGCGTGAGCCCAACACCTATAATGACGATATCACCTTCGAAATCGCCTTTCTGGAAGCCTTTGGCGACAAGGGTTCCGCTGTTACCTGCCGCGACATTGCCGAGCGCTGGACTGCGCTGATCCCGCTTGGCTGGTCGGCGGAAGCCATCGCGCTTTCCAATATGCGCCGTGGCCTGACGCCGCCGGAAACCGGCAAATCCGACAATCCATTCGATGAATGGATCGGCGCGCAGATGCGTGGCACCATTTGCGGCATGGTTGTGCCCGGTCGCGCCCGCGAAGCGGCACGGCTTGCATGGATGGACGCCGAAATCTCCCATGCCGGTAACGGCATTCTGGGCGAGGTGTTCAACGCCGTCATGGCCGCCCGCGCTTTTGCGGAGAGAGACACGCGCGAACTGCTTGTCTCAACGATTGGGCTGTTTTCAACCGAAACGGAATATGGCGCTGTTCTGGCCTTCGCGCTTGATGCCTGCCATTCCGCAGCCAGCTGGCAGGACGCATGGGCGAAATGCGATGCGGAATATGCCGAATATAACTGGATCCACGTCTATCCGAATGCGGCGGCTCAGGTTATCGCCTTGTGGTTCGGCGAAGGCGATTTCGACCGCACGCTCGAAATCGTGTGCGGCATCGGTCATGATGTCGACTGCAACGCAGCTCAGATCCTGAGCATGATCGCCATCCAGCACGGCTCCGGTATCATCGCGGAACGTTGGTCGAAGCCGCTTTTGGCCGACGACATCGTCACCTATATGCGCCGCCCGGCGAAAATCTCTTTCGAAGCGCTTGTCGACCAGACGGTCGATGCAGCGCGCAACGCTCTTTAATTCCCCTATTAGGAACCCTAACATGGCCCGTAAAATCATTATCGATACCGATCCCGGTCAGGACGACGCCGTTGCCATTCTGCTGGCGCTCGCAAGCCCGGAGCTGGACATTCTCGGCATTACCGCTGTTGCGGGCAACGGCCCGCTGGCGCGCACGGAAATCAATGCGCGCACCATCTGCGAAGTGGCGAAGAAGCCGGACACCAAGGTGTTTGCCGGTTCCATCCGCCCGCTGGTGCGCCCGCTTGTGACGGCTGAAAACGTCCATGGCAAGACCGGTCTCGACGGCTATGATCTGCCCAAGCCGACCATGCCACTTCAGGCGCAGCACGGCGTCGATTTCATCATCGAAACGCTGATGAAAGAGGAACCCGGCACTGTCACGCTTTGCCCGCTGGGACCGCTCACCAACATCGCCTCCGCGCTGATCCGCGAACCGAAGATCGCCGAACGCGTCAAGGAAATCGTGCTGATGGGCGGCGGCTATTTCGAGGGCGGCAACATCACGCCTTCGGCGGAATTCAACATCTATGTCGACCCGCATGCCGCAGCGGTTGTGTTCAAATCCGGCATCCAGATCACCATGCTGCCGCTCGATGTGACGCACAAAGTGCTGACCACCGAAAAGCGCATCGCCGCCATTCGCGGTCTCGGCACCCATGTCGGCGAAGTCGTCGCGGCATGGCTCGAATTCTTCGAGCGTTACGACGAAGCCAAATACGGCACCGATGGCGGCCCGCTGCATGATCCGAACGTGATCGCCTATCTGTTGAAGCCGGAGCTTTACTCCGGTCGCCATTGCAATGTGGAAATCGAAATCAATTCGGAGCTGACCATCGGTGAAACCGTCGTCGACTGGTGGGAAGTGACCGACCGCCCGAAGAACGCGCTCTTCATCAAGGATGTCGATGCGGATGGTTTCTTCACGCTTTTGACGGAACGTCTGGCGACGCTCTGATCCCTCGTCAAAACAAAAAAAGCCGCGCTGGTCCAGCCAGCGCGGCTTGCAGTTTGACGAGTGAAACTCAGGCGCTGGCGATCAGCGCTTCCACTTCGTGCGCGGTCGGCGCTGCCGCACCAGCACCTGCCCGCGTGACTGCTATCGCGCCCGAGGCGGACGCGAAACGCACGCAATCATGCAGCGATTTTCCATCCGCATAGGCGACCGCAAAGCCACCATTGAAACTGTCCCCGGCAGCGACCGTATCCACGACCTTGACCTTGAACGGCTCGAAATGCCGGACCTCATCCGCCGTGACCAGCAGCGCCCCACGGCTGCCGAGCTTGAGAATAACGGTCCTGGGGCCGCGTTCCAGAAGGTTGCGGCCCGCCGCTTCTGCCGAGGCCAGATCGGTTGGCTCAATGCCAGTGATTTCGGCGGCTTCCGTCTCGTTTGGTGAGATGATATCGCAAAGTGCGATCAGGTCCGCCATGCGGCTGGCATCGCCAACCGGCGCCGGATCGAACAGCACCTGACCGCCGGAAGCCCTTACCGCCCGTGCAACAGCCAGATTAACCTCATGCGGCACTTCGCGCTGCAAAAGGGTGATCTTCGCCTTGGCAATATCGGCAGCATAAGCGTCGATATCGGCTGCCGACCAATGCGCATTGGCACCCGCACAAACCGCAATCGTGTTCTGCCCGGCCTCGTCAACCTGAATGATCGCCATGCCCGTATCGACACCATCGGTCACACGCACGCCATCCGTATTGAGCCCGAATTCCTGCATCTGCTTGACGGCCAGATCACCGAAGGCATCATTGCCCACCGCGCCGACAAAACGCACATCGCCGCCAAGCTTGGCGACAGCCACAGCCTGATTGGCGCCCTTGCCGCCGAGACCGATGCCATAGCCCGATGCATTCACCGTCTGCCCCGGACGAGGCAGCGCCGCCATGCGGGCGCTGACATCCACATTCACACTGCCGAAAATAAAAATCTTCAACGGCTTCCTCCATAGAACTTTAGGGCACCATAGAGCATTTCCAGCAAAAGTGCGAAGCGGTTTTGCGTAGGATAATGCGCAAAAACAAATAGATAGAGCGAAGAAAACTTCCATGTCGGCAGTTCTGTCGTGCACAGACAGAAAAGCCGCGAGACGATCCCGCGGCTTTTCTTCAATCATGGCACAAGCGGCTTATTCGGCTTTCAGGAAATCGCCGACTTCCAGCAGCACGAATTCATTGTCGTCAACCTTGTCGAGCGAACGGCCAGCCGAGAACGGCAGATTGTTGTCGTTACCGACGATGATATGGGTATCGTCTACGCGGTCGACATTTTCGATGGTCAGGAAGGGCATGTCGTAAATGGCGTCATGACCGCCCTGACGGCGCTTGTTGTCCGGGTCGGCAATGGCCAGCAGGTCGATATAGCCGATCTTGCGCACTTCCTTGCCGACATTGCTGTCGTCGAAGGAGATCTTGTAAACGCGCTTCACCTTGGACGGCGCGTCGAAGCAATCGGCTTGCGGCTTCTTCGGATCGGCACAGGCCTTTTCCGCAACACCAACGCCGTTGTCACGCTCGATCACCAGACCCGTGCTGGCGTCCAGCATGTTGAAATCGCCAATTGCTTCGCCGCCATCGGCCAGAGGATAGAGCCACGAACGACCCGTCCATTTCTTGTCGGCCACGCTGAACTCGATAATACGCAGGCCGGTCTTGCCGCTTTCGGTCTTTTCCGGCGCGCCATCGACGAAAAGCGGGCCTTCGAGAAGACCATAAAGCTTCGAACCATCCTTCGATATGGCAAGGCCTTCGAAGCCACCCGAACGCTTCAGATTGTATGCCGGAAGTTTGAGGCTCGGATTGGCAGGCAAAGCGAGCTTCGGATTGTCCGGCGAAACGACCGGCGTTTCACCCACCTGCGTCGCGAATACGTCGGTCAGTTTGCCTTCAGTATCGAATTTCAAAAGGAAGGGACCAAATTCCTCGCCCACCCAGAAACCATCCGCCACCGGCTGGATCGATTCCACGTCGAAATCGGCCCCGGTCAGATAGCGCTTTTCCGCGCCTTCCATGACAATCGGAAACGGCGCCTTCTTGTTCGGATCGGAGAGGAACAGGGTTTTTACCCGCTCGACCTTGCCATTGTCCCAGTCGAATTTCACATTGTGCAGCATCAGCATGGCATCGGGCGAGTTGAGCTTCGACCCAAAACCATTGTCCGACAGCGTCCAGAAGCTGCCGTCTTCCATGGTCTTGATGCCGGAAAAGCCCTGCACCGGCTGGCCGTCGAAAGGAAGCGAAAGGCCGGTTTTGCGCACGCCATCCTTGCCCTCGATCGTGCCGATGCCCTCGGCGCGTTTGCGGTCGGCGGTGGTGAACTTGCCGGAGGTCTTCAAATGGTCTGCCGCATCATCCGGTGCCGCGATAACCGTGTTGGCTGGCAGGATCGCGTGAGCCTTGAGTGTGGCCGAAAAGGTTTTTTCCTCAGCCAAGGCCGGTGCGATGGTGAAAGCCAGCAGGCTGGCGAGAAGGGTCGAAGTGCCTAAAGAGCGATGCATGGAATGTCCCCGTTCCGATTGAGCAATGCGCATGGGTAAGCAAGCTTCGTGACAGGTGCTTGACTGTCCAATGAAGCTTTGAAGACTTCCGTGCCGACGAGAGGAAAAACCAACTTCGTCAGTATGGAATATTTTTCCTCTATTCGGCGGGCAACTATGACGTTAATTTCCTGCGTCGCTGCATGAGGGAAAATATGACCGACAATTCGTCCGTTCGCCGCAATATTCTTATCCTGACGATGGCACAGGCGCTCGGCGCGTCGAGCCCGCCCATCGTCATCTCGCTTGGCGGTCTTGTCGGGCAGAAATTGTCGTCTGATCCAGCCCTTGTCACCCTGCCCGTCAGCCTGTTCAATCTGGGGCTCGCTCTTGGCACATTGCCTGCCGCATTTTTGATGCGCCAACTCGGACGGCGCAATGCCTATATGCTCGGCGCACTTGTCGGCATGGCGGCGGGGTTGATCGCAGCCGCAGGCATTTTCTCGGCATCGTTCCTGATCTTCTGCCTTGGCACGCTGACGGCGGGTCTCTACGCCGCCTATGTGCAAAGCTATCGCTTTGCCGCCGCAGACGCCGCCAGCGGCGACATGAAGGCCAAAGCAATTTCCTACGTGATGGTCGGCGGTCTTATCGCCGCAATCGTCGGCCCGCAATTGGTGATCTGGACGCGCGATACCATCCCCGACGCCATGTTCGCGGGCAGTTTTCTGAGCCAGGCGGTGCTTGGCCTCCTGGCATTGCCGGTGCTGTTCATGCTGCGCGCGCCCAAGGCCGTCAAAGCAGCCAATGCCAACAACGATACCGGCAGACCCCTGATTGAGATTCTGAAAATGCCACGCTTCATCCTGTCGGTGGCGGCAGGCGTCTGCTCCTATGCCCTGATGACCTTCGTGATGACGGCAGCGCCTATCGCCATGGTCGGTCATGGCCATTCGGTCGATCATGCGGCGCTTGGCATTCAGTGGCACGTGCTGGCTATGTTTGGACCGAGCTTCTTCACCGGCAAACTGATCGCCCGCTATGGCAAGGAGAAGATCACCGCGCTCGGGCTTATCCTGATCGCCGGGGCCGCAGCCGTCGCGCTCGGCGGCTTCGATGTCGGCCATTTCTGGTTTGCACTGATCTTGCTTGGCATCGGCTGGAATTTCGGCTTCATCGGTGCCACCGCGATGGTCACCGACTGCCACACGCCCGCCGAACGCGGCAAGGCACAAGGCGCCAACGATTTCATCATGTTCGGAACGGTTGCCTGCGCGTCGTTCTTCGCGGGATCGCTGCTGCACGCTTCCGGTTGGGAAACCATCAACTGGCTGGTTTTCCCCGCTGTCGCGCTGGTGCTTGTGCCGCTGATCCTGCGCCTGAAACCAAAGGTCGTGACACAATAATCAGCTTGGCAAACAAGCACACTATCGTGACTTGGACTTAGTTTCGCCAGAAGCTATCTCTACTGAAATGCACCGATCCGATTCCGTCGGAACGGTGTTCTATTTTAATTTCCTAATCATTGATGGACGCCGCATACTCAAGTTTTTGAACGCCAGGCGAACCGCTGGAATGAGACTATGATCAACGATCTTACCGACGAAATGTTCTGGCTGTTCACCATCGGTGTCTGCATCCTGTTCTTCATCCGCCTGCTGTCGCCGCCCCCGGCAATGCGCAGCAAAACATCCGCGCAGACGCTTCCGCGCCCGCGTTGGCGTTCACGGCGCAGGGCTTTCCGCGAGCGCTGGATGGCGCGCAGCAAGGACGCGCAGCGTCCTAACGCATAAAGATCAGCGCCATGCCGACCACGGCAAAGGCGGCCCCGAGCCATGCGCCCGCTGCCGGGCGCTCGCCTGTTCGAAGCCAAAGCAGCGGCAATATGATGACGGGTGTTGTAGCCGAAATGGTCGAGACAATGCCCGCTTTCCCGCCCGACAAGGCAAAAAGCAGCAAGGTCATGCCGACGCCAAGCGACAGGAAGCCGGTCAGTGCCGTCATCGCTCCAACCCGCCAGTTGAGCGGATTGCGGGGCTTGACGGCTGCGAAGGGCAGCTGCATCAAAACCGACAGACAGGTGGCGGCAATACCGACGCGCAACATGGAGCCGACAAACGGGTCGATGCCCGTTTCCATCACCGGACGTGCGATGATCGAGCCGATGGCCTGACCAAGCGCCGACAAAAGCCCGAGGCCGACACCGGCCCACAGCGACCCTTTGATCGTTTCCCATGGATGCTGCTGATTGGCGCGCTTGCCAAAGAAGATCGCCAGCGAAACACCGAAAACCGTGATGACAATACCGAGCACGGCGGTCAGGGAAAGCGTTTCACCCAGCACCAGCCAGCCCAGCAATGCGGTCATTGGCGCATTCATGGCGAACAAAATGCCGGAGCGGCGGGGCCCAAGCCTGTTGAGCGTGATGAAAAGCAGGGTATCGCCCAGAAAAATGCCGATGAAACCTGAAAGCAGCAACGGCAGAACGACATCGCCGGTCAATTGCTGCCATTTTCCGGTGGCAATCACGTAGATGGCGAGCAGGCTCGTCACGAACACCTGGCGCACGCGATTGAAGGCAAGCGCGCCCAAATGACCGGCTGGCCAGGCGGAAATGAGACCCGTCAGTGCCCAGCACGTTGCTGCCCCCGCCGCAGCCAGTTCGTAGATCGGCATGTTATTCCTGCAATTTTTAAGAATCCGGCGTTCGGTGCGCCAACCGCCTTCCGCTTTCTATCGGGGCAGGAAAATGCCGTCTATTTCATTCTCGTGAACTGGCTATCACCGAAATCGAACGGTCGGTCGCTGGTTAGAACCGATAGGTCACACCCAAAACCGGGCCATTCAGGCGAGAATCGAACACATAGCCATCGCGGTCATAATCGACATGCAGCGCCTTGTAGCCCGCCGAGACCGACAGGTGATCGGTGAGCAGATAATTGACCGTGCCAAGCACTGACCAGGTCAGCTCAGACCCGGCACCGAAGCCGCCAATATCCGCCTGTGCCTGCAAGGAGAGCTTGTCCGTGAGTCGCAGAAGCGCTCGCGTACCCACCACCGGATCGACCCAGTTGAAGCTTTCGCCATAACTCCGCGTCAGGCCAAGCGCGCTCACCGTCACATCATTGGAAATGTGCCAGAAGCGGATGCCGCCCAGCGCATCAAGCGTGAATTTGGGCGTATCGACCACGCGATAGCCGGCTTGCAGCGTGGCCATGAACTGCTTGCTGTCCACATCGCCCTTGACGACCGTGCCCGATGGAATGGCAATCGGCAGTGGCGGCAGGTTGCCGTAGGCGTGGCTTTCGGTCGTATCGACATACATCATGTCGCCCGAGACGACGAAACGGTCGTAGCGGCCCCAGACATTGACGAAGCCGCTGAAATTGAGATCGCTCAACACATCGGAAAAGGACTTTTCGATGCCGATGGTCGGCGCGCGCTGGAAAGGCGAAATATCGCCCTTGAGACCCGCAGCCCAGACATAGGGTGTGATTTGCAGGGCCCAGCGCTGGCTTTCCACGACGGGCGGCGCCTCCGGCGGAACGGTAACCGCATCGGCGGCACTGGCAGCCTGTGCGCCGCAAAGGGACAGGACAATGGCAACGGCGTAGTGACCTGGTCTATTCAAAATGCGCCCCTTCAAGCCGAAAGCGTGTTTTTGTGAATGCGCCCATCCTTCATGATGAGCTTCATCGTGCGGTCTGGATCGGCAATCAATGAAATATCATCGAGCGGATTGCCATCCAGCACGAGAATATCCGCATAGGCTCCCGCTTCGATGCGGCCCAGTTTTGCCGGATAAGGATTGCGCGGCCCCGAAAGCGCGACCAGATCGGCATTGCCGCTGGTCAGCATGCGCAGCACGTCTGCATTGTCATACCAGCGCGCAAATTTCGCCAACTGCCTGCCTTGGGTCGCAGTGCCCTTCGGGTTGAACAAAATGTCGGTCCCGAGCGCCATCTTGACCTTGTACTTCCGCCCAAGCTCGATTGCCCTGACCGTGCCGTCGGAAATCTGCTGCTGTTGCTGGCGCTGCACCGGGTCGGATTTCGGATTGGCATCCTCGTCGGAAAGAAACGGCTGAATGCTCCACCACGCATCGGCATCGGCCATGCGCTTGACGGTTTCCTCATCGGCAAGCTGGCCATGCTCGATGGATTTCACGCCGCAATCGAGAGCCCGCTGAATGCCGGCGGATGTATAGGTGTGGATGCAGACATAGGTGCCCCAGTCGGAGGCGGCAGCAACAGCCGCCTTGGTCTCGGCTTCGGTGAACTGTATACCGTCGATCGGGTCGTAAGATGAGGAAACACCGCCGCCGCCCATGATCTTGATCTGGCTTGCGCCGAGCATCAACTGCTCGCGCACGCGGCGCAGCACTTCGGCCTCGCCGTCGGCAATGGCCGATATGCCCGCCCGTTCCGCCACGCTCAGATCGCTCTGCGCGCTTCGCGGCAGATCGGTGCGCATACGAAAATCGCCGTGACCGGAGGTCTGCGAAATCATGGCGCCGGATGGGTAAATGCGCGGGCCCACCACGCCGCCCTCGTCGATGACGCGCTTGAGCGCGAAAGACGGCCCACCGACATCGCGCACCGTCGTGAAGCCGCGCAGCACCGTGCGCTCGGCTTCCTGCGCGGCCACCAGATGCACATAGGGAATATCGGCTGTCATGGCGGCCATTTGCGATATTCCGGCCAGAATGGAGTGCCAGTGGGCTTCGATCATGCCCGGCATCAGTGTGCGACCACCGCAATCGATAACGTCCGCGTCTGCGACCGTTTCCTGCGCGCCGACCAGCGCCTTGATGAGATTTCCTTCCACCAGAACGTTCTGGCCTTCGATGAGCTTGGCGCTGGTGCCGTCGAAAATCTTCACATTGGTCAGGAGAAACGGCTTTGCCGGGGCTTTGGTCTGCGCCATCGCCGTGCCGGTCAGGCCCAGTGCCGATACGGTAAGCGTTGCGGCGGCAGCCTTGAGCAGATTGCGGCGCGACAGCTTCTTTTCCATTCGTGCCATCAGTTGCAGGGCTTGCGGGCTATGGCAGGCGCAGCTCCATCCGTGAATGAGGTGCCCGTATTTTTGGCCAATCCGTATCGACAAGACACACCCCTTCTTTTCGTTTGCGAACGACAGCGCGCAGGAAAGCTTCAGGAAGCCGAAGCGATGACTTTCATGTTAGAGGATTCTTCAATAAAAACATCTCGAATTTGCCGGTTTCCTTCCTTCGATGTATATATTTTCCATCGCACGCAACGCGAATAAAGCGGCGAATGACCTTTCAAGCAATATTGCCGATTTGATTTTTAAATTTGGAGTAAAAATTGCGCGGTGAACAAACGGTTCTTCAAGTCTCGATAGGCGTTACTCTGCTGGTCGCCGGTTTCGGCGTCGTATTCGGTCTTTTGTCCGGTTCATTCTCCATTGTCTTCGACGGTGTCTATATGCTGGCCGACGCAGCCATGAGCGGGCTCGCGCTGATCGTATCGCGCCTCATCGCGCTCTCCGCATCCCCGGAGCAGCCCAACCGCAAATTGCGCGAGCGTTTCACCATGGGGTTCTGGCATCTGGAACCGATGGTGCTTGGCCTGAACGGCATCATGCTGACCGGCGTTGCGATCTACGCACTCATCAATGCAATTGCCATTATCATGCAGGGCGGTCGCCATCTCGAATTCACCTATGCCATCTTCTATGCGGTGGTTGCGCTGGTTGCATGCCTCGGCATGGCGTGGTTCGAAATGCGCGCCAACCGCGTCATAAAATCGGAGTTCGTGGCGCTGGATGCCAAGGCGTGGATCATGTCGGGCGGCATTACCGCCGCGCTGTTGATCGCCTTCCTGATCGGCTATCTCGTGGAGGGCACCGAGCTTGGTTGGATAGCGCCCTATATCGACCCGACCGCGCTGGCCGTGGTCTGTCTCGCCATCATCCCTATGCCTATCGGCACGATAAAACAGGCGCTGGCCGACATATTTCTGGTTACGCCCGCCGATCTCAAGCAACATGTCGACAGCGTGGCGCAAGACATTGTGAAGCGTCATGGCTTCATGTCCTATCGCGCTTATGTCGCCAAAGTCGGTCGCGGCAAACAGATCGAACTTTACTTTATCGTTCCGCCCAACCTACCACCCCGGCGGCTGGAAGAATGGGACGCTTTGCGCGATGAAATCGGCAATGCGCTGGGTGAAGAAAGCCCCGACCGCTGGCTCACCATCGCCTTCACCACCGATGTCGAATGGGCGGTGTAACAAATGCCTTATCCCGACAGCTTCTTCGCCTGAATTTTCTGCGAGAATGCCTCGACCGTCACATCGTAGTGGTCGCCCTGCACAACATCGAGAATACGGCTCGGACGAAAAGCGGCGATGTTGACGCCGCCCTCATGGCGGAGGCTATCGAACAGGATGCCGTTTTCTCCGGCAGCGCGCATTTCCTCGCCGAAAAGCTGCGACGCGCGATAGTCGTCGGATGCGTAGATTTCAGGTCTTGCCACCTGTTCGCCGCTGATATCGATGAAATCGCCTTCAAGGCGCGCGCTATAAACGCGGAATGTCCGGGAAAGCGTCTCCTGCCCCGTGGCCACCGCCTCACGGCGCATATGATGCGCTACTTCCACTACGGAGGTGGTGATGCTGGCGGCGGCATACCATGCGCCGAGCTCCGGCCCGTTGAACCGCATGCCGCCCGGCGCGACATGCAGAAATGTCGCCATGACGATGCTGGAATTCGGCCTGCCGAACACCCATTCCTCATGCGGTAGCCTTTGCAGACGTTCGACCAGTAGCCGGTCATTGGTCCAGCCGGCCAGTTCCATCACCGCTTCCAGATCGGCAGCGGTCGCCACCGTGTCGAAAAGTCCGACCGGAGGAAAACGCGACGGAATAAGCCGGTAACTCGGATGCGGCGCGGGATTGCGCCTCACGAGAACACCACGTCGGAATCGCGATAAGGCGTGAAGGCGCTGTCGATCTCGTTTGGTTCCATGAAGTGGCCGCCACGGGCCGCATCGAGAAACCGCCGCACAGTCAGCAATCCGTCCTGTGTGCCACCCGTCACCAGCCTCAGCGGCGGATGCCCGCCAAACACCGTTGCGCGATTGGGCGTCGTCAGCCAGCGCACGCCCGCCGTCTCATCCGGATAAAGAACACCCAGCGCCTGATGAATGCCGAGCACGGCAGACAGGCGCGTCAGCACATCGACATCCAGCGTGATATCGCGATGTTCGCGCACGGCTTTCACCCAGTTGTAATAGGTCGAGCGCGACGGAAGACCCAGAACCAGCAGACGCTGCTGCTCGTCCAGCCCCCAGAGATCGGCAATAGCCAGAAAGGTACGCAGCCCGGGCGCACTCAATCGCTTGCGCGATAATGGGCCGAAACGGCGCGGATCAAGAACGTCCGGACCTTTTTCAATCCCTGTCTTTAACGCCACATTGCCACGAGCCATGATCGTCTCCATTCGTCCAGAATGGAATATAGTCCAAATTTGGACTTTTACAACTCTGCGTTATAGGCAGCGATTATTCAGCCGCGATGAGCGGGGCGTGGGCAGCACCCGGAAGATCGAAATGAACAGGACGCAAGGACACATAGCCATTGCGGATATCCAGCACATGGGAATAGACCTGTGCGCCGTTTTCCAGCACCGGAAGCTTTTCCTCATGCATGATGCTGATGACGATGGCATCAGGGCAGCGGCTCTTCAGGGCGGTATGGAAGCGCGCCTTTGAAGCCGGGTCGAGCGCGCCTGTGGCCTCATCGAGGAAGATGATCGAAGGCTTGTGCAGGAGAATGCGCGCCAGCACGATCTTCTGCTTTTGCCCGCCAGACAGAACCATATCCCACGGTGCACCACCGGCATCGCTATCGTTCATCTTTTCGATGAATTCGCCGAGACCCGCTTCATGCAGGACCGCAGCGACGGCAAGATCGCTGAAGCTTCCGGCATCGCCCGGCAGGCTGACAAGCTGCTTCAGCGAGACGGACGGGAACTTCGCATCCTGCGTGGCATAGAGCGCGGTCGCGTTCTGCGGATAGATGATATCGCCGGTGCCATAGGGCCAAAGGCCGTTTAGCGCCTTGACGAAAGAGGTTTTGCCCGAGCCGGATTCACCGCGCATATAGACCCAGTCGCCTGCGCGGATATTGATGACGCCGGAACGCAGGAACGGCGCTTCGCTGCCCGGCCCCTGCATCAGCGTGAGGTTGCGGACAGACAGGCCGAAGCGCGGATGCTGACGGCCAAAGGCAAAGCGGTTGACGCCCGAGCGCGCATAGAAATCCGTCGGGTCCTGCACATTTTCCATGGCGCGCGCCAGCCCGGTCACGCGACCGGCATTGGCGCGCAGATTGGCGATGGCAGGCATGACCTGAATGAACCACGAGCAATCATTGATCATGGCGGTGACGAGTTCCGCGCCCGTGACATAATTCCGGAAGCTCACCGACCCGCCCATATAGGGCAGAAGGCCCGGAATATAGGCGACGATGCGATTGGACAGGAAGCCATAGGCTTGCTGGAAGGCAAGATAGGCCGCGTCAAAACGATTGAGCTTATTCCACGTTCCGTCCACATCCTTGTAGAGGCGCTCGTTCACCGAACGCTGCACGGCCTCGCCATTGGAGGCGGAAATCTGGAAACTGCGGCGCAAAAGGGTCGTCCACTCGCCACGATAGGAACCTTCCGCCTGCTGAATGCCGAGATTGAGGCGTTCCAGACGACGACCGATTTTGACGGCGACGAATGTGCCAAGCGGCACGTAAATCAGGATGGCGGCGAAGGCGAGAACCGCGCTGCCATAGGAGCCGAAGACTTCCAGCCCTTCCACATCCGTGGACATTTCAATCAGCTTCTGCCCGATGAAGAAGGCCGACAGAACGACGCCGACAATACCCATTACGAGGCCGATAGCGCCGCCGGTCATGCCCTTGATCGACTCCTGCAAGCGCTGATCGACATTGTCGATCTGGTCCTTGCCGCGGCCCTGCTGCAAATGGAAATGCGTGTGCCTGCTATTAAGAAGCGCTGCGGAAAACTGGTCGTTCAGCCATTTGCGCCACTTGCGGTGCAAGGTGGTTGAAAGGAAATGCCGTGAGCCGACCAGCATCACATCCTTCGCCAGCATCAGCAGAATGAGAATACCTGCATTGATGGAAATCGTCGCCAACGGGTTTTGAACCGGTGCGGTATTGGCGTTGACAATGGAGTTCATCAGATGACCGGAGGCTTCCGCCACCCACACCGTCGTCTTGCTGACGAAAGCGGTCAGAAGAAAGATCGCGGCGGTGAGCGCCCAGGCTTCTCTCCAGCGGTCCGATACCCAATAGGCGCGCATCAGGCCCCAGAATGAGGTCATGCTGGCCACGGCAGACTTATCCCCTTGTGGCAGGCTTGCCTGCCGGGATTGTCGTTTTATCTGCCGTACACCTTTCAATCCGCACCTCGCTTCCAGTTCACCAATTGTAACACTGCGTAACACATTGCAACAAACTGTGGTTAACGCGATGTTAACAGTCAATACAAAACGAGAGCACGGATTCTTGAAAAGCCGAACGCGCCGTCTCAAGGACCTGAAATTATTGAGCTATTAGATGTGCTAAATTTTATCGGAAAGCGCCGTTTTGTGCGGAAAACCGGCACTTAGAAGCAAATATGCAACATGATTCGGCATGATTCCACTTCACTTGGCGAGAAACGCCTGCAAACGCGGCACCACGAAATCGAGGAAAACCTTCACACGCTGGGGCAGGCGCGCGCCACCCAGATAGACAGCGTTCACCTCTTCCTCGTCGCTCTCGATCACATCGGCCAGCACCTCGACGAGCCGACCGGCAGCTATATCGTCGCGGGCGTGATAGTCACCAAGGCGGGCAAGCCCCAGACCGGCGACGGCCATGCGACGGACCGTTTCACCATTATTGGCGAGCAACGAGCCATAGACGGCGCGGTCGACAATGCGACCACTTTCCTTGAGCGGCCAGACGGGCGCCATACGGCGGAAATTGAACCCGATGCAATTATGGTCCGCAAGGTCGTCTACCGTCAGCGGCGTGCCGCACCGCTCCAGATAGGCCGGAGCCGCCACAATCTTGCGCCGGGCCAGTCCGATCCGGCGCGCCATCATGCTGGAGTTCGGCAACCGACCGGTGCGAAGCGCCACATCGGTTCGATCACGATAGAGATCGATAATCTCGTCGCCGAGTGACAGGTCCACCACAATATTGGGATAGGCGGCAAGAAACTCCGGCAGTATCGGTTCCAGTCCCAGCGTGCCCAGCGCGACCGATGTGTTGACGCGCACCGTGCCGCCCGTGCTGGCCGAGCCTTGCGACAGTTCGCGCTCGATCTCATCGAAGTCGTGCAGCAGCCCCTGGCTGCGCTCATAATAGATGCGCCCCTCGGCGGTCAGCGACAGGCGGCGCGACGACCGTTCCAGAAGCCGCACGCCCAGCCGCGTCTCGATACGGGAAATCAGCTTGCTGATCGTGGACGGGTTCATGCGCAGCAATCGTGCCGCCTCAGAGAAGCTGCCCGCCTCCACGACCCGCAGAAAAACCTGCATCTCACCGGCGCGATTATCCATTCATGACCTCATCTGTGAAATCGTTTCATAGATAATGTGGAACGCCAGCGCATTTTCAAGTGAGAATGTTGGGCCTATTTCTTGGGACATCACAGGTTTCTAATAGATTCCTGACTGGAAGCGTCTGCCTCCCAAGCTTCGTGCGCGCCCCGCGCGAAACGCGTCCAGCCAGTCAACAGGAGTTACCATGAAGTTCATCAACGCACATGGCGCGGCCATTCCCGCGCTTGGTTTCGGCGTTTTCCGCATGTCGGATGCCGAAGTGGAAGCCATCATTCCAGCCGCACTGGAAGCAGGTTTCCGCCATTTCGACACCGCCCAGATTTATCAGAACGAAGCAGCCCTTGGCCAAGCCTTGCAAAAGGCAGGCGCGCGTCGTGACGATCTGTTCCTGACCACCAAGGTCTGGGTCGATAATTATAGCGAAGAGAAATTCGCCTCTTCCGTAACCGAAAGCCTGGACAAGCTGCAAGTCGATCAGGTCGATCTGCTGCTTCTGCACTGGCCAGCCCATAAAGTATCGATTGTCGAACAGGTTGACCTGCTGAGCGCGGTTCAGGCTTCCGGCAAGACGCGCTTTATCGGCGTCAGCAACCAGAATATCGCGCAGATGAAAGAATCGATTGAACGCAGCCCCGCGCCGATCGTGACCAACCAGATCGAGGTTCATCCTTATCTCGACCAGAACGCGATTGCCGCAGCCGCCAAGGAAGCAGGCGTTGCCATCACCGCCTATTTCGGCATGGCCGATGGGGCGGTTCCGCGTGATCCGGCGTTGCAGGCCATTGGCGCGAAATACGGCAAGACCGCCGCACAGGTTGCGCTGCGCTGGCTCATCGAACGCGGCTTCATCACGCTTTCGAAGACCGCCAAGCCGGAACGTGTCGCGGAAAACTTCGACCTGTTCGACTTTGAACTCAATTCTGAAGACATGGCAGCGATTGCAAAGCTCGCCCGTCCCGATGGACGTCTGGTCAGCCCTCCCGAGCTGGCGCCTGTCTGGGACAAGTAATACGGAGATTTCGCTATGAGTGCTTCAACCGCTCAGACAAGCGCAACCAGCGCGGCCGGTTTCAACTGGCCGCTGCTTGCGCTTGCAATCGGTGCCTTCGGCATCGGTACCACCGAATTCGCGCCGATGGGCCTGCTGCCTGTCATCGCCGATGGTGTGAACGTATCGATCCCGACCGCTGGTCTTCTGGTCAGCGCCTATGCCATTGGCGTGATGATCGGTGCGCCGATCATGACTTTGGCCTTTGGTCGCTTCGGCAAGCGCACCGCGCTGATGCTGCTGATGGCGATCTTCACCATCGGCAACATTCTCTCGGCAATGGCGCCCGATTACTGGACGCTTCTTGCCGCACGTCTGGTGACAAGCCTTAACCACGGCGCGTTCTTCGGTCTCGGCGCAGTTGTTGCGGCCAGCGTCGTGCCGCCGGAAAAGCGGGCCAGCGCGGTTGCGACCATGTTCATGGGTCTCACCATTGCCAATATCGGCGGCGTCCCGGCAGCCACCTGGATCGGACAGCAGATCGGCTGGCGCATGTCGTTTGCGGGAACTGCGGTTCTCGGCCTCGTCGCCATTGTCGCGCTCTGGCTTTCGCTGCCGCGCGGTGAAGCGGGCAAGATGCCCAATATCCGTCAGGAACTGGGCGTTCTGATGCGGCCAACCGTGTTGAAGTCGCTGGCGACAACCGTGATGGGCGCAGGCGCGATGTTCACGCTCTACACCTATGTTGCCGCCGTTCTGGCTGATCGCACCGGCGCTTCGGAAGGTTTCGTGACGCTGGCGCTCGTCATTATCGGCGTGGGCTTTACCATCGGCAATGCGCTGGGTGGCCGTCTGGCCGACTGGTCGCTCAATGGCGCAACGCGGATCTTCCTCGCCATGCTCGCAGCCGTCAGCTTCGTGCTGCCGTTCGCGCTCAACAGCCATGTCGGCGCGCTCATCAGTCTGCTGGCCTGGGGTGCTGCGGCATTTGCCATCGTGCCGCCGGTTCAGATGCGCGTTATGCAGGCCGCAGCCGAAGCACCGGGGCTCGCTTCGTCGATCAATATCGGCGCATTCAACCTTGGCAATGCAGTGGGCGCTGCTCTGGGTGGCGCGGTGCTGAGCGCTGGCTACGGCTATGCCGCTATCCCGGTGGCCGGAGGCCTTCTGGCTGCAGCGGGTCTGCTCTTCACGTTGTCACGCCGCCCGAAAGTGGAGCTAGCCGCTTCGGCTTGCTGATAAAACCTGGCTCCGGCGCGCGTTTCGTTAATCAAGCGTGCGCCGGAAGCGCAACAGCGCCATCGTGGCAAAGAGAACAACGAACAGGATCAGCGCATTCACCTCGCCGGCGATGTCGGCAAGGGTTGCGCCTTTCAGCATGACGGCGCGCACGATGCGCAGGAAATGCGTGAGCGGGAAAATCTCGCCCAGAGTCTGCGCCCAATCCGGCATGCCCCGGAACGGGAACATGAAGCCCGACAGCATCAGCGACGGCAGGAAAAAGAAGAAGGTCAGCTGCATGGCCTGCATCTGCGTGCGCGAAGCGGTCGAAATTGTATAGCCAAGCAGCACCAGCGACAAAACGAAGATCAGCACGCAAGCCAGAAGCAGCGCCAGCGATCCGACGAACGGCACGCCGAACAGAAGCTTTGCCGCAACCAGCACGACCACCACCTGCACCGCGCCGACAGCCAGAAACGGCAGCACCTTGCCCAGCATGATCTCGGCAGGCGTAGCGGGCATAGCAAGCAGGTTTTCCATCGTGCCTCGCTCGGTTTCACGGGTCAGCGCCATGGCCGTCATCATCACCATCGTCATTTGCAGGATGACCCCGAGCAGACCGGGCACGATATTATATTGCGACACGCCTTCCGGGTTGTAACGGCGATGCACGATCACCTGCAGCTGGCTGCTGGCGGCACCCGTCGCTTCGGCCTGTTTGCCCTGCTCGCGCAGCAGCGCCTGACTGGCCACGGTGCCGAGCGTCGAAATCGCCCCGCTTGCCACCGATGGATCGGTCGCATCGGCTTCGATCAGGATTTGCGGCGCATCGCCCGCATCTACCCGCCGCGCGAAGTCGGAAGGAATGGTGACCACGAAAGAGACTGTGCCGTTGGCGAGCAGCGCTTCGGCTTCGGCAGCGCTTTGAACCACATGATCAAAGCGGTAATAACCGGTCGTTTCCAGCGCCGAAATCATCGCCCGGGTGTAATGATCCTGACTTGTCACGACGACCGCGCTTGGCAAGCTTTTCGGGTCGTTGTTGATGGCAAAGCCGAACAGCAGAAGCTGCATCAGCGGCACCATCAGCATCATGGCGAAGGTGATGCGGTCGCGCCGCATCTGGATGAATTCCTTCATCAACATCGCGCCAAGACGCTCGAATGAAAACCAGCTGCCGGTCATCCTTTGCTGCTCCCGGCCTTGCTACTCCCGTCGCTTCCCGCTTTCGACATATTGTCCTGCGCATTGGCCATGAACTGGATGAAAACATCCTCAAGGCTGGTTTCGCCCGCCTCGATCGCGAGGTCCTTCCGGTGTCTGATCTTGTCGAGCGCCGTTTCAAGTTTGGCCCGGTCGGAGCCTACAACATGCAGCGTCGCGCCGAATGGCGCCACCTGCTCGACACCCGGCTCGTTCTCCAGTTCGCGCGCGACATCGCTGAGCCGTTGGCCGCTGACAATGAACGTCGTAAGCCCCGCCTCGGCGATCACATCCTTGACCGTTCCCGTCGCCAGAAGCTTGCCATAGGAAATATAGCTGATGCGGTGGCATCGTTCGGCCTCATCCATATAGTGGGTTGAAACCAGCACCGTCAGGCCGCCATCGGCAAGGCGGTGTATCTCGTCCCAGAAATCGCGCCGCGCCTTGGGATCGACACCGGCGGTCGGCTCGTCCAGCAGCAAGAGCTTCGGCTTGTGCATGATACAGGCGGCAAGCGCCAGCCGCTGTTTCCAACCGCCGGAAAGCGTTCCGGCCAGCTGGTTGCCACGCGATGTCAGGCCAAGCTCTTCCAGCGTGCGCGCGACGTGCTCCCGCACCGGCTTCAGCCGATAAAGCCGCGCCACGAATTCCAGATTTTCGGCGATGGTCAGGTCTTCATAGAAGGAAAAGCGCTGCGTCATATAACCGACCTCGCGCTTGATCTTCAGCCCTTCCGTGCGCAGGTCAAAACCGAGCACCTGCCCCTCACCTTCGTCGGGGGTCAGCAGGCCGCACATCATGCGGATGGTCGTGGTCTTGCCGGAACCGTTCGGCCCCAGAAAGCCGACAATCTCGCCCTCCGCCACCGACATGCTCACATGATCGACGACGGTTGCATCGCCGAACCGCTTCACCAGGCCTTTGACATCGATGGCGTTCGACATAATCGCGTCCGCCTACCTGTTCGCCAGATCGACATCGACGATCTGGCCCGGCTGGAGCGGCGAAGCCGGATCGACCGGATGCGCCTCGACGAGATAGACAAGTTTCTGGCGCGTTTCGAGCGAATAGATCACCGGCGGCGTAAATTCAGGGTCCGGCGACACATAGCTCACCTTTGCTTTCAGGTCTGCCGCGCAGCCATCGCAACGGACCGACAGCAAGTCGCCCACCCGGACGGAGGAGAACTTGGCTTCCGGGATATAGACTTTTAGCTTCACAGCGCCGTCCGGCAACATGGTCAGCACCGGCGCGGTTGGCCCGGCAGTATCGCCCGGATTGCGGATGACATCGGTGATCCGCCCGGCAGCGGGCGCAACGATGGTGCGCTTGGTCAGATGCCAGCGCGCGGAATCAAGCTGCGCGGCAGCGCTCTTGACCGCATTTTCGGCGGCCTTGATTTCTTCCGGGCGGGCGGGCAAGCGCCCCACGGCCAGATTGGCCATGCTCTGATTGATGGCCGCTTCGGCGACCTCCACACTAGTTTTGGCATCGTCCAGCTGGGCCTGCGTCATCACCCCGCGCTTGGTGAGGTCCTGCGTACGCAACAATGTGCGCCGCGCATCATCGGCCTGCGCATTGGCGGTGCGCACCGACGCTTCCAGAACCGCAATTTCATCCGGGCGTTTGCCCACCTGCAAATCCGCAAGCTTCGCCTCGGCCTGCGCCAGTGCGGCTGCGGCCTGCGCAACCGCAATCTTCGCATCCGTATCTTCGGTAAGCGCAATCGGCTTGTCCGGTTCCACGCGGTCACCGCGCTTCACCATGACGGATTGCACCTGCGCAACTTCGAGCGGTGCGAGCTGCACGAACTCGCCTTCGACATAGCCGACGGCCAGCGGCTGGCTGCTGCATGCCGCAAACAGATAGGACGCGAAAGGAACGATACAGAGAAGGCTCATTACACTTCGTCCTTATTGTGCTGCGCATCGCGGGCGGCAAGAATGGCGAACAGATTTTGCCGCGCAACGGCTGCAACCGCCCTGGCCTCATCGGGGCCGAAAGCCGCCCAGCCCATGCGCCGCTTCACCGCCTCTTGCCCGATCCGGAAATAGACGACCTGCCCTAACAGCGTGAAAATAGTGAGGCGCGTCTGCTCGCTTTCCGCCGCTTCGCCGGTCGCCGCCTCCCAGACAGCGCAAAGCCGTTTGTGGGTCGGCTCGAAAACGCCGGAATAGATGCGGTCGAGCGCTGCGGTCGGATGCGCCAGTTCCCGCAACAGAAACTGAACGATTTCGCCGGACGCCGGTTGCGCCACGATGAACTGCACCATCCGTTCCAGCGCGACGCCCAGCTGCTGACGCGCGGCCTCCTTCGTCACCGCGGGCTCGCCGATTGCCCCGGAATGACCGAGCGCCTGACCGGCAACGCCCTGTATCGTCTCGACGATATAGTCGGCGGCGGCAAGCCGCAGACCTTCCTTGCCGCCGAAATGATAGGCGATGGACCCGATATTCGCCTTGGCAAAACCCGCAATTTCGCGCGTCGACGTGGCGTCGTAGCCTTTCGACCCGAACAGCCGCAATGCCGCATGGATCAACGCCATGCGCGTCTGATCACTGGGGAGCGATGTTTCGCCTTGGCCAGTGGCGCTGGCCGGACTAGTGCGACGGGGCGGTTTCATAGGATGATTTAATCAATCGATTGATTAAATGTCAAGTTGTCGAAAACTGCGGCATGCATCGCGCAGTTTTCGGTCGGATTGAGTGCGGTTTTACGAAGGCCCTTGCCCGTCACTGCGCGCTGGCAATGACTTTCTCCAGTCGCGTCTGAACGATCTTCGGTTTTTTGGCGGCGACGATCTGATCGAGATTGGCTGGATTGTCGCCAACAGCGATCAGCGCCACCATACCCATCGCAAAATGCGGCGTGCATTTGACGAGATATGCGCCGGGCTCCGTGACGGTCAGCACATAGGTCTCGTTCATCTTGCTTTTGAACGGGGCCACGCCTGCCGGAAGCATGTCCTTGACCGACTCGACATAGTGCCCCTTATCCACCGAAATAAAGGTTACCGTGTCGCCCGGCTTTGCCTTGATATAGGCCGGTTCGAACACCATGACGCCTTCAGCGCCCTTGTTCAGCATGTGAACTTCAATATTTTCAGCAAAAGCGGGCGCAGAAAGAAGGCCCAAGACACCGGCGGCAAGTCCCAACGCGGTCATACGCATTTTCATGTCGATCTCCATCACGAGCACCGCCGCTGCCCGGGCAGACAGGCCGAAAGCGCCCAAACATGCGGGCAAAGCAGCCCGCAATCAGAAATCTAGTCCCGCTGTATCAGGTTTTCCTTGATTGCAATCAAGGAAACTTAAAACTACGCGCCGACGGGCATGACTATTTCATTGAGTATCTGGACAGGATGCCGGATGGCGCGGCTTTCAATCGCCTTCACCTGCGAGCGGCAGGAATAGCCGGTCGCCATGATGATATCCCCCTCGCCGGACGATGCGAGGATGCCGTTCCAGCTTGCAGCGTACAGCTTTTCCGAAATCGGGCGATTGCGGACCTCATGGCCGAACGTGCCCGCCATGCCGCAACAGCCTGTTTCCGGCACATCCAGCTCCACGCCGATCTGTTGGAAAACGGATTTCCACTGCTTCATCGAGGATGGAACATTGCTGCGCTCGGTGCAATGCCCGAGGAGACGCAGCCGCTTTTCACCCGCCATGGTGTCAGCGCTACGCAGACGGTCGCGATGGGCGTCCAGCCATTCCTGCATCAGATTGACCTGCGCCTTGATCCGCGCCGCCTCGACCCCCTTATATTCGCTGCGATAGGTCAGCGTCATGGAAGGGTCGAGACCGACCAGCGCAATGCCCATCTCGGCCAGTTCGTTGAGATAGCGGATGGATTTCGCTGCGGTTTTCTCGAAAGCGCCGAGATAGCCGTGAACGTGCAGGGCCTTGCCGTTCTGGTTGGGTGCGGCGAGATAGGGCGTGAAGCCCATCTTGCGCGCCAATTGCAGCGCGGCCAGCCCGACAGCCGGGTCGAAATGGGCCGTGAAGGCATCCAGCACGAACACCACCGCCTGTTGCCGCTGCGCCTCCGTTAGTTTGCGCATCCGCTCCGGTGTTGCCACCGCCACGCCCATGCGTCGCGCTTCACGCGCCAGTGACAAAGCAGGCATTTCCGGCAGCGCCGTCAGCCCGGCCCGACGCATCAGCGCCTGCCCCAGAGATGACCCAACCCATACATTATAGGCGGGCTTCAGCCGCGCAAACAAAGGCAAGGTGTTCTCGATGCTCGCCACCATCATATCCTTGATCGGGCGGGCATAGCGTCCATAGTAGATTTCGAGAAATTTAGCCCGGAAGGCCGGAACGCTGACCTTGACCGGACATTGCCCGGCACAGGCCTTGCAGGCGAGGCAGCTATCCATCGCCTCGCGCACTTCATGCGAGAAATCGTTGCGATTGGCGGGGTTGATCGAGTTCCACAGCCTTGCGGGCAGCGTGCGGATTGCACTGGCACTGCGGGCTTTTCCTGCTTCCTTGCGCGGGTCTTTCCCGCTCTCCGCCATCAGGCGCAGCCATTCGCGCATCAGCGAGGCACGGCCCTTCGGCGAATAGCGACGGTCGCGCGTCGCCTTGTAGGACGGGCACATCAGGCTCGCATCGTCGAAATCGAAACAGGCGCCATTGCCGTTGCAATAGGCGGCGTTGTCGAAAGCTTCGCGGATTTCCAGACCGATGATCCGGTCGAACTGGCCGCGCAGCGGCACCTCATCGATCTTCAGCAGTGCCTGCGAGGCGGGCGCTGCGATCTTGCCGGGATTGAGCCGGTTGCGCGGGTCGAACAGGCCCTTGATTTCCTGCAGGCTTGGATAAAGCGCGCCGAAAAATTCCGGTACATATTCCGACCGCACACCCTTGCCGTGTTCGCCCCACAGAACGCCGCCATATTTGCGCGTCAGCGCAACCACGCCATCGCTGATCTTGCGCACCAGTGGCTCGTGATCAGTCCGCGTCAGATCGAGCGCCGGGCGCACATGCAACACGCCCGCATCGACATGGCCGAACATGCCATAGCTTAAACCCTCGCCGTCGAGCAGCGCCCGAAACTCGCGAATATAGGCGGCAAGATTCTCCGGCGGCACTGCCGTATCCTCAACAAACGGCACCGGACGCACCGGCCCATCGACATTGCCGAGCAGACCGACCGAGCGCTTGCGCATGGTCCAGATCTCCTCGATATCCTTTGGATCACGCGCAATGGTGTAAGGCTTGCCGCCATCGGACTGATCGGCATCAAGCGCAGCAATCACTTCGCGGAACTTGCTCTCCAGCTCTACCGCGCTGTCGGCCACCAGTTCCACAATGTTGATGCCATTGGTTGGGCTGCCGCCATCATCCGGGAAAAAGCGCGCAATGCCCGGCCAGACAATGTCCTTCTTGGCAAGACCCAGCACCTTTTCGTCGATGGTTTCGACGGAAGCGACCTTCAGCGCCACTAGCGCGCGGGCATGTTCCAGCGCGGTGTTGAAACTGTCATAGCGAATATTGATCAGCAGCGCATGGGCCGGGATCGGCAGAAGATTGACCTCGACCTCCGCGATCATCGCCAGCGTGCCTTCCGATCCGCACAGAATGGCGTTGAGATCGAAACGCCCATCCTCGCGCCACAGATGCTTCAGATCATAACCCGTCATATACCGGTTGAGGTTCGGGAAAATCTCGTCGATCAGCGCCCGTTTTTCGGTCGCGATGCGCGCAACAGCGCGATAAATTTCACCGATACGGCCGGGCTTCTGCTGCGCTTCCGCCAGCGCCGGGCCGTCGAGCGGGCGTGACCACAGTTCCTCGCCATTGGCCAGGACGACATTGAGCCCCAGAATGTGATTGCTGGTCTTGCCATAAAGACACGACCCCTGCCCGCAGGCATCCGTGCTGACCATGCCGCCGATGGTGGCACGGTTGGAGGTGGAAAGCTCCGGCGCGAAGAACAGGCCATGCGGTTTCAGCGCCTTGTTGAGCTGGTCTTTCACCACGCCCGACTGGACGCGGGCCACGCGCCGTTCCGTGTCGATGTCCAGAATGCGGTTCATGTGGCGCGAGCAATCGACCACAATACCGGAGGTGAGCGACTGGCCATTGGTGCCGGTGCCGCCGCCGCGTGGCGAAATCACCACGTCGCGAAATGCCGGTTGTTCCAGAACCGATGCAAGGATTTTCAGATCGTCCGTGCCTTTGGGAAACACGATGCCGGTCGGCTCTACCTGATAGATCGAATTATCGGTGGAATAGACGGCACGCGAGCTGTCGCCGACTTCCACGTCACCTTGAAAGCCCGCCTGGGCCAGGTGCTGCGAGAGTTCGAGTGTGAGGCCGTTGAGGGGCTGTTTCCTGATCAGGGACGGTATCATGCGGGACTCAAAAAATCTGCATCGCCATGGGCGGCACGCCGCATGCCGGAGTGGTCCCACTACGCTATATGAAAAGCAATGTCGAGGCTCTCCGATGCCGCGATTGCCGCAGGCTTCGTCTAACACTATAGTTGCAAATTCGTCAGGCCGTGGCGAAAGGAGTGATTTTCGAGTACCGGAGCGGAGCGTACTTTTGGGTACGTGAGCACCGGCGCACAGGAAATTGCTCGTTGCAGACCGGCATGGCGAAGAATGCAGCTGTAGTGTTAAACGCGCTCAAGCTTTACGTGAGGCAGCGGCGGCAACTCGACTTCAATCGGATCGTCAGCGCGCACATGCCCACCAGCGAGAACGATGGTCATGACACCAGTTTTGCGGATCACTTCGCCATCCGGCATCTTGTCGAGCACTGCCGAAAGAAGGCCTTTCTGGAAGTTTTCAATCTGCGGGCATGGATTACGCAAGCCCGTCACCTGCAACACCACATCCTTGCCGATTTTAAGCAAAGCGTCTCTCGGCAAGCCCAGCAAATCGACACCCCGCGTGGTGACGTTCTCGCCAAGATCAGCAGGCGCAATCTGAAAACCTTTTTCCGACAGTTCGTCGAAAAGTTCGGCCTGAATGAGATGCACCTGTCGCAGATTGGGCTGGGTCGGGTCCACCTTCACGCGTGAACGGTGTTTCACCCTTGTGCCCTGATGCGCATCGCCCTCGACACCAAGCCCGGTCAGGATATTGATTTCCGGTACGGGCTGCTTGGAAAAACGATGTTCACCATCGCGTGCAACGGCCACGACAAATCCACCACCCATGATTCCCATCCCATCGTTGCTCTGGCCATTTGTGTAGCGACCAAATTATTGTTGCAGAGAAGGTTTCTCGCAAAGGAAAAACACTCCCGGCCTGCTATCATAGGTTATAAGACATTTATTTGAATGCAGGCAGGACGAGGCGCAGATTGCAACAGAAAAACGCGCATAGCGAGTTTCGCTGGGGGATATGGGGAACTGGCGCCATTGCCAGCGCCTTCGCAGCCGATATCGCTGCCGTTGAAGGCATGCGCGTTTCCGCCGTCTGTTCGCGTACACTGGAAGCGGCGGAAGCTTTCGGCAACCGTATCGGTGCCGACAAGACCTTCAACACGGTCGGCACATTCCTTGCCGACCCGGATATTGATGCGGTCTATATCGCAACGCCCAGCGCCATGCATGTCGCGCAGACCTTGCAGGTCATTGCCGCAGGCAAGCCCTGCCTGACCGAGAAACCGCTGGCGCTTGATGCCGCTGGCGCGGGGCGTCTTTCCGCGGCCAGCGAAATCAGCGGGACTTTCGTGATGGAGGCAATGTGGTCAAGGTTTCTTCCCGCCATACAGGCAGCGAAGCGCCACATCGAGGCCGGCACCATCGGCAAGGTCACGCGCATCGAAGCGGACCTCTCCTATCTGCGCGCCTATGACCGGCAGAGCCGCTTCTTCGACCCGGAACTGGGCGGCGGGGCAGCCTTCGACCTCGGCGTCTATCCGGTCTCGCTGGTGCTGTTCTTTCTGGGTCAGCCGGAGCGCTCGCAGGGCCGCTGCAAACGCGCCGATAACGGCGTCGATCTGCGCACGGAGATCGAACTGTTCTGGCCCGGCGCGGAAGCCCGGCTGTCCTGCGGCTTCGACCGGGATGGCGACAATCGCATGCTGATCACGGGCACCAGGGGCGCGCTGTTGTTGCACGGCCCTTTCCTGAAGGCCCAGCGACTGACTGTCTATTCCGCTGGTGCATTGAAATCGCCCTTCGGACCGGGCAAAGGCTCCGGCCTGTTTGGCAAAATCATCAACCGCCTGCCCCTGCCGGGTCGCAAAATCGAAAACCATACCTTTTCCGGCAACGGGCTTCAGTTTCAGGCGCTTGCCGTGCGCGATGCCGTGCGCAATGGCGCGATTTCAAGCCCGGTCATGCCTCTGACGGACAGCACAGCCGTGGCGGACATCCTGCATCGGATCGTATCGAGCGATTAGAAACTGCTCTTCATCTGATACGGCACCGCGCTGTCGCCAGCATTGTTGAGCGCCAGCGCGATTTCGGTAATGTGCAGCGCCACATCACCGGAAAAGAACGCCGTCGCGCCCGTTTCGATGGCGCGCGCCTGATCGGCGATACCGCGTGCAAAATCGATCTGCGACGGGTAAGCAGGCAAAGCGGATTTACCGTCCTTTGGATAGGAGAGCTTCTTTCCGGCAACCGGCTTCCACGACAGGAACTTGCCGATCCGCACTTCAAGGATGATGAAAAGCCGCGCCCAGAACCGCGTCTTTTCATCCGCCTTTTCAAGCCGCACGGCAGAGCGGTTGTCCCACAGATCGTCCACGCTGATCGAGCCCTTGTCACCCACCACCGTCAGGCTGCGGTCGCGCGGCATGGCGAGACCCGATGTCAGCCGCGCCACGAGACCCGACTTGAAACGCAGGCAACCGACCGAAAAATCGGGAGCCATGTGGAGATGTTCCGTGCCCGGCCCCTTGTCGGGAAAGGTGATCGCAGAAAACGCCGTGACGCTTTCCACCGGGCCGAACAGCGAAACCAGCCATGACAGCGCATAGCCTGCATGTTCGAGCGTGCAGCCGATTTCAAATTCGTGCAGGCCGGGCCAGGCCGCGCCGGAGGCCGAGCGCCATGTGGACCATCTGTCGCGAAAAACGGGGCCATCTTCCATCTGCGCATAGACAAGACGCGGCGTGCCGATAGTGCCTAGGCCTGCGGAAACCAGCTTCTGCGCATCGCTGAGACCGTTGGCGGGTGCAGCGGCCAGCGTCAGGCCGCGGCTCGCGGCAAAATCGACCAGCGCGCGCGCCTCATCGAAACTCATGGCGAGCGGCTTTTCGGAATAGACATGCTTGCCTGCGGCGAGTGCCGCCCGAGAAATTTCATAATGGCTTTCCGGCGTCGTAAGATTGACCACGATCTGCACGTCCGGGTCTGCCAGCACGGCATCGAAACTGTCATAGACCTGCACGCCATAATGCGCCGCAAATGCCTTGAGCCGCTCCGGCGACCGATCATAGACGCCGCGCAGCACCAGTTCGGGATAGTTGCGTAGGGTGGTCATATAGTAATCGGCGACGAAACCCGTGCCGACAATTGCAATATTCATGAATGATCTCCGGTAGAAGCGGCCAGCCTTTTCGGTATGCTGATTCTGGATGTCAGTCGCAGCCCGAAAATCCCCAACAAGGTGGTGAGCCAGACCGGGTCCACGCGTCGGAAGAAGAAGCTTTCCATCATCGCGTTCAACGTGCAGAAGAACACGATCATCAGAAAGTAATCGGCCAGAAGCAGGTTTTCGCGCTGCGGCCTGCACCGCATATAATTGACCAGCGGCATCACGATGATCACCGCCACGCCGCAAATCAACCCCGGAATGCCCATGGCGATGACCAGATCGAGATAGCCATTATGGGCATGGACCATGTTGCGCACATCCCAGCCGAGATAATAAGGATTGGCCGCCTCCAGCGCGATGGGCGATTTCCAGAAGCTTTCATAGCCATAGCCGGTCCACAATCGGCCCGGCAGATTTTCGATTGCAAATTGCCAGATCGACACGCGCCCGGTGAAAGTCGCGTCAATGCCGAGGCTCTCGACAAATTGGCGGACCGGATCGAACAGCACCGTCCCGAAAGTAAGGAACGCGAACAGGAACTGAATGGAAAAGATCGCCGCAACGGTCAGAAATCGCAGGCCGAATGCACCCGGCACCATCACCAGCAACATGGCCATCGGCACCAGCGCCATGGTGGTTTTCGAGCCGGTCTGCGCGACGAAGAACAAGGCCGACAGGCCGATCAGCGCGCCGCTGACGCGCCAGCCCCGCCGCCAGAGATAAAGCCCAGAAAAGGCGAAGGCGGCCATGACGGGACCGGCCACATTCTTGTGGCTGAAGACACCGCGCCAGAGATAGGAGTTCTGCGGTTCGATCGGGTCTGCACCATGAGTTGCCCCCGCGGGCAACAGCACCACACCCGCATAGGAAATAACCAGCACGACAGATGCCACCGTCATCAAAAGCCGTGCATAGCCATCGCCGTCCTGCGGCAGCGCGAGAACCGCGACAACACAGCAAACGCCGATCATCGTGAAAATGGCGCCGCGCATGACCACAGCCGGATAGATACTCTGCATGAGCGACGCGAATAGCAGGAGAAACATCAGCGACCAGCCGAAGCCGACAATCCGCGCCACCTTTCGCGGGTCGGCCAGCGTGGCAAGCGCCAGCATGGCCATGACACCCAGAAGGCTGAAACCGAGCTGGTTGATGATATCGCCACCGCCACCGCCATCGGTTTCCGGCTCGGGCATGAATGGGCGAAACGAAATCATCAAAATGCACATGATGATCATGGAGGCAGCGAGCGCCACCTTCCGCATTTGCGCACGGTGCGCGCCCGCAACCCCGGCTGCGACAGCACTGGGTGCGCCGCTGTCAGTTTTTGTCCGGGTTGCGATACTGCTCATGCTCATATCCAAAATGCGCCATGACCCGGCCCAATCCGACATGGATATAGTAGGCGCCGACGGAAACCCAACGCGCCTGAACCGCCTTGTAGACCGCCTTGAACGGCGAAAAGCCCAGCAGAAGCGCGCTCTTGAGAAAGACCCGCGCCGCGCTGAACGGTTCGTTCTTGCGCTTGCGCCGCTCCATCATGGTGGAAATCATGCCATTGCGCAAACCGCGCGCGCGAATCCAGTCGGCTTCCAGCCGCCGCGCCGGGACGGTTTCACGCACCGGGGCTTCCGCGCACCAGCCTGTCTTGAAACCCTTGGCGACGGAACGGCTGATGAAATCCGAATCGCCGCCGCCGGTGAAGTTGAACATCGGATCGAGAAACGGAAAACCCGCCGCTTCCAGCACAGGCCGCGCCACAGCCAGATTGCCGGATGAATAGAGCGTCGGCACCGGTCCGCTCTGCTGATAGGTCGGCAGGAAAACCGGATGCCGCGCCCACGCCTCCGAGCCCGGGCGGTCGAAAACCGGCACCTGCGGGCCACCGACCAGATCGACGCAATAGCGTTCCGCCGCAGCGATCATATTTTCCAGCCATGACGGGTCGGCCAGTTCGTCGTCATCGATCACCAGCACATGCTTCATGGCGGGGAAATAGCCAAGCGCTGTCAGCCAGGCCGCATTATAGGCGTTGCAATTGCCGCGCTGCATTTCCACGATCACCAGACCGCGATAAGTGCCCGCCGCAAAAAGCGGTGCCGCGACCGCCGCGCCCGCGCGTTCCTCCGCCTCGTTTTCCACCACGATGATCGCGAATTGCCGTCCGGTCACCTGCCCCTTCACGCTTTCCAGCGTGCGCAGGAGATGTTCGGGGCGGCGAAATGTCGGCAGCGTCACGACCACCTCGACATTTGCAAAATCCAAATGGGGTGTTTCAGCAATGACTTGAATATGATCGGGAAGCTTCGGCGTTCTGTTGTCCATTATATTTTCAACCGCCGCCCTATTTCCCAATGCAAAACCAATTGGCACTTTTGCCGGAAATGCCCTATTTTTGACACGTAAACTTCTCTATGCCACATCAATTCTTCAATCGGTGCGGTTGTACTGAAAAACAGCGCTCCATCCGATTCAACAAATTGTTTTCAAGCCCTTATTACCAGCCGAGCGTTTAAGGATCATTTACACCGCGCGGCTATGAATCGGGGAATAAGAAATACGGCATATCCGCAGGAGTCGAATTGCAACCGTTGCGTCTTGTCTTCGTGACATCCCTCGTACCCCACGAAGATGCTTCGACTGGATATGAAGTCGCCAATGCCGCTGTCATCGACGGGCTGCGCCGGGCGGGTGCACAGGTCACGGTCATCGGCTTCACATGGCCCGGGCGTAAGGCTGCAACCGACCGTGATGTCGTCGTGCTGGGCGAAGTGGAAGTGCGCACCGAAGGCGCAAGTGCGGCGCAGAAAATCGGCTGGGTGGTCAAATCCTTCCTGACCGGGCTGACGGTTTCCTCCGCCAAGCTGCGCGTCATTTCCCCGATGAAATTGCATGACGCCATTGCGGCTTGCGGCGATTTCGACGCCTATGTGCTGAATGGTGTTGCCCTGCCGGGCGCGTTCGAAGCGGTATTTCGCGACAAGCCATCGCTTTTTGTCGCCCATAATGTGGAACACCGCTCAGCGCGCGAAAACGCCGAAGACGCCAAGGGCATCATCCAGAAACTTCTGTTCGCCCGCGAAGCCCGCATTCTCAAGCGGCTGGAAAAGCGGCTCTGCGACAATGCAGATTTCGTCTTCACCTTTGCCGAGGATGATGCGCCAGCGCTGGGCCTGTCGCAGACAAAAGCCGCGACCTTCCCGCTGGTCATGCCAGCCGGGCGCGTATCGGCCAAACGCGATATCGCCTATGACCTCGCCTTGATCGGCACCTGGACATGGCACCCGAACCGGATTGGCCTTGAATGGTTCCTCAAAGAAGTGAGGCCTTTGCTGCCCGCAAATATATCCATCGCGATCGCCGGCAGCACGCCAGCCGATCTGATTGCCGCATGGCCCGGCGTGAATTTCGTCGGCAAAGTACCGGACGCTACCGCCTTCGTTGAAAGCTGCGCCGTCGTGCCACTGATCAGCCGCGCAGGCACGGGCGTTCAGCTCAAGACCATCGAAACCTTCGAGCTTGGCATGCCAAGCGTTGCCACGCCGCATTCTGTGCGCGGCATCGCCCGCATTCCTGAAAACTGCACCCTTGCCGACACGCCAGCGGCATTTGCAGCGGCGATCCAGACGCGCATTGCCAAAGCCCGCGCAGGTGACCGTCAGATGCTCGACGGCAAGGCGTTTACCCGCTCGCAGATCGACGGCATGGATCAGGCGCTTTCACGCGGGCTGGATGCGCTCCGTCTCGCGTCAAAGCGTGCGGGCGGAGCGCAATGATGCCGGAACCAAGCCCCGTTCACGCCCGCAATATTCTCGGCATCAAGGTCACCGGTTTCAACTGGGACCAAGCGCTCGACTTTTTCGACAAGGCGCTCGAAGACGGACAATTCCTGCGCGTGGCATGGCTCAATGCCCATTGCGCCAATGTTGCCCATGCGGATGCGACCTATAGGCAGGCCTTGCAGAGTTTTCTCGTGCTGCCGGATGGGGTCGGCGTCGATATTGCAAGCAAGATCGCCTATGGGCAGAAATTTCCCGCCAATCTCAACGGAACGGATTTCGTGCCGCGCCTTCTCGGCCGTATCAAGCGGCCCCTGCGCATCGGGCTGATCGGCGGGCGGCCCGGCATCCCCGAACAGGCTGCCGAAGCTTTTCGCGCCCGCGCGCCGCAGCACGACTATCGGGTCTTTGCGGACGGATTTTTCGGAAGCCACCAGACAACCGCCATCCTCGACCGGCTCGCGGAATATCGCCCGGACATCGTGCTGGTCGCCATGGGGGTGCCCTTGCAGGAATTGTTCATCCGAACCCATATTACGGCAGCGCATTGCACCATGGCCTGCGCGGTTGGCGCCTTGTTCGATTTTCAGGCAGGCGCCACCGAACGCGCGCCGCAATGGGTGCGTGACATGCGCCTCGAATGGGCCTACCGGCTGATGCGTGAGCCGGGCCGGCTGGCCGGGCGCTATCTCGTCGGCAATCCGCTTTTCCTGTGGCGGGTCGTGCAGCATGCAGTTTCGGGATACTTCAGGCATGACAAGCGATGAAAACGGCACTGGTAACGGCAAGCTACCACAAGGATTTCGAGCGTTGCAAATTGCTGTGCGAGACCGTGGACCGTCATGTCAGCGGCTTCACCAATCACTATATCCTTGTCGAACCGCGCGATGTCCCGCTTTTCCGGCAGCTGGCCGGGCCGCGCCGCATCATTATCGACGAGCGCGAGTTACTGCCGTCCTGGCTGCGCGTGTTTCCCGATCCGACATCGTTCGGCAAGCGCCGCATCTGGCTGTCGCCCAAAACAAAACCGCTGCGCGGCTGGCATGTGCAGCAATTGCGCCGCATCGCGGTGGCGCAAGTGCTGGAGGAAGACAGCTTTCTCTACATGGATTCCGATACGGTTTTCCTGCATCCATTCGATTGCAACAGCCTGTGGCATGGCGAGCGGCTGCGCCTCTTCGTGCGCCCCAATGCGCTGGCCGATCCGAAATGGACGGAGCATCCGTTCTGGTCGGCCAATGCGGCAAAAATTCTCGGCATTCCCGAGACGAAAACCGCGCTCAATGATTATGTCGGCCAGCTGATCGCCTGGCGGCGCGACACGATGCTTTCCATGTGCGAGCGCATCGAACAGCAGACCGGACGCCACTGGGTGGCGGGCATTGGGATGAACCGTCGTTTCTCGGAATGTTTCATCTATGGCCGCTATGTGGAAGATGTGCTGAACGGTTCCGGTCACTTTACCGACACGCATGATCTGTGCCGGGTGATGTGGTTCGAGCCGCCGCCGACCGAAGCGGAATTCCGCGCTTTCATCACCGAAATGGAACCCTATCAGGTTGCCATTTGCATGCAGTCGTTTCTGGGGCTTTCAGCCGACGATATTCGCCGCATCACCAGCGGCTGAACTTAAATTCGTTTGGCTGGGAGCTTCAGGCTCGTATAGGTGAAGACCAGCGACAGGATATAAAGCGCGCCGAAGACAAGATTGAGGCCCGCAATCCAGTCATTGCCGCCAGCGGCATGCCTGAGCAGCAGCCAGACAAACAAAGCCTTGGCTGCCGTCATGATAACGAGGCTGAGCGTCCGCAGGCCCGACTGGCCGCGCGCATAGAGAAGCTCGGTCTGGTATTCGATCAGATTGCGGAACCCCGGCACCAGCAGAACCAGCGGCAGCAGGCTGACAATGGCTGCGACATTGGCACCGAGCGCATTGGGAAACACCCAGAGGAAGATCGCAAGCGCCGCAAGCCCGCCCGTTGAGACGGCAAACACCGCCGCTTCCAGTCCGGCGCGCAGACGCAGGCTCGACAGCATGTCGGGCTTGCGCATCAGCTTTTGCACCAGCATCATGTTGAAGGAGCGTACCGGCAGCGCCGTCAGATCGACCAGCCGCATGACGATGGCATAAAGCCCGGCTATTTGCGGCCCGCCAACACTCAGCACCAGCAACTTGTCCAGCTCGCTTTGCACATAAAAAAGCAGTTCCGCTCCGGCGACCGCAACCGAATCCGCGATGCGGCGCATATAGAGTTTTGGCCGGAAACGGATTTTCCGTCGCGGATAGAAGCAGATTGACACGGCAAGCGCCGCGGCATTGGCCGCAAGATACCACCATGCCCAGTGGGCGACATCATGGACCGTCGCCATCCAGGTGAACAGCACCGCCGCAACCGCGCGCGTGACCGTGCCGAAAATGACGAGGCTTGCCGAAATGCCGAAACGGTTGAGGCCGTTATTGACGATGATGATGACTTCCGCCGACCGCCAGAACAAGGCTTCCGCCGCGATGATAATGGCGAAAGGCAAAAGCGTGATATCCCGGCTGAAGAAGACCAGATAGACGAGCCAGGAGCAGAGCGCGAAGAGCGGCAGCGATCCCACCACCGCCATGAGATAACCGGCGCTATAGGTGCCGAGAAGATGCGGCTTGACGGTTGCGATGCGATAAAGCGGCGAGGTAAAGCCCAGTGAAACAATGCGGGACAGCATGACGCCCGTGCCCGATGCGGTTGCGAAAATGCCGAAATCGCCGGTCGGCAGCGTATTGGCAAGCGCGATGAAATAGACCAGCGAAACCACGAGCCGCCCGACCGAACCAGAGACGAGCGACAGATAATCCCTGAACAGGCCGGACTTGAGACCAGATTTCAGGCGATCCATTTTTTGAAATGCTTTCGCTATCACCAACGAACCTTTGTCTGCGTCGCATCGCTCATGATCTGGCATGTTTCACGGGCCGAAGCGAAAAGCCAGCGCAAAACCCGGCATACGATATTGAATGGTTAACCGGTTGCATTTTCCATCGGGAGAATTGCAATAACATTAACCAATTTTTTCCCGTAGGCACTTACAGTCTCAACCCAAACGGGTTTTCAGAGTTCGGATATTTCAGGCAATGAGCAGCGATGATAAGCGTCATAAAGAGGGGAGCGGGAAACCCCTTCTCTCATTCTCCGACGCGCCAGCTGCCGTAAGCCGGACATCGAACGCTCCGACGCCACGCCAGGCACCTCCCCAAACACCCCCGTGGACTCCCCCCGCTTCGAAAGAGGAGCGCGAGGATTTCACCCGCACGCACGATCTCAACCCGGAGCGGCTGACCGAGGAGGAACTCGAAGCCTTGCAGGAACGGCTTGCGGCCATCGAGACCGAGCTTGACCGCAAGCTGGTCGAGCGCCAGCGGCGCAAGCGGGTCGCGCGCGAAAGCGAGCCGCCGCTTGCTGATGAAACAAACCATCACGAACCGGAGGCCGCGACCCCACCCGCCACCACGCAACCCGCCCCACAGGCCGGAAACGTTGATTCCGGCGATGGCTGGCGTCCGCTGATCGACCCTTATGCGGCAATCGACGTCATCAAGGGATCGCGCAAGCTACTGCTTGTCACCACCGTTCTCGGCGGCATTGCCGGTGTGCTGATCGCACTTTCCATGCCGACCATGTATGTGGCGACGACCGATATTCTGGTCGATCCGCGCAACATCAAGACGGTGGGCACCGAACTGACCCCCGGCCAGTTGCCCACCGACGCCTCGCTGGCGGTGGCGGAAAGCCAGGCGCGTATCATCGGTTCCAGCAGCGTGCTTTTGAAGGTGATCGACCAGACCAAGCTGACTGAAGACCCGGAATTTAACGGGACGCTGGTGCCAACCGGCGTGGCCGGTTTCTTCGCGCAGATCCGCGACATGCTGTCCACTAAGAAGACAAGCGACGGTCAGGCGCTGGAAACGCGGGTTCTCTACAATCTCTACAAGGCGATGACCATCGCTCGCGATGCCAAGACCTTCATCTATTCGATTTCGGTCAAAACCCGCGATGCGCAAAAATCGGCCTCACTGGCCAATACGATCAGCACGGTGTTTCAGAACGAGCTTGCCTCGATGCAATCCGATGCGACGCGCCGCACATCGGAAGAATTATCCACCCGGCTGGCCAGCCTGCGCGCAAGCGTCGAGCAGGCGGAAACAGCGGCTGCCGATTTCCGCGCCGCGCATGATCTCGTGGATGTTGACGGCAAGCTGATCAGCGATAGCGATTTGAGCTACCTCAACCAGCAGCTTTCCAACCAGCGCGCCGAAACGATGCGGTTGCAGGCCCGCACGCAGGTGATGAACAGCGCCACATCGGACAATGTGGTGGCCGGTACATTGCCGGAAGAGTTGCGTTCCAACACACTGACCACTTTGCGCGCGCAATATGCGCAGGCAAGACAGGCGGCCAACGGCATGTCCTCGCAATTGGGGCCGCGCCATCCGCAATTGATACAGGCGCAATCGCAGGCAGGCGCAATCCTCGGCGATATCGACGCCGAACTGCGCCGCGTGCGTTCCTCGCTTCAGGTCGAGGTGCAACGTTCGGTTCAGCAGGAGAAGGAATTGTCGGCTCGTCTGGCGCAGTTGAAAGCCCAACAGGCCAATAATAATGGCGATCTGGTCAAGCTGCGCGAACTGGAGCGGGAAGCGGCAGCGCGGCGCTCCGTCTATGAAGCCTTCCTCCTGCGCTCGCGCGAAACTGGCGAACAGGAAGGCCTCAACACGGTCAATATCCGTGTGCTTTCGGAAGCGCGTCCGCCGCTCGATCCTTCGGGAAAATCGCGCAAGCTGGTGGTGATTGCAGGATTGATCGCCGGTCTTCTGGCGGGGCTTGCCATCACAGCCGTCCGCAATTTCGGACGGCTGCTGCGGCTTTCAAGATAGTCTCAGGCGGCGCGCGGCACCTTGCGGCCACTTGCCCGCAGAACGCCGTGGGCACCGTCGAGGTGGCCGGGCTTCAGTTCAAGCGCCAGAAAACGACGCTTTTCATAAGGGCCGGGCATGGCCAGTTCGCCGGTCTTTTCTGCCGTGAAGCCGAAACGCTCGTAATATTCCGGATCCCCCACCAGCAGGATCGCGCCATGGCCAAGCGTGCTTGCTTCGGCAATCGCATGACGCATCAGGGCCGAACCCATGCCGCAACCGGCAGCCGACGGATCCACAGCCAGCGGCCCAAGCAGCAGCGCGGCAACCGGAAAGCCGAAGGCGTCGATGCCAGCCTGCACATTCCACAGGCGAACGGTGCCAGAAAGAGCGCCATCGGCGCTTTCGGCAGCAAAGGCCAGCCCTGCGGCGGGAAGACGACCGCGACGCAGCTTTTCCGAAGACTTTCTGCGACGGCCTTCGCCCATGGCACGGTCGAGCAGCGCCTCGCGCGCCAGCACATGCTCTACCGTCTCGCCCGCTATCGCAAAAGCAGGCGCAGCAACGGGGGCAAAGCCCGGCACGAAGCCAGCGGCATCATTGTCCTGAAAATCGTGAATTGCATTCATCACATCTATCCCCGCAAAGCGGCAGCAGCACACCCTGTCCAGTGCCTTGCGGCACCAGACAGATTGAGAGGATCCTCAGGGTTAAACCTGAAAGATCAGATGACGTAGGATCGGAGCGGTTCGAAGCCGTTGAACGCCACCGCCGAATAGGTGGTGGTGTAAGCACCCGTGCCTTCGATGAGGATTTCGTCACCGATGGTCAGCGAGACCGGCAGCGGATACGGCGTCTTTTCGTAAAGAACATCCGCACTGTCGCAGGTCGGGCCAGCCAGTACGCAAGGCTCGGTTTCGCTACCGTCATGCGGGGTCACGATCTGATAGCGGATCGCCTCGTCCATGGTTTCGGCCAGACCGCCGAACTTGCCAATGTCGAGATAGACCCAGCGCACATTGTCGTTGTCCGCCTTGCGGGAGACCAGAACCACTTCGGTCTTGATCACGCCTGCATTGCCGACCATGCCGCGGCCCGGTTCGATGATGGTTTCCGGGATGCGGTTGCCGAAATGCTTGGACAGCGCGTCGAAGATCGCCATGCCGTAAGCCTGAGCGGTCGGCACGTCCTTGAGGTAACGGGTCGGGAAACCGCCGCCCATATTGACCATGCGCAACACGATGCCTTCATCGGCAAGGGTGCGGAACACCGATGCCGCATCGCCAAGCGCGCGGTCCCAGGCGGAAAGGTCCGTCTGCTGCGAGCCGACATGGAACGACACGCCATAAGCGTCGAGACCGAACACCTTGGCATGACGCAGCACGTCCACGGCCATTGCAGGCACGCAGCCGAACTTGCGCGACAGCGGCCATTCGGCGCCTTCACCGTCGGTCAGAACGCGGCAGAACACGCGGCTGCCGGGAGCGGCGCGCGCAACCTTCTCGACTTCCTCCACGCAATCGACCGCGTAGAGACGGATGCCCAGCTCGAAAGCGCGCGCAATATCGCGCTCTTTCTTGATGGTGTTGCCGTAGGAAATACGGTTCGGCGTTGCGCCGGCTTCCAGCGCCATCTCAATCTCGGCAACCGAAGCGGTATCGAAGCAGGAACCGAGCGAAGCGAGCAGGCGCAGGATTTCCGGCGCAGGATTGGCCTTCACCGCATAGAAAATGCGGGAATAGGGCAATGCCTTCTCAAAGCTCTGATAGTTCTCGCGGACAACATCGGTGTCGACGACGAGGCAGGGACCGTCCGGACGACGGGTGTTGAGGAAATCAATAATGCGCTGTGTAGCCATGGTCGTTCTCCTGCGGCGACCCTAACCGGGCCGTTTTTGGTGCGCAATCGCGAAAAGTTGCTGCCTTTTCTGACAAACGCGCATAAAAACAAATACTTAGACCATCGACCCACCCCCAAGGGGCAGGCAATTCTCTAAGAGACAAAGGTGCATGAGACCCTCGCCGCGAAGTCAGCCTTTGGAGGCGCTGATATCACACGAAAGAGCATGCGGCGTTGGAACAACGCTAGATCCGCGTTATTCCGCTTTGTCTGCCTTGGATTGGAATTGGAGAACCGCATCCGCACTACCGGCAATGAAGGTGTGCCTCTTCAGTAATTTCGGCTTTTGGACAGCCGAAAGACACCAGAAAGGCCCGCACCGTCGTTGCTTCAAGATGTCCTCGATCTGGCGGTTGGCCAACAGATCGACTGGAGCGGTTAGGTCCAGGTACCGTACCGAATTCCTCACCATTCGAGGATCGGCGGACACCCACAGGCACGTGCGACTTTGGGCAAGGGCGATATAAGCGCAAAGCCGTGACCATTCAATGACAAATCTTTGTCGAAACGAATTTATTTTTCGACCTTTTTGGAGGCAAAGCGCGCTTGCCATTGTTCAGTAAGAGTGAAACATTCCATCGGAAATTTTCACTTTCTATTCAGCATAACGGCAGATTCCTGCCCCTAATGGTGAACAATGACCACCTTCGATCCTTTCAATGCGATCATCGCAAAGCCCGAAAATCCCCTTCCCCACGCGGAAAATGGACCGCTTTTCGGCGAGCGGCTGGCGGTCAAGGACATCTATGATCTGGCTGGAATGGTCACCGGATGCGGCAATCCGCAGATTCTGGCCGAATCACCCCCCGCTCAAAAATCCGCGCCCGTGGTCGAAAAGCTGCTTGGCGCTGGTGCCGAAGTCATCGGCAAGGCCCAGACGGACGAGCTTGCCTTTTCGCTGATGGGGCAGAATTCGCATTATCCCCATCCCATCAATCCTGCCGCGCCGGACCGCGTGACGGGCGGGTCGTCGTCGGGCTCCGCGGCGGCAGTCGCAGGCGGGATCGCCGATATTGCGCTCGGCTCCGATACGGGCGGGTCGATCCGCGCGCCTGCCAGTTTCTGTGGCCTTGTTGGCCTGCGCACCACCCACGGCCGCATCCCGCTTGAAGGCATCATGCCGCTCGCACCGTCACTCGATACGATCGGCTGGTTTGCACGCGACGTCTCGCTTTATGAAAAGGTGGGCGCGGTCCTGCTGGGTGAAGACGAACAGTCGTTTCAGCTGACCCAGCTTCTCTATATGCCGGTTCTGGAGCAGCTTCTGCTCGGACAGGCGGAAACCGACGCCTATCGCGCCATGTTCGGGGCAATTCGCCCGCATTTTTCGGGCCTTAAGGCGGCGAGCCAGCCAACCCTGTCCATCGACGAACTTTATCTCGCCTTCCGGCAGATACAGGGCGCCGAAGCCTGGGCAAGCCACGGCGCATGGATATCCTCCGGCGAACGCCAGCTCGGCCCGGGTGTCGTTGATCGCTTTACCTATGGATCGCAGATGACGCCCGATATCGTGGCCCAACAGCGGACGAGGCGCGCGCGTTTCACACAGGAGCTTGAGGCGATCATCGGCGATCATGCCGTGCTTGCTTTGCCCACGGTCCCCGGAGCGGCACCGCTCGCAAACGAACCTTTCGAGGCCTTGCAGGCCTATCGTGAGCAGGCATTGCGCTTGCTTTGTCTTTCGGTGCTTTCGGGCCTGCCGCAAATCACATTACCACTTGGGCCGCTGGGCGAAGTGCACGGCGCGCCCTTCGGCATATCTCTCATCGGGCCACGTGGCAGCGACCGGGCGCTGATCGCGCTTGGCAAAACCATTCTTGAAACGCGGGGCTAAAACAGATGGACACGCTGACACGTATGCGCGCCTTTATCGACGTGGTGGAGGCGGAAGGGTTTTCTGCCGCAGCGCGAAAAATCGGGCGCTCCAAAGCCCTTTTGTCCAAATATGTGCGCGAGCTGGAAGACGAGCTGGGCGCACGCCTTCTCAACCGCACCACGCGCCAGTTTTCGCTGACCGAGGCGGGGCACACCTATTACCACCGGGCGGTGGAAATCATCCGCGAAATCGACGCGCTTCAGGATGCCGTCAGTGAAACCAGCTCCGACGCCCGCGGGCGCATAAAACTGTCCGCGCCGCGCACCTTTGCCGATGCGGTGATCGGCCAGTCGCTAATTGATTTCTGCCTTGCGCATCCTGAAATCGTGCTCGACGTGCGGCTGGACGACCGCTTTGTCGATCTGGTCGAGGAAGGTTTCGACCTCGCGATCCGCATCACGCGCTTGCAGGATTCTTCCCTCATCGCGAAGAGGCTTTCGCCTTTCCATTCCATCCTGTGCGGTGCACCGGCGCTGATCGCCCGCGTCGGCAAGCCCGAACGACCGGAAGACCTGACCGACAGGCCCTGCATCATCGACACCAATGCCCGCTCACGCAACAACTGGCACTTTCGCAACACGGATGGCTCGATGATGACCGTGCCGGTCAATGGCCCCATCGAGGTCAACAGCCCGGTCGCCACCAAAAACGCCGCTCTGGCGGGGCTCGGCTTCTGTTCGCTGCCCGCCTTCATCGCCGAAGAAGAAATCGAGCGCGGCAGGCTGGTCGCCTGTCTCGACGAATTTATCGTGCGGGACGGCGGCATCTATGCGGTCTATCCGCATCGGCGCTATCTGCCGGCGAAAATCCGCGCGCTTGTGGATTTTCTTACGCAATGGTTCAAGGAACGGGAGCAAGGCGGAGCCGCGAAAAGCCCGACTTCATAAAACTATCGGCGTTTTGGGCTATGTGTCCCACTTTCGCCGTCTTCGGCTTCGAGCATTAGGTAGTACTTACGGAAAGACTATATGCAGGTTTCGTCATCGCGGTTCAAAGCCCGGTTCGCCCGGACCACCACAGCGGCCCTTCTGGCTGCTGGCCTCGTGCCGACGGCGGCGCTTGCCCACCCGCATGTCTTTGCCGAAGCGCGTCTGGAACTCACCATTGCGCCGGACGGCACGGTTCAGCAGCTCGCCCATGTCTGGCGCTTCGACGATGTGTTTTCGTCAACCGTGCTGATGGAATTCGACAAGAATGGCGATCTCAAGCTCGACCATAAAGAGCTGATCGATCTCGGCCATGTCATCAATGAATCCATTGCAGAGTTCAAATATTTCCAGACCGTTCAGGAGGATGGCAAGGATGTCGCGATGGTGAGACCCAACGATCTTGCCGCGACCTTTACCGACAACCGCCTGCTGATCGTCTTCACCAGCAAGCCCGCCAAGCCGCTCAAGCTGCAGCCCGGCCACAAGGTGAGTTTCGGCGTCTATGACCCGACATTCTATACCGCGATTGACTATGTGGACGACAAGGAACTTGTGGTGAAGGGTTTGCCGCAGGGCTGCAAATCGACCGTCGTGCGCCCCGATCCCGATCAGGCCATCGCGCAAAATCAGGCAACGCTGACCGAGGCCTTCTTCAACGATCCGGCGGGTACCGACATGTCGAAGATTTTCGCCACCCGCCTTGAAATCGACTGCGCCGCGAAAGGATAGACGAGCCGATGAAGAAAACGGCAACGCTCATACTCACTTTTGGTCTGACGATCCTCGCCGCGCAGGCGCTTGCGCAATCGTCGCTGGGCATCGGTGCGAATGAAGTGGCCATGACGCCGACCGGACCGTTCGCGCATATCATTCTCTGGATGAACGAGCAGCAGCGCGCATTCTATCTGGCCATGACCACCGCGCTGAAAGCCATGCGCGAAGACCCGTGGCAGGCGTCCATCCTCATCGCTCTTTCCTTCATCTATGGCATATTTCATGCCGCCGGTCCCGGCCACGGCAAGGCGGTGATCTCCTCCTATATGATCGCCAATGAAACAGCGCTGCGGCGCGGCATTTTCCTGTCTTTCATCTCGTCGCTGTTGCAGGCCATTATGGCGATTGTCGTTGTTGGCCTCGCATGGCTCGTGCTGCGCGGCACCGGCATTTCTATGAACCAGACGGCGCGCTATATGGAGATTGCCAGCTTCGCGCTGGTCCTGTTCTTCGGCCTGTGGCTTCTGGCCCGCAAGCTGCCGCTTCTGTTCCGCAAACCCAAAAACGCAGCACCGCTTTTTGCGAGTGCACCGCAACCGGCCATGGCAAGCGGCCCGGCATGGCAGGGCAGCATTTCGCAGGCCACGCGCGCGGCAGCAGGCGGCAGCACGGTCAAGCTCAACTACAAGCCAGCCGCAGCGGCGGCGACTGCGACGGACCACGCCTTCATCGGGGATAGCGATGTCTGCGCCGCCTGTGGCAATGCCCATATCGCCGATCCCTCGACACTTGGCGACGACTTCAACTGGACAACGGCCTGGTCGGCGATTTTTTCGGTCGGTCTTCGCCCCTGTTCCGGGGCCCTGATCGTGCTGACCTTCGCGCTGCTCAACGGCCTGATGCTGGGCGGATTACTCTCCGTTTTCGCCATGGCCTTCGGCACGTTTCTCACCGTGGCTTTTCTCGCCACACTGGCGGTCACAGCCAAGAATGTCGCCCTGCGTTTTGCGGGCAGCAACGCCATGTCCGGGCGATTGAAGGCAGCAATCGAGGTCTGCGCCGCCCTTTTCATCGCGCTTACCGGCGCGTTGCTGCTGAGCGCCGCCTTGGCCGGCTAAATGTGGTTCGCTTGCTGCGGCTGAATCGACCTGTCGCGTCGGCGAAATTAAATCCGATAAGGGTGGTTTTGCACGTATTCCCCCAGAAAAGGCCGCTATAAATATCGGAAAATTATACCGTATTGCCGATTTCTCTAAAATAATATTCTAATATTACTATCGGATCGGCTCTCTCGGAAACCATTCAAATGAACCGTTTCGATGGCTATTCATTTCAAGAGGAAGTTCCTCAACATTAATTCATTTCAACGTGTATGCCCTCATTTTTCATAATCCTCCTGTCAATCAAAACAGAAGGGATTCTTGGTTATGAAAACGAACGGGCAGCGCATTTTCTCTGCAGTCATCGCTCTGGGAATGCTCGGCGCAACAACGGGCGTTTCCTTCGCCCAATCGGCGGCAAGCGAGGCAACAGCACCGGCTGGCACCTACAAGCTTGATCCGACACATGCAGCCTTGCTGTGGTCCCTGAGGCATAACCAGATTTCCAACTATACCGCCCGCTTCAACAAGTTCGAGGCTACGTTGAAGCTCGACCCGGCCAAAATCGAAAATTCCTCGATCGAAGTGACCATCGATCCCACTTCCGTCGCCACTGCCTATCCGGCGGACTACAAGGCCACGCATGCCTCTTCCGGTTATGCAACCTGGGACGAAGATGTCAGCCGCTCGCCCAACTTCCTGAACAGTGACGCCCACCCGACAATCACCTTCAAGTCCACCAAGGTTACGTCGACCGGCGCAACAACGGCTGACGTCACAGGCGACCTCACGTTTCTGGGGGTGACGAAGCCCGTCACACTGAAGGCGACGCTCCAAGGCGCAATCGACAGCCATCCCTATGAAGGCGTGCCTGCGGTCGGATTTGCCGCTGAAGGCACTTTCAACCGCACCGAATTCGGTCAGCCGCTTGGCCCGGTCGGCCCGGAAATCACCATTCGTTTCGATGGGGAGTTCATTCAGGAAGCGAGCTGACGCGCGCTTGACTGAAACCCACCGGCTGCGCCTCCTCCCAAGCCGGGCCGGTGGGCTTGCGACATTTCAATCACGAAGTTTTTGCCCGGTGTCGCAATGACGGCATCTGGGCCCTGACCCGTCAGGATGATCATGAACACTCATCCCCGCTCAACGTCCTCCCGCTACAGCGCGACTGCCATTCTGTTGCATTGGGCGATTGCCATTCTCGTCATTTCCATGATCCCGATGGGCTGGTGGATGGTGAGGGCCATCAACAAGCCGGACACGCAGCAGCTCGCCTATCAGCTGTTCCAGCTGCATAAATCCATCGGCTTCGCCATTCTGGCCCTGACCCTGCTTCGCGTGATCTGGCGTCTGACCCACCCGGTTCCGGCACTGCCATCGGACATGAAGGACTGGGAACGCGTGCTGGCGCGCGCAACCCACATTGCCTTTTATGCACTGCTGCTGGCCATTCCACTGACCGGCTGGGTCTATGTCTCGACCGGCTGGGCGATCAGCACGGATCGCCCGCTGATGGTATCGACCTCGTGGTTCGGTCTGTTCGACGTTCCACCAATTCCAGCCATGGACGGCATGCGCAATGTTGCCTTCGGTGCCATGGGCGCCCATGCTTATATGGCCTATGGGGGTGCCGCTCTCATTGTCCTGCATGTTGCCGCCGCGCTGAAACACCAGCTGATCGACCGCGACGGCGTGCTGGCCCAGATGCTGCCTTTCCTGCGCGCGAAAGATCATGGGGACACGGCGCTTCCCGGAAGGGCGATGTTGCCAAGCGGCCTAGGGATCGCCTTCATCGTCATGATCGGGCTTGCGGGTTTTACCATGCATCTGCCCACCACCCCTCCGCCAGCACAGCTGACCGTCGCAGAAGCGACGCCGGTGGCGGCCTCCCCAGCCGCAGAAGCCACAACGGCAGACGCCAATGCCACCAGCTGGGCTATTGATCCGGCTGTATCGGCCATCCGCTTCACCGGCACCCATGCAGGCAAGGACTTCGCCGGGCATTTCAGCGAGTGGACCGGCAATATTCGCTTCGATCCCGACAATCTTGCCGGATCGAAAGCCGTGATCACAGTCAATACCGGCTCGGCCACAACCGGCGATGCCACGCAGGAAAGTTCGCTCAAGAATGGGGAATGGTTCAATCCCCGGCGCTTTCCAGAAGCGCATTTCGAAACCAAGAACTTCCGCTCGCTCGGTGGCGAGCGCTATGAAGCCGACGCTATCCTGACGATCAAGAACAAGGCCGTGCCGGTCGTTCTGCCCTTTACCTACAAACCGGAAGGTAACATCGCCACCGTGGACGGCAATATCGAGCTTGATCGCGCAGCGCTTAATCTCGGGATGTTTTCCGATCCGGCTGCGGAATGGGTGTCCAAGACGATTGCCGTCACGATCAATGTCACGGCAGCAAAAAGCTGATGCCGAAAACAAAAATCCCGGCACTTGTGCCGGGATTTTCTGTCTGTCTATGCAAACTGCCTATTCTGGCCGAAACTGGTCCGGAGCAGCAGCCTCAAAGGCCGGTAGCTCTCCGCAAGCCTTTGCCACTGCCGCAATACGCGGAAGGTTCTCCCATTCGACGCCCCAACGGCTTGCATTGTAAAGCTGGGGAACCAGCACACAATCGGCCATGCCCGGCGCTTCACCATAACAGAAGCGACCTTCAAAACCCCGATGGTCGAGCAGCTTTTCGAAAGCAGCCAGACCACGAGCAATATTATCCTTGTTCCACGCTGCGCGGGCTTCCTTGCCACCAATGGCTTCGACCTGCGCCAAGACCCGAAGGTTGGAAACCGGATGGATTTCGCAGGCGACTGCCTCGGCCAATGCGCGGACATGCGCCCTGCCCGCTGCATCGCGCGGCAGCAGGGCCGGGTCTGGCCGCGTCTCTTCCAGATATTCGATGATCGCCAGCGACTGCACCAGCACCAGCCCGTCAATTTTCAGAACGGGCACAAGACCCTGCGGATGCAGCGCCAGATGCTCGGGCGAAAACTGCGCACCCGCAGTGAGGTCTACCGGCACCCGATCATAGGCGATCCCCTTCAAGGCCAGCGCGAGACGAACGCGATAGGCCGAAGACGAGCGCCAGTAATCATATAAAGTCACCGTCATGGCTGTGCCGGAAGAATCTGGCCGACGCAGGGTCCAAAACCGATGCGATAGCCATCGCCTCTGGCTTCTGCGAACAAGGCAATCTCGTCGCCGTCCTCGATGAAGGTGCGGCTTTCGCCATTCACCGTAACCGGTTTCTTGCCGTTCTGCGTCATTTCCAGAAGCGCGCCGGTCTGTTCAAGGCTCGGCCCGGAAATCGTGCCGGAACCAAGCAGATCGCCAACCCGCATCGGGCAGCCGGTTTCGGTATGGTGTGCCAGTTGCTGCGCGCTCGAATAATACATGACATTGTAATTTGTCTCTGCCATGCGTTGGCCGTTCATGGTCCAGCCGATGGCGAGATCGTACAATCCCGGCCGGTCTTCCTGCAGATAAGGCAGAAGCGGATTGACGCGCTCCGGGCCTGCGCTGCGGAACGGCTCAAGTGCGGCCTGCGTCACAACCCATGCACCAATGGTCGTCCCCAGAGCCTTTGACTGGAAAGGCCCCAGCGGCTGATATTCCCAAGCCTGGATATCGCGGGCGGACCAGTCATTGAGCAGCACATAGCCGAAGATCATGTCCTCCGCCTGCTCGACGCTAACGCGTTCGCCCATCGTGCTGTCGATGCCGACGATCGCGCCCAACTCCAGTTCCAGATCGAGCTTTTTACAGCGGTCCCATACCGGCCCCTGTTCGCCTTTGGTCTGTCCCATGGGGCGGCGGATCGGCGTGCCCGTCACCACCACAGAGGAGGCGCGGCCATTATACCCGATCGGCATATGGGTCCATTGCGGCGGCAAAGCGTTTTCCGGCCCGCGAAACAGCACGCCCACGTTGAAGGCATGATTTTTCGATGCGTAGAAATCCGTAAATTCCGTCACGCGGATCGGCAGATGTAACCGCGCATCGGCCATTGGCATCAAGGGCAGGCTGGTGTCGCCGCCTTCACGCAAAAGCTCCGTCAGCGCTACCCGCACCTCGTCCCATCTGGCGCGGCCCAACGCCATGAAGCCATTGAGCTGCGGCTGGGCGAAAGTGCCATCGGCATCGATGAGGCCCGCCGCTTCGCATTTATCGAGATCGAGTATCATATCGCCAATGGCAACGCCGCAACGCGGTGCATCACCGTCGACCGAAAACACACCATAGGGCAGATTGTTCAGGGGAAAGGGGCAATCTGCATGATTGGCGCTCTCCACCCAGGACCGGATCAAAGCCAATGTCCATCTCCTCATTTCAAAATCATCGTCTTCGAGTGCCCGGAATTGGAAACCGAAGCACCCGATGCATCGCGCTTCACTTCACGCCGGGCGTGCCGTCGAACTTCTTTTCGAGATGGTCCCAGACCTCGATGTATTCTTCCTGCATGGGGGCCTCGTGCGCGGCGAATTCTGTCAGATGCTGCGGGAAGCGGGTCTCGAACATGAAGCTCATCGTATTGTCGAGCTTTTCCGGGCGCAGTTCCGCATTCGACGCGCCTTCAAATGCGTCGCGGTCCGGCCCGTGCGGCAACATGCAATTGTGCAGGCTGATGCCGCCCGGCGCGAAGCCCTGCGGCTTGGCATCGTAGACGCCATAAATATTGCCCATAAGCTCGGACATGATGTTCTTGTGATACCATGGCGGGCGGAATGAATGTTCCGCCACCAGCCAGCGTTCGCGAAACAGCACGAAGTCGATATTGGCCGTGCCTTCCTGACCCGACGGTGCTGTCAGTACTGTGAAGATCGACGGATCGGGATGGTCGAACAGAATCGCCCCGACCGGAGAATAGGTGCGCAGGTCATATTTATAGGCGCAGTAATTGCCATGCCACGCCACAACGTCGAGCGGCGAATGGTCGATCCATGTCTCGTGGAACTGGCCGCACCATTTGATGACAACACGCGAGCGCGCCTGTTTGTCTTCATAGGCTGCAACCGGCGATTTGAAATCGCGCGGGTTGGCAAGGCAGTTGGCGCCGATAGGACCACGGCCCGGCATATCGAATTTCTGGCCATAATTCTCGCAGACGAAACCGCGGCATGGCCCCTCAAGCACCTCGACGCGATAGACAAGACCGCGCGGGATAATGGCGATTTCCTTGGGCTCAAGATCGATGATACCAAGCTCCGTGCAGAAACGCAGACGACCTTCCTGCGGTACGATCAGCAATTCACTGTCGGCGGAGTAAAAATATTCGTCCTCCATCGAGCGGGTGATCAGATAGACATGGCTTGCCATGCCGATCTGGATGTTCACATCGCCCGCCGTGGTCATGGTGCGCATGCCGGTGATCCATGTCAGGTCTTCGTCCGACCCCGGCAACGGGATGGGGTCCCAGCGATACTGGCCAAGACTGGTGATATTGCGCCGCTGCGGATCGCCGACCGGCAGATTGGGCGCAGTTTTCCAGTACGGCACGTCGATCAGCTTGAAACGGCCCGTATGATGAACGGACGGGCGAATGCGATAGCACCAGGTCCGCTCGTTCTGACCGCGGGGCGCGGTGAAAGCGGTGCCGGACAGCTGCTCGGCATAAAGCCCGTAATTGCATTTCTGCGGTGAATTCTGGCCTTGCGGCAATGCGCCCGGCAGCGCTTCGGTTTCAAAGTCGTTGCCGAAACCGGGCATGTAGCCCTCCACGGTTCCGGTCGTTACCGATGCGCGGACCATGCCCTGCGGGATCGCTTGAATGGTCATGATTATTCCTCCCGGCAAATTCGTTGCACTAACAACGATAATAACGTTGCGAATGCAACGAAGTCAACGCTTCTTGTGCAGAGCTTGTTTTTCCGTTGTATTTGCAATGAAACTCTGCTCCTTTCCTGCAAAAAGGAGACGTGCATGGCGTTCGAACTCGACAGTTTCCTGCCCTATCAGCTGAGTGTCGTGGCACAGCGGATCAGCGAGCGGTTTTCAAGACGCTACGCCGCCGAGGCAGGGCTGACCATTCCCGAATGGCGCGTGCTGGCGCATCTCTATCGTAGCGGCGAAGTCAGCATTCGCGACATCAACACCCGCGTCAATCTCGACAAGTCGATTGTCAGCCGGGCTGCAACGCGTTTGGAAAGTGCTGGCCTGCTGCACAAGTCGGATAACAATATCGACCGCAGATTGATTGTACTCGCCCTCACCCCCAAGGGGGAAGAGCTGATGCATCGCCTTGGCAAGATCGCCGACGAATTTCAGGCGGAGATCCTGAAAGAGCTGGGCCCGGACGCCGGGCATTTTCTCGACGGGCTCGCGCGCCTCTCCGGCGCACACCCCGCGCGATAGGGTTCGTCTTATTCTGCCGCAGTCACCTGCCTTACGGCGTTGTGCAGCGCGGCAATGCCGGTTTCCAGCGCCTGCCTGTCCCGCTCGGACATGGCGCCCAATATGGCATTGGCCCTGGCATCGACCTCGCCAAAGACTTGTTGAAACAGGGCCTGTCCCGCATTCGTGATGGCATAGTGCCGCAAACGCCGGTCTTCTTCGGATACGGCGCGGACAATCAGACCTTTTGCCTCAAGCCGACTGGCGGCGCGGCTGACCTGCACCTTGTCGAGCGATGTGCGCTGGGCTAGCTGCACCGAATCGATGGACCCTGCCTCCGCAAGCAGAAACAAGAAACGCCATTCTTCTCGCATCAGCCCATATTTATGGCCATAGACTGCAACGAGTTGCCGGGAAAATGCTTCCGCGACAATCGCAAGCCGATAGGGAAAGAACGTTTCCATACGCATTACATGCCCCTCACAAAGTCTTTGCATTTCAAACAGTTTCACGGAATGGACGAACAATTTCAAAGGCTTTTTCACAAACACGGCCCATCCGAAGATCGTAAAGATTGCGGCCCACGGAACACCTCAAACATCGACTGCTCCCCAGACGGTTCACACCACTATTAAACGTTGCCCGCCGCTACTGCGGTCTGCATACCTTCTAAAAAAGCCACTCCAGTTCATTGCATATGTAACGTTGCTATTGCAATGAACTTGACATCGTTGCAAATGATACGATTATAGGGAGCCGGTATCGAGGAACCGGCTTTTAAAATTCTGTGCAGCGGAGGAGCACCCATGAGCACATCAGCACCGGCGGGGACAGTGGACGCCGCGCAGACGCAAAAATCGTCGATACGACTTCTTTTCGCGGCCAGCACCGGCACGATCATCGAGTGGTATGATTTCGCGGTTTTCGCCTTTTGCGCCGCGCTTGTTTTCAACACCGCATTTTTTCCGGCTGTCGATCCGATCACCGGATTGATCGCAGCCCTGTCCACCCAGGCCGTGGGGTTCATTGCCCGCCCGGCGGGTGGCTGGTTCTTCGGCGTTCTGGGTGACAGGATCGGCCGCAAACAGGCGCTCGTCATCAGCCTATTCCTGATGGGCGGCGCGACGGTCGCAATGGGCCTGCTCCCAACCTACCAGCAGATCGGTGTGTTTGCACCGCTCCTGCTTCTTCTCATGCGCCTGCTGCAAGGCTTTGCCATTGGTGGTGAATCCACTGGCGCACTGGTGCTGATTGCGGAAAGCCTTCCAGCCAAACAACGTGGGCTTTGGACCGGCTTTCCGATGATCGGCGGACCGGCTGGCAATGTGATCGCCACAGCCGTTATCGGTGCCGTCATCGGTCATTTCGGATCGGAAGCCTTTATCGAATGGGCATGGCGTATCCCATTCATTGCTTCCATCCTGTTGATCGGTCTTGGCCTTTGGGTCCGTCGCAAGGTCGAAGAATCGCCCGCCTTCGTCCAACTTCAGGAACAGAAGACCGAGCCGGTCAAAGCCCCGTTGCGCGAAGCAATTTCGACCCAGGGCGGAAACATGCTCCGCGTCCTGTTCGTCAAGGCTGGCGAAAGCGCGCTGTTCTACCTCTTCTCCACATTCTTCATCGTATTGGCCACTGTGTTTCTCAAGGTGCCACGTGAGGCAGCACTTGGCGCACTATTCATCGGCTCGATTGCCGAAGTCGCGGTCATCCTCGCCGCTGGCGCGACCGCTGACCGGATCGGACGCCGGGCAGTCACGCTGGTGGGGCTCGTCGGCGGTATCGGCGCTGGCTTCTGGCTTTTCAGCCTGCCTCCCGGCGCAGACACTGCAACGCTTACATGGGCAACGGTACTGACGCTCTCTTTCCACGGCATTATCGTGGGCGGCATGTCGGCCTATTTTACCGAACTCTTCCCTGCACGTGTTCGCTATACAGCTATGTCGACATCCTATTCGGTCGCCACAGTCCTCGGCGGAGCGCTCGCCCCCATTATTGGCACATGGTTGCTCGAAATACTCGGTACACCCTTCGCGGTTGCGGTCTATGCAACACTGATGGCCATTCCAGCGATCTATGTGATGATCACCACACCTGAAACCAAAGGCCGGGATCTTGTGAACTGAAACTGTTTCTGTTTCTAACGAAAAGCCGCCTGAAGATGCGGCTTTTTTTGTTGCACTGATTTTGTCGGTCCCCACCCTGCCAGCGAAAACCCTGTCATCATTCACATTATTAGACAGTGATAAGCTGTTCGATAAAGCAACGCGGCATCTTAATGCATGTTGAGGTATCGACGATCTGTTAGGCTGCACGACTTTTAGAACGCGCTTCCCTGGTCGCAATCTGCCCTCCCCTTCCTTTATTCACCCTTAGAACGCGGAAAGCCCCGCATTGTTTTTGCGGGGCTTTTGTGATGATTTGGTTGCGTTGGCAGGATTGCCCCGTTGGTCGGGGAATTGACTCGCTGGATCAATTTTTTCCTGCTCACCGTTCAGGTTCTGATCCGAGGAAGGAGGGGCGAGTGCGGTGTGGTAAGCGAAGCTTTCCGGCAGCGATATCTGATAGGGAAGTGATTTAGGAAGTTCGGTTGCGGGGGCAGGATTTGAACCTGCGGCCTTCAGGTTATGAGCCTGACGAGCTACCGGGCTGCTCCACCCCGCGTTATTAAGTGCAGACCTCAATGGCCCGGGAGCGAAGTCAGGCGTAGCCTGATGAGGTGAGGCCGTTAAAAAATCGATTGAGTATCGATTTTAGGCCGAACGGGCTGCTCCGAGCCTGTCTCACTTATTTGTTGTAGTCGGTATTTTTGGCGATTATCGCATGTTTGGAGTGTTTTGTATGATTTGAGAAGATGTTTTGATTTGTGTGCTTGGCAGACCTGGCAGCGACCTACTCTCCCGCATCTTAAGATGAAGTACCATTGGCGCTGGAGCGTTTCACGGCCGAGTTCGGAATGGGATCGGGTGCAGCCGCTCCGCCATAACCACCAGGTCGGCGAAGAACACAAATTGAGAAGCTGGTTTAGGGCAGTAAGGCAGTAGGGGAATAGGGCAGTATGTTTAGGCTGCGCTTGTCCTATGCCTTGGTGCTTTGTCTTTCTGTGCAGGCGATGGTTAAGGGTTTTGGGCAACATATTGCCTTATTGCCCTACTGCCATATTGCCTTCATCCTCGAACGTTGTTCGATGGATATTGTAAATGGGAGTGATCAAGTCGATCGAGCTATTAGTACCGGTAAGCTGCATGCGTTGCCGCAC